>AP018040.2 GCA_002356435.2 Petrimonas sp. IBARAKI | reverse complement strand
TAATTAAAATCATCGTTTGATAATTCTCCAATCAGAGTAGATTCCCTTACCCTGTAATCTTAATATGTAAATTCCTCCGGCGTATGGACTTACATCTAATGTGGTTGTTTCTTCCCTTACCATTTTACTGATAAGCAACCTGCCCGATAAATCAAAAAATGTTATTTTAAGCAAGTTATCCGGATTATAATTATTTATTTTAATATTGATGATGTCTGTCGTAGGATTCGGATATATCTTGATTTCCTTTTTATCAATAATATCCCGGATTACCTGAACAGTTGTGTCCGGTATTACAGTTTGTGCTGATTTAGTCGTTATGATTACTTTTCGCGATTTGACGTTACCGGCAACATCATGCTGATATTCTACATTCTGGCTCCAAATCAGCAAGGGGGTCATACAAAATAGAGTTAAACAAAGAATGTGCTTCATGGAGAATAAATTTATTGTTTTTTTTCCAATTTCTCAATACGATGAAGTAATTGACGGATGATCTCATCTTTTTCCTTGTCATTTTTATCGTTTTCAATGATATACAAAGTCAGTTCCTCAATCTTCTGTAATAATTTCATATTTATTTCGCCCAGATTAATACCGTTGGTTTTCACTTCTTCTTCGGTGGGAATGCCTTGCAAATGTCCTTTTTTCCGGATATGCCTTTCTACCTCGGCAAGCGATGGTAACCGGTAATCCTTGTCGAACACGAAATCGGCCCAACCGGTTTCCACTTTGATTTCTTTGGCGCGTAACAGTCCGTCAACGTTTACCAATCGTTTAAATCTGTTTTCATAAACAGCTTCCATGGTATTTGTTCCTGAGAGTGGTTCATCAACAGCCGTCCATCCCTGGAAATAAGTGGGGTTATTACCTAACCCATGGGCAAAAGCACTTACCTTGAATCGCTGAAAATAACATTTGTCATTTATGAAAATAATCACCTTCCCATTCTCGTTGGATAACAAGACAGAAGGAGTATAATCTCCAAAGGATGAAATTCTTGGATTGTGGAAACTTCCGTTATAAATATAATAAACTAGGGTTAGGTTAATCGGTGCATTGTGTCCGTAACTATATCCGGTAATAGTAATAGTAGGCATTTGAGTGCTATTCACATAGGGCAAATTTGTTTTAATCTTTACCCCGTTTACCGGAGTTGTGGATGTTGAGAAAAACACAATGTCGTTAAAGGTTTGAGCCTTTAAGTGGATTGTAAAAACTAAAACAAACAGTGTTGTTTTGAAAATTATCTTTTTCATGTCTTCTTTTTAATCCGTGACTTTATTTTTAAGAATTTCAATTTCTTGTTTTAGCGTTTTATATTCTCTGTCTAAACCTATTAAATACAATGTCAACTCTTCTACTTTCTGCAGCAGTTTTATATTCATCTCCCCTAAGTTTACCCCGTTTTCTTTTACTTCGATTTCGCTAGGAATGCCTTGCAAATGCCCTTTTTCCCGGATATGCCTTTCTACCTCGGCAAGCGTTGGCAGCTGGTAATCCTTGTCGAACACGAAATCGGCCCAGCCTGTCTCTATTTTAATTTCTTTGGCTAAGATATTTCCATTAACGGCCAGGGTATATCCACGTGTATTTGAAGTATTAATACCTACCTGTCCGCTGGAATTCTGTATGAGTATTTTCTGCCATGGTTCCCACGTTGTTTGTCCATGAATACCGGTTCTGTAAAAGAGTCCGTTGTCGTTAAGAAACAATTGGTGATTCTTATTGCCCGACGGATCTTTCCACGGAGCCACCGTGATTAATCCACCGTACATACTGGTGCCAGGTGCGTTTAAAGAACTTGTTAACTTGAATTCAAAAAGAGTCCCCAACTGATAATAAGAAGGAATCGAATTAACGTTTCTGGTATCTAAAACCACTAACTTTGTTGCGTTTTGACTTTGTAAAAAGCCGACAAATAAGTTAATGAATGTGAGCAAAAAAACTTTTTTCATAAATTATTTTATTTTATTAATTGTTTAACTTTTTCGTTCAAATCTCTATTGGCTTCTTTCAATTTCTCAATTTCTTTCTCATGCATTATCAGGTATAAAGTTAATTCCTCTACTTTCTGCAATAGTTTTACATTCATTTCTCCTAAACTTACCCCATCTTTTTTTACTTTGATTTCGGTAGGAATGCCTTGCAAATGTCCTTTTTCCTGAATATGCCTTTCTACCTCGGCAAGCGATGGTAACTTGTAATCCTTGTCGAACACGAAATCGGCCCAACCGGTTTCCACTTTGATTTCTTTGGCGCGAATAACTCCATTTACATCTAACTTATTCTGGGGAGACAAGGTGCCAATACCCACATTTCCGTTTGATTTTACCTTGAAAACAATGTTAGCACTGGAAGTTGAAAACGGGTTTCCAACATATAAATCCCATTCGTTTGTCATCGGAAGGAATTTATTCACGCTTGTGTCATTACCTGTACCTCCTATTGCAACAAAGCTGCTTGTAATATTTATTGAACGGATTTTTATAAATACCGTAATGCTGTAAGTTGCTGTTCCAAAAGTATTTATAGCTCTCACCCGAAAACGTGAATTTCCAGATTGTGTATTACAGTCAACCGTAAAACTATGACGATTATCCTGAACATAGGTATTTGCATTAATTCTTCCGGTTTCTCTCCAAAGAGAGGGATTGGCATGACTTATACTGGCGATGTGGGTGGCTGCCGCCGCCATATTCTCTCTCGTATAGGCTATGGATATTTCGTAATAGCCGGCTGCTCCGGCCGAAGCAGGAATAACTCTGACGAACTCTATAAAGTCTCCAATATTGTATCCGGCCGGAAAAATCACTTGGGTATTATATTCTGTTGTATTCTGTGATTTTAATGATAGCGTCGTCAAAATAAAGAATAGAATAAATCCGGAGAAAGAATTTGATTTCATGAATTTTGTGCTTTATGAATTTTGTGAAAAAAGATTTGCTGGTCTTATTGATACGGAGCTATTGAAATCTGGCCGGATCGATCCTTAGGCAGCCAATAATTTGTTTATGACCCATAATGGCGAAAAGATGAAAAGGTTGAATTTCATGATGATTAACATGCTTGTGGTTTATTAGTAACTACTTGCAATTTTAGGTATTATTTCTAAGTTAAACAACTGTTTTTAGTTAAATTTTTGTTTCAATTTTCGGATTAACAATAAGATAAGTCCTTTTTCTGCAATATTTTTTCTTTTTTTGAAAGAATTAATCGAGAAGTTTTAACTTCTTTCTTTAGAGTTACTTTCAGAAAGCGTCTATTTTTCAGAATTAAAATCGCTTCGTTATGAATAAATAATTCAACAAAAAAGTCTGACATCTGTCATCTAATTGTCTAACATCTAAAATAAAAACTATGATTCACTTACAAGGTATCGACAAATATTACGATTCCAAATTTCAACGCACCTTTGTGCTCAAAGGCATCAACTTGAAAGTAAACGAAGATGAATTTCTCAGCATTATGGACTCCAGTGGCTCAGGAAATTCATACTGCTGCGTATCATCGGAATGACTTACAGGTAACACACAACGATAAATTTGAGACCTGCAGCGAACACATTGTGCACTTAGAAGCTAGGATGATAAGGTTCGTATGAATTGTCGTGAATAATGAGTAAAAAGTTTCTGTCGAAAAATGTGGAAAAATTACACACTCTGCCGTTTTTTTGTAAGAAGCCGGTTTGATTTTGTTTTATCGATTACCTTTGTTTCGGATTCATTAATAAACAATAGAATTACGCGCATTGATTTTTATTTTAATCCAACCAAAATCTTAACTATGTTTTTATTTTTTTCGTAGTGATTACGGGAGCTTAAAAACATAGTTTTTTTATTCTTATTTATCCCCAACACTTTGTTGATCTCGTTTGTTATATCGTAAAATGCAACCGGTATGGGCTACGAAATCGAACGTAAATTCCTCGTCAGCGGTGAATATAAATCACATGCTTACGACCATTATGTCATGAAGCAGGGCTATCTCTCCCTGTCGGGTATTAGCGTAGTGCGGGTACGTGTGAAGGGAGAGAAAGGGTATATCACCGTTAAAGGCGCTGTGGGAGAAGGGGGGATCACCCGGCGTGAGTGGGAGTATGAGGTTCCGCTCCGCGATGCGGAAGAGATGCTGCTTCTCTGTGAAGATGCCGTGATTGAGAAAACCCGTTACCTCGTGAAGGTGGGAAAGCATACCTTTGAAGTAGATGAGTTTGGCGGAGAAAATGCAGGGCTGCAAATTGCGGAGGTGGAGTTGGAGAGTGAAGAGGAATCCTACGAAAAACCCGGATGGTTGGGTCACGAGGTTACCGGTAATGTCCGCTATTACAACTCTTATCTTTCCATCCATCCCTACAGGGAATGGGCTGAGCAGTAACAAAAAAAAGCGGCAATCGCCGCTTTTTGGTTTTATTCAACGATGGTTACCCACCCGTGCGTATCCGGCTCGTCACCGTACTGGATAGCGCGAAGTTTCTTATATAGTTTTTCCGAGATCGGGCCGGCCTTCCCGTCTTTGCAGAATGCATAGGTTTTATTTTCCACCAGGTCGTCGATGCGCAGGATAGGGCTGATTACTGCGGCCGTTCCGCACGCTCCGGCTTCTTCAAAGGTGGCCAGTTCTTCTTCGGGAACACGGCGGCGTTCCACTTTCATTCCCATATCTTCTGCCAGTTGCATTAGGCTTTTATTGGTGATGGAAGGCAAGATGGATGTTGATTCGGGCGTGATATAGGTGTTGTTTTTGATGCCGAAAAAGTTGGCAGGCCCGCATTCATCCAGGTATTTTTTCTCTTTGGCATCCAGGTAAAGAACCGCAGAATAACCCATTTTGTGGGCTTTTTCACCTGCTGTGAGGCTTGCGGCATAGTTGCCGCCCACTTTAAAGGTCCCGGTTCCGAGTGGCGCAGCACGGTCGTATTCACGCAAGATCACCATGGGTGTAGGTTTAAACCCTTCTTTAAAATAGGGGCCTACGGGGGTTACAAAGATCAGGAAAGTGTATTCCGATGCTGGTTTTACTCCCACCTGTGCACTGGTTCCAATCAAAAGCGGGCGGATATATAACGATGCGCCGCTTTCGTAAGGCGGCACAAACCGTTCGTTTTTCTTTACGGCCAGTAAAACCATCTCTTCAAATAGTTCCAAGGGAAGCTCTGCCATCATGATCCCGTGGCACGATGATTGCAAGCGTAATGCGTTCTCACGCATACGGAAAATCCGGATTTTTCCGTCTTTTCCTTTAAAGGCTTTTAGTCCTTCAAATGCTTCCTGCCCGTAATGCAGACAAGTGGCAGCCATGTGGATGTTTAAAAACTCGGAGGTATCGACTTGTGGTTCACTCCATTTTCCGTCCTTGAAATAGGTGCGGATATTGAAGTCTGTTTTCATATAGCCGAACGATAAATCGGCCCAATTGATCGTATCCATTTTTGTTGTGTTTAAAATAATAAAGTCAGGTTTTATACCCTATGCAAAAGTAACATTTATTTTCAAATTATCCCTTATTGACGATTAATTTCACTATTTTCGTATTCCCAAAATGATAGATTCGCAAACCATAGAACGGATTCAAGACACGGCTCAGATCGTTGATGTGGTGTCTGATTTTGTCACGCTTCGCCGGAGGGGTGTTAACTTTGTGGGGCTGTGTCCGTTTCACGACGACCGGACCCCGTCGTTTTATGTGTCGCCCGCCAAAAACATCTGCAAATGTTTCGCTTGTGGTGAAGGCGGTTCTTCTGTGCATTTTATCATGAAGCACGAGCAGCTTTCCTATTACGAAGCACTGAAATTCCTGGCAAAAAAATACAACATTGAAGTTGTTGAAAAAGAGCTGACCAGCGAGGAAAAGCAAGCCCAGAGCGATCGCGACAGCATGTTCATCTTGAATGAGTTCGCGCGTGATTATTTTGTGAAAAAGCTTCACGACGACCCGGAGGGGAAAGCCATAGGGTTGAGTTATTTCAAAGAGCGCGGATTTCGGGACGACATAATCAAAAAATTTCAGCTTGGTTACAGCCTCGAGCAGCGCGATGCGTTTTCCTCGGAAGCGCAAAGGGCCGGTTACAGAAGCGACTATTTGCTAAAAACCGGACTTTCCGCCGGAGGTGAAAATAACAGCCCGCTGATCGATCGATTCCGGGGAAGGGTCATTTTTCCCGTGCATACGTTATCGGGGAAAGTAGTGGCCTTTGGCGGCCGTATTCTCAAAAAGGCGGAGAACACAGGAAAGTACGTAAATTCGCCGGAAAGTGAGATCTACTCCAAAAGCAAGGAGCTTTACGGGATATTTTTCTCTAAAAGTGCCATTGTTAAAGCCGATAAGTGTTTTTTGGTTGAAGGTTATACCGATGTGTTGTCGATGCACCAGGCAGGTATCGAGAACGTGGTTGCATCGTCGGGAACAGCGCTTACGCACGGACAGATACGGATGATTCACCGCTTTTCCGAAAACATCACGGTCCTGTACGACGGCGATGCAGCCGGTATTAAAGCTGCCCTGCGCGGTATCGACCTACTGTTGGAAGACGGAATGAACGTAAGGGTAGTGCTGCTGCCCGAAGGTGAAGATCCCGATTCGTTCGCCCGCAAGCAGAGTGCTGAAGAGTTCAACCGGTTTATCGAAGAGCATGAGCAGGACTTTATCCGCTTTAAAACCCACTTGCTGTTGGATGAGGTTGGGGATGATCCTATCAAAAAGGCCGGGCTTATCACGAACATCGTCCAGAGTATCGCGCTTATTCCCGACAACATCAAGCGCTCCGTTTACATACAGGATACGGCAACATTACTCAGCACGCGCGAAGATGTTGTTATTGCTGCCGTCAATAAAATCAGGATCAGGAACTACGAAAAGAAGAAAGAACAGCACGAGAAGGAGGAATCCCGGGAAGCGGCCGTTGGAATGGTATCCTTACCCGGCGATACTGCAGATAACGGAAGCCGTAAGATCTTAACGGCAAGAAACCCTTACGAGAAACCGGAACGCGAACTGATCCGGTACATCATCCGGTACGGGACGCTACCCATTTTTGTGAGGTATGAAAAAGAAAAACAAAAAGTGGAAGACGAAGAGATTGAAGTGGAGGTAACCATCGAGGACGGACCGTCCGTTATCGAAGTTATCCGGTTCGATCTCATGAGGGATAAATTTATTTTTTCAAGCGAAGCCTTTTTTTCCAACACACTATACCGGGCAATTTTTGACGAAGCCTGCGGAAAGGTAAGCGACGAGTCGTTCGTTTGTGACAGGTATTTTCTTACCCATCACGATCCCGGAATCAGCAAACTGGCTACCGATCTTATCAGCGACAAATACCAGTTGAGCAAGATCCACGCAAAATCAATCGGAGAAAGCGAAGATGAGAAAAGCTCACGCCTTCGCGAACGAAATTCACTGGACAAGTTGGTTATCCGTGCCACCACAGAGCTTAAGAATGCTCACGTGATGCAGCGGATAAACGAAGTGAAAAAAAACATAGAAACTGCAGATGCCCAGCAACAAATGGAGTTGATGAACGAACTTAGGCAATTGCAGGATTTGAAGAAAGTATTGGCCAAGAATCTGGGAGAAAGGATAATACTGAGGTATTAGGTATCTACTGAATAACTACAGAATATAATGTATTTAGAAACCACCAACGTTGTAAAACAGTATGCCAACCATTTGGCGCTGAACAAAGTCAGCATCCGGGTTCCCAAGGGGACAGTTTTCGGGCTGCTAGGACCGAACGGAGCGGGGAAAACCACCCTTATCCGCATCATCACGCGTATCACTGCACCCGACAGCGGTGAGGTGCTTATCAACGGACGCCCGTCGAAGAGCGATGATGTCTTCAATATCGGATACCTGCCCGAAGAGCGTGGATTATACAAAAAAATGAAAGTAGGCGAGCAGGCCATGTACCTGGCTCAACTGCGCGGATTATCGAAAGCCGACGCACATCGCGAGCTGATGGTTTGGTTCAGGCGGTTCGATATCGCGAATTGGTACAACCGCAAGGTGGAAGAATTATCGAAAGGAATGCAGCAGAAAGTGCAGTTTATTTCCACCGTCATCCACAACCCCGACCTGCTGATCTTCGATGAACCGTTCAGCGGCTTCGACCCGGTAAACGCCGAGATGATAAAAAACGAAATGCTTCGCCTGAAGGCCGAAGGGAAGACCATTATTCTCTCCACGCACAACATGGAGTCGGTGGAAGCGTTGTGCGACAATATCGCGCTTATTCACCGGTCGCAGGTCGTCTTGCAGGGAAAGGTCTTCGATATCCGGCGGGAACACCGGACCAACATTTTTCGTTTTCGTCTTCGTGACAGCGACTTCTCGTTTGAACATCCCTTTTTCACGCTGGTCTCAAAAGAGCCCTACCACGAATTTACCGATATCCGGGTCAGGAAACAACCCGAAGTCGCCACTAATGAACTGGCGAAACTTATTTTCGATAAATTCGATGTGGTGGCATACGACGAGGAAATACCTACGATGAATGATGTTTTCATTGAAACCGTATCAAGCTAAAATTATGAATACCTTATCATTAGTTATACAACGCGAATACCTTACCCGGGTAAGAAAAAGATCGTTTATCCTCATGACGCTGCTGATGCCGTTGCTGATGGTGGCGCTGTCATTTGTGCCCCTGTGGCTCTCCACCCTGAACGACGGTGCGGTGAAAAACATCGCCGTCATCGACAATACCGGCATCTATGCACCGTTATTGAAATCCACCGACCTTTACCGGTTTCAAATCATCAACGATGCGCAGCAAGGCGAGTACCAATCTAAAATAGGAAAAGACCTGTTTGCCATCCTGCAGATTACCGAAGACTTGAACAGGAATAGCCAGGCGGTGACCATATTATCTGAAAAGCAGACGCCGCAGGAACTGCGTACGATGGTTGAAAGTGCACTGAACGAAAAGGTTATGGAACAGCGGTTGGACGATTTGTCTCGGCAGGGCAACGTAAACGCGGAAGCCATCTCGGAGGTCCGTTCCATCATTGAAGCCGGTTCAGACATTTCCGTGAAAACGATGAAATGGGGAGACGACGGGACAGTGTCGGAATCATCCACCGAGATTGCCACCATTATCGGAATGGTATTTACCATTCTTATCTACATGTTTATCCTGATGTACGGAAACATGGTGATGCAGGCTGTTCTGGAAGAGAAGAAAAGTCGTGTGGTGGAGGTGATGGTTTCGTCGGTGAAGCCTGTCAACCTGTTGGTCGGAAAAATTACCGGGATCGGTTTGGTGGGGATTACCCAGCTCATTATCTGGGGAGTGCTGACCGGGGTGTTGTTTACCTCGCTCTCCCTGTTTATTGCTTCACCACAACAAGCCCCGGGGGCCGTGCCGGCCGAGATGAGCAGCTTCGACACGGAGGGAATCATGAAAGCCGTATTGAGTGTCAACTGGTTTGAGATCATCGTTTACTTTTTGCTTTTCTTCGTAGGGGGATACATCCTGTATGCTTCCATTTTCGCGATGTTTGCTTCGGCAGTCGACAGCGAAGAAGATACATCGCAGTTCATGATGCCCGTAACCCTGATCATCATGTTTGCCTTTTTTGCCGGATTTTACAGCGTGGGCAATCCCGACGGGCCGTTGGCATTCTGGGGTTCCTTGATTCCGTTTACATCACCCATTGTGATGATGGTGCGACTGCCGTTCGGGATCCCGCTGTGGGAGAAACTGCTTTCGCTGGTGCTGCTTTACGGAACGTTTATCCTTATCTCCTTCTTTGCCGCTAAGATCTACCGAGTGGGGATCCTGATGTACGGCAAGAAACCATCGGTGAAAGAGATGATAAAGTGGGTGAAGTACAAGTGATTGAAAATCCTGAAGCATGAAGCAGAAACTCATTTTTTTCCTTTTGTTTGCCGCAAGCCTGGTGAATGCGCAACAAAAACCGTCGCAACGGTGGATCGACCAGAAATTTTCGATGTTTATTCACTTCGGATTGTATTCCGTTTACGGTGGAGTTTACAACGGAGAGCCTGTTCGGCGCGGCTACAGCGAACAGATCCAGTCGTTTGCCGGGATTTTCAGCGACTGGTACGCGAGTACCGCTCAGGAATTTAACCCGGTAAAATGGGATCCCGATGAAATAGTGAAGCTCGCCAAGGATGCCGGAATGCGCTCCATTGTTTTTACATCCAAGCATCACGACGGGTTTTGCATGTACCACTCCGGGCATACCGATTTTAATATCGTGGATGCCACGCCTTACAAGCGCGATTTGATGAAAGAGCTGGCAGAAGCCTGCCGCCGCGGAGGAATCGATTTTTCGGTTTATTATTCCCTTATCGACTGGAACTTTCCGCAAGCTTATCCTATCTCGAGCCACAATGCGGACCCGCTCACGGAAGAACACTACCGGTTCAACCTGAACCAGGTGGAGGAGATCATGACAAATTACGGCGATATTTCGGAAATCTGGTTCGATATGGGTTCACTCACGCTTTCGCAAAGCCAAGGATTGTACGAGCTGGTCAGCCGCCTGCAGCCGCAGTGTATGATCAGCGGACGGTTGGGCAACGATTGGGTGGATTTTGCCGTGATGGCCGATAACGAATATCCCGATTATAAGCTCGGCGTGCCGTGGCAGACCGCCGCCTCCATCTTCCCCGAAACGTGGGGCTACCGCTCGTGGCAGGAGCGGGGAGAGGTTCAGCCGAAAGTGAAAGAGAAGATCGCCAGCCTGGTAAAGGTGATCAGTCGTGGAGGGAATTACCTGCTCAATATCGGCCCCAGAGGTGACGGATCGGTAGTGGAGTTTGAGCGCGATGTGCTGCTCGGTATCGGTAAATGGATAAAAGTGAATGCCGAAGCCATTTACGGTACGAACGCCAACCCGTTCGACCAGCCATTCGCCTGGGGCAGCATAACCACGAAGGGCAACGACCTGTTTGCTTTTGTGGAAAATATTCCTGTGTCGTCCAGCATACGTTTGTCGGGCTTTTCCGGAAAGGTGAGTGAGGTACGCCTGCTGGCGTCGGACGAATCCTGCCGGTTTTCCCAAAAAGGAAACTCGGTTGTGATCAATTTGCCACAAAGGATCTCCGGGGAATTTATCCCTGTTTTAAAGATCCGGTTTGAAAACGGATTTAAAGTTGTCCCTTCAACCGTTGTAACCGGTAATGTGCTTTCGCCACAAAACGCCACACCCGTATTCGGTCATTCCAGCTTAAACTATTACGGTGGATATAAGAGCCTGATCGGGTACGGCTGGAGGGTGTCCTCAGGCAAAAGAGCGGGGAGCCCGGAGCTTGTGTATACGGACAATGAACGGGGACGTCGTCTCCATATCGAGATCGACGGAAAGACACAAGCCGTTGTGCTTAACGGCGGCAGCCCCAGGATCGAAAAGCTGAAAAAGAACACGGTGAAGTGGGGCAGTTTATACAGAAAACCCGGACGCGGCGTGTTTGGATATGTGGAAGAGGAGGGTATGGCTGTCGTGAATGTCCGTGCGGAGGATTCGGGATGGGAACCCGTCAGTCATTTCCGGTACGGTGAGCCCTACTCCGAAAAAATTCCGCCGCGTCAAAGCATGTTGTTCCTGCAAGAGATTGAATCAGAAAAAGATCAGTCCATAGCGGTGGAGGTAGGCAGTGGAAACGGGGTATATATGTTGCTCAACGGAGCATACCTCACTGCCCATTTATCTCCCTGGCGCGTAAAATTCGGGAAGGAGATTGTCCTTCTTCCCCTCCAGAAAGGCCTGAATCAATTGATTATAAAACACTATAACGGATACGAGAGTGACCTGAGTTACAGTTTGCAACCTCTCGAAGAATGGTCGATCTACTCCCAACAACTTCCGGTAACACGGATAAATCAATCGGTTTCCATACGTGCTGCGGATGCGGAGTCGAAAGTGGCACCGTTGAGGATGAACAATTTAAGGATTATAAAATGAAAATAGGAAACATAGCATTTACATCGCGGTATCCCGTTTTTCTGGCACCGATGGAGGATGTTACCGATATTGGTTTTCGGTTGCTGTGTAAGCAGTTCGGAGCAGATATGGTATATACCGAGTTTGTGTCGAGCGACGCACTTATCCGCCACGTGAGGAAAACCAAGGAAAAGCTTACGATCTGTGAGGAAGAGCGTCCCGTAGCTATACAGATTTACGGAAACGATCCCGATTCGATGGTTGAGGCTGCGAAGATCTGCGAGGAGGCAAACCCCGATGCCATCGATATCAACTTCGGATGTCCGGCCAAGAAGGTGGCCGGGAGAGGCGCCGGTTCGGGAATGATGAAAACACCGGGTTTGATGCTTGAGATCACAGAAAAGGTGGTGAAGGCTGTCGGCCTGCCCGTGACTGTGAAGACCCGGTTAGGGTGGGACGAGAACTCCAGAATCATTGTTACGCTGGCAGAGCAGCTGCAGGATTGCGGAATTGCCGCACTCACCATTCACGGAAGGACACGCTCTCAAAAATATACCGGAGAGGCCGACTGGACCCTTATCGGCGAGGTTAAAAACAATCCCCGTATGCACATTCCCATCATAGGAAACGGTGATCTGGTAACGCCGCAGGACTGTAAACGCCGTTTCGACGAAACCGGCGTGGATGCGGTGATGATCGGGCGGGCGAGTTACGGGCAGCCGTGGATCTTCAGTGATGTAAAGCATTTTCTCGAAACGGGGGAGCTGGCTCCTAAACAATCTTTTTCCTGGTACCTCGATGTGTTGAAGCAACAGGTAATGCAGAGTGTGCAGCGACTGGATGAGCGGCGTGGTATTCTCCATATCCGCCGCCATCTGGCAGGAACCCCCATCTTTAAGGGTATCCCCGATTTTAAACCCACCCGCATAGCGCTGCTCCGGGCGAATACCGTGGAGGAGTTGTTTGCCGTGATGGATGAAATTCCTGAAAAGTTCGGGATACGTTAAACAAACAGCCTTCGGGATAGTCAGATTACTAACACTAAAAAAGGACGAGATGAAAAAATTGGGATTGTTGCTGACCGCTTTGATTGCAATTGCTGCCATCGCCCCGGCACAAAAAACGGGAATTATTGCCGACGTGCTGAAAAAGAGCGCTGAAGAGAAAGTGGCCAGGATGCAGGAGATGATCGGTTTTGACGATAACAAGGCCAGGCAGCTCAATGAGCTGGAGTTTACGTTTCTGCTCGATGTGCAGAAAGCGGAGAACTGCTGCCTGTGCAACAGGAAAAAACGGATCGAGAAATTGAAAACAGCACGGGAAGAGGGCTTACAAAAGTTGTTGCCCCGCGATGAGTACATGAAGTACCATTCCATTGAAAACGAGTTGTTGCGCGAGAACAACCCGCTCTGGTTGCGGTAAAACAGCAGGAAGGAATCCTTATTTCAGGGGTGGAAGCAACTTCGGATCATCAATAATCACTGCCTGTCTGCTAACCGATTCGATGGTTGAGTAGAGCTCAGCATCCTTATATTCCGGTATCATCAGGTTTCTTGTCGCTGTAGTCTGATACGGTTTTCCCGTGATCAGCGAAATTGCCTTGGCAAACAGGTAATCATTTACATCCCCAATGGGCTTCCAGGTCGCCGTATTGTATTCCTGGGTGTTGATTGCGTAATCAGGAACCAATCCGTTCGTCGCTATAAAATCGTTATTGTTTTTATCGGTGTAGCGGCCCACTATCGGCTGCATTCCCCAGTTTTTCAGTTTGTCTTTCTCGGAATCGGTAAGCTTCGACTCAACGTATATGGGCTGTACCCTGTTCTCAAAATCATCATAAGCGTGTATGGTCCATGATGCCGTGTATTTCCCGGCGGTTTTTTCTCCGATGTGTTCCACTTGCATAAATGGTTCCAGGCAAAATGTAATCAGTTCCGAAGCGGAAGCGGAGCTCCCTGTGGCAATTACATATACTTTATTCAAATTGAGGTTTGCGTTTAGGGGATCCTGATACTTCGCGTTGTTATAATCCCCCAAATAGTCCCTTCTGTCCCATTTGTTCTTATCAAAGATACCGTTTACGTAAGAATTGTAACTCATGACCGTGAATACATCCTTGTTTCTTACATTACTTTCCGGGGCAATCAGGGATGCCAGATAGGTGGCGGCAGAAATTCCTCCTCCGGGGTTGTAGCGTAAATCCAATACGAGGTCGGTAACGCCGGCGGTTTTAAACTCAGAGAAAACCTGGTAAAGGCTGGCGTTATAATTTTCGTAGAAATTGGTGTAGAAGAGGTACCCGATTTTTTTACCGTCCATCTCATATACATTGCTGTAGAGCACAGGATCGGTATTGATTTTGGCTGGCATCACCTTGACGTCCCTCGGATTTTTGAAATACTGGTCCGTAACCGTAAAGGTTGTCTCTGCGTTAGCCCCGTACAACAGTGTATAGTTATTGGTGGTTATGGTCTGGCCGTTTATCTTTGTTATGACTTCACCTCTTTTCAGGCCTGCCTTATCCGCGGGGGAATCCGGATAAACGTAGCGGATGAACCCTACAACAGTTGTGTATGTATCATCTGCATAGAGCGGGAAAGGCTGGAAACCGAATGCATCTGTAGCCTCTCCTGAGAATCCCGACAACAACGAATTGATATCGTCGGTGATCCATGACCAGCCGTGTTGCGTATCGGTACTGTTGAGGATCTTGTAAAAATAATTTTCAGGATTGACATCTGCAACGGTGGGCTTTTTGTTTTTCACTTCATCCGCCCAGAAGTAATAGAGCGACATACCGTCGTAAACAAACTGGCTTACTATATTGATCTCTTTGGCTATGGTTGCCGCTCCGGCTACGGTGGCATCCCCGGCATAAATTACGGTTCCGTCCTTCAGTGTCGCAGTGGCTGTTGGAGGATCGGTCTTGTCATCAACCACCGCATTTACCGTTTCGGTCTGTCCGCTGCTGTAAGTGAGGGTGAATGACTTGGTGGCGGGGTTATATGTTGCCGATTGCAGCGTTCCTTTCTCAACGATCGGATCTTTGGTCTCGCAAGAGGAAACCACAATCATCAGGGTGGCGAGGATCGAAAAGAGTGCAACTAGTTTTTTCATAGGGTTGGCTTTTTTATTGTAACGAACATTTGACTGCGAAAGTAACGAAGATTTTAATCAGGAAGTCGATATTTTAAAGATTTAACACTCCTTTTCCCTGACGCACGATCACCGGCTCATCGGAAGTGCAGTCCACTACGGTAGAGGGTTCAATCCCACCAAATCCGCCATCAATAACGATATCGACAATGTCGCTCCATTTCTCGTGGATAAGGTCGGGATCGGTAGTGTATTCGATCTCCTCTCCTTCGTCCTTTACCGAGGTGCTGAGGACAGGGTTTCCGAGCATCCGGGCAATTTCGCGGATTACCGGATTATCGGGTATACGGATCCCTACTGTTTTCTTGTTTTTGTAGATCTTAGGCAGTGACGATGTGGTGGGTAGGATAAAGGTGAAAGGTCCCGGCAGGTTTCGCTTCATCAGCTTGAAAGTAGGCGTATCTACCCGGGCGTATTCACTGATGGCGCTCAGGTCGTTACAGATGATGGAGAGGTTGCTTTTCTGCGGATTGATCCCTTTCAGGTCACAGATTTTTTCTACGGCACGCACGTTCAGCGCATCGCAACCCATCCCGTAAAGCGTATCGGTAGGGTAGACCACGATGCCGCCGTCCCTCAGGGCCGAAACTACCTTCTCAATCTCTCTCGGATTGGGATTCTCATTGTATATCTTCAGTAGCATAACGAACACAAAAATATAAAAAAATAGCTTCGATACACTGTCCGAAGCTATTAAATTGTCATTTATGGGAGCCTGCCTCAACTTTCACTGTCTGAAAGCGTCGTGTTTTCATCAAGGCCATTGCTGTACTGTTTCATTGCCCTGAGGCTCATCCCCATGCTGGAGAATCCTCCGTCGTTGTACAGGTTTTGCATGGTTACCTTGCGGGTGAGGTCGGAAAACATCACTACACAGTAATCGGCACAATCGTCCGCGTCGGCATTTCCGATGGGAGCCATTCTTTCGGAGAAATCCATCAGGTCGGTCATCCCTTTTACTCCACTTCCGGCAGTGGTCATGGTCGGCGATTGTGAAATGGTGTTCACCCGAACCCCTTTGTCGCGGCCGTAAATATAGCCAAAACTCCGCGTTATCGATTCCAGCAACGCTTTGGCATCCGCCATATCGTTGTAGCCGTAAAATACGCGCTGTGCGGCAACGTAAGTGAGAGCAAGGATGGAACCTCCCCGCTGAATAGCATCCAGCTTGCGGGCTACCTGCAACATCTTATGGAAGGAGATGGCTGAAATATCCAGTGTCTTGTTCAGTAAATCGTAATCGAGGTCGTCATACGTGCGCTTTTTACGCACATTGGGCGACATGCCTATGGAGTGAAGTACAAAATCAATTTTTCCGCCCAGTATCTCTACCGATTTAGCAAAAACCATTTCCAGGTCTTCTACGTTGGTAGCATCGGCAGGAAGAATTTCGGCATTGAGCTTTTCGCCCAGTTTGTTTGTGTCTCCCATCCGCACGGCAACAGGAGTATTCGACAATGTGATGGTTGCCCCTTCTTCAACGGCTCGTTCGGCCACTTTCCAGGCGATGGACTGATCGTTCAACGCCCCAAAAATAATGCCTCTTTTGCCTTTTAATAAATTGTGATTCATTTTGACTTTTTGTTTATGAAATAAAAAACTGCACAAAAGTACAAATAATGTGCAAACTTATAAACATCTAAACAAATAAAGATCAAATATGTTCTTTCCCTCGCCTTATTTTGTGCTTTTTACTCAAAAATAAGGTTTCTGCAAGGTGAATCATGCGATTCAGGTTGTTTCCATTTCGTTTTCAACGGTAATTCCTTTCCAGACGAAGGCTGCGATAACTGCACCCAGAAAAGGCGCTACGATGAACACCCAAAGTTGAGCAAGTGCAGCACCTCCTTGGAAGATAGCCGGTCCGATGCTTCGCGCTGGATTAACGGAAGTCCCCGTGATTGGAATACAAACGATGTGTACCAGCACCAATGCAAGGCCTATCGCCAGGCCGGCAAACTTGTTCAGTCCGTTTTTAGCTGTAACTCCAAGCACAACCAGAACAAAAATAAAGGTAAATATCGTTTCTGCAACGAAAGCCTGAGCCATTTGTCCTTCTGCAAAACCGTTAGCACCCGTAAGCGTTGAGGTTGAGCCCGATTCTTTTGCCAAAAACCAAAGAATAGCAGAGCCTAAAATGGCGCCTATAATTTGGAATACAATGTACAATCCCGCATCTTTCCCGCTCATCCGGCCGGTCAACAAAACGCCCAACGTGATAGCGGGGTTAATGTGGCATCCCGAAATACTGCCGATAGCGTAAGCCATGGCCACTACAGAGAGTCCGAACGCAAAGGCTACGCCCAATGTCCCTACCGGGTCGAAAGGCTGGCCAGCACCTGCAAACACGGCTGCTCCGCAGCCCATCAACACCAGTACCATCGTACCGATCATTTCTGCTAAATACTTTTTCATAACTTTTTGAATGAATTTTTGTTGAAATTAAACATAGGTAAAACCAAAATTAAGCAGAATTAAGGTTTATGCAGAAGAATACTTGAGCTAATAAAACAAACGGTGATAAATTCCCCATTTACGTTTTTTTGCCCATTTTTTACCTTTTCATCATTCACTAGGCACTCATTCACAAAGGTATGCTTTTTACAGTTTTTATCAAATTTTATAGCCCTTAAGATGAACAAAATTCCGTAGAATTGTTATAAAGATAAGTTAAGATGTAAATTATGACAGTCACCTATATTTTTCACAGTTGTTACCTGCTTGAATTTGATGGTTTTTCAATCGTTTTCGATTTTTACAAAGACGAAAAAAGAGACGACGGACGTTTTTGGATAAGTGATTACCTGCTTGAAAAGCCGGAGGACCTATACGTTTTCTGTACCCATTCACATCCCGATCACTTCAATCCGGAAATATTGAAATGGGGGTTAAACAAGACAAACGTGAAGTATATTTTTTCAAAAGAGGTGATGGATAGCCGGGAGATATTGGTTTATCAAAACATCGTTTTTCTCGATAAACTAGAGGAGTACGAAGACAACCGGATAAAAGTAAAAGCATTCGGTTCCACAGATACCGGAGGATCGTTTGTGGTCAATGTCTCGGGGAAGCGCTTTTTTCATGCCGGAGATCTCAACAATTGGCACTGGAATGAAGAAGTTCCCCTGCTTGAGTCCACGGGTTATGAAAATAGTTATCTTTGTCAGCTGGAACTGTTGGCGGAAAATGTAGATCAGCTTTATCTGGCGATGTTTCCCGTTGATCCCCGGTTGGGAAGGGACTACATGCGTGGAGCGGAACAGTTGGTCAACAGGATATCTACTGATTATTTTCTGCCCATGCATTTTGGAGAAAATTACGAAAAAGTCAATGCATTCAGCCGGTACGCCCGATTGCAGAACTGCACCTATCTCAACGTGTATAAAAAAGGACAGTCGTTTGAATTATAAAAAGGAGTCATTAGCGCTTACAACAGGCGCGGGGTTTCCGGTATATTGGTTCCGGGTTCCAACAGAATAAACAGTTTAAAAACAATATGAAAATTAAAAGCAGATTTGATCATTACAATATCAATGTGTTTGATCTTCAGAGAAGTATCGAGTTTTATGATAAGGCTCTGGGTTTGAAAGAGGTGAGAAGAAAAGAAGCTTCTGACGGATCGTTTGTCCTGGTTTATCTGGGCGACGGTGAAACCGGTTTTACCCTTGAACTGACCTGGCTACGGGATTGGGACAGGCCTTACAACATGGGCGACAATGAGCAGCACCTGTGTGTACGGGTAGCGGGAGATTACGACCGGGTAAGAGCCTATCACAAAGAAATGGGCTGTGTGTGTTATGAAAATGAATCCATGGGATTGTATTTTATCGTTGATCCGGACGGATACTGGATTGAAATACTCTAAACATTTGTCCGGTTCGGGTGTTTATTTCTCACGTAAAACAATTTATAATGGATTATTTCAATTATCACCGCCGTCCAACCATCGATGTACATATCGGAAACATCACCATGGGGGGAAATCATCCGGTTGTTGTGCAGACAATGACCAATACCAACACACTCGACACCGAAGGGAGTGTTGCCCAATGCGAGAGAATTATCGCAGCGGGGGCCGACCTGATCCGGTTAACCACGCAAGGTGTTCGTGAAGCGGAAAACTTAAGACTTATTCATCAGCAATTAAGGGAAAAAGGATACAGTACGCCGCTTTCGGCTGACATTCATTTTAATCCGCGTGCTGCGCACGTGGCAGCTACCGTTGCCGAAAAAGTACGTATCAATCCCGGGAACTTCGTCGACAAGCAAAAAACGTTTGCCGTAGTGGAATATACCGATGAGGAGTATGTACAGGAATTGGAAAAGATCCGTTCCAAGGTAGTTCCTTTCCTACAGGTTTGTAAAGAACACGGTACAGCGGTGCGGATCGGTGTCAATCACGGATCACTATCGGACCGGATCATGACCCGTTTTGGTGACACCCCAGAAGGGATGGTAGAATCCTGCATGGAGTACTTGCGTATCGCTCTGGATGAAGGTTTTACCGATATTGTTATATCGATGAAAGCGTCCAACACATTGCTAATGACCAAAGCCGTTCGTTTGTTGGTAGACAGAATGGATAAGGAAAATATCCATTTTCCGTTGCACCTGGGTGTGACCGAAGCAGGTGATGGTGAAGACGGGAGAATGAAATCGGCTGTAGGTATCGGAGCGTTGCTCTCCGACGGCTTGGGCGATACCGTCCGGGTGTCGCTGAGCGAAGATCCCGAAGCGGAAGTCCCCGTAGCCCGAAAAATAGTAGACTATGTGGCGAAGAGAGAAGGACATAAGCCCATATTGGGTGAACTCTATCCCGGATTCTCCCCCTTCTCTACGGACAAACGAGAAACGCGTGCCGTGAGAAATATCGGTGGAGGATTTGTTCCGGTGGTTATCTCCGACAGAAAAGCAATAGCCGACATGTCGATCAATCCGCATTTCATTCCAGATTACATATACGTGGGTGACAACGTTCCCGGTAATTTTCCCAAAGGGATGAAGTCAATAGTAGATTTCCCAAATTGGGAAGACAGGATCGATAACTTCCCGATGTTTACTGCCGGAAATATTTCGGATATCAAGGAGTGCCAAGCGGCTGTCAAGTTTCTACAACTTTCCTATCCACAACTGACAGACGAAGTTTTATCCGTGCTGAAAAACACGGAAAAGTTGGTCGTTATACTCCAGACCAACCACGTGAACGGAGTGGGAGAGCAGCGAGCATTTTTCCATAAATTGCTGAACGGACACTGTGATATTCCGGTAGTGCTGCAGCGCAGTTATTCGGAAGACGTGGCAGAGGATATCCAGGTTAAGGGGGGGATTGATTTTGGAACCGTTCTGCTGGATGGTTTCGGTAACGGGATCATGATATCCAACACGGGGAAAATCGATATTGCCGAACTCGACTCCTATGCCTTTGGCATTCTTCAGGCTGCCCGTGTACGCACCAGCAAAACGGAGTTTATCTCTTGTCCCAGCTGCGGGCGCACGCTTTTCGACTTGCGGACGACTGTAGCGCTGGTAAAGAAACATTTCTCTCACCTGAGACACCTGAAGATCGGGGTGATGGGTTGCATTGTGAATGGTCCGGGTGAGATGGCCGATGCCGATTATGGTTACGTGGGGGCAGAACACGGTAAGATATCGCTCTATAGGAAGAAAGAACTGGTGGAGAAAAATATTCCACAGGAGGAAGCCGTAGAACACCTAATCCAGCTGATCAAGGATAACGGGGACTGGATAGAGCCGGATGCGAACTAAACAAACAAAAAAGGTAGTTTATAGCTACCTTTTTGTTTTTATGCCAAAGCTATATGTACCGGTGTAGGATTAGTCAGGTTATCGCTAACCGGACAACGTGTTTCAACCGTTTGTATCCATTTCTGTAATGTATCTTTATCGGTATCGGTGTCGGGCTTGATTTCTACATGTATCGATTTATAACCCGCACGATTTTCGGTCTCTTTTCCAAACAATTTCTCCGGATTCAATGCTCCCGATATTTTTATTTCTACTCCCTTGAGTTTTATATTCATTTCCTGGGCCACAATATGGCACATGACGTTAAGGCAACCGGATAAAGCGGCCAACACGTATTCAACCGGGTTTGGGCCATCGTTTGTTCCTCCCAGATCGGTAGGTTCGTCTATAATCATCTTGAAAGTTCTCGCTTTTACCACAGTTTTTGTGGGATTTTCACTGTGCGCTTTTACGCGGAATGTTAATTCTTCCATTTTTTCTGTTTTTGGAGTTGTGATCTTATTTTTTAGTTTCTGCATTTTATGCGGTGTAAAAATAAGAATAATAAGTGTGAAAAAATCATTAATCTTTTCAATTAAACATTTTTCTTTTATTCCGATCAGTTTAATGCATTTCGGTTTGGTAATTTGCAAAAAAAGTAGTAATATTGCACCCGCTTTCGACGCAAGAACTGTCGAAAAGGTCCCATAGCTCAGTTGGTTAGAGCACCTGACTCATAATCAGGGAGTCCTTGGTTCAAGCCCAAGTGGGACCACAGCCCTCGAAATTTCCTCCGGAACGTCCAGTACGTACCGGAGGTTTTCATTTTATGCCAAAAAAACAGAAGGGAAAAAAAGAATGTGTATATTTACCGTTAAAATTAAGAAACGGTTGACATGATTATTGCGGTTGATTTTGACGGGACCATTGTTGAGCACGCTTATCCAAAAATAGGGAGACCCATTCCTTTTGCCATCGAGACCCTTCGCATGCTTCACAACGACGGACACCGGCTCCTTCTCTGGACGGTACGCGAAGGGCAGTTGTTACAGGAAGCCATTGATTATTGCGAACAAAACGGCATTTACTTTTTTGCAGCAAACGCGAATTATCCCGAAGAAAACCGGGAAACCTCTCCTCGCAAATTAAAGGCAGATTTGTTTATCGATGATCGTAATTTAGGAGGACTCCCCGATTGGGGAATAATCTACGGGGCGGTGCAAGCTACCGTGAGGGGAGAGTGCTCGTTTGAAGCCTTTATAAGCAATACTCCTGTTCCCGCAAAGAAAGAAAAGAAGGGGTTCATGGGATGGCTTAAGTTGAGGAATTTATTTATTTTTTAAGGGCTTACCGGTGATTTTATTAAAAAAACTACGAACGGGATAATTTGCCATAAACCGATCCAGACCTGTACGGTAGCCTGTGGGAAATGATGCCAAGACAAGTAGAGATGCAATTTCAATCAGATTCCTGTCGACAATCCAGTAATTTCCATCTGCATAAAGTCCGGCCGCGGCACTGCTAAAAGGAGGATAGGTAAAATAATAAAGGGATAATAGTATGATGCCCAGCAGTTTGGCAGGCCTTTCGAAAAATCCCAAAAACAGACACAATCCAATTAAAATTAACCCCCATATATTTAACATGTCAATATAATGTATTGCCTTGTCGGATTGCGCCCACATCTTAAACAAAGAAGCCAGCGGCCCTGTACTGTTTAACAGGAAAGAGCGCGATGACCAGACATCGCCGATATATTTAAACATTCCTTCATAGAGGAAATGCCACCCGATGACTACCCTTAATGCAGTTAGGGTTATAATTTGCCTGGAAGAATATTTTGTATCCATTTTTTTAACCAATAAGGTATTGTTCATTTTGTTTATCCCAGAAAATAGGTTTTTTGTGTAAATATGATAGGTTGGCCAGACAGAAAGTAACGGTTTCTTCAAACCCCTGATCAATGCCGCAACTTACTTTTCCCTGTCCCCTGATGGCATCTATCCATTCTTTTAGGTGTAAGAAAGTCGCATCGATCACCTTTCCATCGATAAATGTAGGGCCATAGCCGCTTTTAAAATAACTGGTCGCCGTTGCAGAAGTGATGCCATCTACCCCTACGCGGGCATTTGGCGCATAATAATAAAACGGTTCTTCCGAATCTTCCACAATATCTTTATATCGCTGGGAGTTTGGATCTTTATAGAGCATAATTGCCCGATCTATTTCCATTGTCGCTTCTGAGCCCAATACCTTGGTTTGTCGATAAATACCACTTTTTAAGGTGCCATCGTAGGTCATCGTCAATGCTCTATCCGGATAATAGAATATAGCGTTGAATACGTCGGGCAAATCATCAATGCCCACGTTATAAAAGAAATGGCCACCCATCGCCATCACAGATTCCGGAATGCCCATTTCGAAGACTTGATTTACACAATCGTAAGTGTGCGAAAAATCATTTCCTATCATGCCCGTACCGTAATCGCTATATCTTTGCCAGTTAAAATAGCGTTTACTGTCAAACTCATGCCAGGGGGCATTGCACAAAAATCCCTTCCAGTCTATTGTTTGCTGGTTTCCCAAATGGTCAAATTCTCTCTCCCGGATCCACGCTCCGAAAAGGGAGTTCCTGTTGGTAAATGTCTGGATCATTGATACGTCGCCCAATACTCCTTTGCGGTACAATTCCCTTCCCAGTTTATAACTCATCTGTTGTCGATTCTCATGGCCTATCTGAAAGACGATGTTGGAGGCGCTTACAACTTTTTTTAATTCGACCGCTTCTTCTATGCTGTGGCACATCGGTTTTTCTAAATATACGTGCTTTCCCGCCTTCACTGCATCTATTGTAATTTGAGCGTGGCTATGGTCGGGTGTTGCCACAATGACCGCATCAATATCCTTGCTGTGGATCATATCCTGATAGGTTTTGTACCGTTTAATTCCGGACGAGATTTCCGGGGTACTCCTCTCTTCCCGGATATTGTTTCTGCCCACTTCTATTCCTCTTTCCGCGTGAATATCGAATGTATCGCAGATACCCGCGATGTCCACATAGAGGTTTTCATGTCTTTTCTGATAAGGCAGCCACCGGTCATATTGCCCGTCAGTCTTCATCTTATCCACATAATCCGGGTGAAAATAACCGAAAGAGTTTAACAGGGATTCGCCCCGCCAGCCGTTTCCGATAAGTCCTATTTTTATTCTTGTTTGTTCATTACCCGTAGAGCCAGGTAATCTCTCGCTCATCACATCAAACTGGTCAATGTCCAGCAGTCGTTTTGAATCGACGCGACGATCATCCAATACTTTCAGTATGTTTTTGGTCGACCCTATTGAATATGCACCCAGGATGGGTACAGTTGAAATCCCCATCAAAAAATCCCTTCTTTTCATACGTACCTCTCTTATTGAATTTTATTATTGTGAATCTGAAATTTGCAACATGACTTTTACACAGTAGCTGGTACAGTTTAGCCAATCAATATACCCGCTTTCCTTTTTTTGGCGTTCATTCAATTGCCAATAAGTAGGGTACCGCCCTGTGTTTGCGTGTTGAGCTACTGTTACGGCATTTGCCAACTCTATCATTTTAGCTTTATAAACCTCATTTTTTGTTGCCTTATAACCGGTCAGGTAGGCTTCCATCATATTGGCTACGCTTGCATTGATGGGTTCATAGCATGCATATTGTTCCAACACACAAGGGGTTATCCACTCTTCTACGTTGTACTGCTTCTGAGGCATTGGTTTCTCCCAGATAATAAATTGATCTTCGCAAAAACGCAACAGATCATCAGCAACTGAACGAAATTCCTTCTTTTGATGTATGTTTTGAAACAGGTATATTGCAAAGGCGCTTGCTTCATCTTTCGATAAATTTTTATACGGTTCTACCGGTGCAACATCCTCAAACTGACCGGACCAGTTGTATGTCTTTAACGGATTATTGATGATCCAATCATAAGCTTTTTTTCTCGTATCGACATATTCTGTTACAGCATACTGCGATTCTAATCGATCCAGAAAGTTGATTATCCCAATGGGGATACAGTCGTTTTCCGTTACGGGAGAGCCATCTATCCATAATTTCAGCTTCCAGGTTCCCGATGGTTCCTGAATTTTTTTATACGTTTGCGCGATTTTTAAAGCAGCTTCCTTGAATTTATTATCGCCGGTTATTTCATACAGGTCTAAATAGGTAGAAGCAGTTTTTGCCGGATAAATTATCATGAATTGATTTTTAAACGCTTTTGATGTGCGCTGCTCTCCCGCATAAGTGGGAGGGAAAAACTCCAATGGGCTACCTACAGGCTCACTTACGCCTATAAGATATTCCGCTGCATTAATGGCTATTTTTAGCGCTTTTTCCCGATTCGGCTCTGAGATTTTTGCATACTCAACCATACTTTCAATCACTGCTCCTATTATTTTTGACGGATAACAGTATAAATTGTATGAGGTGGTATCTGGAGTACCGTTGAATGCCCAATTTTGTATGTGCGGTTGATTAAACTCGTACTCCAATGCCATTTCGGCACTTTTTCGGTAGTCCAACATTTTTTGATGATAAGGCCCATTAAAAAAAGCGGCTTTATAGAACGAAAATTCATGCTTGTCGATTTCGTTCCCCGCCTCATCCATCCCGGAAACAGTCAACTTCATGAAACCAACAGGTAAATCGGCCCATATGTGGGATAAACTTTCACAAGGGCTTGTCGATTCAAAAGTGTATTCTTTATTGTCGACACCTCTTGCTGCAAAAACATATTTTTGTGCGTTAGGAGCAGGCTCAACCTTAAAGTATGGAGCATAAATAAATTGTTGGGAGTATTTGTTCCAAAAAAGATCTTCGTAAGGCCTTACCGGTTTTATTGATTCTTGACGTGTAATACGGTTAACTTTGTCGTATTGAATGGAATCCTTTTTTTTACATGAAATGAGCATTATGAAAAAAAACACTACGATAATGACCGTGATGGTTGGTTTAAAAAAGTTGTGTGGCATAATGTGTTTATTGTAAATTATTTGTATTATATCTTTGTGATTCATATGTTTATGTTGTGTGAAAAGTAATTCCGCAATTAAATGCTTTTGAGGCTTCGATCTATTCATTGCGTTTCTCCTTCCGAATCCGGATTGTTGCGCCAAATCTTATATGTTCCATGATTTCCTGAAAATTGCAATGAATTGGCATTTTCTTTAACCTTAAATTTAAAATGTGTATTGTTATCTTGTTTACATACATACCAAAGGCCCGGCTTCAATCCTGCCAATATGACTTTTTGGTCGGAATGATCCAAAAGGGTGATATCAAAAGAATCGGGAAGTAACTCCGATTTTGAGGGCAGTACAACAAGATAGTCATGGACTTTAATTCTGTATTCCGTGCTCGTCTCATCAAAATGAACCAACGGGGGCCTTACACCGTCTGCTGCCATCAGGAATAGATTCAAAAAAGTATCTTTTTTATTGGCTTGTTGGGGGGATATCACAAGCTGGTACCCCTTTGTTTCAGGTTCATGCGTGCTGATTGCAGGCAAAGGTGCAATCGGATTAACGGTATCCTGGCTGTTCCAATACACCGTCTTCCGGTTTGCTTTTGCAGGCAGTAATGTTTTAATATGAGTCCATCCGGTAGGTCCGGTCTCTTCCCTATTGTGCAGTAGAATGGAAGAATCGGAAATAAGAGGTTCTTTTATTGTATTTATTTTCCAGAATTTTTTAAAATCGGCGTTTGAAGAAGTGATATTGTCCAATACTACAATAAAGGCAGGCACCTGCTTATTCCCTGTATTCACAAAGCAGAATGTTTTGGTGTAGTTTCTAACTTTGGATGAATAGGCATGGGTAAGGTCGGCCTTAAAATAGCTATACTGAAAGCTATTGTTCTTATGTTCTATGTTTGAGGCAAGGACAACACCGTTACTGAACCAAGGATCATGTAGCGTATCAAAAACCGACTTAGGACTCCGCTGGTTAAATCGGGTTCCGCCGTCATTGAGCAGATCATTTCCAAACGCCTCATCGGGATCAACAACGAGCATCATACTGTGGGAGGCGGATCGTTTATTGAAATTAAAATCGTAAGGCGATCCGTATGAGATGTAAAGCCCCAAATCACAGACCTGTAGGCCATGGTAATAAATTTGTATGGCTCCGGCATCTGCATGTTGATGGTTCCCAAAAAGATATCCTCCTCCTTTAATTTCAGCCACTACGTCATCACTCCCCGGCTTCATATTCCAGCCGGTACGGGAAATGAGGGATCCGGTAACATTTCCCGTAGAAAAAGCTAATGGGAAATGACTGTAATCTTCAGAGGGGATCAATTCCGGATTATTCAGCAACAAAAAGAGGATCGGGTTGTCGGGTATCCCTCCCTGGCGTTGAAATTCTGCTTTCAAAATTGCATTCTCAGAATAACAGTAATCCAACAACAGCATTTCGGGTTGCCCCCAATAATAAGGCTTCATTCGGTTTACCTCTCTGAACACATCGCCGTCGCGGAACAGCCTTCCGTTGGGTAGCCGCATATACATCCAGTAAAGCGGCAGCTTTTTTATGTTATCGTCGAATACCTGCCTGCCGGACATTCTATAAAAGAGCCAGGCCGCATTCATTTCCCACATATGTCGGTATGCCCCATAGTCTACTCCTTGATTGGGGCGGGCAGATTGATATTGAAACCGGCGCATGGGAACCAGTTCTTCTAAAATAAGGTAGGATGTATATTTGTACGGAATAGGGTCTTGCTCATAAATGGCAATACTCATGGACAATAAATCACGATTTACCTGAGCTTCTGCAGCGTGTCCGTTTACAATGCTTTCTTTAAACGGAGGCCAGCCGATACTCATTTTTCGGGATAAATCCATCATACGTTCATAAAGCTGTTTTTTTTCTTGCTTTGTCAATAAACCGTTACACCAATCGTACACAAGAGCCGATACATAGATTGTGTGTCCTATGTCTCGGGTTATATCTCCATAGTTTATATTTCCGTATTCCAATACGGATAAATAATTTTTTAGGATGCTGATCGCTTCCCGCCCAACCTTTTTTTCATCAGTCATCAAATAGTAGAAAGCTTTAGTTTGCACCGTTTTTTCTAAATCGGTAGAATAGGGTATCTCTTTCCACGGATAAAAGTGAAAGGTGAATTCTTGCAGAGCATCCTTTTTTACTTGTTGCCATACACGGTGATTTTCACCTTTGTCCAAACGTGCTTTAACAACCGGTAACGACTCTCCGTTAACCCAAAGGCGGGGATGGCCTTCAGGAGGAACAATGGGAGGTTGATAAATTTGAACCGTTTCTGGAACTGTAACCGGACAATATTCATTTACTACAATCTTTTCAAACTGGATACCTTTAGGAAGCCAAACTCTTAGAAGTGAATCAGATTCGGTTATTACAAAATCCCCCAAGACATGGTATGTGTAATTTCTTGCATCCGATACAATTCTTTTTGTAATGCGCTGATTTCCGATTTGTATCTCGATATTCAGATCATTTACGGGGCCGTTGGGAAACTGGGTCCGTTTCACGTGACTGCTCAATAAATACCTCCCTCCCTGAGGGATACGAAGGGGAAATGTTATATCGGCTTCTCTCCAAACCTCACCCTCCGCATCCCTTTTAATGCTATCTTTTAGTTCTAACAATTGGTCATTACTTGTTCTCCTAACGGTATTAGGATTAATACGCGCCTCTTTTGAAGTCAGCGACAACTCAGTGCTGTTGCCCTTTTGTTGAGAGAACAAAGAGGCACTGAGAAATAACAAAAGTAAAGTAGAAAAAACATATTTATGAACCATAAAATAAGTGTCATCCGATACTATAAAGAGCACAATAAAATCCATGATAGCAATTGATCTGAGACCCGTCGCTCTCCTTATTTCCAGCCCGGATTTTGCGTTAATTTAGGATTTAAATCTATTTCTGTCTGGGGTATGGGCCATAGGTAATAATGGTCGGGAAACCCTCTTTGACGGATTTTTACTCCGGAAAATTCCGTCATCCAAATTCCATCTACCACCTCTTTCCCAATCTTCCATCTCCGGATATCTGAATAACGTTGCCCTTCCCCACAAAACTCTATCATTCTCTCGTGCTGAATTTTTTCGAACATTTGCGCTTTATCCAGTCCTGCAGGTATAGTGGGCATGCCCGCACGGGCACGAACCGAGTTTATAGCATCATAAACAGACTGGTCAGGAGCGCCGAGGGCTTCGTTTTTTGCTTCCGCATACATCAGTATTACGTCAGCTAAGCGAATAAGTGGAAAATTTTGAGGCATGTTATCCTGCAAACCATATACAGAACCTGTTTCAACAAATTTCCTCCAAGAATAACTCCCGTTTTTCCATACAGGCACATAGGCATCAGGGGTATTAACGACTGGGAATCTGTAAGTTAGTGAAATGCTGTTTTTCCCCACAAATTCTGCCCAGGGAACTATTATTGACTGATGCAAACGGGGGTCTCTGTTTTCAAACAATTTTCTTACCGAGGCTTCGTCTTTCCAATCAGCAGGACTATCAGGGTTAAAAGTCTCTCCCTCCGCATTGGTATACTTATTAAAATCAAAGGGGGTGCCGTCTATCATCTCGTAGGAATTGACCAATTTAGGTGTCGGCCGCGTACGCTGTGATCCGGTTGTCGCCCCCATGGCGTTTCCATAGTTCCGATCGGTTGCGATACCGTGTCCCTTTTCTGCGATATATTGTACATCGAAAATGACTTCGCTGTTGTTGTTCCCCGCTACACGAAATAAATCATGATAGTTGTTCAGTAATTTCCGGTCGCTTTTTTCCATGACCTCCTTAAAATCGGCAGCCGCTTTCTCGTATTGTTTCGCCCATAAATGTGCTTTCCCTCTCATAGCTAACGCGGCCCATTTAGTGGCGCGTCCCACATTTGTCTGATCATAGCTTTCCGGCAGGTATGAATAGGCATCCGTCATATCACGCACAATAAATTCATACACCTCCTCATTTGTATTACGTGCCTTATAGGCTTCGTCAACATTCATGGGGGAGTCATAAAGAGGAACTTCGCCAAAAAAGTCCCAGAGCTTAAAATAGAAATACCCCCTCAGAAACAACGCTTCTCCCAAGGTGCGTTTCTTGATGTCCTCACTCATCTCAATTTCCGGTATATGCTTTATCGCTGTGTTTGCCCGGTAAATACCTTTATAGAATATGCCCCACGAGTTGGCATAAAAAGAAGCATTAGCCGGAAAATTTCCCGTAGTGAGGCCTGTTGACCATGACTGATAAGAAATATCGGTAAAATCGTCCATCATGCCATACATTACTATGCTATTGGTAAATTCACGGTTGGCGTGATACAACGAATTAATGCCCATAATCGCATCTTCCTGCGACTTCCAAAAGTTTCCTTCAGATAATCCCACTAATGAATTTCGATCAAGAAAATCATTGCAAGAAGACAAAATACAAACAGCCAGTAGAACTAATATTTTTATATTCTTTTTATTTTTCATGACTCTTTTTTTATAATGTTATATTTAGACCAATCACCCACTGCTTCATCAAAGGATAAGACATGTTCGGATTTTCCGGATTGTATCCTTCAAAACGGGTAAACGTGAGATAATTTTCCAGGTTTGTATATATCCTTAGCCGGTCGACGAAAAGCTTGGACGTTATTTTTGTTGGTAAAGTATAACCTACCTGTAAGGATTTAATTCTGAAATAGGAGGTATTGTATAACCAATAATCGCTATAGGCGGTATTAAGTGAAGATCCCGATGTTAACAAACGGGGATAAACTGTCGATTTTTTTTCGGGAGTCCAACGGTTTAAGATCTCTTTTCGCAACAAGAAACCTTCATTGATATTGAAAGTATTAAAACCATCATTCCCCCAATACCCTTTTACGCCACTGACGCCTTGTCCCACAAGATTAAAGTCCAGACCTTTGTATGCTGCTCCGAGGTCTATTCCGTACGTCATTTTTGGAAGGGGAGAATAATCTTTAATAACCCGATCCTCATCATTAAATATTTTGTCATTATTGGCGTCTTTATACAGCATGTCACCGGGTGAGGGAGTTCCTCCGACATAAGTCCCAAATTTATATCCATCTGCTAATAACTTGTCTATTTCAGCCTGGTCTTGTAGGATATGGTCAAATTCGAGCAAATAGTAGCTATTGAGTGATTTTCCTTCAGTTGTGATTGTAGTTCCGTCAATTGATTTTTCGCCATTGAACTTTATCACCTTATTATTCACGGTTGACAAATTTCCTCCGATATTGTAAGAAAAATCCTTTCCGATATTGCCCAGGTAGGTTAATTGAAGTTCGAAACCCCTGTTCTCCATCTCGGCTATATTTTGCCAGGGAGGTAGGAAGTTCCCCATTACCAGAGGAATGGGAATTTTAGTTAATATGTTGCTCGTGATCTTATCATAATATTCGGCACTTAACGATAATCTGCTCTTTAACAGAAGCAAGTCTATCCCTACATTAGTAATGGTTGTAGTTTCCCATTTTATTTTGCTGTTTGCGATTTCAATCGGGGCTACCCCTTGTTGAAGCTGGTTGCCAAACGGGTAAAGAAAAGAGCCATACACCACTTGATAAGTATAATCTCCAATTCTGTTATTCCCCAGTTTCCCCCACGATCCTCTTAATTTAATATCATCAAAAACTGTTTTTAATGATTGGGCAAAAGGTTCTTCCGTTAATCTCCAACCGGCCGAGAATGATGGGAAGAAACCCCATCGGTTCTCTTTCGCAAACCTCGATGATCCGTCATACCGGGAATTTATCTCAAGCAGGTACTTGTTTTTGTAATCGTAATTAATACGTCCAAAATAAGACTGAAGGGCGTCGTCTGTCCCGGATCCGGTAATCGATTCAAGATTGACGCCTACATCCATGATGTATATGGCATCATCCCCCAATATGTCGTTTTTCTTTGCATCGAATTTATCCATCCGGTTGTATTGTTGATCGAATCCGACCAATGCCGTCAGGTGGTGATGGTCCAGAAAAGAGGTGTTAAAGCGTAAAAGAGAGTTAAAAATCATTGAGTAATCCCTTCTGTTTCCGTTGAATAGGCTGTTGATGCTCGGCTTCTTTTGGTATTCAAAATCCGTTTGTAAATTCCACAAAGCATATGGGCGGGTATATTCCCAATTACGGCGGTTATCGTAGTTAAAACCCAGACTGTTTTCCCAATCAAAGAAATGTAAGAATTTTGTTTTTACATAAAACTTTAATCCTAGTTTCTGCCTTTCATAGTTTCCCCGGATATTATCTATATATGCACGCGGATTTGACCCTTGGGGAAGCCCTTCAAACATCTCGCCGCCATAACGCCCGTCCGTATATTTGGGGATGACGCCCGGGGTGGTATTCCTGATATTGTTAAAGAAACTCGTTACATCAATAGGATCCCTATCCGACCAGGTTCCAAAGGCGGTTCCCCCTAGCTCCAATCCATTGGATATTTTTGAATCGGCACTTAACCGGAATGAATATTTGGTATAACCCGAATTGTCAATAATTCCTTTATTATCCAAATAACCGAGGGATAAGTAAAATTTGCCTTTTTCACTACCGCCTCTTGCTGTCAGGTTATGCTCGGTCAAAACAGAGGTGTTTAAAATCTCATCATACCAATCTGTATTAGGATATAAGATGTTGCCTGATTCGGCTTCTTTCCTCCAGTTGTCGATCAAACTGACAGGGTATTTTTCACGTCTTTCCGATTCGTTAACTAATTCCATATGTGTTGCCATATCATTGATGAACTCGATCTCTTTTGCAGCACTCTGCCATCCCATATATCCATTGTAAACGACATTAACTTTACCTTCAACACCCCGTTTGGTGGTAACCAGGATAACACCGTTGGCAGCCCTTGAACCATAAATTGAAGAGGAAGATGCATCTTTTAAAACGGAAACACTCTCCACATCACTGGGATTTACATCATTCAATGCTCCCGGCACCCCATCAATAATAATCAGAGGCGATGCGTCGTTCATAGTTCCCTTACCCCTTACGAAGATGTTTAAGTCCTCCGCACCTGGAGTGGCCGACATCTGGGAAATGTTGAGCCCGGCACTTAAGCCGGTTAATGCGGAAGACAAGTTCAACGAAGAACGGCCCGTCAATGCTTCGTCAAATCGAACAGACGATACGGCTCCCGTTAGATTTGCCTTCTTCTGTACGCCATATCCTACAACGACTAACTCTTCCAATGCCTGGGTATCTTCTATAAGTACAATGTTAAAAGTATTTTTTCCCTCTGCAGACATCTCCTTTGTGTGATAACCGATGTAAGAAATGTTAATTTGGGCGTTATCTTCAATATCCAACGAAAATTCTCCATCCACATCTGTAACGGTCCCATTGGTGGTTCCGGCTTCAACGATATTTGCCCCTATAATGGGCTCTCCTTTTTCATCCACTATTTTTCCGGTAACTTTTTTTAGTGTTTTAATGGGTTGACTTTGTTTTTCTGAGGTTCGGTTCAGGACAATCTGCTTGTTTTTCAGGGTGTATGTAATATCCGTTCCGGTAAACAATTGCGATAAAACAACACTCAAATCCTTGTTCTGTACATTTACACTTACTTTGCGGGTTACCTCTACCAGTTCTTTGTTGTATAAAAAGCGGTAACTTGTTCTGGCCTCGATAGCCGAAAATACTTGTTCCAACGGTACGTTTTGTAAATCTAACGAAAGGCTAATCTGCGCTTGTGCCTGGAATCCTGCGAAATGCGATCCAAAAAGCATACACAGAAAGACAATAATAGGACGAAATGCGTTCCTTCTTTTAAAATTTATCATACATGTTTTTTTTGAAATGATTAAAGTAAAATTAACGTGCTTCTGTATCTAAGACGTTTCAAAAAAGAAATCCCACATCCGAAAGTGAAAAAAATCGAATATGGGATAAAATTTGTTTATATTTTCCGCTACTAATTCTGGGATACCTCAATTATTTTTTTTGGGTTCCGCTTATCCCCGTTGAAACTATAACGGATAGGAGCAGACATCCGCAACAATTCAAGTATTTCGTCTAACGATTCCTGTTCAAAGGTAGCCCTGTAACGTTGTTTTGCTAATGCAGGATCTTTTATGGAAATATCCACATTAAAGGTTCTGGCCACTCTTTTAAAGATATTTTCGAGGGTTTCATCCCTGAAAATAAGAATTCCTTCTTTCCATTTGCCGTACAGTGAAGCATCCACGGTATACACATCGTGCCGGTTGGTATTTGTGTTCCATACAAATTGCCGGTTAATATCCATTTCCGTTTTTTTGTGCTGTTGAGGTGATTCGATGAAAACATGGCCTTCTTCCAGGGTGATTGTCCGTAGTGTGTCGGAAGGGTAGGCATCCACATTGAATTTCGTTCCGGTAGCCGTGATACTGATGCCATCGGCGACAACAATAAAGGGGGATTCCCGGTTAGCCTTTACATCAAAGAATGCTTCGCCTGCCAGGAAGGTTTCCCGTTTGGTTTTTTCAAAAGGGATGGAATAAGATAGCTTGCTGCCGGAATTGAGCCAAACCGTGGATCCGTCGGGTAGGGTTATTTGCGTATAGGTGCCTTTAGGCGCAATGATCTCTTGTCGTGAATCAATGAGCTCTTCCTTGGATTGACGATTAAAAAATAGATACAAGGAAATTAACAACAACGGAATGACGATGACTGCCGCTGCCCGTTGCCACCACACAAGAAAGCGAGTTTGCCCTCTCTTTCCTTTTCTTATTTCTCTCAGTATTTTTGCTTCTGCCCGATCGATACGAATATCTTGAGCGGGAAATGCAGGGTGTGTCGTATCCCAGATATTCTTTAATTGAGCAAAAGCTTGTCTGTTTTTTGCACTTTCGTTGCACCAAACAGCCAATCGCTCTTTCTCTTCAGAAGTGATGGTCCCGTTGAAAGACCTGACAATTAATATTTCTATATCTCGTTCCAATTTCAGTTCTTTTTTTATCATAAAATCGTTGAAACTCATTCGACATTTTTTTCGCTCGGCAAATCATCCGTCGGATGAACGATCACCTTAGCTCTTGCTTAATGAACCCGTTCAACGGTTATTTTCTGTATTGATAAGACGTTTCATCTTCTCTTTTCCACATCATGAAACTATAAATAAAGTAAAAATGATATCCATAGAAAAAAGTCTCTTAAATAATGACGCAGGAATTTTAACGCTTTTCCTATTCTTTCTTCAATAGTTCTTTCAGACACATGCAAGCCGGCCGAAATCTCCTTATACTTTAATCCGTAAATCCGGTTTAACTCAAATGCTTGACGATATTCTTCGGGCATTGCGCTCAATCCTTCTTTTAAACGGGATTCCAAATCTGAGTACAAGATATATTGTTCAGTCAAAGAGTCAGTATCGTTCCCTAAAAATGAAACATAGTCAACGTGGGCCCTGACAACTTTACCGTGCCGTAATTCGTCCAGGCATCCATTTCGGACAGATTGCAGGAGAAAGCCTTTAAGAGAAGTCTTGATACTGATGCTACTACGACGGTTCCAAAGATCCAGGAAAACATCCTGTACGATATCCTCACAAATATCCCTTCTATTGGAAAGAATTGTTCCGGCGAACAAAACCAGATCCTTGTAATATCTACGAAACACAAACAAAAAAACATCTTCGTTTCCTTCTTTCAACTGGTCTAATATTTGCGCCTCATCATACATTAACAAAAAGAGATTAGATCGGGAACATTTCTGCTGTTTTCTCTATAAATAATTATACACATATATATTGTCAGGCCCTGTCTGATTTTTCCCCTTTATTCTTTCCAGACCGGCACTAAACAAGGACTGATTTAATATTGACATCTGATATATAGAGGGTTAAATCATAATATCCTGATTACATTGCGTGCAAATTTAGTGTAAATATTTAGATCGGAGATAACTTTAGTAAAGAATTTGAAAAATAAAGAAGGGGTTCATGGGATGGCTTAAAAGGTGAAAAGGGATGCTCAGGGGTTTCTACGAGGTAAAATCGTAAATTTTCCCGTCAGTTCTTCACTGGATCTGTATCCGTACCTGACGGCCTTTACCCGGATGGTATGCGTCCCCTCTGTCAGCCTGAGACTCCCGGCATACAGCTTCCAGCGAGGAGAATCGCCTTCTTCTGTAGTATACACTATGGAAGAACCTTGTGTGGGGCAATAGAACGACAAGGACATCGGGAGTGTGTAGGTCCCTCCTTCCCGGTAGTTTTTCAATCCCCGGTCCTCTTCCGCATTCACAACGAAGTAGGGCTTATCCGTTACCGGTTGTTTCCCGCCAGGCCACATTTGCTCAATCATTTCCGACTCGTTGAGTAACCCCATGTCGTTGGTTTCCTCTCTCCACCGCTTTTGTTGGAGGCGCATCTCATCGAGCACTCCCCTGTATTCCGGGTTTTCGGCCAGGTTGTTCAATTGGAAAGGGTCAGCCTCCACATCGTAGAGCTCTTCCGGCGGCCGGCTGTCTGCCATCCATTTTTTCTGGTGAACGGTCAGCTTGCCTTCCGCATTGAGGCGCATCACTTCCTGCATGATCGGCATCCGGTTGAGGTAGGGAACCCAAATAGCGAAAGGCTCATTGGGGTAGTAGTTTTGGATGTAGAGGTATTTCTTGTTGCGGACGGAGCGCATCATGTCGTACGACTCATCCACCCGATCGCGTGCTGCGAAGACATACTCCCTGGGGGCTCCGGCCTGTGGCCCCAGAAAGGGCAGTCCCTGCATGTGAACGGGGACGGGGATGCCGCTAAGCGAGAGAACCGTCGGGCCGAGATCGATGGCCGAGATCAGGTCGTCGTTGACCGATCCCGCATCCCGCCTGCCGGGAAAACGGATGATTAGCGGGATGTTTAACCCTGAATCGTACAACCACCTTTTGGCCCGGGGGAGTCCGTCGCCGTGATCTCCCCAGAAAAAGACTACGGTGTTGTCCGCCAACCCCTCTTTCTCCAGTTCGTCCAGCAGCCTGCCTACGACCGAATCGAGTCGAGCGGTATTGTCGTACATCCTGGCAAGGTTGCGCCGGACAATGTCGGTATCGGGATAGTAAGGAGGAACCTTCACCTTGTCGGGATTGGTCTTCACCCGTGAAATGTCCCAGTTCTGGCTCTCGTGGGTTCCCGTATAGTTGAATACTGCGAAGAAAGGTTGGTCTTTTTCCGGGCGGTTTTTGTAGTGGGCCTGATTGCCGCACTCATCCCAGATGCTTTCCGGCACAGGATCTTTGGCAAACTGATAGTCGGTCTTGCTATTGTTGGTGCAATAGTATCCGCCTGCCCTTAGGTATTCGGTAAAAGCTTTGACGTAATGCGGGGGGACCGCTGTGAACTCAACGGGGTTCTCAACGGAGCGGCGATAGCTCGTTGTTCTCATGTGCATGCATCCGATGGAGGTCTGATACATGCCCGTTATGATGCCAGCTCTGCAGGGAGCGCTGATTGCTGCAGTTGTAAACACATGGGTATAACGTATTCCCTCTGCTGCCAGCCGGTCTATGTTGGGGGTCCTGGCCAGTTCATCGCCGTAACACCCCAGGTGGGGGCTGAAATCTTCGGTAGAGATCCACAGGATATTGGGCCGGTTTGCCCCGGCTTGATCTTTTTCCGGTTGGGATGCTGCAGGTAGGATGCTCCCCAGGGTTGCCGGCAATACACCCAGCAACAGTTTTTGATGATTTTTCATAGTCATGTCTGTCTAGTCGGTTACCGGGAGCACTCTTTTAAGCAATCTCTCCCCCGAGGCATTGATCACTTCAACGGTCAGCCTGTCACCTTTCTTCTCGAGGACCATCACCGTGCCATCGGGCTCCTTGTTCCCTCCTCCGATGATGACGGGAAAGTTATTTCCCGCTTCGCCTTTCTCGATCACCCGGAAGCGGTGAGTATGGGCATTGAGGGAGATATCGAACGGTGCACCTTTCAGTACCGGTATCCAGAGGTCGGAGCAGGGCGAAAAGCTGCCGGGGTTCACCCCGAAAATGGGAATGTGGTGGATCAGTATCCGTTTGGTTGCTTGGGTAAAGGCTCCGGACTCCAGTTCCTCTTTCAGAAAGTTGGCCTGATCGATCCGGTGTTGCGTGAAGTCGTTCATGCCGTAATAGACCTCGTGGCTGTCGGGTTTGTCTTCCCCGCAGTCAAGAAGGACAAAGCGGGTGTCCCCCAGGGAAAAAGCACTGTAGGAACGGCCTCTCATTCTCCCGAGGTAATCCCACAGGTGTAGGGAGTATTCGCCCCGTGTTTCGTGGTTCCCCCGAATAAAGACGGAGGGCACCTCATCGCTTTTAATGCGGGGCGTGTAGGCGAGCAACCGGTTCACGATATCTCCCTCGACTTCCACGTCATCGAAGCAATCGCCGTTGAAGATAACCAGATCGTACGGCTTCTCCTCTACCAGCGCGTGCAACTTGTGGAACATCGTCATGTTGCTGTGGAGGTCGTTGTAGACGATAACCCGGAAATCCCGCGCTTTATCGTTCCAGGTGGTAAACGTTTTCAGGTCGGACCGGACCGTATCACCGAACTCCTTATAGTAACTGGAATAGCGGGTGATTTCCTGCGAGACAACCCGGTAATAGTACTTCGTGCCAGGGCGGAGGCCGCTCAGGTGTACGCGGTGGATCTTGTTGTTTGCTACCATCACTCCTTCGAGGAAGGGTCGCACCCGTTGCAGGCGGGTACTGTCGGTACCGTATTCCACCCAGCTTCGCGCCGGAACATGGGTAAGCCACATAACGGTCATCTCGTCGCTTCCCGGATTTTGCAGGTAAGGGATGGTACGCATCACCTCCGATGCAGGTGTCTTGAGGCGTATATCGGCGAACAGGGGACGGTGGTCGGATGCCACCGGTTCATCCACCACCTCGGCCTTGTACCTGGCGTAGGTCTCTCCTTTGGCTGTGTATCCAAATATATAATCGATCGTGTTGAGCGGATTGACTGAGGGTGAGGTGGGTTGTTTGGGGTTGGAAAGTATCTGCCATCCTTTTCTCAGGAATTCGATGGGGGCCGAGTCGGGGGTTGCGTTCAAATCCCCGATCAGGAAGACCGGTTTGTTGTAGCCGCTCACGGCTTCGGTGATGATTTTCACCGATTGCAGTCGCTCTTCCCCGGTGAGGGAAAGGTGGGTGTTGACCACCACATACTTTTCAAGTTCTACGATGAGCGCTGTGCGGGCTTCAGTGGCTCCGGGCAGGTCGATTTTCTTCACCGCCGCCGGTTTTTCCCGAGTCAGCATGCCGTTGCCGTATTTTCCTCCGTCGTGCAGGATGGAGTAGCCGAAGGTAGCGTACATCCCGGTCTGCTCGGAGAGCAGCCGGATAATATCGATGTTGCCGCTCCTGTTCGTCATGCTGTCCACCTCCTGCAGGCCGACCACTTCCGGGTTGACAGCGAGGATCAGTTTTCCGATGCGTTCGATATCGACTGTGTCGTCCATTCCCCTGCCGTGGTGGATGTTGTAACTCATGATCCTGCGGGTGTTTTCCCTCTGGGGAAATCGGTTGCCCTCCTGCAGAGAAACGGGTTGTGCCCCGCTGTGAAAGAGGGTGAGGAAGAAGATCAGTAAAAGGATCGTTGTTTTCATATGCATTAATTTTGATGCTCGAGGTATTCTTTCAGAAACTTTTTGTCCAGCTCATCGCTATCCCCGTACTGTCTCCGCAGCTCCTCCAGTTTCTTGTGCATCGTTTCGCGCACACCGGCATAACCGGGATCGTTGTAGACATTCCTCAACTCCATCGGATCTGTGTGCAGGTCGTACAGTTCCCATTCATCGATGTCGTAATAGAAATGCATCAGCTTGTATCGTTCAGTAGCCACGCCGTAATGGCGCTTCACCATGTGTACCGAAGGATACTCGTAATAGGTGTAATAGACCGCGTCGCGCCACTCGTCGGTTTTTCCGGCAACCAGCTCCCGGAACGTTTCCCCTTGCATCTCTTCCGGTGGAGTGATGCCGGCATAATCGAGGAGGGTAGGTGCAAAATCTAGGTTCTGAACAAGTTTGTCGACAACGGTGCCGGGCCTGATCTCTTTGGGATAGCGGATCAATAACGGTGTCCGGAACGATTCTTCATACATGAACCGCTTGTCGAACCACCCGTGTTCGCCCAGGTAAAATCCCTGGTCGGAGGTGTACACCACAATAGTGTTTTCCGACAACCCGGCCTCTTCCAGGTAGTCGAGTAGCTGGCCCACGCCGTCATCCACCGATTGGATGGTGCGCAGGTAATCTTTGATGTATCGGTTGTACTTCCATCGGGCAATCTGTTCGTCGGTGAGGTGGGGGTAACTGGCTTTGAACGCTTCGTTTTTGGGTGTATAGGCTGCCAGCCACTTTTCGCGTTGCTGCGGCGTAAACCGCTCGAGCTCAAGGTGAAATCCGGTGCTGTCGCCCTGCGGATCCACGATCATTTTAAAATCGTGGCCCCACGTAGCATGCCCGTGGACCTGCATCTCCTGCTCCTTTGCGGCCCTTCCCCGCCCTTCGTAATTGTCGAAGAAAGTGGAGGGGGGCTCAAAGGTGACGTCGTCGAAGAGGTTGAGGTACTCCGGTGCCGGCTGCCAGTTACGATGCGGTGCTTTCTGGTGATAGAGCACGCAGAACGGCTTCCCGGGATCCCGTTTGTTTTTCAGCCAGTTGAGGGTAGCTTCGGTGATGATATCGGTGCAGTACCCTTCCTTTCGGATCTTCTTTCCGTTGATCAGGAAGTCGGGATTGTAGTACTGGCCTTGTCCGGGCAACACCATGGAGAAGTCAAATCCCTGGGGGATACCGTCGAGGTGTATCTTACCGATCATGGCTGTCTGGTAGCCGTTGGCCTGCATGAGCTTCGGGAAGTTGGGCTGGTCCCAGTCGAACGGCTGCACGTTGTCCACCTTGCCATTGACAAAACTGTGCTTGCCCGTTAGTAATACAGCCCTACTCGGGGCGCTGATGGAGTTGGTGACGGTCGATCGGGTAAACAGGGCACCTTCCTTCGCCAGCCGGTCGATATTGGGTGTCCGGTTGAGTCCGTATCCGTAAACGCTGATTGCCTGATAGGCATGGTCGTCGCTCATGATGTAAATAATGTTCGGCTGCCGGGGCTCCTCGTTTTTATTTTGGCAGGCGGTCAGCAGGGCCAGTGAGCCGATGCCGGCCCACGTTGTGCGGATTACCGTGTTGTACTTTTTCATTTTTACGTCACGTTCTAAAGCGTGTTCAGCAACCTCTTGGCGTCGCTCAATCTCTTCTGCCAGTCGCTTGAAGGTTCCAGCGTGCCGAACCCGGCAATCGCCTCTTCTAGCTGCGCCAGCTTCTTCAGGGATTCGGGCGTGTTCTCTCCGGTGTACTTTTTCCGCAGTACCCGGATTTTTTCCGCGTCCTGAATCCCTTCCACCAGCCGTTCAAACCGGATGGAGCTTCGGGCATCGGGATACACGAAATAGGTGTCTCCTGCCGGCCAGGTCCGGAAACGGGAGTCGGTCAGCGGGTTCTCTACCCAGGAGTTATAGGCCCAGCGCAGGAATCCGTCTAAATCGAGGGCAGCCGCATACCAGGCTGCGTATACCGATTCTGCCGAGGGGGAGAAAGTAAACATGTTGGGAAATTTATCGGCACAACAGACGTAGTAAGTGGTGGTAAGCCCTTTTGCTCTTCGTGCCTCGATCTCTTCACGGCTTACCTTGTTGCCGGCACCCACGCAAATATCTTTTATCCACGGATATTCGCGGTAACTCTTGTGATTATCCGCAAGCGAAACACCCAGCTCGGGTGCATAGAGTTCCAACACTCTAAGGGCTGCCTTCATATCGGCAGGCCCACGTTCGTCCATCGCGATATTGGTCTTTTCCAGCCATCCCTTTTCCCGGAGGTGACGGGTAAAGTCTTTCAGGAACACTCCCCACAGCTCTTCATACTCTTTCGACTGCGCCTTCAGCTCTACGGTAACCAGCTCGCCTTTCTCCATATCGTTGTAGTGCAGCTGGTTATTCCAGGTAAGGAGAGAGTAGCAGTTGATCATCTTATTGATGCCCAGATCCATCATGAACTGTACCCAACGGTCGAAAACGGTATAGTCGAAACTCCAGCTCCGGTCTTTGTTCTTCGTCCAGACAATCATGTCGGCATACGCATCAAAGCACTGGTTGTTCCAGGGGTCCTTGTTCAGGGTAGCAGTAATCACTTTTTGTCCCGCATCGGCCAGCATCTGCATCAACGGTTTCATTTTCTCGAAATGGGCGTCGCTCCACAGCTCCAGGTTGTGTACACGGGCTACGGCTGACGGGTGCTGCCACAGGTCGAGGTGGTAGCTCCATTCTGACGGCTCGGGCAACAGCCGGTCAACGATTTCCAGTTCGATCTCGAAATTATGGGGTGACTGGCCCCGGGCGTAGATGGTAAGTTCTCCCTTGTAGTTTCCGGCCGTAGCATCGGAAGGGATGTCAAAGGTGATCCATAGCGGCCTGACGGTTTTTGCATCCAGGTTAAAGCATTCCAGGTTATCCAGCATGTCCGGCGCCAGCGAAGCAGGGAAGTCGCCCGGTTGGCGGTGCCCGCAGCCCGGGCCGAACTCATCGGTCATGACATAACGGACGAACCGGGCTTGTGCTACAGATGCGGGCAGGCTGTTCCCTTCAGTCTTGAAGTCGTTAAACGCGTACTCTACCTGGTCGATATCCTCGGCAGTCCAGAGCAGCAGTTGGGCGGACACTTTCTCGCCTTTCCATCCGGAAATTTTCACGTTGTTGACGAGGGTGATCTCCGGTGCCACGGATTTGGGCAGTTTGTCATCAACAGAGATGAACGAGGCGTGCAATCCCGCAGTTACGTGCGACCAGTCGGACAGGGTGTCGTTGGTGGGGTCTTTCATCTCTTCGAAGGTGATGCACTCTTTTTCCGGACGGTTGTTGTTACACGCCACAGCTGTAAGGACCGGTAACCCTAGAAAAACACCGAGGGCATACCGGGAAATTATTTTCGCGATTCTCATATCTCTTTTGTAGTTTAATGCCAAAGATAGTTAATTTTCGGTTGAAGAACTTAAAATATGGCGTTCAACCTCTTTCCTGTTCCTGATGGGTATCAGCGTAAAACCGTAGGTGGCCGAAGCTTCACCCGGGCGGATCAGGTACTCTTCCAGCGGCAGCTTGCCCCAGCTGTTGTTCCCTCCCACACCCTGCATGCGGTGATCGATAAAGAGGTCCACCACATCCGACGGACGGTAGTCGCTTATATGCTTGTTCCGGGGCGCAGTTCCTGCCGGTGCGTCGTTGTTGAGCGATTCTCCGTTGGTGATCGTCTCCAGCAGGTAGTTGGACACGTTGAACTCAAACAGGTCGTCTGCTACAAAGAGCAGTCCATTACCCGATTTTCGGGTTAGTGCCAGCCAGCGGGTATCGGTATGATGTCCGTTTTCCTGCGGCAACACGTAGCGGGTTACCATTTCGTTGATGGGTGATGTGTAACGGTCGAGGAAGGCGGAACTTTTTCGGTCGGCGTAGTTCTCCCAGGGGCCCCTGCCGTAATAATCCGCTTGCACCAGCTCTCCTGTGAGCTGCATCCGCATACCGATACGGGGTATCATTTCTGTATCTGAGTTGGTGGCATCGAACCGGTTGGAGATATGGAGGGTGCCGTTGTCATAGAGAGTATAAGTCACTTCGTTGCTGGCCCCGGTTTCGGGGTAGCTGTAGCGGTAGGTGAGGGTTGTTGTCTCGCCGCGGGTGATCTTCAGGCCTTCCGCCCTGAGTTCCCGGTAGCTGGCCTCTCTCCATGCGGAGAGCCTTTTAGGAAGCCGTGCGCCGTAATCATTATCGATGGGAGCCCGCCAGAAGAAGGGACGGGGACCAGCACCGTTTTCGATATATTCGGTGCCGTCCACCCGGTAGGAGGTGAGCAGCCCGGTCTGTTTGTCGAAGACAGCCTTGAAACGGCGGCCGCTTACGATCACCGAGGTTTCTGTCTCTTCTGTTCCGGCTGCTTTCAGTTTCCCGGTTATCTGGGCAGAGTAATCGTTGACCACAAACTGGTTACGGGCTACCACCCAGCCGGCAGGGATCAGCCGTTCCTCCTTCTGCTGTGTGACCGTAAAGTTGACGGTCAGCTGCTCTTTGCGTCCGGCGTAACGGGCCCAGCCGGGTACCGCTACCTTTACGGCCTCCTGTGGAGCTGCTTCTGCCTGCAGCCTCCCCTGGGCCAGTTCCTTTCCTTCGGTTTTGATGCTGTATGTAATCTGGTAATTACTCAGATCGGAGAAGAAGTGCTCGTTGAAGAGTTCTACCGACCCGTCCACCGGGTTGAAATTGCGGAACCAGACATGTTGGTACACCTTGCGCATCTCTTCGGTATGTGGTTTCACGCTCCGGTCGGGGAAGACCACACCGTTGATGCAGAAGTCACCCGAACTGGGAGTACCTGTTGGCCCGTAGTCGCCTCCGTAGGCCCAGAAACGGTTCCCTTTCTCATCGTTCTTCACCAGTCCCTGGTCTACCCAGTCCCAGATAAAGCCTCCCTGCAACAGGGGGTACTTCCGGATGATGTCCCAGTATTCGGTGAAGTTGCCCAGGCTGTTTCCCATGGCATGAGCGTACTCACAGAGGATAAGGGGGCGGTCGGATGCGGGATCGTTGGCGTACCGCTCGATCTCATCGGGATCGGAGTACATCGGTGCGAAGATATCGCTGTTCCACTCCATTACAGCCCGTTCGTACTGCACGGGGCGGGAGGTGTCGCGGCTTTTGATCCAGCGATAGGTCTCGTAGAAATTGTATCCGTTACCAGCCTCGTTGCCCAGTGACCAGGTGATGACGCAGGGGTGGTTCTTATCCCGTTCCACCATGCCGGAGGTGCGGCTCAGGTGATCTTCCAGAAAGAGCGGGTTGTTTCCCAGCGTACCTCCTTTTCGGAGGTTGTATCCCATCCCGTGGCTTTCGATGTTGGCCTCGTCGATCACGTAGATCCCGTATTCGTCAGCCAGCCTGTAGAAGAGTTCCGGTTGCGGGTAGTGGCTGGTACGCACGGCATTGACGTTGTATTTGCGGAACAGTTCGAAATCTTTGCGTATCAACTCTTCGGTGACGTAATGGCCGGTATGTTCGTTGTGTTCATGCAGGTTCACCCCTTTCAACAGTATTGGCTGCCCGTTCACTAGGAACTGGCGGTTTTTAATTTCTGCTGTACGGAAACCTACTTTCAGGGCTGTCGCTTCGAGGGTGCTTCCCTTTTCATCCATCAGCTCAACGGCTAGCGTATAGAGGTGGGGTGTCTCGGCGCTCCACTTTTTCACGCCGGGTATCATCTCTTCAAAGCGAACGGATGCTCTTTCGGAAACTTTTTCAGTGAGGGATCCGCCGGCCACTTTTTTGCCGGCTTCGTCCGACAGGGTGTAGGTGAGAGTGAATGGGCGGGTGTTCCCTTCGGGGGAAGCTACGGTGATATCGAGCGCAAACTGTCCGTTGGTGTAGCTGGCATCGAGGCCCGGATGAGCGAAGATATCCGCCAGGTGTAGCTTGGGACGGGCATAGAGGTAGACATCGCGGTCAAACCCCGAGAGCCGCCAGAAGTCCTGACACTCCAGGTAGGAACCACTGCTCCAGCGGTGAATCTGTACCGCCAGCACGTTTTCTCCCGCTTTTGCCTGATCGGTCACGTTGAATCGTGCCGGTAGCTTGCCCTCCTTGTTCATGCCGACGAACTCCCCGTTGAGGTAGTAGTAGGCTGCTCCTCTGGCTGCATCTGCAACGAGGATGATCTCCTTTTCCTGCCAGTTGTAGGGAAGGGTAAATGTTTTCCGATAGGTTCCCGTGGGGTTGAATTCTTCCGGAACGAGTGGGGGATTGGGCCTATCCCAGTAGGGTGTGTGGCCCGGAGAGGTGAATTCGTAGGTGGTATTCACATAAATGGGAACACCAAATCCCTGCACCTCCCAGTTGCCCGGCACCCGGATATCGTTCCATCCGCTGTCGTCAAAATCAGCCTTCTGAAAGCCTTCTTTAGGGCGTTGACTGAACCGGTCGGTGTAATGAAACTTCCAACTCCCGTTCAGTAGCACCACATCGCTTCCTTTGGATATGTAACCGGCAGCAAGGGCTTCCTTTAGATCTGTGAATGAAGAGAATGTTGACCGCGGCTCTTCGCGGTTGATGTGCAACAGTTTAGGGTTGATGATCTCCGCATAACGGTCTGACTGCTCCTGGGCAGATAGCATGCCGGCGGTCGGTCTACCGCATACGATCAGGGACATCAGGATCAGAGGAATTGTTCTTTTCATGTTATGTTTCTTTATGTTTGATAGTGCAAAAATATTAATTAAATCTTCACAAGTGTTACAAAAACACTTAAATCTTGCGGCTAATAATTTTTTGCAGCTTATCTATTTTCTTATTTTGAGTTTCTGAGCATCCCATTTGATTGCTTCGTTGCGTAAATGGCTTTCGTAACTCAGCAGTGCAGGTGCTGCAGTTCTGACTGCGAAGAGGACGTCTGCCGTCAACGGTGTATTGTTCCTGATTCCATTGAAAAAATTGAAATGATGGTCATAATGTCCTCCTTTGTACCCTTTTTTCGCATTGAAAACATACTCACGGGAGGATACTTTCCGGGGAGCATCAAACTCCTGTCCCAATTCCCCCAATGCTTCAAAATCTTTGGTATTGACATCCCCGGTTGTTTTCAGTACAATTTTATCCCAGCCCACGTCCAATGAACCTTTTGAGCCGACAATCCTGAAATCCATGCTTCCCCACTTTTTGGATACGCCATCCACATAATTGGCTCCCAGCTGCACCGTAAAAGCTCCTGTGTTATTCCTGTCGGGATAATCGAAATATCCCAGCATGATATCGGGCGTATCTCGTGAACCGTCGGTATAGTGATGTATTCCTCCGGTGGTATATACCTTTTCCGGGCCTATTGCATCCATGATATAGTGAATGCTTGAGAGGACATGTACAAACAGGTCTCCTGCTATGCCCGTACCATAATCTTTCCAGTTTCTCCATTCAAAAAAATGGTGGGGGTTGAATGGGATTTTAGGCGCGTTTCCCAGAAAACGGCTCCACCAGATTGTTTCTTCAGAGGCATCATCGGGTGCGGTAAAGGCATTTAGCATGCCCGGAGCTGAAGTGAACTGCCCGTCAACAAAATTGACCGCTCCGATAATTCCCTGCCGAATCAGCAACCGGGCTGCCCTGTTTCCCAGGGAGGCCATGCCCTGACTGCCTACCTGGAAAAGGACTCCGCTTTTTTTCTGCGCTTCGATCAGGCCTTTTCCTTCTGCCAGCTTATGGATGACTGGTTTTTCGCAATAGATGTGTTTCCCGGCCTTCATCGCTTCAATGGCAATCGGCTGATGCCAATGGTCGGGAGTAGCAATAATTACCGCGTCGATATCTTTCCGCAGAAGAATTTCCCGGTAATCTTTCGTAACGAAAATTTCATTTCCCCATTGCGCCTTGGCATCTTTTAACCGTTTATCGTACAAGTCACAAACCCCAACAAGCTTAACGCCTTTAACCGTTAATGCGGTAAGGGTGTCTGAGGTTCCCATGCCTCCCTTGCCGATCAGGCCGATATTGATAAAAGAGTTGGGTGATACCGATAATTTCACGTTTTTGGCTGGTTTGCTTCCTGCTGCATGGAGCAGGGAAGTGGCCGAATTCAAGGCAACAGTGCCTATGGCCATTTTTTTTAGAAACTCGCGTCTGTTTTGCATATGATCTAATTTATAGAAGAAGACATTTAGATAACAGTTGTTTTTTGAGCATCTTCTTTGTTAATTCAATTTATTCTTTCTTTACACACCTCACATCCATTTATACCTTATTTTGCCTCATCTCCCGGATTCGATATCCGAGTTGGTATGCATAGATATGCAAAACGCATTCATTGCCGTATTTCAATTGTTCAACACTTGCGATTTATCTGTTAAAACCAATACAGCTCCCCCATTTTCACCGACATCTACCAGAAACTTATTATCGGATATTTGAATGTTTTCCATTACAAAAGGCGTTATCATTTCGCTGTAATGCTGATTCCTTGAATTGAAATTTCTGGAGATTGGATTAGGGATACGAGTAGGAGCATCACGGTACAATACCGCATTCTTGTATGAGGTGCCAATCGTTGTTAAGTCAATCTCCACACTCTTTCTCTCCCCCCCGTTCAGTACACCAATGTACCAATCGTCGCCTTTCCGTCTTGCCATGATAGCCAATTCACCGATTTTGCTTCCCGATAATACAACCGTTTCGTCCCATACCGTAGGTATTTGTCTAATCAAAGGCAAAGCGTCCTTTACGGCAGGGTGTTTCAATAAAATTTCCGGATTTTCTGCAATTACCTGCAGCGGCGAAGTGAACAATACCAATGTGGCTAACTGGTGTGCCCAGGTGGTTTCTCCTACAGCAGTAAAAGTTAAAGGAGTATAATCACCGTGGCCAAGTACAAAACGGGTGAAAGGCAATGCCGCATTATGAGATGCTGTAATCGGTCCTTCGGAGTGGACATTCAGTTCCAGGCCACGTATACCTTCGCGAGTAAGTTCGTTTGGATATCTTTTTACTTCACCAGTAGCTGTTTGTATGCCGTGAAAGTTTACCAAAAGTTTTCGTTTTGCGGCATGTCGCAGGACTGCTTCGTCAAAGTCAATCAAGGTCTTGTCTTCTCCATTCATGAAGTCCACCTTTATGCCTGCAACTCCTACCTGTACCAGGCTGTCCATGAAATTCTGTATTACGACATAGTCATCGCGAGAGAAGTTTAGCTCGTTGGAATGTTTCCAGACCCAAGTCTTCACGTCACTATCTTTCCCATATTGACAAATATCCGCTAAGGAATCCCATTTATTTCGCCATAATTCCCAGTCGGCATCGATCAAAACGTATTCAAAATCCAGCTCTTTAGCATAATCAACCATTTGTTTTTGTATTTCAGGAGTACCTGTAGAGTTAGACCACCAACTCCACACGGATCTTCCTGGCTTGATCCAACTTCTGTCTGCGAACAATTCAGTATCTGCTTCGGGATTCAGAGACGTTACAATGCTCTGTAAATTGACCAGTTGGGTAAGATCATCGGCAACAAATGCTAACCGCCACGGTGAACTGACGTTTCCTTCGAGTGTAAATCCTTTCTCATTTTCATAAAAGTTTGCTTTTAGCATGTTTCCAGGCAATACCTCATAACGCATACCGCTATAATTGAACAACCCCGATTCTGCTAACAGGCCGTATGTGCCATTTTCAAACTCGAAGACCAGTGGTTTACCCTGTACACTCCCTCTCTCCGAGTCAGCCGTCAGTTGCTCTATTGTAGTCGACAGCCATTCTCCGGCATAGGATTTCAGTTTCCAATGGTTATTTCTTTCAAAATACCACACCCGGGTACGTGCAGGAATCATCCAAGAAGATTTTTCTCCCAGAATATGATTTGATGCACTCTCCTTATCTACTCTGTACCGATAAGCTATTCCCTGGTCAAAGATTCGAATCTCTATCCGTTCACCTTCACTGAAATTCAATAAATATTCGTTCCAGTTAATAACAACTGAATCACTTATTCCTTTTTCTGCAACCAACTCTTGCTTCGGAAAGGGTCCTTTTACTGATTTTATTGACCTGTATAAGTTTTCCATATCCTGGATGGATATCCCTAAATTGCCGTTCTCAATATAGGTAAAATCGTTCTTCGATGCGCTGATGCGATATTCCATGCCGTCTTTCCATATTGTAGACCGTACGGTTGAATCCGGACTTGTCATGGATACAATCTCCACATCGTTACACGAAAAAAGAATTTGAGACAACAAGGTCCAGCAGATTGCTGCAAATAATTGGTTCCTCATATTAACACTTTACTATCAGCATATTGATTCTTTCTGGTAATCACGAACGATTTTAAAAAGGACGATCTTTCAATCTTTTGAATTGCTGTTTAGTCGACCAGTCTACCGTCATGATTTCACCGTTTATTTCTTTTGTTTAACACTTCCCGGCACAGGGACAGTAAAGCCTTTCATGTCCATCTTGCCGATGTTCAGGTCTGCCGGGGTATAATCCAGGGGAGCCGCCGCCATGGCGTCCCAGGTGGTCTCCTGGCCGCTGTAGGCCGCCTCGCGTCCCATGATGGCTGCCAGGTTGGAAACTGCCGTTTCGGATGCCTGCTCGATGGGGGTGTTTGCCCGGATACAGTTAATCAGGTTCACGTGTTCCAGCGTGTAGGGGTCGGTCTGCTTGAAGTTCGCCTTTTCAGCCTCACCGTCGTATTGCCAGAGGACGTTTCCGGCCAGATCCTTGATCACGTGCCCGCCCTGGCTTGTCCACGAACCTTTTGTTCCCTGGATGAATTCGCTCACGTTGTTGGCGCATCCGTCAATCTGGCGGCACATGCTGTGCAGGTGGATCCCGTTCTCCATGGTGAAATCCACACTGAAATTATCGTACTGGTCTCCGGTCACGCGGCGCTGGCGGGAGCCGAAGGCGACTGCTTTCGCCGGTTTCAACCCGCTGAACCAGGTAAACACGTCGATGTTGTGGACGTGCTGTTCCACGATGTGGTCTCCCGACAACCATTTCCAGTTCACCCAGTCGCGGACCATGAATTCGAAATCGCTCCAGGCGGGTTGGCGGTCGCGGTACCACAACATGCTCTGGTTCCAGTAGACGGCTCCCCCGGTGATCTCCCCGATAAGGCCGCCCATGATCTGTTTGTATGACTCAACGTATGAGCGTTGGTGGTGGCGCTGCGTTCCGGTGACAACGCTTAAATTCTTGGCCTGGGCCTGTTTGGCTGTCGCCACGATGGTGCGGTATCCCACCGAATCCACGCAAACCGGTTTTTCCAGGAAACAATGCTTGCCCTGTTCCACGGCATACTTGAAATGTTCCGCGCGGAAAAACGGCGGCGTGCAGTCGATCAGGATATCAATCCCGCTGTCAATGACCTGCTTGTACGCATCCAGGCCCACGAAACGCTTGTCGGCCGGCACATCGATGCTTTTTTCCGCTTTCAGCTTGTCGGCCAGGCCGTTCACCTTGTCTTCGAACACGTCGCCCAACGCCACGATCGTAACACCGTTAGCGGCATTCAGGAAATTCATGGCGGCGCCCGATCCTCTTCCTCCGCAACCGACAACACCAGCTTTCAACTCTTTTCCGTCTGTAGCCAGGTCCACCAACTCCGGCACGTAATACGTTCCGGGTTCTTTCAGGGGAACCGTCACATCCTTTTTCTCACCGCTGCAAGAGGTTAAAAAACCCGTCGTTCCGGTCCCGATCACGCCTGCTGCTCCGGCAACAGCCGAAGTTTTAAGAAATGTTCTTCTCGTTAAGTTGTTCTCTCTTTTCATATGGTTAAATTTTTTTTGTTTGTTATGCATCATTTATTTAACAAGGTCAAGTTTTGCCATCTCGTGAATATTCGCTATTCAATCCATTTCTGCCATTTTGTATGATTATCGCCTCCCGATTGTACCATCATTTCTACGAACTGCATTCCCCTTACCCCGTCGTATACGGTAGGAAAGTCGGTAATCAGTTCACCCGGATTGTCTCCGCTTTCTCTGGCCATGACGGCCAGGGCAAAATTGCGGTAAATATTGGCAAAGGCTTCGATGAATCCTTCGGGATGGCCGGCAGGCGTTCGTGTATTCCATTTTGCCAGGTCGCTTAGAAATTCATTGTTTCCCATGTAAAGCTCTTCAGCGGGCCTGTCCCCCCACCTGAGGGTCAACCTGTTCGAATCCATCTGTCTCCACTCCAATCCGCCTTTATCACCATACACACGCAGACGGATATTGTTCGCCTCTCCGGTGGCTATCTGGGTAGCCATCAGCACTCCGGTAACCCCCTTCTCCATTCGCAGCAGGGATGCCCCGTCGTCGTCCACCAGGCGTCCCTCCACGTACGTTTGCAGATCTGCACACACCTCCAGCACTTTTAGACCGGTAACGTATTCTGCCAGGTGCCAGGCATGCGTTCCTATGTCGCCCATGCAACCGGCCTTGCCCGTGGTCTTTGGATTGGTTCTCCATCCGGCATTATTCCCTCCCTGCAGCTCTATGCGTTGCGACAGCCATCCCTGGGTATACTCCACGTATACTTTGCGCAGTTTACCCAGTTCTCCGCTTGCGATTCTTGCCTTTGCCTCCTTGACTGCCGGATATCCCGAGTATACGTGGGTCAGCGCCAGAACCAGTCCCGTCTCTTCCACCTTCTCCTTCAGCTTGAGGGCCTCTTCCAGTGAAAAAGTCATCGGTTTGTCGATAACCACGTGAAACCCTCTTTGCAATGCCATCATAGCGGGTTCAAAATGCCACTTGTTCGGTGTGACTATGGTTACAAAATCCATCCGTTCTCCGGCAGGCAGCTCCATCTCCTTCTCGAACATCTCCCGGTAGGAGTCGTAAATCCGGTGATCCGGGAGGAAATATTCCCTGCCTGAGCTTCTGGAGATTTCAGGATTGACGCTGAAGCAGCCACAAATCAGCTCAATGTAGTTGTCCATAAAGGCTGCCCGACGGTGTATGGCCCCGATAAAGGCATCGCTGCCGCCGCCAATCATGCCCATTTTCAGTTTTCTTTGTTTCATGTTTATGTAATGTTTATTTAATTGAGATTCAATTTACAATCAAACGGAAAGTCATGCCCGCTCCCGCTGAGTCCCTATGTCGTCCCGGGTATTGTTTCCTTTATATTATGCCTCTTCTTTACATCTTCCCTGAACAGGAACAGGAACCCGGCAAGGAAAACGATTGCCATCAGGAAAGGAACCGTCCATATGGATATCCAGTCGTATCTTCCCTGTTCGGAATAGAGGTCCACCACGTTTCCGGCAATCAACGTGCCGAGGTATTTGCCCACCCCGTACGTGGCAAAAGCGATGAGTCCCTGCGCGGAGTTACGCAGCGAGGAGGGAGCCTTTTCATCCACGAACAGCTGCCCGGCAACGAAAAAGAAAGTGAAGCAGAAACCGTGGAAGGGCAATACGGCGAAGATGAATCCGTTTTGTCCGGTGTGCGCCCCCAGCGTGAACAGCCCGTACATCAGGATCCATGCTGCGATGGCGGCGAGGATGCTTCCCTTGTAGCGTAACTTGAGGAAGAAGATGGGGAAGATGAACAGGAAGATCACCTCGGCAACCTGTCCAAGGCTCATGGCTGCGGCCGCATTCTCGATCCCCACGTCCGTGATGAAGAGGTTCGTGAAGGAGTCATAGAATGCCAGCGGGATGCAGATGAGCGCCGAGAAGACGAGCAGGACCAGGAAAGACCTGTCCTTGGTCAGTTTGAACGCGTCGAACCCGAGCAGTTGACGCACGTCCGCTTTCTCCATAGTCCGCACGGGAGCGTTATGGGGCAGGGTCAGCGCGTATACTCCGGCCAGCAGGGAGATGCCTGCCCCGATCAGGAAAGGGGTGGAATAGGGTTCAATCTTCAGGGCGCTTATCAGTAGTCCTGAACAGATCCAGCCAAACGACCCGAAAAGCCTTATCTTGGAAAATTCCCTGGCCGGATTCCCCAGGTTTGCGAACGAGATGGAGTTGGTCAGCGACATGGTGGGCATAAAGCAGACGCTGTAGAGCAACAAGACGGGAAAAAACAAGGAGAACGATTCGATGCGGGTCAGGGAAAAAAGCAGTACTGCCCCCACGATGTTCAGGAATGCCAACACCCTGTTTGCCGAGAAAAACCGGTCGGCGACCATTCCCACGATCACCGGTGAGATGATGGCTGCTATGGCGGCGGTGCTGTATGCCAGGCCGATTTGAACTCCGGAAAAGTCGAGGGTCCTTCCCAGGTAGGTTCCCATGGTCACGTACCATGAGCCTTGAATAAAGAACTGGAAGAACATCATGGCGGATAGTTGAATCTTCTTGTTTTTGTTTTCCATAATTAATTTAAATTTTATCCAAATGCTGTCACCGATAGAATGTATCAAAATGGTTTAAGTTGAAATATAAGTTTAATTAAAATATTAATTTAAAACATGTTTCTCAAATATTCTTTATAATTAACTATCTGAATCTTAAATAATGCAGACACATTAAAGTTATCGAAAAGATATACAGCGTGATGTATTTGAGCTAATAAATTATATATATTCCTGTTGCAGCGATATTCATCCTCTTTTTATGTAATTTTTTGTATAGAAGAGAAACATCAAAAAAGACACGGCTGTGACAGCGAATCCTGTAGCGTATGAGACAGGTTTTGAAAGGGCAAGCCCTTCGGGGGCAAGCATGATGTATGTTGTCACCACGGCTGTCATGAACAGGGCCGGGAGCAGGGTTATCCAATACGGTTTTCTTTTCCGGAAGAGGTATACGGTGATGGTCCAGAGAACAACCGTGGCTAACGTCTGGTTAGACCAGGCAAAATATCGCCAGACCACGTCGAAGTTTATTTTAGTAAGCAAGAAGCCCACTGCGAAGAGAGGAATCGTAATTATCAGCCTGTTCCTTATCGGTTTTTGATTGAACCTCAGCAGGTCGCCAACGGTGAGTCTTGCGCTCCTGAAAGCGGTGTCGCCTGAAGTGATCGGAGCCGCCACCACCCCCAGTATGGCCAGTATGGCCCCAAATTTTCCCAGCAGGGAGTTGGAGATTTCATTCACCACCCATGCGGCGTTCCCTTTCTGCGCCACCATCATTTCACCTAGCTCCCGGACACCTCCGAAGAAGCTCATGCTGATCGCCGCCCAGATAAGGGCCACGACCCCCTCGATGACCATCGCCCCGTAAAATACTTTCCGTCCCTCCTTCTCGTTTTTCATGCAGCGGGCCATCAGGGGCGATTGCGTGGCATGGAAACCGGATATGGCACCGCAGGCAATGGTTATGAAGAGCATGGGGAAGATGGGAAACTTTTCCTTGTCATAATGAAAGTTCCGCCAATTTTCGGAGGTCAGCTCCGGGATGGCATACCCTTTAATTATCAGGGCGATAATCAGGCTTGCAGCCATAAACAGCAAGGCAAATCCAAAGACCGGATAAATCTTTCCGATGATCTTGTCAATGGGTAGCAGGGTTGCCAAAATATAATAGAAAAAGATCACCCAGACCCAAAATCTAAAATCCAAAGTGGCTGGTGTCAGGCTGGCGAGGATACCGGCGGGGCCCGATATAAAGACTACCCCCACGAGCACCAGGAGCACAATGGTGAAGATTCTCATTAACTGCTTTGTTATATTCCCCAGATAGATGCCGATGACTTCAGTTATGCTCAGCCCGTTGTGCCTGACAGAGAGCATTCCCGAGAAATAGTCGTGCACGGCTCCCGCAAACACGGTTCCCAGGACTATCCATACGAATGCGACCGGTCCCCAGAGAGCGCCGGCGATTGCGCCGAAGATTGGGCCCAATCCGGCAATATTCAGGAATTGGATAAGCAGGACTCGCCACCAGGGCATCGGAACGAAGTCGACCCCGTCACTCATGGATACAGCCGGGGTAGGCCTGTTCGGGTCAGCCTCCATAGTCCGTTCCAGGTATCTGGAATAAAAAATATAACCGGCTAAAAGGATGGCCAGGGACAAAATAAATGTAATCATCTGGTGCTCTTTAAAAAGTTTTTAGTAAGATTGGCGGTGTAGGGATCCGAATGTTTTGACAGTTGAACCAGTCGAGATTCTATCTCGTTGTTATTCAGGATATTTTTGTTGGTGACTATCCGTTTAGAAATAATTTTAAAAATTTGATTCAGCCCTCCTGCGCTTATTTTTCCAGTTGCGTATTTATCTATTAAAAGAATAATTGCATCAGTGGATATATTGTCTATCAACTGTAATTTATAAATTATTTCGTATTTTGTTTCCGGCAAAGAATGATCCATTAACTCAATAAACCTAAGTTGATTCTCTGAATTACTCAGATACTGAGGAGTTACTACAGATAGTGCTTTTTCAGAAATATTCTTGTTTTGAGAAGCAATCAGGGGGAGTAATTGGGAGTTAAATTCGAAGAAAAAAGAACTGTTTTGCCTAATTATCTCAAGAGCAAACAGTTTTTGATTTTCACTTCCGTTCAGTAATTTGTTCAGATAATTAGAATCAATCCTCCCTTTCAGTATATCATCTATGTTCACTTTTGTTTCACCATACACCGTATGCCACAATGTGTAACATGTGAACACGGCATCCTTGATCACATATTCTTTCAAGGATGGCAATGTAGCACTTGAGTAGCCGTCCACTTCAAATAGATCCTTTTCAGGTATATCATCGATGTTGGGCTGAGGCCCATCTTCAATGACGAGATCCTCGTATTGAAGTTCTTTTAAAATTGAAACCGTATCCCCCAGAATTTCGTCCAACCGGATATAATCCTGTGGTTCGAAAGGAGTGTGGTCAGATTTTGTCAACGGTTCTTTTTCATTCAGTTGTATGCCTAAATAATTCCCGACACCGTCCCAAAATATCCACAATTTGACCATCCGGCATATTCCTGTTATACAGATATCTTTATAAAAATAGCGGCCAAACCAGATGGTAAGTCCGTTTTCATCCTGCAATTCTACGATTTTATTGTCAGACAGACTATCGCTGGAATTTTTTATAACGTGGGAAACAGCTATTCCCTTCATATTGAGAAAATCTTCCGAAGGGAAAGCTGTTTTAAAGGAATCACCGGGAGAATAATTGTATCCGCCCAAGAATAGAGAAGAAAAAAAAATGAGTATCGCTAATTTAGTCTTTGTCATAAGGTGGAATCTGAAGATTTATTTTTTTTGGCCCTAAGGTTCCTCCTAAATTATAATTCTGTATATTCTCGATGTTGTACTTGCCGGCACCCACTGTCATGAGTCGTTGTAATTTATCCAGGTGTTTCTGATAAACACCGCGAGGGTTTGTTTTGTTTTTAGCAGCGACCGTGGCGGCCATTCCTACCACTTCACCCATCATACCGGTTGTACGCATAACCCTCACGGTACCTAGCGCCACGTGTGTAACGCTGATGTTTCTTCCTGCCATAAAAAGGTTATCTACGTTTCGGGAATAAAAACAACGGTAAGGTATGGGATAAGGATGTATGGTTTTGTGAACCGCAATCGATTTAAACTCAGCCCCGGGAAAATGCTTTGTATTTTTTGGATCAGGGTAATGGAGATCAATCGTCCAGCTTGTTGGTGCAGAGGCGTCAGGATAGATTACGAAATCGGTAATGTCCTGTTCTGTCAACACCATATCGCCAATTAGCCTGCGTGATTCCCTTTTTCCTGCAATATAAGCTACCCAATCCAGGTACCTATTTTTGTACTCTTCTTTGAATGAACTTTTGTTTTTCAGGTAGGACCAGTTCGAGTATACTACCAGCATACCGTAGTCCCTTACTCTCTCGAAATCGGATATTTGATCAAAGTTCATGCCCGTCTCCCAGGTCCATTCACCCATGGTTACTTTTTGAGCGTTTGTTTCATTAAAGTCAATTCCGTAGTTAAATTCCGGAAAATCGGAGCTTTTGTCCACTTCTTTTGAGTACCACTGGACAGATGATCCCATGGTCATTTTATCCGCTTCCTCGGGAGCGGTAGCTTCATTAAATTCAGCTTTACTTTCTCTTCCCATGGCAAAATCAGCACCTGCTAAGTAGCCAATCGTCCCGTCTCCGGTACAATCCGCAAAAAGTGGTGCGGAAAAGCTTAATTCTTCGGCTGTTTCAATATGCTTGGCAAATACTGTCCGAATAGTTGTTCCCTCTTTTTCAACTTTAAATGCTCTGAAATTAAGGAACAAGCTGATGTTATTCTCTGCGTTGACCATCTCCAGTTTTTTCTCATCTTCGTAGTAATCTCCTGGCTGGGCGTTGCCTCCCCTGAGAGGGGCAATTTCATTGACCACATCTCCAAGTTTGGGGTAGGGATCGAGGTTGATCCTGCCCCCAAGGTGTACCCTGACTTCTGAACTGTTGTTCCCTCCCAAAACCGGCCGATCCTGGATGAGGGCAACCTTAAGGCCCTGCCGGGCAGCGGTGAGCGCAGCGGCAATGCCGGCAACTCCTCCCCCGACGACCACAAAATCAAATTTTCCTGCATTGGGTACAACTTCCGGTAACCCCAGTTTCTCTTTTCTAAAGGCTGTTAACGCTTCCGGTTCATTAGGAGGTAAAACGTTGTCCACAGTAAAGTATATAGCGTCACAACGGCCGTTAAAACCTGTCAGATCACGCAATCCAATGGTGACAGTCTTGGAGTTTATCTTTACTTTACCGACCTCCTGCCACTCCCAGGTATTGCTTTTTGTACCTAAAATTTTGTTGTTTAAGGCTCTTCCGTTTACTGTCAATTGAAACCTGCCGGGACCTTCTTTAGTGGTCCAGGGAGATGTCCAGTTGTACGTTCTGACAAAAACGGTATATTCTCCGGTTTTGGCGAAATTCACCGTTGTGGTTGCATCGCTCACCGGAGTGCCCAGGCCATGTGCCATCAGGTAGGAAGACCCCATCAGATCCATGAATTGTTGGTCTACCACCCATCCCCCTTTGTTTTGAAAACTCTCCGCTTCAATAAAAAGCGAAGTTAAACTCTTAGCATTTGCCGAATGTATAATCAATGCTGTTAAAACAATTGCAATAAATTTTCTCATATTTCTAATAATTTTATTTTAAGTCTTTGTATATTAAGTAGATAAATTAAAACTTTCTTAAAAAAACAATACTGTAATTCGGTTCAACAACATATTGGCTGTTTGATATTTTAGTTATTTCGTTTCAAGAACTCCTTTTTCCATCAATTTTTTTAAATCACTTAGGTGATTTTTATAAATATCCCTGGGACTTGTTTTGTGTTTAATGGCTAAAGATGCAGCCATTCCAACAACCTCTCCCATCATGCCGGTTGTTCGCATAACCCTTACCGTACCCAATGCAGCGTGAGTTACGCTGATGTTTCTACCCGCCATAAACAGGTTTTCAATATTTCTTGAATATAGGGTTCTGTATGGAACTGCATACGGTTTTATATTTTGGGTGACGGCTTCAGACAAAAACGGTTCTTCATTTTCTAACCCTTTTACCGGTTTTGGATAATGTAAATCTATCGGCCAGGTAGTTGTAAAGCTGGCATCGTCATAGGGGATGCTGTTTAAGACATCCTGTTCAGTCAGAATCACATCACCCAGTAATCTTCTTGATTCCCTTTTTCCTCCAATATATGCCACCCACGATAATTTGTAATTTGCATATCGCTCTTTATCTTTGCTGTGGTTCTTAAGAAATGACCAATTGCCGAAAGCAGCTCTTAATGTATGATCACGGATTTTTTCAATATCTCTTATCTGGTCAGACAGTAAACCCGCTTCCCAATCCCAGTCACCGCGTGTTAATTTTTGACTGGTTTCCTCGGTAAATTGTATAGCCCATGGCGTGAGGGGGAAAGAGGACGGCTCGGTGAGTTTATCGGAATACCACTGGACTGAAGTTCCCATCACAAGACTATCGGGTTCTGATGGTGCGTTCTTTTCTCCCGTTTCTGCTTTACTTTCTCTTCCCATTCTATAATCCGCACCGGCTAAAAAACCCAAATTGGCATCGCCCGTACAATCCGCAAAAAATTTCCCTTCGAAAATTGTCTCTTCTCCACTGGCTATATCTTTTCCCAGAACTGCAGTAATTTTGTTGCCTTGCTTTTTGACATCAAAAACATGGGTATTCAGGAAGAGATCGATATTTTTTTCATTCTTTACGATTTCTATTTTCTTTTCATCTTCGTAATTACTTTTTGGACCTGCGTTGTGTTGTTTTTTTTCAGGATTCTCCTCGATGACCTTAAGAATTTTTTTACTTCTTTCGGCGTCAGGATCTTGTTTTGCTTCGAAGAGCGTCCAATGGCCAATTGGTCCTATCTCATCAACCACTTTTCCCAGATTAGGATACGGGGACTTAAAAATAAGTCCGGAAAGACCTACCCTGACTTCAGAGCTGTTATTTCCTCCTAATACCGGACGATTTTGGATAAGTGCAACCTTATTTCCCATCCTTGCAGCAGTAATGGCGGTAGTTATTCCGGCAATTCCTCCTCCAACCACAACCAAGTCATACTTGCCAGCATAATGCGGTCTACCGAGGTTCAATGATTTTTTTCTGAAAGCAGACAGAATTTTGTTGTCGTTCGGCGGTGAGAACTTCAAATCGCTTGTCAATAGAATGGCATCACATCTTCCGTTGAACCCCGTCATATCATGCAGAGACAACTTTAGCTCGCCTTTTTCCAAGACAATTACTCCTCCATCTTGCCAGTGCCAGTTTGCCTCTTCTGTGCCGAATAAAGTTTTTGTCAATAATTTATCATTAAACAATACCTGGAATTTTCCCGGGGGATCTACTGTTGGAGCCCATGATGCAGTCCAGTTTCTGGTTCTTACCCAAATCTTGTAGCTTCCGCTTTGGGGGACCTTTATGATTGTTGCTGCGTCCTGAACAGGAATACCCAGTCCGTGGGCCATTAAATATGAAGATCCTATTACATCTATACTTTGCTGATCGACAACCCATCCCCCTTTATTTTGAAAACTCTCCGCCTCAATAAAAATGGATTGAGCATGGGATGACAACACGCAGAGGAAAGATAAAGAAAACAATAAGATAGCTTTTATGGATTTCTGTTTCATTTAATAATTTATTTGTTACAGGAGAATTTCATCTCTTTTTTTATTTGTACTCCAACCAGGCTGTCGCTGCGCATTCCCTGTCAGCAGAGAAACGTATCCAGCGTGCCTGGAAATTGTCGGGGAACTTATGGTTGAAAGTTTCCCCGGGCTTGACTGTTATTTTCTTGTAAAGCATCCAGGGTCCGTGTCCCACGGGTTCGGTCTCGATGACGAAAGTTACCGTTTCGCGGGCGTCGTGGGATATTTCGAGCCTGCGCTCGTCGTAAAACCCGATCAGGTAGGGGTCGGAATGCTCTCCGGCCTTCACGCGGCTGTTTTTCCAGGGTCCGCCATGTCCCACGGGTTTTCCCAGCTCCCACAAGTCATCGATCACGCCGACCCACACGGCAGCCTTTCCGTCGTCCGAGCGTACAACATGTTCCCCCGCCTTCGCCTCGGGCTCAATGCCCGTCATCACCAGCAGTCCCCGGTATGATGCATAATCGTGAATCCTGAAGTCATGTGATGAAATGGGCCTGATCTTGGCGAACCCGTCCGCGTTTTCCGCCGGCAGCTCATAAAAAGTGCCGCAGGAATGGAAGAGGTCCCTTTCGGTGGCCACTTCCCGACAGATACGCAGTTGCGCGTCATCGGTAAGTTGTTTGTAGCGCCCGTCTCCCAGGGGCAGTCTCCACCTGCGGTTCTTGTCGTCCACGACCAGCACCGACGATTCCTGCACGTCTATCACCTTTTCGGGGACGGCGAATTTTTCCCTGATGAACGCATGGGTTTGCGGGTCCTCTTTTTTTATCAGGTTCAGCCGGCTGTCCAGCTCGTAATATCCGGTTTCCGAGGCTTTCCCGTCCTCGAATGTGACGGCCGCTACCCCCAGTGCCCGCCGGTTGTCGCCCAGGCCGTAGAGCAGTCCGCCGGTTGTCCTGTCCCGGGTTACTTTTGCGATTCCCTTAAACAGGGGCGAGGCGGAAGCGGTGCGCTTCTCGTCCCCGGAGTAATTGAAGCTGACCGTGGCGACAGCGGGAGCGTTGGCCTTGACCCTGATCCATTCGCCCGGTTCCCGGGGATCGAATTCGATGAAGCTGCTTTCTCCCTCGGCGAGGGAGACGGTTTTCAACTTGCTCCAGTTCCGTGTACCCTCCCTGTCTACCTCGAGAACGAATACGGCCGGGGTCTCCCCCCCATTGTGAATCCAGGCTCCGCGGCCGGGCCATCCTGCGAACAGGAAAGGTTCGGAAACGTCCCCAGCCTGTACCCGGTCGTTCAGCCAGACGGATCCCGAGGCCGTGGTTGTTCCCAGTCGGTCGGGTTTGTCGAGGGAGGTGAACCACAGGTTGGAGTTCGACTGTCCGGGCCCCTCGATCCCTCCTTTGTGTTTGCGTTTATTCAGGAATTCCCTATTTGCCGAATCGTCACATCCGAAGACCAGTTGGCCGTTCCACCTGGCAAAATCGCCGATGACTTTCAGGTAGGCCGACCGCGGTCGGATACCGAATGACTGGCCGGCTGTAAACGATTTGGGGAACTGCCAGAACATGCCGTGCATGGTCATCAGGTAGTCGGGGTTGTCCCCGGTTCCGATGTCCCGTATCCTGGGCCACTCCGTATTCCATCCGTGGGCTCCGTCGTAACTGTGACTGGCCTTTGGCAGCCTGAAAAAATCCCACCCCGTTTCCGGATTCCGCACCGCCAGCAAGACGGATTTATGGTCCCATCCGGTTGCCCATATCGGGTCGGTCTCCGGGTTCGGATTGCCCTGTATTCCTCCGGGGCCTGTAACCTCGACAAACTGGTTGCGGCGGACGAGCTTCCATTCCTTGCCGTCCCATTCAAAAAGCCCTCCCGCCTCGATGTCGAATTGCCTGAGGGCCGCTTCTCCGGTCTCCCCGTTGTTGGAATAGACCATCACGCCCTGGCCGGAGTATAATCCTTTACCGTGAGCACCCGGCAAGAGCGCAGCCTCCTGGGCCATCTCTCCTGCTTTGCGACTAACATTCCCGTCTTCGTAAAGCATTTTTGGCTCCAGGCTGTTCACATCCACTTCGTAAAAACCCTCTTCCATCGTCCCGTAGTAAATTTTATTTGCCGGATCGGTCAAGTGTCGGGCATTTCCGGTATGTCTTCCAGGCATTACGGCATAGGGAATTGTACGGACGCCACCTTCCTTGTCGATCGCATAGGGACCGATGAAAAGCTGGTTGCTTTCCTTGTGGATCATCCGGTTGGCCGGTGTCCCACCGACGCTTTCCGGGCGGACTATCTGTTCCAGGTCCGGAGTTACTTCATAGAGTTTATCGGAAGAACCGAAGGGAAGATGCGGTCCGTAGGTGATTACCCACAACCTGTCGGCCCAGGGGACAACAGCTCCTGTGCCGCACTCTCCCTCATTGTTGTAATATGCCAGATGGGGGTAGATACCGCTAACATTTCGCATATCACTCGAACTCGATGTTTTGGGAGTCTTGCATGAATAAAACACCAGCAAAATAGAAACAACCAAAAAATAATATGAATTTTTCATCCGTAAAAATAAATTTGACATTAAAATGGATACAAGCGTGTTGACACTAGTGTTAGACTACTTGCCTCCGTTGGATTGAGGGAAGTAATTCCCTACAGCTACCTTTAGTTTTATAACTACAGATTGCTGTAGGGATTCCATTCTTCCATTTGATTTAAAAATGTATCTTCTTTTTCAAAGATTACCAATTGGGGTTCTGGTCCAGGTTTTCATTAATCAAACGATCCGCATCAGGTACGGGCCAGAGGTAGTCGCGCTTGGCGTCAAACTTACGTTCACTTGCTTTAACGATATACCCTTTTTCAACCATATAGCTGAGATCTGCAATACCGTTTTCGTCAATCTCGGGTACACCTCCGATGGGATAACTTCCTTCCTCCCAGTTACGGATCAGTTGGCGGTATTCTTCTGAAACCTTTGTTTCATTGCCATCCCATGAAGCAGAACCCGACCATGCACGACGCAGGAAATAACTGGGATTGTTGTATACTTTTTCGGCCAATCTCCAACGAATCAAATCTGCATAGCGATGTCCTTCCCAGGCAAGTTCAATGAAGCGTTCGGTACGAAGGATTGTACGCAGTTCATTTTGTGATCCCATCGTGACACGGGGATATTCAATCCCGGTTCCCGCATAGGCTCTTTCGCGTACCTTGTTGAGTGTCGCATCCAATATCTCTTGCGTGCATTTGTCAAGTTCGATCATGGCTTCGGCGTACATCAGCAAAACATCGCCGTAACGTAGAACGGGATAGGTAGTGGGAGCTCCGTTTCGTCCGTTTTCAAGAAACGACTCATCGATGAACTTTTTGAACACGAGCCCATTGTAAGCCGCATGTTCGGCACGTGCTTTTGAATCGGTATTGCTTACCTGTGCGCCGTCAGACGCACGATAAACAGTTGTCCGTTTCGGGGACGGAGAATATTCATAACCAAGCCACACGTAATTTTTAGGATCATAAGTACCGTCTAGAACGCTCTTGTTGTGTGCCGTAGCAAAAGGAACAATGGTCATCGCCAAGCGGGGATCGCGGTTCTCGAAAAAATCTTTCGGGTTATAAAGCGGCGACTCGTCAATGGGTTTGCCATCGATACAAGGATATGCACATACCAGTTCGTAAGATGGAGCCTTTTGTCCACCCCATCCTCCCGCAAGACGGGTGATACAGTTGTGTACATCGGCCGCAGCCCAGTAATAGGATCTCAGCGTCACGTCGCCGCGATAGAAGAATATCCACTCATCCGACCAGGAGGCGGTAAACAAATTGCGGTAGTTGTTGTGTAGTTTGTAGACTCCCAAGTCCATGCACGCTTTTGCGGCCGTTGCAGCCACTTGGTAATCGCCGTTTCTGAGGGCTATACGTGCCTTGAATGCGAGGGCTGCCCCTTTTGTCGCCCGTTGTACACCGGGATAACTGGTAGGCAGGCGTTCGGCGGCCTTGTCAAAACATTCGTAACTGTAAGCCAGGACGTCTGCTTTGGGTGAACGTCCTATTGAATAGGCCTCGTCAAGCGTCATGCCAACCTTGTCGAGAATAACATCACCCCAGTGGAATGCCAACATTCCGTAAGCGTATCCCAAATAAAAATTGGCTTCACCTTCGTACTGTTTGATATCGGCTTCCGATACACCTAGGGAGCGAGCATTTTCCATGTTGTTCAACAGACGCAATGCACGCGCGATACCTTTGTAGTAGTTCTCCCATCGGGTGGCTACTGTGCCGGTTTCTGCAGTCATTGTCCCGTTCTGCACAACCGAGGTTGTGTTACGTGCTACCACGTCGTCGCCCCAGGTCATGTCATCTATCGTGAAAAAAGCGGTACGATAAAAATCATTCACTGACATTTCGATCTCTTGCTTTGTGGTATACCAATTTTCACTCGACCCTTCCGACAACGGATTTAGATTGAGGTCGACACAGGCTGAGAAAGTGAATGCCATTAATATGCTGGTAATTAATAATATTTTTTTCATCTAATTAATGGTTTAAAATTTGACATTAACTCCTAAAACGAAAGATGTTGATATAAATTCTGACGAGGCACCAACTTCGGGATCCCATCCTTTCGGGAAGTTGCTGATAGCCGGTAAGTCATTTATACTCAAATAAAGACGTAGATCCTTAATGCTAATTCTGCTAAGCAGTTCCTGAGGTAACGTATAGCCGAGCGTTATATTTTTCATGCGGAAATAGGCACCGTTGAAGAGCCAGTAGTCCGAGCCGGCATAGGTATTGGTAGTATTTGTGTACGTCAGGCGGGGGTACTTGGCTAATCGGTTCTGCTCTTCCGTGTTATGCTGGCTCCAGTAATTGCCCATCAGGAGAGAGGGAACGGCTCCCCATTGTTCTTTCAGGGGTTGAATCCATGCCGAGTTGAACAATACGCGTTGATGGCCAACACCCTGGAATGAGAGGTTTAAATCGAAGTTCTTCCAACCGAGTGAAGCATTACCACCATACAGGTATTCAGGCATCGAGTTGCCCAGACGAACCTTATCGTCGGAATTGATAACGCCGTTTTCATCTATGTCCACATACTTGATGTTACCTGCCTTATCATTTGCCGTCAGTGTGGGATACTTTTTGCCTTCTTCATCCAGCAGGTCAGCGTCTGTAATGAACAGGCCGTCACTCTTGTACATGTACCACTCGTTGTAGTACGATCCCTCCTCGTATATCAAGTTGCCATTTATTGTGCGTCTGTCACCCAGGTAACCCATTTTTGAGCGGTAATCCGACAGGTTAGCCGAAACGCTGTACCATAAGTCTCCTACAGTGTCTGACCAGCCTAATTCCAGGTCCCACCCTTTGGTATACATATCGCCCGCATTCTGTGAAGGAGCGGAGAAGCCCGCGTACGAGGGAAACCCGAGTGTGAGCAACATATCGGTGGTTTTCTTGTAATAGTAATCTCCGATAAAGCGCATGCGGTTGTTTAACAACGCGAGGTCAACGCCAGCACCGTATGTTGTTGTGGTTTCCCACGTAATATTCCTAAACGCGTAATAGACTTGAGCAGCATTCTGCAAGGCGGTCACCGATTGGGAGGACTTGTCGTACATGTTGCTGTTGCCAAAGGTGATAGCTGCCTGATAGGGAAACTCCGAACCGATACGTTCGTTACCGAGTTGACCTATAGAACCGCGCAGCTTCAAGTAATCTACCAGGTTGTTTTTAAACCATGATTCTTCCGACATCACCCAACCGGCCGACATCGAGTAAAATGTACCCCAACGGTTTTCCTTTGAAAAACGCGACGAGCCATCTGAACGTACGTTACCCTGGATCATGTACTTGCTCTTGTATGAGTACATCAGGCGGCCGAACACCGATTCGTATGCGTTATGTCCTGCTTCACCGGTATTATACTGGTAGTCTTCGGGACCGATATTGAGATAAGGATAGGAGTCCAACAGGTAGTTGGTCCGTGATGCTCCCTGATTCTCCCAACGATAGAGAAAACCCTCGTAGCCGGCCATCGCGTTAAGCGAGTGGTCTCCCCAGATGTTCTGGTAGTTGCCGTAAAACTGGTAGGTTTGGCTGTTATTGTCGTTTCGCGCCTCCTGGAGGTATGTAGTCCTGTGCGACTGCATGTAGGTCATGCCCCCGTTTTGGTAGTAGACAGGAACAGCACGCGAAAATTTCTTACCCTTGGTAAATGCGAAACGCGGTGAATAGATAGCGCTCAGCGTGAGCCCCTCCATTGGTGTGATATCGATCTGCGCTTTGCCTCCAAACTTGTAATAGTTGTTTCGGTTTGTTCCCCCTTTTTGGAGTCCGGCTAGTCCGTTCGCTCCGTCTTTTGAGTCGGCATACCGCCCGTCCTCCAGGAAAGGAGCGTAATACGGAGCTGCCAGGTAGCCCCAGTACATGGGGTTGATTTCTGCCGGATTGATCGAGTTGGATTTAGAGAAATCAAGGTCAATATTGGTGCGAAGCCAGTCTGATACCAGGTAGTCGTTATTAACGCGGCCGGCTATGCGTTCGTATGACCTGTTCTCGTAATAACCGTCACCTTTCTGGTAGTTGAAGGTAGATTTCGTGCGCAGTTTCTCCGTTCCTCCCGAAACGCTCAACACGTGTTGTTCGTGAGAAGTGGATTTCTTCAGCAGCAGGTTCACCCAGTCCGTGTTAGGATAACGGTAGGGATCGCTGGCGTGGTTGTCAAGCCAGGAGGCGATGGTCTCCTGCGAATATTGCGAGTAGGGATCCGAAGCCCCATCGTTCCACTTTACTTCATTCTGTATATTCATCCAGTCGATCACATCGCCGTTCGTAGGGCGTGCCGTAGGTCTGTCGATAGCGTACTCGTAGTTGTAATCGAAAGAGAACTGGCGATCCTTGGCCCGTTTGGTAGTAATCAGGATAACACCTGCGGCAGCGCGCGATCCGTAAATAGCAGCCGAAGCCGCGTCTTTTAATACGGTCATGGTCTCCACGTCAGACGCTACAACATCATTGAGGGATGAGGGTACCCCATCAACAATCACCAGGGGATCATTATTCGAAAGTGTGGTAACGCCGCGTATGCGAATTGTTGCAGAAGCTCCGGGCCCTCCGTTGTTGCGGGTTACCTGTACACCGGCTACCTGACCCTGCATGGCGGTAGACAACTGTTGCGTAGAACGGTTAATCAGGTCTGCGCCCTGAACGCTTGATATCGAGCCCGTGAGGTCGCCCTTGCGAGCAGAACCGTATCCAACTACTACAAGCTCATCCAACGCTTTAGTATCTTCTAAAAGAGTAATATTAAAAGTGGATTGCCCGTCAGTGGCGATACTTTGTTCCAAGTATCCGATATATGAAATGTGGATAGTGGCGTTGTTTTCCACACTCAACGAAAATTTTCCGTCAATATCGGTAACGGTACCGTTGGTTGTTCCTGTTTCAATAACGTTGGCACCAATTACAGGCACGCCAGCTGCATCAACAATTGTTCCGGTAATGGCTCTTTTCTGTTGTTGTATCGCTTCGGCAACGGCGGTTATTTGGTTGTGCATCTCTTTGGGAGAAAGGATGATTTGTGTTCCTTTCACTTCATAGTCCACATTTTCAGATTTAAAAAGCCTCTCCAGTACAGCGGAAATAGCGGCATTCCTTACCCGTACGCTCACCTTCCGGTCAACATTAATTAACCGGTTGTTGTACAGGAAGTAATAATCGGATTTCTCCTCAATGGTTTGCAATACTTTCTCGATGGTTGAATTTTTCATGTCCAACGAAATTTTGGCGTTTTGAGAATAGATGTGTTCAGCTTGTAGTTGAAAAGTGAGCACAAACAGTAGTAAAAGCGTTATTCTCATAGCAATAGGGATTTTTTTTAATAAAGCATAAAAAAGGTGTGCTTTTTGGTTGATTGATTTATTATTCATACTTTTACATTGTTATTAAATTCATTTTATGGGTTTAGTAATTGATTGCCTGGCGGTGAGGTGAGATTTTCCGCGATGGCAATGTAAATCATGGGCGGGAGGGGTATTTACTCTCCCGTTTTTTTGTATTTCAATTGGTATTTATCTTATCATAAGCGGTCCTCCTTATCTCGATTTTATGGTTACTTCCCTGCGTGTGAATGTTTCATTGTTTAACTGTTTTTGTTTGCATATGGAATAGGTAATGGGGGCCGACCGTTTCAATAGGTCGAGGATGTCCTCGAGTGTTTCTTCTGTAAATGTGGCCGTGTATTCATACTCTTTAAGCCTGTCGCCCTCAAGGTGTATATCTACTCCGAATTTGCGCGAAAGCCTGGTCACAATCTTATCCAGTTTTTCCCGGCGGAACACCATTTTACCGTCTTTCCAGGCTGTTTCTACATAGGTATCTGCCGTTACCACATGGATATTACCGGTTTTAACCTGGAGGATCGCCTTTTCGTCAACCACCAACGTTTCCGTTGCTTTTGAGCCGATTTCAGAAGAGACCTCTACCTGTCCGCTTGCCAAAGTAACCTCGTGGCTTGTCTCACTTTCGTATGCATTTACGTTAAATTCCGTTCCGTAAGCGCTGACGACCATTTTTTGGGGTGTTTCCACATTAAAACGGTGTTTCTTGTCGGAGGTTACTTTGAAATAAGCTTCTCCAGAAAGTTGAACCCTGCGTTCTTTTTCTGTGAAGCGTTGTGGATAGGTAAGTGAGCTTAACGCATTCAGCCATACTTCGCTTCCGTCCGGAAGTATGGTTTTTGTCACCATCCCCGGAGCAGAGGTGACCGTAATGGTTTCTACGATGGATCCGCTTTTTTTGAGAATGGGATAGAGCGTATACTGGTATACCAGAAACAGGGGAAGAAGAATCGCGGCCGTATTTCTCAGGTAGTTGAAGAACAAGCGCCTGTTCCGATCGGACGTGATGCGTTTCCGCAATTGTTCCCAATCAGCTACAGCGTCTATCGTTTTTTGTTTCTCGTAGTTCTCCAGTAAAGCATTCAAAGAATTGGGATTCTCCTTTTCAATCATCTCGTTTTTGACATTTATATATACTTGACGAACAACTCCCGGGTTACCCTATAAAAAAAGTGAAGTTTTTTAAGAAAAGTAAAAATTTAACAATGTGGGGTGAAAAGGAATATCTATATAAACAGCAGTAAAAAGGGAAGGTAATCACGCAATTCAATGCGTAAAATTTTTAATGCCCTACTGATATAGGATTCAATGGTTTTTTGGGAAACCTCCATTTTATCGGCTATGGTAATGTAGGTCATTCCCTTAAAGCGACTCATCTCGAACGCTTCACGCACGTTGGGCGGTAGTTTTGCCAATGCTTCGCCAATAGTGGTTTCCAACTCTTTTAAGGTATATACTTCTTCCGGTGAAGTGTGAATGACAGACAACATGTTTTCTTCTTGATAGCGGTTTTCTACTTCCTGCTTCCGTAGATAGTCCGTACAATGGTTGCGGACGGAAGTAATCAGAAAATTGCGAAAAGAAACGGTTATATCCATGCTTTTCCGGTTTTTCCAAATTTTAAAAAAAACATCCTGCACAACGTCTCTGGCTGTTTCTTCCTGTGTGATATACCGCATGGCAAATACACACAGTGCCGGATAAAATTCGAGAAAAAGTTCCCTGAAGGCCTGCTCATCGTCCCGAAAAGCAACTTTTCGAAACAGGTTCTCATATATTGTATCTTTTTCTTTCATTCTTTCTCCTTACTTCTTTCCGTTTCAAATCACCCCGCCCAAACCTCCCTGTCGAGATTGCGGTAGTTGATTGCTTCCGCCAGATGAACCGGTAAGACATGGGGGCTGGCTTCCAGATCGGCAATGGTCCGGGAAACTTTCAGTATCCTGTCGTAGGCCCTTGCCGATAGGCTAAGCCTGTCCATGGCGGTTCTGAGTAATTGCAGTCCCGCTGCATCGGGAGTAGCATATTCGAGCAGCATTCTCGATGTCATTTGCGCATTGCAATATATGCCGGGAGTTTTTCTAAACCGTTCCGCCTGAATCCGGCGGGCTTTTACCACACGTTTACTGATTTCTGCACTGCGTTCGGCCGGAGTGCTGTCGGATAGCTTTTCGAACGCGACCGGTACGATTTCGATATGGATATCGATCCTGTCCAGTAAAGGTCCTGAGATTCTGTTTAAATATTTCTGTACGGCTCCTCCCGGACAGACACACGCTTTATCGGGATGGTTGTAATAACCACAAGGGCAGGGATTCATGGCCGAAACCATCATAAAGCTCGCAGGGTACTCCACGGAATATTTGGCGCGGGAAATTGTTATTTTTCGGTTTTCCAATGGCTGACGCATCACTTCGAGAACATTTCGATTAAACTCCGGAAGTTCATCCAAAAACAGCACTCCGTTGTGGGCCAAACTGATTTCACCCGGTTGAGGATCGGCTCCGCCACCGACCATGGCTACATTACTGATGGTATGGTGTGGGGACCGGAATGGCCTGCGCGACATAAGGGAGATGCCTTTTTCCAGTTTGCCGGCAACGCTGTGTATCTTTGTGGTTTCGAGTGCCTCTTCAAGGGTGAAAGGGGGGAGGATAGAGGGCATTCGTTTCGCCATCATCGATTTCCCTGCACCGGGAGGCCCTACCATAATTATATTGTGGCTACCTGCAGCCGCTACTTCCAACGCGCGTTTCACATTTTCCTGTCCTTTTACATCGCTGAAGTCGAACTCGAAATTCGACTGGCTCTGCAAAAACTCCTGCCCTATATCTGCGGTTGTTTTTTCAAGCTCAAGTTCATTGTTTGCAAAACCGACGACCTGACGGATATTTTCTACCCCGTAAACCTCCAATCCTTCCACAACAGCTGCTTCTTTAGCATTTTCCGTAGGAAGGATGAACCCTTTGAATCCGTTTTCCTTAGCCATGATAGCTATAGGTAAGGCACCTTTGATGGGCAGGATATTTCCGTCGAGCGATAACTCACCCATGATAAGGTAATCGGGCAGTTTATCCGCCATAATGGTTTCGGAGGTGGCCAGTATGCCTATCGCCAGGGGCAGGTCGTAAGCTGATCCCTCCTTCCGGATATCCGCCGGAGACATGTTGATCACAATTTGTTGCCGGGGATACTTAAAACCGCTTACCTGAATGGCGGATACAATCCTTTTGTGGCTTTCTTTCACTGATGCATCGGGCAAACCCACCAGAAAGAACTTGATCCCCTTTGTGCAATTTACCTCAATAGTTATAAGTGTGGCATTTATACCTTGTACTGCCGCACCAAAAACCTTGACCAGCATGGCATTTAACGATTGTTTTTTACAGAATTTTTAAGTGCATTTTCCACTGCGATGGCCGGGACGTTTCTGTCGCTGATGATGCCGGCAGGGGAAATAAGGATATTATTCGGAATGAACTCAATATTGTATGCTTCCACGATGTCTGATGCCCAGCTTTTTTTCTCCGGTACAACGGTCCACGGGATAGAATCGTTTTCAATATAACTGATGGGATAAATATCGGAATCGATATATACGGAAATGAACTCCACGCTGTCTTTGTTAACATCCCTGTAGGTTTGCTTGAGTGATTGAATCGTTTCGCGGGAATCGATTCCTGTAGTTGAGATGAAAGACAACAAGAGGTATTTTCCCCGGTAATCGTACGATTGTATGGTGTCGCCCGATTTATCAACCAGCCGGAAGTAAGGCATAGATGAACCTTCTGCGGAGCGGTTGATTTTTTCGGAATAAGCCTTCAGGTTCAACCCCATTTTCGATTTCAGTATATCCCCCTGCATATATTCCAATACACGGCTAAGCCCTTTCGGATTTTCCGAGTTGGCAAAAAACTCGTTGATAAGAATCAGGCTCGATATTTTTGTGGGATTTTTTTTGACCTGCTCTTCGGCATTTAATGTCAACTCCTGATTGAAAGAGTTGATCTTGGCTATTTCGTCAGCATTGGCTAAGATCCTATTATTGGACGCGGAGTTCGATTCTTTTTCTTCTTTCAGGTTACGAAGTAAAAGCGTACGTTGTTGAAGCAGCTCTTTGTTTGATTCTTTAAACAACGTGAGGTCGTTGTTTATTTCGTTTCCGTTTACTTTGATTAAATCGGACAGTTGCGCATCCCCTTTGATGGATATGTTATCTTTCGGATGGGCAAAAACCATGACTGAAGAACTTTGGTTGTTGAAATACAACGAAAATACAGTAAGGGTATCTATGGTATTTTTATACGTAAATCTGCCGCGTTTATCGCTCATGATGGTGTCGATAGCGAGGGTATCGCCGGCGAAATAAGAAACCAGAACCTGGGGATTTTCCAGGCTGGAGATGTCACCTTTAAGCGCAACCCCATTTTCGTTGTTTTTGCAGGAAAACAACAATGTGCAGATAATGATTAATATGGACAACTTTACAAACTTCACTCGATTGATTTTTTTGTTTCTTCTAACTCAGCTTTACCTTTCCCTGATTTTCCAACTGTTCCTCCCGAAATAGTAAAACGTTGAAAGTTGACAAAGATAAAGATTAATTTTAAGAATTCTATATATTTTCACATATTTTTAATACTTTTCATAAAATCACAGAAATGGCTGGGATTACAGATAAAATCATTTAATTTAATTAGTTTTGCACTGTAATTCCAATTTCGTGAACATGAATTTTTCTGTTGTTATCCCTGTTTACAATCGTCCGGAAGAAGTTGACGAGCTTTTAGACAGTTTAACCCGACAATCCGGCAAGAATTTTGAAGTAATCATTGCCGAAGATGGGTCGTCTGAGAAGTGCGATGGTATAGTCCAGAAATATGTATCGCAACTCCCTGTTGTTTATTTTGAGAAACCTAATTCCGGTCCTGGGCTGACCCGAAACGCTGGTGCCAAAAAAGCGAAGTATGACTACCTCATTTTTTTTGATTCCGACTGTATTATCCCCGAACACTACATGGAGTATGTCTCTTTTTACCTGGAAAGGAATTTTGTTGATGCCTATGGTGGCCCTGATAATGCGTTGCCCTCTTTTACAACGGTACAGAAAGCTATAAATTATTCCATGACCTCTTTTTTTACTACCGGAGGTATTCGCGGCGGAAAAAAATCGATGGATAAGTTTCATCCCCGGAGTTTCAACCTGGGGGTCTCCAAAAAAGCGTTCGAAGCCCTTGGCGGGTACGGTAAGATGCGTTTTGGGGAAGACATCGATTTCAGCCTCCGGCTGCTTAAAAAAGGATTTGGAACGGCACTTATTCCCGAAGCATATGTTTATCATAAACGCCGGTCGACCTTCAGGCAGTTTTTCAAGCAAGTTTACAATTCAGGAATAGCCCGGATCAATTTGCACCTGGCGCACCCGGGTTCATTAAGATTAGTACACTTTCTGCCATCGTTCTTCGTAACAGTGATGGTTCTTTCCCTGCTTTTATCCTTTTTTTACCCGGTCGTTGTGCTTGCTCCCGCATTATACAGCTTGCTGGTACTGATCGACTCAACCGCAAGAAACAACTCGTTGAGGGTCGGCTTTTACAGTATTGCAGCTGCCTGGACACAACTTTTCGGATACGGTGCAGGATTCATCTCTGCGATCTGGAAACGATTAATCCTGAAAAAAGGAGAATTCAACGCTTTTGAGAAAAAATTTTATGAGTAGTAGTCTATCAACCTAAATCTTCTCCCCGTAGGCCAAATCGCCTGCATCGCCAATTCCCGGTACGATATAAGAGGATTCATTTAATTCCGGATCAATAGCTGCGACCCATATGGTGGTTTTATCTTCAGGAAAATGTTGGGTGCAATAATCCACAGCCTGCTGGCTGGCAATAATGGATGCAATATGAATCCTCCGAGGTGTTCCCTTCGTTAGTAAAGCTCTGTACGTCAGCTCCATGCTGCTTCCTGTGGCCAGCATTGGATCGGTAAGGATAAGCGTTTTTCCATCAATACTGGGCGAGGCAATGTATTCGATATGAATATCAAACGATTGATGCCCTGTTTCCTTGTATTTCCGGTAAGCCGACACAAACGCATTTCCGGCACAATCAAAATAGTTCAGCACGCCATGATGATAAGGTAATCCTGCCCGTAAAATGGTGCCGATAACAATCTCTTCATCGGGGACAGAAACTTCGGCCACGTCGAGAGGGGTGGTTACGGATATTGTTTTGTAGCTTAAATCCTTACTGATTTCATAAGCCATTATTTCACCGATCCTTTCTAAATTTCTACGGAATCTGAGCCTGTCGTTCTGGATGGTTATGTCTCTTATTTCACGGACAAAAGAATTCAGGAGTGAGTTGTTTTTCGAAAAATCAATTACATTCATTGTTGTAATAACAAATTGTTCATACTATCTTTTTTCGAAAAACAAAGGTAATATTTTTGGTCTCAACGATAAACATTTTCACCGTTTTTTTGTTCCATTTACTTGAGTGTTTTTTTCTCAGGAAAGAAATTTGAGTTAAAACAGGAATAATTAAAGAAATTTTTCTTTAATTACTTTATTATCTCAACTTAATTAATTATTTTTGTCGCCGTTTTAGGATATCGTTGATGTTTTAGGATGTTATTCACAAGTAAAACGGTTTGAGCAGATAGAGATTTATTCACACATTTATATTCACAAACAATTATTATTAACATGGCAAATTTAGATTTAAGCAAGTATGGAATTGTAGGCAACTTCGAGATCCTTCACAATCCTACTTACGAAGAGTTATTTCAGGCGGAAATTGATCCGGCCAATGAAGGTTTTGAAAAAGGCGTGCTGACTTCAACCGGTGCAGTAGCAGTGGATACCGGAAAATTTACAGGCCGCTCACCCAAAGACAAATTCATCGTAATGGACGACACTACCAGAGACACGCTTTGGTGGGACGGTACCATCAACCGCCCGACTACTCCCGAGGTGTTCGACCACTGTAAAGATCTCGTGACAACTCAGCTTTCAACAGCTAAAAAATTGTATGTTGTTGATACGTTCTGCGGCACCAACGAAGATACCCGTATGAAAGTGCGTTTTGTGATGGAAGTAGCCTGGCAGGCACACTTTGTGACCAATATGTTTATTCGTCCTTCACACTACGAGCTGGCAAACTATGGTGAGCCTGATTTTGTTTGCTTAAACGGTTCCAAAACCAGCAATCCAAACTGGAAAGAACAAGGTCTGAATTCAGAAGTATTTACGTTGTTTGATCTTACTCGTAAAATGCAGGTGATTGGCGGTACTTGGTACGGAGGTGAAATGAAAAAAGGTATCTTTGCTCTGATGAACTATTATTTGCCATTGAAAGGTATTGCTTCTATGCACTGCTCGGCTAACGTAGGTACAGAAGGAGACGTAGCCATTTTCTTCGGGCTTTCGGGAACGGGAAAAACGACTCTTTCAGCAGACCCGAAACGTTATCTGATCGGTGACGACGAGCACGGCTGGGACGATCACGGTGTATTCAACTACGAAGGTGGTTGCTACGCCAAGGTTATTGATCTGGAAAAAGACAAAGAACCCGATATCTGGAGAGCTATTCGTCGCGATGCATTGCTGGAAAACGTAACTGTTCTTCCTGACGGAACTCCCGATTACTCCGCTGCCGCTTCAAAAACAGAGAACACACGTGTTTCTTACCCCATCTATCACATCAGTAAAATTGTTTCTCCATCTCGCGCAGGACATGCGAGCAAAATCATTTACCTGTCGGCTGACGCGTTTGGCGTATTACCTCCGGTATCTATTTTGGATGAGAAATCAGCTCAATATCACTTCCTCTCCGGCTTTACTTCAAAACTAGCAGGCACTGAACGCGGTATTACCGAGCCGGTTCCTTCGTTCTCTCCCGCATTTGGTGAAGCATTCCTGACCCTGCACCCGACTATGTACGCAAAAACATTGATTGGAAAAGCACAAGAACACAATGCAAAAGTTTACCTGGTAAACACAGGCTGGAACGGAACAGGAAAGCGCATCTCTTTAAAGAATACACGTGCCATCATTGACGCCATCATCGATGGTTCAATTGAAGAAGCTGAAACCATTCAGATTCCTATCTTGAACCTGGTTGCGCCTGCCGCATTGAACAATGTGGACACTGAAATTCTTGACCCGCGCAATACTTACGCTGATGTTGCCGAGTGGGAAGCAAAAGCCAAATCGCTTGCGGCCAAATATATCAAAAACTTTGAGCAATATTGCGACAACGACGATGCGTTGGCGTTAGTTGCGTCCGGACCGCAATTGGACTAAACGTAACCGATTAAAAAAAAAATCCCGCCTCCTTTCGTGAGAGCGGGATTTTTTATTCAGTCAAGAAAGTCAATCGTCCAGTTTCATTATCTCCACTTTCCTAAAATCAATGGGGTGCCCTTCGCTTTGAAGCGAGATGGTCCCTTTGCTCAGCATTTTGTCGCCACCGTTCATCACGATAAGTTTGGCGTAGGTCGCATCCCTTTCATCCAACTGTGGGCGGTTGTACTGTAAAACCGTATCGCCGTTGATAATATGACTAATAACATTGTTTCCCCTGACCTCTACTTCGGCCGTTATCCAATCTTCACCGTAGAAGTTTTCCGAGGAAGAGTTGATGCAATGATCAAGGATCAACTGATCGTCCATGACGATATTTGTTCCGGGTGTGCAAACATTCATATTGGTCCTTTGCACCAGGGAGTCGCTGGCCAGCAACTGTACCTCAATGGAAGTGGGAAAATCCTGGTCTTTTTCCATTGACTCCGGTGTCTGCCCGTGTACCATGATTCCGGAGTTTTTATACGCCCATCCGGGTGCTCCCGGACATTGCTCGCCAACGATACGGTATTCTACTCGCAGTTTATAATGCGAAAACTCATCGTTGTAAAACAGGTGGCCGAAACGGTCGCGTAACGAGTCATACTGTTCGTAACGTACCTTTATCATGCCTTCTTCCACCCGGAATGTATTGCCGAAATTGTCGCCCGCATCGTAACCTTTAATTTTTACCGTCCAACCGGTTAAATCGGTTCCGTTGAAGAGAGGAGTCCAACCGCTGGATGCATCGCTGCTTTTTTTCTGGCTGCAGGATATCAGAATGAATGCCGCGGTCGTGGCACCCAAAAGTGACCATACTTGTTTCATGCTATATTCTATTTTTTGTTGTTGTTCTTAAAATATTCGTCGGCAAACTTGACGAACTGTTTCCAGTCGAAAAGATTCATGTTGTGGATGCCGTCTCGGTTATGAAAGCCCAACGGCAACTGAATGACCTGTTCGTTGTTCGGGGGCATGTTGGCGGGTAAACTTGTTTTGAGGCCAAACAGGCTAAAAACCGGTTGTGCGGCAACCAGAGCCAGGTATTGTCCTTTGGGGTCCGCCCACGAATCATCGGCTGCACTGGCGACATAGACTGCCCGGGGAGCCATTAATGCCAGCAGCATATGTTGGTCAACAGGCAGGTTTCCTTCGTTGTTGGCGAAAGCAGCATATCCCGGAACAAACCAATGCGGGAAGTTACGGGTAATTACTTCCACTGTTTCTCCAAAATTCCTGCGGGAGATTTTTGCACCCGAGTTTCCCGACTCGTTCGATACGGCAATGGCTACCCGTCTATCCTGTGCTCCGCACCAAAGTGCAGCTTTGCCCCCACGGGAATGTCCAACAACAATTACCTTACTGGCATCTATATCCTTATCGGTTTCAAAATAATCGATTATCCGGCTGACGCCCCAGCCCCAGGCGCCTAATGCACGCATTCCGTTTGGTTGCAGGGTTTGCTCGGGATAAAGTTTGGTGAGAATTTGATTTACGTAGTCTGTTTTGTGATCCGGTGCGACGTTCTTTACATCAAATCCGGCAATGGCATAGCCAGAGTTCACAATCTCTTCGGCAGGCCAGAACTCATTTTCGGGTGATGCTTGCATCGTATCCAGTCCGCGGTGGTTAATCGTCAGGAATACAGGAACCGGCTTTTTTATTTTGTTGGGGATAAACAAGTGGACCTGAACAGTAATAACTTTTTTGTTCCGGATAACGTCAACAGCTACCTGCTTATAGGTGGCCTTTCCGTTCAATGCCTTGTAGTTTTGTTCCAACACCTTGAATTCGATTTTATCGAAATCCTTGGGAACCTGCCCGTACACGTTATCCTCAAAAAGTTTTAGAATTTCTGGACGGCGGATCCTGTCCCAGTCTTCCGCAGACACGATTTCTTTGCCGTTTTGAGCCTTTAGCAGTTCCGGTAATACATAGCTGCCGGCTTTGGTTTCATCGTAGTTCTGGGCAAACAGCGTTGTTGTTAACGTAAACAACAGCAGGTAAAGTATCTCTTTTTTCATTTCCATGGAGTTTGAAGTGTAAAATTATTGGTAAAAGGAGTTCCTGACTAATTAGGCTTTGCAAAAAACGACTCAATGGCTTCAATGGAGGTGTCTTTAAGGATCACCTTCTTGTCTTTGTCCAGCAAATACAGCGTTGGAATGGCTTTAATGTCGTACAGTTTCTGTTTGGTAATAGTTGTTTCTTTATCGTACGAGTGTATCCAGTTTGCAGGCATCTGCGGTAAATATGATCTCCATTCGTCGATATCTGCATCGGGATAAACGGTTAATACGGTTATCATTGTGCGGGTAGGCGAGTTCATTGAAAAAGCCTTGTTAAGAGTGACTGACTTTGTTAGCACATCGGTAACAGAGGCACAAGTAGAACATCCGGGATTTGAAAACATCAAAACAAGGTATTCACTTTTGATGGAGTGCATCCTTTGTGATTCTCCCGAAGCCAGTGTGTAGGCGAAGTCATTGGCCGTCTCTCCCACGCGGTTTTTCATTACCATCTCGAATTGGAACCGGTACCTGGATTTATCCGTTTCGGATAGAATTTCGGAATTTACCAACTCCTGCAAAACGGGAATGTAAAACTCTTCGTTGCGGAATGGGGAATTGGCACCGTAGAAATATTTATCGAACAGCGTGCCAAAATAAGTATACATGGTGTTGTTCGCTTCGGCTTTCCTTAACGTGTAGTTGAGCGATTCTTTGGTTCTGTCGAACGGAACATAAGAAAGAATATTGATGTAATCCACGAAAGCCTGCTCTGTAATTTCAGGACGAAGTGTGAGCTTTTCGTCGGAAAAATCGAACCTGTCCCAGTAGTGCATCACAAGATATACGGCACGGGCATCGGAATTGGTCATCTCTTCAGGGATGTATGGCAAAACAAAGGTGTCGGGAACGATGGTTTGTTCCCGTTTCAAAGAATCTTCACCGATAGTGTCGATCTGAGCTTTCTTGCTCGATGAGCAGGCATAGATCATAAGAAAAGCGGTAAGTACGAAAAATGATTTTAGAGAATATTGATTCATAATTCATTCGGTTTCATCAGGCTATTTGAGTCGCCTTCGCTCAAGCAAGTCTGGCCCTGTCTCGCTTAGCGAAATAGCTCTTTTTGTTTGGTGTAAAAGTACAAAAATTTCATTGAAGTTCTCAAGCTATTCATCAAATGAATAGAGATTTTGAGTTTTTTTCGTACATTTGTCTTTCATAATTTCAGGAAAAAATGGACAATTATGTTGTTTCGGCGAGGAAATACAGGCCGGTGACTTTTCGCTCAGTGGTGGGGCAGGAGGCATTGACCACTACGCTTAAAAATGCCATTACAGGAAATAAACTCGCTCATGCTTATCTGTTTTGCGGCCCGCGGGGTGTGGGAAAGACAACGTGTGCCCGTATTTTTGCCAAAACCATCAACTGCCTGAATCCGACACCTGAACATGAAGCCTGCAATCAATGTGAATCGTGTGTGGCTTTCGATGAACAACGTTCCTACAACATTCACGAACTGGATGCCGCGTCCAACAACTCCGTGGATGATATCCGTTCGCTTATTGATCAGGTACGCATTCCGCCTCAGATAGGGAAATACAAAGTGTATATTATAGATGAGGTTCATATGCTCTCCACATCGGCATTCAACTCTTTTCTCAAAACACTGGAGGAGCCTCCTGCACATGCTATTTTCATTTTGGCAACTACGGAGAAGCATAAAATTATTCCTACCATTCTTTCACGCTGCCAGGTGTATGATTTCAACCGCATCAGCGTTGCCGATATGGTGAATCATTTACAATATGTTGCGCAGAAGGAAAATGTTTCTGCCGAACCCGAAGCATTAAACATCATCGCGCAGAAAGCGGACGGGGGGATGCGTGATGCGCTTTCCATTTTTGATCAAACAGTAAGTTATACAGCGGGAAATGTTACGTATAAATCGGTGATTGAGAACCTCAACGTGCTCGACTTCGAATACTATTTCAAGCTTACCGATGCCATCGTTGCGGGAAGTGTGGTAGATTGCCTGTTGGTTCTGAACGATATTTTGAACCGGGGATTCGAGGGGCAGTATGTAATTAGCGGAATAACGTCGCATTTTCGCGATTTACTGGTTTGTAAAGATCCCGTAACTGCAACATTGTTCGAAGTGGGAGCATCTATTCGTGAAAAGTATGTTGCCACCGCAAAACAGTGCAGTAACGCGTTTTTATATAAAGCCATTGAGATGGCCAACGATTGCGACCTGAACTATCGCATGAGTAAAAACAAACGCTTGTTGCTCGAGCTGACCCTTATCAAGCTTTGTCAGTTATCGGAAAATTCCGAAGATCCTAAAAACGAGGCTGAAAAAAAAAACGAGCTTAAACCCGTGACTCCATCGGAAAAAGTTCATCCGAAAACAAAAACACAACCTGTTCAAATTTCCGGGACTGTTTCCGAACCAAAACCGGAAATTAAACCCCTGCCCGTAATCCCAGGAGAGAAGAAGTCAACCGTAACAACGATTGCGGGATTGGGTGTTTCGTTGTCATCATTGACGGAAGAGAATCCGGAAAAACCGGTTGAGAAAAGTATTTCTCTGCAGGCGGAACCCAGGCAGAGCAACCGGCTCTTTACCGAAAAAGAGTTGCAAAAAGCCTGGCAAGAATTTGCTGAGAATTTGGTCGAGGAAAAGCTGCTGAGAAATACGATGATGCTTTATAAGCCCAAGATGCTGGGAAACACTGTTTTTGAGGTGGAAGTGAACACGGAAATCAACAAGAATTATCTGGATGATTATGGCAACGTAATCTTAGCCTACTTGCGGGAGAGTTTGCAGAACGATGATATTACGATGACCATTAAAATTTCAGAAGCAACCGTGGTTAAGAAACCCTTGACTTCGAGAGAGATTTTTGATGAACTGGTACAGAAAAACCCTTCGTTGCAAAAGTTATCCGACGAATTTGATTTGGAGTTGAGCTAAAACGGTCGCTGTTTTGAAAAATCAACGCAACAAAATAATTTCCCTGTCTTTTATCGGTTTTGCGGTGTTGTTCTGTTCCATCCAATCCTGTAAAAAAAAAGAGGCACAGCAGGCCCGGAAAGTTTCCTTGTATACCCAGGCCGATGCCGTTGAACCCAGAGATACCGTTATTATCGACTCCCGGTTAACCTTCCTGGAAGCAACTGCCGGGACGAAAGCACCAAAATCTATATTGGATGAATTGTTTCTTATGGATGTTTTGTATAGATCAACAGATCAGAGGTTACATCAAGGACAAATACTTACAAACAAAAAGATCGAAAACGACATACGAAATATGTTCGTGTTTATGCTCGAAAATGATTTCGTCATCGAAAAAGCCATTCCTATTGTGCATTATAACTGGGACGACAGCTTGTCGATGGACGATAACAACACCTACAGTTTTTGTTACCGCAACGTTTCTTACTCAAAACATGCGCGGGGAATGGCGATTGATATAAATCCGCGTTTTAATCCGTTACGGTGGAAAAACGCAGATTATCCCAATCAGCCCGAAGGGGCAGTGCTGGATACAACCGTTAACGGGACTTTGTATTCTGGACATAGAGTGGTGGAGGAGTTCCAAAGACTCGGGTTCCGGTGGGGGCACACTTTTTCAAAATATTACGACGACCATCATTTTGAGAAAAGGTGAAACTTACAGGTACCTCATTACCCATTCACCTATTAAACTTCCGACGTACCGGGCATCTTTTATGTTTTTGATGAGGTGATCGATACCGTCCAGGGCGATGAAGCTTTTCGGATGCCTTGCAGCCATAAATATCTCCGTGGCGTGATCTATACTTACCATTTCATCCTCGGGGGAGTGTAAGATAAGTAAGGGCTTGTTCAGTCTATTAAGCGACTTCTTGATGTTGTGATTCGCCAGGTCATCCACAAAGCCTCTGCCTATCTCAATATCCCTCCCGGCCACGTCGATCATGGCACTTCCATAGTGGGTGATCTCCTCCATTTTATTGACGAATAATCGTTTTATATGATCCAATGTCGACGGAGTTCCCAGCAGAGAAACAGCTTTAACAGAGGCTAGTTGTCCGGCAGCCACAATAGATGCGGCACCTCCCAAGGAGTGTCCGACCAGGAGTTTGGGGGCTTCGTAATTGAGCGTTAAAAACTCGGCAGCGTACAATAAATCATCGATGTTCGATGAGAAATCAGTTTCCGCAAAATTACCCTGGCTATCTCCCAATCCTGCAAAATCAAAGCGAAGTACAGCAATTCTTTTTTCACTAAGCGCCTCCGAAATGTATTTGACATTTATCAGGTTCTTGTTGCAGGTAAAACAGTGCGAAAAAATGGCAAAGGCCTTTGGTGAATTGTTTTCAGGCAATTCTATTGCGCCGGAAAGAATCAGCCCCCTTGAATTTTTGAACGTTACTTTTTCTCTTTTCATCGCTACTTTAACGTTAGAGTAAGAGAAATGTTTCTAAATTTTTTTCAAAAAATTAAATTCAAGTTGCAGGTCAATGGTCTCTTTGGTTACAATATTCAAAGGCATGTAATTTTCAACCTTGGGTTTGGTCTGCAAAATCAAGTATTCAAGCAGTGTTTTCATTGCCATATATCCCTGGTAGTCAGGATTTTGATCAATGAGAAAGATAATTCGTTCATTTTTTAAAGCACAGATATTGGGTTTTGTCAAATCCACTCCAACCAGCTTTACGTCGTTTATGTTGTTGTCTTCCAAAAAATCTGCTATTACATTTCCCCTGGAGTTCAGCACTATTATGCCTTTTACGTTGGGATGCGAAGAGAAAAAATCCCTCATTTTTTCTTCGTTCCGCTGGGCTTCATAAACAGAAAACTGGATATGGTGTATCCGGTTGGAGAAGTTGGTTTCAGTCAAATAATCGTATGCGCCTTTTCGTCGGAGGATACTTGTATTTGCACTTTGGTCCCCAATCCGGATGGCTTGAAGTACCCCGATATCACTTGATTCCGGGATAAGTGATTTTAACAATTTACACATCAGGTAGCCGCAAATGTAGTGGTTAGCTGAATAAAATGCCAGGGGTGATGTCCCTTCGACCATGGAGTCGACAAATGTAAACGGGATATTTTTTTCTGTCAGTTTATTTGCGAGGGCAATAGTTTCGTCTTTAAAAGTGGGACCAATGATAACCGCATCAGGTTCAAGGATAAGGATTTGGGTAAAGACATTCTGACAAGAATAAATGTTGTATTGGTCGTAGGTCAGGTAGGTGGTTTTGATATGCAAGCTTTCGTGCTGATCGATCGCTTCCTGAATGCCGTTATGAATACTTTCCCAGTACTCACCGCGAGAAGCATGAGGAGTGGTAATCACTATCTCATACGTTTTTTTCAACGAAAGGCCCGACAAGTGGATATTGGGTTTATAACCCACCTGTTTCAACACCTTTTCCACAGCTATCCTTGCTTTATCCGATACATTGCCGCGGTTGTGCAGGATCCTGTCCACCGTACCCGAGGATACTCCAGCCTGAGCAGCTATGTCTTTGATTCTGATACGTTTTTTCATTGAGGACTTGGGATATTTATCGATTTACAAATTAAAATGCAAATATAGAAAAAGTTTCTGCAAATGTGTAAATACACAACCATCTTTTTACATTAGTAAAATTATAAAATATTTAAGAATAATTAATGATTTATAATGAAAGCTGTAAGTCTATTCGTGTTAACTTTGTGCACGTACACAAGTAGGCGTGAATTCAATTAATAAACAAAAATAAATCATGTACGAACTATTTAACATTCAAGGTAAAGTAATTGTTGTTACCGGCGGAACAGGCGTTTTGGGCGCATCGATGGTGGAGTACTTGGCTTTGCACGGAGCGAAGGTAGCCGTATTGGCCCGGAACAAAGAAAAGGGGGACGAGCAGATTGAGCATGTAAGATCAAAGGGTGGAGATGCGTTGTTCCTTCAAACCGATGTGACTGATGAGGCAGTATTAAGGCAAAACGCAGAGGCGATCATTGCCAGATACGGTAAAATAGATGCCCTTATTAACGGAGCGGGAGGCAATATGCCCGGTGCCACTATAGGACCGAAAAACACCATCTTCGATTTGAAAATGGATGATTTCCGTAAGGTGGTAGACCTGAACCTGATGGGGACTGTTGTTCCGACAGTTATCTTCGCCGAATATATGGTGAAAGAGAAAAAGGGAAACATCATCAATATTTCATCCGCTTCGGCGTTGCGTCCGTTATCACGTGTGGCCGGATACGGCGCAGCAAAAGCCGCTGTTACCAACTTTACCAAATACATGGCCGGTGAACTGGCTATTAAGTTTGGTGAAGATTTCCGTGTAAATGCACTTTGTCCGGGATTTTTCATTACTGAACAGAACAGAAACCTGCTTACTAATCCTGACGGGACTTATTCCGATAGAGGAAATACCATAATTGCCCATACTCCTTTCAGACGTTTCGGCAATCCGGCAGATCTACTTGGTACGCTACACTATCTGGTGAGCGATGCTTCTAGGTTTGTTACCGGTACCGTTGCTATTGTGGATGGCGGTTTTGATGCCTTTAGTATTTAAACAGACTTAACTTCTTCACCATTATGCTTCAACTTAAAAGAGAATGTAAGTATTCACTGATAGTCGCTTCCAGTATGGGAGTGAGAATTACACCGGTAAATGCCCAGCCGGTACATAGCAGCAAGATTTTCGAAATGCAGGCAACGAGCGCCGAAACAAATGTGGCTAGTATTTCATCTTCTCTCGGACTTCCGGTCAAGGTGCTGACTACCTTTGTAAAAGACAGCCCGATTGCGGCTTTTATCAAATCCGACCTGAGGGCAAGAAACATTGACTTCGAAGGGCCGGAGATCCCGCAGGGAGGCCCGTGGGGTTACCGTCACCAGTTCAATATTGCCGATAGTGGTTTTGGATTACGTGGGCCCCGTGTCCAGAACGACAGGGCAGGGGAAGTAGGAAAGACCTTGAACGTGAAAGATTTTGATTTGGAACGGATTTTTGCCAAAGAGGGAGTTCAGATCATGCATTTGTCGGGATTGATAGCTGCCTTATCGCCCGAGACAAGTGATTTCTGCCTCCAGCTAGCCCGCTATGCCAAAAGACACGGCACCCTTATCTCTTTTGACCTGAACCACAGGGCAACATTCTGGAAGGGCCGGGAAAAGGAGTTGAAAGAGGCGTTTGCTGAAATCGCTTTCCTGTCGGATATCTTAATTGGAAACGAGGAAGATTTTCAACTCTGTTTAGGTGTCCAGGGTCCGAAAGCAGGGGGTGAAAATATTGAAGACACCATTGATGCCTTTAAAGGGATGATTTTGAATGCAAGAAAAGCATTTCCCAACGTTTCAGTATTTGCAAATACGCTCCGGGAGGTGATCAGTGCCAATGAACATCTTTGGGGAGCAATTGTTTATGAAAATGAGAACTGGCACGTTGCCCCGTTGCGCAAGATTAACGTGGTGGATCGTATTGGGGGGGGTGACGGTTTCGTGGGTGGATTGCTCTATAGTATTCTGAAGGAAATGCCGTCTGAAAAGTGGATCCAGTTTGCGTGGGCCAGTGGCGCTTTGGCCACCACTTTCCTCACCGATTATGCCCAGCCTGCCGATGAAGAAATGATCTGGAGCATCTGGAAAGGAAATGCGCGGGTGAAACGATAAAACAACCAATCAAAAATATAATATGAAACAAAAAGCAGATATTGGACTCATTGGGCTTGCAGTAATGGGCGAAAACCTCGTCCTGAACATGGAAAGTAAAGGTTACACAGTAGCCGTTTATAACCGCACGGTTGAAAAAGTAGATAATTTTGTGAGCGGCAGAGGTAAAGGCAAGAATTTTATCGGGGCACATTCACTTGAAGAATTGGTGGATTCACTCGAACGCCCTCGTAAGGTAATGATGTTGGTAAAAGCCGGAAAGCCGGTGGATGATTTCATTGAACAACTCATTCCTCTCCTTGAACCCGGAGATATTATTATTGATGGGGGAAACAGCCATTTCCCGGATACCGTCCGCCGTACAAAACAGGTGGAAAGTAAAGGATTACTGTACATAGGTACCGGTGTTTCCGGGGGTGAAGAAGGTGCATTGCTCGGGCCTTCGATGATGCCCGGCGGATCGCCGGAAGCATGGCCTTTCGTAAAAGAAATTTTTCAGGCGGTAGCGGCAAAAGTAGAGGATGGATCTCCGTGTTGCGACTGGGTAGGCGAAGACGGTGCCGGACATTTCGTGAAAATGGTACATAACGGTATCGAATACGGGGACATGCAGATAATTAATGAGGCATATCACCTGATGAAGGAATTACTGGGGATGGATGCTTTTGAACAACACGAAGTGTTTAAAAAATGGAATGCCGGAAAACTCGATTCGTATCTTATTGAAATCACCACCGATATCCTGGCGTACAAAGACGAAGACGGGAGCCCTTTGGTAGAAAAAATTCTCGATACGGCCGGACAGAAAGGTACCGGGAAATGGACAGCCGTAACGGCGCTCGATCTGGGAATCCCGCTTACGCTTATCGGCGAGTCCGTGTTTTCGCGCTGCCTTTCGGCTCAGAAAGACCTTCGTGTAAAAGCATCGAAGGTGATTGCAGGAAAAAAACCGGCATTCAAAGGAGACAGGCAACAATTCATTAACGACCTCGAACAGGCCATTTACGGAGCGAAAATCATTTCGTATGCACAGGGGTACGACCTGATGATGGAGGCTGCCAAAGAATATAACTGGAACCTCAATTACGGAGGAATAGCGCTGATGTGGCGTGGAGGATGCATCATCCGTTCGGTATTTCTGGGTGACATCAAAAAAGCATTCGACAATAATCCCAAGCTGGAAAATCTGTTGCTCGATCCGTTCTTCAAAGAAAGTATCGAATCGGTTCAGGAAAGTTGGCGCAGGGTGTGCGCTACTGCACTCGAAAACGGAATTCCTGTTCCTGCACTGACATCGGCTTTGTGCTATTTCGACGGGTTCCGTAACGACCGCTTACCGGCTAACCTGCTGCAGGCGCAGCGTGATTATTTTGGAGCACATCAGTATGAGAGGGTAGATAAACCGCGCGGTGAGTTCTTCCATACCGACTGGACAGGTCGCGGAGGAAATACCGCCTCGTCCACATACCAAGTTTAGTATTCAATCTGAAGAGATGATTTATTATCAAAACGGCTCTGCCACAAACAACCTGTCGCGCGAAGACCTGGAGGCGGGTCTTCGCGAGGCTTTCGGTAAATTGGGTGAAAAGCATAAAGTGCTGGCTATCCCGCCCGATTATACTCGCCTGCCCAGCCGTGCGGGTGAACTGACAGAAATAAGCTGGGAATATTATGGTGACAGGCTAACCGATATTCTTCCGGCGTTGGGGACGCATACACCCATGACCGATGATCAGATCTCACACATGTTCGGAAAAACTCCGGCTAATTTGGTACGAATTCACGACTGGCGAAACGATGTGGTAACGCTTGGTAGGGTTTCGGCAGAAATTGTGGAAGAGGTTTCTGAGTATAAAGTACACTTCGATTGGCCGGTTCAAGTAAATAGGTTGTTGGTTGAGGGCAATTTCGATCTTATCCTTTCTATCGGACAGGTTGTTCCGCACGAAGTAGTGGGGATGGCAAACTATAACAAGAATGTTTTTGTGGGAACCGGTGGATTCGAAGCGATCAACAAGAGCCATTATGTGGGAGCGGTCTATGGCATGGAGCGGATGATGGGACGTGCCGATACCCCGGTTCGCAGGCTGTTCAATTATGCTTCGGAAAATTTCGCAAAACAACTCCCTATTGTGTATGTGCTCACGGTAGTGGGTGTAAACAAAGAAGGAAAACAACAGACTTACGGACTGTTTGTGGGTGATGATTTCGCTGTTTTTGACGTAGCTGCCAAGCTCTCTCTCGAGGTTAATTTCCAAATGGTTGAAAAACCGTTGAAGAAGGTCGTAGTGTGGTTAGACCCCACGGAGTTCAAAAGCACCTGGCTGGGAAACAAATCCATTTACAGAACACGAATGGCTATTGCCGACGGAGGGGAGCTTGTTGTGTTGGCGCCGGCATTAAAGGAATTCGGAGAGGATAAGGAGATAGACCGGTTGATCCGGAAATACGGTTATTTTGGAACTCCTGAAACATTAAAAGCAGTTGAGGATAACGAAGAGTTGAGGAATAATCTGGGTGCCGCGGCACATCTTATTCACGGGTCGTCGGAAGGCAGGTTTTCCATCACCTATTGTCCGGGTAAAGGAGCAGAAAACCTCACACGGGAAGAGATTGAAAGTGTGGGCTTTCGGTGGGGAGATATCGATGAAACGATGCAAAAATATAATTTCCAACACCTGAAAGAAGGATTTAACATCCTGCCGGACGGGGAAGAGGTATATTATATTTCAAGCCCCGCCTTGGGATTATGGGCGCACAGGGACCGGTTTGAGTATTGAAGACCGTTTAAAGAGATAGCAATCCAAGCATTTTTTTTGCTTTAAAAGGCGTTTTTTTATATTTTTGTTTTTCTACAAAAACAAATACGTTAGAATATATATCATGACGACAAGAAGAGATTTCTTGAGAAATACAGCTTTAGCCTCTGCGGGAATTGCGTTAAGCGGTATCTATACCAAGACCAATGCAGCTAGCTACAGCCGTATTGTAGGGGCTAATCGAAAAGTAAATCTGGCACACATCGGGATAGGAAACAGAGGTTGGGAGATTATCAACGATTTTGATAAAACAAAATTGGCAAACGTTGTTGCCCTCTGTGATGTGGATTTAGGAGCCGAGCACACCCAAAAAGCCATGGCTAAATTTCCAAACGCAAAACGTTTCAAGGATTTTAGAGAGATGTTCGATAAAATCGGAAACGAGTTTGAGGCGGTAGCCATCGCCACTCCCGATTTTGCTCATTTCCCATCAGTGATGCTAGCCATTAAAGAAGGAAAGCATGTCTATGTGGAAAAACCTATGGGCCGCACATTTAACGAAGTTGAACTGATGATAAAAGCAGCCCGGAAGTATCCAAAAGTTGTAACGCAGATGGGTAACCAGGGACATTCTGAAGGTAATTATTTCCAATTCAAAGCCTGGAAAGAAGCCGGCATCATAAAAGATGTTACCGCCATTACAGCGCACATGAACAACGCCCGCCGCTGGCACGGATGGGATCCGAACATCAAGGAGTTCCCTGGTGCCGAGCCCATTCCGGAAACAATGGATTGGGACACCTGGTTGTCGGCCCAGTCGTATCACGAGTACAACAAGGATTTTCACTATGGGCAATGGCGTTGCTGGTACGATTTCGGAATGGGGGCTTTGGGCGACTGGGGAGCGCATATCCTCGATACGGCCCACGAGTTTCTTGACCTGGGTTTGCCGGAAGAGGTGAATCCGGTAAAACTCTCCAAGCACAACGATTACTTCTTCCCGATGTCGAGCACGATCGAATTTAAATTTCCAAAGCGCGGGAAAATGCCGCCCGTTATCATAACGTGGTACGACGGTGTGGATAACATTCCTTCCGTTCCGGAAGGTTATGGTGTTTCGGAACTTGATCCGAATATTCCCAGTGTTGGAGGCGGAAAAATTCAACCGGCCAAGCTGAATCCGGGGAAAGAAATTTACAGCAAAGACCTGATTTTTAAGGGTGGTTCGCACGGGAGTACGTTAAGCATTATTCCGGATGACAAAGCCCGGGAAATGGAGAGGAAGCTTCCCGTTGTTCCGAAAAGCCCGTCGAACCATTTCGCCAACTTCCTATTGGCCTGTCAGGGAGAAGAGAAAACACGCTCGCCCTTCGAGATTGCCGGCCCGCTGAGCCAGGTGTTCTGTCTGGGGGTAGCAGTGCAGCGACTGAATCGGAGAATTGTCTTTGACCGAAAAACAAAACGGGTTGTTGACGATGTTTTTGCGGATGCTTTTCTGACAGGGGCACCTCCACGAAAAGGATGGGAACATTTTTATGAAATATAAAAAATAGTAATCTATGAAAAGGAATATTCTTGTATTAATTGCAACGGTTTTTATTGTTTCTGCTTCGGCTCAGGAAGCCAAATGGCAGGATCTCTTCAACGGAAGGAACCTGAAAGGGTGGACCAAACTAAACGGAACAGCTGAATATAAAATTCAGGAGAAGGCCATTGTCGGGATTTCAAAAAGCGGAACGCCTAATACATTCTTGGCTACCAATAAGATGTATGACGACTTTATCCTGGAATTTGACTTTAAAGTGGACGACGGACTGAACTCCGGAGTTCAGTTTAGAAGCAATAGCTTGAAAGAGTATCAAAACGGACGCGTGCACGGGTATCAGTTCGAGATTGACCCTTCCGACAGATCGTGGACGGGAGGCGTTTACGATGAAGCACGCAGAGGATGGCTTTATCCTATGACTGTCAATCCCATTGGACAGAAAGCCTTTAAACATAATCAGTGGAACAAAGCACGCATAGAGGCAATCGGTAACTCCATACGCACGTGGGTAAACGGTATCCCCTGTGCCGATATATTGGACGACGTCACAAAATCGGGTTTTATTGCCTTACAGGTCCACTCAATAAACAACAAACAACTCGAAGGCAAAACGGTCTCCTGGAGAAACATCCGTATCCTGACTCAGGACCTCGATAAGTTCAGGTCGCGTGAAAACACAGACGGAATAGAACAAGTAAATACCATCGCCAATACCATTTCCGAGCGAGAAGCACGTGAAGGATGGAAACTGTTGTGGGACGGAAAGACTACCAACGGATGGCGAGGAGCAAAGCTCGATAATTTTCCCGAAAAAGGCTGGTCAGTCGATAACGGAATCCTCAAAGTTCAAAAAAGCGGTGGAGGAGAATCTACGAACGGTGGCGATATTGTTACCACCCGCCCGTATAAAAATTTTATGTTGAAAGTGGACTTTAAGATTACCGAAGGTGCCAACAGTGGCATCAAGTATTTTGTGGACACAAACCTGAACAAAGGCGCAGGTTCAGCCATCGGCTGCGAATTTCAAATATTGGATGACAAAAAACATCCCGATGCCAAATTAGGTGTTGCTGGAAACAGGACACTTGGTTCACTTTACGACTTGATTGCAGCCCCCGATAACAAACCTTTCAGGCCCGGCTTCTTTAATACGGCTATGGTGGTTGTGAAGGGAAATCACGTAGAACACTGGTTGAACGGAGTGAAAATTATTGAATATGAACGCAACAACCAGATGTGGGATGCGTTGGTAAATTACAGCAAGTATAAAGACTGGCCCGATTTCGGAAATGCAGAAGAGGGGTTGCTCTTATTGCAGGATCACGGCGATGAAGTATGGTTCCAGAACATAAAGATTAAAGAACTTGAATAACAATATCATGGATCGAAGAAATTTTCTCAAGAGATCAGCCGTTACGGCTACTGGCCTAAGCCTGACTCCATTAATGGGGAAATCCTACTCATCCGTTTTCGGACAATCGGCGCCCGGGAATAAAATCAAAATCGGACTCATTGGCTGCCGTAACCAGGGGTGGGCCAACTTGAAAACTTTCCTTGACTACCCCGGGACCGAATGCATCTCCTTGTGTGACGTAGACGATCAGTGGCTCTATCAACGAGCTGCCGACGTGGAAAAAATAACCGGAAAAAAACCACCTCAACTGGTTAAGGATTGGCGCCGGGTGATTGACAACAAAGATATAGACATGGTGATTATCGGTACGCCGGATCACTGGCACTGTCTTCAGTTGGTGGCCGCCTGCGAAACCGGAAAAGACGTATACGTGGAAAAGCCGCTTGCCAATACCATGGAGGAGTGTGACCTGATGGTGCGTGCTACCCGGAAATATAACCGGATTGTACAGGTAGGACAATGGCAGCGGAGCGATCCCCACTGGGATGAGGCGGCTGCCTATGTGCAGAGCGGGAAGCTGGGACGAGTGAGAACCGTTAAGGTTTGGGCGTACCAAACCAGCAAATGGACGTTGCCGGTGGTGCCTGATTCGGCACCTCCCGCTGGAGTAGACTACGACATGTGGCTGGGTCCTGCACCGAAGCGAACGTATAATCAGAACCGGTTCCACTATAATTTTCGCTTTTTCTGGGATTACGCCGGCGGATTGATGGCCGATTGGGGAGTACATTTGCTGGACTATGCCATGAAGGGAATGAATGTCGGATTGCCATCGTATGTATACGGTGCCGGAGGGAAATTCGGTTATCCCGATGATGCTATGGAGACGCCCGATACACTTATGGCGACCTATAAATATCCGGATTTCAACATTATCTGGGATCATGCCTGCGGCATTGGTAATGGATTGTTCGGGCTTCGCGAAGGGGTCGCCTTCTTCGGAGAGAACGGTACGCTTGTCCTAACCCGGCAAGGATGGGAGGTGATGCCCGAACAGGGGATTAACAGCCGCAATTTTCCTTATTGTTATCCTTGCGACAACGAGCGAAAACCCAACACCCCGAGAATGGAGGCGGTAGAGAAAAAAACGGGTGGAGGGAAAGGATTGTACCTGCATGCAGGAAACATGCTGGAATGCATGCGTTCACGCCAGTTGCCCAATGCCGATATTGCGATAGGGGCAGAAGTAGCCAAGCTGAGCCATATGGCCAATATTTCTTGTAGAGTTGGATCAGCGCTGAACTGGGATAACGAAACCGGCACTTTTGATAACCCGGAAGCGAACCGGCTGGCTAAAGCCCATTATAGGGAACCCTGGAAGTTACCCAAACTCTAAGAAGAAAGAACAGGATTTAAAATGAGAAGACGAGGATGCTTGCTGGTGTGTTTTGTGCTGGTGATTTTCTGTACATATGCACAAAACAAACCTACGGGTTTGATGACGGATTTGTTGAAAAATACGGGAGAGGTTTTTATCAATGGTTATCCCTCTACCCTGGATCATGAAGGGATCGATTCAGCCATTGAACCTGTTCAGACAGCCAAAATCCTCTCGGAGTACCCATCGTTCAGTTGGATTGTTCCCAACAAAGGGAAGAATACGCTACAATCCGGTTACAGGATTATTCTGTCGGACTCTTTGCACCTTATTCAAAAAGGGGAAGGGAATGTGTGGGATAGCGGGACGGTAAACTCCGGCAGGTCTGTCTCCGTTGCGTACCGGGGCAGGTCGTTGCAGCCACGAAAAGTGTACTACTGGAGAGTCAAGGCGATAACCGGCAATAGCGAAGAAAGCGATTGGTCAGATATCAAATCTTTTAGAACAGGAGATGAGTTAAAGCCATACCAATCTTCGAGGGAGGTTCTTGTTAAGTCTGTCGAACATCCGGTTCTGTGTTCGACCCGCGATGACAATTGGTTTTTTGACTTTGGTAAGGCATCCTTCGGGCAATTGCTTGTCAGACTGACGTCTGAAACCGGGAATGATACGGTTATCGTAAACCTGGGAGAGAAAGTCCGGGATGGGCGTGTGGACTCCCGGCCAGGAGGAACCATTCGTTATCAATCCTACTCTTTGGCGTTATTGAAAGGTACTCACCTGTACCGTATAAAAGTGCATAAAGATAAACGAAACACATTGGAAGTTGCCGTAAAAATGCCTGCTTACATAGGCGAGGTAGTTCCTTTCCGTTATGCGGAAGTGCTGCATTACGGCAATAAGTTGGATAAAGAGGATGTCATAAGGGAATCTGTTCATTATCCATTCGATGATTCAACCTCCTTCTTCCGCTGCGATAATGATACCCTGAATCAAATCTGGGAGATGAGTAAGTATACGATGAAGGCAACTTCATTCACAGGAGTTTACGTTGATGGAGACAGAGAACGTATCCCGTATGAAGCAGACATACTTATCAATCAGCTAAGTCATTACAGTGTGGATAGGGAATATTCCATTGCACGTAAATCCCTGGAGTATATCTTGAAAAAACCCACCTGGCCTACCGAATGGATTTTGCAGGCTATACTTATCGCCTGGTATGACTATATGTATACGGGTGATGCTCGATCCCTGGAAAAGAATTATCCGTTGCTGAAAAACAGATCGTTGATGCAACTTAAAACCAGTAAGGGGTTGATTTCCACTACTACAGGCCTGCAAACATCTGCTTTTCTTCAATCTATAAATTTCAATAAACCCATACAGGATATTGTGGATTGGCCCGGGGAAGAAAGAGACGGGTTTGTTTTCTGTGACCATAACGCGGTGGTAAATGCATTTTATTACGAAGCCCTGAAAATAATGGAGCAGATTGCCCGAGTATTGAATAAACAGGAGGACAGGTTGTTTTATGCCAAAGCACATCAAGAGGTTTATAAACTATTTAACGACACTTTTTTTGATCCTAAACGGAAACTGTATACAGATGGCGATACCACCAGCCATACATCATTGCATGCCAATATGTTTGCCTTTGTTTTTGGGTTAGTTCCTCAACAACATTCTCAGGGAGTGCAGGATTTTATCAAGTCCAGAGGAATGGCGTGCAGCGTTTACGGGGCTCAGTTCCTGATGGATGCTTTGTATAACGGTGGTAATGGGGCGTACGCGGAGGAATTGCTGGCATCGACCGGTGAGAGGAGCTGGTACAACATGATACGATCAGGCTCAACAGTAGCGCTGGAAGCCTGGGACATTAAATATAAACCTAACCTGGACTGGAATCATGCTTGGGGAGCGGTTCCTGCAAACACGATTGCCCGATACGTGGTTGGTATTAAACCATCTGCTCCAGGGTTCGAGAGCATTGAAATTAAACCGCATGTTTATAGCCTTACTTCGGTTGAATCTGCTGTTCCCACCATTAGAGGAAACATTTTATTTACTTACAAGACGATCAATAATGATGAATATGAGTTGTCGGTAGAGATTCCGCCAAATACCCAAGCAGAACTCTATATACCGATTAAATCCGGTAAACGGGTCAGAGAGGTTTTTCTCGACGGTAAAAAAATTACTTTTGCTAAAGGGAAAAAGGAGCCGGAACACCTGTATGTTGGAAGAATGACTTCGGGAAAACAGGTGTATCGGGTAATGTTGAGCAACAGGTAATTAAAACTTTTTCAGTTCCATTTCCTTTCCGTCAAAGACACCGTACGAGAAATGCTGTATCCAGTCGCCGATATTGATAACGCGCGACGTTTCGTTCAGCGGTAAATCCAATAAGAGGTGCCTGTGTCCGAAAACAAAATAGTCAATATCCGGAGTTCGGATAATTTCCTGCTTTGCAAACTGGATAAGGTATTCGTTGTCCTCACCTAAAAAATCCTGTACACCGCCTGATTCCCGGCTTTTATTCGACCATGCGTGTGCCAGGCCCACGGTCCATCGAGGATGGATAGCCGCAAAACAGCGTCGCAAGAACGTACTGTGAAAAATTCTACGAAGTATCCTGAACGAAGCCGATTTATCGGCCAATCCGTCGCCGTGAGCGATAAAAAATTTCTTGCCGGAAAGTTCCGTGACAAACGGTTTGCGGTGGACAATTAACCCGCATTCGTTCTGGAGATAATCGGTGAGCCAGATGTCGTGATTGCCAATGAAAAAATACACAACCACCCCTGAGTCGGTAATTTCCGACAGTTTACCCAGCAGACGCGTAAATCCTCTGGGTACAACGGTTTTATATTCGAACCAATAATCGAAGATATCGCCCAGCAGGTAAATGGCTTGCGCATCTTCCTTTACAAAATCGAGCCAACGGCACAATTTCCGCTCCGTTTCAACGGAATCGGTGTGCATTTTTGAACCCAAATGAGCGTCGGAAACGAAATATACTTTTTTGTTCATTTTTTACATAAACCCAAGTTCCAGCAAAGCTTCTTCGCTCATCATCGATTTATCCCATGGTGGATCAAACGTAAGGTTAAGGTCTACGCTGTTCACTTCCGGTATGGACTCTATTTTCATCTGCACATCCATCAGGATGAAGTCGGCAGCGGGACAACTGGGAGAAGTAAAGGTCATTTCAATGGTTACGTTGTTGGTATCGTCAATGTCCACGTCATATATTAATCCCAGGTCGTAGATATTTACCGGAATTTCGGGGTCGTACACCGTGCGGAGCAAAACCACTATTTTATCTTGAAGTTTTTGTAATTCGTCGTTCATTTTTTTTATTTTTTCAAGTGCGTTGAACTGTTTATTAAAATTGTAGATTGATTTAGCTTGAAGAAGATTGAACGAGATTGAGAAGCGGGTTTTCATTAGTCAATCTTCTTCAATCTGTTATCTATCTTATTCAATCTTCTTATATCATGCCATTATCGGCAAAACTGTAATACGTTTCACCACATACGATTATATGATCAAGTAAAGAAATATCCATCCATCGGGCTGCCTCCTTCAGTTTTTTTGAGATTGCGGTATCCTGTGCGCTAGGCGTACAGTTCCCCGACGGGTGGTTATGCCCCAACACGATACTGCTTGCATAATGACTGATTGCTTCGCGGAGGATTAACCGTATGTCAACTACTGTTCCCGATATACCACCACGGCTGACCTGCAAAGTGGCAACCACTTTATTGGATCGGTCGAGAAGCAATGCCCACGTCTCTTCGTGATTTAAATCTACCAGCACAGGATAGAAAACGGCATAGGCATCATCGGAAGAGGTGATTTTTTTTCTGTTAACCGCTCCTTCCGATTTCCTTCTTCTACCCAGCTCCAGAGCAGCAATTATAGTAATTGCTTTTGCCGGTCCGATACCACGGAAATTAGTCACCAGATCGTTAACGCTGAAACGGCCTAATTTGTTGAGGTTATTACCGGCTTTCTGCAGAATTCTTTTGCATAGTTCCACTGCGCTCTCCTTGTCGTTGCCTGAACCGATAAGAATAGCTAGTAACTCGGAATCCGACAGTGCCGAAACACCCTTCAGCATCATTTTTTCACGCGGACGATCCTCTTCGGCCCACTCTTTTATGCTGATTTTTTTCATTCCTTTCAATTCTCGGTCAATCGCAAAGATAACACAAAAAAAGACACCGTAAAATACGATGTCTTTCTTCTTGCTGGTAAATTTCTCCAATAGCAGGTGTTATTCCTTCACACGTTCAACATATGTTCCCGTGCGTGTATCCACCTTAATTTTTTCACCTTCGTTGATGAACAGGGGAACTCGGACTTCCGCTCCGGTTTCAACGGTGGCCGGCTTCAATGTGTTAGTAGCCGTATCGCCCTTGATACCGGGTTCGGTATACGTAACCTGCAGTACTACGTGTGTAGGCATTTCTGCTGTTAAGATGGTACCGCTTTCGGAATGGATTTGAACTTCCACAAGGTCGCCCTCTTTCAGGAACTGCACTCCCTCAATCTGTTCGGCAGGGATAGGTATCTGTTCGAAAGTTTCGGTGTTCATGAAGTTATATCCCATATCGTCCTGATAAAGGTATTGGAACGGACGGCGTTCTATGCGAACCTCATCCACCCTGACACCCGAGTTGAAAGTCTTTTCGAGAACACGTCCCGTTGTTACGTTTTTAAGTTTTGTACGTACGAAAGCTGCACCTTTTCCGGGTTTCACGTGAAGAAATTCTACGATGAAATAATATTGTCCTTCCAAATCGATGCACATTCCGTTTCTGAAATCAGCTGTTGTTGCCATAAATTGTATTTGTCTGAGTTATATTTGGATTAGGCCGCAAAAGTAATGGTTTTATTCCAGAACAGCAAATAAATTAACGGGTTGAGCATCTTCTGACACCAACAAATGCAGCTGAGCCATTAGTGAACAAATGCATTTGACGCGTCAAGAATAATTTTAATCAGGAAAAAAAGCGTCAGTACATACATGGTAATGCTTACGTCTTTTACTTTTCCCGATAAGAGTTTAACAAGGGTGAAGCTCAACATTCCGAAAATAATTCCGTTGGCAATGCTGTATGTGAACGGCATAAATATGATGGCGACGAATGCCGGAAGTCCTTCGCTTATTTCGTTGAAGTCGATATCAGCAACCGAACTCATCATAAATAGCCCAATAATGATCAGTGCCGGAGCTGTTGCTGCAGCTGGCACCATTAAGAATATCGGGGCAAAGAAAAGGGCCAGTACAAACATTAGTGTAGTGCTCACACTGGTAAGTCCTGTCCTTCCACCGGCTGCGACCCCCGAAGCACTTTCCACGTATGAGGTATTCGGACTTGTACCCAAGACAGCTCCTACGAATGTTCCCAATGCGTCGGCAAACAATGCTTTCTGTAATTGAGGGAAACTACCGTCTTTTTCCGATTTTCCAATTTTTGAGATGACACCAATCAATGTGCCCATAGCGTCAAAGATGTTGACCATCAGGAAAGTAAACACAACGATCAGCATGTCGAAAGTTAAGATACTGCTCCATTCGAATTTAAAAAAGATAGGCTCTATGCTGGGCGGAAGTGTAATCCAGCTGCCTTGAGGTAACTGGATCATTCCCAAAAATCCGGCAAATATGGTGGAAATAATAATTCCGATCAGGATAGCACCGTGTACTTTTTTAACCAAAAGCACTGCAATAACCACCAATCCGAGTACTGCAATCCAAACATTGGGATCTGCCATGTTCCCGAGTTGAACGAGCGTAAACTGGTTTGGGGTTACAATCCCCGCACTTTTCAGTCCTATCAACGTGATAAACAATCCAATACCAATAGGAATCGCATTTTTTAGCGCCACCGGAATATTGTCTACAATAATTTTTCGAATATTGAAAATGGTCAGCAGCATGAAACAGAAACCCGAAAGTAAAACGCCTGTCAAAGCAAATTGCCAGGAGTGTCCCATCGCGATAACTACGCTGAAAGCAAAAAAGTTGTTCAACCCCATTCCAGGTGCCTGGGCTATAGGTACATTGGCAATGAGTGCCATAAAAATGGTTCCGGCAATAGCCGCAACGGCAGTCGTCGTGAATAGCGCTCCTTTATCCATACCTGTCTCACCCAATATTTGAGGGTTCACAGCCAAAATATAGGACATGGTCAAAAAGGTGATGATACCGGCCAAGATCTCTGTGCGGATGTTGGTGTTGTTTTCTTTAAGTTTGAATAGTTTTTCTATCATGATTGTTCGTTTGTAATTCAGTTGATATTCACAGCCAGGACGAAATGATATTCGCCTTTAGGCAATTACATAGGCGAAGCGATTAGAAGTTCCATTTGGTTGCCAGGGTAGGAACAGCGTAGAATTTGCTTTCGGCAAAAGCGTTAACAAAATTATAACTCAACTCTATTTCGCTACCGATAGCAAAATTCGGTGTGAAGTTATACCATACCTGAGGCTCGCTTAAAAGAATCAATTTCTTGCCGCCTTCTCCGGTAGCCCGATTTTTGTTTTCAGTCCACAGATCCAGAAAACCGGCCAGCGATACTTTGCTGTTTGGAAATGCCGAGTTCCAGGTCAATGTCCACTGTACGTCGTGGCTTAACTCGGTGAAGGCGTTCAGCTTATAGGCAAGGTACGTTCCCATGAAGAAATTGCCGAGCTTAAACGGATACTGAGCACCGGCAAGGTAAGAGCTGGGAATTGAAAAACCGGTCCCTAAACCGCCGTTGTATTCCAAATGTGGCATTAATGCGAAATCCTTGATTTTGAATGCCCGGGCAATTTCGGCATAGACCAATCCTATGTTTCGTTTGTCGCCATTAAAATCGAAATCTACGAACATGAATGTTGAACCCCAGGCATCGGGTTTAAACATTTCGAAAGTCGCAGTAAGGTAGTTTTTGGCTGCCACATCATCACCATAAAATGCATGGCGCGGGTCGAAGTGCAATTGTAGGTTTTGCGCGTTCAGCGAGGCAAATGCCACCAATGATAAGGTAAACAGAAATAATTTTCGCAACATAAATAATTAAAATTTAAAGATTATTGAAAAGAAACGGCGAAAATAATAAAAAAATGTAAACCTTTTAAGTGTTAATACTACTTTTTTATCTTTTGTTTGATATCTTCTTCAGTTAATGGATAAATTTGTATTTTTGCTCTTCAATTCAAACTCAAGCTTAGCTATTATGCAGGAAAATATTTCGCAACCTCTGGTCATTTACAATACGCTCAGTCGTGCAAAGGAGCTTTTCGAGCCCATAAAGCCGCCTTTTGTGGGAATGTATGTTTGCGGACCTACGGTGTACAGCGATGTGCATTTGGGGAACTGCCGTACATTTATTTCTTTTGATCTTATTTACAGGTACTTGATTCATATCGGATACAAGGTGAGGTACGTGAGGAACATCACGGATGCGGGACATCTGGAAGGCGATAACGATGAGGGTGAAGATAAGTTTGCTAAAAAAGCGAAATTAGAACAACTGGAGCCGATGGAGATTGTACAAAAATACACCCTCGGTTTCCACGAGATATTGCGTATTTTCAATACGCTGCCTCCTAGCATCGAGCCCACGGCAACCGGACATATCGTGGAGCAAATAGAGATGATAAAAGAGATCCTTGCTGCAGGGTATGCCTACGAAACAGCGGGAACGGTTTATTTCGATGTGGAGAAATACAGCCGTAAATATTCGTACGGGATACTCACAAACCGTAAACTGGAAGATCTGCTCGAAGGAACGCGGGAACTAAGCGGGCAAGACGAAAAGAAAGGCAGGCTGGATTTTGCGCTCTGGATCAAGGCAAAACCCGAGACGTTGATGAAGTGGCCATCGCCGTGGGGTTGGGGATTTCCTGGCTGGCACATAGAGTGTTCTGCCATGGGCACCAAGTATTTGGGAACTACCTTTGACATCCACGGGGGAGGGATGGATTTGCAGGCAACGCACCATACCAATGAAATTGCCCAATCGCAGGCTTGTCATCATGCGGAACCGGTAAAATACTGGGTTCACACCAATATGTTGACAGTTAACGGCGCCCGAATGTCGAAAACAGCTGGAAACGGATTTTTGCCTAAAGAATTGTTTACGGGCGACCACCCCTTATTAGACAGGGGGTATTCGCCGATGACCGTACGCTTTTTTATGGCGCAATCGCACTATCGCAGTACGCTTGATTTTTCCAATGAAGCGCTGCAGGCTGCAGAAAAAGGCTACAAAAAACTGATGGAAAGCATCAAAAGAATATCAAAGATTGAGCCTGCAGCCCACTCATCGGTGAATATAGATGAGCTTCGCGCAAGTTGTTATTCCGCCATGAACGACGACTTCAACAGTCCTGTACTTATTGCGCAGCTGTTTGAGGCTGTCAGGGTCATCAATTCGGCAGTAGATAAAACGGAAACCCTCACGACAGCCGACATCGACAAATTAAACGCTTTGATGCAAACCTTTGTCTTTGATGTTCTTGGATTGACGGACGAGAGCGAAGCGAATGCCGGGGGCGATGTAATCAATGGCTTGATGGATCTGATACTTGATATTCGCAAATCGGCCCGTGAAAACAAGGATTGGGTTACCTCCGATAAGATTCGCGATCAATTGAAAGCCGCAGGTGTGGAAGTAAAAGATACGAAGGATGGCGTGGAATGGCGGATTTGAGGCTTGGCATTTGACTGATCGAAAATCTAAAGAATATGCAAATCGTTATGTCTCCCGCCAAGCGGATGAATTTTAATGCGCAGGAAGAAAATATAAAAACGACCCCTCCGGTCTTCTCCCGAAAAACCGGAGAAGTGTTGGAAGTGTGCAGAAAACTTTCGGAAACTGATATCGCTGAGAAAATGAAGGTGAACCGCGAAATCGCTCAGCAAGTGTATGGATATTTTCAATCGTTCAACTCCAGGACAATTCCGCTTCGAGCAGCTGCGCTGGCTTATGACGGTATTGCTTACAAAGGGTTGAACGCACATGATTTCAATAAGGAAGAGGTCCTGTTTGCTCAGAAACACCTGAACATCCTCTCCGGACTTTACGGCGCTCTTAAACCTTTCGACCGGATAAAGCCTTACCGGTTGGAATTTGCTCGGAAAATCCAACCCAAGGGGTATAAGGATTTATACGAATTTTGGCAAAACGAAGTAAATCAATACCTTTCCGGAAAATTAGCAAAAGACGAGAAGGTAATCATCAATGTAGCTTCCAAAGAATATTCAAGCGTTTTATCTAAAAAGCTTTTACCTGAAAAAACGCGGATCGTTGAGATAAGCTTCCTTCAGCAGGAAGGCAATGACCTTAAGCAAATAGTGGTTCACAGCAAAAAGGCCCGTGGGTTGATGGCCCGGTTTATCATCAAGAACCGGCTGAATGTTGCTGAGGATGTAAAAGCTTTCGGTTACGAGGACTATTTCTACTATCCGCAACTTTCCTCTGAAAACAAATGGGTGTTTGTCAGATAAAAAAATAACTGTATGAACGAAAAAAGGTCCACGTTCGGATCAAAATTGGGTATGGTGGCAGCGGCAGCGGGTTCCGCGGTTGGGTTGGGAAATATTTGGCGTTTCCCGAGTGAAACGGCCGATGGGGGCGGTGCCATTTTTATCATCGTCTACATAACGTGCATCCTGTTTTTCGGAATCCCGCTGATGGTGGCAGAGTTTTTAATCGGACGTTCATCAAGAGCCAATGCTGCAGGCGCTTTTCACAAACTGGCGCCGGACACCCCGTGGAAATGGGTGGGGCGGCTTGGGGTGCTCACCGGATTTGTCATTCTGGGGTTCTATATGGTGGTCTGTGGCTGGACTGTGGATTATTTTATTCAATCCGTTACAGGAAGTTTGAAAGAGGTGAGCGATTTTTCAACCAACTTTAACACGTTGCTTGCCAACCGTCCCAAACAGATCGGTTTGATGGCCTTTTTTGTCCTTCTTACAGCGTATTTTATTTTTTCAGGGGTACAAAAAGGAATTGAACGGTCGGCAAAAATCATGATGCCGGTTTTGTTTCTGTTGCTAATCGTCCTTGTTGTCAGGGCACTTTCGCTCGAAGGGGCAAGGGGGGGCATCGATTTTCTCTTTAAGCCGGATTTTCAGGAGGTAAAATCCACTGTTTTCCTCGATGCCATGGGACAGGCATTTTTCTCGCTGTCCCTGGGAATGGGATGTATGATGACTTATGCTTCCTATTTTAAGGACAATACGAATTTAACAGCTACTGCAGTCCAAGTTTCGGTTCTCGATACTCTGGTGGCACTTCTTGCCGGAATGGTCATTTTCCCGTCGGCTTTTGCGTTGACCACAAATCCCGATACCATCGTTTCGGAACTGGTGGCAGGCGGTCCCGGATTGCTCTTTATTACCGTTCCCGGGCTTTTCAATCAAATGGAAGGATCGATGATCTGGTCGGCCATGTTTTTCCTCCTTTTGGCGATTGCCGCGCTTACCTCCACCATTTCGCTGATGGAAGTCGTTACGATTTATATCCAGGAAGAGCACAAGGTAAGCCGGAAAAAAGGCTTGCTTTTTGTGGTCATCGGAGTGTTGGCGCTGGGAGCTCTTTCTGCCCTTTCCCCACAGTTCTTTAATATTTTGGATATGGCTTCGGCAAAAATAATGCTTCCCGTGGGTGGATTGTTTATTTCGCTTTTTGCAGGATGGTACCTCGACAAGAAAATTGTTCAGGTGGAACTGACCAACGATGGAAAAATAAAATTTGGTATCTCCTTCCTGAAAACATACAGCTTCATTCTTAAATTTCTGGCGCCAGTTGCCATCTTGTTGATATTTTTATACGGATTAATAGGATAGCAATGAAGCGAGTAGCCAGTGGTTCTCACGCAGCGAGAATCGATTTTGGTGTTTGCCGAAGCCCGGAAGAACGGTTGTTCCGACACAGGCAATATAGACTTGGTGATACGGCGTTCTACTGACGGCGGCGCGTTTTTGTGATCCACTCCGATACTGACGGATTGAGCTGGTCTGCTCCGGTTGAGATAACACCGGAGGTGAAAAAAGAAGATTGGACCTGGTATGCTACCGGCCCGGCTTTTTTCCAATCCACGTTCGACCGTGAGGGAGAAGATGACCGTACAAATTAGTCGTGATGGTGGGGTATCGTGGCAACCCAACGTATTGGTTTATGATGGACCCTCCGCATACTCGGACATGACGGTTTTCCGTAACGGAGATGTTGGAATCGTTTACGAAAACGGGTTGGAGAATCCTTACGAAAAGATTACTTTTCTGAGAATGAAAAGAAAACGGTTTAAATAATCCTAAAGACAACCCATTGCTTTGGGACTCCGTAATTTATTATTATTTTTGCATCAAAATAGCGGCACAGCATGCAATACAAAATATATCCGCCCGAAAAGTTAAAAACAACCATCGAACTTCCGGCATCCAAGAGCATCAGCAACCGGGTTCTCATCCTGAATGCGCTTAGCTTGAATACCAACCCGGTGGAGAATCTTTCGGATTGCGAGGATACACAGGTTATTATCGATGCTTTCAACTCCGATTCAAATGTGTTTGACGTGAAAGGTGCAGGAACGGCCATGCGGTTTCTGACGGCTTTCCTGGCCGGAATGGACGGAGAGTGGATTGTTCAGGGCTCAAAACGAATGCACGAACGTCCCATTTATCCGTTGGTGGATACATTGAAGGCAATAGGAGCAGATATTGAATATCTGAAAAATGAAGGTTGTCCTCCGTTGAAAATTCGGGGAAAAAGGTTACAGGGTGGAGAGGTTTATGTCTCCGGTAGCGTCAGCTCGCAGTTTATTTCTGCGCTAATGATGGTGGCTCCCACTATGGAGAATGGATTGATCATCAATATCCGGGACGAAATTATATCGAAGCCTTATATCAGTCTGACCGCTAAACTGATGGAAGAATATGGCATTCACCTTAAATGGGTGGGGAACAGAATAAAGATCAAGCCGCAGTCTTATAAACCCGTTAGTTTTAAGGTAGAGTCGGATTGGTCGGCCGCCTCTTACTGGTACGAAATGGTAGCGCTTTGCCCTGATGCCGAGATTACCCTGCTCGGATTGAAAGAAAACAGCTATCAGGGCGATGCTAACCTGATAAGCCTTTTTAAGGATCTGGGTGTTTCAACGGAGTTTGTTTCAAACGGTGTGGTTATCCGAAAAGCAGGAAAGCCCATCAAAAAGTTTTTCCATAATTTTATCTATGAACCGGACTTAGCGCAAACTTTTGCCGCAACCTGTTGTTTTCTGCATGTGCCGTTTATTTTTTCGGGTGTTCAAAGTTTGCGTATCAAAGAAACGGACCGTATTGAAGCGCTGAAAACGGAATTGAAAAAACTGGGATTTGTCTTGCGTGAAACCGACAGCGAGATGCTGGAATGGGACGGTGAACGTTGCTTTGTTGAAGAGAACGCGGTTATGGACACGTACGACGATCACCGGATGGCGATGTCGTTGTCATCGGCAGCTATTCTGTTTAAGTCATTAACAATGAATGATCCGCATGTTGTCAGCAAGTCGTACCCGAACTTCTGGGACGACCTCAGAAAAGCAGGGTTCCGTATCGAAGAGGTTTGACATACCGATTGACTGATAACTCTATACTTTTTTGTCTGTCTGTTTTGGTTATAAAATTCTTTAATCTTTAAAAAATGACAAGTTTATATATATTACTCGGAATTATCGTGTTCTTTCTCATGGCGTTGTATATTTCCAATACAATACAACGCAAAAAGGGGAACACACAGGAACGTAAAACGCCTCTCCCGTCGATAGACGTAAGGACAAAACAGGAAAAAGAAAGCGGATGTTGCGGTATGCATGAGGTTTGCGAGAAAGACAGCCTTATCGCTGCTTTCCGGGAGGAACCCGAATATTTTGATGATGAAGAGCTCGACCGTTTTCATTTTCGGGAATCCGGTAGTTATTCCGATAAGGAGGTGGAGGAGTTTCGCGAAGTATTCTACACTATTGTGGATGAAGAGAAGCCGCGATGGGTACGCAGCCTGCAGCTACGCGGAATCGCTGTCCCCGATCAGATAAAAGACGAAATTGTGCTTGTTGTCAGCGATTTACGCGAAGCAAAAATGCATGCTTGACCCCACCCATGGATATCATTGAATTACTGGATTATGCTTTTTTTCGGAATGCATTGCTGGGAAGTTTTTTTGCAAGCATTGCGTGTGGTATTATAGGCACCTATGTGGTTACGCGCCGGTTGGTTTTTATCAGCGGGGGAATTACGCATGCTTCGTTTGGCGGACTGGGTATAGGTTTTTATTTCGGACTGAATCCCATCTTTTCGGCGATGATATTCTCGGTGTTTTCTGCATTCGGTATTCAATGGTTATCGCGAAAACAAGGTGTTCGGGAAGATTCTGCCATCGCTGTTTTCTGGTCGTTGGGAATGGCGGTAGGAATTATGCTTACATTTCTCACGCCGGGATATGCTCCCAACTTATCTGAATATCTTTTTGGAAATATCCTCACTATTACCCGAACAGATATTGTTTCTCTCGCCATACTTACTTCTGTCCTTTTTCTGTTTTTCGCAGTCAATTACCATGCCATTGTATCGGTATCATTCGATACGCAATTTGCCCAAACCCGGAGGGTTAATACCCGGTTTATAGAATACGCGATGATGCTTTTTGTTGCCGTCACCATTGTTCTAAGCATTCGGTTGGTCGGCATCGTGCTGTTGATGTCGCTCATTACTGTTCCCCAGATGACAGCCAATCTTTTTACTGTGAATTATTCCCGGATCATTTACCTTTCCGTAGGAGTCAGTTTTGTTGCCTGCGTTGTAGGATTGTTATTGTCATATTACCTGAATGTGCCGTCGGGAGCGTTTATCATTTTCGTTTTGATCGTGATGTTTTTTGCGGGAAAAATAGTGAAAATATGGAATCCCGGTTCAAGTAAGCAATCTTCAGCTTAAAAACAAGCAATTTTATTTTTTCTGGTATTTCTTTTGTCTAAACCATTTATTTTTTATAATATGACTTTAAAAAACTTATTGCTAGCTCAACTATTCTTGCATTTATTTTGTATAATCATCGATGTGTAATTTTTTCTGTGTGCCAACCGAATAATGTACATGTTAATTTTACTGTGGAATTCGAACAAGCGTGTACTTCGATAATAATGATTGGCCTTCTGTACACAATCGCTTCTTATGGATTTGCTTTTAATCGAAAGGGGTTGCTTTTCAAAAAATGACAATATATGGGGTGTCGTATAATGATTTTATGCAGTATCCGCGTATTTAATAGAATAGATGTTTAGTTGTTAGGGATACTTTTCAATGGATAAATGGAAAAATTCTTAGTAGAGTTGTTAAATCTAATTGCGATAGGAGCAATTTTATGTTTTCCTCTTTTTAAAACAAAAGGAAAGGGTATACTTGCCGTTAGTGTGATAACAATACAGGTGATTATTGCATCTGTGGTAGCAATTTCTGTATTTAACAATGGATTGATTGAATTTTATTATCGCGGTTCATGGGTTACGGGAGAGATACCGGTAAGGATTGATTATTTATCGGCTTGGTTTGTGCTGATAATCAGTTTTACTTTCGCAACAGGAGCCTGGTATGGTATCAGGTACATGATGGCTTATAAGAGTCAGTCAGGTAATTTAGCCTCTCATGCTGCTGCTTACTTGCTGGCATATACTGCATTGGTTGATATCTGCCTGGTTCAGAACGGCCTTGTGTTTCTTATTTTGTGGGAGGTTATGGCGCTGAGTTCTTTCGTTCTGGTAATTTTTGAACATTATAAGATCAGGACCTTGAAGGCTGGAATTAATTTCCTGATACAATCACATGTTTCTATTTTGTTTCTAACCATTGCCATTATGATGGTAAAGGTTAATACAGGTACTTTTGATTTCGCTGCTATCTCTTCTTCAACCTATACCCAACCGGCTGCTATTGCTGTTGGATTATTTATTTTTTTCTTTTGTGGATTTGCTATCAAAGCGGGGTTTGTGCCGTTTCACACCTGGTTGCCCCTAGCACATCCGGCTGCTCCTGCACATGTTTCAGGTGTAATGTCGGGAGTAATTATCAAGATTGGTATATACGGGATACTGAGGATGGTATTGTTAATAAAATGTGACATGGTTTTTATAGGCTATTTTATTTTGTTCATCTCAGTCATAACAGGTGTATATGGAGTGATGTTAGCTATAGTGCAGCATAACTTGAAACGGTTGCTGGCCTATCACAGTATTGAGAATATCGGGATTATTGGTATAGGTATAGGGTTGGGTTGCCTGGGTATTGGATACAATAATCCGCTATTAGTAGCCAGTGGGTTCGGAGGTGGGTTATTGCATGTACTCAATCATTCGTTATTTAAGTCCTTGTTGTTTTACGTTTCAGGTAATGTATACCAGGCGACTCACAATCTGGAAATAGATACCTTGGGTGGGCTTATCCGAAAGATGCCGCACTCTGGATATTTATTTTTAATTGCTTCATTGGCAATATGTGGATTACCCCCTTTTAATGGATTTGTATCCGAGTTTTTTATTTATAATGGCCTGTTCAATGGGTTGATATCCAATAATTTTTTGTTTATACTTTTTATACTTTTTGCGATTTTGGGGTTGGTGTTGATCGGTGGCTTGGCATTGATTTGCTTTACAAAAGCATTTGGAGTAGTGTTCCTTGGCAATCCGCGTTCATCAAAGCCTTTAGCTCCGGTTAATGAAAGTCTCATTAAAGCCGCACCGCTATATCTTATTGCCTTGTTTATACTTATTATTGGCGTATTTCCTGTTTTGTTTGGACCCATGCTTATTAAAACAGTGTACTTATTCCTCCCGGAGTCAGGAACTCAGGCGACACTTGAATTAAACAATAGGTTACAGAGCCTGACCGCGATAGGATGGTACTCGTTAGGTTTTATTGGGTTAACCGCGTTGCTTTATTTTATAAGGAAACTGGTTACCGCAAAACGCAGCCAGGCTTCTGATGTTACCTGGGGGTGTGGTTATACCGGAAGTGCTGAAAAAACACAGTACACCGCTTCTTCATTTGTCAGAACCTATCGTAAACTCGCAGAGCCTGTTTTGATGATTAAAAGAAAGAAGAACGAAGCTGCCGGGTTGTATCCGGACAGAATAAGCCAGGCAACACACCCATATGATAAAATAGAATATTGGTTAATTGATAAACCGTTGTTGTTTATAAGGAGTTTCCTGAAACGTTTTACATTTCTGCAAAACGGCCATATTCAGGCATATATTTTATACGGCTTTGTTTTTGTAGGACTCACAATCTTGTTACCTGTGATCGTAGAAAAGATCATTGAACTGGTAAATTTCTTAAATCAATTATAGGATGGTAAGTGTCATTTTAATCATATTCGCCAGTATCTTTTTTGTTGGGATAGTAACCCGAACAAAGAGCATAGCTTCAGGACGCAAGGGCCCGGGTATTATGCAGAATATGAAAGATATAATTAGACTATTGAAAAAGGGAAGTGTCTATAGCAAAACAACCAGCTTTATATTTCAGATCGCTCCAACTGTTTACTTGGCCTCTGTATTGATGGCTATATTAATGCTGCCGCATGGTGTTCATCCGGGTGTTATTTCTTTTAGCGGTGACTTTGTGATGTTCGCTTATCTGTTGGCGTTAGGTAAATTTCTGATCATAGTTTCGGCTCTTGATACGGGAAGTAGCTTTGAAGGAATGGGGGCAAGCCGTGAAGCACTGTTCGCCATGCTTGCGGAGCCTGCGTTCTTTATATTAATGGGTTCTTTTGCTTTATTTACAGGCCATACATCATTCAGTAGCATCTTTAATGCACTTGATTTTGGTTCATATATCTCTTATATGTTAGGGGGATTGGCCACATTTGTGCTGGTAATGATTGCTATGATTGAAAATAGCAGAATGCCTTTTGATGACCCTAAGACTCACCTAGAGCTGACGATGATACATGAGGTGATGGTGCTTGATAATAGCGGATTTGACCTGGGCGTAATTACTTTTACTACTAATTTAAAATTTGCTATGTATGGTGCCATTATCTCAAATTTCTTTATTGGAGCCTTGCCATTGATTCTTTCTATTCCATTATTTATGCTGATTCAGTTTTGTTTCGCCGTGACAGTGGGTGTTATTGAATCTTTTATTGCACGATATAGGATGAGCCATAATCCTGAATTTATTTTTATACTGACCTCATTATCCTTATTGATATTTTTCGGGGTATTGCTGATCCTTGGTAAATTTATGTAAACCGATTGATTATGACAGATATATTATTAATTGCATTGGCCATGACACTGCTCTACATGAGTATTGCTGATCGGTTACAGACCTATCTGTATATACTGGTTTTGCAGGGTTTGATCCTTTTTGGAACTACTTACCTGACTCTTACCGATGTAAGTACCTTAAACCTTCTGTTGGTTTTGCTTGAAACCATTGTTTTTAAAGCCATTGCCGTACCCTGGTTTATGAATTACCTGATTAAACGTAATAAAATTACCCGCGTAACAGAACCCTATCTTCCTAATTTTGTGTCATTAATTATTGTTACGCTGATTATTGTATCAACAATTATTCTCTCGGGTTCAATAGAGGATAAGAATCTTGATAAAACATTCTTTGTTGTGGCATTATCAACCCTATTCACGGGTCTGTATTTAGTTGTCTCCAGGAAAAAGATTATCTCACATGTTGTAGGATACCTTGTTATTGAAAACGGGGTTTTTGTTCTTTCTCTGGCTATTGGAAATGAGATGCCTATGTTGCTAAATCTTGGAATTATGCTTGATATTTTTGCTAGTGTACTTATACTGGGAGTTTTCTTCAATAAAATTGGAGACGTAATCCGTGATCCGGATGTAAACCTGTTGACTAACTTAAAAGATTAAAAACAATGACAGGTATTTTTTTATCCGGAGCTGTATTGGTAAGTATCGGTTTAATCCTTAACAGGAATGCAGTAGTCAATTATTTATTGGTTGTTGGTTATCTGGCATTACTTATAACGACAACAGTCTACGAGTATATTAATCAGGGAATAACCCAATTGGTTTATTTTACTTCTGATTCGTTGGGTCTATTAATGCTGATAGCTATGACTATTGTCAGCATCCCTGCTTTTTATTATGGATATCGTTTTATAGCAACCCGTAATGATGCTCCTCATGCAAGAGGGCTATTCTTTGCTGCCATGGTGATGCTGATTACATCATGTTGCATGGCATATCTATCAAACCACATTGCTGTTACCTGGATATTTGTGGAAATTACTACGCTGAGCGCTTCGGTGCTGATTTATCATAACCGGAGTATGCGTGCGCTTGAGGGAGTATGGAAATATGTATTCCTTTGCGCCATCAGTATCACATTTATCTATATTGGTATTTTGTTTTTGAGTTTGTCCCTCAAATCGGCAGGTGTTGGGGAGATGTCATTTAAAGTACTGTATGAGAATCATCACAACCTGAATGTTTTCTGGCTTAAGCTTGCATTCCTCTTTATCTTCACGGGATTTACAGCAAAGATGGGGCTTGTGCCTATGTACACGGCAGGCATTGATGCAAAAGACAAAGCTCCGGCGCCTGCAGGGGCTTTGTTGGCAAGTGTATTGATGAATGTTGGCTTTGTTGGCATATATCGCGTTTATGCTATAGTAGCCCATACCCCGTTGAAAGGATGGGCAAATTCTGTTATCATTATTGTAGGCTTGCTTTCGGTTTTTGTGGCAGCTGTTTACATGACCCGAATAAAAAATATAAAGCGTTTATTTGCTTATTCCGGTATTGAACACATGGGATTGGTTGTGCTGGGGCTGGCAGCAGGAGGGGTAGGCGTGTACGCTGCAATTTTACATATTATATTGCATACTTTTATTAAACCTACACTGTTTTTTCAGTTTAACCAGATATACACCATTTACCAAAGCAAGAGTGTTTATGATTTGGGAAATTATTTCAGGTATTATAAAACCGGAGCATTTGTAGTGCTTTTAGGATTCCTTTCCGCTACTGCAATGCCTCCGTCAGGGCTGTTTGTTAGCGAATTTATGATTTTTCAGTCACTGTTTCAATCGCATTATGTGGTTTTACTGGTTGTTGTATTGCTACTCCTTACATTGATAATCTGGGGTTTTGGTGTAAATATATTTAAACTTTTATTTACTCCTACTGGACAAATTAACGAGGACAAGTTGCCTTACATCAGCCCATGGGAGTCTTTACCGCAGTTTGTTTTGTTAGCGCTGTCGGTTTATCTGGCCTATAATCCTCCGGCTGAATTTGTTGTTTTAATTCAGGAATCGGTAAAACTAGTTCAGTAATCATGATTAAATTTATGAATGATTTAAGTTTCGGGTACATCCACTCAATGAGCAGATAACTGAATATAAAATTATGAAATATATTTCCATATCCAACAATCAGGCTGTCAGCCTTGATTCTATTCCGGAACTTCCTTATGAGGAGTTCCTGGAAAGTAATGTCGGTATGTTGACTGATTCTCCTGAAAGACATTGCGTAAATTATTTTGGTTTCTGGACGGGAGTTTATTCATCTGGTGGGCCGGTTGAAGATCAGTATGAGGAAAATAAAAATAGAAAAGAATACAGCGAAAATGTTAAGCTGATATGTTGTATCGCTGACGACAAGACACACCAGATTTACGTATCATCAGCTACGGTTGCCCCTGAAGTTGTTTATGAGTCATTCACAGCCAGAAATCATAACTTCGAGAAGTATGAGAGGGAAATGCATGAAACCTTCGGGATTCAATACAACAATCATCCGTGGCTCAAACCGGTCAGGTATTCACACGATAGAGCCGATAAGGCTGAAACAATTGAGAACTACCCCTTCTTTGGCGCAAACAGCCATGAGCTTCATGAGGTAGGGGTTGGGCCCATACATGCAGGCATCATTGAACCGGGGCATTTCCGCTTTATATGTAATGGTGAACAGATTATGCATCTTGAAATCCAACTTGGATACCAGCACAGGGGGATAGAACAATTGTTCCTGCAAAAAAAGAAATTGGCTGAACTGACCACCCTGGCAGAGAATATTGCCGGTGATACCACAGTAGGCCATACTATTGCGTTTGTGAATTTATGGGAGAGTTTGTGTGGTTATAAACCCGGCCGCTCGCTTCATTTCTCGAGAACACTCGCATTGGAATTGGAGCGGATTGCTATTCATACCGGTGATATGTCCGCTGTTTGTGCTGATATCGGTTATCAACTTGGTAACTCCGTATATGGCAGATTACGCACACCAATTATTAATTTCCTGCAGGAGTGGGAAGGCAATCGTTTAGCAAAAGGATTGATACGCGCTGGGAGGACAAATTTTCCGTTTTCCCGGAAATTGGGTGCGAGATTAGCTTCAATACTGGATGAATTTGAGCTGGACTTTAATGAGATGACGAGTAAATTCTTTAAACTGCCATCAGCCTTGTCACGTCTCGAGAAAACAGGAGTTGTAACTTATGGACAGGTTCTTGAGATCGGGACTGTGGGCATGGCTGCACGAATGAGTGGTTTGAACAGAGATATCCGTTCCTCGCATCCTTTTAATCTGTTTGGAGAGGGATTTACCCACGAACCGGTAATCAAACACCACGGTGATGTTTATGCCCGTGTCAGGCTCAGAAGAGACGAGGTACACCAGTCAATCGGCTATATCAGAAAGATGATAGCTGATATCCCCGAGTTTACAGAGGTAGCCGGTGTTAAGTTGAACCCGCAAAGGAATATGTTCATCCTTTCGCTGGTTGAGGGGTGGCGGGGCGAAATTTGTCACTGTGCCATTACGGATAATGAGGGGAGCCTTGGGCTGTATAAGATTAAGGACCCTTCTTTTCACAACTGGATGGCATTGGCCCAGGCTGTCAGGAATAATGGGATATCAGATTTTCCGATTTGTAATAAGAGCTTCAATTTGTCGTATTGCGGACATGATCTGTAAGTTAAACCGGTAAATTATGTTTGAAAATATAAAAATATGGTGGCATCAGGGGAAACAGTATATTCCCGACGTTACGAATGCTAAATTACCCGGGATATTCAGGGGAAGGCCAGTTATAACAAGATCTGGGGTTGATGAGGCTGCCCTGGTAGAGTTGTGTCCTACCGGAGCGATTACCGGAAATCCGGTTTGTATTGACTTGGGTAAATGTACTTTTTGTGGCGAATGTGCTTTCAGGTTTCCCGAAAAGATATCTTTCACCGGTGACTATAAGCTGTCTGCAAACGTTAGAGAACGCCTGGTTGTTAAAGAAGGGGATGAAGAGGGTATTTCGGTTGAACCTGCCAAAGTGAGAAAGGTGGTGCGTTCTTTGTTTGGCCGCTCATTAAAACTGAGGCAGGTGTCGGCGGGAGGAGACAATAGTTGTGAGTTGGAGCTGAATGCGTGCAATAATGTGCAGTTTGATATGAGCCGGTTTGGTATTGACTTTGTTGCATCACCCCGTCATGCCGACGGAGTGGTGATTACCGGGCCAATTACTGCAAACATGGCCGGTCCACTGGAAATCTGCTACAACGCTGTTCCTGATCCAAAAATTGTTATTCTTGTGGGTACTGATGCCATTAGTGGAGGGATTTTTGCTGACAGCCCGGCTCTTGACAGGGATTTTCTGACAAAATATCCTGTCGATCTTTACGTGCCCGGCAATCCAGCCCATCCGCTGACGTTTATTAACGGTGTCCTGGATATGTTGAAGAAGCAATAGAATGTTTGTTTGTCAATGAAGAAGAGAGGCCATTGATGAAAGATGGAATACTAAACGCTGCTTCGATACTTTTTTGTATTTTTGGAAAGTAAAAATTGCATCAGTGAGTTGAATCTTCGTTTGGGAATAACTTGACAAACAGAAAATATGATTAATAAACCCATTATTATCGGTATAGGAGAGCTCCTGTGGGACATGCTTCCCACAGGAAAGAAAGTAGGGGGCGCACCCGTAAACTTTGCGTACCACGCTTCCCGCCTGGGTGCGGCAGGTTATGCGGTCAGCGCGGTGGGAAAGGATGCGCTGGGTGATGAAATCATACAGGAAATCGATAAGGTTAATATCAACCCTGTCATTGAAAGGGTTAACTATCCGACAGGAACTGTAGGGGTTGAACTCAACGAGGGTATTCCTGCCTATACGATCAATGAAGGTGTCGCATGGGATTATATTCCTCTCACCGAAGCGATGAAACAATTGGCCAAACGTGCCGACGCCGTGTGTTTCGGGACATTGGCCCAGCGGTCGGAAGTATCTCGCAACACCATACAAGCATTGCTTTCCTGCGTCCCTGTAGATTCTTACCGCATTCTTGATATTAACATCCGCCAGCATTATTATTCGGAGAAGGTCATTACGGATTCGTTGAGAAGTTCTAACGTGTTTAAAATGAACGATGAAGAACTGATTTTATTGAAAAAGTTGTTTAAAAAACAGCCATTTACAGATGAAGAGGTTTGTCATTGGTTTTTAAAAGAGTTTAATCTTAAGTTTTTAATCCTTACCGCCGGAGCCAACTACAGCATCATTTACACGCCAGAAGGCCTATCATACATAAAGACGCCGGTAGTAAACGTGGTAGATACCGTAGGGGCTGGCGATTCGTTTACCGGTGCGTTTATATCGTCCATACTTGATGGAAAATCAGCTTCAGATGCTCATCAGACCGCTGTGGATAGAGCTGCCTATGTGTGTTCTCAGGCAGGGGCATGGGTGTAAAATGTTATTCCCTATTCTCAATATGCACGCATATTTAAAACATATTGCAGCAGGAATGTTTATCGTTCTCCTGTGTACCGGATGTTCCACCAAAAGGAATACGCCCGCTACACGTGCCTGGCATGAACTTACCACACGGTACAATATCTATTTTAATGCGGAAGAAGCATACAACGAGGCCTTAAAATCAATCACTGAAAGTCACATTGACAATTATCAGACATGGTTACCAATGTATCCCAATAGTGCTGATCCCAATGATACTGTGGTTAAGCAACCGGGGGGCCCTTTCGACAGGGTAGTCGAAAAAATGACGACAGCTATCGAGGAGCATTCCATCACGGCAAAACCGCGACGTGACCCCGCCCAACCCAACACGCAGGAATACCGTGACTGGCTTCGGCAAAACGAATTCAACCCGTTCATCGACAGGGCATGGCTCCTGATGGGAAAAGCGCACGTGCAGAACAAGGATTATACCGAAGCAATTTCCGTACTGTCTTATACGGTACGGCTTTTTGCCTATGATATTGATGTGGTTTCCGAAGCGCAAATCTGGATGATGCGGGCTTATACAGAAATGGGATGGTTTTCGGATGCCGAAGGCCTTGCGTTGACGTTGCAAGTGCGAAGATTACCCAAGGATCTGCACGATAAATTCACGGAGTTTTATGCTCTTCTATTGATTCGCCAAGAAAAATACCGCGATGCCCTTCCGTTTCTTATACAAACCGTCAAGAGCGAAAAAAGCGGAATCCAGAAAAGACGCCTGCAGTTTTTGCTCGGACAGGTTTATGCGCATCTGGGCGAACGCGAAAATGCGTACAACGCTTTTGAACAAATAAAAAAATTAAGTACACCTTACGATGAAGTATTTAACGCCCTCGTAGCACAGTCGCAAGTAGCCACTGGAGACGGAGAGATTATAGGTGAGTTGCAGAAGATGGCCGAAAATAAGAAAAACAGTGCTTACCTCGATCGGATCTATGCGGCTATTGGAGACGTTTACTTGTCGCGAAACAATGTCGAAAAAGCCATTGAGAATTACCTGCTTGCGGAGGAAAAAAGTGTAAGAAACGGTGTTGAAAAAGCGTTGACGCAAGTGACACTGGGCGATATTTACTTTGAACGTAAAGATTTTTTGAAAGCGGAACCGCGGTATTCCCAGGCGTTGGGTGCTTTACCCCGGAGTAGCGGAAATTATGCGCGGGTGGAGTTTCGGACGGATGTGCTGGGTGAATTAGTTCCGCATATGGAGGTGCTTGCAAGGCAGGACAGTTTGCGGCAACTGGCAGTCCAGCCGGATGAGTCCGATAAGATTATTGAAGGAGAGTTGTTTCGTATCGGAAGTATTGCGAAAGACAGGTTGGGGGATTTTGAGTTTGCCGTTGAGGTTTACAACCGCCACTTAACGGATTTTCCGGAAAGCATCCGGCGAAAAGAGGTTTATCACCAGCTTTACCAGCTTTACCTGAGAATGGGAACCCGGGCAATGGCTAAAAGCTTAAGGGACAAAATAATTTCTGAATTTCCCCAAAGTGAATATGCTGCGGCCATGAGTGACCCGGATTACGAACATGTCGTGCGTAACTATGCCCGGGTTCAGGATTCGCTTTACCAACAGACGTATCTGGCATACCGGCAAGGCCAGGTGGAAACGGTTCAGGGAAATTTCAAGCGGGCACAAAAACTGTTCTTCAACGGACACCTGATGCCGAAATTTATGTTGCTGAACGCTTTATCGTTGGCACAATCGGGTAATCCGGAACAGTTGAATACTGCTTTAAGCGAGCTCATTCAAAAACATCCAGGTACCGAAGAAACGAAAATGGCTCAACAAATCCTGGCGGGTCTTTCGGAAGGGAAAACGCTAGTTGCAAATGTACAACCCTTTTCGGGAATCGATTGGGAAAGCCACATTGTGGCAGGTAATGCCGCAGATTCCGTTTGTTTTGAAAAGGAGAAAAACCTCCCCCACAGTTTATTGCTTCTGTTCCCACCAAACTCGCTCCGTAAAAATGAGTTGCTCTTTGCTGTTTCCGATTTCAATTTCTCCAATTTCCAGATCCGGTCTTTCCACACGGATTATACCTACGTCTCTCCGTACGAGGCGCTTCAGATTAAACCGTTCCGTTCGTTTGAAGAGGCCGGCCGATACGCCAGCATGCTTGCAGGAGATTCCATTTTTCGGCAAAATATCACCACCGGTATTGTTCCGTTAGTTATTTCCGATAAAAACATGGAAATTCTTCGGGACGGAGAACCGTTGGAAAATTATATATCTTTCGTTACTAATGAGGTAAATGATGGCCTGTCTGACTCTATTCCGCTTATTGTTTCGGTGAAAATACCGCAGACGATTACGGAAACAGAAAAAAACGTACCTTTGGAACCTGAAAAAACCGGTAAACCGGATATTGCTTCAAAGAAGCCAACACCTAAACAATCCGAACGGCTGACTGATGAGCAACGCCTGGAAGAATTGGAAAGAAAGGCGGAAGAAGCGCTTCGGCAAACCGGTGACGTTTTCTCGAAAAGAGACAGGGAGAGGATATTGAAAGAGCGTGAGGAAGCCCGTAAAGAGTGGATAAAACAACGTGAACGGGATTTGAAACAAAGGGAAAAAGTCCGAAAAGAAATTCTGAAGCAACGCGAGCGTGAGCGCAAGCAAAAATTGAAAGAGCAGGAGTGGTTGCGCAAAGAAAAATTAAAAGAGCGCGAACGTATCGTGCAACAAAGAAACGAAAAATGAAAATTGTATTCGCCACCAACAACAAGCACAAACTCCATGAGATCCGAAAGATAACCGCTGGCAGCATGGAGATTTTAAGTCTGTCGGAAATCAACTGTCACGAAGAAATCCCTGAGACAGGAGCGACCCTCGAAGAGAATGCATTGATGAAGGCGCAGTTTATAAAGGATAAGTTTGGCTTCGATTGCTTTGCCGATGATACCGGACTGGAAGTGGATGCATTGGACGGAGCGCCCGGTGTTTATTCGTCGCGATATGCCGGCGAAGCTTGTGACCCGCAGGATAATATGGATAAAATCTTGCGTGTGTTGCAGGGAGAAAGAAACAGAAATGCCCGGTTCAGAACTGTTATTGCCCTGTTGTTGAATGGGGAGAGGCATTTCTTCGAAGGAGAAATAAAAGGTCAGATTATAGAAGAAAAACGCGGGACAGCCGGGTTTGGGTATGATCCAGTCTTTCTCCCGGACGGTTACAAACAAACATTTGCAGAGCTGGGAGATGACGAAAAAAACAAAATCAGCCACAGGGCTATAGCTACCCGCAAACTGGTGGAGTTTCTTTTGTCGAATTAATTAATTACCTTTGAATAACCAACGACTTAAACCGACAAACATGACAACTATCATTCGCACAGGCATTATCGGATACGGACTATCCGGAAGAGTTTTCCACGCACCGTTTGTAGATGTAGTGGACGGTTACGAACTCACCAAAATCAGTACACGTAAGCCCGACAGTATCAGTATGATCAACAAGAGGTATCCATCAACGGTTATTGTTCCTGATGGGCAGGATATTATCGATGATCCCGATATCGATTTGGCTATCGTGACATCGCCCAATACCGACCATTTCCGTTGGGCAAAGGCGGCTTTGCTTGTGGGTAAGCATGTCCTGGTGGAAAAGCCGTTTACCGTGACGGTCGCCGAAGCCGACGAATTAATCGAGTTGGCGAAAAAACAGGGCAAGGTGCTAACCGTCTATCACAATCGCCGTTTTACCAGCGACACCAAAACGGTAAGGAAATTGCTCGACAGCGGATTACTGGGTGAAGTGCGCGATTACGCGTCACACTTCGACCGTTATCGCCCGGAGCCCCGTCCTTTCGGAGCTTGGAGGGAAAAACCACTTCCCGGGTCGGGAATTTTTTACGACTTGGGCGCACACCTTATCGATCAGGCTCTTTGGTTTTTCGGGATGCCCGAGGCAGTTACTGCTGAAATAAATTCGCAACGCCCCTGGGCAAAAGCCGATGATCATTTTGACGTGAGGTTGCATTATCCTGCTTTTACCGCTACGTTGAAATCGGGGATGCTTTGTAAAATTCCGGGGCCGACATACATGATCCACGGGACGAACGGTTCGTTTGTGAAATACGGATTGGATGTGCAGGAGGCAACCCTCGACGGGGGAGCTATTCCCGAAGGAAAAAACTGGGGGCGCGAACCTGAGGAAATCTGGGGTACGGTGAATGCGGAATACAAAGGCATTAAAATTCAGGGAAAACTAGAAAGTGAGCACGGTGATTACCGGGAGTATTTCATGAATCTTCGCGATGCTATTTGGGGAAAAGCAGCGATTGCCGTAAAACCCGAGGAGGCCCGCAACGTAATGAGGATTATTGAGTTGTCATTTCGAAGCAGTGAGGAAAGGCGAACGATAAGCGTAAAATAAAAAAAAATAAGTACGCTATAATCCACAAAATCATTACATTTGCAGTTCGAAAAAAAATTGGAAGAAAACGATATACACGCTATGATAAAAATTACATTTCCCGATAATTCGGTTCGGGAATACGAAGAAGGAATTACAGGATTACAAATTGCAGAGAGTATTAGTTCACGACTGGCCCAAGAAGTCCTGGCGGCAAGCGTAAACGGTGAAACGTGGGATCTAACCCGACCCATCAGTGAAGATGCTGCCATTCAATTGCTCAAGTGGGAGGATACCGAAGGTAAACATGCTTATTGGCACTCGTCGGCGCACTTGATGGCAGAAGCGCTGCAGGCACTTTATCCAGGCATTAAATTCGGCATCGGGCCGGCCATCGAAAACGGATTTTATTACGATGTTGATCCGGGAGAGGGCGTATCCATTAAAGAATCTGATTTTCTCGCTATCGAAAAGAAAATGATGGAACTTATCGCGGCCAAGGAAGAGATCAGGCGAAAAAATATATCGAAAGCTGATGCCATTAAAATGTTCTCCGACCGCAATGAGAACTACAAAGTGGAACTTATCAGTGAACTGGAAGACGGAACCATAACCACATATACTCAGGGGGATTTTACCGATTTGTGTCGTGGCCCGCATTTACCCAATACCTCGTACATAAAGTCAGTAAAAGTGTTGAGCGTAGCAGGAGCATATTGGCGTGGCGATGAAAAGCGCCCGCAATTGACGCGTCTGTACGGAATCACTTTCCCGAAAAAAAAGATGCTGGACGAGTATCTTGAGATGATTGAAGAGGCTAAAAAGCGTGATCACCGTAAAATCGGAAAAGAACTTGAACTTTTCACCTTCTCTCAAGTTGTCGGAGCTGGACTGCCGTTATGGCTTCCCAAAGGAACTCAACTCCGGTTGAAACTGGAAGAATTTCTAAAAAAAATTCAACAACAATTCGAATACGAACAGGTTATCACGCCTCATATCGGGGGAAAACAGCTCTACGTGACATCGGGGCACTATGCCAAATACGGTAAGGATTCGTTTCAACCCATTCGTACCCCCGAAGAAGATGAGGAGTTTCTGCTAAAACCGATGAACTGTCCGCATCACTGTGAGATATACAAGGCTTTCCCGCGTTCTTACAAAGATTTACCGCTTCGCCTTGCTGAATTCGGCACGGTGTATCGCTACGAGCAAAGCGGTGAATTACACGGGCTCACACGGGTTCGAGGCTTTACACAGGATGACGCGCACATTTTCTGTATGCCCGAACAGGTAAAAGACGAATTCCTGAAAGTGATGGATATTATTTTCATTATCTTCAAGGCGTTGGATTTCAAGGATTTTGAAGCTCAGATCTCCTTGCGGGATCCCGAAAACAAAGAAAAATATATTGGCACAGACGAGAATTGGGATAAAGCGGAACGCGCTATCCTGGAAGCTTGTGAAGAAAAAGGAATGAAAGCGCGGGTGGAGCTCGGAGAGGCTGCCTTCTATGGACCAAAACTCGATTTTATGGTGAAAGATGCCCTTGGCCGGCGCTGGCAATTAGGAACCATTCAGGTGGATTATAACCTGCCAGACAGGTTTGAACTGGAATATACCGGAGCGGATAACCAGAAACATCGCCCGGTAATGATTCACCGTGCGCCGTTTGGTTCCATGGAGCGTTTTGTGGCTGTACTTATTGAGCATACTGCCGGAAAGTTCCCACTGTGGTTGACGCCGACTCAAGTGGTAATCCTTCCTGTGAGCGAGAAATTTAACGATTACGCCTATTCTGTCGCTCGAACATTAAAGATGCAGGATATCCGTGCTGAAGTGGATGACCGGAATGAAAAAGTGGGCAGGAAAATCCGGGACAACGAGCTTAGACGCACCCCATATCTATTGATTGTGGGTGAGAAAGAGGCAGAAAATGAAGAAGTTTCGGTAAGAAAACAAGGCGGAATTGATCAAGGTTCAGAAAAATTAACTACTTTTGCACACAGAATAAAACAGGAGGTGGATGAAATGATGAATCCACAGGTAAATATTTAATTCGTTTTCGACAATCTAAAAAGTACTAACATTTATAAAGAAAGGAATAATACTATCCGAATGAGGAATAACTTTAGAGACACAAAAGATCAACATCGGATCAACGAACGTATCCGTGTGCCCGAAGTCCGCCTTGTAGGCGATAATGTAGAACAGGGGATATACCCCACCAGAGAAGCCTTGCGGATTGCCGAAGAGAAAGAATTGGATCTTGTGGAAATTTCGCCAACTGCCGTTCCGCCTGTTTGCCGAATAATTGATTATCAGAAATTTCTGTACCAACAAAAGAAAAAACAAAAAGAGCAAAAAGCAAAAGCGGTTAAAATCGTGGTCAAGGAGATTCGTTTCGGCCCACAGACCGATGATCACGATTACAACTTTAAACTGAAACACGCCAAAAGTTTCCTCGAAGAAGGAGCTAAAGTGAAGGCTTACGTATTTTTTAAAGGACGCTCCATTCTGTTCAAGGAGCAGGGAGAAGTGTTGCTGCTTCGTTTTGCTAACGATCTGGAGGACTATGCCCGTGTAGAACAGTTACCGGTGCTCGAAGGAAAACGCATGATAATAATGCTGACACCCAAGAAGCAGGGATCTGCTAAAAAAGAACAACCTTCGGAATAAAAGTATAAAAAAAGAAAAGTCGCATCGATTTTTCAAAAACATGTTGTATCTTTGCACACTTTTTGATGAAAAAGGCTGAGGAAGCCTCAACATAAACATCAACCGGCGATATTGCGAGACCCCTTGGGGAAGAGCAATATCGGGTTGATTATCTAAACTAAATAATTTACAAAAAACAAGAGCAAAATGCCAAAAATGAAGACTAATTCCGGTGCCAAAAAGAGGTTCGCCCTTACCGGAACAGGAAAAATCAAGAGAAAGCATGCGTACAAAAGTCACATCTTAACGAAAAAGACCAAAAAGCAAAAGAGAAATCTTACGCAGACTGGACTTGTTCACAAAGTAGATGAGAACAGCGTAAAACACTTATTGGGATTGAAATAAGCCCGAAGCTTTCCAACTTAACGATTTATTAACCGGATGTATGCACCAAAGATTCCCTCCCGGGGGAACGCTGACATTCAAAAACAAGTAACATTATGCCAAGATCAGTCAATCATGTTGCATCACGCAACCGCAGAAAAAAAGTTCTGAAATTAACAAGAGGGTATATCGGCGCACGCAAAAATGTGTGGACCGTAGCCAAGAACACGTGGGAAAAGGGGTTGACCTATGCCTATCGTGACCGTAAGAATAAAAAGCGTAACTTCCGCGCACTTTGGATTCAACGTATCAATGCCGCCGCACGTCAGTATGGCATGTCCTATTCCCGTCTGATGGGAGCATTGCACAAAAATGAAATAGATATCAACCGTAAAGTGCTCGCCGATTTGGCGATGAATCATCCCGAAGCGTTCAAGGCCATCGTGGATAAGGTGAAATAAAACCTCTCTGAGATAACATAACAAAAGGGGAAAGGCCGGCCGGTTTTTCCCCTTTTATTATTATTTGTCGCCTGTCTTAAGAAGTTTGGGCAGATTTCTCCAATGAGAAATAAAATTTCAGGGTGAAAAGGGAAAGAGGTGCTTTTTTTTCATTATTTTTACAACTTGAATATTGATTCTTATTTGTTTTATGAACCGGATTTTAGCCCTGTTTTGCCGTCCGCACCCGGGATATGCGAATTTTAAAGCATACATCGTCACCAGCACTGTAATTGCTGCAGGTGTTTTTTTAGTATTGAGTTTTTTACAGCCTTTTAATTTAGGAGACAGGAACATTCTGGATAATCCGTTTCTCACGGCAGCGTTATATGCAGGAGGTTCTTACGTCACTATGCTGATCAATTTTGTCTGGCTCAAATTCTTCCCGCGTTTTTTTTCAAACGAAAGATGGATAGTAGGTAAGGAACTATTCATGTGTGTTTATCAGATGATGACCATTGCCTCAACAATTTGGTTGATCAATTATATCAGAGGTGTTTTCCCGCCAAATATACACGGTTATCTGGGGATGTTGTGGGTAGTGGTATCGGTGGGTTTCTTTCCGTGTCTGACAGCGCAATTAATCCGGCATATTTATTTTATGAAAAAACGCTTGAGGAAGGCGACTGCAATGAACATCAGTTTAATGCTGGATAAAAAAGAAACGCCTGCTGAGGCAGATCCTCAATTTATCAACCTGCAACGATTTATTAAACCTATTGATATCAATACGTTTATTTCGGCAGAATCAAAAGGGGATTATCTAGTGGTCAATGTTTCCAATAACGGAAGCGTGGAAGAGCTAACAATAAATGCTACGTTGGAGGAGTTTGAAGCAGAAAATACGCATTTCGAGCAACTTTTCCGGTGCCGTGATGAGTTTATTATAAATAAAAATAAAATTACCTGGGTTGAGAGTAACGCCGCCGGCTACAAACTCCAGCTGCATCCTAAATTACCCTCGGTGTTCGTGTCGGGAGAGAAAGCGATAGAATTAAAAAAAAGAATGGATGTCGAAAAATATGCATAAACAATTTCAGGTTAAAACGATTCTTCAAAATTTGCTGACGGTCATTTTATTTCTTCTTATTTTTCCCGGATGTATTGCACCGGGCAATAAGTCATCAGGGCCAGTCAGGTATACTAATCCATTGCCGGTTGCTCTTGGCGATCCATTTATTCTTTCGGCTTCCGACGGAAAATATTATATGTACGGAACGGGTGGGGTGGAAAAAGGTTTTGGCGCGTACAGTTCTAACAATTTGGCGGATTGGCAGTACGAAGGACAAGTTTATTCGGGAGACACTCCAGAATCGTGGACTTTGAAAAATTATTGGGCGCCTGAGGTGTATGAAATAGACGGCAAATACTACATGTTTTTCAGCGCTGACTGGAAGGTAAATCCCACAAATGAGTCGGAGAATTTCCGTATTGGGGTGGCAGTGGCCGATAAACCGACAGGGCCGTTCAAGGAGCTGTCCGATAAGCCGATTTTCGATCCCGGTTATCCCATTATCGATGCCAATATCTTGAAGCATAAGGGAAAAACATACCTTTACTATTCACGTTGCTGTTACAAAAACCCCGTCGAAAGTGAAGTGGCGGAATGGGCACGCTCACAAAACCTGTTTGATGAAATTGAAGAAAGTTGGGTGTATGGCGTGGAGATATCCAACGACTTCACATCCGTAATCGGTGAACCGGTCTTGCTTTTGCAGCCACCTTCTAAAATGAGTGACCCGCAAACGGAATGGGAAAGCCGTTCTGTTACGAATGGTGAGGTAAACCGGCGTTGGACAGAAGGCTCGTTCGCTTTTGAGCACGGTGGAAAAATCTACATGATGTACTCTGCCAACTTTTTTGGTGGGCAAAATTATGCTGTGGGATATGCCGTTTCCGACAATCCCCTGGGTCCGTTTGTAAAAGCCGGAAATAACCCGATACTTGAAAAAAACAGGGACGGTGGCGGCAATGTAACCGGAACCGGGCATAACATGATGTTTCGTTTGAAAGGTAGTGAGAAGATGTATACCGTTTATCATGGACGAACCCGTAAAACGGGAGAAGAGCGTGTTGTTTTTATCGATGAATTAAAAATGGATGAAAAGGGTGTCCTTAGTGTAGACGGGCCCTCTACTTCTGAGAAAGAATTGTGAAAGAGCATGAAAACATTTTCAATAGAAGAGCGGGAACGTATTGAAACCGTTATCCGTTCGTGCAAGGTATGTTTTGTAGGTATGGCAGACGAAGAAGGACGTCCGTATGTGTTGCCGATGAATTTCGGTTATGAAGATGGCGTTATCTACCTGCATTCTGCACAGGAGGGTCGTTCCATCCGTACTATGGAGAAAAATCCGCGGATTTGTGTCACCTTCTGCTCCGACCCCGAACTGATCCGCCAGCATCCCGATGTGGCATGCAGTTACCGGATGAAGGCCGGGAGCGTTATCTGCGAAGGGGAGGTAGAATTCGAGGATGATTTTGCCGAAAAAGAAAAAGCACTCCATATCATTATGCGACAGTATGTCGATAAAAAGTTTACCTATTCAGTCCCGGCGGTAAATAACGTGAAGATCTGGAAATTAAGGATGGATAGTGTGGGCGCGAAAGAATTCGGGATCATGCGCCCGGGAAGCATATCGTATAAAGATCGAATGGAGTTTTAAACTTCAGGGACAGATTAAACGTTTTCGATAAACTTTTGTCCGTATGAAGGCGTTTATAGGAAACATTTTATAAATCACAGGTATATACAATCAATAAAAATGAGAAAATTAACGGTAATAGTGGCGGTTTTTGCATTGGTTCTTTCCGCATGGGCAGCAGAACCACAGGTTAAAAAAACAGTGAAACCCATCGCGTTGAACACGACGAGTTTTACGGAAAAGGTTTTTGACTACAACAACGAAAAGGAATGGAAGTATAAAGGGGACAAGCCTGCCATTATCGATTTCTGGGCTGCGTGGTGCGGCCCCTGCCGGCAAATTGCTCCTGTTTTAGAAGAACTTGCCGCCGAATACGGAGAGGAGATCTATGTTTATAAGGTGAATGTAGATGAAGAAACTGAACTTGCCCGGGCATTTGGCATTCAGAGTCTCCCCACAATACTTTATGTTCCTATGACCGGAACACCGCAAGGGGTGTTGGGTGCAGCACCCAAGAGCCAGCTTAAAAAAGCTGTCGATACGCTTCTTCTGAACAAGGAAGAGGGAAAATAATAAAGTTATATGCTTATTACAAGCCTTCAAAATCCGTCGGTGAAAAACATTGTAAAACTTGCAAAAAGCAGGGAACGCAAAGAGCAGCAGCTTTTTGTAATTGAGGGTGCCCGGGAGTTGTCACTGGCTTTACAAAGCGATTATATCGTTGAATCGGTATACGTTTGTTGGGAAATGTTTGAAAAAACCAAGTATCCCGGTGTTTTAGACAGCATGGAGGAGAAAAATGTTTTGGATATTTCACCGGAGGTTTTTGGTAAGATTGCCTACCGGGAAAACTCTGACGGCGTTGTGGCGATTGCAAAACCCAAGCTACATAAACTTGAATACATAAAACTCTCTGGAAATCCGTTTGTAATTGTTTTGGAGGCAGTGGAGAAACCTGGAAATCTGGGGGCGATTCTGCGTACTGCCGATGCGGCAGCCGTGGATGCTGTGGTTGTGTGTGACCCGCAGACCGACTTATACAATCCCAATGTGGTTCGTTCCAGTGTTGGCGGAATTTTTACGGTGCAAACGGCCGTTTGCTCATCAGCCGATGCGGCAGCGTGGCTGAAAGCCAACAACATCTCATCCTATGCCGCCGAATTGCAGGCTGCCGAGTTCTACCAGGACATTGATTTCCGTATGCCGTCTGCGATTGTGATGGGCACGGAAGCTGAAGGCCTGACCGGCTTCTGGCTCAAAAATGCAACAAAGCGAATCAAAATCCCGATGCGGGGAAAAATTGATTCGCTGAATGTCTCGGTCTCCACTGCCGTGCTCACGTTTGAAGCCATGCGGCAACGCGGGGAGGGCTAGTTCTTCTTTTCGGTTTCCTCTTCAGATATTTTTTTTACGGTCAGTATCATGTTTCGTTGAGATTTCATCAGGTTAACCGATTGAAGGACGATGGTCTTGGTCTCATTGAGGATGTTCATAAACAAAATACTGTTTCTTGTACCTGATTCTTTGTCTTTTACCCTTCGTATCTGTTTTTTGGTAAGCTTGGCGCATTGTTCTATTATCTCGTCCCTGATATTGATTATCGTAGCAAAACCGGAGTAATCGTTTCTCTCCATCATATCAATAAACGTTTTGTACATGTTGGTCACTTTTTTACTCAAGTCTTCCAGATCCTCTTCCTGCTCATCGTTAAATCCTTTGTGGTTGTTCTCGATGTACAGTGAACTGTCGGAAGTAATTACTCTTAATGCCTTGGTTATTTCGTATGTGTAGTCCACAATCTGAACATATTCCTGTTCTATGTCCAACTCTTTCAATGTAATGGACTGGATAGTTGGTACAACTTCGTATGTCCTTTTATTTTTGTAGTTCAAGTATAACTCATCCGCCTTGGAAGCAATCTCCCTCAACAAGGAGCGGCTTTCCTTGGTTAGTCCCTTCACGTTCTGGTGATAAATGTCCAGCATTTTCCCGATGACCTCCCTTACTTCGGTCGTTGAAGTTTTCACGATGCCGCTCTCATCCTCAATCAATGTAGCGTTTGCTTTTTCAGCCAGTTTCCTTTTTTGGTGAAACTTGGAAGATTTGAACAATATAAAACCAACCAGGGCCAATGCGATAAAGATGGCAATTTTCCCGCCCCAGGCTAGGAACATGGCCACCACCATAGCAACGGTAAATGCTACGATGGCTGTGATAAACCATCCGCCAATTACGGTTAGTACACCTGTAATCCTGTACACCGCACTTTCACGTCCCCAAGCCCTGTCTGCGAGCGAAGTACCCATCGCTACCATAAAAGTCACGTAAGTGGTAGACAGGGGTAACTTCAGGGAGGTACCGAGAGAGATCAGCAGGGCTGCAATGGTTAGATTTACAGAAGCGCGGATCAGGTCGAAAGAGACACCCTGTTCTTCTATTTGTTCGGGAATAACAAAGCGATTGTTGAGTTTTTCCCTGAAAGAAGAAGGCGTCAGTTTATTGAGAAAGCGATTAGTGTCCACGCCCCAACGGACAATCGATCTTGATAAAGGAGTAGACGAAAACCTTTCCAGTCCGCTACCCTGACGTGCCAGATTCACTTCGGTCTCCGTTACTGTTTTAGCTTTTTTGGAGAACCACAAGGCCAGAACCATCACTATGCCCGCTGCGAGAAGCATTCTAATGTCTGCTTTCACAGGACCGTTCAGGGCATCCATGTATAACGTATCTATCGAACTACCTGAAGCTAACGTGGCACTTGCATTTTTGAATGCATCCAATCCGGCAAGAGGTACACCGATGAAGTTTACCAGGTCGTTGCTGGCGAAAGCAAGCGCTAACGCCATGGTTCCAGTTAGTACGATTATTTTAAGTATGTTAACCCTGAATAAGAACTGCAACAACGCCATAAATACCGACCATCCGGCAAAAGTAACCAACAGGGACCTCAGCATGTTGGATTCGACTAAATTAAGGAAATCGGTGGCCACAATCGGACTGTTCTTTAGTCCCTTGAATACGATGAAGTAGGTCATCGCAGTTAAGGCAAATCCACCCCAAAGCGCTCCGAAAAATTTAAATGTTCTTTTGTATTTAAAAGAGAAAATAATCCGGGTAATATACATCACCGAGCTACCCACGATGAAAGCAACGGCTACAGAGACAAAAATACCGGAGATAATGGCCAACGCCTTGCCGGTGTTGATGTATTCAATTAAATCGCCCGCATTTGCCTGCCAGATGCTGAAGATTGCTACTGCCACGGCTGAACCCAGCAGTTCGAATACCAACGAAACCGTGGTAGAGGTGGGCAGGCCCAGCGAGTTGAAAACATCGAGAAGAATAACATCCGTAAGCATAACGGCGAGAAACAACACCATTATGTTGGGAAACGAAAACATTTCCGGATGGAAGACTCCACTTCGGGCAATCTCCATCATTCCGCTGGAAAACAAGGTCCCAAGCAATACGCCAACGGATGCTACTGTAAGGATTACCCACAGGGGGGCAACTTTTGAACCGATACTTGAATTGAGAAAATTCACGGCATCATTGGCTACGCCGACACTTAAATCGAGTATTGCTAAACCCAGCAATATGATTACGATAATTAGGTAAATGGGATCCATAAAATTTTTATTTTGGCCACTTGTTGAAGCAAAACCTCAATTCTTCCTTTTATTTTGTGCACAAAATTAATGAAAGATTTTCTTTGTGATTTAAAAATCAAGAGCAATTTATGCTTGAAATCAAAAACTTAACAAAAATGTAACAATTTTATATCTTACTGAAAAAGGAAGAGCGGGATAAACGTTGTAAGTCTCCCGCTCTTTTCTTAAATGCGATAATTCAGTGGCTTTTACTCTGCCTTTTGATAAACCCTTACGTAATCAATATAAAAGTGATGTGGAAAGAGTGAATCATCAATACCCTTTTGTCCGCCCCAGTTCCCACCAACAGCCAGGTTCAGCAGGAGGTGAAACCTTTTGTCGAAAGGCCATTCGGCAAAACTAGTACCCTCATTTACGAATGTAAAATAATGCTGGTCATCCACGTACACACGGTATTCTTTTTCTTCCCATTCGAGGGTATATACATGGAATCCTGTATAGGAGTCAGGGACATAAATCTTGCCATTTTTATGCGTTCCAAGCACATGGTTGTAACTTTTAGTGTGAGCTGACCCTACTATGGTATCCGGATCGTAGCCGACGTTTTCCATAATGTCAATCTCTCCACTATCCGGCCATCCGCCATATTCCCAGTCGGTAGGCAGCATCCAGATGGCTGGCCAGGTACCCAATCCTGTTGGAAGCTTTGCTTTTATTTCGAATCTGCCGTAAAGCCAATCGCCCTTGCCCTTGGTTATCAGTCTGGCAGAAGTATATCTTTTACCTCCTGCACTATCGATTTTCGCGGTGATGGTCAGCAGCCCGTCTTTTACGTGTGCGTTGGCAGTGTCGTTTGCCGTGTAATGTTGTGCTTCGTTGTTGCCCCATCCCCAGGCATTGCCGTCAGTATCGTAACTCCATTTCGCGGAGTCGGGCAATCCGTTATAATCGAACTCATCGTTCCATATAAGTTGCCAATTTCCGGTTGGAGTGCTAATTGTTTCAAACTGTTCAGGCTGCTTTTCTTGTTTGCTGCTTTGGCAGGCGAAGAAAAATATTCCGGAAAGAAAAATAAGTAGAATCGTTTTGTTGGTCATCTGATTGAATGTTATTTTAAAATCCACATGATCTTATTGATTTCATCGTATCCGTCGTACTGACGGTTTAACGCCTCAATCAGGTTTTCCCTGTTGTAGGTGGTTTCAGATCCGGGGTACAACCACCGCATTGGAAGACCGTTCTTGTTGTTCTCGTTTAGGCTGGTGGCGGCATTTATCGGAAAAACAGGGTATCCATTCCTCCTGTATTCGAAGAAGCTTGTTTCGGCATCCTGCATAAACTGCAAGATGTAACGTTGCATCCAGATTTGCTGTAATTGCTCCTGGAGGGTGGTTTTAAACGCAGCTTCCCCGGTAAAGTAACCGTCAATGTAAGCCTGATCTATCGGCATGTCCTGTGCATAGTTCTTGTCCACTTTCATAACATCCGCCAAGGCAGATTTTACACCCGATTCATAATAGCTTTTCGCATCACCGGAAATCCATCCTTTCAGGACGGCTTCAGCCAGAATGAGCTGCTGTTCTGCGTGGCTCACAATCCGCAACGGCTCTGTTGCCTCTTCCTGTAAGTACCTTTTGTTCAGCAATGAGTACAGGTTATTGCTGTGACCTGAATTCATAACGGCGTATTCAATCTCTACATCTACTCCAACGTACGCTTCGAGGTCAGATTTTGTTTTTCCAGCAGCAATTTGTGCGCCTGCCGGCTCTGCAAAATAATAGATGCGGCGGTCGTTCAGCTTTTTCAGGTTATCGATCAACAGGGAGCTGATGACCGTTCTGCTGGTAAATAAATCGTTTGTACCGGAAAGCGGATGTTTGTTTTGCGATGAGTATTCCAGTCCGAGAAATCCGGTAGAACCATCAAGTATGTTTCCGGCCGATACTATTTCGGCAAATCGTGATTTTACGTTTATACCTCCTACGGATTCTTTCTTGCCTATGGTCATCAGTACTTTTAGTGCGAAAGAATTTACCGCTTTTCTCCATTTCACCGGGTCACCTTTGTAGGGTGTAGGATCTCCTTCGAAGGTTCTGCCCTTCGCAAAATATTGGTCAGCAGCTTGCAGTTCGTCCAAGATACCTTTTAAGACCGATTCCTGCGTATCGTATTTCACTTTATACACTCCCTGTGCCCCTTTCCCGGCTTCACTGTAGGGTATGTCGCCCATTTCCATCGTAAGCCGGAAAAAAGTGTACGCCTTCGCATACGCTCCCAAGCCCCTGTATGAGTCTTCCATGACGCTGCCTTCCGCGTATTCAATCATCTTTTCAATATTCGGGAGAATGGTCATTCCACCGAAATCGCTGCTTCCTATTTTGTTGTATTGCTGGTCCATCTGGCCTTCATTGGCATACCCGACGTATTTGGGCAGTGCATTATCTGCGATGAGCGATTTTCCGTCTCTTCCGGCAAACTTAGTCACGCGAAGGATAACGTTGGTAGCCAGCAATGAGGCGCTTACGCTGGTGGTGTCGTCGGGATTTGTGTTAATCTCCTCGAAGTTATTGCAACTCAATAACGTAAAAGCAGATAAGACGAATACCGTGAATTTCCTTATGTTGGAATAATTTTTTTTCATACGATTATATTTTATTTTTTTCTTTAAAGTTGTACAGAACTTGCCTCTATCATTTCCTGAGTTGTAATTGATTTACATGCTTGTTCAATACTTCCTTTACAAGGAATTGTTTATATAAATGACCTGCTTAGAAAACAACCCTCAGGTTGAAACCCAAATAACGGATGGAGGGATCGCTAAAATTGTCCGAACCTCCGTCGGGATCGGAATACTTGAATTGTTTTGCCCACAGGAAAACGTTCTGGCCCACAGCCGAAAGGGTAGCATTGTTAGCCCTGAATTTTTCAACCACCGACTTGGGAAGCGTATAGGAAAGCGATACCTCCCTGATTTTAAAGAACGTTGTCGAATATGCATCCAGGGTTGAGGGTGACCCTCCCCACGCTGTTCCCCTGTGCAGGTTGTTGATGTAAGTTTGATAGGTTACGGCTACATCGTTTGGAGCATACGTCCTGTTATCGCTTGTTATGTTGCCGTAAGTGTCGTATGTTGCCGACCCCGATACAACCTTAACTCCCTGTCCAACGTAATTTTTTGTTCCGGGTTGATTAGCGTCGAGAAAGCGTTCCGCTACGACTGATTGGGGATGGGATCCGGCTCTCCACATATACATCTCTGTAGTGGTCTGTGCGATACCGCCTACCCGTCCGTCCAGTGAGATGCCGAACGTGAAATCTTTGTACTTCAGGGAGGAAGAGATACCCCACAACCAGTCCGGATCATAATATCCAAACAGCGATTGGTAGCTCGAATAAAGTGGCAGTCCGTTATTGTGGATAATGTTGCCCTGCGGGTCTTTCTGGTAATCGTTGAGAACATAATGATCGGCTCTTTCGCCAACTTTCACCCAGGGCCTGTCTGTTGAATAAACCGAATCCAGCTGCGTATAGTAACGGGCATATTTTGACCAGTTCAAGGATACATCCCATTGCCAGTCCTGGGTTACTACGGGAGTAGCGTTTAAGGTAACTTCAACCCCTTTTCTTGTTATCTCCTCATCGATATTGATGTAGTTGGATGTAAAGCCCGAAGCAGGGCTGATGGGTGCCCATCGTAAAAAGTCGTACATGCGTTTCTGGTAGAAAGCCACATCGATGGATGCCCTGTTTTTCAGGACATTTACTGCCGTTCCTATTTCAAAAGTGGAAGCAGATTCGGGCAGCACGTCGGTACCCCGGATTGCCGAAGGATAAGCTGCGGAACTTAAATTTCCCCAAGCATTGGAGGTGATGTTATACACCGAATTTATGCTGTAAACACCGGCAGGGGTTTTAGACGCTGTCCATGAACCTCTCAACTTCCATAGCGATAACCAATTGTACTTGGGCAGCAATTCCGAAACGATAAAGCTTCCCGAGAGTGAAGGATAGAGATAGGAGCGGGTCGTTTCCGAAAGCGTGGAGCTCCAGTCGTTACGCAGCGTTGCTTCTCCGTAAAGTAGGCTTTTCCACGATAAGGCGAGCCGTCCGTATAAACTGTTGACCTGTTGTTTATACATCACAGAGCTTACGGCTGCCGGATTCACGGATGCCTTTAGCGAATAGAAAGCCGGTATGGTGAGTCCGCCTTGTGTGCGTGCTTCCATCCCGTCATTTTGTGTGTAATAAATAGTTCCTCCGATAAAACTTTCCATGCGGACATCTCCAAATGATTTGTCGGCAGATAACAGCAAGTCGTTGTTCAGGCTGTACCCTCTGCCAAGGCCAATGTTGTAGGAACCTCGTTGCGATTCCCCCCAGACCTGTGTTCCTCCGGCTAAAACGGTAGCACTGCCTGCGCCCTGGAACGAACCTTTGGAAACCGTTATATCCTGCCTGTCGCTGTAAATGTCAAATCCACTTCTGACAGTTCCTTTCAACCACGAAGTAAAATCATAATCCAACGATACCGATCCGTTAAAGATATCGCGGTTGATGCTGTGCGTTCTTTCGTATCTGTCGAAGTAGGGATTGTTGTTGGTTGAGGTATAACTGCTATTTTGGACTTCGTTTTTGATTAACCAGTAATCTTTATAGTCCCTGATGTCGTAATCGGGAGCTGACCAGATTAACAGGTTGTACATCGGGTCATAACCGGTATAACCGCTGAACCCCTTGTTGGGGGATGCTTGTTTATTGTATGCCATCGACGCTGTAAGGAGGAACTTATCGATTTTCATGTCTCCTCCAAGGCTGAAGGTTAATTTGTCGAACGTAGAGTTGGGGTATTGTCCTTTGTTGTTCACCCATGTGAGCGATGTCCGGAAACTTCCGAATTCTCCTTGCTGGGCCAGATTAACGTTATTGTTTAAAATATAGCCTTGTTCCAGGAAATTTTGAAAATTATCTTTTCCAACAGGTAAATAGGGCATGGGCTTCATCATTTTGCTTATTGGATCCCACTGAATTATTTCCCGGCCGTCCAGTGGTACACCCCAGGATCCGTCTCCGGAACGAACATATTCGAGGGCTCCGTCGGCATTTTTTCTAACGACACGTCCAAAATCTGATTGCAGTTCAGGAATGGCCAAGTATCCGGCAGAGAACATGGTCCCCGAGTTTACCGAAACGGATAGCCCTTTGTTGGCGAGCCCTTTTTTTGTGGTTACCATGATGGCTCCACTCCCTCCCCGGTATCCGTAAAGAGCCGAGGCTGTAGCTCCTTTCAATACACTAATGCTCTCGATATCGTCAGAAGGAACATCCCGTAAGGTCATGTTGGCGTATGGAACTCCATCAATGACCAGCAGCGGGTCTTCTCCGCGGATTTGGATAGAAGGAGCATCCGAAAATTCCGTGCTGTTTCGCACCAGCAGTCCTGCAATTTTTCCAGTCAGGGAGGTGCCCATATCCACCCCTTTTACGGTTTGTAGCCCATCGCCTTCAACTGCCTGTACCGAGTACCCCAAAGCTTTTTCTTCTCTTTTTATGCCCAGTGCGGTGACAACCACCTCGTTAAGAGTCCGTGTGTCTTCCTGCATAACAACATTGAAGGAGGTGCCTCCAGCTGTATTCAATACAACGTCTCCGTATCCGAGGTAGGTGATCTTGATTTTTGCTTTTGACGAAACAGTCAATATGAAATTGCCGTTGTAATCGGTGACCGTACCGTTTCCGGCTATTCCTTCTTCTATCACGTTTGCCCCTATTATGGGAACCCCGGCTTCATCAAGTACACGGCCCCGTACCGTAACTTTATCCTGTTGAGTTTCTCCTGGTTGCAGAGCCACAGTCCCCTTATCAACCAAAACAACAATGTGGTTGTTTTTTTCATACGCAACATCTGTACCGGCCAGCAAGGATTGCATGGCTTTATCGATACTGGAGTTCGTTAGCTGGATAGAACTGTTTTTATCCAGGATGGCCAGTGATTCGTTGTAGAAGAACCGGTAATTGCTTACTTTCTCAATTTCTTTCAAGGCCTGACGCAGGGTTTTGTTCTGTACGTTTACAGTAATCTGCGAGAAAGAAGGTAAGAAAAACAACATGAAAATAAATGCGACAAGAAACTTTGCTGAACATAAAGTTTTGCCTTTCCTTCGTAATAGATTCTGATTCATAGACAAATAATTGAGTTAATATTAAAAAATTCTACGCAATAAATAATAAGTTCCACATAAAGGGAACTCCTATAAACAGAATACAGTTGAGTCGGTTGTTTACTCTAACGCAGGTTGATATTTTAATGTTATTTAACCATTTCGGCTTTGTGATGCAGAATGATTGTGGTGTCTTTCATTTCGTAGTACATGGGAGAGGTCATGGACAAGATATCCAGTGCATTCTTAATGCCGCTGCTACCAAGTGTTCCTGAAAATCGCATAGGGCGAAGCTGTTCAGAAGCAAACTGAATTTCCACGTTATAGATGCGCGATAAAGCCCGGGCTATCTCATCATACGTTTGGTTGCTGAAATAAATGTTTCCGTTTTTCCACTCAATGAAGTTGAGGGCTTCCACCCGGTCTGCCAACAGGGTCTGTTTTCTCTTGTCGAATGTGGCTCGTTCATTAACGGATAAAATTGTCTCATGCCCCGATGCGGAGACCTTTACTTTTCCTTCCAGCAAGACAGCTGAAGCCAGGGAGTCGGTTTCGTAAGAACGTACATTGAAAGAAGTTCCCAGTGCTTGTACGGTAATGTGTTTTGTATGGACGATAAAGGGGCGTTTTTTGTTTTCCGTGACTTCAAAGTAAGCCTCTCCCTGCAAGTATACGGAGCGTTCTTTTCCGTTGAAATGCCTGTCGTAGGTGAGGGTGGAGCCTGAATTGATCCAGACGTTGCTTCCATCGGGTAAAACAACTTCAGCTTTTTCCCCTTTTTGTGCTGTGATCACAGTGGGTTGGAGATTCCTTTGCGGACGTTGAGTAAAGTAGTAGACGGTGAAGGCTGAAAGAACCGGTAGTAAAAAAATAGCTGCCCATTGCATGGTTTTTCGCCAGTTAACCGACAAATAGCTTTTTTCTCGCGTCGTTTCTAGGCGGATCTTTCCGAAAATTCTTTTCTTGATCGTTTCGTCAATGGTTGGATCTGCATTCATCAGTTCGACCTCCAACATCTCCTTGAATTTATCTTCGGAGCCGATGAGGTCGATTAATGCTTCTGTCTCTTCGGCGGTGGACTCACCCCGGAGATATTTCTCGAACAATACCATGTAGTTTTTATCGGTCATTTTTTATTTAGCCTCTCTGTTATGATACAATCGGGTACTGCTTTTCCGCTAATCAAATTTTTACATTACATTAAATTAACAAAAAGAACACCGCCAGAAACAGTTTGTCGTAATTTTTAGCGAATTCGGCTTTCATGAACTTCATCGCGAGCGATAATTGCGTTTCAACCGTACTGACGGATATGTTCATTGCTTCAGCAATTTCCCTTGTGGAAAGGTCTTCCTTCTTGCGTAATATAAAGATCTTTTTCCTCGCAGGCGGAAGTTGGTCAATAAGTTCATCCACAAAGCTCTCGAGCCACTTCCGGTCTATCTCATTTTCTGTTTGTCGGTGATACGGCTTCTGCTCATTGATCATTAATTTTTGATACAAAAATTCGATCGTTTGACGTTGATATCTGTTGAACAATAGATTTCTCGAGATTGTGGACAAGTAGAACAATATTGACTTTTCAGGATCTATTCTTTCTTTTGTTTCCCATAAACGAACGAAAGCAGATTGGATGACTTCTTCTGACATGTACTTGTCGCCATGAGAGATGGTCATGATGAAGTTGTAAAGCTTTCCCGCATATCTGTTGTAAATAGCTTCGAAAGCTTTATGCGAACCGTTTTTCAACGCGATAAGTTCTTCTACTTCACTTGTCATGGACTACTTTTCTCCATCTTCCTGCCGCTCAATTCCCGGGTTGTCCGGCCTCTAGATCATACCCCCACGATTTTCCTTTTTCAGTAGCCGGCAACCCACGTGTCATCCAAACAGGAGCGGGAGCTCCTTTCAGGTAGTGGTCGAAAAATTGTTGGAGCCGGATGGAAAGGTCTTTTGCGTTACGACGCTGGTTCAGGTTATGGGCTTCCTTGTTGTATTGGAGCATCCAAACCGGTTTGCCCAGGCGTCGCAGTGACATGAAATATTCAATTCCCTGATACCAGGGCACTGCGCCGTCGTTATCGTTGTGCATAATGAGCAGTGGCGTGTTTACCTTATTAGCAAAGAACACGGGGGAGTTTTCAATATACAGTTGCAGGGAATCGCTCATTGTGGCTCCAATCCTCGATTGTGTCTGCTCGTACTGGAACTGGCGGCTGCGACCCGTTTCCCATCTGATTCCGCCGTAGGCGCTCGTCATGTTTGATACGGGTGCTCCGGCTCCTGCAGCTTTAAACATGTTTGTCTGGGTGATGAGATAGGCCACCTGGTAGCCTCCCCAGCTTTGTCCCTGTATGGCCATGTTTTCCGAATCTACCCATTGGTTTTTTGCCAATGCCTGCGCTCCCGAAACAACGTAGTTGTATGCGTCAGGGCCGGGTTGTCCCACTCCGTAATGGATGTCGGGAGTGAAAACGATGTAGCCGCGACTGACGAAGAACGGTATGTTGATAACAGACCGGCTTGGGGCGGGCGCAAAATAGCGATAAAGTTCATCGGAATGTTTTTCATAGAAATAGATCATTACCGGATATTTTTTGGAAGGGTCAAAATTCTCGGGTTTATACAAAATTCCCTGCGACTGCTTTCCATCGAAAGCAGTCCACCTGATTAGTTCTGTCGTACCCCAGTTATACTCTTTCATCTGAGGATTGATGTCGGTGAGTTTTTTCGCCGATTGCCATAAATTCTGGGTGATATACAAATCTGGCGACGTATTGAAATTGCTTTTTTGAAACACAAACAGGTCGGTGTTTTTTGCCTTCTTAACAGAAGTGTATCCATATTTATCCAGTTCCCTCTTTAACAGTGGATTTCGACCTTGTAGTCTTAGCGTGTAGAAACCGGCCTCCTTACTTATGTTGTCGAACGCCGATAAGAGCAACACATCTTTGTTTTCGACGAAACGTTTATCTGGATCGGTGTTGATGTACCGGAAAGTAATGGAATCAGTCCTTCCGGCATTGTTGGTGATGTTCACCGGTTTCTGTTTTCCGGAAGGATCTAATTTCCAGATGTCGAAGGCATCGTACATAAGTACGAATTTGTCCCCCTCTCCCCATGCTGCAATTCCGTATGCACCCGGTTCGCTTGGTGTATCATTTTTCTCATTCCAGAAGTTGACCGGAATTTCTTGTGTCAAGCCGATGGTTTTTCCGGTTTTGTTGTCGAAAGCAAACCACTGTTTTTCCGAAGCATTCCACCAGTAGGTGAAATTACCCGAGGGTGAAATCTGTGGCCTTCCCGAAACAGGTTGGGCAATTACGGTCAATTGATTGGATTGCGTATCGTAAATCCAAGTATCCATTTTGGAGGAAATGTCCCATTGGCTTTCAATTTCGTACGGCAAGCCGGAAGTGAGCAGGACAAACCGTCCGTTTCCCTCGTCGGAGAACGATGCGTTTGGCATTTGCTCGTTGGCAACAGAAATGAACTCGCGTGGACGATTGGGGTCGATAATGCCGGTATAGGTCCTGCGCAATTCGTTTTTCAGCTGGGAGAGTTGTTGTGGCTGTACAACCGGATCCTTCCAGTGCCAAATATCAAGGGCTGCTGTTTCGAAGTCAACAAGGGTAGTATCTTTGGGCGTTTGTCTTGGAGCAGCGCCAACAAGGATCCGTTGCCCGTTTTTACTGAAAGAAGGCTTTGAGTTTTCATTGAAGATCCAGTTTTCCGGCAACCCCCTTGACGTTTTGGAAGCAATCACAACGGCCGAATCCATGGTGTTTTTGAAATACCTCACGTCGAATACTTTTTGTTCAATTTTGGAGGTGTCCTTTGTGGCTAAATAGACTAGTTGGTTTCCTGGCTCGTCGAAGGAAAAGGATCTGTATTCCATTTTTTCGCCGGAGATCTGCTTTTTGTTCCCGTTTTTTAAATCGAAAAAAAGTACCTTGTGCGTATCGGTGGAATCTTTTTTTTCGGGCTCCACTGAGACGGCCAGTGAATTTCCGAACTTGTTAAAAGCAAACTCTTTGGAGTTCTTAACGGTATCTTCCGCAGAGGTGTTTAGGTTTCGGATAATTAGCAGGTCTGCCGGTTTGTTTGGTTTGTTTTTTGCCGTATCTTTCGGTGCGGCTTTTTTATAGGCAATGTGTCCAGCCATCTCTGTAGATGTGGCATAAGATTTTACATCGGCTATTTTGTAAAGCGTAAATGCTTCATTATCGACAATAACCAACGAGTCTTTGGGAAAATCATCGGCTTTCTTTTTCTTGATCTTTGCCTGACGAATTTCTGAAAAAGGGGCTTTCAACAAAGCGACCGTGTATCGTCCGTCGGGCGACAGCGTATATTTGTTTACCCGATGAATTAGTAACTCTTTTTCTTTCTTTGAATCATAGATATAAAGTGTGCTGTCGCCTTCCTGCGGGCTGATAACGGCGTTGATAAACCTGCCGTCATTACTGATGGAAATTTCCTGGAGGCTTTTCCAGTTGTCGTAAACGGAGTGATCGAGTTGTTTTTTCTGAGAGAAGCTCGATAGACTGAGCGTAAGCAAAGTAATAAATACAAAGGGCCTGTAGTAAAAGAAACGTTGCATAAAATTTATTTTTGGCAACGAAATTACGATAAAACTTCAACTTGAACAAGGGAAACCCCATAAAAGAAACAGGGCTGAATCGCCTGTACAACTCAGCCCTGTCCGTATCCTTAAAACAGTTTGATCAAATAAACTCTTTTTTTAATTCCTCTACCCAAGCCTTAAGCCGGGCGTCGGTTTGATCGTATTCATTATCCTCATCAATGGGAAGGCCTACCCAACGTCCGTCTACAACAGCGGTAGAGTCATCGTAGGTGTATCCCTCATCGTCGACGAAGCCAACCACTTTTGTTTTATCCTTTATGGCATCGTAAATTACTTTCATTGCCTCGGCAAAACTGCTCGAAAACGAGGCGCTGTCACCCAGCGTAAAGATTGCAACGGTTTTATCCGATAGGTCGGCTTTCGAAAAAACGGGAAGAAAACTGTCCCAGTCGTCCTGCAAATCGCCAATTCCTGTAGTTGAAGTGCCCAGGATCAGGTATTTATAAGGTTTTATGTCGTCAATCTTAATCGTATCGACGTTGTAAAGGTCGGCATTATCGTCGAAAAGGTTCCGGATGCTTTTAGCCACGGATTCAGTGTTACCGCCGGAAGTGCCGTAAAGTATTGCAATATGGCTCATGAATGAAAAATTATGGGTTGAAATAAATTGTTTACACTCTAAACAGTTTAAATGAAAAATTGTTTGGGGGGCCAATTGATTTGAGCAAATATGTCCGGATGTTTGAGAATATCGGAAAAAACATTACTTTTGCAGTGTATTTGGCGCGGTAGTTCAATGGATAGAATAGAAGTTTCCTAAACTTTAGATCCGGGTTCGATTCCCGGCCGGGCTACAAAGATTAAAACAATCCTCCCCTTTATTTTTGTTGATTATAAGGGGGAGGATTTTATTATGCTGTATCCTCATTTTCCCACCGTAACACTAACCAATCAATAAATGAGGCAGTTGTAATTTCGATAAGGCTAAAGAAGGCATAAGGCAACGTCGGCTTACCTACGAACAGTGGACCAACCTGAACAAAAGTCAGAAGAACTCCCGCAGCGATATTTAATCATCGATGTCACGATGTTTCTGCCTAAGTTTCGGAGAATCTTTTTTCGGAAAAATATTTGTTGCCATGAGCGACGACAGGACCTTTCATTTTTACGATTGACGGAAATTTCAAAAGCTGATTGATGTTTCGTTTGTCATTGGCAATAATTGATCAGAATCCCGTTTTCTCTTCTTTACTTTTAACTCCTCATCCAGGAAAAACTGCTGGCCTTTTTGGGTTTCAAGTGTCAGGATTTTTCCCCCGTAGCGTAAGTGCAACTTTTCCCCTTTATCGGAGCGAACGCTGACGTGGTTAAGTTTACCGGCTTTCCAGTCGATATCCACCTCAAAACCGCCGCGTGCCCGCAGCCCTTTTACAGAGCCTTCAGGTATTGCCGACGGGAGCGATGGGAGAAGGTGCAATTCGAATCCTCCGTCTGGGGTGCGGACATGGCTTTGAATCAACATCTCTGCAATGGCGGCGGTGGCGCCGAAATTCCCATCGATTTGGAACGGAGGATGTGTGTCGAACAGGTTCGGGAGGGTTTTGGAACCCAACAATACCGACAATAGCTTGTAAGCATGATTTCCGTCATGAAGCCGGTTCCACATGTTTATTTTCCAGGCGAGGCTCCAGCCGGTCCCGTCGTCGCCGCGGGCAATAAGTGTTTTGCGTGCGGCCTCGGCCAGGTCGGGCGTTCCGGTGACTGAAATCTGGTTCCCGGGATGCAATGCAAATAAGTGTGATGTATGGCGGTGATGCGGTTCTACTTCTTTATAGTCTTCCGCCCATTCCATTATACGTCCGGTTTCTTTACTGATACGTGTTGGGGCCAGCTGTTTCAATGCTTGCGTACACCGGCTGCGGAAATTTTTATCTACACCCAGTATTTTACTTGCTTCAATGCAATTTGTAAGCAAATCATGAATGATTTGCAGATCCATGGTGGCGCCATAGGTAAAAACTGCACGTTCACCGTTGGGCAATATAAAAGCGTTTTCAGGAGAATAGGAAGGGTTTGTTACCAGTTTTCCGGCGAAAGCCGTACCTTCGGGAGCGGTTACTAAAAAGTCGAGAATGAACTCTGCTGCGCCCTTCATCAGTGGATAACCCCGTTTTGCAAGAAAACTTCTATCGAGTGTGTGGCAGTAATGTTCCCAGGGATGTTGTGCCAGCCAGGCGGCACCCATCGGCCACACGCCTTGTGGCCCGTCGGCCGGGGCAGAAAATCCCCACGCATCGGTAAGGTGATGTACTACCCAGCCCCTGGCTCCGTAAATTACTTTGGCGCTGCGCCGGCCAAATGGAACAAGGGCTTCGCAAAGATCAAATAAGGGGAGGTGCATTTCTGCCAGATTGGTTATTTCAGCAGGCCAATAATTCATCTGTAGATTTATGTTGGTGTGATAATCGGCATTCCAGGGTGGATTCATTTGCCATGCCCACAGTCCCTGCAGGTTTGCAGGCATGGTTCCCGGCCGTGAACTGGCGATAAGCAGGTAACGGCCAAACTGGAAATAGGTTTCCACCAGGTTGGCGTTGGGTTGTCCCGTCCTCTTCGCTTCCTTTAGTTGTTCGTCGGTTGGAAGGGCCGATTCCGGGCCGAGGTCGAGGGCAACCCGGTTGAAATAAGCCTGATGGTCAGCTATGTGAGCCGACCTCAACATCTCGTAGGGTTTAGCGGAAGCTTTGTTGATCGCTTCGAGGCAGGTCTGCTCGGGATTACCCGGGAGGGAGGTCTGCCCGAGATTGTCTAACCCCGGATAATCGGTAGCGCCTGCAACATAAAGTGTCAATGAGTTGGCTTCAGCTACCGACATGATGTTGCCGTTGAAGCCGATTGTTCCTCCATCGGTAATGGCTTTTACCTGTGCTGCAAAACTTATTCCGCGTGTATTTCCTTTTGTATCTTTTATAGGAAGCCGGCCTTTTAAAAGCAATGTGTTCGATTCCGACGAATGCTTTTTGCATTCTGCATCCTGCTGACGACGCAAGGTAAATGATGCGTTTATTTTTCCACCGTTTATCGAGGTGAAACGGACTACCATAACCCCATCTGCTGCCGACACGAAGTTTTCGCGGACATACTCTTTGCCTTCAAACGTGTATTTTATTGTGGCGATGGCTGTTGTTAAATCGAGGCTGCGAAGGTAGTTGTCTGCCCGCTCATGAGGAGTGTCAAACCATAATTCGCCCAATGACTGGTAGGGTCTCACACCTTTCGGGATGCCCATCATTTTTTTTTCGGCCAGTTGTACGGCTTCGTTGTTTTTGTTCTCGAAAATAAGCCGTTGAACTTCAGGTAAAGCCCTTACTCCTTCGGGATTATTGGGGTCGAGTGAGTAACCGTCCCACAAAGAACTTTCATTAAGTTGAATTCTTTCATCAGCCACGCCTCCAAAGACCATCGCTCCTAAACGTCCGTTGCCTAACGGTAAAGCTTCTTCCCATACTTTGGCCGGTTCACGGTACCAGAGAACATTGCGCCCTTCCGGTTTAGACGCTTTACCTGAAAACAATACGCGATCGGTCCATGCAGCGCTGATATTGTCGGTCCGCGAAGTGGCTTTTAGAGGTTCAATTTTCCCGGATTGAGAAAAGACGGCAACGTACGAGAACAGTAAAGGAAGAATTAATGATTTAGTATTCATGTTTGAGTTTTCTTCATGTTTGATAAATACAAAAATAAAGGGCGGGTATTAATAAATGGAGCCCAGTACAAAATTTGTGTAATTATAAAGCGGATGCTTTAGTTGTCTTTAGAGTTGAAACTGATTTTCAAAGATAATTAAAAATTGAATTAAAATAAATCTCAAGTTATTAATTCGCTTTGTCCATTTCTTCAAGAATTTACTTGAATTTTCACATAAACATGTTGGGATACGGTAAGCATTCAATTGAACTTACCAACAATTATTGCATTTCCGGGATGTGAGGCAGGAGTGAAGTAACAAATAGTTTTACTTTTTTTTACAACAATATGAACTGTTGCCATGTTTATAATGGTATAAATGCAGAAGAATCCTAATAAATATTAAATAATTCGTTTTATGAAGAAGATTTCCTTGCTTGCTGCATTGTTATTCTTTTCTCTAATTGCTGTTGCTCAGGAAAAAAGTTTTATCGTTTTGAGAGATATTCATTACGACCTCATCGAAGATCACGATATGGATTGGCTAAAAACAAAGCCTGATGATGTACGGCAAGTAAAAGAGTATACACAAGTGAACAGCCGCTGCTAAAGTTCATACCGGATATGGCTGGAGGATAGCGATGAAATATTTTTCGAATATTATCCGGCAATAAGTTCGGCACCTTATGAAAGGATTTGTATATCCGATCATCTCAAATAATTGTTGAATAAGCGTTAATTAATGAAAACTCCCATTTTTATGACTTCCTCAAAACAACATTTTCGTCTACTGGTCAGCTTTGTCGGAATGCTGATCTTGTCTTGTACCCACTCTTTTGCACAGTCAGACTCCACGGTGATCGTGCAAATTACCGACACACAGTTTGGATTTTTTGAGAATAACACAGGTTTTGAAAAAGAGACTGAACTTTACACAAAAGCAGTTCGACGAATCAATGAATTGAAGCCTGATTTTGTTGTTATTACCGGCGATTTTGTCAACGACTCAAAAAATATTTTGCAAATTGGAGAATTTAAGAGAATTACGTCTCTCATCCATCAGAACGTTCCGGTTTACCTAAGTCCGGGTAATCACGATTTGGGGCAATCACCCACAAAGAATGACTTTAATTTCTATTTTTCTAACTACGGCAGGGGAACCGACCGTTTTTCATTTAAGCATAAAAATTTGGCTTTTATTGGTCTTAACTCGGTCATTGTTAAGTCGAATAAAAACAAGAAAGAGGAGAAAAAACAATTCCGGTGGTTGAGAAACCAACTGCGCAAAGCAAAAAAATCGGGCAGTATTGTCTTATTTACACATTATCCCTTCTTTCTTTACGACTTTAATGAAAAAGAAACTTATTCAAATCAAAGCGTAGAGGTGAGGGATAGATACTTTCAATTATTCGAAAGGTATGGTGTGGATGCTATTTTTGCCGGACATTTGCATAATAATGCCGAAGCATCGCACAACGGCATTTCAATGATTACCACCAATGCCGTTGGAAAACCTTTGGGTAATGCGGAGCCGGGGATGAGAATAATCACAATAACTTCCGAAGGTATAAAAAGTCGTTATATTTCTATTGAATAGGTCTCTACTGAAATTAATGATGCTATTCCCAAGCTCCGTTATAAAAATTATTCATACAACCATTTTATATGCAATAACGTATTTTCTGTGACAGCCAAGTGTGTTTTCTGAGATTGGCTTCCAGCACAATAACTCAGTAAAATATTTTTATTATCTACAAAGTGAATTGCTATATAGCAATACCATCCGTCTGGATCAGCATGAATATTTTTGATTTTCTCCCATGTCTTTCCTTCATCTTTGGAAACGGCAATCGTTATCGGTGTCCTTTTATCCTTGATTTCAAGATTCGAGCCATCGTTGTTGTTCCATACCAGCAACCAGTCGCCAGTACCAGGAATCCTTTCGATAGTCGCTGGTGATAAGGGAGACGGTATATTACTGGCTTCAATGTGGCTCCAGGTTTGCCCCCTGTCCGATGAATAAGACAACCGCTGAAACCCTCCACTTGCGCGAATATACATCATTATTCTACCGTCCTTCATCTCGATTAATCCGGGTTCTTGAGTGATAATGTCGGTATTATTAGGAACTTGGGAGCTAGATTGCCAGGTTTGTCCATTATCATCCGAAAAGTAACAATATAAATCAGCTTGGTTCTCCCATTTCCCTCCAGGAATTTGATGTAATGCAACAGCCATCAATAATCGCCCATCTTGTAATTGGATGACCCTGTCGTTATTGAGGACAAAATAACCTTTTTTATCAGTGATGCAGGGTACGGCATCACTCCAGGATTTGGCTTCATCTCTAGAAATTCGCATCATGGGAATACAGTCTTCCGTTGAGTTTTTCTTCAAGTAAAAGAGGGCTATGTTCCCGTTTTGTAAACGAAGCAACGAAACTGACATCACATTCATCCCTCCTTCATTCTCAATGATGGTTTCATCTTCAGTAGTCCAGGTTCTTCCTCCATCTGCAGAATATCGGCCCGCCAGAAAGGCCGGATCATGATCTCCTCCGGATCCACTGGTGTAGTGGCTGTACACAAACAAAACCCTACCGTCTTTAAGAGTTATAAAATCGCCTTCACTGTTCCGGGGATTATTGCTTGAGGGAGGTAGTTTTAATACTGTATTAGGAGAATAATCGGATAATCTGTTTGCATCTCTAATGGATAAGCAAGAAATGAGTAACCCAATAATTAGGGCGTTGGCAACAACAAGACTTAATTGCCAGCAAAATATGAACTTTTTATACATAAAAATACTATAAATTTTTATTTTGTCTGAATCATCCGACGACACTCTCCTTGGCAGCACGGAGCATTTCTTTGGCCAGCTGGTCTGTCGGTAGCGGTCGCAGCGAGGGGAAGAGTCCCAGCCGGTTGAAGAAACGAATCGCTTTCACCCCGGCCAGCTCCAACGTCCGATTGCTCTGTTTGCGTATCAGTGATGGAGGCCGAAATATCAATAGTTTTGGGAATTCCAGTTTCCGCACTGCTTCCTCCAGTTTTCCTTTCATCCGGGCATAAAAGAACGGTGATCTCGAGGAGGCGTTCATCGATGAGACCAGGACAAAGCATTTCATTCCGTTTTCTTTGGCAACTTTAGCAAACCGGTACTGGTAATCGAAATCCACCTTCCATTGCGCTGCCTTACTGCCGGCGTCTTTCAGGGTGGTCCCCAGGCAAGAGAAGAGGATATCCCCCTTCACCCGGTGGGCCCATTGCTCCGGCCTTTCAAAATCGATCCGGTTTACCGTCAGTTTAGCGTGTCGTATCTGCGGGTCTCTCCTGACGAAAATCTCTACGCTCTCTATCTCGCCGTCGTTCAGCAACAGCTGCAGCAGGTCGCTGCCCGTAGCACCCGTGGCACCGATTAACAGTGTTTTCATCAATTAAATGGTTTATTCGCTTCCGAATCTACAATGATAGACGAAGATAAGCAAAAAAATGGACGAAGCCAACTTGTGGCTTCGTCCCCCGAAGATAAAATGGTTTTTTCAGTTATTTTTTCACTACGGTGAGTATTCCATTGTCCACACCCGCTGAAAGATCAATCGTGAAGAGGTAGGCAGAACCTGTTTCCAGCATGATGCCGGTCGCAAGTCCGAGATTCCCGTTGTCGCGGCCGTTGTTTCCGTTGCCCACGAAAACGATGTCACTATCGGTGGCGAGGCTTTGGCTGCCGAATTCTCCCCCCCAGTCCTTCTGGTGGAAGAACTTGAAGTTAATTTCCGAGGTATTCACCGTCTCACCGGCCACCAGGGTCAGCTGGTACTTTTTGTTTCCCACGGGAGCCATGCAGAGCGCGTTGGGAGGTGTCCAGCCCACATGGTTGGAGATGTAGGAGGGTTTCCCCACCTGATCGCCGATGACCCAAATGGTTCCGGTGCCGTCGGGTTGGAGCGAGGCATAGTTGGCACCCGACAGCACTTCCACCCTCAGCCAGTTTAGTACCAGGTTTGCCGTTACGCGGTATCTCCCGCTAATGGGCAGGAAGGTTATCTTGTCCCCCTCTGCCACAAAGTAGTCCGGATCAATCCACCAGTCCGTCATGCCTTCAAAAGTAATTTCACCTCCTTGGGTGAGATCGATATCGATCCGGTAGTTGTCTTTGTCCACCATGCTCATCTTTTGCCCGTTCAGCACCAGTTCAAAGAAAGGACCGGTTTCAAATGTCCTTGCGTTGAACGTCACGCTGTAGGTGCCGCCCGCGGGACTTGCGTAGGGAATCTCGCTCCTGCTCCCCTCGACAACGGCTGCTACACCCTCATCCCAGCCAAATACCATCTCTCGTCCCTTCTCGTCCACCACCGGGGTTTTGATATAGGCCGGCAACTCGGAGGAAGGGAAGGCTTCCGTGGCCGTGTACTCATCCGGCCGACCGGTGGGAAGCATGGGATAGGACGCATTGAGGGTCACCAGGATAAGGTAAGGATAGGGAGCCAGTTCTACCGGGACATCAAAGCTCCGGGAAGCTTTTTTCAGGGTGGTATTCACCAGGACGAACTCGAGCGTGGCGGTTCCATCGGGTATGCCTTTCCTGTAGGGCACCTCTATGGTGCCGGAATAGGTTCCGTTCTCTTTTGTGCGGATGGTTGTCCTGGAGACTTCTTCCTCACCGTAATAGAAGATGGCCGTCAGCGTGGAGAGCGGTACATCGTCATTGACCGTTACCTCGAACGGCAGAAGGTCTCCAAAATGCACATCGGCAAACTGGTTCTCGATCTGTATGGTTGGGTTCCCTTCCTGTTGTGGCGCCACAACTTCGTTGGAGCAGGAAATCAGGAGAGAGGAAACCGCGATTATGAAAAGCCATTGTTTTATTTTCTTTGTGTTCATAGGGTTGCAGTTTTTTATTTTTTCCATCGATAAGATATCACAGATTTGGCCGGCACGTCATAGGCGAAATGATTTTTTCCGTCGTCAAGGGTGATCACCTTGTTCGCGGCAGTACTGTTGAGCAGCACCACGGCGTAGGTGCCGTCGCTATTTTCAAATGCAGAATGGTAGAAGCCGGAATCCGAGAAGCCCGAGGTGCCGATGCGTACTGCTCCCGGTTTTACCACCGATGATAGATGTCCTACGATGTAGTAATGCGAATTGCGGGTGATGGTGGAGTAGTTGGAGCGATCAATGTCGACGGCCCCGTAACAGGTCTGGCATCCGCCTTCACGGTTGGGGCCGCGGTCGGTGTCGAGCATCAGATTCCAGACGATAACCCCCTTGCTCCAGTTGTTAACCGTTCCTAGTGCCACCTCCCTCATGTCGTCGATCAGGCGGTTCTCGAGGTTCCGACCGTTGTTCCACGTGCCGATGGAGGTCTCCGTGAAGACCAGCTCTTTGTCGGGACGCGACTGATGGATGAAGTTCAGCTCCTCCCTGTTCCCGCCGTAGTTGTGGTAGGCGGCTCCCGCAATGAAACGGGCCGCTTCATCGTCGGCATAGATCTTCAGAGGGAATTGTCCTTGATCGGCGTTTTCCGCTTTGTCGCTGTCGTAATTGTAGTTGTGGTCGTAAACGTAGATCTTTGTCGTTAACCCTGCCGCAGCCATTTTCGGCCCCAGTGCGTTCTTCACGAAATCGCGTTGCTCCTGCCAGGTCATATAAAGTGATGCGGAATTCCCCCTGTTGAGCGGTTCGTTTTGCGGGGTCACCGAGTAGATCTTGATTCCCTCAGCTTCGAAAGCGCGAATCCACTTCACGAAGTAATCGGCATAGTCGCCGTAAAAACCGGGATTGAGCCGACCGTTTGTCCATGAGTTGAACGGCTGGAGATCGGTAAGGTTATTCACCTTCATCCAGCGGGGAGGAGTCCAGGGTGACCCCATGATCTTTATGTTCGGGTTGATGGCCAGGATCTCCTTCAGGACGGGGATCACGTAGTCTGTCTCCTCCTGTGTGAGGGCGAAATTTTCCATGCCGGGCGTGTCGCAGCAGGTGTACTCGCTCAAGGAGAAATCGGAACAACCGATGGAAATACGAATGTAACTCTGTCCCATCCCCTCAGTTTCGGAAAAGGTCTCCTTGAGAAACTTGGTGCGGTTCTCCGGCTTCATCTTCAATAAATTAAAGGCAGACGATCCGGTCACTGCTGCGCCAAAGCCATCCATGGTCTGGTAGCGCGTGCCGGGGTCAAGCCTCAGGGTTGAAGGCGACATATTGTCCCGTTTACTGAAACCGACGGTTTGTTTTTTAAAGTCCTGTGACCGGGTGTTGGTGGTGATGTAAATGGTCACGTCCTCCTTCACGGGCTGCTCCGGCTCCGGGTGATCGCCGCCGTTATCCTCCTTGCCTGTGTCGCCACAGAACGAGAAGCCGAACAACAGCGATATCAGCAGAAATGTCACTTTTAAATGGGTTTTTATCTTCATAGGATTGTATTTTTACAGACTAGAGTGTAACTTTTTCAATATGTACCGTATGGTTATTCAGATTGATCGTAAAGCGGTAATTGGCCGATTCCACCACCGGATCATTCGCTCCGTTAGGAATATCCCAGTTGTTGTCTCCCTTGATAATCTGCATGCCGGTGAAGGTAAATTCACCAGCTTTCTTCTCGTTTCCCCATCCGGTGTTCTCGAACGGCTTGAATCCGGCGTAGTGGTCGTGATCGCCCGGTGTGTAAAAGGTTCCCTGGAAAATATCTTCACCGATCCTGCGCATCAGTACGTAGTTCAATACATTCCCAAAGCCCCAGTCGGTATGAGTTCTGCCTCTCCCGGGGTAGGTGGAGGCGATCTCTGCCGAGGTAACGTTTGTAGGGTATCCCAATCCCCATCCGCACACCAGCAGGTAGTCGGGATAAGAGGGATTGTCCACTCCCACGAAGATGTTCCTACGAACGGGATTGTAGTAAATGGTGTAATCTCCTGTTTCACCCAGGAAGGTGACTTTATCCGTGGCGATTCGTTCAAAGAAATCCGGATTATACATGTTCCGGGTGTCTGCCAGCTCTCCGAACACGGGGTAGGTGGCACCTTTCTTCAGGTTACGTTTCAGCATGCGGAATGATTCTCCGCCGATATCACTGCCCGAGAATTTGCTCAGGGCCAGGTCAATATCACTGAGCATGCTCCCGGAGGTGTTAACGCTGAAGGCAAACCCGTCGAACAGGAATTCTTTGGTATAGTCGGCATGGGTCGCATAAGCGAAGGCCGACTCACCCGATTGACTGATCATTCCTATCTTGCCTCCCACGTTGCCGTATACATCGCCCGTGTAGTCAATGCTGTTGTCCGCGTTGAGCTTTTCGGCGATCCGGAACCGGAAGGAGGTGTCGTAGGTCAGGCCGTCTGCCTGAAACCTGTTTTTGTCCGCAAGCTGAGGCGTCAGGATGGCAATGTTGCCATTGTCTGTTACCAGGTAAAGTCGGTTGTAGACGGGCCGTTTTCCGGTAAGGCCGATGATCTGATGTGAAGCTGTCCCTTTCAGCACATTTTGGGCCGTCAGGTTGACCTGTACAACCGCATTATCGGACTGGTTGCTTAAGAGTGGCACAAAGATCGAGTGGGATACATCGTGCAGGGTACCACCAACAGGTATTTCGCCTGAAGCCAAGACCCTGCTGTCGGAAATGATCTCATAGGTCAGTCCTGAAAGGTTGGTGGCCGGGTCGGTGATCTTCGCCGTGAGTGTAATGGAATCACCGAAGGTAAATGCAGCGGGACTCACCGCTGCCGATTCTATCACCGGGGTTGATTCTTTTTTAGGACCATATTCTTCATCATTGCAAGATATAAAAAGCAATGTGATTAATCCTGTTATTATCAATATCTTATGTGTGAAGCTCATAGTTGTCTCCTAATTTATGTGTAACATGAATGTTTAGTAGCCCGGGTTTTGCACCAGGTTGGGGTTTTGATCCATCACAGCCTGCGGGATGGGCAGGACGTAGGAGAGGCTGGTGTAGGGCATTGTCTGTGCCGGACGTCCTTCGTCCTTGTCAAATACGGTGTTCATCACTTCTTCTACCTTGTTGAGGCGAACGAGGTCGAACCATCGATGTCCTTCCAGCGCCAATTCAAGGCGGCGTTCCTTGAGGTACGCCTGCGTGATGGATTCTTTGTCAGCAGCAGCGGATGCGGGGAGACTGTTCAGTCCGGCGCGGGTACGCGTACGGTTGATGATTTGCGCCGCTTTGTTGTAGTCCCCTTTGTCGATCAAGGCCTCTGCTTTCAGCAGCAGGATATCGGCATAGCGCAGTTTGATGATGCTGTTGTAGCCGCTCCGGCATTTGTACATGAACGCATAATTGTTTGCCGGGTAGTACATGTTCCAGTCGCATTCGTAGAAAACCACGGTTTGTTGGTAGCGTTTGTCACCGGGCTCGCTGTTGAAGGTACGGATCAGGTCACGTGAAGGGGTAATCCATTTCAGGAAATCGAACCAGAACGACCAGTCGTCGAGCTTGCGCCCGAACATCCAGGTCACCCAGTTGGTGTTTCCCGGGAAGAACTGGGCTTCGTAGATAGTCTCCCGGCTGTTTCTCATCTTTGCTTCTATCGCCTTATTCGTCTGGGAAGGGGGGGCGTTGGGATCTGTCAGCACCACATCGAACAGATCACCGTAGTTCGCTTCCAGTTCAAAACCATCGACTTCCAGTTCATCGGCATATTGGATGACCTTGTCGTAATCACGCAGGGGCTTTTCGGCATATACTTTTGCCAGCAGGGCCCGAGCCACCGATTTAGAGAGTTGAGTTTTATCCTGCACGTTGTTGTCGGGTGCATACTGCAGGCCCTCCAGTAAATCCTGTTCTATTTGTTGGTAGATGGTCAGTGCATCGGTTTGAGCCGGGAAGTAAGCCGGATATACCTCTTTGATCGTACCCGCCGTGATATCACCTGCGACGGTGGTCACCAACGGTATATTTGCCCATATACGTACCATGTCGAAATAGACCATACCTCTCAGAATTTTAGCTTCGGCTTTGTACTGTTTTCTTTCCGCCTCAGTGAGTGAACTGTCCTTTACGCTGTCCACATAGACGATCATTTTATTGGCTTGGGCAATGTTCCCCATGTGCATGTTCCAGTCTCGGTTAAGCGTGGTGCTTGATCCTTCGATGGAATTCACCTCGAAAGGTGTTGTCTCGTTGTTGGGTGCGCCCGCGTAGGCGTTGTCTGAATGAGCTTCGGCCAACAGGAGCATATCGAGGTGCCAGTGTTCCTGCCCGTTCCTGAACAGGTTTAGGAGTGTTTGTCGGTGCGATATCACAGCGGCCTTGTCTTTAAAGACCACTGTCACACTATCCTGTTCCATTCCTTCGGTCACGTCGGAGTATGTATCCAGTGGATCATAATCGAGCGAACAGGATGCCAGAAGAGCGGCGATACAGATGAATAATAATAGATATTTTGTCTTCATTGATTCTTTGGTTTAAAATTCAAGATTTAGTCCAAACAAGATGGTTCTGCTGTGAGGATAAGTACCCCAGTCGATACCTTGTACGGCACCACTGTCCCCCCATTGATTCACTTCGGGGTCCATCCCCTTGTAATTGGTCAGGGTGAACAGGTTGCTGAGCGTTACATAGGGCTGCAAACGCGATATGCCGGTCCGTTCCAGGAAGGATCCGGAGAAGTTATAGGAGAGCGTGACATCTTTCACACGCAGGTAGCTTCCGTCTTCAATAAAATAGGTAGACGGCTTCATGTCAAATCCCGCCTTGGGAATAGTGGTGAACTGGCCGGGTGTGCGCCAGCGTCTCAGTACCTCTACCGATTGGTTCTTCAGATCGTACATGCCCTGCACATCGGCCTTGGAGGCATTGAAGATGTCATTGCCTACCGATCCCTGAAGGAAGATGTTCAGGCTGAATCCCTTGTATGAGAAGTAGTTGGTGAAACCGAAGGTGAAGTCAGGGTTAGGGTCACCGATATAGGTGCGGTCCGTTGAGGAAATCCTGCCGTCTTCGTTCAGGTCGCGGTACATCAGTTCACCGGTTTCGGAATCCACACCGTCGCTGATGTATCCGTAGAAGCCACCGAGTGGACGTCCTGGCTCGTTACGAACTACTCGTATCAGGCGGAGGGCGTCGGTAGTTTCAGCATCGTAATAGATTTGCTGAAGCGCTAGCTTTTTCAGTTTATTCCGGTTGAAGGAAATATTGAAGTCTGAGTTCCAGTTGAACGCTCCGGTCAGGTTGCGTGAGTTCAGGGCAAATTCAAATCCCCGATTTAACATCTCTCCTTCGTTCCGTACGATCTGGTTCGCGGCAGCTGCCCCCGAGGGGAGCGAGACGAACATTAGCATGTCGGTGGTATACTTGTAATAGTAATCCATGGCGAGGGTTAGCCTGTCCCTGAGGAGGGTGACATCGATACCTATATTGGATTGGGAGGTTGTCTCCCAGGTAAGATCGGGGGTGCGGAGGTTAGCTTGAGTGATCAAGGGTATCGCATCGGTCTTTCCCTCTTCGAACCAGGGCTGACGGGTGATGTTGTACCGTTGCAGGTAGGCGAAGTCGCCTACACCCGACTGGTTGCCGGTCTGTCCCCATCCGCCGCGGATTTTCATGTCGTCAAGCCAGTCTAAATCCTGCATGAAGCTTTCCGATGAGAGGCGCCAGGCTCCGGAGAAAGAAGGAAAAAGTCCCCACCTGTGGTCGGGATGTAGTTTTGATGAGCCGTCAGCACGAATGTTAAAGGTGAAGAGGTACTTGCTGTTGTAGTTGTAGGCTATTCTGCCGAATCCGGACAAGATTCCCCATTGGGATGCACTCGATCCGGTATTGTCCCATGCAATCTTGTTTGCCGCGTTCAATGTTTTAATGGATCCGTCCTTGTAATGGGATCCGTTGATATAATTTTGCGACCATTGCGAATTGGTCCAGGAAGTACCGGCCATCCCTTCGAAGTTATGCTTGCCGGCCAGGCTTTTTTTGTAGGTTAGCACGTTGTCGAATACCAGCAGTTGATTCATGCTGCGATTGTCCCAGGCGGTACCCCAGTCATCCCTGTCGGCGCCGTGCACGGGGGGAGTGAAACCTGTTGCGATGCCATTTCTGCGATCTAGGGTGAAGGATGACCTCAGTGTCAGGTCGGACATAAAGGTAATCGTGGCATTGGCAGATGCTATCAGCCGGTTTTCGTTGTTTTTGTTGTTCTTCCCGTTTTCCAGCGCTTCCACCGGGTTAGTGATGTTCTGCCCAAAGAAAAGGCGGTTATAGAGGCCACTGGTCTCATCCCTGACGGTTGCCGCGGTTGGCAGGTTCACCACCGAAAGCACTACGCCTCCGCGGTTGGAGCCAAGGCCGGTAGTAACGCCGTTCTTGGAGTTGTCTGAATAGGCCAGGTTCAATCCCATGTGCAGCCAGTTCCTTATCTGGCTCTCTACGTTACTGCGCAGGTTGAAGCGGCGGAAAAAAGCGGAACTAAGTACCCCTTTCTCGTCGAGGTAACCACCCGACACGAAATAACGAATCCGCTCGTTCCCGTCTGAGAGTTGTAGTTGGTAATTCTGGGTGATACCGGTGCCGTATACCTCCCTAAACCAATCGGTCCTGTCGGTAGTTCCTTCGGGTATTGCACCCGGGCGTAATTCGTCCATCAGTTCTTTGTACTGTACGGCATTGAGCGATTTGATACGGTTGGCCACGTGGCTCACACCGTATTGGATGTTGGCGGTGACTTTTGCTTCTGCTGTTGCCTGTTTGGTAGTGATTAGTACCACGCCGTTGGCTGCACGGGAACCGTAGATAGATGCCGAAGAGGCATCTTTGAGAATCTGGATATCGGCAATATCGGTGGGAGAGAGAAAGTTCATGTTGTCCACCGGTACCCCGTCCACCACGTAAAGAGGACTGTTGCTCCCGTTAAAGGAAGTGGTGCCGCGCACCCGTATTACCATATCTCCGCCCGGCGTGCCGCTGGGTTGGTACACGTTCACGCCAGCGGCCTTGCCCTGGATGGCCTGTGCGGCAGAGATGATCGGCCGTTCGTTGAGACTCTCGGTGGAGACGGATGAGACTGCTGTGGTCACGTCGCGTCGTTTCACCGACCCATAGCCAATCACCACAACCTCCTCGAGCGTTTTCAAGTCTTCTGCCAGTATGATATTGAATGTGCTTTTCCTTGCAGTGTTGATCTCCTGCGACAAGTAACCTATGTAAGAGACAAGTAGCGTGGCATTCTCTTCCACATTCAATGAAAAGTTGCCGTCATAATCGGTTACTGTACCGTTCGAAGTCCCTTTCTCAATGATGTTCGCTCCGATAATCGGATCACCCAGTTCATCGGTGATGGATCCGTTGATTTTCCTTCCACTCACCTGTTGACCGGGGACAATTACGATATAATTGTCCTTCATCTGCCAGGTGAACCCTGTTTCCTTCAGGATCAGAGTTAATACCTCATCCACCGGTCGGTTGGAAACCTGCAGGTTGAGATTCTTTTGATTCTTCAGTTGTGACTCGTTGTAAGCGACAAACATGTTAGATTGCCGCTCAATCTCCTGCAACGCTTCTATAACCGAAATATCATTTTGTTGAATGGTTATGGTTTCCTTTTCCTGGGCAAGCAAAGATGCCGGTGAAGCGATCAGACACATGAAAAAGATAAAAATTCTTGTTTTTGCCTTTTTCATATTGATAAAATTGATACCTTTAAATTTCATTTCTTAGTGTTAGATTAGAAGTTTGACTTATTGTTTGGGAGAATAGATTCTAACGCTGAGTTTCCGGAACAAAGGAGCCTCTTTGTTCCGGTTTTTTTGTCACGATGTATCCATATTGTATTATATTTAAAATGATTATTAATTGATTGTTTATACGGGTGATATGTAACATTTGTCTCCTTGTATCCTGAACCGGATGTGACCCGATACTTCGGCGATGATCTCCATGACTACCTGCAATGGGGTATTGCTTTTGAAGCGGAAGGTATATTTGTCCTCCTTCAATGTGTTTGCTGTATATACGAATGTGCAAGAGTATTTTCTTTCGAGATCGGCGATGATCTCTTCCAGCGTGGCCGATTTGAATATGAGCTCTCCCCTTTGCCAGGCTGTCACATCGGAGAGGTCGGGACGGCTGATCGATTCTTTCTTTGTATTCCTGTTATAGGAGAATTGCTCTTTCGGCCGCAGTATCCGTGCCGACTGGATGTTGTTGTACCGGACTTCCACACTGCCCGAAAGCAGGGTTGTTGAGAGGATTGAATCACCGGGGTAGACCCTCATGTTGAACTCCGTACCCAGTGCGGTCACCTGGTAATCGTTTGATTTAACGACGAAAGGCATCTTTTCGTCGCGTGCCACCTTGAAATTCGCCTCCCCGATCAGGTATACACTTCTGGCTTCCCCGGTGAATTGCTCCGGGTACAGCAATGAGGTAGTGGCGTTCATGACAACTTCGGTACCATCGGGCAGAATCACGCGGGTCATACTACCAATCGGTACGTACTGTTCAATCAGATCGTCTTTCAGCGGTGTTTCACGGGCGGTGAAATAGAATGTGGTAACCAGTGCAACGAACAGCGTAGCTGCCGTTACCTGCCAGAAGCGGATGAATCTGGTTCGGGTGTCGCCCTGCCTTTTCCTGATTTTCCCAAGCACCTCCTTCAGGGAACGGAATGTGTCGGGCGTGGCATATGTGGAATTATCTTCCGTCAGGTTATTCCACAGTTGCCGCAGTGCTTCGTCCTTTTCTCCGGCATGCTTTTCAGTCGTAAGCCAACAGTAAAAATCATCCCGAACCGGTGGCGGGACGTTGTCTTTTGCAAATAAATCAATAATCTTGTGAAAGTAGTTTTCCATCTCAAATGTTTCTCTAAAATAGCATGCTTCCGTGTAAGCCACTACGGTGCTTTTATAGAATAAACAACTGAAAAAGGAGTACTACTTAAAATTTCAGTAAAAAAATTGCGATCAGGAGCAATTTTTTTAAATCTTTTAAGGCGAGATAGATGTGTTGTTCGACGGTACGTACCGAAAGGTTCATTTTTTCTGCGATTTCGAGGTTACTTAGTTGTTGAAACCTGCTCAATTCGAACACCTCTCTCCGTTTGTCGGGCATCTGTCCCAATGCCAGTTTCAGCAACAGTTGAAGCTCTTCCCGGTAAATCCCGTTGAGCGGGTCTTCAAACTCTTCCGGCTCCATCACGCCCTGCAGGTCCAGTTGCATGTGGATGTATTTCGTTTCCAGGTTCTTTCGTTTGATCCGGTTGAAGATGTTGTTCTTGACCATGGTGTACAGGTAGTTCTTCTCCAGGTTTCCTTCCCAAAGATCGGGGGTCTCCCACAACCGGACAAAAATATCCTGTGCCACATCCTCTGCTTCCTGTTCCGATTTCAGGAGGATAGCGGCAAATAACTTAACCTTGGGGAAAAATTGCAGAAACAATTCTTCAAACTTGGCTTTGTCTGGTTTGGTGTTCATAGGAGATGCGTCCGTATCCGATTTTTAGCTGTTAATGAACGACAAAGTTATCTATTTTTCTCAAATCAGGCACACAATTCGCGCCGCGTGAGCTGGAAAACCTATTGTTTTATGAATCACATTGTTTTAATCTCCAGTGTGCTGTGAAGACAGAGGTAGGTTCTCCTTGATTTTCCCTTATCGGTTTTTGTGATCGAAGGCCAGCCGAGGTAGCGGTTAGGTTCAACTCGATTATAAGTAAATAGAACCAAGTTTTGGAGCCATCCGGTATCGGTTCTATGCATATGGAACAATATTTTGCACTGCAGCTAGATCTGTAGTGGTAGTTGAGTTTTACCAAGCTTTGTTCTTCAGACAATTGGGGTTGATGATAAAAAGTGACTGTTAAAAGTAGCTAATACTTACTTACTCTTTCAAGTGAATATTTCGCAAAGCTGAGGTTGTCCTCCACGAACAAATGCCAAAGGGCTTTGAAAGGCTTACTTCACTGCGGACGGAAAGTTGCTTTCCCGAGGTAGAAAAATCTATGACTTGTTCCCCATCAATCCATGCTTCAATCTTTTCGGAGGATACTTTTAAGTGAATGGCGTACCAGGTATCGTGGTCGAATTTTTTCAAAGTGTGACTTTCGTTGTCCGATGCGTCTGATCCGTCGATGTTGCTAAGACCCACCACCGGACCGCCCCATCCTCCTATGATCAAAGTGCAAAACGAATCTTTCACAGGGAAAGTCATTCCGCAAAAAAAATCGTTACCGGTTATTTTTTTAGCTTCCAGCTTCACTTCGTAATCTGTTTTTGGGAAATTCCCATTCCAGGTAATACCTGTACAGCCATCTCCCATTCCAAGCACAATTTCACCTTCAATAACCTGAACCGTGCCTTGCGTACCAAAGTTGGTAATTTGCCAGCCATCCAGTGATTTGCCATCAAACAACTGAACCCAGCCGGAATCAACACGTTGGGGTATAGTCTCAGTGGCGTTCTTACTTTTTTGATTGCCAACACAAGCAGATAAACCAATCAGAAAAGCTACTACGATATAAGGGGTTGTTCTCTTGTAAAGTGAATTTTTTATTTGCATGAAGAAATGTTTTGCTTTTTTTATGCACTTATAGCCGCTACTTAACAATTGGAACAAAGGTATAATTATTTTTTAATTGAAAGGGATCGTTCCTGTTTTTTGGTACTTTGTTGATGTTCGTTACTGGGTGTGGAAATTTACCTCAATACGATTCGGGGTGATTGTTTGTATATCCCTGATAGATAGGTTATCGTATGTTTATTTAAGTTGATTTTAACACTTGGAAACAAAGTTTTTGGCGTAAAAGTTTTTTTTTAATAAAAACGGACGTAATTTTGTCCCTGGAAATGATGACTTTTAGCGAAAAGTCAACAGTAAATAAACTTAGTTAAATGCGTGAAGCACAAGTAAGTTTGAGTATTAATTAAAACATTTTTTATGAAGTATGTGAACTTTTGTCTTGTAGCAATTGTTTCGCTTTTCTTTATGTCGAGCTCAATCAAAACCGAAAAAACTTCCACAGGTTATTATCCCGGCGAACAGATTCCAAATATTGTTCTCGGTGGATTGGAAGGACAACATCTCGACTTAAGCGAATATAAAGGCAGAAAAGTAGTATTAAGCTTTTGGGCGGCTTACGATGCCCAATCAAGAGCCAGCAACGTTCAGCTGTATAATTATTTAAAAGAAGCAGCCCCTGACGTTACGTTTCTATCGATCTCGTTTGACGAGAACCGGAACGTCTCTGAAAGAACGGCGCTCTTGGACAAGATTGATTTAAATTCGCAGTTTTGCGATGAAACAGGAGCCAGCTCAGCGATTTATAAAGAATTCAGGTTGAGGCATGGTTTCAAAAATTACTTGATCGATGAAAACGGAGTTATTTTGGCGATAGACCTCTCGATTGAAAAATTAAAAGAACTGATCTAAGTAATTTGAATGTATTAAAATAAAAGTCAGGGTGCCTGTTCTGAGCACCCTGACTTTTTTTATTCATTTCTTCTTGGCTTGATTAGCCACGGCATCCATTAGTTTCTTGATTTCTTCCGGATCGCCCAGGAAATAATCTTTCACCAGATTCATGTTGTCGTCAAATTCGAACACGTAGGGAACAGCTGTTGGCAGGTTTAAGCTAACGATATCTTCATCAGAAATACCTTTCAGGTGTTTGATAATTCCACGTAAACTGTTTCCGTGAGCGGCAATAATCACTTCGTTGTATTTCTCTTTCATTTCGGGAACAACTGTATCGTTCCAGTAAGGAAGAATGCGATCTACTGTGTGGCTCAACGCTTCGGTAAGTGGTAAGTCCTTTTCGTCAACCCCCTTGTAGCGGACATCCATAAAGGGAGAACGGGGATCGTCCTTGGCCAGTTCTGTTGGAGGAATATCGTAGCTTCTGCGCCAGATAAGTACTTGTTCATCGCCGTACTTCTCGGCTGTTTCAGATTTATTTAGTCCCTGCAGCATGCCGTAGTGCTTTTCATTGAGGCGCCATGTTTTTTCTACGGGAATCCAGTCCAAATCCATTTCATCCAGGACGACGTTGAGAGTTTTAACAGCTCTTTTCAGGTAAGAGGTGTAAGCCTTTTCAAAATGAAAACCCTCTTTTTTCAATAATTTTCCTGCTTTGTGTGCTTCTTCAACACCTTTTTCAGTTAAATCCACATCGGTCCATCCCGTAAAACGGTTCTCCTTGTTCCACACGCTTTCGCCGTGACGAATTAATACTACTCTCTTCATTGTGTATAATTTATTTAATTATTGTTTATCGTTTTGGAGGGACAAAACTACTCAAAAAGGATGAATTTTCCGAATTTTTATCGGGCTATTTACATAACGATGGCTCAGCGGTACAAGGGTTGATTCTCTTGCATGTTACGAATAATTCTTATTTGTCCCACCAGTAAATAGAGGGACAGGAGCGATGCCAGGAAGTCTGAAACCGGCATAGCGATCCAAACGCCGTTTAACCCAAGCAACGCAGGGAAGATCAATAACCCGGGGACCAGAAAGATAATCTGCCGGCTCAAACTTTGTATAATGGCTTTTTTCGCTTGCCCGATACTTTGAAAGAAATTCCCTGCAACAACTTGAAAACCCACTAAGGGAAAAGCAATCAAGCTAAGCCGGATACCGTTTTCAGCAATTTCAAGCAATTCCTGGTCACCGGTGAACGCACTGGCAAATTGACGGGGGAAGAACATGCCGATAATAAATCCGGCACTCGTGATAATAGTCGCCACTTTTACGGTATAGAAAAAAGTGTCTTTGACCCGCAAAAAGTTCCCTGCACCGTAGTTATACCCGATAATCGGCTGCGTACCCTGGTTTAACCCCACTACAGTCATAATTATGATCAACAACATGGAGTTAAGTATTCCATAGGCACCTACGGCTAAATCGCCTCCGTGTTTCAACAGTGAGGTGTTTAACAAAACGGCTACTCCTGATGCTGCTACCTGCATAAAAAAGGGAGAAAGACCGATAGATACGATAGCCAGGACGATATTTTTATTTAGCCGGATATTCTCTTTCCGCAAGCGTATAAGACTGCTGTCCTGTATGAAATGATGCATCACAAATAACATTCCTACAAACATGGAAATAACCGTGGCCCAAGCCACTCCGGCAATACCGAGATCAAAAACGAAAATAAACACCGGGTCGAGGATGATGTTCAACAGAGCTCCGATTAACATCGTTATCATCGCTTTTTTGGGATATCCCGAGGCCCGCATCATGTTATTAAAGCTGTAACAGAGACTGATAAAGACATTTCCGATAAGAACGATTTGTAAATATTCCCGTGCGTAGGGCAGTGTGTTTGCGGTAGCTCCGAAAGCGAGAAGGATAGGATCGAGATAAACGTAGAAAAGCGTCATGATCACTGCGTTGAACAAAAGTATAAGTATCAGGGAGTTGCCGAGGATTTGTTCTGCCGTATGTTTCTTCCTTTCGCCCAAACTGATAGAAATCCGGCTTGCGGCACCTACACCAACCAACATCCCGAGCGAAGAGGCAAGTATGGTAACCGGGAAAGTGATGGCCAGTCCCGAAATAGCATACGCTCCAACCCCTTGGCCTATAAAAATTCGGTCAACGATGTTGTAGAGCGAATTTACAAGGGTGCCGATGATGGCGGGAATAGAATATTCCCATACCAGAACGCTTATTTTTTTTGTTTCGAGAGTAAGTTCCGTATCTGTGATCGATTGTCGCACAGTGAAATTGCGCTTTAAAATTTTAATTTTCCGGTAACTACCGGCACAGCAAGATCTGTCCGTCTTATAACGAAATTTCTAGGGTTTATGTTCGAACGATTTTTATCCTTTGTGCGTCATTACTTGCAATACAATCCTGTCGGTTTCTGCCATGCCCTGGTTACCAATGATGGCTAGGTTTTGAATGGTCTTGTCAACGTCTTCATTCACGATACCTTCCTGTGACGTTACCACCCGGTTTTCTATGGCCATCAGGGCAGAGAGCATTGCCGTGGAGGTGCCGCTGGCTATTTTAAGTGCACAACTGGGCTTTGCCCCGTCGCAAATCATACCGGTTATGTTGGCAATCATGTTTTTTATGGCGAACGTAACCTGTCTATAATTGCCTCCCATAAGGTACGTTATGCCGCAGCTGGAACCCGCTGACGCCACTACGCAACCGCATAATGCCGATAACCTTCCCAGGTATTGTTTGATGTAAATAACCGATAGGTTGCTGAGAATCAGTGCTCTGATAAGGCTTTCTTCGTCACAGCCAGCGTCCTCTGCATAGGTTAACACGGGAAGTGTCGCGGCTACACCCTGGTTTCCGCTTCCGGAGTTGCTCATCACCGGAATTAGGGCTCCGTCCATCCTTGCATCGCAGGCACCAGCCGTTGCAGAGATCATGCGGCTGTGTGGATTTTCTCCGAAAAGGGCCTTTCCCCTATCGCCTGTCAGGCTTTTGGCCACGTTGTGTCCGTAACTTTGTTTTTGGGATTGTAGTGAAGCTTCCCGATTCATTCTTGCCGCTTCAAGGATGAAATCCAATTCATCTATAGGCGATTCAGCGGCATATTCGTATACTTTCCGGAACGTGAGCTGTACATCCTCTTCCTTTTCTTCTGCTGTTTCCGTTTTATTTTTCAGCAGCACAGTTCCGTTTTTTTCGACGTAGGAGAACTGGGTATGGCTGCCACGAATAACAGCTACGGACGATTCATTTCCGGCGTAACACCGGACTTCTATATACAGTTTATCTTCAATTTCCTTTTCAACATCGATTTTTATTCGTTTGTCTTGGATGTATTGTTTGGCGCGTTCCACGTCCGCAGGTTGGAGATCCCGGAGAACTTCCAGGCCGTACTCCGGTTTCCCGATCAGTGCGCCCAAGGCAACGGCTATAGGCAACCCAATCATTCCTGTTCCGGGAATTCCTACACCCATAGCGTTTTTAAGGACGTTGGAACTCAGAATTACCTCGATCTGTTTGGGTTTTCGTCCCAGTGTTTCCGTTGCCTGTGCGACACAAAGCGATACGGCGACAGGCTCTGTGCAACCGATAGCCGGAATTATTTCACGTTGCATCAGTTGCTTGATTTTTTTTCTCTCTTGCGGGTTTAACATGAAAATTTGTGGTTCAATGATTTTAAGTATACGGCAAAGTTACATAAAAATCGACAGAAAGCCGGTTGAAAGGAGAAATAATGAAAAACAGACGTACCGTTGACAGGATTAAAATATAATTGTATATTTGAACTCCAAACAGCCTTAAAGAGATATGACAAACAACGAATATTTGCTTCATTATGTTTGGAAATACCGGCTTTTCGACCGGGCTGACCTCCAAACGATGGATGGACAAAAAGTAGATATCATCGATCCGGGAACACACAACACTGATGCCGGAGCTGATTTCTTCAATGCCAAAATCAAAATAGGGGATAAGATGTGGGCAGGGGATGTGGAGATTCATCCATCATCAGGTGATTGGACCAAACACGGACACCATACCGATGAAAGCTACAACTCGGTGATTTTGCACGTGGCGGAAAGAGTGAAAGGTGTGGTGAGGAACCAAAAAGGTGTGCAGGTTCCGCAAATGCAATTGATTGTACCTGAAGATGTAAGAAAAAATGCAGCGTATTTGCTCAACAGCAAGTCGAGTATCCCTTGCAAGAATCATCTCCCGCTGGTGGAAAGGGGAGTAATATGTGCCTGGATGGTTGAGATGGGGCTTCAACGGTTGGAGCGGAAGATCAACGATATTTTTACACATATGGCCCGATTCAACAATTCATGGGATCATTCCTTTTATGTGTTGCTTGTCCGGAACTTTGGATTCGGATTAAATTCCGACGGATTTGAACGACTGGCGTTGAGCCTTCCTCTCAACTGTATTCAGAGACACAGCGATAGCCTTTTTCAGATAGAAGCGTTGCTGTATGGGCAAGCCGGATTGTTGTATGACGACATTGTTTCCGATGATTACTACCTGCAACTCAGAAAAGAATACGGGTTCTTAAAACACAAATACCAACTTAAGCCTATCGATGGATTTTTATTCAAGAAGTTGCGTGTCCGTCCCCGCGCATTTCCACAAGTACGTATCGCACAGCTGGCAACTCTGCTGAAGCAGTCGGACCGGCTTTTTTCTTCCATACTCGAGAGAGAAGACTATAGACAGTTATGGAGTTATTTTCAGGTTGATACCTCCGATTACTGGCATACCCATTATTCTTTCGGAAAAGAGTCGGAAAGATCCCGAAAGTACCTGGGGGAATCTTCTTTCCATGTTATCCTTATCAACACGGTTGTTCCTATGCTCTTTGCTTACGGAAGAAAAACCGGCCAGGAGAAATTTTGTGACAGAGCGTTGCAGATACTGGAGACGGTAGAACCAGAACGAAATGCTATCGTTGCTGAATTTGCAGTTTCCGGTATATCTCCTGTCAGTGCATTCGATTCGCAAGCGCTCATTCAATTGAAAAAAGAGTACTGCGATAAGCGGAAGTGCCTGTACTGCAAAATCGGAAATCAAATCTTAGCCCGATAGCGCTGCAAAACATCTTGTATTTACTGAATTTCCGTTTTTTTAAACATCAAAACGCTAAAAACTACTTAATTCGTTGTATTTTTGCGCCAATTATGCAAATGACAGGAAGGTAATAATGATAAGGTTGTTGAAATATATACTCATACTCATTTTTCCGGGAGGAATACTGTTCGTATTGAATTCATGCGCCAATATGGCAGCGCCCACGGGCGGGCTGTATGACGAGGCACCACCGCGGGTAGTCCGTTCCAATCCTCAAAACAGCGCATTAAACGTAACCCGCAACATCGTTGAAATTGAATTTGACGAGAACATAAAAGTTGAAAAACCGACAGAGAAAGTGATCATTACGCCTCCGCAGATAAATATGCCTGTGATAAAATCGGTGGGAAAGAAAGCCGTTGTGGAATTCAACGATGAACTATTGCCAAACACTACTTATACGATCGATTTTACTGATGCTATTGTCGATAATAACGAAGGGAATCCGCTCGAAAACTTCTCCCTCTCTTTCTCTACAGGAGATCAACTCGATACGCTCGCCGTTTCCGGCAAAGTGTTATCCGCAGAAAACCTGGAACCTGCTCAAGGTATTTATGTGGGCATGCACACCAACCTGGATGACACCGCTTTTGTAAGGACTCCTTTTGAAAGGATTTCAAGGACTGACTCACGCGGAAGGTTTACAGTAAGAGGATTAGCCGCAGGTAAATACAGGATTTTTGCTCTCGACGATAAAAACAGGGATTATAAATATGACAACCCGCAGGAGGCCATAGCCTTTCTTGATTCCATTGTCGTGCCGTCATCGATGCCTGCTATACGACAGGATACGGTTTTCAAAGACAGTGTGACCATTGATACCGTAAAAACGATAAATTACACCCGTTTTCTGCCTGATAATATTTTACTTCGCTCATTTTCATCCGGATTTCAACGGAAATATTTTCAAAAACACGAACGAACCCAGCGTGAAAAACTTGTTGTCTTTTTTGCGGCTCCAACCCAGGAGCCTGCTTTCGAACTGTTAAAACCGGTATCAGGCAATGAAAACTGGTACGTGATGGAGAAAAGCAAAGATAACGATACCCTTTCCCTGTGGATATCCGACTCATTGGTCTTAAGGCAGGATACCGTTATACTGAAGATGGATTACCTGAAAACAGATTCGTTGAACCGGGACCTTGTGCAGTCGGATACATTGAGTTTTAACTTCCGCGAACCGCGACAAACCCGCAGAGAAAAAGAAAACGAAGGGAAGGAAGAAGAAGTGCGTTTGCTTGCCGTTAATCACAATATCCAATCTTCACACGAAATTTACTTGCCGGTTCAGTTGGAGTTTGAACAACCGGTAATCGATTTTGATTCATCGAAAGTTCACCTCACATACGAAGTGGACTCTGTTTTCTCGCATGTCCCTTTCACTATGCTTGGCGACACGCTCAACCCCCGAAAGTATACGCTTCGGCACAAATGGGAACCCGGAGGGAAGTATAAATTAACCATCGATTCAGCGACTGTTCACAGTATTTACGGATTGTGGAACAACAACGTAGAGCAGACGTTTGCCGTAAAAGCACTGGATCAGTACGGAAACTTAATGTTTCAGCTGTCGGGACTGTCGGTAGGGAAACCGGCTTATGTAGAGTTGCTGGACAAATCGGATAAACCTTTTCGAAAAGTACGTGTCAAAAACAGCGAAGCCCTGATTTTCGATATTAATCCGGGAACGCTGTATGCCCGACTTTTCATCGATGACAACGAAGACGGTGAATGGACGACAGGTGACTATGAGAAGGGTAGACAGCCCGAAAGAGTTTACTATTATCCGGGTGCGTATGAGATTAGGGCATACACTGACCATGAAGAGTCGTGGAATGTGACGGAGTTGCCGTTAGACAAGCAAAAACCGCTTGATGTCACTAAAAATAAACCCGAAGAAAAGAAACGCCGTAACCTCAACGAAGAACGCGAACGCCAGCAACAGCAGCAAAACCGACGCGGAGGAGCTTCTTTTCCCGGCGGGGCCGGAAGTATGGGCGGACCGGCCACTCCAATGCAGAGACCGGTTGCTCCTGCCCGATAACCGCACTTAATCCAAACGAACGAAAATGAACAAAACGATTCAATTGTTTCTCTTATTTATCTTGGTTGTCTCCCTGCCTCAGGGAGCAATTGCCCAGTGTAAGATCATCAATAACTCTTTTAAAGACGGAGAGAACATCTCTTACGATTTGTATTTCAATTACGGCATAGTGAATGCCAAAGCCGGCACAGGATCATTAAAGACCAATCTGGTAAACTACAAGGGCAACAGCGCTTTCAATGTTCGCATGTTGCTTAATACGAGTGGATTGGCAGGAAGTGTTTATACGGTTAATGATACGCTTGTGTCGTATATCGACATGAATTTGCGACCGCTGCTCTTCACTAAAAATGCATTTGAAGGAAAGGATTATTCCCGGGAAGTGCAGTCTTTCAGTTATGTAGAGGATGGAATAAAAGTAAGGACAAACCGTGTTTTTAACGGAAAAAAGAAATTTGAGGAAACCATTACTACCCATGAATGTACATACGATTACCTGTCGGTATTGGCGTTGATCCGGAACCTGGACTACACGGATATGGAACCCGGTGACCAAAAGCAAATACAGTTTATTTCCGGAAGAGAGATCGTGAACATGGCTGTAAACTACAACGGTTTGTCCAAGATTAAAGCCAATGACGGGCAAACCTACAACACGGTTCAAATCTCCATGACTATCTACGATAAGGCGTTTAAAGACAAGAAAGAGGCTATTAGTGCTTCATTGACCGATGATGCGAACAGGATTCCCATTGTCATCGACACGCACTTAAAGATTGGAACCATACGCGCTGTGCTGAAAAATGTTTCCGGCCTGCGAAATTAAGAAACTGTTTTGAAGTTTCCTTTTGTTCCATACGCCGTATGATGCGAAAATCCAGGTTCATAAAAAATGACACAAACAGTGCATAAATAATCAAAACAGTTTTTAAATTTTCTTAACCTATGCAAAAGCAATTTTTTCTTTTCTGTGTGCTTTTTCTGACGCTTCTTTCTGCTTATCCCCGCCATTCACAGGCACAAAATGCAGGTGAACCCTATGTGATTTTGGTTGAATTTACGTTGGATGAGAGCCGGGTAGATGAGGCCATAGAGTTGTTATCAGACATTCAATTGCAAACCCTTGAAAACGAAGAGGGTTGCCTGGTTTACGATGTTTTGTTGAGTGAAGAGGATCCTGCTCGTGTATTTATCTACGAGAGCTACGAGAGTGAAGCTGCATATAAAGTGCATTCCAATGCTTCTTATTTTAAAGAGATTGTTCTGAAAAAACTGAAGCCACTCATCAAAAGCCAAAAGATAACCAAGGTATTTCCATTGAATTTCGAAGGAGTGTTAGGTGACGCTGAGATTTAACGCTCTCTAAAGAATTTCCATCTCTGTAAAAAGTTGCCTGTATATTTTGGCCTTTTCGGATAATGGCCTGGGGTATGCTCTTGATGAGGAAGGCATCCGGTAAAATTTGTATTTCTTATTGAGGAAATCAACGGTCACGCTGTTCCCAATCTTAGGAATGGGAGTTGTGGCGGGAAAAAGCGACCGAAGAGTCTCAGTCGCTTTTTCACCGGTTGTAGCGAACGCTTTGCAGTCAGGGATTTTCGATAAAATGTTTTCAAGGTTGAGCGGAGTAACTATTTCCAGAAAATTATCCGACGCATTTCCTTTCAGCCGGTGCACTTCGTGTGCCGTATCACATACGGCAATACCTTTCAAGGATAGGAATTCCATAATTTTTTCTTTATCGAAAGAGAACTTGTTTTCCGAAAGGAAATAGTCTTTTTCATTGAAAAACGCCAGCCCCAAAATCCGCCACATATCGTTTTGGAAATTGGGATAATAGAAATCCATCTTCCACTTCGCCTTCGGTGGAGGAAAGCTGCCCAGCATCAGTAACCTGGTTTTGCCGGGTAAAAAGGGTTGCAAAGGGTGAGTCTCGATTGGAAGCATCATTCAGTTGTCCTTCCTGATCGGGTCATCGTATTGCTCCTGGAGGCGTTTAAGTTCGGCGCAAAGCTCGCCGGTAATTTTTTCGTATCCGGTTTTTCCGTACAGGTTGTTCATTTCCATCGGATCGGCTTGCAGGTCGAACAGTTCCCACTCATCTATGTCTCCGTAGAAGCGAATGAGTTTGTACCGTTCCGTTCTCACTCCATAATGACGCCTTACGGCATGTTCACCGGGATATTCGTAGTAATGATAATACAGGGATTTTCTCCAATTAGCGGGAGCTTTTTCGTTTTTGAGTAAAGGTACCAGAGAGACGCCTTGTATATCTGAAGGGATAGGAGCACCCGCAAGCTCAAGCATTGTCGGTGCAAAATCGATGTTTTGAACCAGTTGTGGTATGTCGCCCCGTTTCTTGTATGATTTGGGAAGCCACATAACCAGGGGTGTGCTGAACGATTCTTCATACATGAATCGTTTGTCGAACCAACCGTGTTCACCCATGTAAAAACCCTGATCGGACGTGTAAATGACAACGGTGTTCTCCAGCATTCCGTTTTTTTCCAGGTAGTCGAGAATACGCCCCACATTTTCATCCAGCGACTTTATGGTTTTGGCGTAATCACGCATATAGCGTTGATATTTCCACTCTGCCAATTCGTTGCCTTGTAAGCCAGACGCGTAAAATGCATCAATGATTGGCTGGTAATGAGCATCCCATTTTGTTTTCTGTGCAGAATCCAACCGGGCATATTCCCCCTGGATATATTGTTCCGACAACCGGGTGCTGACACCCGGACGCAGCATCTTCAGGTCATTCACAATGTCCATATCGCGGTCGCTAGCGATGCTCATCTCCTGCATTTTTGCTGCTTTTCTCCCTGAATAATCGTCGTAAAAATTGGTAGGGAGCTCAAATGTTTTGTCTTCGTAAGCTTTTAGGTAAGTCGTATCGGACATCCAGTTACGGTGTGCCGCTTTGTGATGCAGGAACAGGCAGAAAGGCTTTTTCTTGTCGCGTCCGTTCTCGAGCCAATCCAGTCCGAAGTCAGTAATGAGGTTTGTGGCGTACCCCTGGTGGTTTTTTCTTCCTTCAGGGGTGATAAAATCGGGTTGATAATAATGGCCTTGACCGGGAAGAATTGTCCAGTAGTCGAAATGAGTGGGTTGACTGTCCAGGTGCCATTTTCCAATCATTGCTGTTTGGTATCCCGCCTGTTGCAGCAGTTGCTGGACGGTTTGCTGACTGCCGTCGAACGAAGTGATGTTGTCGATTTTTCCGTTTTTGTGGCTGTGCTTTCCGGTCAGCAGGCATGCACGGCTGGGAGCAGAGATGGAGTTTGCCACGAAAGCATTGGTAAATCTCACTCCGTTATTAGCTATTCTGTCGAGGTTAGGTGTTTCTATGTGGCGCTTGTCATAACAACTCATCATTTGCCGGGTATGGTCGTCCGTCATGATATAAACGATGTTCAACGGTTTCGTATTTACCGTTTTTTCTGTTCCTGTGCACGAAGCCAGCAAGGCTGTTCCGGCGATGGTGAATAATAGATTGTTCTGTTTGAGTTCCATTGGCTCTTGGGATTCCGTTTTCACAAAAATAGTTTTTTTTGTCCAATTACGGACTTTTTTCTTTAATTATCTGCCGGGATAAAAATTTTTAGCAAAAAACGAGTATCTTTGCAAATTAAAACAGATCTGTCAATGAATCACGACAACTATCATTCGAGAATCCCTGAACCGGCTTTGCGAAGGCTGCCGTGGTATTTGTCTTACGTTAAGTTGTTAAAAAAACAAGGATACAGCAAAGTGTCTTCTACACAAATCGCCAAAAAGATCAATGTGTCAGCCACTCAAATTGCGAAAGATCTTTCCTATGTAAATGTCAGCGGTAAAACCCGGGTAGGCTATGATATTGATAAGCTGATAGGTGTGCTGGAAGATTTTTTGGGTTTCAAAAAGATGCATACCGCCGTGCTTTTCGGGGTAGGAAGTCTGGGGGCTGCCTTGCTTTCCGATTCGGGTTTAGAGCAATACGGCCTAAAGATACGTGCTGGATTTGACGTGAATCCATCCATCGTCGGACAGAAAATTAACAACATCCCCGTGTTTCACTCCGATGATTTCGCGGCAAAAAACAAAAAAATAGATGCCCAAATTGGTATTCTCACCGTTCCCCCCGATATTGCTCAGGAAGTTGCCGACTTTATGATTGCGGGAGGGATACAGGCAATATGGAATTTTACTCCTTTCCGGATTCGCGTTCCCGAGCACATTGTGTTGCAGAATACATCGCTTTACGCGCACCTGGCGGTCATGTTTAACCGGCTTGTGAAGGAGGGGTAGCACCAATGAAAATTTTTGCTGTCGGCTTAAACTACGATTCGCATAACCGGGAGATGAAGCGGGTCTTTGAGGCCAGTGAACCGGTTATCTTTATGAAACCCGATACGGCTTTATTGCGTAACGGAAACCCTTTTTTCCTGCCTGATTTTTCCAGTGAAATTCATTACGAAACAGAATTGGTGCTAAAAATTAACCGGTTGGGAAAGAACATTGCCGAAAAATTTGCTCACCGTTATTACGATGAAATTACCGTAGGTATAGATTTTACCGCCCGTGATTTGCAACGGAAACAAAAGGAATTGGGCCTGCCTTGGGAGATAGCCAAAGGCTTTGATAATTCTGCGCCCGTAGGAGAATTTATTTCCATAAAGAAAATACCGGACATTAACAACATAAACTTCCGTCTCGATATCAATGAAAAAACTGTACAGCAAGGGAATAGTTGTGATTTGATTTACTCTTTCGATAAAATCATCGCTTACATTAGTCGCTTTTTTACGCTTAAGATAGGGGATCTTGTCTTTACCGGAACTCCGGCAGGAATTGGAGGTGTATCCATCAACGATCGTCTTGAGGGCTATATTGAAAATAAGAAGCTGCTCGATTTTAAAATTAAATAGCACCAATACAATAAAAAGAGATTATATTTGTTTAGAAATTAAACAACATATACAGATCTATGCAATCGAAATCAAGTTTCTTCACTACCGTTTGTTTCTTGAGCCTATTTATACTGTTTTCCGACAAGGCTTTTGCCCAACAATATAATCCGATTCCCGTGGCAATGCCTTCTCTTCAGATCGCACCCGATGCCCGGGGCGGCGGTATGGGCGATATAGGTGCTGCCTCCATGCCCGATGTCTATTCACAGTATTGGAATGCTGCCAAGTATCCGTTTATATCCGGCAGTACCGGATTTTCGATCTCGTATACTCCCTGGTTAAGTAAGCTGGTAAACGACATTGATCTGGTGTATCTGACCGGTTTTTGGAAATTCGGGAACGAAAACCTGAACGCTATCAGTACTTCACTCCGTTATTTTTCTCTGGGAGACGTTGATGTATTTGATCAGAACACCGATTACGTGATGGCCGTATCCCCCCATGAATTTGCTTTCGATGTGGCGTATTCAAGAAAACTTTCCGAAACCTTTTCAGGAGCGGTCACCTTGCGGTATATACGTGCCGATTATTCCACGGGAAGCGATGACGTGACACCCGGCAACGCTTTCTCAGCCGATATTTCCGGTTACAATGAGACCTATCTCAACCTGGGACATTCGGAAGCATTGTTGGGGTTTGGGTTTAATATTTCAAATATAGGAACAAAGATATCTTATGACGGAGGCAACACATCCATGTTTTTGCCTGCGAACTTGAGGGTGGGTACATCACTGGGGCTGCCGGTTGATGATAAAAACAGTTTCTCTTTCAGTGTTGATGTCAACAAGTTGCTTGTTCCGACGCCACAACTGCCTGCTGAAGGGGAGAGCGAAGAGGAGAGGACGAAAAGGGTACAGAAATATGCCGATACTTCTCCCGTTGCCGGTATTTTCAACTCTTTTGGTGATGCTCCCGGGGGATTTAAGGAAGAGATGCAGGAAGTGATCTGGTCGCTGGGAGTAGAATATTCTTACGACAATCGGTTTTCGCTCCGTACGGGGTATTATCACGAGAGCGAATACAAGGGAAATCGCCGTTATATGGCTTTTGGGGCCGGATTTAAAATGAACGCCTTTCAAATTGATGCGGCTTATTTAGTCTCAACGGCCCAGTCCAATCCGTTGGATCAGACCTTGCGCTTGTCGCTCGGTTTTGATATCGATGGAATAAAACAGTTGTTGCGGTAATCGAGTAATTTTTCTATGAAGATAAGAGTAGGTTTTGGATATGACATGCATCGCCTGGCAGAAGGCAGAGACCTCTGGATGGGAGGAATAAAAATAGACTTTGAAAAAGGCCTGCAGGGTCATTCCGATGCCGATGTATTGATCCACAGCATTTGTGATGCATTGCTTGGTGCGGCCAACCTGCGGGATATCGGTTTTCATTTTCCTGACACCGCAGACGAGTTTCTGGGTGTAGATAGTAAAATCCTGTTGAAGAAAAGCGTTGCCTTGTTGCGAGAAAATGGGTTTGAGGTAGGTAACATTGACGCAACCATCTGTGCCGAAGCTCCCAAAATGAACCCGCATGTTCCGGCTATGCAAAAGACGTTAAGCGAAATAATGGAGACGGATGTCAACACTATTTCCATCAAGGCCACCACCTCTGAAAAGATGGGGTTTGTGGGCCGGCAGGAAGGCATAACAGCCTATGCAGTAGCTTTAATTTATACATTATAATTGTTCCCGGTTTTGTGTTTCAAGTGGTTTAAACGAAGAAAGCAGGCAAGAGGGTTCGGTATTCATTCTCCTTTTGCTTATAATTTTGTCACCCATATTATTAACGAAGAATATGGGTACACGGCATTTCTGGATATTGACCAGCTGTTACGCGCACACAACATAGAGACGTCCGATAAAAAGCTTCATCATTTGTCATACAAGCTTGTCAGGTATTTTAAACCCGGGAGGGTTCTCGAACTGGATACGGGAAAGGGGATTAATACGCTCTATCTAAGTGCAGCTTCTAAGGATGCCGTTTGTCACTGTTTTGATCCGGAAGGGAAAAATGTGTTGCTGGCAAGAAATTTGCATACAACGTATAACAGGCATGTTGAGTTTATCGATGAAATAGACCTTTCCGAGTTGTACGACGGAATATTTGTCTATTTAAACTCATTTCCTGTTGATATGGAGAGCCTGCTATCGATGAGTTCAGACGATACGTTCTGGGTTATCGCGGGAATAAAATCGGGTAATGGCAAACGTTTCTGGAAGGCTGTCGTCGCAGATGAAAGGGCAAGAATTACTTTCGACATGAAAGATATTGGTGTTGTCGTTTTAAAGAAATCGTATCACAAAGCGAGTTATTTGATTTAAAAAGGCAATTAGACATTAAATAAGAGGTAAAATTCCTGACAATAAAACAACCTGAGTGCCTGAGGCCTAAAATGGATTTTGAAATGAAAAAAAGTACTGTATATACAAAATCGGGAGATAAGGGTAAAACATCGTTGGTTGGCGGCACCCGGGTAAAAAAAACGCATGTCCGGCTAGGGGCTTACGGAACAATCGACGAATTGAACAGTTTTATCGGTTGGTTGAACTGCGGTGTTGATGATGAGGAAACCGGTCTCTTCCTTTCTTTTCTACAACACAAGCTTTTTACGGTAGGCTCTTACCTGGCAACAGAAACAGAGCAGATTCCCCCTAAAGCTGCCAGTATCATCTCCCCGGAAGACATTGAAAAAGTTGAAAAGGAAATTGATCGGATAGACCATACTTTACCCCGGTTGAACCGTTTTATTCTTCCCGGAGGCAATGAAGCTGCAGCACGTGCACATATCTGTCGCACCGTTTCCCGAAGAGCTGAACGAAACGTTTATCGGGTGGCTGAAGAATTTCCAGTAGCCGATTTTGTTCTAATTTTCTTAAATCGTTTGTCAGACTACTTTTTCGTGCTCGCACGATACGAAAGTAACAAGACCGGAAAAGAAATATACTGGGAATAGGATAATATCTGATTTTTTTGTATATTTTTGCGCTAAATTTATGAAACAACAAACCCTAAGGAGATAATTATGTATTGGACACTCGAATTAGCTTCTAAATTGGAAGACGCTCCCTGGCCGGCAACAAAAGACGAGCTCATTGATTTTGCTCAACGTTCCGGTGCCCCGCTTGAAGTGATTGAGAATTTACAGGAAATTGAGGACGACACGGAAGTTTTTGAAACGATAGAAGATATATGGCTCGATTATCCCAGTAAAGAAGACTTCTTTTTTAACGAAGATGAGTATTAATGTTTTCCAAAAAAACAAAATCTTACAGCCGTCCGACTTTCCTGGCGGCTGTTTTGTTGGTAGCCGTTAACGAAGCATTATACCGGAAAGCATTCTTCCAGAGTGCAACGATTGCCGCCGGGCCGAGAAAAACAGGCGGCTATTACCGTAGGTACAGTACCGCGTTTTCTCAATCTGGTGCTTGGGAACGCCCATCCTAATGAGTTCCTGTCGGTTGATTTCCTTGAGATCAATATGCAACTTCCGGGATAAGTTATGGCGATACGAAATGGATTTATTGAGATTGAAGCCGCTTTTTTGAAACTCTTCCTCAACTTCCCTCCCTACTTCGTAATTATCGATGCCGATTGCCGGACCAATTGCTGCGAGAATGTCCCGGGTTTCAGTTCCAAAGTTTTTCTTCATTTCAAGAAGTGTCTTTTCAACGATTCTCCCTGAGGTTCCTTTCCATCCGGCGTGAATAGCACCGATAGCTTCGTTTTTCCGGTCGAACAACAACAGCGGAACACAGTCGGCCGTGGTGACACACAAGAAGTAACCTTTCTCCTGTGTAACGGATGCGTCGTATCCGTAGAGCCTTTCAATTTTTTCTGCATTGGAGAGATTCAGAAACTCAGCGTCAATAAGCAGTACCCTATTACCATGGGTTTGATGCGGAGTTATCAGATCATTGGCCTCTTTGTAGAACTTTCGGGCCACAATGGATCTGTTCTCAAAAATATTCAGCGGATTATCATCGGAGTAATTTCCCAGGTTTAACGACCGGAATTCACCGCGGCTCACGCCGCCTGCCCGTGTAGTAGAGAAATGAAGCAACCGCTGTTCATTGGAGAAAATAGTGAAGAAAAGCAGGTTTGAATAATTGGGGTGGCGAAACATAATTTAAAAATCCTCTTCGTAATAATTTTCTTCTTCCTCCCCGTATTCATCGTCCAAATCCTCTTCAATTTCTTCTTCGGGTTCAAACTCCAGGGATTGAACGTCCAGGCGTCTGTGAACAAGCGACTCCCTCGATGTGGAAACGTGGATGGTCTCTTCTGAATTTAATTCCCTCCAGAGAATATCCTTTAACGCAGGGATTCCGTATCCGGTGATGGACGATATGAAAACATAGGGAATTTTCGGTAAGTCATAGGAAATCTCGTGTATTAATTCGTCGTCCAGCATATCTGCTTTAGAGATTGCGAGAACACGATGTTTGTCTAGCAACTCGGGATTATATTTGGTGAGTTCGTTCAACAGAATGTTGTATTCTTCGTGAATATTTTCGGCATCGGCAGGTACCACAAACAAAAGTAGCGAGTTCCTCTCAATATGGCGTAAAAATCGCAGACCGAGTCCTTTCCCTTCGCTGGCTCCTTCTATGATGCCTGGAATATCCGCCATCACGAACGATTTTCCTTCGCGATAACTTACTATCCCCAAATTGGGTTCCAATGTGGTGAATGGATAATTACCAATCTTTGGCTTCGCTGCAGACACCACGGACAGGAGTGTTGATTTTCCGGCGTTAGGAAAGCCAACCAATCCCACGTCGGCGAGCAATTTCAATTCAAGAATAATCCATTTCTCTTCGTAAGGCTCTCCCGGTTGGGAATAACGCGGTGCCTGGTTGGTTGCCGATTTGAAGTTCGTGTTTCCCAATCCTCCACGTCCACCCTTGAGCAAAACTATTTCTTGTCCATCGTCGGTAATGTCGCACAGGTATTCGCCTGTATGAGCGTCATAGGCCACAGTTCCGCACGGAACTTCAATGATTTTGCTGTCGCCTCTCTTGCCAGAGCTGTTACGTCTTGAGCCGCTTTCACCATGTCCGGCAAAGATATGCCGTTGGAATTTCAAATGGAGCAGTGTCCAGTAGTTTCTGTTGCCGCGTAAGATTATATGTCCTCCATCGCCACCGTTTCCACCGTCAGGCCCGCCCTTTGGGATATATTTTTCTCTTCTGAAATGGGTTGACCCTCGTCCTCCCTTTCCCGATCTGCAAAAGATTTTTACATAATCAACAAAATTTGTTTCAGCCATTTTATCTGCCAGTAAGATTATCAACCACTTCTACTATCGAATTAAAGATCTCCTCGATAGCTCCCTCACCGGGTATGCATACTAATTTGTTCTGTCCGGCATAATACTCTTTCAACGGTTCTGTTTGCTGGTGGTATACGTTGAGCCTCGATTTGATGGTATGCCCGTTGTCATCGGAGCGACCCGATAGTTGCCCGCGTTTCAGCAGCCTGTCAATCAGTTCTTCGTCCTTAACCTCCAGGCTTAGTACAGAGGTGATGTCCAAACCGTTTTTCTTCATTTTGTTGTCCAAGGCTTCTCCTTGCGGAAGTGTACGGGGAAATCCATCGAAAATAAATCCTTTTTTATCCAGGTTTTTCCGGATCAGATCTTCCAGCATTTCGATCATAATCTCGTCGGGAACCAAATGTCCTTTCGAAATATATTGATCTGCTATTTTGCCTAACGCTGAGCCAGCCTTTATTTCAAATCTCAATATATCTCCCGTTGATACGTGCTTCAGTCCGTATTTTTTAATCAATAAATCACTTTGTGTTCCTTTTCCAGAACCGGGAGCGCCAAAAATCACGATGTTTAACATAAAAATTATCTATGAGATAAGTTTGTGTAATAATCCATATAAAGATATAACTAACAGATATCCAACGATGATTTGTTTCGTATTATTTAATTGATATTTGTTGTAGCGTTGAAAATTTCATCGTTACAATCAAATTACAATTGAATATCTATTGAATTACTTTAATGATTACAAAGATAAGGTTTTTTTTGCTTTTAATTTATCGTTTTGAACTTAATTAGGGCGATATCTGTTTTAATGTCAGAAAACTTTTTAAAAAAATATCGTATGAACAAACAGGAGTTTAAGCAAAAGACGCAGGAGATATTGGATCAGCTCGATGCGAAAATTGAAGAAATGAAGCAAGGCGTCAGCAACATTACCGAAGACGCCAAAGAAGAATATGCCGAGCAAATAGAAAAATTGAAAAGCTTGAAAGATGAACTGTCGGAAAAGTTGGGAAAGTTTGATGATATTGCTGAAAATAAATGGGATGTAGTTAGAGAAAGTGCCTCCAACTTCTTTTCTAAAGTAGGGGAAGCGTGGAAAGAGGATTTTGAGCGGGTTAAACAAGCTTTCAAAAAAGAGACTGACACAGCTTCAGGTATGGCACAGGATACGGAAACGGGTGCTAAAGAGGACTAGGCATAAAAAAACTCCCGAATTTCGGGAGTTTTTTTATGCCTCTGCGAAAGATAATTATTTGATACCCAGTTTGGTTTTAACCAAAGGAGTGGCATCCTCTGCGTTTGTAGCATTGAAGTAAACCGGGTTTCCAGCTGCCAGGTCAAAAATATAGGTGTATCCTTTTTCATCACCCACTGCTTTAATGGCGGTAGCAATCTTTTGTTGAACCGGAGCCAGCAGCTTCTGGCGTAACTCTTCCATTTCCCGTTGGCTGTTTTGCAAAAACATTTGATACCTTTCATTAATCTGATCCAACTGTTTCTGTTGATCGGCTTTAACGGTCTCGGATGAAGTGGGTGCCAATTTCTGGAATTCTTCTGCTTTTTTATTGAATTCGTCAACCAGTGCCTGGCCGTTTTTAGAAATCTCTTCCTGTTTGGTGTTCAACTGAGTCTCGATGCCCGGGATTTCAGGCATTTGGTTAAAAAGCTCGGAAGTGTTTATGTGTGCTAGTTTTGCGTTTTGTGCAAAGGCAGCGATAGGGGTAATCGCGAGCAATAAGATGATTAATTTTTTAGTCATGATTAATGTATTGAATTTTATTATTTTTTTCGTTTAGACTGAATTAATGTCGGTTTAGCCTTGGTCAGTTTCTGTTTTTGCGTCGCAAAGATAATAAATATTTGGTTATTAATATCCTAATCGAGATAAAACTTGATCACTGATATCAATGTCCGGCGATGCAAATATGATGGATGTGGCCGAAGCTCTGTCGACAACTGCCTGGTAAGAGTTGACCGCGGCAATCTCCTTTACAGCATTGTAAATATCATCCTGGATAGGTTTCATTATCGCTTCGCGGCGTTTGAACAATTCACCCTGCTGCCCGAAATATTTGTTGCGTAGCGTGTTGATTTCGTTTTCCTTGGCAACTATTTCGTTCTCGCGTTTCGTTTTCTCCTCACCAGCCAGAAAAACCAGGTCTGCCTGATATTTTTTGTACATGGCTTCTACTTCCTGGGCTGCTTTATCCACTTCGCTCTGCCATTGCTTTGATACATTTTCGAGCTGCTTGTTGCCGTTTTCGTAAGCCGGGATTTTCCCGAGAATATACTCCATATCAATGAAAGCAAATTTTTGTGCGTAAGTACTTCCGATTGTCAGGGCTAAGAAGAAGCCAACTAAAAATAAAGTCTTTTTCATATTCGTTAGTCGTTTTAATTGTTCAGTGAATGTAAAGACAACAAAAAATGCATTTCGTTTATACCGGCAGGAATAAATTTTGTTAAATTAAAATTCCTGTCCGATGATAAAGTGAAACTGGCTTCCGCTGTTCGACCGGCTTCCCCGGATAGGATCGAATCCATACGCCCAGTCTATCCCCATCAACCCGATCATGGGCAGGAAGATACGGGCGCCAACACCGGCAGAGCGTTTCAGGTCAAAAGGATTAAAGTCTTTCAGGTTATGCCATGCATTCCCTGCTTCCAGGAACCCTACTGCATAAATGGTTGAGTTAGGTTCAAGTATTAACGGGTAACGGAGTTCCAGCCCCAAGCGGGTATAAGCGCGCCCCTGCTGTGCGATGGAGTTGTTGTCATAACCGCGCAAAGCAATATTTTCCGTTGCAAAAGAAGAGGAGTATCCGCTCATTCCGTCACCACCTACGTCAAACGTTTCGAAAGGGGTCAGTTTATTTTTATTGTAGTGTCCTAAAATTCCGAATTCTGCCCGGGTTGCCACTACCGGAGTTCTTTTTACAGTAAGCGGAGCCAGGGGGGTGTACGTCCTTATTTTCAGTTTCCATTTGTGGTACTCGTTCCAAGTGTATTTTGCGGGATCGGAGTATGCCATTTTGGAATAGTCGGTGTTGTTGAAGAGCGAGAACGGAGGTGTTGCGCTTACGCTCAATGTAAACTGCGATCCCAGGCGTGTATAGATGGGATTGTCGATGGAGTTTCTTTGCAACGTTATACCGAACGTGACGCTGTTACTTGAACCTGTCTGGAATGGGAACTGTTGCCACGACCAGTTTTTGAGGTTGTAACGTTGATATCCCAGTTCAGCCATGACCTGAAAGTAATCATCGGGCCACTCCAGCCTTTTCCCGTAGCCGATGGATGCGCCAATCATTTCGAATACTTGGTTGGGGTCGTATGAATATTCCATCATATCCTGATAACCGTAACCGCCGTAACCGCCATATCCTCCGTATCCGTACGGGCTATACCCGCCATATCCGTAAGGACTATATCCGCCGTAACCGCCGTATCCTCCATATCCCCCACCGTACATATAGGGATTCATCTGAGTATAATAATCGGAGTTTAACCCGGTATATCTTGAATAATAGGCGCTTAGCGAGAAGTTGTTGGGACGTTTGCCTCCAAACCAGGGTTCGATAAACGAAAATTGGTAGGACTGGTAATAACGTCCGTTGGTCTGTGCACTAAGAATAAGCGTTTGTCCTTCACCCTGGGGGATAATGCCCCTGTAGTTCTCCCGGTTAATCAGGTTTTTCAACGAGAAATTGTTGAGTTTCAGGCTCAGCTTACCCACCAATCCGGTAACACCCCATCCGGCAGAAAATTCAATCTGGTCGTTTCCTTTGGAGGTCAGCGGGTAGGTAAGGTCTACAGTGCCGTCTTCTGGATTTGGATTTACGCCCGGCTGCAGGTTTTCGGGGTCGAAATGTCCGGTCTGAGCTATCTCACGTACCGAGCGGATAAGGTCCTCTTTGCTGAAAACGGCTCCCGGTTTAGTACGTAATTCACGGCGGATGACATCTTCGTAAAGGCGATCGTTCCCCTGAATGATTACTTTCTTGATCGTTGCCTTGGGCCCTTCGGTAACCCGAAGTTCCAGATCCACGGAATCGTTTTCTATGTTTATTTCAATCGGGTCAATGCCCGAAAACAGGTAACCGTTGTTTTGATACAGGTTGATGGCTGCATCATCGTCGGTAGTCAGCCTTTCCTGCAATTTTTTCTGGTTATAGACATCGCCTGGATTCATGTTTAACATTCTGCCCAGATCGATGGAGTTGTATTGCGTGTTTCCCACCCAGTTGATGGAGCGTACGTGATATTTAGGGCCTTCCTCTACCACAATATCAATGTTGACTGTTTTTTCATCGTTCTTATAGACGGAGTCGCGGATTATTTCAGCATCGCGGTAGCCGAACTCGTGGTATTTGTTGATGAAGTTTTTCTTGTCTTCTTTGTAGAGGTCTTCTACAAACTTCTTCGTACGGAACAGGTGTAGAATATTGCCTTTCTCGTTTGTCTTTTTCATCGCCCATTTAAGCGTGCGATCCGAGATGGATTCATTACCCTCTATGTTGATTCTATTGACCTTTATTTTTTCTTTTTTATCCACTTCGATATCGAGAATGACCTGATTTTTTGCGCTTGCATCGGGGCGTTGCATAATGGAGATGACTGCTTCTCCAAATCCTTTCTCATCGAAGTATTTTTCTATGATGGTTTTTGCACTGTTTATCTGGTTCGGAGTAATCTGGTTTCCCTTGACCACGGAAATCTTTTTCTCGATATCGTCGCGTTCGCTTTTTTTCATGCCGATATACCGGATATCTGATACACGTGGCCTGTCTGTCAGTTTGATCTCGAGCCAGGTGCTGTCGCCCTCAATTTTGGTTTGCAGGATTTTAATATCGGAGAACAGGCCTTGTTTCCAAAACCGTTGTATGGCATTGGTGATTTCTTCTCCGGGAATCTGAATTTCCTGTCCTTTTGCCAATCCGGAAAAACTGACCAATACAAAAGGTTGTGCTTCATACATCGTTCCTTCAATGCCGGTAACATCAATACCGGCAATAATGTATTTTTTGGGTGTTGCCGTGTAGTTCACCACGGGAACATCTTCAGCAGGTGCAGTTTTAACAGTATCGTTGGTGGTTATTTGTCCAAACGACCTCACCTGGGAAAACAGGATTAAGAGTATAACTAAATGGAATGTTTTCTTCAACATTGTGATTTTTTTTTCTTTCGCTTCAACTGTTCAGCTTTTCAGTACTGTATATCGAAATTTATTGGTTTTCCTTTTCTAATTGTTCACTGGTTTTTCCAAAGCGCCTTTCTTTCTTCTGGAAATCGAGGATGGCTTCATAAAAGCATTCTTCATCGAAGTCGGGCCAGAAAACGCCGGTAAAATATAACTCGGAGTAGGCTGCCTGCCACAACAGAAAGTTACTGATACGAATATCCCCTCCGGTTCTGATGAGTAAATCAAGTTCGGGCATACCTTTTGTAGCCAGGTGTTCATTAATGGTCTCCTCGGTAATGGAACTTTCATCCAACTCTCCGTTTTTGACGCTGGAAGCAATAGCTTTTGCCGCATTGGCCAGTTCCCATCGCGATGAATAACTCAAGGCCAATACCAAGGTCAGGTCTTCTCCAGAGGACGTTTGTTCGATACAGCGATTCAGCGCTTTTCGGGTATTTTCCGGCAGCCGTTGAATATTTCCAATGCACTGTAAGCGGATTCCGTTTTTGACCAAGTTGTCTGTTTCGTTGGCAATGGTGTACACCATCAACTCCATCAATGTATGTATTTCTTCTTCAGGTCTAAGCCAGTTCTCGGTAGAAAAAGCGTACAAGGTAAGAAACTTCACCTTTGCTTTCGCAGCTGCTTTCACCACTTTTCGTACGGATAAAGCGCCTTCTTTGTGTCCTTCGGTCCTGTCCAAACCTCTGGCTTTAGCCCACCTGCCATTGCCATCCATAATGATGGCAACGTGTTGCGGAATATTCTCCTTATCAATCTTGTCAAGTAATGACATATGTTTTTTTAAATTCTCTGTTGATCATTCACAGCACGGATCATGTCTGATTCCGAAGTCCCAGGTCAGAAAGATCATTGTAAGTGAATACCAGTCCTGGTTTTTAAAAATACTGCTTTTAATGCCGTAAGGAGCATCTAAACCCCAATCAGCATTTTTCTTCGCCGCATCGAAACCGTCTCCGAATAATTTCCGTACGGAAAACTCGAGCCCGATGTTTAGCCTTTCTTTTATCTTGTATTTAAAACCGATACCTACCGGTACATTTGTATTGAAAAATGGCTTGCTACCTGTGGCAAAAGTTACTCCGGCACCGGCAAAAACATACGGGGTATATGGCTTTGCATCCTTGTAGGTGAACTTATCACTGAAAGGCAGAAAGTTGAATTCAATCTGTCCGCCCCAATCGATAAATGTCCTGTTAAACGATGTCTGTTGCGTCAGCGGAAAAACATTGTTTGCATCTCTTGTATTTCCCGATACCTTACCGGCAAGCAGGTTTGCTTTTGCTGCCCAATGAAAATTAATGTTGTACCGGTACAAAATGCCTCCCGTAAATCCCGGATGTAGATAGAGTCTTGTTTTGTTGGCATCACCCAAATAGAAAGATATTCCCAACATGCCGCCGGATTCGTGCTTGTATTCCTGCGCTTTAACTTCGTCGGTGTCAAAAACTGCAGCGATCAAAAGCAGAAAAAAGACAAATTCACTTTTTTTCATTGCCGAATTAATACCCCGGTTATCCAACTTCTAATTCCCGGTTTTTCAACTATTCCGCTAACTTGTTGAGCCTTCCTCTCCAAACATCTACGATGGGTACCTGGGCTCCGGATTCTCCGCCGAGAATCCAGATGAAATTATTGGTATCGGTAATTACCGATGCGTGCATTCTCCCTGTGAAATTGTCGGGAAGCGTTTGATTGGTTCCCCCCGAAATCCAGTTTAGCCCATAATTCTCTGAATAATATAACTTGTTTTTACCTGTTTCATACGTCATCAAATATACTTTGTTATCGTAAAGGAACAACCGACTTAACTGGAGGGAAATGGACGAAACCTCTGAGAGATGCGTGATATCTCCGTTTAATTCCTGGATAATCCAGAGCTTATTGTTCACGATATTGTTCTTGTCTTTTCCTCCGGAGAGAATGATGTATTTGGCAGAGAAAACTGTGGGATTCTCTAAACTTACCGCCGAGAAATCAACAGTTGGTAATGTGTTGTCGGAAGGTAGTGCACTCTTCACGGTGAATGTTGTGAAATCCTTTGTGAGAGCAAATTTAAGTGTCCCCGCATCATTAACAGCGGTAAGTATCGCAAATTCTCCCGACGCTGAAGGTAGTTTTCCGTATATAGCGATAACCGGATAATCGGAAGTTACTTTACTCCAGACCAATCCATCTGTTGATGTATATATGTTGTTGTCTGTATTCAAGGCATAAGCGATTGATCCAGAGTTTTTTGTTGTTGAGAAGATGGTGTTGGTTTTTACAGTGACCGGAAGCCCGGAGACTGTAAGCGGAGTCCAGTTCTTTCCATCTGAAGATAAAGAAGAGGAAGCCTTGATCATTGCCCCCGATTTGTAGTAAGTGATAAATTTCCCGCCATGAAGAATGGTTTTTTGTTGTTCGGCCGGATTAATAAGTTGATTCTGAGTGATTTTGACCCAGTTCAAAATGTAGGGGTCCTGTTGATGAATGTTTGCCTTGAATTCGTATAACTTCACCGTTTTACCGTCTTCAGCAGTTGTTTCAATGGATTTTAACCGTTTAAAAGCGACAGAGTCTTTCCCGTTCCATAGGTAAGAACTGTCCTTGTCTTGCAGGTTAAGTACAATCCTGGGAAGGGTGTAACTTGATTTCCCGGCGATATTAAGGTAGACGCTGTCTACGTGGAAAAGATAAGGCAGAGAGTCGCGGTTGAAAATCTTGTTGTTAATCTGGTCAATAGTGAACCTCGTCCCCGTAAGTGCGCTGGTTGTGTCTTTTTTGGAGGACATGCTGAACGAATAAATCTGAGCATCGTGAGACAACTCGATATCGCTTTGCGATGAATTAAGACAGGAAGAGAATACCAGAACCCATAATAGTATAGAAGCAGTCTGGTGGAGATATTTTAATGTCATTTGTTTCAAAAAAATATTGTACAATACGTATAAGTTCTGCAAAAGTAGAAAGATTTTTCACTTAAACCATAGCAAAATAAATATTTAAAGAAAATTTTGAGTTATTTTATTCTTTAAATGATGTTGGGTAGAGTCTAAATACTTTTTAGTAATAGCGTTATCCATAGAGATTTCGGGGGCTTTCACTCCTGAAATTAGTTTCGTTGCAGCAATTTCAATATACGCTTCGTCCCAAAGATTTTTATCTATAAAGGTTGATAAGAGGCGGGTGCCACCTTCAACGAGGACTGAATAGATTTTTTCCGCATATAAATGTTTTAGAATCTGCCTGTTGGTATCTCTGTTGAAATCAATGATGATGGGCTTGATGTTTCTTTTTCTTACTGGATAGCCTGATTGGGTAAAAACGATAACGGCCGAGTCTTCGCTGAAGATTGCTGCATTGGAAGGGATTTTGGCTTCCCTGTCAATAACAATCCGGGTAGGATTGTTACCGAACCACTTCCGGGCTGTCAGCTTTGGGTTATCCAATAAGGCTGTGTCGGTTCCCACCATTATTCCCTGCACGTGAGTGCGGAACCTATGGACAATGCTATGAGTCAGATCATTAGATATCTGTGCCGGTGCTTCTTCTGCTGTTGACCGTCGGTAATCGATAAATCCGTCGGAACTCTGTGCCCATTTAAGAATCACATAGGGACGGTTATATAATTGGTTCACAAAAAAGGCCCGGTTTAATTCTTCGGCTTCTTTTTGGAGAATACCTGTAGTTACTTCAATTCCAGATTTTTGTATCTTCTCAATACCCTTTCCCGACACTTTAGGATTCGGGTCTGAAACGGCGATGACCACTTTCGGAATTTTTTTTTCAATGATCAACTCAGCACAAGGGGGAGTTTTTCCATGGTGAGCGCAAGGTTCGAGTGAGACGTACAAGGTAGAAGAAGAAAGTAATGCCTGATCTTTCACGGAGAGTACGGCATTAACTTCGGCATGCGCCTCGGCAAACTGCCGGTGATAACCTTCACCGATAATTTGTCCGTTATGCACAATGACTGCTCCCACCATGGGATTGGGTCTTGCAAAACCTTCACCCTTTTGAGCGAGCTGCAGACATCGGTACATAAATTTTTCGTCTGTCGTCATTTTTTCTATCTTTGTTTAGTAAAACGATCCAACAATGCAAGATGTGAAAAACTTCCTAAAAAATGAATTAAAAACTCACTTTTCGCCGGAGGAGATCAGCAGCTTAACCCGGCTGATTCTGGAAAAAGAGTTTTCGATCCCACTGGCAGATATTTTAACATGCAAATTTAACCATTTATCCGATGCAGCGGTGAAGAAACTGAGCGAAATTATCGATAAATTAAAGAATGCTGAACCCATTCAATACATTTTGGGTGAAACCGATTTTTTTGGATTACCCTTTTACCTCGATAGTTCTGTTTTAATTCCCCGTCCCGAAACGGAAGAATTGGTACAGTGGGTGATAACTTCGACAAACAATGCATCCGCAAAAATTCTTGACATTGGAACCGGAAGCGGCTGTATTGCCGTTACGTTGGCAAAAAAACTGCCTCATGCAGAAGTACATGCGTGGGATATTTCGCCAGATGCGCTGGAAGTGGCCCGAAAAAATGCGGAAAGAAACGGAGTACATTTGTTTTTCCTGGAAAAAGATATTTTGCAGGAATCTGTTTCGGATAAGATGTTTGACATTATTGTGAGCAACCCCCCTTATGTGACTGAATCTGAAAAATCGGACATGGAGGACAATGTCTTGAGGTTTGAGCCTCACCTGGCTCTGTTCGTTACGGACGAAAATGCGTTGGTTTTCTACGAAAAGATAGCGGACTTTGCCCGGATATACCTGAACAAGGGAGGGGCCCTTTTTTTCGAGATCAATCGGGAAAAGGGATGCCAGGTTGAAGCATTGCTCCAGCAAAGAGGATTCAAAAATATCGAACGGGTAAAGGATATTTCGGGTAACGAAAGGATGATAAAAGCGGTAAAAGAGTAGGGTATGGAACGAGTAGAACGAAAACCAGTTTCCGAAAAAACAGCTTACCAGCGCATGGCGAGGGTCTGTTCCATGAAGGAGTGTTGTTCGTTTGACATCCGGCAGAAATTGCTACGGATGCAACTTGCTGATAATGCAGTCAACAACATTATGTCTCTTTTGTTGAAACAGAAATACATCGACGATTCCCGATATACTCGCAGCTTCATCAGCGATAAACTCCGTTTTAGCAAGTGGGGAAAAACTAAAATTGTTTTTACCCTGCGACAGAAACAAATTTCGCAGGAAACTATTGACCAGGCATTGGAGGCGTTTTCTGATGAGGTTCTCCTTCAATCGTTAAAACCTTTGTTGGAGAAGAAGCTGAAATCAGTGAAAGGAAAGTCCGGATATGAAAAGCGGACTAAGGTTATTCGTTTTGCGCTGGGCAGAGGATTTTCGATGCCGGATATTCTGGAATGCCTGGGAAAAATGCCGGAGGAGAATTGAATGAGTGTGAAAAGCCTGTTAAACGAATTATCGAATCTCTTTTTTCCGGAATGCTGCCCGGTTTGTAGTATTCGACTTTTGCCTTCCGAGCAGGGCGTTTGTTTACAATGCTTACATGCCCTTCCCAAAACGAACAATTTTATGGAGCCGGATAATCTTGCTGAAACTCTTTTGGCAGGAAGATTCCCGTTTGAGCGGGCTGCCACTTTCTGCGTATATTCAAGAGGAGGTGTTTTACAGCCGCTTATTCACCAACTCAAGTACAACAACAAAAAAGAAATAGGAGTGTTGTTGGGAAAACTGTTTGGCAAGGATTTGATAGGCAGTGAATTTATTCTACCCATCGATTTAATAGTCCCTGTTCCGCTGCATCCCCAGAAACAGAAAGAAAGGGGCTTTAATCAGGCGGAAACGATTGCTTACGGTTTATCGGAAGTTACCTCCATTCCTGTTTCCAGTGGTAACTTAGTGCGTGCCATTTTTAACCCCACGCAAACCCAACGTACCAAAACGCAGCGATGGGAAAACGTAAAAGGTATTTTCGATTTGTTGCATCCATCCCTGTATGCTGGAAAACATATTTTGTTGATTGACGATATCATTACCACAGGCTCAACGCTGGAAGCTTGTGCTTACGCTTTGCTGAAAAGTCCAGATATAAAGATAAGTGTTGCGACACTTGGAGAAGTGTTTTGAATGGATATTTTATTTTACCACTCATGTTTTGTGCCATTTTTTGCTTTAAAAACACTATTTTTGCATTTCATTTTTAAGTTTGGAAAATATGAATACTGTAGAAAAATTAACAGCCGAAAAGCTTCTCAAGATAAAAGCGGTCAAGTTACAACCATCCAACCCGTTTACCTGGGCATCGGGGTGGAAGTCACCCATCTATTGTGATAACAGGAAACTGATGTCCTATCCTGCCACCCGCAACTTTATAAAAGTAGAATTTGCACGGATCATCCTTGAAAAGTATCCGCAGGTTGAAGCTATTGCGGGGGTAGCTACAGGAGCGATTGCTCCAGGAGCGATTGTTGCCGATGCGTTGGGCCTTCCGTTTGTTTACGTTCGGTCGGCGCCGAAAGATCACGGGTTGGAAAATCTTATCGAGGGTGATTTGAAACCCCGGCAAAAGGTTGTAGTTATCGAAGATCTCATTTCTACGGGACAAAGCAGCCTGAAGGCTGTAGAAGCGATTCGCCAAAGCGGATCGGATGTGCTCGGAATGGTAGCGATATTTACGTACGGTTTCCCTGCGGCAGAAACCAACATGAAAGAGGCTCGAGTGGAGTTGACCACTTTGACTCATTACGATGCCATTCTGGACGAAGCGCTCTTGATTGATTATATCGCTGAATCTGAAGTGAAAACATTGCAGGATTGGCGCAGGAATCCCGAAACGTGGGGAACCACCCCCAAAAAAACGAATAAATGACTGAATTTACCAGCGATGTAAAAACCATAGCTCACAATGAGGAGGATATCTTTCGTGTACTCTCGGATTTGAGCAAACTCGATCTGTTAAAGGACCAAATACCCGGGAATAAGATCAAGGATTTTAAGTTCGACAGTGATTCTTGTTCGTTTCGTGTCGATCCGGTTGGAGAGGTGAGGTTCCGCGTTATGGAGCGAGAACCCAGCAAACTTGTCAAGTTTAAATCTGAAAACTTGCCGTTTGATGTTTTTCTGTGGATCCAACTTGTGCAGAAAGCCGAGAAGGACACCAAAATGAAGATAACGCTTCGGGCCGACCTCAATCCATTCATCAAGGGAATGGTCTCAAAACCACTGAAAGAAGGACTGGAGAAAATTTCCGACGTGATTGCGTCTTTACCGTACGATAGGGTTTGATGTGTCGTTTTTGTGGAACGTTTTAAACCGTATTCTATTTTACCTGCTGCGATAGTGTTGTTTAAACCTACGATGAATAAGATCCGGCCGATCGTTCACTTTAAGCGTGCGTACGGTCCAACCGGATTTTCTTTTTAATATTCCCCCTTTTTTACTAGTTTTGCAACTTATTCTATTACTAAAGATTTGATGCTGATTTCAAAAAAACAGTTTTCGGAATATTACCACAGTTATTATCGTCAACTTTGCTTGCACGCCTTGCATTTCATGTGCGACACCGATGAGGCGGAAGATGTTGTGCAAGAAACATTCGTGAACTTATGGGATAAAAGGGAACAGCTGGAAACGATAAAATCGGTGAAAGCGTATCTTTATACTGCTGTTCGAAACAACTGCCTTACCCGAATACGTGACGCCAAGCCAACTACCTCTCTCGATAAATTGTCCGGAGAAGAGTTTCTTACGGAGGACGAGCAAATGGAACGTGCCGAGATGGAAGCACGTATCTGGAAGATGATCGACGAACTTCCGGAACGCCGCCGCGAAATCTTTTTAATGGCTAAGCGCGATGGGATGCGCTACAAAGACATTGCCGAACAAACCGGGCTAACCGTAAAAACTGTGGAGAACCATGTCCTGCGTGCCATGCAGTCGTTACGTGCAAAAGACATCAAGGCTTATCTTTTCTTCTTTGCTTAAAATATTTCCCTTTAGAAAGAGGGATTTTATACTTTTTTGCATCTTATAAATAGAAAAAGTAATGGAAGAGAAGAAATGTGTAGAAAAATTATCGTGTCCCTTTGCCTTATTATTTGTCCTGTATTCGTTGTAAATACACAAGCCCGGGATAGTGACACAGACCTGCGAATAGGACTGGGATTTTCTACACTTAATCAGGGAAATGTTTTTTTGGTGCTTAGTGAGTATGAACTTGATGCTAAACTGTCAGATTATTTTACAGTTGCTCCATCCATTGTGCTAAGTGTTGCGGATAAGTGGAAGTCGGATTCGGAAAAATTATTTCAAGCAAACATGAATGTTTTTTTATCTCCTTTTCGCAATAACAGGAGAAACGATTTCAGGATTGGGGGTGGATTAAGTTTTTACAAGTTTAACCAGCCTGTAATTCGCAGTGCATTCGGTTTTAATTTAATTGTTGAAGATTCTTATTCAATAAATGATCGATTTTTCATCGGAGTCAAAGCATTTATGCAGCCGTATTTTAACAGAGAATCCAGTTCCGGCGTATTGTTGAAGGCCGGAATAAATCTGTAGATTGCCAAAACTGAAAATAATGGAAAACCAGTCAAGACATAATATAGATGAGGGTATCCGGTTTGTAGCCCAGTATTACAAGCCCAATGTTTTTGATTCCCGGAAAGGGTGGGGAAAGATACAAAAATACATTGCACCCGAACGCAACATTCTCGCTATGAGGATGCTTTATGGCACTGCGGCCGCTGTCGCTTTATTGCTGGTTGTAAGTGTTTTTTATTTCACGTCAAATACCGGCACAAGACTAGTAGCCAAAGCCGATAATGCTTCCTATGTGTTGCCCGACAGTTCCCGCATCGGAATGCAACAGGGAGCAAAACTGAAATACGGTAAAAATTTCGGTAAGGCAGAGCGCCGTGTTTCCATGTCGGGAGAAATTTCGTTTGCCGTTGCCCGAAACGAAGCCCTGCCCTTTGTCGTTTCCACACCCGGAGCAGAGATCCGGGTGCTCGGCACGGAATTTACCGTACTGGCCGACGACGCGGAAACCCGCCTTGGCGTGGTGTCGGGGACAGTGCAGTTTACGCCCGAAAGTCCCGTTATTCCGCTATTGTGCACCGCCGGTATGACCGTGCATTACACTTCCGTAACCGAAACCGTAAAGGTTGTTTCGCCCGGAAGCTCAATGGAAATCAACGGAAAAGACCGCTCCCTGGTCTTCAATAATACGCAGCTGAAAGACGTGGCGTTGGTTTTGTCGCACTTCTATAACGTGCAGGTAGAATTGCCGGAAGAGGAATCCACGCTCACTTTTACCTCGTCATTTGCACAAAAAAACAGTATTGAAATTGTTGATATTATTAATTTAACACTGGATACGCACTTGATAATAAAGAAGGGTTCGAATTAAGAATAAAGAGCAAAAACATTGAAATTCTCGAAACGCTATACTATCCTTGTTTTGTTGGCTGTTTGCTCCTTTTTAGGAGCATCAGCCCAGCAAAACATTACGATTAACGTTGAAAAACAGCCGGTTGCTTCCGTTCTGCAAAAGATTGAGAAGCAGTCAGGATATACGTTTTCATACAATCCGGCACTGTTGAGAAATTTTCCGCCCGTAACGCTTCAGGTAGAGAATATGTTGTTGCAGCCTTTACTGGAAAAGCTTTTTGGCAAGACCGATATCCAATTTATTATCCGCGACAATTATATTATTTTGAAAGAGCGTCAGAAGAACGTTACGATAAGCGGATTTATCCACGAATCCGGATCGCGCGAAACACTTATCGGCGCCAATGTATTTGACTTGCTTTCGCAAAAAGGAGCCGTAAGCAACAATTTCGGTTTTTTCAGCCTTTCCCTTCCCCCTGGAGAAGTCCGTTTAAGGGGAAGTTACGTAGGATACACATCGCAGGAGATAACTTTTGTTGTGGATAACGACACGGTTATCCATTTTTTTTTAGAGCCTACTTCTTTGCTTAAAGAAGTGGTGATAGAGGGTAGACAAACCGGACCACTACATAACGTCGAAACCGGAAAGACAACACTTACTACGCAGACGCTGCAGGCTTTGCCTTCTTTTTTGGGAGAAAAAGATGTGATTAAAACCCTGCAACTTTTGCCTGGGGTGGCCGCCGGGACCGAAGGTGTGGCAGGTATGTACGTGCGGGGTGGAAATTTAGATGAAAATCTCTACTTGGTGGATGGGAATCCGCTTTATCACGTGAATCACCTGGGTGGCATGTTTTCCACATTCAATCCTGAGGCGGTGAAAACCATGGATTTTTATAAAGGCAGCTTTCCTGCGCGTTATGGCGGTCGTCTTTCGTCGGTAGTAGATGTGCGTATGAATGACGGCGATATGAATAAACTTGGCGGCACGGCCTCTATCGGGTTGATTTCATCGCGATTTAATTTTCAAGGTCCGTTAGTGAAAGAGAAGACTTCATTCAATGTTTCTCTTCGCCGTACGTATTTAGATTTAATCGTGCGCCCTGCATTATATTTTGTAGGGAAGAAAGATGAAAAAGATAATCCCGATGATTATAACAGATCGGATGTGGGATATTTTTTTTATGATTTCAATGTCAAAGTCAATCATAAGTTTTCAGAACAAAGTCGATTGTATTTAAGTGTTTACGACGGAAAGGACAAGCTCTTTCTAAATATGAACGCCAAAAGTGAAGGTTCTTACAATTTAGATTCGGATAACAATTCTCCTAATCCGGCATTCAACACACATCACGAAATAAATAAGAATAAAACCAATTTTGACACCGGTTGGGGCACGCGAATGGCATCGCTCAATTGGGCCTATGCTATTAACAATAAGTTGTTTAGCAATGTTACATTAATTTACAGCCGATACTCGTCGGATATTGTAATGAAATCGAGTAGCGAAAAAGAATTAACTCTATCGGAAGAGAATTCGGACAAGATTGAGAGACGGGTCGATAAAACAAAAGAGAATACTCATTACCGTTCCGGAATTCAGGACATAGGTTATCGCCTGGAGTTTGACTATACACCGGTGAACAATCATTTTATTCGTTTCGGGACATCGTTGTTGCACCACCGGTTTCGCCCCGAACAAAGCGGAATTACCTTGATAACAGAAAACGATACAGAGAAGCGAAACGATACCGTTACTTTTGCCAACGAACGAGTTTTGGTAAAGGAACTTTCGTTCTATGCTGAAGATGAAATGATTTTGAACGAACGCATGAAAGTGAATGCGGGAGTACATTTTTCTGGATTCCTGGTGCAGGGAAGATCTTATATCAGCGCACAGCCACGTCTTTCGGCACGTTACCTGCTCAATAACGATTGGTCGGTGAAAGTATCGTATGGCAAAATGAACCAGTATGTACATTTGTTGCAAAGCAGTAAAATAAGTTTGCCTAACGATTTGTGGGTCCCCATCACAAAAAATGTAAAACCGATGGTCTCACATCAGGTTTCAGGTGGACTTTTCGGGCGTTGGCGCAGGTTTGACCTTTCATTGGAAGGATATTACAAATCTTCCAGGAATCAAGTGGAATATAGGGAAGGTACGTCCTTGCTTTCGGGTAATCTTAATTGGGAACAGCGTATAGCTCAAGGATTAAGTAAATCATACGGAGTGGAAATGATGGCGAGCAAGACTTTCGGAAATACTTCGGGGTGGCTGGGCTATACGCTATCGTGGTCGAACCGTCATTTCCCGAACGGTGAAATAAACCGAGGACTTGTCTATCCGGCGAAATACGATAACCGCCACAAAATAAATGCGGTAGTGATGCGCAGATTCGGGAGGAAATTCGATGTGAGCACGTCTTGGATATATTCTACCGGTAACTGGGCTACGCTGGCAAAGCAAAAGTATATTAACGACATGGGAGAGGAAACAGATTATATCGATAAACTCAACAACTTTAAAATGCCTTCCTATCACCGCCTCGATTTAAGTTTCAATTATTACCGCCACAAAAAGAAAGGGCGGTTGGGAATTTGGAATTTAAGTATTTACAATGCGTATTCGCATCACAATTCGTTTATTCTGGTGCCCGCTACCAAGGCCGAGTTTTTTACTCGGGAAGAGAAACAGGACAGGAGTAAACCGGTATTAAAAAGTTTGTCGATTTTCCCTATTATCCCATCATTTTCTTACACGTATAAGTTTTGACCGACTGTATCGGGTGGTTCATGGGTCTCTCGACACGTGAAGAAAGTAGAAATAAATAGAAATATAAAATTCAAGACAGATTCTAAAATGAAGAGAAAATATATTTCGTTTCTGATAACAACGATTCTATTGCTGTCGTGTGAGCGTATGCTTGAAGTGAATTTTTCCGATGAAAAGCCGCTTATTGTGATGAATGGAGTTGTTGAACCCGATAAGCCAATAAGCGTTGCTGTCAGCAAAAGTTTCTTGTTCACCGATACCGACAGCACTGCGCCTTATTTGAAAGATGTTTCGGTGGAATTGCACGTTAACGATACATTTGTTGAAAAACTGCAACGCTTCACCATAGATACTGCCAAGTACCGGGCTCGAAGAGGAAATTCTTATTTTCGTTCCGAGTCACACGTTAAAGTCGGCGACCGGGTTAAGATTAAGGCTTCGGCACCAGGCCTCGAGACCGCATGGGTGGAGACCGTTATTCCCACACCGGCTGCGATTGAAAAGGTGGATACGGCAACGTTTTTCGTACCGGCAACAGGCAACAATACGTTCGGATTCTACTGGAATCCATACGGCGAGTATTCCTGGAATTCAGACAGCGGATGGGGGTACGGCGGATATTATATTCCAGTTCCGGAAATATTTTACGAGCCGTTTTATCGGAGGATGCGCTTGCATATTGGGGTTCGAAAACAAAAAAACGATGTGGCACATTATTTTCTTTTGAGGATCATTGCGGAAAATACGGAGTATAAAGATTATCCTTTTAACTTGCCTGTCGAAACACAGGATGATCCCATTTTTGCGAGAGATCCTAAAAACCTTTTTCTAGAAAAGCTGTTCAATAACAATTACTCCACAAATAGTTCATCTGTTTTTACGGATAACTTGTTTACAGAGAATGCCTATACGTTAAATGTCTCCACCGGAGAACTATACACGGTGAAGGTGGAACACACCAAACCGGAAAAGGAGGGGGAGAAACCGGAATATTTAAGTCACGAAGTGAAAAATCCGCCAATCGAGGTGTGGATTTACACGCTGTCTCACGATTATTATTCGTACCTGAAATCGGTTGAAAAGTGGAATTACGACGAAGAGTTTGATGTTATCTCCGAACCCAGGGTTACCTACTCCAACGTACACAACGGAATCGGGTTTGTGGGATCTATGTCATATACATCTAAGCGCATTCAGATACCACCTTATCCGGGCGGTAAAAACACTGTTCCAAGGTAAGCTTTCTCACAGAAAGAAGATGCTTGCCCCGGCAATACTGATTACTGCCCCGATTACCTGGCGGGCGGTGATTTTTTCGTTGAACATGATGGCCGAAGGCACAATGATAAAAATGGGAACCAGTGCCATCAACGTAGCGGCAATGCCGGTATGGGTATGCTGCACGGCATATAGCGATAGCGTTACGCCCACGAACGGCCCGAAAACAGCTCCCAGGGTGATGGACTTCATGCTTGTCCGGTCTTTTACGGCCAGGGAGACCCTTCGCCACCGTTTCAAAAAGGTGACCAGCAAAAAGAAGCAAACAAATCCGAAAATAGCCCTTATCTGCGTTGCCGCAATGGCATCGTAATCGCCCATCCCTTTTTTACTCAATACCAACCCGACGGCTTGCCCTAAAGCGCCGCCAAGCGCATAGAGGAAACCCTTGAGCGGAATATTGAGTTTCAGTTTTTTGCCAGCGACGGCAATCATAATTCCCGAAATGCTGACAATAATCCCCAGGATACTTTTTACTGGCAGTATTTCCGACAGAAAAAGCCAGCCGATAATTGCCGTTATCATCGGCGCCAGGCTCATGATAAGCTGCGAGGTGCGCGAACCGATCAGGGTGTAGGACTTAAAGAGGAACAGGTCGCCCAGAAAGAAGCCCACCACGCCCGACAAGCCCAGCCAGAACCAGTTGTACGGCGTGGCATCCATAGGGAAGAACATCCCGCGGGTGAAGAACGTGGTGATTCCCAGAAACAAAATTCCCAAAAAAATCCGGATGATGTTTACCGACAGCGAACCGACTTTTGCTCCCGCTCTTTGAAAAAAAAGGGCGCTCAGCGTCCAGCAGACTGCCGTCAGTATCGAAGCGATCTCGCCAATATGTGATTGAAAAAGCATGAAATGTAATGTGGGCTATATTTGTCCGAAAAATCATGCAAAGGTAGGTGAATATTGAAAATTTCCCATTAATAATTGGCAATAGATTTTTTCAATTTTTGTACCGCAGCCTCCACCGATTTTTCACTTCCGAGCAAGGAGACGAACTTACTGCCGATAATGGCTCCCGAAGCATGTTCACAAGCCGCATCGAAGGTGATTTTGTTGGAGATGCCGAACCCGATAAGCCTGGGGTTCCTGAGGTTCATAGCGTTAACGCGCTTAAAATATTGCAGGTTGTCTTCCCCGAAACCGGTTTTTGCTCCGGTAACCGATGCCGACGAGACCATATAGATAAACCCGCCAGTATTTTTGTCAATTAAATGGATGCGTTCTTCCGACGTTTCCGGAGTGATGAGCATGATCATACGCAATCCGTGTTTTTCGGCAACGGCTTTATACTCCCTCATGTATTCGGCAAACGGTAAATCGGGAATGATGATCCCGTCGATCCCGCAGCGTTGCGCTTCGGAGCAGAATGTGTTAAAGCCGAATTGAAGAATGGGGTTCAGGTAACCCATCAATACCAGAGGGATCTGCGCCGACGAGCGGACCCGCGAGAGTTGCTCGAAGAGCACCCGAAGGCTCATGCCGTTCTTGAGTGCCTGTGTCCCCGACGCCTGGATGACGGGACCGTCTGCCATAGGGTCGCTGAAAGGGATGCCTATTTCAATCAGTTCCACACCGTTTTTTTCGAGCGATTGAATGACCGGAACGGTGTCACTGAGGTTGGGGAATCCGGCCGTGAAATAGACGGATAAAATGTTGTTCTTTTTCCGTTGAAATAACTCATCTATTCTGTTCATAATTATTAAATTAATAATGTTTTGTTGTCTATCTTGTTTCCCGGTTTTTTTATGACTTTAATAAACTGTTTAACCAACTTTGCGTCTTTAACAGCGGGGCTGATTTCAAATTTACTGTTGATATCTACTCCGATGCATTTCGGGTACGAGAAAGTTTTTAATGCTTCTGCATCGCCCGGTGTTATGCCGCCGCTCAGTAAAAAAAACGTATTACCACGGTAATTTAAAAGAGTCTCCCAGTTAAATTTCTCCCCCGAACCGCCGTACAACGATGTTTGGGTATCGAACAGAAAATAGTCGCATTTGCCGTGATAGGGCTCCACCTCTTCCTCCTTGAATTCATCGCCGACCCGGAAGGATTTGATTACTTTTACCCCGCTTCGGCGTATATTCTCACAAAATTCGGGCGATTCGTTGCCATGAAGCTGTACCAGATCCAATCCGAAAAGAGATATCGTTTCACTAATTTTTTCTTTCGGCGCGTTCACAAAAACTCCAACTCGTTTGGATTTCCTGGGTAAATAGTCCGGAACCTCATGCACAAAACGCGGTGATTCCGGATAAAAAATAAATCCTATCCAATCCGCTCCCGCTTGTTCTACTTCGCGGATGTTGGTTGCTTCGCGCATCCCGCATACTTTAACTAATTTCATGTGTATATTTTGTTATTGTAGCACTCCTTTTATAAATTCTTCCAGGCTTGCACCGGGATTAGCTGATCGCATGAAGTTTTCTCCGATAAGAAATCCCCGGTATCCGGCTTTGCGTAACTCTTTTACCGTTTCTGGGTTTGAAATTCCGCTTTCCGATACCCAGACGGCATCCCGAGGCAACAACTCTACCATTCTGTACGACTTTTTCAGGTCCGTTACGAAAGTACCCAGGTTCCGGTTGTTGATGCCGATAATGGTGGTTTCGGGAGAAGTGTATTCAATTTCCTTCTCATCATGAAGCTCCAGTAAAACCTCCAAACCCAGTTGTTTCGATAACCGGATAAACCGATGCGTTTCTTCTATGCTCAGTGCTGCAGCAATAAGTAAGATGGCGCTTGCACCCGATAACCGGGCTTGCAGGATCTGGTATTCGTCTATGATAAATTCTTTGCGTATTACCGGTATTTTTGCCTGTCGGGCTGCATGCTGCAAATCGGCAAGCGTGCCGCCAAAATAGGTTGAATCGGTCAGTACCGATAGTGCAGTGGCTCCGGCAACCTCATATCCTTTAGTTACATTCCCTGCGTTGGCATGTTGATTTATCCATCCCTTGCTTGGCGAACGGCGTTTAAACTCTGCAATGATTCCTGTACTGGATTGCAGCAACGCATCCTTGAGGGAATAGATGGGTAAATGGCAGTCTGCCAGTTCCCGTTCCAGCAGGGAATAAGGTATGCTGTTTTTTTGTGCCGCTATTTCGTTCCGTTTGTGGGCGATTATTTCATTTAGAATATCTTTCATATGGGTGGCTTATCTGTTTATTTCCACGAATTTCTTGAGCGCATTCAATGCCTTTTTCCCGTACAACGAGTTTTTGGCAATCTCAATACACTCCGCAATCGTTTTTTTGTTTTCGATGATCTGAATGGCAAATGCGGCATTGGCAATAACCACATCCATCTGGGGTTGCGTTGCCGTACAGTTGAGTACCCTGTTGAATACAGAAACCACATCTTCGATTGTGTTTCCTCCGAAAATTTCTTCCTGTCTCACACGATTAAACCCCAGCTCTTCGGGCATAAAAAGTTGTTCTCCCTTGTTGGTCACCACTTTGAATTGCCCGGTGAGTGAAATTTCATCATAACCGTCCAGGCTGTGAACGATACCGAATTTTTTTCGGCTTGCCTGGTAAATATAGCTGTACAGCCGCGACATCGATAAATCGTAGACGCCCAGCAACTGATACTCCGGATCGGAAGGGTTGATGAGCGGTCCGAGTACATTGAAAAAGTTTCTCACGCCCAGGCTTTTCCTCACCGGGGCGACCGCTTTTAGGGCAGGGCTGAAGAAAGGCGCGTGAAGGTACGCGATGTTAGCGGCCTCGATGCTTTTTCTCAGGACGTGGATGTCGGTTGTGAATTTGACCCCTTGCTGTTCCATGGCGTTGCTCGAGCCGCTGACCGAAGTGGCACCGTAATTTCCGTGTTTCACAACGGGGTATCCGGCTCCGGCAACTACAAAACAGGCCGAAGTGGAAATGTTGAACGTGTTTTTCCCATCGCCACCAGTACCTACAATATCAATGGCCTTGTACTCTTTTAGGTCGACGGGAACCCGCATCTCCACCAGCGCTTCGCGGAAACCGAGCACTTCTTCTACCGAAATGCTGCGCATCAGAAATATGGTGATAAGTGCCGCCACCTGTGTGTCGGGCACTTCTCCCCTCACGATTGCTATCAATAATTCGCGCGATTCGTCGCGGCTCAGGTACTGATAATCCAGTAGTTTGACAAGTATATGTTTCATTTTTCTAAAAAGTTTTTTATGATTTCCGTGCCCAACGGGGTAAGGACAGATTCGGGATGAAACTGAACGCCGTGAACGTCTAATGTTTTGTGCTTCAAAGCCATTATGTTGCCCGATTCATCTGTGGCCGTAATCTCCAGATGGGAGGGAAAGTTTTTGTCCGATACAATCCAGGAATGGTACCGCCCCACTTCTATCCGGGTTGGGAGGGCATCGAAGATATAATCGCTGCCTACCATCCTGATGGGTGTTTGCAGGCCGTGGTGCACCAGGGGAGTATTCTCGAGGGTGGCGCCAAAGGACAATCCGATCGCCTGATGCCCCAGGCAAACCCCCAGCATGCTTTTGCCCGGCGCATATCGGTGGATTAGCGGTAACAGGTCTCCTGCTTCCTCCGGAATTCCCGGACCGGGTGAAAGAATGATTTTGTCGTATCTATCCACATCGTCCAGATCGATTTTATCGTTCCGGATAACGTCTATATCAGTGTACCCAAGCTCCCGGACGACGTGTCGCAGGTTGTAGGTGAAGGAATCGTAATTATCGAATATCAGAATTTTCATTTTTTTAAGACAGTTAGACAGTTTTAGCTTCACACATTATTCAACTTCTCCGCGAGGTCAATTGCTTTCTTCAAGGCCCCCAGTTTGTTTTTAACTTCCTGGAGCTCGTTCTCTTCGATGCTCTGCGATACAATCCCTGCGCCTGCCTGATACCAGAGCTGGTTATTCCGGCTTACAAACGTGCGGATGGTTATGGCCTGGTTGATATCGCCGTTAAATCCGATAAACCCGATGCAGCCGCCATATGCCCCGCGGTTGTGTTCCTCGATCTCCGATATCAGTTGCATGGCCCTCACCTTGGGTGCTCCCGATAATGTCCCGGCCGGGAAGGTATCGAAAAACGCTTGGACGGGGTTAACGTCCTCATCGAGCGTGCCGCTTACGCGGGAGACCAAATGAATGACATGCGAATAATACTGTACTTGCCGGTAAAAATCGAGTTTTACTTTGTGTGCGTTTCGGCTCAGGTCGTTCCGGGCCAGATCGACTAGCATCACGTGTTCGGCATTTTCTTTCGGGTCGCTTTTGAGGCGTTCGGTAGCTTCCGCGTCCTCCTGAAGGTTCCCTGTTCGCTTAGCCGTTCCGGCAATAGGGTCTATGCTGATGGTTTTACCCTTGATCTGACAATGTGTTTCGGGTGAAGAACCGAAAATGCGAAAACCGCCGAAATCAAAGTAGAAGAGATAGGGGGACGGGTTGATGGTTCGCAGTGCGCGGTAAACCTTAAAGTCGTCTCCCGAAAATTCCTGCACGAAGCGTCGCGAGAGAACGATCTGAAACACATCGCCCCGGTGGCAGTGTTCAATGCCCTGCCGGACATAAGACTTGAACAGGTCGTCGGTAATGGGGCTCGATTCCTGACCGTGAATAAAAAAGTCGTACGATGCAAAATTCCGGGCATTGATAAGGCTCTCCACCTTGTAGAGTTTGCTTTCCTCTCCATTGCCAAGCAGTTCGATCAGCAGCAGTTCGTCTTTCTGATGATTAAAAACCATCAGGTATTTATAGAGGATATACCGCATGTCGGGGGCGTCGTTACGGTCCTCGGTACTCTCCTTGACGTTGATCCCCTCGGTATATTTCACACAGTTGAACGTAGTATAGCCAAAAAGCCCCGTCAGGGAGGAGTTGTCGCCGTTTATGCAGAAGTTGTTGATGAAATTGTTTAATGCCCCGGAAATGGTAAACTCTCCGGATATCCTGTTCCTGACGGTGTTCCCGTCGGGATAGGTTTCGATGCACTCGCCCCGGTTTATGTCGATATGCGCCATGGGATTCAGCCCGATGTACGACGTGCTGTTTTCGTTGGCATGATAATCGGAACTTTCGAGCAATGCCGATTGGGGAAAGGCATCCCGGATTTTCAGATAAAGGCTTACCGGTGTATGCAGGTCGCCCATGACCTTTTTGCAGTTTGTTGTGAATTTGTAAGTCATATTTTTTAGATTGAAAGAGATTGAAAGAGATTGAAAGAGATTGAAAGAGATTGATTTCCAGACTGTATACAACAACCTGTTTTCAATCTTAAATCAATCTGCATCAATCTGTTTAAAGTAAGTCTCCAGGTCTTTATCCCCCCTTCCCGAAAGTGTCAGGACAACTATGTCGGACGGTTTGAAAGTGATTTTATCGAGCGCAGCGAGTGCGTGAGCCGACTCCAATGCAGGGATAATGCCTTCATAACGCGTAAGTTCGAAAGCGGCTTTTAGGGCTTCGTCATCGTTTACGGCAACTACCTGTGCCCGCCGGGTAGTTGTCAGGTGGGCGTGGATGGGCCCAATACCCGGATAGTCCAGCCCGGCGGAAATGGAATAAGGTTCCGTGATTTGTCCGTCTTCCGTTTGCATCACCAACGTTTTGCACCCGTGGATAATTCCAATAGAGCCCATTTGTATGGTGGCTGCCGTTTCTCCGCTGTCGATTCCCTTGCCGCCTGCTTCGGCGAGTACGATTTTCACCGCATCATCGTTCAGGAAGTGATAGATGGTTCCCGCAGCGTTGCTTCCCCCTCCCACGCAGGCGAAAAGATAATCGGGAACGGCACGGTTTTCCTTTTCCATCAGCTGCTTCCTGATCTCTTCACTGATGACTGATTGTAACCGGGCTACCATATCGGGATAGGGGTGAGGCCCAACGGTGGATCCGATGATATAATGTGTGTCCGTCGGGTTGCAGCACCAGTCGCGGATGGCTTCGTTGGTAGCATCCTTCAACGTCATGTTCCCCGAAGTAACCGGAACGACCGTTGCACCCAGCATCTGCATCTTCTTGACGTTTACGGCTTGGCGTTCCACATCGGTTTTTCCCATATAAACAATACATTCCATCTGCATCAAAGCACAAACAGTAGCGGTTGCCACACCGTGCTGCCCGGCACCCGTCTCGGCGATAATTCGGGTTTTCCCCAATCGTTTAGCAACAAGAATCTGGCCGACTGTATTGTTGATCTTGTGTGCCCCGGTATGGTTTAAGTCTTCCCGTTTGAGGTAGATGCTGCATCCGTGTTTACCGGAAAGGTACCCAGACCGGTAAAGCGGAGAAGGCCTGCCTACGTAATCCCGGAGAAGCTGGTCAAAATCTTTTTTAAACGATTCGCTTTCCAGGATTCTGAGATAGGCGTCCTGCAATTCGGTAACGCATCTGTGAAGGATTTCAGGAATATAGGCTCCGCCAAATTCACCGTAAAATCCGGACTTATCTACTGAAAAATTCTGCATATACTGTTTTTTTTGTTTGATACCAACGAAAAGAGCCTGTCGCAGGTGCGACAGGCTCTTCTATGTTTATTGTTATTGAGTTCTTGCTATAGATACGACTGCTTCCCTTACGACCGGTTGAGTTGTAAGTAGCGCCACCAATATCCGTTAGCAAGAGAAATGTTCATATTCCAATTATTTTGCTGCAAATGTAGGTTTAAAAAAATAAAAAGCAATGTATTTTTCAAACTTTAACATTTAAAAAATGTTTCTTACATTTAAAACCTGTATCCTATGGAGAAAGAAGAGCGGATAAAAGCCCACGGGCCTTTGGTCTTTGCTTCTGCCGAAGTGGAAGAGACATCAACACGCTCTACCTCCGCAATTTTTTTCCCTCCAATTTCAATGTCGTTCAGGTTCTTTATAATCTCCTGTTTCAGGCTTGCTTGCTCTTCTGCAGACATTTCATGGCTGGAAGTTCCGTTAAATAGGGCTTTGTTCGTGCCGTAGTGAGCACCAATGATTGTCCAGTCAAGCGCGATCCTTTTCTTTTTCCCGGCTAACCATTGTATTCCGATAATTGCTCCCCCACTGTGGGTATTCAAATTACCCTTAAGGTTAATTTCTTGCGGCACACTATTCTGATCTTCAAATTCTATTAAGAGGTTTGAAGCTTTAAAGCGTTCGTATTTGTAATATGGGGCAATATAGAAGCCTTTACCGTAGCCGGATCTGCTTAAGTAAAAACGCACCTCGGGTGTAAAGGAGAACGTGCCAATCCGGATGTCTTCGAGTTGAGGATCATCTGAAAAACGGCTGATATAAGGGACCCCGCCCTGGGGCATAATGTTCACTCCCAGTACGGCGCTGATGTTTTTGCTAATGATCTGTTCTCCGTAAAACCCGAAATTCCGAGTCGCCCACCCCAGGACATTGGCCTTTAGGATGGTTTTGCCTCCCGACAGCAGCCCGTCAGCGGCATTCGATTGTCTGTTAATTTGTTGTGCGTTGACACCACCCATAATCATCAGTGCCAAAAGGGATAATAAAGCTGTTTTTTTCATGTGAGTGTTATTAAAAAGTGATACCGGGATTTTACCGCAAAAACAGGGAAATATTTTTGTAAGAAATAAACGAAAATCCCGGCAAATTGTTCAATAATTTTATATTATTTTTTATAATAAAAAGGTATAGCTGTTAAACTTGAATTTGGTCTGTTGAGTAAAAAATTGTTTCTTTGCTACAGCGTGCGGTCTATTTGGTTCAGTGATATACAGAAGATGTTTCCATCCTGATTATCTACTCGCATTAATAAGGTTGGACGCTGTTTGGTTATCAGGCTTTGAAGGAAAGGGCAGGTCTGCCTTTTTACTGACTTGGGGAATGAGGCACAATATATCGTCTGTTGGAAGATTTGGCCGTAGCAGTAACGGGTACAAAAGTTAAATAAAGAAAATCAGAAAAGGGATGAATTCTAAAAAATCCAAAATAAAATACAGAGTTGAGAAAGATACGATGGGGGAGGTAAAAGTTCCTGCTGATAAACTCTGGGGTGCGCAAACCGCACGTTCGCTCCACAATTTTAAAATAGGAGCGCCTGCTTCCATGCCTCTGGATATTATTTATGGATTTGCGTACCTGAAAAAAAGTGCTGCGTACGCCAATTGCGAGCTGGGGGTGTTGTCGCAGGAAAAACGGGACCTGATTGCGCAAGTGTGTGATGAAATACTGGAGGGGAAGCTGGACGATCAGTTCCCTTTGGTTATCTGGCAGACCGGCTCTGGAACGCAAAGCAACATGAACGTAAACGAAGTGATTGCCAACCGCGCTTATCAGATTTCCGGGAGGGAAGTCGGCGATGGAGAGAAGCCCCTTCACCCGAACGATGATGTAAATAAATCGCAGTCATCCAACGATACGTTTCCAACGGCGATGTCCATTGCCTGCTATAAAAAAATTGTTGAGGTTACCTTGCCGGGATTGCGTGGTTTACAAAGAACACTTGCTGTAAAATCCATCGAAACGGAAGAAGTGGTCAAGATCGGGCGTACTCACTTTATGGATGCTACCCCCCTGACATTGGGACAAGAGTTCAGTGGATATGCTGCTCAGCTGGAATACGGTATAAAAGCCATTGAAACCACCTTGACTCACCTGGCCGAACTGGCTCTTGGCGGAACCGCGGTAGGGACCGGCCTGAATGCTCCCAGAAATTACGATGTCCTCGCAGCAAAATACATAGCGGAGTTTACAGGGTTGCCTTTCGTGACTGCAAAAAATAAATTCGAAGCACTTGCCGCACACGATGCCCTGGTTGAAACGCACGGAGCATTGAGACAGGTGGCGGTTTCGCTTAACAAGATAGCCAATGATATCCGTATGCTTGCATCCGGGCCACGAAGTGGAATTGGAGAGATAACGATCCCTGCCAATGAGCCGGGTTCTTCCATCATGCCGGGGAAGGTGAATCCTACTCAGGCAGAAGCTGTAACGATGGTTTGCGCACAAATCCTGGGAAACGATGTGACGATAGGTGTCGCCGGCATGCAGGGCCATTTTGAATTAAATGTTTTTAAACCGGTTATGGCGGCGAACTTCTTACAGAGCGCCCGCCTTCTTGGAGATGCCGCCGTATCTTTCAATGAACATTGCGTTTCAGGAATAAGGCCGAACTTAGGAAGAATCAAGGCATTGGTGAATAATTCCTTGATGCTTGTAACGGCCTTGAATACAAAAATCGGTTACTACAAGGCGGCCGAGATAGCCAAAGCTGCTCACAAAAACGGAACCACCTTAAAGGAGGAGGCGGTGCGGTTGGGTTATGTTACCGCCGAAGACTTCGATGAATGGGTGAAACCCGGGAATATGACCAAACCTGTGGATTGAACATTTTTACTGAATTTTACTAACTCAATACAATAAAATTACTTTTTATGAGGATAGCTCAACTTTTGATGGTTCTGTTTTATCTAGCAGTGACTTTTTCTGCTGAAGCGCAAACCCGTGTACAATTAACGTTAAAAAAAGGCTGGAAGTTTTCGCGTGAAGACAACGCATCTGCCTCGGGAATAAATTTCAACGATGCCTCTTGGCAGTCGGTGGAGGTGCCCCACGATTGGGCTATTTACGGCCCGTTTGACCGGTCTAACGATATCCACCGGATGGCTATTGTCCAGGACGGTCAGACAAAAGCGACCGAACATTACGGAAGAACGGGCGGACTTCCTTTCACCGGTGTCGGATGGTACAGGAATAGATTCTCGATTCCGGATTTCACCGGTGACAAGCGGGTGAAAATTCAGTTCGACGGGGCAATGAGCAATGCCCGAGTTTACGTCAACGGGAAAGAGGCTGGATATTGGCCGAACGGATACAACACGTTTTATCTTGATATTACCGGTCTTATAAACAACGATGGAAAGGAGAATGTGCTTGCAGTCCGCCTCGAAAATTTTGAAGAACAATCGCGCTGGTATCCCGGTGCGGGACTCTACCGAAACGTTCACCTGATCGTTACGGACAAGACACACATTCCCATCTGGGGGACTTACGTTACAACGCCTGTTGTGGAAAAAGATGTTGCGCGTGTGAATGTCCGCACCCGGGTACATGCCTCCGGAGAAGGCAATCTGAAACTGGTTACCGAGATCCGGGACAAGTCGTTCAATACAATCGCTTCCGCAGAGAATACGCTCTCTAAAGCCGACATGGGTGAATTTTCACAAAACCTGGCCGTGGAAAATCCCCAATTGTGGGGGATTAAACAGCCGAACCTGTATACGGCGGTGTCTAGGCTCTACGAAAACAATCAATTGGTTGACGAGTACACCACGCCTTTCGGCATACGTACCCTGGAGATTAAGCCCAACGACGGTTTTTACCTGAATGGCGAGAAGATAAAATTTCAGGGCGTATGCCTGCATCACGATTTGGGACCGCTGGGGGCTGCAGTGAACGAAGCTGCCATCCGTCGCCAGATCCGTACGATGCAGGATATGGGTGTAAACGCTATCCGCACTTCACACAATATGCCTGCACCTGAATATGTTCGGATTGCCGATGAAATGGGAATGATGCTGATGGTGGAAACGTTTGACGAATGGGCCATTCCGAAAGTGAAAAACGGCTACAACCGCTATTTTAACGAGTGGGCGGAGAAGGACCTGACGAACGTGCTGCATCATTATCGGAACAATCCCAGTGTGGTGATGTGGTGCATAGGCAATGAAGTAGAGGAGCAAAGTAACAAGCACGGTTCAAGGGTGGCACGTTTCCTGCAAGATATTTGCCACCGCGAAGACCCGACTCGTCCGGTAACCAATGGAATGGACCGTCCCGACCATGTGCTTTCCAACAACATGGGGGCCGTGATGGAGGTTCCAGGATTCAATTATCGTCCGTTTCGTTATCAGGAGGCGTACGACCGCTTACCGCAACAGGTAATCTTAGGCAGTGAAACGGCATCTACGCTTAGTTCCCGAGGGGTATACAAGTTTCCGGTGGAGCGTAAATCCATGGCGCAGTACGATGATCATCAGGCCTCTTCATACGATGTAGAGCATTGCGGTTGGTCGAATCTTCCTGAGGATGATTTTATTCAACACGAAGATTTGCCGTATACCATCGGAGAGTTTATCTGGACGGGCATCGATTACCTGGGAGAACCGACGCCATACTACAGCGCGTGGCCCAGTCACAGCTCCCTTTTTGGCGCGGTTGATCTGGCGGGAATTCCCAAGGACCGTTTTTATCTCTATCGCAGCCACTGGAATAAAGAGGAAGAAACGCTGCACATCCTGCCTCACTGGAATTGGGAAGGGCGTGAAGGGGAAGTGACGCCCGTTTTTGTGTACACCAGTTATCCGTCGGCAGAGTTGTTTATCAACGGGAAAAGCCAGGGAAAACGTACTAAGGAACTGTCTGTCCCGCTTGAAGGAAGTTATACGACAGAAGCGCAAAAGAGTTTCGAACGGCAGAAGCGCTACCGGTTGATGTGGATGGATACCCGTTATGAACCGGGAACGGTGAAGGTGGTGGCGTACGACAACAACGGAAAAGCGGTTGCCGAGAAAGAAGTGCGTACCGCTGGAAAACCGTATCGCGTTGTTATGCAGGCCGATCGAAACGTGATTAACGCTGACGGCGAGGACATTTCGTTCGTCAACGTGAAGCTTGTGGATAAAGCTGGAAATTTCTGCCCGGTTGAAGACAGGGAAATTTCTTTTACGGTAAAAGGTGCCGGTGTATTTAAAGCTGTTGCCAATGGAAATGCAGCCAGTCTGGAATCGTTCCAACTCCCCAGAATGAAGCTTTTCAGCGGACAGCTTACTGCGTTGGTGCAGGCCGGAGAAGAACCGGGAACGATCGTGCTGGAGGCAAAAGCAAAAGGAGTACAAAGCGGAAGGATTGAGATTCTGGTAAAATAGATGACGGGCTGAATGGAATATTGCATACCTTTGCACCTTCAAAAAAATAGGCAATGGCAAAAAAGAGAAAGCAACTTCCTTTATTGGAAAAGGTACCTGTTACCGGTGTAGCGGCAGAAGGCAAAGCAATTGCCCGGGTGGACGGAATGACGGTTTTTGTCCCGTATGCCGTTCCCGGTGATGTGGCCGATATACAGATCACCAAAAAGAAAAGTAATTACGCTGAAGGCAAAGTGACCCGGTTTGAATCGTTTTCCGAAAACAGGGCGGACCCTTTTTGCGAACATTTTGGGACATGCGGGGGCTGTAAGTGGCAGATCCTGCCTTATGGGGAACAGTTAAAATACAAACAAAAACAGGTTGAGGATAACCTGACGCGCATCGGCAAGGTAGAATTGCCGGAAATTTCACCCATTCTGGGTGCTCCGGAAACCACTTTTTACCGGAACAAACTTGAATTCACATTTTCAGACAAACGGTGGCTGACGGAGAAGGAGATTAGCTCCGGGAGTGAGCCCAGGCAGATGGATGCGTTGGGGTTCCATATCCCCGGTATGTTCGATAAAGTGCTTGATATAAACAAATGCTGGTTGCAGGACGACCTGTCTAACCAGATACGGAATGCTGCCCGGGATTTTTGCCTGAAAAACAAATTCTCGTTTTTCGACCTCCGCAACCAGTCCGGGCTGATGCGTACGCTTATCCTGCGCAACACCTCTGTTGGAGAGTGGATGGTTATTGTAGTGTTTTACGAAGATGATGCTGAAAAAAGGGAGATGCTCCTGAATTTTCTAGCCGGCAAGTTTCCGCAAATCACTTCGCTGCTCTACATCATTAACCGGAAGGCCAATGACACCATTACCGACCAGGAAGTGATCTGTTGGAAAGGGCGTGAGTATATTGTGGAAGAAATGGAAGGCCTGCAATTTAAAATAGGCCCGAAATCATTTTACCAGACCAATAGTCGTCAGGCTTACAGCCTGTATAAAGTTGCGCGGGAGTTTGCCGGGCTGTCGGGCAGTGAGCGGGTGTATGATCTGTATACCGGAACGGGAACCATTGCCAATTTTGTTGCGCGAAATGCTGGAAAAGTTATCGGGATTGAATTTGTGGAAGAGGCTATCGAGGATGCGCGAAAAAATTCACGCAACAATAATATCGAAAACACGTCGTTTTTTGCCGGAGATATGAGAAAAATCCTGACGGTAGATTTTATTCGTGAGCATGGCCGTCCCGATGTGATTATCACGGATCCTCCCCGAGCCGGGATGCATGACGATGTGATCGGGGCCATTCTTTTTGCCGAACCGCAGCGGATTGTTTATGTAAGTTGCAATCCTGCCACCCAGGCGCGTGACCTCAACCTGCTGGACAGTAAATACCGGGTCGCCCGCGTGCAGCCGGTGGATATGTTTCCGCAAACCCATCACGTGGAGAATGTGGTCTTGCTAGAGAGACGGACCTAGGTTTTGCCTATTTCACCGGCTCAACCCGGTATCCCATCTTCTGCAGTCCCACGATCAGTCCGTCTTTACCCACCAGGTGAAGGCATCCGACAGCGATGAACGATGGTTTTTCCCGCACAATATCCGGAAGGAGTTTTAACCACCTCTCGTTCCGGTCCTTGTTCATCGCGTCTTTTTCTTCCGGGGTGCCGGGGCAGGGATCTCCGGGCAACTCCTCTTCGTACAAAGCGTTCAGCGCGTTAATGTCCTGAGCCATGTACGCCGTTTGCAACCTGTCCATTTGCTCTTTCAGTATCCCGGGATGATTCACCATGCAAGTAAGCAGTTCGGCCTGCCTTTCGATGGTTTGCGTGCCCAACAATAGGCGAATTTGTTCTTCGGCCGTTTCCAAAGAGCGTACGGGACGGGAACGCCTGGCCGCTTCTTCCTGGAAGTGCTGATCGATGCTTGTGCTCCCTGATAGAGCAGGGTAATATTTCTGATATAAAGAGACGGAAATCAAATTGCTCAGCATGGCCGGTTTCATTCTGCCAAGCTGATCCAGTCCGATACCGGTAAGCTCTTTCAGTGTTTTGTCGAGCAACTGAAAATCCGCTTCGCTTATAAGTGTTCGGTAGTCGTACTCGTTGGGCATAATGGCAGCACCCATGATCTTTATTTGCATCTCACTCATTTTGCTCATATCGAGCTCACCCACTGTTTGTTCAGTCGCTTCGAACGCTTCTTCCAGGCCGATGATGCTGTCTAAAAACGACAACGGGACCAAGTGGTGTGTTCCAAACAGGTAGGACGGGAATTCAAGGCCGTTTCCCGAGATTTTCCACAATAGCGCGTTTGTCTCCCCTGTTGTGTTCGCGCAGGCTGTCAGGGTAAAGAAAAGGATCAGGCAGCCGGTTAGTTTTCGTAAATTCATAAAATTATAACGGTATCAGTTGATTTCGACAAAATCTGTATCCACAGGGGGATTGGCCGTTTTGGCTTCTTTCCCGACACCCAGAAAATCGAATAAAAACCAAAAAATAGTAAACGATGGAATTACATCGGTAACGGGTAGTATTTCTTCAATAAAGGTGATAACGGATGTGTATTTTCCCCTTTTCTCCCCGAACATCCTGTAGCTGATGGATGCCGCGATGGGTGCCCACACAACATCGATGACGGGTAGGGCTGCTGACGCCATACCGATAGCGTCGAGCACCATGCATTTGAAGAGCTTTTTGTATTTTCTTTCCATTTTCAAGTTTTTAATATGCATTATACTTGTACTTGCTAAAGTCCGATAAAGAACAGGATGTTAGATGAAGTTTAACCTAAAAAGTTTATTCAGAGACTCTCTTCGCTGAAAAGTTAACCAAACAAAAAAGGAGCCTTTCGGCGAAGAAGGCTCCTGAGTGTGTCTGGTTGAAAAAACTATGCACCAGTTGTAGCGGTGTTAAGCGGAGTATAGCTGCGTTGTGCCAGTTCTTTGTCCATTGTATAGATTCCGAAGCCGTTGGTGCCGATCAGTTTCAGGCTGTCGATCATTCCCTGCGCGGTTTCTTCTTCTTCAACCTGCTCGTTTACAAACCATTGAAGCATGTTTTCGGTCGCATAGTCGTTTTCGCTCCTGGCTAAGCCTACCAGATTGTTAATCAGTCCGGTCACCACTTTTTCGTGTGCCAGGGTGTCTTCGAAAGCTTTTAATATAGATTCCCATGAGGTATCTACTTTCTCAATCGGTTTCAACTCCACCTTGTTGCCTTTGGCAATCAGGTAATCCATGAATTTGAGGGCGTGGTCTTGTTCTTCCTGAAACTGTACTTTAAACCAGTTAGCAAATCCCATCAATCCTTCATTGGCGAAATGAGCCGACATGGACAGATACAGATAGGCTGACCAGAACTCTGCATTAACTTGCTCGTTGATAGCTTTTTCTAAATTTTTACTTACCATAGTGTTTGTTTTTTTAATAATTCGTTAATCTTACCCTGTTAAACGTTTTTCTCATGAAAATGTTTACGTTTGGTTTTGCTTTTTGTGCCACTCGACCGGGTTTTCAATAACCTGAAACAAAAAGGTAAAAGAGGTCAAGTGTCATATTATCAGTTGTTTTGATTTGAAAGTATATTTTTACCTGCCCACTTCGCATTATGAGAAATATTCGTATCTTTGTATCCTGGTTTTTATTGGAAATAGATAAAATATCCAAACTCATTTTAATTTTTATCTGATGAATCTGTTAAAAGAGAAGATGATGAAATATGATGCCCCGCAGAAATTTAAAGCGGCAGGCATTTATCCATATTTCAGGGTTATCGAAAGCGATCAGGACACGGAGGTAGTTATCAACGGTAAGAAAGTGTTGATGTTTGGGTCAAACGCTTACCTGGGGCTCACCAATCATCCCAAAGTAAAGGAAGCGGCTGTTGAAGCCACTCAAAAATATGGAACAGGTATGGCTGGTTCACGTTTTTTAAACGGGACACTGGATATTCATATAGAACTCGAGCGTAAGTTGGCTAATTTTTTAAGAAAAGATGACGCTATCGTTTTCTCCACCGGATTCACTGTCAACGAAGGTGTCCTGGGTGCGATTACCGGACGAGAGGATTACATCATATGGGATGAGCGGAACCACGCCTCCATTATCGAAGGTATTCGTGTCTCTTTCTCAACCAAGTTCAAATTCCGTCACAACGATATGGTATCGCTCGAAAGGCAACTGAAGCGTTGCGATCCCAACAAGGTGAAACTGATTGTGGTAGATGGCGTATTCAGTATGGAGGGGGACCTGGCGGATTTGCCGGGAATCGTTAAGCTGGCCAGAAAGTATAACGCCAACATCATGGTAGATGAAGCGCACGGACTGGGAGTTTTGGGGAGGAGGTACAACGGGAAGGGCACTTGCGACCATTTCGGATTACTACCCGATGTGGACCTTATTATGGGGACTTTCAGCAAATCCCTGGCCTCTATCGGTGGGTTCATCGCCGGGGATTATCACACGATCAACTACCTGCGGCACAATGCCCGGACCTATATTTTTAGCGCGAGCATAACACCTGCTGCGACTGCTGCTGCATCTGCGGCCCTGGATATCTTGCGTGCGGAACCCGAAAGGATAAAGAATTTGTGGGAGCTGACGCATTACACCATTCAACAATTCAAAGACCGCGGGTTCGAGGTAGGGCCTACATCTACACCGATTATTCCGCTCTATATCCGTAGTGATGAGAAAACATTTGCCATTACGAAACAACTGTTTGAAGAAGGTATTTTTGTGAATCCGGTTGTTCCGCCTGCTGTTGCACCCAACGAAACCCTTCTCCGTTTCTCGTTGATGGCAACACATACATACGAACAAATTGACTACGCCATAGATCATATTGAAAAAATGTTCAGGAAGTATGGCGTAATCTAGCATACAGCACAGACAGCTGTGAGACCTCGAAATTCTGTTTCGGGGTCTTTTATTACATGCCAAAACTAAAAGCAACGTTCAGGCGTTAAGAATACTCACAAAAAGGAGAAATTTTGCAAGTCATTGATTTAACCCATAGAATTGAAACGGAACTACCTGAGGTCGTCGCTACCCTGGGCTTTTTTGATGGAGTTCACATCGGGCACCGGCACCTGATAGAACAGGTAAAAACGGAAGCTGACCGGCTAGGTCTGCCATCAGCCGTGGTCACTTTTCCTGTACATCCGAGAAAGGTACTGCACGCTGATTATCAGCCTAAATTGCTTTGCGGTTATGAAGAAAAACTGGAGCAGTTGGCCGCGACAGGAATAGATTATTGCATCAGTCTGCCGTTTACCGTGGAGCTGTCGAAGTTGACGGCCAGTGAATTTATTACCCGGGTACTGAAAGAGAAGATTCATGTCCATACTATGTTGGTGGGTTACGATCACCGGTTCGGACACAACCGGGAAGAGGGCATCAAGGAGTATGTATTATATGGCAAGGCTGTAGGGATGAATATTATTCAGGCTACGGAAATGCGTGTGGATGGCGAAGATGTGAGCTCTTCCCGGATCAGGCGTTTGTTGATGAAGGGTGAAATTGCGAAGGCCAATCAATTGCTGACTTACAATTATACCCTGTCGGGAAAAATAGTGGAAGGTTATCAGGTGGGGCGGACCATCGGCTTTCCGACTGCCAATGTGAAAGCGTGGGAGAAATACAAGGTCGTCCCTCTATTGGGGGTTTACGCCGTCTTGGTTCACTTTAGGGATAAAACACATCAGGGAATGTTATATATCGGTACGCGTCCGACATTGCAGAACGGAACGGAGATCAGTGTTGAAGTGAATATTTTCGATTTCGACGGAGACCTGTACAACGAGTCGTTGACGGTTGAATTTATCGATTTCATCCGTGGGGATGAAAAATTTGAAAGTATCCAACAGCTTATTGATCAAATATACCGGGATAAGGACAATGTGATGAAACGGTTAAAAAACGTATGAACATGGAATATACTTTATTGAATAACGGCATCAAAATACCTATGCTGGGTCTAGGAACCTACAGAATTGGGGAAACAGATAATGATGTTTATCGTGCTATCAGGACGGCTTTGGATGTGGGTTACAGACATATTGACACGGCAACTTTATACGGCAACGAAGCTCCGATCGGCAAAGCTATTCGTGAGAGCGGAATACCGCGTGAAGAGATTTTTGTCACCACCAAACTTTGGGGGGATGATGTGATGAAAGAAGCTGTTCCGCAGGCTTTCGACAGGAGCATGCAACTGTTGAATATCGGCTACATCGATCTTTATCTGATCCACTGGCCCGTAAAAGGAAAGCTTGTTTCCACCTGGCGGCAAATGGAGAAAATCTACGCTTCGGGGAAAGCGAAATCCATTGGATTAAGCAACCACCTGCAACATCATCTTGAAACAATTCTGGAAGAGGCAAACATCCCACCGGCTGTGAACCAGGTCGAGATGCATCCTTATGTGGTGTTGGATGATTTGGTCGGTTTTTGTGCGGAAAACGGGATCATTTGTGAAGCCTGGAGCCCGTTGGGAAGCAATAAGGTCCCTCTTCTCAAAGAGCAGGTATTGCAGGAAATAGGGGAGAGGTATGGAAAGTCACCCGCTCAGGTCGTGTTGAGGTGGGATCTTCAACGTGGAGTGATTGCTATTCCCAAATCGTCCAGCCAAGAACGACAGCAAGCGAACCTGGATATTTTTGATTTTGAACTCACCCCGGAAGAAATGCAGTTCATCCGGTCACTCGACAGAAATTACCGGACGGGTATGCACCCCGATGAGATAACTTTCTGAGGTGTTTTAAAAGATACCCCTTTCATTGAGCGCCCGCTGGTAACGCGCTGCATTGCGCGAATGCTCTGCGTGAGTGGCCGCAAAATTATGCCTGCCCGACAGATCTTCTTTAGCGCACATAAAAAGATAATTGTGCTGTTGTGGAGACAAGGTTCCGTCAATAGCCTGGATGGATGGTATTCGGATTGGCCCGGGTGGTAATCCGGTATTCCTGTAGGTGTTATAAGGTGATTCCACTTCCAGGTGACGGAACAAGATACGCCGCAACGAGAAATCGCCAACGGCAAATTTCACCGTCGGATCAGCCTCAAGCCGCATCCCTTTTTTTAACCGGTTGAGATACAATCCGGCCACAACCGGATATTCGTCGGAGTAGGTGGCCTCTTCTTCCACAATCGATGCCAGTGTAGAAACCTGCACCGGTGATAATCCGATTTTTTCCGCTTTACTTTTCCGTGCGTCGCTCCAGAAGCGATCGTATTCCTTTTTCATCCGGTTGAGGAAATGGTCAATGCTTGTGTCCCAGTACACTTCATAGGTGTTGGGGATAAACAGGGCCGTCAGCGTGTTTTCGTCAAACCCGACCTCTTTTATTTTTTCCGGGTCATTCAGTGCGTTTACCAATAGGGTGCTGTCCATCATCAGTTGCTGTGAGATTCTACCGGCCAGGTCTTCCTTGGTACGGACATTGTTGAACGTGAGTTTTACCGGTGTTTGAATTCCGGCACGCAGCATGCGAATCACGTCGGGCATGGTCATCCCGTCTTTAACGGCATATCTTCCAGTTTTTAAGTTGCTGGGATAGTTCATCCTTTCCGACAAGATCCTGAAGAGCTGCTCCGACGGCAGGTCCGCTTTTTTTAATTGGGTGATTACCTCTTCGTAGTTCTTCTCGTTATCAATATAAATGTACACCGTTTCTTCCAGGCTGAATGGCTTGAAAATGGTTTTTCTGACAACAACTACCCCTGCAATTACTATCAGCAACAGGGAAAGTATTGCCCATAGAAAAATTTTTCTGCCTTTTCTTTTTGGTTTTTGCTCCATACGTCCAAAAGTGATTTGAAAAACTGCACAAATGTAGGAAGATTTAAATAGAAATCTCCCGTTTTTTTTGACAAGATGAAAACAATCTTGTATATTTGCACCCAATTTGGTCGGAAGTCCTACCGGGAAGTGTGGGTGAGTGGCTGAAACCACCAGTTTGCTAAACTGACGTACGGGTAACTGTACCGGGGGTTCGAATCCCCCCGCTTCCGCTAAGAAAGAAAATCCCTTGCAAATAAATAATTTGCTAGGGATTTTCTTTTAAGGAATATGACTACAACACCACTTCTGGTACCACTTTGCCATCAAATGAATTGATGATGCGGTCGGATGCAGGTTTACAATGATTTTTCCGGATTAACTCAGGTATCCAGGTAAATGGCATTTCCCTAAAATCAGATGATATATGTTTTACAGCATAAAGGTTGTTTTTTAACTTAAAATATTTTGCTGATTCGATACAGCAAGATATTTTTGTGGAGAAAAACAATAACTGTTGTGGATGAAAAGCCCAGAGATAGAGTTTCCTTAAAGGATTTGGCCAACCACATCGGCGTATCCAAAACGTTGGTTTCAGCTGTTTTAAACGGAAAAGCCAAGCAATACAGGATAAGCGAGGAGACGGCTACTTTGGTAAAACGAGCGGCCAGGGAGTTACAATATTCACCCAATATGGTTGCCAAAGGATTGCGTACCGGTAACTCTCAACTCATCGGGTTAATCGTGACGGATATTTCAAATCCTTTCTACTCAACGATTTCGCGTATCATTGAAAACAAAACCAACGAAATTAATTACAAGGTCATTTTCGGCAGTTCCGATGAGAGTTTAGTAAAAACCAGACAACTGATCGATGTCATGCTTGACAAGGGTGTTGCTGGATTAATCATCGTTCCGTGCGAGGGATCAGAAGGCATGATCGCCGAATTACACAAGAAAAATATTCCTGTTGTACTTATCGACAGGTATTTCCCTGAACTGGAGGTAAGTTATTCGTGCCTGAACAATTTCAATGCGACTAAACAGGCTACGATGCATTTAATTGAACAAGGGTACAGAAATATTGCGTTAATCTCTTATAAATCTGGATTGAGTAACATCAGAGACCGTATTCTCGGGTATAAGGAAACCATGAATAACCATGAGCTTGGCGAATACGTTAACGTGAAAAGCGTAAATATTGATCATCCGCTTCCCGAAGTTGAAAAAGCACTTGATTATTTAGTCAATAGAAAGAATGCGGAAGCCGTAATTTTTATTACAAATGCCTTGTTGGTAGCCGGCCTGCGAAGTTTAAACAAATTGAATAAGCGGATTCCCGACGATGTGGCAGTGGTAGGATTCTATGGTAGTGAGTTGTTCGACTTGTACTATTCTCCGATAACGTATATCAAGCAACCGATTGATATGATTACGGAGGAAGCGGTTAATACCTTGATAGATAAGATAAAATATGGGGAGAACCGTAAGTTTTCCAAGACGTTTATCGAACCGGAACTGATTATACAGCATTCATCCATCAAAATGGATAACGTATAAAACTTAATTTTTTCTTAATAAAAACGTATAGGATTGGTAACATTATTTTTATTTTTTTGTACCTGAAGGGTTTGGAAGTCATGTTGTTTTTTTACCACATAGCTGAATCGTTTTAGCATTTCTGCGATTAAAAAGATAATAAGAAGAGGCACTGGATGACAGAACGAATAAGAAGAAAACAATGAATTGAACAATGAATAAAAATCAAGCATTGCATATACTGATGGTTGGGATGACGCTGGGGACTGCGTGGGCAGTCCGCGGTCACTTTGGACATGAGCAGGGAGCAGCATGGGCAGGTGGCATAGCCACTCTGGGCCTGATCTTGGTTTCGAGGCGTAAAGACTGGTACAGCAAAATGTTGCCGACAGTGCTTGCAGCATCTGTCGGGTGGGGTATTACAGGAATGATAAGTTACGGTCTTGTTGTGGGTTACGGTATGAGCAATAATTATCCAAATGCCTTATACGGATTGACGATGCTGTTTGCTATCGGAACACTGTTTGGGGTATTGGGGGGAGGTTTGACGGGGCTTTCCCTGGAATCCTCGAAAGAGAGAAAGGTGGAGTGGGGAGTCCTTTTTGCTCAAATGGGCATGGGAGGACTAATCGTTTACGGGCTCTTGATTCAACAACTCGAATGGTTAATGACCCCTCCCCGTTCGGAAGCCTGGGCCATTTGCCTGGGAGCTGCGCTTGCTTTTTTGTGGTACACTGCCCGAAAGGGATTTCCGGCAACGACCAGGATATCGTTGATTACCGGTATCGGCACAGGGTTTGGCTTTGCTTTCGGAAACTTTCTACAAATTGTTGGAATGGTCGCGGAGATTCCGTTTAATATGTGGAATGTCATGGAGTACAGTATCGGATTTTTTGGAGGGATTGCCCTTGCCTACGGTATTTTTACCTCAGTGTGGCCCCAAACCGTTTCTCCGGTTAAAGCATGGGAAAACAGAGTGGCATTTGTGCTGGTGTTTCTGGTTATACCTTTCGTTGTATTTCAGCAATCTCTTTCGTTTGATCCTGTTATCGAGCGGTTTAGAACGGGAGCTGAGGTTGTGCAACCTGAACTGACCGGCAAAATAAGCAGCATATCCTCACTGATTATCTTGGTTATATCGGCAGCTTTGATCGGATATAGGTTGAAAAAAGTCCATACAGGGTTCAATGTAGGAGACATACGTTTTGTTTTTATCGTCTACTTCTCAGTATACATTCTTTTTGGATACATCATCAACGGACTGATGAGCGGAAAAGCAGCATTGAATATTCACCTCTATGTTGTCAATTTAATTGTGATACTGATGTTGACACGAATACAGGGAAGTCCTTTTTCATCACATCCTTTGTTACAGGTTGACTCCCGGAAACTCTTCAAGGTGCTTGTCGCAGTGATACTTTTTATTACGGTCATGTCGTTTATTGCAGTTAATCTCCACGAGGGATTGCCGGGAACACAAAATCGTTTCTAAATTCATGCGAACAATTTTTTACACAACTAAAAGTTTAGATACATGAAAGGAGCCTAAGGCTGGTTTACTCCTGTTATGCTGAAGTGAGTAAATGTCTTGCTTATAATTTGAAAATAAATAATTTAAATCATATGAGAAAAATTGTTCAGGGAATAGTAACCCCACTTGTAACTCCGCTTATCGACAACAACACCCTGGATATTGCCGGTTTGGAGAGATTGATTGAACACGTGATATCGGGTGGTGTACACGGCATTTTTATTTTGGGGACAACAGGAGAAGCCTCAAACCTGGCCATCAATCTCCGAATTGAAATGATTCGTCAGTCGAGCAGGTTGATACGAAAAAGAGTGCCCCTGCTGGTCGGTATTTCAGATACTTCCATTACGGAAAGTATCCGGTTGGCTGAAACAGCAGCTAGTTTCAGTGCAGATGCAGTAGTTTCCACCCCTCCGTTTTATTTTGTCATGGATCAGACGGAATTGGCAGAATACTATGAATCGCTGGTACCCCAGTTAAATCTACCGCTATACCTGTACAATATGCCTGTAAACACCAAGATAAGCTTTGACCCCAAAACGATAAAGAGAATAGCCGAAAATCCCCGTGTGGTAGGGTTTAAGGACAGCTCGGGTAACGCGCCTTATCTCCAGCGGGTTATACACGAGATGCGTAACTGTGAAAATTTTTCAATATTTGTGGGACCGGAAGAAATGACAGCCGAAATGGTTTTGCTGGGTGCTGACGGAGGAGTTAACGGAGGAGCAAATATTTTTCCACGGTTGTACGTGGACTTGTATCATGCTGCTGTAGCAAATGACATCGAGGTGGTAAGAAACCTGCAGGCCAAAATAATGAATATCTCTTCTACCCTTTATACTGTTGATGAAAATGGTTCCAGTTACCTGAAAGGATTGAAATGTTCATTGGAGATACTGGGAATTTGCAACGGTTTTATAGCTTCCCCTTTTAAAAAATTCAGCGGGCAGCAATACGGGCAAGTTAAAACTGCCCTGGAAAAGATTATGAGGATCTGTGAGTGATCCGAAAAAAATGGATAAACCTGGATTAACAATAATCCGAGAGTGATACTGTAGAAACGGCATTGTAGTTATTGGCGAATGGATTAAAACGAATTTAAGTTAATCAAAATTGATCAGTAAAGAAGTTTTTATGAAAACACGTTTTTTGTACTTAACCTCTCTCTTTCTGTGCATGACGGCCTTTTTTTCCTCATCGTGTTCAAGTGAAGAGACAGGGGATGACTTACCGCTTTCTGCCTTGATTTTCCACAGTATAGACGGGAAACAGGCAGCATTCACAGCGCTCACCCACAGTGCGGTAAGCTGGGAGTGGAATTTTGGAGACGGAAATACCAGCAACGAAAAAGATCCCGTGCATGTGTATGGGGAGGGGGGGTATTACATGGCAAAATTAACGGCAAAAGACAAGATTGGCAATTCAGTAACCGCGCAAGTGAGTTTGGCGGTTGCGCTCACTCCCTATGCCCTGCTAACGGGAGATCATACCGCTGAAGGGTACAATGGCAAGACCTGGAGGTTGACACAGTCGCATACCGTTAATGATAAGTTGGTAAACTCAGACATAGCATTTTCGTTGCTCGATGAAGATATTCCATCGTTGCCCGCAGGAGCTTTTAGTGTATTTGTCGGACTTCCGGAAGCCTATAACGATGAGTACACCTTTTACCACGATGGTGGTTATAGGCATACCCCTACAGATGGTTCCTCTTTTGGGGGTATTGTCTATGCGATGATCTTGCAACAGTCGGGATTAGCCCAGATTACAAAGACGGGGGGAGAAGCCGTGTTTGGACAGGATGTCTTTGCAATGACCACCTGTACTCCCCGGGAAGACGCTACATTTGTATTCAACGAAAGTGAAGATCTTGCCGTCCCTACGGTTCCGGGTTTTGCTACTGGAGTCCGTCCTGACGGAGTTCCCGTAGTTACCTATCCGGGGGTAATGACTATTGACTTTCCGGGAACCGGTGATTTTATAGGAATCAGGGATTTCCACCGCAAGGTTATTGTTCAGGAGATAAAAAACAGCACCATGCGGCTGGTGATGTTCATGACACTGGACCCTAAAGCGATAATCAGCCAGGATCCACTGATAGCACTGAGTACTTCTGCTGCAATACTCACTTTTGAAGCAGTTAATTAAATCCTGTTAAATGGTTCGGTATGAGACGGGCGTGATAAGAGCGCGTTTCCTACAATACCTTTGAAACTATTCGCAAAGCCAAGGAGCAAAACCAAGCTTGAGCGAGTTATGCTGTAGCGCGCGAATAGCTGACTTTATTGAAAGTTAATAATCTTAGTCGTATGAAAATAATTATTTTACAAAAGATAAAAAGCAATAATGTGTTGGCGTTTTTCTTGTCCGTATTCTTTCTTGTGGTTCTTTTGGAGAACTGTTATGCGCAACCAACAGGAGCCGGGCAAAACACCATACGTGTTACAGGAACAGTTACGTCAGCGATCGATGGAGCGATTCTTCCCGGAGTATCCATTGTTGTGGAAGAAACTACTACAGGTACTGTGACCGACATGGACGGAACTTACAGTATAGAGGTACCTGAAAATGCAACCCTTGTGTTCTCCTACTTAGGATTTGCCCCTCAGAAAATTGCTGTAGGAGGCAGGAACTCCATTAACGTTTTAATGGTTGAGAGTGCTGAGGCCCTGGATGAACTGGTAGTTACAGCTCTTGGTATTAGGCGTGAGGAGAAATCGCTGGGCTATTCGGTAGGAAAAATTGCTTCTGAAGAGTTATCGAAGGTTGTTCATGAGAATATCCTCACTTCTATGGCAGGAAAAGTAACCGGGGTAACCATTAACTCTACCGGTGGAACAGGATCTACGGTAAGCATGGTTATACGGGGGGCTACTTCCATGAGTACGGATAATCAGCCGTTGTTTGTTATTGACGGAGTACCCATGACAAGCTCGGTAAATAATGTAGGAGGTTTTGGCAGCGGCAATCTGGTCGACTACGGGAATTCCATTTCGGATATCGATCCCGAAAGTATCGAAAGCATTTCCATCCTCAAAGGCCCAAGTGCAGCGGCCTTGTATGGCACACGTGCCGGTAACGGGGTAGTACTCATTACCACAAAAAAGGCTAATCAGAGGGGAGGAATGAAAGTGGAAGTGGTTTCGAACACCGTTTTTGATATTCCTTCGAAGTACCTGGATGTGCAGAACCGTTTTGGATTTGGAGCACGGAGTTATACGGATAAGACCTTTGCCAATGGAGTTATACCGCCCTACAATGTATCGGAAGTGGCCGGTGCAGGCCCTGAATTAAATAAGGGGTATTGGCAGGTACAACCGTTTGCCCCACTCGACGCGAATGGAGCAGCAATACCAACGGAGCTGATTGCCTATCCTGACAACTACAAAAATTTTATCAACAGGAGTGCAATTACCAGCACCAACAGCATATCCATATCCAGTGTTACGGATCTTGTGAACTACAGGCTTGGAATATCGAATATGACCAATAAGGGTTTGGTGCCCAATTCTGATCTTAACAGAAATAATTTAACTCTTTCTGCAACGTCCGAAATGCGGAAGGGATTTACAGTCAGTACCGATATTAACTATACGCAAAACTGGGCCGACAACAGGCCGGCCACCCAGGAACGGGGGGCTAACCCTTTACAGTGGGCTGCCTGGACGCCACCCAACGTTGATATTCGTCAGTTGAAAGCGTATAAACTTGGTGGAAATGAGGTTCTTACCATCGGAGAGGGTTGGGAAAACCCTTATTTCCTCGTATATGGGATCAACAACCGGTTTAAAAGAAACAGGCTTATCGGAAATGTATCGGCTACATGGGAGGTAACTCCGCAACTCAGTTTTATGGGAAGATACGCATTGAATAAGTCTGATGAAGTCAGGGAAACGAAAATGGATCCGGGCTTTTCAGGGGAGCCCAACAACGGGGCATACGGTATAGTAACCAGTGAAAGTGCTGAAACAAATGCCGATGTGTTGGCTACCTATAAAAACAACTGGAATGATTTTTCGTTAACCGCATCTGCCGGAGGAAACGTGTTGTACGCCAACTGGTCACACATCAGCAATTCGTCCAAACCCGGTTCAGGATTAATCATCCCTTATTTGTACACGGTCCAGAACATTGAAAATACTTCGTTAAACTATTCCAATGCCCGTTACGAAAGAGCAATCCACAGTGTGTATGCGATGGGTAATCTGGGGTGGAAAGACATGGTCTACCTCGATCTTACCGCGAGGAACGACTGGGCCAGTACGCTTCCCTCTGAAAACAGATCCTATTTCTATCCCTCTTCTTCTTTAAGTTTCATAGTGAATAACATGTTCGATCTGGGAAAACGGATAAACCTTTTCAAAATAAGGGGAGGTATTGCACAGGTAGGAAATGATACTTCGCCCTACAGCCTTTATGCCACCTATTTTGATGCGGGACAGTGGGGGGAAGCCATCAGGCTGGGGAAGCCCGGAAACCTGCTAAACCCGGTGCTCCTTCCCGAAGAAGCTACATCGTATGAAGTGGGGGTTGACTTGAGGATGTTCAATAACCGGCTGCGGTTTGAAGGTACCTACTACAAGGAAGACAACCGTAACCAGATTCTAAGTGTTCCCCTGGCAGGGTCAACGGGTTTCAACAGCATTAAAATCAATGCCGGATTATTGCAGAGCAAAGGCGTCGAGCTGATGCTCGGCTTTACGCCTATACAGACCAATGACTGGACTTGGGATATCAATGCAAATTTCACAAAGAACAGAACTCACTTACTGGAATTGTCGGAGGGGACAGATTTTGTGGAGTTTTGGAGCGAGGCAAGAGTTAAGAATATTGCATATGCAAAAAATGAGGAGTTGGGCAGAGACGGTCTGATCGGGAATCTTTACAGCCGGAAAATACTGAGGGTTACCGACAAGAATTCAAAGTACTACAATTATCCTCTGCTGCCGGAAAACAGCGAGGATGCCGAATGGCAGTCGGAAGACGAATACTCCAAAGTAGGAAATTATAACCCGAGCTTTATCATGGGGTTTCAGACCACGCTTTCATACAAAAACTTCAGCTTGAGTATGACCTTTGACTGGAGATCGGGCGGACAATACGTGTCTCAAACCTGGAGGTACCTGACAGAAGGGGTTGTTTCGAATACATGGCTCAACCAACTCGTTATCCCGCCAGACGGGCTGGGCGGCAATCCGAGTAATGCCCTGCGCGACTGGGTAGTAGCCAACGCTGATGCCTTGATTTTTACCAACAATCCAAGGCCTGTTGGGGGACCAACACCTGATTTTGGCGGATATTACAACGATTTTTATACGGGAATAGGAGCTTATGACGGCACTTTTGCACCCGGCGTTTACGGATATTACGACGATAGCGGCAATTTTATCCTGACAAAGGAGAATCTGGGAAACGAAGGAACCGAGTTCAGGCCGTATGTCATGAGTTATCCCTGGGATATTGGAGAAGCGAACCTGTTTGATGCGGACTATGTAAAGTTAAGAGAGATTGCACTGAACTACCGGGTTCCTCAGAGAGCCTCCCAAAAATTGGGGATAAGGGACCTGAATGTTTCCGTGTACAGTAGAAACATTATGATTTGGACGAAAAATGCAGGTATGGGAATAGATCCCGAGAAAGCATATCAATCTGCGGGCAATGGAACGTTTAAACAAGGGGTCGAACGCTTCAACGCCGAACCCTGGGTAGTTCCGGTAGGATTCAAATTAAGTTTTTCTTTTTAAATGAGAATAATGTCATGAATAAGATTAAAAAACGTTTTACCGTAGCGTTAATATTGATGGTTGGCTTTGTTATCTCCTGCAAGGATCTCGAAGAGCTAAATATCAATCCAAATGGAGTTGATCCTGCCATTGCAGACGTGAATTTTTTGTTGCCTACGATTCAAACCAATACGGGACAAACAATATATAGCATCGGTTTTGGTACGTTTTCCGGAGTAATGCAACATACACAACATACCGGATGGGCAGGCGGACACAACAATTATGAATGGAACAGCCTTTCACACAGCTGGAATGGTTATTACAGCATTTTGATGAACAACAACGAGTACTTTAATAAAGCGGTAAAAGGAGATTACACCTTTCACGAAGGAGTAGCCCGTATTATGAGATCGTATGTTTTTGGCTTAATAACCGATATCTGGGGTGACGCACCTTATAAGGACGCGCTTAAGGCGGAACTTGGAGCTGATTACTTCAGGCCGGCTTTTGATCCGCAGCAGGAAATCTACCGGGGTATTCTGGCTGATCTGGATACTGCCAATACGTTGCTTTCAAAAAGTGCCAGTGAATATAAGAATATTGTGTCCAAACAAGACGTGGTTTACAAAGGAGATGCTTCAAAATGGCGGAAATTTGCGAACTCCCTTGCTTTGCGGTATTATATGCGGCTACAGGCGAAAGAACCCTCTTTTGCCGAGGCAGGGATCAAGAAGATGGCGGATAACCCTGTACAATTTCCATTGATAACCGTTGCGGAGGATGATGCAAACATCAGTTTCCCCGGGACATCAGAAGGTGTCTCCAACCCGCTGAATACGGTCTACGATACCGATCCTGCCGGAGCCTATATGAGGGTGAAACTGGCAAAAACACTGGTAGATGTACTCAGGGAATACGATGATCCGCGGCTGGCGGTATGGGCAGATAAGATTGAGATTCCTTTGGTGTTGGTTCAGGGTAGCGGAATAGACCGGATCGTTGAAGGCAAGCGCGAAGTCTCGCAGGACATCGTGAGTGCTTTTGAAGAGACCAATGCGATGAAAGTAGATTTCGATCCGGAATATGCAGGCGTACCTGTTTCTCACTCCAGGGTACAGATCTTTAATATGAATAATGCCAACTCTGCCCAGGGGACAGTTAATCCGCACGCGTCCCATTTGAACAGCAGGTATAAAAAAACAACCGATCCTTTTGTGCTGATGAGGTTGATTTCTGCTTGTGAAACCAACCTGATACTCGCTGAGGCTGCTTATCGAGGGTGGATTCCGGGTGATCCTGCCGAATATTATGCCGACGGGGTCAGGGAGTCTCTCAAAGCCTGGGGGGTAGGGAATGATTTTGACAATTACATCACAAGAGTACCTTATGGTGGACTGGAGAGCATCATTGAACAAAAATGGATAGCCAGTTGGACAACGGCTCAAGAGGCCTGGTTCGACTGGAGAAGGACCGGACTGCCTGACCTGAAGACGGGACCATCGGCCATACGTCCGGTATTACCTATCCGGTGGTACTATCACACGAACGATGAGGTGGAGAAAAACAGGGCCAACGTTGAAGCAGCCGTTGAAAGGCTGGAAGCGACACCCTATCAGGGTACCGATCAGACCAAGAATAGTGCCTGGTCGAAGATGTGGGTTCTTCAGGGAACCGGGAAACCTTATTGATAAACGAATATCACTGTAGAAATTCAAAAAAAAACCAGATGAAAATATATTCTGTCCTAATAACTATCTCTTTACTCGTTTTACTTGCCTGCGGGCCTACCGGAGGAGGTAGGCTCAAGGGTTCGGTAAAAGACGAACCGTATGTTACTCCAGTTTCGGTGAAATACAGGGTGTCGCCCGGGTGGGATGGGACTGAACTAAAAAAAGTAGTGGTTAACGGAGACAACAGCGTATTTGTATTGACAGACAAGGGGGTGTTCAGGGATTTTCCCGGGGAGATTATCTCCAAAGACCTTATGTACAGCTCTCTTGCCGATAAGATCCCGATGGATATATCTATCCAGGAAGAAACGGGTTACCTGTATTATCTCTATGCCGACCGGTTCCTGACTAACATGCATGCAGGAAATATTTGCGGGCAATTTCCTGAAAATCAATACATACGTTTGGCTGTTAATAAATCGGGAGAGGTTCTTCTGCTGGGGAACAGAACAAGCGCCGTATACCGGGGCAACAACAAGCTGTCGGACATTAAACTACCCGAAGACCGTTTTATTGATTTGCAGGTAGAGGCAGGCAAGTTTTACCTGTTATCTCCGACATCCGTTTATCGTTTGGACAACTGCCAATGGAGCAGGATCCACCGGGGAGAAGGTATAACCGCCATGGCCCTTGCCGGAGACAGAATCGTTATAGGAACGGTTGACGGATATTACGAAACCGATGAAAAAGGTACTGTGATATCGGAAAAGAACAACCGCTTACCCGTGCCGGAGATCAGAAAGTTGCTGTCGGCTAACGGCCGTCACTGGTTTGCAACAGACTTTGGCGCATATTACAAGGACAGGGAAGGTATCCGTTACTTTACCGAGGAACGTTGGCTGGACCAGAACAACGTGATCGACATGACACTGGATCGATCGGGCAATGCCTACTTGCTTACTCCCACCGGGTTAAACAAAATCCATTTCAAAGAGGAAACATTGGCCGGAAAAGCAACCTATCTGCAGGACAACCTCCGGAAATACCATTTGAGATTCGGTTTTTCTGCTGAAGCCCGGCTGTTGGATCCGGAAGACCCCACATCGATTCGGTTGGAAGACAACGACAACGATGGTCTTTGGACCTCTTTTTATCTGGGGAGCCAGGCTTTCCGGTATGCTGTAACCAAAGAGAAAGCAGCTAAGCAGTATGTCTGGGAATCGTTCGAGCCCTACGAACGCCTGCTCGTTATTCATCCCATCACGGGATTCTCAGGCAGGACCTTTGAGCGAACAGGATATATTGCGGGGGATACTATCCCTTGGCGGCCCGCCATTGATCCAGATTGGTGGTGGAAGGGAACGACCAGCACCGACGAGTTTGTAGGATATATTTTCGTAGCATCCGTTATCGATCAGTTTATTGCGGAAACCCCGGAGGAGAAGCAAAGGGTAGCCGATTATATCGATGCGATCATGACGCATATTGTATCGAACGATTATTACTTCATTGATTATGATGGCCAGCCCACCTTGTGGGGAAGATGGAATCCAGCGTATGTAAACTCTTTTGCTGAAACGCAGTTCGATAGAAGATTAAACAGTACGCTGACGATCGCGGGGCTACAATTGGCGTACAGGCTGACCGGCAAAGAGATCTATAAAACAGAGGCGTACCGCATGATGGAGGACCACGGTTATCTGGAGAACATGAAAATTCCGATGAAAAACATCCGGTTTACGTCCGGATTTCAACACCAGGGAATAACCATGGGACAAGACTGGAACCACTCCGATGATGAGATGGCGTTTCTTACCTATTGGGTATTGTATCATTACGCATTTGACGATACCCTCAGGGATGAATATAAAAAAATGATCAACGATCATTGGGAAATAGAAAAACCGGAACGAAATGCGTTATGGAATTTATTGACTTACGGGACCTCGGGTGAAATTGACCAGAAGTCTGTAATCTGGTATTTACGTGAATTTCCTGCGGATACCCGAAGATACGCGGTGCAAAATTCCCACCGGAAAGATGTAGAGTTCTTGCCTAAAGACTCCATCGGAAATTTCAGGGAACAATCCTCCCGGGAGTTGCTTCCCAAGGGAGAACGTCCGATGAACCGACACAACGCCAACGAATTCCAGCTGGATAGCGACCGGGGAAGCAACAGGATTTTAGCCGGGGATGAGTATCTTCTACCCTACTGGATGGCCCGTTACTTACGAGTCTTGGAGTAATGAAATCGAATTTTAATTAATAAACAACGAACAAATGAAAAAAATATTTTCTGTAATCTTTATACTGTTCATGTCGTCAGTGGGTTTCGCTCAACTGAATGTAACCCCTGAAACGGCATTGATGCATTACCTGAATAACAACGATAATACAAACGCCTGGGAAGTACGTGAGACGTATCCGGTAGATAAGGCTCAGGCTTATTCGGTTTTATTTATCTCGCAAAAATGGCAGCAAATCCTGTGGAAACACGAGATAATTATTTTTGTACCACAAACCATAGCGTACGATGGCGCACTTTTGTTCATTACCGGCGGATCTGTAAAGGACGGATTTCCCAATGTGTCGGGAAAAAACGATGAAACAACGTCATTTATGGCCGATTTAGCGCATAAGAACAAGGCGATAACCGTTTTGCTCCGCCAGGTGCCTAACCAGCCCCTGTACGACGGATTAACGGAAGATGCCCTGATATCCTATACACTGAACGAGTTTAAAAAAGATGAGGATTACTCCTGGCCGCTGCTTTTCCCCATGACAAAAAGTGCCATTAAAGCAATGGATGTGGTACAGGCATTCTCGGCTGAACACCTGGGGCGGGAACTTAACCGGTTTGTCGTATCAGGAGCTTCAAAACGAGGATGGACCACGTGGCTGTCAGCTGCGACGGAAGACAAACGGATCGTTGCCATTGCCCCCATGGTCATTGACATGTTGAACATGCCGGCGACACTGGATTATCAAAAGGAGATGTATGGAGAATACAGTGAAGAAATTCAGGATTATGTGGATCTCGAGATACCGCAGTCGATAAACAGTGACTTTGGAAGTGCTGTTGTAAAGATGATAGACCCCTACTCATACAAGGATAAGCTTCTATTGCCAAAAATGATTATTCTGGGTACCAATGACCCTTATTGGACTGTTGATGCAGTAAAGCACTACATCAACGAGATCCCCGGGCATAACTTACTGCATTATGTGGCTAATGCCGGCCACAACCTGGGAGATAAGAAGCAGGCCCTGGCCGCCTTGAGTGCCTTTTTTGCCCTGAACCTGACAAATAGGCCTATACCGGCCTGTTCATGGACCCTTAACGAAAAGGGGCGAAATATTGATCTGGAGGTTAAAGCAAGTTCCGGGGAATTGATAGGTGCCAGGTTGTGGTCCTCCTCTTCAGATAGCCGCGACTTTCGCCAATCTACCTGGACAAGCCGGGAAATAAAACCGGATCCAAAAGATGGGTCCACTGTAAAGGCCCGCTTGAAATATCCAAAAGATTCCTATACTGCATTCTACATCGATTTGATTTATCCCGACCCCAATGGAGGTGAATATTCGGTAAGTTCACGTACCTTCGTTGCAGACAAAAAACAGGTATTCGTAAAATAGGACATCCACCGTTTATTATTGGAGAAATATGAAAAAAACAGCTTTTTTTTTACTGATTCTAATTTATTCTTGCATGAACTTGTACAGTCAAACCCTGGCTGAGAAATTGGGATTTACACGAAACGACAAAATCCTGATCATCAACAATGACGATGCCGGCATGTGCCATGCGGCCAACAAAGCTACGGTGGAGGGAATGGAAAACGGACTGATCAGTTCGGCGACCATAATGACGTCCTGTCCCTGGTACAATGAGATTGCCTCATACGCAGCAGCTAATCCCTGTAAAGGTTTTGGGGTACATTTGACACTGACCTCGGAATGGAAAAACTATCGATGGGGAACCGTGGCTCCCCGCAACGAAGTGCCCGGACTGTATGACGGGCAAGGGTATATGTGGAAAGAAGTTATGGAGGTATATGCCTCTTCAGGTCCGGAGGAGGCGTTGATTGAAGGACGCGCCCAACTTAAAAAAGCGTTGGATAGTGGTATACCTGTGACCCATATTGATTCGCACATGGGTACTTACCAATATTCGCCGGACTATATGAAGGTGTACATTCAGTTGGCAAAAGAGTTTAATCTCCCACTACGCATGCCTTCTCAAACGACCCTTAACAACCTGGGTGCTCCCGATTACAGGGAGATTTGCCGCAGGGAAGGCATTTTACACCCCGACTACTTCATACACGAAGAGTTTGAAGGGTATTCTACGGAAAATGTAGCCGGGTTTTGGACAAACTATATCAAAAACCTGAAGCCCGGAGTTACGGAAATTTACGTTCACGCATCTGCTGAAGGAGAAGAAATCCGCACCATCACCAATTCGGCAGCGAAACGCATTAAAGAGCTGGAGTTTTTCACCAGCAATGAGTTAAAAGAGCTGATTGAGAAGGAAGGGATTATAGTTATCAGCTACCGTCCCTTGTTGGAACTTCAGAGAAAGAAATGAAAGTAATAAAAACTATCGGGATCTCACTTCTGGTTGTAATAACCCTGATCTGTGTCTACGGTTACATCAATATGCGTGACCGCCACCCGGGATATCGCACCGACCTGATAATAGAAAACAGGAAACCCGGTGTGATGCGCGCCGGCTTTGCCGCAGTTTCCATTACGCCGGAGTATATGGAGCCTTGGAACGATACGGATAACAATGCACGTTATGAACCCGAGAAAGGAGATACGTATGAAGACCTGAACGGAAACGGGAAGTTTGATACACACTGGATTGCTGGTTTTGGAAATAAAGTCGCCGCACAGGGTGTTCACGACGATTTGTGGGCCAGGGCAATGGTGCTGGACGATGGCATTACCCGGCTTGCACTGGTGGCAGTGGATGTGATCGGCATTTTTCATCCGATGGTAATCGATATCCGGAAGATGGTGCCGGAAGAAGCAGGTATCACCTATCTGGTGATCGCATCCACCCATACCCATGAAGCTCCCGATTTGCTGGGTCTCTGGGGAGAATCACCTTTCAGGAGCGGAGTCAACAAGGAGTGGAAAGAGTATGTGAAAGAACGGGTGGTTCAATCCGTTGTGGACGCCGTGGAAGTGATGCGTCCAGCCTGTTTCCGTTTCTCTCAAAACCTCACGGAAGGGAAGGTAACTATAAAAGACACCCGTGAACCTTATGTCTTTGACGAAGGCCTCCGGATGATGCAGGTGACTGATGCCGAGACTTCAGAAACGTTGGGAACACTGATCCAATGGGCCAATCATCCCGAAACATTGTGGAGCAAGAACCTGCTTATCTCTTCTGATTTTCCCCACTACCTGAGGAAAGCTGTCGAGAAAGGGGTCTATCATGGAGACAGCCTCATCAGAAAGGGCGCCGGAGGCGTTGCTCTCTATGTGAACGGTGCTGTAGGCGGATTGATGACTACCCATGCCTCCATGGAAGTGGTTGACCCGTTCCGCGATACAGTGTATTTAGACCCGTCGTTTGATAAGATCCGTGCACAAGGAGACACCCTTGGATTGATCATACTCCGCACGATGGAGGAAAAGGCCGTAGAGATAAGGGAGGCCAGCATCAATCTACGTGCGAAAACGTTAGACCTTCCTCTGAGGAATCGTCTGTTTCGGCTCGCTGCGGCAATTGGGATTATGGATGCAGATATGACCGGATGGATGAAAAAACGTACAGAAGTGGCTGTGTGGAGTATCGGCCCGGCCAGTTTCATTACCTTCCCTGGAGAACTTTATCCCGAAATATTGAATGGAGGGGTAGTGGCTCTGTCCGGCCGGGATATTCCGGTGGTTCCGCTGGAAACGCCTCCCCTGCGCTATATGATGCAGGGAACGTTCCGTTTTGGCATTGGGCTGGCCAATGATGAGATCGGTTATATCATCCCCAAAAGCCAGTGGGATGAGAAGAAGCCGTATGTATACCGGGACAAGCCCTATTACGGTGAACAGAACTCGCTTGGCCCGGAAACAGCTCCGCTTTTGTACAATGAGCTGCGTCAACTGTTGGAGGAGTTATCCGGTAAGCCGTATTAAATTTTTCTTCACTATAAACTCTTTTCATGCGATGGCGAAAAAAAGTATGCTGATTCCTCTTTTCATTTTTTATAGCCTGTTTGTGGCTCCTGTGTCTGGTGAAAATTATGACTTCTCTAACGCCTCCGTAATTGTTTCTGAAAACATAGCCCCTGTTTTCAGGGAAACTATTGTCGACATCCTTCGGGAGGAAACCTACAGGCTTGCCCGGATCCATTTACCCCAGGGCAAGGAGTGGACAGGTACCAACATTGCTCTTTCCCTGGCCGCTGACGCATCACTTTACGGAGAACCTTTTCCGGCGGGTATTGAACTTCCGGTAGAAGATGAATCATATACCGTGGCGTTGGATAGTGGTAATGGGAGAAAAACGCTCTGGTTGATCGGAAAAGATGAGCGAGGCCTGTTGTTCGCTGCAGGCCATTTGTTGCGAACGATGCTTTTCGAATCCCAGACGATCACTTTCAATTCCGGTAATGCCATCTGTTCTGCCCCAGCATATCCGGTACGCGGTCATCAACTGGGTTACCGGAACACAGCGAATTCATACGACGGGTGGAGCCCCGTGCAATACGACCGATACATTCGTGAATTAGCCCTCTTTGGTGCAAACAGTATAGAAAATATTCCTTTCGACACTTCGGATAGTCCTCACATGAAAACATCACCTCAGGAGATGAATATCCTCATCAGTCAAATGTGTGAAAAGTATCGCATGGATTACTGGGTGTGGATTCCAGTTGAAAAACTATCCAACGATGCTGTTTTTAAAACAGAACATCAAAAGCATGCCGATTTTTACAAAAGTTGTCCTAAACTGGACCATGTGTTTATCCCGGGAGGTGACCCCGGTGATAATCACCCGCGGGAATTACTGCCCTTCCTGGAAACCGTTTCGAAAGATTTGCAAAAATACCATCCCGGTGCCGGAATCTGGTTATCGTTACAGGGATTCAACGACGAACAAACCGATTATTTTTTCAAGTACCTGACCGAAAAATCGCCCGATTGGCTGAAAGGGGTTGTTAGCGGCCCCGGAAGCCCTTCTCTGGCGATAACCCGCTATCGCCTGCCGGACAAATACATGCACCGCCATTACCCCGATGTGACACATACCGTCAGGTGTCAATACCCCACACTTAACTGGGATCAGGCTTTTGCGCTGACTTTGGGGCGTGAGCCCGTTAATCCGCAGCCGTTTTATTACGCTAAGGTACACAATGAATATGCCCCGCATACCGACGGATTCATTACCTATTCAGACGGAATAAACGACGACGTAAATAAGTTCATCTGGACACGGAAGGGGTGGAACCCGGATGAAGACGTCACGGAAATTATGAATCAATACGTACGTTTCTTTTTCGGAATGGATAATCCTGAATCTGCTACGAACGCGATTATAGGTTTAGAGAAGAACTGGGACGGGCCCATTAACGAGAATGCCGGAATTGAACTGACGTTGAGCGAATGGAACAGGTTGGAACACGAATATCCGCATCTCAGCCGAAATTGGCGATGGCAAATGTGTCTCTACCGGGCTAATTACGATGCTTACATACGCAGGCGGAACCTTTATGAGAAAAACCTGGAGAAAGAAGCAAACCACATACTCTCCTGCGCAGGCTCAATAGGGATTGAGCAAGCTATGAAACAAGCGCTGGATAAAGTTAATGAAGCCGATACAATCAATGTTGCTCCTGGATTGAAGCAGAAGATTTACGGTTATGCCGACTCCCTGTTTTTGTCTGTTTCCCTGCAATCCAGCGTCGAACGATATAGGGCAAGCGGGCTGGAAAGGGGTTGTACGTTGGATTTTCTGGACTATCCGTTGAATAACCGCTGGTGGTTGGCGGATGAATTTCAAAAAATAAAACAAATGCCCACAGATGGAGAGAAGCTGGAACGTATAAAAGTCCTAAGTGAATGGGAAAATCCGGGTAAAGGGAGTTACTACGACAATGTTTCAAACATTGCCAAAAGCCCACATGTTTTAACAACAGTGTATGATGCTACCGATTTTGCCTGGTGGGATAACGGTATTTCCCGTAAACGCCTGTCAACACAGTTGTTTCAGAACTATCCGGAGTTGGAGTACACGGACCTGGATCCTGATGGGCGTTACCTGATTCGTGTTGCGGGATACGGAGATGCTTTGCTCAGAGTGGATGGGGAAAGGATAACCCCTGTCCTGTACAACAAAGAATTGGAAACATTCAAGGAGTTTCTGATAGACCCCCGTTATACGCGAGACGGCAGCATCACGGTAACTTTCGATGAACCGGAAGAATCGCACCTGAACTGGCGGCAACATTCTAAAATCTGTGATATCTGGCTGTTAAAACGGAATTAAAAAAGAATATACATACACGAACATTAAACGATAAAAAGGTATGAAATCATTTTCCATTGTAACTTTATTATTAGTAACGGCGCTATCCTGTAGCAGCTATCCAAGTGAGAAACACAATACGGAGCCAACGTCAGGCATCAAACACGGCATTGTCTACTACCAGGAAAACAAGTATGGCGGTTGGCCTGCGAACAACGGTATATGGATCTGGGACAATGAGATATTAGTGGGATTTGTCGAGGCAGACTATAAACCGGCCGACGGCTTACATACGTATAACCAGTCATCAGCACACCATAAATACGCCCGCAGTACCGACGGAGGAGAAACCTGGACGATAGAGGACGCTTACGAACAGGGGCAAACGGCTTGGGGGAATGATCACAGCATCGCTGTAGACAAGGCGGAAACGCCGGTAGCTTTAAAAACACCGGTGGAAGACTTTACCGATCCCGGCTTTATCATTACATTTGTCCGCCACAACAATAACAACGGGCCCACCCATTTTTATTATTCCATGAACAAAGGGGGTGTGTGGTCGGGCCCCTATTCCTTTCCGGATTTAGGTACGGCAGGAATAGCAAACCGTACCGATTACATAGTGGAAAGCGATCAGGAACTCAGCGTGTTTCTTACTACGGCAAAAACAAACAAAAAAGAAGGGCGTGTTGCTTTTGCGAAAACAACCGATGGGGGTATAAACTGGGAGTTTGTCTCGTGGATTACCGATGAGCAGGGAGGATTCGATATTATGCCTTCATCGCTGCGGTTATCGGATACGGAATTGATAACTATCATTCGTACGAGAACTGCCGAAAGGCAGGATTTACTGACCGCTTACCGTTCTTCCGATAACGGTAAGTCGTGGGCCAGATTAAAGAATCCTGTAAACGATACGGGGAACGGAGGCTCTCCGCCGGCACTGGTCAAACTGCAAGACGGACGGTTGGCCTTGGCCTATATTTATCGGAGCGTATACGGTTCCCGTGTAAATGTGCGTTTCAGCTCGGATAACGGAGAAAGCTGGAGCGATGAGGTTGTGCTCAGAAGCGGCGACGGCGCCAACCGCGATGCCGGTTATCCGCGCATGGTACAAAGACCAGACGGGAAATTGGTATTGATCTACTACTGGAACAATGCGAACGATGAAGATTCAACCCCGTACCGGTACATCGCATCCACCATTTTCGATCCTGGAAAATGGAAGTAAAGGCAACAGGTTTTGCAATAGAAAACACTTTAGATTAATTATACTTTATGCAGTTAACCGTTATTGATATCGTTATTTTTCTTGTTTTTACCCTAGGAACTGTACTGTTCGGGAGTTCATTTTTGCGGAAAAATAAAACCGCTGGTGATTTTATGACCGCAGGAAAGGGGATGTCTGGATTTGTGGTTGGGATGTCTATCTTTGCCACGTACGTAAGTAGCATCAGTTTTCTGGCACTGCCCGGCAATGCATATACAGGAAACTGGAATTCATTTGTATTCAGTCTGTCCATTCCGGTTGCTATCTTTTTTGCTGCAAGGTATTTTGTCCCTTTCTACCGGAGTATCAACAGCCCGTCAGCTTACAGTTTTTTAGAAGAGCGTTTTGGAAAATGGGCCCGATTGTATGCTTCGAGTTGTTACTTGTTAACACAAATTGCCCGTATCGGCTCTGTCCTGTTTCTACTGGCGCTTCCGCTCAATGCCATGCTGGGCTGGAGCATCCCGTTGATTATTATCCTGACAGGAGTCTGCGTAGTGTTATATGCGGCTTTAGGAGGAATCAAGGCGATTGTTTATACCGATGCCATACAAGGATTGATTCTGATTGCCGGGGCATTGGCCTGTCTGGTAATCCTTATGGTATCCATGCCTGGAGGAGGTAACGAACTGTTGCGTATCGGAATGGAGTACGATAAATTCTCCCTGGGGAGTTTGGGATTGACTTTGAATGAGCCCACGTTTTGGGTAACACTCATATACGGGCTGTTCATTAATCTTCAGAACTACGGCATTGATCAGAATTATGTGCAACGGTATAAGACGGCCAGAAATGAGAAGAGCGCACGCTTTTCGGCCCTTTTTGGCGGCCTTTTGTATGTACCCGTCAGTTTATTGTTCTTTTTTATTGGCACGGCGTTGTTCGTTTATTATAAAACCCAGCCCGGTTTGCTTCCGGAAACGGTTACCGGAGACCAGGTATTTCCCTATTTTATCGTGAATGGCTTGCCGGCAGGATTTACCGGCCTGTTGATCGCTGCCATATTTGCTGCAGGAATGAGTACGGTCTCTACCAGCATAAATAGCTCTGCAACGGTTGTATTAACCGATTTTTTTAATGTGACTTCTCACAGTGAAGCCGACGAAAAGAGGAAAATGAATATCCTGCACGCCACATCAGTCATCCTGGGAGCATTGGGAGTAGGTGTGGGATTAGCCATGATGTCTGTGAAGAGCGCGTTGGATGCTTGGTGGAGCATGGCGGCAATTTTCAGCGGAGGCATGCTGGGGTTATTCTTCCTGGGATATATAGCTCGTGGGATAAAAGGGTCATATGCTTTTGTAGGAGTGATTTGCGGCGTATTGCTCATTGCTTGGATGTCGTTAAGCAAACAAACCGTTTTTCACAATTATTTAACCATTGTTCTGGGAACACTCGTTATTTTTACTGTCGGCATGTTGCTGGCAATTGCAGGTAGCAGGCTGAAGAAGGGTAATTAGGAAAAGCTATCGCAGACTAGATCCGTTTTAACCGATTTGTTTAGTGAAAACAGGAAAAACATGAGTATCTTTACTGAGGATTATCTGAAAAACAAGATGTCAAGTTCATTCGTTTTTAGTCTTGACCAATAATAAATTTAATTCCGGTATGGATAAAAAAATTAGAATATTGGCTTTTGGAGCCACGGCCTTTTCTGCTTTATATGCTCAGCAGAAACCCAATATTGTCCTCATTTACGCCGACGATATCGGTTACGGCGATCTTTCGTGCTACGGGGCCACACGCGTGCAAACCCCTTATGTGGACGCGCTCGCCAACAACGGCGTGCGGTTCAGAAACGCCCATTCGGCCGCAGCCACCAGCACGCCGTCCCGGTACGGCCTGTTTACGGGAGAATACCCGTGGCGCCGGAAAGGAACGGGTATTGCAGCCGGAGATGCCGCACTTATCATTAAACCAGACAGATACACGTTACCCAAGATGATGAAGGAAGCCGGATACGCCACCGGTGCCGTGGGCAAATGGCATTTGGGAATGGGCGCCGAAACCGGGAAACAAAACTGGAACGAAAGGGTATCTCCCGGGCCGGCAGAAATCGGATTTGACTATTCCTACATCATGGCGGCAACGGGCGACCGCGTACCGTGCGTGTACATGGAAAACCAGCGAGCCGTGGGGTTAGACCCCAAAGACCCGATAGAAGTGAGTTACACCAAAAACTTCCCCGGCGAACCCACCGGAAAAGACAATCCCGAATTGCTGACGAAACTGAAACCGAGCCACGGACACGACATGGCAGTAGTAAACGGAATTTCTCGTATCGGGTTTATGAAAGGCGGGAAGTCGGCACTTTGGGAGGATGAAAACATAGCCGACAGCATCACGGTACATGCCATTCGATTTATTGAGCGTAATAAGGATAACCCTTTCTTTCTTTATTTTGGGACTAACGATATTCACGTGCCTCGTTATCCGCACGGGCGTTTTCGCGGGAAGACCGATATGGGATATCGGGGCGATGCTATTTTACAATTCGACTGGTCGGTGGGTGAGGTGGTTCGTGCTCTCAAAGAAGCCGGAGTTTACGATAATACGCTTATTATCATCACCAGCGATAATGGTCCTGTGGTGGATGACGGATATCAGGATGAAGCTGTCGAAAAACTTAAAAATCATAAACCGTGGGGTCCTTTCCGGGGTGGAAAATACAGCACATTTGAAGCGGGGACACGCGTGCCCTTTATTGTTCACTGGACAGGAAACGTCCGTCCGGGAGTTTCCGACGCGTTGGTATCCCAGATAGATATGCTGGGCACCCTTGCCGAACTTGTGGGAATAGATATTGCCGAAGCCGGGCAATTCGATACACAGAAACACCTTCCCGCCTGGTTGGGCAATGACCCTAAAGGAAGGGATTATATTATTGGGTCTGCCGGTTCTTTGACATTGCTGACCCGTGATTGGAAATATATAGAGCCGAACAAGGGAAATGTATATTCTGCACATACCAATACCGAGTTGGGAAATAATTCTGAAGACCAATTGTACAATATCTCCATTGACAGAGGAGAATACGATAATGTGGCCGTAGAAAATCCGTTGATGGTGAAATTTATGAAGCAGATTTTGGAAGAGGAAAAGGCCAAAGGTACAGGTCTGGAACTTTAAACTCTTACGTATCTATAGTCTTTATCTATGATGGGCGGTGAAAAATCTATCAAGAAAATATGTTTTATAACATATTTTTCTCTATCTTTGTACTGATTTTAATGGCAAGCGAGTTATTAGAAATCAATTTTAGGTTATCAACATTATTCTGAAAAAAGTTTCTTGTAAACGGTTGCCGATAAATCATAACTTTTAAAGAAAGGATAAAATTATGAACATCAAAAACCTTACAAAAGAAGACATTTTGTCTCAAATCAAGTATTTGGAACAAAATATCAACAAAGGATCTGCTGTATATCAGACTAATCGAATCAGCAGGATCAGAACATTGAAATCAAGCTTGCGTAACCGCAGGCCAGTATCTCTGTGATAGCATCGCGATCGGTAACTGATCCGAATGCTTTACTTCAACTACAATTTACACCAGATATTTAACAAAAAGCTGCTCATCCGAACAGCTTTTTTTCGTTTTATCCGGCGATCATCTCTTCCGGTGAAAGATTCTCCAGCTTTTCCTCCTTTTTTTTCTTTAGGGCTATTCTCAGCCAGGTATACCCAATTATCATCGATAAAGTAGATGCTACCAGTACTGCCAGTTTAGCGGTGTCTTGCAGGGATTTGTCGTCGAATGCCAGCATCGATACAAAAATTGACATCGTAAAACCTATTCCGGCGAGGATACCCACACCTATGTATAACATCCAGTTTGGTTTGGTTTTCAGCTTGATGATTCGCGTTTTTGTCATTAAATACACAGCCAATGAAATACCTGCCGGCTTTCCGATTAATAAACCAAGAATAATCCCGATGGATAATTCGCCCAACAAATTAGCTATAGCCGAGCCGTTGATAAATATGCTGGTATTGGCCAACGCGAAAATGGGAATGATAAGGAAGTTGACAGGAAACAAAAGTACTTTTTCATAGACCGGAATCTTTTTTACAGGAAGCAATGCGGATAGAATCACCCCTGCAAAAGTAGCGTGAATACCCGATTGATACATACAATACCACATCACTACTCCGAGTGAAAGATATAAGATTCTGGATAGGGGATTTCGTAAATATTTTATTACCAGTACGATCAGTATAATACACGCTGCAACTCCCAATAGCCACATAAACTCAGGTTGACTTCCGTAAAAGAAAGCAATGATCAGGATAGCACAGAGGTCATCAATGATGGCGAGTGCGGTAAGAAAGATTTTCATCGAGTGCGGGACAGATTTTCCCAATAAACTTAAAATTCCCAGGGAAAAAGCAATGTCTGTTGCTGCGGGAATGGCCCACCCCGACTGATAAATCGTTCCTTTGGTGGCTGTTAAGAAAATGATTGCCGGGAAAATAACGCCAAACAATGCGGCAACCATCGGTAGCATCATTCTACTTGGTGTAGAGAGCTCGCCTATAACTGTTTCACGCTTGATTTCCATGCCCACCTGAAAGAAAAATAACGCCATTAAGGCATCGTTTATTATGTGCAGGATGCTGTGTGGTAAATGTATGGAATGTAAGAATGGAATTTCCGTTTCCCAAAAATGGTTGTAGCTTTCGCCGATGCCGGGTAAATTGGTTAAAATGAGTGATGCTGTTGTGCAAAGCAGGAGCAGTACGCCAACTGCACGACTGTCGTGTAGGAAATCTGTTATGGTAAATTTACGGCTTTTTGTTCCTGTAAGGTGTAGATGCTGAGTCATAAATGGACTGTTTATGAAAGTAAGAAATTGAAATCATCTTCGTGGGACAGCTCCCTGGGCTCTTGCCCGAATTTAAAAATACGTGCGTTACGTTCTCCGACAAGAACCAGTTCCTTGTCTTCCAGCAATAACATTGTTCCTTCGCGCAGTCCAACGACAAAAAGATCTCTATTGACTTCGATAAATTCGTTGATGCGCACCTCGCGGGTTTCTCCACCGTGGTTGGCCGGATGATCATCCAGGTAATGCGGGTTTATCTGAAACGGAACCAGCTTGAGCGTTTTAAATTTATCCGGCTCCACAATAGGCATGTCATTAGTGGTTTTCAGCGTGGGACAGGCAATGTTTGAGCCAGCACTCCACCCGATATACGGTGTTCCTTTCTTTACGCGCTTCCGAATGACCTTCATCAATCCTTTTTCCTGAAGAATTTTCACCAATTGCCAGGTGTTCCCACCCCCGACCACTATTGCGTCAGCATTTTCAATAGCCTCTACGGGATTGATAAACCGGTGAATACCGGTTACGTGATGTCCGATTTCGGCAAACCTGTTGTTCACCTTTTCTTCGTATTCATCGTAAGAGAACGTGACGGCCGCATAAGGTATAAAAATAGCGTTTTTGGCTCTGTCGCCCAGGAAATTCTTAATGTGCTCTTTGGGATAATCCAAATAAGCTTCTCCTGGATTCGTGGAGTTGCTGATTAACAATAATCTCATCTTTTTGTGGTTTTGAAGTTTTGTGGATGCAAAGATAACAAAATTGTTGAAAATATCCGGTTTTAAGGCTATATTTGCACTCAAAATTCTTATCAGACAAGCAGATATGGATGAGATATTGCAACAGATCAGAACGGATTTACGCCGTTCCATGAATGGTATCGCTTCTAAGAGTATGCGGGAGAAGGGACTGCATTACAAGCTGAATTTTGGTGTGGATGTTCCCCGGCTGCGTGAACTTTCCAAAAGATATCCCATTGATGCTCAATTGGCTGAACTCTTGTGGAGACAGGAAACCCGTGAGTTAAAGATATTGGCAACGATGTTGTATCCTGTTCATGAATTCGATATGGATAAAGCCGATGAATGGGTGAAAGAAATTCCCAATCACGAAATTCGGGAACAGGTATCTATGAATTTATTCCAGAAACTAGACTTTGCGGACAAGCTGGTGCAAAAATGGACAGATTCGAAAGATGAAGAAGTCCGGACCAGCGGTTACTGGTTGTTTGCCCGGTTGTTGATTGTGAAGTCGGGTTTGGTCAATAAGACAAACCAAAACGAGATTATGGAAAAAATGATTTCAGACTTGAGTGCCGGGTCCTACTTCCTTCGTCTCTCCGCACAACGTGCATTGACTTTTCTAGGCAGGACTGCGGAGTCGTTTTCAAAAAAGATTTTGGACGGGATTCAGGATCTTCAAACTTCGGGTGATGCCGCCAAAAAAGAAATCTTTGACAGCCTGAGCTTCGAATTTACGGATTTTCCCGATTGACTAAAGGCAGTTTGGATATTAAACTATCAATCTCCTCCTCCTTGCAATGGATAAAAATGTTTTTGTGGAAATCACAAAGTTTATCGGATGCCTGCAAAAACGACTCTTTTTCCGGTGGCGCAAGTACGTCGGATAACATCGTGGCAGACTTCCACAACCCGGGAAAAACCTTCGTCAGTTCCGCCCTCCCTTTATCGGTTATAAAAACACGCATCCTGCGCTTGTCTTCCTCGTCGCGGCGCTCACCGATAAGCTTCGCTTTCAGAAGTCGCCGCATAACTTCATTGCCTGAAGTTTTTTCAATCACATTCCTGTTGTTGATCTCTGTCTTGGACAAACTCTCTTCATTAAACAATGCTACCAGGTAGGTGTATTCATCGACTGTTTGGAGCAGTGATCCCTTCAGGGCTTTCTTGATGTAGAACTTGGAATACCGGTGCAGGAAACTTATGTTTTGCGCAATACGTACCGTGTCGTTTCTGTTCTCTTTGATTGTCCGTCTCTGTTGCAGAAAAAGAATAAAGTCATTCAGCAAAAGTTCTACTTCGGTTGATTGAGTTGTTTTCTCAAACTGATCCAGTAATTCAATTATCTCGAGCAACAATTTTTTTGATTTCATAAACGAATAAATTTGTACGTAAAAGTACTAAATCTTGTGTTAATATACAAAATATCCTGATTTAAAATAGCATATAGTACGAAAATGTATTATATTTGTGCTCTAATAATTCAGTAGAGATGGAAGTTGCAGCAAGAATTGAAGAGGCGGGTAAGGAATACAAAACGGGAGACACCACGATAGTGGCTTTGGCTCCTTCCACTACTGTATTCAATAAAGGCGAAGTAACCCTGATTGTTGGTCCTTCGGGTTCTGGAAAAACAACCTTGCTCTCGTTGCTCGGATGCGTCATTTATCCCACAACCGGTAACGTCTGGCTGGGAGATACGTGTGTGAATCATTTATCAGAGGCAGAACTGGCGAAAATCCGGCTAAACGAAATCGGGTTCGTATTTCAAGGCTTTAATCTTCTGGCTCCGCTCAATGCTCTTGAGAATGTGATGCAACCACTTCTCCTCAAAGGCGAATCACGAAAGGTAGCCAAGCAAAAATCGCTGTCAATCATCCGGAAATTTGATATGCAGTCGCGGGTAAAGAACCTGCCCCGAAACCTCAGCGGTGGACAACAACAGCGAATTGCCGTTGCGCGCGCCTTGGTTTCCGATCCGAAACTTATTCTTTGTGACGAGCCCACGGCCTCACTCGATCACAAAAGTGCCGTCTTGGTGATGGATATGTTAAAAGCGCTTTCACGCGAAGACCGTGCCGTGATTATTGTTACCCACGATACACGCTTAAAGAAATATGCAGACCGGACCATTTACGTTTCGGAAGGGAAAATAAGCGATACGCCGTTTGAAGAAGAATTTGATCATTAATTAAAAACAAGATACAAATGAAAAAACTATTCATTGGCTGTTTTCTCATTTTGTTGCTCGTGGGCTGCGGTAACAAAACCGAAAACAGGGTTTCCGTAGAAGTGAGTCCCGTGACAGTGGCCGTTGGTATTGGGAAAATAGTACCACAAGGCGGCGTCAGTAAACTGGCTTCGCCTGTTGCAGGTATTGTTGTTGAAATAGCTGTGGCGACAGGTGACAAGGTGAAATACGGCGATTTACTGCTTACCCTTGACAATACCGATGCATCGCTGGCGTTGAGCGAAATAAACAGCCGGTTAGTCACGCAGCAAAAATCCATACAATCGGCAGAGCTGATGAAAGAGCAAGGCCTGACCCGGTTACGGGAAAAAGAGCGAAAACTGAACGATGCCCGTGAACTGTTTGATGCGGGGGCGGTAACCGGCGAAAATGTGCGTAACCTTCAAAACGATTACGATTTAGAAAAACAAGGTCAGGAGAAACTTCAAAACGATATTTTGTTGCAGGAGTCTCTGCTTCGCGAAATTGTTTCGCAGAAAAATATGAGGTCAGAAGAGTTAAGCCGGACATCCTTGCGTGCACCCATGGACGGAATTGTACTAGACGTTCTTCCGAAAAAAGGCGAAGCCGTGAACAGGTATGAAACGTATATGATGCTGGCTCCTGACGCCCCGCTTATCGTACAGGCTGAGATAGACGAGATGTTCTCAAACCGCCTGGCTTTGGGGCAATCGTGTGAGATAAGGGTTGCGGGAAATCCTCAACCGGTGGCACAAGGGAAAATCCTCAGTATCTCGCCCGATTTAAAGAAGAAATCGCTCTTTTCCGACAGCGGACAAGATTTGCAGGACCGCCGTGTACGCGAGATTGAAATTTCGATCGACAAAGACACCAATTTGCTTATCGATACTAAGGTTGAATGTATGATTCATTTAAATTGAGTTGACGTGTTTGCAACAGCCTATAAATTCATTCGATTCGAGAAATCCAAAAGTACGGGGATTCTGCTGGGGATTATTATCAGTATCTACCTGATTGGGCTGGAGCTGGGCATTTTCTTTTACCTCACAACACTTATCGGTGGTGTGATAAACAACGCCAAACCCGAATATTCTCAGGTCTTTGTCGTGAACAGACTTACCAACAATGCTAATATTCTTTCGCCGTTTGACAAGCGTTGGGTGAACCAGCTGAGGAGTATAGAAGGGATTGACGATGCGCACGGGATGGTGATGGCTAATGTCAGTGTCCGATTCGATAACGGAGAAAGTTCGCCGGCAATAATTATTGGAAGCGAGTATCCCGAACTGGCTGCAGGCCCGTCGGAATCACTGTTGAACTCCGGTTCCACGAACAATCTGTTCCTTCAGGGAACGGTTTCCACCGATTTTTACGACAACAAGACATTCGGTTATGACGTAAAACAGGGCACAAGTTTCGAGATCAGCGGAAAAAATGTTACTGTAGGGGCTACGACAAAAAATGCCAAAGGCTTTTCGAGCCCGATGCTTTATACAACCGATGCCACGGCACGTTACTATTCCGGCTTTTCGGAAGATGCAGTCAACGCAGTTATTGTGACGGTAAAGGATGAGTCGAAAATCGATGAGGTCATCGAACGGATAAATACCGTTGCTCCAGACCTGCGTGCATGGCGGTCGGAAGAACTCAAAAATGCTACCGTAATAAATGTAATGACGGCGAACAATATGGGTATGAGTTTCGGAACGTTGGTCATTTTTGCTATCGTGAGTGGATTTTTTATCATCGGGCTGACGATGTATTCCGCCACTTACGACCGGATCAAGGATTACGGAACGTTGAAAGCCATTGGTGCTACCGGTAGACACATTACTCTTTTGGTTATAACCCAGTCGTTTATTTATGCAGTTGTGGGGTTTGCGGTTTCGTTGCTTCTTTTGGTCGGGACAAAATTTGGAATGGCTAAAGCCGGACTCATCATCAATCTCTCCCCTCAGTTTTTAGCATTTTTATTTTTCGTTACCCTGATCATTGCGGTAGCCAGCTCCATGTTTTCCATCCAAAAACTAAAAAAAGTAGAGCCGTCATCGGTATTCAGATAAAGATTTCAAGTTCACAAAAACATTACAATGAAAAAAACATATATACTTTCTCTTGCATGGATTGTATCCGTTTTATCCGTTTTGGGCCAGGAGAAAAAGATAAATCTAAATGCACTGACGCTGGAAGAGGCCGTAAAGTACTCGCTCGATCATTCGCCGACGTTCATCGCGCAACAGTTGAAAGAACAACAGGCCGGATACAAGCTTTCGCAAGTAAAACTGGATTACCTGCCTGACATTTATGTTACATCCGATCTGCGGCGGAACATTATTATTCCGTCAACACCCATCCCTGCATCAATGATCAATCCTTCGGCACCGGAAGACGAGTTGATGTATATGCGTTTCAACACGCCGTGGAGTTCGGGAGCGGGGCTAAATGTTACGTTCGATATTTTCAATCCCGAAACAGCGGGATTAAAATCAGAGCAGGAAAAGCAGTTGAAAATCAGTCAGCTTGATTCCAGAATTGCTGAAAACGAGTTGCGAGCCACTGTTTCACAGGCCTATATCGACTGTGCGATTGCGCAGACCCAGCTGGACGCAATAACTGCCGATACGGTTTATTACGCCGCGTTATCACGGGAGATAGAAGATCTTTACCGGCGTGAAAAGGTTTCGCTGGTAGACAAGAACAATGCGGAAATGAATTATAACGCTTCGCTCGCCCGCTTCCATCAGGCCAAAAATATCCAGCACAACTCCAGAATAAACCTGTTGATGTATTTGGGAGTAGAACCGGACGAAGACAAGTTGGATCAGCTACGGTTGTCGGATGATATTCAGTCGCTTTATTCCAAAATGATGTCAGGCAAAGTGTTAAGCGGCGAAAACCCTCTTTCACAACGCCGCCAGGCTGAGTTGGTTTCGCTGTCTGAGATCAAGACAAAAAATGCACTATGGAAATATGCGCCGTCGTTGTCGTTATCGGGATATTATGGAGCCAATTATTTCGGGAAAGAGTTGAAGTTGGGAAACACCAACAGGTGGTTCGGGAACAGTTTTGTGGCTCTTTCGCTTCGGATTCCCATTTCGCGATCGCTGAGCACGGCAAAAGAGGTTTCCCGGTTACGCATACAGGAGCAGCTTGAGCGTGAAAATTTGCGGGATGTAAAGAATAACCGGTTGGGAGAATTATCGAGAGAGCTGGCCCGGTTGGAAACCTGTAAAAATACTTACCGGTTGAAACAATCGAACATGAAATTGATAACCCAAAATATAGTGGCAAAACAGGCACAGTTGCAAAAAGGCTACACGCTCGAAAGTGAATTTTTATCGGAAAAATTGCGTGAACAAAATGCCTTGCAGGAATACTTGCAAGCCGCCTACGATCTGTTGTCGGCTTATATAAACCTGGAAAAACTGACGAAAAACTGATCCCCGCTATTTTTTATCACGATAATTGTTCTGGATAAAAAACATGGATATAAAAATATTCACGATCAGGAAGCCGCCCCCGCTTGCCAGGAAAATGCCTTTCCATTTCGGAAGCACAATCAGGCAGACAATGGAGGCAATCGCTATGACAACGATAATCGCCCACATTGCCGTGAAAATTTGTTTTTTTGTAGCCATTCGGTTAGTTATTTAGTTGTTTTCTTATCCAAAACGTGATATCCGACAAAACATCCAGCGAAAGAGTCTGTTCGATTTTTCCATACTCATCGGCACGACCGGTTTCGCATTCTTGAAAAAGATGATTCAGCCCGGGATACGTTTTTGTTTCGTATCTGTAATTTCGCCCCTTGTCCAAAGCCGATTTTATAGCTCCTAAATTTTTTTCAGCCAGCACCTGTGTGTCTTTTTCGCCATTAATTGCCAGCACCGGACATTTTACCTTTTTCAGGTATTCCGCCGGATCCAATGCAAGGAACTGGCGGTACCAGGGGGTGGCGATCGTGTTGAACTGGTCGCGGATAAAAGCATCCTTTTTGAGTTTCATTTTAACGAGAATAGGGTACTGTTCCCAAAGTTGCGAAAGCTGGTCACGCAATGCTACCCGGTCTGCTTCTGTCCCTTTCCATTCCGAAAGGCTTTCAAGCATCTGGCGTATCGCCTTTAATGACTGATCGCTGTTTTCGGGTTCTATATTGAGCAGTTCCAGTGCCATACGGTTTTGCTCCATTATGGTTTCAATCCCTCGTTCTCCCATTCCTGCCATAAGGACGATAAATTTGATGTCCCGGTTTTTCGATGCCACCATGGGCGCGATCACACCGCCTTCGCTGTGTCCAATAAGGCCAATGGCCGATTTATCTACCTCTTCTCGTGCCTTCAAATATTCCACGGCAGCAGCAACATCCGTCGCAAGATCTTGCGTGGTGGCTATTGGGTAGTAACCTGTTGACCGTCCTGTGCCGCGTTTGTCGTACCTGAGTACGACGAATCCTTTTCGCGTCAGATGATCGGCAATCACCAAGAACGGTTTGTGCCCGAAAATGGTTTCGTCCCTGTCGTGTGGTCCGCTGCCTGCAATCAGTATCACTGCCGGGAATGTTCCTGCAGAATCGGGGACAGAGAGTGTCCCGGCAAGTTCAATGCTGTCTTTTTTATGGATGAATTTCACCTCTTCCGTTTTGTACGGAAATGGGGGTTGGGGTTCCTGTGGGCGGTTTAGGACCGGTTTACCAGTCGACTTGAGAACCAAAGGGAAGGGTATCCCGCCCTGATTGAACGTTCCCAATATGGAATCTCCCTCTAATGTTCCCTGATAAAAAATGCCCAATCCTGTTGCTACAATCTCGAGTTTATTTTCAACAAAAGAAGTCTTTGAAGTGGGCAACCCTAATGCGTTCTGTGCGGGGCTATCCATGGTTGTGGAGTAAGAACTGTCGGTTTTAGAGACGTGGAAAACGACGGGCAGCTTGTTTCCCATAACGTTTAGCGTTCCGCTCCAGCTTCCGGTAATTTCCTGCGCGGAAACGGAAACAGACACTAAAAACAAGAAAAGGATTATTGCCTTCTTTTTCATGAAACATTCTCCATTATTCGTGATGATACGGTTCACCATTCAAGATAGTCATTGCCCTGTAGAGTTGTTCCACAAACACCAGTCGAACCATTTGGTGCGTAAAAGTCATTCTCGATAACGACAACTTTTCGTTGGCACGCCTGTACACTTCGTCCGGAAATCCATAAGGCCCCCCAACAACAAAAACAAGCCGTTTAGGGACGGAATGCGACTTCTTCTCAATATAGCGGGAAAATTCCACAGAAGAGTATTGTTTCCCTTTGTCATCCAGCAGAACGACATAATCGCCCTGTTGAATCCGGCTCAGCATGGCTTCCCCTTCGAGGTTCTTTTGCTCTTTTTCCGATAAGTTTTTTGTGTTTTTCACATCCGGGACAAATTCCAGATCGAAAGGAAGGTAATGACTTAATCTTTTCCTGAATATATCCATCGCCTGAACGTAAAAATCCTCATCGGTTTTTCCAAGGGACAGCAAAACAACCTTCATCTTTTATTAATACATTTTTTTTACGTAAAATTAGCAACCAGAGTGCAAATATAACCTTTTATTTTTATATTTTTGCATTCACAATTTACAAGTTTTCTTAACAATACGGGATGAATTTTGTTATTGTTAGTGAGCAACCCAATTTAGCTTGAATGGAATTAAAAAAATTGACGGACAAACTCGTTGATCTGGCTTTTGCCGAGGATATTGGCGACGGCGATCATACCACACTCTGCAGCATTCCCGAAACAGCTTTCGGGAAAGCCCGGCTCTTGATTAAGGAAGAAGGTATCTTGGCAGGAGTGGAAGTTGCCAGGACGATTTTTCATCGTTTCGACGAAGGATTAGTCGTGGAGGTTCTTATTAATGACGGAACATACGTTAAGCCCGGAGATGTTGCATTCATTGTATCGGGAAAAGTCCAATCGTTGCTGCAAACCGAACGGTTGGTACTCAACATTATGCAGCGTATGAGCGGGATAGCCACTACTACTGGAAAATATGTGAAATTACTCGAAGGAACAAAAACAAAAGTCCTCGACACACGCAAAACCACACCTGGGATGCGAATGCTGGAGAAGCAGGCCGTAAAAATTGGCGGAGGGGAGAACCACCGTATCGGTCTGTTCGATATGATTTTGCTGAAGGACAATCATGTGGATTTTGCAGGCGGTATAGAAAACGCCATTCGTGGAGCACAAAAATATTTGAAGGAAAAAAACAAACAACTCAACATAGAAATTGAAGTACGTAACTTCGATGAGCTTAACCAAGCCCTTGCGGTGGGAGGGGTCGATAGGATCATGTTGGATAATTTCACGCCCGAACAAACGTGTGAAGCGGTGAAGATTGTGGACGGGCGCGTTGAACTGGAATCGTCGGGCGGAATTACCTTTGAAACTATCCGTCAATATGCGGAGTGTGGTGTGGATTATATCTCTGTAGGCGCGCTTACCCATTCGGTAAAAAGCTTGGATATGAGTTTAAAAGCGATAGAATAGCAGTTAGCAAAGTATAATGACAGATACAAAACAGCTCGAACTGGACAAGCGATACATGCGGATGGCATTTATCTGGTCAGAAAATTCATACTGTAAACGCCGTAAGGTAGGTGCCATTTTGGTAAAAGACAAGATGATAATATCCGATGGATACAACGGAACACCATCGGGATTTGAAAATGTTTGTGAAGATGAGGATAACGTAACAAAGCCTTATGTGCTTCATGCCGAGGCAAATGCCATAACCAAAGTGGCCCGGTCCAACAACAGTAGTGAAGGAGCAACGTTGTACGTGACGTCTTCTCCCTGTATCGAATGTGCAAAGCTGATTATTCAGGCAGGTATCCGGAAAGTCGTTTATGCCGATTCTTACAGACTGAGCGATGGTGTAGAATTACTTAGAAGGGCTGATATAGAGTTGATTTCGGTTGATTTGTGAAAAATTAAGTTGCAAGAATAAGATAATGAGTCCTGAAAAAAAAATAAAAACGTGGCTTCCTTTATGGGTTGGATTGGGTATTGCTTTGGGAATTCTTATAGGAAGCATCTATTCGCAATTTGGGAATACGGGAAAAGTGGATGGAACCGGTAAGATTGATGCCATATTTAACTATATCAACAAATCGTATGTAGACACCGTGAATATTCGTCAGCTTGTGGAGGAGGCGCTACCCAAAATTGTTCAGGAACTCGATCCACATTCGGCTTATATCTCTGCCAGCGAAATGAAGCGTTTAAACGAAGATCTGGAGGGCCATTTTTCGGGGATTGGTGTTAGTTTTTATGTATTAAGCGATACGATCGTAGTGACAAGTATTGTGCCTGGCGGTCCCTCGGAGGCGGCAGGTATACAGCAATGGGACAGGATAGTCAATGTCAATGACACGCTGATTGCAGGGCGGAAAATTACAAACGCCGATGTACTGCAAAAGCTTCGTGGTGAAAAAGGATCCGAAGTAAAACTGGGAATTAAAAGAAACGATGATACAAAACTGATTGACATAACCGTAACTCGTGGAGACATTCCCATGAACAGTGTTCAGGCTGCTTATATGCAAACCAACACCATCGGATATATCAAGGTGGGCACATTCGGATTCAACACTTTCAATGAGTTTATATCGGCACTGTCTAAACTCAAAAGCCAGGGGGCACATTCTTTCGTGATCGATCTGAGAGGTAACAGCGGTGGTTCGTTGGAAATTGTTGTTGCCATGGTGAATGAATTTCTTCATAAAGGGGATTTGATTGTTTATGCTGACGGACGGAACTTTCCCAGGCAGGACAGTTATGCTAATGGTTCGGGAACGAGTAAAGAAGACGATGTCGTCATTTTGATTGATGAATTAAGTGCATCCGCAAGTGAAATTTTTGCCGGTGCTATTCAGGATAATGATCGAGGATTGGTGATGGGACGGAGGTCTTTTGGAAAAGGATTGGTACAAAGCCAGCGAAATTTTCCCGATGGATCCGCTGTGCGTCTTACCGTTGCCCGTTATTATACACCGTCTGGACGTTCTATTCAACGCAAATATGAAAAAGGGAAGTACGATGAATACGAGCTGGAAGCATTGAACAGATATATGCAAGGCGATTACGTAAATTCCGATACAGCGTCTACCCTCATTCCCTTTAAAACTGAAGGAGGGCGAACAGTTTTCGGAGGTGACGGTATAATGCCGGATGTCTTTATTGCCCGTGACACAATCGGCATGAATTCTTATTTTAATACGATCGCAAACAAGGATTTCATTCAAGAGTATGCTGTGACCTATTCAGATATGCATAAGCATAAATTGAGTGAATTTCAATCAGCAGAAGACCTTGCTCGTCACCTGTACAAGCAGCCTCTGCTGATGAATCTAGTAAGTTACGCTGACAACAAAGGAGTCCGGCCAAGGCCCTATTATATAGAAGAATCCAGGAAGCTGTTCGAGCGACATTTAGTTGCCTATATTGTTAGGAACTTCTTCGGTGAGGAAAGCTATTTCTCCGTATACATGCAGGACGATGTGTTGATGAAAAATGCAGTGGATTTTATTGAGAGAGGGTTGGCGAAGCCCGAATCTGTGGTGCAGGAAAGGTATAAGTCCATTTCGCTGGGCCTGAGGGTCAGCTTTCCTGTTCCCAAGGAATTTGGCTCGTTATTTTACGTGTAGAGGAGATGAATATAACAGAGCAAAAAAAAAGACTTCGTGAAAGGATTGCTAAGAAAAAGCAATCGTATTCTCAAAGAGAACTGTTAAACTTCTCGGAAGAGGTTATATCAACACTTGAACTTACTGAGGTATTTCAGAACGCAAAAAATGTTCTGGCCTATTACAGCATGTCGGATGAAGTTAATACGCATGAATGGCTAAAAAAACACGGTTTACAAAAACATTTTCTTCTGCCGGTGGTTAATAATGGTGAATTAATTTTGAAAAAATTTGTCTCTGAAGAAAGTATGTCGACTTCCGCTTATGGAATTAAAGAACCGGTGGGCGATACTTTCCCGGAATCTGAATACGATAAAATAGATTTGGTAATTGTCCCGGGTGTGGCTTTTGATCGCACACTAAACCGGTTGGGTAGGGGAAAAGGCTTTTACGACAGATTATTGCCAAAGATAAAGGCTCCTAAGACAGCTATATGCTTTGATTTCCAGGTTTTTGATAATATTCCTGTAAGTCAGGGAGATATTAAAATGAATATGATTGTTTGTCAGAATGAGATTATTGTGGAATAACTACTCAGCAATTTGAAATTCAGATAAACATTTTCTTTAACATCACAATTCTTCATAAACTTGCAGTATATTTAATGATTTTAAATGTGCTGTCGTTGATCTTTGAGTGCAGTTATGAATAAATTCTTAGAGAATTACTTATCCAACAGGGTCTTGTCCCGCATGTCTATCCTGATAATAGACATTCTCATTATATTGTTTTCAACCCTGACCATGTATTTTTTGCGTTTCGGTTTTGAAGGACTTACGACGCAAGTCAAGGCAGATGGGATAACAACAACATTCGTTCTGGTATTCTTTAATGTCTTTTCGTTCCTAATTTTCAAAACCTTTAGCGGGGTTTTGCGCTTTTCGGCTTTTTCCGATCTTGTTCGGATCATATATGCATTGACTCTGGGCTATTTTGTATCGTATATCTGCCTGATGGTGATAAAAAAAGTCGATCCCACCTTCACTATTTCCAATACCATTCATTTTGCCACTTATGTGTTGAATGTTTTGTTGATGATTTTCTCACGTATTGTTGTCAAAGAGGTGTATGAGTCCATAACCGGAAAGCCACAGAAAGCCACCAATATTTTTATTTACGGCACCAAGCAGGCCGGTATTAGTCTTGCAAAAGCGATCCGGGGAAACCGGGAATTCAAGTATAAAGTATTGGGATTTATTACCGATGAAGACAATATGGTAGGTAAAAACCTATTGGGACTTACTATTTATGCCAATAACGAAAACCTATTCAGGGTACTGGAAGCAAAAGACGTGAAGACAGTGATTGTCTCCCCTCATAAGATGGATCAGATAAGAAATTCACCTTTACTGGAAAATTTCGTGGACCACAATATTTCGCTGTTGACTACTTCACCCGTTAACGAATGGAACGGGACATTGACAGGAAAAGAGCAGCTAAAAGACATTCAGATTGAGGATCTGCTCCCCCGCAATCCCATTAACATCAACTTAATGGAGATCGCTGCTCACATTGAAGGAAAGCGGGTGATGGTAACAGGGGCAGCCGGTTCCATCGGGAGCGAGATTGTCCGTCAGGTAGCCTCATTCAATCCTTTCAACATCATTTTGATCGATCAGGCAGAAACCCCTCTACATGACATGAGGCTTGAACTGCAGAAAAAATGGATCGATATAAATACCAACATAATTGTTGCTGATGTAGGCAATGCTACAAGAATGGAGCGCATTTTTGCAAAGACGCGCCCGCAATACATTTTCCATGCGGCAGCTTACAAACATGTCCCTATGATGGAGGACAATGTTTCTGAATCCATCCAGACAAACGTCCTGGGGACAAAAATTCTGGCCGACCTGGCTGTAAAATACGGGGCTCAGAAATTTGTTATGATCTCTACAGATAAAGCAGTAAACCCGTCAAATGTAATGGGTTGTTCAAAAAGAATTAGTGAGATTTATGTTCAATCCTTGTCGAGACATCTTGAGGCGAACGGCCAGAAGACCACCCAATTCATCACCACTCGTTTTGGCAATGTATTGGGGTCAAACGGTTCGGTAATCCCGTTGTTCAGAGAACAAATTAAAAATGGAGGACCTTTAACGGTTACACATCCTGAAATTATCCGTTATTTTATGACAATCCCCGAAGCTTGCCAGTTGGTCCTTGAAGCCGGATCCATGGGTAAAGGCGGTGAGATTTACCTTTTCGATATGGGAAAGCCGGTTAAGATCCTGGATCTGGCCAAACGGATGATCCGGTTGTCGGGCTCTCAAAACATAAAGATAGAATTTACAGGCCTTCGTCACGGTGAAAAGTTATACGAGGAATTGCTCAATGCCTCTGAAAACACCATTAAAACCCATCATGAGAAGATTATGATTGCTCAGGTGCGTGAGTATGAGTACGAAAAAGTAAAGGATCAGATCGAGGGATTAATCGAGATTTCGTATCAATACGACGATATGCGTACTGTGAAAAAAATGAAAGAAATTGTCCCGGAGTTTCAAAGCATCAATTCTCCCTACGAGGCTATAGACCGGTTACTGGAGAAACTGGAAGACAAGGAAAGCGTTAAGATACAGGATGCTTTTTCAATTTAGATCTCCCTGCATATTGCAAAGTTTTGTATAATAGCCGTTTAATTCATACAACGAATTGTGTCTGCCTGATTCGATGATTTGTCCCTCCTTTAGAACGTAAATTTCGTCTGCATTTTTTATGGTTGACAACCGGTGCGCAATAACAATTGTTGTCCGGTTTCTCATCAGTTTCTCCAGAGCATCCTGTACCAATCGCTCCGAATCGGTATCCAGTGCCGAGGTAGCCTCGTCCAGGATCAGGATTTCCGGATTTTTCAACACCGCTCTCGCAATGCTTATTCGCTGACGTTGTCCTCCCGATAGCTTTCCACCCCGGTCACCGATGTTGGTCTGATATCCGTCTTGAGTGGCCATGATGAACTCGTGCGCATTGGCCACTTTTGCCGCTTCAATAACCTCTTCTGGAGTTGTTTCTTTTAGGCCAAAGGCAATGTTGTTAAAGAACGTGTCGTTAAAAAGAATGGCCTCCTGGGTTACATAGCCTATTTTTGAGCGAAGGTCGTGTAAAGTAACATCCTTTATGTTGATATTATCAATAAAAACTCCTCCTTCCTGAATATCGTAGAACCGGGATAAAAGATCGGTCATGGTAGACTTCCCGGAACCCGATTGACCCACAAGCGCAACCGTTTTCCCTTTTTCAATCTTTAAATCGATCCCTTTCAATACCCACTCTTTGTTGTACTTGAACCAGACATTGCGGTAATGTATGTTATTTTTAAAACTCAACTTTTGCGGGTGCTGTATTTCTGTTATGTCGTTCTGGGCCTCCAGTATCTTGTCGATACGCTCCATGGAAGCAAGGCCTCGTTGTACGGCATATGCCGATCTGGAGAACTCTTTGATGGGATTGATAATACTGTAGAAAATGGTGAGGTAATAAATAAAAGTGGCCGCATCAATAATCCCGTTCCCGCTTAAAATAAGTGAGCCGCCAAACCAAAGGACAATGGCGATGGTAAGGGTTCCCAGGAATTCACTCATCGGATGTGCAAGATACTGCCGTCGTGCAATTCTGTTGGACATCTTTCTAAACATATCACTCCCCGTATAGAATCGTTTGGAGATTTTACTTTCCGCATTAAACGCTTTTATTATTCTTAGCCCGCTCAAGGTTTCTTCAATTTGCGACATAAGTTCTCCCCATTTGTTTTGGGCCTCAAACGAACTTCTTTTCAGTGATTTGCCAACGGTTCCCATCACATACCCCATTATCGGCAATACCACAAAGACAAAAAGGGTAAGTTGCCAGCTGAGAACGATCATGGTAATCAAATAGATCAGAATAAGGATGGGGTTCTTAAAGAGCATATCAAGCGAGCTCATCACCGAGTTTTCCACTTCGTTGACGTCCCCTGAAATGCGGGCCAATATATCGCCTTTGCGTTCTTCTGAAAAAAAACCGATGGGAAGAACCAGAATCTTATCGTTGATTTTGTTCCGGATGTCTTTAACTACTCCTGTCCGGATGGGGATGGTAAAATAAGATCCGAAATAGGCTGTACCGGTTTTAAAAAGAGTCATAACGACAAGCGCAATCGCCAAAAAAAGGAGCGTTGTGCTGCCTCCATGGGTTTCAATGAGCCGGGCCATGTACCAATTCCCGTTATTCAGGACAATATCGATCAATGAAACACTTTTTGTTTCCCAGGGAATAAATTCAAAAACCTTATCGTTGACTTTAAATAAAACCTGAAGTATCGGAATAATCGTTGCCAGTGAGAAAACATTCAATAATGCGGTGAGTAGATTAAAAAGAAAGGAGAGTACCACATATTTCTTGTAGGGAGGCAAGAAGCGCTTCAATATAGTTATAATACCGTTCATTAAAAAATATCCTTATTGCAGTAGTTTTAGTGTAACACGAAAAACGGTGCAAGATACACATAATTTGTGATTCCCAGTGTCAGATTTCGCGTTTTTGCAAAACGGTCTGCCATGAAAACAGAAAAGTGGAAAAAAATACAAAAAAAATGAATTAAATAATTCTTTAATTGTCAGGCCATTGTTTTGGGTTTTGTAAAATAGTTGATTTTTTTATCAAATTTGTTGTGAAAATGTTTTGATGGAATGAAATCTTTCCCTACCTTTGCATCCGCTTTCCGAAAACAAGTAGATGTAGAAAGCAATTGATCGTTCTTTGAAAGATTTTCATATACGTTTTTTTAATGACAAGCAGTATATAAAATATATATATTGGTACCCGTTCAATAGAACATAAAAGGAAAAGAAATAGATTCGTGAATCGAGGGTTTGAGGATCACCGGCTATTCGGTTTTTTTGTTTGTCGATGTCTTTCCTGTAGTTGACACAACAGGGGCAGGAAAAGTTCAAGACATATAACAAATATACAACGAAGAGTTTGATCCTGGCTCAGGATGAACGCTAGCGATAGGCCTAACACATGCAAGTCGAGGGGCAGCACATGAGTAGCAATACGATGGTGGCGACCGGCGCACGGGTGAGTAACACGTATGCAACCTACCTTTAACAGGGGAATAACCCGTTGAAAAACGGACTAATACTCCATAACACAGGGGTCCCGCATGGGAATATTTGTTAAAGATTTATCGGTTGAAGATGGGCATGCGTTCCATTAGCTTGTTGGTGAGGTAACGGCTCACCAAGGCTACGATGGATAGGGGAACTGAGAGGTTTATCCCCCACACTGGAACTGAGACACGGTCCAGACTCCTACGGGAGGCAGCAGTGAGGAATATTGGTCAATGGAGGCAACTCTGAACCAGCCAAGTCGCGTGAAGGATGAAGGTCTTATGGATTGTAAACTTCTTTTGTAAGGGAATAAAGTGGGGGACGTGTCCTCCTTTGCATGTACCTTGCGAATAAGGATCGGCTAACTCCGTGCCAGCAGCCGCGGTAATACGGAGGATCCGAGCGTTATCCGGATTTATTGGGTTTAAAGGGTGCGCAGGCGGGATGTTAAGTCGGCGGTGAAATTTTGCAGCTCAACTGTAAAAGTGCCTTCGATACTGGCTTTCTTGAGTGTGGATGAAGTAGGCGGAATTTGTGGTGTAGCGGTGAAATGCTTAGATATCACGAGGAACTCCGATTGCGCAGGCAGCTTACTAAACCACTACTGACGCTCATGCACGAAGGCGTGGGGATCAAACAGGATTAGATACCCTGGTAGTCCACGCAGTAAACGATGATTACTAGTTGTTTGCGATACAATGTAAGCGACTGAGCGAAAGCGTTAAGTAATCCACCTGGGGAGTACGTTCGCAAGAATGAAACTCAAAGGAATTGACGGGGGCCCGCACAAGCGGAGGAACATGTGGTTTAATTCGATGATACGCGAGGAACCTTACCCGGGCTTGAAATGCGGCGGACCGGCAGAGAGATCTGCCTTCCCTTCGGGGCCGCCGTGTAGGTGCTGCATGGTTGTCGTCAGCTCGTGCCGTGAGGTGTCGGCTTAAGTGCCATAACGAGCGCAACCCTCATCATTAGTTACTAACAGGTCATGCTGAGGACTCTAGTGAGACTGCCATCGTAAGATGCGAGGAAGGTGGGGATGACGTCAAATCAGCACGGCCCTTACGTCCGGGGCGACACACGTGTTACAATGGGTGGTACAAAGGGCAGCTACCTGGCGACAGGATGCTAATCTCCAAAACCACTCTCAGTTCGGATCGGAGTCTGCAACTCGACTCCGTGAAGCTGGATTCGCTAGTAATCGCGCATCAGCCACGGCGCGGTGAATACGTTCCCGGGCCTTGTACACACCGCCCGTCAAGCCATGGAAGCCGGGGGTACCTGAAGTCCGTAACCGTCAAGGAGCGGCCTAGGGTAAAACTGGTAACTGGGGCTAAGTCGTAACAAGGTAGCCGTACCGGAAGGTGCGGCTGGAACACCTCCTTTCTGGAGAACGTTCCCGTCCTGTTAACGGCAGGGTTTTGGGCATGGAAGGCAGAAAAGGGGCCCGTTAATCGGAGTCCCGGTCTTCAGACGCTCTTTTCACGTTTTTTTTTTTTTTTTCAACCGAGAGGTACCGATTCAAAACTGCATCCGTCATTGGAACGTATATAAAACAACATAACACTCACCGGGCAGAACCGTGAGCACGGGAGGCGGGCGTGTCCTGTTTTCCTACGGCGATCGGCCGACACTGCGACCAGCACAGTCCTATAGCTCAGTTGGTTAGAGCGCTACACTGATAATGTAGAGGTCGGCAGTTCAACTCTGCCTGGGACTACAAGGAAGATAACGGGGGATTAGCTCAGCTGGCTAGAGCATCTGCCTTGCACGCAGAGGGTCAACGGTTCGAATCCGTTATTCTCCACTTTGAAACAGGCCGTCTGGCTGCCGAAGAGGAGACCGGGGACCGGTAGGAAGAGTGATGTGAGCCTTGCCGGCAGGAGAGCCGCGGGCGTGAGATTTGAGGAAACATATTGAGGTTTGATGTCCGTCGGGGACAGTGTTCAACGGTTCGACTCCGTATCAGACGGCTATCGAAGGGTGTTCGCGTTAAGCGTTTCCCCTTGGAAGCGATCTTTGACATGATGAAGTAAAAGTAAAAAGAGCAAGAAAATAGTAAGTAACAAAAAGCTAAGTATTTATCAAGCCCTGCTACCGCTGGTTCGTTTTTTCCTTTGGGGAAATTCGGGCGGTGTGGTACAGACGGCACAAATAAAGAGAAAATAAAGTACATAAGGGCACATGGGGGATGCCTAGGCTCTGGAAGGCGACGAAGGACGTGATAAGCTGCGATAAGCCGCGGGGATTGGCAAATACGAATCGATCCGCGGATTTCCGAATGGGGCAACCTGATACGAGAAGATTGTATCATTCCATCCAGTATGGAAGGCAAACGCGGGGAACTGAAACATCTAAGTACCCGCAGGAGAAGAAAACAAAAGTGATTCCCGGAGTAGTGGCGAGCGAAACGGGAATAGCCCAAACCGGTGTTGTTTCGGCAATACCGGGGTTGTAGGACCGGGAAGTGGCAAGAGACCAAGGAAGCGGAAGCGCCTGGAAAGGCGCATCGTAGAGGGTGATAATCCCGTACGCGACTCCCTGGCGAAGCCTACCGGTATCCTGAGTAGCGCGGGACACGAGAAATCCTGTGTGAATCCGGCGGGACCATCCGCCAAGGCTAAATACTCACCAGAGACCGATAGTGAACCAGTACCGTGAGGGAAAGGTGAAAAGAACCTCGAACAGAGGAGTGAAATAGACCCTGAAACCATGTGCTTGCAAGCGGTCGGAGCCCCGTTTACGGGGTGACGGCGTGCCTTTTGCATAATGAACCTACGAGTTACTCTTGTTGGCAAGGTTAAGCGCAATGATGCGCGTCAGCCGCAGCGAAAGCGAGTCCGAACAGGGCGCATAGTCAGCAGGAGTAGACGCGAAACCAAGTGATCTACCCTTGAGCAGGCTGAAGTTTTGGTAACACAACATGGAGGGCCGAACCGGTAAACGTTGAAAAGTTTTCGGATGACTTGAGGGTAGGGGTGAAAGGCTAATCAAACTTGGAGATAGCTCGTACTCCCCGAAATGCATTTAGGTGCAGCCTCGGATAATGAGCTTACATGAGGTAGAGCTACTGATTGGATGCGAGGGCTTCGCCGCCTATCAAGTCCAGACAAACTCCGAATGCGTGTAAGTGATCTCCGGGAGTGAGGGCGCGGGTGCTAAGGTCCGTGTCCGAGAGAGGAACAACTCAGACCATCGGCTAAGGTCCCCAAATATATGCTAAGTTGCATTAAACGAAGTTCTGCCGCTTTGACAGCTAGGATGTTGGCTTGGAAGCAGCCATTCATTTAAAGAGTGCGTAACAGCTCACTAGTCGAGTGGCGGAGCGTGGATAATAATCGGGCATAAGCATATTACCGAAGCCATGGAATTCTAATGAATTGGTAGGGGAGCATTCCGGTCCTGCGTTGAAGGCGTACTGCGAGGTACTCTGGAGCGTCCGGAAAAGCAAATGTAGGTATAAGTAACGATAATGCGGATGAGAAATCCGCACGCCGAAAGACTAAGGTTTCCTGATCAACGCTAATCGGATCAGGGTTAGTCGGGGCCTAAGGATAAGCCTAGAGGCGATTCCGATGGAAGAAACGGTTAATATTCCGTTACTGCTTTGATAAGTTATGTGGGGACGCAGAAGTGACACCACTGCCATCTGACGGAATAGATGGTTGAAGGGGGTAGGCTGTGACCGGTGCAGGCAAATCCGCACCGGGAGCTGAACCTGAAAGTATGGCAAGTCTTCGGATGAGCCAATAATGTGGGTAAGCAGACTGCCGAGAAAATCCGCTAAACGCTAATTATCAACGCACCCGTACCGTAAACCGACACAGGTAGTTGGGTTGAAAATACTAAGGCGCTCGAGTGATTCACGGTTAAGGAACTAGGCAAAATAGTCCTGTAACTTCGGGAGAAAGGACGCCACTGGCGACAGTGGCCGCAGAGAATAGATTCTGGCGACTGTTTAACAAAAACACATGGCTATGCGAATTCGAAAGAAGCTGTATATAGCCTGACACCTGCCCGGTGCTGGAAGGTTAAGAGGAGATGTCATCGCAAGAGAAGCATTGAATTGAAGCCCCAGTAAACGGCGGCCGTAACTATAACGGTCCTAAGGTAGCGAAATTCCTTGTCGGGTAAGTTCCGACCTGCACGAATGGTGTAACGATCAGAATACTGTCTCAACCGTGAGCTCGGTGAAATTGTAGTATCGGTGAAGATGCCGATTACCCGCGATGGGACGAAAAGACCCCGTGAACCTTTACTATAGCTTTACATTGAATTTGGGCATCCGATGTGTAGGATAGGCCGGAGGCTTTGAAGCAGGTACGCCAGTACTTGTGGAGCCGACGTTGAAATACGGCCCTTCGGGTGTTTGACTTCTAACTCCGCTCAAGCGGAGGACACTGTATGGTGGGTAGTTTGACTGGGGTGGTCGCCTCCAAAAAAGTAACGGAGGCTTCTAAAGGTGCGCTCAGGACGATTGGTAACCGTTCTAGGTGAGTATAATGGCATAAGCGCGCTTGACTGGGAGACTCACAAGTCGATCAGGTAGGAAACTAGAGCATAGTGATCCGGTGGTTTCAGTATGGAATGGCCATCGCTCAAAGGATAAAAGGTACTCCGGGGATAACAGGCTGATCATTCCCAAGAGCTCATATCGACGGAATGGTTTGGCACCTCGATGTCGGCTCGTCACATCCTGGGGCTGGAGAAGGTCCCAAGGGTTGGGCTGTTCGCCCATTAAAGTGGCACGCGAGCTGGGTTCAGAACGTCGTGAGACAGTTCGGTCTCTATCTATCGTGGGCGTTAGAGATTTGAGAGGCCCCGACACTAGTACGAGAGGACCGTGTTGGACAGACCTCTGGTTTACCGGTTGTGGCGCCAGCTGCATTGCCGGGTAGCTAAGTCTGGGCAGGGATAAGTGCTGAAAGCATCTAAGCACGAAGCCTACCTCGAGATTAGATCTCTTTATAAGGGTGGTTGTAGACGACGACCTTGATAGGCTGCAGGTGGAAGTGCGGTAACGTACGTAGCCGAGCAGTACTAATTGCCCGTACGCTTTATTTTCGTGCAAGCTCTTTGAATCGCAGGATTTGATAAATATGGCTTTTGGGTTGTTTGCCCGTGAGTATTGATCTTTTTACTTTTCATCATGTTTTATCAGCACAGGGAGAAGAAGAGCGGTCAGGAAAGACCTTTTCACTCCCGGACTTACTTAAGGTGGTTGTAGCGTTGGGGATCCACCTCTTCCCATTCCGAACAGAGAAGTTAAGCCCAATGGCGCCGATGGTACTGCACACAAAGTGGGAGAGTAGGTAGCCGCCGTCCTTTATCAGAAAAGCCTTCAGGAGAAATCCGGAAGGCTTTTTTTTATTTATAACCAGTTGACCAGTCAATCACCGGAAGAATGATCAACCGGAATTCATGATAACTCCACTAATTCTTCCTCGCAACCGGTAATTTTCTCCAACCTGTCATTGCGAACGATATAGGTATTTTCTATTCCCACAGCGCCGATTCCCGGAAGTACAAATTTGGGTTCTACGGCAATTGTCATACCTGCTTCCAGGATTTCCTTCGAGCGGGGTGCAAGAACGGGCGGTTCATTAATCTCCAACCCTACTCCGTGCCCTACAAATTTGGCCTGTTGTGCTGTTCCCATGAAATAACCGGAAAGGCCGCTTTCCCTTACCATCATTTCTGCCAGAGAATAAATATTGGCACAAGGTGTTCCCGATTGGCTTGTTGCGGAAATGGCATTGCAAATATTGATGGAAACCTGATGAGCTTTGTGGGCAATATCGGGTACAGTACCAATAGCGAATGTCCGGGTCATATCACTCATCCACGGGCGGTAATTGCCCGCCATATCTACCATCAACGTAGTTCCGGGAATAAGTTTCGTACCGTTGGCTCCAATTGGCAACAAGGGGGATAATCCCTGGCCGCCAAGTGCGAAATCAAACGGGGAAGCGGATTGAGCATTGTCACCGGTAAGAATGCTGCCCATAAAGATATCCATGTTCTCTCCGAAAGTTCTAAAAATACCTGACGAACCGGCTAAACGCATTTCTCTTTCCAGCTCGATCTGAAATTCGATATCCGTCATCCCTTTGCTATAAATATGCGGGATTTGTTTGTAAACCAAAGCATGAATATCGGCGCACTCGCGCATCTGTTTGATCTCAAACTCCGATTTAACACTTCGGATACGGCGCATTTCTCCCGAAACATTTATCAGTTTGGGCATTTCAAGGGCTGTCTGAATCCGTGAAACGGTGGAAAACGACAATACATCGTTTTCCATCATCAGCCTCCTGGGCAACGGAATTTTTCTCTGGTGCAGAAGATCGGGAAGCTGTTCGGGCTTTCGGATGTAGGTAATATTGTCACCTTTGATGCCGCTGGGGCGTTTTACGAACAAAACCGGATCCCCTTCGGGTTGGACAAAAACGAAACCGTCAAAAATAAAACCAAGCAGGTAAAATTGGTTTACTGTCGTGGAAATCAGGCATGCCTCAGCTTGTAATTCCCGGATAGTTTGTTGGAGCCGGGATAGTCTTTGACTGGATTCTTTCTTATTTATAGGATTCATGAAACAACTCTTTTTTTGATTTTCAAATATAGTCAATTCTCGTGTGAACGGAAACCCTCTTTCCCAAAAAAACTTAATCTTATTCTGTCAAATGTTAGGTTTCATAAATGCATTTGCTGACGTAGAACAAATGAAAAATAAAAAACCTATCTTTACGGTGTCAATTATTGCTCAAGTGAACGGAAAAATATTAATAGTCGAAGACGACATCTCTTTTGGAACGATGCTTCAAAAGTGGTTTGAGAAGAATGGATTCTCCGCAAAATGGTGTACGGGAATGTTGTCGGCTCAGGAATTGCTTGCCGATTCAACATACGACATTGTCTTATCGGATTTGCGCTTGCCTGACGGTGACGGGATAATGCTTCTTTCCTGGATGCACGAAAGCGATCCGTCGGTGCCGGTTATAATAATGACCGGATATGGTGAAATACAGACGGCTGTTTCAGCTATAAAACTGGGGGCTTTTGACTTCCTGGAAAAACCCATCAATCCGTCTGTTCTCGCAGAGAAAATAGAGGCTGCTTTCAAGGACAGGAAGGAAACGGAGAACATTCTAAGGAAGCATTCGCAGGAAAAAAAGAAGAAAGAGAAGCGAGGAGGTACGGTAGAAGGATGCAGTCCGCTGTCCTCCCGTATGTACTCTTTTATAAATACCGTTGCTCCCACTTCAATGGCCGTGATGATTATTGGCGAAAGCGGTACGGGAAAGGAACATGCGGCAAGAATGATTCACGAACGGAGCCAGCGTGCCCATGGCCCGTTTATCGCAGTAGATTGTGGAAGCTTATCCATTGAACTGGCGCCAAGTGAGCTGTTCGGACACAAAAAAGGTTCTTTTACCTCCGCCATTGAAGATAAAGTAGGCTTTTTTGCAGAAGCAAATGGCGGTACGTTATTTCTGGATGAAGTGGGAAACTTGCCGTACGGCGTCCAGATGCAGCTCCTCAGGACCTTGCAGGAAAAAAAGATCCGGCCGGTGGGAGCGACTACCGATTTGGAGGTAGATGTGCGAATTGTTACGGCTACCAATGAAAATCTCGAGAAAGCGATTGCCCATGGCCGTTTTAGAGAGGATCTGTTTCATCGACTCAATGAGTTCATGATTGAGGTTCCGCCACTGAGGAGTTGCAAAGACGATATTCCGTTGTATGCCGAACATTTTGTTGACGAAGCAAATGCCGAACTGGATAAAAAAGTGAGGTTCATCTCGGCTAAGGTCTTTTCCCGGTTGGAAACCTATTCTTGGCCAGGCAACCTAAGGGAACTGCGAAATGTAATTCGCCGTGCGGTACTTTTTTCACCCGGTGATACGATTACGTTGGAGAGTCTACCGTTTTTATCGGAAAAGAGTGTTGAAGAGAATAAAGAGGCAGATGTATCCTTGAACGTCTCGCCCGAAGAAGAAAAAGAAAAGATAGTACGTGCTCTGGAAAAAACCAAAGGAAACAAATCCCGGGCAGCAATTCTATTGCGTATAGACCGAAAAACTCTGTACAACAAGATTCGCAAGTACGGCTTATAGCGGAAAATGACGATTGTCAGAATAAATATTCCTTTTTAATAGCATCGGCAAACGCTCTTATTTGACGAATGCTTAACGACAAATCTTCTTTCCAGGAAGAATAGGTAGTTTCTTCCTCTCCCCTGAGTGAGTCCATTTTTATCAAAACCTCACACAAATGAGGGGCATCAATCTGACTGATAAAAGGATGGATCTTGTGGCACAATTGTTGAGCTCCCTGAAAGTCGGATGCTTCAATCAACCCGGTCAGATGTTCGGTATCCTTATAGACGGTTGTAACGAAGGTTGATAGGATTTTTTTGATGGTTTCGGTGTCATCTCCGAATAAAGAAGCCAGTTGCGGAAATTTTTCACCAAGCGAGGGAGGATGGTTCGTAATGACCTGTGTTTCTCCGGAGAGAACATCAATAAACTTGCCCATCCGGATGGGCTTTGTTATAAATCCGCTGAATCCTTCCGAAACGGCCTTTTCGGTGTTGTAATCATCGTAGGCACTCATCAGCCAGACGGGAATGCAGGAATTAATTCTACGGATTTTGAGCAAAATCTCATTTCCGGTGATGTCAGGCATCTGCATGTCTGTGAATACAATGTCAAACAGGGATATGTGATTTATAAAGCCGTCCACGTCACGGGTGTTGTTGCAGATTTTTACCTTAAATCCCTGTTTCGAGAGAAATTCATTTATCAGTTTCCCCAAGGTTATATCGTCTTCAAAAACGAGTACTTTCCTGTAAACGTTGTTGCTGTCCTGATGGCTGTTTTTACTTTCGTCCGGTATTTTTTCTGCGGGGTGCAGGGGCAGTGTTATAGTAACGCAGGTGCCTTCGTCCTTTTTCGACTGGACGTTTATTTCACCTTTCAGCGAATGGATAAGCCCGTGCGTTACGTACATTCCAAAGCCGTTTCCCTCAGCTTTTAGCGGATTTTTCACACGGGAAAATGGTTTGAATATCTCCCGGATATCGCTTTCATGCATGCCGATTCCGGTGTCACTGATGGAAAAAATCAGGCTGTTTTCGTAACTTAACCGGACATCGATTCTTCCCTTAACGGTGTATTTTACCGCATTGGAGATAACGTTTATCAATATCTGCCTGAGAACCGTGTGGTCTGTTTCAACATAGAAAGGCGATTCAACCCGGTTTTCAAACTCGATATCCAGTTCTTTCCCTTCGGTCAGCGGCCTGAACATCTGTATAATTTCGTCCACCAGCTCTGTTAAATTGAACCGGCTGTTGTGTAGTTCTCCCGCATTTCGTTCCAACCGGGAGAATTCGAGTAAATTGATGAGCATGCTCAGGATGTGTTTTCCGGAGTTTTGGGCCGATAGCAATTGTTTTTTCATGCTTTCCGGAATTTTTTCTCCCTGCCACATTTCCATATATCCCATCATGGAGCTGAGTGGAGTCTTAATGTCGTGTGAAACGGAGAGAAGTAACTTGTGGCGGCTTTCCATCAACGATTCGGTAAGCTGTTTCTCCCTGGCCAGATCGAGGCGGGCCTTCTGCCCTTTTTTCAGGTCGTCAACGATGAGAAAAATGATAATAAGGATCAATACCAACGACAGGGCACCTACAACAACCGCAAACGTGAAGATTTTGCGTGTGAGCAGTTCACTGCTCTGGATCCCTTCCCGTGTGACGCGTGTTGTCTCGTTGTAAAATTTAGTCAACAGCTGGGATATTTGCAAGGAAATATTTTGTTCGGCTAGAATAAGTTCCCGTACCTGTTTTTCGATGCCCGACAGTTGAGATGAATAGGTTTTTGTGGCAGCTTGAGACATGTTTTTCAAATCGGTGTATACTCCGGTATCGATCCTGGACGTGAGCCGGGTCTCCTGTTCCACCCGAGCAATGCTTACGATGGTATCGGGAGCACGGTTCGGGTTGACTAAATTTTTAAAACGGGTCCAAAATCCTTTTTTATCCTTTACAACGATGGTGGTGTCCTGGTTTGTCGTAACCACCACAGAATCCTGAATGAACTGATCGTACGTCTCAATTTTTTTATCGAGTTCACTTATAGGACTTCGGGAACGGAACTGAACGATAAGCTGATTAACGATTTTGTTTTTTTCGTGTAACAGCGAATCGATGCTTTCCAGGTAGACATCTTGATTTCTTTGTGATGCCAGTTTTTTTAATTCGGTTATCTGGAGAGAAATTGTTGTCGAGATAGAATCGTATTTTAACTGAATCTTTCGGTGCGGATTTATTAAATAGGCGTTCAATGACTCCTGGGCTTCCTGAACAGAAAGTACCAGCTGGTTGCTTTGCGCTAAAACATTGTAAGCACCGGAAATTTCTTCTTTTTGAGTGTCTACATACTTTTTCAGGTTGAAGGAGTAGACAAAAATCCCTGTGACATAAAGAATGATAATGAGAAACAGTAAACTTATTTTCACTCCTATCCGATGCTCTAAAGAATTATCCGATCCCATTTGCATTATCTGTTTTTCGCTCAAAAATACACAATATTTTTTGTTTCGTTGTGCCGTTGCCTGAATCTTGTGTTCATTTCTTCCCCTTATTGTCATGCACCTCTGGATTTTATGTGGAATTTCATCCATGAAATGTGGTGATTTTCTACACTTCTACACCCGGTCCACAGTTTTTAAGGTACGGTGCTTTGTCCTATTTTCAATATAATTTGCTGGTTATTAAATGGATATGCTTCCGCTGCATACTTGTGAAGTTTTTTTGTACGGTATTTGATTATCTTTTTTTGTACGTTTAATTAAACAGAAAAAACTTAATTGAGAATTTCTAAAATTAATCATTATGAAAAAAGTTATTTTATCCATCGCTCTTGCTGCATCAGGTATTTTTACATCAACCTCAGTTCAGGCAGCAAACACAGTAAATACAACAAACGAAAAACCCATCATAGAAGTTACCCTTGACGATGACGGTTTTGTAGATGTTAAATTCGAAGAATTGAACGAAAAGGTGCAGGCGGCTGTAAGAAGCCTTGTGCAAGACTACGATCTTAATGCATTGAAGTACAATGCTGAAAAACAACTGGCAAAAGTGGAAACCACCAAGAAGGATGATCAATCCCAGAAAACGTTTTATTTTGATGCGGAAGGTAAGGAAGTGGTTATGGAAGAGCTTAAAAAAGAAGAAGCCGTAGAAGAAACGATGAAGCAGGAAGAAAGCCCTTCTGCAGAAAGATTCTATTCGGCCGCTCAGGTAAAGGGTGATGACGGTTTTGTGGAAGTTAAATTCGAAGAGCTGAACGAAAAGGTACAGGCGGCCATCAATGCATTAAAAGAGACTTACGATATTGACGTGATCAAGTACAATGCGGAAAAACAAATCACGAAAGTGAAAGTAACCAACAAGGAAGATCAGTCCCAAAAGAAAATTTATTTCGATAATGAAGGAGTAGAAACCACCTGGGAAGAGCCCGTTAAAGACATTGAACAAGAAACAAAGACCGAAGAAGTTTTATAAAGAGCAGTCTGTCAGACACTACACTATCACTCAATCCTCGCCGCTTTGGAATCAAATCGGTGAGGATTTTTATTGTTTACTCCAGATTTCCCAGGCTGCCAGCGCTTGTAATTCCAGCATTTCTGCCCCGTTTTTAATCGTAGCGCCTTGTGTCTTTCCTTTTTTCAAAAATAACGTTTCCGACGGGTTGTAAATCAAATCGTAGAGCAGATGCTCGTGTGTGAGAAACCGGTAAGGGATATCGGGACATTCCTCATCCTTGGGAAAAGTGCCAACGGGAGAGCAATTTACAACAATCTTGTGTTCGAGTAAGACCGCTTCGTCTATTTCGTTGTAGGTAAACCGTTCGTCTGAGCCTGTCCGGGAGACATACTTCCAGGGGATGTTCATCTCTTCGAATACCTGGCGAACGGCTTTCGAGGCCCCCCCGTTCCCAGTATCAATGCTTTTTTATGAAGCCCGGGACGAATGAGCGGCTCGATTGATTTTTTAAATCCCACATAATCGGTATTGTATCCGGTGAGGTGATAAAAATACATGTTCCCGGGTTCACGTTCGATTTTTATCGTGTTTACGGCGCCGATACGTTGAGCCTCGGGGGTTATCTCGTTTAGAAACGGGATAACCTGTTCTTTGTAGGGAATGGTTACGTTCAGCCCGCGCAAGTGTTGATTGAAAAGAATGACTTCGCGCAGTTGAAGAATATCTTCAATTTCGAAATTAAGGTATTCAGCCTCCACACCTTCCCGGGCAAACTTTTCGGTAAAAAATTTGGATGAGAAGGAGTGTTTTAGCGGAAAGCCGATTAATCCGTAAGTGTGCATCCTTTATTTTTCTGCCATATATAACGTTGCAATCCCCATTGTAAACCGTCTCAGCCGGATGTTCCGGAACCCATTTTTTTTCAGGATCAGCATCATTTCCCTGCCTTGCGGGAAGGCGGCGATGGATTCGGGTAAATATTCGTAGGCCCGTTGCTCGGTGGCCATTGTGTTCGACAAGACGGGCATCACGTACTTCGTATATAACGAATAGAGTTCTTTCATGGGTGTTGCTTCGGGGGTGGTCAGTTCTATAAAAAGGAACACTCCTCCGGGTTTGAGCACACGCAGCACTTCTCCGAAACTCTTATCGATGTTTTCAAAATTCCGGATACCGAAAGCAGCAGTGACAGCGTCAAATGATTGATCGGGAAAAAAAAGTGCGGAGGAGTCCTGCCGTTCAAACGTGATGACGCGTTCCAGGCCTTTTCGTTTTACTTTGTCTCTGCCTACAGCCATCATCCCTTCGGAAATGTCAATGCCTATAATGCGTCTGGGTTGAAGGATTTTTTTTGCCAGGATGGCAAAATCACCCGTCCCGGTGGCGATGTCGAGAATATATTCAGGCCGGTACGGTTTTAACGCCTTTATGGATTCCTTGCGCCAGTAATCGTCTATTCCCAGGGAAAGGAGGCCATTAAGCTTATCGTAGTTTGGCGCAATTTCGTTGAACATCGCCTCCACTTGTTCCTTTTTGGAAGTACCCGTTTCGTAAGGATGAACTTTTTCTACGTCGTAGGTCATTTTGTTTTATTTTTATTTTTCGAAAAAAGCCAGGACATTCCGTTCAATTCGTGCCTCCAGATCTCTGGCATCGGCTTTAACGAATTCTTCACCCGTTATTTTTTCGAACAATTCGATGTACCTGTCCGATACGCTGTTGCAGTATGCAGCAGTCATTTCGGGAACTTCTTGTCCTTCCTGGCCTTGAAATCCATTATCCATCAGCCATTTTCTGACGAACTCCTTCGAGAGTTGCTTTTGTTCTTCCCCTTTTTCGAACCGTTCCTTGTAGCCTTCGCTGTAGAAGTAGCGGGAGGAGTCGGGCGTGTGGATCTCGTCGATCAGGTAGATTTTGCCGTTCTTTTTACCGAATTCGTATTTGGTATCTACAAGAATCAGTCCTTTCTCGGCAGCCATCTCGGTCCCGCGCTGAAAAAGGGCGTATGTGTATTTTTCCAGTTTTTCGTAATCTTCCTGGCTGACCAGCCCCTGGGCAATGATTTCTTCACGCGAAATATTTTCGTCATGACCTTCATCAGCTTTGGTTGTGGGCGTGATAAGCGGGGTTTCGAACTTTTGATTTTCTCGCATCCCTTCGGGCAGGGTCAATCCGCACAGCGTACGCACCCCTCTTTTGTATTCGCGCCACGCGCTTCCGGTGATGTATCCGCGGATAACCATTTCTACCTTGAACGGTTCGCATCGTACCCCAACGGTAACCATCGGATCGGGCGATGCCAGCTTCCAGTTGGGGACGATATCGGCGGTGGCATCGAGAAATTTTGATGCAATCTGATTGAGAACCTGTCCCTTATATGGAATTCCTTCAGGCAATATAACGTCGAATGCTGAGATCCGGTCAGTGGCAATCATTACCAGTGTATCTTCGCCGATGCTGTACACATCGCGTACTTTTCCGTGGTAGACGTGAGTCTGCCCGGGAAAATTGTAATTGGTTTTTGTAAGGGCGTTGAACATAATCAGTTGATTTTCGATTTCGGATTTATTATTTATTTTTTTCTTTATCAGGTAAATTGTCCGGCGTTTCTTTCTCGTAGGCCTCTACAATCCGCTGTACGAGTTTGTGGCGGACGATATCTTTTTTATTGAACTCCACGGTGGATATTCCTTTGATACCTTTCAGCAGACTCATTGAATGAATTAGTCCCGATTGTTGAGACGCGGGCAAATCGATTTGCGTAATATCTCCCGTAACAATCATTTTTCCATTCAGCCCCAGCCGGGTAAGGAACATCTTTATCTGCGGTTTGGTCGTATTCTGAGCTTCGTCGAGAATAATGACCGCATCATTCAGCGTGCGTCCACGCATAAAGGCAAGTGGTGCAATCTGAATAATCTTGTTTTCGATGTATTCTTTGAGTTTCAATGGAGGAAGCATATCTTCCAGTGCGTCATAAAGGGGTTGAAGATAGGGATCGATCTTTTCTTTCATATCACCCGGAAGGAAACCCAGCTTTTCACCGGCTTCAACGGCCGGGCGGCTGAGTATTATTTTTCTGACTTGTTTGGTTTTTAACGCTCTTACAGCCAGTGCAATAGCGGTATATGTTTTCCCTGACCCGGCAGGGCCGATGGCGAAGACCAGGTCGTTATCGTCGAACACCTCCACCAGTTTTTTTTGGTTTGCCGTACGCGCCAAGATCGGTTTTCCGTTGAGCCCGTGAATGATCAGGTTATCCAGGTTCACAACCGTTGGTGCTTTCCCTTTCACTATATCCAGGATGTCTTCCTCTTTCAGCACGTTCATCTCGATGCTGAATTTCTCCAACTCGTGAACCTTTTCTTCGAAGGTAACCAGTTCCTCCTCATCGCCAATAACTTTGATTACATTGCCGCGGGCCACAATACGAAGTTTTGGAAACAACGTTTTCAGTAACTGGACGTTACTGTTGTTTATCCCAAAAAATACAACCGGGTCTACATTTTCGAGAATGAGGATACGTTCGATCATTTAACGCTGTTTGTAAAGTTCAACGAATATTGATACACTTTGTTCTCGTGTCCTTCTATATAATTGATAAACGCATTATTGACCAATCTGTTTCCGCCCGGAGTAGGATAATTGCCCGAAAAATACCAGTCGCCAGCGTTGTTGGGACACGCTTTGTGCAAGTCGTCGATGGTTTGAAACACAATTTTTACTTCAGCCTTTATGTCCTTGTCGGTAAGCATTTCGGCAATCTTATCCGAAATTTCTTCATCCGAAAAAGGGGCATAAATCTCTTTTACATAATTCACGATTTCTTCTTTTTTCTTCCGGCTCTGAGCAACACATTTTTCATATACACTTTCTATAATATACTGCATACCCCGTTCTTCCAATAGTTTGATTGCCGCTTTGAAAGCAATGAATTCGCTCATGCGCGACATGTCGATACCGTAGCAATCGGGATAACGGATTTGCGGAGATGAAGAAACAATAACGATCTTCTTCGGGTCCAGCCTGTCCAGAATCTTGATAATACTTTGTTTCAGTGTCGTTCCGCGCACGATACTATCATCAATAATAACCAACGTGTCCTTTCCGCGCTTCAGTGAACCATACGTGACGTCGTAAACATGGGCTGCCAGGTCATTTCTGGATTTTCCTTGTGCAATGAATGTACGCAACTTTATGTCTTTTATCGCGACTTTTTCCGAGCGTACCCTTTTGGCCAGGATCATTTCGACTTCGCCGGGAGTCAATTGGTCACGTTTCTCGAGTAACTCAACCGCCTTGTTGTGGTTGAAATGTTTTTCCAATCCTTCGAGCATCCCGAAGTATGCTACTTCGGCGGTGTTGGGGATGAACGAGAAAACCGTGTTTTCAAAATCATTGTTTATTGTCTCAACAATTTCGGGAACAAGAAGTTCGCCCAGTTTCTTCCTTTCGCGGTAAATATCATAATCCGAGCCACGTGAAAAATAGATCCGTTCAAACGAACAGGGGGTTATTTTTTCTTTTGGTTCCAGAATCTGTTGGGTTGTGATCGTTCCGTTTCGTTTCACGATAAAGGCTTCACCGGGTTGTAATTCGTGAACATCATCTTTCTTGAGGTTAAACGCCGTTTGGATGACCGGGCGTTCCGATGCTACCACCGCTACTTCATCGTCAAAATAGTAAAAAGCCGAACGAATTCCCCACGGATCACGGAGGGTGAACGTGTCGCCGCAGCCGATAAGGCCACAAAGCGCATATCCGCCGTCCCATAATTTGCTGGCACGCTTCAGAAGAAACGGAATGTCCAGTTTTTCTTCGATACGGTGGCTTACCTGCTGGCCGTTCAGGTCCGATTTTTCTATTTTATCGTATTGGTATTGCACCTCCCTGTCGAGGTAATGCCCGAGCGATTCCAGCATCACAAATGTATCGGCATAATCGCGCGGATGTTGTCCTTCCGAAATCAACTGTTCGAACATTTCGTCCACGTTCGTCATGTTGAAGTTTCCGGCGAGCGCCAGACTGCGCGAAGCCCAGTTGTTCCGGCGCAGCAGCGGGTGAACATACGTCAAGCCGCTTTTTCCGGTGGTGCTGTAACGAAGATGCCCGATAAATAATTCGGAAGCAAACGGAACCGAACGTTTTACGAATTCGATATCCTGGAGTTGCTGTGGAGTAAAATCCTTGAATGCATCGTGTACTTTCCCAAAAATCTCTGAGATAGCACCCGATCCCAGTGCTCTTTCCCTGAAAATAAATTCATTACCGGGAGCGGCCTCCAGTTTTACGGCACCCAGGCCGGCACCTTCCTGCCCACGGTTGTGCTGTTTTTCCATCAGCAAGTAAAGCTTGTCCAGACCGTACTGCCACGTTCCGTATTTTTTGTAATAATAATCGAGGGGTTTTAGTAGGCGGATCATTGCAATACCGCATTCGTGCTTGATGATGTCAGTCATTGATAAACCTTTCTGAAATTAAGGCACAAATTTAAGGGTATTTGGGGAGAAAATGATGATGTTTGGGGTTAATTTTTGTTTTGAGTGGCGTGCAGCTAACGATGTTACTAAAAAACTTTATCTTATCTTTGTAGTAAAAGTATGATTTTAGAATGAATTGGGAACGATTATTGTCTTCGAGGCGATTCGGGATGGAGGAATATCACACCGAAAACAGGCACGACAGGACGGAATATCAACGCGATTATGACCGGTTGATTTTCTCATCACCTTTCAGACGTTTGCAAAACAAAACGCAGGTCTTCCCCCTTCCCGGAAGCGTGTTTGTTCACAACCGGTTAACCCACAGCCTTGAAGTGTCGAGTGTCGGGCGTTCACTGGGAGAGAATATCGGCCGTGGAATTCGCCAGAAATATCCCTCTTCGCCGGCTCACTTTGAAGAGACGGGAGCTATCGTTTCCGCTGCTTGTCTGGCGCATGATCTGGGAAACCCTCCGTTTGGGCACTCGGGTGAAAAAGCCATTTCTACTTTTTTCTCCGAAGGTAAAGGACAGGCGTTACAGCAGCAAGTGGAAGCCGAAGGGGGACGGTGGACCGATTTTACCTGTTTTGAAGGAAACGCCAATGCCGTTCGTTTATTGATGCATCAGTTTAAAGGACGCCGTAAAGGTGGTTTTGCTCTGACTTATTCCACCCTGGCATCCATTGTTAAGTATCCCTATTCATCGGAGCTGAGCGGCGGAAAAAACAAGTTTGGTTTTTTTGCTTCGGAGGAAGACGATTACAGGATTATTGCCGATGAACTCGGTATTCCCTGCCTAGGAGAGGATCCGGTTTGTTATACGCGTCATCCGTTGGTCTATCTGGTGGAAGCCGCAGATGATATTTGCTACCAGATCATGGATATTGAAGATGCCCATAAACTGCATTTGATTTCTACCGAAAAAGCCAAAGAGCTTTTTCTCAATTTTTTTGAAGGCGAAAGACGACAACGCAGAATCAATAATTTGAATTTTGTTAGTGATATTAACGAACAGATCGCTTATCTGCGCGCAAGTGTCATAGGATTGTTGGTGAATGAATGTTCGGAAGCATTTTTAAAACACGAAGAAGCTATCTTGTCGGGAGAATTTAAGGGTTCGTTAATAAAAAATATATCCGAAAAAACACAAAGAGCATACAGGAACTGTTCCGATTTTGCCGTAAATAATATTTATTTGTCAAAAGATGTACTGGATATTGAGTTGGCCGGATACAGAATTATCGGATTTTTGCTCGAAAAATTGTCGGAGGCCATACAGAATCCTTCTCATACGTATTCAAAGCTGTTGCTGGGAAGAGTCCCTGAACAATATGAGCCGGATTCGGATGATCTCTATTCTAAAGTACAGTCAATCATTGATTACGTATCCGGAATGACCGACATCTACGCACTCGACTTATACCGGAAAATTACGGGAATGGGGTTGCCGGCAATATAATTAATTAGTGTCAAATTGTAAGCGAAAAATATTTTTTAATTTTTTATTGAAAAAATTTGGAGGCTTTTAATTTATTTTTTATATTTGCAACGTGGTTTTTTCATAATAGTATTAGATTTAAGGTTAACATGTTTGGCAGGATGTCGCGAGATATCCTGCCAAAATCTTTTTTAGGGGGATATTCATAAACTTCCACAAAATAATTACAAAATATTTTCTACCCTACGCAAACTTTTTTAATTTTGTATCAAGATTTTACGTCATGCAGAATAAATTTCACCTCATTTTTATAATTGGGTTTTCCCTGCTACTTTTACAATGTTCAGGCGACAGAAGATTGTATCGGGAACTGGTGGAAATGGCTGATAACCTCAACAAGTCCGTACCGGCTCAACTCGATGACCATACCATTTTTCTGGGGGCAGATGTAACGGAAGGCAATGTTTTTCAGTACCGGTATCAACTGGTGAATACAGCTGAACCTCAGTCGATGCTCCGGGCTGTGGAAGAGCAAACGAAAAACAATATCCGGGAGGCGTTCAGGTTGAATCCTGACTTGAAAATTTTCACGGAAAACGAAGTTAAAATTGATTATATTTATACCGATTCCGCGGGAAACATACTAAAAATAATACACATTACACCTGAAGATTACAAATAAAACATTACGATTATGAACCGTTACTTTTACATTGACAGCGAAGGAAAACAAAAAGGCACATTTTCACCCGAAGAGTTGAAAAGCGAAAACATCAAAAAAGATACGCTGGTGTGGGCGCCAGGGATGAGCGAATGGGTACGTGCTTCGAACGTTGCCGAATTGGATACCCTTTTTGTTGATAATGCAGGTTATTATCCGCCTCAACCGGCTGCGCAACCCGTGACCCCGCCTGCCCAACCGTTGAGTTACGGAGGCTCTCTGCAACAACAGCCGATGCCTAAATCGTGGCTAATCGAATCTATCTTAGCCACTGTACTTCCGTTTCTACTCTGCAGCAGTATATTCAGTCTTCTCGGAATTATAGGGATTGTGCATGCCTCAAAAGTAGAATCTCTTTATGCCCGCGGTGACTATACTGGCTCGCTGGAAGCTTCCGGTCAGGCCGGAAAATGGACAAAAATTGCCATGTGGATAGGTATTGCCTGGGTAGTTCTGTGGATTGTTGCCATAATTCTCATTATCGCTTTTGGCGTGTCGATGGCCGGCATAAGTGAGGTGTTTAGCGGATCTGGATACGAGATTTAATTTGGATTGACCAAGACGGGTAAAATAGTTATAGGTGCTGCCATTAGCCTTTTGCTTGTGGCAGTTGCTTTTATGTTTTATCTCTTCGACCCCGAGGAAATGGCTGTGTTTCCCCGTTGTCCGTTTCTTCTGGCTACCGGATATGAATGTCCCGGATGCGGTTCTCAACGCGCTATTCATGATATGTTGCACCTGGACTTAAAAAGCGCTTTTTCACAGAATGCACTTATCCTGTTCTTGTCTCCGTATTTATTGTTTGGATTTTACCTGGCTTTTTTTAATGGGAAACACCGTTTCCCGAAATGGGAGAAACTGCTTTTTGGTAAATGGGCGGCTATATTTGTGATATCGGGAATAATGGTATATTGGGTAGTTAGGAATTTGTAAATCTGCTACGTTAGCTTCTCCCGTAAGAACCTGCCCGTATGCGATTCCTTACATGCAGAAATTGTTTCAGGCGTGCCTTCACAGACAATATAGCCACCGTATATTCCGCCTTCCGGGCCTATGTCGATGATGTGGTCGGCGCACTTAATTACTTCCATGTTGTGCTCGATAATAATGACCGTATGCCCTCTTTCTATAAGTGCATTAAATGCTTTCAGCAGTGTTTTGATATCGTGAAAATGTAGTCCAGTAGTTGGCTCATCAAAAATAAAAATAGTGGGTTCCGATTTCTCTTCACCCAGGTAAAACGCTAATTTTACACGCTGATTTTCTCCACCCGACAATGTTGAAGAGGATTGTCCGAGCTTGAGATAGCCCAACCCTACATCTTGTAGCGGTTGCATCCTTTTGGTTATTTTCTTTTCCGTTGCGCCTTTCTGTGCCCCGAAAAACTCGATTGCCTGATTGATGGTCATTTCCAGCACTTCGTGGATGTTTAATCCCTTGTATTCAACATCCAGAATTTCCCGAGAAAAGCGCTTGCCGTGACACGATTCACATTCCAGCCGGATATCGGCCATAAACTGCATCTCCACTGTAATTGTACCCTCACCCTTGCACTCGTCACACCTTCCGCCTTCTACATTGAACGAGAAATGTGCCGGGGTATATCCCATCTGTTTGGCAAGCGGTTGAGCGGCAAATAGCTTACGGATTTCGTCGTATGCCTTTATGTAGGTGACCGGATTGGAACGCGTGGATCTGCCGATGGGGTTCTGGTCGACAAATTCCACCGATTGGGCAAGTTTTAAATCGCCGGAAATGGCGTTAAATTCAGTTTGTTCCAATGCACTTCCTTTGTAGTAATTGTGTAAAGCGTTGCTTAGCACATCGTTTACCAGCGAAGATTTTCCCGATCCGCTGACACCTGTTACCACGGTCATGACATTCAACGGAAATCTCACATCTATGTTTTTAAGGTTGTTTTGTCGTGCACCCTTCACTTCGATAAAGTTGTTCCATTTGCGGCGGTGTTTCGGAACATCAATCTTTTCTTCCCCCGTCAGGTACCTCACCGTATGGCTGCCGGTGTTTTTCACCAACTCCGATACATTGCCCTGATACATGATTCTTCCACCTAGTCGCCCCGCTTCGGGGCCGATATCAATAATATAGTCTGCTGCCCGGATAATCTCTTCGTCATGTTCCACCACTACCACGGTATTGCCCAGTTGCTGCAGCTGGCGTAACACTTTAATGAGCAGGTGGGTATCCCGGGAGTGCAGCCCAATACTCGGTTCGTCCAAAATATAGAGTGATCCAACCAGGCTACTTCCCAGGGATGAGGCCAGGTTTATTCGCTGGCTTTCTCCTCCCGAAAGGGTGTTTGATAACCGGTTCAGTGTCAGGTAACCAAGTCCTACCTCAATCAGGAACAGGATACGGTTGTTGATCTCCGTAAGCAACCGTTCAGCAATGGCGGCATCGGTTTCATTGAGTATAAGTGTGTCAAAAAACAACTTTAACTCCGTAACGGGCAAGAGAACCAGTTCGCTTATATTTTTCCCGCCTACCTTCACGAATCCGGCCTCTTTTTTCAGCCGGGCACCTTTGCAAACCGGACAGGTGGTTTTTCCGCGATACCGCGCCAGCATCACCCGGTACTGAATTTTATAAAGATTCTCTTCCAGCATCCGGAAAAAATCGTTGATCCCGTAAATGCCGAGATCATGACGCCCGTTCCATAAGATGTCTTTCTCTTCATCGTTCAACCCGTAATATGCCCTGTGAATGGGAAAATCGACTTTATAAGCGTTGAAAACGAATTCTTTGCGCCATTCACTCATTTTTTCGCCTTTCCAGCATTGTACGCACTCCTCCTGAACCGAGAGGCTCTTGTCGGGGATAACCAGGTTTTCGTCAATTCCAATTACTTTTCCGAAACCCTCGCATTTGGGACAGGCACCTACCGGGCTGTTGAAGTTGAACATCAGGTCCGACGGTTCTTCGAACGTGATCCCATCCGCTTCGAAACGGTTCGAAAAAGTAAAAGTTTCTGCACCGTCTTGTGTCCAGAAACGGACGATACACTCGCCCTTCCCTTCTATAAAAGAGGTTTCTACCGAATCCGACAGCCGGTTGACGACCGATTTGTCGCCCGAACAGGACAACCGGTCAATAACCAACAGGACATCCTGAATATCCGGTATTGTCTTTTGTGCCAAGAGTTCGTCGATCCGATAAAAGGTATCGCCCACATCCACACGCGAAAAGCCCTCTTTCATTAAAACGTCCAGTTGCTCCGGTAACGTTCTTCCGTTTCGCAGTTGTATGGGCGAAAGCACCGCCATACGTGTTCCTTCCCGGTATTGAAGCATTTTGGCAATGACATCGCTGACGGTGTGCTTTTTTACCTCATCACCGGAAACGGGCGAAATTGTTTTACCGATCCGGGCGAAGAGTAGCCGCAGGTATTCATAAATTTCGGTAGAGGTACCTACGGTTGAGCGGGGATTTCGGGTGTTTACTTTTTGTTCAATGGCTATGGCCGGTGGAATTCCTTTAATAAAATCACACTCGGGTTTGTTCATCCTGCCAAGAAACTGGCGGGCGTAAGCCGAGAGGCTTTCTACATAGCGGCGCTGGCCCTCGGCATAAAGCGTATCGAATGCCAGGGATGATTTCCCTGAACCGGAGAGACCCGTGATAACGGTAAATGCATTCCGGGGAATAATTACGTCGATGTTTTTGAGATTATTGACGCGTACTCCTTTTAGTTCTATTTGCTTCTCGCTGCTCATAAATTGGAATTCAACCTGCAAAGATAACGACTTTATTGAAATATTTTCCGTATTTTTGCAAATCACGAAATTTGGAAGAATCAGAATAACACCACCGATGAACGATTTTTTTTCGGATATAACGCACGAATTTACACTGCCGTTTACCAATCCCGTTCTTATCTTTGCGGTGTTGCTGGCTATTGTTTTGCTGGCTCCGATTTTGCTGAAACGCTTCAATGTGCCGAGTATTATCGGACTTATTGTTGCGGGAGTGATCATTGGCCCGTTCGGACTGAATCTTATCGATAATAATCACCCGGGTGTGTCGATGTTCTCGACGATCGGATTGCTTTACATTATGTTTATCGTAGGGTTGGAACTTGATTTGAACGAGTTTGTCGCCAATAAAAACAAAAGCCTTGTCTTTGGTTTCTTCACCTTTATCCTTCCGCTTTCCATTGGATTCCCGGTATGCCACTACCTGCTGGGGTACGACATAAACGCTAGTTTCCTTACGGCCAGTATGTTTGCTACGCACACATTGGTCACCTATCCTATCGTGAGCAGAATGGGGGTCGCTAAAAATCAGGCGGTTGCCATTACGGTCGGAGGTACCATCCTGACTGATACGGCCGTTTTGATTATTCTTGCACTTATCTTATCCAGCAGTGATGGCGGGCTAAATCTGATCTTCCTGCTGAAATTGCTGGTGTCGCTGATCGTTTTTTCCGCTATTGTTTTCCTGCTCATTCCACGAATTACCAAATGGTTTTTCCAGAAAGCCGAAGGGGAGAAATACCTGCATTACATTTTTGTACTGTTTGTGGTGTTCTTCTGCGGCTTTTTGGCGGAACTCGGGGGGATTGAGCCGATTATTGGTGCTTTTGCTGCGGGACTGGCTCTGAACAGGTTGATCCCGCATTCATCGGCCTTAATGAACCGGATAGAGTTTTTTGGAAACTCATTGTTTATTCCTATCTTTTTGATCTCCGTAGGGATGTTGGTGAATATATCGGTAGTATTCAATGGACTAACAACCGTGTTAATTGCTTTGGCACTTACCGTTACTGCTATTTTCGGAAAATGGGTAGCCGCTTTTTTTACGCAGGTTATCTTTAAGTACTCGGTAACACAGCGGAACATTATCTTCGGATTAAGCAGTTCTCATGCTGCAGCTACCATCGCGGTTATTATTGTAGGATATAATGCGGGTATCCTGGATGAATATATTTTGAACGGAACGATTATTCTGATCTTACTGACTTGTATTGTTGCTTCGCTTGTTACGCAGAAATCGGCCAAAGAACTTGCTATCAGCCAGGAGAATGCTCCGTTTGCCGAATCCGACTTAGGCGCTTTTGCGCAGGAGAAAATTCTGGTACCCATTGCTAATCCGTCAAATATTGGACACCACGTGGAGCTTGCTTTGCTGATGAAAGACAAGAGATCGGTGAATGCGGTTTCGTTGCTAGGCGTGGTGCCCAATAATGAGGAAGCCGAAAAAAATATTGTGAGTTTTCGCAAACAGTTGAAGGAATTCGTACAAAACGCCGTGGCTGCTGAAATTGATGTGGACATTGTTACTACCATTGACCATAATGCGGCAAGCGGAATTGTTCGTACTGCCCGTGAGTTGATGACGGATATAGTGATTTTGGGTTGGCCTGGAAAAACAGGAGTGCTGGAAAAACTGTTGGGAGATAAAGTAGATTTGATCATCAAGAATGTGGATAAGAACATGTTTATATGCCACATCGAACAGGAGTTGATTACTCACAAGCGCATTGTAGTGATTTCTCCGCCGCTTGTGGAAAGAGAACTCGGATTCGACTTATGGCTTCAAAAAGTGGTGAAGCTGTCTCAGGAGTTGTCTGTCCCCGTTCTGCACCTTGGACATCCCGATACACAAGCCGTGATATCAAGCAAGAAAAACGGTGGAGCCCCCTTCATCTTCAAACAGTTTGTCGATTGGCACGATCCGCTTTCCTGTGGCGACAATATCAGGGAAGACGATATGATTATTTTCGTATCGGCACACCAGGGATACCTTTCACACATGTCCATACTTGATCATTTACCTACCCGTCTCGAAGAGCGTTTTCCCCACCACAGCCGTATTGTTATTTATCCTAAACAACGGGTAGTTGAAGGGTTGCTGGAAAGTGACGACTCTTTGTTTGTTCCCTCTAATTTTTAAGTAATGAACTATTTTCGAATCACGTTAATCGCTTTTACAGCGCTCCTGGTATTAAGTTGTGGAGCATCAAGACAATCGTTGATCCGCACTGTGGATACTTCTCCCAAGCACGAGTTTCGAGGGGTCTGGGTGCAAACCGTCGGGCAATCCCGTTATCAGCAGATGAACAGTGCAGCCATGAAACACTATTTGTCCGAAATGGTACGTAAGTTTGACGAAGCGGGTATCAACGCACTTATTTTCCAGGTTCGTCCGGAAGCGGATACTTTCTATCCGTCGGATCTCGAACCCTGGAGCCGTTTCTTGACGGGTGTACAAGGTAAATCTCCCGATGATCCCAGTTTCGACCCCCTGGCTTTCCTCATAGAAGAGTGTCATAAACGGGGAATGGAGCTGCATGCTTGGCTAAACCCTTACCGGGTAAAAACAAATATCAATAACCCGCTTGCTCCCAGCCATATCTACTGGAAGTATCCTGAACGATTTGTCCAATACGGAAATCAACTTTTTTTTGATCCCGGGTTGCCGGAGAACCGGAGCTTTATTTGCCAGGTTGTTCGCGATATCGTTTCCCGGTATGATGTGGATGCTGTTCATATGGACGACTATTTTTATCCCTATCCCATTGCCGGAACTCCTTTTCCTGATGATAACAGTTTCAATGCGTATGCCGGTTCTCAGGGATTTTCTGCGGGACAGCGTGCCGATTGGAGGAGAAACAACGTGAATCTACTTATCCAACAACTCAAATACACCATTGCGGGAACAAAACCGTGGGTACGTTTCGGTGTTAGCCCGTTCGGTATTTACCGCAACAAGCGAAACACACCCGACGGCTCCGGAAGCGATACCAATGGATTGGAAAACTACGGAGACCTCTATGCCGATATCAAGCTGTGGGTGGAAAAAGGATGGATCGATTATAATCTCCCGCAACTTTATTGGGAAATCGGACACGAACGTGCCGACTACACCACGTTGCTTCAATGGTGGAATGCCAACAACTTCGGTCAACCACTCTATATCGGCCAAGATTTGCAGCGCAGCATGGATAAAAATGAACTGGATGAAAAGATTCGTCAATCGCGTGAAATGTCATTTGTACACGGTAGCTGCTTCTGGTACGGTTACCTTATTCTGGAAAATTCCGGAGGAATTGCCGATGCGCTCAAAGCAGGGGCTCATCGTGCCAAAGCGCTTATTCCGGCCTATACTCACCTACACAAAGGACGTCCTGTCAAAGTGAAAAAACTTACGCAGATTTTTACCGAAGATATGCACTTTCTTGCCTGGGAGCACCGAAGACAGCCCCAAAATCCCGAAACCGCCAGGCAGTTTGTTATTTATCGGTTCAGTGCCAACGAAAAAGTAGACCTCGATCGGGCCGAAAATATTGTAGCGGTAACTCCCGACAATTTCTACGTGTTGCCCTACGAAGGAGGAGGAAACAAATATACTTATGCGGTGACGGCATTAGATGCGTTTAAGAACGAAGGAAAAGCGGCAAAGATCAAGGTTAAGCTTTGATGTGAAATTGGTTATGTTAATTTATTGAAAACAAAAGAATGATTCAATCGGAAAATTATCCCATGATTGCCAAGACCATGGCAGAGCTCGAAGACGTACTGGCTGAAGAGCTGATCACTTTGGGTGCCAACGATGTGGAAATTGGCACAAGAATGGTCTCCTTTACCGGCGACAAGGCATTGATGTACAAGGCGAACGTGCATTGCCGTACGGCCTTGCGCATATTGAAACCAATCTATAATTTTAAAGCTGAAAATGCCGGCGAGGTGTACGATGCCCTGAAACAACTCAACTGGGAAGATTATTTGTCGCTCGACAAGACATTTTCTATTGATGCGGTAGTGTTTTCCCACATTTTTAACCATTCAAAGTTTGTGGCGTATAAAGTGAAGGATGCTATTGCCGACTGGTTTTCTGAAAGATACGAAAAACGTCCGTCGGTGAGTGTGACCAATCCCGATATTGTTTTCAATATTCATATTGCACACAATAAATGTACATTATCGCTAGACAGTTCGGGAGAATCGCTCCACAAACGGGGCTATAGGATTGCGCAAACCGAAGCGCCTCTGAATGAGGTGCTTGCTGCCGGCATGATTCTCAAGTCGGGCTGGCGCGGAGAAAGCACTTTCGTTGACCCCATGTGCGGATCGGGTACATTGTTGATTGAGGCGGCCATGATCGCTTTGGGAATTCCTCCCGGCATCCACCGGCAGAGTTTCGGGTTCGAAAAGTGGAGCGACTTCGACGAAGACCTCTTCAGTGACATTTACAACGACGATAGTGGTTCGCGTGACTTTCCGTACAGGATTGTGGGTTCGGATATTTCACCTAAAGCGATTTCCGCTGCAGAAAAAAATATAAGGAACGCCGGATTGAAGAAACAGATTGATCTAAGTGTAAAGCCTTTTCAGCAGTATGTGGAGCCACCTGCCCCGAAAGGAGTTTTGATCACGAATCCGCCGTACGGGGAAAGGATAAAGGTGGATGAGCTTACGGAACTGTACGCCATGATTGGGGAGCGGCTGAAGCATGTCTTTACCGGATACGACGCCTATGTGCTGAGTTATCGGAAAGAATGCTTCGACAGTATCGGGTTGAAACATTCCAAACGTTTTTTTCTTTTTAACGGTGCGCTGGAATGTGAAATGCGGGGATATGAAATTTTTTCAGGAAAAAGGGATGACCGTCCTAAAAAAGAGGGATACCGCCATTCCAGGACTGCCGGGGAAGGGAATGAATTCAAACCAAAAGGCGAGTTTAAGTCCAAACGTGAGTACGATAAACCGGAGAAATCATTCACCCCGAGCAGGCGTCCCTCCGGAACAGAAAGCAAAACCGGAAGACCCCTCTTTGAGAGGGATGATAGGCCGGCTAGACATATGCCAGAGAGACGTTCTTCCGGTACTGAAAGCAGAAGCGGGAAACGTACGTATGGAGACGATAAAAAACCTCGGAGTTTTAATTCTTCCCGCGGTGAGAAAGGGAGGAAATCCTAAGATATACCTGGCATTGGAATCCGTTTCGATGCCATTCTTTTTGCTGCAGCCCGATCAGTTTTTCCGTTTCCGGTTTGTGGAATTGCCTCCACCATAAGAATATGCAACGGTTGTTGCAAGCGGGGTAAGTGGCGCGAGCATATCTCCCTGGCCCGGGCAATAGCTGATGCTGGTGTAATCAGCAACACCAATGCCTCGCCCAGCTTCGGGTGTGGTACGGAGGTAAATACAACCGGCCCGTCTATATGTGGACGCAATGTCGCTTCTACCGCTTCTATCTGTATTTTGATACCTCCGCTGATGACTACATTGTCTTTTCTACCCAGGATGCGGAAAGTTCCCGTTGTCCCTATCTCCGCGATATCGTTGGTAGTTAGTGGCTTATCGGCTACCCGCGGGGCATTGATCACCAGCGTTCCTTCGTCCGACAGTTTCACCTGAACGCCCGGTAGAGGAGTATACTGATCGTCGGCCTCTTTGCCGCTGATTCTGCGCAACGCAATGTGTGATACCGTCTCGGTCATTCCGTAGGTGGAGTAGATGGCGTTGGGGAGATCTTTCAGCGCTTCTTCCAGTTGCGGGTCGATAGCCCCTCCGCCAATAATCAGCCTGTCGATTCTTGTGAGCCGTTCTTTCTCCTCTTTCCTTTGCAGGGAGTTGTATACCTGCAGTGGAACCATTGCGGCAAAGTTGATCTGTTGCCTGTCTTCCGTAAGCGGATGGCCGGACGGATCTGCTACCAACAAATTGAAACCACTGTAGAGCGCGCGCACCACCATCATCTTCCCGGCAATGTACTCCAACGGCAGGCAGAGCAGTGCCGTGTCACCCGTTTTCAATCCCAGGTAATCGCAGGTGATCGCCGCGCTCTGCAGCATCTGATCCTTACGTACTATTATCTCTTTCGGTTTACCGGTGGAGCCTGATGTATGCAACGTGAGCAGTAGAGAGGGAGAGTACCACTCTCTCAGAAAAAGCGAGAGTTTATGGTGGAAGGGCGACCGTGTGGCAAACCTCGGAGGAGTTTCACTAACTAACTCTTCCCGGGGATAGCGGATCCCCTCAATCGTTATGCTTTCCATACTTCTGCAGGGGTTTGTCGGGAAAGTTCCCTGACGTTTTAAACCATAGACTGTCGTCCCTGATCTCCAATGGTAGGGGGAGGTTGTTGAGGTATAGCGAGCCGGTGCCGAGTCCCTGAGGCAGGGGGTTGCCGAGGGTGGCGCACCACTGGGCGATGCTGTTGAGCCCGATATTGGATTCCAGGGCGGAGGTAATCCACCAGCCGATTCCCAGCTTTCGAGCCAGTGCGATCCATTCGTTGCAGCCGCTGATGCCGCCATGCAGTGAGGGTTTCAGGATGATATACTGCGGTTGTATCGTTTCCAGCAGTCTCCTCTTCTCATCCGGATAATGGATACCGATGAGCTCCTCATCCAACGCGATGGGCAGGGGTGTGGCATTACAGAGCTGGGCCATCTCCTCCCACTGCCCCGCCCGGATGGGCTGTTCGATGGAGTGAATTTTCAATGGAGCCAGCCTTTGCAGTTTCTCCCCTGCCTCCTGGGGTGCAAATCCACCGTTGGCATCCACTCGGAGGGTTAGACTGGGATGGCTGATACGGATATAACGAAGCAATTCAAGCTCCTGATCGAAGTCGATGGCCCCAATCTTCAGCTTGATGCAGCGAAACCCCTTCTCAAGCAGGTTCTTAGCCTGCTGCTTCATCCTGTCAAAGCTTCCCATCCAGATCAGTCCGTTGATGGGAATACCCTCCTCGCCGCGGCTGAAAGGGCTATTCCACAGTTGCCATGAATGTTGCAGGTAATGCCGTAGGGCTGTCTCCAGTCCGAAGAGGATGGAGGGGTAGCGGCGCAGCAGTTCAGTTTCCACCTGCTGCTGTTCCTCCGTGATCCGACAGAAGCGGCTGAGTGTCTCTGCGTAGTTGTCGTCATAGTCGCAACTCAGGTCCGGTAACGGTGCACACTCGCCGATACCCATGTGGGAAGGGTCATTGTTGTTACGAAACAGCACATACCAGACCCGGTGCTCGCGGTATACGCCGCGTGAAGTGCCGGCTGGTTGTTTGAACCGAAGTGTGTGAGGGATGATCTCGGTAGTAAACACGGTGTAAACGGATCAGGGTAGTTTGGGAAACTTTTTGAAATCGGGTTTCCGTTTTTCCAGGAACGCTTGTTTCCCTTCCTGTGCCTCCTCGGTCAGGTAGTAGAGCATGGTGGCGTCTCCCGCCAGCTCCTGGATGCCTGCCTGTCCGTCCAGTTCGGCGTTGAGCCCGGCCTTGATCATGCGCAGCGCAAGGGGGCTGTGTTGCATCATTGTCTCGGCCCATTCCACCACCTCATCCTCGAGGCGGTCGAAAGGCACTATCTTGTTCACCAGTCCCATATCGAGCGCCTCCTGTGCGTTGTACTGGCGGCAGAGAAACCATATCTCCCGTGCTTTTTTCTGTCCCACGATGCGGGCCAGGTATGAAGATCCGAAACCGGCGTCGAAGCTACCCACGCGGGGGCCCGTCTGTCCGAAGATGGCGTTCTCGGAAGCGATAGTCAGGTCGCACACTACGTGCAGTACATGTCCTCCGCCGATGGCGTAGCCGTTTACCATGGCGATCACCGGCTTGGGAATGGAGCGAATCTGTTTCTGTACATCCAGCACGTTGAGGCGTGGAACACCGTCCTTGCCGATATAGCCTCCCTTACCCTTTACGTTCTGGTCGCCACCCGAGCAGAAGGCTTTGTCACCCACACCGGTGAGCACCACTACACTTACCTCTTCCATCTCACGACAAAGGCGCAGGGCGTCGCTCATCTCTCCGGTCGTGGTTGGGGTGAAGGCGTTGCGGTATCGCGGCCGGTTGATGGTGATTCGTGCAATTCCGTTGTAAAGATCAAAGAGGATATCTTCGTATTCTTTGATGGTAATCCATTCTCTCCGTATCATTTTCTGTTGTTTTTAAGTTGTTGATAATAGGATGCGATATGTTTGCTGTTCTCCTCCATAGAGGTGAACACCTCCAGTAGAACAGGCCGGTCTCCCTTATGGTTCATGAAGAGTGGCAATTGTTGCTGCAACTCTTCTGTGTTGCGGGCCGTGAGGCAAAGGAAGCCCCTCTGCTCTGCCCATGTTCGGGCCTCTGTAGTGTGCGCAGCAGCCACAAAACCATCCAACGCTTCTGACCGGTTGAGTCCGGGCAAGGTGTGGAAGATACCTCCTCCACCGTTGTTGTTCAGCAAGATGCGCAGGTGGGGCGATAAATGCCGGTTCCAGAGTCCATTCATATCATAAAAAAAACTCATATCACCTGTCAATAGAAAGGTGAGCCTTTCCGATGCGGCGGCATAACCCACGGCAGTAGAGAGCGAACCCTCGATACCGTTGGTGCCTCGGTTGCAGAAGAGGTCAACACCGGCTGGGAGGTTAAACTGCTGCGTCAGGTAGACGGCCTGGCTGTTGGCTAGGTGTAGGGCAGATCCTCCCGGTAGTTGTCGTAGGAAGTGACCGGTTATGCCGATGTCGGAGTAGGTCGCTTCCGGAGGTGTGATCGTCACTACGGCGTTCTCCCAGCGTTCCCGGTAGCGGTTTTCTATGCTTTCGGCCGACAATGTTGCTAGCCGTTGCAAGAAAGCGGCAGGGTCACACCGGATGACGTCAGTCAGTTTCTGGAAAGTGTCGCTCACTTCACCCGATGGAGTAACCTGCCAGAGTGCGTTGACGCCGGTTTTGCGGATAAACTGCTTCAGCCGTTTGGAGACAATGTGGCCTCCCAGCATGATTACCAGTTCGGGAACCAGCTCCAGCAACTCCTCTTCATCCGACGTACGAAGCATTGCGTCGAAACGGTCAAAAGGGCCGGTAGGTATATTGGAGAGCCGATCGGCCAGCACCACCACCCCCTGCTCATCCGATATTTTTTGCAGCAATTCTGCGAGTCCGTGGCCGGGAGGCAACTGCCCTACGATAATCATCTTTTTGGTTGCCAGTCGGTAACGGGTTGTGTAGGACTCTTCCTCCTTCTGTGGAAGGGTGAGTATTCCCTTTGAGCGGCGGATCACCCTTACTTGCGGGAGTTGTTTGTACCCAAACGAGAAGAGCGGCTCAGAGAGGGGAATATTGATATGCGCCGGACCGAAGATGCCATTATTGTCGAGGGACAGGATTGCCTCGTTGATTAGCCGGTTGCAGTGCCACTCCTCTTCTTCATCCTTAACCTCCGGTAGTTGTACCGACCGGAGTACCATCCCTTCAAACATGCCGCTTTGGGGAATGGTCTGTCCGTCGCTTTGGCCGATCCATGCCGACGGTCGGTCGGCAGAGATCACCAGCAGCGGTAGTTGCTGATAGTAGGCTTCTGCCACGGCAGGGCCCAGGTTGAGCGCTGCCGTGCCGGAGGTGCAGCATACCGCCACCGGTTGTTGCCGTGCCTGTATTATTCCCAGGGCAAAGAAGCCGGCGCTTCGTTCATCTACCACACTGTAGCAGGTGAAGTCGTTGTCTGCTGTAAAGGAGTGGATCAGCGGTGCGTTACGTGATCCGGGAGAGAGCACAAGTTGGGTAATGCCGTGAGCTTTAAGCAGGGCCACCAGTTGTAATACGCTCTTCTTGTCTGAATACATTGCGCTGTTTTTATTTAACGATGCTTGCCATTGTCTTGAGTTTCTGTTCCGTCTCCTTCCATTCATCCCGGAACGTAGAGGAGGCGAGCAGTCCGCTGCCAGCAAATAATGTGAGCCAGCTTCTTCCAATCTGCATGCACCGGAGGTTGACGTACAGGTTTGTCTCTGCCGACGGATCCAGTATGCCTAAAAAACCGGTGTAGTAACTGCGGTCGTACCCTTCATGATCCGCTATGAATTCAAAAGCTTTCTCTTTGGGAAGCCCGGATACTGCGGGAGTAGGGTGGAGCGCCTTTAACAAGGTTCCAATTTTCCGGTTGTCGGGAAGTGAGAAACTGAAGTCAGTCCGCAGATGGGCCAGGGCCCCTGCTTTGATGGTGTATGGGCCGTTTATTTCCGGAGCCAGTTGAAAGGACGTCAGTTGTTTCAAGATGTAGGATGTGACCAGGTGTTGTTCACGGAGATTTTTGTCGTCCCACGATACTTTTCCTGAATTGGGGTATCGCGTGCCCGCCAGGGCAACTGTTTTCCACTCGTTTCCTGAGCCTGCCAGAAGTATCTCCGGTGAGCTTCCCAGCCAGGTGCCGCTTTGGGGGGTATGGAGCAGGTATACAAAGGAGTGGGGATACTTTTCTGTCGCCCTGAAAAAGGATCGTCCCGGTGAAAAAGCCTCTTCCCTCTCCATCGTCCGATTCCTTGACAGGACCAGTTTTTCCATTTCACCGGTAAGAAGTGGTTCATGAAACCGCTGAAAAATAAGGCTGTAGTCGGATTTTTTGCTCTTTTTCTGTAACTCTGTATCCGTCTTCCCCCACTTTTTGTTCCTAAAGTTGGTGTTTGCCTCGCAGAGATCCGTACAATCGGGACGTATTAGGATGAGCGGCGACGAGGCCGTTATCCGGAAGGGTGCGATGACAAACCCGTGCTGACCGTTCAACTCTTCGACGTCGTTCAACAGCAGGGCATTTTCGCCGGTCTGCATCGCAAAACGGGGAGCCTGTTCTCCAGGTAGCCGGTATATTGCAAAGCAGGCATCCCGTTCAATCAGTGCATCCAGAGTCAGGTATTTCTCCTCTCCGCTCATTTTCGCTTCAGTATGCTATTCACCACACGGACAGTTGAAACCAACCTGCCTGCTGAAGTGAAGATGTCAATATTCCAAATGTGGGAGGAGCGTCCCTGGTGAACGAGCGTTCCTACGGCGTGCACCTGGTCACCTTCCTTTGCCGGTGAAATATGGTTGCCGCTGACTTGTATGCCTGCCGCCATCTCGTCCGGCGTACAAAGGGTTAACGATCCCTGTCCGGCCACCGATTCCGCAAGGGCCAGTGTGGCGCCTCCGTGCAACAAACCGAACGGCTGGCATACTCGTTTATCGACCTGCATTACTGCCTCCGTGCGGCCGGGAGACAGGTGTGTGAAGGTGATGCCCAGCGTATCCATGAGTGTACCCCGGTACGCGGCATTTATCGGATGTTGAGTCTTATCGTCCATGCTTTAATCTTTGTAACCTACAAAAATAGTGAATTCATTCGCATGAACATCTTAAGATTCATTAAAATGATGTTATCTCGCGTTATCCGGGGTGTTTGCAGAAAAACGAATTCTATTGCTGTTGTCTGCCGAACTCTGGGCTACCCACAGTACAAAATCGCCAGCCTCTGTCTTCTTCTTTCCGTCGGTACCGTAGAAAGCCAGGTCTTCGGATTTCAACTCGAAATTAACCTGCTTGGTTTCACCGGCTTTGAGGGCTGTCTTCTGAAACCCCTTCAGCTCTTTCACGGGACGGGTGACGCTGCCCACCAGATCGCGCACATAGACTTGTACCACCAGCTCTCCGTCAATGTCGCCTGTGTTTTGGACATGAGCCGTAACTACCATCTTGTCTCCGGTTGTCCTTATCGATGATTTATCTGCACTCACGTTGCTGATGGAAAATGTGGTGTAACTCAATCCGTAACCAAAGGGATAGAGGGGGGTGATGGAGGTGTCTAGGTAGTTCGACTTGTAATCGGTCGATTCGTTTGAAAGGTCTACCGGTCTGCCGGTATTTTTCTGGTTGTAATAGATGGGGATCTGTCCCACGTTCCTGGGGAACGACATTACCAGCTTTCCTGAGGGGTTGTAGTCGCCGGCTATCACGTCGGCAATGCCGTGACCGGCCTGTGTTCCCGGGAACCATGCCTGAAGGATAGCATCCATATTTTCATCTTCCCAGGACAGGTCGAGAGGGCGTCCGCTCAGGGAAATCAACACAAGGGGTTTCCCGGTCGCCTTTAACGCTTTTAACAGTTCACGTTGCGGCTCCGGCAGGCGGATGTCGGTTCGTACGGCGGCTTCACCCGACCAGTTGAAATCTTCTCCCATCGCGGCGATCACCAAGTCTGCTCTACGTGCGACGGACACCGCTTCGGCAATCTTGCCGGGCGTTGTCCCGGTGATGGAGGATCCTTCTGCAAAGAGCAACTTTACCGAAGTGTCTCTATATTTTTCCATGAGCCCTTTGAGAATAGGGACACTCTTATTACGGTCCCCCAGGCCGGCCCATTCACCGTTCAGGTTGATGGAGTCGTTCATCAGGGGGCCAATCAGCGCAACCGTCTTTCCGCTCTCTTTTGTGATGGGCAGTAGCCGGTTGTCGTTTTTCAGGAGCACCACCGAAGAGGTAACGGCCTTTCGTGCCGTTTCCATAAATTCCGGAGTCATTGTATTCTGTTTAGCGCGCTCTTCATCAAGATAGCGGTAAGGATTATCGAACAGTCCCAACAGGAACTTTATCTCCAGGATACGCCTTGCTGCGTTGTTGATCACTTCTTCCGATACTTTTCCTTCCCTCACCGATTGAGAAAGATATTTGATAAAGGTAGCACCGGTCATGTCCATGTCGATACCGGCGTTGACGGCCAGCTCTGCAGCCTGCTTCTCATCTTCGGCAACCCCATGAGGCACCAGCTCATTTATACCGGTGTAGTCGCTTACCACAAAGCCGGTAAAGTCCCATTCTCCGCGCAGTATGTCGGTCATCAGCCACCTGTCTGCCGTTGCCGGCACACCGTTGATTTCGTTGAAGGATGCCATCATCGTGCCCACCCCGGCATCTATTGCGGCCTTATAGGGCGGGAGATAAATATTTCTGAGGGTGTGTTCCGACAATTCGGCAGGGTTGTAGTCCCTGCCCGATTCGGCGGCACCGTAAGCTGCCAGGTGTTTTCCCGTGGCCAGCAGGGTGTGTAGCTCTCCCAGTGCCTTGCCGTCCGCTCCCCCCTGAAATCCGATGACGCGTGCTTCAGCAATCCTGCTGCCCAGGTAGGGATCTTCACCGGCACCTTCCATTACACGCCCCCAACGCGCATCACGAGCAATATCCACCATCGGGGCAAAAGTCCAGTTGATTCCGTCCGAAGCCGCTTCAATAGCAGCAATTTCTGCGGTTCTACGCATCATTTCCAGATCCCAGGAACAGGCTTCCGCCAGTGGAATGGGAAAGATGGTCTTGTATCCGTGGATTACATCCTGCCCGAAGAGGATAGGGATACCTAATCGTGTTTTTTCAACGGCAACTTCCTGCATTTTCCGTATACCCTCTACCGAGGTAGCATTGAAAATGCTGCCTACAAGTCCTTTTTCAAGGTAAGGCTTGAAGTCGTCCGACATAACCGGGCCCGTGATGGACCAATTAGCGGAGAACTGTGTCATTTGTCCGATCTTCTCCTCCAGGGTCATCAGGGCCAGAACCGAATCGACTCTTTTCTCTACATCTTTGTCGCCGCTGTAGCTCACCCACCTTCCTACACCTGATTTTCCGGCTGAGGGTGATCCGCAAGATGCGAACAGAATTACCGCCAACACACCTGTCATTGAAATAACGCTTAGCTTCATGATCTCTCCTTTCATCAATGTTACTAGTCTTGTATCTTATTCATTCAAGTTTTGCATATTTGTATGCAGCTGAATTTTCAACCGGCAATATCTCTCAGAATGAGTTTCTCTCGAAACATTTACAGGTCTTAACTTTAACTGAATACGTTTCAATAAGAACACACGAAAAGTCAATTATTCAAAAATTCAAATCCCAGGTTTTGAAGGCCTTTTTGTATCTCCGGGGCACCCATGAAGAGGTTCCACAGCAGTCCGCTGCGGTGGTTCTCAATCATCGGGGCAATGGTCAGTTGGTCGATGGCCAGGTACCTCTGCGGATACCAATTGTCCTGGATGCTGAATGCATCGTAAAATCCGTATTTTCCCCAGATACTGTCGCCCAGTTCAACATAGAAATGTTTTAACGCTTTCATCGATTCTTCGGGCGTATAAGGAAAACTGGATAAAGCCGCCGTTGGTGTTATGACGCCCAAATCATTCTTTACAGGCATATGCGCCGAGTATCCGTTCACCGAGTAGCTGGCGGTCAACCCCCAGCAATTCTCCCCGTATCCCTGGAATCCTTTGGGATTTTGTTTACAATAGTTATAATTGATACGTGCCTGGTTTGTATTAACCTCCCAGTAATCGGCGTATTGGTCTTTTAATCCTTTCGGGTTCAGTCCTATATACGAATAGTGCGCCCAGAAAAGAGGGCCGCCGTACTCTTCAGCACCGTTGTGTTTGAGAATAAGTGGCAACCCGTAGGCCACGGCACTGCTCCGGATAGCTCCACCACGGGCCCAGCCGTTGTGATAGGCCGAAGCGGAGATCGGGTGTGTAGGTGAGGATGCGGCCAGGATATAGGTAATGAGGCACTCGTTGTAACCCTCCAGCGGAAAATTCATCTCCCATCCGTATTCGGGACTCCAATGCCAGTATAATACATCTTTGCCGTTGAGGTACCAGTCCCATTCCATCTCCCGCCAAAGTCCGTCGATTTTGGTGGCCAGTTGCTTCTCATTCTCACTCCCGTCCTTGAAATACTCCCGGACGCAAAGCAATCCCTGCATCAGAAAAGCACTTTCCACTAGGTCGCCACCGTTGTCTTTTAGCCCAAACGGTTTCACTTTGCCGGTTGGGCCATGAATCCAATGAGGCCATATGCCGTGGAATCGGTCGGCTTTTGCCAGGTAATCGACAATTCGGTGTAACCGTGCTACGCCGTCGGTACGTGGAATAAACCCCCGCTCAATCCCGACAACAAGTCCGGCAATTCCAAAACCGCTGCCTCCGGTGGTAATTACATCGGCATCGTTTTCGGGATAGTTCCCATCAATATGCATGCGTTCCGGAGCTAATCCTGAAGTCTTTTCCGCTCCGTCCCACATATAATTGATGTGAGCTTGCTGGATAAAGTCGAGAAACGCCTCATCGGAAGCGAAAGTGAGCGGGCGTGTTTCCGGTTTGGGAGTTTCGTTTTGTTCGTTCTTCTTGTCGGAACATCCCGACAAGAGGATGAGCAGAGTGATAAGGGGTAAAAATATTCTGATCATGACTATTCCGTATCGTGATTTACAATTTCCTTGATCTGTGATGCAGTCAACGCCTTATTGTATATCCGCAGCTCATCGATCAAACTGTTGTCCGAGAGGTGCCCCCATTCGTTGAAACGAGGTTCTCCCGATCCGATAGACATTATGTCGCATCCGGCCCAGCTTACTTTTGATAAATCGGATGAGGCTACTTCCTCCCCGTCGATATAGAAAAACGCTTTTCCCTCAGTCAATACCAACGCAAGGTATTTCCACGGGGAGATGGTGGGATCGATGTCGGCTTTATCCCCTCCGTCAAGCCAGCCGTCTGCAGTTCCGTTGCCTACATTGGCTTTGATTCGTTGTTTTCCCCCTGCATTTTCGCGGAATATCCGGAAACCCGATGTCCTGTTGTTTTGCGCATTTGCAGGCGCTCCTTCCGATACAGGACCGATCACGATGATACCTGCTCTGTCGGGACTGGCATTTACTTTATACCAGAATCCTACTGTTACAGCGGGTCCAAGCGCTGCCGGCATATCGGATAACTTAAAGGTGAGGTAGCTGTCTTTAGCTCCGGCATAGGCTTTTTCAACCTTTCCCCCCGCAAATCCGGGATTTCCTGTTATGGAAGCCTCTTTATTACTTCTAGCATCCTTATAATTGTCGTTGAATGTCATGTAAAATAGTTGTCCGTCTTCACTGATGGGCGGTTTCGGAGGCTCCTCAGGATAGTCGAACGGTGGATTTTGGCCCAAGTCTTGGAAACAGGAAGAGATCACCAATCCTAAAACGGTTATCAATACAAGTTGATAAATAAATGTTCTTTTCTTCATAATCGTGAGATATTATTTTTAGGTTAATAATTGGGGTTTTGTACCAACACGCCGTTCGACTTATCCACTTCTGCCTGTGGCAAAGGCAACAGAGCGTGTTTATCCTGATAATTCGTCTTCCCTGCAGCATGCAGTACCTCCCTGGCAATACCCCAGCGGACAAGGTCATAGAAGCGGTCCCATTCCATGGCGAGTTCCACTCTCCTTTCGTGGCGTATCGCATCGCGCATTTCTGCCTGGTCCATCGTGGTTATCTTGGGTAAAATATCCGCATTTCCGCCGCGGGCACGGGCTCGAACCATTTCCAGGTACTCCATGGCGTCGCCGGTCTGACCGAGCTCATTGGACGCTTCAGCCGCAATCAGGTACATTTCAGACACGCGTATCATGCGAATGTTCATCCAATAGCCAAACCGGTTGAACTGCGTGCGTTTAGCCGGATCAGTATATACTTTTTTGTTGTAATAGCGGTTCATCACTTCCTGAGCTACCGGCTTTTCACCGTAAGGCTTATTGGCCTGAATAGAATTAGGATCTTCTCCAGGCTTGAGAAAATAGAGCAAGGTTTCGTCTTTTCTCGGATCTCCGGCCTCAAAGGTGCTGGCCAGGTTGGGAGTAGGACAATTCCATCCCCAACCCAGGTCCCACATCCCGGCACCCCTCACGCCTTGTACCTGTGCATACTGACTCCCTATATCGGTGCTGCCCGGTAGTGCTGCTGTAGCGGTGCACTGCAATTCGAAAATGGATTCGCTTGAATTTTCACCGCTTTCCCGGAATATTCTGTCGAAAGGCGTGTTCAGGTCGTACAGGCCCGATTGGATAACATCGGATGACGCCTGGAGCATGTTAGACCAATCATTCCTTTGCATATATGTTTTAGCGTGCAGGGCACGGGCTGCCCCCCATGTGACACGTCCCAGGTATTTCGATTCCCATTGTTCCGGCAACAGGCTCTCCGCTTCGGTTAAATCTGCATCGATTTGAGCGTATATCTCCGCCTCCGTCGATTTGGGGATATTTGTTTCGGCGGCATCCTTGATCTTGAAATTTATCAACGGAACCTGGCCGTATGCTCTTATCAAATTAAAATAGAGGAATGCGCGGAAGAAGTAAGCCTCGCCTCTGCAGGCCAGATCGATTTCAGTCAACTGGATGCCGCCCTCTTCCGCCTCCTTAATGTTTGCAAGAACAGTATTTGCCGTGTGGATAAGGGCGTAGTTGCTCGAGTAATAACTGGCTAAATTGCCGTCTGAAGCGTTGTAGTTAAAATTATCGTACATGGAGGCCACGTCGGAACCATCGGAAAGTGTGCTTCCCTTCTCCACGTCCTCGCTACGAATGCTGTGTACGGCAAATGCTGGTATGCCGCCGGTTACTCCCCATCCTTTCATGCGGGCGTACAACGAAAATACATCCGTTTGAAAGGACCCGCCCGGATTATCCCCGTCAACCCATTTCCCCTGCGGCTCCTGATCCAACAGGTCGCTGCAACCGATTTGCGTTAATGCCAATAATCCCATAACGCAAACAGCTATTGATTTTTTTATTCTATTTTTCATACGATTCGTTTTTATTTCTTGTTTAAGTCTTGCGGGACTTGCGGTGACCCTTTGCACGGAAGCAACTGATTTACTCGCACGTTCCCTAATGTCCTGTTGTAGTTTAGAATGTTAGGTTTAATCCGAATGTATAGATTGCCGGCATTGGATAAGTGCCTCCATCAATTCCCGATCTTACAGCGCTTCCTCCAATTTCCGGAGTATATCCCGTATTTTTGTGCCAGGTCTTCAAGTTCTGGACATTGGCATAGATACGCAGTGATTTCAGGTAAAGCTTGTCCAGTAAAGATCCAGGAAAGGTGTATCCCAGTTGAAGGTTACGCAGGCGGAAGAAACTACCGTCTTCGATGTAGTAACTTGAATAGGCCCGGTTGATAGCTCTGCTTGGATCCAAAATGGGTTCCCAGTTGGACGTCCCTTCACCGTTCCACCTGTTCATGCGTTTAGTCAGATAATTGAATTGAGCAAACGATGAGGTGTCCCAATCGCGGTAGACCTCATTTCCGTAGACACCCATCATATCAACCCCAAAGTCAAAACCCCTGTAAGCTAGATTAACGTTCAAGCCGTAGGTATAGTCGGGAGTCGGCTTCCCAATCATGGTCCTGTCATCCTGATCAATTTTTCCATCTCCGTTTACGTCTTTAAATTTTAAATCTCCGGGTTTTACGGCAAATACATTGTTCGGTTCTGACTGCCTGATATCTTCGTTGTTTTGATAAATACCGTTTACCTGATAGCCATAAAAATAGGCAATGGGGTATCCGGCGACCGTTCTTGCCATACCTTCATAAATGGCATCCCCTTCATCACGACCAAGGGACAGAACCTTGTTTTTGATGCTGGTAAGGTTAGCACCGACGGAATAGGTAAATCCCGATTCTCCGATCTTATCGTTCCACAAAGCGGTTAACTCCAGTCCCTTGTTTTCGATATCTCCCAGGTTTTCCAACGAGTTAAAGGCTCCTCCACGTGAATCGAGCAATACAATAATATCCTTTGTCCTCTTGTTGTAGTAAACCGGCTCGATCCTCAATCTCTGGTTGAGCAGATTTATTTCAATCCCTGCTTCCCAGGAATAGGTTTTTTCCCATTTTAAATCCTGAACATTGTAGATTTTCGTGTATCCAGGGATTATGTTTTCGTTTGGACCAAACACAGCGCTCCCCACAGAAGTGAGTTCCGGATAAGTAGGATAAACACTCCTCCCGGTATTTTCTGTTCCCAAGACTCCCCAGGAGCCTTTCAGTTTCAGGTAGTCAATAACCCGTTGCTCTTTCATAAAATCTTCTTCAGACACTACCCATGCGGTTCCGAAGGAATAGAAGTTTTCCCACGTATTTCCCACTCCGCGGAACACCGATGAACCGTCGCGCCGGAAAGAACCGTTCAATAAATAGCGGTTGTCGTAACTGTATAATCCCCGCAGGAGATAGGACATTGTGAACCGTCTCCATTGATGGTTCTTATCGGTGTCGTATTGATTTTTAGCTCCATCTGAATTTAATGCCGTCAACCACCATTTGTCGTAATTGTCGTTGGGTACCGAAAAATATATTTTATCCAGTAACTCGCTGCGTTCACCCTCCAGCAATGAAAATTCACGATAATTGGTCGTTATACCACCCATCACAGTCAGCGAATGTACGTCGTCAAATGTGTTCTGATACGTCAAGATATGATCACCTTGCGCGGCATATTCCGTTGACTTTACTTGTGAGATGGATTGCCTGTCCTGAACATTTTCCTTGCCTGGAATATCGGGATTATAAAAATAGACGACCGGTGAAAAAGCACGCGCTTCGTTTATCGCATAATCCAGAGACAACGTTGTTTTGAAAGTGAAGTTCTCAAGGAGTTTCAATTCACCGTAGATATTTCCCGCCACCCTGTGGTTCACCCCCAGGTTGTGATTGCCTCTGATGTATGTCTCCACCAGTGGATTCCACAGTTGAGCGCGCTGAAATTCTGGCATGGTGTGCAGCAGACGCTCTGTCTTGTCGGTCAACGGATCTGTATAGTCGTAAAATGTTGGAGCAATGGGAGCTGCTCTTACAATGGACCCTACTCCCTTAGCGTCGGGAGTCTTGCTCTTCGCGCCGTTTACCTGGAACCCGAACTTCAGAAAATCGGTAACGTTGTATTCGCTGCTGAGGTTTACGGTGATTTTCGAAAATTTCTCCGTTTGGATGGAGCCTTCTTCCGAAGTGTATCCCAATCCCATGTAGAACCTGCTCCTATCTCCGGATCCGGTTATACTGATGTTGTTGTTCGTGATAAATCCGGACTGAAACATTTCATCCTGCCAGTCTGTGTCTGCACCCCAATAGTTGTAGTTATAAGGCTGCGCACCCTGATTATTTCGTTGCTCATCATACAGCTCCTTAAACTGAGCAGCATTTGTCAGATCGATTCTATCGTAAATCTCTTTGAAACCGAAAGAAGTATTCAGGTTGACAATGGTTTGACCCGCCTTTGCCTTTTTCGTAGAGATTATAATAACTCCATTGGCGCCGCGTACTCCAAAAATGGCCAGCGATGACGGGTCTTTTAATATCTCCATAGATTCAACGTCCGATGGATTAATATGGCTGATGTTATCCGAAAATAGCCCATCTACAATGTATAGAGGTTTGTATCCGTTAATGGAGTTTGTCCCTCTGATGCGAATTTCAGGATCTTGTCCAGCTCGCCCGGTGTTTACAATTTGCACTCCAGCAACCTTTCCCTGCAGCGATGCTAATGGATTTGCCGATGGTCTGTCTGCTATTTCACCGGCGCTCACACTGACAATTGAGCCGGTTAAGTCCCTTTTACGTGCGGTGCCGTACCCGATTACCACTACTTCGTCCAGGGCCTTAACATCTTCCAGCATCGAAATGTTGATGACGGATCGTCCGTTTACACTCTCCTCAACGGTCAACATACCGATATAACTGAACATTAACGTCGCATTGGCGGGTACATTAGACAGCGTATAATCTCCACCGATACCGGTAACCGTTCCGCTGGTTGTACCTTTCACCAATACGGTAACCCCTATCGCAGGGTCGCCTGTAGCTCCTTCTGTTACTGTTCCCGAGACGGTAATTGGCTGTTGGGCGGATAGGCCAACAAGGAATAACAGAAAGCAAAGAATGAGGATAGTTTTTAATTTCATGGATTCAAATGCTTTTAATTTGTTATTTAAATAATCAAGTTTCTGAACCAAATTAACGTCATTTTTATGCGCATACATAATAAAGCACCTCATTTAAATTACGTTATGTTGTATAACATGTTTTTAAAGGGTACTGTTTATATACGTTTTCATACATAAAATACAGTATATGAGCAGTATAAATAAGTGTTATTAATACGATAAAACGAAGTGGTTAAGTGAAATTAATCACAAAAGATACCAGGTTTTCTTCTTCTTCGAGGTTAAGTTTCTTTCTTAAACGGTATCGGGCGGCTTCAACTCCACGCAATGTCAGATTCAGCATCTTTGCAATTTCTTTTGATGAGTAGTTAAGGCGGAGAAGGGCACAAAGGCGTAAATCACCCGGTGTTAATACGGGGTATCTTTCGGTTAATTTGCGAAAGAAGTTTTCGTGGATAAGGTCAAAATTTTCTTGGAAAAACGCCCACTCGTCTTCTCCAGACAGGTTACTGTCGATCATTTTAACGAGACTGGAGCCGTTGGAGCGATATAATTTTCCGGTTCTGATGTTTTCCTGTATTTCCTTTTTCAGTTTATTGAGCAGTTCCTGGTGGTTGATGACCATCAGGGTGGCATTCGCCAATTCTTTACTCTTGTATATCAGCTCATTCTGTAGTTTTTCGCTTTTCATCTCTGCAATAAGTTTTTCCTGGCAAGCCAACTGAGCGATTCTTTCTTTTTCCCGTTGTGCAAATATTTTATTCTTTCTCTTGATAACCATCCGGATGTATATCCGGATAAGATAAGTGAGCAACAATCCGGCCAGTGTCAGGTAGACCATAAGAGCCAGCGTAGTTTTGTACCAGGGATTTTTAATTTGAAACGGAACGGAAAGAGTTGAGAGAACTTCTCCCATATCATTTAACACCCTTGAATTCAATATATAGGAGTTAGCTGGCAAATTGGGATAGGTAATGGTGAAATCCGGAGCGGTTGCTATCCAACGGGTATCGTAATTTTCCAGAAAGCACTCTATGGTGAATTTTTTTTTGCTGTAATCGGGATATTGAAACTCGAACGTAAGGTTGTTCTCTGAAAAATTAATAACATTCCGCTTGTTGACCGGCAGGTTGTTCGGAGTATCAATCTTACGGTTGTAACTCTGAATCTTTGAAATCTCTAGACCGGGCAAGTTAACGTGAAATTTGTCGAATAGATTGTATTTCCCGATGCCGCCGTTTAAACAGAAATAGGATACGTTGTTTTTATCCACGTACATGTTCCCTCTTCCGGTGTTGGGAGGGTTGTTCAGAATGCTGAAGGGAACTTTGTCGGATATGTGGTATTTTCCAGTTGAAAATTTAACCAGCGTGTATTCTTCGGGCCTGAGAAACCAAAATGAGGTATCGTTAATGGTGACGATGTTCCTCGTGTCGGTAAGCTGTGGAAGTTCCTGATTCAATGGATCAAAAGGAGTGATTTTTTGTGCAATATCATCGTACGTGTAAAAAGAGTTACCATTAGTAAACACCATCCTTCCCATTAATTTCATGGTGCGGATGGGTTTTGTTGCCGTGGCGGTGCTGTCCAAGGCCGGATAAAACTCCCGCAATACTACCCGTTGTAACCGATCATCGAGCCGCAATCGGTAAAGACCCTTGTACATATGGGTTGCCCAAATGTTTCCGGCATGATCCTGTTCGACCTGATTGATCAGGTCGAAGAAATTATCAATCTTGTGGCTGTATACCCATTGGCCTTCAGTATTCCGGAGGTAGACCTGAAGGGCTGTATAGGTTGACTCCAACAAAAAATCCCTGTTGTGAATTCTCATGGCCTTTATATCCGTACCGCCGGTACTTTCTTCAGGAAGTTCTTTTTTTCTATTGTTTACGATAAAGGCTGTTCCTGTATTGTTACCGGTAATTATCTGGTTATCAAAATTCCGTATAAACCATGATTGGATATTGAAATCGGGAAGCAGGTAGATTTTTTTTTGTTCGTTAGCATAGGTGTAAATACCCTGATTGGTGGCTACATATAATTGATTGTCTTTTACAAGAATATCTTCCACGAGCCCTATATGGATATTTTTTGGTTCAAAAAAAGAAAGAGGGGAACTGGTCCGGATATGGGAAACGCCGTTGTCCAGAGCTGCCCAAAGGTTTTTATCTTCGTCGGTAAACAAACCCAATACCGTGTTGTTGTAAAGTCCGTTGTCCCGATTTAGTTGCCAAAGCAGGGATCCGTCTGTTTTCAAAGCATAAAGGCCATGTTTCAGCGTGCCCAACACAAGTACTGAATCTGATAATGAAGTTACCCGGTTTACGGTTTCACTTTTTAACTCATTGTCTACGGTCGTTTTTCGGCGGGATAGTTTTTGGGTCGTGAGGTTGAAAGAAAAAATCCCGCTTTTTGCAGTTGTCAGGTAAATTTCTCCGTTAAAAGGCAAAACCGAGACAACCTGGTCGTTATCGAATTTGTCTTTTGTCAAGAGTAAACGGAACCGGGTCCCATCGAAAACATAGAAGTGCTCGTCGATGAATTGCGCGTAAAGCGTATCCTCTGCCGTGAAAAAGTAGAGAGGAGCCGGAAAGGGTTTCTCAACTGTCAGAGAGTTGTCGGATTCGTTGTAAATAAAATAAGACGAGAACGTCTGAAAGAAAATGCGGTTTCCTACCTTGTTAATAGTCCAGACTTCATCGTTGTAAAACGTAAAGTCCTTTATCAAATGTTTCAGGGAGTGGTACAGAAGTTCGTTTTTTTCGTCTCTTTGAAAGAATCCGAATTCTTCAAAAGACCCTACATAAATCTTTTCCTTACCGGACGCATGGTCTATAAATATAGATTTAACAGACAAATGACTGGGCAACGGGGTCAGTTTCCAGTTCGCGCCATCAAAGCTCAGCAAGCCGTAATCATTGCCGACGTAGATCACTCGGTTTCTCCCCTGTGCGACAGCCCAGTTCTGATTCCCGGCGTTATAGTTATGAGTTGTGTAGTTAAAAGCCGGAGGAACAAAGGGTATGTCTTGCGCGAAACATGCCTGGAAGGTGCTTATCGTAATGAGCAGCAGCGCAAGTTGTTTGACAAGAAAAAATTTCATATTTTTCGCGCATAATTAGTTCCTTACTCGTTGCAGTCGGGAATAACCAAGGTGTATCGCCTATTTTTTCTCCAGTAACTGCTCTATTTCACTATCAGACAGGATTTTTACGTTTGTAAATAAAAATTTAGGATCAAGGAAGTTGCCGTATTGGTTTATTTCGTTTACGGCGGCGTTAATGCCTGAGCGAACGTCGGAATCGAGAGGAAAAAGCATTAACAGAGTGAAATAGTTATCCTTCATGTCGAATCTCTCAATTTCCACATCAGCCAACTTAAGCTGGAAGCGAAATTCCCGGTCCACAATCTCTTTTTGCAAATCGGTCAGGGGACGACGGTCGGTTGTGGTAAACAAGCCAAAGAAACGAAGTTTTTTCTCGTGGCCGCCCAGTCCCGAAGAGACATAGATTTGTTGTTGTCCGGACAGGTCGGAACTTAAGATTATCCGGCTGCCTACCAACGACATCGATGACCAGTTGAACAATTCCGGCTCGAGCGGGCTGCTGTGATAGGTCTCTATTGCCCGGTACGCGCCTACATCAGGAATGGATGCTAGCCTCGACAAGCTTTTTTTCTTCCTTTCAATGGTTTCATCGGCAGAAAAAAGAATAGCAATCTCTTCATCGCGTACAAAAGGAGTATTCTCCCGCCTCAACCGGTCGAAGTAACGGAAATACTCCATCTGTTCTTCAATAGGAACCAGGTCTTCCAGCACGTGAAACGACTCAATACCTTGTTCGCTGAGCGTCTGGCGTAAATTCTTCAATAAATCGTCTTGTTGGCTCATAGCGTTACAAAGATATGCAATTTTTTACTCCACGAAAATAATTGCTCCAAAAATTAAACCGTTTTTTGAAGGCCCAATTTCCTTAAATTTTATCAATTCGACAAATATTTGCGCATAAATGACTAAATTCGCAGGTTTAAACAAAATCCGTTTTGAGAGTCTATTCCTTAGGATATTATGCAGGTTAAAATTGTCAATAAATCGAAGCACTCATTACCCGAATATGCTACGGCTTTGTCTGCCGGCATGGATTTGCGGGCAAACATAGACGAACCGGTTACGTTGAGGCCGTTGCAACGGTCGCTTATCCCCACCGGGATATACATTCAGCTTTCCGAAGGATATGAAGCACAGATCCGTCCGAGAAGCGGACTGGCAGTTAAACACGGAATCTCCATTGTAAATTCTCCGGGGACGATTGATGCCGATTATCGGGGTGAAATTCGGGTGATCTTGGTGAATTTATCGGACGAAGACTTTATCATTAACGACGGAGAGCGTATTTGTCAGATGGTAATCGCCCGGCATACCCGGGTAGAATGGTTGCAGGTGGATGATTTAGATGAGACTGAAAGAGGCTCCGGCGGATTCGGACATACAGGTAAGCATTAGATGATTTGTAATAAGGATCAAAACGCGTGTTATGCGTAGGCACAATGTCTTGTGCCCTTCAATAGAGGACATTATCAGATTAAAAAGAATGAATTACAACAAATACATAAGCGGTATCATCGTTTCTCTTGTGCTTTTTCCGGTAAGCCTTTTTTCGCAGGTAGAAGGATTGATCCTGGATGAGACAAGCCGGCGGAAGTTTGATTACTTTTTTTATGAGGCGGTCAACGCCAAGACCCTGGGTAAATATGCCGAATCTTTCGATTTGCTTCAACACTGTTATTCCATGGATTCCACTAACGCCAGCGTGCTGATAGAATTGGGTGCTTACTACAGTTCCCTGGAGGAGAAAAACAAGGCGTTGGATTTTTTTCGTAGAGCAGTGAAACAGGATCCGGCCAACTATTACTACAACATGATTCTTGCCGGATTGAGCAAAGAGCTAGACCTGAAAAAAGAGGTCATAGAAATTTACAACTATTTACTGAAAACGTATCCCGAAAAAGTAGAACTCTACTTTGAGCTTGCCAATGTATATGGCGATAACGGAGAACTCGACAAGGCCATTCAGTCGCTCGACTCGCTGCAAAAATATACCGGAGTTTCGGATGCCATAACGCTCAATAAGTTCCGATTGTACAACATGATGGATAAAAAGGATCGGGCGTTTGAAGAAATCCAGTCGGTTATTGACAAAAACCCCGATAATATCCGCTACAAACTTCTTATGGGCGATTTGTATTTACAGGATAATCAGGCAGATAAAGCATTGGACTATTACCAGCAGGCAAAGCAGATTGATCCGGATGAGCCTTCGTTAATTCTCTCCATGGTGAATTATTACGAAAAAACCAACAATAAACCGGCTGCTGTAGAGGAATTGCAAAAAGCCATCACGAGCAGTAAGATGGAGGTGGAGACAAAACTACAACTGTTGGCCCGTTACATTACTTTATTACGCCAGAGTCAGCAGGATATTAAAACGGCCAATCCGCTTTTTCAATCGATGTTTGAGCAGCATCCCAACAATACCCGCATCAACATGATGTACGGTGATGTGTTGTTGTTGCAGGAAGATAAAAAAGGAGCGATGGAGCAGTTTGAAATTTACACCAAAGACAATCCAGCCGATCCTGCCGGATACGAGCAAATGCTTCGCATCGTTTTACCGGACACCCTGGCGCTTGAAAAAGTGGTCGAAATTACCCTGACTGGAATTGAGCATATTCCGACTGCCCCGCAGTTCTACTTTTACCTGGGACTGGCTAAGTTTCAACAAAAAAAATACGGGGAAGCATTGAGTATCTACGAACAGGGCCTGACTAATGCTGAATTTCAAAGTCCGGTGATCGAGTCGGACTTTTACGGACAGATCGGCGACATCCACCATTTCCTGAAAAACAACAATATCGCTTTCGAAAATTATGAAAAAGCCCTAAAGCTGAATCCGCAGAACCTGCCGGTACTTAATAATTACAGCTATTATTTATCGCTGGAGCGGAAAAGTCTGGATAAAGCAGAACAGATGAGCGGAATAACCATCAAGGCTGAGCCTACAAACCCCACCTACTTGGATACTTACGGATGGATTCTGTTTGAACAGGGTGCCTATACGATGGCGAAAATATATATAGAGAAGGCGATTGAATATGGGAAGGAAGATCTTACGGCAGAAGTTCTTGAGCATTATGGCGATGTGCTTGCCGTAACGGGTGAAAAGGAAAAAGCCGTGGAACAATGGAAAAAAGCCAAAGAGTTGGGAAGCGGTTCCAAAACATTGAATAAAAAAATTAAAAGAAAAGAATACATAAAAGAATGAATTTCAGAAAACAGATCATTATCTTTCTGCTTGGCATAACTGTTGTTATTCTGGGATTGCATTCGTGCAAATCCAAAAAGCAAATTGTTGCCGCTGCTCCTGTCGAAGAGAAAGTGAATGTCGATTTGTTTACCGATATTTTAAACAATCAGTTCAGTTTCAAGACGTTTTCATCGAAACTCAACCTTAATCTTTCATCGGGAACAAAGTCGCTGAGTTCCAAAGCTAGCCTCCGGATAGTGAAAGACAAGGCCATCCAACTCTCTGTCCAACCGTTGTTCGGCGTGGAGATGCTGCGCTTGTATGCTGACAGGGACAGCCTTGTGCTGTTGGACAGGATGAACAAACGTTATGTAAAAGAGTCCATCGAGGATGTTAAAAGAATGTATCCTGTGGGGTTTGATTATAAGACGTTGCAATCGCTTTTAACCAATCAAGTGTTTGTTTCGGGACAAACGGACGTTATTTATTCCGATTACGATAAGTTTTCAACCGGCCAACTCTCCGATATGCATTACCTGTTGAAGTCAGTTGACAAGAAATCGGGCATCGAGTATAGCTTTACCATCGATGGCAACGACCGCATCGCATTAACGCATTTGATAGAACCGAAAGATCATTATTCGATGAACTGGAGGTACGATGATTTTGTTATGGAATCCCATAAGGCTTTCCCTCGCAAGATGGATGTTGCGTTGGCTTCAACCAGGCGAAAAGTAAATGTTGGACTGGAGTTTTCAGGCATCACACTTGATGAGGATTTCGATCTTCAGGTCTCGGTTCCGGGGAGTTATACGCGGGCGACCCTTTCGGATATTGTTAAAATCCTGACAAACAATTGATGAGGAGAGTTTTTACGATAGGATTGTTTCTGACGCTTGCGAGTACTCTTTTCTCGCAAACTCCGCAAATCGATCAGCTCCAGAAGCAACAGAAGATGTTGTTGGAAGAGATCAAAAGCACCAACAAACTCTTCCTCGATGTAAAAAAAGAAACCACTACCCTCCTTCAGCGCATTAACCTTATAAACAAACAGATTGCTTCCCGGAAAGAGATGATGACACTGCAAAACCAGGAAATTGCAGCGTTGGAGAGGGAGCAATTGCGGTTAGAATCGGAAATAAATCGGCTGGGTGAATCGTTAAAACAGAAACAGGAGAGCTACGCAAAAGCTGTTCGTGTGATGCAGGCCAGCCGAAGTAGGCAGAACGAGTTGTTTTTTGTCCTTTCCGGAAAATCGTTGGGTGAATCGTTGCGCAGGATGCAATACCTGCGTGATTATTCTAAATGGCGCAAAAGTCAGGCCGAAGAGATCAAGCAACAAAATGTACAGTTAAGCGCTCGAAAAGATGAGCTTGCCAAAGCCCGGACCGGCAAACAGGCTGCGCTGGATGCCTTGAAAGCGGAACAGCTCCGGTTGCAGGAAGAAGAACACGTCCGTCAGTCTGAAATGACCGAAGCGCGAGGAAAACAAAGGGAGTTGCAGAGGATGCTCCAGGATAAGCAGCAGCAAGCCCGAAAACTAGATGCCCAGATCGAAAAGTTGATTGCTGAAGAGGTTGCCCGTCAGGAAAGGGAAGCTGAAGCCCGTCGTTTGGCGGCTGAAGCCGAGAGAAAACGAAAGGCCGAAGAGGTTGCTGCCCGAGTGCGCCGTGAAGCAGAGAAAGGAAGAAAAACCGAGGAACTGGCTAGAAAAGAACCGGATAAAACCGAGGACGTAAAACCTGCCGTCAAGCAACCTGAACCGAAAATAGAATCGGCAACAACAGCTGACGAAACGTTCAATCTTTCTAAGAATTTTGTGTCTAATCGCGGAAATCTGCCTATGCCTGTTACTGGAACGGCATCCATTGTGGGAAGTTTCGGACAGCGAAAACACAGCGAATGGAACGTTACCACCAATAGTAATGGTATTGATATTCAGGCGCAACAAGGCGCCAATATCCGTGCGGTGTTTGAGGGTGAGGTCTCGAAAGTGTTCTCCGTTCCCGGTTACAACACCTGTGTGATTGTCCGTCACGGAGATTATTACACATTTTATGGCAATATTTACGATCTGTTTGTAAAATCGGGCGATAAACTAAAGTCTGGTCAGTCACTGGGCAGAATTTATACCGATCCGGACACCGGTGTAGCAACCATGCATTTTCAGTTGTGGCAAAAAACCACCAAGCTAAATCCGGCGCCGTGGCTGAAACGATAGTACATAGAAGAGACTGGACTGCCGGGTCTCTACCTAAAATATCAAACATTTAAATCATGAACATAAAAATCAGACTCATCGTGATGAACTTTCTCCAATACGCCATTTGGGGAGCGTGGCTAATTTCGTTAGGTGCATATCTTGGTGGTGGATTGAAGTTTACGGGTGTGCAAATCGGGAGTTTTTTTGCCACTATGGGTATTGCATCGCTTTTTATGCCTGGTGTAATGGGTGTGATTGCCGACCGATGGATCCCGGCACAAAAATTACTCGGTATTTCTCATCTGATTGCCGGTTTTTTCCTTTTTTTGGCTGCACCGCAAACGGAGTATGCTCCATTATATACCTATGTTTTGCTGTCGGTTATGTTTTATATGCCCACTATTGCATTATCTAATTCAGTGGCATACACATCGTTGACCTCTTGTGGATTGGAAACGGTGAAGTCGTTCCCGCCTATTCGTGTTTGGGGAACTGTGGGTTTTATAGTATCGATGATTGCTGTGGATTTAATTCGCATAGATGGCTTTCAATTATCCAAAACATCGTATCAGCTTTATTTTTCAGCAATACTCTCGCTTGTGCTTGGAATTTACGCCTTTACGCTTCCCAATTGTCCTGTAAACAAAGAATCTGAAAATAGGTCTTTGATCGATAAACTGGGATTACGTGCTTTTGCACTTTTCAAGCACCGACAGATGGCAGTTTTCTTCCTGTTTTCCATGTGTTTGGGTATCGCGTTGCAGATCACCAATGCTTTCGCCAACGATTATCTTACCAATTATTTCGGCAACATTCCCAAATTTTCAGGAACTTTCGGAGTGGAACATGCCAATATTCTCATCTCACTTTCGCAAATGTCTGAAACTTTGTGCATCTTGCTTATCCCATTCTTTTTGAAACGTTACGGCATTAAAACCGTTATGCTGATAAGTATGTTTGCCTGGGTGTTGAGATTTGGATTATTGGGAGCCGGTGATCCCGGAGGTGGTGTTTGGATGCTGATTCTTTCTATGCTGATTTATGGGGTGGCATTCGATTTTTTCAATATTTCGGGCTCACTGTATGTTGAAAAAGTTACGCGGCCTGCCATCCGATCGAGTGCTCAGGGAGTTTTTATGATTATGACCAACGGTTTCGGAGCTTTCATCGGTTCATATGCTGCAGGAAAGGTGGTTGATTTGGTCGGTTGGCCGAACTCGTGGTATGTTTTTGCCGGGTATTCACTATTGGTAGCATTTTTGTTCATGGTTTTCTTTCAATACAAACACGAAAGTGAGACAGGGCGACAGGGTGACTTGGCGACAGGGAAAGAGGATGGTGATGGTGTGATTCTAAACTAAACTTCAGAAATTTATGAAACTATATGTAAAAAATATGGTTTGTAATCGTTGTGTGATGGTAGTTCACAACGAAATGGAAAAATTGGGTTTCAACCCGAAAGACGTTGTGTTGGGTGAAGTTTTGCTTGAAGAAGAATTGTCTGACGAGCAGAAAGAGAAAGTTCGTGCAGCAATTGAACCGTTGGGTTTTGAACTGATCGATGACCGGAAAAGCCGTATTATTGAGAAAATAAAAAATGTTATTATCGATTTGGTGCATCGCAAAAACAGTCATCTGCAGACAAATCTTTCCGACATGTTGAGTGAAGAACTTAATCACGATTACAGCTACCTGTCCAATCTTTTCTCTGAAGTGGAAGGCACCACCATCGAAAAATATTTTATCGCACAAAAAATCGAAAAGGTAAAAGAATTGCTGGTTTACGACGAACTATCACTCAGTGAGATCGCTTATCGACTCAATTATTCAAGTGTTGCTTACCTGAGCAATCAGTTTAAAAGAGTGACAGGCCTTACCCCCGGCCATTTTAAACAAATTAGAGAAATAAAAAGGAAACCGCTCGACGAAGTGTAAATCTTACAAATCTATTCAAAAAAACTGCAATACTCTATTGAACTTTTGTTGCTAATTTTGCATTCTACTTAAAAAGAAATGGTTATGGCAACAAACGAAAATCAATCTATACAAAAGAATTTTCCCGTTCTACAAATGACCTGTGCCGGTTGTGCTGCAGGCGTAGAAAACAAACTCAAATCACTGAAGGGTGTGAAAAATGCTGCCGTGAATTTTGCTACAGCAACTGCACTAGTAGATTTTCAACCCGGTGAGATAGATGCTGAAGGTATTCAAAAAGCCGTTCAATCCATCGGTTACGACTTGGTTCTCGAAGAAGAAAATCAACAGGATCTGCTCGATGAAATTCATGAAAAGAATTATAGACAACTAAAAAACAAAACTGTCTGGGCATTGATATTATCCCTACCGGTTGTGATTGTAGGGATGTTTTTGATGAACATTCCATATGCTGACCTTATCATGTGGGCTTTTGCAACACCGGTGGTTTTGTGGCTGGGAAGAGATTTTTTCATTACTGCTTGGAAGCAGACCCGGCATCGTACTGCTAATATGGATACACTTGTGGCATTAAGTACGGGGACAGCGTACGTTTTCAGTCTCTTCAATATGCTTTTTCCCGAATTCTGGCAGAGCAAAGGATTGGAAGGTCATGTTTATTTTGAAGCCGCAGCGGTAATTATCGCTTTTATTTTGTTGGGGCGGCTGTTGGAAGAAAAAGCCAAAGGCAGTACTTCGTCTGCATTAAAAAAACTGATGGGTTTACAGCCGAAAACGGTCACTGTTATTCGTGACGATAATAATCAGGTTGAGATAGCTATCGAAAAGTTGGCAGTTGGTGAAATCGTGCAGGTGAAACCGGGAGAAAAAATTGCCGTGGACGGCACGGTAATTTCGGGTGACTCGTTTGTTGACGAAAGTATGTTAAGCGGAGAGCCGATGTCCGTGCGTAAGGTAAAAGGAGAAAAAGTGTTTGCCGGAACGATCAATCAAAAGGGCAGTTTCAGGTTTAGGGCCGATAAAGTAGGTAAAGAAACAATGTTGGCACACATTATTAAAATGGTGCAAGACGCACAAGGCAGCAAAGCTCCGGTACAGAAACTGGTAGATAAAATTGCAGGTATATTTGTGCCGGTAGTTATAGGAATCGCGATCATTACGTTTATCGTTTGGTTAATTTTTGGAGGAGACAATGCGCTCACACACGCGCTACTGGCTTTTGTTACTGTACTGGTTATTGCCTGTCCTTGTGCGCTGGGGCTGGCAACACCAACCGCTATTATGGTTGGGGTGGGAAAAGGTGCCGAAAAGGGTATACTGATAAAAGATGCTGAAAGTCTGGAATTGTCACAAAAAGTGAATGCCGTTGTATTGGATAAAACCGGAACCATTACCGAAGGTAAACCGCAAGTTACAGATGAACTCTGGATGGATGAGTCTGCAAAAGCTTTGCTTATGGCTTTGGAACAGCAATCAGAACATCCGCTGGCTGATGCTGTTGTTGCGCATTTGGAAAATGGTAAGGAGATTTTGGTTTCCGGCTTTGAAAGTCTTACGGGAAGAGGAGTAAAAGGTATTGTTAATGATAAAATGTATTTTGCGGGAAACCGAAAACTGATGTCGGAAAATAATATCTATATTTCGCAGGAGTTACAGGCTAAATCCGATGAGTGGGGCCAATTGGCTAAAACCATCATTTGGTTTGCCGATAACAAAAAAGCCTTGGCTGTTCTGGCAATTTCCGATAAAATTAAGGAGACATCAGTTACGGCTATCCGAAAGATGCAGGAAATGGGTATCGAAATGTATATGCTCACAGGCGATAACGTAGCAACATCCAAAGCCATCGCCGGGCAAACCGGAATCAGGCACTACAAAGCGGAAGTGTTACCGCAGGAAAAATCGGAATTTGTAAAAGAGTTGCAACAACAGGAAAAAGTTGTGGCTATGGTGGGCGACGGCATCAACGACAGCGCCGCTCTGGCACAGGCTGATGTGAGCATTGCTATGGGGCAGGGCAGCGACATTGCCATGGATGTGGCAAAAATGACCATTATTTCGTCTGATTTGACTAAAATTCCGCAGGCCATCCGATTATCCCGCCAAACCGTTCAAACTATTCGTCAGAACCTGTTCTGGGCATTTATCTATAACATTATCGGCATTCCCATTGCTGCGGGGATACTCTATCCCGTAAACGGTTTTTTGCTTAATCCGATGATTGCCGGAGCAGCCATGGCACTGAGCAGCGTGAGCGTTGTGACCAACAGTTTAAGGTTGAAGTGGAAAAAATAATGTAGAGACGGTGTCGCACACCGTCTCTACACATATAAAGTTCAAAGCTTTCGTGTCCCGATTATTCCTTCGGTAACATCACCACGACAGCCTCGTTGCCTTGCGACAGGAATTCTTTCACAAAGTTTTTCACGTCGTTTGCTGTAATGGAATTCAATATCGTTAAATAATTGGAGTGATTGTCTTCTCCATAAAAATAGTTGGTGTCGAGCACATTCATCCAGTAACTGTTTTCCTTCAGGTTCTCGTTGTACTGCTTCAACATATATTCTTTCACTTTGCTGAAATCCTCGGCGCGGGGACCGTTGTCGGCTATTGATTTCAGTTCGCGATGGATGATGGCATTCAGGTTTTCCATTTTGGTCGGGTCCGTATCGTAAACAATCTGCAATGTACTTTGACCCTTCGGATAGCGTGAAATGCCGCCTTGTGTATAAACGCCATAAGTTCCTCCTTCATCTTCACGGATTTTTTCGGTGTAAACGATGTCAAGAATCTGGTCAAAAATACTCATCAGCAGGGTATTCTTCTGGCTACGTTCCATGTTTCCTGTGGAAGCAATGAATACCGATGCTTTGGGATTTTGCATTTCACGTTGGAAGATGTTTTCCGACTTTCCTTTCAGGTAATCCATCGGTACATGGATAAATTCACCTTTCACGGCTTTTCCCGGAAGCGAAGCGAGGTATTGCTCGATAACAGGTTTCACCTTTGCCTCATCGATATTACCGACAAACGTGAAAACAAAACTGCCGGGATTACGGAACAGTTGTTTGTACATTTCCATGATGCGTTTGTAATCTATCCCTGCCAAGTCCTCCACTTTGGTGCGTTTTGTCAGCGGATTGTCGCCATAAAGAGCTTTCGTCGCTGCATCACTGAAGGCCACCATCGGTTCGGCTTCCTGATTTTTCAACTGTGTTTCCATGCGTTGAATAAACGATTGGAAGGCATCGTCGTCGCTTCGGGGAGCTGTGAAATAGAGATATACCAGTTGAAGCATGGTCTCAAAATCCTTTATGGAAGACGAACCGTTGAAATCTTGTGTGGTAAGCGAAACACCTGGCCGGGCCGATGCCGTTTTTCCGGCAAGCGCTTTTGTCAGATGAGTGGCACTGAAATTACCTACCCCCCCCAACGTGATGATGTTGTTCATCATTCTTGCGTTGATCGGATCCTGTACGGCATATTGTGAATATCCGCCGGTACTGGATCCGGTCATGACAATCTGGTCGTCCTTAAAATCGGTAGTTTTCAGGATTACTTTCATGCCATTCTGAAGCGTCCAGACCGTTGCGTCCAGCGCTTCATTTTTTTCCACTAGTGCGATCTTTCCGGGTGTGGGAGGCGTCGCGATAAGCGGTTCGTTGGATACTTCTTCTACGTAGGCTTCAATCTTTTCACTCTTCACGTTGTTGATTGCCGCAACAAGTTCGTCCTCCGTTGGATAAACCAACCCTTCCTTTTCAGGACCTGATACAGAGATGACCATGTTTTTATCGCCGATAAGCTGCGCGATAGTTTGGTTGATAGCCTCAACCGGAATGTTGGGAGCTATCATGTTCATCATGTTGTACTCGTACTCAATACCGGGGATAGGTTCGCTGTTGATGAAGCTGCTTACGTACTCTTGCGAATAGCGGCTGTTCCTCTCTTTATCGCGGTTGTTATATCCGTTTTCGTATTGTTTCAGGATATTGGTACGGGCACGTTCATATTCCGAAGCGGTGAAACCGAAGCGTCTCACACGTTCCGTTTCGCGAATCATGGCGGCTATTGCGTCTTTGATCTTGTCATCCGCAGAGCCTCCAACAACCGTCCAGGCATCTTTGGTCTTGGCTACAAAATATTCGTCGTCGTAAGCATAAGCAGAGGTAAACGGAGCATTCGGTTTTTGAACCATCTCCTGGAACCGCTCATTGATCATGGTAGCTGCAGCCGATTTGATGTAATTTAAAACCAGGCCGGCCTGCGACAGTTTAATTTCGTTGGGTATGGGTTCGTGTTTGTAAAAAACCATCAGTTGTGTACGTGTCGCTTCCGGGTCGGTGGCGATGGAAACGATGGGCGTATCGTTATCGGGGACAGGAAAATATTCGCGGGTAGCGGGATTTTCCTGAGCCGGTATCTTGTTGAAAAGTTCCTTTACTTTGGTTTCCATATTGTCGAGGTCGAAATCACCCACAACGATGATTCCCTGTAAATCGGGGCGGTACCACTTTTTGTAGTACGCGCGGATTTCTTCGGGCTTGAAGTTGTTGATAACATCAATACTCCCAATAGGCAAGCGATTGGCGTATTTGCTGTCTTTATACATTACGGGAAGCATCTTTTTCCACAACCGGAATTGTGCCCCGCCGCCGGTACGCCATTCTTCACGAATAACACCGCGTTCTTTTTCCAACTCTTCGTCCTCCAGCAAAATGCCATTCGACCAGTCGTGAAGGACGAGAAGCACCGAGTCCACCAGGTTTTCATGGGTGGTGGGGACGTCGGTCAAAAAATAGACGGTTTCATCAAGCGAGGTATATGCGTTGATGTTTGTTCCGAATTTAATTCCGTTATCTTGTAGGTAATTGAGCATATCCTTGCCCGGATAATTTTTTGTTCCGTTAAATGCCATGTGCTCCAGAAAATGCGCCAGTCCCGACTGATTGTCTTCTTCCTGCATTGACCCTACTTTTTGAGCGATGTAGAAATCGGCCCGGTTTTCAGGTAGTTTATTCTGACGGATGTAGTAAGTTAACCCGTTTTCCAATATGCCTTTCCGAACATTCGGATCGATAGGCTGAGGTGGATTCTGTTGCGCCGTTGCTGTTATCCCCAGCAACACCAACGACAATAATAAAATTTTTTTCATTGTTGATTGTTAATTAAATAGGTGGTTTGTTCAATCGTAGATAGTTATATCCTTTCCAGTACAACTTTTATTAGATCCTCGATCGATCCTTTGTAGTCAGCATTCGATTCCAGGGCTACCCGGTTGGCAATGATGGCGCAAACGGTCATGCATTTGTGGCCCATCATTTTACCCAAGCCTGCGATGGCCGAACTTTCCATCTCGTAATTGGTGATGGAGTAATGGCTGTAACGGAACGACTCGATTTTTGCATTCAACTCAGGATCAGCAAGGGGCAGCCTCACGTGTCTGCCTTGTGGGCCATAGAAGCCGATGGCGGAAATGGTTACTCCGCGAATCATGTCGTATCCGATGCGTTCCACCAGCTCTTCGTCGGCACTCACCACATAGGGCGAACAGTGGTAGGGTGACCAGTTTACCTGTTTCTGAAAGGCTTCTTCAAAATCTTCTTCCCGTACATCCTGCGAATGGGCATAATAGTGAAGCAACCCGTCAAAACCGATCGATTTTTCGGAGACCACATACGATCCGATAGGGCAGTGCGGTTGCATGCCGCCCGATGTTCCCACGCGGATCATGGTCAATTGCCTAAACTCCGGTTTTACCGTTCGGGTATGAAAATCAATATTGGCCAAAGCATCCAGCTCTGTTACAACAATATCAATGTTATCGGTTCCGATGCCGTGCGAGAGTGCGGTAAGACGTTTCCCCTTGTACATGCCTGTAACCGTGTGGAATTCCCTGCTGCGCACATCGCACTCGATACTGTCGAAAAAGGAAGCGGTCAGTGTTACGCGGTCAGGGTCACCCATCATCACGATCTTGTCCGACAGTTGCTCGGGCCTGATGTGAAGATGAAATACACTGCCATCGGGATTGACAATAAATTCCGAATTAGGGATTATTCTCATAAAAGTAATGGTTTAAGACTTCTTTACTTTCGTTCTCTATTTATTTCGAACTCTCTTCTTTCGCTCCGCCTTGAGGCTTGGCAATCGCATCGCGCATATCGGTATCCGACTGGATGTTCTTCATCCGGTAGAAATCCATAATGCCCATATTGCCACTGCGGAACGCTTCGGCCATTGCCTTGGGTACTTCAGCTTCGGCTTCAATTACCTTCGCACGGGCTTCCTGGGCCTTGGCTTTCATCTCCTGTTCAAGGGCGATAGCCATGGCGCGGCGCTCTTCGGCGCGGGCCTGGGCGATGTTCTTGTCGGCTTGTGCCTGATCCATTTGCAGGACGGCACCGATATTTTTACCTATATCGATATCAGCAATATCAATAGAGAGAATTTCGAATGCAGTCCCGGCATCCAATCCTTTTCTTAACACAAGTTTCGAAATGGAGTCGGGGTTTTCGAGCACCGATTTGTGCGAAGCTGCCGAACCGATAGAGGATACAATTCCTTCACCAACGCGGGCAAGGATGGTCTCTTCACCGGCACCACCCACCAATTGCTTGATGTTGGCCCGGACCGTAACGCGCGCTTTGGCAATTAGTTGAATACCATCGATGGCTACTGCCGAAACCGGCGGTGTGTCAATAACCTTGGGGTTTACCGACATCCTTACGGCTTCCAGTACGTCACGGCCTGCGAGGTCAATGGCTGTGGCCATCTGAAAAGGCAGTTCGATGTTGGCTTTTGATGCCGAAACAAGCGCATGGACAACTTGTTCCACGTGCCCTCCGGCCAGGTAATGCGCTTCCAGGTTGTCCCGGGTAACGTTTTTCAATCCGGCCTTGTGCGCTTCAATCATCGCGTAGACGATGGTGTGAGGCGGAACCCGGCGTAAACGCATCAAGAACAACTGGACAAGCGATATTCGGACGTTTGCCGAGAGAGCGTTAATCCACAAAAAGAAAGGCACATAGTGGAAAAAAATCAGTACGAAAATTACAATTAATGCAATCCCAATAATCAGAGGAAAAGATAATTCCATAATTTAATTTATTTGGTGTTTAAAGTTCAATATTTAAAGTTCGACGTTCTTGTTTGAGTATCTGAGAGCCTTCTGTCTTATATCTTTGCTTCTTGTTCTCTCTTTTTAACCGTCACATTATACGATTCTACCCGTACAACTTCTATTTCTGTATCTTCATCAATAAGTTCCCCATCGAAGGATTTCCCTTCAACAGTTACTTCGTTTATCATCACCTTTCCGATAGGATTCAACCGGGAAACCGTTATTCCGGTATCACCAGGCTGAAGGCTTTTCAGGTCGCTGTTGTCCACCGTTTCACGAATGTCGGCAGTAAGCGCTATCTTTTGCAGTGATTTGGATTTTAGCAGCCACACAAATGCCAGTGCAAGCAAAATTAACGAAAGGGCCAGTGTAATGTTGCCGGCTGTAGAACCTAGGTAGATGTAGGAGTAGATCACGCCGCCTACCATAAAAATAGCGCCGCCTACTCCGGCAATACTGATACCCGGTAACAGAAAAAACTCAATGAGAAGTAGTAAAATTCCCAGAACGATTAAAACGGCAACAATGATTACATTGAAAGTCATGATGTAAAGAATTAAAAACTGTTTCTGATCTCTTCATTGCGCGCCCGTAATTCCAGCGATTCAATCTCTCTGAATAGATTTTCGGTTTCCTTTTCAAGATTTAATATGGACGCCGATAGTGCAGATGAGTTGGAACTTCCTGCAATTTGCCGGCGTTTTTCCGATAGGTCCTTTTCCTGTTGATTCAGTCTGGTCTTCAAGTTGATGGCTTGAGAAAAGAGCGACCTAGCCGTTGCATTTTTAAAATCTGTCAACGTATAGTAGGTTTTTTCGTCGTTAATAACAAACGTAAAATCTTTTTTTTGCGTAGTCTTTTGTGGAGCAGTTGTTTTGTGTGAACGTTGCAGCAAGGCTGAATAGTCAATATCTGGTTTCCAGGATTCCTTTATGGAGGATATCCTTGCCCGGTTTGCCAGGTAAGACGCATCTTCATTCTCCAGCAGCACAACTTCAGGAGAGGGAACAAACGTATAAACACAAACGGAGTCTTTCGGTTGAAACCGGTCGCTGGCGAACCAGCCGATACCTTTTTCTTCATCGATAGCCATCATGTAGTCGTTGAAGGGGGAGTTAAACGGCATGTTCAGCTGATTAGGGGTTAGGTACGAGTTTGTGGCCAGGTTATATCGGGTAACAAACAGATCATACCCACCCAATGAACCGTGCCCGGTGGAGGAGAAATAAATGGTAAGGCCATCGGGCATAACAAACGGGTAAGCCTGATTCCCCTCTTGATTGATCGATTCCGATAACCGTTTCTCATTGCCGAAGCTGTCCAGTAGTTTTTCCATGGTATAGAGGTTACTTCCCGAAATCGAATCGTCTTGCGGATAGTAGATCTTATCCTGACGTTCGTTGAGGAAAAGCACCTGATTGTTGTTGGGTTGATCCCGGAAAAAACCACTTACCGGCTGCAGCGATCCGGCAGATGCACTCAGTTTATAAACCGAGAGAAAATCGGATTTAGGGACAACTATGCTGTCAATGATCTGAACATCCTCAGTGCGGTTTATCAGTCGTTTCAGCTTATCGGCATATTCTTTGTGAGGGTTGAGTAATGCAAGCGCTTGCTTATTTCTCCGGTTGGCTTTTTCGTATCGGGTGAATTCCTTTTCAGCGTCGGCAAACCGGTACATTTTAGTGTAAAGCTGCCCCAGTTGTAGGTACGACTCCTGAATATTTTTTAGCGAAGCAAACTCAAGGTATTGCTGGGCTTTTTGATAATCGCTTTCAGCAAGCGATATTACACCAAGCCATAGATTAAGCTGGGCATTGTTGGGATTAACCCGGTATTCAGCTTCAAAAACAGGTTTTGCTTGCGTAAAGTCCCCTTCCAGGTACCATTTTTTCGCATCATCAACCGATTGGCCCATCGATAAAACGGGAATGATTAAAAGAATGAATGCAAATAATTGGTGGTGTACTTTCATTATCAGTCTGAAATATGATCTTCAAAGATTCAAAGATAGGAAAATAATTTGTAAAATGATCTTCTTTTGTTAATTTATCTATCCGATGCTTATACCATACGTCATGCTATTTTTTTCCATACTTTTCGTATCTTTGCACTGCAAAAAATACAAACAACGCGCCGCTGTTGCTTGTGTGTTCATGCTAATTTCTGGCTTCTAATTTCTAACTTCTTCAAAAATATATGCACGAAAAAATAATCATTCTCGATTTCGGTTCTCAGACAACTCAGCTCATCGGCCGCCGTGTACGCGAGCTGAATACTTATTGCGAAATAGTACCCTTCAACAAATTCCCTTTCGGAGATAGATCGGTAAAAGGAGTAATTCTCTCCGGAAGCCCGTTTTCGGTCAACGACGACAATGCTTTTAAAACCGATCTCCATGAAATACGGCGTAATTATCCGGTACTGGGAATTTGTTACGGTGCCCAGTGGATAGCACAATCATCGGGCGGTACGGTCGACAAGAGCGATTCGCGCGAATACGGGAGGGCCCATCTGAGCGTGAAAGAAACAGGTGACCTGCTTTTGGGGAACCTCCCGCAACAATCGCAAGTATGGATGTCTCACGGGGATACGATCGTGCGGATTCCCGATAATTTCTCGGTTATTGCTTCCACCGAAGAGGTGGAAATCGCTGCCTACAAAGTGAAGGATGAGCCTACATGGGGAGTGCAGTTTCACCCGGAAGTCTTCCATACGGAACAAGGTAACAAGCTACTGGATAATTTTCTGGCGATCTGCGGATGCCGGAAAGACTGGACGCCTGCATCGTTCATTGAGGCGACAGTAGCTGATCTGAAAGAAACACTGGGAGACGATAAGGTGATTTTGGCCCTTTCCGGAGGTGTGGATTCTTCCGTTGTAGCCGTTTTACTGAACAAAGCCATTGGAAAGAACCTGACCTGTATTTTCGTAAATCATGGATTGCTGCGTAAAAATGAGTTTGAAACCGTTCTCGAAAATTACGAACATCTCGGACTGAACGTCATCGGTGTAGATGCCCGAGAACGCTTTTACAAGGAACTTGCCGGAGTAACTGACCCCGAGCGCAAACGTAAAATCATCGGCAAGGGATTTATAGATGTCTTCGACGAAGAAGCGCATAAACTTACCGCCATAAAGTGGTTGGCGCAGGGGACCATTTATCCCGATATCATCGAGTCGCTTTCCATTACGGGAACCGTTATCAAAAGCCATCACAACGTAGGTGGGCTTCCCGAGAAAATGAACCTGAAACTGTGCGAGCCGTTGAAATTACTTTTTAAGGACGAAGTGCGGAAAATCGGTCTGGAACTTGGAATGAAACCGCATCTTATTTATCGCCATCCTTTCCCCGGTCCGGGACTGGGTATCCGGATCCTGGGCGACATCACGCCGGAAAAAGTACGCATAGCACAGGACGCCGATGACATTTTTGTTTCGAACCTCCGTGCAGCAGGGTTGTACGACAAGGTTTGGCAGGCAGGAGCAATCCTTTTACCGGTACAATCGGTGGGCGTAATGGGTGACGAACGCACTTACGAAAATACCATTGCTTTGCGTGCTGTAACTTCCACTGACGCCATGACAGCGGATTGGGCACATCTGCCTTACGAGTTTCTGGCAAAAGTGTCGAGCGAGATTATCAATAAGGTCAAAGGGGTAAACCGCGTGGTATACGATATCTCATCGAAACCGCCGGCAACCATTGAATGGGAATAAACCCAATGAAGAATATTCTTTTTTTATATTTATACTGATTCTGGTTGAGTCTGGGGCTTGTCCAGCTTTGGATAGGCAATCCGTGTGTGGTAGATGGTCTGGAGCTTTTGAAGAAAAACTTCTTTTATGGCCGCAATGTCACGGAAAGTGATGGGGGCCAGCTTGAAGTACCCTTCTGTCACCTGTGAATCGATCAGCGATTCCACCAGATTCCGGATGCTGTCTTCGTTGTATTCCGGCAAGCTTCTTGAAGCAGCTTCCACCGCATCGGCCATCATCATGATGGCCGTCTCTTTTGAGAAAGGATTGGGCCCGGGATAGCGGAACAGGTCTTCGTTTATCTCTTTCCCGGGGTTAGCGTTTTTCCAGGAGATGTAGAAGTATTTCGGCATACTGGTTCCGTGGTGCGTTTCAATAAAATCGGTTATCTGCTTCGGCAAGTTGTTTTTTTGCGCTATTTTCACTCCGTCTCTCACGTGATTGATGATGATGCGCGCACTTTCCTCGAAAGGGAGTCCCGCGTGCGGATTCATCCCCGGCGATTGATTTTCGGTAAAAAAAGCAGGATTTACCATTTTTCCGATATCGTGATACAATGCTCCCGTCCTTATTAGAGAAGCATTGGCCCCGATTTTTACTGCAGCGGCCATACCCAGGTTTGAGACCTGTAATGAATGCTGGAAGGTTCCTGGTGCTTTTTCGGACAACTCCTTCAATAACGGTTTGTTGATGTTCGATAATTCAATCAGGCTTACCCCCGATATGAATCCGAAGGATTTCTCGATGAGGTATACCAGCGAATAGGAGAACAATATAAAAATGAAATTGATGAAAAAATAGATAAATATGATCGGGTCAATTTTGTTGATGTTCCCTTCCTGATGCATGACCAGGCCTATATACATCAAGCTGTAGGCGATCAGGATAAAGAAGGAGCTGCGTATTAACTGGTAACGTTCCGAGAGCTCTTTCAGCATAAATACCGACACCATCGCAACGGCAATCTGTATGACGATAAATTCAAACGGAAAGGGGACCATCAGCGAGCTTAGGATAATGGTAATCAAACTGGCAAACAATGCCGTACGGGAGTCAATAAATGTTCGTATCAGAATAGTGACTATGGCATACGGGATAATGTACACGTTGAAAAGGTCAAGCTGACTAGTGATTGCTGTCAGTGCTACAAAGGAGGTCACCAGCAACACCATGAACGTGACGTGCTTCCTGTTTCGGTATTCATGCGGCCGGAAGAAAAGCAGGTATGCATAAAATGCCCCAAACAGAAGAACTACCAGCAAGAGTTGACCGAAAATCATCCATCCGTTTTTACCGGTTCTCCCGCTTCGCTCTTCGGTGACCCGTTTTAGTGAGTTCAATACCTTGTAGGTTTGGGAGCTGACTATTTCCCCTTGGTCAATAATACGCTGTCCCGTTTGCACCATCCCTGTGGAGGGAGAAACCTGCTGGATAAATTCCTCCCTGGCCTTTTCGGATGTAGAAGCATCGTACACGATATTTTCGCGGATATATTTATTTACATCTGCCAAACGTATTAATTCGGCATCCATGCTTTTCGGCGTATTATTGAGGAGTTGTTCGTATGCCGATTTAATGGTGCTAAATGTTTCCACACTTTTTGATTCAGCCAGGTTTCCTTTTCGTAACCGCATGGATTGAGTTTCGGAACTGAAAACCTTGTCGTAATCCTCTGAACGCATGATTCCCGACCGGTATATTTTCTGTAAACTGTTCCTCAGGTAAAGGATATAATCAGGAGACAGGCTGCTGAGCTTCGTGTTCAGGTTAACATCGGCATCGAATTCAGCCATTGCGTTCTTCTCAACACTTTCATCGATGGTATAGTAGGGTTCGTAAAAGCGCAGGATGCTGTCTCGTTCTGCTTTCAGTTGATCGGCAGGTTTGTAAATGGGGAAATCGAACGGAGCAGTCAAAAGCCCGTATTGCCAGGGTCTTCCTTCGCTGAAGGAGTACTTGAAATCTCCCTGGCGGGGAAACAGCAGTGTAACCAGAGCAATTGCCAGGATGAAAACAGCAGGAACAAAAAAACGGGTTCTTAGTCTGAATTTTCTTTTTGACTTCAGGTTCATAACTTCGAATAGTTTTTGGTTGTACAAATATTGGGTTTATGTATTCTCCGGAGCAGGAATGTTTGTTATGGCTGTCGTTAACCGGCCTATGGTTTCCTGCTTGCCCAGAAGCGAAGTAATGTCGAACATGTGAGGGCCCTTGCTCTCGCCTACTACAGCCAGACGGAAAGCATTCATAATGTTTCCGATGGGATAGTTTTTCTCTTCAATCCACTGCTTAACCCGGATCTCCTGATTTTCGGAAGAGAAGTCATCGATGCTTTGCAACACGTTAATAAGTTCGGACAGTTGTGCGGAACTTTCCTTTTTCCAGCGTTTTTTTACCGTTTTTTCGTCGTATGAAGCCGGCGCAATGAAGAAAAACGAGGCCTGATCCCACAATTCTTTCACGAAATTCACCCGTTCTTTCACCAATCCGATAACGTTGGCGGCATAGTTCTTGTCGCAGGGAATGTTTTTTTCTGCCAAAACAGGTTGGATCATCTCCGCCAACAGTTCATTGGGTGTTCCCTGAATATATTTGTGGTTGAACCACTTGGCTTTTTCGAAATCAAACTTTGCACCGCTCTTGCTGCATCGTTCGAACGAAAAGGCCGTAACCAGCTCATCGAGAGAGAAAATCTCCTGCTCTGTTCCCGGATTCCATCCCAGCAAAGCCAAAAAGTTGACAACGGCCTGAGGCAAGTACCCGCTTTCGCGGTATCCCGATGATGTTTCACCTGATTGGCGGTCTTTCCATTCCAACGGAAAGACGGGAAATCCGAGGCGGTCCCCGTCGCGCTTGCTCAGCTTTCCGTTGCCTTCGGGTTTGAGCAGGAGCGGCAGGTGGGCGAACTCGGGCATAGTATCTTCCCATCCGAAACTTCTGTATAACCACACGTGAAGGGGAGCCGACGGCAACCATTCTTCACCGCGAATAACGTGCGTGATCTCCATCAGGTGGTCGTCCACCACGTTGGCAAGGTGGTACGTCGGCAGTTCGTCGGCCGATTTGTAAATGACCTTGTCATCGAGCACTGAGGAGTTGATTACCACTTCTCCACGAATTAAATCGTTTACGGTGATATCGATACGGGGCTCAATCTTTATGCGTACCACGTATTGCGTACCGTTGTCGATCAGCTTTTTCACCTCTTCGGTGGGTAACGTCAGTGAATTCCGCATCTGAAGCCGGGTGGCGGCATCGTATTGAAAGTTCGGGATTTCGTTGCGTTTGGCTTCCAGCTCCTGGGGGGTATCAAAGGCGATGTACGCCTTGCCTTCGTCCAACAGTTTGTGGACGTATTTTTTGTAAATGTCTTTTCGTTCCGATTGTCGGTAGGGCCCGAATTTCCCTCCTTTTGCGGGACTTTCGTCGTAGGGCAGTCCCAACCAGTCGAAAGCTTCCTGAATGTATGCTTCTGCTCCGGGAACAAACCGGGTGGAGTCGGTGTCTTCAATCCGAAGGATGAAGTCTCCGTTTTGTTGTTTGGAAAACAGGTAGTTGTATAATGCCGTGCGAACTCCGCCGATATGAAGCGGCCCGGTAGGACTGGGGGCGAAGCGGACTCTTGTTTTTCTGCTCATAATTTTGATGTTGAGGCTACAAAGGTAAGAAAAAAATAAGACTCGGGTATGATTCACAGCCACAACCTCGCTTCGTTGCCCATATTGAACACCAAATCGATGATACTTGCATTCTGGATGAACCCCAGTTTATCCTGGAAAACCTGGTAGTATGGCCTGGTCATGAAGCCGGAGGGTCGTTTGGGATGAATTGCTTCTCTATGGTCCGCTATCCCTTCAGGTATTTCAGCAACGTATTCCGGAGATAGATTAGTTGGCTGCTCTATCCGCAGCCATCCGCAGATGAGTTCGTGAAGCTGAAGGTTAAAATCGACGAGAAAAGAGATCCTCTTTTCGTAGAACGGCTGTAGTTCGTCTGCATAATACTCAAAAAAAGGTGTGGAGCTGTATGCCGATACAATGGCGTTCCAATGCAGGTGCCGCCAGTTTCCGTGGTCTGCAATGCGGACATCCTTCATCCGGCATTTTACTGCAGAAGGTTTTTCGACAGGAATGCTCAATGCCATCGATCCGTTGGCCCCAACAATGTTACACCGGTTTCGGTAAGATTGTTTCTGGTAGTTTTCGTGAACCTCTATAACGGTGCTGGAGGCGCGAAAAAATACCGAATAGTATTCGACGGGCGCCAGGTAGAAGGAAGAAAGCAACACCCTCCCGGTTATTTTTTTGCACTTCGAAATAACCTGTTCCACCGGATTTTTCCGTTAAGCCAGCCGTTGTCTTTTTCCAGGGAAAGCCATATCAGCATCGGTTGTCCCACGATATGGTCTTCGGGAACAAATCCCCACACGCGTGAGTCGGCCGAGTTGTGGCGGTTATCCCCCATCATGAAGTAGTAATCCATCTTAAAGGTATACGAGTCTGCCGGCTCCCCGTTTATGTATACTTTTCCGTCGCGAAAGGCAAAATCGTTCCCTTCGTAATTCTTTATACAACGTTCGTAGGCTGCCGCTTTAAAGGCCACATCAGTGTCGAACGTGAGGGTGGCACCTTTCTCCGGAATCCAGAGCGGCCCGAAGTCGGCGCGGGTCCAGTTGGTCGTATAGCCTAAGGGATAATAATAGCTCGAGCCGGGCTGCTCCACGTCTTTTACCACCTCCCACACGAAAGGTTTTTCCTTCAGCTTAGCGGCCATCGCTCCGGTTAACGGGATATTGTAATAGATCTTTCCGTTGTTTCCGTTTTGTTGTTTCAATCCGGAATGGGCCATGGTCAGGCTGTCTATACCCGTTAAATCCTGCATTTTCAAGGAGACCTGCCCGTAGCTGTTCGGCATCATGTAGTCGTCCTTGTTGATACCCAGTTCCTGGAAAATTTGTTCCGATATAACTGTTCCGTCCGTATGGATCATGTAGGTCAACTGCGATAATTTAGGGCTCGGGATGAGTTCCCCATCGATGTAAACACTGTCGTCGCGCAATTCGATGGTTTCCCCGGGAAGTCCGATACAGCGCTTTACGTAATTTTCGCGCCGGTCTACCGGGCGAAAAACCACTTCGCCGTAGGTCCTTTGGTCGGAACGTATTCCGGCGCTTCCGTTGGTGTTGTACCTGGAGAGGGTATAAAAATCAACACCCTGCTGGTTTAAAGCAACCGTATCCCCGGCGGGGAAATTAAAAACGACAATATCGTTGCGCTTTACTTCTCCGAGTCCCTTCAGCCTGCGGTATTTCCACTGCGGCTTATCGATGTATGACTTTCCGCCGATTACCGGCATGGTGTGCTGTGCCAGCGGAAACGACAGGGGAGTGATGGGTGCGCGGGGCCCGTAGCTGACCTTGCTGACCGCCAGAAAATCGCCGACCAGCAAAGATTTTTCCAGTGATGAAGTGGGGATCTGGTAGTTCTGGAAGAAAAAAGTGTTGATAAAATATACAGCTATCAACGCAAACAAGATGGCATCCACCCATTCCATGGTTTTGCGGATGGCCTTATTTTCGCTTTTTTTCCACCACGACCACGGTACAAACTTCGTGATGTATACATCGAAAAAAAGCAGGATGAAGAACAAGATCCACGGGCTCCTTGCCCAAACGGCGAAGAGGACTGTGGAAAGTGTCCATACGCCAAACCACATCCATTGATGCTGTTGGGCAGAGGAAATGCGCACCTTCAAATTTCCCGAAAGGGACTTGTGGGAAGAGGCATTGGTGTTGTCGGCGGTTTTATTCATCTTTTTTGTATTTTTTGCAATTGTTTCAATCGGTTGATGCTGTTTATGCTTCTTTTGAAGCAATCAGGGATGTAGGTTCAGCATGTCCTTCATACCCAGAAAACCTTTTTTCCCTTTCGTGAATTCGGCAGCTAAGACTGCACCGAGGGCAAAACCCTTCCGGCTCTTGGCATCGTGGGTGATTCGTATGCTGTCGGCCTCCGATTCGTATACGACAGTATGAATGCCGGGAACTTCCCCTTCTCGAAATGACTTGATTTCCAGTTCATTTTTATTGCCGGCTTTGTTGAGTGACCATGTTTCTTTCCGTCCCAGGTTTTCCAAAATACCTTCGGCCAAGGTGATGGCTGTTCCGCTGGGTGCATCCAGCTTATGAATGTGGTGTGTTTCTTCCATCCGCACGTCGTAATCGGAAAATTGGCTCATTACCTTTGCCAGGTAATTGCTGAGTGCATAAAAGATGTTTACACCCAAGCTGAAGTTGGAAGCATAAAAGAAGGTTTGCCCCTCGTTTTCACAAGCCGCTTTTATTTCGTTCAGGTGTTCCAGCCACCCGGTGGTTCCGGATACCACGGGAACGTTTGCTGCAAAAGCCCTGCGGTAATTTTGCAGAGCACTTTCGGGAGAGGTGAACTCAATGGCGGCCTCGGCGCTCCTGAACTCGGGAGAATCAAATTTACCGGTTTCGTTGAGGTCGATGGTGCAAACGATTTCGTGCCCGCGTTGCAGGGCGATTTTTTCAATTTCGTGCCCCATCTTGCCGTAACCGATTAATGCTATTTTCATCTGTTTAATTGTTAAAACGCAAAAATACAAAAATAGAACTGATTGTGAATCTGTTTTGCGTTATTTGTTCTTAAATTGTACGTACGATGTCGTTTCGGTTACCAAGCCGCGAGCTTACAACCATCCTCTTTCCCGATACCACTTTACGGTGGCCTCAACCCCCTCTTTTAACCGGTAGCCGGGTCGGAAGTCGAGGTCGTGTTGTAGCGGAGTGGTGTCGCACGACCAGTTCCGTTGCTTCATGATCTTGTATTTGTCGGTATTGAAGGCAGTCGCTTTACCCAGCAGGCCGGAAATTCTTTCGCTGATGAATGCTGCCGGCTTCACCAACCACAGAGGAACGTTAACCCTGAAAACGCGCTTTTTCTGTAGCGCTTGTTGTACAATGGTATTGAACTCCGAATCGGTATAAACATCCCCATCGGCCACGAAATATTCCTTCCGGTGAGTGTTCTTTTCAATACAGTTGAAAATGACCCTTACCAGGTCACCGACATAGATAAATGTGAGGATCTGTTTCCGGAATCCGGCCCCAACATTTATTCCGTTTTTTACGGCACGCATCAAGATCAGGTAATCTTTGTCGCGCGGCCCATATACTCCCGTAGGGCGAAGAATAACATACGGGAAACCGGGTAGCTTTTTCAGGTAATTTTCGGCTTTCAGCTTACTTTTGCCGTAAGCCGTATTTGGATTAGGAGTACAGTCGCACGACAAAGGGGTGTATTTTATTTCGTCGCCCGCACCTACGGCTCCCAGTGTGCTCATAAAAACGAATAAATCGGGGACGGCATCGGTTTCGACAAGTGCGTCTACAAAGTTCCGTACTTGTTCGTAATTTACCCTGTCGAATTCCGCTTTGTGAAGAGCCTTGGTAATTCCGGCGCTGTGTACGATGTAATCGAACCGTCCGTTTTTATCGGTGAAATCCTGAAGCTGCTCTTTTAGTTTTTTCTTATCACCGTAGTTTAAATCAATAAACTTTATCCGTTCATCCTGCAAGTAAACTTTGTTACTGCTTGCACGGATTCCTGCCCAGGTTTCGTAACCCAACTCCAATGCTTTGTCAATGGCTGCGCTGCCAATAAAACCGCTAGCTCCGGTGATAAGGATTTTTTTTTGTTCCATTCCTTCCAAAATTCAATCACAAATTTAATCATAACCACGCATTTTAAAAACAATATTCCCTAAAGATGTCCGATAAAAGTCCTGTCCGTTGAAGTTAAATATCTGAAAAACGAATATTTTTTGTTACTTTGTACTAAGAAGCAGTTTTGAGTTTTTATGAAACTAAACCTAAAAATTCAAGACAATTTCTAACTAAAACAGGATTTCGTTGTTTAATATTGTAAACGAAACAGATCATATGAGTAAAAGAACATCAGTTGCAGAGACTGTATCAAAACCGAAAAAGAAAGAGCTGGAACAGCTCGTTGTCGATTTTCTGACCGAAAATAAAGACAAGCAGTTTAATTATAAGCAGATAGCTGCTGCATTAAATATCCGGGGAGAAGAAGGCCGCCGTGTATTGGTAAAAGCGCTTGACCGGCTTCGCGATTACGATGTGTTGCTGGAGACTTCTCGTGGGAGATACAGGTTAAATAACCGCGGATTGATCCTCGAGGGACGCTTTGAAAGAAGAAGCAACGGTAAAAACTTCTTTGTGCCCGATGACGATGCCAACATTATCTATATTCCCGAACGGAACAGCAAACATGCGATGAACGGAGATCGGGTACGTGTCCAACTGCTGGCAAAAAGGAAACGGGCCGACACCGAAGGGGCGGTCGTTGAGATTCTGGAGCGTGCACAAACCCGGTTTGTAGGAGTACTGGAAGTGCAGAAATATTTTGCTTTCCTGGTAATGGACAGCAAGTTTCTAGCCAACGATATATTTATTCCGACGGACGAGCTTAACGGGGCCGGGAACGGAGATAAAGTACTGGTGGAAATTGTGGAATGGCCCGAAAAAGCCAATAATCCGGTTGGGAAGGTGATTGATGTATTGGGCAAGCCGGGAGACAATACTACCGAGATGCACGCTATCCTGGCACAATACGGATTACCGTACAGGTATCCTGGGGATGTGGAAAAAGCGGCGGAACTGATTCCTGAAAAAATCGACGAGAAGGAGATTGCCCTGCGGGAAGATTTCCGCGATGTGTTTACCATAACCATCGACCCGAAAGACGCCAAAGATTTCGATGACGCTTTGTCGCTACGTAAAATTTCTCCCACACTGTGGGAAGTGGGTGTGCACATTGCCGATGTAACCCATTACGTGAGACAGGGCGACATTATCGATAAAGAAGCGGAAAACAGGGCAACATCCATCTACCTGGTCGACAGGACTATCCCTATGCTGCCTGAAAGGTTGAGCAATGGGTTGTGTTCCCTTCGTCCGAAGGAAGACAAACTTTGTTTTTCGGTTATTTTTGAACTTAATGAGTATGCGGAGATTAAAAAATCACGCATTGTCCGCACCGTCATAAATTCCGACAGCCGACTCACGTATGAGGAGGCACAAACCGTGATAGAAACCGGGAAAGGTGATTTTTCATCCGAGATCCTGGTCATGAACAGCCTGGCACAGAAATTACGTGAAAAGCGTTTTGCAAACGGAGCCATCAACTTTGAGCGCTACGAAGTGAAATTCAACCTCGATGAGAAAGGCAAGCCGCTTGGAGTTTATTTTAAAGAATCGAAGGAAGCAAACCACCTCATCGAAGAATTCATGCTTTTGGCCAACAGGACGGTGGCCGAATTTATCGGAAAGGTTCCGAAAGGTAAACATGCTAAGGCATTTGTTTATCGCATTCACGATATACCTGATTCCGAAAAACTGGACACCCTGAATGCCTTTATCCTTCGTTTCGGCCATAAAATAAAAACCGAAGGGAACAAAGTAGAGGTGGCAAAGAGCATCAACTCATTGTTGGATAAGGTCCAGGGCCGTCCCGAAGAAAACCTGGTGGAGACCATTGCCATCCGCACCATGTCCAAAGCGGTTTATTCTACCAAAAACGTGGGGCATTACGGGCTTGCGTTTGACTATTACACACACTTCACATCTCCCATCCGGCGTTATCCCGACATGATGGTCCACCGATTGCTTGAACGTTACCTGGACGGTGGCCGATCCGTTGATCAAACAGAGCTGGAGATGGAATGCAAGCACTCTTCCGATATGGAACAGGTGGCAGCCAATGCCGAGCGCGACTCCATCAAGTACAAACAGGTGGAATTTATGGCCGACAAAATCGGGAAAGTGTACGACGGTGTTGTTTCCGGGATTACGGAATGGGGTATTTACGTGGAAATTAACGAAAACAAATGCGAGGGTATGATCCCTATCCGTGAACTGGACGATGATTTTTACGAACTGGACGAGAAGAATTACCGCCTGGTCGGCCGTCGCACTAAACGTGAATACCGCCTCGGACAACCGGTTTCCATACAGGTTGCAAAAGCCAACCTGGAAAGGAAACAACTGGATTTTGTACTGGCCTAGTTCAGGCCTTTTTGAAGAACGAAGTCTTGCTGAATGCGTGCTGGAAAAAGACCGGACCTTGAAATTCGGTCTTTTTCCATTTGGAAGGATCCTGAAGCTCGGGAAAAGGGGCAAGGTAATAGCTCCTGTCGGTATTGTCCACAATCAGGTAACCTCCTTTTTTCACATGAGGAATTGCTCTTTTCACACAACAGTTTCTAACCCTTCCGTCCACAACGACCAAATCGAAATATTCTTCCGGAAAAGTATCAATTGCTTTTACGTAGTCTTCGAAGGAGAGTCCTGCTGATTTTTTATCTTTCGATACAAAATCGTCGGGGTTCCGGTAGTCCCTTTCGTTGAAGTCAGCAATAGGCTTTCCCGCGATTTCCTGGATACTTACGTTTTTTAAATCCAGTTCTTCGATTTTCTTATTCAAAAAATCTTTCCAGTCCGGATCGTGCTCAACGGTGTGCACCTGTTTGCAGCGTGAAGCAAAAAACAGGGTGGACCCGCCCGACCCCCATTCAAAAACGCTCATGCCGGGCCGGCATGTCGCCGAAAGAAAATCAACGGCATCGTAGGTCATCCAGGGTGACCGGCGGTTCAAGGTAGTGTCACCTGATTTTTTATCTTTATACCAGCGGCTGAACTGTTTTATGTGCGATAATGTCTTGTTGTTTAATGCATAATCAATCGCGAAGCGAACATATAACAAAAATTCTTTCATTTTTTTTCTTTTTTTCTTTTTTCGAACCAATACTCAATCTCTTTCAGCATCTCCAGTTTAAATAGCTTACAGAGAAGAATGTATGACGTGCCCGTGATAACCAGGTTGAGGATTATAAAAACAACGTTGTTCCCTATTTTCATTGTAAGAAGGAAGGACACGGCAGAACTGATAATTGCCAGGAGTAAATAAGGCCCTATATCCTTAATCAGGTGAAAAAGGGTGTATCGGATAAGTTTTCCCGTCAACATTACGGAAATTATCAGTGAAATAACCATGTAGATTATCCAGCTAACGGCTAAAGCGGTGATTCCATGCGGAAAAAGAAGAACGATCAGTAAAATCAGCAAAACCCCTTTTGCCACTTCAATGCCCAGAAAGAACTTGGAGTTCTCCTTAGCTATAAACAATTCCTGAAAGATAAAAATAAAAGGAGAAAGCATTCCTGCGAACGTAAGAATTTGAAAATAAGGAACAGCTGCCAGCCATTTCTCTTTGAAAAGGAGGTGAAACGTTGGTTCTGCAATCACAATCATGGTAAGTCCGATGGGGAATGATAGGAATGCTATGGATTTTATGATCTTACTGACCACTCGCTTTAACCGTTCCGTTTGTTCGTTTATCTCCGATAAAATAAGCATTGCTACGGTACGAAAGGTGTTTGCCAGTGTAAGAAACGGAATGTCCTGGTACTTTTTTGCCTGATTGAAGTAAGCCACCTGACTCATCGGGTAGAAAGCTGCGATCAAACTCGGGTAAATGTTGTTTACCGTAGTTGAAATAACCGATGCGGACAGCAATTTGTTGCTGAAAGCAAAAAATGTGCCCAAGCTCTTTCTGCTGAAACGGGCGATAGGCCGCCAGGGGGAGTAGACCCACAAAAAAAGGGAGCGGAAAAAAGCATAGAGAAGTGTCTGGGCTACCAGTGCCCATACACCGTACCCGGCAATGGCCATTACAACGGCCACTACATCGGAAAAAAGGAGTGAGAGTGTATTTACCTGGGTGAGCCCCTTGAAATTAGCTTTTTTCGTGAGAATGGTTTGGTGGATTAAGCCAAATGCGTTAAAAATGAGCGACAAGAACAGGATCCGGACAACGCTTGTGATTGCGGGGGCATGGAACATCTTTCCCAGCAGAGGGGCGGTAAAGAAGAAGAGCAAATAAAGGACAAAGCTCAGTGAAATGTTGAAATAAAAAACGGTGGTGTAATCCGTTTGCGTCAGGTCTTTCCGGTTCAGAAGTGCTCGCCCGAATCCGCTGTCGATCAGGATGGTAGAGAATGCCACAAAGACTGCCAAGGAGCCAACCAAGCCGTAATCTTCAGCGGCAACGATATTCATCAGTATCAGCATACTGGCAAAGTTGAGCATCTGCTGCCCAAACTTATCGAGAAAGCTCCAAAAAAGAGAGACGGTAGTTTTTTTCTTCAGGGCTGAATCTGCCATATCGGGATTAAGTTTATGCAAAAGTAAGGTTTTTTTCAGACAAAAGACTTTTTGTTGATGTGCTTATTCATTAATACTGTAGTTTTCTTATCTTTGATTTTTAGAAACTGTTCCTGGCTCATGGTTCTTATCTTTAAATGACTTTTTCCGAAGAAATAAAACAGCATGCCCTCTCGCTGGGTTTTGATGCCTGCGGTATTTGCCGCGCCGAAGAGAGTGAGCAGGAAGCCCATTACAGGAGCTGGCTCTCAGAAGAATGTCATGCCGGAATGGATTACCTGGAGCGGAATATTGATAAGCGAATGGATCCCCGGCTGATGGTTGAAGGAGCCAGATCAATTATCTCGGTTGCGTTGAATTACTTCCCCCACCGTTTTCAGCATGAAGATGCTCCCCAGTTTGCGTATTACGCTTACGGTGAGGATTATCACGATATTGTTAAAGGAAAGCTCAGCCGGCTTTTCGATTTCATAAAGCTTCGTTTTCCCGGGGTGTCGGGGCGTTATTTCTCAGACTCTGCTCCAGTATTGGAGCGTTTCTGGGCAGCACGTTCCGGATTGGGGTTTGTGGGTAAAAATACGTTGCTGATCATTCCCGGAAAAGGGTCTTATTTTTTTTTGGGAGAGCTTATTGTTGATCTTGAACTGGATTACGACTCACCCATATCACAAAATTGCGGGAAATGCCGTCGTTGCCTGGACGCCTGTCCTACCGGAGCCATTGAAAAACCGCACTGGGTGAACGCCCGGAAGTGCATATCGTACCAAACCATTGAAAATAAGGGTGAAATATCGTCCGAGATTGTTCCGCGTTTGAGTAATAATGTATACGGTTGTGATATCTGTCAGGTTGTCTGTCCCTGGAACCGGTATGCCCGGCCGCACAGTACGCCGGAATTTAATCCCTCGGATGAATTCCTTTCGCTCGATTACAAAAGGCTGCAGGAGATGGATGAAGATACCTACCGGCGGATTTTCCGGAGATCGGCGGTAAAAAGAGCGAAATTTGCCGGATTAAAAAGAAACCTCGACGCCTGGAAAAGTTCCCAACAAACGGAGGGTGGAATTTCCTAAAATCACTATTTTTAGCTACTTTTGCACATTCAACTATGCAAGAGCCATTCGACATACACGTAAATAAAAGCTTTCAGGAAAACGACCGGGAATACGAAAACGCGTTGCGTCCGCTGACATTTAACGGATTTAACGGGCAGGATAAAATTGTTGAGAATCTCAGGGTCTTTGTCAGTGCTGCGCGCATGCGCCGCGAATCGCTTGATCATGTGTTGCTGCACGGTCCTCCGGGATTGGGAAAAACCACCCTGTCGAATATTATCGCCAACGAGCTGGGTGTAGGGTTCAAGGTCACGTCGGGCCCGGTTTTGGATAAGCCCGGTGATCTGGCAGGGATTCTTACCTCGCTGGAAACGAATGATGTGCTGTTTATTGATGAGATTCACCGCCTGTCGCCTGTGGTGGAGGAATATCTTTACAGTGCGATGGAGGACTATAGGATTGACATAATGATTGATAAAGGACCGAGTGCCCGTTCCATCCAGATCGATTTGAATCCGTTCACGCTGATCGGTGCAACCACGAGAAGCGGGTTGCTGACCAGCCCGCTACGGGCCCGCTTTGGCATTAATATGCACCTGGAATATTACGATGCGGATACCCTTACGGGTATTATTCTCCGCTCAGCCAACATCTTGAATATCGCTTGTGCCCGAAATGCGGCTGAAGAGATCGCTTCGAGAAGCCGCGGTACTCCGAGGATTGCCAACGCGCTTCTTCGCCGTGTCCGCGATTTCGCCCAGGTGAAGGGATCGGGTAAAATAGACAAGGCCATTTCGTCCTATGCTCTGGAAGCGCTGAATATAGACCGCTACGGGCTCGATGAGATTGACAATAAAATACTTCTCACCATTATTGATAAATTCAAAGGAGGTCCCGTTGGGATTACGACCATTGCTACGGCCGTAGGGGATGATGCCGGGACCATCGAAGAGGTTTACGAACCGTTTCTCATCAAAGAAGGATTCCTTAAGCGTACGCCGAGGGGACGTGAAGCTACAGAACTTGCTTACCGGCATTTGGGACGAAAAAGGGACCTGGAGCAGGGTTTGTTGTTTTGAGAATCAAGGCTGTAGGTGATCTAGCTGTTGGAGAATGGTTTTTATTTGACCGCTTTTATAAAAAACAACGGGCTGCCAATGAAAATTTACAGCCCGCAGTCTTATATCTTCTTGACTCTCTTGTCTTAACTAAAAAGAGCTGTAGATAATGTCCAGTTTCAGTTTTTCCGGTTTATTCTCAAGCATTACCGCCGACGGTTTCATCTGGTTGTAAATAGCTGTAGGGGTACTTGTCCCCGATGAATAATAGGAGCTGCCTGTCGTAGTGAAAGTAATGTCTACCGGAACCAAGTAATAGGTGAGGTCGAACGCTTCCTTCTTCTGTCTTTTGTAGTAGTTAATCATTGCCGCAATATTCCCGAAATTGTAGGAATAAGTCTCTTTGTCAAAAGAAGCGTAAAAACTGGTTACGTTGTCGTGCAGTCTTCTGTTTTCAAAGAACCCTTTCAGCGAATCCTTATTGACCAGAAGCAAGTGGTCAGGAGGAGATAGTTTTACTTTCTCATCCTGGTTCGCTTCGGGCAAGGCGTAAACCATGAGTCGCGCCTGATTTAGCGATCGGTTGGTAAGTTTTGAGTATATCTCGGATATGGGGAAAATAACTTCAGTGTTTACTCCTGCCGGGCTCTTTATAAAAGTGCCCTTGTCGTTCGGTGTCAGCAATTGGTCATTGTTGTTTTGTATGTGATTGATTTGCGTCACTTCGGGAGTAATGTTCAACCGGAACTCGGAGGTGCGTATCGTATCTGTTTTTTCCGAGGATCCTTTTGGATCGAGGTACTTGTAGAAGATGTTCAAGGATGTCAGGTTTACGTTCAGGATCGTGCTGTTACCAAAGTTTGTCGTGATGTATAAACCCGGGAAAAATTTCCTGAAAGTATCCGTATTTTTCAGTTCACCGTGATCCGGTTTTTTAAATTCATCCAGAAACGATTGTCCTATAGATTTGGGCAACTCCGTATAAATCTCGTAAATCTTGACGGTTTGGGTGGTGTTACCTGTATAATATGTTTCTGTACGGTAGGTGTTGTTTTTGCCGGTAAACGTTTTTGTACCGAGCGGGTTGCTCATGTCCGATTTCGTCCTGGGATCGAAGTTGGTGTAATCCTTATTTTTAGGCAGTTCCTCAATGACCTTGTATACGGCCAGTCTCATGGGTGCCAGGGAATCACCGATTATGGAGGAGTAGGAAACTGTCAGCCGTACGGAATCAATGATAGCGCCATCTTTAAACGACTGATTTTCGGGATAATAAAATTCACCTACGTATTCAGACCGGATAGAACCGAAAACCGGATCAATATATTCTCCCAGAATGGGGTATTTGGTTCTGGAAAAAACAGAATCCACTTGTATGGTCCGGGATGAAACATACAACGTGTCCGTACCCACTGAAACCCTGTCGTTTTCCGGTTGAATGGTAAATCCTATTTTATCCAGGGTGTCAACGCAGGAAGCGAGAACGGTAACAAAAGCAATGAATAATAGTTTGTATAAGGTTTGAAGTTTCATTCGTTTCAAAAAATTATGAACGCAAATATCTGAAAAAAATATCTGAAAAAAAAGCCCTTAACGGGCTTTCTTGTTTTTTTTAATGATAATTGTCTATCAGAACAAAAAACACCTGCTTAATGGATTTTTTTTTAATACAATTTAGGCGTCGATCTTATCGCAAAATTCCCCGATTTTCTCCACGTTATTGTCAAAATCGGGAGTATATCCCAAGTAGGGTATTTTTTTATCGATGATATACTTGTCCAACTCTTTATGAATATTTTCACTGCCTTGAACAACTCCGTCCGAATAATCGATGGCCAGTTTTGTGAGGTTTACGAAATCCATTTTACCTCGTTTTTTCACATCTTCGATCTCTTTGTCTCCAATGGTATCGAAACGAAGTTTTTCTGAAAAACCTTCGTTAAAAGGTTTTTCGAAGTTCTCGTCGTAAACGGAATAAATAACTTTGGCATTCTTTAAGCAGGGATCGTCTTTGTATCCTTTCTTTATATAAATAGGCGCCAATGCGGTAAACCAGCCGTGGCAATGAATGATGTCGGGAACCCAACGCAGTTTTTTGATGGTTTCCAATACGCCGCGGACAAAAAAGATGCTTCGTTCATCGTTGTCATCATATTCCTCTCCCTTCTGATCAGTAAGCGTCTCACGGTTTTGAAAGAAATCGTCGTTATCGATGAAGTAAACCTGCATGCGAGCCGATTGTATGGAAGCCACCTTGATAATCAGCGAATGGTCCGAATCATCGATGATCAGGTTCATTCCGGAAAGGCGAATCACTTCGTGCAGTTGATTCCTACGCTCGTTGATGTTGCCGAATTTAGGCATAAACGTACGAATTTCGTGGCCTTTATCCTGAATGGCTTGGGGGAGGTATCTCGAAATATGCGAGATTTGTGTTTCCGGCAAATAAGGAAAAATTTCTTGGGTAATGTAGAGAATTCTTTTTTGACTCATTTAATTAATTTTCTTCAAATTCTTTACAAAGATAATAAAAAAAATCCGCATAACTGCAAAATGTTTTCAGCTGTTTTTTATTTATTTTTGATTTTCAGTTATTTATGTAAGTGGAAGTCCATATGGATTCCGTAAATGAATTGACGTTTCTCTTTTTTATTCCGCAAAAAATTCGTTGCTTTGCACGCTGAAATAAATGACGGATAGAATTGCCGTATCATATTTTTTTTGTGTATTCCAATAAACATGTAGTAAAAATAAGTTTACCTATCCTGCTCAGTTTGCTGGCGCAGAATATCATTCAGGTAATAGATACTGCCTTTCTCGGCCGGGTGGGGGAGGTGGAGTTGGGCGCATCTGCTCTAGCCGGGATTATTTACATTGCCATTTACACGATTGGTTTCGGGTTCAGTATGGGAAGTCAGATCTTGATCGGCAGGAGAAACGGAGAAAAAAAATTCCACCAAATCGGAGAGATTGTTATTCAGGGGATTTTATTTCTTCTTGTTCCGGCATTGTTGTTGATCGCGGTATTTAAACTCGGGTTCACCGATACCCTGATGCACTTGTTTGAATCGGAAAATGTGAGTGAGGCTGTTTCCGATTATCTCGACTGGCGCGTCTATGGCTTTGTTTTCGCTTTTGCAAACAGCACCTTTCGTGCGTTTTATATTGGTATTGCCCGTACCAAGGTCCTTACGATAAATTCACTGGTCATGGCTCTGGTGAATCTGGTGCTCGACTATGGACTGATTTTCGGAAACTTCGGACTGCCTGAAATGGGAATTGGCGGTGCTGCGCTGGCATCGGTTATTGCCGAAGCGTCATCCACATTGTTTTTCATTGTTTACACCCGGAAAACAGTTGACCTGGAGAAGTACGGCTTCCGGAGAATTACGTTTAAGTGGTCAGTAGTAAAAAAAGTGTTGGATATTTCCATATATATGATGCTTCAGTATCTGTTATCCATCGTGACCTGGTTGATGTTTTTTGTGTTTATAGAAAACTACCTGGGTGAGCGTTCTTTAGCTGTGACCAATATTGTGCGCAGCTTATACACCATCGTCACCATTCCGTCTCATGCGTTGGGTTCGGCAGTGAACACCATGGTAAGCAATACTATCGGCGCCGGGCGGCAGAATGAAGTGCTGAATTTGATCAAGCGGGTTACCCTTATCAGTTTGTTTTCGATGCTTGCCATCATTCTCATCGTAGCGGTTGCACCCCGCCTGATGATTCATATTTATACGAACGATACTTCTCTTATTGACGATACGGTAGCGCCGTTGTACGTGCTGTTGACCTCCCTGCCTTTTTATGCAATAGGGACGGTGTTGTTCAGTGCAGTCTCGGGGACAGGAAATACGCAGCGGGCATTGTTTTATGAAATCATCACTTTATCGGGGTATGTTTTATATACATGGTTTATTGTTGTTTACCTCCGGTTGTCGGTCGGTTGGGCATGGACAACCGAACACGTTTACTGGGGGCAACTGATGTTTTTTTCTCTGTTTTATTTGCGAAGCAAGAAGTGGGTACATAAGAAGATATAGGGAATTTTCCTTATCTTTACCGTCGAAAAACGAACAATATGAAACACAGGTTTCTCTTCTTTCTAGTGGTGTTTTTTTGTTCTTCGGTTTATGCCCAGGAATATCGGTGGAAAGTGGGATTAGACTATTTTTTCGATAATACGGAATACGGGAAATCGTCGTTTACCGATTCCGAAACCATGAATGGAATCTGGCTTAATCCGATGGGAAGCATCGGTTGGGGAGAGAAACACTCCATTCGTGCCGGCGTAAATCTGCTGAAAATCCCAGGGATGGATAAAATTGTCGATAAAGTGGAAGTCTCCTTGTGTTATCAATATAAATCGCCGGCTATGTTGTTTCGCGCCGGTTCTTTTCCGCGGAGCGAAGTGTTGGGGAATTACAACAATTTCTTTTTTAAGGATTCAGTGAATCATTTTGTGCCGTTAATGCAGGGAGTGTTTTGGCAAATCGGAAGCAACAGGAATTTTCTCAACTTGTGGTTCGACAGAACAGGATATGCCACACGCACCAAGCACGAACATTTTTTTGTAGGATTATCAGGAAAAATATCCAATGGACTTCTCTTTGCCGATTTTCAGTCGTACATGTTTCACTACTCCAACACAAAGCCTGCGACGCCGGGTGAAGGTGTGAGCGAAAATCTGCAGCTGCAGGCGACAACCGGGCTGGATTACGAAGGAGAGGGCGGGTTTAAAGGATTAATCGCTGTGGGAACATTGATGGGATACGAAAGAGATCGTCGGTTCGAAAGCGAACGGTACAAGCCTGTCGGGTTCGTTGCCCGCGGCGATGCCGAAATGTGGGGGATCGGTACAAAAAATACATTTTACCGGGGGGAGCCGCGCATGAGATTGGCCGGTACCTTTGGAGGGAACCTCTATTGGGGAACACAATTCCTTCGGGCAAAGTCGTATGCCGAAAGTGAATGGTACATCCGCCTGATAGAGTCGGATTTTGTAAAGGCACGGTTCAACTGCAACCTGCATTTCACCGAAGGCAACGTGTTGTTTCAGCAGATGCTTACCGTTTCTGCATCGATCGGTAATTTTACACCAAAGAATAGGAAAACAACCCGTTATCCTTGGATGAGAATATTTCATTAGAATCAAGAATCAAGATAAAAGATATTTTAATGAAGGATTTGTTTTCAAATAACAACATACAACCTGCAGAATCTCCATCGGTTGGCGGAAATTCGGCGGCTAAAGATAAGTTGGAAACCCTCCGCAAACAGTTACACGAGCATAATTACAATTACTACGTACTGTCGCAACCTGCCATTTCCGATATTGATTTTGATGCATTGATGCAGCAACTGGCGGAATTGGAAAAGGAGTATCCTGAGTTTTACGATCCCAATTCGCCCACGATGCGGGTGGGAAGCGATATTAACAAGAACTTTGTTCAGGTGCAGCATCGATATCCGATGTTGTCGCTGCAAAACACTTACACCGAAGAGGAGATTGCCGATTTTTTCAATCGTGTAAAGCGCTCACTGAACGAGGATTTTGAAATTGTATGTGAGTTGAAATTCGACGGGACATCGATTTCACTCGTTTACGAAAATGGCAGGTTATCACAGGCTATTACCCGGGGCGACGGCAAGCAAGGCGATGATGTTACGGCTAATGTCCGTACCGTGCGAAACATCCCGTTGGTGCTCAAAGGTGACAATATCCCCGGGTATGTTGAAGTGCGGGGCGAAATCTTGATGCCTTGGAGTGTTTTTGAGGAACTGAACAGGGAGCGCGAGGTGCAGGAGGAACCGCTTTTTGCCAATCCCCGCAATGCGGCATCGGGAACACTTAAAATGCAGGACTCAAAGGTGGTTGCAGCCAGGAAACTGGAGTCGTCTGTGTATTACCTGATGGGAGAAGGATTGCCGTCAGACAGTCATTTCGAAAATATGGAACTTGCCCGCAAATGGGGGCTGAATGTATCCGCTACAATGAAAAAGTGTTGTTCGTTGGAAGAGGTTTTCGAGTTTTTGAAATACTGGGACGTGGCGCGTAAAAGCCTTTCTGTTGCTACCGATGGCGTGGTGCTGAAAGTAGATTCCCTTTCGCAGCAACGCAATCTCGGCTCAACCTCCAAGTTCCCCCGGTGGGCCATTGCTTACAAATTCAATGCCGAGAAGGCCCTTACCCGTCTGGAGTCCGTTACTTACCAGGTGGGACGCACCGGTGCAGTAACACCCGTAGCCAACCTTGAACCTGTTTTGCTTTCGGGAACAACCGTAAAACGGGCTTCCTTGTACAACGAAGATGCCATTCTTGCACTTGATCTGCACATCGGCGACAGGGTTTACGTGGAAAAAGGCGGTGAAATCATACCCAAGATCACAGGAGTGGATAAAGAGGCCCGTTTCCTTATCGGGGACAAGGTGCGGTTTGTCACCCGTTGTCCCGATTGTGGCACTCCGTTGGTACGGAACGAGGATGAAGCCGTGCACTACTGCCCCAACAACGAGAATTGTCCACCACAGATAAAAGGACGTATCGAGCATTTTGTTACCCGCAAGGCCATGAACATCACTATGGGCCCGGAAACCATAGGGCTGCTTTACGATAAAGGCCTGATCAGGGATGCTGCCGATTTATACGCGTTGCAATTCGAGGACCTGGTGAGCCTGGAGCGTTGGGCGGAAACCAGTGCCAATAACCTGCTGGCAAGCATTGAAAAGTCGAAGGCAGTCCCTTACGAAAGGGTATTATTCGCTCTCGGAATCCGTTTTGTAGGAGAGACCGTGGCGCAGAAGCTGGCATTGGCCTTTCACGATATTGATTTGTTGGCAGCTGCTACGGTGGAGCAACTGACGTTGGTGGAGGAAATCGGCGACCGCATCGCTCGGAGTGTAAAAGACTTTTTCGAAAATCCCGGATGCGCGGATTTTGTGAACAGACTTCGTGCGCATGGCTTGCAATTTCAACTGAGTGAAGAAGCCCTGGCGGCAAGAACGGATAAGCTGGCGGGACTCACCGTGGTGATAAGCGGAACATTTGAGTTGCATTCGCGCGATGAGTATAAAGCCATGATTTTGCAACACGGCGGAAAGAACAGCGGGTCGGTATCCAAAAACACCGATTATATCCTTGCCGGAGAAAATATGGGGCCTGCCAAATTAGAAAAAGCCGAAAAGCTGGGGGTGAAAATCATCGATGAAAAAACATTTTTGAAAATGTTGGATTGTTCACTTTTATGATATGGTTATTACTTTCATTATATTGATTGCAACAGCAGCTCTGTTTGTCTGGGGGAAAATACGTTCCGATATTGTAGCGCTTTGTTCGTTGCTGGGCCTTTTGCTCACAGGTGTTCTGACACCTGTGGAGGCATTGTCCGGATTTTCCAACCCCATTGTCATTATGATTGCGGCGCTCTTTATCGTGGGTGGTGCTATTTTTCAAACGGGGTTGGCCGCGAAGGTAAGCAAAAGGTTGTTGCGTTTTGCCGGGAACAGTGACTACAAGTTGTTTTTACTTGTCATATCCGTAACAGCGCTTATCGGATCTGTGTTGAGCAATACGGGAACGGTAGCGTTGCTAATGCCCATTGTGGTGAGTATGGCCGCCTCTTCCAACATGAGTGCCCGGCGTTTGTTAATGCCGATGGCTTTCGCCAGCAGTATCGGGGGTATGATGACACTTATAGGAACGCCGCCAATCCTTATCGTACACAATACACTTGTTGAAGCGGGGTATCGGGGATTCTCTTTCTTCACCACGTTACCCGTGGGAATAATTTTGTTGCTTTTCGGAATTATAGGGTTATGGCCCCTGACCAAAACGCTTGATAAAGCGAGGAAGAAAGACGACGATGACAACCGTTCGACAGTGAAGTCTCCCAAGCAGCTGGTAACGGAATACCGGTTGGCAGAAAACATGTACAGGGTGGAAACGAACGGGAAATCTCCGGTGGTCGGGAAAAAACTTTCCGAACTCGATATAACGAAGCAATATGCCGTGACTATCGCCGAAATACGCCGCAGGTCGACGTCGCCGTTCAAGAAAACCGTTACCCAGGAATTGCCTGAAGCCGGGACCGTACTTGGCGATAATGACGTGTTGTACCTGATTGGCGATTTTGTTAACGTTGCCCGGTTTGCTGAAGAGAAGGACCTTAAATTCATCGATCAGTCCTCCGACGACTCCATGCCTACTTTTTCGGGAAAACTGAAGTTCGATGAGATTGGTATGGCCGAGGTGGTTGTGCTTGCCAACTCCAACATCATTGGTCACCCGGTAAGGGAGTCGGGTTTCCGGAAGAACTACAACGTAAATATTATCGGCATACAACGCAAGACGCGCTATCTGGTGCAAAATGTGAAAGACGAAAAAATACAGTCGGGCGATATGTTGTTGGTCCAGGGTGCATGGGAAGACATTGACAGGTTAAGCCGTTTGCAAGCTGAAATTGTAGTCATCGGGCAACCCTCGGCAGAGGCATCCAAGGTAACGCTTGAAGACAAAGCACCCGTTGCGGGAATTATTATGGGATTGATGGTTGTTGCGATGATCTTTAACTTTTTTCCGCCTGTGGTGGCGGTATTGATGGCTGCTGTCGCCATGATCCTTGCGGGATGTTTTCGAAGCGTACGCGATGCTTATCGTACGATTAACTGGGAAAGCGTCATCTTGTTTGCCGCCATGATGCCTTTGGCTACGGCTATGGAGAAAACCGGAGCATCAGAACTTATCTCTTCGGGTATAGTCGGTTCGCTGGGAAGTCGTGGCCCTTATTTGGTATTGGCCGGAATTTATTTGGGTACCTCCGTTCTCACCATGTTTATCAGCAACACGGCAACGGCCATTTTGTTTGCGCCCATTGCGCTGCAGGCCGCCGTCGCCTTGGATGTCAGCCCTTATCCTTTCCTGGTTGCGGTAGCGGTTGCTGCCAGTATGTGTTTTGCAAGTCCTTTTTCCACACCGCCCAACGCCATGGTTGTATCGGCAGGCCGGTACAGCTTTGTGGATTACGTTAGGGTGGGATTACCGCTGCAGGTTTTCTACATGGTAATTATGGTGTTTGCCTTGCCTTTGGTGTTCCCGTTCTGAACCACCGGGAAAAATAAGAGTTGCGGTATTATGTATCAGTCATCGGGTAAATCAAACTCTTCGATAATCTTCACGATTTCCTCCCATGGCAGTAGTTTCCCTTTTCCGAAATCACCGCAGGCAAGCTCGCCTTCAGCGGTTTCATAGACGTGGTATCCCCATTTTTTCAGTTTTTTGATGTTGTCCTGAACAATCGGATTTTCATACATAAAGGTGTTCATGGCAGGGAAAATAAGTACCGGGCTTCGGGCTGCCATCACGGTGGTAGTGAGCATGTCGTCTGCAATTCCCGAGGCGATCTTCCCGATAATGTTGGCTGTGGCGGGCACAATGACGAACAGGTCGGCTGCCTTGGCCAGGTCGATATGCTTGGTGTCCCATTCCCGTACCGGGTCAAACATGTCAGTGACAACCGGATTGTGCGACATAGTTCTAAAAGTGAGCGGCGTGACAAACTCCTGGGCGGATCGGGTCATGATCACTTCCACGTTGTGCCCGTCCTTTTTCAGCTGGTTGACAATTTCTACGGCTTTGTAGCAGGCAATTCCGCCTGAAACTCCGATAACGATCGTTTTCATTTATTTCCTCCTTGTTTCATCATTTCCCTTACAATAGCTTCTGCTATTTGTTTCTTCCCGATCGGCCGGTCAACGACTTTCCCCGATCTTATCAACATGCCGAGATGATTGCTCTCCCCCAGTTGCGCCAGTTCGTTGGCAAAAACCATGTCACATCCGTTTTCTCCGGCAAGTTGGTTGGCAACCCGGATCAGTTCTTCTTCCGGCACATCTTTCAGCAGTTTGAATCCCACCAGAAAGGTATTCGGATTGTTTCGTTTAATTAGCGGAATCACTTTTTGGGTGCGTCTCAGACCCAGAATAATGTTGTGGTCCGACGGGATTTTTTCCGTCAGGCTATACCTGTTTTCCGGATTTTCGAGCACTTCTCTCACAGTCGCTCCAGCGTCACCGCTGTATGGCGGCAAGCTGTTTATTTCTTTTGCCAATTCCTCCGTACTTGCGACATAGGCAAGCGTGAAATCGGATATGGCCATGGAATGGATGAAGAAATCTACCGGAACACTTTTGGTTAACGCATCCACGGCATGGTAAACACTTTCCGCATCGGTGACGGGGACAAAGTCCACGAACGGAAGTTGCTCTTTATCTAACGCCTTTCTGAAAGCCGTTTCGGTGAAGAGATAAGTTACGTGGAAATCGGAACGTTTTTCAGCGCAAAAGTAGTCCAGTATTGTTTCCAGGCAATACCAGCCAAGCAGTCCGGTGCTGATGTTGGTCAGCCTCCGCACTCCATCGATATGCTCCGATGTTCCGCCTGCCGTGATGGCTATATTCAGCATAAATTATATCCTTTCGGTTATCCGGTTGTCCTCATCCAAAATAAATACACCGGGTTTGTGCTCTTTTGCTTCTTCGGGCGACAGGGAAACATATGCCATGATGATGATTTTGTCGCCGGGTTGTACCAACCGCGCTGCCGCGCCGTTCAGGCAAATGGTGCCGCTGCCTGCCTCTCCTTCGATGACGTAGGTCTCAAACCGCTGCCCGTTGTTGTTGTTCACCACGCTAACCTTTTCCCAAACCAAAATTCCGCTTTGCTCGAGCAAGGTTTTGTCGATGGTGATACTGCCCGTATAATTGAGATTGGCTTCCGTAACGGTCGCCCTATGAAGTTTTGCTTTCAATAAAGTGAGTTGCATCTATTTTTCTAAAATTATGTTGTCGATTAATCTTGTTTTGCCGAATCTTACTGCAACAGCCGCAAGCGCTTTGTCGCTGACGGTCTCTATCGTTTTTAACGACGGATATGCATATATGCTTACGTAATCGATGCAGGCAAGCGGCGCTTCGTTTATCTTACCGGTAATTTGCCGTATCAGTTTTTCGACGTTGTCTTCCCCTTTTTCGAATGCCGCCTGTCCTTCCCGCAGCGCTTTGTTCAATATGACAGCTTGCGCCCTTTCGGTAGCCGATAAATAGGTGTTGCGCGAACTCATGGCCAGCCCGTCTTCTTCTCTGACAATCGGACAGACGATTAGCTCGATGTCCATGTACAAATCGGCTACCATTTTTATCAGAATAGCCGCCTGTTGTGCATCTTTTTGTCCGAAATAGGCCCTTCGCGGCTGAACGATATTGAAGAGAATGGCCACAACCGTTGTAACACCTTTGAAATGAGCCGGGCGTGAAGCTCCGCAAAGTACCCGGGTGATGTCGCCGGCGACTTCCACAAAAGTGGAACTTCCCCGGGGATAGATCTCTTCCGCGGAAGGATAGAACACCACATCAGCTCCGGCACCTGTGGCGAGTTGTTCGTCGCGTTCAATGTTCCGGGGATAGGATTCGAAATCTTCGTTGGGGGCAAACTGGGTGGGATTAACGAAGTCGCTGACGACTACCGTATCGTTTTCGGCTTTTGCCCTACGGATAAGCGAGAGATGCCCTTCGTGCAGGAATCCCATGGTCGGGACAAAGCCTATGGATTTTCCCGATGTGCGTTGCGCACCGAGATACTCCCTCAATTCTTTTACGGTTGTAATGATCATTTTACGAATTATGAACGTTAAACTGTCTATTGTCTATTGTCTTTGTTCTTTGCTCCTTGCTCTTCAATACAGCTTTTCCAGAATATCCGCATCCATATCAAACGTGTGTTCTCCGGCCGGAAAGTCGCCTTCCCGGACTTCTGCAATGTAATGTTGGACAGCTGCCGTAATTTCAGTGTTCAGCTTTGCGTATTGCTTTACAAACCGGGGAACAAAATCGCTGAACATTCCTAGCATATCGTTGATTACCAATACCTGGCCGTCACAACTTTTTCCGGCTCCTATGCCTATGGTCGGGATGCGGAGGGATTTTGTGATCAGTTGGGCCAGCTTGTCGGGAATGCATTCCAGTGTGATGGCAAAAACGCCAGCTTCCTCCAGCAATTTGGCATCTTCCCAGATTCTCTTTGCGCTTTGTTCGTCTTTTCCCTGTACTTTAAACCCGCCGAAAGCGTTGACCGACTGCGGTGTTAACCCGATATGCCCCATTACCGGAATTTGTGCATCCACAACGGCTTTTATTGTTTCCGAGAAAAGTGTGCCGCCTTCCATCTTGACGGCTTCAGCACCACCTTCCTTGATCATTCTGCCTGCATTCCGCACAGCTTCTTCTTTTGAAACATGATAGGATAAAAAAGGCATGTCGGCGACTACCAGCGCATTTTTCACACCCCGGACAACGGCTTTTGTGTGATATATTATTTCGTCAAGAGTAACCGGGAGCGTTGATTCGTTTCCCTGGAAGACCATTCCCAGTGAATCGCCAACCAGGACGGAATCGATTCCTGCGGCATCCACTATTTTCGCCATCGAATAATCATAGGCGGTGAGCATACTTATTTTCCGGTTATTGTCTTTCGCTTCCTGAAAGGATTTTACAGTAAATTTTTGTGCCATATTTTTTATTGCTTAGAGAGCGGGGTGTTAAGTACTTCTTCCAGCGAATAATCGCCCAACAGCTGCATGGTTTTCCTTCCCATCAGCGTGTATAACGCTGTCATTTCCGGCATAAGAGCATTCAAACTTTCCAAATGCATCCGGACGGTGTTTTTGTCGCCTCGCTTAATGGGACCGGTAAGCGCATCTTTAAGATCTTTCCCTTTTAGGTTAAGGATAACGCTTTCCAATAAAGGCCGGGCTGCTTCCTGAATATTGTCTCGGGGCATGCCCGATTTCTCGAAAATCGCAAAGGAGGCATCCAACAGCGTTACCAGGTAGTTCGACAAAACGCAGGCGGCCGCGTGATAAAGGGATTTCTTGCCGGGGTCTACGGTGAACGTTTGATTTCCGCACGCCTTGAAAAAGCCGGTCAATTGTCCGTTATCTTCCCCCGGCTTCTCGATGGCAAACCATACGTTGCCTAATTTTTCCTGTGCTACAACGGGATCGCCGAATGCCAAAAGCGGATGTGCGCAAGCCGTTTGATAGCCGTTTTCTTTTAGCGGGTTCAGTATGGAAAGAGGATATGCGCCGCTGGCGTGCAAGACCAGTTTTTCGTCCTTCCGGGGGGGAGGGAGAAGGGTGATTTGCCGGACAACGGCTTCAATCTGGTCATCGGGTGTCGTGATCCATATCATCTGGTTGTCATTGATCAGCTCCCCTGCAGATGCATAAGGATGGGAATGGGTCAGCCGGGCCGCCCTTTCGGTGCTTTTACAACTTCGGCTATAATAACCTCCTATCTCAAAACCGTTGTTTTTGAAATACAATCCTAAAGCGGTTGAAACTTGGCCGGCACCTATAAAAGCAATCTTCATTACCAATTTTACGTCGCTGTTCTGCGAGGCAAAGGTACAAAATAATATGAAATGAAAATGTTTTTAAGAAGTTATCCCAATGCGCAATTGGGTTGGGTAACTACTTTGAAGAAGTCGTTCCCTTTGTCGTCCACCAAAATGAAAGCGGGGAAATCCTCCACTTCGATTTTCCAGATGGCTTCCATGCCCAGTTCGGGATATTCCACGCATTCGAGGCTCTTGATGCTATTTTGTGCCAGAATGGCCGCCGGACCCCCTATGCTGCCCAGATAGAACCCTCCGTGTTTCTGACAAGCATCGGTCACCTGCTGGCTGCGGTTCCCTTTAGCGAGCATGATCATGCTGCCGCCGTGCGATTGGAACAGGTCTACGTAGGAATCCATCCGCCCTGCCGTGGTCGGTCCCATGGATCCCGAAGCATAGCCTTTGGGCGTTTTTGCCGGCCCGGCATAGTAGATGGGATGGTCTTTGATGTATTGTGGAAGACCTTCTCCGCGGTCGATCCGCTCTTTGAGCTTGGCGTGTGCTATGTCGCGCCCGACAATAATGGTGCCGTTAAGCGACAGCCGCGTTGAAACCGGGTATTTGGACAGTTCCGCCAGGATTTCCGGCATCGGACGATTGAGGTCGATCTTCACGCCGCCGCCTTCACCGGCTTCACGCATCGACTCGGGGATAAGGCGGGTTGGGTTGTCTTCCATTTTCTCAATCCAGATACCTTCTTTGTTGATTTTTGCTTTGATGTTGCGGTCGGCCGAGCAGGACACTCCCATTCCTACGGGGCAAGAGGCTCCGTGACGGGGCAGGCGGATAACGCGCACGTCGTGTGCAAAATATTTTCCACCGAATTGAGCGCCCAGTCCCAGCTTTTCAGACGCGATCTTCAGTTTTTCTTCCATTTCAATATCGCGGAACGCCCGGCCAAATTCATTGCCTTCGGTGGGGAGATTGTCGTAATATTTTGTGGATGCCAGTTTTACAGTTTTCAAGTTGGCCTCGGCAGAGGTGCCGCCGATGACAAATGCTAAATGATAGGGCGGACAGGCTGCAGTTCCCAGCGATTTCATTTTTTCCGTCAGGAACGCTTCCAGTTTTTCAGGGGTGAGCAACGCTTTGGTTTCCTGATACAGGTATGTTTTATTGGCTGATCCGCCGCCCTTGGCAACACAAAGGAATTTGTACTCATTCCCTTGAACCGCGTACAGGTCGATTTGAGCAGGGAGGTTTGTCCCCGTATTCACTTCGTCATACATGTTGAGCGGCGCATTCTGCGAATAGCGTAGGTTTTCGTTTATAAACGTGTTGTAAACACCACGCGAGAGGGCCTCCTCATCGTTTCCTTCCGTCCATACCTGTTGCCCTTTTTTGCCCATAATAATTGCTGTTCCCGTGTCCTGGCAGAAGGGAAGAATTCCTTTGGCCGATATTTCCGAATTGCGCAGGAAAGTGAGCGCCACGTATTTGTCGTTATCGCTCGCTTCGGGGTCGGTAAGAATTTTGGCTACCTGTTCCTGATGCTCGGGACGCAGCAGAAATTCCACATCGCGAAAAGCCGTCTGTGCCATCAGTGTAAGTCCTTCCTGAGAAATTTTCAATACCTCTTTCCCTTCAAATTCCGAAACCGATACGTGATCTTTGGTCAGTAGGTAGTATTCTGTGGTGTCTTTCGACATTGGGAAAGGGTCTTGATAATGAAACGATTTTGTTGCCATATAATGATGTTTTGTAAATGTTTTTTCGAACAGGTACAAAATTACAAAGAAAAAATGACTTTTTAGCAGGCAGTAGAGTAGACAACCTTTCGATAGGTCAGTTGTTTGTGCTATTTAAATTCATTATAAATAATATATCTTAAAAGCTCGTTTTTTAGGCAAAAAATATGTTCCTTTGTATCCGGAAATGAGATTGTGCTATTTATGCGACTTTCAGAACTACAGACCGGCGATAAGGCATTCATTGTAAAAGTAAATGGATCGGGGGCATTTCGGAAACGGATTCTCGAAATGGGCTTCGTGCGCGGACAAGAGGTGAGGTCGATACTGAACGCCCCGTTGAAAGACCCTATCAAATACGGCATCATGGAGTACGAAGTTTCGTTGCGGCGCAGTGAAGCCGTATTGATTGAAATTTCGAAATTGAAAGAAGATGTGGTGTATGCGGTGGACAATGACAAAACAGATGGGCCTGAAAACGAGGTTGAAGAGACGGACTTTCGCGATCCACCACTTTCTGACGAATCCGATTTAAAGAAAGAAAATAATAACGTTATTCGTGTTGCGTTGGTTGGAAACCCCAACGCCGGAAAAACCTCCATTTTCAACCTTGCGTCGGGGGCACACGAGCATGTGGGAAATTACAGCGGCGTAACGGTCGATTCCAAAGAAGGAACGCTGAGGCACAACGGTTATAAGTTTATATTGACCGATCTTCCGGGAACATATTCATTGTCTGCTTATTCTCCCGAGGAACTGTACGTAAGAAGTTATATTTTTGAAGAAAAACCCGATGTTATTGTGAATGTGGTGTCGGCATCGGCCTTGGAGAGAAACCTGTATCTTACCACCGAGCTTATTGAGTTGGAGAAACCAATGGTAGTAGCACTCAATATGTACGACGAACTTGAGAAGAGCGGCCGCTTATTCAAGCACCAGACGCTTTCTGAAATGCTGAATGTTCCCATTATTCCTACGGTGGGAAAGAAAGGGTTCGGTATTCCCGAATTGCTCGAAAATGTGATTAGCATTTACGAATCCGGCAACAACTCTCACAACGTAAAGGTTCCCTACGGGCGTGTATTGGAGAAATCCATCGGCTTTATGTGTCGCGATTTATTATCCAACGGCTTTTCGACGTTAGGTATGCCGAAGCGTTATGTCGGTATTAAGTTGCTGGAGGGGGATAAAGAGGTAGAAAATGCTATTCGTGAGCACGATAAAGGCAAGGAGCTTCTGGCTCGTAGAAACAAGGAACGGGAATATATCGAAAGATTGTTGAAAGAAGACCCAGAGTCGGCCTTTACCAATGCCCGGTATGGATTTATTGCAGGAGCACTCAAAGAGACACTGAGCGAAAAAACAAAATTCGAAGATAAAACTACTGTGCTCGATGCTGTCCTGACGAATAAATATTTGGGGCTCCCGCTTTTCTTTGTCTTTCTGTGGATAATGTTTGAAGCTACATTCCGGCTTGGAGCTTATCCGATGGAGTGGATTGAGTGGATTGTGGCCCAGGCAGGGAATTTGATTCGTGTAAATATGACGGAAGGACCACTCAAGGATTTGCTGGTAGACGGCGTTATCGGCGGAGTGGGGGGTGTTATTGTTTTTCTGCCGAACATTGTGATATTGTACGCGTTTATCGCGTTTATGGAAGATTCGGGATACATGGCCCGGGCAGCGTTCATCATGGATAAACTGATGCATAACATCGGCCTTCACGGAAAATCGTTTATTCCGCTTATCATGGGGTTTGGGTGTAATGTACCTGCAGTAATGTCCACCCGCACAATCGAAAGCCGCAGCAGCCGGATGATTACCATGCTGATTGTTCCTTTTATGTCGTGCAGTGCGCGATTGCCGGTCTATATCCTATTTGTAAGTGCATTTTTTCCCCGGAACGGCAGTTTTGTCATGCTCGGATTGTACAGCGTAGGGGTTCTTGTGGCTATTCTGACGGCGATTTTGCTCCGTAAACGATTTTTTACCAAGGAAGATACGCCGTTTGTGATGGAGTTGCCGCCTTACCGGATGCCTACATTTAAATCGGTAGTCATCCATATGTGGGAAAGGGCCAAGCAGTATTTACTGAAGATGGGCGGTCCCATTTTGGTTGCCTCCATCATTATCTGGTTTCTGGGGTATTTCCCGCAAGATGCACAGCGCGAAGCGCAATTTGACAGACAACTGGCACAACTCGACAGCCTGGTTTTACCGCAGACAGAAAAAGAGATCCGGGTGATAGAAATTGAACACGCAAAGAACACCGAACATCAGGTAAATTCATACATCGGAAAAATTGGCCATTTTATGGAGCCATTGATGCGCCCGCTTGGTTTCGACTGGAAAATTTCCGTGAGCTTGTTGTCGGGAATGGCGGCAAAAGAGATTGTAATCAGTACGATGGGGGTGCTTTATACCGGTGACAGTGAGGACCAGCAGTCGTTGCAAACCCGGCTTTTACAGGAGAAGCATCCGGACGGGACACCTGTTTTCTCACCGCTGGTCGTTATCGGATTTTTGCTGTTTATCCTGATCTATTTCCCCTGTATTGCCACCATAGTTGCTATCAAAGAAGAATCCCATTCGTGGAGGTGGGCGCTTTTCAGCGTGGTCTACTCGACAGGGCTGGCCTGGTTTATAGCTTTCCTGGTTTATCAAACCGGCCGTTTCTTTATTTAAACTTTCCGTCCAATTCTTTGTTGTTAAAATATGAGTTTACAGTTGTTCATCGTTATCATCATCGGCATTGTTGTCTCCATCGTGGTTGTTCGTGAGATTTACCGTTTCTTTTTTGTGAAGAAGGAGTCCGGGTTTTGTGGCGGGTGCAAGGGATGCGATTTTAATCCCGGGCATATCCAGAAAACAAAATAAAGGAGAATCAAACCATTTAATTCTCTTTCAACAGTCTTCCCAGTACTTCCAGGTTGGCCGGTGATGTTGATTTTTTCCCTGCAGGTGTGTATAATTCTTCAATGCGCGATGCGTATGCCGAATAGACCTTGTGTTTTACGATTTTCATCGTGGAGTTCACCATGCCGTTCTTTTCGGTAAAGGGTTCTTCAATCACGGCAAATGCGGAAGGCAGCCACCGGTAAGGGAACATCCCGTCGTTCTTTCCTCCCTTGAGGTATTCCGCAATTTCCTTTTCAATAAGTAGAGCCGCTTCCGAGGAGTCTGACGTTCGCTTTTTTAATTCAACGGGATTTACGGTGATAAGCGCTGTGGTATAGGGGCGTTGGTTGTTGTACAACACAATCTGATTGATAAACGGAGACTGGGCCATGATGGACTCTTCAATTCCTTCGGGAGAAAATTTCTCACCGTCATCGCTGATCAGCAGCGATTTTGTGCGCCCAAGCACATACAGGTATCCGTCGTTGTCGATGTATCCCATATCTCCTGTCCGGAGCCATCCATCCACAATGGTCTCGGCCGTGGCTTCGGGGTTTTTCCAATATCCTTTCATCACGTTCCCGCCCCGGATAATGATCTCACCCTTCTTCCCCGTGGGAACTACCTGCATCTTGTCGTCCACAATTTTTATATCCATATGCGGAAGCGGTTTCCCTGAAGAACCGAGTTTGTGTGCATGAGGGCAATTGGCGGAGATGATGGGAGTCGCTTCTGATAGGCCGTAGCCTTGGTACATAGGAATGCCTATTGCATAGAAGAAGCGTTGCAGTTCAATATCGAGGAGGGCGCCACCCCCAATGAAGAATTCCATATTGCTGGCAAACGATTCACGTACCTTTGAAAAGATGATTTTATCGTAAAAGGCCAGAAGCGGTTTCATCCAGAAACGTCCACCGGAGCCTTTGTTGAAGCCTTCTTTGTTATACGCATATGCTGTTTTAAGGGCTTTCCGGAATAACATACTGGTCAGTTTGCCTTTCTTTTCAATTCCGGCTTCGATGTTTTTTCGGAAGTTGGAAGCCAGTGCGGGTACGCTCATCAGCAGATGAGGGTTAATCGCTTTCAGGCTTTTGGGTACGTTCCGGAGAACCTCCATAGGGGATTTACCCATAGCTACCGATGCCAGTGAAGCTCCGCATTTCATGAACGAATAAATTCCGGCGGTGTGTCCGAAGGAATGATCCCACGGAAGGATAAGTAGTTGCCTGAAATGGGAAGGTATTCCGTTTAAATGCTCCACTGCCTGTTCCGAGTTACAAACGTAGTTGCCGTGTGACAACATAATCCCTTTCGGGTTAGCTGTTGTTCCCGAGGTGTAAGAAATGTTGGCCAGTGAATCGGGAGTAACGGCTTTTATCCGTTCTTCCAACGCTGACGGATTGTTGGCCAGCAACTTCTTTCCCTGTTCGATTATGGAGTTAAACAAAGTTTCATTTTCCTGCAAGGTTTCTTCCGGGTCAAGCAGGATGTACTGCCTGACAGTAGAAAAGGCTCCCTTCATCGGGCGGATTTTCGCTATTTGCTGATCGGAAGCCATAATCGCGCAACATTCGGAATGATTCACGCGAAAACTGATGTCTTGCTCCGTTTCCAGTTTCACGGAAAGCGGAACACAGACAGCCCCCGCATGCAGCACCCCAAGCTCACCTATCACCCAGTTGTTTTTTCCTTCGGAAATCAGGGCGACACGGTCGCCCGCCTCGATCCCCAACGCCATTAACCCGGCAGCGAACTGCCTGGCTTTGTCCTGGACTTCCTTGTAGGAGAGTGAGGTGTAATCTGTCCCTGTTCTTGCTTCGTAAAGAAACGGACGTTCGCTGTACTTCTCAACAGCTTCGTTCAAAAAAGAGATGATTGTTTTGCTCATCGATGTTGGATTTAATTTTTTGCTGCAAATTTACTGTTTTTTATGGAATACTACTCCCTCCACTTTATCCATTTTGGGCCGTCGCTCCATCCTGACTCCACGACCGTTTCAATAAATTGCATACCCCGTACACCGTCGTACACGTCCGGAAAATCCAGTATATCGGCAGAGGGGGGGGCTTTTTTCATTTTTGCCTTCACCGTCAGCGCGAAGTTACGGTATATATTGGCGAAAGCTTCGATAAAACCTTCGGGATGCCCTCCGGGCGTACGTATGTTCCACCGGGTATTTTTACCCAGGTAAGGATGGTTCCCGCCGATATGCATCACTTCCTCGGGGCTGTTCCCTTTTTTTAGGAAAAGCTGGTTGGGATGCTCCTGAACCCATTGTATTCCTCCCTTTTCCCCATAGACACGGATGTTGATGTTGTTGGCTTCACCCACGGCAACCTGACTGGCCGAAAGCAGGGCTTTTACCCCTTCTTCCATCCGCATCATGGCCACTCCGTCGTCATCAATCGGACGCCCGGGAACGAAAGTATTCAGTTCGGCGCAAAGTTCCACCACTTTTAATCCGGTTACGTATTCGCACAAATGCCAGGCATGGGTTCCTATATCACCCATACAACCTGCCTTCCCCGATAATTGTGGATCGGTACGCCATCCCGCATTGTTCCCTTCCGTTAGTTCGATACGTTCTGCCAGCCAGCCTTGAGGGTATTCTACGTATACACGGCGTAACTTGCCCAGCTCTCCTGCGGCAATTCTCGCCTTCATCTCTTTTACCGCGGGATATCCGGAGTAAACGTGAGTCAAAGCCAGTACCAAACCGGTTTCTTCCACTTTTTTTTGAAGTGTTTTGGCTTCTTCAAGGGAGAATGTCATGGGTTTATCCAGTACCACGTGAAAGCCCCTTTCCAAGGCCATCATAGCCGGTTCGAAATGGTATTTGTTGGGGGTGACGATCACCACGAAATCCATCCTTTCGTTTTCCGGCAGGTCCGTTTCTTTCTCAAACATCTCCCGGTAGGTGCTGTAAATACGATTGTCCGGCAGGAAATAAGTGCGTCCCGATTCTTTCGATACCTCCGGGTTTGAGCTGAAACATCCGCAGGCCAATTCTACCATATTCTCCATCAAGGCTGCGCGAAGGTGAATGGCTCCGATAAAGCCGGTTATACCGCCTCCGACCATTCCCATTTTTAATCGTCTGTTCTCCATTACACTGTATTTTTGTTGATTATTTGGCAAAAAAAGCATCAAACGCATGTCCGGATACCTGAAAGTCCAGCCGCTTGGTGTACTCACACGATTCACGGGCTCCGTGCTCGCGGTCCATAGCACTGTCTTCCCACTCTATCGAAAGTGGCCCCTGGTACCCTATGGCGTTCAGTGCGCGTATGATCTCCTCGAAATTAATTTTCCCGCGCCCTACACTGCGGAAGTTCCAAAAGCGACGGGGGTCGCCGAAAGGAACGTGTCCTCCGAATACTCCTACTTGTTTGGGAGTGTCACTCCAGTAAGCATCTTTCATGTGCACGTGAAAAATCCGGTCGGGAAACTGATAGATAAAATCCACGTAATCTACTCCCTGGTATCCCAAATGGCTCGGATCGTAGTTGAACCCGAAAGCGGGGTGATGATCCAAGGCCTCCAATGCCCTTTGGGCAGAAAAGGTGTCGAAAGCAATTTCGGTGGGATGTACCTCTAATGCGAAACGAACCCCTAGCTTTTCAAATTCGTCCAGAATTGGTGCGAACCGGTTTGCGAAATCTTGGTATCCTTTATCGATAGTGGATTGTGGAACAGGAGGGAAAGAATACAACAAATGCCATATCGGACTTCCGGTGAACCCTACGACGGTGTCAACCCCCAGCACCCGGGCTGCCCGGGCCGTCAGGATTAATTCTTCAGCGGCACGTCGGCGGACTCCTTCCGGATCGCCGTCTCCCCAGATATAATCGGGGAGGATACTTTTGTGGCGTTCGTCAATTTTATCGCACACAGCTTGCCCTACCAAGTGGGAGGAGATGGTTCGCAATTGCATGCCGTATTTTTCCAAAAGGTCTTTAATGCCCTTGTAATAGGCAGGATCGGTCTGACGGACATCCAGGTGGTCGGGTAATCCTAATTCAAGTCCGTCGTAACCGAATGCTTTTGCCTTTACGCAAACCTCTTCCAGTGATAAATCGCCCCATTGCAGGGAATAGAGTGTAACTAATCGTGCCATGTTTATTCTGTTTTTTATGATTTAAGAAAATACTATAGGATAAGTGTTTGCCGGGTTCGTAGACTGACTTGATTCCACGCAAAACTACTTCTTTTTTTCAAGAAAAACAAGGATGGTTCTCGGGGTTTCCCGGAAAAATTTAATTTTGTGCGTTACTTAACTCTTAAGAAATCTAAATCCCCAAACGAGCTTGACATAAATTTTGTACCTTTGTGCCCGGGTTATGAACATAACAAAGGTGTTACGCCAAAACAACACTAACGATCCGCACCTTTTGGGAAGGGGCGACATCAAAAAACTTCTCGCACAATACTCTTTACCCGCTATTATCGGTATGGTTATCACATCGCTTTACCATATAGTGGACAGTATTTTTATTGGGCACGGTATCGGTGCATCCGCACTTTCGGGCATGGCTGTGACTTTTCCGATTATGAATATTCTTGCCGCTTTTTCCACCCTTATTGGTGTGGGAGGTGCAACACTAACCTCTATCAGATTAGGTGAAAAAGACGAAGAGAACGCACGAAGTATACTTGGACATGTTGCCTTGGTAAATACAGTGAACGGGACATTGCTTGGGGTAGTGACGCTGTTTTTCCTGGAACCTGTTTTAAAGCTTTTTGGAGCTAGTGAAACGTTGTTGCCTTACGCAAGTGATTTCTTGTCGGTTTACATGATAGGAATTCCTGTTGGTTTTGTCTTTATCGGGCTGAATAACATTATGCGTGTGACCGGATATCCTAAAAAGGCAATGCTCTCTTCTTTCCTGACAGTTGCAGTAAATGTTTTACTTGCGCCAATTTTCATTTTTGTTCTTGGCTGGGGCATGAAAGGGACAGCGCTGGCCACAGTCCTCTCCCAGCTTGCGGGATTGGTGTGGGTGCTGATGCACTTTTTCAACAAGAACAGCCTTATTCGTTTTGAGATAAAGGGGTTTAAATTGTCCGGAAAGACGATCGTCAACATGATGGCTATCGGTGTTTCTCCTTTTCTTATGAATCTCACCTCCAGCCTTGTTGTTTCGATTATCAATTTCGGATTGATGAAACATGGTGGTGATCTTGCTATCGGGGCATACGGAATCATCAACCGGATACTTTTCCTGTTCGGGATGATTGTTATTGGTTTAACAATGGGTATGCAGCCAATCGTAGGATACAACTACGGGGCAAAACAAATCGACAGGTCGTTCAAGGCGCTCAGGTACACGATCATCGTAAGTGTTTTAATCATGACTTTCGGTTTTTTATTTTCCCAACTATTCCCAACTTTGATCATGCGCATGTTTACCAGCGACAGGGAGCTTCTTGACATCTCTGTCCGCGGATTGAGAATTACCACTGTTTTGTTTCCTGTTATTGCCGTTCAGATGGTTATCAGTAACTTTTTCCAGTCGGTTGGAAAAGCAAAAATAGCCGTGTTCCTATCGTTGACGCGGCAGCTTATTTTTCTGATTCCCTTTTTACTTTTGCTCCCCCGGTATTTTGGTTTGGATGGAGTTTTTATGAGTATGCCTGCCGCTGATTTAATCGCGTTTTTTGTAACAATCCTGACGTTTACCTATCAGTATAAAGGAATGAGGGTTAGGAAATAAAAGGGATTAACTTCCTTACTGGTGATTTGACCTAACCTTGTGGCTTCTTATCAATTTTGCCAGAACCACGGTAACCAGTAGCATGAAAATGAACCGAACAATTAAATCTATCCGTAATAACTGCCATTCACCCTTACAGGTTGTCCATTCGGGCAATTTACCGAGATTATCGATGATCTGTCCTGAAACAATTGCTGTTCCAACATAATCGCGATAAATATCCGTTGAAGCGGCAAAATTGAAAACCATAAATACAACGGAAACAATGCTTAAGATAAGTGTAATGATCAATAACTTTTTCATCTTCTTTACATAATGATAATTGGGGTATTTATTTGTACGTAAGATGACTCGGGCAAGGATTTACCTGAGCATTACCAAGGGATAGCCTCGACATAAACGTCGGGGTTTGTTTACATCATCACGGATTCTTTTCTATTTATGTGCCTACTGTTTCTAAAAAAAGTAAAAGTAGTGTATTTTTTTGTATCTGTATAAAAAAAATTATTTTTGTTTTGTTCCTAATTGAATGCTCTTTGTTACCCCGATCTCATTGATGAAATATGCATCATGGGAAATAACCAGTACCGTACCCCGATACTTTTTGATGGTATGGGCCAGTATCGATAAACTTGAGACATCAAGATTATTCGTAGGCTCATCCAATATGAAAATATCTGGGACGTGGTTGGAAATCATCAGGCAGCATAAGTAAAGGCGCATACGTTCACCTCCACTCAACGCTTGACAGTTTTTATCCCAGGTCTCTTGGGGAAACAATGCGCGGTTAAGCCGCAGTTTTATTTCGTGGTCGGACAGGTTGTTTTCGTTGTGTTGTTCTGCTAATTCCAACACCGTCAGTTTTTTGTTGACCCGAGCATACTCTTGATCAAGATAGATATATGAAAAATCTGCCCGGGAGACATGGCCTTGTGTTGGTGAAAGTTCACCCAGCAAGAGTTTGATCAATGTTGTTTTTCCACTCCCGTTGTCCCCGAGAATGTGTATTCTTTCTCCGCTTCGAACTTCCGTGTCTAACGGAGAAGGCCACAGGTATTTGTTTTCCGTGTACCCAAAATTCAAATTTTCAGCCGCAATCAAAACTTTTCCATCATGCAGTTTGGCGTCCTCAAAATTAATCTTTAATTCGCTGTTCCTCTGTTGTTTTCCTTTTAGGGCGGATAAGCGTTGTTGAGTGTCGTTAATGATTCCGGAGTGTTTTTCTTTCAACTTGGCGGAGCTGTTTTCAGACAGGTTGCGGCGTGCATTTAAAACGATACGGGCAAGCCCTCCTTTCTGTTTGCTCCGTTCACCGTGTGACGCTCTTCTTTCCTGACGTTCGCGAATTTCTTGCGCTCTCTTTCGGGCGATCCGTAAAGCCGTCTGTCCCGCATCAATTTGCTGTTCCAAAGCGCGATTCTCAGTCTCTTTCTGTGACCAGTAAAAATCGTAATTTCCCCCGTACAGCTTAATGCCTTTAGGGGTCAACTCGAACGTTTCCTCCAAAAGATTAAGCAGCGTAATATCATGGCTGACAATGATAACCGTAGCTTTTGTCTGGGATATGTACTCATAAAGCTTCTTCCTTGCTGCGTAGTCGAGGTGGTTGGTCGGCTCGTCCAGCAAAACGACATCGGGGTTGTGAACGGTTAATCCCGCCAACAAGACTTTCGTTTTTTCCCCTCCACTTAACTGCAAAATGGGTAGGTCAATAGGCAGATTCAATAATCCCCAATGTGTTAAAGCTACGCGGCACCTGTCTTCGATATCCCAATCATCGTTCAGGGTGTCGTAATGACCCTGGTCAACAGAACCTCCATAGATGGCCTGCAGGGCTTTTATTTTTTCAGATACCCCCAGGGTTTCTGCCAGGGTCTGCTCCTTAAAGTCAATCTGTTGAGGAATGTAATAAGGGGATGCCGATACCCGGATATTGCCCGAAGAAGGTGTCAGTTCGCCTGCCAGCATTTTAAGGAGGGTGGATTTTCCTGTGCCGTTGTTGCCGATGAGGGACGCTTTCCCGCTTGGTGAAACGGAAAAACTAACCGATTCAAATAATGTAGGTCGATTGAAATAGTGATAGGAAATATCACTTACGATAATACTCATTGTTACAATTAATAGTGGATTCCATGCAGGAACCGGATTAAACCGAAGTAGGTGGGACTCTCTGGTGTCGGTTTAATAAAACCAACAAACTATTAATTGTTTATTTTCATTGGAGTATCTTTTTAATTCGAATGCAAAAGTATGAACAATAGTTGAATATGCCAAATTGCCTGTGTCGACCTTTATATGAATTTACACAATCCTTGATTTCCGGGTGTCTTTTTAACAAAAAACAATTCTTCCTGTAGCGTGTCATGTAAGACTAAGTCTTGATACTGAGGAAAAATGTACACAAAAACTTGAATATTTTGAAGAATCCAACTATGTTTGCAGAGGAAAACATTAGATAGAAGACGTGAGTTGTTATGAGCAGAGGATTTGTCAAAGAAAGCGATCAGGAAGAGATTCCGATAGTACCCCCCCGGGCTTATTTACCGGAAGGAACAACAAATTATGTAACCCGGGAGGGACTGGATGAACTGTTGGCCGAAAGAGAGGAACTTATCAATGAGAAAGAAAATCTGAACAAAGCCGATGAAAATGAGAAACGAATAGTGCAGAACCATATTAATGCAAAATTGTATCTGTTGAACCACAGAATCGACACCGCCATAATAGTTAATTTAGACGAACAGCCTCAAGATGAAATAAGGTTCGGTGCACGGGTAACTCTCAAAATGGAAGAAACCGGGAGAATCAAAACTTTTCAAATAGTGGGTGTTGATGAAGCTGATGTTTCCAAAGGAAAAATCTCCTTTATATCGCCTTTGGCCAATGCATTGACGAATAAAAAAGAGGGAGACAAAGTTGTTTTAAAACGAGACAAGAAAGATATCGTTTATGAAATTATAAGCATAGCCTATACCTAAGAGCGAATTGTGCGTCCTAAGAGATAAGATAATATGACTCTATTCAACGTTGTCTGATCCTATTTTTTTGTAAGGTGCAAAGAAATAGAATCAGAATAATGAATAGTCAGTTCGGTTACTTTAATTTTTTATAATTCAATGCCCCTGAAGGACAAAGATTTATTTGATTCATTAATTCTTCGGATGTTGCATTACCGATTTTTATCCAGGGTCTTTCTTGTGGATGATAAACCTTAGGTAGTGTTTTAACACAAATACCGGAATGAATACATTTCTCCGATTCCCAAATGATGGTAATTTCTTCGTTTGAATATTCTTTTTTTGACATATTGATTAAGAAACTATTTTGAATTTTAAATTTCATATTCATTAGGCATTTTCTCGCTACGGCAAAGTCGAAACAAGTTTGTCTTTTCTCATTAGCTTAACGAAAATGTTCTATTCACTTCTACTTCCTTCATGCTGTTTTTCGCGTTCTTGAATTTTCATTTCTTTAAAATAGCCCGCTATTATGCGTGAGCTGAAAATCCAGATCCATCCAGAAATAGGCATAAAACAGGGCATGAAAAATATTAAAACAGTTTCTGAGTTTAAAATGAAGTAGAATTATACGCTATGCTTAATAAATGTTCCGTTATCTAATTCTTTAAAAGCTTGATCCAGTTCTTCATTGGTATTCATCACAATTGGGCCACCCCATGCTACAGGTTCTTTCAACGGCTTGGCCGCCAACAGAACAAACCTGGCACCCTGATTTCCTGAACGGACTTCTATAGAATCGTATATGTCACTGTCTTTATCGCTTGAAGTAAATAAAACAGCGCATGATTTATTCTCAAATTGAGACAGGTTGTTGTCAACGGCAAGGTTGCCGTCCAATAAATAGATGAACAGCGTTTGGTCATTCGGAGTTTCGTCGTAAGTCCATGTGCTGCTGGGAGCCAGATCAATATCTAGATATTTAACCTTTACATATTTGCCTTCGAAGACACCGCTTTTGCCCTTGTAAGTGCCGGCTAGGATTCTCACTACGGCGTTTTCTTCTTCCACAAGGGTAACTTTTTCTTGCGTGATATCACCGTATGCCGGAATGGTCATTTTATCTCTGGCAGGCAAATTTACCCAAAGCTGGCACCCAAGCATTCTTTCAGATTCTTTAGGCATTTCCTGATGTATAATGCCTGAACCTGCTGTCATCCATTGGCATTCCAGATCGTGGATCGTGCCTTTATTTCCAAGACTGTCGCCATGTTCAACCTTGCCCTTAATTAGATAAGTAATGGTCTCAATACCTCTGTGTGGATGCCAGGGAAACCCTTTAATGTAGTCTTTCGGATCTTCGGAATCAAAGCCGTCAAGCATTAAAAATGGGTCAAAATCTACAATGTTTACTGGTCCTAACACACGGCGCAGATGAACTCCGGCGCCATCGACAGCATTCTGTCCTCTAATAATTTGATTTGCTTTTCTTTTGTTCATAATAGGACATCTTTAATTTCATTTACCTTATTAAATACACTCTTTGCAAACGGACAGTTTTATACTGTCTTGCATAATGATCCATATTCATTACACTACATGATACAATTGGGTCATTAGACTCCTGTAAATGTAATAAAAATCTATTCCGTTTGCTAATAATAGGCTCCAAAAGATAAAAATAATGCAATAACCATATAACCTATTGTACATAAGTGTTATAAGGTTTCTTTATTTGGTGAAACTTAGAGGTTATGTACACACATCTCCTTTAAATAGTTACTAATATGTGTAAAGATAGTGAGATAATCCTTATCTTCCACCAAAGTGCCAATTGCATTACAGAAGAAATTTCATTAAATCCCAGTGAAGGGCTATCAGTAATGAAAATTTCTATTTAACCTTATTTTAATACGACTAACCCAGAATAATAGTAAAAAATAAAAAAGATATCAGAAAAATAACTAAACTTGCAGGCTGTATTTCTATACTATAGACATCACAATTGTTGCCTGACATGAGTTTCAGGTAGTAACCGGAGAAACATGTATATTCATTTAAATAGGGGAATTAAATATAAGAAATTATTTGGATTATAATGATATATAAAAAACAACAAAATGAGAATCATAAAATTTGTAACCATTGGACTACTAATTGCAGGAGCAACTTCCTTTTCAGGATGCAATAAAGAAGATGAGGCTAAAGATAAAGATGAGGATAACCCTCATAATTCTGATCTAATTGGCTCCTGGAATATTACTTCAGATGGAAACGTCATCCCGTGGGGTATTGCAGTCGACGGTAATGGGAATGTATATATCTCGGAACTCATGGGAAACAGAATAGGCAAATATGCTTCTACGGGAACATTAATTACAACATGGGGGACTTTTGGGATCAATAACGGACAGTTCAGTTGGCCCAAATATATAGCAGTTGATGGAGATAATAATATATACGTAGCTGATGAGAAAAATCTAAGGATACAAAAGTTTAATTCAGCAGGCTTATATGTAACAAAGTGGGAAGTAGATTTTGCAGGGACTATTGCTGTAGATAAGTTAAATAAATGGGTTTATACTGTTGATGTATCAAATGTATTACAGAAATTTGATCTGTCAGGCAATTTCATGATGCAATGGGGCGGTACAGGAACTGGAGATGGGCAACTCATGTTAAGCAATCAGAATGACCTATCCAATCAAGGTATGAATGGTCAGATGGCTGTTGATAAAGCAGGCAATATCTATGTGGTTGACAACATGAATTTCAGAATACAAAAGTTTTCGTCTAGTGGTGCTTATATAATGAAATGGGGCAGTAAAGGAAATGGTGGCGGTCAATTTCTTTTTCCCTGCGGAATTGCAATTGATAGTGCAAATGGTTTCGTTTATGTAGCTGATAATAGCACACAAAATGGGGAGGCCGGTAATATTGCACGCATTGAAAAATTTGATTTAATGGGAAAATTTATTAAACAATGGATTGTAACCGATGATTCTGATAAAAGTCAAGTTATGGCCCTTGCAGTTGATAAAGATGGAAACGTTCTTTCGATACGGGGTTCTCGAGTATTTAAATATGCTTTTAAAGGTATAGGCAGTTAGACCGCTGTTCATAAATTATTTGTCCTATACCAATAGATACGTACACTTATTGGTCTTTTGTCTTTTCTTGTTCATCCAGATTTCCCCTTTCTTCCAGGTCTTTCATTGCATCGTACAATGAAAGTTTAAGTGTTCCAATGTAGCTGTTAATTTTTTTGCATTAATAGAACTGCCGGGGACAAGATCGTTTTTACTATCCTACTTTTCACGATGAATCGTTACCTTTGCAGTGTACGGTTATTTGATATATTTACCTGTTTTAACGCCATTTAATACATAGCTATAATGTTAAAAAGGTGTACATCCATATAGATGAGAGAAATATTCCCGATTTGGCACCTTAACTTCATTTATAACTCAGGTTGGGATGATTGATGGAATTGATGGAGTGGGGAAGATATTATCTATGTAAGACACTGTAAATCAGAGACATTTAGTGAGTGCTGGTGTAAAAAAACTCCCTTTAGAGAAATCTAAAAGGAGCTTTTTGTGCGGCTGAAGGGACTCGAACCCCCACGCCTCTCGGCACCAGATCCTAAGTCTGGCGCGGCTACCAATTACGCCACAGCCGCAGGCCTGTTTTTATTTGCGAGTGCAAAGTTAATATTAATTTTTATTTTTTGTGGCTTTTGTCGAAGTTATTTCTTCCGGACAATCTTCTCGATGACTTCAGGAAAATGTTTGTATTCCAGCTGGTGTACTCTTTGGGCAATATCGCCGGGAGTGTCGCCGGGGAGTACTTCGCAGGAAGCTTGGAAAATTATATCGCCTTCATCGTAGTGCTCGTTAACATAATGTATGGATATCCCCGATTCCTTTTCACCGGCCTCCATTACTGCTCGGTGAACGCGGTCGCCGTACATTCCTTTCCCTCCATACTTGGGGAGCAAAGCCGGATGAATATTGATTATCCTGTTGGGGAAAGCTTTCAGAAGCGGGGCAGACACTTTTAGCAGATAACCCGCTAACACGATAAAATCGATGTTATACTGTTGCAACGTTTCCAAAATCAACTCCGCTTCGTCAAATTCCGTTTTGGAAAAGGTATAAGACGGAACTCCCAGATTTTTAGCCCGTTCGTGCACAAAAGCTTCTTTTTTGTTGGAAAGAATCAACGATATTTCAATTTCGTCGTTACCGGAAAAATACCGGACAATATTTTCAGCGTTTGATCCGCTACCCGAGGCAAATATGGCTATTCTCTTCATAAAACAGGTGTGTGTTTTGCACAAAAAAACGGCAAATGTGCATTATTTTTGAATTTATTGATTGAAAAATTGTGTGGTTAAAGAAAAATTGATTTACTTTGCATCCACAAAATTAAAAAGAAAATATCTTTTATTTACTAATTTAATTAATAAAAAGTTATGTCTGAAGTAGCACAAAGAGTAAAATCGATCATTGTCGATAAATTAGGTGTTGAAGAGTCTGAAGTAACAGAAACTGCCAGCTTTACCAATGATTTGGGAGCTGATTCACTTGACACTGTTGAGTTGATCATGGAATTCGAAAAAGAATTCAATATCTCCATTCCGGACGATCAAGCTGAGAAAATTTCTACGGTAGGTGATGCTATTGCTTACGTTGAACAACACGCTAAATAAAAAATCCACAAGTAAAATTCATGGAATTAAAAAGAGTAGTAGTAACAGGTCTGGGAGCTGTAACACCGTTGGGAAATGATGTTAAAACAACATGGGAAAATACCGTAGCGGGAAAAAGCGGGGCCGGACCTATTACTCTTTTCGATGCATCTTTGTTCAAGACACAATTTGCCTGTGAGGTAAAAAATTTTGATCCCTACGAGCTTTTTGACAGGAAGGAGGCCCGGAGATTCGACCGTTATTCTCAGCTTGCCCTGAAAGCAGCGAAAGAGGCGATAGAGAACTCAGGACTTGATTTGGAAAAAGAAGACACCAACCGTATCGGAGTTATCTTCTCTGCCGGAATTGGAGGTATCAAAACTTTTGAGGAAGAGGTTGGTAATTATTATCTTACGCAAGATAAAGGCCCTCGATTCAATCCATTTTTCATTCCGAAAATGATAGCTGATATTGCCGCCGGGCATATCTCTATGATTTACGGACTGAGAGGTCCTAATTACGCAACCGTTTCGGCATGCGCATCTTCTACAAATGCCATCGCCGATGCTTTTAATCTCATCCGACTGAATAAGGCAAATGTTATTGTTACCGGTGGTGCTGAAGCGACCATCAGCGCCTCAGCAGTGGGCGGATTTAACGCAATGCATGCACTTTCTACCCGTAACGATTCGCCTGAAACGGCTTCACGCCCTTTTAGCGCCAGCCGGGACGGATTTGTCATGGGAGAAGGTTCTTCGAGCCTGATTCTCGAAGAGTTGGAACACGCTCTTGCACGTGGCGCGCATATCTACGCCGAAGTAGCTGGTGCCGGCATGTCGGCCGATGCCCATCACATTACGGCTTCTCACCCCGATGGTTTGGGAGCCAAACTGGTAATGTATAACGCCTTGGAGGATGCAAAAATGCAACCCGAAGATATAGATTACATCAATGTTCACGGAACATCTACACCGGTAGGTGATATTTCGGAAGTGAAAGCAATCAAGGAAGTTTTTGGGGAACACAGTTACAAGCTGAACATAAGTGCAACTAAGTCGATGACGGGACACTTGTTGGGTGCCGCCGGTTCATTGGAAGCTATGTTTTGTGTTCTTGCTCTTGAAAACCAGATTGTTCCGCCAACAATAAATTTCACCGAAGGCGACGAGGATCCAGAAATCGATTATAATCTTAACTTTACATTCAACAAAGCTCAAAAACGCGAGTTAAGAGCTGTTCTATCGAATACTTTTGGCTTTGGAGGCCATAACGCAAGCGTAATCCTTAAGAAATTCAACAAGTAATGTGTTAAGAAAATTTATGCGAAAAGTAAGGGCAATTCCTCACAAAGGAAAAGAACCCTACTTTTCATTTTACAGGATGTTGGGATTTTATCCCGATAGAATTGATCTGTACCAGGAAGCATTGACACACAGATCATCATCAATTCGCTCAAATTCAGGAAAATGGGTTAATAATGAACGGCTCGAATTTCTGGGTGATGCCATTCTTGATGCCATTGTAGCCGATATTTTGTACAAAAAATTCGAGAATAAAAAAGAGGGATTCCTTACCAGTACCCGCTCGAGGATTGTTCAACGTGAAACGCTGAACAAAATTGCTATTGAAATAGGGATCGATAAAATCATCACTTCATCCACCCGGAATCTTGCTCACAACACCAATATCTACGGAGATGCCCTCGAAGCACTGATTGGAGCGATCTATCTTGATCAGGGTTACCGCGTAGCGAAAAGTTTTGTTTTTGAAACGCTCATTAAGCAACACATCAATATCGATACCGTATTGAAAAGTGAGGTAGACTTTAAGTCGCGTCTGATAGAGTGGGGACAAAAATACAAAATTGACGTAGGGTTTGAGGTGACCGACTCTTCCTACGATGAGCAAAACAATCCTATTTTTGAATCGAGGGTTATTGTCGGTGGGATGGATCTGGGTTCAGGAAAAGGGTATTCCAAAAAAGAATCGCATCAGAAGGCAGCAAAGAAAGCCATCAAGAAGCTGCGGAACGATAATGAACTTCTGGAAAAACTTTTCGAGAAAGGGAATAGTGAGTCTTCAGAAACTTCCGGGCAGGAGGAAGAGAACGTGCAGATAGAAATCTAATGTCCAGCTTATACCCAGACGCCGAATGAAATACCCATCCTTCTTCCCTGTTGTACCAAAGGAGTATCCACAGTTACCAGGCGAAGTTTGCCCGCAACTTCTTCTAAAGGTACGTCATCTATTTTATTTTTGATCTGTGCAACCATACGTCCGAACTTCCCTTCGTGAATGAGTTGTGCTGCATGGCCGCCGAGCAAAGTGCCTAAATTACGGTCTGCGGGAGACGGTGAACCTCCGCGCTGAATGTATCCGAGGACGGTTTCGCGAGTTTCAAATCCGGTTTGCCTTTCAATTTCTTTGGCGAAATACATGGCAGGCCTTTCGCTGCTTCCTTGTATTTCAATTCCCTCGGCAACAGCCACAATGGAATAGGCTTTCCCCATTTCCATTCTCTTTTTTATCTTGTCGATAATTACTTTCATGTTGTAACCAAGTTCGGGAAGTAGAATGATATCGGCTCCCCCGGCCATTCCAGCATACAGTGTAATCCAGCCGGCATGGTGCCCCATAAGTTCAATAACCATTACACGACGATGGGAACTTGCCGTGGAATGCAGGCGGTCGATAGCATCCGTAGCAATATTGACAGCGGTGTCGAACCCGAAAGTGACATCGGTTCCGTACACATCATTATCGATGGTTTTAGGAATTCCTACTACATTCAGCCCCAATTCAGAAAGCATCCAAGTGGTTTTTTGTGTGCCGTTTCCTCCAATACAAACCAGGCAGTCGAGGCCCAATTCGTGGTAGCATTTTTTTATCTCTTCCTGGTCTTTTTCGTCGGGTGATGTGATTTTTTTACGGAACACCTTTTCGCGTGCGGTCCCAAGAATGGTTCCTCCCAGATTAAGAATCCCAGAGAGCGATGCATCGGAAAGGTCAATAACGTCCTTGTAAAGCAGTCCGGAAAATCCATTCTGAATGCCGATTACCTTCATTCCGTAATTGTTAATGGCTGTTTTTCCAACGCCTCGTATGGTCGCATTAATTCCGGGACAGTCACCACCGGAAGTGAGAATTCCAATTTTCATACTGTTTCTGATTTTCTTACATTAGTTCCGATACAAAGGAAACAAAAAAGGATTAAAAAGTGAAGATTTTGGAAAGAATATTTTCAGTATGCCAACAGAAAATCGATTCACCTGAGCTTATTCAATATTGTTTCCGCTGCACGGTCCGCAGCACCGGTTCCGCCCAGTATCCGCCGCATTTCCGCGTAATTGTCCAGCATGTTTTTTCGGTAGTTCTTCACGTGGAGAAGTTGGGTAAGTTCTTTTCGGATGTTGTCAACGGTGAAAAACTTGGCGAAGAGTTCCGTCACAACTTCTCTGCCACAAATAAGGTTCACCAATGAGATATAGGGTGTGTGCAGGATGTTTTTGAAGGCCCAGTATGATAGCCGCGGCATCGACGTACGGTAACAAACTACTTGAGGAATGTTCAGCAACGCCGTCTCCAGGGTGGCCGTCCCGGAGGTAACCAACGCTGCCTGTGACTGGGCGAGAATGCGGTACGTTTGGTGGAACAAAACCCTCAGCGGAAATCCTTGGGTGAACTTATCGTAAAAATCAGGTTCAATACCGGGTGCCCCTGCAACTACCAGTTGGTAATCGTCGAATCCTTTTACTGCTTGCAGCATAGGTGGCAGGTTGCTGGATATTTCCTGTTTCCTGCTTCCTGCAAGCACTGCGATAATCGGACGGTCGGGAAGTGTGTTGGCCGCAATGAACCCGGCAAACGTTTCATCTTTATACTCGCGCGCGTCGATCTCATCCACCGACGGATTTCCGACGTAATGGACCCGGTAATCGTGTTTTTCGTAGAAATCTACTTCAAAGGGCAGGATACAAAGCATCTCATCCACATATTTCTTGAACGATTTAACCCGATACTCTTTCCATGCCCATACTTTAGGTGAGATGTAATAGAAGACGGGAATGTTCAATCGAGCCTTTACAAACCTAGCCATCTTTAGGTTGAATCCCGGATAATCAACCAGGATAACCGCGTCCGGCTGATAGCCGGCGATCTCCTTTTGACAGAGTTGCAGGTTGTTAAGAATGGTTTTCGCATTCATAACAACCGGGACAATTCCCATAAATGCCATTTCACGGTAATGCTTAACCAGTGTTCCTCCCTGGACGGCCATAAGATCACCTCCGAAAAACCGGAAATCGGCTTCCTTGTCCAACTGTTTGATCGACTTCATCAGGTTGGATGCGTGTAGGTCGCCCGATGCTTCGCCGGCTATTAAGAAGTATTTCATATTCTTATGTCAAATCCCACTTTTTCAGCTCAGGGATAAAATCGTGTGCTGTCATGTCAATTTTTACAGGGACAATGGCAGCGTATCCGTTTGCCAATGCCCATTCATCGGTATTTACGTTGTCTTCTTCCCAGTTTTCGAAGTTCCCGGTCATCCAAAACACATCGCGGCCGTTTCCATCAGCAGACCGTTGATATTCATTCACCCACTTCCCCTGCGTCTGTGATGTTATTTTTATTCCCTTTATTTCCCCTTGTGGAACGTTTACGTTCAAACAGATACCTTTGGGAAGCCCCTTTTTGAGAACAGTCGAGGCTATCCTTTGGGCTACTTCACAGGCGTGCGTGAAGTCGGCATCGTATGCATATTCACAAAGAGATACGCCAAGGGAGGGGACTTCAAAAATACATCCTTCTATAGCAGCGCCCATCGTTCCCGAGTATATTACACTAATTCCAGCATTGGACCCGTGGTTGATGCCCGAAACCAATAAGTCGGGCTTGCGATCTAAAAACTCGTTCAGCGCCAATTTTACACAATCCACCGGAGTTCCTGTGCACATATATGCCGTAAGTCCTTCTTCCTTTTTATAAATTCTGCTTCTCAACGGTTGTGATGTGGAGATGGCAGACGACATTCCCGACTGATGCAATTCCGGGGCGAAAACAACTACCTCGCCCAATGCTCTCATCGCTTCAATAAGCGATACTATTCCTTTAGCCTGATACCCATCGTCATTGGTGACAAGGATAAGAGGTTTTCTACTGTTCATTATTTTTTTCTTTAGAAATGAAGGACAAACTTAATCAAATTCATCGACTTTTCATACATAGGAGGTGTTACAAAATCGTTAAATTGAAGTTTATGTTTCAAAAAAATTCAACTATTTATTAACTTTATTGTTTTAAACTCAAGTATAAATACAATTCAACATATGAGAAAATTAAGCTTGCTGTTTACTTTGCTGATAAGTACAGTTTTGATGTTAGCACAGGAAGTGCGTCCGGTAAAAAACGTTATTGTGATGATTCCCGACGGTACCTCGGTGGGCGTATATTCTGCTTCCCGCTGGTATAAATTTTACAACAAAATGGGTGACCGCCTGCATATCGACCCCTTTTTCACAGGAACGGTTACAACACATTCCTCCAATGCGCCTATTGGTGATTCGGCTCCTACGGGATCAGCCTATGCGACAGGTGTTTTACAGAAGACAAGCAACGTGGCCATTTACCCGGAAGCAGATCCGGAAAACGATCTTTATCCGGTGGATGCTGCCCGCACCTATCAGCCTGCAGCTACCCTGTTGGAAGCAGCTAAGTTGCTGAAAAATAAAGCTGTAGGGTTGGTGGTGACCTGTGAGTTCCCTCATGCTACGCCTGCTGATTTTTCTTCGCATTACCATACACGCAGTGCCTATAAGTTTATTGCACCGCAAATGGCTTACCAGAATATGGATGTGATGTTCGGCGGAGGAAACAGTATTTTAACCGATGATATCAGGCAACACTTTAAAAATAACGGAACCGTGCTGATTCAAGATGATAGAAACGCGTTGTTGAACTACAACGGTGACGGAAAAGTCTGGGCGCTTTTTGGAGAGCGGGCATTGCCCTATTCCATTGACAGGAACCCCGACAACGTTCCGTCGCTTGCAGAAATGACCGCAAAGGCGCTGGATCTTTTATCCAAAAAAGAAGCGGGCTTTTTTCTGATGGTTGAAGGCAGTCAGGTGGACTGGGCCGCTCATGCTAATGATGCTGTCGGGATGATTACCGAATACCTGGATTTTGATGATGCCGTGGGGGAGGTGATGAAGTTTGCTGAAAAGGACGGAAATACGGCGGTCATTATTATGTCTGACCACGGTAACAGTGGTTTTACCATTGGCTCAAGAGATTGTCCAGGGTACGACAAACTGTCGATTCAGCAGTTGTTTGAAGCGGTATCGAATTACAAACTTTCGGCAAACGGCATCGAAGCCATTCTGATAAATACCAAACCCGAAAACATAAAGGCCGAGTTCAAAAAATACACCGGCATTGATATTACCGAGGAAGAACTGCAGACACTGCTCTCTTCGAAAAACTACAAAGAAAGTGATTACACCCAGGTGGGGACAAGTAATAACATGGCACACAACATAGTAAACATAATGAATTCGCGTACCTGCTTCGGATTTACCACAGGAGGGCATACCGGCGAAGAGACACTGTTGGCATCGTATCATCCGCAAGGGGATATCCTGAGAGGGAATGTGCGCAATGTGCAAGTGAACAAGTATCTGCAAAAAGCATTGGGGTTGGATAAATCATTACAGGAACTGTCGGATGAAATCTTTGTTAAGCATACCGATGTTTTTGCCGGGCAGAAATACTCCGTGAACCGGAAAGATCCCGAGTTTCCGGTCCTAACGGTTAAAAAAGGAAGAAACACGCTGGAGATAAAGGCATTTTCGTCCGTTGGAAAACTTAACGGCAAGCCATTCGATATTGGATCGGTCGCGGTGTATATGGATAAAAACGATACCTTTTATTTGCCTAAGGAGTTAGTAACGAAGTTATAACAAATCCCCCTGAAACGAGATGGGTTGCCGGTTGGTATCTGTGACTTGCAACCGGGCTGTTCCGTTCTCCCAGATATCGAAATACAAAAATATCTCCCGGCCGGTATCTTTCGTTCGAATATCTACCCGCCAATTCCCTTTTTTCTTTCCCGGATTCACCTGATAATCGAAGTCGGTACTGGTAAATTTTATTCCTCCCTCACTTGGATTAACGGGAGCTACATATGCTCGTCCGTAATAGGGCAGGTATGCCCGTATCGTGTCGGGAGATACTTTTACGTCGTAGTAGGGAGACAGGTAAATAGATTTGAAACCGGTGGGATAAGCGTAAGTCGCCTTAAACGTAAAGTCGAAATCGTTTACGCTCCGGCTCACTTCTCCGGCTACAACTTCCTTCTCCCTTGCCGTCTGTGCTGTGCCACACATTGTCAGCCCAAAAGCGACAGACAGCACAATAAGTAAATGTAATGCTGATCGTTTCATCTGTAATTCTTTTGTTTTTACTGTAAAACAAAAATACATAGGGTTTTGTTGTTAGCAACTTATTGATTTTTTTCATGTCTTGTTTTATGTTTATTTTTTGATGGATCTATAGTGGGGCTATTTTGAAGAAATGAAGATTCAAGGACGCGAAAAAGAGCGAAAAACAGCATGAAGGAAGTAGAGATGAATAGAAATTTAAGATTTAAGACGTTTCTTAGAATGGTGATAAATCGGTGAAAAGGTTTAGGCAGTAATAAAAAGCTAACAGCATCAAAACGAGGAAATATGATAAAATCTCCAGCCTGAATGTGGTGTTGGCGTAAAAATGCGCCACAATGATGGAAAGAAATGCGATGATAATGTAGATCCAGATGAACGTGTGAGTCAGGTACAAAATCTGTAAAAGAAAGGAAAGCAGTATTACGGAAATGCTGAAAATTAATACTTTTTTGGTAAAGCTCCGCTCTCTTGTAATCTGCTTGCTATCAGCGGTAATAATGAAAAACAAGAAAAGCAGCATTGTCCCGATAAAACCCCATTGCGGGACAGAAAAACCGGGCGTCCGCGTAAAGTTGTAGATCTCGGCGAGACCTTTAAAAGGTTCGATAAAGCCGGAGATGTTATCCCCAAAGACATAGAACACAAAAGCAATCCAAAACACCAGTATTATTCCAAAAATAGATGCTATAAAAGATCGGAAGTTTATTCTGCCCATCGCCGATAACCCAATTAACCACAAGGGCACAAACAATAACGCGTGGATTTGAAAGATTCCGGCAATGGCTATCAACGCACTAAACTGATAAGCAAACCGGTGGGAATGGTGGTACTGATACGATGCCAGTAACGGAAAAAGGGACCAGAGAACGAAGATGAGCCCCGGAAAATCGGGAGTCATTCTCAGAAAAAACGGATGGACACTAAATAGAATCAGCGGAACATAAAAGGGCATCGCTGTTCGCATGCGGATCACACCGTAGCGGACGTTCAATTCGGAAAGAAGATAAGATATAATGAAAACACAGAATGTGCTCGCTAAAAACGAGAGAAGGGGATTTTCGAGAAAAACAGGTTCGATATAGGGCCAGATAAAGCCGGTATTGTTTGCCGGAAAATCAGGTAAGCCCTTTTTCAAAAACATCAGAAAACGCAACGCGATGACGGTAATAGAAACAACTAGTGAAATGAATCTGGATTCCACAAAAAAAGATTTGAAGTTTCTAACCAGCAAAGTGTTCATTTTTATCTTAAGTCAAAGCCGATGTCTTTTCTGAAATAGCTGTTTTCGAAAGAGATTTTTTCGATATTTTTATAGGAATTTTCAAGCGCTTCATTCATTGTATGCCCATATGAGGTTACAGCTAAGACACGTCCGCCTGATGTTACGGGTTCGTCATTTTTTAACGTTGTCCCGGCATGAAAAACAATGGAATCCTTTATCTGTTCAATTCCCGATATTGTTTTCCCCTTTTCGTAACTGCCTGGATATCCCCCAGAAACCATCATCACGGTAACAGCGTACCTGTTATCGATTTCCACTGTTTTTGTATCCAGAGTTTCGGTGGCTACACTTACAAAAAGGTCCAGAATGTCTGACTTGACAAGCGGCAATACCACCTCCGTTTCAGGATCACCCATCCGCACATTGTATTCAATCACTTTCGGCTCACCATCTATATTAATCAACCCGAAGAAGATAAAACCCTTGTAGTCGATCTTTTCTGCCTTAATTCCGTTGACAGTGGGAAGAACAATCCGTTGTTCCACCTTTTCCATAAACTTGGCATCAGCGAAAGGAACAGGGGAAACCGCACCCATGCCCCCGGTGTTTAGCCCGGTATCACCCTCCCCAATACGTTTGTAGTCTTTGGCAACAGGCAGGATTTTGTACGACTTTCCGTCGGTCAGCACAAAAACCGAACATTCAATCCCCTTTAAGAACTCTTCGATAACCACTTTGTCGCTTGCAGAACCAAACATCCCGTTGAGCATTTCCCAAAGCAGGCGTTTGGCCTCGTTTAAATCGTCAATGATGAGCACCCCTTTTCCGGCTGCCAACCCATCGGCTTTGAGTACATAAGGAGGCTGCAATGATTCCAGAAAATAATTTCCCTCTTCAATGTTTTCTAGCCTGATCGTTTTGTATCGCGCCGTGGGGATATTGTGTCGGCTCATGAATTCTTTGGCAAAATCCTTGCTCCCTTCCAGCTGGGCCCCCTTTTGGGAAGGACCGATAACGGCAACGTGGCACACGTCCTCGTCATTGCGAAAATAATCGTAAATTCCCTGAACAAGCGGATCCTCCGGCCCAACCACGATCATGTCCACATCGTTTTCCAAAGAAAACGATTTTAACGCCTGAAAGTCTGTCGGAGAGATGGCAACGTTTGTTCCCAACGATGCAGTCCCCGCATTTCCGGGCGCAATAAACAAGTTGTTCAAGTACTTGCTGCTACGCATACGCCAGGCAAAAGCATGTTCACGCCCACCGGAGCCAAGAATTAATACGTTCATAGTCAACTGGAAGAGAAATTTACGCCAATAATCATCTGTTGGACGTACAAAACTACTAAAATTAAATTAAACAATAAACTTCTAAAAGCTTTTCTTGATAACGTTTTGAAAAAAAATTACCTTTGCGTGCATTATGGAAAAAAACAAAATTACCCAATTGTTTGGCATAAGATATCCCATCATTCAGGCCGGAATGGTTTGGTGTAGTGGATGGCGATTGGCATCGGCAGTAAGTAATTCCGGGGGATTGGGCTTGATCGGTGCAGGTTCGATGCATCCCGAAACGTTACGCGATCACATAAAAAAATGCAAGATGGCTACCGGTAAACCTTTTGGAGTAAATATCCCGCTGATGTATCCACAAATTGAAGAGATCATGCAAATCGTGATGGATGAGAAAGTAGCCATTGTCTTCACATCGGCAGGAAATCCAAAAACGTGGACCGCAAAACTGAAAGCCGAAGGCATTATCGTCGCGCACGTGGTATCCGGTTCGAAATTTGCATTGAAATGCGTTGAAGCGGGTGTGGATGCTATTGTTGCAGAAGGTTTTGAAGCTGGAGGGCACAACGGACGAGAAGAAACCACCACGCTAGCGCTTATTCCGCAGGTGCGAAAAGTCACCGGTTTGCCGCTTATTGCTGCCGGAGGAATAGCAACAGGCGAAGGAATGGCCGCTGTTTTTGCGCTTGGGGCCGAGGGTGTACAGGTGGGTACACGTTTTGCGCTTACTGAGGAGAGCTCAGCCAGTGATGCATTCAAGCAGAAGTGTATTTCTCTGAAAGAGGGTGACACCATACTTTCACTGAAGAAAATCAGTCCCACCCGATTGGTGAAAAATGATTTTTATCATCAGGTACAGGAATTGGAAGATAGGGGTGCATCTGCTGACGAACTTCGCTCGTTGCTGGGGCGCGGTCGTTCAAGACGCGGTATATTTGAAGGAGATCTGGTGGAGGGTGAACTGGAAATTGGACAAGTTGCATCGCTGATAGATACTGTTGTTCCTGCGGAGCAGGTGGTCGAAGGGATGATGAAAGAATATTACGAGGCAGTTGAAAAATTGAACAGGATTGTATTTTAATCTTATCCTCCCATAACTGCCGCTGACTTGCCTGCATACAGGAAGGGTTAAACCTGGAGTGATGTTCCGGCTTCGTGTGGAAGGGTTTATAAGTAAAATTATTTATGAGAAAATATTTTATTTTTCTTTTATTATCTGTTTGTACAAGCTTGCTGTTTGCCCAACAAAACAAGTTGTTCACGTTGGACGAACTTATCCCGGGAGGAAAAAACTTTTACAGTTATTATCCGCAAATAGGCGAACAATTTCAATGGCACGACGATGAGTTGATGATGCTCAGGGACGACTCCGTCTTCCGGGTCGACCCGTTGAATCCTAACCACAAAAAATTTGTTTTCCGGTTCGATGAAATCCGGAAAAAAGAAAAAGGCGGGGGAATTGTTTCCCGTGTGAGTTTTGACAGGGAAGGCAGCGATAACCTGGTATTTTCATCGGCTAAGGGCACGGGTGTGTATGACTTGAAAACCAGACAGGTAATCTTGTCTGTTGATTTTCCCGAAAACAGTGCCAACCAGGAACTTTCTCCCGACAATGTTTATCTGGCCTATACAAAAGAGAATAACTTGTATATAACGGACGGAACAGGTAAAGAGACGGCAATCACTTCGGAAGAAAACAAGGGGATTGTTTGTGGTCAGGCGGTTCACCGGGATGAGTTCGGAATTAAAGGAGGAATCTTTTGGTCACCCGGTGGAAACAAACTGGCGTTTTACCGGATGGATGAAACCATGGTTGCCAGTTATCCGGTTGTGGATATCTCTGCCCGGACCGCAACGGAGAAAAGCATTCGGTATCCGATGGCCGGAGAAAGCAGTCACGAAGTGGCGATCGGTGTTTGTAACGTAAAGACCGGGCAAACCGTTTACCTGAAAACAGGTGAACCCAGGGACAAGTACCTGACAAACGTGGTTTGGAGTCCCGACGAAAAATTTATATATGTAGCCGAACTTAACCGTGAACAAAATCACCTGAAGATGAACCGGTACGACGCAGGGTCGGGTGATTTTGATAAAACACTTTTTGAAGAAACACATCCGAAGTACGTGGAGCCTGAAAATCCGGTTTTGTTTGTGAGGAACAACCCCGCTCAATTTGTCTGGCAAAGCGAACGGGACGGATTCAACCACCTGTACCTGTACGATACGTCGGGCCGATTACTGAAACAACTCACCCGGGGAGATTGGGAAGTAACGGATGTTATCGGTTTTGACGGAAAAGGACAACACCTGTTTTTTGTCTCAACCCAGCCCAGCCCTTTAGAAAGGCATGCTTACAGCGTAAATTTAAAGAGCGGAAGCATCCACCGACTCACCAATGTTCCGGGCATGCACACCATTGCCGTCAGCAATTCTGGAAGATACCTGGTCAGCCGTTATTCAGCCAGCGATAATCCCGGTAAAGTTGATATTATCGACTTGAAAAACGCCAAAACGGTTACACTAACCTCCGCTCTAAATCCTTTTGCCGGAATCAGTATGCCTCGTGTTGAACTAGGAAGCCTGAAAGCTGCCGACGGTAAAACCGATTTATTTTACCGGATGGTAAAGCCCGCTAACTTCGATGCGGCAAAGAAATACCCTGTGGCCATATATGTTTACGGTGGTCCGCATTCACAATTGGTGCAGAATCGCTGGAGATACGGTTCGGGCGGTTGGGAAACGTATATGGCACAGAAAGGATACCTTGTTTTTGTGTTGGATAACCGGGGTACATCGTTTCGAGGACGAGCCTTCGAGGATGTTACTCACCGTAGGCTTGGTGTGGAGGAGGCCAAAGACCAGATGTGCGGTGTGGAATTCTTGAAATCACTGCCTTACGTGGATGCCGGCCGGCTGGGTGTTCACGGCTGGAGCTATGGCGGATTTATGACAATTAACATGTTACTGCGCTACCCGGAGGTATTTAAGGTGGGCGTTGCCGGTGGTCCTGTGATCGATTGGAAATATTACGAAGTGATGTACGGTGAACGTTACATGGATACGCCTCAGGAGAATCCGGACGGTTACGCGAAGACAAGTTTGCTGAACAAAGCTGGTAGGCTGAAATCGAGGCTGCTTATCATTCACGGTGACGAAGATCCGGTAGTGGTGATGCAGCACAGCTTGCAGTTCTTGAAATCGTCGATTGGTGCAGGCACGCATCCCGACTTTTTCGTCTACCCCGGACACGAGCATAACATGATAGGCCGGGACCGTGTGCATCTGCACGAACACATCACACGCTATTTTGAGGATTTTTGCCGGTAGCGAAGGTAGGTCGGATTACGCACAAAAATCATAAATTGTTCGTACCTTTGTCCGTTAGAATATGCAACATAACTTATTTTCTTCCGATAAATTCTCGTTCTTCAGTTTGGGCAGCGGTAGTTGCGGTAATTGTTATTACCTGGGAAACAGCCACTACGGGATGCTTATCGATGCTGGATTGGGGCCACGTATTATCAAAAAAAGATTGGGTGATCACGGTATCGATTTTTCGTCAATTTACGCCCTTCTGGTGACACACGACCATTACGACCACATAAAATCAGCAGGGTACCTGAGCGAAAAACTTAATATACCGGTCTATGCTACAGAGAAGGTACACCGGGGCATTCGTAACTGTCCCCTTGTTAAAAACACCATCAACGGTGCAACTAAACGAATTATAGAGAAGGGAGAGTCGTTTCAGATAGAAGATTTTAGGATTACCGCTTTCGATGTCCCGCACGACAGCAGCGACAATGCCGGTTATTTTTTTGAGTTCGGTAATCACAAGCTTACACTGGCAACCGACATCGGGGCTATAACCGATGATGTAGCCTATTACGCCGGAAAAGCTAACCACCTGGTTATTGAAAGCAATTACGACGAAGAAATGCTTCTTAACGGAAGGTATCCCTATTTCCTTAAACAGCGAATCAGTAACGGAACGGGACACTTGAGCAACCGGCAGACTGCTGAGTTTTTGGCAAACAACTGTTCACCTCATCTCCGGAATATCTGGCTTTGCCACCTGAGCGGTGATAACAACAGTCCCGATCTGGCATATGAGACGGTGAAGAATGAACTTGTCGGCAAAGGTATAGAGGTGGGAGTGAATATAAATTTAGGCGTTTTCCGCCGGAATGTGTTGTCTTCGAAAATTGAATTTTAAATTCCGCTGTAAATGAAAGTATTGTACGTTTTTGGAGGAATTCCACCTTATGCCAATGCTTTGTTGAATAAGCTGGCTGATAAAGGAGTGGAAGTTGTGGTGGTTGTTCCTCCGAAAAAAAGTACAATGATTGGAAAAGGCGTAAGGGTGATTGGCCGGGAGGTGGCAAATTACAGGGTTATAACGAGTGAAGAAAGAAAATCGCTGCTGGGCAAAACCGGCTTCAGGGAACTTCCTTCCATCATATACAGAGAGAAGCCTGATATTTTTGTCGTAGGCTGGCCTTTTTTCTTGCAGTATTTCACTCAACCTGAATTAAGGAAAGCTTTAAAGGAGACCAAATCCAAATTTGTGATGCGCGAAATCCCTTTTCAGGTTCCACCCTATGGAAAACTCAGCTCCTTCTACAAAGAAAACCCTGTATACGATGAAGATATGAACCTGCTGAATAAAGGGTTGTTTTTCCACATACGGCAGAAACTCGTTGCAGAAATCAGGAAATACTGTTACTCTCACGCTGATGGTGCGGTAGTCTATTCGTCTGTAGGGAAAGAGATCTTGCCTACTTATAACCTATCCGAAAAGTCGGTGTTTGTTACCTACAACTCAAACAATTCCGAGGAATTGCTCCGGATCAGACAAGAACTGTCCAAAGAACAACCTCTGTTGCCTCAAAATGATCACAGGATGATTCATATCGGAAGGTTGGTGAAATGGAAAAGGGTGGATTTATTGATGGACGCCTTTTCAAAAGTACTATCGCATTTCCCCGGTGCGGAGTTGGTGATCGTAGGAGATGGCCCCGAAATGGAAAATCTGAAAAAACAAGCCCGTGACTTGAAGATCGGCAGCCGAGTTATTTTTACCGGAGAGATTTACGATAATTTATTGATAGGAAGATACTTCTTGGCGTCATCGGTTTATGTTTTGGCAGGAATGGGGGGGTTGTCCATCAACGATGCCATGACGTTCTCCCTTCCGGTAATATGTTCGGTATGTGACGGTACCGAGCGGGATCTGGTTTACGAAGGGAGTAACGGATTCTTTTTCCGGGAAAATGATGCCGTAGATCTGTCCGAAAAGATAATTGCGCTGTTTAATGATCCCGGCTTAAGAAAAAAAATGGGAGAACATTCCTTCGAAATCATCAAAAATAAGGTCAACCTGGATACGGTCAGCGATAGGTATGTAAATGCCTACAAAACTATTTTATCGAATTGATTTGTCTTTCTCCCGTCAAAGAAAATGGGTATATATGTGGCGTTAACCGTTTTATTAGGAATTTTACGCTTATTTTTGTAGTTGAATTAATGGATTAGTATATGAAAGCTTGTTTTATTGGATTGGGTTATATAGGTTTGCCGACAGCTGTAATCGCGGCTGATAACGGTATTGAAGTAATCGGTGTAGACATTAATCCCGAAGTAGTGAAAAGTGTGAATTCCGGGAAAGTTCATTTCTCAGAACCCGGATTGGATAAGATATGCAAAAAAGTCACTTCCAACGGAACCCTTAAAGCATATACTGAGCCGCAAACAAGTGATGTTTACGTCATTGTGGTGCCCACCCCGTTTAAAGGAAATCATGAACCCGACGTCTCGTACGTGGAGTCAGCTGTCACCACCGTTCTTCCTTACTTGAAGGAAGGAGATTTGTGTATTATTGAGTCAACATGCCCTGTGGGCACCACGGAAAAGATGGCAGAGTTGATTTATTCCGAAAAGCCTGCGTTAAAAGATAAAATCTATTTGAGTTATTGTCCTGAAAGAGTATTGCCGGGAAATACCGTTTATGAATTAATTCACAACGACCGTGTGATAGGAGGTATCGACGAAGGATCCTCGGAAAAAGCTGCCGGCTTCTACAGCCATTTTGTGAAAGGATCCCTGTACAAGACAAATGCGCGTACTGCCGAAATGTGTAAACTGACAGAGAATGCTTCTCGCGATGTGCAGATTGCTTTTGCTAACGAGCTTTCCATCATATGTGAGAAAGCCCATATCAATGTCTGGGAACTGATCGAGCTAGCCAACAAACATCCCCGTGTAAACATTCTTCAACCCGGAAGTGGGGTGGGAGGACATTGTATTGCCGTGGATCCCTATTTCATCACTTCAGAATTTCCGATTGAGTCTCAACTGATAGGAAAGGCCCGTGAAATAAACAATTACAAAGCTTTTTGGTGTTCAGAGAAAATTCTTTCCACGATGAAGGATTTCAATTTACGCGAAGGCCGGGAACCTGTTGTGGCTTTGATGGGGCTTTCTTTTAAGCCGAACATCGAAGATTTGAGGGAGTCACCTGCCAAATACATTGTCTCGAAAGTAATGCAAGGGCATAACAACGCTGATTTCTTAATCGTTGAGCCCAATATAGAGACGCATAAGGTTTTTAAGCTTACCGATTATGCGGAAGCGTATGACACGGCCGATATAGTTGCGTTTCTGGTAGCTCATAAGGAGTTTAAGAAGTTGATTTTCAGAGATGATAAGGTGATCCTTGATTTCTGTGGGGTTTTTAAAAAATGAGGGTATGCGAAAAAAAATAATGCTTGTTTTTGGAACCCGTCCCGAGGCTATAAAAATGGCTCCGTTGATTAGGGAGTTTCAGAAATATCCCGATAAATTTCATGTTCTTGTTTGTGTAACCGGGCAACACCGGCAAATGTTGGATCAGGTTCTTCGTCTGTTTGAAATAAGACCCGATTATGACTTGAATGTTATGAAAAGCAATCAGGACTTATACGACATAACATCCAGCATATTAACGGGTATGAGGGATGTGCTGAAGCAGTCGCAACCCGATTGGGTGATTGTACATGGCGACACAGCCACTTCCACGGTAACCGCGTTGGCTGCTTTTTACCAGAAAATACCGGTAGCGCATGTCGAAGCAGGGCTGAGAACACACAACATGTACAGCCCTTGGCCGGAAGAAATTAACCGTCAAATCACAAGCCGGATAGCCACATACAATTTTGCACCTACTCCCTTAAGCAAGCAGAACCTGTTGGATGAGGGAATCAAAGAAAACAGTATTTCAGTAACAGGAAATACGGTTATTGATGCGCTGTATTGGGTTACTCAAAAAATAAAAACCGATAAAAACCTTCGGAAAGAGATCGAGGAAACCCTAATCCGGAGTGGGTTGCCCGAAAAAATGGGCGGAAGCCTTACCCCGCAACTTGTATTAATTACCGGCCACAGGAGGGAAAATTTTGGTGAAGGATTTACACATATTTGCCAAGCAATAAAAACGTTATCGGAAAAGTTCCCCGAAACTCATTTCATTTACCCAATGCACCTTAATCCGAATGTGCGCGAAACCATTCGTGAGGTGTTTAGTGATGATAAGCACGAAAACCTCCATTTAATAGAACCCCTGGATTACCTGCCTTTTGTCTACCTCATGGAAAAGAGCAGGTTGATCCTGACCGACAGTGGAGGAATTCAGGAAGAAGCTCCAGGCTTAGGTAAGCCGGTTCTGGTCATGCGGGATACCACGGAGCGTCCCGAAGCACTGGAGGCCGGGACAGTCAGGCTGGTCGGAACGAACTACAGCCTGATTGTGTCAGAAACCTCCCGGCTTTTATCGGACGATAGCTATTATTATTCTATGTCAACCAGAACCAATCCATACGGCGACGGCAAGGCATGTGAACGTATCGTTGAGAAAATGTTGGAAATAGCATGAACGTACTTATAATCAGCACATCCGATATTCACGGCGGGGCAGCCATTGCAGCTTTCCGGTTGATGAATGCTCTCCGTGCCAAGGGGGTAAGGGCGAAGATGCTGGTTCGTGATAAACGTTCTGACAATGAGTATATTATGCAAGCAGGCGGCAAAATTCAAAATAACCTGCATTTTTATGGGGAGCGCGGACAAATATTTTTGCAAAACCGGTTATCGCGGGAGAACCTTTTTGATGTTTCCATCGCCAATACCGGAATTTCCGTTACCCGGCTTCCCGAATTTAAGCGAGCTGACATTATTCATCTACACTGGATCAATCAGGGGATGTTATCGATCAGCGAAATCGGAGAGATCCTTGCCAGCGGTAAAAAGGTGGTGTGGACGATGCACGATATGTGGCCCTTCACCGGAATTTGTCATCATGCCGGACCGTGTGCACGCTTTCATCATTCATGCGGAAATTGTCCATACTTGAAAGCTCCATTGGAGAACGATCTTTCTCACCGGATTTTTCGAAAAAAACAGACGGCATACGATCAGGGAAAAATAGAATTTGTGGCCTGCAGCCAGTGGCTTGGAAGGCTAGCAGAAAAAAGTCCACTTACAACAGGACGCCGGGTAGTTTCTATTCCAAACCCCATCGATACGCAAAGGTACTTTCCCAAAAATAAGGAGGAAGCAAAACAAAAACTGGGCTTACCTGCGGACAAAAGGATTATTTTGTTTGCCGCGGTTAAAGCTTCCGACAAACGAAAAGGGATGGACTACTTGATAGAAGCCGGCAAACGACTTAACAACAAAGAGGTGCTGTTCCTGATTGCCGGGACAAACGGGAACGAAATTGCACAGCAACTGCCGGCCTTGTCCGTGAATACCGGATTTGTTGCCCCGGATAGAATGCCGGATCTTTATAATGCTGCCGATGTTTTTGTGACACCTTCACTGCAGGAGAACCTACCGAATACCCTTATGGAGGCTATGTCATGCGGTACACCTTGTGTTGGATTCAATACCGGGGGAATCCCCGAAATGATTGACCACCGAAAAAACGGATATGTGGCCGAATATAAGGACGCTGATGACTTAACCCAAGGTTTGCAGTGGATCCTTTTTGAAGCTGACTTCCGGCAGCTTTCGGAAAATGCCCGAAAAAAAGTATTGTCGGAATACGCAGAGGAAATAATTGTCAACCGCTATTTAACGATTTATGCAGAACAATCCCAATAATATTACCGATCAGTCGCACTGGGAGGCATACTGGTCGGACTATCAATTTGACAAGATTCCTCGCAGCGTGGTTTTCGGAAAATTTATACCGAAACTCAGCGGAGCCAAAAGTTTTATCGAAATCGGCGGTTTTCCCGGTATTTTTGCGGCGTATTTTTACAAGCAGGGTATTCCGGATGTTACCGTACTCGACTTTTACATGAATACTGCTATCGTCCGTAAGTTTGAGGCGGTCAATAATCTTCCGGAGCATACCATCCGGTGTATTGATGGCGATTTTTTCGAAATTTCGTCCGAAAAAAAATACGATGTAGTCTTCTCATCGGGATTTATCGAACACTTTCAGGACACGCGCGACGTCATTGCACGGCACGTGGACTTGCTCTCGGAAAACGGACATTTACTCCTGCTGGTCCCTAATTTTCTCGGGTTGAACGGAAGAATACAACAATGGTTGGATAGGGAAAATCTGGAAGCACATAACCTGAAATCGATGGAGATCCCACGTTTGAAAGGCATTATGCAGGAATTCGATTTAAAGGAGGTTGAAATTGAATACCTGGGGAAGCCTATGCTTTGGCTGGAGCCGAAACCCAAAAATAAGCGTATCCGAAAATGGGTGAAAATGTTGAGTTATGCCGTTAAACTTTTTCCGGTGAAGGGACGGTTCCTTTCGCCGTTTATTGTTGTTTACGCCCGCAAATGAAATCGCTTTCCGTAATAACCGTTACCTACAACGCAGGAAAAACGTTGGAACGGACGCTGAAAAGTGTTCGCGAACAAACGTATCCGTATGTGGAACATATTATTGTGGACGGAAAATCGAAAGACAATACCCTTGCGTTGATCCAGCAGTATGAGAATCCCAAACTGAAATGGAAGAGTGAGCCGGACAACGGGTTGTACGACGCAATGAATAAAGCCGTAACGATGGCTACGGGTGACTATCTTTGCTTTTTAAATGCAGGTGATATGTTTTTTCTGCCGGAGACAGTAGAGAACATGATGAATTCTTTCGAACCCGCTTCGGCCCCTGACATCTTGTATGGTGAAACGGCTATTGTCGGTGATAACGGGGAATTTTTGTTTATGCGTCGACTAAGTGCACCCGAAACCCTTTCTTGGAAAAGTTTTAAACAAGGAATGCTGGTGTGCCATCAGGCGTTTATGGTCAAGAAATCGATTTTTGAGCCTTACGACCTGAATTATCGTTTTTCTGCCGATGTGGACTGGTGCATCCGCATGATGAGAAAATCCCGCTACATCCGTAATACACACCTGACGCTTATTAATTACCTGAACGAGGGAATAACTACGGCCAACCGGAAGGCCTCGCTCAAGGAGCGGTACCGGATCATGGTGAAGCATTACGGACAGGTGTCAACTTTCCTTCACCATGTTTGGTTTGCAGTGCGAGCCGTAATAAAACCTGAAAAATAACCTCCCCTTTCTCTTAAGTGATGGGGAGAGAAACAGAGATGATGTACAGAAGAAAACTCAACGTTGAGGAACTCAACAGAATAAGTGTTAAAGAATTTCGAGAAGCACCCAAAATTCCCTTGGTGGTGGTGTTGGACAATGTGCGCAGCCGGCACAACATCGGTTCGGTTTTTCGCACATGCGATGCTTTCCGGGTGGAGGAGATTATCCTTTGTGGCATTGCTGCCCCACCGCCCGATGCCGAAATTCATAAAACGGCACTGGGTGCTGAAGATTCGGTGAAATGGAGGTATTTCGCGGAACCTATTTCGGCGATTAAAGAATTGAAAACGAACGGGTATACCGTTTTTTCCATAGAGCAGACCCGGAACAGCCTTTCGTTGGAAACCCTGACGTTGGACCGGCGGAGAAGATATGCCGTTATCCTTGGACATGAAGTACATGGTGTGCAACAGGAAGTTGTTGATGCTTCGGACAACTGCATCGAAATTCCGCAATACGGTACCAAGCACTCACTGAATGTTTCGGTTACGGCGGGAATAGTGATTTGGGATTTTTTCAAACAACTGTCGGAATGACTGTTTACTACGATAATTGGTGCAAAAACTGCACCCGGTTGATGAACCTGATCCGTCAGTTAGATTGGTTTAATCTTATCTCATGCAGAGAGTTACGTAATGAAGAGCATACGAAAATTGCACCCGGGTTGAATCTGACTTTGGCGGAAGAGCAATTGGCATCTGTTCACAAAGGGATATGGAAATACGGATACGATTCGCTGTATCGGACTATTCTCCGGCTTCCGCTGTTCTGGTTGCTTGTTCCGGCTTTCTGGGTATTGAAAATCACCCGGTTGGGCTCTTGTTTGTATAAACAATTGGCTGTAAACAGGCATATAGTTCCGTTGCATTGCCGGCAAAAAGACTGCGAGAGGATTTAACGTTCGTGAGCTGTCCCGCGGCGTTCAGCCTTTACCATTTTGTAAAGCTGGTCGTTTGGGCGGATTTTCTCGGGCGTTTTTATCGAGAAGTGATCGCCTTTAACTGCTTCGGAAACTTGCCTCAAATGGACTCGGATATCTTCTGCCGTCACAAAAACCGCGCCGGTGGTCGGTCCGGTGATCAATAACTCATCGCCTTCCTTAACCGGTTGGGCTTCTACCAAAAATTCCGTAACGCCGATGTTCCCGAAATGCTTAATGGCTTTGCCCACATAAACTTTTCTTTTTGTTGCCCCTGAACCGTACCGGTGCGTCCATTCACCCAACCGTTGGCCGAGGTAATACCCGTCCCAGAATCCGCGATTAAAGACGGTGGCCAGCTTTTCGTTCCATGTATCGATTTTTTCCTGCGAAAACGTATCGTTGCAGTAGGCCTGGGCCGCTTCTTTGTAGCACGAGGTTACTGTCCGGACGTACTCCGGGCCGCGGGCACGGCCTTCAATCTTAAAGACCCGGACACCCGCATCCATCATCTTATTCATGAAATGGATGGTCTTGAGGTCTTTGGGAGACATGATGTACTCGTTGTCAATTTCCAGCTCAATTTCGCTGTCCTTGTCCTTTACGATATATCCACGGCGGCAAATCTGGTTGCATGCTCCCCGGTTTGCCGACAGATTTTTTTCGTGTAAGCTTAGATAGCATTTGCCTGAAACAGCCATACATAAAGCACCGTGCGCGAACATTTCTATGCGTATCAGATCACCCGACGGGCCCTTTATCTGCTGTTCGACGATGTCTTTGTGAATGGAAGCTACCTGATCGAGGTTGAGTTCGCGAGCCAACACCACCACATCGGCAAACTGGGCGTAAAACCGTAACGATTCGGTGTTGGTGATATTCAGCTGGGTAGACAAGTGTACTTCCACTCCAATGCTTCGGGCATACATCAACACCGCCACGTCTGCTGCGATGATTGCTGATAAATTGGCTTCCCTGGCTGCATTCACCACTTTTCGCATCAGCTCCATGTCGTTGTCATAAATAATGGTATTGACGGTCAGGTAACTTTTTATTTTATTTTCCCTGCAGATCTCCGCAATTTTGTGCAGGTCTTCCACGGTGAAATTGTTGGACGACTTGGCACGCATGTTCAGCCCCTCGATGCCAAAATAGATAGAATCAGCACCTCCCTGAATGGCAGCTGTCAGTGATTCGTAGGAACCTGCCGGTGACATGATTTCGTAATCGTGAATTTTTTTCATCTCTGTGATTTTTTGAGATACAAAAATACGACTTTTTACGCAATAGGCATAGAACTATTTGAATAAGGAAACGTTTAACAGATAACAAAACCCTAAAATAGCTATTATGAAAAAGTTTTATTCCCTTCTTTTCTTACTTACACTTTTGGTTTTACTTACAAACTGTTCGCAAGGGAAATCGACATCATCTGACAATCCTTATCGGTTGGATTCAATAGAGATGACTGGAATCCTGAAAAAATATCCTCATCCACAAGGTTATCAAAAATATGTCATTTCCGTGCCCGGGAAGCCTGATGAATCTCAATTTATCGTTGAGATAATCCCGGGTAAGACGATGCAAATGGATGAATGCAACGATTATAGCTTACAGGGTGAGTTTGTAGAAGATTCTTTTGCCGATGAAGATGTGTTACGCTACATTTACCGGTCGGAAGGGGAAGTGGTGCAGACGTTGCTGGGATGTGCAACAGACAGCCTGCACACCGAGTTTGCTCGTGGGATGCCGGTTTTGGTCGATTATAACAGTTTAAGACCCACGGTTGTTTATCTCCCAAAAGATATTGAATTGAAGCATACCGTGTGGAAAGTTGCCGAAATGATTCAGGTTGAGCACGATCCCGAAAATAAGCTCTTTGAAAAACGTCCCTTCGACCTGACTAAAGACAAATACGACGGTTATATATTACAATTGCCAGCAGGCTCTGAAAATTCAAAAATAGAACTTGTTGTAGGTATCACGAAAAAAGTGGATTGCAATCGGCATCGTCTTATCGACGTAACTTTCGGAGATGCCGGAGACATGAATTTTTCTCCCCACATGTTTATGATTTTTGATTCGGACGGTGAAATTGCGTCTACGCGGATGGGTTGCCCAGACAGGGAACTGACCGGGAAATTTATCTACGGGGAAACAAGAAGGGTACCGTATACAACAGATCCCATGATTATTTTTATTCCTAAAGGATTTGAACTTCGCTATCGGATTTGGGAAAGTGTTGTCTAGAAAGTAGCCTTTTTTCGTGAATGTATTATTCCAGAAGTTGTTTTGTCTGGTTAAACGACGGTCACTGTCTCTGTTTTCTTTATCCGAATAGTGTGCGAATTTCAGTCTTTTATCTTTTTTATTAGCCTTAGAGCTTTGTTTTTAGCGTATTTTATTGTATCTTTGCCGTCCGAAAAATAATTTTTCGGTTTAAATCATTAATAATTAATTCATTTTAGTATGAACAATTACGAAACCGTTTTCATTTTGACTCCCGTTTTGTCTGATGTACAGATGAAGGAAGCGGTTGAAAAATTCAAAAACCTCCTCACGGACCAAGGGGCTGAAATTGTAAACGAAGAAAACTGGGGATTACGTAAGCTGGCTTACCCCATCGATAAAAAAACAACCGGCTTTTATACGTTTCTGGAATTCAAAGCTGACCCGTCAGTGGTTGCCAGATTAGAAGTAAACTTCCGTCGCGATGAGCGTGTAATTCGTTTCTTAACTATCAAGCAGGATCATTTTGCTTTTGAGTATGCTGAGAAAAGACGAAACAACAAAGGCGGTAAGAAGCAGGAAGCACGTACTCAGGATACCGCTAAGGTGGGAAAAAAAGTTGAATTAGAGGAAAAGGAGGATTAAAAGATGGCTAAACAATCAGAAATCAGATATTTGACTCCCGTATCGGTGGATGTTAAGAAGAAAAAGTATTGTCGTTTCAAAAAGAATGGAATCAAGTATATCGATTACAAGGATCCCGAATTTTTGAAAAAGTTCCTGAATGAGCAAGGGAAAATTCTTCCACGCAGAATAACAGGTACATCGCTTAAGTTTCAACGTCGTATCGCGCAAGCAGTTAAGAGAGCACGTCACATAGCTTTGCTTCCGTACGTAACCGATTTAATGAAATAAAAAGAAGGAGGAAAAGTTATGGAAGTAATTTTAAAGGAAGATGTAGTGAATTTAGGCTACAAAGACGACATAGTAAACGTAAAGAAAGGATATGCCCGCAACTATCTTATTCCACAGGGAAAAGCTATTATTGCTACCGAATCATCGAAAAAAGTGTTGGCTGAAAACCTGAAACAACGAGCTCATAAGTTGGAACAAATTAAAGCAACCGCCTTGGCCCTGGCCGAAAAAATGGAAGGAGTATCCCTTACCATCGGTGCAAAAACCAGTTCCACCGGAACGATCTTTGGGTCGGTTACCAACATTCAGATTGCCGATGCATTGAAAGAAAAGGGTTTTGATGTGGAGAGAAAAAGCATTGTGATAAAAGATGCGGTAAAAGAAGTAGGAAACTACGTTGCCGTTGCCAAGTTGCACAAAGAAGTGTCTGTTGAAATTCCATTTGAGGTAGTAGCAGAATAACATATACAGAATAAATTTTTTTAAAAGCTGATAAAATTTGCGTTTATCAGCTTTTTTTTATTACATTTGCAACGATGCGGATATCTGTTGTTTACCGCCAAGAGACACAAAAAATAATGAATTTATTGGTAAAATACATTCATGTTTCTCGCCAGCAGTTAACTCAGCTAACTGTTAGGGCGGTGGTTTTTTTATTTTTGACAGTTGTTTCGTGTACAAGAACGGGAAATACCACAATTGAGAGCACTGCATTTAAAGACAGTCTGGAGAAAAAAGTATATTCACGCAACTTTCCTGCCGACTCAGTATTACTCCTGCTGAACAGTTTTACGGCATCCAAAAACTACGCCGGTATTTATATCACTAGTTGTGAGCTTGGTAACAGGTATCGGGCACAATCTGACTTTTCCAATGCGATCGACTATCATCAGCAATCGTTAAATGCTGCCCTCCTCTTGAAGGATACAATTTATATTGCACAAGCTTACAACAATATTGGAACCAACCTGAGAAGGATCGGCGTCCTTCCCGAAGCGTCCGACTACCACTATCAGGCCCTTCAGATTACAGAGAGCTTTCAAGATGTCAACGATAAGGCGAACCAGAAAAACAGGGTTATGGCCCTGAATGGTATTGGTAACATCGCGCTTTCCATAAACGATTTTACCGAAGCCGAAAATAAATTCAGGGAAGCACTCAAGGGAGAAGTCACCATCGAAAGTAATCTCGGTCAGGCCATAAACTATGCCAATTTAGGAGCTATTTACCAAATGAGGAAGCAGTATGATTCGGCGTTCTATTATTACGATCTTTCTATGATTAAAAACCAATTGATTGGATCAAAATTGGGGATCGGGCTTTGTCATACGCATTTTGGCGAAATTTTTGAAGATCAAAATGAATATCAAAAAGCAGAAGATGAGTATCGGAAAGCTTATGCTGTAATGGACGGAATGGACGATAAGTGGCATTGGCTTGTCTCTTGCCTGGCCGTTTCCAGGATCAATCTTAAGTTGGACAATTTTGATGAAGCACTCAGGTATCTCGAGAAAGCTAAAGAGACTGCAGAGGAGATCAGATCTCCCGAACATTTGTCGGAAGTCTATGCTTTGTACGAGATGTACTATAGTCGGATCGGAAAATACAGAGATGCGCTAGAAAACAATAAGTTAAGCGTAATGTACCAGGACAGTATCCTTAGCATACAGAAGAATAATCAGGTAACGGATATACGCATCAATTATGAACGCGAAAAAAATTTGAAGTTTATTGATCAGTTGAACAGGGAAAGGGAGATGCAAGTGCGTGAGACCAGAATTATACTTACGGCATCTGCTGCAGCATTATTGTTATTGATATCCTTGTCTGTAACGTTGTGGTACGCTTTTTTACAACGTACCAAGAAAAATAAAACGTTGCGAAAAATAGATAGGGTTAAATCGAATTTCTTCACCAATATCACCCATGAATTCCGGACACCTTTAACAATAATACTTGGACACAGCAGGCAGCTGCAGAACAAAAAAGTCCCGCTTGAAGAAGAAAAGTATTACCTTTCTGCTATCGAGAAACAAGGTGAACAGATGCTGCGTCTGGTAAATCAGCTGCTCGATATAACTAAAATAAGTTCCGGACTGGATAAACCGGTATGGAAAAACGGTAACATTGTAACTTTTATAGGGATATTGATTGACCGGTATCGTTTATTTGCGAACGACAAGAACATATTTATCTCTTTCTATCCCCAAAGTCCACTTATTGAGATGGATTTTGTGCCTAACTATATAACCGACATTTTTCAGAATTTACTTTCCAATGCTATTAAATATACCTCAAATCACGGATTGGTTAGTGTTTTAATTACGGCCGATGAGAAGGATGTGAAATTAAAAGTGACTGATAATGGTGTGGGTATAAGCGAAGATGATTTCGAAAGAATATTCGATCTTTTTTATCAGGTGCCTAATTCGGGAGATAAGCAGGGCAGTGGGATTGGACTGGCTTTTACCAAACAGCTGGTAGAGCATATGAATGGAACCATAGAGGTGAAGAGCCAGCTTAACAAAGGCTCGGAGTTTACCGTTACACTTCCGTTAAGAACAAACGAGAAAGTGAATATCGAGAAATGGGAACCAGGCAGTGATTCACCTTATAACACGAATTTTTCTGTAGATTGGAAAGATGAATCAAAAGCATGCCAATCAGTATTTGAGGAAGAGGTGCCTCACGTGGATGGCAAACCCTCCATTTTACTGGTAGAAGACAACCCGGATGTCCTCTTTTATGTTCAATCACTTTTAAAAGACGAGTATAACGTCATTGCAGCCGTTGACGGTGTAGACGGTATGGAAAAAGCCCTCAGGCTGATACCCGATATCATCATAACTGATGCGATGATGCCTCGTAAAGATGGATTGACCTTATGTAAAGAAGTGAAATCTTCAACAATTTTAAATCATATTCCGGTTATTGTGATCACGGCAAAGACTACTTCCGAAGATATGCTGACCGGACTTAAGTGCGGTGCAGATGTGTATATCAGAAAACCTTTTCAGCCCGAGGAGCTCTTGATCAGAATTTCAAACCTGCTGGAATTTATTAAGGTCATGAAAGTAAAGTATATGAAGGCAGTATTGGAGGAAGGTTCAAAAGAACCTATGGATGCCAATATGATTTTTCTTCATAATGTTACTAATTTAATTTTCAAAAAAATATCCAATCCCAATCTGGGTCCACAACAAATAGCTGACTCATTGAATATTAGTCCTTCGCAGCTTAACCGAAAAGTGAACGCTATTTCGGGATTTTCTTCTTCTGCCTATATTCTTCATGTGAAAATTGATTACTCCAAAAAGTTACTGGCCAAGCGTGACAAAAACATTGGGGAAGTGGCTGAAGCATGTGGCTTTCTTGATGTGGCTTATTTTTCCCGAATATTCAAGAAAATTACAGGAGTTACTCCAACAGCCTATCGAAATCTGCCTCAATAACTTTTGTTTTTTTTAATGATGTTAACATGTTTACATTAAGCTTATTATGTTTTTTGCTACGTCGTTGTAGTACAAATCAAAAGAAGTTAATGTTCAAAATGTCCAAATTTTTGTCAGAATTGTCCTAATTTTTTTTCAAATCCACCCTTAATTTTATCAACGATAAGTCAGCAGATTGTACGGCTTGAATCTTTATCGCAAATAAATTCTATTGTTTTTATTATTAAAATTAATGCACGATGAAAACTTTAAAATCGGTCTTGGAACAAGACTACAGTAAAAAAACAAAAAGTGAACTGATTGAGATGCTTGCGGGGCTGGAAGATGTACTATCCCCTTCGGTATACGAACAGATTAGCGGGATTGATCCTTCTGAATTGCAGGGACTTACAAAAAAAGAAATTATAGACATTATCGACAATTTTAAAACCGGATACGACCAGAAATGGGAGAGCTCTGTCGCCAGAGCTTCATCCGATGCGTTAAAATTAATCTTCGGACAAATGGCTGAAGACGATAAGATTTTTATTACCTCAGATGCTGCCAGTGCAGATTTTGCCGCAGAGCTAGGGAGTATTGATTTTGCAACAATTATTGGTGGACCGTTGGATGCTTGCGTAAAAGCGCAATCGAACGCATCGATAAGCACCGTGAGCTTCATTAACGAGGTGGGATTTGAGACAGACACATCCGGTACAAAAAAACTTAGGATGGCGGAGTTCAAGTACAAGAAAAATGTTCCTAATCCTGAATATGATCCTGCAAATCCGGGTACTACCTCTCCGACAATTCAACAAGATTCAGAAATAAATGTACCGTTTATCGCCTTACTCAATGTACCGAGTTTCCGGATTGAATCGTGCGAGGTGGACTTCAACGTTAAGCTTAACTCTACCTACACGAAAAACGTAAGCAGTGAATTTGGTATCAATGCCGGAGCTTCTGGCGGTTGGGGGCCGGTAAAATTCAAAGTGGATGTTTCCTACAAAAGATCGTCAAGTACAGGTATTAAGGTTGAAAAAGAATATTCTTTAGGCGTCAAGGTCAGGGCAACCAACGATGAAATGCCGGCCGGTCTGGAAAAAGTACTGGGTTTATTGGGTTCAACAAACTAAGATCATGATTAAACTTTCAGACTACCTGGATTATCTCTACAGCGAGATAATCCAGGCTCGTAAAAAAGCAGATGAAAAGTCAGTTCTTGTGGCCAAAGAGTACGCCAACCACGAATACCTGAAGTTTTTTAAGGCTCCGAGATTTGCTTTCCCAGCCATAAAAATGGACATACCATTGAAAGTGAGTGACATAAGTGCTCAGTCGAAATACAACTTCAAGCTCGATGACGAGAAGTTCCTGAATGATTTAAATGAACGAATTGAGGCTGTAAATAAAGAAAAACAACTGAACATTTCTCCTGTTACAAGAGAGCAGATACAAAATCCCGAATTTAAACAACTCTTTAAAACACTTGAGAAAAAGGACCAAAAACTGGTTAGGAATATCGGCGACGAAGTAAAAAAACTAGATGTTTCCCCTCAAATCAAATCGTTGAACCTTGGTGTGTTCAGGCCTCAGGATGTCGCCTCCGAGACGGAGGGTCTGGAAATGAAAAGAATATTGTCAGAAGCTATAGCCAATAGTTATTCGTTGGTATCTACCAAGTTGAACGATATCTACATCGACCCGAATACCTCCGGGACGGAAGATAAGGACAAGTTGTTTATTAATCTTCATATTGAGATGGAAGAAGAGGGGCTGCGAATTAAAACGTTTACGGATAAAAATGGCCAAACAATCGAAGAAATCATTTTTGAATAGATGAAAGAATTTATCCACAACAAAGTCAGGGTTATCGACGATTTTTTTGCGGAGTTTAATCAGGTCCAAAAGTTATTTGCCGAAAAATCATTCGATTTTGAGCATCGGTTAAATACTTTCCTGACTAGATTATCCGATTATTTTGAAAACAGAGGAGAAAGCTCTAAAGAATCGGAAGCTCTTAGGATAAGGAATATGCTCCTAACGGTAAAAAGAGGTTTTGATCCCTCCAAAATGGAGAAGATAAGTTCCGGGAAAGGAGAATTGTTGTGGGGGTTTTCTTACAACGGAATCGAGAGTCTTGACAGGTTGTTGCAGGAGGTTTACAAAAAAGAGATTACGAAACTCGAAGAGGGTGAAGAAATTCTCTCCAACTTGATTCTTAACCTTTGTCAACAAGGAGTCTTATCGGACGAAAAGCTGAAAGACCTGGATACTATTCCCAAGATCGAGGTTTACTGGAGCTATCTGCTTTCTCAAAATGGTTCTATTTCCGTAATAAACAAAAAACTGCTCACGAATTTAATACCGGAAGATATTTACTTGCTTATCGAAAAAGTTGTTTGCAAAATCACTACTCAATGAAATAAAATTATGGTAAAAAACAGGTACATTGTTTTGCTGGACAGTCAAAACGAAAAATCGATCCGTAACGTGGAGAAAGGGTTCTCCGTAAGCGTTACCTCATCGGAGTATTTATCGAAAGATAACCGCTCGTTTAACATTATCGACAATAACAATGCCGTTCTTTACAAAAACCTGGGAGTGGTAGTGGTTGACGATGTAGATGAAGAACAGCTAACCCGGTCGATAGCCGACAGTAAAAGCCCGGTTATCTATTTTGAAAAGGAAAGGGAGTTTTTTCCTGCCGATGAATTTACCTTTATTGACGATTTGAAGACAAACGTTGATCAATTGAAGAACAAAATTCTGGAACTGGAAAACTACATCCGGAGAAAACCGATTCCAAAACCGGCTGTAACGGACTTGGAGTGGGGGTTGAAAGCTATTGGAATGGGAGAAACCCAATTTTCGGGCAAAGGAATAGATGTTTGCATACTCGATACCGGATTCGATGTTTCGCATCCCGATTTTGTAGACAGGATTGTTGAAGGGAAATCCTTCATCGAAGGTGAAGATTGGGATAAAGATCCTAACGGACACGGAACACATTGTGCCGGTATTGCTTGCGGGAATGTTAGAAACGATACCGGCAAGCGGTACGGGATTGCAAAAGACAGCAACCTGAAAATAGGAAAAGTACTTTCCAACAATGGAAAGGGGACAACCAGCAGTATTATCGATGCGATTGACTGGGCTATTACTAAAAAATTCCGAATAATCTCCTTGTCCCTGGCTTCACCGGTGAAGCTGAACGAAAAGCCTTCTGTCCTTTTTGAGACTGTGGGAATCAGGGCTCTGGATAGCAATTGCCTGATTATTGCAGCTGCAGGCAATGATAGTAAAAGGCCTGCATTGCCCGTTCCGGTTTCTGCACCGGCAAACTCTCTCTCCATCATGGCTGTTGCAGCCATTGATAATCAGATGCGGGTTGCCCGGTTCTCTAACGCCGGGATCAATGCGGCTACCGGAGGCAATGTCAATGTTTGTGCGCCAGGAGTGGATGTGCTGAGTTCTTATCCGAAGAAAAGTGGAAATTCAGGAAATTATGTCTTGTTGAGTGGAACAAGTATGGCCACTCCCCATGTTTCTGGACTGGCGGCGCTTTATATGGAACAATTTCCGGATCTGAACACCCGGGAAATTTGGGAGTTACTTGAAGGCAAAGCAAAACCGATTGAAAATCTCAAATATAGGGATATCGGGAAAGGGTTGATTCAGGTTATCCAATGATAAGAATATGAAAACATACTTTGGAGTTATACAGAACGGTAGGTCTTTTAAGGAAGTTAAAACGAGATTAACCGGCTTGGGTATAAAAATAAGCAAATATTATCCAAGATTAAAGATTGTTAAGTTTGAAACTGAAAAAGAAGTTTCCGAAGCCAAATTTGATTTTTTTATTACAATAGAGGAAGAGAAAGAAGATTTCTTTATTCAATAATTTTGTGTTTTCTCCGCACATAGAGCTCCGATATTCATTGGGGCTTTTTTAATTGCTTGAAATGCAGTGGTATATGAGGCAATTGAAATAATCTCCCTTCGCAGATTTATCTTTATCCAATCCAAACTTTATTCATATTTTTAGATCGTATTTAGTTGTTTATAAGTTAGTTATTCGAGAGATAATGTGTGTGGAATACAAATATGCGAAATGTTAATGCTCACTGAGTCCTAAATTTTGTGTAAATAATCCTAACGTTTTTTTCTACCTCGAATTATTTTTGTACGAGAATGGATGCATTGCCAATAAAAGGGCCCTCGATGTATCTCTTTAAAAAATTATAATGTTTAACATGCGCGATATTCTGTTGTTGGATACTTTTCAAGCCCTTTTATTATTCTTCATATAGCTTAACGGTGTCTTCGGATTTGGTTGGAAGATAAGTCCATAAGGATCTGTTCATTCTGACTGATCATCAGCACCTGTCTGTAATACCTATATTCATGTAGTAAAACAAAAAAGATAAAAACATGAAAACAGCTCTCAAAAACGAAACAAGACCGATGCGGGTGAATATGTTTTTTCTTCAAAAGGTTACCGATATTATCAACCAAAAAATATCTGACCCCGGCCTGTCTCCCGGTTCAATAGCAAAAGAGTTAAACATGAGCGTGTCTCAGCTTAATAGAAAAATTAATGCGGCTTCGGGATATTCAACCAACGCTTATATCATTCAGTTGAAAGTCAATCACGCCAAAAAACAGCTGGTTCACTTTGATAAAAATATTGGTGAAATTGCCAAGAACTGCGGTTTTATTGATCTGGCCTATTTTTCTCGTACGTTCAAAAGGCATACAGGAGTTACTCCATCACATTATCGCAATTTTGTTCAAAGAACCTGAATCGGTTGTATAAATATAAACTCTACTCTAAAATTTCCTATGTAAAAACGCCGCCAGGTGGAGGTTATCCTCTGGCGACGTTTTTTGATAGTTAAACGTTACTTCCCCAATATCTGCATAGTGTCTTTTGCGATGGTCAATTCTTCGTCGGTGGGGATGATGAGTACTTTCACTTTTGACGACGGTTTGCTGATCACAACTTCTTTCGCACGAACCGATCTGTTTAATTCTTCATCAAGTTCAATGCCCATATACTCCATGTTTTTACAAACGACACTCCGGGTAATTGCCTGGTTTTCACCAACGCCACCCGTAAATACCAAGATGTCCACTCCGCCTAAAACAGCGCTGTATGCACCTATGTATTTTTTTATGCGGTAGTCGTAAGTGTTTAGTGCCAGAATCGCTCTCGGATTGTTTTCTTTTATTCCGACCTCTATCTCACGCATATCCGATGAGATTCCTGAGATTCCCAGAACACCCGAAAATTTGTTCAACAGGGTGGAAATGCCTGAAGCGCTCATGTGTTCTTTTTCCATAATATAGGATATAACCCCCGGATCCAGGTCTCCTGACCGGGTTCCCATCATCAGCCCTTCAACGGGAGTCATCCCCATACTTGTATCCACTGATTTGCCGTTTTTTATAGCCGTTATGGAAACGCCGTTACCAATATGGGCAGTGATGATTCGTTGAGATTCGTAGGGGACATTCAGGAACTCGCAGGCTCTTTTTGAAACGTACCGATGGCTCGTGCCGTGAAATCCATATCGGCGAATGCCGTATTTTTCATAAAGCGAGTAGGGCAATCCGTAAACATAGGCATAATCGGGCATGGTCTGATGGAAGGCCGTATCAAAGACACTTACCTGTGGCGTATGGGGCAACAGTTCCTGAATGGCGTAAATACCTTTGAGGTTAGGGGGATTATGTAAGGGCGCCAACTCAATACACTCTTTCAGCATTTCTATGACCTCTTCGGTGATGAGCACGCTCTTGTTGAAACGTTCCCCGCCGTGTACCACGCGGTGTCCGACAGCATCAATTTCATCGAGTGACCGGATGCATCCGTATTTCTCACTCAACATGACACCGAAAATGTATTCAATCCCTGCACGATGCTCCAGAATTTCTCCTTCGAGCTGAACTTTCTGCCCATCGGGAAGTGTGAGTTTCAAGAATGAGCCTTTCATGCCAATCTTTTCCACACCGCCTTGTGCAATAACCTCGTTGCTTCTCATATCGAAAAGCTTGTATTTTATGGAAGAACTTCCGCAATTTAATACTAATATCTTCATTTCAACAACTTATGATTTCTGACTTTTCTCAATTAAACAACGATTTATTTTCGGAAATTACGTTTCCGTTCTCATCATAGATGTAGAAGCCCTTACTTGTCCGAACGCCAAGCTGATTAGAACGGTAAAGTTTCCACAACAACGGATTGGGTTTGTAATGTGTCTCTCCAAAATCGTTAAACATGGCTTCCATTATAGTGACAATGCGTTCAATACCAATGATGTCCGCCATTCTGAAAACACCGTACCGCTGTCCGTAAATGATGGTAAACGTTTCTTCAATGCTCTGCATGCTGCTCACCCTCTCCAACAACATCTGGCACGATTCGTTGAGCATTGTCGTCAGTAAGCGTATGCTTACATTACCGTTGCTTTCATTTATCCGGTGAGGCCGGTAATTGATAAGTTGGGCGAAAATTTCCATTCTATTGTACACCTCTTCCGATGTGTACATTCCCTTTACGATCTCGAGAATCCGGGCATCGGGATGAGATACGGGAAAATAGAGGCTGACGCAGCGCTCTTTATGAACAAGGTCAGCTGCCAATTCACTGATAATGACGGTAGGGCCGTTAGTAGCGATAATGGCATCGGGTTCCAGGATCTCATCCAGTATTTTAAAAATATTCTTTCGAACGGGTGTGCTGCGGCGTCCCGATTCTGAATATCGGGTACACTCAATGACCAGGTCGCATCCGGTAAAATCATCGTAGCTCAGTGTGGGAGTGATCCGGTTCATGATAACCTTTTTCTCCGACTGCGTCAATCCCCATTTGCTGATTTTCTGATCCATTACCCGGTTCAGTTCTTCAAAAACGATGTCGATACGTTCTTGAGATTCATCCATAAAAACCACATCCATCCCTGCCGAAGCTGTCAGGCTGATTATGGTTCGCCCTTCTTTTCCGGCCCCTACAACACCTATTCTAGAGAAGAGCGCTTTCTTCTCATGGCTTATGTTGAGTCCGTACTTCTCGATAGGTTCAATGATTAATTCACTCATTATTCTATTTTTTTGAATTCTATTTTTTTGATTTTGCAGCAATGGACTGATTAGCTGCTATGGCAACCATTTTGTAAATGTCATCAACCGAACATCCGCGGGATAAATCGTTTACCGGAGCTGCCATCCCTTGTAAAATGGGGCCAACCGCTTCGGCATTGCCTAACCGCTGGACAAGTTTGTATCCGATATTCCCGGCTTCCAACGTGGGAAAAACCAATACGTTGGCCTGCCCTGCAATCGCACTTCCGGGAGCTTTGCTTGCACCAACAGATGGAACCAGCGCAGCATCGGCCTGGAGCTCACCGTCAATGAGCAGATCGGGAGCGATCTCTTTGGCAATGCGGGTAGCTTCCGCCACCTTATCAATCATTTCGTGCTGGGCACTTCCTTTGGTCGAAAAACTTAACATAGCCACGCGCGGTTCAACCCCAACAATACCGCGTGCGGTTTGTGCCGATGCTATGGCAATGGATGCCAGCTCCTGTGCAGTAGGATTGGGCATGACGGCACAATCGGCAAAAATAAGGATGCCGTCTTTCCCGTATTGCGTTGTTTTCGTAAACATGATAAATGCTCCGGATACTACGCTTACTCCCGGTGATGTTTTGATGATCTGCAAAGCCGGGCGGAGCACATCGCCAGTAGTATTTTGTGCGCCGGCAATTTCGCCGTCCGCATCACCGTTTTTAATCATCAGGCATGCTAGATAGAGCGGGTCTTCCACCAAAACGGCCGCTTTCTCGGGTGTCATTCCTTTGGCCTGCCGGAGTTTCACCAACAGGTCAATGTAGGTTTGTTTTTTGTCGTGGTTCTTAGGATCGATTACGAGGGTTTTCCCGATATTTTTCAATTCAAGCTGATTAGCCAGCAAGTTAATTTCTTGCGGATTTCCGAGAAGAATTATTTCTGCCACCCCATCCCGGACAAGCTGGTCCGCAGCCTGAAGAGTTCGAGTTTCCGTCCCTTCAGGGAGAACGATTCGTTGTTTATCGGCTTTTGCACGCTCGATAATTTCGTTAATTAAGTTCATAGATTTTGTATGACGATTGAGTTTTTGGAATAAGATATCCGGGAGGTAAATCCTGTTCGATCTACCGCCCGTTTCAATTTGAAATTAATCTTCTGCAAAAGTAATAAAAAAAGCGATATGAGGCTTGCAAATGGTTAGGAGAATATAATCGCAAAAACCAAATGCGACAAGAAATAAAAACCAAATGCGAGATTATTACATTCTTTAACGAGGAATAATAAAAACGAAATGTGATTTTTATTCCGCACACGCAACAATATTTGCAGGTTACTTAAACACTACTTGTATAACATCAAAACAATACTCCCTGCTTAATTCCTGCCGAATAGTTCATCGTTATTACTTCCGTTTTTCTCCCATTGCCAGATGACTTATTCATGTCTACCTCGATGCTATTCCAGCCGTTTTGAGATATATACTCCGTCAGAACATCACTCGGGTAACTACTAAGCATAAACTTCCCTTTACACGATGACAAGGCTTCAAGTAATCTTTTATAATCATCTTCACTATACCCATCATAATGGCCAAGATCGGAGTTAAAATATGGCGGATCACAATAGTGGAAAGTCGTTTTGCTATCGGTTGAGGTGATAACATTAACAGCATCACGACAAAAAATGCTTGTCCGTTCAAGTCTACGGGCATACATAACTGTAAACATTTCTTTCGACCACTGAATTTGTTTGGCCATATTTCGATCAATACTAACGGCCCAGCTATTTCCGAATATGGAATAAATAGATTGTTTGCTCAACATCCATACTGCCCAGGAACGCAGCACATCATCGTGCGAAAGTGGGTTAGCATATATTTCTCGAGCCTGTATGTGCTGAAATTCGCTGTGTAGGGTGCAATCAACCTCCTCTTTTAACTCGTTAAATTTTCGCTTGAGTGTACGATAAAAATTAACCATCTCTCCGTTGACATCGTTGATGAATTCAATGTCGGATGGCCTTTTCGCAAAAAATATAGCCCCACCCCCGAAAAACGGTTCGTCATATTGCTTATGATCCGGCATAAGAGACAATATTTTCTTTGTAAGTTGTTGTTTACCTCCCCAGTACGTTATTGGTGTTTTCATTTTATTTCAACTATTTGTTGTTATTAATTATTTATTTCTTAATTTTGCTCTCTCTCACGTTGCGACAAAATAGGTGCATACACACCGATTTGGCCTAATTGGCCTCTGTCGTGGTGTGTATGCACCTTTGTCAATTCAACCCGCAGCGTGAGAACTCGGTTGAGGAGAGGACGGAGGCCTTTTTTTATAAACCTCCACCTTGTATATTTGAAATTTATTTTATATTTTTATCTCATTATTAAAAATTTAGCACGATGAAAAAATTTCTATTCTTATTATTGGCCGTTGCTTTTTTTGTTAATTGCGACCCGAAAGATACGCCTGAGCCAAAAGGTCAGCTTGACCCTAATGCAATGATAATTCTAAAACCCGCAAAGGGCGTCCAGCTTCGCTCAACTATCACAGGATTAACGGCTCTCGAAGTTGTTCAAAATGCGGTAAACATCAAATTCCAATCACATTACTTTGGCAATGTTTTTTTTGATGATGCAAAGCTACTTGCAAGAACTTTTGGAGAAGGATATAAGGATTATCAAATCCCCGCATTAAAAATGCTTGGTATAGACGTAATTACATCCGAGGGTGAATATTATAAGGATTTAACCCATGCTTTCAATGTGGTTATAACCGACGGCAATAATGATACTATAGCTTTTGTACCAGATGCTGTAATTAATAACGCAAGAACGCTTATTGAAAATGCTTACCAAAATCAGGATTTTAACGAGGTTTATCGCATCTTTAACGAAGCCTTTACCTTTCTTCCAATAGAATAGAAAATTTCAAAGAACTCTTTAAAGCCCCTCTCTTGGGGCTTTTTTATTAATAGTTATTTCCGATAAACACAATATCAAACTGATTATCGATAAGTGTTGTTCCGTTATATATAGACACCCTGCAACTATCATTAGACTTGCTGATTATTGACAATGTTCTATTGCCATAAGCATTGCCTGTAATCTGATAATTTGAATGCCCTATACTGTGGAATATATCGTATGTCCCAGTTAGGCCTGAAACTTTTTCTGATGTTTTTAATGCATGCTTCTTCGCCCCCCACCAGCTACCCATAGCGCCATTTGAACCTATTGTAGCACCAAATAATACTCCCGGCATATTCGTCGCCCCCCGAACGTCCAATCCACCAGTTTCCGTATAGTGAAAATGATTGTCGGTATAGTAAAACACCATTCCGTCAAGTCCGTATTGTTGCTGTTTTACCCCAGACAAAGCAAACGACCACGCAAAGGTTGAAGCACTGCTTGTGGCGGTTATGGAAGAAATTGCCCCCTCTTTTTCAATCACAAGTTTAAATGTGTAATTTCCAGTTGTCGGAAGAATAGTCGAATAGGGTGCAATAGTGTTTGTTGCTGTAACGTATGTATCTTCCCCAAACGGTGCGTTGAATATTACACCTACACTTCCAAGCAACAAGGCTGGAGCACCGTCCTTGTATGCGTATAGGTATGCGTTAGCATAACCGTCGTTTCCTCTAAAGTCTTTTGAACCGTAGCCATATATGGTGAGTGTCGTTCCGCCGAATGTTGCTGTCGCTCCCGCCTTATCTACGTTCGTGCTTCCGGTTAATGTAGTAGTCGTACTTGTGCTACCCGCTCCTATTGCAGTAGAACCTGAATAGTTTGTTCCAGCCCTCAACGATGCAATTGTTGGGATATTACTTACACCGAACACAAGACGGGCTTTTCCGGTTACAGGGTCAACCATTATAATCCTGCCGGAAGGTTCTATGATGAAGTCGCCTATCTTTGCCGCCCCGTTATGAAGAAATGTTATTTTTGCTAAATTGTCATATTCTCCGCTGGAGGGTGTTGTACCTGCAGACATTTTAGAAAGGAATCCAACGACTGCCATCGCCTGTGCGTATGTTCCTCCAGACCACATCGACGGATAATTTTTCAACGCACCCTGAATCCCTGAAATACCAGCAGTTTCGATGATGGAGTTTAATTCTCTAAGAAGCATCATTACCGTACTGATCAACCCTCCGTTAATGGTCGTGTTGAATGTATCGGTAACCGCAGCCCCCTTCAACACTTTTGCCAGCACTTCGTTAGGACGGAATGAGATGATATTTCCCACAGCCGTTTCCTTGTAAGTACCTGATTTCGCGCTGTCGAAAACGGTCGTCCAGTTAACCCCGTCAACACTTATCTCTGTTTTTGTGCCGTAGTACAATCGCGTAGGCCATCCAGCATGCCAAACACCGACATAGTCAATGTCGTAATAAATTTGCCCCAGGTCTATTTGAACATAGTTTTCAGTTTGAGTAGTTTGTTGAATATAACCCTGAGTACTTGTGTTACCATCTATAACATTAGTTTTAGGATAGCTTGCATGCCATGTTCCGTTAGAACTTATATTGTTTGCAGGTAATCCTAATGCTAAGTTAACACCTGCTTTATTTACGACTTTTATTTCGCTCCAGTTATTGTTGTTATGGTCTGTATTTCCTTTCAGCCAATCACGCACGTACCTGGCTCTCATATAACCGTCTGCGGCAAGTTGGGCTTGTTCTGCGGTGAGTTTTGCCGCATCTATCCCCGCCTGCACGTCCTCGGGTGCGGGAGACCAGTCGGTGGGTTTGTCACCCAGTTCAATTTGAATTTCATCAATCCTGATCGACCATCCCGATCCTCCTGCCTCTCTTGAAATATCGATATAGTTCCCCGCCGCCTTCGTGAGAGGGAACGCTGATTTCACCACGCCGCTTGTTGAATTGAAGATATAATTTACCCCGTCGTAGCCGACTTGAAAAACCTGCGCACTCAACGCCCGTCTCGTGTGTTTGAATGAAAGTACGAACTTCTCACCCGTTTGGATGCCCGATGGGATTATAATCCTCAGGTACTCAGTCCCTAATGTCAATATCCAGAAATTTTCATCCATGCCGCCATCACCCGCCGTGCTGCCCGCAAATATAGGATTTGAAAGGGTGTAGTTTCTCGAGCCGACCAAAAGGTTTCGCCCCCCGATCTGAAGGTTGTCAACATACCCTTTGCTGATCGCATCCAGTTTTGCCTGAATTGCCTTGTTTGCATTTTCAATAGCCGTTTGGAGAGAAGCGAGTGCTGTCTTGTAAGATGAATAATTCGTATCAACAGCTTGCTTTTCTGCTGCGGTTGTCTTACCGTCTGAAATTGCTGTATTAATGCTATTCAAAAGCGTATCAACAGCACCGAAGTAGGTCACTTTTGCATTGAGCAAGTTTGTTTTAGGCGTTCCTTCTAAATAGGTGTTGGTGTATAATGTATTGTATGTAGCTTCTAAATTTGATTTCTCCGTGTTGACAACATTTATATACTTTTCTATTGCTTTTGCTTCAGACGCTTCGATGACTCCATCTTTAAATGCACCGTCAACATATGTATTCAGATTTCCAACTGCCGTGTTAGCCGTGTTCGCCGAAGTCTGGGCGTTTCCAGCTGCGTCAAGTGCTTCCTGTTTAGCATAATTAATTTTCGCATCAACATATTCAGGCGATTGACTCCATGTGCTTTTTTTGTTCCCCTCTTCCAGTTTTACCTCTTTGGCCGATACGATCAAATCGGATGCTCCAACTTGTTTGGCCAAGGCAAAATGTGTCAAGGCTGACATTGCCGCACTTGCGACGAAGGGCGTGTTTTTTGGAATATTGATAAAGTTAATAGCGTAGTTTCCATCGTTCAATCCAATTAAACCGCTTGTTCCTGAATCAATTCTAAACTCTCCGCCCAGAATGTATGTATTACCGGCAACTAATTGTTTGGATAAAGGAATACGCGTCCAGCCAATCCCTGTACGTTCAATTAGCTTTGTGTCGCCATTTATCAGGTTCACCCCGCCGATCTGAATGTCATTAACCTTGTTTGTGGAAAGGTTGTCCAGCTTCGTCTGTATGGCTTTGTTCGATTCTTCCAATCTCACCTGATAAGTTGCCAGGGCGGTATTGAATAGCGCAAACTTGGCGTCCACGTCCGCTTTCTCGGCAGGGGTGGCGATGTTATCTGAAATAGCCGTGTTGATGCTGCTCATAAGATTGTCATAAGCCGTATTCAATGCGGTTTTCGCATTCAGGAGGTTTGTTTTGGGAGTACCCTCCAAATAAGTGTTATTGTATACCTGCGTATAACCCGAGTCAACGGCTAATTTCGTTTCATTGACACTATTCTTATATTTCTCGATAGCTGCACGCTCGGCCCGGTTGATAACGCCATCAGCGAACGCCGTGTCTGAAAAGTTTTTGAGATTATTTGCGGAATTTTGGGCCGCCTCGGCTGAGGACTGTGCGTCCTGAATGTTTTGTGCAGTTAAATCAGCCCAATCAGCCAGGTTTGTTTCGGTTCCATCCGTAGCAATAAAACGAATTTTGCCCCCGATAATCCCATTTACCAGATCAAAAAATGTTCCTCCGTCCTCACTCTCAATTCTATTTGTCACCACCCTTCCCGGTGTAATCTCGGTATATCCGTATAAAGAAGCGAAAGAGCGTTCACCCAGGTTCTCGCTGTTTAGAATTCCTACAAGGAAATGATAAAAACCCGCAACACCCTCCATGGCAATTGCCGTTTCCGAGAGCAAAAACGTTCCGGGAGTTGTTGTTTTGCTGCATTTTGCATACAGGTAATAGGCCTTCGAGGCGTCTAAAGCGGGAGACGTGTATGCCGCCATGTCCCAGTACTTATATTCTGACGCCGCGTGTTTGTTTTTTAGCGTTGTTATCCCGATGGTCATGTGTTGCAGTATTCCCGCAGCGGCCGAGAGTGTTTTGTTTACCGCATTAAAAGTAATGGAGTGATTTACACGTACTGGAATCGTCTTACTGTTTACAAAGCGAAACTGGAGCGACTCATCACCCAATATCAACTGCATCGTTTGCACCGTAATCGGGTTAATTGCTCCGGAATAATTCAGCAGCGATGCGTTAAGCATTTCCATGGTTTCGCGGGCATCGCGCCATTGGCGTTTCGAGAACCGAAGCACTTCTTTTTTCGTTTCTTCGATTTTAACCTCGTCGGCCTCCAGTTTAGCCAGCCCGCTCGAAAAACTGCCCGAAACGGGGGCATTGGAAAGCGTAATCTCCGGTTTATGTGGATTGTTAACGTAATCCTTAACCGCCAAAATGCGGATAACCACGCCCGCCGGCTGAAACTGCTCGTCCGAAAAAAGCACGTGCCCTCCCGGCGTGATTTTCCCGCCAATCTCCAACCATTTACTTTTGCTCCACACCCCATCCAGTTCCCCGGTAAACCGAAACCGGTCATTTTCGTTTTCGGAAAAATAGCGAACGGCCTCCCGGAACATGTCCCACGATGCGCCCGTCTTGGTTGCATTGTCGGAAATATACGAGGCGGGCATCGATATATTGAAAATGGCGTACTTATCGCCAATGGCGGGCACGAAAACACCGCCAGGCATGATATGACCGTCCAGTTCCTGCGGAACGATTTTAAAACGCCTTTCGGCATGAATATAACCGGTTAAATCGGTTTCGGTTTGCTCAATATCGAACTCACGGCCTGCCAGTGCGCCGCTTTCAAATTTTATAATTGCTTTTTCTCCGGCAATACGACAATCTCGATAATTCAGCGTTTCGGGGATAGAGCTGTCTTTTATATCGTAAAAGTTTTTGGCTGCATCAACCACAACTACCTCGCTCACGGTTCCCACGCGCTTGGGGTATATTTCCGAAGCGTCGTAACTGTCCTCGGCGGTGTTGGTTCCGCCGTCGCGGGTAATATACATCCCGTCGGCGTCCGTGCGATATGTTTTTCCGTCCACAACCAAGGTGACTGATTTCGGTAAAAGCAGCGATTTGCTGTTATACGTTGAAAAGTCGATGTTTCTTTCGCCGCCCTGCACAAATAAACGGCCGACCGGCTGTTTATCGCCATCATTGTATCGGCCAACACCCGGTAAAAATCCGTTACCCTTTCCGTAAGAAAGCGCGAGTGGATCTGCCTTGAATTTTTCGACTTTTCGCAGGTGGACCTTTTTCGATTCAAATTCGAATTCCGTTTGCCACTCCTGGGCAAATCGCCCGAGAGCGTCGATGCAAAATTCGTGGTTAAATGAAAGCGTTTTCTCCGGTGCGTCTATGCAATCGCCAGCCACCCAACCTCCTGCAGCGTCGTGATGATTGAGCGTTGCCACGAGATTTTGCAGGAACACGATCGGTTTTCCTGTAAGCGAGAATTTCAACAGGTACGGCTTCGCACTCATATCCTTGTATTTCACGAACTTTAAATATTCGCGCCATCCGTGTAAAACAAGGGTGTATTCGAAATTGCGTGTCGAAAGTTTTTTGAATTCCGATGGCCGCCATAACGTGTAACGTTGTCCTTCAAAATTCACATAAGACAATCGCGGAATGGTAACCGCCGCCGTATGCGCGAAATTGAGTGTCAAGCTGTCATCCGTCATAATCGCACGATAGCGTACCGAGGAATCATCGACGGAAATGTCGTATATTTCTAGGTTGTTCTTGTCGTATATTTTCATTTTACAATACAAATTGTAACATCAAACTTCAATACCACTTCTCTCGCATGGGTGATCAAATCAAAATTTCCGCTCTTGCGGTAATAGCCGTAAAATGTGCTCTCGGCATAGGTGAATGTGCGTTCACCCGCTTTTGTGAGGTCGCCGAAAAATGCGTTGTACAAATTCCAAAAATCTGCCATTTGCGAAACGTTTAAATAGCATTTGAGCGTTATTTCTTTTTCTGCAAATCGCACAAGCTGCGTGTCGTAAATTTGCCCCGAAATTCCGGACGATTTCCGCGTAAGTGCTTTTTTAAGCGGTGCGGGACGTTGAAGGTCATCTAGCCCGTCCTCGATAATGATGCCGTATTTGTCGAGCCTTATGCCGTCCATGGATATAGCGCACGTTATCGGTGCAGTTCCGGTGGGAATGGGATAACTACGGTTAATTACGGGATAGTCCTCCACGAATTTTACCTCAAAAATGGTTCCGGCCGGAAATTCTTCAAAAGCGGGCACTTCGCTTACGCGCAGGTTCCATGTTTTTTGTAGCACCGGTATGTTTACACTGCGATAACCAACCGCCGTAAGCGTTTGATAAAAACCTTTCCAGTTGTTCCCGGAGATAACTGCGAATGGTACCGTGATTTCGCGCGGTTGAAATGTCAATTCAGACAAATCCACCTCGATTCCGTTTTCTTCCGGCCAGTCGTTTTTATCCGGTTCCACCAGCGCCGGGAACGTCAAAAAATCATTGTACCCGTTTTCGGCGATAATCACGCCATAAGCCGTATAAACATCCACCCCGTCCATGTAGCAAAATCCCGTCATCGTTTTAAATTTATCCCGTCCCGCTCCATTTTTTCGAGCGTCTCACGCGTTTTTTTACTTTCTTTTTCGATGCCCTCTAGCCTGTCCGTATTTTCGGCGATCCGGTTGAGCGGTGCGAAGATGGAGAACAACAAATCAGCTATATGCACCGTCCGTTCCGAAATAATGAGCAAGCTGCCCTGTATGTTGGTGAGCCTCCCGTTAGTCTCGTCGATACTATCCTGCGAGGCCTGGGCAATGCCTTTTTGTGTGGCAGTCCGGCCGCTTTCGGTTGCGAACGGATCAGTTCCGTAAACCTCTTTGATACGTTTCTGTAACTTTGAAAGCCCCTCGTTGTATTGGTCAACCAGTTGCGGATAATTCTGCATAAACCAGTCCAGGTCATCTGTCAAATCTTGATCGCCGGCGGCACCGTAACTTTCTTTCATCCGCTTTTCCAAATCAGCATACAAGCCGCCAAATATGGCATTGTACAATTTCACGGACGAAATATCTTTCAATTTTTCGGCAATTTTTTCGGCCATGGCCACTCCGCTGTCGGTGCCGGAGGCGAATGCGTCATCCAGCACTTTTCTCAACTCCGATCCGATACCCCCCACAAGGTTCTGCAGCTCGTTCTCAACGGCGCTCATGGCTTCATTGGCCGCTTCACCCGCTTTGATGATATTGGAAACAAGATTTTTCGTTTCTTCGGACAGGTTACCCGACTGCAACAGTGTTTCGGCAAGCTCCTTGTTGAGTTGACCGTCTGCCTTTATTAAGTCCGGATACTGCTTTAACAGGTTGTCGTAAACGTCGCGGGTTCCGTAGGTTATTCCGAGAAATTTCTTTTTCTCGACTCCGGTTTTCACGGTGGCGGCTCCGAGTTGCCGCATTAACTCCGCTTGCTTTTGCAGGGCAGCATTATAGCCGTTCATGCCCTGTGTAAGCGTGTTGGTGTAATTATCAGTAAACAGGCTGTCCGTTTCGCTTTTTACGTCCTTTATCGCACGAATTACGGCAATACTGTAATCAATGGCCTGCTGAGCGAGTGAAAGGTTATATTTGCGAATTTCCTCGTTGGCTTCCTTGTTTGCACGGATGATTTTTCCGGCTGTTTCCAAAAGTTTTAATGAGCCCTGTATAATTTGCTGGGGGTTTCCGGACGCAATCCCCATACCCAATTCGGCCGCTCCTCCTACGGCTCCAGAGAGCATATCTCCCAGCTTTCCGAGGTCTTCATCAAAGTTACCGGCAAAGTCGCCAAGGCCGCTCAAAACCTGTTGAGCGTAATCCGCCAGTTCCTGGAACTTTTTTACCGGCATTTGCGCCAGTTTGGCGTTTAGGTCGTCCACCTCCGCCGATACCAAAGCGATATCATCTGCGGCGTCGGTACCGCTATTCTGCAGGTCCCGTAATTTTTGTAGTCTTTTTTTCGCGGACTCAACCTGAATCCGGAGCGATTCTTCCTCTGCCTGTGTTTGTAACCGGAGTTGCTTTTGCATTATTGCTGCACGCTTCAGAGCGATTTGCTCCTCCAAATCGAGTTGTTGCAGAGAATACGAAGCACGAATGTTTTGTTTTTCCGTAACCCGTGCGTTTTCTATCTGCGCAATAAGGGTTGAGTTGCCGGCTGCTTTTTTTGCTAAATCATTGTAATAGCTATCCGCGTCGGCTAATTGCTGGTTCAGGCGGGTTTCAAAATTCAGGCGTATTTCATCCTGGATAGTCTTGTAGTTACGGGCCGTTTCCTCGTCAATTTTTCGGATTTGGTTTTCGTATTGTCTTTTAGCAAGCAACACTTGTTCCCAAGCCTGTTTTTCAACCGCATCCACTTCTTCCTGCGATACGGGAATTTTCGCTTTTGCCAGTTCTTTCAGGTGTTTTTCACGCTCGACTTTTTCGCGGGAAATTTCATCGAGTTTATTTTTAAACTCCAGTTCCGCCTGTGCTTTGCGTTTCGCTTCCCCTTCTTCCATGATTGAAATTTCCATTTCACGGACTTTGCGAAGCGCGACGAGGCGTTGTTCGGCTGCTTTGTTCTCAGGCGCTGTCGGGGTGGATGCGGCTGAATCACTTTTTTTATCATCACCGAAAAGGGCGTCGAAGATAGTTTTGTCATTTACCAATTCTTCCAGTGATTTGTTCTTTTCTTTAATGGAGTCCTCAAGCTTTGTCATCCCATACACCCATTGTTTTGATTTTTTAGTGATGAGATCATCCATTACCTTGTCACCCGCTTTCGGGTCGAACGAACGATTTAACCCAATCCACATTGTTTCCCAGAATGACAGATTATTCGAGCCCTTTTTCCTCATTGCATCCAAATTGCCCTGATCCTCCTCAATGCCTGCGAGAAGTTTTTTTGCTTTTTCAACTTTATATAATGTCACCAGGTAGTTTTTCAAAGCGGTATTGGCATTATCAACCAGCACTCCCTCACGATTTATGTGCCCGTTGTATTCCGGCATAAGAGATTTAAGCCGGTTGATGGCTTTTTCCCGGACTTCATAATCTTTCGTCTGATCTGATGCGATACGGTGAAGCTGATCGGCTTCTACTTTCGATTTCGCCATCGCCTTGGCCGTTTCAGTTTCAATATCGATAAACTGTTGTTTCAGAGCGTTAACTTCAGCCTGTTTCTTTTTCCAGCTATTGTAAAGCACAACCAGCGATGTGATCCCCGCAATAAGCAATCCCACGCCCGAAAACATCAAGGCCTTCGACAAGCCCGCACCGATACCGAGTTGCGTGTTTAACAAAGCCTGTGCCGCGGCCCATCCTTTTTTTGCCTTGGAAAGTAAAACAATGGAGAAATAGGAATCTTTATTGAGCGTTTGGGCCACCTGCTGCAGCCCGATAGTAGTGGCCATCACAGCTTGTAATCGTGTTTGTATTTGCGCTATTTTTTCCTGTGATGCGCCAAACATCGAGGCAATTCCCACGCCGGCGCTCATGGCTCCGGAGAGTCCCGCTATGGCATCGGCCGTGGCACGTATGTTTTTCTCGTCATCTGCGAGTACACGGCCCTGTTGAGAAATGTCCCCCATGCGATCGCGCATTACGCCAAGCCGTTCCATTGCAGCGCGGTATTCGTCCGTACCCTCGGTCATATTTGCCATTTCCATTTCAAGCTGCCGGATTTGTGTGCGCAACGTCTTTGAACTTCCCTCGCTTTCGTCCATGGTTTTCTCCAACAGGGCAAGGGCAAATTCGGCATCTTTGAGTTCTGATTCCAATTCAGAAATGCTCGACGCCAAAGGCTTCATGGCTTCCGCATCCGACGAGTTTGCGAAGTCCTTTTTAAGTCCCGTCAAATCCTGCCGGATATTTGCGATATATTGTCTTTGAATGGCAATAAGCGAGGATATGTCCTTTTTGGCCTGTTCCGCCTCATTGGACACGGTATCAAATCCATCTCCTTTCGCTTCGGTTATTATTTCCAGTTTTACCGGTTTCATTTCTTCTTTTTCGCTTCAATATATTTTGGCGCGTCGGCCACCATGCGCATCAGGGTTTCAAAGGGTATCTCCCAAAGTATGTACCGGTAACTCCAACCGGTTTCGGTAGCAATTTGCCAGATGATCCCGTAGAGGCTATGAGACCCATCGTAATGTCCTAACTCCTCTTTTTTTCGTGGCTCAGATTTGGACGCATCAGATTTTGGCTTGCGTACGATCTGATAATAGTCGTAAAAGACTGGGAATCGATCCGGTCTGAAAATTCCATAGCGGCATGAAACAATACATTCGGGTGGCATCGCCACAAAAGCCACCACGCTAACAGGCGTGCAAATTTTCCCGAGAAAAAACCACTCCAAACAGATAAGGAAACCAGTATGGCCACCTCTTTCCCATGTCTGGCCATAAAAGTTCTTGACTCTTCCTCGCTCATTTTTTTTAGTTCATCCGGTGTGACATTTAATTCCAGGTATACCCTTAAAATGCGAAGAAGCCCGCCCAAGGGCGGGCGCTTCATCGTTACCCGGGGAACTATACTCCATTTTCTAAACCTGACGGGGCGTAACGGAATGGATATCCCGATATCAAGCAGTCCGTCGGTGGCTTTAAGTTCCTCGTTCATTTATCAGGGAGCCGGAGCCGTGTTTGTTATTGAGAATGGGGATGTTAACCCGTCGTTGATTATAGTCACCTCACAATCCACGCTCAATGGATCATCCCCTCCGATGGTCCCGCGTATGCTACCCGATAAAGATACTTTTGTGGCCTCCACAATCTGACCGGTTACTGTTTCCAATTTTAAAGGCCCCTCGATGGTTACGGGCGAATTCGGTGCAAGCCATTTTTCCGGCGTGGCGACGTCAGCTTCACCACCCATCACATTGATGAGATTTTGTACTTTTAGTTCAATAAGCTTAAAGGTCATTACATTTGTCCCGGCCTTTTTAAGGATTTTCTTCACCACAGAACGGGTTTGTGCAGCCACCACCTCCGTATATTGCGGTTCATCACCACCCCAGTCGACTCCTTCTTCGGATATTAAACCGATTTCTTTTGTAGCGATTGTCAGTTTTGCCAAATGCAAAATAATTCCGTCTAATTCTGCCATATTATTTCAGTTTTAAAAAATTAAATTTCAATTTGATAACCAGCCATACTCCAAGAGCAACGGCCGTAATAAGCCCTATATAAAAGAAAATGGCCTGAAACTTCGTTTGCCTGTATTCCACTTTGGGAACTTTCACAAGAAAGGGCACGTCTTTTTCAATGTAGATTGTATCACTGGGGAGCCAAACCGTGTCCGGTTTAAAGTCCGCCTTGTAATCCATCACGCCGTCTTTAAATCTGATGGTGCTACCAACATTGCCGCCTTTTTGCTCGCTAATGCCTTTCAGCAAAACGTTGTTAAGCGAGTCGCATTCAAAGACTGTCCGCAACAAGGCTGAATCTCCGGGGATATAAATAGGCACCAGGGTTGATACCTTCCGCTCCACCGTTTTTACCGGTACCTGGATAACCGGATGCTTTGTTTTGCAACCGATAAGCAGCAACAAAAAGGCTATGAACACGATTTTTTTCATTTTGCCCGGGTAATGGTTTTTATGCCTGTCAGGCGTTCGTTCAACAATTCAACTTCATCTCGCAGCAGCTTGTTTTCAGCCCTTAATTGTGAAATTTCACCCTGCATCATTTTTTGGTTAGACAGCAAATCGGCATTCTCACCGCGGAGCGTAACAACCTCCTGAAGCAAATCCTTGTTCCTTTCGGACAGAAGATTAATTGACTCCTGCAAATCACTCAGGAAGTCGTTATTCCGCTTTTTAGTTCCGGCAATCCACCCAACTATCCCGGTCAAGGCCGGCATGATAAGGTCCAAGATTATGTTCACGTCAAAATTCATTTTTCAAAATACATTTCCGCCTCCGCAGCACGGCGGCGAGTTAGCCCAGGCAAAACCTTCAACACTCCATTTACACGTGCTTTGTTCCACTTTGCAAACTCATCACGTATCCGGTTATCATATACATTTGAGCGGACATGACGTAACAGCGTGCTGTTCTTCAAATTGGAAAAGCCAACGTTATAAGCAAAAGAAACAAGAGCGTCAAATTGACCTTGTGAAAGCTGCAGCTTAAGAGAGTTTATCATGTTTTCCCGTACAACCAGGTCTTCTTTCAAGGCAGCTTCAGCCTCGGTCTCTGTTTTTATCTTGCTGAATTTGTACGCTTTTCCCTTATTCTCAATTCCTGATAACGGATTGCCGTTCTGGTCAAGGACAAGCCGTCCCCAGCCTTCTGTCCATAATCCTGCAGGGCACATTTTGGGCTGTAAACCTATAAGGTGTAAATCTCCGTCATGTAGCGATTCAAAACTCTTTATCAATTCAATTCCCTTGTTGCTTGTTCTCATATCCGAGTACTTAAAAAACCGGGGTGCGGCCAGGTGCGCCGCGCCCCGGGAAAATCAAAAAGAATTACGAAAGAGAAAAATTATGCTTTAAACCAGGCTGTCCCGCTCCACGCAAGGATTGCGGTTGTTGATTTTTCAATGTCAATGCCTGCGACTACCATTTTATTGGCTGCAGAGGTGTTGGTTACAACCAGACGCGCGCCCAATTCAGGAGTGCCGGTTAAACTTACAATCTCTCCATCGGATGCAGGTTCGTGTGAGAGTTCAGCTACATATGCGCTGTACACCACCGCTCCGCCGGCAACGGATACCGTCGTTTTCTCGCGCGCATCCATCATTACTACTTCTTCTCCCCACGCCGTATTGGTATCGGCTTTCATCAGCATTTTAAAGAAATAGCGTTCGCCCGCGTTGGTCAGTTTCGCGATTTGTATCACGTTGTAATCGTCCACCAGATTGCAGCCTGCCCAAAGGTTGGTATCGTCGTCCATACCGGTAATGGTGGCCACGATCAGGCCGTCGGGCCACTGTGCCAGCGGTTCAATGGCAATACCTTTGAAGCGTTCGGGGTTTTTGTCGGTAAAATCCTTACCCTTCGAGGTTTGGCGGGTAAGTTCGTCGTCGTACTTGTCCGCGTCGTCTATGCTCATAAGCAAACGAAGTCCGGGATTGTTGCGCATCGTTTTGGGGATTGCCCTTCGGATGGCGGTCAGTTTGTCCACCATTTTCACGGCGGTTCCAACGGGCACGTTGATCACGTCCTTGTCGGACAACATCCGGGTGAGAATGCCGTCAAACAGGTGATCGTCATCGTCTCCGAATATGCCGTTTATGAAATGTCCACCCAACTCGAAATCAACGGCGTTTGCCATTGCTTCCAGCAATTTGTTTTGAGCCTCTACCGGCAGTTCCGCAAAAACAAGCTCGCCCTTGGGCTGCCACGGCCTCCAGAATTTTTCAAACGAGCGGGGGTTGAATGTCGTGAATGCCATAAATTCCTGCGGTTTTAATAAGCGCTCGTCAATGTTGAAATTGCCTTTGCCATCCTCGTCAGTAGGTTGTTCCTTGCGCTTTTGCAACATTTTTCCGGTACGCATTCTCGGAATGTAATATTTATCTGAAATTTCCGGCACCAGTTTTATAAGTCCGCGCTCGACCAGCTCGTTTTTCGTTGTCGCCCGGGTTAACAACTTCTCCAGTACCTCCCCGTTATACGCGGAGTTAATAACAATAGCCATTGGCAGCACACCGGATAACGGTTTAACGGCTAAACTCAACAGCACACCCCCGGCTACTACCAGTGCAGGGCTAATACCAACCGCAAATCCTATTGCGCTACCCACAACCACATTGAACAACAATGCGGTAATTAACATGATGATTCCTTTTAGTTTCATATGGTCAAATCACTTTTTTAAGTTTTGTTTAATTTCTTTCATCCTCGCTTCCCACGCGCTCTCTTTGTGTTCCGGATCGTGATCGTCAAGAATGTTTTGGACAACACGCTTTTTGGGGATGCGTTTTTCAATGGCAGCCTTGGCCGCTTCAAAATCTTTGTTCAGGAAAGTGCGGTAACTCTCCACCTCATTTTCGCCAAAACGCTCCTCTTTTCGGGCATTCTGCAGTATCGTTTCAATTTCCTGCTTGTGAGTATCGGCCTCTTTTTGTTTAAAAGCGTCGTTCTCATTCTTCAGTGTTTCGTTTTCGGTTTCAAGCCCTTTCACTTTTCCGGCTTCTGTTTCCAGTTCATCAATGACTTTTTCGAAGTCCGCGTCCGTGGAACAGTTGGCAAAACGCTGTCTTTTTTTTAAGTTTTCGTACATGATTGAAGTCGTTTTAGAATTAAAATATCGATTGTTGAAAATTTGATATACCTGGTCGGGAGTGCTTTCTTCCGGAAGCGGGTCTGCATCATAAATACCGTCTATGAATCCAAGTTTCAAAGCCTCATCGGCCTTTAGCCAATGATCAGTGCCGTCGAAATAGGTGGCGCGCACCTGGTCAACCGATAAGCCCGTTTTCTTGGAGTAGATATCGCACAAATCATTTTCAATAGTTTCGATTTCCGAGAGGGTGGATTTTATTTTCTCCTTGTTTCCCCACACTCCGCCGGTTACGCCGTGAATCATCCAGCGCGCGTATTTGCTCATATAAACCGGCTTGCCGCAACTGGCAATTACAGAGGCTATAGATGCCGCCACGCCGTCAATGTAAATAGTTATGTCCGCTTTGCTGTTCCGCAGCGCATTGAATATGGCTATACCACCATCAACATCGCCTCCATTGCTGTTTATACGCACATCTATTTTACTATACAGTTGTTCCGCCTCAAATATTTCCCGTGCGATATCGCCTGATTTTAACTCCTCGAATTCGCCTATGGCTCCATACAGGAGAATCAGACAACTTTCTTTTCCGGCTATGATGTTGAAAAATTTACTCATCGTGCTTTTGCGTGTAAATGAATATTTATGCACTGCAAAAATGAGCCTATTTTTTCACTTCAAAAAATCATAAATCCATCATTACCATTTAAAGAGTAATGATGGAGTTTTAAAAATACACCATGAATTCCTGTTTTGACACACCTCTTTTTTTAGTGCATTTTTGCATATAAATACATGTGTAAAATGGCAGAACTAACAGCGAAACAAAAAAAAGAATGGGCGAAAACGCTTTTCCTGAAAGAAAACTTAACCATTATCGAGATTGCCGACCGTGTGGGTACCACACGGCAGACAGTGAGCAGGTGGATTAAGGACGGGAAGTGGGAAACGCTGAAAACAAGCCTTACGCTCACGCGCGAAGAGCAAATCGCCATGCTCTACCGCCAAGTGGCCGAAATAAACAAGTCTATTTCCGAGCGTGCGGATGGCGAGCGATTTGCCAGTAGCAAGGAGGCGGACATCCTCGGCAAACTGGCATCAGCCATAAACAAGATGGAAAGCGATGTCGGCATTAAAGACATTTGTGAAGTCGGCACAAAGTTCATCGAGTGGCTCCGCCCCGTGGATCTAGACAAGGCAAAAGACATTGCCGCCATTTACGACGCTTTTATTAAAGACAGCTTACGATGAAACAGGAGGACAGAAGCGCCCTCCGTAATTGGGAGGAGTACAAGGAGGACATAATGCGTTCTACGCCGGTAGACAAAAACATGACACGGGCGGAGATTGAGAAGCACCGCATTCAGCTGGAGGCGAATCCGGTGGAGTGGATCAAGTTCTTTTTCCCTAAATATGCCAAATACGAATTCGCACCTTTCCATATCCGGGCCATAAACCGGCTGGTTAACAATCCGGAGTGGTACGAAGTACTATCGTGGGCACGGGAGCTCGCGAAGAGTACCGTGGTAATGTTTGTGGTAATGTATTTGACGCTCACCGGCAAAAAGTTCAACGTACTGCTGACCGCTGCCACGGTAGATGCGGCCAGACGTCTGCTCGCACCATATCGAGCCAACCTCGAAAGCAACGGTCGCATCAAAGCCTATTACGGAGAGCAAATGAACCTCGGAAGCTGGACGGAATCGGAATTTATAACACGCAAGGGCGTGGCGTTTCGGGGCATTGGTATCGGTTCCGCACCACGCGGTAGCCGCAACGAGGAAATACGTCCGGACATTGAGCTATTCGATGACTACGATACCGACGAGGCGGTTAATAACCCCGAAACCGTAAAAAAGAACTGGGAATTTTTCGAGGATGCGGTTTATCCCACACGTTCCATTTCCGAACCGACCTTAATAGTTTGGTGCGGCAACATTATCGCCAAAGATTGCTGTATTACCCGTGCCGGAGCAAAGGCCGACCATTGGGATATTGTCAATATCCGCGATAAAGACGGCAAAAGTACTTGGCAGGCGAAAAACAAGGAGGAAGATATCGACCGTACACTCGGGAAAATCTCAACCCGTGCCGCGCAAAAAGAGTACTTCAATAACCCGGTTTCAGAGGGTAAAATATTTAAAAACCTCAAATTCGGTAAAATCCCGCCGCTCAAAAAATTCAAATACGTGGTTATCTATGGTGATCCTGCTCCGGGTGAAAGCAAAACAGCAAAAAAGAGCTCCACTAAGGGCGTATGGGTTTGCGGCTGGCTCGATGAGAAGTTGTATGTTATAAAAGGCTTTCAGGCGAAAGAGTTAAACTCCGTGTTTATCGACTGGTATTTTACGCTAAACGATTACGTGGGCGAAAAAACAACCATTTACAACTTCATGGAGAACAACAAACTCCAAGACCCATTTTTTCAGCAAGTTTTCAAGCCACTGGTAAACAAAAGAAAAAAGGAGCTGGGCGTACAACTGGTAATTAATCCGGATGAGGACAAGAAAACGGATAAGGCGACACGTATCGAGTCTGATCTGGAACCGCTCGACCGCGACGGACAACTCATTTTCAATATCGACGAAAAGGATAACCCGCACATGGACGAGTTAATTACCCAATTCAAATTGTTCGAGTTGCATTTACCCTACAACGCCGACGGCCCCGACTGCATCCAGGGGGCTTATAAAAAATTACTCCAAAAATTAGACGAATTAACAATGACGCGGGTGCCTATGACATCCATTACCCGCAGAAATAAACATAGACGATGAGCGAATTTCTACAAAAAACCGATTACAACGCCTCCATCCATGCCGAGATTTTGGATTCCTTAATCCGCAGCGATGAGAGCCTTATTGAAATATGCGAAGATCGCGCCATTCTTGAAATGACGAGCGAGCTCTCCGGCCGTTACGACTGTGATCAACTTTTTTCTGCCCGTAACGATGATCGCAACCAGTTGGTTATGATGATGGCCATGGACATTGCCATTTACCACATGTTCAGCATCCACAACCCACAAAAGATTAGCGCAATTCGGGTGGAACGATACAAACGCGCTACAGAATGGCTCAAGGCCGTGCGGGCGGGAAAAACCGGAATACCCGGTGCACCGGTTACCGATGATACCGAAACCGTAAGGGGCAATTATTTCATGAAGTCGAATCCCAAACGCAATAACCACAGATGAAAAAGGAAAGTAAACGCATCGTTCCCTCCGATACTGGCAAACAGATAATCGTTCTCACGCAAACAAACCGGACAAGCATCGATATCGGGTCCTACACCTCGGCAGTCAAGGCGGCCGATAACATAAAACACCCCAACCGCGTAAAATGGCTGGACATCGTGGATGAGCTTCTTACGGATGCGCATCTGCGTGCCGTTATTCAAAAAAGAAAGTCCGCCGTTTTGTCCATTCCCATCGAATTTCAACGGAACGGGAAAACGGATGAAAAAATAGCGGAACAATTACGCTCTCCGTGGTTTTACTCTTTTCTCGAGGATGCGCTGGACACGCCCATCCTTGGCAACACGCTTGTGCAGTTCTACATCGAAAACGGCTGGATTGGCTACGACCTTATTCCTCGCAAACACTTCGATCCGGTAAATCGGATTATTCTTAAAAATCAAGGAGATACGAAAGGTACGCCGTTTGAGGAATTTTCCGATCTATTATTTATCGGAGAACCGCGCAATTTGGGACTGATGCAGGCCGCCGCGCCGTATGTGATTTACAAACGCAACTCCATAGCCGACTGGGCGCAATTTTCCGAAATTTACGGCATGCCGCTACTCGAGGGCACGTACGACAGTACAGACGACGAAGCCCGGCAAAAACTCATTGCCGATCTTTTTGATCGCGGGGCCAACTCCGCACTTGTACACCCCGATGGAACAAAACTCCAAATTCATGATCTGAACTCCAAGGCTGGAAGTTCCGACCTGTATAAGTCGTTCAGCGAGTTTTGCAACGCTGAGATAAGCAAACTGTTTCTCGGCAATACACTTACCACCGAGGCCGGGGATAAGGGCACACAGGCGCTCGGAACCGTCCATAAAAAGGTGGAAGAACGGATTGAGCAAACCGACAAACAGTTTATCCTCAATTTGCTCAATTATCAAATGTCGGACATCTTTGCGTCGCTGGGAATCAACACCGCCGGTGGCGAGTTCGCTTTCGTTGTTCCGCAAGACAAAGACTTATCGCAACGCGTTACAATCGACACACAGTTAAAAACCATGGGGCTGCCCATTAGTGACGACTATTTCTATGAAACATACGGCATCGAAAAACCAGTCAATTACGACGAGTTAAAAGCACAACAAATACAATCGTCCGCTCAATTTATCCCTGCCGTAGAGAAGTCTGAAGACAAGGAAAAAACCACTTCACTCAAAAACATCGGGAAACGGCCTTTTTTCGTAAAAGCCCCGGCTCGAAAATCCGGGGCGGCTTCAAACTGGGATTAAACAACCTGTACGATCAACCGGACTACCGTAGAGATGCGGCATGCCACGTTTCAAACAAAAAAGATGTCTCATCATCATTTACATACAACAACGATGTCATAAAAGCCGCGCTAAAAAGGCTATACGAGAAAAAATACAACCCCATGACCGAAATAGACGAAGGGTTGTTCAATGAGTTTTGGGATATCTATAACGATGCCACGGACAAGGGTTTTGAATCTCGGCAGTACACCGATCCGGATTTCGATTTTTACAACGAACTAAGACGGAATAACGGAGTTTTCGCAGCTTTCAAAACACACCGTTTTCAAAACGATATGGCGGCTCAGTTACTTGACAAGGATGGAAAATTAAAATCATTCGCCCAATGGGAGGATGACACGCAAGACATACGCGATCACCACGTCAAGCATTGGCTGGGAACAGAATACAATACGGCTGTGAAAAGGGCGCACATCGCGGCCGATTGGCGACAATTCGAGCGTGAAAAGGATATATTGCCCAACCTCGAATGGGTAAAGACGACGGCCATCACTCCTGGTAAAGATCATGTGCCATTTTGGGGTATGATCCGACCCGTTGGTGATCCGGTATGGAACAAACACCGTCCCGGTGATCGCTGGGGTTGTAAATGCGGCTTGCGAAGTACTGACAAACCGGTTACACAGGTGCCTGAGGAAGCAAATTTTCCCGAATATAAACCTGTGCCAGGCCTGGATAATAATCCAGGTAAGGATGCGATGCTTTATTCTTTTTCCCATCCGTACTTTGCCCTGGGGTATATGGCATACAAGAAGCTGTCGCCGATTGTCAAAAAATTTGTACAAAAGCAAATTGAGGAACGGAAGAAGCTAAAGGAGTTTAAGCGTGACAAGGTAGCCGGCAAAAGACTGCTCATCCATGAACGGGCGGATATTTCAGAGTTGGAAGACAATAAAAGAGCGGGGCGCACGCTGGTGGAAAACTTCCCGAAAATGAAAATACGCGTCCGTGAGCATGTTCGCAACGAAGATGGCATAAAAAATCCAGAATATGAGATAAACGGCCTGTTGGCAGACGCAAAGCGGGTGGAGTCGTCAAAAGGCATTACTGCCGGATTTGTGACTGCAAAAGGGCAGGGGTGCAGCATCGTTATAATAGACTTTGATAAACACCTTTTGGATAAAGAAGTGAACCGCATCGATGTCGCAAGACGAATCGGATGGCGATCCGGCGACTTTGAGAGTGGAACCATCAAAGAGTGCTATATTGTTCATAATGGCAAAGCATTTAGGATAACAAAAAAGAATTACGATAACAGGGCGTGGATTGTGGAACAATTAAAAAAATCGGGAATGTAAAAAATACACTCCCGATTAAAAGGTTGCACAAGCTTGATGCTATCGCGCCCTTTCGGCGAACCTTTACACAAAGGTATGTAATTAATTTGAAACTGCAAAAAACAAACATCATGTCCAACGAGGCCAACATACGCCAATTTCTTTCCGAAGTCAAAAGAAAGAAAAAAGAAATTGATAATTTTCGTAGAACAAAAATGCCCGTGCATGCCGGACGCATCGCAAAAGACCATTTTCAGGAAAACTTCAGAAAAGGCGGCTTTATCAACAATGGCTTGCACAAATGGAGAAAAAGCAAGCGCGAACTATCGGGAGGAAAATCGGCGGCATCGCAATACGGAACACTGCTGAGCGGTATCGATCATTTATTCCAATCCATCCGCTACACGCCCATGGACGGCAAAGTGGTCGTGGAAAACAACCTGCCATATGCGTCCATCCATAACTGGGGTGGGACCATTAATCCTACCGTTACGCCAAAAATGCGAAAATTCGCCTGGGCTAAATTTTATGCCAACGGGGGAAAGGATAACCCGAAGGCGCCTGATGCTCAATTTTGGAAAGGCCTTGCACTCACAAAAAAACAGCGGCTAACCATTCACATGCCTCAGCGCCAGTTTATCGGTGAAAGCAAGGAACTGAACGATAAATTACGGGATAAACTCGATTCAGAACTTGAAAAAATCATGTTTAAATAGTATTCAAACGGCATGTAAACGCCAAAAACTCACAACTAAAATGGAACTTTTATTTTTATCCCTTCAAAAGCAGCTTGCCGACAATATGCCGGAAATTGCGCTTATCGATGAAGATTACGGCCAGTTAAACCTCAATTCAGAGGAGGACACTTATCCGGTAACGTTTCCCTGCATTTTAATCGGCATCCGCGGAGCGCAAGACTGGAAAAACCTTGCTGGAAAGTCGCAAAAAGGCGATGTTACGGTAGACATAAAACTGGCAATCGATTGCTACGACGATACGCATCACATCCCTGGCATGGATGCGAATACAAAGGCGTTGTTCAGCTCAAAGGCTGTTAAGCGCATGCAGCTTGCAAAAAAAGTACATTTGTTGTTACAGAACTTTGCCGGAAAAATATTGTTAGATGAAAGTGGTGAGACGCTGGATAAATACTTTATGCCGCTCAAACGCTCCTCAAGCGTATTTTACAACATGCCTCACGGCATAAAAGTGTACGAACAATCCTACACCGTCACGGTTATGGATATTCTTATATAAAAGTAGAGACGATGTGCGCATCGTCTCTTTCTCTTATAAATCTATCTCCTGGAAAGTCCCGTTTTGATAGGCAAGGGCTTTTATTTTTGTATAATCCTCTAAAAGCAGAGGCCCGGGAATTTCATTAACAACATTGATTTCTGTAATTTTTACATACTTCGCGTTCGGATCACCGGATAGCTTGACATATATTTCACGCGCTGAAAATAAATGTTCTCCCATTTTTTAAATTTCAATTTTCAATTTTCAATTTCTCCAAATGTCTTTTTGTCAATTTTGGCACTCTCACCCGCGGTACCGGGCTAACCGATATGTCTTTTATTTTATCGCAGTTATTGCGGATAATTCGCATGATAAGCGATTCACTGATAAAAAACTCATCCTCACTCAATATACGTAACGCGTCATCGAAACGCAATCGTTCCACCTCTGTCCAATAGTGGTACCGACGTATCAATTTCTCGTCCCGTCTCGATAGTAGTGACTTGTTTCGTGCCATAAAATTGCTTAACCTGTTTTCGCAAAAATAAGAAATTCGTGGGAATTTAAGCAATAAAGCGGGAAACTCCCGCTTTATTTATGAATTATCCACTATGAAATTTAAATTACTGGGCCATGCCGCACATCTAGGGTATCATGAGAAAGTGTGGTAAATTACCTGTTTGCTTTCTTCATTTAACTCGTAGCACATTTTTGAAAACTTATAGATTTCGTCGTTCTTCTCAAATTGTATGTTAAGTTCATTATTTACCCCACCGCATGTATTTTCTTTCTTATATTTTTCTATTTCATCGAATATGATAGAAAAATCGTATTTTTTTATAGTTTCCATTTTTTATCTTTCTATTGTTTATAATATTACCTTTAGACCAGTTTGCGCTTCAAATTGAAGACGAACAGAAGAAATATCTATATGAGCCGCACACGTTTTGCATAAAAAGACTCCATTTTTTGGATATGGTTCACAGCCCTCTTGTAACCGTACACCCTCCTTCAAGTTAAACTGTACCTTATAATGAGACTGGCACTGCGGGCACGTGATATCCGTTATGGCGTGTTCCGGTGTACCATTTGAGGGGATAGATGGAGCCGCTGGTATAACCTGGGCAATTGATTGATATATTTGTGAGTCAGTAGTTTCAAAAATTTTATAAATGCCCGTTTTTTCGAATGTAAGTCTCAATAAGTTATAATATCTTTCTATCGCTTGCTCCAATTCGGGGTGTTCGGTATAATTACTTATCTTTAGGCGCATTGCCTCAAGGTCATTTATTCTTATGGACCTCCCGTGCGTTAGCCAATCAGAATGCCTACATAAATTACTGGCAATTTCGTCAGCGCGACTCTCTTTCTCCTCCTCCGTAACAGGCAGCCCCGTACTTTTATGAGTTTCCCAATATTTGAACTTATATGTTTTTAACCACTGTCTAACTAATGTTCTCGAAAAGTTTTGGGCATTTTCAAAGTGCTGAATTTCCCCGGGTGAAATATTTTGGAGTATGGGAATATAAGCCGGATTTAGTCCATCTCTTAAAACTTGGGTTTTTATTTTTTCGAGGCCATCAAGGAAAGCATCAGCAGAAAACCGCTTTCCGTTTGGCATCATTATTTGGGCGTCAATCGGGCCAAGTGTAGATGACTCACTCATAAGTATCTCATCTCCCGCCATGGCAAAAATGGTCCCAGCGCTTTTGGCACAACCCGGTATAATTATCCCAACCTTATCGTGTTTGCCCCTAACCAAGTTCACCATGTCTTCCACGGTTTCCGCAATACCCCCAGGGGTTTCCAATAAAATATCAATTTCACGGGATTTGACGTATGATAGCTGATCTTTAAAAACCAATAAGTCTGGTGGCCATATTTCTACCCGTGCATTTTTAGTTTGGTCACTTGCGTACACTAAAATTTCTCGGTTTCTAATTTCAGAGATATTCTTGAGTTGTTTTTTCCGTTCTATTGTTATTTCTTCAAACGTAGAATTCGCAAATCGATCTATATATTCTGAAAAGTACCCCATAGCAAGCGAATTTGAATATATAATATTTTCGACAAAGTTACAAACAAACAATTCTAAAAACAAAAGGATTTAACAGTGAAAAACATGTTACATAACATACTTTAGGAACAAAAACCGCCCCAATTTTCAAAAACCGGAGCGGCTAAATCACTAAATTATAATATGAAAAAACAAAACTTAAACTCGCACTGCGATTTCAATCCGCCTTGCAAGGTTTTGGTACTCCGCACTTCGACACGCTCTCGAGAACGCGGCAGGAAAAAGAAAACAGCCGCAACGGGCTGTTTATTTACACCATTGATTTCAGGACGGAGTTTGAAGATCAATCGGCAGCACGATAATTAATAATTAATTAATCATTGTCACCAATAATTTCAGCGTTCTTAAGACAAATAACTACTCCATTCATCCCAGTGTTTAAAAATGGCTCAATTTGCTCAACAGTTGGATTCTCGAATATGTTATCTATCTCATAACCTTTGCTTAAGATAGTTAGTTTGCTATTTATATTAACTCTTTGAAGATTTAAACTATTTTGGTTTAAAAGTCGCATATTTTTAGAAAATGTCAATGGATAGTCTCTTTCGACAATTCTATCAAATTTCCTTTTAATCTCAGCTGGAAAATTTGTGAAATAACGTTCGCTGAAATCTGTTGCAGAAATACTGCCATCTTCTTCTCTCATGTATACGTTTAGGGCTCTTAGCATTCCATCCTGATCTTTTGCTTCAGAAATATTACTTTCAACAAATTTCTTTGTATCATTATAAAAATTTTTTGTTTTTATTTCGTCATTTCTATCAGTAGTTAATCCCAAAAATTTACTGTAAAAATACTCTGTTAAATCTCTTTTTTGAGATGTGAATAAATCATCATACATATAGGGGATAAATCGCTCCCGTTCTCTAATAAACAAACCTATTTTGTAAAAATCTTTCGCTGGAGAAAGAAAAACATTTTTAATTAAATGCAATGTGTTTTCTTGAATATTAAAAACCTCCTGTGGTTCGGCTTTTATTATGAAAAATATATCTCTATGTAGATTATCTTTCCCGCTTCCAATTATACAATAACCGCTTGGTATGTTTGTTCTAAAGTGAGATTCTGCTAACCTCTCAGCAAGTACAATAGATTTATTTATAAAATTGGAATCGTCCCAATTATTAAAATCATCAAGCATTCTTTTTACACTACCCTCTGAGGTATCCTCAAATTCTAATTTGAATGTTTTTCTTGAATTATTAATCGCATCAACAATTCGGCTCTTCAATACTACTTGATCTTCAAATGAATTCCGTAACAATTCATTTGTTGTTGTTGCATATGCTTCAAACTCTTGTGTTTTCTTATTAATTGTGTGAGCAATGACACGATTAATGGTATCAATAGATAGATTCATATTTTTTGAAAATTATGTAATGAAAAATCAAAAACTTCTGCTCCATACTTAATGAGATTTGGAGTGCCCAGCAATGAATCATTCAGATGTTGAATAATAAGCATGTATTGAAATGCTAATATATCTTCCGGATGATCCCATTTTAAAAAATACCATTCCCCATTCTCGACAAATTCAGGATACAAGTTGATTTGAAGTTTACCATTTTGGAATTTTACGGCATCAATATTCACAATTATACCTAAATCGTTAAATACGATAATGTTTGGTGCTGAATTTGACTTTATATTTCTTAAGTCTTCTTTTAGTTTATTCATATCGAGACCACATGAGTCAACAATAAACAAAAATGAAAAAATGGGATTTCTTAATTTGAAAGATGTTATTTTTTGTCCAAGTGTAATTTTGGCTCCGGATGATAATAAAACATTTGGATTGATAGGCTCTCTATAGAATTCTGTTTTTATTTTTTCTACATTTTTAGAGAAATTAGTTAAAATATCCTCTCTATAATAAGACCGTTTTACTTCTCCGAATGCATATATAGACTCATAATACAAAATCTCACTCTTATCCTCGAGTGTGTAAAATACTGGATTTTGAGATTGTTCTGAGATTATAATATCAAACTGTGGGCTAATTTTTTTTCTCGAATCTATTATATGCCCATCTGAAACATGATACTTTGGGAATAATTTTGTTTTAAAAAAATCCCTGACAGCAATTTCAACTTCATTCCCCGAAGAACGTATATCTTTCAATTGAGATCGAATGGAATCTGAAAGCCTGAATGCCATCATTATTTTTTCCTGATCTTTTCTGAAGTAGTCCCGAATTTCAAATTCTACATCCATCGTATGTCTCATAGTTTCGATTGCAAATATATATATAATATTCTTTATAGTATCAATATGTTAGAATAAAAAACCGCCCTATTTTCACAAACCGAGTGGATTAAGGAAAATCAAAATTTTGTACCCGAGGAAGAGCGCTTATATTGTTGTTCCAGTTTCGTAACCCATTCATAAATTTCCGGCCACGTCGGCAACCCACCTACCTGTTTATCATCCACGTAGCAATGGGCATAAACCTTGCGCGAGTTGGAGCCGTATTTTTCTGTGTTAAGCGGGCAGTTATCGTTTACCCGGTCAAATGGAATATCATGCGACAAAAGCCAATTAACAGCATCAATAAGCAGTTCACCCCCGCGACTTGTCCAGATAATCAAGGTGTGCCCATCATTTTTAAGCCTACGCATTATTTCGGCAGCGTATGGCGCCGCAGCTCCTATATTCGGCCATTGACCAGTATGTAACGTTCCGTCAAAATCTACTGCTATGATCATATTTGTTCACTTACACGTTAAAATATTTTATTGCTTCATTGCCAATCCATTCAGCTAAATTTACGGGCACACCGTTACCGATCATTCTATAAGCATCGTTATCACCGCCGGAGAAGTAGAAAGAATCCGGAACGCCTTGTAGTCTCGCATATTCTTTAACTGAGTACGGTCTGACGCCCAATGGATGTGAGCGATCTTTTACAAGCCTTGTGCTCCTATCCTTTGCATAATGGGCTACACAAGTGGGGGCTACGCTGTTTGGATCGTATGGGTCAGATACTATTGGATAGTCTCTATATTTCCCTTGGATCCTGTTAAGTACGTGATCAGGTATTTCCATTTCCGGACACTCTTCAATTATATCAGACAGCAGTACTCTTTTTTGATTTTTAGGAGGGTTTATGGAGAATCTTTTTTTTGTTCCAAATATTATAAGACGTTTTCGGTCTTGAGGGAGCCAGTTTAAAGCATTAACCGGGCAAAATACATTCACATAGTAGTCGGGTAACTTTGTCATAGCTTCCATCACTATCTGGAATTTTTTCATCCCTGGCACATTCTCGCATATATACATTTCTGGCTTTTCAAGTGCTATGTGTCTGAAAAAATGAAGAAACAATTCTTCTCCTGTTCGGGTTCCATGTATATCCGCTATTGTAGAATATCTCTTACAAGGGTAAGTGCCTACTATGATATCGGATTTAGGTTGATCCAAAACCTTTTGATCCTTAATATCCGTATGTATTATCTTGTGAGAAAAGTTCCTTTTCAAAGTCTCAACACAAGTTAAGTCTATTTCGAGCGACTGTATGATATCTATTCCGGCATTTAGTAGCCCTAAGTCCATTAGTCCCCCTCCTGAAAAATAGCTTTTAGCTGTAGGTGTGTAGCTCATAACTTATCTTACAGAATATCCTTAATCTTATCCCACATTTTTACCGTATACGCATCCCCGGTCTCCAGCAGGTCATCAGCTTTTTTAAGTCCATGAACAACCGTGGCGTGTGTTCTTTCGTTAAGCCTGGCTATGACCGTTACCGTAAAATTTTTCTTGTCGCGGAGCAGCCGCCAGTATAAATGTCTTGCATCGACAGCCATTCGCTCGCGGCTCCTGCCGAGAATTTCCTCTACAGGAATGCCTACTTTACTTGAAAATTCGCTAATCATGGTTTTTTGAGTTTTTCGCTTCTATAATGGCTACAACTAAACAAAGAGATATTATTACCGATAGCAATCCGAACATGAGTGCAAAACTTGCTAAATCGTTCATAAGGGTCTAATTTTTAGTGTTAATAAATTTTGCTCCACGACGGGGAATCGAACCCCGCCCAAGAACCGTCGTGGATTATTCCGGTTGCTCAGAATAGGGAAAAACATCTACAATAGCGGTTTCAGTAATACCGATAAAGTCGTAATCAACCATCGTCTTTGCCATTTCACCTTCAACAATGTCCATGGCCTCCCTCAGGGACGAAGCCTGTACGAGCATATTGACGGCTGTTTTCTTTTCCGATCCGCTTTTCTCGTCAAGCGTGATGAATGCCAGTCGGGCGTTATAATAACGGTCGCCATTTTCATTTAAAATAGTTTCAGCGAACTTTTTGCGCCGGATATCGGAAACTGAAAACACGCCGCCGATAAACGGTTCCATTTCCTTTACAATCCGTTCCTCCGCCTCGGTAAAGGAGAGGGCGTCCACCAAATAAGGCTCCGTAACGGTTTTTATCACTCCGTTTTCCTGCGTTTTGTCGTAACGCACTTTACATTCAAACCAGTTGTACATAATTTTCTAATTTTATTGATTAAATAAATTCTTTTTTTCATCGACATACACAAACAGGCATAGCGCCAAATCTTGTGTGTTCCAGTCGATGCGTTTGTTTTTATACATCGTTCGGATGATATTTTGACATTCGTCCGCTGAATATCCGGTATCAATCCGGGCAATGTATTCGTTAATTTGGTGAAGCTTCATTCGTTTAACCGCAACCAGTTTGGCAAATCCTTTTCTTATGTGGCTTAGCCAAACATCGTAATCGCGGCCAATGACGTACTTTTTTTCATTCCATAGCCGGATGGAAGTAAAAGCGTTATTGTGAAGCTTTCCGTTCCAGTTGGTTGAAAACTCGATCCGGTTATCCGTCCATCCGTTTAACCGGAATACTTCTTTTCGCGCATCATCCCTCAGTATGTACGTGGCGATCTTTTCACCGGAATAGCTGTTGTTATCCAACTTTTTCCAGTGTACTACGCACCACACCGTCGATTCGCGTTCGTAAGTATATTCCGGTTGTTTTATCATACGGCAATGGCTGATTCTTCTTTTTTCAGTTCTATAAAGAACGTTTCATCCTGAACCACTTCGATGCCGCACTTTTCGAGGTTTCCAGCCACTTCCGGCAACTCACGGTCGGCAAGGAGCTTGTCTTTCGCCGGTTCTTCACTGGTACGAACGTACCCGGGCAGAAACGCTTTGATCAGGTTCAGTGCGGATGCCCAGGTAAAACCGCGCAATGTCTTCAGCTTTGGCGTTCCTGTACGAAACCCGAATGTTCCGTGTGCGCTGTCCATCGATTTTTTCTTTGCAAACAGGTCATCCCGGTTCTCCATTGCGAAAGCCTGTACAATCGAAAAATTTTTGTCCTTGGTATCAGTCAGCTTCGTGATATCATCCTGATATTTTTCCCTGATTCGGGTAAACTGTTCGTCCATTGTGGCGTTGATCTTTGCCAGTTTGGCATCTGCAGCTGCATATTCGGCTATCGCCGTTTCCATTTGTTCCGACGTGATCCCGCTGTGGATCACTTTTTTTGCTCTTTTTGCCATAATTATCTTTCTTTTAGGCGATAATCTGAATTATCGCGGTTATTTATGATATTCTTTAATTTTTCAATTTCCATATCCCGCTTGCGGATTGCATCGGCACTCGCCGTCGTTACGCTCGTCAGGTATTTGATTGTTGCGCGCAACCGTTCAATTTTTTGCTCATAAGCTTTAAAACGCTCCCTGGTGTCGTAACGTCCCCACGGGTCCCGGTTACGGTCTTTCCTGGACTTGTGTTTATCCAGGTCGGGAAAAAGTAATTTTTGTGCTCCCATGACAAGTAATAATAATCAGTAATTAGTAATTATTCTGAAATCATCTCCCACAACTTCATCGTGTCTCAACGGAGTGCTGATGGTTTCCAGCCTGATCTCCCACACGTGCATTTCACGCACTTTAGTATCCCACTCTGGATCGGTCACTGGATGCAGCGACAACCAGGATAAAATATTCTTAATCCGACCTTCAACCTCACTTTTCGATAACTGAATGCGCTCGCGCTCCCTTTGCGCCTCCGTAATCCGTTTCGATTTCACTACATTCATCATATCACCTGCTTCCATTTTCAATCAGTTATCCAACCTCAGTTTACCGAAATCAGAATCCCCAATAACTCCTCAGGCACACGTGGGGCTTTGATCTGCTGTTTCCTGCGAATATTTTCCAGTTTTGGAATAAGTCCGCTTAACTCTTCAATGGTAAGACGGCGAAATATCTTTCCCGCGATGCGCGGCTGCATGCAAAAATTATCCACGTTTGCCCAACTGGTAGTATCCACTCCGAGTTGTTGTATCCGATGCAATACAGCAGACCGTCGTTTTTTAAGTTCAATCTGTAAGCGCTCCTCCGACATGCCACCGTTCACACTTTCGCGCATAGACGCACACATGCGTTTGTATTCGTCTTCCCGCATTTCCCGTAATGAGTCCGTCCGACCGTCGGTAAACGACAAGACAAGCTCCTCCTTTAATCCGTCATGTGCTCCGGGCATCCGGTTAATGAGCGACCAGAACTCTGCAAAGTTTTTCACTGCTTTCATATTCCTTGGTTTTCAATTAGTAATTAGTAATTCTCCGGAACTCTCTCCCCCCAATACCGCAGCGCCTTCTCCGGCCATACGTCAAAATATCCTTTCTCTCCGATGTATCGCCCTTTGGAAATAGCCCGGTAACCTTCCACCCATATTTTCATATCCGCATCATACATAACCGATTTCGCAGCGCGGCCAGCGGGCTGCTTGCCGTCTGCGTGACTTGAGAAAACAATCAGTTTATTGCTTCTAAACTCTTCTTTGAACTCTATATATTGCCGATAATTCAACTGCGTGTATTGAAAGCTGTTAATGATTATGAATTCGGGGCTTTTATGACGTCTCAAGCGCTTTGCCAGTTCTTCCATCGGTTCGTTATCGATAATGAGAATCTTTCCGGCGTAATCTTCCATCCGGTGACGGCTTAGTGTATCCTGCACTGTTTTGGCGCTTCCTTCTTCCATTTCATTAATAGCTACCCGTCCATTGCGGGACAGCTCCATCGATAGCTGATACAGGAATGAACCTTTGCCGTTGGATGAATTTCCGTACACAAACCAAACGCCCCGCGCTTCAGGCTTCCCGAAGGCATCAAACCATGCTCCGCGAAAATCAAGCAGCTTGTATTTTTTATTTAAAATTTCGTTTATAGAATATGCCCGTGCCATTATTTACCGTTTAAATGGAGTTTAATTACCTTTTAATTGCTGTTTTTTTCTTTCCGCCCTTACTTTCTTATCCACGCGCCGCAAGTCGAATCCGCACGATGAGGCATCTTTAACGATTCCGGAAATTATTTTTTCATCCGTCAGCCCGTTAGCGCGACAAATGGCATAAACATCGTGTGCCGAAGTTGGCTCGGCTTCGTAAAATTTCCGTCCGATCCTGCTTTCCAGTTCCTGATACCCTTTTTTATTGTACCTCAGGCCCTGTTCCATACGCCGCTGCATGTACGAGGTTGACAGGAACACAATCCCCGCTTTCCTGTGTAAGTGATTGTAAATAGTAATGAAATAATACAGAAGGTTATCCGACAATTTGTCGCCCTCGTCGAAGATGAGCAGGGGAGAATCCATTTCGGATATCTTCTCAATCACCAGCATTATTTTTTCGCGGGCACTTTTTTGCGTGTTAATGCGAATTCCAGCCGCCCTGGCCAGTTCGATTGCAAAAATGGATTTCTTCATGTCTTCATCGCAAAGGAGGTATATCACATTTTTTCGTTCACTCCGGTAAAGCTCCGCCGCGGTTGTTTTGCCACTTCCCGCCGGTGCCGTCAGCCAGGTAACACCTTTTTCATCCTGTGCGTTCTGCAAACAGAAATACACGTCTTTAAAAGTTGGCGTTTCTACCACTTGCCAATCGGTTAGGTTTCCGGCATCAGACACCTGGGCCCGGATGCTCTTCCACATGTCGTCGGAAATGTACTCCCATTTTCCGTTAAGGATTGATGACACGGTTGACGGACTTACGTTTTTAAGGCTCATGGCCGCGCTGTTACGGCTCCCGTACCTGTCACAATACGCCAGTAGCATGGCGCTTATCTCGTGTTTCTTCTCTTCGCTAATCATAGTTTGATTTTTTATAGTTTATCGTACTGGGCAACCTCGTCATACGTGAGGTTGCTGATCTTTTTTTCCCATTCTCCCACTTCCACGGTTTCCCGTTTCCTGGCCTTGACTTCTTTAAATCCATTTGTTTTCCTTTGTTTCATGCTTGCAGCTTGGGCCTTCTTGCCTATCCCTTTCAGTTCCGGCCTGTTCAACCCGAATTGTTCTGGCGCGACTCCCCATTCGTGTTCCAGTTCCATATTCTTTTGATGATTCTCAACCCGCAATTCCCGTTCTTTGTCGGCCACCCGTCGGATGAAAGAACTGCTTTCCTGTGTGGCGTCCTGAGTGGCGCGGAAAACTTTTACGTACGGGAGCGCGTCGGTGACGTACCGGGTACCGGTGGCGTCTTTCACATACAGGCGCACCTGCGTGAGGTCGAGCGGGTCGTACTGCACGAAAAACCTCCGTCCTATGTTCTTTTTCCGGAAATCGAAGTCAGGCAAATCCCCGGCGTACACGTCGTACGTGTATTTTTTCTTGTCTATGGTTATGGTAATGCCGCAATCGGTAAACGTGGAGGCTTTTGCCGTCATCATCCAGAACATTTCAATCATGTCCAGCCTGTCAACCGGTTTGGCTTTTTCGTTGGTGGAGTTCAGGTACATTTCACGGCGTGAAATTCCGGTTGCGGGGTGTTTGCCAGAGTTCCATTCCTCGCGGGCGATGGCGTAGGCTTCTTTTAGTTCGTCGAGGGTATATAAATTCTCCTTGTTCGCTTGCAAAAACTCCAAATTTTGGCGGCTTTTTTCCGATGTGGCCGTGATGTTTTGCCCTGTGAAACGCCAATCCTTGTGTAATATTTCCGCCTGGAAGCGCCCAAAAACGGCTTCTATCGACTTTCCAGTAGCACGATACGGAGTGGTTGGACGCTTCAAACGGCAAATTCTGCCCAGAAATCCTGACGAATCCAGTTTCTTGTGCCCGCCCTGGTTGTCGGTAACAATTTCGAACGGGCGGCTTTGTGCCAGTTCCACCGCCATGCGGTAGGCGTTGTATTGCGCCTCGTAGTTTTCCGAGTCGGAAATGTGATAACCGAGAAACATTTCGCTGTAAGCGTCCAGCACTTCATAAACCTGCGTGGTTGCCACAACCAGTTTGCCGTCTTCGTAAGCCTTGTAATAAAGATTGAGTTTCGTTCCGTCACCATACCACAGCGAGTCGCGTTTCTCCGGCAACATGGTTTGATGTTTGTACCCGAACTTCTGAAACGCTTTTAATTCGCCATATACGGCATCATACCAGCGTTGTATGTTTTCCGGGGCATTAAGGTAGTTCGTTACGGAAGCCTCGTTCTTTAATTTTTTCCATCCGTAATTATCTGCCACCCGGTTAAATTCCGCCCATATCTGCTTGTCGGTCATCACTGGCACCCGGCAACGTTTTTTCATCACGAGAAACATGCCCGCCTCTTCTGTTATCTTTTGAGTGTTCCTGTTTCCGAGTTTACCTGAAACAAGACAGTCATAACCTTCCTTTTTGTACTGGTTTATTTTGTCGCGTAGACGGGGGTGGCTCTTCGGTAGCGTGTGCCCCGGATTTTTTCGAAGCCGTTCAACCGTGCCGTAAATGCTTGACCATGCGTCCGCCGCACTACCTTGCATCCTTTTACGCATTTTCTTGTTATCCTCTACCATCATAACCAGCAGGTTCAAAACATCTGCATTTTGTGCATACTCCTCTTGCAGCTCGTCCGGTATGGTAACGCCGTCCTCCGTTTCATATTCCGCGAAGAAACTTCGAGCGTCTGAATCTTTTTCAATTTCAGATAACATCATGCTTTCCTTGTAATTATCATATGGGTTTCCCCATTTTTCGTCAAACCTTACCTTGAATCGCTGCGGCATGGTATCGTATTCAATAAGTGCGTAATTATCCAGCCCCTTACCCGGGCGGACAACGTTGAGTTTTCGAGTATTAACGAGTTTGTCATAATTGCTTTCGCTCATTACCTGTGGCCCGGATTCACTCTCCGTCAGTTCGGAAAATGTCACACACATTATCTTGTTATACCATTCCATTTAGCTATCTTTTGTTCCCGCCCTGGACTCGAACCAGGTGTGTATGCCGTCCGGGAAATCCCTCTGTCTATCCAAAGTGTCTCTGATTGCTTAATTCCCGCTTTCGCGGGATAGGAAGTTTCACGGCAACCCTTAACTCTCAATCATCAATCTTCATCTTCATCAGGCCGGTTTCCGGTTGCCCACCAGCCGAGTCACCCTCGCTACTTCTTCCTTCATCGGGTCTATTTAGTGGGTTTTTCTATACCAAACTCTGGAACCTCTTCCCCAAAGAACTCTGGAAAAGCACTAATAAGTTTGTGCCTATTTGTCATATCCGCCAAATAGAATAATTTTTGCAGTCCCACATTGAATGAGCCTTCTCCGGCTCTTGTGCCATTGTGCATCTGCATAAACACGCTTTGTTTTTTAGTTTCATTGTTCATAATTCATCAATTTTAAATCGTTTTTCAATTTTCTTGTAATAACCCCTCCGGGAGGCGCGTAAAAACAACACGCCCGATATCAGGAACCATGTCACAGCCGCAATGCTCGCCCACAGCGGCGAATATTCCGTGTCAACCGACAATCCTATCCAGGATGCCATAAAGCTTACCAGGATCAGTTTCGCTTTCATACTACACCAACTTTTTTAATTTTCACAACTCTCGTATTAGTACCACACCTCCAAATCGTTCAATGGCCGTGTGGCGTATTTTTCGCGCCAGTTCGCTATTTGTTTCCCCGTTCAATGCACCTCGCACAGTGGGATACGACGTTTTAAACAAGTCTCTTAATTTTGTCCTTACTCCGTCCGGTACTAAAATTTTATTTTGCTTTTCTTGTGTCATATTGAATTATTTCTCTACTTTTGTGAACTTTCACAACTGAAAGGTTTTGCAAATATAGAAAATATATTTTCGATTATCAAAATAAATCGCAAATATTTTTACGATGATTAAAGAGAGAATTATACAAATACTTGAATATAAAAACATTCCGAAAGAAAGTTTTTATAAGGATATTGGTATGACCTCTGCAAATTTTAGAGGAAAAGCAAAAGAAACTCCCCTAAACTCAAATGCTATCGAAAATATATTATCGATAATACCGGATATTAATCCAACTTGGCTTTTAACTGGAAAAGGCAAAATGCTGAAAGGAAAAGGACACGAACTCTCTATAATCAGTGGGCAGGAGGTGCCGTACATTCAAGCAAGAAGTGAAGATTTAATAGATATCCCCATTATAGACATCGAGGCGGCGGCCGGATCCGGCCAATTAAACGGTGACTATATTGAGCCTCTCGGCCATATTACAGTTCCGGCGAATTCATTGCACAGCAGAACGGCCACTTATTACGCTATCCGCAGCCGTGGCGACAGTATGTTTCCCACTATTTATGACAAAGATGTATTGATTATTCGCCAGCTCGAACGGGCAGAGTGGGCCGATATCAGAGATGAATATGTCTATGTTGTAGTTGATAGCGAGGGTAAGACTTATGTTAAAAGGATAAGAAACCGATTAAGCCGGGGATTTATCGTCCTAACCTCCGACAACCTCGATAAGCACAATTATCCCAACTTTACGCTTGAGGAAAGCGAACTCCACTACTTCTTTTATGCCGAATTGAAGATATCGGCACATTTCCCCAACATAAACGCCACATATTTCGATCGACTTAAACTTCTCGAAGATCGGTTCGATGAAGTAGAACGCCAGCTTAAAAGGCTACAATAAATAGCAAACGGAGAAAACACACGTATTATTAGATTTTTTCCGTTTTTTTCTCGCTTTTTTCCCATCCCACACACATTTTACAGATTATTCATGCAGTAAATATACAATATGCGACTAATTATAAGCAAATTACAATTATGTTTATTTTGCCGGCAATTTCAATATTAACACAGTTTCCCCCACTCATTAACTATATTTTAACCAATAAACATCATATTTTTGTATATTTCCGCCACTCAATAGACACATTTTTAACCCAAAAAGTAAGCCTAAACTCCCAATTTTAGTGCTTATAAAAGGTAAGTCTAATAGTAAGCCTAAGGGTGAGCCTAAGGCCAAAAAATCACTTTTCATAAATTAGTGCTGTTTTAGAGCTTCCGATTTCAATTTAAGTCATCACCTTTGTTTTTTCGATGTGTTCCGGTGCGCCGTATCGCTTTTCCGGTGTACTTTCCGGTAAATATATAAGGAAAGCCTTCAAACGGCGCTTAAATGTAAATCAAACGCTGTTTAAAGGCTGCAAATCGAACGCGTATGTAACACGAATGTCATGCAATGTTACATTTCGTTTTTCGCCGCTCGGGGGCACTTGTTCGCTTCTTTCCCGCTCCAGTGTTAGGTTTCAGTTATTATTTATTTAATTAGTTTTGTCGCTTTTCGTTTTTAGCCCCATAAGAAAATTAGCAGATTCCTTTCATTGCGTTTTCCATTTTTGTTCGAATCTCATTCGTACATAAATTTCCAATGCTTCCCGCGTGTGTGTGGTTAAGAACAGGTTGAAAGGCAAAAGTACCTTCCTGCACCTCCTGCCCGATTTGTTTGTAGGCTTCACGAAACGGAATACCCTGCAGGACAAGTTCGTTGACTTTTTCCACCGTGAAGAGGTAGCGGTATTTTTCGTCTTTCAAAATATTCTTGTTTACTGAAATGTGTGAAAGCATAAAATGAGTCATTTCGAAGAGCGTGTGCAACGCTTCAAGTGCCGGAAAAAGAGTTTCTTTCAGCAATTGGAAGTCACGATGGTATCCGTGGGGCAGGTTGGTGGTCATCAGGGCGATTTCGTTGGGAAGACTTTGTAACCGATTGCTGTGCGCGCGGATAAGCTCCCAGACGTCGGGGTTCTTTTTGTGCGGCATAATACTCGATCCGGTAGTCAGGTTGTCAGGGTAGGAGATAAATCCATAATTCCCAGATAGATACATGCAGTTGTCGGCAGCCAGCTTATTAAGCGTTGATGCGAACGACGCTACGCTGAAAGCGAGGATCCTTTCGGTTTTTCCTCTTCCCATCTGTGCTGCAACCGCGTTGTAATTCAGGGTTTCGAAATCGAGTTCACGTGTGGTCATCTCTCTATCGAGTGGGAATGAACTACCGTATCCGGCAGCAGAACCGAGAGGATTCTGATTGGCAACCCGCCACGCGGAAACCAGTGTATGCATATCGTCCACGAGCGTTTCGGCGTATGCTCCGAACCACAGTCCGAAAGATGATGGCATTGCTATTTGTCCGTGGGTATATCCGGGCAGCAGGACCGATCGGTGTTTTTCACTCAGCAACTGCAATAAGTCGAAAAGCTGCAAGGCATCTGCTTTTATTTTCCGGATTTCGTCCTTGAAGAAAAGCTTCAGATCCACCAATACCTGATCGTTTCGCGAGCGCCCAGAATGGATCTTCTTCCCTGTTTCACCCAGCGTTTCGGTGAGCATTGCCTCTATTTGCGAATGGATATCTTCAGCATCGGTGTTGAGGTTGAAATTTCCTTTTTCCACTTCAGCGAGGATCTTTTGCAATTCCAGGCGCAATGTTTCTTCTTCGGTTTTTTTTAGTAATCCGATTTTTACCAACATCTTTATGTGCGCCATCGAACCCATGATGTCGTATTTTGCCAGCCGCAAATCGAATTCCCGGTCCTTTCCCACCGTAAAGTTTTCTACTGACTTATCGGCATCGAAGCCTTTGTTCCAGATTTTTGCCATAGTTTCTCTTTCTAAATCTATCCGCTGATTGACGGAAGAGTTTTTTATTTGATGATTTTTGTCATTTCTTCGATAAAACGGATGTATCCGGCTATTCCGCTTTCCAGTTCGCTGACCAACACGAATTCATCGGCCTGATGGGAGCGGGCCGATTCGCCCGGACCCATTTTGATGGCCGGACAGGAAATACGCATCCAGTCCGAAGTAGTGGGGGAGACATATGTTTTCACTCCTAATTGCCCGATTGCTTTTATCAACAGGTGATCGGATGGCGTAGCCGAACTTTTGTTTGTGAGGTTTCGGGCGGAGAGTTTGCTTTTTACGTTAACCCGGAGAAGTTGCAGGATTTCCGGATTGGTGTATTGGTCGGTTGGACGGATATCCACTACAAAAGTACATTTATCCGGAACAACGTTATGTTGCGTACCGGCGGAAATCTGTGTAACGGTAAGTTTCACTTCGCCCATTGTCGGTGATATCTTGTCAAACTTAATCGATCTCATCGTCTGAATATCCTCCAGGGCGATATACAGCGCATTCACGCCCTCGTCTCTCGCCGCATGTCCGCTCACACCGGAAGCTATTCCATCGATAACCAGTAACCCTCTCTCGGCAATAGCAGCCTGCATCCCAGTCGGTTCGCCTATAAGGGCAAAATCAATGTCTGGAAGTTCTTTTGCGAGACGAGTCATCCCGTTTGGCCCCGAATTTTCTTCTTCGCAGGATAAAACCAACATAAGGTTAAAAGGCAGTTCAGATTCGTAAAAATGCAAGAACGTCTGCAACAGACAAACTACGCTTGCCCCAGCATCGTTGCTGCCTAGCCCGAAAATGTGGGTGTCGGATAAAGGCGGATTAAACGGATCGAAAGTATAGGTTGCAGCAGGCCTTACGCTATCGATATGCGAATTGAGCATTAGTGTTTGCTTCGCCATGTTGTGGTGTGGCTGACGGGCAATAATGTTGTTGCCTGACCGTTCCGTCTCTACCCCTCTTTCGGAAAGATAGCTGCACAAAAAATCACTCCGCACTTTTTCTTCGCCTGAAAAAGATTTCAGAGAAACCAATTCTTTCAGCAGGTTGGCCGAACGACGGATATATTCTTTGTTCATGGGCATCTTGACTTTTATCCAATTAACCTTGTCCCTGTTTTCTTCAGTAAATTTCTCGCATGTAGGATCACAACTTCGGATACGCCTTCCTGTATGGCGTTAAATGAATTATCGAGCTTGGGGATCATCCCGTCGGCAATCACGCCTTGCCCTTTCAGCTGGATAAATGCTTCCCGGTTTATCAATGGGATCAGGCTGTTTTTGTCATTGATGTCCCGCAAAACACCTTCTTTTTCGAAACAGTAATACAACGTAGTGCGATAGTGCTTCGACAACGCTACGGCAAGCGATGAGGCCACTGTGTCGGCATTGGTGTTGAGCAGCGAACCGTTGCCGTCATGGGTGATTGCGCAAAAAACCGGGATAACGTCGTTTTCAATGAAAGTGGAGAGGAGTTTCCCGTCCATTTTCCAGGTGATGGGGTCGCCTACGAATCCGAAGTCGATGGGTTCCGGGTTCCGGCGTTCCGATGGAATACAGTTGGCATCAACTCCCGAAAGTCCGATAGCGTTGCATCCGATTTTTTGCAGGGCAGCGACGATACTTTTGTTGATCCATCCGGCATAAACCATCGTTACCAATTGCAATGTCTCGGCATCCGTAACCCGTCGGCCTTCAACCATTTTAGTCTTGATTCCCAGTCGTTCGGCCATTTTTGAAGCCATTACTCCGCCGCCGTGAACGAGTAATTTCCTTCCTTTCAACTGGTGGAAGTCATTTAGGAAACCAGTTAAAGCTTCAGGGTTATCGACAATGTTTCCGCCAATTTTTACGACAGAAAGTGAGTTGTTAAGGTGGATGGACATACGGTAATTTTTTTTAGTGTTATAGTGCCAGCAAGATTTCTTTCAAGACCGTTTGTGCTGAAACCACACGGTTGGCAGCTTCGGGAATGACAATCGACTGCGGACTTTCGATGACCTCATCGGTCACGATCATGTTGCGGCGTACGGGAAGGCAGTGCATAAAATAAGCGTTGTTGGTAAGGGCCATTTTGGGGGTATCAACCGTCCAGGATCTGTCCGTACTTAGGATTTTTCCGTAATTCGGGTCTCGGTACGCCGCCCAGTTTTTCGCATAAATGAAGTCGGCATCCCGGTAGGCCTTTTCCTTGTCGTATTCCACGATGGCTTTGCCTACAAACTTATCGTCCAGCTCATATCCTTCCGGATGAGTGATTACAAATTCGTAATCCGTTGCGTTCATCCATTCGGCAAACGAGTTGGGGACTGCCTGGGGCAGCGCCTTCGGATGCGGTGCCCAGGTGAGGACAACCTTCGGTCGGGCCGTTTTTTTGAATTCTTCAATGGTGATAAGGTCGGCAAAACTTTGAAGCGGGTGTCGCGTGGCAGCTTCCATACTGAAAACCGGCCTCCCGGAATATTGGATAAATTGATTGATAATCAATTCGTTGTAATCATCTGATTTGTTTTCAAATTGTGCAAACGAACGCACACCGATAATGTCGCAGTACGCACCCATCACAGGAATAGCTTCGAGGATGTGTTCCGGCTTGTCGCCATCCATTATTACTCCACGCTCTGTTTCGAGCTTCCATGCCCCCTGGTTGATATCAAGCACAATAACGTTCATACCCAGGTTTATCCCGGCTTTTTGTGTGCTTAACCTGGTGCGTAAACTCGAATTAAAAAAGATAAGCATCAGGGTTTTGTTTTTTCCGAGATGCTGGTCGGAAAACGGATTCTCCTTGGTGTACTTGGCTTTTTGCAGGGCGGACGATAGGTCGCCGATGTCTTGAACGCAGGTGAAATGTTTCATACCATAGACTTTTAACGTTAAACTTCCAAGAGCTTTTTTGTTTCTTTCAAAAAAATATCGATTTCTTCTTTCTTTACCGAAAGCGGGGGTAGTAAACGCATTACGTTATTTTTCGCTCCGCCTGTAAAGATATGACTTTTAAACAATAACTTGTCGCGTATATCGGAGTATTCGGGGGCTGGATCAATTCCCAGCATCAATCCACGGCCGCGAATTTCTTTAATTCCGTTTAATTTCGATAGTTCGTCTTGCAAATAGTTACCTGCCTGGGATGCATTTTCAACCAACGCCTCTCCTTTCATCACATCCAGGACGGCTATTGCCGCAGCACAGGCCAGGTGATTCCCTCCGAAGGTGGTTCCCAACATTCCTTTTTTTGCTTTAAATTCAGGTGAAATCAACATGCCTCCGATCGGAAAGCCGTTACCCATTCCTTTCGCCAGGGTGATGATGTCGGGTCGGATACCGGCATGCTGATGCGCAAAAAAACGTCCTGTACGGCCGTATCCCGATTGAATTTCATCGAGAATAAGAACCACACGATGTTTATGGCAGGCCTTTTCAAGCTGTTGCATAAATCCGTTCTCGGGAACGAAAATTCCGGCTACGCCCTGAATTCCTTCCGCGATAACGGCTGCGACATCGCCTTTTTCCAGTTCACGCAGTATCTTGTCGGTATCGTTCAGGGGGACGAATGTTACTTCGTGCCCGGTGTTGAAAGGCGATTGGATCGACGGGTTGTCGGTTATGGCAACAGCACCCGATGTGCGTCCGTGGAACGATCCACTGAACGCGATTATTCGCTTTTTCCCCGTGTGGAAAGAGGCCAGTTTTAATGCGTTTTCATTGGCTTCGGCCCCACTGTTGCAAAGAAAAAGCGAATAATCGGGATAACCGCTTTGCTCCCCCAGCTTTTCGGCAAGCTCTGTTTGCAGGCTGTTGATAACGGAGTTGGAATAAAACCCGATTTTTACTGCCTGGTCCTGAATGGCTTTTACGTAAACAGGATGGGAATGGCCGATGGAAATCACGGCGTGCCCCCCGTAAAAATCGAGGTATTCCACACCGTCCCTGTCCCATACGCGGCAACCCTTTGCGCGGACAGGTTCAATATTCCACAAAGAATATACGTCAAACAGATTCATTTTAATTGTGAATTATTAATTATTTGATAGCAGACTTCAGACACCAGACATACAAAAATCTTAAAGTCTGGCTTCAGTCGGCAGAGCGAATCAAAATACGCTTCCTTTTAATCTTAATCCCATGGTCTCATCCAGCCCGAACATCAGGTTCATATTCTGTACTGCTTGTCCTGATGCTCCCTTCAACAGGTTGTCAAGAACAGAAGTTATGTGAATATATCCGTTGTGAAATCCGATGTGAAGCAGGCATTTATTGGTGTTTACCACTTCTTTCAGGCTGATTGGCTCATCCGAAACGAAAACAAAAGGCGAGGTCTTGTAATACTCCTTGTAGTAATTGATCACTTCGGTTTCGGACATCAGGTTATCCCACCGGGTGTACACACTGGCGAAAATCCCCCGGGTAAAATCACCGCGCATGGGAATCCACTGTATGGGTGGCAGCACCTTGTTTCCGGCAGCTTTTAACGTTCGTTCAATTTCCGCTAAATGCTGGTGGGTAAAAGGTTTGTAAACGGAGATATTGTTGTCCCGATAACTGAAATGCGTGGTGCCCACAGGCTTTTTTCCGGCACCGGTCGATCCGGTGATGGCATGTACGTGAATGTCGTCCGTCAACTTATTCAACGCTGCCAGCGGCAGCAAAGCCAACATGATTGACGAGGAAAAACACCCCGGATTGGCCACGCTGTTTGCTTTGCGGATTTGTTCCCGATTGAGTTCGCATAACCCGAAAACAAAATTCCGCTCACCAAACACCGGATCGTTGCGAAAATCATTTCCCAAGTCAATTACCTTGCAAGCCGCAGGGATATCATTCTCGTTAAGAAAGGCACGTGAAAGTCCGTGGCCGAGGCAAAGAAAAATGACATCCGGATGTCCGGTATTGTCGGAAAACGTTATGTCGGTTTCGCCCAATAAGTCACGGTGTATACCGGCAACCGGCATTCCGGCGGAGCTCGAACTGATTACCGACTCTAACGTCACCCCGGGATGATTCAGCAGGATACGGAGCAGTTCGCCGGCAGTGTAGCCGGTCCCTCCGGCAATGGATACTTTAATCATTTTATCGATTAAGACTATTTATGAATTGTATAATATATCTTCAACGGATTCGAAATTACCTTGGTAAAACCAATGACGTCTTGTCCGGTAAACGATTTGTTCACTTCACCATACTCTCCGAAAACCGGATTCATCAAATCGTAATCCGTGCTGCAAGCCAATACCGAGAAATGGTAAGGACGAAGCTCTACATCCACTTCACCCGTAACAAACTGCTGGGTGTCATCCAAAAACGTTTCAATATTGCGCATAACGGGTTCCAGGTACTGGGCTTCATGCATCAACTGCCCGTACCAGTTCGATAGCTGATCTTTCCAATAGAGTTGTTGCTTGGTAAGCACGTGCTTTTCCAACAAGTGGTGTGCTTTTACCAGAATCAGAGGTGCCGGAGCTTCGAAGGCAACCCTTCCCTTTGTTCCGATAATGGTGTCGCCTACATGAACGTCCCTGCCAATACCGAATCGGGATGCCCATTTGTGCAGTGTGCGGATAACGTTTACGGGTGACATTTTCTCACCGTTCAGGGAAACCGGTTCTCCTTTTTCAAAACCAATCTTTATTCGCTCCACGCCGTGATCAGAGACTTGTGAGGGGTAGGCTTCTTCGGGAAGAATGCCTGATGACTTCAACGTTTCAACGCCACCAACACTTGTTCCCCACAACCCCTGGTTGATGGAATATTTCGATTTTTCCCAAGAAAAATTAAATCCGTTCGATTTCAGGTAATCAATTTCTTCCTGACGCGATAACCCTAACTCCCGGATAGGAGCGATAATCTTTACATCGGGAGCCAACACTTCAAAAACCAGGTCGAAGCGTACCTGATCATTCCCGGCACCGGTACTTCCGTGGGCAACATATTCGGCACCGATTTTTTTTACGTGTTCCAGCACCGATAGGGCCTGGAAGAAACGTTCGGAACTGACAGAAAGAGGGTAGGTGTTGTTTTTAAGAATATTGCCGAAAATCAGATACCTGATGCCTTTTTCGTAATAATCGTTTACGGCATCAATTGTTGTATGGGATAACGCTCCCAGGATCTTGGAACGCTCTTCAATGCCTTTCAGCTCTTGGTCTGAAAAACCGCCAGTGTTGACAATTACTGTATGTACCTCCAAATTGCGTTTGTTGATAAGATACGGCACACAAAATGAAGTGTCGAGACCGCCGCTGAATGCCAAAACTACTTTTTGTTTCATATATTTTAGGCTTTTTGGTTACCTGTTGTTGGCTATTGGCCCTGCATTGAACCGGAGAGGCGAACAGCAAATAACCGTGATTATTATTTTTTATACATTTTATTCGGAGCTTTCTTCTTTATGATCGGTTTCACTACTTTTTTTGCAAACGAACTGGCTGCAACTTCTTTCTGTGCCGGATCGTACAATAGCCCTGTGCAAAGGCACATTTTGTAGTTGTTGCGTTGAAGAATATCGAAATTCCGGCAACCCTGACAACCTTTCCAGAATTCTTCATCGTCGGTAAGCTCGGAAAAGGTTACCGGCTTAAAGCCCAGTTCAGTGTTCATCTTCATTACTGCCAGTCCGGTAGTAATGCTGAATATTTTAGCGTGTGGAAATAGCTTCCTGGAAAGATCAAAAATTTTTCGTTTTATTTTCCGGGCTAACCCCATGTTCCGATAATCGGGATGCACAACAAGTCCCGAGTTGGCAACAAACCGCTGGTGGCTGAACGTCTCAATATAGGCGAATCCCACTAGCTTATCCCCATCCAGCGCTATGACCGCCTTGCCGGCATTTATTTTTTCCGCGACGTACTCTGCGCTCCGTTTGGCAATACCTGTACCGCGTGCCTGAGCCGATTCGTATATTAAATCACACACTTCCTGTGCGTATTTTGCGTAAGCGGAAGTAGCTATATAAATTTCCACATCCATTTTGTGTAATAAAATTTTTTATAAATGATAAATAAAAGAAGGATTTACTTGTACGGTTGCAACGTAATAGGGTTGATTTTTACGGCTATAACCTAAAATCCGTAAAAACCGGAAGGGTTAGTGGCATCGTCGGACTAAATCCATAACGATGTATCTGGGAACGATATGTGTTAGTAATACTTTCATTGGATGTGCAAAAGTAACACTTATATTTAATAAAAACGAGAAAACGACAGGAAATTTCATCTAAAAAAATAAAATAGAAATTCTTGCCAAATTATTAAAAAAAAGCGTAAAGAGTGTTTACAAATGATGGGTTGTTTTTTGATTTCCCTATTTTTGTAAAATGATGTGAGTGATTTTTATGTCATTTGCAGTGAGTTACACATCGGAAAAATCAAGAACAAAAATGAATTACAAGAGTTATACCCGACACAATTTTACAGAGTTACCACAGATATCCAACCTATCATCCGAACAAATTGAAGCCATTCGGGTGGTAGGAAATGTTCTTCCCTTCAAGTCGAACAACTATGTAGTAGAGCAACTGATCGATTGGAACAATATACCCGACGATCCCATTTTTACGCTTACTTTCCCGAGAAAAGAGATGTTGTCGAAACAACATTACGATAAAGTGACAAATTTATTGCAATCAGGAGCAGATCCGCGGGTTGTTAAAAATGAGATAAACAAAATCAGACTGAAGTTAAATCCGAATCCGGCAGGACAGGAGAGCAACATTCCTCTGTTTGAAGGGGAGAAGCTGCACGGAATCCAGCATAAATACCGGGAAACAGTGTTGTTTTTCCCTAGCCAGGGACAAACTTGTCACGCTTATTGCACGTTTTGTTTTCGCTGGCCGCAATTTACAGGAATGAGCGAACTAAAATTTGCGATGAAGGAAGCCGCTCTGCTTCACAAATACCTGCTTAAACACCCTAAAGTTTCTGATGTGCTGTTTACCGGGGGAGATCCTTTAACGGCAAATGCAAGAATTTTATCGGCTTACATAGAACCGCTTTTATCGAAAGAGTTTAGCCATATACAAAACATACGGGTTGGTTCTAAATCACTTGCTTACTGGCCCTACCGGTTTTTGACGGATAAAGATGCCGACGACCTTCTTTTTTTATTCGAAAAAGTAAATAGAGCAGGCAAGCACCTGGCATTTCAGGCACACTTCAATCATCCCGATGAATTAATGACAGATGCTGTTAGGCGGGCGATTGAGCGGATACGGAATACCGGAACGCAGATCCGGACTCAATCACCGTTGTTACGAAACATCAATGATAATCCGGAAACCTGGTCGAAGATGTGGAAAGAGCAGGTCCGTTTGGGGCTTGTCCCGTATTATATGTTTGTTGCCCGTGATACCGGCTCGAAAGCGTTTTTTGAAGTTCCTCTGGCAAGGGCATGGAATATCTTCAGGAAGGCTTATACGAACGTAAGCGGAATTGCCCGAACGGTTAGGGGCCCAAGCATGAGTTGCGGTCCCGGCAAGGTCCAAGTCCTGGGAGTAACTGAAGTGAAAGGGGAGAAAGTATTTGTTCTCCGGTTTCTACAGTGCCGCAATCCCCACCTGGTGGATGTCCCTTTTTTTGCAAAATACAGCGCTTCAGCTACGTGGTTTGATGATCTTAAACCGGCTTTCGGTGAGAAAGAATTTTTCTTTGAGGAGGAAAAATTACCGGGAAAAGGAGACAGAGGCAGTACATTTTTGTGGGAATGATTAGGCTTTCACTGCTTCTGGTTCCACTTCAAATAAACATCCGCCACCGATGGATGCACTTCTTTCCTTAACATGTCGACCAATTCATTATCTTTCATCTCCTGTTGATGTTCTTTTAACGCTATCCAAAGTTCTTTAACTACTCTGCTGCCTCCGGCATTGTAAATTTGCTTCGCAGCGTGGTGAAAATTACTTTGATACCATCCGTAGTTTTTGCTAGTCATGCCTTTCCCCGCGTCATCGTAATTGTTTTCAAAGTCGACCAGGGAGGTGTAGCGGTATTCCGATGAACCCGCACCGATAACCATCTCCGGAAAAGTTTCCAAAGCAGGCAGAAGCTCAGGTTGTTTTTCCGCGACAAAAGAGTGTAGCATAATATTGACAAACAATTCACTCAGCCATTTTCTATGCATTTTTAACCCGGCTTGGGCGTGATAGGAATGGCCCATCTCGTGTAAGGCCAAGAGGTCGAAAAAAGGTTGCATGCTGTAGCTCCCATCGGTTTGGCGATAGGCATTCTGGATGCGCTCAACCAATGCTGGAGGCAATTGTTCCAATGATGGCAAGAAACTTTTCCAGAACGGATTATCTTCCGATGCCACAGCCAACCGGTAATAATCCAAGTTGTGTGGCATTCCATAAACAGGAAATCTGGCGTATTGTTCCCAGTGTTGCGGGGCGAGTATGAAAAGTGTTGTCTTTGGCGTGAAAGCGATCTCTTTCCTGAAATAAGAAACAGCGTTTTCTATAAAGGCGGCTATTTTGTCTGCCCTTTCCTTACAGCCGGGACTGAAATAATATGTTTGAGAATAGCCTGTTAATTGCTCCAGGGGTAAGTTCTTGTTTCCCTGGTTTTTGTTTTCCTGAGCAGTTGATAAACTGCAAATTAACCACAGTATGGATGCGACATAAGTTGAAATTTTCATTTAATTACAGTTTAAAGGGGATGTTAATTTCAACAAATATAGATGCTGCACCAGCCGTGTGCATAGTAAAAAATCGACACTTTAAAAGTTCAGGTCTTTTTGCATTTTAATAGCGGTATTCCGGAGTTGTTTTTCAATTTCTGACGGATTTGCCCCGGCAAAAATTTTGAAATCTTTTATCAGGTGCATCTGATCGTAGTAGCCCGATTTGTACGCGATACTTATCCAATCCATTTCGGGAAATGCTTCGTGTAGCCTGTAAGCCTTCGAAAATTTCAGGATCCGTGCATAACTCTTGGGATTCATTCCGATTCTTTCTTTACACTTTCTTTCGAATTGTTTGATGCTCAGACAAGATAGCGACGCTGTTTTTGTGATGCTTAAATTACCGTCGTTTATGTACAGCGCACGTAAGGCTTTATCGAAAGGTTGCTGTTTATTAATACTGTGCAACCGTTCCAACAGAAAGTTTTCCACAAGCCTTTTCCCAACCTCCAAGTCAGTAATTTCAGATAGTTGTTCAGTTAAGATTTTCATTTTTGATCCGAAAAGATCCCCTGCATTAAAACCTTCGTCAAGTAGTTCATACATCGGAACTTTTAGTATCCGGAACATTGCACCGGGTAGAAAATCCACGCGAATTGCTTTTAATCGGTTGTGCACTTTGATATTTACACGTGAAACTTGTGGGCCTAACAAGACACTCAAAGGTTGTTGGGTGAATTCAACCTCTCTGTTTTTATTCATTGAAATCGGATTTCTGCAATAAAAAATCAATGATTGGTAGGGAGTGGGAGGGTAGGGCGATACCGCACTCCGGGTTCCAATGGGCAGATGAGCTTCTACCGTGGAAATATTTAATACAACTTCTTGTAAGGCCGTATGCGGTATGAATGTTTTCATTTTCCTTTTTTATTACCGTCGTTTTGTCTTAGGTAAATGATATTTACTTTCCGTATAGTTATTTAAAATGATTCTATATTATATCTTTGCAAATATACTATAAGAATAGCCGAATGATACCCAACGAGAATTTTTTTTTCCGAAAACAGTGCTTGTTGTTTTTTTGATGATCAATCAACTTTAGCATGTATTACGATGGCAACTATTTCCCGGGGCCGGGTAATTTCGGAAAGCATGCGTCGACCATAATCAGGAAGATGGATTTCTAACAAGGAGAATTATTCCCGGAGTACTCATTTTTTCAACAAAAAACAGAACGTTTTATTTAATTAACATAGAATTATGGGAATTATTGCTTATTTTGCTTTTTCAATTGGGAGATTATTAAATGGGCAAAATTATTGCATTGGCAAATCAGAAAGGTGGCGTGGGAAAAACCACTACTACTATTAATCTAGCAGCATCGTTGGCTGCTTTGGAAAAGAATGTGCTTGTTGTGGATGCCGATCCTCAGGCGAATGCTTCGTCGGGATTGGGTATTGATATTCGGACGTTGAAATACACGATTTACGAGGGGCTTATCGGCAAATGTAAGCCAGCTGACGCAGTGATGAAAACACCTTTTGAGAATATCGACATTCTTCCCTCACACATTAACCTGGTAGGAGCAGAGTTGGAGATGGTCCAGATGGAAAATCGTGAAAGGCGTTTGCGCGATCTGCTGAATCCGCTGCGGGCCACTTACGATTATATCCTTATCGATTGCTCCCCGTCGCTTGGTATTATAACTGTGAATGCTTTGACAGCTTCGGATTCCGTTATTATCCCCGTTCAATGTGAATATTTTGCCCTGGAAGGGTTGAGTAAGTTGCTGAACACCATCAAGATAATCAAATCGAAACTGAATACAAGCCTCGAGATTGAAGGTTTTGTGCTTACCATGTACGATTCCCGCCTGCGTTTACATAATCAAATATACGAAGAGGTAAAGAGCCACTTTAAGGAACTTGTCTTTAATACGGTTATTCAGCGAAACATCACGCTCAGTGAATCGCAGAGCCATGCTAAACCGGCGCTAATGTACGATGCCGGATCACGGGGAGCCATTAACCATATGCAGTTGGCACAGGAATTAATCGAGAAAAATGTTTAACTTTGTAATAAGAAGATTGATTAAAGATCGAAAATAGATTGATGCGGATTAACTGCTCTCAGCTTATCTCCGTTCAATCTCATTCAGTCTCGACGAAGTTTCAATCTCCATTCAATCTATAGATTATGGCAAAAAAAAACGCACTAGGAAGAGGCTTAGACGCACTTATTACTTTTAGTGAAGTTGAATCGCAAGGCTCTACGTCCATCAGTGAGGTAGAACTTTCGAAAATGTTTCCTAATCCCGACCAGCCCCGGCGTGTTTTCGATGAGGAGTCTCTTGAAGAGCTGGCTACATCCATTCGGAAAATAGGGCTCATTCAGCCGGTAACGTTGCGGCATGAGGGTGATGACTCTTACCAGATCATTGCCGGGGAACGCAGATACAGAGCCTCGTTGATGGCCGGCTTGACTTCTATCCCTGCGTACATAAAAGCTGCGGATGATGACGAGTTGATGGAGATGGCACTGGTTGAAAATATTCAGCGCGAAGACCTTAACTCCATCGAAATAGCACTGGCTTATCAAAACCTTATTGATTCACTTTCGCTTACCCAGGAACAATTGAGCGATCGAGTGGGGAAAAAACGGGCAACCATTACCAACTACCTGAGATTGCTGAAACTCCCTGCCGAAGTACAAATGGGAGTGAAGGACAAAAAAATAGATATGGGCCATGCACGAGCATTGGTTACTATGAACGATCCGGTGGCACAGCTCTCCCTATACAACCTTATCCTGGAAGATGGATTATCGGTCAGAAGCGTGGAGAAAATTGTCCGTGAGTATGCTGAAGGAAAACCGTTGAATGAAAAATCTGGCAAAAAGAATGGTAAGAACCGGGAGAATCGTTCGGGAAGTTCCTTTGTCGATGATTTTGATGCGTTGAAGCAACACCTTTCCAACTATTTTAAAACCGATGTTCAATTCAACTGCAACAAAAACGGCAAGGGAAAAATTACGATCCCCTTTTCCTCTGCTAAAGATTTGGAACGGATTATCGGTATGTTTGATACAATGAAGAAGTAACGTTTATGCTGAAATACCGGAACATTGTTTGTTTAATATTCATCAGTGCCGCCTTTCAGTTAACAGCGCAGCAAAACACGGTTCCACAGCACCCTGACTCCATTAAAGTTGTTTCTCTCCCAGACACCATCATAGGGGAAAAAACGTTCAAACCCGATCCAAAGAAAGCCGTGATATATTCGGCCATTTTTCCGGGATTGGGGCAGATATACAACAGAAAGTACTGGAAATTGCCCATACTTTACGGTGGGTTTGTAGGGCTTTCATACGCTATATCCTGGAATAACAGCCATTATCAGGATTATTTTGATGCACAAAGGGCCTTGCTGGACGATGATCCGACCAATGATCATGTTTGGGGGAACATGTTGCCCTACGGAATGGACCCGGAAACAGCAGACAAGAATTGGTTTTCCGGAGTGTTGAAAGACAGAAAAAACTACTTCAGGTATTACCGGGATTTCAGTATAATTTTAACCGTGGCACTTTATGGGCTTGGGATTGTGGATGCCTACGTAGATGCACAATTATTTGAATTTGATGTGAGCCCCGATCTTTCGATGCGTGTGGAGCCGGTAATTTTCAAAAAGGCAGATTCAAATTACCTGGCGGATTCTTACGGATTTAGATGCAGTTTTAGTTTTTAAGATTACAACCGGAAGCTCTTTGCGGGTTTCCCTGAAAAAGAGAGAATGAAAAAGTTTTTTTTGATCCTGTTTTCGTGTGGAATAATTAGTACAACCATTGTTTTTGCACAAGAAAATTTGCACCCAAACAAAGATAATATTCAGGATAACTCCATCGTTGCACCCGAAAGCCTGAACGAACACCTGGCTACGTTACTGCATGAGTGGCAGATCGATTTTTCAAAATCGGATAACATGTGCAGGCAAGGCGCAAATGTAGTCTTTCATGATAGTGTTTACACCCAATGTCTTTATGATATGCCTACGGAGATGGAATTATCCTATAACCAGGTGGTCAGACAGTACATCGATATGTACGCCAACCGTCGACGCGATATGGTAGGATATATGCTAACTATCGGTAAATACTATTTTCCAATGTTTGAAGAAGCTCTGGATAAATACGGCTTACCTCTGGAATTAAAATATCTACCAGTAATTGAGTCGGCACTTAATCCGGTGGCTGTTTCGAGGGTGGGAGCAACGGGCTTGTGGCAGTTTATGCTGAGGACGGGACAAGGTTACGGACTTCAGATAAACAGCCTTGTTGATGAGCGCCGTGATCCGCATAAATCGACCGAGGCGGCCGCACGATACCTTAAGGATCTTTATGCAATCTACGGTGACTGGAACCTGGTTATTGCTGCTTACAACTGCGGACCGGGCAATGTAAATAAAGCCATAGCCCGAAGCGGAGGCAAGCGCGATTACTGGCAAATCTATTACAACTTGCCGCGGGAGACCCGCGGTTATGTGCCTGCATTTATTGCAGCGAACTATATCATGAATTTTTACGATAAGCACAATATCTGTCCGATAGAGTCATTTCAGGAGATGATCGCCCTCGATACTGTACACGTGGAGAATCAGGTGCACTTTAACCAGATAGCCGAGGTTCTGGATATTCCCCTAAGTGATATCCGGCGGTGGAATCCCCAATTTAAAAAGGACAGGGTACCGGGTAACTATCAACGGTATGCACTTGTTTTGCCTATCAATAAGATGTATGCGTTTCTCGAAAAGAAAGATGAAATAATGAATTTTCGGAGAGATGACTATATTACGCATCGCGAAAATACCGATGGATATCTGGCTTCGTCAGGATCATCCGTCTCAGGAAACGGAGAAAATGTTTATTATAGGGTAAGAAGAGGGGACAACCTTTCGAAGATCGCATCCAGGAACGGAGTTACTGTCTCACAACTCCGCTCATGGAATAACTTAAGGTCTACCCGGATTTCTGCAGGCAAAAATCTTATCGTCAGGAAGAAAGCTGTTGATCCTGCCGTACTGGAGACGGATGCAGCCACGATGGCACAGCAACCCACAAATCCAGAAACTGCAACAAAGACTGTGAATGCATACTATCGGGTACGCAACGGCGATAATCTGGGCAAGATCGCTCAGAGAAATAGAGTGACGGTGGCACAGCTGAAATCGTGGAACGGATTACGGTCCGATCGGCTTTCGGTAGGGAAACAGCTGATTGTAAATAAGAAAACCGTTACCGTTGAAGAACCACAACCTGTTCAACAGACTGCTGAAACGACTACCTCGGCTAAGGATGGTTCCGGTATTATTTCCAATTACCTGAAACAGCAGCTCGAGGAAAGCACAACCGATGAAACGGAAGTTGTAACCGGTGCTTCAATGGAAGCGGAATAAGCGCTATTGCACCATACTGTTTATTGTTAAATTTAATTTCTCAGCATTATGAACCTGCTTGAGCAACTAAAAACCTATACCCAGGTTGTTGCGGATACGGGTGATTTTTCATCGGTTGAAATTTATAAACCCGTTGACGCTACCACTAACCCTTCGTTAATCTATACTGCTTCACAGGATACCCGGTACAGACACCTGATTGACGATGCTATCGATTTTGCCCGGAAATCATCGTCCGACAGGCAGGTACAACTTCCTAAAGCCATGGATAAATTAGCCGTGAACTTTGGGTTGGAAATTTTAAAGATAGTTCCCGGGAGAGCTTCAACGGAAGTCGATGCGCGTCTATCTTTCGATACGGATGCAACAGTAGTCAAGGCCCGCGAAATTATCGGATTGTACGAATCTGCAGGAACTTCCCGTGAACGGGTACTGATAAAGATTGCTTCTACGTGGGAAGGAATAAAGGCGGCGGAAATCGTTGAAAAAGAAGGAATACATTGTAACCTCACCCTCCTCTTTTCCAAGGTACAAGCTGTTGCTTGTGCCGAAGCCGGTGTACGATTAATTTCACCGTTCGTGGGAAGGATTCTCGATTGGCATAAAAAAAACCTCGGTGTAGCAGACATACCGGCTGTGGAGGATCCCGGAGTGATTTCGTTGACTGGGATATTTAATTATTACAAGAAGTTTGGTTATCCAACCCAGGTAATGGGTGCGAGCTTCCGTAATATTGACGAGATCTGCGAGCTGGCTGGATGTGATCTGCTCACTATTTCCCCGACGTTGCTCAGGGAGCTCGAAGCCACAGAGGGTATACTGACGAAAAAACTGGATGCAGATCAGGCCCGTGAAATGGCTATCGAAAAAATTACCGTTGACGAAAAAACCTTCCGGTGGATGATGAACGAAGATGCAATGGCTACCGAAAAATTGGCCGAAGGCATCCGCAACTTCACCAGAGATCTGATTAAACTGGAGAAGCAGATGGAAAAGCTGTTGTAACAAAAAAAGTAAGGGCGGAACTTAAAGTCCCGCCCTTAGCCCTTATCTCTCTTCGTTATGCGTTCAACGATACCCGTTTGAAAACGGTTACGGTAAGGTCTTTGTTGTTTTGTTTGAGATACTGATCAATGGTCAGTTTGTTATCTTTGACGTATTCCTGTTGCAGTAGTGTTGATTCTTTGTAGAACTTCTGCAAAGCGCCTTCAGCAATTCTGTCTAACAGGTTCTCCGGTTTCCCGGCTTCGCGTGCTTTTTCGCGTGCAATTTCCAGTTCCTTCTCTTTAACTTCTGCCGGAATAGTATCGGGTGTTACCGAAATTGGATTCATTGCCGCTACCTGCATTGCTACGTCTTTTGCTATGTCTTCAGCCACTTCTTCCTTGTTGAATCCAACAAGGGTCGCCAACTTGTTTCCCATGTGAATATAGGAAACCACCGATGGTGCGGAAATGTGTTCAAAATAACCCAGTTCCATTTTTTCGCCGGTAGCGCCGATCTTATCCATAATTAACTGGGAAACGGTTCCGTTGGGAAGTTGGATATTCAGCAAATCCTCCAACGTCTCGGGTTTATGATCGATAGCTGCATCCAGTATCAGTTGAGTCAATGCGATGAATTCTTCATTTTTAGCAACAAAGTCGGTTTCGCATTGCAATGCTACTACTGCAGCATAGTTTCCTTGAGCTTTTGCAAGCACACACCCTTCACTTGCTTCGCGATCTTCGCGTTTGGCGGCAACTGCCTGCCCTTTTTTGCGGATAATCTCTACTGCTTTGTCAAAGTTGCCGTTTGCTTCATTTAATGCATTTTTGCAATCCATCATTCCCGCTCCTGTCATTTTACGTAAATGCTGGATTTCTGCCATTGTAACTGCCATATTTCTATGTTTTTTTAAGTTGTTTTCTTTTTAGATTTCAAAGAAGAGACCTTAGACCGCCTCGCTGGTAGATTTCAGACGTTGGAACATTGAAGCATCCAAGTGTCTGTTATCTTGACATCTGATAGCTGGCCGTTGTTGTCCGTATTATTCTTCAACGTCTGCGTCTTTAGCGTATTTGCTTACTACAGATGCATTGATAGCATCTTTGTCTTCTTTCTTAACGCGCTCTCTCTTAGCTACTTTTGATTTTCTTTCCCTGCGAGGTACTGCACCTTCCTCTTCTTGGTCTTCTGCTGCGTTGGCATCGGCTTTTTCAATTTTACGCTCATCCAGGCCTTCTTTTATTGCTTCACAAAGATATCCGAGGATCATGTCTACGGCTTTTGCAGCATCATCGTTTGCAGGAATTACGAAATCAATGTCGTTCGGATCAGAGTTGGTGTCAACAATACCGAATACGGGAATGCCAAGTTTGTTTGCTTCTTTCACAGCAATCTGTTCTTTCATTACGTCAACAACGAAAAGAGCGGATGGTAGACGGGTAAGATCCTGAATCGAGCCGAGCATTTTTTCGAGTTTAGCACGCTGACGGGTGATTTGCAGTTTTTCGCGTTTCGACAACGTGTCAAATGTTCCGTCCTTAATCATCTTATCAATGTTACTCATTTTCTTCACTGCCTTGCGGATAGTGGGAAAATTGGTAAGCATACCACCAGGCCAACGCTCTATAACGTAAGGCATATTGATGCTTTGTGCCTTTTCTTCAATAACCGGTTTTGCCTGTTTTTTAGTCGCTACGAAGAGTATTTTTTTGCCGGCTTTGGCAATTTGTTTTAAAGCCGCTGCGGCTTCTTCGGTTTTTGCAATTGTTTTGTAAAGGTCGATAATGTGAATACCGTTGCGCTCCATAAAAATATAGGGAGACATTGCAGGATTCCATTTCCTTTTCAAGTGGCCGAAGTGTGCTCCTGCCTCAAGTAGTTGGTCAAATTCTAATTTTGCCATTGTTTGTGTTGTTTTTTTATTCGTTTACATTCTTTTTCTTAGTCGAACCGTAAGGTAAATTACCGAAGCGATTATTCCCGGTAATGTCCTTACGATTTAGATACTAAACGTCACTAAGTGGAACCGGTTTGTGCGGTTCTTATATATCTTTCCGGCAAAAGAACCGGTGAATATATCCAAAAATTAACGTTTTGAGAATTGGAATCTCTTCCTTGCTCCGGGACGCCCTGGTTTTTTACGTTCAACAACGCGGGGATCGCGGGTCATAAAGCCTTCGGCTCTTAACGCAGGTTTATCTTCGGGGTTTAACTTCACCAATGCACGTGCAATAGCTAGTCTTGCTGCTTCCGATTGTCCTTTGTATCCACCGCCCTGCAGGTTGATCTTGATATCGTATTTTTCAGTCACGTTGAGTTTATTCAACGGTTGTTTCACGATGAACTGCAGAATGGATGAAGGAAAATAATTTTCAAGTTCGCGTTTGTTGATAACGATCTTGCCTGAACCTTCACTCATGAATACACGAGCTACAGCGGCTTTGCGTCTTCCAATTGAATTTATTACGTCCATCTTATTATTTGAGTGTATTAATATCTATTTGTTTGGGTTTTTGAGCTTGATGCGGATGTTCGTTTCCAGCATACACGTAAAGATTGTTCAGAATAGCATCGCCGAGTTTATTCTTCGGCAACATCCCTTTTACCACTTTTCGGAAAAGCCTGTCGGGGCTTTTTTTCATAAGATCGGCAGGAGTGGATACCTTTTGACCGCCGGGATAGCCCGAGTGACGGTAGTAAACCCTGTCTGTCCATTTGTTGCCCGTGAGTTCAACTTTGTCGGCATTCACGATAATCACGTTATCACCACAATCCACGTGCGGAGTAAAGCTTGGTTTGTACTTGCCTCTCAACAGTTTTGCCACCTTAGAACTTATACGTCCTAACGATTGGCCGCTCGCATCAACCAAAACCCATTCTTTCTGAGCCGTTTCTTTGTTTACGGAAATGGTTTTATAACTTAAAGTATTCACTTTTTTTTGTTTTTAAATCGTTTAATAAAATTAAGTTCTGATTTTCGCTCCCCGTTTTGTCTGGCTAAGGGACTAAATGGCAAATAAAAAGCTATAAATCAAACTTTTAAGTAATAAATTTTAATAATCGGACTGCAAAGTTACAATAATTCAGGTAATTAACAAAGCGTTTTTAGACGAAAATATGCATAATAACTCTAATTTTTTTGAGTCTGCGCATGATTAGAATACCCGTATCTCGTCGTAAAAGGGAGATCTCCCAATAAGAACATGGATTCCGACAGAAAATCCTCTTAAATCAGATTGTTGTATGGGAAAGCTATAACCAAACTGTAACCGGGTCAGGTTAAAGAATGTAATCCCCACGCTGGGTTTAATATTTTTGGTTGATACTGATATTTCGTTGATTATGAAATGTTTCCAGGTTTTATTCAGGTGTATTTCCGGCGCAGGGGAGAATTTTCCGTTTTCTCCGTATAAGTAGGTGCCTATGCCGACAGTAAAAGGACCGTGCGAGGTGTGTCTCTGTAAATTGTGGTCTACCCGGTATTCCACCCCTAAAAATCCGGTGTGTGCCTGCATGTGATCGTAACCCAGGTTTAAAGCAAAATTATGTTGTGAAAAGATTGCACCAATAAATGCAACTAAAAATAAGACAGTTAATACGGATACTTTCTTCATAGAATCATTTTTCCTACAAATATAAAACATAAAAACATTTGTGTAGTTTTAAAAATTGATTTAACTTTGCAGGCGAAAATTACAAAAACAACGGCCCCGTAGCTTAACTGAATAGAGCATCTGACTACGGATCAGAAGGTTACAGGTTTGAATCCTGTCGGGGTCACAAAAAAAAGCGCTCTTCGTAGCGCTTTTTTTATTTTGCCATTTTTCGCATCACATTCTCTATCAATAATCCGCACTGTTTTTGGGTTCGAAATAGGCTTGCGGATGCAGGCAGGTCGGACAGTTTTTCGGCGGTTTCTTGCCTGTAAACACATAACCGCAGTGGCGGCAATACCATTCGATCTCTTCCTCGCGTACAAAAACGGTCCCGTCCTGTACCCTTTGCAGTAGCTTCAGGTATTTTTCCTCGTGGACTGCTTCCGCTTTGGCAATCATCCGGTACATGGTGGCAATTTCCTTGAATCCTTCTTCTTCGGCCACTTTGGCGAAATGAGGATAGAGATCGGTCCACTCTTCGTTCTCGCCTTCAGCGGCGGCTTTTAGGTTTTCCGCAGTTGTGCCGATCATTCCTGCCGGATAAGTTGCTGTAATTTCAAGCATTCCGCCTTCCAGGTATTTAAACATACGTTTTGCGTGCACCATCTCCTGGTCTGCGGTTTCCAGGAAAATGGCCGAAATTTGCTCATACCCTTCTGTTTTGGCCTGTTTTGCGAAGAATGTGTAGCGCATTCTTGCCTGAGATTCGCCTGCAAAAGATTTCAGCAGGTTCTGCTCTGTTTGGGTTCCCTTTACACTTTTCATAATTGGTTGTTTTATAAAATGTTAGATTCTGATTGAGTAGCAGAATAAGACTCTCACAAAGATACAAAATTAAATAACCGTTTTAGCGCTCAACTTATCTGCAGGTCAAAATTTAAATTATGTCTAAATAGTTGTCTGTTTTGTCGGATTTGGGCTTCCGGTCTCAACCGAACCCCGGCGGCCATATAGCTTATCGAAAGACAACGCGAACAAACCATAAAAAGCGAAGGCACTCATGAAACCGGCAAAAACATCAATCAGGTAATGTGCTTTGATATATACGGTTGCTCCGCAGAGAAGAGCGTATAACGGGAAAACAATGAACATTATTCTTTTATTATTTCTATATAACCACATCATCAGTATAGTGGATATGCCCACGTGCGAACTTGGAAATGCGGCAGTGGGCCGTTCTCCCATTGCCTGCAATACCCTGACACAACTGTTGAATAATCCATCCCCATAACCGGAAACGGGCAACAGTTCGCTGTTGTAATAAAAATAATTGCCAACATTCAAAAAAAATCCGTTTTCTGCATTCTCTGTTCCTATAACCGGAAAATAAAATTGCGGGCCGGTGACGGGAATAAAGATAAACAAGAAATAATAAAGGAAAAACGATCCCAAGAATATGAAAGTTAATTTGTCGAACTTCTCCCGTTGATAAAAGAAACAGTACAAAATGACGAACATCATCATGGGAAAATAGAAGAAATACCCCATGTAGAATGCTTCGCTAATCCACTCCGAGGAAAAATGCTTCGAAAAGGCCAGGGCCGGCTGAAACCCAAAGATAGATTGCTCTGCGGAAGCAAAAACGTGGTCCAGGTTCCCAAATATTTTATTGAATTCGTAGGTTTCAGGATACCAGTAAGTGATAAGTCCTACGGAGAAGAGGACACGGACGAAAGCCGTTGCCGGTGCAAAGTTAAGCATAGACGTGGCGGAATAGGCAAGAAACATTCCGCTGATAATTAGCATACGAGCCAACAAGAAGGAACCCGGATTATCCAGTCTGTTCCAGAGAACGATGACAATGACAGAGGTAATTGCGACATAACCGGCTGTGAGAATTTCTACTCCGAAGAAGTTCCTCTTTTTTCTGAAGGATGTATAGTTTTTCTCTGGCATAAGAAGTCAGGCGAATTCGCTCAGCTCCAGCCAGCGATAGGTCTTTTCGTCAATCAGGCTGACGACTTGCGATATGCGGTTTGATGCGTTGATTAGCTCTTCTGACGAGAGATTCCCCGATGAGAGTTGTTGTGCCAATTGTTCTTTTTCCGTTTCAAGGCGTTGGATTTCTGCCTCCAACCCCTCAAATTCCTGTTTTTCCCTGAACGTGAGTTTGGTCTTCTCTTGTTGGACAGGTTTTTCTGAAGTTTTTATCGGCTTTGGTGGTTTTGTTTCTTCGGCAACCCGTTTGTCTTCCAATGATTTCCAGTCGCGGTATTGTGTGTAGTTCCCCGGAAAATCCCGGATCTCGGCGTCTCCGTGAAAACAGAGCAGGTGATCCACCACCTTGTCCATAAAATAGCGGTCGTGGGAAATAACGATCAGGCAGCCTTTAAATCCGATGAGGTATTCTTCCAGTATGTTGAGTGTAATGATATCGAGATCATTTGTAGGCTCGTCAAGGATCAGGAAGTTGGGGTTTTTGATAAGCACGGTACAGAGGTGCAGTCGGCGTTTTTCACCACCGCTCAGCTTGTAGACGAAATCGTGTTGCTTGGCCGGAGCAAAGAGAAAATGCTGCAGGAACTGTGATGCCGTGAGTTTGTTCCCATTGCCCAGATCTATGACTTCGGCTATTTTCTGGACGGCGTCAATGACCTTGGTCTGTTCATCAAACTGCAGCCCTTCCTGACTGTAATACCCGAAGTTCACCGTTTCTCCGATATCGAAGTTGCCTGAATCGGGTTGTTCGATCCCCAGTAACATTTTTATGAACGTCGATTTGCCGGTGCCGTTGTTACCGATAATCCCCATTTTTTCGTACCGGGTGAAAATATAGTTGAAGTCGTCGGTAATCTTAATGTCGCCAAAACTTTTGGTAATGTGGTTGGCTTCGAATATTTTTTTGCCGATATACGAACCTTTCGCCGAGAGTTTTATGTCGTTGGCTTGGTTGCGTTGTTTGACCTGCTCTTCCAGTTCGTAAAACGCGTCAATGCGCGATTTTGCTTTGGTAGCACGGGCCTGCGGTTGCCGGCGCATCCAGTCGAGCTCTTTGCGGTAGATGTTTTGTGCGCTGTCAGCTTCGGCATTCTGTACGACGATGCGTTCACCGCGCTTTTCCAGGTAATAGGCATAATTGCCTTTGTAGGAGTAGATTTGACGATCGTCAATTTCGATGATTTGCGTACATACCCTATCGAGAAAATAGCGGTCGTGGGTAACCATCAGTAAACTGATGTTCGAGCGGGAAAGATACTCCTCCAGCCATTCCACCATATCCAGATCGAGGTGGTTGGTCGGTTCGTCCAGCATGATCAGTTCCGGCTCCGAGATAAGGGTGTTTGCCAGCGCTACCCGCTTGACTTGCCCGCCGGAAAGTTCGCCGATTTTCTGATCGAGCTGAAAGATCTTCAGCTGGCTGAGAATCTGCCGGATGCGCTGTTCGTAGTCCCAGGCTTTGAGCAAATCCATTTTTGCTAAAATTTCATCCAGCTCCAGATGATTGCCGGATTCCATGATCTCTTCGTATCGCGCAATTACTTTCACCGCTTCGTTTTCGGTTTGAAAACAAGCTTCGAGTACCGTGAGTCCGGGATCAAACTGCGGCGATTGTTCCAGGTAAGCAAACCGGATATCGTTTCGGAAAACAACTCTCCCATTATCGCTGGGTTCCTTTCCGGCGATGATGTTCAGCAATGAGGTCTTTCCCGCGCCGTTTCCTGCAATCAGACCGATTTTGTCGCCTTCGGCAACCCCGAAAGAGATGTTGCGGAAAAGCATCCGATCGCCGAAGCTTTTGGTTAGCGTATCGATTTGCAATAATGGATTTGCCATAGTTGAGTAAATTTTGTCTTTGGCGATCGTCACGTTAGTGTGGACCCTGTATTTTGTGCGATAAACGCCGGTACAAAAGTACGAAACTATTTGGGATTAAACTCAAAATTGCCATTGCCAATAAGTAAACAGGTCTGTTCGGCGGTTGCCGCTGATCCGCTCTGTTCCCGAGCCTATGGTTTCACGGTCGAAATAACGTGTATGCCCGATCTTTACGGAGAATGACAGCCGGGGGGTGAAAGCATATCTGCCTGATGCTGCAAGTCTTATGCCTTTGCCGTGGAGCGATGGCATATAAAAGGTCGTCAGGAGGTTTCTTTCGTAAGAATAGAGCCTGGTGGCATAGGTGTCTGATTTAAAATATCCGGCGAAGAGGTCGCCCCGGATCTTTTTGCCGCCGCGATAGCCGGCATGTTGAGAGAGCATAAACCCTTTTTCCAGCGGAAAAAATTTCCTGCGGAACAAAGCGGCATCTAAAGTAGTCCGGAAGTCCCACCCGTTGTTTAGTGCGTGATTATATCTGAGTCTGATCTTTTGTGTGTTGTAGGGTAATACTTTTCTGGAGTTTTCGGGATAGTCGGTGTTCTGCTCTTTCTGTTTTATTTTGTACCGCAGCTCGAAGTTGGAGTTTCGATCCATGGCGTACGTACCTAAAAAATAGAAGTCGAAGCCTGCCGACGGCTTATCTACCTGGCCTTTCGGCCAGGGGAAACGGAAAAGGTCAATATACGTTGTTGCCGATACCTTTTGCAGCGGACTGAAGGTGACGCCTAAATAGAATCCGTTCTCGTTTTGAACCCGGCTCCCTTCGGAAAATGCCTGCGCATGCATTGCGTTGTAAGAAATGGGGAAATGGCGGTAAAGCGCCGACAGGGAGAAAAGCCCGGACGGTGTATATTGAATCATGTGGGTGGTTGCTGTGGCTCCGTTTCTGGCCACTGCGGTTTCCCCGGCAAACGCCAACCGGTTTAAGCGGTACGAGTAGTCAATGCTTGCATTGAAATGGGACGAGTCCCGCAAACTGTAATAGTTGTATTCGCGAACAACCGGGCAATACATACGGCTATAGGCGTGATATACACCGCTCACGCCTAACTGAAGCTGCTCGTTGTGGTAGTTGATATTCACCCCCGTTACCTGTTCACGCGAATTGTTTTTTTTCTCTATTTCCGAAGGCGTTCTGTGATACCCATCGGTCTTGAACGAGGTTATTTCTCCGTCGCGGGAAAGATTGGCATCAAATCTTTTGTTGGAGTAAAAAGGGATAACGGTTATTTTCCCTGCCTGGAAGACAGCAGCTGCACCACGAAAAAATCCACTTTCGGCGGTGGAGAAATGTCGTTTAGGTCCCTGTGTCCGGCGGATAATGGTGTTGGTGCCCCAGGATTTGGAGATCATAAAGTCGTTGTTGAGTATTAATCCTTGTCCGAACGATAGGCGATAATCGCCCACGGCAAGGGTTTTAAGCTTTCCCAGTTCGCGAATGATCAGGTGCAGTCCGTAATGATCGTATCCCACGGGATAGTTTTTCTGCAAAAACGGCTCGCCGGGATCTTTTTCGCCCACCAACCCAAACTGAATTTTATCGCGATAAGTGAATGCGTATTTCATCGAAGTATAAAAATCCTCTCCCCGGTATTTCCGATTGGGATAACGCTGAAGAATGCTGTCGGCAAACTCTCCGTATCCTGCCCGGCTCTGAAGGGTCTTGTCGAACCGGGATTGAACTTCGTGTCGCCCCCGACTGAGCATTTCCTGCACCGTTGGTTGTTCTTCCTCCGCTTTGCCCGCGAAAAAAAACGGCAGGATCAGTTCTACAGTTTTAAAATCGAGAAAAGAGACATTCCGGAGTTCAAATACCGTGTAGACCGGCCGGTTCTTATCCAGAAATTCGGCTATGTGAGCCGCTTGTTCAAAATTGATCAGTGGAAACTGCTCCAGTTGTTCGCGGGAAACCCGGTTTAAATTCATGGGGTTGCCCTCCAGCATCGTTAGTTCCTGAAACATGTTTTCGATGGTGGTATCGTCCATTCCCTCTTCTGCAAGCTGTTCCAGATAGGAGCGCCAATCGTTTGATTGCGACTTGGCAAAAGAGCATTTTGCACAAAGAGTAACGGCAAGAATGATATGAAAAACCCAAAATTTCATTCATCACTGAGCTAAAAGCCGGGATTTTTACAAATATAACCTCCTCGGAACGATTTTCCCAATAATTGATGAACAAAAGTTCGGGTAAGGATAGTCGCCTTACTCTTTTTCTGCCGGAACGATAAAATTCTTGGGGTTTTCCACTTTTTCTTCCAGCAGGGCAAATTCCAGCACTTGCTTCACATCTTCCACATAGTGAAAGTTCAAACCTGCCACATACTCGGGTTTGATTTCAAGAATATCTTTTTCGTTCTCTTTGCAGAGGATGATGTCGGTAATTCCGGCACGCTTTGCTGCCAGAATTTTTTCCCGAATTCCACCAACCGGTAGTACTTTTCCCCGCAGCGTGATTTCTCCCGTCATGGCCAGATTGTTCCGCACTTTACGTTGCGTATAGGCTGAGGCCAGTGATGTGATCATGGTTATTCCTGCCGATGGCCCGTCTTTGGGCATGGCGCCTTCGGGAACGTGAATGTGCGTGTTCCAGTTCTCAAAAATAGCGGGGTCAATATCCAGCAGGTCGGCATTGGCGTGTATGTACTCCATCGCCAGCATAGCCGACTCCTTCATCACGTCGCCCAGGTTTCCGGTGAGCGTAAGTTTTGAGCCCTTTCCTCGACTTAGCGAACTTTCCACAAAAAGGATCTCTCCCCCTACGGCTGTCCAGGCCAACCCTGTAACCACTCCGGCATAGTCGTTGCCCTGGTAACGGTCTTTGCTGTATTCTTCCATGCCGAGGTACTCCGTGACATCAGTAGGTTTCAATACCTTGGGATACTCTTCATTTCCAGCTATCTTCCGGGCAATTTTCCGGGTTACCTTTGCAATTTTCTTGTCCAGTTCCCTTACCCCCGATTCGCGGGTGTAATCTTCGATGATCTTCAGTAAGGCCGGTTTAGAAATGCTGAAAGCCTTCTTCTTTATGCCGTGATTTTCCAGCTGTTTTGGGACGAGGTGACGATAGGCGATTTCTATTTTTTCATCGCTGATGTAGCCCCCAACGTTTATCAACTCCATCCTGTCGAGAAGAGGTTGGGGGATAGTGTTCAGGTTGTTTGCCGTAGCGATGAACATCACTTTTGAAAGGTCGTAATCGATGGAGAGGTAATTGTCGTGAAATGCAAAATTCTGTTCAGGATCAAGCACTTCGAGCAGCGCCGATGCCGGATCGCCCCGAAAGTCGTTACCCACTTTATCTATTTCATCCAGCACAAAAACCGGGTTTGAACTTCCTGCTTTTTGAATGTTCTGGATAATTCTTCCGGGAATGGCCCCGATATAGGTGCGGCGATGGCCGCGAATTTCAGCTTCATCGTGCAGACCACCCAGTGAAACGCGGATATACTTCCTGTTCAATGCTTCGGCAATCGATTTTCCGAGAGATGTCTTACCTACCCCGGGAGGGCCGTAAAGGCACAATATCGGAGATTTTAAATCGCCTTTCAGTTTCAAAACAGCCAGATGCTCGATGATGCGCTCTTTCACTTTTTCCATTCCAAAATGGTCGCGATCGAGAATTTTCTGTGCATTCTTCAGGTTGAAGCTGTCTTTGGTATACTCATTCCACGGCAACTCCACAATGGTCTGAAGGTAGCCGAACTGGACCGAATAATCGGGTGACTGCGGATGTAACCTTTCCAGTTTACTGATTTCTTTTTCGAAAATATCAGCTACTTCCTGGCTCCACTTCTTCGTTTTTCCCTTTTTACGAAACTCAGCGATCTCTATTTGCTGAGTGTTGCCGCCCAGTTCTTCCTGAATGGTTTTTATCTGTTGTTGTAAGAAATATTCTTTCTGTTGCTGGTTGAGGTCCTCGCGGGTTTTCATCTGGATATTCATCTTCAACTCCAGTACTTGTGTCTCGCGGTTAAGGATCATCAGCAGCCTGTATGCTTGTTCCTTTTCGTCACTTATACTCAACAGCTCCTGTTTTTCCCTGTTTTCAATGGGCAGGTTGGTGGCACTGTAGCTTACCAACATACCGGTGAACGACTCGTGATTGATGGTTTGCAGCAGCTCCTTGGGGGGATCGCCAAGAATGTTGAGCATATGGTTCATAGCGTCCCTTATGGAATCCAGAATGGCGCTGAACTCCTTGTCGTCTTTCTCCGCTCTTTTCGATTCCAGGATCCTGTAGTTGGCCGCAAAATAGGGCTCGGTTTGCGTGAACTCTGTCCATTCGAATCTTTTCTTTGCCTGGACAATGATGCTCAGGTTGTTTTTGTCGAGCTCAATCACGCGTATTACTTCGGCGATGACACCTATTGAATATAGATCTTCCTTCTCAGGTTCTTCGACGTTGTTGTCTTTTTGACAGACCAGACCGATATAGCGGTGTTTTTTGCCCAATGCCCGGACTAACTTGAGTGACTTGCTCCGTCCTACAGAGATGGGGAGCCCGCTTCCCGGGAAAACGATGGTGTTACGTAACGGTAATATAGGAAGGCTTTCCTTCAGGGAACTTTCATCGATCTCCTGGCTGCCGTCCAGGAAATCTCCGGCAATAAACGATATGACGTTGCTTTCGCTCTCTTCCGGTTTTAATACGGATAATTTATTTTGAAACATATTTATTTACTTATCTTCGGTACGGTTCAATTCATATTTTATTTCGGAAAAACAGAATATGTGTTATTTTTGTTGTCGCAATGCCTATATCTTACACCAAATTCCGTGCCAAATATTGATTTTTACCGTTTATGGGGAACAACTCTTTTAAATTTAAGCAATTTACTGTTTTTCACGACAGGTGTGCCATGAAAGTCGGCACCGATGGCGTCCTGTTGGGTGCGTGGGCAGATTTTATCGATTGCCAATCGATCCTGGACGTGGGAACGGGCTCAGGCTTAATTGCCTTAATGGCTGCACAACGAAACAGTCTGGCAAAAATTACAGCTATCGAGATGGATGCAGATGCGGCTTTGCAGGCCAGGGAGAACGTTGATAATTCTCGTTTTAAAGAGCGCATAGAGGTGTTGCCTGTTTCGTTCCGGGATTTTTTCCCAACAGTGACAGGGAAATTTGACTCGATTGTTTCCAACCCTCCTTTTTTTGTTAATTCGCTGCCATCGCCCGATCTGAAAAGAACCGGTGCCCGGCATATGGATTCGCTTACTCCGGCTGAACTTTTCAAAATGAGCAGGAAGCTTCTTAATGATACGGGAACCCTTTCGCTGATCTATCCGTTTTCGGAAAGGAACAATATAATGACCGTGTCTGAAAAAGAAAATTTCCATTTATCCCGTGAAACGGTTGTTCTTCCGACCCGGTCTGCTTCTCCCAAGCGAATTTTATTGGAGTTTACTACCCGAAGCGAAACGGAGACGGATAGGAACGAATTGGTTATTGAGGAGAAGCGTCATGTTTACACACCTGAATTTATCCACCTGGTACAGGATTTCTACCTCTATTTATGAAATGAAATTTTTATTTTTTATCTTTGCCGAATGACTTATAATCCCATTTTAATAAAAAAAATTCTGGTATTCCCCGTTTTTATGCTTTTGTCGCTGGGGTTTATGCAGGCAGGTGACACCCTTCGTGTGAAACAAACGCAAGTTCCTATATTGATAGACCGCATTGATAATGCCCTTTTTTATATCAGTATCGATGCGAGGGAGGCTGTAAAATTGACCGAATTGAAACTTAAGTTCTCCGAAAGCTCAAACCTGAACGAGGTGGAGTCTTTAAAACTTTATTATGGAGGAACCGAAGCCGTTCAGCGTAAAGGACAAACATTTTATCATCCTGTACAATACCTGTCGGGATTCACGCCGGGTAAAACCCGCGAGGCAAATCCTTCCTATTCGGTGAAGGTTGTTGAACAAAAATCGCCAGGGATCGAAGTGGCCTTTTCGGCAAATTACCCCCTTTTCCCGGGGATCAACTATTTCTGGATCAGCCTTCAGATGAAACCCACCACCTCCCTGTTGTCGAAAATTGATGTGAATCTGGTTTCAGCAAAGCTCGACGGAAGAGATGCTCCCATATCGTTTGCCAATAATACGGAAACACACCGGATGGGAGTGGGGGTTCGCCATGCAGGAGACGATGGCGTTGCCGCCTTCCGTATTCCAGGCATGGTCACCAGCAATAGAGGAACGTTGCTGGGTGTTTACGACGTCCGGTACAACAACAGTGTGGATTTACAAGAACACGTTGATATAGGGTTGAGCCGGAGTACCGACAAGGGCCAGACCTGGGAGAAGATGCGTATTCCGGTTGCGTTCGGTGAATATGGCGGATTACCCAAGGCCCAGAATGGAGTGGGGGACCCATCCATTTTGGTGGACAGGAAGACAGGGACAATCTGGATTGCCGCCCTGTGGACGCACGGCATGGGAAATTACAGGGCATGGCACAACTCGCAAGCCGGCATGGATGAAAAACGGACGGGGCAGCTGATATTGACAAAAAGCATGGATGACGGTAAGACCTGGTCGGAACCCATCAACATCACTTCTCAGGTAAAAGACCCTTCGTGGCATTTATTGCTACAGGGTCCCGGAAGGGGAATCACCATGCAGGACGGAACATTGGTTTTCCCCATTCAGTTTATTGACTCTACCCGGATACCCAACGCCGGCATCATGTACAGCAAGGACAGCGGACAGACCTGGAAAATTCATAATCACGCCCGTACAAACACAACGGAAGCGCAAGTGGCGGAAGTCGAGCCCGGCGTTTTGATGCTTAATATGCGCGATAATCGCGGAGGAAGCCGTGCCGTTTCCATAACGAAGGATTTAGGCAAAACTTGGACGGAGCACCCGTCAAACAGAAGCGTCTTGCAGGAACCGGTTTGCATGGCAAGCCTGATAAAAGTGGATGCCAATGAAAATGTACTGGGTAAGGATATATTGCTGTTCTCCAATCCCAACACCACCGAAGGAAGACATCACATTACCATCAAAGCCAGCCTGGACGGAGGATTATCGTTTCCCGAAGAATACCAGGTGCTGTTGGATGAAGATCCCGGTTGGGGCTACTCTTGCCTGACTGTGATTGATAAAGAAACCGTTGGAATCCTTTACGAAAGCAGCGTGGCACACATGACTTTCCAGGCAGTGAAGCTAAGGGATATTATTAAAGGTCCCAGGCAATAGATATTCAGGCTCATTTAACATCAACAACATATGAAAAAATACTTGTTTATTTTCAGCTTACTATCCACCATGGTTATGGCTCAAGAAACTCCTATCCTCCTCTTCCCCGATGGCGCTCCCGGAGAAACAACAAAAATGAAGCAAAAAGACGATCTGTCGGGCAACAAGGTAGCCGGATGTCCGGTGCTCCGCATCAGCGATGTGAGCGAGCCTACACTGACGTTTTTCCCGGCTCCTGCAGATAATAACTCGGGCGCCACCATCATTGTGAATCCGGGAGGAGGATACAATATTTTGGCGTACAACCTGGAAGGGACGGAAATCTGCAAGCGGTTCAACAGCCACGGAGTTAATTGTGTGCTGGTGAAATACCGCGTGCCCCGACGCGAAGGCCTTGAGAAGCATCAGGCGCCGTTGCAGGACCTGCAGCGAGCCATTGCCTACACACGTTCGCACGCAGGTGAGTGGAAAATCGATCCAAACCGGATAGGCGTGATGGGATTCTCAGCCGGCGCCCATTTAGCGGCCATGGCGAGCACGGCGTACGATGAACGCACCTATCCGGCCGTGGATGCGGCGGACAATGCGAGCCTCCGTCCCGATTTTTGTGTCCTGATCTATCCGGCATACCTCGACGGCGAAAATTTCTCCATCTCACCCGAATTGAAAGTTACCGAAAAGACGCCGCCCACTTTCATCGTTCAAACCCAGGACGACCATCGGTTGCTCAACAGCAGCCTCTTCTACTACTATGCGCTCAAAGAAGCAAAAGCCCCTGTTGCTATGAGCTTGTATCCGTCAGGAGGGCACGGTTATGGACTGCGGAACACGGGCGATCTGGTAAATGAATGGCCTTTTCGTGTCATGAGTTGGCTGCACGATATAAAAATGGTGGAGTGACGGATCGTGATAGTGCCATACAAATAAAAACGGGAGCTTTCAAACAAGCGCCCGTTTTTTTGATTAGAGTTTAATCTAAAAGTAGAGTGTTATATTGTTCGTTAATCTCCTGGCCTTACTTTCCCGATTCCTCCCTTGCTGATGTTTTTGGTGCGTGGGTTGCCGTAGTAAGTGACATTCCCGATTCCGTCTGTATTGATGTCCACCGATTCTGTAGCGTGGCACGAAACATTTCCCACACCATCCGATTCGATTCGCACACGAGCGGCTTTCAGGTTTTCAAGCTTTACATTTCCCACGCCTTTTGATACGACAGATACCGAAGTGGCCGATCCCTTTATTTCTATATTCCCTACCCCTTCAGAAGTAATGTCGATATTGCCGGAGGTAAAATGTTGAGCAGCGATGTTTCCCACGCCCGTGGAGACAATCTTGAATTGAGGTGTATCCAGGGTCCCTTTCAATTCAATGTTTCCCACGCCGTTTGATTCAATAAAATTGAGTGAGGGTGAGCTTATCCTGATGACCAGTTTTCCGGATCGCCGGTTGCCGAATAGCCTTTTTAGGTTTTTCTTCATCGATAGGTTGAGTTGGCTGTTTTGTACGGTTACCACCAAGTTGTTAACCATCTCTTCGTTGCCTTCGGCGCTTACACTGTAATGGGAAGACGGAGTGTATTCTATATTGCCGACCGTGTTTGATACCATGGCGGAAAATGCCGTCACATCGTAATTTCTGTTCGTGATACGGTTGCTTTGAGCACATGCGTTGTTCGCAAAGAGCACAAAGGAGAAAATCAATAGATTTGTAAATACGAGATGTTTCATAATGGGAGTCATTAATGTTTACATATAAGACGTTCGGTTTTCAGTTTCGGTTACAAAAAATCATTTTTTTAACAATTCCAGTATCTTTAGGCGAAAAGCATATTCGTATTTTGCCTGCGCCTGATCGGATAATGTTTGTGTGAGGTTGCTTTTCGCTTGAAAAAGTTCGTAGGAGTTAGCGCGTCCGTTATCAAATTTCTCTTGTGCGAAACGGAACGCTTCCTGTCCCGATATTTCTGATTTTTGCGTTGCTTTCCATTTGCTTTGAGCACCTAAGGCGTTGTGGTACGCCTGCTCAATGCGTTTGCGGAGATCGATTTTCACTTTATCTATCTCCAACCGGTTGTTTTCTGCGGCAAGTTCTGCCGTGCGGATACTGTTTTTTGTCTGGAATTTATTGAAGATAGGGATTCGCAGGCTGAACCCGAGCGAATTGCTCATGTTGTTCCGGATTTGAGTGTGAAACGGATCGTTCGAGCGTCCGCTCATGTTGTAGTATCCGGTTCCGAAGTTAGCGCCGAAAGAGAGTGAGGGGTAGAGTTGCGACTTAGCCATCAATACTTCTTTTTCGCTACTTTGAAGCCGGTATTCAGCTGCTTTGATTTCGGGACGGGTAAGCAACGCAGTTTGAAAAATATCGGAGGTTGAGAGTAGTACTCCTTCACTGAGAATTGACTCCACCGATGGTGCCGAGACATTAAAATCTGAAAAATCCTCCAGCTCCATAATCTGGGCCAGATCAAGCAACGCCAGCTTGAGGTTGCTTTCTGCCTGGACCCTGTTCTGTTCTTCTCGGGCACGCTGGGCTTCCAGTTCATAAATCTCGCCATGAGCCATCTTGCCACTCTTGATCAGTTCCTTCCGGCGATTCATATTGGAGTCCGTCAATTGAATTTGTTCGCTGGCAATCTGCAACAGCTCCTTTTGCAGCAGCACCTGTAGAAAAGCGGTCGCCACGCTCATTTCTATTTCGTCTTTAAACTTCTCCAGATCGGCTTCGGCAGCACTTAAATCGGCGCGTTTAGCATCGATATTGTGTTTCATCCGCAATCCGTCAAACAACGTAATGTCCGCGCCCACTCCAAACGAGCTCTGAGATGAGTTGGTGTTTTGATAGGTATTGTCAAGTCCTATAGATCGGCCAAAAACAAAGTTTTGTCCTGCGGATGCGTTTACACTGGGTAACAGATCGTTTCTTGCTTGTGAGTATGCGATTTGGCGCTGTGCCTTGCTCAGCTCTTGCTGCTTGATGTTTCTGTTGTTTTGCAAGGCAATATTGATGCACTCTTCAAGCGTATATTGCTGCGCTTGGGCCATCGTTGACAAACAACAAAAAATAGCGATAATGGTAAATGTCCTCATACTTCTTATTTCTTCGTTTCAATGATCTCATTGCCACGTACCTTATCATTCATTTTCAACCCTTCAAGGATTTCAATATTGATCCCATCAGAAAGGCCCGCTTTTACGTACTTGCGGTCAAATTCCTGTGGCTTCTCGCTTTTTACGGTATACACAAACGCCGAATCATTGCTGAACTCAACACAGCTCTCGGAAATGGAAAGCACACTGTCGCGACGGTCGAGGATGATATCGGCGTTGGCGCTGTATCCGGCACGGATAAAGACATCCGCCGGCATCTCCATGGCGGCTTTCATCTCAAAAAGGATAGCTCCGCTCTCTTCCACGCCTTTGGGAGAAACATATTCCAGTTTTGCCGGAATTTTCTTGTCCTGAATGGCTCCGATGGTGATTTCCATAGGCATATTCACAGACAGTTTTCCCACCTCGGTTTCGTCAATCTTTCCTACGAAAAGCATATCGCTCAGGTTGGCAACGGATGCGATGGTAGTGCCGTCGTTGAAGTTGTTGGACTGTATAACCGAGTTTCCTACCTTCACAGGAACATCAAGGATTGTTCCGCTCACGGTGGCACGAACGAGGGTATTGCTGTATTTGGCCGAGCTTTTGGTAATTCCCGTACGTACCAGGCTTAGGTTGTCGGTGGCTGCCCGAAGCTCTTCCTGATCGTTTCTGTACTGAAGTTGTACCTTCTCGAATTCTTCTTTCGAAATTACTTGATTTTCGTACAGTTTCCGGTCACGCTCGTAGTTGCTCCGGCTTTGATCGGCGGACAGTTGAGCTCTTTCAACGCGCGATTCAGCACCGCTCAGGTTGACCATGTCAGGAATCACCTGTATTTTGGCGATAACATCGCCGGCAACCACTTTCTCGCCCGCCTCTTTGTAAATCTCCGAGATAATACCAGACATTTGCGGTTTAATGAGAATCTCATTTCGCGGCTGTACCTTTCCGGTTGCTACCGTTCGTTTCTCGATATTGTTTTTAGTAACGGTTTCAATCCGGTACGTTTTTATTTTTGGGCGCGATTTTTGATATAAAAATACAAACGTCCAGATTACCAATAGTCCCAGGAGAACTAAACCGGCGATTTTAAGTACTTTTTTCATTTGAGTTATCGTTTGATATTTAAAGTTTGATGTTTAATTTAACACATTTATTCTTCCCGGATTGCCTCAATAGGTTTGATCATTATCGCGCGCTGGGCAGGGATAAATCCTGCAAAAGTGCCGATGACCAGCAATATCGTTAGCGAGCCTACTGCCATGCCGAATCCGATCTGAGGATCTTTGAAAAACTGATCGCCCTGACTTAGTGCAACCCCAATTGCGGACAACAGTCCGACCCCCAGCACGATTCCTCCGATCCCGGCCAGGACGGTAAGCACTATACTTTCCGTCAGCACTTGCCCGATAATGTTTGACGGCGTTGCACCCAATGCCCGACGAATGCCGATCTCTTTTGTCCGTTCCCGAACGGTGACGAGCATGATGTTGCTTACACCGATAGCGCCGGCAAGCAATGTTCCCAGTCCCACAATCCAGATGAGCGCGTTGATACCGATAAACAGGTTATTGAACATCGTAAACTGATCTTCAATATTCACCGAACCGATGGCATCCTTGTCATCGGGACTGATTTGGTGGACACTCCTGAGCGTTTCTTTAATTTTATTTTCCACCACTTTTACTTTTACTCCCGGCCGGGAGGTCGCCCCGAGAAAATGGATGATGTTGCCTTGATTAAATGCTTTTTGCATGGTGCTGAAAGGCAGGATGACCGATTCATCGGTTGAGCCACCAATGCTTGCATTGGCCATTCTACGGGCCACGCCGATAACCTGAAAATAAATACCGTTCACCTTTACCAGTTTTCCAATGGCGTCTTCTCCGGTTTGAAACAACACTTCGTAAACACGTTCACCGATAATGCATACCTTGCGGTTTTCGGCAATATCTATATCGTTGATAAATCTTCCGCTGATTATTTTACTTTTTTCAATCAGGTCGTATTCGGGGTAGCACCCTTTTACCTGGTACGATCCGCCTTTTTCCCCACGAACCACATTCTTATCGTTAGAACCGCCAAAGAGCATGGGCGAGAGGTGTTGCAACTCAGGTACTTTGCTGCGGATGATTTCCACATCGCTATTCAACATGTCCCATCGGCGTCCCTTGCGGAACCCCTTGTACGCTTCCGATGTGTTTTGTGTCCAGAAAAAGCAGGAGTTGCCTGCAAACCCTTCTACCTGGGAGGAGATGCCTTTACTCAACGCGTTTCCCGCTCCAACCATCAATACAAGCATAAACATCCCCCAGAATACCCCGAATGCCGTGAGGAAACTGCGCGATTTGTTGTGGGTAATGGTTACCCATATCTCGTACCAGCGGTCGAGGTCGAATAAAGCCCCGCCCAATCGCCTCCAAAGGGAAGTTTTGGTTACACGAATACCGTTATCTTTTTGCAATTTGTTATTCATTTTTTTCTTTGACGAGTTTCAGCAATCATTCCTGGCGCATGGCTTCAATCGGTTTTATTCTGACCGCTTTTCGGGCAGGCAGGTATCCGGCAACGATGCCCGCGATAATAAGGACAACGGTAGCGAAAATGGCATATCCCATGTTGACTGTGGGGTTTTTAAAAACCGACATCTGGACTTCGTCGGTAACGGGTTGTCCGTTGGCGGACTGTTCCATTACGAAGTTTATCAGCTCGGTTAACCCGACCCCCAGGATCATCCCGATATATCCGAAAATAGCCGTAATGATCAGCGATTCCAGAATGATGGTTTTCAGTATAGACAACGGTGATGCGCCTATAGCTTTCCGGATTCCGATCTCCCTTGTCCGCTCTTTGACGGAGACCAGCATGATATTGCTTACTCCGACAATGCCTGCAATTAGGGTGAGGATCCCGATGATGCTGACAAACAAAGTGATTCCTCCAAAAATCTTTTGCGTTTCAATATATTCGGCCTGTGAGTTGTTTACCCACAGAGCCTGCCTGTCCTCCGGATTGAAATTAAGGCTTCTTCCCAGCAAGCTACGTAGGGATTTATCGAAACGGTCATTTTCTTCTTTCGTTTCCAGTCCGTCCACGGTGAACGTAATCTGATTGAACTTCTTGTCCGGATTAAAAATAGCCTGTGCCGTTGAGAACGGAATGTAGGCGGTTGGCGTTCCCCAACGTTCTTTTTTGGTGTTTATGCCAACAACTTTAAACATCAGTTCCCCTACCTTCACATAGTTTCCCAACGCCTTTTCTCCTTTGAAGAGCGTTTCGGCAATTTTATTGTCTAGGATAATTATTTTGTTGGTCTCTTTTACATCCAGGCCGTTGATAAAACGCCCATCGCCGGGTTTAATCACCAGCCTTTCTATTTCCCGGTAATCGGGCATTACGCCGCGGACGTTGTATGAGCCATATTCCGGACCGAAGGAGATGGTTTGTGTCCTGTCTACACGTGCAGCAATAAGACGGCTTTCGTTTACATCGGTTCTGATAAGGTCTACTTCTTTGTTCGCAAACTGCAGGTTTCGCCCCGATTTAAGCCCGTTATGTGCCATGGATGTTGTCCCTGACCAGAGTGTTATGCGGTTTACAGCCCTGTCGCTGAAGTTTTCCATGACCCCGTTTTTCAATCCGTTCCCTGCACCCAACAAAACAATGAGGATGAAGATTCCCCAAGAAACCGAAAGTCCGGTGAGCGCCGTACGTAGCTTATTTTTACGCAGGGTTTGAAGTATTTCCTGAAGGTGGTCGTTCATATTTGTTACGAGTTGAGAGTGTAAAAACGGTGCGCGCCGTCTTTACGAAGTTCCGATTCTATTTCCCCGTCTTTTAGCCGGATAATACGATTGGTGGCATCGGCGACCGACTGTTCGTGAGTGACAATGATGGTGGTGATGCCCTGTCTGTTTAAATCGGAAAGGACATCCATTACTTCAACGGTGGTTTGGCTATCAAGAGCGCCAGTAGGTTCGTCGGCAAGGATCACTTTTGGATTCGATATCATAGCGCGTGCAATGGCAACCCGTTGTTTCTGCCCACCCGATAATTCGCCGGGCAAGTGGTGTGCCCAGTTTTTTAACCCCATCCTATCGAGGTGTTCCATTGCGATAATGTTTCGCTTTTTCCGGCTGACATTTTTGTAGTAGAGAGGGAGAGCCACGTTTTCCAACGCGTTTTTGAAGTTGATCAGGTTGAACGATTGAAACACGAATCCTATCAGCTCGTTGCGGTATTTGGCTGCTTGTGTCTCGGTCAGGTTTCTGATCAAAGTACCGTTAAGGCGATATTCGCCCGAATCGTAACTGTCCAGGATTCCCATTAAATTTAATAATGTGGATTTCCCGGAACCGGAGGCTCCCATAATTGAGACGTATTCACCGGACTCAATCTCCAGATCGATATCTTTAAGGGCATGCAGAGAAATGGCTTCGGTGTGGTACGATTTGTTTATTTTTTTGAGTTTAATCATGAAGAGAATCTAATTAAATTGAAGTATTCTAATTGAATTCGGATACAACTATTCTATCAATGGAACAAAATTAATGCTTTGAATAATACTATGCAATACATAATACTAGTAAAGTTATAAAAATTATGAATAATTAACTATCTTAACGTATAACTCATGCCTCCCGTCAGCCAGAATCCCGGTTGCGGAATATTCCCAAAATCCACATGCGTGGTGTTGAAAATGTTATTGGCATTAACAAAAATGTTTATGTTGTGTAAAGCGTAATTGGCTTTGACATCCACTAATCCGAACGGTTGGTAGGCTGTTGGCTGCTCTTCTTTTATCTCGGTGATGTACTTTAAATAATTTCCGGCGCGGTCCTGCCAACGCAGGTTCCAAGATAGCGAGAGATTTTTAACAATCCGGTGTTGCACGCCAACGGTAAATTTGTGCCGCAAATAGTTAAATACATACGCCGAAACGGGGTTGTTCTGGCGGGCCTCGTCGCTTTTTTGCGACATATATTGATAGCCTATTTGTATGGACTGCAGAGGTTGTTGTTCGCCCAGCCATTGATGCATATTTACAGTGGCATCCCAACCTGCTCCGTAAGTGCCGAGGGAGGCAAGGTTTTGAGCATGGTAAAATCCATCCAGGGGGTTTAATATCCAGTCGATAAGATTATCCCCTTTGGTGTAAAAAACATTCAGGTTAGCGGTTAAAACACTGTTTTTGTACCGCCATCCAATTTCTACGGATTGTGAGTATTCGGGTGTTAATCCAGCAAAACCACGGTGTTTTCCTGCCTTGTAGTATAAGTCAGTAAAGGTAGGCATGCGTGTGGATTTGCTCCAAGACGCGTAAAGGCTCACGGCATCGTTTGTACGATAAGATACGTTTATTGCGGGATAAAAACCACTGGCTTTAAGTGTGTCGGCAAGGGCGGTGTTGTAGTTATAAAGCCCACCGACGGAGAGTGTGAGTTTATCGAAAACAAAGTTGTGTTCGACAAAAAAGCTGATGTTCGAGCGGTTATCCCATTTGTTGTAATTGCCGGATTTTTGACGCATCAAACGACCCAGGTTGCTGCTCAAGATGCCTTCGTTGCGGAATTCGCCTCCGAAACTTGTTATACCCAGATCCGAAGCATATTGCATGTTCAAGTTAAGGCCATAAACATCGCTGCGGTGGTAGTTTGGTGTTGTGTACCACGATGGTATGTCGGTTGTCCCGGGCCTGAACAAATGATACACATCGTAATGCCTGCTCCAATACAACTGCGGAATAAATTTAAGTTTTCCACCCGTTTCGCCTTTTACCGATGCGAATACTCCACGTGTGTCGTCGTATTGTTGAGGGTATGCGGCCGTGTAAAACGTGTTGGCACCGTATTTTTTATCGTTCACTCCCGCCTGGACGTCGATTGTGGAGTTGTCGAAATTGAACCGGCTTTGCCACAGTAGGTTGACGATGTCGTAGTCGCTGTTTTTGATATATCCGCCGGAGTGTTTGTAGCCTGCCGACAAACGGTGTACGGAATTGGCCGTCTTGTATGCCCCCCGTGCTTCCGCGCCGAAAAGCCCGTGCATTCCACCTTCCGTTTTGAAGAAAGCGTTTGAGTGGGTGTCTTTCTTTGTAATGATGTTTATTCCACCTGAAAATGCGCCGGCGCCGAAAATCAACGATGATGGGCCTTGAACAATTTCTATACGCTCAATATCGGAAAGGTTGATGGGAATGTCGAAACTGTAATGTCCGGTCTGGGGATTGGTAAGGTTAACACCGTTAAGTAAAATGGCGGCCTGGTCGAATGAGCCACCCCGGAGGGATATGTCCGCCTGTACGCCGTGCGGTCCGCGTTGCAGGATATCTACGCCTGCTATGTAATTGAGAAGGTCTTCGGTGCTTCTGACGGGCGCCCGCTCAATCTCCTTGCTCGTGATTACAGTTACCAGTTTGGCTGCCATATTCAGTGGCAGTGGGGCTTTTGAAGCGGTAACCACCACTTCATCCAGTTCTTTTACGGGAATGGTGTCCGGTTTTGCCTGAATACCTGTTTTTTCCGTAGGATTTACCGATGCGGCGTGGGCACTTAATAATGCACAACCCGAAAGTACACCGATGGTGACGGATTTGTGAATACTGTTGAAAACGCTGTACGATCTTCGGGCAAATCGTTTAAAACGAAACGTTTTCCGGTCTGAAAATTGTTTTTGTCTGTTCATTTTATAAAATTTTAGAAATGAAGCGACAAAGATAGTGCATTTTATTCGTCCGTGCCTTTTTGCATGGGGACAAAAATGAAATCGCCGTGTTCGGATTCCCTGAATTTATCGTTGCTTATGCGTTTTATAACCGTCATTCTTTGCCCTTGCCGGCCGCCTATGGGTGCCACCATCCAGCCACCTATTTTGAGCTGATTCAACAGTTTTTCAGGGGTTTTTTCAGGAGCTGCCGTAACCAATATTTTGTCAAAAGGTGCATGTTGAGGTAGCCCCTCGAAACCATCACCGAAAAATAAACGGGGATAATAACCCAGCTTATTGAGTGTTTCTTTCGCTTGAAGGTGTAACTCCTGATAACGCTCTATGCTGTAAACATCAGCACCCATTTCACACAGTACGGCTGCCTGATATCCGCTTCCTGTACCAATCTCCAGTACCTTTTCGCCTGGTTTCAGCTGTAGCAGTTCCGTCTGAAAGGCTACCGTGTAAGGTTGGGAAATGGTCTGCCCTTTTTCGATAGGCAGTGGACGGTCGAGATAGGCATATTCCGCTAAACGTTCATCAATGAAAAGGTGTCTGGGAACATTACTGATGGCAGCTAAAACCCGCTTATCGGAAATGCCTTTTCTTTTAAGTCCTTCGGCAAGTTTTCTTGCTTCATTGTTGGGGTGTTGAGATGTGTCCATTACACGATTTTCGGTTTTTTCACTTAGTTTTTTTTGAGGTTGCCCACAAGCGACTGATCCTGCACAGCAAAAGCCAATTAAAATAAAGGACAGGTCTTTTTTTATCCTTGTTTTCATGTATTTTCCTCCTTTTCTTCTGAGATCAAAGATAGTGATTTTCTGTATTTTATACTAAATTTTGCCGGTATTATGCTTCAATTGAAATAAAAATTGTAAATTCGCTCTGTTAATTTATCCGGCAAAGGATGGAAAAGTAATTTCTTTGTTCCTTTTGTAGATATTTCAACATTATGTTTTATGGCTCAGCAAAGCGGTATGCAACACATTATAGAACAGGTCAGGGAAAAACATGTGCCCGATGATGCCGTTGGTGAAAAATGTTGGGGAGTGATCTACAATTCGGTAGAAAAAATGCACTCCGGCAGTTCCCATGGCAGTGAGACTGTATCGGAAGTTTTGCTGGGGATGCCAGTCAGGCTCCTGGATAAACAGGGCGGTTGGCGACGCGTGCAGGCGCCGGACGGATACGTCGGATGGGTTTCTGATGCTGTAAGAACAATGACTGAGTCAGAGCTACATGAATACAACAAAAAAGAAAAGGTGGTAGTAATTGCGTTGTATGCATTTTCCTACGAAAAAGCGGATGTTAAATCGCAAACGGTATCCGATTTGGTGATCGGGGATATGCTTGTACTGAAAGGAGAGAAAGGCCGTTTTTATCGGGTAGGGTATCCCGATGGGCGTGAAGCCTATATACGGCAGTCCGATGCCAAGGAGTTGAAGAAGTGGCTGCAGGAAATGGAACTTACCCCGAAAAGCATAGTGAGGGTCGCTAGGCAATTTATGGGAATTCCTTACGTTTGGGGCGGCACTTCATTCAAGGGTTTGGATTGCAGTGGGTTGACCAAACTGGTCTATTTCCTACACGGGGTTATTCTTCAGCGGGATGCTTCGCAGCAGGTGTTGACCGGAAGACCGGTGGATGATAACGGCAATTTTTCAAACCTGGAACCGGGTGATTTGCTCTTTTTCGGGACGAAGGCGACGGCGGAAAATCCGAAAGAAAGGGTTGTCCACGTAGCCATTTATATCGGGAACCGACGGTTTATACATGCGTCGGATTATGTTCAGATAGGCAGTTTTGATCCTGCCGATCCGCTTTACGATGAATATAATGCCGGTCGTTATCTGTGTGCCCGAAGAATTATCGGTGAAGTAAACACGGACGGTATCGAAGGAGTTCCGGACAATGCTTTTTACAAACCATGAATCCAGGCAGGCAGAATTTTATCCAGACAGCGACAATGACAACGAAAAAAACAGTTCTTCCTAAATGAATTTATTCTGGGCTCCTTACGACCTTGAACTGCGGCACACGTTTACCATATCGGGTTTCTCCCGTAAAACAACGCCGGTTGTACTCACTAAACTTGAATACGACGGGCTTACGGGTTACGGTGAGGCGTCGCTACCTCCGTACTTGGGTGAGACGCAGGCTTCGGTTATTGAATTCCTGAAGAAAGTCGATCTGTCTGCCTTCCCCGATCCCTTATGTCTGGATGAGATTCTAGAATATGTGGATGGTATTTCGGTTAACAATACGGCGGCCAAAGCTTCCGTGGACATAGCGTTGCATGATTTAGCCGGGAAAATTGCCGGCGTGACGTGGTATAAGAGGTATGGACTGGACAGAATGGATGTTCCCGATACTACTTTTACCATCGGTATTGATACCGATGATGTGGTGCGTGAAAAAACACGCGAAGCAATGGGACGCTTTAACATCTTGAAGGTAAAAGTGGGCGGCCCGGACGACAAGCGCATGATTGAAGCCATCCGTTCCGTTACCGGCCTGCCGCTGGCGGTAGACGCTAACCAGGGTTGGAAAGACCGTCAAGCGGCACTCGACATGATTCACTGGATGAAGGACCAAGGGGTTGTAATGATAGAGCAGCCAATGCCGAAGTCGGATCTGGACAATATTTCCCGATTGACGGAAGAGAGTCCGCTGCCTGTTTTTGCAGACGAGTCGCTTCAGCGGTTAACCGATGTCGAGCGGTTGAAAGGGGTGTTCTCGGGCATTAACATCAAGTTGATGAAATGCACTGGTATGCGCGAGGCCTGGAAGATGCGTAGAGTTGCCGAGTCATTGGGAATGAAAGTGATGATGGGATGTATGACTGAAACGTCATGTGCTATTTCTGCTGCATCTCAACTTTGTTCAGGAATGGATTTTGCCGATTTGGACGGAGCCCTGCTGATTGCTAACGATTGTTTTGACGGAGCCCGTTTGCAGAACGGCAAAATTATCGCGAACGATCTGTCGGGAATTGGTGTAGTGCCCAATCAGAAAATAAATTTTACCCGTTAAGAGGCTGTTTTAACCTGGATTTTCATTACTTTTGCGCCCGGTTTTTAAGTAACGGTTATGAATTATCTTCTCACTATCGGGCTTCTGGTCTGCTCCAATATCTTTATGATTTTTGCGTGGTACGGGCACCTCAGACTTGCTGAAAATTCGTGGTTAAGCAAACTCCCGCTTTTTGGTGTAATTGTTTTCAGCTGGCTAATCGCTTTTTTTGAATACTGCTTTCAGGTTCCGGCAAACCGGATCGGGTTTGAAGGAAACGGCGGAGCGTTTTCGCTCGTCCAGCTGAAGGTTATTCAGGAGGTTATCACATTGGTGGTCTTTGTTGTCTTCTCTTCCGTTGCTTTTCAAACCCCATTGAAGATGAATCACCTGATAGGGTTTATATTTCTGGTACTGGCAGTCTATTTTATTTTTAAAGGGTAAAGAGGACTTTGGCACTTATTTAACCAACTCTTCAAAGAGCCGCACAAACGTTTTATCGAGGTCAACGGTTTTTCCGGGATGCGGGCGCGATGTCTGTAATACGGAACTGCGAACGGAGGTCAGCCAGCGGAATCGCTCGGCGATATCCAAAAGCGCAATGGGGCCACAATCTTTGTTGCCTGCGGCGATTTGCTTAAATGCATCGAGGTGGTGGATAACCTCCTCGTAATCCAGACCCGAGTGCATCAATCCAAATTTCTTCGTACAGAGGTAATACTCCAGCCGGATATACCTTTCCTTCTTCGAGAAAAGAATCAACCCAATATTGAAAAACTCTTCCCTCTCCACTCTTGGCACCAGGCGGATGACGGCATATTCGTACAACTTAACCTCTTGCATGTCGGGCTTCGTTTAAAAAGTGATGAGAATGCGTCAATCGTGTTTTCAGAAAAAGGTAGTATCTGTGGCGGATTTCTTCGGGAGTCTCATTCGTATCACGCCACTGCAACCATTCGTCAGGGATAAGCCGGGTGAGTTCGAGGAAAAAATGATCCGATAAATGTTCCTTTGCCCACCTGTCCGTTTCATCCAGTTTTGTAGCCTGCGGCAACAAGACGTGATTTTTGATGTGCGGAAAGGGGTTGAGCGCGTGTTTCTCGAAATCTTTCCAGGAATGGTGAAAATAGAACGACGCGCCGTTATCGATGATCCATAATTCACGATGCCACAACAACAGGTTGGTGTTATTAAAGGTACGGTCGATATTGGTAATAAATGCATCGAGCCACACAATTTTCGACGCCAACAACGGATCTATTTTTACAGATGGGTCGTAAGCAATCGCTCCTGAAAGATAATGCAGGCCGAGATTAAGTCCTTCGCTTCCTTTTAACAAATCCTGAATTTCTTCATCTCCTTCGGTTCGTCCGAAATCCACATCGAGACGGGCAAACACCAGTTCGGGAACATTTAATCCGAGTTTGACGGCAATTTGTCCGCCCAGCAACTCCGAAATCAACATTTTGGTGCCGTGCCCCGCACCGCGAAATTTCAACACATACTTGAAATCGTCATCAGCTTCCGCCAACGCCGGCAACGAACCACCCTCCCTCAACGGCAGGATATAACGCATTACGGTTACGGTGCGGAGTGAAAGATCCTTTTTCATGCTTCCAACGCGTTAGACTCTACCAGTACGCATCCGTTCCGGTACATTTCATCCAATGCCTTTTTATCGTCGCCCGGATGTATATTCACCGGTTTTATAGCATCGGTTATCACAAATGTGTGTAAGCCGTGGTTTACAGCATCTAGAGCCGATGCCTTTACACAATAATCGGTGGCTAACCCACACACATACAGGTTGGTGATGTTGTTTTTGCGGAGAAAATCGGAAAAGGAAACGTTGGTCGCTTCGAAAGCGGAGTAGCCGTCGTCTTTGTTGGCCGTGCCTTTTTGTAGTTTAAGACCGATCTTTTCTGTTTTCAGGTCGGGATGGAAATCAGCACCGTACGTATTGGCGATGCAGTGCGGAGGCCACTTCTCAAAATGAATGGATTCCTCGGGGTGCCAGTCTTGTGATGAAATTACAAAATCGAATTTATCGATAATGCTGTTTATCACGGAAACCACTTTGTCCCCCTCTTTTACGCCCAGTGCGCCGCCGGGACAAAAATCGTTCTGGACATCCACGATCAATAATGCTTTTTTCATTGTTTTTTTATAGACTTTTTAGATAAAAGAATCAAGAGCCGAAATCGCTAATACTTTCGTGATTCCAACCTCTATAACAAAGAAAAAGCATTTGGGTTCACCCCCGATCACGTAAAGAAACTCACGGCTTTGGAGAAGATGCTCCTTTGTTTTATGGCGGGTTGTAATTTCCCCATCATCTCCAGATGGCAGTGTAGTAACTCTCCCGTTTTTTCATCCCGGAGGTGTAATCCGTTCCCCTGACAGAATTTATAGGATTTACAGGTGGCGCATTTTCCGGTTTTGGTCCATCGGCGGTCGCGCATCACCTGGTAGCGGGTGTTCCAAACCGTCCAGAAATTGTCTTTGTAGATGTTGCCCTGGACATAATCGCCCCGGAGGCTGGGACACGCACTGATGTCCCCGTTTGCCAACACCGAAGCAATGTGAATACCTGCCCGACAAAAGAAGGGTGCGTCACGCACCTCCATCTCGTAATCAGCCAGGTATCCCTCGCATCCGTAGCTGGCGATTATTTTCCCTTCTTTTCGGGTGTCGCGGATGAACTCCATCAATTGCACAAACTCTTCGGTGGATAATTTCAATAACGGGTTATCTTTGGCTCTTCCTTTCGGAAAAACGGTAAACAGCCGCCAGTGTTTGACTTCCAACGAAACAAGCATTGACTTTAACTTGTGGAGATCGTTGATGTTCTTTTTATTTACGCACGTCACCACGTCGTATTTCAATCCCGGCGTTCCGGCTACCCGTGAAATGGCGTTCAGTGCCCTGAGCCACGATCCTTTTTTGCCGCGAAACCACTCGTGCGACTCTTCGGTGTATCCGTCCAGGCTTACGGTTACGGAACGTAGTCCCGCATGGAGGAGCGAATCGAGCCGTTCCTGTGATAACCCCCATCCGTTGGTGACGAACCCCCACGGATATCCCATGTTGTACATCTCACTGCCTGTTTCCTCGAGATCCTTTCGTACTAGCGGTTCCCCACCGGTAATGACGACCATTGTTTTGTGCGGATTTACGTGTGGGCGAATATCCGACAGTATTTTCAGGAAATCTTCCTTGGGCATGTCGGGAACGATGTTCTCTTTGGCACAGTCGCTTCCGCAATGCACGCAATTGAAATTGCAACGCAACGTGCATTCCCAAAACAGATAAGTGAGGTTGTGCAGTTTGGCTTGTGCCTTTTTATGCTCGTGATAGAGCGAGAGGATCATGTTCTTCCGGAGTCTCATTCTTTCTTGTCCGATTTTTGTAAAGAGAAGTTTGCATCGGTCTTTTCAAAAGCACCTTGATACCAGCTTCCATCCCCTTTCTTGATTCTTTTCATTTGCGATGAGTTAACCGTCAGGGAGTCCGAGCCATACAATCCACCATTTTCTGTTCCGTCTAAATCTTCGGCATAAATCCAGTGGTTTCCTCCCGGAAAATCATTGAATTTCAACTCAAATTCGCCATTGGCGTTGGTTTTTACCGTGTCGTTTGCCGGTGCATAGCCTGTCTTATGGATTATCCGGATATCTGTTATCGGTTTTTGAGATGATTTGTCGACCACTTTTCCTTTAAACACGAAGTCTGCGGAAGGTGTTCCGTATTCGCATCGGGGTTCAAAATAATCGCATCCGGTTATTGTTCCCAGTAAAGTGAAAAATGCAGTCAATACTTTTGCATAGGTTTTCAATACAACTTTTTTCATAGAATCATCATTTACTTGGGTGTACTTGATTTAAACGATAAAAAATCAAAACTGTTTCCTAATAGATGGAAAAAACGCCAAAACGTTGCATCAAAAATCGAAAAATTTTCAAAAAAACAGACATTTTGGCTGATTTTCTCCATATTGATGAAAAAAATCACTATTTGTGGTGATTGTTTCGTTTTCGATTATCGTGTTACTTTGCATGATAATTTAACAGTATATTTTTTGTCCGATGAAAAGATTAGCAATGATTGTATTGGCAGTCAGCCAGATTTTTATTTCATACTCCAGGAATATTGAGCCTGAAAAAGACGATAACCCACAGGATACGCTTAAAGTGTATTACCTGAACGAAGTGGTTGTTACCTCATCTGTAAAGGAAACCAACGAGTTGAAGAATATGCCCACTGCCGTATCTGTGGTTTCTCCGAAACAGTTGCGCGATACTCAGATTGAATCGTTGCCGGGCTTAAGCTCATTTATCCCCAACTTCTTTATCCCTTCTTACGGCTCCAAAGTCTCTACTCCCATCTACATCCGTGGTATCGGAGCAAGATTGGGAGCGCAGACGGTAAGCATGTACGTGGATAATGTGCCCAGCTTTAATCCTTCGGCATTCGATTTTGAGTTTCAAGATATTCAACGCATAGAGGTTCTCCGAGGTGCCCAGGGAACACTCTACGGACGAAATGCCATTGGGGGAATAGTGAATCTCTACACGCTGTCGCCGCTCACTTTTCAGGGTACTAACCTGACGATAGGCGGTGGAAGTTACGGCCAGTTTTCGACAAAAGCATCTAACTACAGCAAGCTGACGGATAACTTCGGAATCTCCGTGGGTGCCTATTACAAGCGTGATGATGGGTATTTCATGAATAGCCATACCGGTAAAAAAGTAGATGCTTCTGAAAATGCCGGAGGAAGGGTGAAGCTGGATTGGGAGATTACTCCATCATTTAAAGCGTTGCTCTTCGGAAATTACGACTATGTTTCCGGAGGTGCTTTCCCGTATATGCATAAAGATTCCACCGCAGCAAACTTTAACGAGCCCTCCTCCTACAATCGTCATTTGTTTACAAACGGTTTGTCGTTGGATTATACCGGGAACGGCTACAGTATACACTCTACTACAGGATTTCAATACCTCAAAGACGATATGAAGATGGATCAGGATTACTCTCCCAAATCGGTATTCTCCATTCGTCAGATGCAGGAACAACACTCCCTGAGCCAGGAGATTACCGTGAAGTCCGGCACACAACGGAAATACCGCTGGGTAGTGGGTGCCTTCGGGTTCTATGACCACCGGGTGATCGATACGCCCGTCGCCATCAAAGAGGAGGGAATGGCTGCCATGCAGGGACACCTGGATGCGGCTATGCAGCGGACGGGTGCTCCGTTGAGAATTGTATACGCCAACGACAGGATTGATCTTCCCGGTATTTATACAAAACCATCCCGGGGTGCTGCGCTCTTCCACCAGTCCACGCTTACGGAGCTTTTCGGATTAGAAGGGTTGTCTGCCACTGCAGGGTTAAGGCTGGATTATGAGCACACCGGCATCGATTTTTCCACGGAAAGCGAGGGCGGTGATGTAAATCTTGTATTTAATATACCCAACCGCCCCATGCCTCCCATGTTTATAGAAGGTGATACGTTGCTGACGGGAAGTTACAGCAAAGACTTCTGGAAAATTTTGCCCAAGTTTGCCCTGAAATACCAACTCTCATCCGGAGGCTTGGTTTACCTGTCGGCATCGAAAGGATATAAAACAGGAGGATACAATGAACAGGCATTCTCCAAAATATTGCAAGGTGCCCTTGCGGAATCAATCATGCGAAACGCGATGAGCGGTATGCCGGGTGGAGGAACCGGAGCTCCTGGCGGCCCGGGAACAGCAGAAGTGGTGCCGCTAGAAGAACAGCTCTCTTATGATCCGGAAACCAGCTGGACGTATGAGTTGGGAGGACGTTATGAGATGCTCGACCGGAAACTCTCACTTACCTATGCCCTGTTTTATACCCGGGTAAACAACATTCAGATCATCAAGCTGGAAGATCAGGGGACATCGGGTCGCACGGTAAAAAATGCCGGGAAATCGAAAAGCAGCGGTTTCGAACTGAGTGTGAAATATACCCCAGTGAACAATTTCTCGTTATACGGTGATTATGGATTTGCTGATGCACGATTCGTGAAATATGATGCTTCGGAGGATGTGGATTATTCCGGAAATTATGTTCCCTTTGCTCCACGACACACACTAAGCCTGGGAGCCAGTTATGTGTATGATTTTGCCAACAGTCCGCTTATTGATCGCCTGGTAGGAAACATTCAGTATGCTGGAGTCGGGAAAATTTACTGGACAGAGTCGAATAAAACCACCCCTCAAAACGGCGGTAGTGGAGAAGAGCTTTATCAACCTTTTTACGGATTGGTTAACGGCAGCATTTCTGCGGAGAAGGGTGCGTTCTCGCTTGAACTCTGGACAAAGAACCTGTTCAATACCGATTACCATTCGTTTCTTTTCGAAGCGTCGGACATGACCACCGGAAAGGTGAACCAGTTTGTGCAACGGGGATATCCTACCCGTTTCGGAGTTACCTTGCGGTACACCATCAACCGATAGTCAAAGTTGGATCCTGTCGGTCAGGATCCCTGCGATTATCCCTGTTGATCCTGCCAGGAGAAGAATAATGACAGCCCATTCCCAGTGTTTGGGCTGTTGTTTTTGTTCTCGCTTTGCAGCAATAAACAGCAGTGAGCCGATACCGTAAAAGAGAACGGAAAGGAATAGGTATTTTAGGCCCACAGTATAGATCACATAGAGAGAATAGAGGGTGCCGAGTAGTGCTATGACCAGGTGGTGGTGAGACTCTTTCCTCCATCGGCTTAGGGTAACTTTCACGGCATAAAGTGATGAGAGCAGGTAGGGAATCAGCACCAGGGTGGTGGCAATGGTAATGGCGGCAAGGTAGGTTTCGTTGAGTTGTGGCGACAGGATGGAAAGGAGAAAAAGCTGAGTGAAGCATTGTGTGAGCAGGAGAGCATTGACGGGGGTTCCTTTCCGGTTTATCTTCCGGAAGGTTTGGGGCAACACGCCGTCCTTAGCCGCGGCGTATAATGTCTCAACGGATAACAGTATCCAGGAGAGGCTGGCTCCCAGCACGGAGACCATGATCCCCAATTTAATGATCGTGCCGCCTGCAACCCCGATAACTGTTCGCTCCAGTATCAGGGCCAGCGGTGTCTGTGAGTCGGCCAGCTCCCGGGCCGGGACCGATGACATGGCAATAAAGGTAATCAGCATATACACAGCAAGGACAATCAACAGGGAGAGAATGATGCTCAGCCGTACGACCTGCTGGCTCTTTGCCCTGGCTGACAGGACAGAAGCTGCTTCCACACCGACAAAACACCAGAGGATAACCGCCATGGCCTCCTTCACCTGTAGAAGGGGAGAGGTGGGTTCGCCTGTGGATGCCAGCCTGCTTTGCCAGTCTGTGGTTAGAAAAAGATCATTCTTTACCAGGGATATACCGAGGAATATAATCAGAAGAATAGGGATCAGTTTAGCGGTTGTCACAATAAAATTAAGGATGGCTCCCTCGCGGATGCCGGCCATCAGAATGGCATAGAAGAACCACAGCAGTGCCGACCCTATTAGAAAAGCGGTGAAGGGTGAAAGTGCACGTTCTCCCAACAGGTCGTTCAGCGTCTTGAAAAAGAGTGCCAGATAACTCACATTCCCCAGCCAGCCTACTGACCAATAGCCCCAGGCTGAGTTGAAGCCCATGTAATCACCGAATCCATCCCGTGCATAGGCGTAGATGCCGCTTTTTAATCCGGGCTTACGCGTGGCAAGATATACGAACACCAGTGCAAGCATAAGTGCGCCAAGCCCTCCGGTCACCCAGGCAACCAAGGTGCCCTGCGGATTGGCCACCCGGATAAGATCTTTCGGAGAATTAAAGATACCGGAGCCTATCATGGAACCCAGCGCCACAAAAACCAGTAGCCATAATCCCAGTTTCTCCTCTTTTTGTTGCATGTTATCCAAAAATCCAGATCAGCAGCACGACGACAACCAGCGAGGGCAGCATATTCATGATGCGGAGTTTTTTTATCCCAAGAATGTTGATACCCAGTCCGATCAACAGTATACCCCCCACGCTGGTCAGTCCGAGGATGATTTCGTCGGTGAAGAGGCTCCCGGCGTATCCGGCAAGTAGGGTGAGGGCAGCCTGAAAGATAAACAGGGGCAAAGCCGAAAATACTACTCCCAGGCCAAAGGCCGAAGCCAGCAGAATAGCCGAGAAAAAATCCATCAACGATTTCGTAAAGAGCAGGTCGGGTGAACCGCCAGTGCCTTCCTGTATAGTACCGAGGATGGTCATGGAGCCCACGCAAAACAGTAAAAAGGCAGTGACTAGCCCCTCCGAAAATTTTTCGCTTCCAATACGAAAGCGTTTCTTCAGGTTGTCACTGATCTGTTCAGCACCCCTTTCCAGGTTCCACCACTCTCCCAAAAGAGAGCCGATGGCAAGGCTGCTCACCACAATGAGAATCTTCTCCATCTCAACAGCCATATCCACGCCGATAGCCAGCGTAAAGAGGCCTATCGCCTGAAAATAAATGGTGGTCACACGCTCCGGCATCCGTTTTTTCAACAGCAGCCCGATCACTCCGCCACCTAGTACGGCAGCTGTATTTACAAGGGTCCCAATCATCTCGTTAGCCAATAAATTGCAAAAATATCAAATTTTCACGACAAAGGCCCGATAGTTACTTTTTATCGACTAAAAAATCGAGGTACGTAAACTTCCACAACGATCGTTTCAAAGCAAAACTGTAAAAAAAATTGTACCTTTGTGATCCTATATAAAATTAAAAAACAATATGTACAACTGGTTCGAATGCAAAGTGCGGTACGATAAAACCCTGGATACGGGTATGATAAAAACGGTAACTGAACCTTATCTGGTGGACGCGATGTCGTTCACCGAAGCGGAAGCGAGGATTATTGAAGAGATGAAGCCCTATATATCGGGCGATTTTACCGTTTCCGATATTAAAAGGGCGAGGTTCTCCGATACTTTTTTTAACGAAACGGGAGACCGTTACTACAAAGCAAAGCTTTACTTCATCACGCTTGACGAGAAAAGCGGTTCGGAAAAGAAAACAGCAGTCAATATGCTCGTGCAGGCCTCAGTGCTTAAAGAAGCGGTGGAGATCGTGGAAACCGAAATGAAAAAGACGATGGTGGATTACACTTTTGCGTCGGTAAACGAGACAGCCATAATGGATGTGTTTAAATATAGTGCAGGGGATAACTCAAAAGCGGAGGAATGAACATAGATTCCAATATCGAAAAACTGCGGGTATCGGTTCCGGCGGGTGTTAAAATTGTAGCCGTTTCCAAGTTCCATCCCAATGAAGAGATTTTGGAAGCCTACAACGGTAGCCAGCGGAGTTTCGGTGAAAGCCGTGTGCAGGAGCTTGTTGAAAAACAACCGGGTCTCCCCAGAGATATCGAATGGCATTTTATAGGCAATCTGCAGCGTAACAAGGTGAAGTTTATCGCTCCATTTATTCACCTTATACACAGTTTGGATAGTGAACGGTTGATGCTTGAAATTGAGAAGCAGGCCGCAGCTAATCATCGGACAATACCTTGTTTGTTGCAGCTACATGTAGCCGATGAAGAGACAAAATCGGGCTTTTCACCCGATGAATGCCGCCGTTTTCTTGCCCGGGGCAAGTGGCGCGACTGCACACATGTGCAACTTGCCGGTGTAATGGGTATGGCCACCTATACAGACGACCAGATGCAGGTGAGAAAAGAGTTTCGGTTGATTCGATCGCTGTTCGGTGAGTTCAAATCGGATTATTTCCCCGACGACGATCATTTTAAAGAGATTTCCATGGGAATGTCTGGCGACTACCCCATTGCTATAGAAGAAGGTGCTACGATCATCCGGGTGGGAACGTTGATTTTTGGGGAAAGGTAATATAAACAATCACTTTTATCAATTAAAATAGTTATTTTTGTCTCGCTTGATAATTGAAAAAACATTCACTCAACATGGTAAACTTACAAACAACATTCGCCGGATTGACGCTGAAGAACCCGTTTATTGCTGCCAGCAGCGGTTTAACAAACTCTTTGTCGAAAATAAAAGAGCTCGATAAAGCCGGAATTGGAGCGGTGGTGCTTAAATCCCTGTTCGAAGAACAAATAGAAAATCACACCGAAAAACTGACACAAATCTCTGATTATCCCGAGGCAGCGGACTATATCAACGCGTATATCCAGATGAACCACGTGGAGAAATACCTCGACCTGATCCGTTCGGTTAAAGCAGAATGCACTATCCCCGTTGTGGCAAGCATCAACTGTTATAAACTGACCCGATGGACGGATTTCGCCAAAAGTATTGAGGCTGCCGGGGCGGACGCTATTGAGTTGAATGTGTTTTTGCTCAACGCCGGAGAATATGGGGATACCTATTTGGAGGATTCCTACATCAGCATCGTGAAGCAATTGAAAAAAACGGTGAAAATCCCTGTTGTGGTAAAAATGGCCAAGAATATGGGTAATTTACCCGGCCTGGTCGGTAAACTGAAAGCATTGGGTACAGATGGAATTGTGCTTTTTAACCGGTTTTATCAGCTTGATATTGATATCAACAAAATGGAGATTACAGCCGGAACCGTTTTCAGCAACCCGGCCGATTTTCACGAGACACTGCGCTGGACTGCCATCGTCTCGGGACGCGTTAAAGAGATGGACATACTTTGTTCAACCGGAGTCCACTCCTGGGAAGATACCATTAAAGGAATTTTGGCTGGCGCATCGGGAGTACAGCTTTGCAGCGTGCTTTACGAGCAGGGGGTGGAGGTGATTGGTAACATGATCACGTGTGTGGAAGAATGGATGGAGCAGAATAATTACGAACGTATATCCGATTTTAAAGGAAAACTTAATTATGCCAATATTGCGAGCCCGTCACTGTACGAACGCGTTCAGTTTATGAAGTACTTTTCAAATTATCAGCAATGAACATCCAGCAACTCGAGTATATAATTGCAGTTGACAATTATCGCCATTTTTCCAAAGCGGCCGAAGCCTCATTTGTTACGCAACCCACCCTCAGTATGATGATTCAAAAGCTGGAAGATGAGTTGGGAGTGAAAATTTTTGACCGTACCCAGCTTCCGGTTCAGCCTACCGAGATAGGAAGAAAAATAATCGATCAGGCACGTGTTTCGGTCGCTCAGATAAACCAGATTAAAGAGATTATCCAGGAAGAAAAGGGCATTATAAAAGGAACATTCAGGCTGGGAATTATTCCGACTGTTTCGCCGTACCTGCTGCCGAAATTGATGGACGAACATACGCAGGGAAATTCCGATATAAGCATAGTCGTCAGGGAGCTGACAACCGATAATATCCTTCGCGGCCTGGCAAACGATTCGCTGGACGGTGGAATCCTGGCCACTCCGCTCAACGATGACTCCGTTACCGAGAGACCCCTCTATTACGAAAGGTTTTTTGCTTATGTTTCCCCTAAAGAACGTTCGCTTTACGTTAAAAATGAGCTGGACGAGAGTGATTTAAACAACGGGAAGCTTTGGATGCTTGATGAAGTTCATTGTTTCCGGACACAGATTTTACACCTCTGCAGCATGAGAAAAAGACGCAGGTCGAATTCCATTTTTGCCTTTGAAGCAGGTAGCATCGATACGCTTATAAAAATAGTGGATGACAACGACGGGTTGACCGTTATTCCCGAAATGGCGACATATAATCTCAGTGAACAACAAAAGAAAAATGTGCGGCCGTTTAAAAACGTTACTCCCGTACGCGAAATCAGCCTTATTACCCGGAAAGAATTTATACGGGAGCGGTTAATTCACATCATTGTGGATGAAGTAAAAAGCGCCGTTCCAAATTCACTCAAAGATCCTGCACTGAAAAAATATGTGATTCCGTTGTAGAGACAGGCCGCGACGCTTCTTTAACACAGTCAGGTATAAATAGCGAAATATTGCTTTCTTTTTTTATAGCGGATGGTGGTTTTGTGACGGATTCTCCTAAAACCTTGAAAGTTTGGGTGGATGAGAAGAAGAGATAAGTACCATTAGAACGAAATTACACCTTTTATTTTATTTTTTTAACTAAGTCTCGTGCCGTGATTTTGTGCAGCTTTGCATCATTGCTGTACCGAGACACATATACCTTTCGGCAAAACAATTTCAAGCTTATCAAAATTCCAACACCATAACTAAAGGGTATGACGACATTAAAAAGGATCTTACTTTTGTTTTTTATTTTGCCGGCGCTGGGTGTGTCGGCACAGCATTACACCATTAGCGGATATATTACGGACAAGGAAACCGGCGAGCAACTGATTTCCGCTACCGTCTTTGACGAATTATCGGCTAAAGGAAACGCCACGAACAATTTTGGCTTTTTTTCCCTCACCTTGCCTAAAGGCAAGGTTTCTTTGGCCTTTTCCTATATCGGTTACCAGCCCGAAAAGCAATCGTTTGTGTTGCAACGCGACACGGTTGTCAATATTCAACTCACCTTGCAAAACGTGTTGCAAGAAGTGACCGTGGTAGGGCACCGCTCCGAAACGGGAGTACGCGGTTCGCAAATGAGCGCCGTGGAAGTGCCCATCGCACAAATCAAAAATATTCCATCGTTATTGGGTGAAAACGATATCATTAAAGCCTTGCAGCTGTTGCCCGGCGTGCAGTCGGGCACAGAAGGATCGGCCGGTTTGTATGTGAGGGGCGGTGGGCCCGATGAAAATTTGTTACTCCTGGACGGTATCCCGCTCTACAACGTGAATCACATGATGGGCTTTTTTTCCGTTTTCAACAGTGATGCGCTTAAAAACGTAACGCTTTATAAAGGTAGCTTCCCGGCACGTTTCGGAGGACGGCTCTCCTCCGTGGTGGATGTGCGCATGAAGGACGGCGACGATAAAAAGATCAGCGGGACAGCCAGCATCGGGACACTTTCGGCGAAACTCCAGGTGGAAGGGCCCATCGTGAAAGAAAAAACCACATTTAATGTTTCGTTGCGCCGTACTTACTTCGATATTTTGGCCCAGCCGCTTATCAAGTACGCCGCCAGGCAGGAGGAGGACGATACGAATTACGGTGGCGGATATTATTTTTATGACATTAACGCCAAATTTACACACAAGTTTTCCGACCGTGACCGACTCTATCTCAGTATTTACACGGGAGATGATGCCATGCATACCAAAATGCGTACAAAATCTGCCAATAGTTCAACGTATGAAAGCAAAGAATGGCAAAAAATGAACTGGGGTTGGGGCAACCTGGTTACGTCATTACGGTGGAGCCGTGTGGTGGGCAGCAAACTGTTTATGAATACTACTGCGGCATTCACGCGATACAGGTCTGACCTGAAAATGGGCTACGAAGATCAATACGTGGATAAATCCGTGACGCCCCATAAAACGAGTAAATCGGAAATTGCTCTGAAATACGATTCGGGTATCCACGATTGGACGGCTAAGGTTGACTTTGATTATACGCCCGGCCCGTCGCACGATATCAAGTTCGGCACAAACTACACGTATCACACGTTTTCACCGGATGTGTCGTCGATAAAGGTAAACGATACCGACCCCAATACGCAAAAAATCGATACGATTGTGGGAAGTCCTAACGTGTATGCGCACGAGACCATGAGCTATATCGAAGACAATATTGCGTTGGGGGAATTGTTTAAGGTGAACCTGGGTGTGCATTTTTCGTCGTTCCACGTGCAAAAGGAAAATTACTTCTCGGTGCAACCGCGTGCGGGAATGCGGGTAATGTTGGGCGAAAACTTTTCAGCAAAAGCCGGTTACGCCTATATGAACCAATATATCCATCTGCTTTCGAACAGTTCGGTGAGTCTTCCTACCGATTTGTGGGTTCCCGTTACGAAAAAGATAAAACCCATGTCGTCACACCAATATTCGGCGGGCCTGTTTTATACAGTACCGCACGTGGCCGATTTTTCCGTAGAAGGGTATTACAAAACCATGGACAACCTGTTGGAGTACAAAGATGGAGCGTCGTTCATGGGAGCATCGTCCAATTGGGAAGACAAGGTAAGTATGGGGCGTGGTGTGGCTTACGGCGTGGAGTTCCTGGCGCAGCGGTCGTTTGGAAATACTTCGGGATGGTTGGGCTACACGTGGTCGAAAGCCGATCGTATTTTTGATCGGCCCGGACATGAAATAAACTACGGAAAGGTTTTTCCTGCCAAGTATGACCGCAGGCACGATGTGAGCCTTACCCTCATGCATAAGTTCTCTGACCGGTTTGATATTTCGGGATCTTGGGTTTATAGCACGGGTAACGCTGCCACGTTCGGCTATCAGTCCTACCGCACTGTGCCCGCACCCAATTATCAGGAATCGTATTATGCCTTGCAATCTGTCACTTACGTGGAGAGCCGCAACAACTTTAGGTACAATAACTATCACCGCATGGATTTGGGCGTAAACTTTCACAAAACTACCCGACGCGGGTGGAAGCGTACGTGGAACATCAGCGTATATAACGTGTATAATCAGCTGAATCCGTTTTTCGTGTATCCTTCGTCAAAAACGGAACAGACGGGGCCAAGCGAGAGCCGTTCGAAAACGGTGCTCAAGCAGGTGTCCATCTTTCCGGTATTGCCGTCGGTGACGTATGTGGTAAGGTTTTGAACAGTTAACGGTCAATGAAACAACAATCAAAAATGAATAAAAAATCCATATCCTGTATTATTTTGCTCTGCGCACTCCTGTTCTGCGCCTGCGAAAAAGAAATCGAATTTAAAGGAGATGTAAAAAAACCGGTTCTGGTATTGAACGGTTATCTCACGCCCGATGAAAATGTAACGGTACATCTTTCAAAAAGCCGTTTTGTCATGGATGACCATACGCCCTACGTATCTATCGAAAACGCTTCCGTAGAGCTATACGTGAACGGGGTGTTGAAGGAAAAGCTTGTTTACGGCAATGAGGGGAATTACGCCGGGCAATATCGTCCGCGAATTGGCGATGAGATTGAAGTCCGCGCATCGGCTCCGGGTTTCGAAGCGGTAAAAGCGAAAACCGGGATTCCGCAGGCTCCGGTGTTTGAATTGGCGGATTCTACCCTTACGCATACGGTAAAAGATGTTTCCAGCCAATTCACCGATGACCCGGGGTATACATTTAAGCAATGGGAGCATGTTAACAAGATCCGCTTACGCTTAAAAGAGGAAAAGAACGAGGAGAATTTTTATTTTATCAAAGCCGAACACAATTTGTACGATAAGGATAAGTCCATCGGAAAAGAGTTGCAAAAGGTAGAGTTGAGCAAAGTGTTGAAAGGAAACATTTCGGATACGGGTAACCCGCTCGAAGAAGTTTTGTGGGGAGAAGAAGATTCCGGTTATAAAAGGCAACTGGAGAATATTTTTTCCGATGCATTGGTGAACGGAAAAGAGCTGTTCTTTAATTTTGAATATTATGAGAACCTCAAAACCGTCATGAAAAGGCCAAATGGAAACGAAGAAATCATCAATGCCGGTGGTCCTTTCACGAAAGAATATGTTATCGCCTTATCCAGTATGTCTTCCGATTATTATCAATTTGTGGTTTCTGCCGCCAAATCGTATAATGTGGATGAAAACCCTTTTGTGGAGCCGGTGCAAGTACGGACAAACGTGGAAAACGGATTGGGGATTTTAGGTGCATATACCACAAGCCGGTTTGTTTTTCGATTCGAAAAATACGCGGAGGGAGGCTATTCAATACAGTGGTAGGTCTGATCGAAACCTAAACTCCAGGAGCTGTAATTTCCTGGAGTTCAGAATTCAATATGTTTTAAAGCGTTAGTTTTATCCCTGCAAACACGCTTCGCGGAGCTGATGGGCCGTAGATATAATCGGATGCCCTTCCTGCACCGGTATCGAAATCTTTTTGATAGGCATTGAAAATGTTCTGCACTCCCGCGTTCAATTGCAGCGTGGAATACTCGAGGACGGGAATGTCGTAAGACAATTTTGTATGCAACTCAAAAAAAGAATTTACCCTTTCAATTTTATTTTCCGATGCAAACCGGTCTTTGGCAGGGTCGCCTTCCCCTTTCACGTGGGGCACGTACATCCGCCCGGTATAGTTTCCCGAAAGCGTTGCTGAAAAGCGGGTCGCCGGTTTCCACGTGGTGACGAAATACCCGTAAGTATCGGGAGTGCGCATGAACTCGCGATACCCGCCTACACCTTCTATCGGTTCCTGGGCCTGGTCAAACAAGCTTTTCTGAAACGTTACCCCCAGTTGCAGATCCAACAGGCGGCCGTATGCCATTCTTCCTTCCAGGTTTATGCCGTATACTTTCGCGTTTTCACCTTTGGCATTTACCACCAGTTTTTGTCCTTCCACCTCCGGGTCGTCAATGGCAGTAATCTTATTTTTCAAGTGCGTGAAAAAACCTTCCGCCAGTGCGTTTAACTGGAGGTTGTCCGTGGTGTGGTAAAAGTCAATCGAGCCACTCACGCTGCGTGAACGCTCTTCTTGCAGGTCTTTCGACAGGACACGAACGATGTGTTCTCCGCCGGCAATGTCTACGTGTAGATCTTCATCAAAATACTGCGGCGCGCGGAATCCTTCGCTATACGACAGGCGGAAGTTGACTTTCCCGTTTGGGTTATAACGGATGTTTACCCTGGGACTGAAAATAGCCGATTTTACCAGCGAGTGCTTGTCGAGGCGGCCGCCGAGAAGAATGCTCCACCTGTCGTCTTTCCATTCATTTTGTAGAAAACCGCTCGCGGTATGGGTTTTCTGATCCACATCGTGGGTGCGGTATCCGCTTACGTCGGTCAGTGTATTGTTCAGGTACTCGGCTCCGGCAGTCAGCTCGGCAGGCATAAACAAAAGATGGTCCATGCTTCGGGTATATTGTCCACCCAGATGATGGATCAATTCGGTGGAACGCCCGAACGAGCCTAACCGGTTGTTCAGGTTGTCGATCACTTCCTGGTTTTGGTTTGACCCGGGTATTACTTCCACCGGGTCGCCCCCGCCATAATAGCTTTTGCGAAGGGTGTGCTGAGCCGAAGCGTAGAGGTTGAACTTGTTTTTCATATCTGCCGAATTTTGCACATAATTGATGCCTCCTCCGTTGATATAGTGTTCCAGTTGTTCGGTAATTTTTGACTGGAACGGTTGCAGCTTGAGGCTGTCGCCTCCGCGGCGGAACTCATGCATGTTGTGGTACTCTATGGAAAGTTTGGAGTATAGCCCTGTTTTCAGGAACGACCGGAAGCCAAACGATCGGTTTTTGAGCATGGGCATCTCGGTAAAACTGTCACCGTCGTGATCATAACCTTGGCGGTCGCGGTTTTGCCCGTAGAGCATGATTCCCGCTTTCCGGTTTTCGGTAAGGATCGATGCGTTGAACATTGTATTGTTTTCCGCAGCTTTCCCGTTGATGGATGAGAACATGTGGACAATATCCCCGCTGTTGCGGGAAGGTTCTTTCGTTATCACGTTAATAACACCGCCGATGGCTGACGAACCGAACAGTGCGGACCCTCCCCCGCGAATTACTTCAATCCGGTCGATCATGTTGGAGGGAATCTGTTCCAGCCCGTAAACACCGGTCAATGCACCATAAATGGGGCGGGAGTCAATGAGTATCTGCGAGTAAGCCCCCTCAAGGCCATTGATCCTCACCTGTGAGAAACCACAGTTCTGGCAATTGTCTTCCACGCGTAAGCCGGGCTGGAAATTCAATGCTTGTGCCAGGCTTTTCGAGTTGGTGGCTTCCAGCATCTTTATATCTACCACGCTCACCAACGAGGGGGCCAACATCCGGTTGGTTTCGTTCCGGTTGGCCGACACAACCACGGCGTTGAGCGGGATGCTTTCTTCTTCCATCTCGAAATCGATCTCCTGGGTGGTGTTGGCTATGATCTTCACCTCTTTCGTGATGGTTTTATACCCGATCATTTTTACTTCGAGTGTGAAATTGCCCGTTGGCAGGTTTTTCAGGAAGTAGTGTCCCGTTGCATCGGTTGTTGTTCCAAGGGTAGTGCCTTTCAGCTGTACAGTAACGTACGGCAAGTGCTCTTTTGTATTTTTGTCCAACACATGTCCGAAGATGTTTGCGTCAGTTTTATAGGGTTCGTTTCCCTTTGCTTGTCTCCATATAAAAAGAGTGGATAGGCATAGAAGGAGTATGTATCTTTTTTTCATAAGAATGCTATTTATTTCTACTTTCTTCATGCTGTTTTTCGCGTTCAAATCCATCCAAAAATAGACCTGAAACAGCACATGAAAAAAATCAAAACAGTTTTTTAGTTGGTTTTATTGTAATTTGAAAATTTCCGTGGCTGCCTACATGTCGCCACGCATAAAAGATCTTGCCCGTTGTGAAAACGGACACGATTCAGAGACTGTTTCTTAAAAACAGGAGAAAATCAAGCTGCGGGAGGAGCTCTGAGGAGAGTCGGGGTTTGATTTTTAACAGGATGTAATCCTTCGTAAAGTATAGTATAGTTAATGAACGAGGATTTGGACAGTCCGGACAAATCGAAGTCGGGAATAATGTCCGATGTTATTGGCGTGTGGTAAAAATGGGCAAGAAGGAAAAGTTGATTTTCTGTATGTGTATGCTGCGCTTTCCCATCCGTTTTAAAAGGATGGGAATGGATATACGTAATTCGGTTAATGACATGGGTATGGGTGAAAAACAAAATACCGGTAACATAACTTGCGAACAAGACAAGCAGAAACCATTTTTTCGCAATATGTCGGTTGCCTTTTCCCATATCCGCGCAAAGATACACTTTTTTAATTTATTCGACAAGTACTATATAGAATATTTCTAAATAACAACCGTTTCTCTTTTCGTAATCTTTTGTTACCTTTGCAAACTTATGTATCCGCTCGAAATTATCCTCAAGTATTACAAACCGGGAACAAGGTTATACGACATTTATATATCTCACGTTTCCGATGTAACCGGCAAGGCGCTGCATGTCGCACAAAAGCATCCTGAGCTGGCAATAGATGTGAAATTTCTTGAAGAAGCAGCCATGTTGCACGACATTGGCATCTTCAAAACCCGGGCACCGAATATTGCCTGCGAGGGGAGCTTGCCGTACATTTGTCACGGCTATTTAGGCAGGGAATTGCTTACCATGGAAGGGTTTCCCAGACACGGAATGGTGTGTGAACGGCACACAGGGACAGGATTGAGTTTGGAAGCCATCATCCAGAAAAAATTACCTGTTCCGCATAGGGACATGCGTCCTAAAAGCCTGGAGGAAAAAATCATCTGTTTCGCCGATAAATTTTTCTCGAAATCTCAATTGGGAAAAGAGAAACCCTTGAAAAAAATCCGGGAGAGCCTCAAGAACCACGGTACTCATCAGGTAGAGACATTTGATGAGTGGTGCGAGTTGTTTCTGTAATAGTTTGGCAAACTATTTGCAGTGATGAAGTCTGAACGATCAAGATTTTTTTATTGCTGAAAGGCAGACACATATATTTTTTAGATGATTATGAAGAAAAATAACGACTATACCGGCCCGGAAGAATTGTACGAAGACGATATGAACCTGGAGCCGGCCCGGGAGGATAAAGAGGAGGTTGAAGAACAGAAGGCCAATGTTGAAGACAATTTGTCAGATGAGGCCGACCCTGTAGAAGAACTACAGGTGAAATACGATGACTTGAACGATAACTATTTACGCCTTCATGCCGAGTTCGATAATTTCCGCAAGCGGACCATGAAGGAAAAGGCCGACATTATCAAAAGCGGGGGAGAACGTGTACTTACGGACATGCTTCCTTTTGCCGATGATTTCGAACGTGCACTGCAAGCTCTTCATACGGCGGAAGACAAGGAGGCTATGGTGGAAGGAATGGATTTGATTTATTCGAAATTCCTGAATTTCCTGAATCAACACGGTGTAAAAGAAATTGAGGCCCTTGGACAGCCTTTTGATGCCGACAAGTTTGAAGCTATAACAACTGTCCCTGTTCAGGATAAATCGCAAAAAGGAGTGATCATCGATTGCGTGCAAAAAGGTTATCAGCTGAACGATAAAATTATCCGTTATCCGAAGGTAATTGTGGGGGAATAAGATGGCAACGAAAAGAGATTATTACGAAGTACTGGAAGTTTCAAAAACGGCTACAGCTGAAGAGATAAAAAAAGCCTATCGCAAAAAAGCCATTCAATTCCACCCCGATAAAAATCCGGGAGATGCTACAGCCGAAGAGAAATTCAAAGAAGCTGCCGAAGCCTACGAAGTACTCAGCGATCAGAACAAGCGTGCCCGTTACGACCAGTTTGGCCACGCAGGAATGGGAGGTGCTGCATCGGGTGGTGGCTTTGGGGGCGGAATGTCGATGGAGGATATTTTCTCTCAGTTTGGCGATATCTTTGGCGGTCATTTTGGCGGATTCGGCGGGTTCGGCGGATTTGGCAGGCCGGGTAGGCGTACCAACCGCGGCTCCGACCTTCGGGTAAAGGTGAAACTAGACCTGAAGGAGATTCTTAATGGGGTTGAAAAGAAGATAAAGGTGAAAAAATATGTGGCCTGTTCGCACTGCAACGGCAACGGTTCGGAAAACGGGAACTCTGTTTCCAGCTGTTCAACCTGTAACGGATCGGGCGTAGTAACGCGCGTTCAGAACACTATTCTCGGACAGATGCAAACCACAACAACCTGTCCTTCCTGCAACGGAGAGGGAAAGACAATTTCCAAGAAATGTGCGCATTGCAACGGTGATGGAATTGTTCTCGACGAGGAAGTGATCTCCATCAAAATCCCAGCAGGTGTGGAAGAAGGAATGCAGCTGTCTATGTCGGGGAAAGGGAATGCAGCCCGTCGAGGAGGCGTTAACGGTGATTTACTTATTTTGGTGGAGGAGGAGGAGGATCCGAACTTGATCCGAGATCACAACGATGTGATATATAACCTTTTTGTGAGTTTCCCAACAGCCGCATTGGGTGGAACGGTTGAGGTTCCCACCATTGAAGGTGTAGCCAAAGTGAAAATCGATCCCGGAACCCAGCCGGGTAAAGTGCTACGCCTGCGTAACAAGGGGCTGCCGACAATAAATGGTTACGGTACCGGTGATGAGCTTATTAACGTGAATGTTTATATTCCCGAAAACCTGAGCGATGCCGAAAAGAAAAAAATAGAAGAGATGGATAAATCGCCCAACTTTGCCCCGTCGAAGTCGGCCAGGAAGAGTGTGTTCAATAAATTCCGGAAAATGTTCGATTAGGAACAGAATTTTCACAATTACATATCCAATAAAGCAGCAGCAGGCCTAAAAGGTTTGACTGCTGTTTTTTTTAACAACAGCCTTAATTGTTAAAACAACGACGAAAAAAGCTTAAACTGAAACAAAATGGGAGAAAAATGCGTTGAAGTGTTATAAATAATAAATATTTTTTATTTATTTGTGATTGTTAAAAATCCAGCTTAGTATGAGTAGTTATTCCATCAAATCCTTAGAACACTATTTTAAGGTGTATCGGCAGTCGGTCCGTAAACCGAAGAAATTCTGGAGTAAGATAGCAGAGAACAATTTCACCTGGTACCGGAAATGGGATAAAGTGGTGGAGTATGACATGGAGAGAGCGGAATTCACCTGGTTTAAGAATGCCAAGCTCAACATTACCAAGAATTGCATCGACCGGCACCTGGCCAACAGGAGCGACCAAGCCGCCATCATCTTTGAACCCAACGAACCCAACGAACCGGCCCAACATTTTACCTACAGCCAGCTCTATGCTGAGGTGTCTAAGATGGCCAATGTGCTTAGAGCCCAAGGGGTGGAGAAGGGCGATCGGGTATGCATCTACCTGCCCATGCTCCCTGAACTGGCATTCAGTGTGTTGGCTTGTGCGCGCATCGGGGCAATACACTCCGTTGTTTTCGCCGGCTTTTCGGCCAACGCGCTCGCCACACGCATCAATGATTCTACCTGTAAGCTCCTGATCACGGCGGACGGAGGCTATCGCGGATCGAAGACCATAGACCTTAAACGGATCGTGGACGAAGCCCTCCATAAATCGCCTACCGTTGAGAAAGTGCTGGTGGTAAAGCGTACCCATCAGGAGATTGAAATGAGAGAGGGGCGGGATCTTTGGTTGCAGCCACTGCTGGACGAAGCGCCTCCTACCAGTAGGGCAGAGATGATGGACGCTGAAGATCCCCTGTTCATCCTGTATACTTCCGGATCTACCGGGAAGCCCAAGGGGATGGTGCATACTACGGCAGGTTACATGGTTTACACGGCGTACACATTCAAGAATATCTTTCAATACAATGAAGGCGACGTCTACTGGTGTACCGCCGATATCGGCTGGGTTACCGGGCATTCCTACATCATCTATGGCCCCTTGCTAAATGGGGCTACCACAGTTATTTACGAGGGAACCCCTTCCTATCCCACTCACAGTCGTTTCTGGGAGGTGGTACAGAAACACCGGGTGAACCAGTTTTATACCGCTCCAACAGCGATCCGCTCCCTGGCCAGGGAGAAAATTGAATACATTCAGGAGTTCAGACTGGACTCGCTCAAGGTGATCGGTTCGGTGGGGGAGCCGATTAACGAGGAGGCATGGCACTGGTACAACGATCATGTGGGCAACAAGCGCTGCCCGCTCGTGGATACCTGGTGGCAAACGGAAACCGGAGGGATCCTGATCTCACCTATCCCTTTCGTGACACCTACCAAGCCGACTTACGCTTCCCTTCCCTTTCCCGGAATTCAACCGGTCCTGATGGATGAGTTGCGAAACGAAATAGAACGAAACCAGCAGATCGGCCATCTCTGCATCCGCTATCCCTGGCCGGGCATGGCACGAACCATCTGGGGTGACCACCAGCGGTTCATCGATACCTACTTTACGGCGTTTCCCGGTAAATACTTCTCGGGCGATGGAGCGTTGCGTGATGAAGTGGGTTATTACCGCATCACCGGAAGGGTCGACGATGTGATCATCGTCTCGGGGCATAACCTGGGTACCGCACCCATCGAGGATGCGATCAACGAGCACCAGACAGTAGCCGAGAGCGCTATCGTGGGATTTCCGCATGAGATCAAAGGCAATGCATTGTACGGTTTCGTAGTGCTCAAAGAAACCGGGTTGTGGCGTGACCGGCAAAACCTTATGAAAGAGATCAATCAACTTATCTCCGACCAGATCGGCCCCATTGCTAAGCTGGATAAAATTCAGTTCGTAAGTGGATTACCAAAGACCCGTTCCGGAAAGATCATGCGTCGCATCCTGCGAAAAATAGCCGTGGGCGAATCAGATTTCGGCGATATCACTACATTGATCAACCCTGAAATTGTGGAAGAGATAAAAAAAGGGCGGACATAAGGATGTCCAGAACTACTTTCCGTTTTCTGATTCCGTACAGGCCAGTATATCCCAGGAAAACAAGGCTATTCGCTCGCCGTTATTGAATGCGGACCGGTTCATCCTGTTTATTGTTTCGATCAATGAGGACACTTTGTTTTTATCGCTTTCCTGTATAAATACAGAGGAATTGTACCCGGGCCAAACTGCCGTGTTTAAACGTGGCAGGCTGTAGTTGCTTTTTGCCGTTACCTGTTCCATTACCTGGTAATCAGTAATCTCTTCTTCATCAAGCAAACTGGTGACAGTCTCTAGCATACTTACGTTGCATGTAATGTATATGAATTTCATTTTGATGTTGTTTTTGTTTTTTGTTAAACATGTTCTTTTCTAATCGGGCTTTCGCCTTTCCCCGTTTATTCCAGGCTTTTTTTATTTTCCGCTTGGTGTTGTTTTTTTAATCTTGCCGTAGTGCGGTCTTTGGCCAGTGTGCGGTGATAAAGCGAGGTATACATGGCCGGAACCAGCAGTAACGTAACCAAGGTGGATACTAACAATCCTCCTATGATGGTGATTCCGAGGGGAGCATACATTTCACGTCCCATGCCGTTGCTTACGGCCATAGGCAACATGCCTAGGATGGTTGTCAGTGAAGTCATCAATACGGGGCGCAACCGTGAACGTCCGGCTTCCATTACGGCATCGCGGAGCGGATAATTACGCTTTCGCAACATGTTGGTGTAGTCCACGAGAACGATACCGTTGTTCACCACAATACCTACAAGCATGATCAGCCCGATAAACGTGGTAACGCTCAGGGTTATTCCCGTTACGAAGAACGCCAGAATGACTCCCACCAATGTAAACGGAATGGCAAACAGAATGATGAAAGGGTCTTTCATCGACTCGAATTGGGCTGCCATAACCATATAAACCAATGCAATGCCGAGGAAAAAAATCAAAAAGAGCGAGCTGAACGATGATTTCTGGTCGTTTACCTGTCCTCCGATTTCAACCGATATACCATCGGGAATTTCCGTATTGTCGATGATCTCTTGTGCAGTCTTGGTAGCTTCACCCAGCGAGACTCCGTTAAGGTCGGCAGTGGTTTTAACATATCGTTGCTGCGATTGACGCTGTATTTCCAACGGCCCCAGGCTTTCCACTATGTCGGCTATGGCGGACAGCGGAATTTGTTGTCCCAACAGGTTGGAGACCTGCATCTCTTTCAGTTTGTTCACTTCATTCCGATGTTCCGGTGCATATTGCACTACGATACCGTAGTCGTTCCCGTCTTCGCTGAAATCACCCGATTCGGCTCCGTAAAGGTTTTGCCTTACCTGCATGCCTACCATAGCGGTGTTGAGGGCCATTTGCGATGCTTTTTCCTTGTCTACGATTACCTGCACTTCCAGTTTCCCCGGATCAACGGTGGTTGCCACATCGGTAAATGCTTTTTCGGCTTGCATCTTTTCCTGAAGGTCCGATGCTACGGCGTTCAATTGGTTAAAATCGTTTCCCGAAACAATAATCTCGATGGGGCGTTTGTTTCCCGTAACCGCAGCAGCCAATGCACTACCGCCCTGCACGCGGCATTTTTCAATTTGAGGAATGCTTTCCACCCTGTCTCTGATGGCTCCGGCTATTTCGGCTGCCGTGCGGTCCCGCTTATCGGGTGGGGTAAGGTGGCAAAGTACCGTACCTACGTTTTTCCCTTCTTTAAATCCTACGGTGGTCAGGGCGCCCGTTTTTGTTTGCCCGGCAATGGAAACAGCAGCTTCATTGGCTATTTCGGGGATATCTTCGAGCATGATTTGCAAGATTTGCTGACTGATGCTGTCGGTTTGCCGGGCGCTGGTTCCTACTTCGGTTTCAAAGACAACAGAGACCGTTCCGGCATCGAAGTCGGGAATATAATCGGTGCCTATGTTTTTCCCGACGATCATCGTAAGAACAAAGACGGCAAAGGCAATGACTATGGTCAGGCTTTTGTGGAAAACAACCCAGCCCAACAACAGCTTGTACCCGTTTTCAATTTTAGTGAATACCTTTTCGCTGGCCGCATAAAATTTGGAACGATGTTGTTTTTTACCGTTGCGGGGTGCTTCCTTCAGCAATTTTGAAGAAAGCATCGGGGTGAGTGTCAGAGCGGTAAACAACGAAACAATCAAACAAACCGAAGTGAGTATGGCCAACTGTTTGAACATGATGCCCACAATTCCACCCATAAAAAGCATGGGTAGGAAAACTACTAATGTTGTGGCGGTAGAGGCGGCGATAGCCATTCCCATTTCCAGGGCACCAAAAATGGCTGCCTGTTTGGGCTTTGAACCTTTTTCTATGTGTTGGGTAATGTTTTCCAACACCACAATGGCATTGTCCACCACCATACCGATAGCAATTACCAACGCCATCAACGAAAAGATATTAATGGTGTATCCCATGGCATACATAGCGATAAAGGCACTGATAAGCGACACAGGCATGGTTATGAAAATTATCAGACTCGACTTCCATTCGCGCAGGAACATCAATACCACCAATGTGACAAATACCAGGGCATACCAGATCGAAGAAGTGAGGTTATTGACCGATTGGGTAACTACTTCGTCGGTGCTGATTATTTCATGTACCTGAATATCGGATGGCAGCGTTTTCTGTATTTCTGCCATTTTGGCCCTTACGGCATTCACCACGGCTACCGTGTTGCTTCCGGACTGTTTCTGTATCATCAATGCTACGCCTTCACCGGTACGGTTGCGGGCAAAAGCCTCTTTTTCCATGAAGGTGTCTTCAACTTTTGCCACATCTTTCAGCCGGATTACCTGTCCGTTGAATGCTTTCAGTACGGTGTTCCCGATCTCTTCGACCGTTTCGAATTTTCCCGGCACACGTACCGAGAAATCGTAAACGCCCATGTTGATATTTCCGGCCGGCACACTGATGTTATCTGCCTTGAGCATGGTAGAGATCTGAGTAGCCGACAAACCGTAAGCCGATAACCGTTGTGGATTCACACTCACTTTTATTTCACGTTCGGGTTGTCCGAGATATACCACGGTCCCGACACCATCCACTTTACGAAGTACTGTGGCAATGTCTTCTTCCACAATATTTTCAATGCCGTTGTAATTAACACCTGCATTTACGGCGTAGGCGAGCACGGGCATCATTGAGGAGTTTATTTTGTAAATGATGGGTTGATGTGCTGCTTGCGGCAATTTTGTTTTCGTCAACTCGATGAGGTCGCGGGCATTGTTTGCTGCGGAAGTTACATCACTGCCCCAACTGTAGCTGAGTTGGATGAACGACACATTCTCCTTAGATGTCGATTTTATTTCGCTGAGATGTTCGGCTGCCGATAATATCGTTTCCAACGGTTTGGTGACCTGTTCTTCCACTTCGTTTGCCGAGGCACCCGGATAAATGGTGATTATGGTGATGGAGGGGAACTCCATTTCGGGCATGATATCTAAAGGAAGCATTTTCAGCGATACCAGCCCTAGCATAATGATGGCTACAAAGAGCATCACCGTAGCCACTGGCCTTTTTACGCCTATTTCAGGTAATTTCATTGTTGTTGCTGTTTTATTTCACTATTTCTATTTTGGCTCCGTCTTCCAGTTTGTTTTTTCCATCGATGACAACAACTGCGCTCTTGTCGAGTTCAGGAATGCGGATAAGTTCATTTTGCGATTCGCCCCGCGTAACTTGGGTTCTGGTAACCGTGTTGTCTGTATTCACAACATATACGAAATCTTCGCCTGTGCCTTGCTGGCGGTGTATCGCGTTGATGGGGACGAATATGCCTTTGGCTGCCGGCATTTCGATGGAAGCGCGGCAAAACATGCCCGGTTTCAATTTGCTCCCGTTGTTGGGGATCACCACTTCCACGGTTGATGTCCGCGTAAGGGGCGACAGTATGGGGGATATATGGGCTATCTTGCCCGAAACGCTTTCGCCGGGATAAGCATCGAAGATAACCTCAACAGTCTGCCCTTTACGGATGGCGTTAAGCTCTTTTTCGTTTATCTCAATTTTTACTTTCAGAGGATTCAATTGCATAAGTGTTGCAATACCGCTCTTTACTTTCAAATCGGGGCTTACTGAAGGTACAAACGAATAATTTTCGCCTTCATTCACCATAATATCGACCAATACCCCGCCGAAAGGGGCGATAATCGAAGTGTTTTTCTTCAACATCTCCACTTTGGTTTGGGAGGCTTCAAACTTGGCTTTTATGTGATCGTAGTCCATTACGCTGACACTGCCCTTTTCTTTCAAACGGCTGATCCTTTCGAAGTCCTTACGAATAGCTTCCAGTTCTATTTGTGCCTGAATGAGCATTTCATCGGACATCTCGGCTATTACGGCACCTTTGGACACAAAACTGCCTTTTGGAAAATTAATTCTCTCCACGCGTCCCGGAATGGCTGACCCCAAATTTACTTCCTTGTTCGCTTCAGCCGTTCCTGTAAAGTTCAACACAGGGGTGTATTCCATTTCCACAACTTCTTTTACAGTAGCCATAACGGCTTTTTTTTCGTCTATTTCCGCGTTGTTGGAACCTGTTTTTTTGCTGCATCCCCCCATCAGCAGTATGGCGAAGCATGTTGCATACAGAATAGTTCTCTTGGTTTGCATAGTCTATATTTTTATCGTTTTTTTCACTCTTTCTATCGGATATCTGTTGCCTAATTGCCGACATACTTGTAAATTTCCCCGGTCGACTTTTCAAGTTCCGACCGTGTTGTTTTTATTTCTATCAATGCGTCGATGTATTCTGACGATGCGTTTTCCCACTGTACTTGAGCTTCCAGCAGTTCGGTCAGACGAGTCCTGCCTTCCAGCAGGTTTTCTTTGGCTATCTTCATGTTTTCCTCGGCTTGCGCTTTCGAAAGTTGCGTAAGCTCTGCTTTTCTGATGGATTCGTTGTACTTGTACCGGTTTTGACGAATTTGTAAATCTATCATTTCACGTGCTTCGTCAAGTTCGAGTTGCACCTTCCGCTTCTTTATATGGGCTGTATTCAGATTGTGCTTCCTTTCTCCCCAGGTGAAAATGGGCATCGAAACGACCACCCCTATGCTCCAGTCGCCACCAAATTCTTTTTTTAACCCGTTATACGGATTAGGATTCATCCATCCGTATCCTCCGGTAAGCAGGATGTCGGGCATGAATTTGGAGCGTTCTATGTTTTTTCCCGATTCCGTGATGGCGAGTTTTTCTTTGAGCATGATTATTTCGGCTCGTTTATCGATTGGATTTTCGGAGGTGATTGTACTGTAAGCGACGGATAAATCCTTATCGATTGCTTTTTCGGACAGCGTTATATCTTCGTTTTCCGTACCGATAATCTGCGCCAAAGCCATTTTGGATAATGCCAATCCATTTTCGGCTTTCATGACTTTGAGCTTGGCTTCGTTTTGACTTACTTGTGCTTTGAGCAGATCGTTACGGGTGATAATACCTTCGGTATACATGTTTTCCAGATCGGCCACCAATTGGTTAAGCAATATCTCGTACGAATTTGCCAGTCTAACCTTTTCCTGCAACGATATCGTGCGCCAATAGGCTTCATCAGTTTTGACGAGCACTTCCGCCTGGGTGAGGACTACATTTTCTTTTGCTATGTTTTCCGCATGCTGGGCGATTTTGTTGGCTTCGGTAATCTTAAATCCTGTAAAAAGCGGCTGGTTCACACTCAGTCGGGTGTAATAACTGTTCTTATTGCCAAACACTAGTTTGTCGGAAGGCAGCAAGGCATAATTTTTAAACACCGGATTTCCCGAAGCATCGAGCAGGGGCTGGCCTGTCTGCGGATTAATGACCAGTGTATTTAATGCGGTTGCCGGATCTTGCAACGATGCCGGATTGAATTCTCCCGTTTGCGGGTCGATGGCGTTGAACGGCACTACAGGCAGGAACAGATCGTTCCCTAAGGGTTTTAATGTTTTGTTGGTTCGTAAGTATCCTCCGTTAAGGCTGATGCTGGGAAGATATTTGGTGGCTGCGGCTTTTTTTGTCAGGCATGCCATTTGAGCGTCCTCCTTTGCCATACGGATTTTCTTATTCTGTTCCAGTGCCATTTTCCGGCATTCTTCCAGCGTCAGCACTTGTTGTGCGGAGATTGGCACGGCCAGGAGTGAAAAAACGGTGAGGAAACAGATAAGCAGTATTTTTTCTGAATTCATTTTTTTCATCTGTTTGTAATTTAATTCAAAAACCGGCTACAAAGGTATTGCTCTGTTGCGTGGCCTTTTGGGAAAAAATTACCCAAGTGTACTTTTTAGGGGATGAAACGTAGTAAGAAGATACCGAAGCGAAGCTTTTTTATTCCGCATTCTCCATATACCAGGCTTTAAATTCATTGCTTCGCGCGCGGCTTACAATTATCCGTTCGGGTGTTGCTACCGAAAGGTTTACCGATAACTTGCCGTTAAACCACAACGATAAGTCGGTGATGGCGCGGTGCGAGACAATGTATTGACGGTTGGCCCGATAGAAAAGTGACGGATTCAACTGGCGGAGAAATTCATCGAGGGAAATATCCATTGAATAAGACTGGCGGTTAAAACATACAATTTTCGCCATCTTGAATTCGGAATACACAAACGCGATATCTTCTGCCGCAAGCGGTATAAGTTTGTCTCTATAAGGAATAAGGAAATTTTTTTTGTAAGGGTTTTTTATTTCACGAATGGATTGTACGATTTGAGAAACAATGTCGGTATTGTTGCTTTTGGGAGAAAAGTGGGCAAGCTTGTCCAACGCCTTTTCAAGGCTTTTCCGGGTGATGGGCTTGAGCAGGTAATCGATGCTGTTTACCTCGAATGCTTTCAGGGCATATTCATCGTAAGCTGTTGTGAAGATAACCGGACAGCGGACGTCGGTTTTTTCGAAAATTGCAAAAGAGTCTCCGTCGGCAAGATGAATGTCCATAAATACGACATCGGGGTGTGTATTCAGCGAGAACCATTCTACACTTTCTTCAACGCTTTGCAGCACGGCAACAATATCGATGTTTCTTCCCGATGCTGCGATAAGCCGCTCGAGGCTACGTGCAGCAACAAATTCGTCTTCTACAATTACAGCTTTCATTGAATTAAAAGTTCAGAGTTAGATCACGGCACTGTTGGTGCGATCATAAGTCCTTATTTCCTGTTTTACCGAGTCGGGGATCTCCCTGTTTTTAATTAAGGGAATCTCCACGGCGAAAACTTTATCGTCGGAATATATTTCTATTTCCTTCCCGAACATCAACCGGTAACGTTCGTTGAGGTTAGCCAATCCCAGACCGGTAGTATTTTTTTCGCCTTGTTTGGGTTGCCGATTATTCTCAACACGTAAAGTATTGTTTTCCGTTGCTTCAATAAGAATGCATAGCGGATCCTTTCGGCTTATCACGTTGTGCTTTATTGCATTTTCTATCAATATCTGTAACCCGAAGGGGAGAATATAACACTCTTGGTAAAGTCCTGCGTGTTGTATGTGAACATTCAACCCGTCGTTGTAACGGATTTTCATCAAGTAAATATAGGATTCCACAAACTGTAGCTCTTCCGAAACTTTTATCACGGAACGGTCTTGCATGGTATAACGGAACACGGCAGACAGTTGTTCTACATATTCGCGCGCACGCTCATCGTCATACCCGATAAGCCCGTTCAACGTGTTCAGTGAGTTGAAGAGGAAATGGGGGTCGGTTTGGTTTTTAAGGGCGTTATACCGGTTCTGCAGATTTTCAATAACGAGGTTCTGATTCTCAGTCATGTTCTTCTGATTTTCATTGATCAGGTAAATCAGAGCCGTGAACAAAAAAGATATGATAAGCACCGTTAAATCTTTTACATAATGGATGGTGGAATAGGCTTTGGGCGATACCTCCTCCCGAAACCACCACCACTGCATCCGGGAAAAAAAAGGACTCAAAATAGCGATTATGACAAGCAATCCTATCAGAATAAGCCAAATTTTGTACCGGCTGGCCGGAAAATGTGTTATCGCCCAAAATTGAAGCCGGAAAAGGAAATAGAGCAGAAGTGTGTTGAAAAGGAGCGTTGCGATCGACTTGACAGAAATCAAGTCGGCGGCTTTAATCCCCATTGTTTTGTCTAACGATATCGCATATATGGACGAAGAAAGCATGACGAATGCCAGGATAAAACTGATAACGATTGCAGCTGTCAACGCTGTTTTCTTGTTGTAGTTGAGGAAGAAAGGTTGTCTTTTCCGAAGTTTCATACGTCTTCTTGTTTGTAACTTCAAATGTAAGTAAAAAATGGTGCGTATGCAATTTAAAAATTTTCGCACCATTTTTTACCGGTATGGATTCTTGCGGAGTTTAGAAACGATATCCCACGCCTACACATACGGCCTGTGTACGCATTTTGGCTACATCCTTCAATGCATCCAATTGGTTCAAAAATCCGAATTGGTACCCGGCGTTCAACTGAATTCCATTGTCCAATTCATAACCCAATATTGCTCCCAGGCCAACATCCCAGCGGTTCATTGGAGTTTTACCGGCCACCTCGTCGTACAGATTCACATCAGCATCTTTGTAGCGGGCATCAAACCCGAGGCTTACGAATGGCCCTACACCTCCGTAAAACCTGCCGTTGTCCGTGGAAGTCTGTCCCAAAGCATATACCGGGATTTGCATTCCCCACTGTTTGAAGGTATCTTCAGCGGGACCGGTCTCCATTTTCGAATTCCTGTAAAAAAACATCACTTCCGGCTGAATGGCAAAGTTAGGATGCAAGTCCACTTTCATAAAGCCTCCCAAATTAGGCCCCACTTTCATTGTGCTTTTTTGAACGTCTAAATCCTTCAAAAGAAAATTAGACATGTTCATTTCGCCTTTTACCCCATAAGAAACGGAGGTTTGAGCGTTCACATTCAATAAACCTGCAGCCATTAGAAATGACAAGCATGCTAAAATTGTTTTTTTCATTTTTCTGTTGTTTTAAATTGTTTATAAACTATCTCGCTTGCAAAGGTAGCGTACAACAAAGATGACTGCCCCGAAAAAGATACTCAACCGTCTATTTTAGGTGCTGAACAGTAGAAGGAAGAACCCGAAAGAATATTTGTTACCGGCGGATGGCCGGCTTATGAAGTCAATAAAAAAACGCGACATCGATGAGTCGCGCTTCTTAACGTTTAAACTTACACTCTGTTGCACCGTTCGAAAAAACCGATCGCTTCCAGTTCTTTCCGGATGACTGCTTCTTCCTCGTCTGCTATGTTTTGAAAAGGGGTGCGGTTGATACCCAGGTCGAGTCCGATCAGTTTCATGATACGCTTTCCGGCAACGATGTTTCCCCGGTAACGGGCAATGACGTTGATCACCTCCTGTGCAAAGTTTTGGTGGGCGACCGCTTCATACAGCTTACCGTTGTTGTAGGCATCAATCACACCCACCAGCGAACGGCCGATGTAGCTGCCGGTTCCGCTGATACCGCCTTGTGCACCGCCCATTACCAACGCCGAGAGGATGGTTTCGTCCTGGCCGTGCAGCATATCGAACTTCCCGTTTTTGTATAACATGCATTGGTTATACTCGTACAGGCTCTCGTAGGTATACTTGATACCCGCCAGGTTGGGAATGCGTCCGTCGGCTGCTTTCAGAAAAGGCAGCATGGGTAGGAAGACGCCGTTCAGTGCCGGGATATGATAAAAGTAGAAGGGCAGCTCTGGTGCACCGCAGGCGATTTCTTCGCAGTACTTCACCAGCTCTTCCACCCGTCCCGCCTTGGGAAAAGGAGAAGCCATCGCTCCGATACCGAAAGCGCCGGATTCCTGCGCGTGCAGTGCCATGCGGTGGCTGTCCTTTATGCAGGTGGCCCCAACATGGACGATTACTTTGAATCCTTCCGGGGCGACTGCGATCCACTTCTCCGTCAGCTTCATACGCTCCTCTACCGTCAGCATATAGCCCTCACCCGAGGAACCGTTGATAAATACGCCGATCAGTCCGTTTTTTTGCAGCATGGCGGCATAATCTGCTATGGGGCCGAGATCTACTTCGCCTTTTTTGTCAAAGGGTGTGAAAGGCGCCACAATTAACCCTTTAATTTTTTTAAATTTTTTCATATTGTTGATTTTTAGGATGTTTTATTGTTAGATGACAGTTGTCAAATCGCTTCGCTTTTATTCTTCAATTCTTCTTGCGGATAGGTGAGGTCTTGCCGGGGTTTCAGAAACGCCAGCATCAGAACGACCGCTGCCAGTACGACGATGGCCAACTTGCTGAAATCGGTTCCCAAGCTTCCGGCATCGGTGGAACTACCGAGCATCAGCGTGACGGCGTATCCGGCAAAAACTCCCATCATGTTCATGATACCGTACGCTGTGGCGCGGTATTTTTGCGGAATAATCTGGCAAAGTATCGGCATGTTGTTTGTGTCGAACATTCCGAAACCGATGCCGAAGAGCATGGCTGCGCCGATCAATCCTGTGTGGGAATGTCCGAAACCCAACAATACGAGCGAAGGGATAGTCAGGGCTAAACCGATAGTGCTCGTGTAAATACGTCCCCGGATGTTTTTCTGCACCCATCGGTCGGAGAGCGGCCCTCCGATGAGTACGCCGATAAACGAGGCTATAGCGATGGAAATGGTGGCCATGGGCCCGGCTTTTGCCATTTCAATTCCCAGATTCTCGGAAAACAGTGTCGGCAGCCAGTTTTTGGTTGCCCAACCGGGAAAACTCGGAGCCATAAAGTAGAAAAGCATGACCCAGAAAGAAACTGTACCCAGAATAATGCCTAATGACCGGAAAACAGATTCCTTTTTGATTAGCGTTCCTTGCGGGTCGGCTTTCAATCCGGCTGTTGTAGTACCCGCGTGGCCCTCCTTGTCGTGCAGCAGGAAAATAAGCAGCACGGCGTATATAATTCCGACAATTCCGAACCAGTGAAAAACGGTATTCCACGAATAATTGGCAGCAATGGTCGCTCCAAACCCACCCAGCGCCTGGCCGGTATAAAGTCCCGACATGTGGATTCCGATAGCTAGCGACCGGGTTCTCGATGTGTGAAAATCGGCAATCATAGCCAATCCCGTGGGCAGGTAAAGCGCTTCGCTGACACCCATCAGCGCACGCAGCCAGTACACCTGCTGGAAAGTTTGCGCATATCCTAACCCGTACGTTACGGCAGACCACACAAACAGGCTTCCTACAATCAGCCACTTGCGGTTGATGCGGTCGGCGATTATTCCCGCTACAGGACTCATTAAACCGTAAATGAGCAGGAAAACACCCATTACCCGTCCGAAATTCTCGGCGATGGCCAGTTCTTTAATGTCCAATTGCATGGACGATTGCATGGTGGAGAGCATCTGTCGGTCGAGGTAGTTCAGTAACGCTACAAACCACAGCAATCCGACGAGTATCCACGGATAGACTTTGTTATTTTTCATACTTTATCTCTCCTTTTATGGTTACCGGTGTACGAACGCCGGGTTTCAATTCACCCTGTACGGCATAGAACGTTTTTCCGCTGAAAGCGAGTGTTGCACCCGCGCGGGCAGTGTAGGGCGTAACCTCAATGGTTTCCCATTCGCCGGTAAACGTGTCAAATATACGACATTCGGGATTAAATTTGTAATATTCGATGGGTTGTGTCATGTAATTTTTCGAAAACTCCAGATTCAAACGGGATTTTTCTTCTGCCGAAATGCTGGTGTCGTTTCCGATGTTGTATTGCGTGGTAACAGCATCGAGAAAAATAGCGTGGTTTACACCGCCAAAACAAAGGATGTACCGGTTGTCCACTGGCATTGCCGTTGCACCGGTCAACGAAAAAGGCTCTCCGGTTTTTTCATCGACTTGGCAACCGGCTGTCTCCCATTTCTCGGTGGTGACGTCGTAACGAAGCACATCGGTGGCCATAGCCGGTTTGTTTTCGGAATCTCCTCCGAAGAAACCTCCGAACAAATACACGAATACCCGGTTTTTCTGCTCTACGGCTGCCAGCACAGGCTGAACTCGGGGCAGTCCGGGAAAATCGGGCAGAGCCGTCCAGCCCGAATCAGCTTTTGTATTGATGCAATAAAAAGTGTTTGCCGGCTTCCCGTTCTCGTTCCCTCCTCCAATAAAGACCATATCTCCCACGGTGCACCCTGCAAAGTTATCCATGGCAGCAGGCAGTTCCGGAAACGGCTCCAGTTCTACTGCGCCGGTTTCAGGCATGGTGATTCGATAAACGCTCTTCAGCGATTGGGAAGTGGTGTTCCCGCCTATCCACAACGCACCGTCTGAAATGGGGACAGATACACCGTAAGCCGATGAATCGGGCAAGTGTCCGATAAGTTTCCACTCATTTCCCGTTGAGTCGTACAGCATGATCTCGTTGTAAAAAGTTTTCGAACCACCCTCAAATCCGAGTTTTCCGGGAAAGTTGGCGCCTCCAGCCACGATGAGTTTTTGGTCGATAAGTGCCGCATAGGAAGCCGAAACACCTTTGGCGAGATCTCCGTACAATCCGTTAACGGGTAATTGGGTCAGTTTAAGTTTCATTTGTTTGCTGTTATTATTGTCGCCACACGAAATTAAGCATGCGACAAGAAAAACCGACAGTATTCGTGTTCTGTTTGTTCTAAAAAAAATGCTTTCTTTCATGTGTTAATTCTATTTTTTCCTGTCCGGACTATATACCAGTTCCTCCACCGCATCTTTTCCGTCCGGAGTCACAAAGACAAACGTGAACATCCATTTCTGTAAACGCACCTCGGACGGACTGAACGTTCCAACGGGAAGTTTTAGCAAAACGCTGTTCCATCCCTTGTTCAGTTCTACCGGAATGGGTGGGCGGGCCTGGAAATTTTCGTTTTTCAGCGTTATTTCGTTTGTTCTGCCGGTATGGGTATTTTCCCAAACGGGTGGCATGATCTCATTGTTATTCACGTAAATACGACTTTCCCGGTAATCCCACTTCCCCCGTGGCGGTGGCAGGTCGGACTCGGAGCGGCTGTAATCCTGAGTGGAAGTCCATAGCCCGACCGTTTGCGCTTTGGGCGACCAAACCCACGTATAAGCATATGCCGTGTGGTTTTCTTGCGGGTTTTTATAGAAAGCAGGTACGGTTTTTCCCCACACGTGGCGCAGGTAAATTCCCGCCCCGGTGGCATTGTGCGAACCGTATCCGATTCCGTTGTATTCATAGGTGTCGTCAATTCCGGTCTCGGGCGGAAACGATTTCAACAGATCGCCATCATTCGGGAAAGCGTCGGTAATCCGCCACTTTACGTTGGTTTGTTTTACGTAGGCAAACGGCTCATCGGTGAATGTGTGTTTTTTGTGCCAGAGCATCCGCTTCTCGAAATCGACAAAACCGTTGAAAACTGCGTCGTTCTCGTCGGTTGGCAGGATAGTCCCGTTTTTGTCGAAATACTCACTCCCGCCACCGCACCAGGTCCGCTCGGCAAAGGCAAGCATTAAGGGGTAGAAGTTGTTTTGCAGTACTATTTGTTCGTCGTTGGGTAAAAGACGGTCGTTCCAGACAGCGACAATCCCGCCGGCGATGTTGTCGGATCCCTTTTCTGCATCGGCGATGCGGCTATTGTATAGTGCTACGATGTCGCCGAACGCATCGAAGTGGTTGATGTAGTGGAACCGGGAGTCGATCGCGGGAATACCCGGTTGCGCTTTGCCGCGGTAACTCCAGAGCTGTGTGGCATCAATCTCCCCGGACCTGTATGCCCATCCGGGGTTCCAGGAGATCACCTTTTTGCCAAGCCCCCGGACGTGTGCCACCATTTCCGGGACAAAGGAGGGGTTGGTGAACTGCACTTCATCGGTTCCGATATGGATCCAGGGTGCATCGGGAAACACTTCGGTACAGATTTCCTCCATCAATCGCTTCAGTACTTTCATTCCCTCAGGCGATTGCATGTCGTGTCCGATGGCCCGCACAAAGGCAGCGCTGTGACCGGGCATATCGATCTCCGGAATCAGCAGCATGTTGTGTTGGCGACAATATTCGGCAATTTCGTGTGCCTGGGCTACGGTATAATATTGTGCGTGATGGCGTTCGTAATGGACAGGATCGTTAAGTTGCGGAAAAACGTTGCTCTCCAGCCGCCATCCCTGGTTTTCGGTCAGGTGCCAGTGGAAAACGTTGATCTTGAACTTTGACAACAAACGGATATGTTTTTTGATTTCATCAACCGATATGTAGCTGCGCCCCACATCGTGCATAAATCCCCGGATACGGAAAGCGGGCCAATCGGTAATTTCGAGAGCAGGAACCGAGTTCCCATCGGATGATTCCACTATTTGCGCCAGCGTTTGCCGCGCCCAATAGATACCTTTTTCGGTAGTGGCTTCGATCAGGATGCTGTCGGGCGTAATTCTGAGGCGATAGGCTTCATCGGGATTGATGATTGCTTTGGGGATAGCATTCACCAATTTTTCGGAGACGAGGGAGGAATCGGGTACTCCCAGACGGAGGAGGTGCTTTCCGGAGAGGTCAATGGTGAGCATCTTCGGTTCCGGCAACAGCTGAAATGTTTCTTTCCTCTCTGTCGTGCTACAGGAGAGAAGCAATAGGGTGGTCAGCACGATGTATGTAAATATCTTCATGTACGGGGAAATAGTTATTTTTTGTCCTGAAATTCTGATGAGAAGGTGGAGGCGGGTAGTCCTGCCTCGTTGACCAGATTGCCTTCCGTGTAGGAATCCCAGCCATAGCGTACGAATGCGGGGCGGGACACTTTCTCGCAGGTCACCTCCAGACGGTTGGCCCTGATCATTGCTTTTGCCTGATAAAAAACCTTGTCTTCTCCTGCCAGTTCGATATTCCTTACAGCATTGTTATCCGACGTACGGAGAAGCTTTGTTTCACTAAAAGTGACAACCGCTTTTTCTTTCTCAAAGAATACCTCTCTGAAGAGCGGGCCACTTTTCAGAATGTTTTTTCCGTAGCTGTCGGCCAGTGCCCAGCGTGCCAGACGCTCTCCCACCTCCTTTTTTTGTCTGGGGTGGACATCGGTCCGGTTACCCAGATCAGAGGAGACTACCATTCCGGAGCGAGGAATCCGTTCCATCAGCCTGCGTTGACTGTCGCGGAAATGTCCCCAGGACTCACGCCCCGTCTCCATGCTCGAAAGCTGCACGTAGTAGAAAGGGAAGCGCTCTTCCCAGGCGTTGCGCCAACTTTCCACCAAGATAGGGAGTAGTTGTTCATGCAGTTCCACATTATTGGCGTTAGACTCACCCTGGTACCAGATAGCTCCGGCAACAGGATATTTGCTGATGGATGCCATTCCGGCTTCAAACAAGTAGGAGGGTTTGTAGGGATGTTGCTGGAGGGGATTCTCTTTCGCACGGGCAATGTTTTGCATCCCCCGCTCACGTACCCATCCGTCGATAAAATCATTACTGTTCCAGTTGGTGAAGAAATCGGCCATCAACGGATCCCGCTCCATCGTTCTGCGGTCAATCCACGCTTCGGTGGGAGACCCTCCGATAGCGTTCTGTATCAATCCTATCGGTACATTTAGCTCTTCCTGCAACATCCTGCCAAAATAGTAGGCAACAGCGGAGAACTGTCTTGCCGTGAGGCTGTCGGACAGCGCCCACGCTGCGGGACGGTAATAGCCCAGCCGGTTCACCTCTGCCAGCACGTTGTCGTTCCACTCTATGGCCACCGTGGGTGCAATCTCTTTCATGTCGAAAAAGCGAAGTTGCCTGTTGGCGGCACGAGGAATATCTTTCTGTGCTGTAGAGGCATCCTGTAGCCGAAAGGCCATGTTCGATTGTCCGGAGCAGATCCACACCTCGCCCACCAGGATATCGGTCAGGCGGATACTTCTTCCCTGGTTCTCTATGGTAGCGTTGTAAGGGCCACCTGCCTTCATCGGAGGAAATTCAACCGTCCATTTTCCGTTGTGGCCGGTTTGTGCAGTGCTTGTTTTTCCCGCAAAGCAGACGGTTACTTTCGTGGCTGCATCGGCGGTTCCCCAAAACTTTACCGGCCTGTTGCGCTGCATCACCATGTGGTCAGTGAATATCTCTGGCATCTGCAGGCCGCCGTAATCACCGGTGATGGCTCCGTAGACTGTCCGCGCAATGATGCCTGCTCCTTCGGTTGTGGGGTGGAGCGCGTCGGGAAAGAGGTCGGGCCGGTTGTACAAAGGCCTGTTCAGGTCGATCAGCGGCACACGGGTCACTGCTGCTACCCGTTCAATTTCCTGTTGTACTTGCTCGTACCACACCCGGGTGCTCGACTTGAAGCGGGGGTGCCAGCTAAAGATGGGTGTCATGCGACAGATCCACACCTTAGTAGCCGGATTTTTCTCTTGGAACGAACGGATCAGGTCTATGTAATCGCGGGTAAAGTCGTCCCGAAACTTTGGCCAGTTGCGGGGATCGGTGTCGTTCAACCCCAGGTGGATTACCACGATGTCGGGTTCGAAAGCGAGTGCTTGTTCAAATACCTTCAGCTTCCGGTAGGGATTGTGGCCTTTTTGTAACAGGGTGGCGCCGCTGTGTCCGAAATTCTCCACGCGGTACGTATTGCCTAGCAGTTGCTGCAGTTGGGCAGGGTAGGTGAATGCCCGGTCATCGATCTTGTAGCCGTAGGTGACGGAGTTTCCCACGCAGGCTACTTTCGTCCGTTCTGCAAAGAGCAGTGTCGGGATAAGAAACAAAACAAACAGTATACTTTTCTTTATCATGGGATATACTTACAGATAAGGTTTCAAAATCTCTACCCACTTCAGGTAACCTTCACCCATCAGGTGGAGACCATCATTGCTGTATCGGGGATCCAGCTTGTCACTCCCGGGTATTATGAAATGGCTGTAAAGGTCTACAAATATGATCGATTGGGATGTCGCTATCTCTTTCAAGCGCTCATTTAACGAAGCAATGGCTCTCCCGTGTCTGGTATGTCCTTCAAACATCCCGTAGCAGTCGTTCACGGGAAGTATGCTTTGCAGGTAGATTGCTGTTCCGGGTGACTCACACCTGATCCTGTTTACAATGTCGGCAGTCATTGACACAACCGTATCGGGGGAAGTGTTACGGGCCAGGTCGTTGATACCAATCAATAGGAATATTTTCGCCGGTTTGCCACGCAGCAAGGGGGCCAGTCTGTCCAGTATCCCTTCGCAGATATCTCCGCTGATTCCCCGGTTTTTTATGCGCGGATCGTTAAATAATTCTGCCCATTCACCGCCATTGGTGATGCTGTTGCCAACAAAAAGGATGTCTTTCTCTGTTACTGGCAGTTTCTCAAACAGGGAAGCACGTTGATGGTAGAAAGTGGAGTGGTTTCGTTGTTGGGCAATGGTTGTTGCCGTGGTACATGTAATGAAACACAATAACAGAATTTTTTTCATTCGGGTAAATGCTTGCGTCGTGCGCTGTATGTACAGAAAGTGAGAATAAACGCACTACTTCATTGAAAGGAAACCAAAGATAGCGATAAATAATTACCGCCATCTTTGGACCTGAGTTAATATATGAAAAGATTAGTATCCGGGTGTTTGCTCCAGGGCATCATCATTGTCGAGGAGACTCTTGTCTAGCGGCCACAATACTTTGTGTGTTTCTGTGGCTTCATTTAGAACCGGGTTGCCGTCGACACTTCCTTCCTGGGTGAAAACCAAGTGTTTTCCTCCTTTAGTGAGGGTCATTCTGCGTAAATCCCACCAGCGTTGACCTTCCTGTACGAATTCTTTGTCTTTCTCCCGCAGGATGGCTAATTCGTTTGTAGTGAAATCACTTGCCGTGAAGGTAAACTCACTACTCCAGTTTGCGCCGTATGCCCGCTGGCGTACTTTATTGATGTACTCTTCCACCTTTGTATTGTCTCCTTCCATATTGGCAATCTCTGCCAGGGACAGGTAAACCCAGGGGAGGCGGTAGAACACGAAATCGCCTACCCATTGACGGATGCCGTTCGAGTTGATGTATCCTATGTTCTTTTTCGTGGAAACTCCCCTATAAATAAGATTTCCATCGCTGTCTTTATTATAAGAGGGTAGGAAAGTAGCATTTCGTCGTGAGTCTTTTTTGTCGAATATCTCAAAAAACTGTTTGGTGTATTCGTAGCGTTGTTGGGAAGAGGAGGTTGCAATCTGTAAAGGGTCATCAAAAAGGGTGCCATCTTCCAGATAAGCATTTTTATTGGTTTGTCCGGTACCCACATTATAGATGTACTGGTTGACTGCGTTGGAAGCTTCTCCTTCTGCATACCGTATGGCAAAAATAATTTCGTCATTGGCTTTATTGGTAGCATCGAATACCCTCGGAAACTCCGTCAGCATTTTTAATCCGTAGTTATTGACCACATTTTCCAGATGTTGTTTTGCTACAGCCAGATCAGCCTGGTTCGCTGTGTTGTCTCCGGTTGTCACTTTCGCATTCCAGAGATAAACCTCCCCGATCAGCGATTCTGTGGCAGCCTTGTTCCAGTAAACTTTCTTGCCCATGCCGTACGGATTGAAATCATTCACACTGCCAAAATAATCGAGTGATTTCTGTAAATCGCTTTTGATTTGGGCCATTACTTCTGAAGCTTTTGCACGGGGCATATAGAGCTTGGTCGGATCCAGTTCCCCATCAACAACCTCTACTCCCAGTCTCAGAGGAACTCCTCCGTAGATGCGGTACAGATCAAAATAATAGAAAGCGCGTATCCCGTATACCATTCCCAGATAATAATTCTTCTTTGCTTCAGCGATATAGTCAGCATCGGTTACTCGTGCAATAAACAGGTTGCAATTGGTGATTCTGCCGTACAGGTCCCCAAATTTAGATACGCCGGTATTGTTAGCATCGAAATTTTGCTGAATAATGGAACCGTTGTACACCGAAGAGCCGTCTCCGCTGGTACCCGAAATATAATGTCCTCCTCTAAGTTCTCCAAAAGTAATTGTGTGTTGCCAGGCTGCATCCCTCAGATGCTTGTGAATGCCGTCAATGTATCCCGTAGCATGAGCTTCGGTTTTCCAGTAGGAACCGCTACCATAATAATCAATGGGAGCCAGATCCAGTGCGTCACTGCATGAAGTGTGGGTCGCTCCGATGATCAGAAGCATCACACCTGATATGATTGTTAATTTTGTAATCTTCATAATGTTGGATTTCTAAAGATGTTTAAAATGTTAAGTTAATACCAAATAACAGGGTCCGTGGCAGGCCGTAACCAGTTCCGCTTGCTACCCCTGCACCAATGGCTCGTTCGGGACTGGCAATGGGTGCTGCGGTTAGATAACCCAGGTTCTGGCCAGTAATGGATACATTCATCGCCTGCATATAGAGCTTTTTTGCTATGTTTTGCGGTAACGAATAAGCCAGGGAAATCTCTCGAAAAGCCAGGTAGTCACCTTTATAAGCGAAAAGAGTAGAAGGCCGGTTTACGTTACCTGTTCCAAGTTGATCGGCCCATACATAGCGTGGATATTTAGCGTTCGGGTTCTCCGGCGACCAAGTGTCAAATACATCTGTAGTTGTGTTGTACGTTCCCTGCATAGCTCCCAGGAACCAGGGAGTAGTGTTGTCATACGTATAGAAGCCCAAACCGAAATCAAAACGGCCATACAACATAAAGTTTTTATATTTAAAAGTGGTGTTAAATCCACCGGTCCAGCGTGGGGTTGTATTTCCGATTACAATCCGATCGAAGCTATCGATCACGCCGTCTCCATTGATGTCTTCCCATTTGGCATCTCCCGGTTCAATTAAAATGGCGTTTCTTTTTTGTGCTTCTGTCAAAGCAGCGTAAGCCGCAGGTCCGTACTGATATTTTCCCTGGTCGTTTCCAGTCTTTACCACGAGGTTTCCTGGAATTTCATCCACACTTTTGTAAATACCGTTAAATTGATAACCGACCAAGAGACCTGGTTCCTGTCCTTCCTGATAACCGCCAACGAAGATCTTTCCATCTTCCTCCAATCCTGTTTCCGGATTAATTACTTTTTTGCCGGTGTAGATCTCTATCCCGCCTTGTCGGTTTCTTTCCAAACCGTTGGCGGGCAGCGAGATAATTTTGTTTTTGTTGTAGGTGATATTTCCTTTCATCTCCCAGCTGAATTCCTCTGTCCGAATGATCCTGCCTGACAACTCCAATTCCAATCCCCTGTTTCTGAATTCGCCGTTATTATTGGTGATAGAAGAGAAACCCGTGGTCGAGGGTAAGGCAAAGGCTGCATATTTGTCCATGGTAAGACGGCTGTAGTAGGTTAGATTGGCGTTTAGTCTGTTTTCAAAGAAGCTAACGTCTGTTCCTACCTCAAAGGTGCGTGTTTTTTCCCATCTCAGTCCGGGATTTGGCAATGTTCCAATCAGAAAACCGGTGCGTCCGTTGTATGCCTGTGGGCTATAAGATCCTTGAAGAGTATAAGCTCCGATACCGCTTGCATTACCGTTTACACCAAAACTGGAACGTAATTTCCCAAAGGAGAGTACGGGCAGGTTCTCTTTTACAAAATCTTCATTGCCGAAAATCCATCCGGCAGATACGCCCGGAAAAAATCCCCACCGGTTATCACCTAACAGGGATGAGTAACCATCGTACCGGAATACGCCGGAAAGCAGGTATTTTCCTTGGTAGTCATAATTTGCACGGCCAAAATAGGAGAGAATACGGTATTGTGAATGCCAGGAATCTATGTTGCGTTTGCCTTCTCCAGTGTCGGTCAGTCCCAAATCCCAAAAATCATCCGTGGGGGCTCCAGAACCGGAAGCATTGAATCCTTTGTTTCCTTTGTCGAAATATTCGGCTCCCAGTAGCGCATCAATGTTGTGCTTCCCTGCAAATAACCGGTTGTAGTTTAACGTGGCGTTGTATGTTTGAGAAAAATCACGATCGAATTCAGCAGATGTACTGCGGGTTCTGTTCCATTTACCCGGATTGGTCTCATAATCCCGGTTGAATGATTCGTAAAATCCTTCGCTGTAATACCATTGTGCAGAAGTCCTTAATGTCAGGTTCTTGAGTAGTTTTGCCTCTGCCGATTGGATCATGGTAAATTTATCGGTCTGATTGTCTCTCATGAACCTGTTTGCCTGGTATGACTGGTTTCCGTCGCCGGAGTTTGCACCCAGTAACATCTTGCCTTCTTCATCTTCATAACGTGCTGTAGGAGGGGTAGACTGAATACGTCCGAAATAGTTGGCTTCACTGGTCTGCGTGGGCGGCATGGATTGCCAGTTGGCGCGGTTGTAGTTAAAACTCGAGTTGGTTTTCAACCAGTCCGTTACCTTATAACTTCCATTTAGGATAAAGCTGTAGCGTTTGTAATACGAGGTGATCGGCAGTCCTTCCGAGTGATTGTAACCCAATCCTGCATAGTAATTTCCCCTGTCGTTACCTCCTGACATATTCAGGTTGTAGTCCTGGGTAAATGAGGGGTCCACAAAACTGTATTTAGCTATGTCGGTTTCACGGTAAATGAGCATATCTGTGGGATTGATTGGATCAGGCATTGACTTCCATCCTTTCTCCAGTAAAAACTTATTGTCATCCGTTTGTTTCATCAAATTCCAAAGCATATTTTCGCCGTACACGTTCCCTGTTCCTAGTGGGGTTGATCCTGTCAGATTTCCTTTTGATGCCCAGGGCGTATTTTGATAGGCTTTTCTCATGTAGGTGATATAATCTTCTGCGCCCAGGAAAGTATAGGGGTTATTCACATAGTTGAGGCCTAATTTGGCTTTGAAGTTAAGAGATCTTTGCCCGGCCTTCCCACTTTTGGTGGTAACAAGAATTACACCATTACTGGCCCGTGCCCCGTACAGGGCAGTTGCGCCCGCATCTTTCAGTACCTCCATGGACTCGATATCCTCCGGGTTGATGTCGTTTAGTCCGTCGCGCAGCTGTCCATCGACCATTACCAGCGGTGAGCCGGATCCATCAAGGTTGGTGCCTCCACGAAGTACTATTTGCGGGGCTGCACCCGGATTACCCGATGTCTGGATTACCCTCAGTCCCGATACCGCACCCGACAATGCTTGTGCGGGATTTGAAAATACCCCCACGGTGAGTGTTTCGTTCGAAACTTTGGCAATCGAGTTGGTTACCTTGCTCCTCAACTGTGTGCCGCCGTAACCGGTTACTACCACTTCTTCCAAAAGTTCCGTATCTTCCCGCAACGTTACATTTATTGAAGTTCGGTTGTTAACCGCAATAACTTGTGTTTGCATTCCCACATAAGAAAACTCCAGATTACCGGTTGACGGTACATTGGCCAATGTATAGTTGCCGCCGATATCGGTAACCGTCCCGTTTGAAGTTCCCTGTACAATGATCGTCACGCCTATAAGCGGCTCATTGAGCACATTGTCGGTAACTTTTCCACTCACTGTGATGTTTTGTGCCATCAGCGAGAAAGTGGAGAGGTACAGAAAGGAGAGGCTGACTATCCAACTCTTCATTGATTTAGCGATTTTAGAATTTTTCATACAATCTCCAATTAAAAAAATTAATACTTTTTTGATTTCTATTTAGTTTTTCCTGGGTTCATTTCATCTGTGTTCCGGAGAAGCCACTCGAGGGAAAAATTCAGGTAAACCAGGTTCATACCCGGCTCCCCTTCTTCCACGTAGGCTCCTATTGTTCCGTCTTCCAATATTGTAAGGGAGGAATAGGCAGAAGGTCCTGCGCAGATTGTTTTTCCAGCCGGCCACGTTTTTCCTTCGTCGTAACTTACGTAAACCGAAACATTCTTGCGGTCTTTTTCATCAAATGGGATGGAGTGCAGCAATATGTTCTTGCCTGCTCCATTCTTTTCCATCGAATAGCGGATCATATCGCCGTTGCAGCCTGGATCTTTCAAGTCTTTCCACAATTGTACGGATGTCCATGTGATACCGTTGTCGGTTGACCGGGTGTAATACCTGTTTCCTTTGTTTTTGTTGCGAATACTCATCAGGATAGACCCGTCGGCCAGCTCTACGACTTTTGCCTCATCGCCTCCTTCCATGGCTTTTTGCGAAACATTCCAGGTAATACCTTCGTCGTCTGAATAAAACAAATAGTTGTTGAGCGAGTAATCGCTACCCTCGCGAACGGCGGCAACCAGCATAACGCGTCCCGAGGATGTCTCAATGGCTTGTCCAGATGCACAAAACGAGGCCATCCATTTTTTTCTTACGGGATCCGGGCAATCTACGCCGTACAGTTGGGCTGTAATGTCGCGGACGGGAGTCCACGTGATACCATTATCGGCACTTTCGCTCACGTAGGTACGGATCAGCGAATCGGGTCTGGACTGCCACAATCCGTTCATCCCTGCATACACGCATAGGATTTTGCCATTATTAAGTTTGATGAGTGCGGGGTCTCCGTATCCTTTGGCCAATCCTTTACCTTCGGCAATGGTAAGCGGCTCGCTCCATGTTTTTCCGTTGTCGGTGCTGCGGCGGATAACCACGTCAATATCCTGCGGCAAATCCCAGATATTTTCTTTTCGTTTATCTGTGGCGGTAATAAGCGAACCGTCTTCTGCTGTAGTGATAGCCGGAATCCGGTAAAATTTGGAGTCGAAATCACCAGGAGAGAAAATCAACTTGCGTGCTAACAGGATTTCTCTTCCGTGAGAAGGTTCCGGCTGATGTTCGAATTTTTTGTTTTTATTGTATCCGACAGACGTGAGCGAAACGCCAATCTTATTTCCTTCGGTAGCGTTATCGGCAATATCGGCGGTTATCCACAAATGATTCATACCCGGCTGCAGGTCTCCCGACAACCGGATTTTGGTGCTCTTTTTAGATAACGGTGCTTTGCCTAGCAGGGTTGCTTGTTCAAGGGTTCTCGTGTTGAGCGTATCGAGTGAGCCAGTAGAGTAAATTTTTATTTCCTTCAGGTCGGAGGGCTGCGTAGCGGTGTTTTTGACGAGAACGATATTTTTCAGGGAGATGGTTTCGTTTTCCTTTACGTTAACCTTCAACGCAATTAATACCTCATTCTGGTTTCCTCTCCCGGTATATTCGGTGTTTTCAGTCATTTCCACACCTGTTATTTCCGTTGCAGGACCGGTAGAACTATTGCATCCGCTAAAGCTGTTCAGCAGGAATGGTGCGAACAGAAAGACGGATAATCTTACAGCGATTTTTTTTCTCATTGTTGTCTATTAATGGGTAATACGTTTAAAAAATTCAGATTTTATCAATCTTTTCCATCGTTTTCCATACCTGATATAAGCCCCGGGGAACATGAAAACAACCTTTCCATTTTCCGCCCTTCAAATCGAGAAGCACCTCACCCTGGCGATTGAGATAACCCCACCATTCAGGATGCTCCGGATCTCTGAAATGCTTCCAGGTGTAGTCGTGCACTTTTTCAAACCATGCCAGGCATTCTGGCGACCCCGTTAGCTGATAACCCTTGATGAGTGATATAAGTGTTTCGATATGCACCCACCAGAGTTTCTGGTCCCATTCCAGCTGTTGGGGAGGAAGTCCTTTACGGTCCATAAAATAAAAGATACCTCCGTATTGTTTGTCCCAACCGTAGTTAAGCATTCTTAAGGTTGTTTCTACTGCATGGTTGATGAGTTCGGGACGGTTGAGGCGTTCTCCCAAATCCATAATAAACCACATGGCTTCAATGCTGTGTCCAGGGTTGACAAGCCGTCCGTCAAATGTATCGGAAAGTGAGCCGTCTTCGTTTACGTTTTCCACGATCAGCCCTCCCAGTTCGGGGCGTAAAAAGACCTCCATAACCTCGTGAATGCACTCGTCTATGGTTTTTTTTAGAAATTCGGGATCGAGCAAATGTTCTATTTCGAGTGCAAGGTTGCAGAGAATCATTGGCAAAGAAAACGATTTCAGATTGCGTGTTCCGGCGTAAGCTTTGTTCCATTTTCCTTTGGGGTTACTGCGCCTGGAGAGTACAATATCGAATGTTCTTTTGGCTATTTCAGCATATTCTGCGTTTCCGGTTGCTTTGCTTAGCTGTCCGAAAGCCATCGTGGCGAAAGTGTACGAAAAAATATTGTAGGGCTCTGTCAACGGTTCTCCTTCGCGCGTGAGCGAGAAATACCAGTTGAGATTTCCGTCGTGTCCGTACTTTTTCAGAAATTCGCCGCCCTGTATGGCACAATCGAGCCATTCCTGCTTTTTTTCCACATTATTGTATAACATAGAAAACATCCAAACCTGGCGGCTCTGCAGCCATACAAATTTATCGGTATCGAACACATTTCCTTCCCGGTCGAAGCAAGTGAAGTATCCGCCGAACTCGTAATCTTGCGATTTACTCTGCCAGAAGGGAAGCACATTGTCCAACAGCTCGTTTTTGTACTGTAGTATTTTTTCTTCAATATTTATGACCGATATCTTAGTATCCATTTTTTCCATTTCTTACCCGTTATATAAGATTAATTAATTAATATATTGTGCAAAGTAAATAAAAATAAATTGATAAAAAGAATATAATAATAAATTAATTTAATAAATATGTTGCAAAACATAATATGAACAAAATAATGATACTCTTTATGAAAATATTTATAAAATGGTTGAAATGTTGAACAGGAAGATTTGCTTGGGTGCTATCCCCGGTATCCCAGCTTACCCGCTTTCTTCAAGGAATCTATCTTGCCAACATCTATTATCTTTAGGCTGGCAGGGGTATATCCTGTTATAGGGAGAATATTACAGGCAAACAAATAGAAATCGATAATGGAAAATTTGTCCGGGAAATCTTGCATATAGCTAAGGATGGAAGGGTGTAGGATATGGATTCCCGAGAATGCAAGTTTCTTGTAGTGATCAGCATTGAAATCAGAAAATGGTGATTTTGTTTCTCCTGACTTTTCATTTATCCATCCGGCTAAATGATTGTTTTTGTCGAAAAGGAGATACCGCGATGTTTTCCGTTCGCTCACGACAAGCGTAGCAACAGAATTGCTATTGGTGTGAAAATGGTAAAGGTTTTGTAAATCGATATCCGAAAGAATGTCCACGTTGTGAATTAAAAACGGCTTTTCATCGTCGAAAAACCACGAGGCCTTTTTGATGCCGCCTCCGGTATCGAGAAGCGCCTGGGTTTCATCGGAGAACTCGATACGAATGCCGAAACGGTTGTTATCCTGTAAATATTGCCTGATTTGTCCTGCAAAATGATGAACGTTGATGATGATTTCATCAAAGCCGGCTGCTTTCAATTTCTGTATCGTATGCCACAACAACGGTTTTCCCGCTACGGGAATCAACGCTTTGGGCATGGTGTCCGTCAGGGGCTTAAGCCTCGTGCCGAGTCCGGCAGCAAAAATCATTGCTTTCATTGAGAGGTCTCCGGGTTTTGGGATTTGAGGTTAAGGCTATTTCTTTCTAAACTCCTGTTCCAGGTTCTGCTCCCGGTGAACGAGAGACACTTTGATTCCGAATTTTTTTGAGATATGTTCCGCCATTCTCTGTGCGGCATAAACCGACCGGTGTTGTCCGCCTGTGCAGCCGAACGAGACCATGAGGCTAGTGAAGTTCCTTTCCATATATCGTTTCACGTGGCTGTCGACCAGCGGGTAAATGTTGTCTAAAAACAGTTCCATTTCGCCATCCTCCTCCAGAAACTTAATGACCTCTTCGTCCAGTCCCGTGAAATGGCTGAACCGTTCGTACTTCCCGGGATTGTTTATCGCACGGCAATCGAACACATACCCGCCGCCGTTTCCCGATACATCGTTGGGGATTCCTTTTTTGTATGCGAAGCTGAATACCCGTACCTCGAGTTCGCGTTTTTGAGTGTCGGCAAACTGTTTCAGGCCGACCATCTCGTTCAGCATTCCGGTCAGATAGGGATATTCGTCGAAACCACCCTTGAGTAGCTCCCGAAGGTTGTTGAGCGCGAACGGAATACTCTGGATAAAGTGTGGCTTCTTTTCGAAATACCCCCTGAATCCATAGGCGCCAAGGACCTGCAACGTGCGGAACAGTACGAACAGCCGGAGCTTTTCTATGAATTCGGCTTCGTCTACCTCCCTGTACTTTTTGAGTGAAGCGATGTATGTCTTGATGAGTTCATCGCGCAGGTCATCCGGGAAATTGGCTTTTGCCTGCCACAAAAACGAAGCCACATCATAGTGCACTGGACCTTTTCTCCCTCCCTGGTAGTCTATGAAGTAAGGACGGCCGTCAACAAGCATCACGTTGCGCGACTGGAAGTCACGGTACAGAAACGTGTCCGACTCGTCCTGAAGCAGGTGTTGGGATAGTTTATCAAAATCGTTTTCCAGAAGATCTTCCTGGAATTCCATACCGGTGGTTTTTAGGAAGTTGTACTTGAAGTAATTTAAATCCCAGTGTACCGAACGGTGATTGAATTCGGCCTGGGGATAACACACGCTGAAATCGAGATCTTTAGCCCCCAGCACCTGAAAATCGGCCAACAGGGCAATGGTCTTGTGCAGTATCTCCTTTTCTTCCGTACTGAACACGCCCGTCAGTCGCCCGGCTTTCAGCGCATCGAAAAGTACGCTGTCTCCCAAATCTTCCTGGATGTAAAACATTTCATCACCGGAAACAGCGAGCACCCGGGGGGTATTTAGCCGCTGTTTGTGAAAATGGCGCGAGAGTTCGATAAAAGCGTGATTCTCCTCTTTGGATTGTCCGTATACCCCTACAACAGATACTTCATCCTGCCTTAACCGGTAATACCTGCGGTTGGATCCTGACGAAGGCAGAGGGTCTATTTTGGGGGCCGACTTTCCGGTATAGTTCTTAAATAATTGTACTAATTCTTTCATGCGGATGGTCTTAATTCTCCAGTTCTTTTAACCATACATTTACCACGGCATCGCTAGGCATACGCCAGTCGCCGCGGGGAGAGAGATTGACGGAGCCCACTTTGGGGCCGTCGGGCATGCAGGAGCGCTTGAATTGCTGGGCAAAAAAACGTTTATAGAAAACTTTCAGCCATTTCAGGATCTCTTCCGGGGAATATTGGTTGACGAATGCCTGTTGTGCGATGAAATAGATTCGTTTGGGGGAATCTCCGTAACGAAGCATCCGGTGCAGGAAAAAGTCGTGTAGTTCGTATGGGCCGATGAAATGCTCGGTCTTTTGGGCAATTTTCCCCTCTTTGTCTGCCGGAAGCAGTTCCGGACTGAAGGGCGTGTCGAGGATGTCATGAAGAATTTTCCGGGGTTGGTCGCCCATCTGCGTGTCGGCAATCCAGCGTACCAGCGTCTTAACCAATGTTTTTGGAACGCTTGCGTTTACTCCGTACATCGACATGTGGTCGCCGTTGTAGGTTGCCCAACCCAACGCCAGTTCCGATAAATTTCCGGTTCCCACCACCAAACCATTGATTTTATTGGCATAATCCATCAAAATTTGTGTTCGTTCGCGCGCCTGGGCATTTTCGTAGGTGATATCGTGAAGGTTGATATCGTGTTCAATATCTTTCAGGTGTTGGGTAACGGCATTGACAATCGGGATTTCTTTTACCGTTACTCCAACTGATTTCATTAATTCCACAGCATTATTATAAGTTCTGCCGGTTGTTCCAAATCCGGGCATGGTGATCCCGATTATATTTTCGCGTGGAAGTCCGAGAAAATCAAAGGTTTTTGTAGTAACCAGCAGTGCCAGCGTAGAATCCAGTCCGCCCGAAATGCCCATAGTTACTGTCTTGATTCCTGTGTGTTGTAATCGTTTTGCTAGCCCCGCCGTTTGTATGTTGAAAACTTCGCTTAAATACTCATCTTCTTTTTCCGGTGACGGGATGAAGGGATACGGGTTGAACTTCCGGTACCATTTTCCCGTAGAAACCGCTTCCAGCGCACATTCAATCTTTGAAACAGACTCCTCCTGTGGAGGGATGAAATTGCTGTTCTTTAGCCGGTCGCCTCGTAAAGCCACGACATCGATGTCGGAAATGATCATCTCGTTATCCAGGGAGAAACGTTTCCCTTCGGCAAGCAGCGTGGCGTTTTCGGCAATGGTTGCCGCACCGGAAAAAACCAGATCGGTGGACGACTCTCCGCATCCGGCAGAAGCATAGATATACGCGGCATTGCAACGCCCCGACTGCTGTAAAACCAATGATTTCCGGTACGCGTTTTTGCCTACCAGCTCGTTGCTGGCGGAAAGGTTGAAGATGATGTCGGCACCCTGCATCGCTAGTTTCGAAGAAGGGGGCACTGGCATCCAAAGGTCTTCACAGATCTCGATTCCGAAAGACGCGAACGGCGTGTGAAAAATCATCCCGTCGGAAGAGACAGGTATGCTTTCCCCATTGATCTCGACAAAAAAATCGTTCAGGTCACGACTTCCCGCAAACCATCGTTTCTCGTAAAACTCGTTGTTGTTGGGAATATACGTTTTGGGGACAAAACCCAATACCCCTTCGTGTGAAATAACCGCAGCCACATTGTACAAGCTGTTTTTTAGCAGCAACGGAAGCCCCACAATGGCGATGAGCGAAGGCTTCTTCTTTATGAAGCCGGCCAGCTCGAGCAGTGCTTCAACGGCCTTTTGCTGCAAAGCGGCCTGAAAGAACAGGTCTCCGCATGTATACGAGGTTATGCTTAGTTCTGGAAAGCATACGATTTGGACGTTCTCTTTTTCGGCAACATCGATCATCGATTTGATTTCCGAAACATTGTAATCGCAGTCGGCCACTTTCACCTTGGGAGATGCCGCTGCCACCCTGACAAAACCGTACTCGTTGATTTTCATAGTCGTTTCCCGTTTACGTTGTAAATTGCACAAATTTAGCTAATTTTCGCGAAATGGAATAAAACCGCTTCAGATTAAGGAGGTTATTTCCAGAATCTCGGGGAACTTGTTCAATAGTTCCTGCATGGAATGAAAAACCAAATTTGCTCCGGCATCTTTCAGGATGTTATCGTGGAGCGGCCCTGTATTGACCCCAATGGTGAAAATCCCGGCCTTGGTTGCAGCTTCCGTACCCAAAGGGGCATTCTCAACTACCAATGCCTGGTTGGGTATCAGGTTCCCCCCTTTCTGCAGCCCCATCAAGAAAGGTTCGGGGTGTGGTTTTCCGATTTTTACATCGAAAGCCGTGACCATTGTCTCAGGGGAGAAAATACCTGGAAAGTCATGGTCCAGCCTGTCCAGCAACGAAGGTTGTCCCGATCCCGTCACCAGAACAGGTCTTAATCCGTTGGATTTTACGAAATCGAGAACTTCCCTGGCTTTGGGGATAGTCTCACCCGTATTGTATTTCACGAATAGTTCGCTTTTCCTTTCGTAGATTGCTTGAATTTCTTCCTCCGTTGCATCTCTGCCAAAATTACGTTGAAAAATAATGTGGATCGTGGATGCTCCGGTTCTGCCTTCGTGCAGGTAAAACTCTTCAGGATTGGTTTTCAGACCCAGCTCTTCCACTGTTTGCTGCCACGATTTTGCGTGAGCCGGCATGGAATTATAGAGCACGCCGTCCATATCGAACAGGATAGCTTTCAGGTCAAACCGGATGTGGCTGTTCGCTTTTAAGTATTTTTGAAATCGTTCCTTCATATAATTAAAAAATCGCAAGACCGCCAAAAGCGGTCGAGCGATTTATCTGTTTTTGTCGTTTGATGTTTATAATCTCTCTTTTATCGCTTTGGTTTCTGCTTCGTACCCGGGTTTTTCCAGCAGTGCAAACATGTTTCGCTTGTAGGCTTCCACACCGGGTTGGTTAAATGGGTTTACATCAAGCATGTAGCCGCTGATCCCGCAGGCTTTTTCAAAGAAATAGATGAGCTGGCCGATGTAATATTCCGATAATTTTGGAATTTCGATGAGGATATTGGGGACGCCACCATCCACGTGGGCGATAAGCGTGCCCAGCTCGGCCATTTTATTCACTTCGTCCACCCGTTTTCCTTTCAGGAAGTTAAGCCCATCGAGGTTGACTTCATCGTGTGGAATTTTGACATTTTCTTTGGGTTCCTTTACGGATAAAACCGTTTCGAAGATCGTGCGTTCACCTTCCTGGATCCATTGTCCCATCGAGTGTAAATCGGTAGTGAAATCCACTGCGGCCGGGAATATGCCTTTGCCTTCCTTGCCTTCACTCTCCCCATAAAGCTGTTTCCACCATTCGGCGAAATAGTGCAATTTCGGGTTGTAGTTTGCCAGGATCTCAATCTTCTTTCCTTTCCGGTAAAGTTCGTTGCGGATGGCTGCGTAAATGGCGGGCAGGTTAACTTCGTACGAGGTGTTGGCTCCGGTGGCTTCTTCCATATCTTTGGCGCCCCGAAGGAGTTCGCGGATGTTTATACCTGCGACGGCGATGGGCAGTAAACCAACGGGGGTAAGTACGGAGTAGCGTCCGCCCACATCATCGGGGATAACAAAAGTTTTATAGCCTTCGGTACCGGCCAACGTACGCAAGGCTCCTTTCGATGCATCGGTAATGGCCACTATTCTTCTGCATGCTTCCTCCTTACCCACTTTTCCGACAAGCAAGTCCTTGAGTAGCCTGAATGCGATGGCTGGCTCTGTAGTCGTGCCCGACTTGGATATGTTGATAATCCCGAATTGTCTTTTTTTGAGGTACTCCGTAAGTTCGTGGAGATAATCTTCCCCGATGTTGTTTCCCGCGTACAGGATAACCGGATCTTTTCTTTCGTGCTGCAGCCAGTCAAAAGAATTGGAGAGTGCGTCGATAACGGCCTTGGCTCCCAGGTAACTTCCGCCGATACCCACCACCACTACCACATCGCACCGGGTGCGGAGCGCCGTTGCGGTATCTTCGATATCCCGGATGAAGTCTTCGGTAACTGATGAAGGGAGGTTTACCCAACCCAGAAAATCGTTTCCTGCACGTGTCCCGTCGTGCAACGCCTTATTGGCCGCAGTTGCATTATCTGCCTGTTGCAGGATTTCTTTTTCGGACACGAAATCATATACATGATTGATGACCAGTTTTATTGTATCCATGTTGTATCTGTTGTTAAAAATTTTTGATCAATTCGTTAATTGCGGCCTGAGGACGAAGCTTTTCGTACAGAATTTCGTAAACCGTTTGTGCAATAGGTATTTTCACTTTGAAGTGATTGTTCATCTCCTGAATGCATTTGGCGCCGTAATAACCTTCGGCAATCATTTCCATTTCCAGTTGCGCCGTTTTTACGGAATATCCTTTTCCGATCATCGTCCCCAACGTCCTGTTACGGCTGAACTGCGAATATCCCGTGACCAGCATATCTCCTAAATAATGCTGTTCACAAATGCACCTGTCCATGGGTACGATGGCATCGAGAAAGGTTTTCATCTCTTTGGCGCATTGGGTCATCAGCACCGCCTGAAAATTATCGCCGTATTGCAATCCGGAACAAACTCCCGAAATAATGGCATAAATATTTTTAAGGACGGCAGCCAGTTCAATCCCTACCACATCATCCGATATGGAGGTGTTCATAATGCGCGAACGTATGGCTTCCGAAAGCATTTTTGCTTTCTCGGTATCGTAGCTGGCAACGGTCAGGAACGAGAGCCGTTCAAGCGCGACCTCCTCGGCGTGACAGGGGCCGGATATCACCCCGATGTTTTCCCGCGGGATTTTAAAATTACTCATCAGGTATTCGCTTACCACAATATTGTCGTTCGGTATCATGCCTTTGACGGCAGAGACCACAAATTTCCCCTTTAGTGTACTGCTCATCCATATTTTTCGCATATATTGCTTCACATAGGGAGAGGGGATAGCAATGATGATGGTGTCAGAGTCTTTGATTGCTTTTTCTATGTTCGAATAGAACGTAATCTGGGCCAGGTTGAATTTTACGTTTGTCAGGTAACTGGGGTTGCGGCCGAGTTTGTAAAAACCTTCAATCTGATCGTCACGACGGATAAACCAATTGATGTGCTTTTCATTCATCAGCACGATTTTTGCCAGAGCCGTAGCCCACGTGCCACCGCCAAGAATAGCAATTTTTCCGAGTGAACTCATTGTGCGTTAAGTGATTCGTTTTTTTTTGCGTTCTCCACCCAGGATTTAACATCTTCCACCGACGGGTTGTTCAACTCCATCTTGAATTTCTTGTTCAATCCGCAAATTTCCTGGTGCAGCTTGTTGGGGTTTACGTCTGTAAGGCTCTTCACTTCATTGTAACCCGCTTTCTGCAATACAGCAACCCACGCTTCCGGGATTCCGGTTTCAACATATTTGGACGTTGAATCCTTCTTGGTTTTTTTCTCGGGACGCATTTGCGGAAAAAGGAGTACTTCCTGAATGGTGGTTTGTCCGGTGAGCAGCATCGTAAGCCTGTCCATACCTATACCCATCCCCGATGTAGGTGGCATGCCGTATTCCAGGGCGCGCAGAAAATCCTGGTCGATAAACATGGCTTCGTCGTCGCCCTTTTCCGACAGGCGGAGCTGTTCTTCAAAGCGTTCGCGCTGGTCAATCGGATCGTTCAACTCCGAGTAGGCGTTTGCCAGTTCTTTACCGTTCACCATCAGTTCGAAGCGTTCGGTAAGCTCCGGATTAGCCCGGTGGCGTTTACACAAGGGGGACATTTCGATGGGATAGTCGATGATGAATGTCGGTTGAATGTAATTCCCCTCGCACTTCTCGCCAAAGATTTCATCGATCAGTTTTCCCTTACCCATGGTTTCGTCTACCTCGATGTTCAGCTTCCTGCAAACTTCGCGCAATTGTGCCTCATCCATTCCGGTGATATCCATTCCGGTATGTTCCTTAATGGCGTCGATCATGGTGACGCGTGGATATGGCGCTTTAAAATCGATTTCCCTATCGCCGATGGTTGTCTTTGTTGTTCCCAGCACCTTCGTGGCGATCTGTTCCAGCATTTGTTCGGTAAATTCCATCATCCACTTGTAATCCTTGTAGGAGACGTAGATCTCCATTACCGTAAACTCCGGGTTGTGCGTCCGGTCCATTCCTTCATTGCGGAAGTCTCGTGAAAACTCGTAAACACCTTCAAAGCCACCTACGATCAACCGTTTCAGGTAAAGCTCGTTGGCAATGCGTAAATACAAATCAATATCCAGAGCATTGTGATGCGTGATAAAGGGGCGGGCGGCGGCACCACCGGGGATACTCTGCAAAACGGGAGTATCCACTTCCAGGTAGCCAAATTTGTTGATGAACTCGCGCATGGCATTAAAAATACGGGTGCGCTTGATGAAAATATCTTTTACTTCGTCGTTTACCACCAGATCCACGTAGCGTTGACGGTAACGAAGTTCGGGATCGTTGAACTTGTCGTAGGCCACGCCGTCTTTCATCTTCACTACAGGAAGCGGCTTCAGCGATTTGGCCAGCACGGTCAGCGATTCGGCATGCACAGAAATTTCGCCCATCTGGGTGCGGAAAACAAATCCGGTAATTCCGATGAAATCGCCAATATCGAGCAGTTTTTTGAAAACAGTATTATAAAGTTCTTTGTCTTCTCCGGGACAGATATCGTCGCGTGTGATGTAGACCTGAATTCTTCCCTTTGAGTCTTGTAGTTCGATGAAGGACGCTTTGCCCATAATGCGGCGGTTCATGATGCGCCCTGCTATGCTTACCGGGCGTTTCTCCTCATCGTTGAATTCTTCTTTTATATCGGTGGAATAAGCGTTTACTTCGTAAAGCGCTGCGGGGTAGGGTTCAATTCCTAAATTTCTTAATTCGTTTAAACTTTGTCTGCGGATTATCTCCTGTTCACTAAGCTCTAAATGATGCATTTTGTTTTATTTTTTCGAGTTTCGCAAAAACTCCACAAAAGTACAAAATATATCGCATACTTTCCGTTTGATGTAGCTTTTTTCGTTGATGCAGGGTATGAAAAAATTGAATTTCAGCTAATTTTCCTTCTCTCGAAAAAAAGACAGAGCGGGGCGTCACGCGCGGCTCTGTCCGATCCTTTCTAATTGTTTAATTTATTCGTAGAGTTTATGATAAATTAAGAAAGGTGTATTGTCATTCTTCTTTTGATGCTATAACTTTTCCTTTTAAAACAGTAGTTTTATTGTCCACTCTTCCAAGGCGTATTTCAACTCCTTCGGTTTTCGCAGACGTGATGGTAATTGTAAATTCAGCGCCAACCGTTGCTGTCGGCGGAATGGTAAAATTATCGGTAATTGAAGTCTTCATCTTGGGTAATATAACAGTCTTGGTTTCATTTAATCCGGCTCCTTCGATTTTTACAGATACCTGAGTATCTTTAAAAAAACTGCTTTTTGTAACAATCGTAAAGCCGGCTTTTGCTCCTTGCTCAACGGAAATGGTTTTTACGGATTGAAATTCAACATAATTAGGAAGCGAATTGGAGAAATCAAACGTATTCCCTTCATATTTGTCACAACCTGCGAAGAGTATTGTGAGAACCAACGTGAATAAATAAAATTTTATTTTCATACTTTTTTATGTTTCTTTGGATTAAACATTACTTGTCAAACCACATTTTATCGTAATAATGCACGTCTTGGGGGGTGTTGGGGTTGGCTGTTGATTCTTCGGGAGAATATACGAACCTTCTGAAAAGTGGATTGGCGGGAGAGTTGGCCGGCAAAGAAAGTTCTGGAACTTCCGCCCCTTCCGCCCCCGAGCGACGCCATTGGGTAAAAGCTTCCAGCGGCCTGTCCATCAGGTCAACCCATTGTTGCAGATGTATCTCTTTCACCGGATCAGCCGCCGTTGTAAGGTTGGGTAAGCCGGTATTGATGTATGCATCGGCCTCCGCTTCTTTTACTCCGTAATAAAGCATGGCTGCCTTAACCCCCCCTTTAAACAATTCATTTGCCTTATTCAGATCTTTGGTTACTCCCAAGCCCCTGGCATAAGCCTCTGCCTGAAAGAATAAAGTCTCCTGGTAAGAAAAAATTAAATCCGGGGCGTCTGCTTTCAGTATTGTCTTAATGTTTACAGGAGCAGTCGTTTCGTCGCCCTCCGCATTAGTGGGCAATCCTAAAATTTCACCTTCAGCTTCAGGGCCGGGTTCGAAAAATATTTTCAACCTGGGATCGTTAGTGGGTTTCAGAATATCTACCACATGGCTGTTAGCAAAGAAGAATAAATTTTGGCTCCCGGCATATTTTTTCAAAATACCGAATTTAGGATTCTCTTTCCCGGGTGTGTTGAAGAAAGGGAACTCCATGTTGTCGGCAGCGCTTGCCATCATTTCGTTTTTTGAAATCAGGTCGGCGATTACCGACGTCTTTTCCGGATCAGCATCCACCATGGTCATGGCAATACGCATTTTCATGGAGTTTGCCAGCCGTATCCATTTCTTCATATCACCTTGGTAATACAAGTCTGAACCGGTGATGGATTTTAGTCCGTCTGCCGCCGGAGTTTTTGCGTCGGCAATGGCTTCATCCAACAACCCGAGAAGATTGGTCAGTATGTCTTTTTGCGCATCGAACTTGGGATAATCAATATCGTCTTTCCATGCTTCGGAAAAAGGGACGTCGCCATACAACATGGTGGCCTCGTACATCAACATGGCACGCACAATTTTACCTTGCGCCGCTATCCAGGGTTGTTTCGGGGTGCTTGCTTCGGCCAGATTGATGGCTGAAAAAATATTCGTGCCGGCAGTGGCGTAATATAATTTCCACGTGTTTCCGGTAGAATAGGGGGAAATATCATACACGTCATCGTTTCCCCAACCGAAGTTTCCTGCCGTGGCCATGGTCTGGGCCGCGAAAACTAGCGGTATATAGCTGTCTCCACCCGTTCTGTTTGCCGACCATGAGGTGATGGCATAGCCGAACAGTACGTCGGGATCCACTTCGGTAGCCCTGTTGGGATCTTTATTGATGTCTAACCAATCGTTACAGGAGGTGAAAACAACAATTGTCAATAATAAATAATATAGTATCTTCTTCATTTTTGTCAATTTTTAGAAAGTTAATCTTGCGTTAAACCCAATAGATTTGGTGGAAGGAACGCTATTAAACTCGATTGCTTCTGCCACAGAGTTCGTTCCGAACATATTTGCTTCCGGATCAATATGCGGGACGTGCGACTTAATAATCCACAGATTACGGCCTTCCAGGCCCAGTTCGGCACGTTGTAAGGCTAATCCTTTAATCCATGACGCCGGAAGCGTATAAGACAACCTTACTTCTCTTAATTTCACATAAGAGGCGTCAAAAACCGAACCTTCCGTATTGGATACGGAAGAGTACCACCCCCAGAAATCCTGCATGGATTGTACAGGAACATCGTTAGGACGGTAAGTCCCGTCTCCATTATCTATCACTCCTTTGTCTATAAAAATCCTGTCTCTGTTCTCCAGGGTTTCAACGGCGCGTCCCGAAGCACGTACACTGGCTGCAGTGCTTGAAAACATAACACCTCCCTGCCGTATGTCGACAAGAAATCCTAAGTTCACCCCGTAGAAAGTGAATGAGTTATTAATACCCATTGTCCAATCGGGATAAATGTTCCCGATAAATTTACCTGTTTCCACTTCCCGTAAGCCGGTGTTTTTGTTGATGATAAACTCTCCGTCGGGATTTCTCTTCCATTTGGTTCCATATAAACCGAAGGTTTCTCCTTTTCTTGCCTGAGTTTGTAACCCAGACCAACCGCTTGCCAGATTGTAAATCAGATCGGGCTTCTCTTCCACCAATTTTTCTACAATCTGTTCGTTCTTGGCAAAGTTTACATCCACAGTCCAATCGATGTTCCTTGTTTTGACGGGTGTTACGCCCACTGCCAGCTCGATCCCTTTGTTGGCTATGGCACCCAGGTTAACCTTTTTTGCGAAATAGCCTGTCGAGAGCGGTATATCGAGGGAGATAATCTGGTTACTCGTCAACACATTGTAGTAAGTAAAATCAATATATGCTCTGTTTTTGAAAAACTTGAGATTGGTGCCGATTTCAAAAGAGCGTTGATTTTGTGGCTTGAGGTTTGCGCTGGGAATTACACGGGGAACGGTGAACGCCGTTGCAATGTCTCCGAAAGGAAAAGTTCCGCCCAATCCGTATTGTGAAAAATAAGTTGTTGCCGGTGAAAATACATAGTCAAGCTGGTATGGAGCTTCATCGCTACCCACATTTGCCCAATTTAACCGTAGATTTCCAAAACTAAGAATGTCATTGACAGGTATCAGTTCACTGAAAACAAAACTTGAACTCATGGAAGGATAAAAATAGGAACGGTGTTCTATCGGCAATGTGGAACTCCAGTCGTTTCTCCCGGTTATATTCAGGTACAGGAAGTTTTTATAAGCAAATCCGATATCTCCGTATACCCCAATCAGTCTTTTCAAACTGCTGGAATAGTAAGGTACTTTTGTGGCCACATTACTTGGCACATAGAGGTCCTTAACCGTAAGTTCTTTTCCCTCCAGACCATTGTACTCAACATATCGCTGATTGACGTTGTGTCCTGCAATGACCTTCATCTCAAGATCAGGCATTAGATTCCTGGTTGCCGTTACCATGAAATCGTTGTTGATGATCTGGGTATAGTAACTATTGGTATAGTAGCTCCCCTTTAAATCGCCGAAAGTGCCGACACTGGTAACTTGTTTTCGGTTATCGGTGGAGAAATCCAATCCAAAAATATTGGAAACAGAAATCCATGAAACAGGTTCATAGGTGAGGGTTTCTGATAAGATTACGCGTTCAAGCCCGCCGGTAAATTTATTCTTGTTTACAATCCAGTAAGGATTATTGCCGGTTTTATCTGACGACAAAGATATCTGTTCCCCTGTCTTGGGATTTATCCAGTTTTCGCGGAGCAGGTTGGTATCGACAGTACGCGGTAATCCGTTAATGGCACTGCTTAAGACGTTGGGGTCGTTGGAACTTTGCGCCGGGCGACCCTCCGAATCAATATTGTAATAATTGACGATAGTCCGTGATTGGAAGTTGTCGGTGAAGTTTATGCCGCTGTTTAACGACAAAGTGTATTTTCCCATATTCATGCCCGGAACAATTCCTGTTTGATTATGAGCGGTAATCCCAACCCGATAATCCATTTTTTTACCCCCTCCTGAAAAGGCAACGCTGTTGATATAGGTGTGCCCTGTTTCATAAAAATCACGGACATTATTGGGATAGGCCTGAAGGGTTACTTCCTCGCCCAGGAAATTTTTGAATTTTTGATCTTGAACATCAGCAATTTTAGGTCCCCACCCCCCTGTGAATTTTAAATCATACACTCCGTAATTACCTTGGGCATATTCATTTTGAAAATCCGGAAGTTTCAGGGGTGTCTCGAAACGTACGGAAGAATTTACTTCTATGTTCATGCGTCCCTCCGCTCCCTTTTTCGTGGTAATGATCACAGCTCCGTTCTTTGCACGTGCACCGTACAATGCGGAGGCCGCAGCACCTTTTAAAATAGACATACTTTCGATATCGTCGGAGTTGAGGTCTCCTGCGCGGTTCCCGTAGTCAGCAACACCCGCCACAACATTCGTTGAAGCACTGCCCTGAGAACTGTTGTCGATGGGTACGCCGTCTACAACAAACAGGGGTTGATTGTTGCCGTCAAGGGAGTTAGCCCCCCGGATGATTATTTTGGAAGAGCCTCCTACTGTTCCAGAAGAAGAACTGATCCTTACCCCTGCTACTTTTCCGGCTAAAGAGTTTATCACGTTAGCATCACGGGCTTTAAGCAACTCGTCGCTTTTTACATTGGCTACGGCATAACCGAGTGATTTATCTTTACGGGAAATACCAATGGCGGTGACAACAACTTCTTCCAGCAATTCCGTATCCGAACTTAATTTTATGTTTACTGTTGTGCTCACCGGAACTTCCTGCGTTACGTATCCCACGTATGAAATCACCAGTGTTCCGTTTTCGGGTGCCGAAAGGGTAAATTTTCCGTTGGCATCGGTCACCGTACCCTGTGAAGTGCCTTTTATCCGGATACTTGCGCCAATGGCCGGGTATTCGTTCTCATCCACTACAGTTCCCCGTACTTGTGTCTGAGCCGTTACAATCCCCATTCCTATGAAGAAGAGGGCTAAGAACAAAATAAGTTGTTTTTTCATACTCTACTTTTTTAAGTTAATCAAATCTGTTTTTATTGCGTGTCGGAAGACCGGAAAGGCAAAATAATCCGTTTGCCGGCTTTCCGGATTTTTGTTTGAAGAAACGGTTGACAGAAATGCCTTTATCTTTCTTGGTCTGTACATCTCAATTATTTTTAATTTTTATATTTTAGTGTGTTAAATAATGTGTTTATCACGTTTAATCAACAACCCTTTAGGGTAACCTTACGATCACAAAAGTAAAAAGTAACTTTTTTATTCCAACAATGTTTCTTATTTTATAAGAATATTAAGGTGCTTCATAATTGGGTTGTCATTTTTAATCAGGTATTTACCGGCTTTTGATTGGAGGATGGATGTTTTCTTTAAAGACAAACTAGGTTCAGGCGCGTGTTTTGTTCCAAGTTGAAAGTTCCTTTCGGGAGAATGTCCCATGTGTTCTTTGGCCAAAGGCAACGGGCGTTTTATGTAGAATTATTCCAAATAGAAAACAGGTGTAAATAATTAAAGAAATATTTCTTTAATTACAAAGAAAATACACTACATTTGTAAAAGATGAAATGTGTGTTTAGTCGAATGACTGTTAATCTCTTACAAGTCTTAAAGGTTGATTTTGTTTAATAAAAAATGCGGGTATGGAAACACTGATAAACGCTCCCGTTACGGGGGAAATTCTCGATGAAATCATCGAAAAATACCGCGGAAAGCCTGCTATGTTGCTCACCACGTTGGAAGAAGCACAGGAGAAAAATCCCCTGAACTATCTTCCGGGTGAAACGCTGGCCGAAATATCGAAAAAACTGAAGGTGCCTTATACACAGGTCTACAGTGTAGCCACGTTTTATTCCTTCTTTAATTTAAAACCTCAAGGCAAGCATTCGATTGTCGTTTGTCGCGGTACAGCGTGTCACACAAAAGGTTCAAAAGCCTTGCTGGATGATATCGGAAAAATTTTAGGTATTAAACGTACCGGTGACGATACTGAATCATCTTTCACTACTCCCGATAACATGTTTACGATAAGGACAGTGGCCTGTTTCGGACAATGCGCACAATCGCCCGTCGTAGCCATAGACAATGTTATTTACAGTAACGTGAATTCCCGGAAATTAATGAAAATCCTGAGCAAATACACCCCACGGCTATGAAACCGTCTGAAATTGAAACCTTAAGAAAACAGCACAAGGAAAGGATCCTGCCGGCGACTCCCATGATTTTGGTTGGAATGGGGACCTGCGGTATCGGTAACGGAGCCGCTACGGTTTATCATCATTTCGAAAAGGTGCTGTCGGAGAATAACTTCGATTGTAAACTCAAGCAGGCCGGTTGTTTCGGTTTCTGCGCTGAAGAACCGATGGTGATGTTCTATCAGCCGGGCAAGCCTATGCTGGTTTACAGTAAAGTGGAAGTGAAGGATGTAAAACGCATCATTGATAATTTACATAAAAACAGGCTGTATAAAAACAAGCTGTTGTGTCGCATCGATGAATGGGATTTCCTGACTTCGGAGGTGGTATTTGGAAAGGGTTACGAAGATATTCCTCACTGGGATGAGGTGCCCTTTTTTAAGGGACAGAAGAAAGTGGTGTTGCGCCATGCCGGCCTCATCGACCCTGAAGACATTTTCGATTATATTGCTGTGGGAGGATACAATGCCCTGGCAAAAGCGGTTATGGCTTATGAGCCGGCAGAAGTGGTAGAGCAAGTGATGGCGTCGAAGTTGCGTGGCCGGGGAGGGGCAGGTTTCCCTACGGGAGTAAAATGGTCAATCATGCAAAAACAGGATGCCCGGCAGAAATATGTTATCTGCAATGCGGACGAGGGCGATCCGGGCGCGTACATGAACCGTAACGAAATTGAAAGCGACCCGCACATGTTGCTCGAAGGTATGCTGATAGGTGCTTACGCCATGGGAGCAAGTGAGGGCATTGCATACGTGAGGGCAGAATATCCGCTTGCCGTAAAGCGGCTTCGGACGGCTATCGGGCAAGCTGAACAACTCGGGCTCATGGGTGAAAATATATTGGGTACCGGTTTCAGTTTCAAGATGGACATTGTTGAAGGGGCCGGAGCCTTCGTTTGCGGTGAGGAGACAGCATTGATTGCTTCCATCGAAGGGAAGGCGGGCCGACCGCTTCCGCGTCCGCCTTATCCTGCTAGCAAAGGATTGTACGGAAAACCCACCAATATCAACAACGTGGAAACCTGGTGCAACGTGCCGGTCATCATTGAAAAAGGTGCCGGATGGTTCACAGCTATGGGGACGGAAAAAAGCCCAGGAACAAAAGTGTTCTCACTGGTGGGAAAAGTGAAGAATACAGGGTTGGTAGAACTTCCTCTCGGGTCAAGGTTGGAGCAATTTGTGTTCAATATCGGGGAGGGAACAGGAACTTCCAAACGCGTAAAAGCCGTGCAGACCGGCGGGCCTTCCGGCGGTTGCATCCCGTTGGAGTTTTTTTCAACCCCGGTGGATTACGAGTCACTGGCAGGCATTGGAGCCATCATGGGTTCGGGAGGAATGGTGGTGATGGACCAGGACAACTGCATGGTTGACGTGGCGCGGTATTTTCTGGAGTTCAACGCAGGAGAATCGTGCGGAAAATGTACGCCCTGTCGTGAAGGGGCGTCACAAGCATTGGCTATTCTCACCCGCATCACCCGGGGACAAGGAACGTTCGCCGATTTAACGGTCTTGGAGCTGCTCAGCGGTGTTATCAAAGATTCGTCGCTTTGCGCTCTCGGGCAAACCGCCCCCAATCCCATTCTGACCACGTTAAAATACTTCCGGAACGAGTACGAAGAGCATATCCGGGAGAAACGGTGTCATGCAGGGACATGCGAGTCGCTGTTCATGGCTTTGTGCGAAAATAGCTGTCCGCTGCACATGAACATTCCGGGTTACATCGAACTGATTAAGGAAGACCGTGTGGAAGAAGCCTTTGAGCTTACGCTGCGCGATAATCCCCTGCCGGGAACAATAGGGAGGATTTGTCACTTCCATTGCCAAATGCGTTGCCGTCGTGAAATGCTTGACCAGCCGGTTTCGCAAGGCGAGATCCACCGGTACCTGGCTGATACCATGTACCAGCTAGGGAAAGAGAACGGGATCTACCATAAACTGATTAAAGAAAAACTTCCTCCCACCGGAAAAAGGATTGCCATTGTAGGTGCCGGGCCAGCAGGGCTTACGGCAGCCTTTTACCTGGTACGCCTCGGCCATGATATCACCGTTTACGAGGCTTTGTCCGAAGCTGGGGGAGTAGCACGTTTCGGCATACCTCATTATCGTTTGCCGAAAGAAGTGTTGAGGAAGGAGGCCAGGCTGATAAAAAAACTGGGTGTGAAATTCAAGTTCAACCAGCGATTGGGAGACAACCTTTCCCTGGAAGAGTTAAAAAATGAGTTCGATGTCATTTATTTGGCGATAGGTGCATGGAAAAATATTGATTTGAAAATTCCGGGAGAAGATGCAAAAGGTGTTTTTGCGGGAACAACAATTCTGAAAGAGATGGCTGTGGGGAAAACACCGAAAGTGGGTGAGCGGGTTGCTATTGTCGGTGCCGGAAACGTGGCCATCGACACGGCCCGGAGTTTATTACGCCTGGGAAAGGATGTAACCATCGTTTACCGGCGTGAAAAAGGGGATATGCCTGCCAACGCCGTCGAGATATCGGAATCGGAAGAAGAAAAAATCAACTATCGTTTTATGGCTTCTCCCAACGGGATTATAACGGATAAATCGGGCAGAGTAAAAGCGCTGCACATTGAAAGGATGTCGGGTGGAAGCATCGATTCTTCCGGGAGGAAAAAACCGGTTGCCACCGGAGTATTTGAAGAAATTCCGTGTGATGCTGTTGTGCTGGCTGTCGGTGAACGGGTAGATTCCGGATTTCTGGCTGAAAAAAATATGAAGCTTACCCGGGACGGGCGAATCGTTATTGATCCGTTCACTTTTCAAACAACTGATCCGAAAGTCTACGCCGGGGGAGATGCGGTAAGCGGCCCCTCAACAGCGGCAGAGGCAATAGGGATGGCGAAGAAAGCCGCTGCTGCGATGGACAGGATGTTGACGGGTGAAAACCGGTTTTACCTGCTCTCGCCCCCGTTTGACTATCGAAACGTTGTGCCCGCAAATCCAAAACCCGCTTCGAAGAATGTTCCGAGGAGGCTTTCGGTGAAAGACCGGGTGAATAATTTCAACGAGATCTCCTGCGGATTTACGGGTGAGCAGGCCCGCAATGAGGTGGAGAGGTGCCTGAGGTGTGACGTGAAATATTAATCTGAAAAAGCTGTATTATGGAAATTAACATCAATAACCGTCCTGTTCAGGTAGCTGAAGGAGCCACCATTCTGGAAGCATGCCGTTCTGTGGGAATAGAGGTGCCTACGCTGTGTTACCTGAAAGATGTATCGCAAAATGCGTCGTGTGGCGTTTGTGTGGTGGAAGTGAAAGGTGCTAAATCGTTATTACGCTCGTGCATCACCCAGGTTACCGAGGGAATGGAAATTTCTACAAACAGCCCGAGGGCCATGCAGGCAAGAAAAGTAAATGTTGAGTTATTGCTGGCCAATCATCCTCAGGATTGTTTGATTTGTGACCGGAACGGAAACTGCGAATTGCAGGAGTTGACCCATGCATTAGGGATTAGTGCTAGGCGGTTTGTTCGCACCCGGAAGGAGCTGCTGGTAAAAGACGAAACATCGCTTTCGCTGGTGCGCGACCCGGAAAAATGCATCCTGTGCGGCCGTTGCGTTGCCGTTTGCAGCCAGATGCAGGGAGTAAAGGCAATCGATTTTTCGGGACGGGGATTAAAAAGCAAAATCTCCACTTTTCTCGATTCGGGGTTGGGGCTTGTAGCCTGTTCAAATTGCGGGCAATGCGCCCTGGTCTGCCCCACAGGAGCTATAACGGAGAGAAGTTCGGTAAGCGAAGTCTGGGCAGCCTTACAAGATCCCGGAAAGATTGTTCTGGTGCAAACCGCGCCAGCCGTGCGTGTCGGAATAGGAGAGGCTATGGGAATGCCTTACGGAAGCCTGGTTACAGGTCAAATGGTTGCCGGATTACGCCGACTCGGATTCTCGAAAGTGTTCGATACTAATTTCGCTGCCGACCTTACCATTATCGAGGAAGGGAATGAGCTGCTTCACCGCATCAGGACGGGCGGGGAGTTACCGATGATTACTTCCTGTTCGCCGGGATGGATCAAGTTTATCGAGGATTTTTATCCGGGTTTGTTGAGGCACCTGTCCACCTGTAAATCACCGCAGCAGATGTTTGGCGCTGTGGCAAAAACCTATTATGCCGAAAAAACGGGAGTCGATCCGAGAAGCATCGTGGTGGTTTCCATCATGCCTTGTACAGCCAAGAAGTATGAGGCGAAACGTCCTGAAATGGACGGGGCATTCCATTACTGGAAAGAGAAACTTAAACTAAAAGATGAGGAACATTTTTTTGATGTGGATTTTTCGCTTACCACTCGCGAGCTGGCACGTATGTTCAGTGAGTCGGGGGTAAATTTTTCCAGTCTCCCGGAAGAACGGTTCGACAGCCCGTTGGGTGAATCAACCGGTGCCGCCGTAATATTTGGTGCTACCGGAGGGGTGATGGAAGCGGCACTGAGGACAGCTTATGAGGTGTATACCGGTAAAACACTACATGACGTCAATTTTACTTCTGTACGGGGTTTCCAAGGAATAAAAGAGGCGGACGTAAATTTGAACGGAACGGTTATTAAGGTAGCTGTCGCCCATACACTCAAAAACGCCGGAATTTTGTTGGAACAGATTAAAAACGGCACTTCACCCTACGTGTTTATTGAAGTGATGACATGCCCGGGAGGTTGCCTTGGCGGTGGTGGACAACCCATTCCCACCAACGCGGAAACACGTGAAAAACGTGCTGAATCTATTTATTACGATGACGATCATAAAGCGATACGAAAATCACATGAAAATCCGGAGATTACCGCAATATATGCCGATTTCTTAGAAAAACCGCTGGGGGAGAAGTCGCATCACTTGCTTCACACCCATTATATGAAGAGGGAGTATTAAGTTTCAACACAGTAATTTACCCCTGAAAATTTCATTTATTTGAATAAAATGATTTACTTTGTAATAGAAACCAGACGTATTGCATTAGCTTATTGGCTACCAGTCTGTTATGAGAGTATTTGTAATTGACGATAATTATTGCTGCAAGTTTCTATTTGACAAAATAATCTTTTTTCTACCAAAAACAGAGGTGATCTGATGTGTGCTCTGAGCAAAATGACAGGAGTTTTTAAAGTTTAATCCTATGAATTTATACACGGTAAACGAATTGGTGAAAGGTACCATTTGCCAGGAATGCAGCACGTCACAAGAATTTACTTATGCTTTTGCGTCGGACCTGATGAGTGATGTGTTGCGCTTTAATATGGAAAAGACGATACTCATTACCGGTTTATCTACGGTTCAGACATTACGGACAGCCGAGATGTCGAACATTGAGTGTATTATTTTTGCCCGCGATAAAAAAGTAACCGATGAAATGATAACACTTGCTGCTGAAAACAATATTTCGCTTATCACAACACCGCTTACGCTTTTTGAAGTTTCGGGTAGATTGTACAGCAACGGGATAAAGCCCATCTTTTGATATGCAATTCGAGTACGATATACAGGGTGGGGATTTTAGTTCAGCCGGAAAAGCGAGCTCGGACATAAAAAAAATACTCAAGCAACTGAATATTGACCCCCAGGTCGTCCGCAGGATTGCCGTTGCATTGTACGAAGCCGAAGTAAATGTGGTGGCACATGCTTACAAGGGAGTAATGAGGGTTGACCTGGATGCTCAGAAAATAAAAATTCTGCTGGAGGATGAAGGCCCCGGCATTGAAAATATTGAAAGGGCCATGCAGGAAGGTTTTTCCACAGCATCGGAGGAAGTCCGCCAAATGGGATTCGGTGCAGGAATGGGATTGCCCAATATAAAGCGGAATACCGATGAAATGCACCTCACATCGGTTCCAGGCAAGGGGACTACGTTGGAGATGACAGTGAAGTTTTGAAATAGATATCAGACAGCAAAGCGGTCTGCAATCTGAAGTCAATGAAAAATATGAAGGACCGGGATTACACACACGCCATTCAGATCGATACCGACAAATGTATCGGTTGCTCACACTGTATGCAGGTTTGTCCTACCCAGGCCATCCGTATCGTAGAAGGACATGCCGGCATTATGTCTGAACGTTGTGTGGATTGCGGCGAATGCTATCGTGTCTGCCCTGTAAGGGCGATTTATGTTAAGGATGATGGCTTGTCGGTTATAAGGCACGACGCTTACCGTGTTGCGCTGGTTCCTTCGGTTTTTATCGGCCAGTTCCCGTCGGAACACACGGCTTCCGAGATTATGGAAGCGGTCAGACTAATTGGCTTCGATGAGGTACTGGAGGTGGAGCAGGCGGTGGATTTTATGAAAAAAGAATACGCGAGGTTTGCCGGCGAAGCGGAGAATGTAGTCCGGCCGGTCATCAGTTCGTTTTGTCCTGCGATTGTCAGGCTTATTCAGGTTCATTACCCGTCGCTTACCGGGCAAATACTGAAAATAAAAGCACCTCACGACATAGCCGCGCTCTATGTTCGCAAGTCAAAAGAAAAAGCCGGAATAGATCCGCGGAACATTTTTATCTGCTACGTGACGCCATGTGCTGCGAAAATTGTCGCTGCAAGGGCTCCGGTAGGCGAAAAAGTTTCCGCTATTGACGGCGCCATAGATATGAAAGAGGTATACAACCTGGTTTCAAAAACGTTGATGGAAAAAAAAGAGGCCCGGTTGTCGAAACAGTTTGCCAACATGAGTCCCGACTCCGTGAACTGGTCTTTGTCGGGAACCGAGAAACAATACTTCCGGGGCCGTGCCCTGGCTATTGACGGAATGGACAACGCCATGGAATTCTTAGACAGGCTGGAGTCGGGCAGGGTTACCGGAGTGGATTTTCTTGAAATGCGCGCTTGCGATCAGGGTTGTGCAGGTGGTATTCTTTGTCCCGGCAACCGTTTCCTGACGGTTGAACGATTGGAACAGCGGGAGAAGAAGCTAGTTCACTTGACGGAAGTGAATAAACCGGGCAAAAACGACCTGATGGATTACGCCGAAGAATTGCATCAGGTGTCTACGACCGACCCGGTTTATCCGCGCGACGGACTGCTGCTCGATGAAGATATGGAAAAGGCACTTCAGAAAATGGATCGCATCAAGAAGCTTAACTCCTATCTTCCCGGATTCGATTGTGGTGCCTGCGGTGCACCCACCTGTCGTAGCCTGGCGGAAGACATCGTTAAGGAAAAAGCGACCATTTCGTACTGCGTTTTTGTACAGCGCGTGATGGAGAAAAATTATAACCTGAGTCCCGATCAAGCTTTTCACGTCATCGAAAAGATATGGGGCAAGGATCGGCTCAAAAAATATCAACTTCAGAATGGAAAAACCGAATCTTAATAAACTGACAGAGGAGTTGGATTTCGAATGTTTGTCCGGCAAAACGTTGCTGGACAGAATTCCCCAATCGGCTTATGTTTCCGATTTACTGAGCGATGTGATGGGAAAAGCCCGGGCCGGAATGATTTGGGTGACCTCGCAAGTTCACAAGAATATAGTAGCTGTGGCCTCGCTCAAGGAGTTGAGTGCGATTGTTATCGTGAATGAGCGTCCAGTGGAAAAAGAATTGCTGGAGCTGGCGGAAAATGAAGAGGTGGTAGTGCTGGCATCTAACCTGCCGGCATTTGAAACAGTCGGGAAATTATATAATTATTTAGCCGGCAGATGTTAGGCCGCTGCGCTGACAGAGTCCAGACCGCAATGAAACATTTCAAGGCCGACCTGCACATTCACACTTGCCTCTCTCCCTGTGGAGACTTGGAGATGAGTCCCGGCAGTATTGTGCAGACTGCCCGGGAGAAAGGGTTGGACATTATTGCCGTGACCGATCATAATTCCACCCGGAACGTGAGGCCTTGTCTCGAAATAGGGAAAGAGTTCAGCCTGTTTGTTATCCCCGGGTGCGAAGTAAATACGCAGGAAGAGGTGCATTGCTTGTGCTACTTTCCCGACCTGAAAGCACTAGACAGATTCCAACAGTATTTGGACGAGAAAATCCCGGACATCAAGAATAATCCTGAACTTTTTGGTTACCAGGTAGCAGTGGATAAGGACAATGTGATTGTATACGAAGAGAAGAGGTCGCTCTATACGGGAATTCGGGACGATATTGAAGGTGTGCAGCAAAAAGTACATTCACTGGGAGGTGTTTTTGTCCCGGCACACATCGATCGCATGAAAAACGGCATTTACGGCCAGCTGGGATTTATTCCTGTCGATTTGCATTATGATGCCTTGGAGATTTCTAAAAGGATACATCCCGAAGATTTTCTGAGACTGCATCCCGAGCTTGTAGCGAAGAAAATCCTGCGAAGTTCCGATGCGCACTTTCTGAGCCATATTGCCAGCGTGTATACCGATTTCTACCTGGAAAGGCCGGACTGGGAAAGTTTTAAGAAAGCGTTTTATGGTTGACCTGGCCATGCATATGATGGATATCGTCCAGAACGCTGTTCGGGCAAACGCGACAAAGATCGATATCGGATTCCTGGAATACAGTCGGGATGCCACACTTACGTTTTCGGTAAATGACAACGGTTCGGGGATGACCCCCGAAACGGTAGAGAAGCTGGAGGATCCGTTCTTTACCACGCGAACCACTCGAAGGGTAGGCCTGGGAGTGCCGTTCCTGAAAATGTCGAGCGAACAGGCAGGAGGCTCTTTGAAAGTAGTATCGAGCCCAGGGGTGGGAACCCGGATTGAAGCGGTTTACAGAACCGATAATCCCGATTGCCTCCCGCTGGGTGACCTGGCCGGATACCTGGTGTTGTTGCTGGTCGCCAATCCCGGTATTCGTTTCAGCTTCCGGTACAAGATGGACGAAAATGAATTTTCACTTGATACCGGGGAATGGACCGAGCAGGGGATCACGGAATTTTCGAAAAACGAAATGGCTCCGGCTGTAAAAGAATATATTCATGAAAACCTGAAAGAGTTATACAAGAACAGAAACACGGAGAGTTACTTGTGTTGAATAGACGTCAGAAGGCAGACCGCTTCGCTGACAGAGGACAGAGGGCAAACAATCTGAAATATAAAAACATGCATAATTTTAAACGATTAGCTATTTGGCAAAGGTCAATAGATTTAGTAACCTATCCGAAGGGGCAGCTAAATCAAGTGTTAAGGATTTTGCAAGGTTTCTGGAAATGGCAATCGGCTCTGTAAACGAATTGGAAACAACATTAATTGTTGCTAAAAATATTCAATTTATATCTGATGAAACATTTAAACGATACGAAAATGAAATAATTGAAATACGAAAAATGATAACAAAATTTATAGAAAGCTTAAAGTCTGACATCTGACATCTGTCAGCGAAGCGGTCTGAAATCTAACATCAAACATTTAAACTTACTATTATGGCAGGAATTAAAACATTGGCTGACCTGAAACGCAAACAGGAGGAAGTCAAAACCCAGATCGACCTGAGGGATAAGGCCGAAAATCCCGGGTCGCAAGTGCAGGTGAAAGTGGCGATGGCCACCTGCGGTATTGCGTCGGGGGCCAAAAATGTGATGGATTTTTTCGTGCGCGAATTGCCTAAACGCGGCATAGGAGCCGTTGTGACGCAAACCGGCTGCATGGGTTATTGCTTCGCGGAGCCTACCGTGGAGATCACTATTCCCGGAAAAGACCCGATCGTATTTGGGTATGTCGACCCCGCTAAAGCGGATGAGATCATCGAACGTTATATCAAACAAGGTGAGTTGGTAGACGGAATTATACCGCAGAACTACAACACCATAACAAACACAGATTAACCGAAAATAATTACCTATGAGTCAGTACAAAATACACATACTCGTTTGTGCAGGAACAGGTTGTCAGTCGTCACAAAGTGGACTGATCTACGAAATGCTGCAGGATGAACTGGACTGGAAAGGGTTGAAAGATGAGGTTCAGGTCATTAAAACCGGATGTTTTGGGTTTTGTGAGAAAGGCCCCATTGTGAAGATACTTCCCGATAATACCTTTTATACACAGGTAAAACCCGAAGATATCCGTGAAATTATTGATGAGCACATTATTAAAGGACGCAGTGTCCACCGGTTGCTCTATCTGGATCCGGAAACCGAAGAACATATTCTGGATTCAAAACACATGGGGTTTTATAAAAAACAGCTTCGTATCGCACTGCGGAATTGCGGTACCATTGACCCGGAAAATATAGACGAATCCATTGCACGCGATGCTTATCAAGCTCTTGGAAGGGCGTTGACCGGACTTACCCCCCAGGAAACTATTGATATCATTAAAAGATCAGGGCTACGCGGGCGGGGAGGTGCCGGTTTCCCGACCGGCATAAAATGGGAAATTGCCAGCAGGAACGATGCAGACCAGAAATACGTGGTGTGTAATGCTGACGAAGGCGATCCCGGTGCTTTTATGGACCGTTCGATCCTCGAGGGTGACCCTCACAGTGTTCTTGAAGCTATGGCCATCTGCGGATATTGTATCGGTGCAACAAGAGGACTGATCTATATCCGGGCGGAATATCCGTTGGCTATCAAGCGCCTGAAGATTGCGATAAAACAAGCACGTGAATACGGCTTGTTGGGTGAAAATATTTTCGGAACCGGCTTCAGTTTCGATATAAACCTTCGCTACGGCGCAGGTGCATTTGTTTGTGGGGAAGAAACCTCACTCATCCACTCGATGGAAGGGAAACGCGGGGAGCCATCCAATAAGCCTCCATTCCCAGCGCAAAAAGGATATTTGGGAAAACCTACCAACGTGAACAACGTGGAGACGTTTGCCAATATTCCGGTTATCCTGTTAAAAGGAGCCGAATGGTTTTCTTCCATCGGAACCGAAAAGTCGAAAGGAACAAAAGTGTTTGCCCTTGCCGGAAAGATCAATAACGTCGGACTGATTGAAGTGCCGATGGGAATTACGCTCCGTGAAATTATTTACGAGATTGGCGGAGGCATTAAAGGCGGTAAAAAATTCAAAGCCGTGCAGACCGGGGGGCCCTCAGGCGGTTGCTTGACGGAAAAACACCTGGATACGCCCATCGATTACGAAAGCCTTACGGCTGCCGGTTCCATGATGGGGTCGGGTGGCATGATCGTGCTCGACGAAGACGATTGCATGGTTTCCGTTGCGAAATTCTACCTCGACTTTATTGTGGAAGAGTCGTGCGGAAAGTGCGCTCCCTGCCGTATCGGTAACAAACGCTTATACGAAACGCTGGAGCGGATCTGCGACGGAAAAGGAACCGGGGAAGATTTGGAAAAACTCGAAAACCTTTCCAGCGTGATTAAAGACACTTCGTTGTGCGGGCTGGGACAAACATCCCCCAATCCGGTACTGTCGACGCTGAATAATTTTCAGGAAGAGTACAGAGAACACGTCTTCGATAAAAAATGCCGGTCGGGCAAATGCAGGAACCTGCTTTATTATGTCATTGATGATGAGAACTGCGTCGGCTGCATGGCTTGTGTGCGGTCTTGCCCCGTTAATGCCATCACCGGAGCCAAGAAACAGACCCACTTTATTCATCAGGATAAATGCATCAAGTGCGGTGCCTGTATGGAGAAATGCCAATTCGATGCCATAAGCCTGAAATCGGATTACAGGATTGGCACTTCAGTGCCTGACACTGCCGACATCTAACACCTAAAAAACTAAAAATATGATAGAACTCACCATAGACAACAAAAGAATAACGGTGGAACCGGGAACCACCATTTTAAAAGCTGCCCGGCAAGCAGGTATCGAAATTCCGACGCTGTGCCACTTTGAAATGTGCGACATGGGTATAGAAAACAAACCCGGGGGATGCCGCATATGTGTGGTGGAAGTGGAAGGACGCAGGAACCTTGCTCCATCGTGTGTGACCGAGGCGCAGAACGGAATGGTCATAAACACGCACAACATCCGCGTGCTAAACGCACGAAAAACCGTGTTGAAGCTGATCATCTCAGACCATCCCTTCGATTGTCTCGTGTGTGCGAAATCGGGACAATGCGAACTGCAGCACCTGGCTACACAGTTTGGCATCCGGAGCATGCCCTACGGCGGCGAACAGTCGCACTACAGAAAAGATACCTCCCCTTCCATCATTCGCGATGTGGATAAATGTATATTGTGCCGCCGCTGCGAAATGGTTTGTAACGAAGTGCAAACCGTCGGTGCCCTTTCGGCGGTCAATCGCGGATTTATGGCAGTGGTGGCTCCTGCTTTCGAAATGAACCTCGAAAAGTCTCCCTGTACCTATTGCGGGCAGTGTGTCTCGGTTTGCCCGACGGGAGCGCTTACCGAGGTAGACCACAGCAACGAGGTGCTTCGTGCGTTATCGAATCCGAAGAAAACGGTGGTGGTGCAAACCGCACCGGCCGTACGCGCAGCGCTGGGAGAAGATTTCGGACTGGAGCCGGGAACGCTGGTCACCGGGAAGCTGGTGGCGGCACTTCGCCGGCTCGGTTTCGATTACGTTTTCGATACCGATTTCAGCGCCGACCTCACCATCATGGAAGAAGGAACGGAATTGCTGAACCGCCTCAAAGGACATTTGGCCGGAGATCCCAACGTCCGGATTCCGTTGCTGACATCCTGCTGTCCGGGTTGGGTGAATTTCTTTGAACACAATTTTCCCGATCTGTTGGATGTACCATCAACGGCAAAGTCGCCGCAGCAAATGTTTGGTGCAATTGCTAAATCCTATTTTGCCGAAAAGATCGGTGTGAGCCGTGAAGACCTGATCGTGGTTTCCATTATGCCTTGCCTGGCCAAGAAGTACGAATGCCAGCGCGACGAATTCAAGGTGGACGGCAATCCCGATGTGGATTATTCCATTTCCACGCGTGAACTGGCTGCTTTCATCAAGCAGGCAAACATCGACTTCCTGGGGTTGCCCGATGAGGAGTTCGACGACCCTCTCGGCGAATCGTCGGGTGCAGGTGTTATTTTCGGAAACACCGGAGGCGTTATCGAGGCCGCCTGTCGCACGGCTTACGAACTCTACACGGGCAAAACCCTCGATAAGGTGGAGTTTCATGAATTGCGCGGTATGGAAGGTATTCGTTCCGCAACAGTGGATTTCGACGGATTGAAACTGAATATCGGAATCGCGCACGGATTGGGTAATGCCCGTAAGTTACTGGACGAGGTCCGTGCCGGAAAATCGCAGTATCATGCCATTGAAATCATGGCTTGCCCCGGAGGATGCATCAGTGGAGGTGGACAGCCTTACACACACCTGAAGGAAGAGATACTGGTGAAACGCACCGCAGCCCTGTATACGGAAGATCAACGCAAGGCCATCCGTAAATCGCATGAGAACCCATCGATCATCAAGCTCTATAACGAGTTTTTGGGCGAGCCGGGTAGCCACAGGGCCCACAGCCTGCTCCATACGGAATATTTTCCGAAGAGCAATGAGGTAACCATTTCGTTGAACAATCATTAAAGAAAGTATATGAGCCAGAAAACAGATATAGCACCGGCAGTATTTAAATACATGCCTGAAGAGAGAGACGTGTTGAAAGTAAAGGTAAACCTGCCTCAAGAGAAGATAGACATCATTAACCGGATCTGTGAATCGTTCGATAATGATCCCGGCGAGCTGATCAACGTTTTGCACGAAGCACAGCACGAATTCGGATACCTGCCGGCAGAAGTCCAGGATGTGGTTGCGCATAACCTGAAAGTTTCCGTGGCACACGTGTATGGTGTGGTAACCTTCTATACCTATTTCACCATGATTCCCAAGGGCGAGTTTCCTATCTCCGTTTGTACGGGAACAGCCTGTTACGTGCGTGGTGCGGAAAAGGTGCTCGAAGAATTTAAGAAAGAACTGAACATAAAGGTGGGCGAAACCACACCGGATGGCAAGTTCTCCATCAATTGCCTGCGTTGTGTGGGCGCGTGCGGGCTAGCACCCGTAGTGCTGGTTGGCGAACGGGTTTACGGACGTGTTTCACCCGACGGGGTAAAGAATATTTTGGACGAGTACAGGAAATAAACTACCGTAACCCATCCAGTCCCTGCTTTAAATCGGCAATGATGTCTGTGGCATTTTCCAGCCCTACAGACAGACGGATAAGCCCGTCGCTGATGTCGCCGGCCAGCCTCTCTTCGGGTGAATACGCGGAGTGAGTCATGCTGGCCGGATGCTGAATGAGGGTTTCGGCATCCCCCAGGCTTACTGAAATGGTCAAAAGCTGCAATCTGTTAAGCAGTTTTTTGCCGGCCTCGATCCCTCCTTTTACTTCAAAAGAGATGATGGCCCCCGGTAACGACATCTGCTTTTTTGCCAGTTCAGCCTGCGGAAACGATGCTAATCCTGGAAACAGGACCGTTTCAACGGCTGCGTGCTTTTCCAGGAATTCTGCCACCTTTTGTGCGTTCTCGCAGTGTTTCTCCATCCGTATCTCAAGTGTTTTTAGCCCGCGTGCAATCAGAAAGGCATCGAAAGGGCTCAGGCTGGCTCCCGTCATGTCCTTTATACCGACAAGCCGGACCCTGTCGATAAATTCTTTCTTTCCGACAACAAAACCCGCAATGACATCGCCGTGCCCGTTAAGGTATTTGGTTGCCGAGTGAACAACAACATCCGCGCCCCATTCTATCGGACGTGTGATGTAGGGTGTGGAAAAGGTGTTGTCGACCATCAACAGGCAATCAGGTTTCCGGTGGACTATTCCCGCTATTGACGGTAAATCCGCAATGTAAAGGGTCGGGTTAGCCGGGGTTTCCAGGTAAACGAGCCGGGTGTTGGGGCGCAGGACCGATTCAATGTTCCGGGGATCGCGGATATCTACAAACGACACCTCAATACCGTATCGGGTGATTCCGTGTTTCAGGTAGGCGAAAGTGCATCCGTAAAGCGTTTTTGAGGCGATAATGTGATCGCCCTGTTCCACACACGACCAAATGGCCGATGTGATGGCGCCCATCCCCGAAGCAGCGGAAACACAGGCTTCCCCGCCTTCCAGTAACCGGACTTTTTCCTCCACCGCGCTACAGGTAGGATTGCCTAGGCGGGTGTAAATATAGCCTTCTTCTTCCAGGGTAAACCGACGTCCACCTTGTTCTGCGGTTTCAAAAGTAAATGCCGAGGTTTGATAGATAGGGTCGCAAAGGGAACCGAACTGATTTTTTTGACGGCCTCCGTGTATGGCTTTTGTTGCGAATCCCGCTTGGTTAACTGGGTAGTTGTGCATAGTGTACGGTATTTAAATAATCAAAATTACACAAATTTATAACAAATTGATTATATAATGGGAGGGAAACAATAATTTTTTTGCCGAGTTTAAGCATTAAGTCAAGATGCCGATACTGCCGGAGAAAAGTTTCAAAAGCTAAAAACAGACAAATGTATGCATGTCACGCATATTTTGCTTAAATTTGCAGGAAAAAACGGCTAAAACAATATAAATCAACAATAGATGAAACGAGACACACAGATTTTCGAAATTATCGAACAGGAAAAATTACGTCAGTTAAAGGGAATAGAACTTATCGCTTCGGAGAACTTCGTAAGTGATCAGGTGATGCAGGCAATGGGGTCCGTCCTTACCAACAAGTATGCCGAAGGTTATCCGGGCAGGCGTTACTACGGCGGTTGCGAGGTGGTGGATTTAGGTGAGCAATTGGCTATCGACCGCCTGAAGAAGTTGTTCAATGCCGAGTGGGCCAATGTGCAACCGCACTCGGGTGCACAGGCAAATGCAGCCGTTTTTCTGGCTTGCCTGAAAGCGGGAGACAAGTTCCTCGGACTCAACCTTTCGCACGGTGGACACCTTTCACACGGTTCACCGGTAAACTTTTCCGGTTTGATGTTTCAGGCACTGGAATACAACGTCCGGGAGGACAATCAGCAAGTGGATTACGACCAATTGGAATCGGTTGCGCGTGCCGAACGCCCAAAACTGATCATCGCCGGAGCATCAGCCTATTCGCGTGAATGGGATTATGCCCGTATCCGCAAAATCGCCGATGAAATCAAAGCCCTGTTCATGGTGGATATGGCGCATCCTGCCGGACTGATCGCCGCCGGATTGCTGGACAACCCGTTAAAATATGCGCACATAGTAACCTCTACTACCCACAAAACGCTTCGCGGCCCGCGCGGAGGCATTATTCTAATGGGACAGGATTTCGAGAACCCGTGGGGGTTAAAAACGCCGAAGGGAGAAGTGAAAATGATGTCGGCACTGTTGGATTCGGCCGTTTTTCCGGGAATGCAGGGAGGTCCGCTGGAACACGTCATTGCTTCCAAAGCCGTGTCGTTTGGCGAAGCGTTGGATCCCGAGTTCAAAACCTACCAGGCACAGGTGAAAAGGAATGCAGCCGTTATGGCCCAGGCATTTGCGGATAAAGGTTACAAAGTGGTGTCGGGAGGTACGGACAACCACATTGTTTTGGTGGATTTGCGGACGAAGTTCCCTGCTCTGACCGGAAAAGTGGCGGAGAAAGTGCTTGTGGAAGCCGATATCACGACCAACAAAAACATGGTCCCGTTCGATAGCCGCAGCCCGTTCCAGACCTCCGGATTGCGTTTTGGAACACCGGCAATCACGACCCGTGGAGCGAAAGAATCGCTGATGGGTGATATTGTGGAAATGATCGACACGGTGCTTGCCGACGTGGAAAACGACAAGACAATAGCATCGGTTCGTGAAAAGGTGAATGCTACTATGAAGCAATTCCCGTTGTTCGCGTGGTAGAATTGCAATAGATGATCCTTCAGACCGACATAAAATTTGTTCCGGGTGTGGGCCCCAAACGGGCGGGGATCTTAAATAAGGAACTCGACGTTTTCACGCTGGGCGATTTGCTACGCTATTATCCTTACCGGTATATCGACCGGAGCCGGATGTATTACGTGCACGAAATCGACGGTAGTATGCCGTACATCCAGCTCAAAGGGAAAATAACGGCTTTCGAAATGTTCGGTGAAGGACGGAAAAAACGGCTTGTGGCGCATTTTACCGATGGTACGGGCTTTATCGATCTGGTGTGGTTTCAGGGTATCCGGTTTGTGGAAAATAAGTACAAGGCCAATCAGGAGTATATCGTTTTCGGCAAACCCACGCTTTTCAACAACCGTTGGAACATAGCCCACCCCGATATTGATCCCTATTTGAGCGAAGCCGACCGGCCCGATGGCCTCATGGCGATGTACAACACCACGGAGAAGATGAAAAACCATTACCTGAATTCGAAAGCCGTTCAGAAAATCATCGAAAATGCGTTTGGAATGATTAACGGCAGGCTTCCGGAATCCCTCTCTGCCGATGTGGTGAAAACAGCTCATCTCATGCCGTTCCACGACGCTGTCGAAAACATTCATTTCCCCAGGAATCCCGTATTGCTGCGAGATGCCGAGTTCAGGTTGAAATTTGAGGAGTTGTTTTTTATCCAGCTTAACATCGTCCGGTATGCTGCCGACCGGAAAGACAAACTCAACGGCTTTGTTTTTAAAAGGGTGGGGAAGTACCTGAATTTGTTTTACGAGAAACACCTGCCGTTTGAACTGACCAACGCGCAAAAACGGGTAATCAAAGAGATCCGCAAGGATACGGCGTCGGGCAAGCAGATGAACCGTCTTTTGCAAGGTGATGTAGGTAGCGGGAAAACGTTGGTGGCGGTCATGTGCATGCTGATTGCGATGGATAACGGTTTCCAGTCCTGCCTGATGGCCCCTACCGAAATTTTGGCGTCACAGCACTTCGAGACTTTCCGCGGGCTGCTGTCGGACATGGATGTGAATGTGGCGTTGCTGACGGGCTCGACCCGGAAAAAAGAACGTGCGGACATCCATGCCGGATTGTTGTCGGGAGACATACACATCCTTATCGGCACCCACGCCCTTATTGAAGATGTGGTGCAATTTAACAACCTGGGATTTGTGGTTATCGACGAACAACATCGTTTTGGCGTGGCGCAGCGTGCGAAACTTTGGTCGAAGAACGAGCATCCTCCACACGTTTTGGTGATGACGGCCACCCCCATCCCCCGTACGCTCGCCATGACGGTTTACGGCGATCTGGATGTCTCCGTGATTGATGAATTGCCCCCCGGAAGAAAACCGGTGCAGACCCTGCACCGGTACGACAAGAAGCGGGGAGCACTATATCAGTTTATCCGCGAACAGGTAAAAGCCGGAAGGCAGGCTTACATCGTCTATCCCCTGATTGAGGAAAGTGAGACGCTGGACCTGAAAAACCTGGAAGAGGGGTTTGTCCATATCCGGGAAGCTTTTCCCGAATTTACCGTCTGTAAAATGCACGGACGCATGAAACCTGCGGAGAAAGAGGAGGTGATGCAGCGGTTTGTGGCCAACGAAGCACAAATCATGGTGTCCACCACCGTTATTGAGGTGGGAGTCAATGTGCCGAACGCTTCGGTAATGGTAATCGAAAGCGCACAACGTTTCGGCTTGTCGCAGCTTCACCAGTTGCGGGGCAGGGTGGGGCGCGGCGCCGACCAGTCGTACTGTGTGCTGATCACGCCTTACGAGCTCTCTTCCGATACCCGTAAGCGGATGGAGATCATGACCGAGAGTAACGACGGATTCGTTATCGCCGAAGCCGACCTGAAACTACGCGGCCCGGGCGACCTGGAAGGCACGCAGCAAAGCGGTATCCCCTTCAACCTTAAAATAGCCGACCTGGTACGGGATAACGCCATCCTGTTCCGCGCCCGCGAGGTTGCGGAAAGCATCATCTCCCGGGACCCCAAGCTCTCACAGCCGGAGCATCTGGTGTTGAAACAACAACTCAGCCGCTTGAGCGGAAACCGCTACGATTGGGGAAGGATTGGGTAGGAAAGACCCCGTCGAATTATTGATGTTGTATCGACGGGTCTAAGAAAGAAGAAAAGTTTATAATATCTCTTCGGTAGTCTGATTGAAGTAATCAATCGATTGTTTGATTTCGGGCAGGTTATTTTCCCAGTTAGCTTCGTATTCAATAGTGAAATACCCTTTGAAATCTTGTTGTTTTAACTCTTCCAGTATTCCTTTCACATTCAAAATACCCGTTCCCCAGACTACGTCTTCCAACTGTTTCCCTTCACCTTGCGGAGCGATATCCTTGAAATGCATTGCGATTAGTCTCCCCTGGAGTTGTTGTAGTGCCGGTACTGGATCGATTCCCATTCGCTTGAAATGGCCTACATCAGCGCTTGATCCTAGCAAAGTCCCCCGGTTGCCGATATAATCCAACAAAATCTCCGGTTTCCAATAGGAGTTTTCGTTGGGATGGTTATGTGCAGCTAATTTTATGCCATATTTCCCCGCAAGGTTTTCTACAACGTCCCAATCCTCGCGAGAGGGTTCTGCACTTATAAATTCCATCTCCATGTTTTTGGCAAAAGAAAACACTTTCTCCCACTCTTCGCGTGAAGAAGTCCAAACGCCGGACGATACAATTTTTATATCTTTCGACTTTGCCACTTCTTTCAGTTGTTCTTGTTGTTCGGGAGTTAGATCATAGCCAAAAATAGCATCTCCGAAACCTTCTCCCATCTTTTGTCCCGGATAAATTTCGATGTAATGTAACCCCAGTTGTTGCGTTTTGTCCAAAGCTTCAACCGCTGTGAATAAATGAAAGGTATAGGATTGCATGGAAAGTCTCCACCCCTGTTTCTCGGCCTTGGTTTCCTTTCTGGACGGAACTGTGCAAGCAGACAAGCAACAGGCTAAAAGGAAAAATAAAAGTTTGTTTATTTTCATATTGTCGGTTTTTATAACGATAGCACGCTTAAGAATTCAGCGTGCTATCGCATTGATTTATTATCTTAACTATTTGGCATTGCCGGTAACGAAAAGCCGTTATGATAGGTGTGTTTTATCCACTCATTTGCCATATCTAATGCATTAAATTCTGCAAACCTTCTATCAAATTTCGGATCACCATCAATTACTGCATATTCATCAACCGTAACAATTTTAATTTTATCGTTTGGTGAAATATTGGAGAATCTCATGTTCTCACCGTCCCATTGCAGTTCGCGATGCAGTCCTTGCAATCCCGAAAGACGTGTAGCCAGCACACCCATTACTACCATTTCATTAAACGGTCCTGAAAACTGGAAGTTTGAGGAAGATTCTCTCCTGCTTGAAGGAGTTTCTTTGCAAGCCCTTATCCAGTCTTGTTCGTGGGCATTTGTTGCCCAGATGTTGCCGTTACCTCCTTTTACCCTTGGAATGGTAGGTTCAGGTTGTGTGAAATCAGCCATTTTTGAAGTTGGTAATAACGTTGGATTCATACCATAGCATCCGGTCATAATTTTTCCTTTTGTCCCGATCAGAATGATTCCGCCATTCTCATCCCCCATCATCTCTCCGTCTTTCAATTCCGAAGGGCGGTCGGGTAACAATCCTCCGTCGTACCAATATACTTTTAGTTCTGGCATATTTACCTTTTCTTTTGGTGGGCGTGCAGGGAATTTATAAGTGACGACCTGGGCTTGTGGAGGAGAATACAGGTTTGACAATGTTGAACTCGCTGATACGCTTGTGGGATATTTTAAATCCAGCGCCCAATACAAAGGGTCCATAATGTGACAGGCCATATCCCCCAATGCGCCGGTTCCAAAATCCCAGAACCCTCTCCAGTTCCAGGGTGTATAGGCTGGATTGTATGGCCGTTTTTGAGCAGGTCCGATGAATAAATCCCAATCCAGATCCGCAGGGATAGCTGGTCCACCTTTTGGTTCGGATAAGCCTTGAGGCCATATGGGCCTGTCAGTCCATGTGTGAACTTCATAAACATCCCCGATTATTCCGGATTGCACCCATTCTGCTATCTGTCTACACCAATCAAAAGAATTACCCTGATTCCCCATTTGCGTTGCTACTTTATATTTCTTAGCAAGTTTGGTAAGCAAGCGAGATTCATATACACTATGAGCTAATGGCTTCTGCACATAGGTGTGTTTACCAAGGGTAATTGCATGTGCTGCAACTCCTGCATGAGTGTGATCGGGAGTGGCAACCATAATGGCGTCTATGGATTTACCCATCTTATCAAACATTTGCCGCCAGTCTTTAAAACGTTGCGCTTTTGGGTAATCGCTAAACGTCTTCGCTGCATATTTCCAGTCTACATCGCACAATGCCACGATGTTCTCTGTTTTCATATTTGCCAGGTTACGGCGCCCTACACCGCCAACGCCGATTCCAGCGATGTTTATTTTATCGCTGGGAGCCAGATGGCCGTGTGATTTACCCAATATGGTATTAGGTGCAATTGTGATACCAGCTGTTGTAATTGCAGCTGTTTTTAAAAAAATTCTGCGTGAAATTGACATATTTATTTTATTTTAGTAGCTCAAATTTGAGTTAATTAATTCTGGATTTGTATTTAAATTAATATTCAGAGTTCGTGAATTCTTATTCTCCTATAGTATACTAGATCTCCATGATCTTGAAGACCAATTTTCCCTTTTTGTTTAATTAATTGTGTGATCCGCTCCCATTAACTGGACAACGCTAAATTAGAGTTTTCCTTATCATTTAACATTTCAAATTCCACCTCTTCCGGTGTTAATCCTTGCAAAGAAATATGAGGCCGGAAGGTATTATAATTTCTAAGCCATGACTCTATTTTTAACCTCGCGTCATGCAAAGATAAGAACCAATTTGTATTTAAACACTCATCACGAAAACTTCCGTTAAAAGATTTTATAAAAGGATTGTTTGTTGGCTTGCCCGGTCGTGAAGAATCCAATGTAACTTTTCTCTCATAAGCCTATCTGTCTAGCTATTTGGAAACAAACTCAGACCCGTTGTCAACCTTAATTCTTTCGGGTTTTATTCCGTAATGTTCATAAAGACTTTCCAGGGTGCTTACAACATCACATCCCTTTAACGTTTGACCGATCTCTATGGACAAAGACTTTCTGCAGTAATTGTCAGTGCTCTGAATATTTGTCTATTATACAACTGATCTGAAACAAAATCCATACTCCAACACTGATTTATCTGATTTACCAGTGCATAATTTTCTCTGTGCTGTTCTGCTCTGCAACGTCTATGACGTTTGGAACGTAAATTTAATCCTTCCTGTCTGTAGAACCTGTATACCCGCTTATGATTATCTTTAAATCCCTCACTTCGAAGCAGTGTAAATATCCTCCAAAATCTATAACGTATGCGAGTCGATGTTATTTCATTCATCCTCATTAAAGTGTTTTGTTCATCTCTATGTTTGGGCCTATAATACCAGACTGACTTGCTAAGCATAACCACAGCGGTTGCCCTGCGTACTGAAACACGGTAATTTTCAATTAAATTCCATTGCCAGCCCTCTTAATTGAGATGCCCTCAAAGCTTTTTTTTAATACGTCCTGAAGCATTTGATTGGTCCGGTTTTTAGAGGGGAGGTCAGTTTTAGGTTGAGTTGAGGGAAAAGTTAAACGATGTTCATTAGTTACCATCTTGAACTGTTGAAGAAAAAGGACCGTAAACAGCTTGTACCGTAGATTTTTCATCTTTAGCGGATAGTACATATATTTTATATTTTTTCCCTTCATCAAATATCTTTATAACAATATGGCCATCTTCCTGACAGACAGAATTTATCCAAGGTTCCTTCCCGTATTTATCTTTCAAATGGTAAGGGAATCTCGTTGGGTAAATCGTTGGATTCTCAGAGTGTGGGGAGTAAGAAGCCATTCGTTTCATTATAACAGGTTGTATATGTTCATGATCCCAAACAGGAATAATATAAGCCGAGGCTTGTATTTTCTTTAAAAATCCTTCTGTCATGGCATCCTTATATGCATGATGATTAGCTTTACATACATCCACAGATCCGCAAATTTTGGCAATTTCATTTTCCAGATTAATTTTACTGCCATCCCCATCTAATAGAGTTCCACTTATATCTCCTGCAGTAAAGTAAGAGAAGGGGCCATAATTAATCTTTATTCCTATACTTTTACTGTTTTCGTTTTGTTCTCCGTCTCTATTTGCTGAATTTAAGTCGTAATAGTTGATTGTCTCTTTTCCGTTTCCAGTCCAAATACGGCCATTTGCTGCCAGATTCTGAATCTGAAATAATTCGCTGTATTTTCCCTTATCATTAAGCAGTACAATTTGAGAGGAGTTACCTATATCAAAACTTTCAGGAATTAGACCTTCTTTTTTTCTTTTCCAATTTATAAATGCCTTATAATTATCTACATCAGGATCTGCGATGGGGAGTGGGTATTGATAATCTGGAAATCCTCTGTCAATAACTTTTTTAAAACGAATATATTCTCCAACTTCAGTAATGCCGGTTAAAATATAATCAGGATTTCGTCTTTGCGTAGAAAGAACAGGATTGGAACTGTCTCCAATATGATCATTATGAAAATGAGAAATCATTAAATAGTCTACCTGTTCCTTGAATGGATTTACTCTCAAGATATAACGTGCGATCCATTCGCCTGAACGGCGAGAGTTATCGGGTAATAATTCGCACATTTTATCATAATCCTTTGGATCCCAATCTCCAGCATCGATTAACATGGAAGTCGCATCAGGAAAGATAAGAAAGCTTGATTCTCCTCGACCAGTATAAATATGATGGATGTCAAACTCTCCTTTTTCCCAACCTTTATATGGCAGACCTATTTCATTGAAAGGTGAAATACACGACGTAGAAAGAATGGAAATAAATAGAATGACACATACTTTAATACAAAAAAAATTCATATTCAATTTCTTTTTAATTTAAAGGGCGGAAACTAATAATAATTATATAGTTGCAATCATAATGATTCTCGTAAAAAAACAGAAGGAATAGCAACCGGCTCACTAGTAATGGGTTTAGACTTATTAGAATAGGAGTCAACAGCTGTCACTTGTATTTTTATTTTATTGCAAATTGGAAGCTTGAAAAAAGCTTTTTTACCAATCGGTATTTGAATGGCATACACTCCCGGCATCTGACTGTTCAGGTAGAAATCGGAAAACTTGTCACCCGAATAAAAAATATCACCATCTTCATTGAGAAAATCGATAGTATAATGATTAACAACCTCATTGTCTATTGCTTTCGGGAAACGTATAATTAAATTGTTTCCTTGGATAAAACATGTTACCTGGGCATCATCTTTAAAGAACGGTCCGGGTAAACCATCTCGCTCGGCATATAGAAATTGGCTACTATTAAAAGGCGGCTTTAAATGCCAACGCGGAAATATCTCTTCATCACGGAAAGTGTCCCATCGTTCTACTTCCACATTTCCGTCAGACAGAATATTTACTATCAGACCTTCGGTAACTTCCGGATAACGATTCTGAGGTATTAATGGGTTAGGTATGTAATATATTTCACCGGATGGAAATGCTGCGCTGCCACTATTGATTGATGTATATTTTGCTTGGTGAATTGTGCGAGGATCCCCAATAGGAAAATGGGAATGGCCATTGAAAAAAACGGTTTGAGGATAGTTATCTAAAATAGAACTAAACTGGTTTTGTCCTCCACCATCTTGAGGAAATGTTCCAAAACAAGTACAGCTGGAGCCTAAATGTGAAAACAGAAAAATTGGTTTTTCGGGATAGTTTTGCGAGGCATCTTGCATTTTCTCTGATAGAAATTTCAAGGCTTCGTCATTATATAAGTTATTCCTAACTTCTTGATCCGGCATAGTGCCATGAAGGTTGTCTCCATCTGTCATACTTATCGTAATAAAAGGATACCCTTTAATTTCAATATATTGATTTAGTGGTTGTCTTATTTTTTCTTTATATCGTTCAATAGGTGTTACGCTCTCTATTCTTACATCGTGTCCGAATGTAGAGTCACACACTGTCATATCTGGATATGTCTCAGAATTGCGAATAATATCACGAAATTCATGATTGCCCGTCATAAAGTAAACGGCAACATCTTTAGGAACGATAGAGCTATCGGAAAACGTTTCAAGAAGTTCGTCGTATTCTTGTGGCCATCCATTATTTGTAAGATCTCCTACTACAAAAACTGCGTCGGGTAACGGTTCTTTTTGGAGAAGGCATTTTAATGTCCTTGGAAGATTCTCATGAGAACGATATGCTCCCGCATGAATATCTGAAATGACCACAAATCGCAATTGGATATCATTCTTTTTACATGAAATAAAAACAACAGCAATGAGTATAAGAATACTACTGTATGAAAATTTAGTTAAATTCATAAAATGTTTACGTATTAATTTAATAAAACATTTCACTAGTGTCCCATTAAAATTTTAATCGATATTCATATATTATTGTATATGTGTATATTAAGTCAATAATAAGAGTAAACGGATTAAAATTCCTATTTAGTATATAATTGTGACAATTGAATTTTTTGGTTTTATAAAGTACCGTGAATTAGTAATACTTCTAAATTTATTTTAATCAATTATCGGGTATTTGTTTTTTATAGGACACTAGTGAAAGCGTTTGCTAAAAATCACCAAAAAATGGTTTGCTCCAAATTAGGATTCAAAACTCTCTGTGTTTGTGGAATAGGAAAATAGTAATATTGTGGTTCCTTAAAATCACGAACTCCATCTCTGTCACCTGTTGACATAATGTAACCCGAGTTACCATTAGATAAATAAATAGAAGTAGGTGCGCCTGCTACATTTTTCAAATAATAAAACGAATATTTGTTCCGCTCCTCATCCGGAACAGTATTTGAATTCACATTTTCAAATATTCCAATATCAGGTATTCCATCTCCTGTGAAATCGTGTAATCCTAAGCTATCAATATAGACTCCTTGTTGTGGTCTTTGTAGTAGATACCCTGCTTTCCATCGATATAAGTCATCTGTACGGAAACCTTCGCAAGCAAGTTCTACCCGGCGCTCACGTCGTATTTCTAAAATCACATTTCGATTATTGCCTGTTACGTTAGGGAATTCATTAATCAAACTCATGTCTGTGACAATATTATTCAAAATAGTTGGAGGCATGTTTACCCGACTTCGAATCAAATTGACGGATTGATCCAAATCCTCTTGAGTTAGTTCTCCCAATTCTGCTTTTGCTTCTGCAAAAATCAAATAGATTTCAGCTATACGGCAGATTGGAAGGTCGGTGTAATTGCTTTCTTCGCCAATCCCTACTTTTTGTTGGCAGAATTTGATTTGTGGATAGCCGCCAAAATTCAAGTTAGATCTATACTCATTTGATTGTCCTGGCATCTTATAACCCGGATACATGAAAGTTTGTTTAAATCTCGGGTCTCTGTCTTCAAAAACGTCTACTACATTTTTGGTCTCATATCCGGCGATAGAACTAAATGGAACTGCATTTCCTTCGGGAGTTAACACTTGATATGATTCCATTAAACTTCGACTTAATCCATACACGTAGTCAAAAAAGTTGTGAAAAGCTCCGTGTGTTATATTTTTTTCCAGGTTAAAATCAACCATCAGTATTATTTCAGAAGATGCTGATAGATTTTCATTGATAAATAAATTTTGATAAGCTTTATCCGGTCCGCCGGTCATATCAATCTGGAATAATCCGCTATTCATTATTTTCAATGCAGCTTCTTTTGCCTTCATTAAAAAAGCATCAGCTGTTGATTGGAGATTTTGCTCATCATGATATTTTCGGAAAGTTCCTTCATGCAGACAAATCCGAGCCATACATGCGTATGCATACCATTTGTTAATACGAGTTTTATTTCCCATATAAGGCAAGATATGGTTAACTGCATACTCTAAATCTGCCATGATTGAATCCACTACCACGGTTCTGCTATCTTTTCCTTTATAAAGCATTTCTTCATTCTTATCACTTAAAGGAGTCGAATACCAAGGCACATCGTTATAACGTTTAACCATATTATAATACCATGTAGCCCTCATTAAACGAGTAATGCCAATGTGGTGATTAATAACATCCACTTCACCTGAAGCGTCTTGTGCGTGTTGCAAGAAAAAATTAAACCGTCTTAATTCGCCCCAATTATTCCAACCTCCAACAGTTTCCGGGGTGATATTTCCGCGCAATAGATTCGTAATATTACTTATATCGGAATAGATACCGAAATCGTCCGAAACATCCAAACTGTGTGCTGAAGCTCCGCTTGAAGTTCTATAGGCCACCGGCTGTATATATTCATAGTATGTGTTTGTGTACAATTCCAAATCGGTTGTTGTTTTAAAGAACACTTCTGGAGCAATAGATGTCTCCGGGTATCTTTCCATAAACGAATCATTACAACTTATTAATCCGATTATGGCCAAAATATAAAATCCTGCTTTTTTCATTATTAATTATCATTTTGGTGTTAAGTAACTTATAATGTAATATTCAATCCAAATGAATAGGATCTTTGGAATGGATGATAATTGCTGCCTCCCGATTCGGGATCCAATGGTTTGCGTAATGAGGTAATTTCGAACAGATTTTCTCCTGTGAAATAAATACGTATTCCCAACTTTGATTTCAAGAGGGAATCCAATGTATAACCTAATGTAATGTTTTTCATTCTTACATAAGCTGCATTTTGAAGATAACGGGTTTGGGGAATACCTAAATCATTTGTTGTAAGATAGGATTTCAGTCGCGGTAAGTATGCATTCGGATTTTCCGGTGTCCAATGATCAAGTGTTTCTTTTAAAACATACCCATCTGGAGCATAATAAATACCCCAAAAGAAAGGTCCCGAATTCGGATAAATCTCTCTTTTCCCTACGCCTTGAAAAAGTAAGCGAAGATCCCAACCATTCCAATCACCTCCTATGTCAAGTCCGAAATTATATCTCAAACTGTTATTGCCAATTACTTTGAAATCTCCCGGGTCATCCACTGTCTCAGACCCTCTGTTTATTTTCCCATCGCCATTCAAATCTTTGTATTTAAGATCTCCTGGTTCGATAGGTCTGTCTCCCGGATAAGAAGTAACCTCTATCTGACTTGCATGCGAATTAATTTCATCCTCATTTATAAAGAAACCTTCTGTAACCAATCCCCAGATTTCTCCGATTTCCTGTCCTTCATAATAGTCTCCCAGATATTTAGTAGGATTATCAAAACGCTGAATAAACGCCCTGCTATCATACATTATGAATCGTGCATTGTATTGTAGAGGTTTGTCAGCTAGGTCTAATTTATCATTCCAAGCCAAAGAAACTTCCCAGCCTTTAGAAATCAAATCCGCTGCATTGATCTTTGGTTCTGATGTCCCTAACACACTGGGAAGTGTTTTTCCTTTAGATAACATATCTTTTGTTGTACGACGAAAAATATCACCGGAAAAAGACAATCGGTTAGACAGAAAGGTCAAGTCGAGTCCTATATCTAACGTAGAAATTTTCTCCCATGTCAGATTTTGAGATACTAATCCCGGCTGATAGACACCCATGGGCTGATCACCATCTATCAATTGTCCAATCTTGGTCGCATTCATTGTAGCAATATATTGATAGTAGTTAACGTCCTGATTCCCCAATGAACCATAAGATAACCTTATTTTACTATAATCCAGTACATTTTTCAAAGGTTTGAAAAAATTCTCTTCCGATACCAACCAAGCTCCGGAAACCGAAGGGAAGAAACCAAAACGGTCATTTTTAGGGAACCTTGAAGTTCCATCGTATCGGCCATTAAATTCAAAAATATACTTGTTATCATAAATATAGTTTAACCGGTAAAACCCGCTTCGTATAGCCCATTCATATACATCTTCTGTCAGGGTCATAGTTCCTGCTGCCAGTTGAGGTGTTGGATATGTGGGAGTAATCATATTCTTCCTTCTGCCGGTAAAAGATTCATATCGTTCATACTCCTGTGATAAACCAAGCAATGCAGATAAGCTATGATTTTTCCATGTTTTGGAAAAATCAGTATATATATTCCCAATAGTAAACAAATTACTCCAGGTTGATAATTGAGCATACTCATCCCAGCCATAATATGACATGTCAAAATTAATGAGAGGTAGATTTGGCCCAAGTCTTGTCGATGCGTAATTACTCCATGCATCTGTTTTATTATTTGAATATTTTGCCGTAAAATCACCTTTGATATGCCAAGTGTTCTTTATTAAAGCAAGATCCATATTAAACTGTGTCTGAGTAATGGATTGGTTTGTTTTTGTGTTACCCCCATCTTGTAATTCAGCGACCACGTTTGTTGCACCGTCACCCGCCCAGGTGTCGTCAGGATTTTTTACCGGATACAATGCTTTAGCACGATAAGACATATTCCAGAAAAACTTGGAGTTCAAATGCGTAGGCATTTCATAAACATAATACTGTAATGATGTGTTGTTGCCTATTGTCAACCAATCGGTCGGTTTGTATTCTACTTTATTCCTAATATTAAACTTGTCATATATGTCTCTATTAATTTTGATTACTCCCCTTTCTTTATAATACTCAGCGCCCAAGTAATAAGAAACTTTTCCTCCTTTACCCGAAATACTGATATTGTGAGAATTAGAACTGGCCAGACCTGAACCATATATTTCTTCATACCAATTGGTTTTAGAAAAATAAAGCCATTTCTCTGGCTGAAGCGGATCCATGATAATATTCGGTAAAGATGGATCTTTTGATAATTCTTTCGCGTAATCAAGAGTAGGTTCATCATAATAGTGATACCATGGTGCTCCCATTATTTCACGATAACTGGCATTAATATAAGGATCGGTCACAACATCAGGCATTCGTGAAAGCTTACGTATGCTGAAAAAATTGTTAAATCGTACGGTTAATTTTTCCGAGTCTCCTTTTCGAGTGGTTACTAAAATGACTCCAAATGCTGCTCTCGCACCATAAATTGCAGCCGAAGATGCATCTTTCAATATCGATATGTTCTCAATATCAGCGGAATTCATTCGACTAAAATCGGCAGGTTCAGTGGGGACGCCATCGACCATGATAAGAGGATTTCCTCCGTTTATAGATGTCATTCCTCTAATATTATAAGACGGTGTTGAATTAGCTTGTCCATCCATAGACTGAATGGTTAAGCTGGGGACGATTCCTTGTAATGCCTGACCTATATTGTTGGTAGAACGGTTTTCCAGTCTTTTCCCCTGGACAGCTTCAACCGCTCCGCTCAAATTTGCTTTTTTTTGCACTCCATATCCCACAATAACCACTTCATCCAATGCCTGTGTATCTTCTAATAAGGTAATGTTAAAAACGGATCTTCCTTCGGTGGCTATACTTTGCTCCAGGTATCCGATATAAGAAATATTAATGTAAGAGTTATTTTCTACGTTAAGCGAAAATTTTCCATCTATATCGGTAACGGTTCCATTGGTTGTCCCGGTTTCAATAATGTTTGCTCCAATTATGGCATCTCCTTGTGCATCTACGACTTTACCGGTTATTTGCTTTTTTTGTTGTTGAGTTACTTGTTCTTGTACGTGTTCCTCCGTTTTATTTTCATTTTTTTTATCGTTATCGCGGTAAACAACTACTTGATTATCCAAAATCCGGTAAGAAAGCTCTGTCCCGGATAACAGATCATTCAGTATTTTTTCGATATTCTGCGAGTTGGCATTTATGTTGACGCGCTTATTCGCTGTTTTGTTAGCATTACCTGCAAAGATAAAGCGGTAGTCGCTTTTCCTCTCCAATTCTTTGCAAACCTCTTTTATGGTTGTCGATTTTAAATGGAGCGTGAATTCCATTTCTTGTGAAAAACTGTTAGTCGCTTGTGAAAACAAGATGCTAAAAAACAAAAAGAAAAGGGTTGTTTTCATGATTCTTAGAACATGATTGTAATTATTGATGGGAATTTTCCCCTCGATAGAATAATTATTCATAAATTTGTACGATTTTAATTGTCAATTAATAAGAGGGATAATTAAATTCAATTCAGTCGGACGATATTCGCACTATTGTCCGGCTTTTTTTGTGTTATTGTATTTTCATTTTTCCATAGGCAAATATGTATTTAATCTGGTTCGTTTGTGATATATATCCGGTTATTTTCCTTTTTGTATTGGGTAGACGTAAGTAATGTTATAGTGGTCATGACATTATCCAGATTTTCCGATAATATGATTTTCCCGTTACACGTCAGGTCTTTCAATGTGACGTCCTTGTCGTAATTAAATGAGAGGTTGTAGTATCTTTCAACTTGCTTCAACACTTCAGACATGGGAGTATCTTCGAACATTAAATAGCCGTTTTTCCAACTGATAAAATGGGCAACATCCACTTTTTGCGTGTTGAATGTTCCGTCTTGGGAGTAAACAGCTTGTTCGTTGGGTGTTAAGTTTACTTCATCTCCATTGATGGACTGTAACCCCACACTTCCTTCTACCAAAACAATGGATTTTGGAGAATTAGCATAGGTTGATACATTAAACTTTGTGCCGTAGACCCTTATTTTGAAGTCGGAGGTACGTACGTAAAAGGACTTCTTTCTGTCGGGGGCCACTTCAATGTACATTTCGCCCGATGCCAGACTGACTTCACGGTTATCTCCGGCAAACTGTGCCGGAAATTCAAGTACGGAACCGGAATTCAGCCAAACTTTACTACCGTCGGAAAGGGTAAGGGTTGAACGTTTTCCGTAGGGAACGATAAGCGTATTCAGTGTCTTCTTATCCATGGAAATATCTTTCCGGTCTTCATTGTCTGTTTTAACCCGAGCTACACCGGCATTACTGATGTCTATATTGATATTTTCCTGAAAATAAGCTGTTTGGTTGTTGGTGATAAGTTGAATATCTTCAGACTGCAATTCGTTTCCTACGATGTAATCAGAGAAAATAACGTTATCTTTCACCTGATCCCGAACGGTATATACGTATAGAACCGATATAATAAACACTGAAATACAGGCAGCAGCTACATATAAGAAACGGTAAGCTTTTTTCTTGTTTTCGAAGGTGTGAACGGATTGTTCTAATCTTTTTATCGCCTCTTCTTTTTTCTCCCGGGACAAATTGTATGATGATAATCGTACGTTCCGAAAATGTGCTTCTGCTAAGGCCATATTTTCCCGTTCGTCGGGATGTTTTTGCAAGAAATCTTCCCAATAAGTGTTCACCTCATCGGAAGGAAAAAGTTTCCATTCGATAAATTTTTCATCTTTAAGAAAGCGAAGAAAACTGGAACTGTCTGTTTTCATTGACTTTTTTGTATTATAAATCAAAGGGTCTTTTAGATTTAACAAGACGTTTGTATTATAAAGACGAAAAGAGATGAAAAATATCATCTCTTTTTTTTAAAAAATGCAATTTGTATTTAAAAATATCAACTTGGCTTGATTAAATTGGCGATAATAAATAGAATCTGGGGGACAAAGAAGGCAGTTTCTTTCAACTTATTCACCGCTTTACTCGTGAGGTTGCGGCAAGATTCGACGGAAATCTCCATGAGTTCGGCAATCTCTTCGTAACTATATTCCTGAATATAGCGTAGGTAAATAACTTCGCGTTGCCGATCGGTTAGCCTGCTCAATACGTTTTCTACTTTCCGAAGTATTTCTTCCCGGTCTTCTTCTTGTATCAGTTCATCTTCAATGGTTACATTCAGGCGGAACGATATATTTTCGTAAACATCCTCGTTCGAGGATAAAATTTCTGTATATTCTTTATTTTTTCGTTGAATATCAATGAGTCTGTTTTTGAGTGACCTGAAAAGATAAAACTTTACATTTGTTATCTCCTCCAATAAAGCGCTGTTGATGCAGAGTTTATAAAAAACATCGTGTATAGCATCCATGGCAATGTGCTCGTCAAATCCCAAATGCAACGCGTAAGCATATAATTGGTCTATGTGCTTGATATAAATTGTCTTGACATATGGAGAACGAATCATTGACGTGTGACGATATCATTTAATAATAATTTGCAAATTAATAAAAAAAAGTCAACAAAATAAAACTCAATGTTGATAAATGCAAAGACTGGACAACTTTCTCCTATGTATGGTCCGTGAAACGGCAGAAAATATTATCTTCCAGAAATCCATGCTCTCGCAGTTGGCCTGTTTACTGTCAAGGTAACAGACTAGCAGTAATTGATTTAAATCATCTCTTTACGTCAGTCACAGATTTTTATTTTATAAAAACATAACCTTTATACTTCAGTGGACATAATTCAACTGCTCGATATCTCATTTTTTTGCTATTCAATTGTAGTTAAAATCAACTTTTGTTCTGTGTTTTCGCAATGTAATACAAAATCTCTAAATCTTTTCATCAAAAAGTAAACTTATTAATTTGTTTTATGGAGTCATAATCATTTTGCAGTTTGTTGTCTTCTATTAACTTCTGAGCAGTTTTATTTTCAGTGAGTAATTGTTTTGACCATGAAAGCAATTCCCATCTAATTTCTACAATCTATTGTATTGCTTATATTTATTCTCAACCATTGATAGCATGATCTCTCTTCGTTTTGAGAGGCTGTGAGAATAGAATAGGAGAGTGATTATTCCTTTCTACTAACCAAGAGTCCTAGCACTCCTTAAGATGGAAAGTGTTAACGTCTTTGGAAAAATCAGTTTACTTGCCCAGTTACCTTTATCCATTTTAAAACGGGATATGGTGATCTCTTCAACTATCTGATTTAAGTAATCATTTTTTTATAAAGTTATTTGTAAATAAAACTATCAGTAAAATTAAAAACTTTACTGATAGTTTTATGAAAAATAATAGGTTGAAAAAACGGAATTTCTTATTTGTTCCTCACGGGGAAAACAGCAATTCGTAGAGTGCTGCATCCGTAGGGGATAAGCTCAATGTTTTCTTCCCCGCCAACATCCTCTCCCTGTTGAGTGAAATAAGGGACCGGGCCGGCCGACCCGTTGTATTCTTTCCATCCGGGCAGTCGTAATCCAGTTGTCCTTATCGTAACGGGTGCATCTTGCAGGGTCCAGGGATAATCAGAAGCCCTGTTTTTTGTTTCAACAACAAAAGCTTTCCCAACATTTTCCTTGCTTAAGTTACGGATAGGTAAGGCATAGTTCCAGGGAGAGTCGCTGGTAACCTGGTAATACCATTTTCCGTAACGTTTGGTTTCGTGGGGCTCAGTTGTTTTCTTTTGCCAGTTTTCATTCATCTTCAGCGCATACAGAAGTGGACCGCGTTCAACGGCCGCTCCGCCATCGTACCATCGGCTTATCGACACTTCCATGGGCAGGCGTAGAACGACCTTGTCATTGCTTTTCCAGGCACGATCGATCCTTGCGATTTCACCTTGCCTTGTTTCTGCCGTAACCCCTTCACCGTTTATCGTTATTACGGGGTTTTTACACCATCGGGGAATACGCAGGTGGAACGGAAATTCTATTTCTTCTTCTTCTCTGTCCGGAAAATCGAAGGTAAAGGCGATGGTTTCCTCAAAAGGATACTGTGTGGACTCTTTAACGGTGATGAGTTGTCCATTTCCCACCCTTGCCGAGACCTCCGATGGGGCGTAAACCAGTGCGGCAATGCCGTTGTCGTTGGTTGCATACCAGAGATTCTGCGTAAACTTGGGCCACCCCTGATGCATGTTGGAGGTACAGCAGGGGTATCCGGTGAGTTCACCGAAAAGGTTGTCGGTATCGTGGTGGGGAGTCACGAAGTTCCGCATGTCCCGGCTGACTTTAACCTGGTTGACCTGCTGGTAATACTGTCGAGCGCCAAAATCGTCGGTGGTTTGAGTGGGTAAGGCATTATAGGCAATTTTTTCGAGGTGGTCCGCCCATTGCACATCCCCGGTAACCTGTAGGATACTCTCCAGCGAATACATCATCTCCACTGCGGTGCAAAGCTCAGAACCTTGAACGGGATTTCCAAAACGGAGCAATTCGTCGCCCGCCCATAATCCGATGGGCAATCCGATGGTGTTGCGCATATCCCGGACAGCTTTTTTTACCGCTTCGAGCAGTTCAGGATTTTGATTCTGCTGGAAATAGATAGCCGGTTCTTTAAATCCCTGTCCGAGATTTACACAATGTAAGCTGTGCTGTCGCGATAGATGATCCTGACGGAGGAATACATCCGTCCAGTTGAATGTCTGTTCGTGGATCAGCTCACCCAACTCGAGCAAAAAAGGATCTCCCGTAATGTTGTACAACCAATAGGCCATCATCAGGTTATCTCCTCCGCGCTGTTCTCCCCAGAATGTCCAGTTACCCAACGGCGTGTTCGGCAACTCCTTCAACTGATATTTGAAATAATTTGTCATAAAGGGAATTATCCGTTTATCCCCGGTTGCGGAATAGTATTGCTGCATTACTTTCAGCATCACCATTTTAGGCCACCAGTCGTGAGCGTTGTTTCGTTGCAGGCCTTCTTCGGGTTCCCGGTCGGTATCCGGGCCAAAGTATCCGTTTGGCTTTTGCGATGCCAACGTCCACTCAATCCAGGGCTGCACTTTCTTTTTTAATTCCGCATCGTTCATGATATAGGCGAGCGGCAAGAGTCCGTCAATCCAGTACGGCCCTCGTTCCCACACGTCTCCGTCACCGCCCAGCCATCCGTTTCTCTGTCCGGCGACCTGCGGGTAAATGGAGTCCAGATGTCCTGTCATTCCTGTCCGCATCCGGTTCAATTGTTCTTTGAGCCACCCTTGAGGGCGGATAGCTCCGACGGGCAGTTCGATATAGGTTTTACCGGTCAGCGGGGCACGGTTGCCGGGGTAGTTAGGTGGTTGTCCGGAGTTACTTCCTTGTGAATGAGTGCCCGGGATCAGGAAGACCGAAATAAGGATGGCAATTAAATGTCTCATGCGATTATTCTTATTCGTTATAATTCATCCACACTTTCATTTGTCCGGCCTCCCGGTTGTCCCACGCGTAATAGGGGATAAAACGGATGGTGTCATCTCCCGAAACGGCGTCGATGGTAGTGACGCCGTTCAGCAGCGTGGGGTTGAATGTTTCCTTGAATCTGGCAGGCGGGGAAAGTGTCAACTCATCGAACGAAGGGTTGTCCGTTTCTTCCGCGCAATATACGATCGGCCCTCGTTGAACAGCCCTTTTCCCGGAGTTTTCTTTTACCCGCGGATCGGCCTGTACCGTTTCTGCCGGCATGTCCAGGGCAAGCGTCACCTTGTCTCCCGATTTCCATTTCCGGTCGATCACCAGGTATCCCTTTTCAATCAACGGATCGGTTATTGACTCTCCGTTTACGGCAACGGTGTAGTTTTTGCACCATCCGGGGATTCGCAGCCGGAATTCTTTCCTGACGGATTTTTTGAGCGACTCAACGGTAAGGGTCACGTTGCCGTCCCACGGATAGCTGGTCTCCTGGACCAGGGTCATCGTCTCTTTTCCGGTGTTCACGTCTGCTTTGTTTCCGATGTACAAATTTACCCAGACGGCCCGTTCCGATGTTCCGTAAATATAGTTTCCGATGGAAGGAAGAAAACGGGAGATCTGGCTGGGGCAACAAGCCGTGCCGTACCATTCCTTGCGGTGATGGTCCCCGTAAGAAGCCAGCGGATTTACGTAAAAGAACAGGTCTCCCTTCAGCGACACGCCCGCCAGCGCGCCGTTGTACATGGACCTTTCCAGCACGTCCATGTATTTCGAGTCGCCTGTTAGCTGGTGCATACGCGAATTCCAGTAGACCATTCCCACCGAAGCGCAGGTCTCGCAATACGCTTCATGGTTGGGCAGGTCGTAAGGCTCCGTGAATCCTTCGTTGTGGCGTGAAGACCCGATCCCTCCGGTCAGGTACATTTTGGTCAATACCACATCGTCCCACAACCGGTTCAACGCGTCGACATAGCCGGCTTCGTTCTTCAAGGCAGCCACGTCGGCCATGCCGCAGAACAGGTACATGGCCCGGACGGCATGCCCGTTTATGGTTGATAATTCCCTGACCGGCATCTCATCCTGATAGTACATGGGGTTCCATGTCCCTTCCGTCCCCTTGGAACCGTGCCCGTGTCCGCGTTCTTCAAGCAGCCAATACGCAAAATCGAGGTACTTCTCCCGGTTGGTAACCTCGTATAGTTTTACCAGCGCGAGCTCAATCTCCTCGTGCCCCGGGACCCAGTGGCGTTTACCGGGCCCGAACCGGTCCATCATGTGATCGGCCATTCGTATGGAGACGTCGAGCAGTTTGCGTTTGCCGGTGGCTTTGTAATAGGCCACGGCCGCTTCCATCATGTGCCCGGCGCAATACATTTCGTGCTTGTCCATGTTTGTCCAGCGTTTATCCCTTCCGGTCAGCGTATAAAATGTATTGATGTATCCGTCCGGCTCCTGGGCGGCCGCAAACTTGTCGATCCACTCATCGGCTTTCCTTTCCAGCTCGGGGTTGGGGTTGTTTATAAGGCTGTAAGCCATCCCCTCAAGTGCCTTGTAAACGTCGGAATCATCGTAAAAAATGCCCGAATGTTCGCCTGACCGCCTGGCGGCATTTTCGAAGTTCCGTATCCGTCCGGTTTTATTCTCGATTTGATCGATACATACGGGAAGTGTATGTAAAACGTGATTTTTCAATCTTGGCGACCAGAAATTGTCGTTGATCTTTACGTGTGAGAAATCGACCGGAGTTATTTTCCTTGAGGTAATTTCATTTTTAGGATTTTTGTTTGTAAATCCAATAAACAAAATACTTGTTATAAAGACGAACATTATTTTTAATTTATCTTTCGATTTCATATTAATTAATTTTTTGTTGAGTATTGTTTTTAATATGATAAGTATTTATCATTACTAAATTGATAGATTCTGAATTATTCAATTTTTTTATTTTGAAAATTTAGTTTACTTTCTCCCAAATCAATAGACGTAGCAACAGCAATTCCTCTGTTATTGTTTTTATCTACGGCACAATAGAAGTGATATACAATTCCTTGGTATTTTATAACAAAAGGTTTGTGGGCATAGCGATTATCAAAATTTTCAGAGGAATTTATTAAATCTTTTCCTTCCCAACAAGTCCAATTTATTAAATCATATGAACAGGCAAAACGGTTGAAAGCCCCCGACTTCCAGAAAGCTCCAAAGTAAAACATCACCCAGATATTGTTAATTTTTGTAATAAAAGCATCGCCGGAGATACCAGAGCCATGATCTATAATTGGATTGTTACCAAATCGTTTCCAGTTAACCATATCCTTTGAAACGGCCATAGCTATTCTTTCAGCCTCAGTATTTGTTTTATTCCCTCCTTTTGCATTATAGAACATTATAAACGGATAGTCTAACGACTTGTTCTTATCCCATATAATTGTACTCTTAAAAATGCTTTGGTTATCGTACCACCTAGCATCTTTATCGTTGGGCGAAATTACAGGCTTTTCTAATTTATTCCATTCATGTATTTCTTTAATATCTTGCGTAAACGCTACTCCGATCTTTAAAGTGCCTGCTTCATATCCAACTGATTTACCTCCCAAATATGACATCCAATAATAATCATTGTATTTTTGAACTTCATACGAACCTTCCCACTTGTAATCCTGCAAAGCAATATATCCAGCTTTTTGATTAGAATCCCAAGAATTTTCTGAAAAGGACATGATGCGTCCTAGGGTGTTCCAACTTAGTAGATCATCGCTTTTAGCGAGCCAGGTTTCGTATCCTTTACCATCGAATACAATATATGTCATGTACCATAAATTATCATATCTAAAAATACTTGGACTGTCGATCATTTTATTTTCTGGAGGCACCATTACTAACCCATACTTATATGGGGTTTTTACTTCTTCATATATTCTCTTCATTATACTATCAGAAACAGTATAGTGTTCAAAAAAAATACTGGAATAAGATTTTAAACATTCCTGACGAAAAGAAAGTAAGGGTGTAGATAGGAATAATAAGACAAAAAAGAGATTTTTGTTCATTTTATTAGATTTGAATAATAATTTTATCAATTTTTTTTGAGTTGTGTCTCAATTCACCATTTACATATACAGAAAAGCCTTTATCTCTTTTATACTTTGTTCCGTTTTTATCCCAGATGATGGTCAATATTTTGTCGTGATATTTTACCCGATCTAAACAAAACCAATTCCAATAATTTTCAGGGACAAGAGGATGTATTGTCAAAGAATCAGATGTAGAAGGTTGGATACCAATCAGATCACTGATGACAATGTCGCAGAATGCTGAATGGTTATAATCTTTACCTCGTTCTATGGGTTGGCGCTCTCGAGCTTTTAACATCGTTCTTGAAATCCAATCGCCTGTATATGGATTGATATTTTCGTCAATCCAACAGATTTTTTGTCCACGTTCATCTATTCGTCGATGACTATTTGAATAAGTACCAAGCAAGTCGAAAAAATCCTCTTTTGAAATTACTGTTTGATTATACTTCCGCAGCAAATTTGCCATAGCTTTCAATGTTATAGATGTTGCGAATGGCCAGCTTGGTCCGTTCCATTGACATTCATGTCCTTCATAGACAACTTTGAAGTCTGGATGATTTTGTTCTGCTGTCGTTGGGCCAAAAGGTGCTTTAAATCCTCCCGACGTTAGTATGAATTCCCATGCATTTGAATGCTGTTCTTCCGGAATGCCAAAATACCAAGGTGTATACCCATGAAGTTCACGAACATTCACAAGTTTTGGGTCTTCGTTCGAGTATTGTGTAAAAGTATTCCTATAAGGAGAATCTTTCCATTTTTCCATTTCTTCAATATTTAATGGAAGTGTTTTAAAAAATTTATGTTCAGAGTCCCACAACTTTGATAACATCAAAGTCTTTAGATTTGTCATTTTGTAGGTGTATTTATCGGAAAGGAGTTTATCTCCTTCTATCATTGCTATTTTCGCTATAGCCTCTGCTTCACTAATCATATATGAATTGATGGTTGCCCTTTTCCCTGAGCCTCCTATGGACACTTCCATTCCGTCTCTATTATCAATTTGCCAAAATAATCCGTCAGGACATAATCTTTCTCTCTCCCATGATTCATAATTGTTAATAAATAAAGGGAGCAATTCGGTAATTAATTTTTTTTCATTATGCACGCTAGCAAAAGCTAAAATTGAGTTTGAAGCCCAAAAGCTATATGAACGTACACTTCCACCTCCTTTAAACCAAAATCTCGCGTAATCCTGTAAATAAGTAGAATTATGCAGCCAGCGTCCTTCGTAAAAATGATGTCCTGCAGGGCAATTGATTGTATTATATTTTCCTGCCCATGTTACATCTGGAAGAAATTCTGTTATAACGAAACCTTCAGGAGTTTTTTTTATGTGTTTCCGATAAGTCCACCATCTAAAATAATAAGTTTTTTCAAGCTCTTTATCAGGGCACTCGAACCAAGGAATATTTCTTTTGAGAAAATCTTCTGCTTTATTATTGGGAATAAATTGAATGTATAATTCTTTATCAGCTTTATTGAAATTTTGTATATAGTCTTTAAAGTTTTCCCAGTTTAGAAAGCTTTCTTTTTCATTTTCTACAATATTTTTCTCTGTTTTTCCATGACATCCAAAAATAAAAAAGACTCCGACGCTGAACATGAAAATATTTCTTAAATAGTAGTTTTTCATTATAATCATGTTGTTAGAATGTTTCTGAAAAGACCAAATTTGGTCTTTTCAGAAACATTTGTTAAATTTATTGATAATCTGGGTTCTGAGTCAGATTTGGATTAGCATCAATGACTACTTGTGGAATAGGGAACACTTTTGCTTTATTTCCTTCAGGTTTATGAGATAGCCAACTTTTTGTTGTATACGTGCCAAATCGTATCATATCTCGTCTTCTTATCCATTCGCAAGCAAACTCGTAACCCAGCTCGTCATAAAACCCCCCAAATTCAATAGGAGAAATATCGCCATACTCCATTATTTTATAATCCTCTACATAACCATATTTATATTTACTATTAGCTTTTAGTTGTACGGCTGAAATTATGGCTTTTGAAGGAATGTTTTTGAAAGCTCTTTGTCTTACTTGCGTTACAATAGTTGCTGCTTCGTTGTCTTGCCCCTTTCTTAATAAACATTCGGCCTTCATCATTAGAACCTGTGCATACCTAAAAAAAGGAACATCATTATTCATATTGTATTGACCTCCTATTTCAGGAAGGTATTTTTTAATTCTGTATCCCTCGTCTTCAGTAGTGTACAACCCGTCAGGTAAATCTTTAGAATAATTCAATTGCTGTCCTGCTCTGTCGTAAGTACACATGAGTGGAGTAATACCATCTGCAGCATACTGAAGTCCATGCTCCCAGGTGTCATCAAGCCGCCTATCATCAGGATCATACGTGTCAATAAATTGTGAAATAGCTTTTGCTGATCCTGCCCCCCATGGAGTAGTCGCAAGATTGTATTTGTATCTTGTTGCCGAATGAAAGGTGTAATTTAAATACAGTCCGCTACCATTTATTGCATCATAGGGTATGGCAAAGATAGTTTCTGCAGAGTTCTCATTATGAGGATGAAAACAGTCCGAATAATTTTCTTCCAATCGATAAAGTTCCGAATTAATTATATCATTGCATTCGGCAAGACATCTATCCCATTCCGCTTTGCCTGTATAAACGATAGAATTTAAATATAAGTTTGCCAAAAGAGTTTTTGCAGCCCATTTATTAAAACGCCCATACATTAGAGGGTTGTTTTCACTACTAAGTTGAGCTAACGAAGAAGTTATATCATTTACAATCGACTGAAATATTTCATCTTTTGATGTAATAGTAGGGAGTTCTTGAGAAGTAGTTGTTACAAAAGGAACATCTCCGAAATTATCTATCAATAGCCAATAATAGAATGCCCTGGCTACTTTTATTTCTGCAATAAATGATTCCTTCGTAAGATGAGAAGGGACAGGAACTATTTCTTTTTCCAACTGTTCGATGATCCTGTTTGAATGTAATACTCCCCTGTAAAGTAAGGACCATAAGTTCCTGACTTGGGGTGCTTCTGCGTTCCATGTGTGTAAGTGCATTTTTTTGTAAATTCCTCCATCATCCCATCCCGACGCATTGGCCGGCATAACCAGAATATCGGTAGTGGACTCTTGCATGATGGAAAATCCAGAGTGAGAATGCATTCCCCTCATATTCTGATATACTGGCCCTATTACACTATAAATTTCATCCGGTGAATAACTATATCCTACTTCAGTTAAATCAGAATATACAGTTTCAGTTAAATCATTGCAAGCCGTATTGTTGATTAATAGCACAATAACAGCAATTATTATATAATATCTTTTTTTCATTTGTCGACTTTTTAAAATTTCAATGATATTCCAAAAGTAAATGACCTTGTTGAAGGGTATCTGTCCCGTTGATCTAATCCTGGATCTAGGCCAAGGCTATTGACTTCAGGATCAATTCCACTGTAGGAGGTAAACGTAAACATATTAGAACCAGATAAGTATAAACGGAGGTTTTTTATAGGTTTATTCTTTATGTCGAAAGTGTAACCTAATGTAATGTTATCTATTTTCCAGTAGTCCCCATTTTCTATGTAATAGCTTACATATTGAAGTTCTTGAAAATCATTCAAGGGCCTTTTGTTAAATATATTGTCGTATGTATTTGTCATTACATTTCCTCTGGTTAAACTTACAGGAACGGCAAAAAACATTTTAGTCATGTTTAGGATCTGGTACTTAAAAGCCCCCCTCATCGTGACATCCAAATCAAAGTTTTTGTAAAAAAATGTATTATTCCAACCTAGATAATGTTTAGGTAGGCCATTCCCTATAACCTGTTTGTCATCAGGTTGTTGTTCGGAAATTGGTTTTGGATTCCCGTTTCTGTCTTCAATAATCCAATAACCCTCCTCATCTATATCTATAGTCTTAAATCCCCAAAAATTTCCAATAGCTTTGCCTTCTTCGACTCTATGAGTATTAGTTTGAATAGGCTCCCCCGTACTTCCAGTATAAAAATAACCACTTTTCAATTGGAATTTTTCATTAGACAGGGATAGTAATTTATTAGAATTTGTCGAGTAATTTAATGACGTATTCCAAGTAAATTCATCTGATTTGATTGGATTGGCATTTAATTGAATCTCTAAACCCTTATTTTCCATAGAACCAGCATTTGCTAATACACTCCCGTATAAATAAGGGGGAGTTGCTACATTGTAATTCCAGAGAAGGTCTTTGGTTGTTCTTTTATATAAATCAAATGTGCCGGAAAGTCTGTCTTCGAAAAAACCGAAATCAAGACCTAAATTGATCTCTTCCTTAGTCTCCCATTTTAATTCAGGATTGGCATTTGATGATGGGTAAATAACTGGAATCCATTCTCTTTCAAATAAATATCTATTCCCGTATGTCAATCTACTCAAAGACTGATAAGTACTTGAAGGGGCTGTTCCCGTTATGCCGAAACCAGCTCTGATCTTCAATTGAGAAAAAGGTAGTTTGTTATTTTGCATAAAAGGTTCATTTAGCAAATTCCAGCCGCCTGAAACTGCAGGAAAGGCACCCCATTTATGGTCTTCTCCAAACTTAGAAGATCCCTCATATCTTAAGCTGGCCATAAGCATATATTTATTTGCAAAACTGTAATTAGCTCGTGCAAAGTAGCTTACTATTTTTGATGATTCTTTGTAGGAATCCATTCCAGCCCTCCCCGCAGTCAAAGCCTTTCCGTCTGACATATTGTTGTAAGAGTATTGATCGCTCGGAAAATCAAAGTTATTCATCCAATAAAACTCATACACATTTTGTTGAAAACTGTAACCACCCAATAAATTGAGATTATGACTACCGAGTGAACTTGAGTGATTTATTGTAAATTCTAACAAATCATTAACATTTCTGTTAGTTCCTCTTGATGCAAAACCGGTTCGGTTCTCTCTAATACTATTTAAGTGATCGAACGACTCCGCATATCCGGCTGTACGATTGAAGATATCTTTTGAACCTAAAATTTTCAAATTAAGGTTTTCTGTAGGATAATATGTAATTGTTCCAAACGGTCTAAAGTTAGTAATATTTATTTCTCCTTCGGTTTCATAAATTAGTCCGAGAGGATTTGCATAATTATTCATGTCCGGATGTTCTGTCCATTTATCATTTTCATTTTTTATAGGGTCGGTCGGATTGTAAATAAGTGCATTTCTATAAACGTCACCTCTCCAACTATAACCATCACCACCGGAAAAATATTTTTGATCAAATCCGATTATACTCCCATTAATGCGTAATTTACCGTTAAACATCGAATGATTTGCTTCAATGCGAGCTGTAAGTACATCATTATCTGATCGCAGCATTAATCCTTGTAGTGCTTTGTAGTTTATATTCATAATATAATTAGCGTTAGAATTTCCACCTTTCAGACTAATATTATGAGTGTGTGAGAATGGTGTACGGAAAATTTCATCAACCCAATTCGTGTTTGAACCGTAATCTATAGCTCCTGGCTTTTTCTGGGAAACCAATGAACGATATTGTTCAGCATTCATAAATTCAAGTTGTTTAGTAATAGTCTGAGTTGTAACATAACTATTCAACTCAATTGTTGTGGGAGTTTCACCTCTTACTTTTTTTGTTGTAATTAAAATAACTCCATTTGTACCCCTTGTGCCGTATATTGCTGCAGCCGATCCATCTTTCAAAATATCAATTGACTCTATATCATCAGGCGAAACATCTGAAAGAGAGCCTGGTACCCCGTCTATAACTATCAAAGGCTGAGTTCCTGAGGCTAATGTTGTAACTCCACGCAAAACAATTTGGGAGGTGCCTGTTGGATTTGCATCAGGATTTATAATATTCACCCCGGCTACCTGCCCTTTAATTAATTGTGCTGCATCTGTAATAGATCCTTTTACAAAATCCTCTGATTTTACACTGGAAACAGCATTTGTTAGCTCTTCTCTTCTTATAGTTCCATAGCCTACAACAACCACTTCGTCCAACGCTTTTGTATCTTCTAAAAGGGTAATGTTAAAAACGGATCTTCCTTCGGTGGCTATACTTTGCTCCAGGTATCCGATATAAGAAATATTAATGTAAGAGTTATTTTCTACGTTAAGCGAAAATTTTCCATCTATATCGGTAACGGTTCCATTGGTTGTCCCGGTTTCAATAATGTTTGCTCCAATTATGGCATCTCCTTGTGCATCTACGACTTTACCGGTTATTTGCTTCTTAGCCGGTTGTTGAATAATATTGATGTCCGGTTGTTCAACAGCTACAGACGGAGCAGATTCTGTGGATTTATAGACAACAATTTGTTTATCCAATATTTTATACGTGAGCCCTGTGCTGGATAATACTGCATTCAGAACTTCCGTCACATCTTTTGAGTTAGCTTCAACGTTTACTTGCTTGTCAATCAGCTTCTCACAGTTATCCGAGAAAATGAAAACATAATCACTTTCCTTTTCGATCTCCTTACACACTTCTTTTATAGAAGCCGTTTTTGACTTGATGGTAAATTCCTGAGAATAACTGTTTGACGCTGAAGAGAACAGTATGCAAAAAAACAAGAAGGACAGGGTTATTCTCATGATTTTTAGAACGTGTTTTAAATTATTGAGGGGTTCTCTCCCCTCAATACAATGTTTATTCATATCTTTGTACGATTTTAATTATTAATAATCCAGGTAATTAAATTCAATCTGGCCGGACGGTATTCCCAGTATCGTTCGGCTTTTGGTTTTTGTTATTATCATCTATTGCTGTACATAGGCTTAAAGTTTAATTGGATTCGTTAATTATGAATACTTGATCGTTGTCTTTTATGTATTTAGTTGAGGACAGCAGTCCTACCGTGGCCATTATGTTATCCAGGTTTTCTGAGAGATAAATTTTTCCGGTACAGGTCCGCTTCTGTAGGTTCACATCGTTATCGAAGTCAAAAGAGAGGTTGTAGTATCTTCCGATCTGTTTCAGTACTTCTGTCATAGGGGTTTTATCGAATTCCAGGTAACCATTTTTCCAGCTGATAAACTGATTTACATCTACTTTTTGCGTGTTGAAGGTTCCGTTATCTGAATAAACAGCCTGTTCGCTGGGCGATAAGAAAGTTTCCTTTTTATTTATGGGTTTCAGACTCACTTTGCCTTCCACCAACACTACCGATCGTGGGGAATCGGCATAAGCGGAGATATTGAACTTGGTGCCGTACACCTTTACGTTAAAATCGGAAGTGCTTACGTGAAACGGTTTTTGGCTGTCGGGTGCTACTTCAATATACATTTCTCCCGACGCTAGCCGGATCTCCCGTTTGTTTTCGGTAAATTGGGCCGGAAATTCAAGTACGGAACCGGAATTGAGCCACACTTTACTCCCGTCGGAAAGGGTAAGTGTGGAGCGTTTTCCGTATGGGACGATTAGTGTATTTTGTTTGCTCCCAGTTAATTCTGCAGTTTTTCCTCCATTGTTCCCCTGTGTAATTTTTGCTTTTCCGCTTTCATCGAACTCCATTTGCACATCATTTTGGAACGATAGCGATTTCTCGTCAGTAATCAGTTGAATGTCTTCGTTGTTTAACAGACTTCCAACAATGAGTTCTTGTTCCGGTGAAAACAGGGTTCCCTTTTTTTGGAAAACAAAGTGGTTTAATCCAATAATAAGTAAGGTAATAGCTGCGCAGGAAGCAACGGAGAGTTGAATAAGCCGGCGGCTTTTTATTCTTTTCAACGATCGTTCGACGGTGGATTGAATTTCATTCAACAAACGTATACGTTCATCCTCGTTTAAGGTGCTTTTGTTCAGTCCGGTTGTTTTAAGGTAGTCAATGGCTTGCTGTAAGGCAATTTTTAACTCCGGGTTTTGTTTGATAAAGCCTTCCCAATGCGCTTCCAGCTCCTCATCCGGCGCTAATTGCCAGCGGATGAACTGCTTGTCTTTTAGAAAATCGGTATGTCGTGTATAATTTGGCATCGTAAATTCATTTCATGCGACTTCAACCAGTTAGAAGCGCGTTCATTAAATAGACGACTACGGGAAAAATTTATCCCCTTGTTTTTGAAAAATCCTATAATTTTAACACTTTTGCGTTAAGAAAAGAGAAAAAGGAAAACGAGTGCACCGTACTTTTCACGTAGGTTTTGCATGGCTTTTGAGAGAAGTTTCCGGCATCCGTGGATACTGATGTTCAGCAATTCGGAGATTTGTACATAATCGTATTCCTGAACATAACGTAGGTAAACCACTTCACGTTGACGTTCGGTAAGGCTGTCAAGCATTTCCGAGAGTTGGTCTTTTATCTGTTGCTGCTCTTCTTTGTCGATAAGCCGGTCCTCGATGGTAACCTGGATATTGAAAGGCGCATCCTGCGCGTCAATGGTTGATAATCCAATATATTTTTTTTGCGCTTTATAAATATCGTATATTCTGTTTTTCAGTGATTTGAAAAGATAAAATTTCAGGTTTGAAACATCTTGAAGCTGCTTTTCATCGGCCGCAAATTTACAAAATACATCGTGAATAGCATCCATAATGATCCCTTTCTCAAAACCAAGATAGAGGGCATACGTGTACAAATCGTCCACGTAACGGTTATAGAGGGATGCGATGTTTTCTTTTCTCATTTATTTTGCAAATTTTTACAAAATGAAATACAAAATAAACAAAAAAAGTGGGGGAAATGAAATTAAAACCTTGAAAAGTGAAATAAACATTAAACATGAGGAGATACTGCTTTACGGAAACGATAGCAGGGGTATGGAGTAAAAGCTCAACAGGAATATGGATGTAATGAAATCCTTGTGGTTTACGTCTAATAATAAATTATTGCGTACTTTTACATCATATTTGAAGAATAAACCAACAATAAATCTACTTTATGGACAGACGAAATTTTATCAGGACTGGCGGTCTGGCTCTTGCCGGGGCTGTGGCTGCACCCACGTTCGCATCCGATTTGACTGGAAATAAGGAAGCTGCGCCGGTTTCATCAGCGATGCAACATTTTGGTATAACCCATGCCGATGTTCGTAAAACGTTGACGGCAGCACTGGAGAAAGGCGGCGACTATGCCGATTTGTTTTTTGAGCATACGTTTACCAATAGCGTAGCACTTCAAGACGGTGCGGTAAACCGGAGTAACTCTAACATCGATTTTGGAATGGGTGTGCGTGTCCTTTCCGGAGATCAAACCGGATATGCCTACATCGAGAACGTTACTCTCGAGGAAATGCTGAAAGCTGCCCGGACAGCTGCGCGAATTGCCAGCAGCAGTGTGAAGACGAAACCGGTTTCGTTGACTGAGAGGCCGTTGAAAGCAAATTGCTACGCAATCTCCACCCCGTGGGAAGGTGTAGCACTGAAAGAGAAAACACCCTACCTGCAAAAACTGAACGATAAGATTTTTGCGCTCGATAAACGGGTGCAAAAAGTATCGGCGTCGCTCAACGACAGCACTTCGCACATACTGTTTTGTAACTCAGAGGGAGTGAGTTATTACGATTACCGTCCGATGGTAACATTGAGCGCGGTTTGTATTATGGAAGAAAACGGGAGGTTTGAGAACAGTCATTCGGCGAGAGCTTACCGGAAAGGGTTCGAATTCCTGTCGGATGACATTATCGATGTAATCGCCCGAGAAGCCGTGGAAAACACTTCCATCTTGTTCAAAGCCATCAAACCCAAAGGGGGAGAGATGCCGGTGGTTATGGGGTCCGGCGGATCGGGGATTTTGTTGCACGAAGCTATCGGGCACGCGTTTGAAGCTGATTTTAACCGGAAGAATATTTCCATTTTTTCCGAACAACTCAACAAGAAGATATGCAACGAACATATCAGTGTGGTGGATGACGGAACCATCCCGTTTAACCGCGGGTCGATAAATATTGACGATGAGGGTACATACGGACAGAAAACCTACATTGTGAAGGACGGTATCCTTACCAGCTACCTGCACGACCGCATCAGCGCCAGTCATTATGGGATCGCTTCCACCGGAAACGGCCGTCGTGAATCGTTCCGGAACATGCCTATACCACGCATGCGCGCAACGTACATGGAGGCAGGAAATGTGAAGGAGTCCGACATTATCGCTTCGGTAAAGAACGGTATCTTTGTTGATAAATTCACCAACGGCCAAGTGCAGATCGGCGCGGGTGACTTCACGTTCTTCGTAAAATCGGGGTACCTTATCGAAAACGGAAAATTAACCCAACCCATCAAGGACATTAACATCATCGGTAACGGGCCGAAAGCATTGGCTGATATTACTATGGTAGCCGATAACGACAAAATAGATAACGGCACGTGGACTTGTGGAAAAGACGGACAGTCGTGTCCGGTTACCTGTGGCATGCCGTCGGCATTGGTAAGTAAATTAACGGTAGGAGGAGAGTCATGATATCAAACGAAAATAAAAAATTGGCACAATGGGCCATGGACTATGCCCTGAAGAACGGTTGCCAGGCAGCAAAAGTATCACTATACTCGGGGTCAAACACATCTTTTGAACTTCGTGATGCTCAGATGGATAAACTGCAGCAAGCCTCGGAAAGCAGGATGAGCTTGTTCCTTTATGTAGACGGACGTTACGGAACATATTCCACCAACCGGCTGGATAAGAAAGAACTGGAATCGTTTATCAGAAACGGGGTAGAATCCACGCGGTACCTGGCTGAAGACGAGGCGCGCGTACTTCCCGATGCCTCCCGTTATTACAAAGGAGGAAAGCCCGACCTGCAGCTGCTTGATCCGCAGTTCAGCGCTGTAAATCCGGACAATAAGGTTGCCTTGGCACAGGCAATTGCCGAAGAAGCCTTGGGTAAGGATCCTCGAATAATTTCGGTGGAATCGTCGTATGGTGACGGAGACGGCTTTAGTTATCAGATAACCAGCAATGGATTCGAAGGTGAAACCCAACAATCGTGGTACTCACTCTCGGCAAGTGTAGCCGTGAAAGGTGAGGGCGAAGCCCGTCCGTCGTCTTATTGGTACGAATCATCACTCTATCTCGATAAACTGGTAAAGGAAGGAGTAGGCCAAAAAGCATTGGAGCGCACCCTGCAGAAAATCGGGCAGAAGAAAACGAAGTCGGGCAGATACACTATGGTGGTCGATCCGATGAATTCAGGGCAGTTGCTTCGTCCGATGCTGAGTGCTATTTTTGGTTCCGCCTTGCAGCAGAAAAACTCATTCCTGCTGGATAAGCTCGGGCAGAAAGTGGGCAGTGACAAGTTTACACTCCTGGATGAGCCCCACCTTATCGGTGCGTCCGGAGCCCGGTATTTCGATAGTGAGGGTGTAGCCACAGAACGCCGGAGTGTTTTCGATAAAGGAGTACTGAAGACCTATTACATCGACACCTACAACGCCAAAAAAATGGATGTGGATCCAACCGTCGCCAATCCGTCCATTCTGGTCATGCAGCTGGGAAATAAAGACCTGAACGGCCTGATTTCCGATGTGGCCCACGGCATCCTTGTTACCGGATTCAACGGGGGGAACAGCAACAGTTCAACCGGAGATTTTTCGTACGGGATCGAGGGCTTTCTTATCGAAAAAGGTAAACTTACCTTGCCGCTTTCGGAAATGAACGTTACCGGAAACATGATCACGTTGTGGAACTCACTTGCGGAAACCGGAAACGACCCGCGGTTAAATTCGTCGTGGCGTATTCCTTCGCTGGTCTTCGAAGGGGTTGATTTTAGCGGGCTGTAAGTAGGGCTCTTCGGTCTTTTTAACACCAATAGTGACGACTTATTCAACGGTTTTGTGTAATTTTGCGGCAAAATCTGTCAAAATCAAGAACCAAGCGGTTTCAAATTAACTATGGGGAAAAAATCGGTTTCGAATAAAAAAACAAACAAGACAATGCCGCCTAAAAACGATATTGTCAAATGGCTATGGCGATTGTTCTTTCTTTTCATTGCTGTAAATGTTGTTGCTTTCCTGCTGATGTCATCCGGATTGATTGGATACCTGCCGCGTATCGATGAACTGGAAAATCCGATCGATAAATATGCCTCGCAGGTAATTTCGTCGGACGACCAACTCTTGTTTACTTATTCTCAAAGTGACGAAAACCGGATTTTTGTAAGTTATAATGAATTGTCGCCATACCTTATTCATGCATTGGTTGCCACTGAAGACAGGCGGTATTATAACCATTCGGGAATTGATTTTATCGGTTTAGGAAGGGCTGTTTTTAAGACATTGTTGCTTCAGGATGAAAGCAGCGGCGGAGGAAGTACCATCACCCAACAGCTGGCAAAATTGCTCTATTCTCCAAAAGCCAACAATAAACTTCAGCGTGTGTTTCAGAAACCCATCGAGTGGGTGATCGCTACGAAACTGGAGCGTTTTTATACCAAAGACGAGATCATCAATCTTTACCTCAATAAATACGATTTCAACTACAATGCAGTAGGGATTGAATCAGCGGCACGTACTTATTTCAATAAACGCCCCATCGATCTGAACATACAGGAGTCGGCTATGCTTGTGGGTATGTTGAAGAATTCATCGCTTTACAACCCGGTCAGGAGAGAAAACGTGACCAAAGAGCGCCGCGATGTGGTGCTTGCCCAAATGAGAAAGGCTGGACACCTGACCCTGCAGGAAGCCGATTCGATACAGAAACTCCCCATCGAACTGGATTTCAACCGTGCCGACCACGTTGCTATTCCCGCTCCCTACTATCGCCAGCATCTGGCAAAAATGATGATGGCGGTGAAGCCCGAAAGGAAAAACTATGCATCCTGGCAAGGACAGCAGTTTACAGAAGATTCGCTCGCGTGGGAGACCGATCCGTTATTCGGTTGGTGCAACAAAAACAAGAAGCCAGACGGTTCAAATTATAACGTCTATACGGATGGGTTGAAAATCTATTCCACCATCGACTCGCGCATGCAGAAATACGCCGAACAGGCCGTTCGTGAACATTTACAATACCTGCAGCCCCAGTTTGCGGCCGAGAAGCGGGGTAAAAAATATGCTCCTTACTCCAACAGCGTGGCAAACGATGTCGAAAAATTTATGCAGACGGCCATGAAGCAGACGGACCGCTACCGGATTTTAAAAAAACAAAACTGGAGTGATGAAAAGATCCTGAGTAATTTCAAAGATACTCCCGTGGATATGAAAGTCTTTTCCTGGAAGGGAGAGATAGATACCACGATGACGCCGTGGGATTCCATCCGGTACCACAAAGGTTTTCTCAGGGCTGGATTTGTAGCGATGAACCCGGTTACGGGACATGTGAAAGCGTATGTGGGCGGCCCCGACTTCGCGCATTTCAAGTACGATATGGTAAGTAGCGGTAAACGGCAAATCGGTTCAACCATAAAGCCGTATCTCTATACGTTGGCTATGGAAGAAGGATTGAGCCCCTGCGACGGGATGGTTCACGGACCAATAACCATCATGGCTGAAAACGGACAGCCGTGGAGCCCCCGAAACACACGTGGAGCGCTTGGACATTTTGTTACCATAAAATGGGGCTTGCAAAACTCGGATAACTGGGTGACTGCCTATTTGATGAGTCTGTTTTCTCCTTACGCGTTCGCCCGGATGCTGAAATCTTTCGGGTTGAAAACTCCTGCCGATCCGGTCGTCTCGCTGGCGCTAGGGCCAAATGATGCTTCGGTGTATGAGATGGCCGGTGCGTACACGGCGTTCGTCAACCGCGGGATTCGTGTTGAACCGCTGTTGGTTACCCGTATCGAGGATTCTTACGGAAACGTGGTGGCCAACTTTGTTCCCCGGATGCAGGAGATTTTCAGCGAAACGACTTCCTATAAGATGCTCGACATGCTCAAGGCAGTAGTTGACGGAGGTACGGGAGGCCGGTTGCGCCGTCTGTACAACCTGAAAGGGGAGATGGGAGCCAAAACCGGAACGACCAACAACAATTCCGATGCGTGGTTTATGTCGTTCACACCCGAGATAGTAGCATCGGCCTGGGTAGGCGGGGAGGAACCTTCCATTCACTTCGACCGTATGGCTTACGGACAGGGAGCTACTGCTGCACTGCCCATTCACGGATTGTTCTACCAGCGGGTATATGCCAATCCCGAGCTGAAATATTCCGATAACGGGAAATTTGATATTCCCGCAGATTTCCAGCCTTGCTACGATACACAACGCTATTCATCCGATTTCTACCTGGACGAGGATCCGATAGAACAGAGCGAAGGAATTGACGATTTGTTTAATTAGCAGAGAACAAAGAGTCCGGGTTACAGTTATTTATTTCCCGACTGCATAAATAACTGCTCCCGCAATTCCTTTATGCGCTTGAAACTGACTATGTAATAAATGTTTTCTGCGTTCATTTTTTCGTCTTTGGCGATGGCGAAGCTGGCGACATCGAAATCTTTGGGGGCAGTTTTCAGGAAACGTTCGTAGGTGGTGATGGCGTTTTTGTAATCTTTTGCCGTGTCGTAAGCATGTGCGATGCTATACAAAAGATTGTGCCGGTCGGGCTGGCGCTTATATGCGGAAAAGTAATATTGTATTGCCTTGGCGTGATCGTTCGTATTTTGATAGGCCTCCGCTATCGATATGTCGAAATCAGGCAGCATTCCTGACATCTTATCTATCTTGTCCATACCTTCCTGTAATATCTCCACGGCTCTTTCCCGGTTTTTTGTTCGCCCGAGCGCTGTTCCGTAATAGTAGAACATATTCACATCATTGCGATTAAGATCATAAGCTTTGCCGAGCCATTTCACGGCTTCGTAGTACCAACCCTTGGCGTAATTGCTCATCCCCAGAAAATAGGTGGTGGTGTAGGAGCTGTCGCCTATTTCCACAATTGCTTTCAGGCGATCTATCGCTTTGTCGAACCTTCCGGAGGAATAGTTTGCCATTCCGTTAAGTTGTCCGATGGTTTTTTGGTTCGGATTAATTTCGTTCAGGTATTTTTCGGTCATAACCGCTACCGTGTCGTATCCGTCTTCTTCCATGGCGTAAAAATATTCGCAAATACGGCTAAGCGAAAGATGATCGGACGGATTTTTCTCGTATGCTTTCGTGTAAAAATAGTTTGCCCAAATGGGTTCGTGGATGTTTTGAAACGCATCACCCGTCATTCGCAGAAGCAGCGGAATTGAGTCTGACTGGAAAACCGTTTGTGTGCTCTCGATGGTTTCCTGCCAATTACCGTTCCGATAATATGCTATCGCTTTTTTAGTCTGAAAAAACAGATTTTCAGGCGATAGACTGTCTGCTTTTATCCAATATTTTAGTGCCGATTCTGTGTCTCCGGCTTGCGATGCACATTCTGCGGCAGAGATCAACAGTGCTACATCATCGGGGTTATTCAGTAAGAGACGTTCGTAAACGGGCAGGGCATCGGTATGGTTGTAGAGTCTTTCGTGGCTTTCAGCTTTCAATAACAGATTTTCAGCGGTTTCGGGCTGGGTTTCGAGCCATTCAATGGCTTCCCGGTAACGATATTGTTGCATGAAATCGTGTGCCGTTAGCGTTTGTGCCGATACGGAAACCGACACCATCGTCAAAACAACTGAAATTGCAAATTCGGTTTTCATAAGCGGTGAGTTAAGTGTTTATGTTTAAACCGGAGAAAGCTACTCTGCACACTTTCTCCGGTTTTCGAGAACAGATTAACAAGAGATTGAGATATGAGCATCTGCCGGCCTCAAATCAGCTGATGCCGTTTATTTCTTCGAACTTCCGTATCCTACAACAACTATTGCGTTGCTGGGAGTTGGGCCTTTATACTCATCAACGCCATCGCCTTGCAGGCGGAAAACAAAGGAGGCTCCACTCGTAATGCTTGTCGCTGCTCCATTAAACTTGCCTGGGATCCAGTCAGGCATTAATTCTATCACGCGTTTAACTTCCTTGTCCAAGGACGGGTCAACGGATCTATTGAATTTAACAAAAGTGACTTTTCCCTTTGTATCGATGTTGAACACGGCATCTATAAACCCCTGGATACCGTTCTCCTGTGCAATAACGGGATACTTAATGTTATCCGATAAGAACTTCATATAAGCATTTTCTCCTCCCGGAAATTCAGGGTTTTGTACATTTTTCGATGAGGTTTGACTTTTTTGAATGCCATCCTCCGTCTTTTTATCCAACCTGAAAACGACAGGCAGGGTAAACATTACGTTTACGGGTTGTCCGCGTTGCTTGCCCGGCTTCCACGTTGGCATCGATTCCACTACCCGGATGGCCTCGGCATCCAGTAACGGGTCAACCCCCCGTGCGATTTGTACGCTGTCTATACTGCCATCTTTCCTCACTATGAACTTGGTGATTACACGTCCCTGAATTCCTTTTTCGTGTACCTCTTTCGGATAACGGATGTTTTCGGTAATGAAGTTCATCATGGCTGCGTTTCCACCCGGAAATTCGGGCTGTTCTTCAACTACAACAAAAGTTGCGTCACTGCTTCCAATCTTTATTACAGGATCATTCAGTTTCCCTTGAACACCCTTAGCGGCCTCGACGGTTGGTGCTTCATCCGACAACCGGAATGTAACAGGCAACGTATATCTTACCCTTACTTTGTTTCCACGCTGCGTTCCGGGGATCCACTCAGGCATTAAGCGAATAAGACGTATAGCTTCTTTGTCTAACGATGGATCTACACCACGAACAACCTGGATATCGGAAAGGCTTCCGTCTTTTTCAACAATAAACTGAGTGATTACTCGTCCTTGAATTCCATTTTCTTGTGCAATTTTTGGATATTGTAAGTTGTCAGAAATGAATTTGTTCATGGTTATATCTCCACCGGGATATTGCGGCTGGACTTCCACAACAATAAAGAGTTCGTTATCTTTTGATTCGGCAAATTCCTGTGGGGAAGGTATCGATTCTCGATGGGTTGGCCCATAGCCTACAACGACCACTTCGTCCAGGATTTTTCCTTTTTCATTGACATCTGCAGAAACCGGCGTTACAGGGCTCTGGCTCTTCCCTGCGCTGCCGCCTTGTAACCTGAAGACAATCGGCAAGGTAAACCGTACCCTGGCGGGTTTACCCTGATGTTCGCCAGATTGCCAATTAGGCATGGAGTTCAGCAACCTCACGGCTTCGGCATCCAGCGCGGCAGTTACTCCACGGATGACTTTAATATTGGAAATACTTCCGTCCTTTTCTACCACAAAGTTGGTGATAACTCTGCCTTGTTCGTTGTTTTCCTGAGCTTTAACCGGATACTTGATGCTTTCGACAAGATACTTCATAAATGCCTGGTTCCCTCCCGGGAATTCAGGATATTTCTCTACTTCTGTAAAGATTTCACTCTCTCTTTGGTTTTGGGCGTAAACACTGTTGCCTGCCATTAAAAGAAGCGCCAATGGCAGGGCAATCAGGTATTTTACCAGCTTTCGTGCCGGCGATTTGGTTTTGTTCATCATCGTGATACGTTGTTTTAAAAGTGATACATTAAAATTGTTTACAATCCGGGTAGCATTTTGGTGGTAGGTAAGGCGTAGAAGATAATATTGATAATCGCGGCTGTTTACTCCTTTTCGCAAAACACCGTTGTCGGCCAGATGTTCCAGGTTAATGGCTGTTTCCCTCTTCATCAGCCAGATGATGGGGTTCCACCATAAAAATACGCAAAGCAACTCCATGAGAATAATATCAACAGAATGCCATTGGCGTGCATGCGTTTGTTCGTGCAGAAGTATCTGTTTAATTTCGGTGTCGGAATGTGAGTCGAGGTGGATGAAGATCCATCGGAAGAAAGAAAACGGTGTTATTTCATCGTATAAGTCGAATACCTCCATCCCATCAATATTCTTCCTGATGCTTTTGTGTTTTATCTGTAAAATACTGACCAGTTGCCAGGTAAAACGAGCTAAGAAGAAGACTACTCCTGCGGACAATAAGAGAAGTAAAACCTGCCACCAGTTAATGTTAATCGTGTTGACAGGTTCCGCTGTTTGAACTTCGTCTGCCAAAACAACGGCAAAAGCAGGATCTTCCACCGTTACCTGAGTAGTGTATTTCTGTGGTTTTTCAAATGAAATTATATTTTCCCAGGCAGATACGGTAATAAACGGGTAAACAAATGAAAACACTGTCGCTGCTAAAATAAAATAGCGCCTGAAAGCAAAAAATGTGTCTTTTTTCAAGAAAATAACATACAGCAAATAAAAAAATATCAGTGCTATGTTAACTTTAATGATGTATGCGATAAGTGCTTCCATTTGTTCAGCCTCTTATTGTTGCAACCTAAAAAAAACGGGTAACGTATACCTTACTCTTACTGTCTCTCCTTTTTGTGTTCCCGGTTTCCAGTTGGGCATCGACTGAATAACCCTAACGGCTTCCGCGTCCAGCAAGGGATCGACACCACGAACCACTTTCACTTCGTTGAGGCTACCGTCCTTTTCCACCACAAAATTAGTAATTATACGTCCGTGTATTCCTTTTTCCTGTGCTTCCGCCGGATACTTTATGTTGTCGCTCAGGAATTTCATCATGGCAGCGTTTCCACCGGGGAATTCAGGTTGTTTTTCTACCACAACGAAAACGTCATTGGAACCACTTTCCTTTACAGGTGTTGGTGGCGGTGGTGGCGGCGGAGGAGGAGACTGCAAGCGGAAAACTACCGGAAGCGTGAAGCGTACCCTCACTTCTTCGCCCTTCTGCTTTCCAGGTTTCCATTTAGGCATGGTTTTTAGTACACGTAAAGCTTCCGCATCCAGTGACGGGTCAACACCACGAATTACTTGGATATCGGACAGGCTACCGTCTTTTTCCACCACAAAATTGGTGATGACACGTCCTTGAGTCCCTTTCTCCTGCGCTGCCACCGGATATTTTATATTGTTGCTCAGGAATTTCATCATGGCGGCGTTTCCGCCGGGATAAAGCGGTTGCTCTTCCACTACTGAAAAAATCTCTTCTTGACTGTCGGTTACAGGTGGTACATAACCTTCACTAACATCTGCTTTGATATCGTTCTTACTGGAAGAGTTTTGTAATTCTTCCGTTTGATCGTTCGATTTTTCGTCGGTTTGCTTTTCTTTACTCAAACAACTGTTCAAGGTTATCAGCAGCAGAACCAGCGGAATTACAGTCAGGTACTTGGCCAGCTTCACTGCCGGCGATTGGGTTTTGTTCATCATCGTGATACGCTGTTTTAATTGTGATACATTAAAGTGATTACTTAACGGAACGGCCGTTTCGTGATAAGTCAGTTTGAGCAGGTGGTATTGGTATTCCCTGCTGTTTACACCGTGTTGAAGCACATCGTTATCGGCCAGGTATTCGAGGTTGATGACGATTTCGCGCTTCAACAGCCAGACTGCCGGATTCCACCAGAAAAAGACGGAAAGCAACTCACCCAACAACACATCTGCCGAATGCCATTGGCGGACATGGGTGCTTTCGTGGATGAGGATCTGCTGTAGCTCTTCTTCGGAGTGTGCATCCGTATTTACGATTATCCATTTGAAAAACGAGAAGGGAGTTATTTCGTGTGAAGCGTTTAGGATTTTGTATCCCGAAATAACCTCTTCCCGGCACCGGCGCCGGATCCGGACAATGGAAACGACTTGCATGATCAACCGGAAAGCAAAAAAAAGGCTTCCTAAAAGAAGTATGCTTTGAACAATAAACCTCCATGGAACCGTAAATCCGGCAGCGTCACTTTCCAGCAGAAGAGCGGTAGGTTCACCGAGTTCAATAGTCGCTTCCACGGGTTGACGTGACTGCAAGATTGAAAATAATCCACCCAGGGAATCTACTGTAAAAAGAGGATAAAGCAACGAAAACAGAACAGCCGACAATAGGTACGACCTCCGTAGCCGGATGAACGTATCGTGCCGAAAAACCGCAATATACAGCAGGTAAAAAAGCAGCAAAGCTCCGTTTACTTTGGCCAGGTATATGAAAAATTGCGTTTCCATTTTGCGTTTGATTTCAGACTTCAGAGCACAGACACGAGACGGTTAGGAGCGAAGCGGTCTGTTATCTGATGAAGCTATTTCTGTTTTTTCTCAATCAGACGAATAATTTCTTCCAGTTCCTCGGACGAAATTTTCTGCTCCTTGGCAAAGAACGACACCAGTTCTTTATACGAATTATCGAAATAGCTTTTCACTACTCCCGACAGAAAATGTCTTTTGTACGTCGCTTCCGAGATCCTTGGGGTGAAAACTTTCATGTTGCCGGAACGTGATTTATTGAGATAACCCTTGTTCTCAAGGTTGTTGAATACTGAAGCCACGGTGGTGTAGGGTAATTTAGGCTCCTCGAGCCTGTCGTGGACATCTTTTATGGCACATTCGCCAATTTGCCACACGTGGAGCATAATGTTTTCTTCCTGAGGTGTTAATCTTTCCATATCTTTTTCAATTGATAAATTTACTACGATACAAAAGTACGAATATATCGTAAATGAAGACAACTTTTTGAATTATTTATGGTTAAAAAAATAAAAATCCCGATAAAAATTCGTTATCGGGATATAGGTTGCTTTTATTTTATCGGATTTACCCTGAACGTTTCATCTCCATCGGCAAAGAATTTTACGATTTGTTCTGCTGCGGCAAGCCCTGCGTTTACGTTGGCTTCACTGGTTTGTGCCCCGCATTTTTTGGCAGATGCCAGGTAGCGGTTACCAAACTTTCGCGCCATTTTATCGTGATTCACCGGTTTAATATCGGTAGCGTATTTGAACCCCGGCCGTTCTTCCATGATACGTAACATGTCGGCTTCGTTTACCACCTCTTTGCGTGCAGTATTGATCACGATGCCTTTTTGCGGTAACTTGCTCAATAAATCGTAATCAATACTACCCCTGGTTTGGTCGTTTGCCGGCATGTGGAGCGATATGATTTCACTTTTCTCATACAACTCACCGGGCGATTGCACAGCGGTTACGTTGAATGCTTTTCCCTTTTCAGGATTGAGGGCCAGCGAAGGGGAGTAGGCCAACACTTCCATTCCGAAGCCGTTGGCGATCTTTGCGACCTGTTTTCCAATGTATCCGAAAGCGTGAAGACCCAGTCTTTTCCCTTTGAGTTCCGAACCGGTAGATCCGTCAAAACTGCAACGGGCAAGATAGAGAAGCATACCGAAAACCAGTTCGGCTACAGCATTGGAGTTTTGCCCGGGTGTATTCATCACGCAAATATTGTTGGCGGTGGCTGCATGAAGATCAACGTTGTCGTATCCGGCTCCGGCGCGGACGACAATTTTCAGGTTTCCGGCCGCATCCAGTACTTCTTTATCGACAACGTCACTGCGGACAATCATCGCATCTGCGGTTGATACAGCATGTAGAAGTTCGTTTTTGTCCGTGTATTTCTCCAGCAAAACAGTTTCATGGCCTGCATTTTCAATAATTTCCCTGATTTGTTTAACTGCAGCTGGCGCAAAGGGTTTTTCGGTTGCAATTAAAAATTTCATAATAGTTGTGGTTTAATAAGTCTGTGATTAAATTAAAAAACGCGGGGATAGGTTTCAACGTACCGGATAAAAGGTTTTGATTATCCGGTACGTTAATTGTGTGGCTTTACAAGAAACAACTAATGGTTCCTTTCGAATTCTTTCATGCAGTCAACCAGGGCTTGTACGCCTGATTTTGGCATTGCGTTGTAGATTGACGCGCGGAACCCTCCGATTGAGCGGTGTCCCTTGATGCCCGACATTCCTCTTTCAGTAGCAAATTTCTGGAACTCGGGTTCAAGTTCTTTGTATTCGTCTTTCATCACGAAGCATACGTTCATGATGGAGCGGTCTTCTTCTTTTGCCGTTCCAGTAAATATTTTACTGCTGTCGATGGCATCGTACAGCAGGGCTGCTTTTTCGAGATTGATCTTTTCCATTGCTGCCAGACCTCCCAGGCCTTTCAGCCAACGAAGAGTTTCCATCGCTGAATAAATAGGCAATACGGGAGGCGTATTGAACATGGAGCCTTCTTTGATGTGTGTGCGATAGTCCAGCATGGTCGGAATCGGACGGGTGACTTTTCCCAAGAGTTCTTCCTTTACAATAACAAAGGTGACACCAGCCGGTGCCAGGTTCTTTTGTGCTCCGCCGTAAATTAAACCGTACTTGGATACATCGAGCGGACGGGAGAAAATATCGGAAGACATATCGGCAACCAGGGGTACCGGGCTGTCAATATCTTTCCGGATCTCGGTTCCGTAGATGGTGTTATTGGTGGTAATGTGAAAATAATCAGCATCCGCAGGAACAGTATAATCTTTTGGAATATAGTTGAAAAGCGCTTCCTTGGAAGAAGCAACCTCTACTATCTCCCCAAACAGTTTAGCCTCCTTAAGTGCTTTGCTGGCCCATGTTCCTGTATTCAGGTAGGCTGCCTTTTTCTCCAACAGGTTATAGGGAACCATACAGAACTGCATGCTTGCACCTCCACCGAGGAACAGTACTGAGTATCCTTCGGGAATGTCTAACAGTTCCTTAAAAAGAGCCACAGCCTCGTCAATAACTGCCTGAAAATCTTTGGACCGGTGACTGATTTCAAGAATGGACAGGCCGATTCCATTGAAATTTTTCACAGCTTCTGCCGTGTTCTCAATTGTCGACTGCGGTAAAATAGATGGACCGGCGCTAAAATTATAAATTTTCATAAAAAATAATTTTTAATGTTTTGTATTTAAAGGTTATGTGGTTTAAGTTTCAATCAAATTCAGAACAAAGATAGAAGTTTATTTGTAAGTTTCAATGCGAAAAGCTGAAAATAATTTCACTTGCCGGAGAACCCTGATAGTTCGCTGAAGACAAACTATTTGTAACACCTTGGCTCTTTTATTTTCAATCCTGCTCTCGCTTAACGAAATAGTTCGATTTCATCAGACTATTTGAGTCGCCTTCGCTCCTCGATTTTCAATTCTGCGCTCGGCAAATCAAATAAATTTGCTCTGCACTCGCTTAACAAAAATGTTCGTATATTTGTGGTTTGAATTAGCTTATTAAAATTAATGAACTCGCAATATCCTTCAGCTTTACTAGAAAATGCAGTCAACGAATTTGCAAAATTGCCCGGTATCGGCAGAAAGACAGCACTAAGGCTTGTTTTACATTTGCTAAGGCAAGAAGATTCACAGGTTGAGGAATTTGCGCAAGCCCTGGTTACATTAAAACAGGACGTAAAGTACTGCCGCAACTGTCACAATATTTCCGACAGTGAAGTCTGTGGCATCTGCTCCGACAAATCGAGAGATGCTTCAACCCTTTGTGTCGTAGAGAATATTCGCGAGGTGATGGCCATTGAGAATACTACTCAGTTCAAAGGGTTGTATCACGTGTTGGGAGGAATTATTTCGCCCATCGATGGAATAGGCCCGTCTGACCTGCAAATTACCGGGTTGGAAGAACGTGTTAAACAGGGCGGTGTGAAAGAGGTGATTTTAGCACTGAGTGCGACCATGGAGGGAGACACGACCAACTTTTATATTTTCCGGAAGCTACACCCTTACGATGTGAAAGTGAGCATTATTGCGCGAGGTGTAGCGGTCGGTGATGAGATTGAGTATGCCGATGAGATAACGTTGGGCAGGTCTATTTTAAACAGGACACCATTTGACGAATCGTATAAATTAAAATGACAAAAACCATCAGGGAGTTAAACAGGCATTATTACATCAGTATAGTTGTTTTGGCCGTTTTCTTTTTAATTGTGATCTTTAGGGTCATAGGCTTTGGAACACCGGTTCGCGTAACGATGACTGCCGAAATGTATGCCATCGGGATAACGTTATTGCTCATTCCCGTCGCACTTAAGCTGTTTGCCGAAAAAGTAAAGAAAATTCCAAAGGGAACCGGCAAGGCTAGGACGATGAAGTACTACAAAGATGCCTGGTTGTTGAGAATGTATATCGTTAACGCGGTGACGGCGGGAAATATTTTTCTATATGCCCTGTCGCAGAGCAAAAATTTTATCTGGCTTGCGGTAATTTCTTTTATTGTTTATATGTTTTGCAAACCTTCTTGTCAAGAGTTGGAAACCGTTGTCGGGGAAAGTGAAGGCGTGAAATGAGAGACTTTTTTATCAGAGACACCCTCTTTTTAAGGCCGTTGGAACCCGAAGATCTCGATCTTCTTTACCAATGGGAAAACGACACCAGGCTGTGGAAAAACGGATCTACCCTAACACCTTTTTCCCGATTTGCCCTCCGGCAATACCTGGCGGATGCCCGGCAAGATATTTATCAGGCCCGGCAACTTCGGATGATGATTGTGGAGAAGGAAAGTAACAAGGCGGCAGGCACGATTGACCTGTACGATTTTGATCCCCTGAACGGCCGGGCCGGAGTTGGGATTTTGGTGGACGAAAATTTTCGAAAAAAAGGACATGCGTTGCAGGCATTGTTATGCATGGAGGATTATGCCTTCAGCCATTTAAAACTCCGCCAGCTTTACGCTTTTGTCCCTGCAGGAAATATACCAAGCCGGGCCTTGTTTGAAAAAGCGAATTATGAAGAAACTGCCGTTCTGCGGGACTGGATTTCTCTAAACCGCTCGTTTACCGATGTAATAGTAATGCAAAAAATTAACAAGTAAGTGTATGCAGGAAGACATTAAGAAAGCATGTGAAGTGTTGCGGAAGGGCGGTGTGATTTTGTACCCTACCGACACGATCTGGGGAATCGGATGCGATGCCACCAACGAAGATGCTGTAAAACGGGTTTACGAAATAAAGAAACGAGACGATTCAAAGTCGATGCTGGTGTTGATGGAAAATCCGGTAAAACTGCAGAATTATATCACGGATGTCCCTGACATAGCGTGGGACCTGATAGACCTCGCCGACAAACCGCTTACCATTATATACGACGGCGCCAGAAATCTGGCAGCCAACCTTATTGCGGAAGACGGATCCGTCGGGATCCGGATTACCTCGGAACTCTTTTCTGCCGAACTTTGCAAACAGTTTCGCAAGCCTATTGTGTCTACATCAGCCAACCTAAGTGGAGAAGCCTCACCTTCAACTTTCAAGGAGATTTCGGAAGAGATAAAAAACGCAGTGGATTATATTGTCACTTACCGGCAAAAAGACAAGAACAAAGCCCAACCTTCGGGTATTGTTAAACTGTCTAAAAACGGCACAATCAGTATTATCCGAAAGTAATTTAGTAGTATGATTGTCAGTGAAATATACAATAAAATACATAATTGGAGGAAGATAAACATCAAGGAACGCCATTTCTTGCTGTTTGCCTGTTTTATTGTAGGTATTCTTACCGCACTGGCAGCTTATTTGCTGAAATTGTCCATCCATTTTGTAGAGTTGTTCCTTACGAATAATTTTTCGCAAACCGGAGCCAATTATTTGTACCTGGTTTATCCTATCATCGGGATTTTGCTGGCCGGATTATTTGTCAAGTATTGGGTCAAAGACGATATCAGCCACGGAGTAACAAAAATTCTTTTCTCTATCTCACAACGAAAAAGCCGGATCAAACCTCACAACATGTACACCTCGCTGGTAGCAAGTTCCATCACTATTGGTTTTGGCGGATCGGTAGGAGCGGAGGCTCCTATTGTGTTAACAGGATCGGCTATCGGATCGAATGTGGGGCGATTTTTTAAACTCGATCAGCGGAACCTGATGTTGCTTGTAGGTTGTGGGGCTGCGGGCGCCATAGCCGGAATATTCAAGGCTCCTATTGCGGGAATTCTTTTTGTGATTGAGGTGCTTTTGCTTGATTTAACGTTATCGTCTATACTTCCATTGTTGGTAACCGCTGTTACGGCCACTACCATATCGTATATCCTTACCGGGACGGATGCGATGTTTGCCTACTCACAGGTGGAAGCTTTTACCCTTCAGCGGATTCCTTATGTAATACTGTTGGGGATTATTTGTGGGTTTCTCTCGCTTTATGTCACCCGAACCATGAGCTGGAGCGAGGATGTATTTTCCAGGCTGAAACCCTGGACACGGTTTGCTTTGGGCGGTGTCTCCCTCAGTATACTTATTTTTCTGTTTCCGCCTTTGTTTGGAGAAGGATATAATTCCATTGAGACGCTCCTGGCCGGAGGCCATAAATTCAATGAACTGTTAAACGGTAGTTTCTTTTATAACGCCCAAAGCCGGTGGGGAATAGTTGTTTTTCTAGGATTGATATTATTCTTTAAAACCTTTGCAACCAGTGCTACCAACGGTGGAGGAGGTACCGGAGGAGTCTTTGCGCCCACGTTGTTTATGGGTTGTATTTTGGGCTTTATCTATTCTTATACGATGAACGAACTGGGATTAGTGACTTATCTTCCGCAGGAAAATTTTGCACTGATGGGGATGGCTGGGGTGATGGCCGGAGTAATGCATGCACCGCTTACCGGAACGTTTCTCATCGCAGAACTTACGGGAGGGTATGAGCTGTTTCTACCGCTGATGATTGTCTCTATTTGCTCTTATGCGACCATAGTAGTTTTTGAAAAACACAATATTTACGCAATGCGTCTGGCGAAAAGAGGTGAACTGATCACGCACCATAAGGATAAAGCAGTCCTCACTTTCCTGAAGGTCGAGGATATGCTGGAAACCAATATCCCTATTGTTCATCCCGAGATGACGTTAGGCGATATGGTAAAAGTGATATCAAGCAGCCAGAGAAATATCTTTCCGGTGGTGAACGATGATGGAACACTACAAGGGCTTGTGTTGTTGAACGATATCCGGAATATTATGTTTCGTCCGGAGCTTTACGATACTTTCAAGGTGAAGAAATTTATGGTAGGTTCGCCGGCAGAGATCAAGATCGACACTCCGATGGAGAAAGTGATGAATACTTTCGAAGATACTAAAGCATGGAACTTACCGGTTGTTGATGACAATGGAATTTACAAGGGAATTCTCTCACAATCATCTGTTTTTAATTACTACCGCGATGTATTGGTGGAAAACTACTCCGAAGAGGAGGAGTGAGTAAAATCCGGTTATCTTACCAACACCTTTAAGCTTTTATTTATTCCGTCAACATTCACTTTTACGATATAAACCCCTTTGGCCAAATGACCAACGGAGAAGGAGGCTCTGTTGATACTGCTTTCGGCCTTTTCTTCAAAGACTTTTTGTCCTGATACATAGAAAATTTCCCACGCGATCAGATCTTTGTTTGATTCAATAAAAATTCTGTTTACCGCTTTGTTGTAGTAGGCTTTTATCTCTGTTTCTTTTTGTGAAGGATCATCCGGGGCAGTCAGTCCTGTACCAATCACGTAGGGGGTAATTAGCAACGAAGTGTTGATGGGATTTTCGATGTTCTCGGAAGACCTTACCCAGCCCGTTGCATTTTTCATCCACGCAGTGGATACGATTCCCGATCCAATTTTCCTAGGTTGTACATTCAGCAGGGAAAATCCATTGGGTACCGGGCTTACATCGGTGTATGAGATAAAAAACTTTCCGGACACTTCCACTGGATCAGAGAACTTTACGTAGTTTTCTACGTTGTTCCTCATATCGCGGTAAGTTTCGTAGAAATTTCCAGCCTGATAATAACGGAACGAATAGCTGAGCGATGTTTCGTGCAGGAGTGTACCGGGCGATCCGTTGTTGTCAGCATAGATTTTGATCCGAATGTTTAGGTTTTGAATGTTGTTTGTGATGGGAGAAGTAACAAAAACACCATTGAGCCGGGCGGGTGTGGATGCGTAAAATTCTTCAGCAAACTCGTTATATCCAAACGTGTTGTTTGTCGCAAACATCGGCACAGAGTTGTAGTACGATTGAATAACGGAATCGGTGGCCACATAATTGGAACTCCGGGTGTAGGGTTGGTTCAGGTAGGGATTGAATCCGTCAATTTGTTGAAACTGGGAGTTTCCCGGGTCCAGATAACTTTTCAATGAATTCGGATTTCCTAACGAACCGGTAATGTTCCATGCCTTGTATAACGATGAGTAGACATCAGGGCCTGGGGGAGACGAGCATTGCGACTCACCGCCAGTAAGTGCCCCCAGGACTCTTTTCTCCTTGTCCAGCAAGGGAGAGCCCGACGATCCCTCTTCCGTTGCGGCCACATCCCATGCGCGAACAGCCCAGTGCCCGTTGGGTTCCATGTTGTATCTCGGGTCATCGAAAGAGCCAATTGCCAATGGATCATTTTCAATGGCTACCTTCTTTGTACCTCCATTCGGATGATGGATTCCGTGAAAAGGAGGTTGGGGAGAAGCGCTGACGTTCCATCCTAAATAATAAGGCTGGTATTCTTTCGGGGGAGTTTGCTTGAATTTCAACAGGGAGATGTCGTATCGTTCACTGATTAGGACCGAATCGGCAGAAGCCATGGTCATTTGTAACGGCCCACGTATTTCTTTATCACAAACCGGAGATTGATTGGCGAAAAAGGCCACGATGCTTCCTGCGACCATATCGTACCTGCGGTTTGCCAAAAAGGCGGGGTCGTAGTCTCTGTTGATACAATGTGTAGCCGTTAGCAGGTATGGAGATCCGTCTTCAGCCGAATTATTCACGAGCGATCCGGTGCAATAAGTGGTTCCATTGATAATAAGAGCCACTACGCCACTGCCGGGCTGAACATCTTCGGGGTAACAGACCAGGTTGGGATGGCAGGACTGCCGGGGATCTCTGGGTTCCGTTGCTCTAAACAGTCCGCGGAAATCGTGATTCACTTCTCCGATCTCTATCTCTCCTTTAAAAGCGGCATCCAACGGCTCCTGGTACTCCACGATGATCTCATCACCGGCGATGGGCTGGACGGGAAGGAGGTTTAATTCGGTATTGTTTTCCTGGGTGTATGATCCCAAGACCTCAGATTGGTCGGCGTTGTACACAAACACGTTCGCTCCTTCGGGTAAACGGAATTTCGAAAAAAGAATATTCAGGGAGTATGCTTTTCTCGACCGGATCCCCACCCGCCATATTTTTCTGTTGTCTAACGTATTGAAAGTGACACCTGAGTTATCGGGACGAAGAAATACGTGAAATTTGTGGGCAAACTCCAGGCTTTTAAACTTTTTGCCTTCGGCTTCTGAGCGTAGCATCGCTTGCTGAACATCAAACGATGGCATTTCAACAAAGGGAGTCTCCAGTCTTTGCAGGTTTCGGGTATATGCACTGGCATTTACAGGTAGCGGTCGCCCGCCGTGGCTTATCTGGGCAAAACCGGAAGAAGTAAGGAGTGATAACAGGAATGGAATGAGGATTGTTTGAATATTTTTAGGTATGGGCATACTGTTCGTAATTAAGATTGACCGTTGCAAATTTAAGACGTTTTTAATAAATAAGATTACTTTTGTGGTGTTTTATTCCGATGCACATGCTTATTTTACAGAAGAACCTGAAAGATTTCCTCGACCGGAAGGCCGACTTTTACAACAGGACATCATTTATTGAAAACGATCCAATCTTTGTGCCGCACCAGTTCACCTTGAAGCAGGACATTGAAATTATGGGCTTTTTTGCCGCTACGTTCGCTTGGGGACAACGGAAAACGATTATTCAGAAATCCATGGAGCTGGCACGGCGATTCGACGGCAAGCCCCACGAATTTATTTTGCACCATTCCGAATCCGATTTGAAACAGCTGCTGGGATTCAGGCACCGTACATTTAACGATACCGATTTACTCTGGTTCGTGGATTTTCTACACCGGCATTATAAAGAGAGTGAAAGCCTGGAAGAAGCCTTTCTCCCTGAAACCGGGTTTACGGACATGGAGGGTGCGTTGATTCATTTCGGGCAATACTTCTTCAATGCTCCCGATGCACCCGGGCGCACCCGGAAACACGTGGCATCCCCGGAAAGAAATTCAACCTGCAAGCGGCTCAATATGTTCCTTCGCTGGATGGTGCGTTGCGATGGAAAAGGTGTGGATTTCGGTTTATGGAAAAGGATTCAACCGGCAGTGCTGATTTGTCCCGTTGACCTGCATGTGGACAGAACAGCTCGTCGCCTGGGTTTAGTCACACGGCGGCAAACAGACTGGAGAACAGCTGTGGAACTCACCGAAAACCTCCGACTATTGGATGCATGTGATCCTGTAAAATACGATTTCGCCCTTTTTGGGCTCTCTATTGAGAAGGAAATATATGATCTGTAGTCCAATCGTTTTACGCTTCCCCTCCAAACTCCATAAGGTATGCTTTGATGAAATCATCCAGGTCGCCGTCCATTACGCCGGTGACATCTGAAGTCTGGTAATTGGTGCGGTGATCTTTTACCCGCCGGTCGTCGAAGACATAACTGCGGATTTGTGAACCCCATTCTATTTTCTTTTTTCCTGCTTCGATTTGTGCTTGTGCCGTCCGGCGTTTTTCGAGTTCGATTTCATAGAGTTGTGACTTTAGCAACCGCATGGCGTTCTCACGGTTTCCCATTTGTGAGCGACTCTCGGTATTCTCGATAACAATTTCCTGCTCCTCGCCTGTGTCCGGATCCTTGTAGAGGTAATGTAGCCGTACACCGGTTTCTACCTTGTTTACGTTCTGTCCGCCTGCTCCCGATGATCGGAAGGTATCCCAGGAAATATTGGCCGGGTTTACGTAAATTTCGATGCTATCATCCACCAATGGTACCACAAAGACCGATGCAAACGACGTCATGCGCTTGCCCTGCGCGTTGTATGGGGAAACCCTGACCAGCCGATGTACACCGTTCTCGCTTTTCAGAAAGCCATAGGCAATGTCGCCTTCCACTTGTAGGGTGGCTGTTTTTATACCGGCGTCGTCGCCGTCCTGCCAGTTGGTTACAGTAGTTTTGTACCCTTTGCTTTCGCACCAGCGCTGATACATGCGGAACAACATCGACGCCCAGTCCTGGCTTTCGGTCCCGCCGGCTCCGGCGTTTATTTTCAATACCGCACCCAATTGATCCTCTTCGCGACGGAGCATGTTTTTCAGCTCCAGGTTTTCGATCAGTTCGAGTGCCCGGCCGTAATTGGTGTCTACCTCTTCTTCGCTGACTATGCCTTCTTTAACAAAATCGAATGCCAATTGTAACTCCTCGGTGGCCGATTTTACCTTGTCGTAGGCATTGAGCCAGCCTTTCAGTTCACGCACGATTTTCATCTGGGCTTCGGCAGCTTTATTGTCGTTCCAGAAATCGGGAGCTTGTGTTTTCAGTTCTTCTTCTTCGAGTTGGATAGTCTTTGCATCGATGTCAAAGATACCCCCTCAGCGCTTGCTCGCGCTCCAACACATTTTTAAGTTGGTCTGCAGTTATCATATTTTTTGAGATTGAATGATTGAATTGGTTTTTACCTTTTTTTCAGGGTGCAAAAATACGCAAAATTCGCCATCAGCCAAAACATTTGTCCTGCTGAAATCTGGAGTCACCCGTTGTTCAGGGCCTGATGACAAGTTTTTCACCCGGCTTTAAAACCGTTCCAAGCTGTGGATTCCAGTCCCTTAGTTGTGCTACGGAGCAGTTGTATTTCCGGGAGATGGAGTAAAGTGTTTCACCCGGTTTTACCGGGTGTGTAATAGGTTTATTTTCAATGATTTTTGTTTCAGCAGGTTCCGGGACGGAAATTGTATCGGGACGCACCATTGTCTGAACTGCCGGCTTTATGACTTCTTCCTGTCCCTGTTTGTTTTTAGGTAAATTGGGGAGAGATTGATTTACAGGGCGGGAATGAACAATAAGTTCCTTTGTTTCGGGATTTTGTGGGATGTCAGCTGTCTCTTTTTCGCTTTTTGTCTTAGGTGCTTCGATTAAAACCTGTTCCTTGGCTTTAGCCGAGGTGAAAGCATTTCTCCGGGTGTCGCCTTTTTTTACCTGTTTGGGCTTTTCTCGCGGAACTTTTTCAGCTATAGCCAACGCATTGTTTTCTTGCAGGATTCTTCCGCCACGCAGGTAACGGGATGCGTAATAAGGTTCGGTGGAAAGAGAGACAATAACTCCACTTGTGGTTGATGCGTGGAGAAAGCGAAACTCTCCGCCCGGAAGCAATTCTTTCACGATACCTACGTGTCCGACTCTACCGTTGCGTGCACGTCCCTCGAAGAAGACTAGATCACCCACCTGTAGATGCTCTCGCTGCCTGATGCTGGGCATCTGTCGGTCTTGTCCTGCCGAACTCGTGCTCAGCCTGTACCCAAACTCCCTGAAAACAAATGAGGTGAAGCCCGAACAATCAAATGCATGTGGCCCTTTTCCGGCAAACCGGTACGGTTTGTTCAGGTACCGCATTCCATAATTGATGACCTCCTGTCCGGTGCCTGTGAGTTTTTTACTGGGCGTTACGGTTGTTTTTTTTACTCCGCAGGAAACCATTAGGACGGCAAGAAGTGTCAGCAGTACAGTTTTTTTATGCATTCATTCCGTCTTTTTGTGTGAGCTCATTTTTTTTTGTTGTGCAAAAATAGGAAAATATCCTTGATGAAGCATACGGGAATCCTTCCTTTAACTAATTATCCGAAATTTTAGGACTTGAAGAAAGCGTTGGATGTAAAGAAAAAGCACTATTTTTGCATTTTATCGCAATTAAGGCAAAACAATGGAGCAAATTAAAAACATCGTTTTCGATTTTGGTGGAGTGTTAATCGACTGGAATCCTGTATATCTTTACAGTAAGATTTTTGAAGACCGTGCCGAGATGGAGTATTTTCTGAACAATGTTTGCACGTATCCGTGGAACGTCCTTCAGGATGCCGGCCGTCCTGTCGCACTCGCAACAGCTGAAAAGCAGCAGGAGTTTCCTCAATACAAGAATGAAATTGCGATGTATTATGGCCGGTGGGCAGAAATGCTGGGTGGTGAGATTAGTGAAAACTCCCGGTTGGTGAAGCTCCTGAGCAAAAATTACAACACCTACGGACTGACCAACTGGTCGGCCGAGACCATTCCCGTGGCCATGGAGCGGTATGAATTCTTCAACTATTTAAAAGGAATGGTGGTTTCGGGTGACGAGAAAATCGTAAAACCCGACCCGAAATTGTATTATATTTTATTGGATCGATTCAGTATAGACCCTGAAGAGACGTTGTTTATCGATGATAATGCACACAACATAGATACTGCCAGACTATTGGGCTTTAGGACTATACATCTTGTTCCGGAAATGAACCTGAAGGAAGAGTTGGTGAAGATGGGGGTGTTGTTATAAATAATACTTTTTAACCTTTGGCAACACGCTATTTGCCAATTATTTCCTATCTTTGCATCCGAAAATAATCGTGTGGACAGATTTGAACTGCTTGCAACCACAGAAAAAAATGCTAAAACGCCCAGCTGTTCGCTATTTTTTCTTGCATGCACTTCCTTTTCTCTCCCGACTGGTTACGTAAATTTTATTAATCACAAAGCCGATAATCAAAGGTTTGGGATAACAGTACTTTTATGGTTTAAAAATCAAATAGCCTAGCATCCTCAATGTTGATTTTGGTCCTTTTATCTTAAAAAATGAATTATTTCTTTACCTCCGAATCGGTGTCCGAGGGACACCCCGATAAAGTAGCCGATCAGATATCGGATGCTTTGCTGGACGAGTTTCTGGCATATGACCCTAACTCGAAAGTAGCTTGCGAAACGTTGGTGACAACCGGTCAGGTTGTTCTTGCCGGTGAAGTTAAATCAAATACGTATGTGGATGTTGCTGAGGTGGCGCGTAAGGTTATTGCCGGTATCGGCTACACCAAAAGCGAATACCAGTTTGAAGCTAAATCGTGTGGTGTTTTTTCGAGCATCCACGAACAATCCGACGACATAAACCGGGGGGTTGACGGCAAAGCAGACCCGATGGACCAGGGCGCCGGTGATCAGGGGATGATGTTTGGTTATGCAACAGCGGAAACCGATAACTATATGCCGTTGGCATTGGATTTGAGCCACGCATTGTTGCGCGAATTGGCTAACATCCGGAAAAACGAACTGGAACTGATGCCCTACCTCCGTCCCGATGCCAAATCGCAGGTTACCATTGAGTATTCCCCGGACGGAACTCCTGTCCGCATTGATACAATCGTGATTTCCACTCAGCACGATGAGTTTATTTATCCCGAAAGTAATACAAGGGAGGCGGTTTTAAAGGCGGATGCGGCCATGCAGCAACAAATAGCCAATGATGTGAAAACGATTCTGATTCCGCGTGTCCGTGAGAAGTATAAACATACCCGGGACATTCATAAACTTTTCGACGATAAGATAAAGTACCACATAAATCCTACCGGAAAATTCGTTATCGGTGGCCCGCACGGAGATACGGGATTGACCGGACGCAAAATCATCGTGGATACTTACGGAGGGAAAGCGTCGCACGGCGGCGGTGCATTTTCCGGGAAGGATCCGTCTAAAGTGGATCGTTCAGCAGCTTATGCGGCACGCCATATCGCCAAAAACCTGGTTGCTGCGGGAGTGGCATCTGAAGTATTGATACAGGTTTCGTACGCCATCGGTGTGGCACATCCTATGAACATTTATGTGAATACCTTCGGGAAGAGTAGGGTAGATATGGCTGATGCTGAAATCGCCGAAAAAGTAAAAACCCTGTTCGATATGCGTCCTAAGGCTATTGAGAACCGGTTGAAACTTCGTAATCCGATATATTTGGAAACGGCTTCCTACGGACATATGGGCCGTCAACCGGAAATTGTTACGAAGAAATTTGAATCTCGTTATATGCCGGAGACAGTCGTCAAGGAAGTCGAGCTTTTTACCTGGGAAAAACTGGATTATGTGGATGTAATTCAGAAAGAATTTGGGTTATAATAAAAAATGAAACGGAATTTATCTGAAAAAAATATCAGAGAGGTGGTTGTTTACTGCGCTTCGAGCCCTCACATTGGAGAAGCGTATTTCGATATTGCCCGGCAATTGGGAAAAGTCTTGGCAAATAACGACATCACGTGTATAACCGGTGGTGGAAAACAGGGATTGATGGGGGCAGTAAACGATAGTGTGCTGGAGAACGGGGGAAAAGTAAAAGGGATTATTCCACAATTTATGATCGATTCGGGGTGGTGCCATCCTCAGTTATCGGAGCTGGTTGTTACCGAATCGATGCACGAGCGTAAATTTTTGATGGCTAAGCAATCCGATGCTGCCGTTGCGCTGCCAGGCGGATTCGGGACATTGGAAGAGTTAGCGGAGATTCTCACGTGGAAGCAGTTGGGACTCTACAAAAATGCAGTTGTTATTCTCAATATAAACGGTTATTACGATCCTTTACTGGCGATGTTTGATAAAATGATCTGCGAAAAATTTCTTCATCACAATTATCGTAATTTATGGCAGGTTGTTGACTCTCCGGAAAAAGCGATTGATTACCTGCAAAATGGTGAGACATGGAACCCCTCTTTTACCAAATATGACAAAAAAGAATTGTAATTTTGTTGAAAATTTGTAAGGTGTGCCCGAAAGAATTCCCCAAATACCGGTAGATGACGTTATTGGACAATCATCCGATTCAATTCGGGTCGGATTTTTGTCGTTTGAGTATATTCCTACAGATAACACCGGGCTTTTTTTTAATGTCGACAGTTCTACTTTCTCGGTTTCATCGGGGCAAATGCCGGAGGGATTTTCCGGAGCGCTTCTTCCCTTTTCTCAAACCGTTCATAGCGTTTTTTTTCTCTTCTTTACATTCTGTTTTGTTATTGTTGCTTTCTGGTTTAACAGAGAAGGCCTTACGTTGGTGGCTAACTTCAGAAATATCTTTTCGGGAGGAATGCGAAGACGGACAATCTTTAAGGAAGAGATTACTACAACCGGAATCTGGAGCGAGTTTTTTTTGATTTTTCAAACCATCCTGATTTTAACTGTCGTTTTTTTTACTTTTTTTTGGGATAAAGGTATTTCCGGCTTATCCGTTAAAAACATGGTGTTGGTCTTTCTGGCTGTTTTTCTCGGTATTCTGCTTTTTCTCAGTATAAAATATTTAGTATACAAGTTGATAGGTTATATTTTTATTGAATGGGGTATAAGTGAGTGGACAGAAAAGTATTTCAGGGTAGTTGAACTAATGGGAGTGCTTATTTTTATTCCGGCAATGTTCTTTGTGTTTGTGCCGGGGTATGCAAAAATAGCTCTTTTTTTACTAATTATAATTTTTTTTATTATAATGATGGTGGTTTTCTGGAATCTGTTAAATGTTTTTGCTAAAAACAAAGTGGGTTTGCTTAATTATTTTTTGTACCTTTGCGCCATTGAAATCGTCCCTTTTTTTCTGCTTTACAAGGGGGTGGTTTCTTTAGTAAATATCGCAGGTAATTAATTCGTTATGGCTGTACGCAAAGTAAAAAGAGTCCTTATATCACAACCTCAACCCAGTAACGGAAAGTCTCCTTATTTCGAATTGGGAGAAAAATTTCATGTGGAATTCCAATTCAGGCCTTTTATAAAAGTGGAGAGAGTATCCCTGAAGGAATTTCGTCATCAACGTATAAACATACTCGATTTCACGGGTATTGTCATGACCTCGCGTACGGCAGTAGATAATTTCTTCTCCCTTTGCGAGGAGCAAAAAATAACCATGCCTGAATCGATGAAGTATTTTTGTATATCCGAAACCGTGGCGCTTTACCTGCAAAAATACATTGTTTATCGAAAAAGAAAAATATTTTTCAGTCAGACGGGAAAAATAGAAGGGTTGAACACCGCTTTTACCAAACACTCAAAGGAAAATCTGCTTGTCCCGGTTCCAGAAGAGCATAATGAAGAGGTGCTGAATTACCTGACTTCAAAAAAGCTGAAGTTTACTCCAAGTATTATGTATCGTACGGTGAGTAATGATTATGAGGAAGGTGAAGTGCTCGACACCGATATGATTGTCTTCTTTAGCCCCATCGGTGTACAATCTTTATTGAAAAATTTTCCCGATTTTAAACAGGGTGATATGAGCATTGGTTGTTTTGGTGCGACCACTGCAAAAGCTATCTTAGACGAAGGGTTACGGCTCGATTGTGAAGCTCCTACGCCGGAATATCCGTCGATGAGTATGGCGCTTGACGCTTTTCTGAAAGAAAATCACAAAAAACACGCCTGATTTTTAGATTGGCCTGACGGACAATTAAACTACAGGCTAAATTTCTATTTTTTTATTTCCTTAGCAATACAATCAATTGCAAAAAACAACTATCTTTGTAACAATAATTGCTTTCGGAGGAAATGCTGTTATCTATGGTTGAAGGACAACGTTTTACTTTCAAAAAAGAGGAACGTGTAACCGGCAATAAAAGGATTTCAATTCTTTTTGCTCGTGGCAGGTCCTTTCTTGTATATCCATTTAAGGTGGTCTTTTATGAATACGAGTGTATTGCCCCAGAAACTGTTTCCGTCCTGATAAGTATACCCAAAAAGAGATTGAAACGGGCAACAGCTCGCAATCGGATGAAAAGATTGGTGAGAGAAGCTTACCGGGTAAACAAAGGCTTGCTTCTATCCCATTTGTTGACGGAAAATCATCGGGTTGACATAGCATTTGTTTACGTGAAAGACGAAATTTCCGGTTATGACAAGGTGGAAAAAAGCGTGTGCAGGTCCCTGCGGGAGATATCGAATAAACTAAAAGAGGAAAAGGAAGAATGCTGAAGTTCTTAAAAAATATGCTTACACACCTGCTTCTCGCACCAGTTTATTTTTACCGGTATGCCATTTCGCCACTCTTGCCGCCCAGTTGCCGGTATACGCCCACTTGCTCGCAATACACCATAGACGCGCTTAAAAAACACGGGCCTTTTAAAGGAACGTATTTGTCTGCAAAACGCATTTTAAGCTGTAATCCATGGGGCGGATCGGGATATGACCCGGTGCCGGAACCCAGGGCTAAAAAGCAGCAAGACAAACCGAAAGCAGAGTAAACAATTTATATGGAACTATACGACGTCCACACCCACCAGATTCTTTTGGAGGACACCGATGATCCCTATCACTCGTGTATCCTCGATGTGTACCCCCTTGAGTTTGAAGTAGCCAAAGAAACGAACGACCGCCATGCTTTTTCCTGTGGAATCCATCCCTGGTATTCCGAAGACAGCGAAAATCAGATGATTTACTTGAAAGAAATTGTGGGAGACCCACGCATAGTTGCCATCGGCGAAACCGGTTTGGATAAACTGAAAGGCCCTTCCTTCGATGTTCAGATCCCTGTGTTCAAGGAACACATCGTCTTATCGGAAAAATTGGAAAAGCCGCTGATTATCCATTGTGTGAAAGCGTGGGAAGAGTTGTTACGTGTGCGCGACGAAGCCAACCCCGCCCAACCGTGGATTTTGCACGGATACCGGGGTAAACCGGAACTGACCAAGCGACTGGTTCGGGAAGGTTTCTACTTTTCAGTAGGTGACGATATAAATGTGGAATCTATGGAGCTTATTCCCATCGAAAGCCTTTTTTGCGAAACCGATGAGGATTTTATGGATATCCGTGACGTGTATGCTCAGGCTGCCCAGGCAGTGAATATGGAGCTCGAAGAGTTTGCCGAAAAAATTGCACAAAATATACACCGTATTTTCCCAACGCTAAAAGCACCCAAGCCTTTTGATCCGGAAGAAGAGGAAGAAGAGGAGGATTGACGGGTGATGAGGCGGCTGGCTGGCTGGATTATTTTCTTCCAAAATCTGCCGGAATTTCCCCCCAGTTGTTGGTTTCCCATTTGATAACCGGGTTTTCATACGTGTTTTCCGATAACCACTTCTCGGCCCGGGTGATAAGCTCGAAAATGGGTTGGTTATACTTGGTTTTTTCTAACTTGGTGTTGCACTTTTTTCTGACCACCCACTTCATGGCATTCACGCTATCGGAATAAACCGGCAGTTTGCTGTTTTTATGTTTCAACAATGCCAGTGCGTGAACGATAGCTAAAAACTCGCCGATATTGTTGGTGCCGTCTTTCAGGGGTCCAACGTGAAAAATCTCAACTCCGTCTGCGACAAAAACACCCCGGTATTCCATTAATCCGGGATTTCCACTGCAGGCAGCATCCACCGCGATACTTTCCGTAAGATACTTTTCTTGAGACGTGGCTATTTTCCGGTTTTTGGGGCCTGTTTTTCCGATGTGCTTCCAGGGATTGTCGTTGAAAGCCGCATCTGCTTCTTCCTTCGTTTCAAATGATTTGTACCGGGCCTGTTCAAAACCCGTCACCTGTGCCTTGCACTCGTCCCACGACGAGTAAATTCCCGGCTGAACACCCTGCCAAACTACATAGAATTTCTTTTTAGCCATTACCTCGTTACATCGTGTCTAAAACATACGGTGCAATCTCATGCTGGAGATCGGGGTGGGGATCTTCGATGGAAATGATGCTGTCAACTATGAACTTCGTGTAGCCGCGCCAGGGGATGGGTGCAAAAAATTCCTTGTAATGCAGTTGTACGTTCTTCCCACTTGAGAGCATCAACTTTTCGGCGATCTCCTTGTTTTCTACCGAAAAATCGAATTGGTTGGATTGTAGTCCTCCCGGTTTGTCTGCCCTGAATCCGGTCTGGATAAGTTTCCCTTCGTATGTCTTGAAAATCACCCCTTTATATACCAGGTAATTCAATTCACCTGATTTAACGCCCGTGCCAAAAACATAATAATAACGCACATATACAAATATGGTGAACGCAATCAGGATGATTCCGATAAACCGTCCGAACCATTTCCTGCTTCTTCTCTTTTTGGGTTGTAGGTCGTTCATATAAATTCAGTTTTCGATTCTTCGCCAAAGGTACGTTTTTTTTGCTTTTTTAGCTATTTATTGCCCCAAAAATAAAGCCCCATCTCTCTTTTTAAGTTAACTTTGTACATTAAATATTACAACCCAAAAAATTGTCGTATGCATAAGTTAACTTTAATTGTTGTTGCTCTTTTTATTTCGGTTTCTCTTTTCTCCCAAAAATCAGTTTACACATTTACTGTAGTTAAAGAAAACCCTATAACATCGGTAAAAAATCAGGCAAGCACAAGCACCTGCTGGAGCTTTTCGGGAGTGAGCTTCCTGGAATCTGAACTATTGCGGAAAGGAAAAGGTACATTCGACCTCTCGGAGATGTATATCGTAAGAAGAAACTACGAAGACAAAGCCGAGAAGTATGTACGGACACACGGACACCTGAATTTTGCACCCGGTGGATCGTTTGCTGATGTGATAGAAACGCTCGATGAATACGGAATTGTTCCCGATGATGCTTATACCGGTTTGATCGACAGAGCGGAACGCCACGACCACGGTGAAATGGACAAGGTATTGAGTAGTTATATGAAAGGAATCATCGGAAACAATACTGTTTCAACAGTATGGAACAAAGGATTTTGCGGTATCCTGGATGCTTATCTGAAAGAAAAACCCGCTTCGTTCACTTATAACGGGAAGACCTACACACCGCAATCGTTCAAAGACTTTCTAGGGCTGGATCGGAACGATTACATTTCAATAACTTCATTCAAGCATCATCCGTTTTATGCATCTTTTCCCCTTGAAGTGCCCGACAACTGGCGTTGGGCAAATTCATACAATCTGCCGGTGGATGAAATGATGGCGGCCATCGATAATGCCATTATGAAGGGTTATACGGTTGCCTGGGCATCGGATGTGAGCGAAGGCGGGTTTTCGCGTCAGGGTATAGCCATTGTGCCTGATGAAAATGCAGCAGAAAATGCCGGGACCGATCAGGCAAAATGGCTGGGTTTGCCGGAACGTGAGAGACGCTCAACCATTGCCGGAAAGGTGGGCTCTGAAGTGCTGAAAGAAAAAAATATCACGCAGGAAATGCGACAGTTGGCGTACGATAACTATCAGACTACAGACGATCACGGCATGCATATTTACGGCATTGCTAACGATCAGAACGGCACCAAATATTACCTGGTGAAAAATTCGTGGGGAAAAACAGGGCCCTACGATGGAGTGTGGTATGCGTCGGAAGCTTTTGTTCGTTACAAAACGTTGAGCATCGTTATTCACAAAGATGCACTCCCAAAAGAGACGGCGAAAAAAATATAAGTTCAGAAGGAACATTATGGAAATTTCCGCATTATACGAAATCTATAAAAAACATCCGGTAGTTACTACCGATTCCCGGGTTTGTCCGCACGATTCTATTTTCTTTGCACTCAAAGGTGAGCGCTTTAACGGCAACCAATTTGCCGAAAGTGCCATTGAAAAAGGCTGTGCTTACGCCGTTGTAGATGAGTGGGAAAATGACAAACCAGAAAACCCTCGCGTAATTGTGGTGGAAAATGTACTGGAAACTTTGCAAAAGTTGGCCAATTTTCACCGGAAGAAGCTAAAGATAACCATTGTGGGTATTACGGGCACAAACGGAAAGACGACCACGAAGGAGTTGATTGCCACCATCCTTTCCAAGGAGTTTAAGGTTGCTTTTACCCAGGGAAACTTCAATAACCACATCGGTGTGCCTCTCACATTATTGTCGATAAATAAGTCGCACGAAATTGGTGTCATTGAGATGGGCGCCAATCATCCAGGCGAAATCCGTGAATTATGTGAGATCGCCGAACCCAATATCGGATTGATCACCAACATCGGAAAAGCCCACATTGAAGGATTCGGGTCGTTGGAAAATGTAATCAAGACCAAATGCGAACTTTACGATTTTATCCGTGAACACGAAGGCAAGGTGTTTGTGAACAAAGATAATTCAACGTTGAGCGAAAAATCGGAAGGAATGGACAGGATTTTGTACGGACGTGATAACCCTGGCTTGTTTGTGTCGGGTACATTGTCGGCTGAAACACCATTCTTGCATTTCGATTGGAATTTTTTTGAACACCCTCACCGTGTGAAAACTCATCTCGTGGGAGAGTATAACCTCGATAATGCCCTGGCTGCTGCAGCCATAGGTAAATATTTTGGCATCAATGCCGAGCTTATCAGTAGCGCCCTCGAAGCTTACGAGCCTAAAAACAACCGTTCGCAATTTGAACGTACTCAGCACAACGACCTTATTATTGATGCTTACAATGCTAACCCCACAAGCATGAAAGCCATGCTTGAATTTTTCTCAAAAATCAAATCCGATTTACCTAAGGCGGTCATTTTGGGTGAGATGAAAGAATTGGGACCTATAGCCGAAGTTGAACACAGGAAAATGTTGGACTATCTGCACGGGCAGTCATTCGATAAAATTTACCTGGTTGGTTCTGTATTTACCGACGGAGTAACTGGGAGCATCACAATGAAAAATACGTTCGTTTTTGAGCGAGTGGAACAATTGATTGAGGAGTTGGAACGACATCCTTTAGCCGGGTATTATGTCCTGCTAAAAGGGTCACACTCGGTCCAACTGGAGAAAGTTATACCATTTTTGTAAATTTGTAAAGAAGAAACACGACATGATACACTACCTACAATGCAACAACTGCGGCAATCGTAACGAGATGAAATCGGAATATGTGGTATTCTGTACATCGTGCGGACAGAAGCTCGACAATAATTTCACCCAATGGCAGCGAAGAAATCCCGGCGGAACATTTGAAGATTTTAAACGAAACGCCTGTTTCACAGAAGATCAATTGCCACCCGCAATACCGATAAAGAAAGGCAAGATACTCAAATCGAGATCTCTGAAGGAGAAAATTCTTATCGTAGTAATAACCACAATTTTTGCGGCTGTCGGTTCATGGCTTGGTAGTGCGGCTGTCACTGCACTTAAGAACAACAAAAAAACCGATGAAAAGGTACTCTCGGAACAATGGGTAAAGAAAACCTACGGAACTTATCAGTTAACTCTTGAAACACCCTGGGAGCTGAAATCTTCGACACCACCCCTGTTGCCCGAGAATATAAAAAGAATGCTGGAGAAGATGGAAACATTTGAAACGTCCAATGACAATCAATTTAAGGTAGGGGTGATTGAGGCAAAATACAATCCAGCCGAGATTGGCGAACTGAATATGCAAGGTGCTGCTGACGGTGCAGTTAACGAAGTTAAGGGTATGCAAGGAGTTACCAACTTCGTATATTCAGAAGACAGTTATTCTGTCCGTAACCTTCCCGGATTTATCCAGCGAGGGACATATACCCAGAACGGATATCACATTGCTTTTATAAATATAGGAATAGTGAAGGATTTAAATTATTGGCAAGTGATGGTTTTAAGCAGAAGAGACGATAAAGTTGCAGAACAGGCAGCAGAAAGAATTATCCAATCCATACAAATCAATTATCCGTCTTAGCGGATTAAAACAATAAAGAGCATATTTTTAAAAAAAATCGATATTATGAAATCATTAATTGTTGCAGCATTAATCCTTTTCGGATGCTTTTCTTTTAATGCGCATGCGCAAACCTACAAAATCAACAAACAAAAATACGATTATAAAATGTACATGCCACAACCCGGAGATCCGAATAATCCCGCGGTTATGGGGCTTGCCTCTTTCTTTATTCCGGGATTAGGACAGATGCTTAGTGGGGAAACAGGTCGTGGCCTTGCTTTTTTAGGAGGTTCAATAGCTCTGTCAGGCATTACTGTTGCCGGAGCATTAATGTCGTACGATGAAGTTACAACCTACAACCAGTTTGGATCTTTCACGGAGTATGAAACAAACCCTGCCGGTGTGGCGATAATGCTTACCGGGTTGGCTGCTACCATCGCGCTCGATGTATGGGCTATTGTCGATGCGGTAAGGGTGGCAAAAGTAAACAATATGTATATTCAGGATCTTCGCGGGAACTTGAGTTCTGTAAAAGTCGAATTGAATCCTTTTATTGATACGCACAACTATCTGGGACAGGCCAACACTTCTGCCGGCTTGTCGCTGAAAGTTACGTTTTGAAACTTACTTCTCAAATTTCACATTCAATACCACTACTTCCGAAACCGTGCCTATGCGGTATTGCGGGCCAGCTAATCCCAGTCCCGAGGTTACATAGATATGTGTGTTCCCTTTCCGGGCATACCCGTATGCCACTTCAAAAACTAAGCGTGTGGCAATATTTCCGGGAAAAGCCTGTCCGTGGTGGGTGTGTCCGTATAGCGCAATGTCGGCTCCGGCATTGACCTCTTCGTCAAGGTCGTTGGGGCTGTGGTTCAGGACGATGACCGGTTTTGATACATTCACGTTTTGCCGGTTCAAAATTTCGGATAAAGGCAACCGGTCGGAGAACACAAAATCTTCACGTCCAACCACATAAAAAGCGCTGTCAATCAGGACAGCCGAATCGCGCAGCATTTTTATGCCCGCATCGTTCAACCATTGTATTTTTCGTTCGGCTTCGTAACGGTATTCGTGGTTGCCCGTGCAGGAATATACGCCCAGAGGCGCCTGCAGCCGCCGGAGTTCCTCGTCCATCCTTTGTCCCTGAACGGGTTCGATGCTAGAGTCGAGGATATCCCCCACAAAAAGGATCAAATCGGGTTCCTGCTCCATGATTAAATCCACCATTCTTTGTGCGTCATCCCGGTTGATCAGGTATCCCAAATGTAAGTCGCCAACCATCGCAATCCTCACGGAGTCCATTTTTCCAGCTGATTTACCAACCTGTATATCCACCTGTCGTACCTCTGGATGGTTAAATTTGTAATTGCCATAAGACAACGTGAGTATTACCACTGCAAAGGAGGAGAGAAAGAGGGTGAGTTTCATTTTTGCTGGCTGGTTCAATAATTCTTTGGGACGGGTGAGTTTCTTCCGGGACGCCAGGTACAGAAAGTCACCTATCAATACCAGGCCCCCCAGGTATAGCAGGAAAAGCATCCAGCTGGTCCCCATCATGCGGATGGGATGGATAATTTCAGGAGGGAGATGGCGGTAGAATGCAAATCCCGTAAGATACACCAAAAGTTCGAAGGCGAAAATAACCATCCAAAAAGTCCGGAGGAGTTTTTTCGTTTTAAAAACATCCCAACCCTTCAGGAAAACAAGGATGTTGAGCGTGAAATGTATAATGAGTGCGACGATAAGTGAACGCATAAAAAAGTAAACAATTTAATTCTCCAAATCCAGTACCAGGTACTCCGAGCGGGTGCCAATGCGGAACTTTCCGCCCCAAATGCCCAAGCCTGAAGAAACGTAGAAATGGGTATTCTTCTTTTGAATATACCCTTGAGAGAGTTCGAAAATTTTATCTGTTATCAACGAAGCTGGAAAGACCTGTCCCCGATGTGTATGTCCGGAGAACTGAAAATCGATTCCTTCCCGCACTGCCTCATCCAGATAGTAAGGCTGATGATTGAGCAGGATAGAAAAAGTCCGGTTGTCACTGTTTTTTATCAGTTCCGGCAATGTCTTTCGGTTCTTCCGGGAATGATCTTCTCGTCCGATGATTGTTAACCCATTCGTTTGAAGCACGGAGTCACGCAATAGCGTGATTCCCGACCGGGTGTAAAAATCTGCACTGTTTTTAATACCCGAGATGTATTCGTGATTACCGGTACAGGCATAGACTCCCAAGGGTGCTTTAATTTTCAGCAATTCCCTGTCGAGCGAATGCATCCATACGGGTCGCAACTGGTTGTCAACCAAGTCTCCGCCAATAATAACCATGTCTGGATTTTCAGCATTGATCATCTCCACCCATCTGCTCAGCTCTTTCTTTGAAATGGTGTATCCCAGGTGTAAATCGCTGATACCGACAATTCTCATCGGTTTATCGATTTTTTCGGTTTTGATGGTTATGTGAGAACGTTTTTTGTTGTGATATTGCCAGTTACCGTACAAAAGTATCAACGCCGTAAGCCCCAAACCTGTAACGGCAGTTAGCGCGTTGTGATGAAAAATGCCACGAACAGTTTCTTTGTCGGCAATAGGTGCAACCCAGTTGATGATCCTGAATAAATCGACAAAGAGAATGAGCATGAAAACATACAGGAAGGCGATCATCCATGATGTCCCGAACCGATAGAAGAAGCCGGCAGTTCCCACAGGCATAGCCTCGCCAAACCGGAAAAAAATAAGCAGGCTGGCAAATCCAAGCAGAAAAATACCCATTACGACAATTCTGACCCACGCATTTGCCGGAATAAGCTGGTATATCCTGATAGCTGCATATACGTTGGCCGTTACATAGAAAAAGAGTATGGTTAGAAAAAATGATTTCATTATCTTTTACAAGGTAAGGAAAAAACTGACCCACAAAGGTACGGAAAAATCGATGACCATTCCGTGGAAAAGTGCCACAACCACATAGTCGGATCCCGAATATTTGGTGATCATGGGTAAGGTTGTGTCCATGGTGGTCGCGCCACCGGCGCAAATAGGGGATAGTTTTCCGAAATATTTTACCAGCCACGGCGTAAAAACCAGGACAATAAACTCACGCATGATGTTAGCCAACAAGGCTACCGTACCCAGTTCAGCTCCACGAAACTCGGAGATGAGGATGCTCGATAGCGAATAGTATGCAAATCCAGCCCCTACACTCAGGCAATCGATCAAGCTCCTTTCCGGGAGCAAAAGGCTCGTTAGTGCAGCTCCTGCAAACGTTCCAACGGTGGTGGCAACGGGTACTAGGGCGATCTTGAACCCGAATCGCTTCACGGCCGTAAACATGTTTTTGCCGGAACCTATCTGTACCCCAACAAAAAATAACAGTCCGTAAAGAATCCATTTCGAGATATCGTCTTTCAGCAACACGTCGGGGATGTGTCCCCAAAGAGCAAGAATGACACCCAGGGCAAAAAGCAGAAGATAGATAAGGGATTGCTTCATGAATTTTTACCCTTTCTTCTGAAAAACGTCGAGTACACCAGCCAGGCACAGAGAACAGTTCCCACAGTCGCCCCGAAACTAATGATCAATGCGTCAAGGCCGATGGTACTGAAATTTGTCACTACTTGTTCATTTGCACCTACCGAAACGCCCAGGAAAAATAACAGCAACATAATGATCAGGCTTATAACGGATCCCACATGCTTCACTTGCGGGAGTTTTCTGGCAAAATATCCCACGACAATGCCCGATAGTATGATGAGGATAATGTTGAGCATACGACTTTTGTTTTTAATTGCAAAAGTAAGAATTTTTTTAACGCTATTAGTGTAAGAAAACCGGACAATATTGCGTCTAAACAGGGTAAGAGCAAGTCCAATGTTTAAAAATGCAAAAAGAAGCATCAAAGAATACTGCCTTTACTAAATTATCGTAACGGGGGTGCTTTTATAGGTTGCCTCTTGAATTTATTAACTACTTTTGCTAAAATTTTAATAAGTACCTTTATGAAACAAACTCTATTATCACTGATTCTCCTGCTAGCTTCCGTTGTGGTCTATGCGGAGGGCACTAATGTGAAAGGACAACTGGTAAGTGCGAATGATAAACAACCACTCCCTTACGCCACTGTTTCGGTTGCCAGTAAAGCGGTACCACAAAAATCCATCAAAAAGTTTGCTACCGACGACAGCGGAAATTTCACCACTACGCTGCAGGCCGGAGACTATATATTCACGTTTCAGTTTGTAGGGATGAATAATTTCAACCGCAGCGTGGAGGTGAAAAACGGAGAATTGCAGGTCAATCTCGGGCAAATTGAAATGTCGGAAAGCTCTACCGAGTTGTCTGAAATCAGTGTAACCGCACAGCGTCCGTTGGTAAAGGTGGAAATCGATAAACTTACCTACAGCGCCAAAGACGATCCCGAATCATCTACCTCTAACGTGTTGGATTTGCTTCGTAAGGTACCCCTGGTAACGGTCGACGGTGAAGATAATATCCAGCTGAAAGGTTCATCAAGCTTTAAGATATACCTGAACGGGAAACCGTCAAACATGATTTCGAACAACCCGTCGCAAGTGTTGAAAAGCATGCCGGCAAACAGTATAAAGGACGTGGAAGTGATTACCGATCCCGGAGCACGATACGATGCCGAAGGCGTGGGTGGAATCATAAACATCATTACCGATAAACGGGTAGACGAAGGCTATTCGGGTTCTGTTGGAGCCAACGGCGATACGTTTGGGGGATATGGTGGCAATGCCTATCTGTCGTTAAAATACGGCAAGTTCGGACTTACCGGAAACGGAAGTTATTTTTACCACAACAGGCCGGAGGCAAAAACATCACTTACCCGGGAAGAAATGGCTCCAAGTCCGGTAAATGAGTTGACACAGGACGGAACTTCCAAAAACTACGGAGGTGGACTGTTTTACAATACGCAGCTTAGCTACGAGCCTGATACACTGAATCTGTTTAACGTTTCTGTCGGACAATTTGGGGGGAAATTTCATTCCAATTCATCACAAGATGTCCTTTCTCAAGGCGCGAGGGATTATTCGTACCTGTTGAATAATAATTCGATAAACCATTTCGGGTCATTTACACTGACAACCGATTATCAGCGGACTTTTAAAAAGAAAGGCGAGTTACTTACTGTTTCCTACCGTTTTGAAAGAAACCCCAACGACAGTGAGTACGAAAGTGAATACAGTCAGGTTGTCAATTATTTTTACCCTAAGGGCTATCGCATGAAGAGCATCAACAATGCCGGAGGTAAAGAGCACACTGGACAAGTCGATTACGTGAATCCTCTTACCGACAAACACAGCATAGAAGTGGGATTGAAGTATATATTTCGCGATAACTCCAGCCGGGGTGACAATACTTTCCTGAATCCGGATGACGGAGGGCAATGGGAAGAGGATAAAAGCCGTAAGAATGACCTCGACCACGAACAACGGATTGCATCGGGATATGCCGGATACGGATTAAAAGCTGGAAAATTCGGTTTGAAGCTGGGGCTTCGGGGAGAAAACACTGCCCAGAAGATACATTTTATGAGCGTGCAAACCGATACGGTTGTACATTCCGATTTCTTCGATATGGTTCCTTCTGCCGCTTTCTCCTATCAGTTGGGAATGACGAAAACCCTGCGGTGGGGTTACAATATGCGGATATCACGCCCGGGTATCTGGTATCTGAATCCCTATATAAACGATTCTGATCCCAACAACATCCGTTACGGAAATCCTAACCTGGACGCGGAACAGACCCATAATCTTAATATCAATTACGGTTCGTTTTCACAAAAAGTGAACTTCAACGCCACGCTTAGCTATTCGTTTACCCAAAACGCCATCACATCAAGAATATTTATAGATGAATATCAAGGCCGAGAAGGGGTAACTCACAATACCTACGATAATATCGGGAGAAATCAATCAATAGGGCTTGATGGATATCTTAGTTGGACGCCCACACCGGTTATCCGGATGAACGTGAACGGCTCCCTCAGTTATACCGATATTCAAAGCACGGAGAATGCCGGGGTAAGGAACAGCGGATTTTCGGGTCGCGGTTTCGGAGGGATAACATTCACATTGCCCAAAGACGTGAGGCTGAGTGCAAACGGAGGAATATTTACGAGCAACATACAACTGCAAACCACCCAATCGGCCTTTTATTTCTATTCGTTCAGCGCCATGAAAAGTTTCTTTAACAAAAAGCTGGATGTTTCCCTTAATACAACCACTCCCTTTCACAAGTACCGCGATTTCAAGCTGACAACAACGGGTGAAGGATTCGTTCAGAAAATGAATTTTCAAAACCCGATGCGCACTTTCCGCCTGAGCCTGACGTACCGTTTCGGAGACTTGAAATCTTCGGTAAGGAAAGTTCAGCGCACCATTACCAACGAGGACGTTTTGCAGGGCGGTAGTTCACAGGAAGGAACCGGTACAGGCTCTTAACCCATACCCCTATGCGAATCGATATAATTACTGTTTTGCCGGAAATGATAGAAGGAGCGCTTAATTGTTCCATTCTAAAGCGGGCGCAAGATAAAGGACTGGTGCAGTTCGGCCTGCACAACCTGCGTGATTACACGCTCGACAAGCACCGTCGTGTGGACGATTACCCTTTTGGAGGCGAAGCGGGGATGGTGTTGCAAATCGAACCGATAGACCGCTGTATCAGTCACCTGAAATCGCAGCGCGATTACGATGAGGTGATTTTCACTACGCCCGATGGCGAACAGTTTTCGCAAAAAACCGCCAACGAATTGTCGCTTCTGGAGAACCTTATCATACTTTGCGGGCACTACAAGGGTGTGGATTACCGGGTACGGGAACACCTGGTAACCCGTGAAATATCCATCGGCGATTTTGTGCTTACCGGAGGGGAACTCGCCGCAGCCATGATTGCCGATGCCGTTGTCCGGGTAATCCCCGGGGCTATTGGTGATGAGCAGTCGGCACTCTCCGATTCGTTTCAGGACAATTTGCTGGCACCCCCCGTTTATACCCGTCCCGCGGAATACAAGGGCTGGCGTGTACCCGATGTGCTTCTTTCGGGGCACGAACGTAAAATTGCAGAATGGCGGCTGGAACAGGCGCATGAACGTACAAAACGGTTGCGTCCCGATTTGCTTGGACGTTGAGCAATTAATAAAATTTAACCTTGTCTGGCGCAGCGTTTTTCTTAAAACTGCATCTGAATAAAACGAGGTCAGTCTCAAATTTGATAACCTAAAAAATAGCATTATGAGGCAAAATTGGATAAGAAACATTGTGGGCGGATTGAGTTTTACAACAGCGCTTTTTATATTTCAGGCTTGTTACGGTACGCCGCAGGATTTTGGCTTGGATGTGTTTGTAGAAGGCAAAGTAGTTTCCAAAACAACCGGCGAACCCATTAAAGGCATCAAAGTTTCGGCGGCCTCATTGCAACATACGGTGACCGACGACAAGGGGATGTTTTCTTTTTACACCGTCAAATCGGATCAGCTTCAAATCAGTTTCGAAGATGTGGATGGAGTCGACAACGGAACATTTATCAGGAAAGACAGCCTCGTCTCTATCGTGAAAGATAAAATCTACCTCGATATTAAACTGGAAAACGGGAAATGATTCCGTCTGTTAAACGCGCCTTGTTCCGGAAGTTCAAAGCGGTTGAAACGCGGCGCCACGAGCTTAGCTACCTTTTCTGGGAGTGCACGACCCGGTGCAACCTGGATTGTTTGCATTGCGGAAGCGATTGTTCAAAGCAAAGTAACTATCGGGATATGCCGATGGAAGATTTTCTGAAAGCTCTTGACACCATTAAAAACCCTGCAAAAAACCTGATGGTTGTCGTTACCGGCGGTGAACCGTTACTGAGAAAAGATCTGCCTGCGTGCGGACGTGAAATCCGCCGGCGCGGAATGCGCTGGTCCATGGTTTCTAACGGGTATTTTTACGATGAAGCGGTACATAATTCGTTACTCAACGCCGGTTTGGGAGCGCTTACCATCAGCTTGGACGGGATGCCGGAGTCACACAACTGGTTGCGAAACAATCCGCGAAGTTTCGACAGGGCGGTCGCGGCAATCGACCTGGCAGTCCGTTCGCTCCGGTTAAACTTCGATGTGGTCACGTGTGTCAACAAAAAAAATATTTCGGAACTTTCCCTAATCAAGGAGTTTCTTAAAAGCCACAAGGTGAAGGCATGGCGGCTATTTACCATTATTCCGATAGGACGGGCGGTCCAAAACGAGGAGTTGTCGCTCTCGGATGAGGAATTTGTTTATTTGATGGATTTTATTCGGGAGTTGAGGGAGAATGAGGGCGATATCGATGTGAAGTTTAGTTGCGAAGGATTTGTGGGGAAATACGAATGGAAAGTCCGGGAGAGTTTCTATTTCTGCAGGGCGGGTATCAATATCGGCTCTATCCTCATTGACGGCTCCATATCGGCTTGTCCCAATATCGATCGCTCTTTTTCACAGGGAAACATTTACACCGATAATTTCAACGACGTATGGGAACAACGTTTCAACTCTTTTCGCGACAGGAACTGGATGCGCGTGGGTCAATGCAAAGATTGCAGGCGTTTCAAGGATTGCCAGGGAAACGGTTTTCATAACTGGCACGGCAGTAAACAAAATGTATTGGTTTGCCATCGGTCGAAAATAGAAAACGCGCATTATTAATTCTTTGAACTGAAAGTCGTCATTTTGTTGGTTATTAGGAGTTTTAATTTTTACATTTCTTTTGTCATTTAGAAACGCGATTATTTCTATTTGTTAGTTATTTTCAAAAGATACACTTAAATTCTTTTGTTATTTCGTCTTTTTGTCATAATTTTGGGGTATAATGCCAATACACATTAATACCACTATTATGAATTTAAACGACTATCCTGCGGAGCCTTTCCGCATAAAAACGGTGGAAACCGTTAAAATGATCTCCCGTGAAGAACGGGAAAAAGTTATCCAGGAAGCCGGATACAACACTTTCCTGATCAACTCCGAAGATGTGTATATTGATTTACTGACCGATAGCGGAACCAATGCCATGAGCGACAGGCAGTGGGCCGGTATGATGATGGGCGACGAAGCCTATGCCGGAAGCAAGAACTTTCATCATCTGGAACAAGTCGTGCAGGAAATTTTCGGATTCAAACACCTGGTGCCTACGCATCAGGGGCGCGGGGCTGAGAACCTGCTCTCGCAAATTGCCATTAAACCCGGGCAATTCGTACCCGGAAACATGTATTTCACCACCACGCGTTACCACCAGGAGCGCAACGGCGGAATTTTTGTCGATATCATCCGCGATGAGGCGCACGACGCCGGATTGGACATTCCGTTTAAAGGAGACATCGACCTGAACAAACTGCAAAAACTTATCGACGAAAAAGGGGCTGAGAACATTGCCTATGTCTGCCTCGCCGTTACCGTGAATCTGGCGGGCGGGCAGCCTGTTTCCATGAAAAACATGCGGGAGGTGAGGCAACTGGCCGATAAATACAAGATTAACGTGTTTTACGATGCCACCCGATGCGTGGAGAATGCCTATTTCATCAAAGAACGGGAAGAGGGCTTTGCCGGTAAATCGATCCAGGAAATCGTCCGCGAAATGTTTAGTTATGCCGATGGTTGCACCATGAGCGGAAAGAAGGACTGTCTGGTGAATATCGGCGGTTTTTTGTGCATGAACGATGAGGACCTGTTTGCCGCTGCAAAAGAACTGGTGGTGGTTTACGAGGGAATGCCTTCATACGGCGGAATGGCCGGACGCGATATGGAAGCCATGGCTATCGGATTGCAGGAATCTACGCAAGTTGAATATATAGAGCACCGCATCAAGCAGGTCCGTTATTTGGGTGATAAACTCAAAGCGGCTGGAATTCCTATTATAGAGCCTGTTGGGGGCCACGCCGTTTTCCTGGATGCGCGCCGTTTCTGCCCGCACCTCACGCAAGATCAATTCCCGGCGCAAAGCCTGGCGGCAAACCTCTACGTAGAATCGGGTGTTCGAAGCATGGAGCGAGGCATCGTTTCTGCCGGACGCGATAAAAACACGGGCAAAAACCATGCGCCCAAGTTGGAAACGGTTCGGTTAACCATTCCACGCCGTGTGTATACCTATCGTCACATGGATGTGGTGGCCGATGCGGTTATCAACCTGTATAAACACAAGGAAAAAATCAAGGGGCTTCGTTTTGTTTATGAACCGAGGCAGTTGAGGTTCTTTACGGCACGGTTTGAGGAGATCTGATGCGTTTTGTAATGCTTGGAATTTCCCTGCCTGAAATAGCCAATCTCGTGGCCTATGCTTTTAAGCTGTTGTTCGAGAAAAAGCAGGTTCTCCTCGTTACTCTGTTGCGAGACGGGCTTGTTCTGATAAAGGGAATAATCATCCCGGTACTGTTTCGGAGTGATGTTGGGCATCAGTACATTAGCGCCGATGAGGATGGCTTTTTCGCGGCCTTCCTTTTCAATGGATTGCAAGGCGGTGGTCGCGGCGATGTTGATATCGGGCATGAGGATACGCAGGAGGGCTACCATTTTAAGGCTTAAATTGAATCGTTCCCGCAGCGAAAGCAGTTCACTCTTGTTTTTGTAGAGTGGAGTCTGTGCATGTTCGATGTAGGGGCCCATACCACACATATCGATGTCGAATTGCTTCATAAACAACAAATCGTTTGCCAGGTCTTCGACAGTCTGAAACGGTAGGCCGATCATGACGCCTGTTCCTGTTTGGTAACCTATTTTTTTTAGCGATTCCAGGGCATTCAGGCGTTTGTCAAAACGGTGTGTATCATCGTCGGGATGTATTTTACGGTAAAGTTCTCCGGAGGAGGATTCGATACGGAGCAAATAGCGGCTGGCTCCGCTCTCAAACCACCGGCGATAGACCTCTTCAGGCTGTTCGCCGCAAGAGAGGGTAATGCCGATTTCCCGGTTGGTAATACGCATGGCTTCTTTCAGTAAGGAGTCGATCTTTCGGGTAAATGTATCCGACGTGAGTTCTCCGCTTTGGATGGCGACGGATCCCAATCCGTTTTCGTAGGCAAACCGGATAGCTTCCAATGCCTCATCGCAGGACAAACAGTACCGATGTGTGTGCGTGTTATCCCGGCGGATACCGCAATAATAACAATTCTTTTCGCAAATGTTGGAAAATTCGATCAGCCCGCGCAGATAAACGGTGTTGCCCACGTTCTCTTGTTTGATTTTAGCGGCATAATCAAACAAAAGTTGCTTTTCCTCACCCTCGGTGCAGAGTAGGCGGACTAAATCTTCTTGGAGAAGTTTCTGTTTATGCAATAGGGTTGGAATCATAAAAACATTCTCGTTGCCCGTTCAAAAATACCGTTTACATACGCGAGGACCATTCCGTAATTGGTGACTGGAATGTCCTTTTCCGTGAACGGTTTTATCCGGTTTATCAGTTGTTTGCGTGTAACCATGCATCCCCCACATTGGATGACGAGAGAATAATCGATGGGTGCAATCTCCGACAATCCGCCTACAACGGTGAACGATAGGTTTTTACCGGTGAAGTTCCGGAGGAGTTGCGGTATCTTCACCCGTCCGATATCGTCGCAGTTGGTTTGATGAGTGCAGCTTTCCAACATAAGGATATTATCCCCGTCTTTTAGTTTAGACAGGTGAGGAGTGCCTTGCAGGTAGTCATTGAAATCGCCTTTTTGTCGGGCAAACAGGATGCTGAAGCTTGTTAACGGAACGTTTTCGGGAATGCGTGTTGCCACATAGCCAAAGGCCTGACTGTCGGTAACAACAAGCGCTGGAGGTATACCTAGCTTCAGAAAATCGTCCAACTCGGTCTCTTTTACCACTACTGCAATGCAATGGTTATCCAGAGCATCGCGTATGGCCTGGTTTTGCGGCAGGATCAGTCGTCCTTCGGGAGCTTCGCTGTCAATGGGAGTTATGAACAATACTGTGTCCTTCGGTTTTACCAGATCGCCTATAAGCGTTCTGTGTTGTTGGCTTTCCCCGGGTATTATTTTCTTTAGTGCATCAATTATTTTCTCCGAATCTCCCGGATCTTTTGCACTGAAATCGAGAACCGTGGCATCGCTGTGGTGTTTTATTGCGGTTTTTGTGAGGGCAGCAATTTTTGACAGGTCGCTTTTGTTGTGAAGGATGAGGTAGGGGATACCGAATTTCCCAAAGTGCCGAATAAGCTCCAGTTCGTACTGTCCAAACTGATTTCCCGCAATCAGTAACACGGCGCAGTCCACTTTCTTTATCGCATCGAGTGATTTGTCGATGCGCTTTCTTCCTAATTCACCCGCATCATCAATTCCGGCGGTATCCACCAATACTACTGGGCCGATTCCAAGAATCTCGACCGATTTCTTTACCGGGTCGGTCGTCGTGCCGGGTATGTCGGATATTATAGCGGTCTCCTGCCCCGTGAGCAGGTTGATCAGTGAGCTTTTACCGGTGTTCCGGCGGCCAAAAATGCCGATATGTGGTCTGGAATTGGTCATTTCCCCAATTAAAAATACAAATCCCGTTCTCCCCGTTTTATTTTTTCTATTCTTTCACGTACCTGATGTTGTACATTTTCGTTGAGTTCGTGAATGTTTTTTTCAATCACGTCCCATCCCTTTTCTGCGGTGTGCTCCGGTGCATAGTCCATCAGGTATTCGGCCAGCGTGAGTATTGCGTTGGGAGTGCAGAACCGTTTGATGAAGCCGGGAACGGAGAACTCCATAAAGTGTTCACCCGTACGTCCCAGACGGTAGCAGGCCGTACAGAAGGACGGTAGCATATCCTGCTGAAGCAACTCGTCGATGATTTCGTTGAGTGATCGGTCGTCGTTTATACGGAATTGCCCTTTTTTGAGATCATGGTTTTGCTCCTTTTCAGCGTAACTGCCCAATTCAATTTTTGTTCCACCGTCGATTTGCGATACCCCGAACTGAATCAGTTGGTTACGAAGCTCCGCGGGTTCGCGGGCGGTAAGAATCATTCCCGTGTATGGAACAGCCAACCGGAGTATAGCTACCAACCGGGTAAAATCTTCGTCCGACACGAAATATTCATCGCCCAAATCAAGCATTGATGCGTCTTTGATCCGGGGGAACGAAATGGTGTGTGGCCCTACGTTGTAGCATGCCTCCAGATGATTGGTGTGGCGAACCAGCCCCATCACCTCGAACCTCCAGTCGTACAATCCGAAAAGTGCACCTATCCCCACATCGTCCAGTCCGGCTTCCAACGCCCGGTCGAGTGAAGTCAGGCGGTAGTCGAAATCAGCCTTTTTACCGCGTAAATGATAGGTCTTGTATGCTTCGCGGTGATAGGTTTCCTGAAACACCTGATAGGTGCCGATACCGGCTTCTTTCACCGTATGGAACCCTTCTATGTCTAGTGGGGCCGCGTTAATGTTTACACGGCGGATTTCGCCGTTGCCTTTCTTCACGCTGTATGCGATTTTTACAGTTTGGGCAATGAATTCAGGGCTGTATTGCGCATGTTCGCCGTAAACGAGAATCAATCGCTTTTGTCCATTATCTTCCAGTACTTCTATCTCTTTTACCAGTTCTTTGTCTGAGAGCGTTTTACGAACGGCATCCCTGTTAGAAGCCTTAAATCCGCAGTAAGCACAATTGTTGGAGCACTTATTGCCCACATAAAGAGGTGCGAACAGCACGATTCGGTTCCCGTAAATTTTTTTCTTAAGTTCCTTGGCTCCCTCCTTAATGAGTTGTACCGACCCCGGATCGGTAGCATTGATAAGTATGGCCACTTCTTCGAGATTCAGCCTGCTTTTTGCGAGTGATTTTTCAACCACTTCTTTCACCTTGACGGGTGTGGAGATTGTTTTGTTGAGGAAATCCCAGATCTCGCCTGTATCGATGAAGGGTTGCATCGGTGCATCGGGAATGGCGTATTTTTCCGGGGTAAATTTCATAAAATGTTTATTCACAAGGTGAACTGCAAAATTACAAAATTTATTCCATCAATCACAGAACTTTCTCGTGTTCTGTACTGGAAAATCAACTAATGCATAAATTTTCCCACATGTTTGGGTTTCGACTCCTCCATTTCTTCTTTCAATTTCTGCACAGCTTCCTGAAGCTTATCGGATTCTTTTCGTTCGGAAATCAGCATGGATAAAAGGATAGAAATAATCAACGTACCGATGATAACCGCTAGCGAGACCCATGAATGGTGTGCAAAAAATTCTCCTACCGAATGCACGGAACTCAGCAGCATTTTCATGCCTATAAACAAGAGAATGAAACTCACACCTGTTTTCAAGTAACGGAACATTCCCATAATTCCTTTCAACGCGAAAAAAAGCGATATTAAGCCCATCACTGCGAAAACATTGGAAGAAATGGCAAGAAAGTTCTCTTCACTGAGTGTAAGGACGTTGTTTATACCTTCTTTTATAACGCCGATAATAGCCGGAATAGAGTCAACAGCAAACAAGATGTCGGTGGAGCCGATAACAAGCAAGGCAAGAAAAATATTGGTTAAGTGGATTTTTCCGTTTATTTGAGTGAAAAAATGAGGCGAATGTATGTCGGGATCGATGGGGAATAACCTGGAAGCTCCCTTGTACAGAATGTTCGATTTGGGATTTACGTTTTCATCTTCTTTCGAAAAAGCCATCTTGTATGCCGTCCAAATCAAAACAACACCAAATATGTAGATAATCCAGTGAAAGCGTTCTACCAGTTCCATTCCCACCAGTATAAAAAGAATTCTTAGTACAACCGAAATCAAAATTCCCAGTTTCAGTAACTTTGGTTGGTTTTTCGGATGAATGCCCATCATTGAAAAGATCAGTATAAATACGAAAAGATTATCCACGGATAACGAATATTCCGTCAAATACCCCGAGATAAATTTTGTCATCATTACAGGACCGGTTCGCACCGTGCTTTCCGGATTCTGAGGGAAGAGAAAATAAAGAGAAGCTCCAAATGCTATTGCTACGGAAATCCATACGGCTGTCCAGGTTAAGGATGATTTCACACTAATTGTTCTTTGGCGGTGGGAAGTCACGTAGAGGTCTATTCCATACACAATGATGAAGATGGCTATAAAAGCAATCCAGTAAAGTGCTATTGCATTCATAAAAAAAGAAGAGAATTACCGTTGTTTTTTAATGGTCTCTACGATTTTAAAGGGTAGATGTTCTGCCGGATAAAAATCAGCTAAAATTACACTGAATTTCCATCCGTTATTCTTAATCCGGTTTAAATTAAGTTAAAAGCCAGGAGCATCTTCGCTTCTGGCTTTTTGATTACGTGAACGATGTGTAATCCACGGTCAATTAAAATCGTCAGAAAACCTGTTTATTTCCTGATCACTCATATCTCCGGCAATAATAACCTTGTGTTTAAAAGTTACTTTCTCACCGCTGGACAACTTCAATTCAACCGGGTCCGAATTCTTATCCACAACCTTTCCCCCCAGATTGTTGGCTGCAAATAATCCATAACCTCTTGCGTGAGACCATGCCGGATAATTAGGGTTGTTTTTATTGTCCATGATAACGATGGTGATTGTTTCGCCTTCCTTATCAGCTTTTAAAGCAACCCATTTGCTCCTTTTTCCCCAGACGTCTCCCCCTGTTAAACCTTCTGCATTTCTGTAGAATCCATTTACACCTTCGTTATTCAGGGCCGGAGTTTCTGTTACATTTCCGTTTGCATCTAAAAACTTCTCAGCTTTTTGAGTCGGTTCCTCGAAAGTTCTGTCTACCCTCAAACCGATCAGCCCTTCTTTGTTCCCTGTAAAAGTTACTTCCTTATTTGCTGTCAGTTCTGTAACTCTTTCAATCGTCCTGATATCGTTTTTCAGCCCTTCAAAGATGTAGGTCGTCTTTTCATTCAATAAAATACTTCCATTATTATCTGTCCATTTTGATTGAACAACCAATCTCCCTTTCCGGTTATCTGCTTCAATAACTTTATCAAACAAAATTATCCCATATTTATCTTTATCTTCCGGTTTTATGGAATAGGAGTTATTCCAGAAATCAAGTCCGTTTACATCCCCGAAATTAAACCATAATCCAATGTGATGTGGATGATCGGTTCTCTCAAAAGGCCTTGGATTCAAGGGAAACCCTCTTGTGATAAATTTTCCGGAGGGTGTTTTTATAGGATAAAGACATGGCTTTTCCAGGTTTTCCGGATAAATAAACGATGTAAAATAAATATCGTTTACGTATACCTCAACTGCCTTTTTTTCTTCGCTGACATTAAACCTGACGTTTGTTGAAGTGCCTTGGCAGCTTACATGCATTATCAGCGCTGCAATGATTAGGGCTTTAACTATTTTTTTCATTTTCTAAATTATAAAATTTGATAGATAGTTCTAATGAATTAACGCTTTACATTGATCCGTAATCATACCCGGGAGGCAACATATCTTTTGTTATGTTTCTGAAATTATTGACCTGATTTTGAGGAAGAGGCTTTATATAGTGACTATCATTGACGTAGTCTTTCCATCTTTGAATATTATCAACAGTTTCTTCTCTGCTTTTAGGATTGTATTTTTTGATTCTGTCTACTAGTTTGCGTGTTCTTTTCAAAATGAAAAAGTTGTTGAACTCCATACCCAATTCTCTTTGATATTCATCTATTATAAAATCAATATCAATAACTCCTTTTTTATAAACATCAGCATCAGCCAAGTTCGTAAAGGATCTTTCCCATATAGGTTTGAGAGCAGCATAAACAGACTCATCTCCTAAGTTAAGCTTCCAGTTGCACTCTGCCACGATTAAGTGCATTTCCGGTAGTCTTATCAATATTGCATTTGCATTTCCAGTCTCCTGTTTACCCATTTCGGTCCTCGATCTGTCATAAAACTTTTTCAGGCTGTAGTATCTGCTTCTATGTTTAAGAGGCCCCCCATAGTATTCGGACGAAGGATCATCCATATCAAATACTTCGTTTAATCCATCTAAAAAATAAGCATGGGGATCTCCTGAAGCCACCCAGTCGCTATATCTTTTATCTTCTTCAGCGGTAATTGCTCTTATTGGCATATAACATACTGTATCTGTAATGTTTACAGGAGGAGCCTTGTCGTCATCAATTTTTACGTACAACGTTTCAAAATTGGCAAGCTTACGTTTATCGTTATCCGCATACATGGTTATCCAATGAAAATTAGGCATTATATGCCTGTATTCTCTGCCGTAAAACATTGAGTGAGAAGGCATTGAGTATTTAAGTGTTTTTCCATCAGTGTTTATTCGGGTGACAACCAGCGATTTTGTGGAGGCGGTTGTTGTTCCGTTATTGTTTATATGCATTACGGATGTTTCGCTTGTGCGGCCTATCCCAGGTCTGTGAAAATATTGAGCAGGATCGTTGAACATCTTATCGGTTGTCCATTGTACAGCCCATATAATTTCATCGCTTGTTTTGTTGTATGCATTGAAAACTTCGCTATATTCATTTTCCATTTTATAGCCATAATCGCTAATTACACTTAACGCTAAATTCTTAGCCTCGGTATAAAGGCTTTCAATCGAAGCATATCCTAATTTTGAATGTAAATTGTATTCCGGTTGTGAGCTATATTCAGAGTTCGAATATCCAGAAATTGCCAATAAGAATCTTGCTTTTAGTGCTTTAGCTGCTCCTTGTGTGAGTTTTCCGATTTCTTTGACTTCCGCTTTTATTGGTAATTTCTCAATCGCATAATTTACATCTTTCAGAATTTGTGTATAGAAAAACTCAACAGACTGTTGATTTATATTAAGCATCTCCGGGTCATATTCTGTATAAACCTTATCTTGGAAATGGCCGTACTTGCCCCATGCCTCTACTTGAATTTGGTAAAAGAAAGCCCTTAATAACCTTATTTCTGCCAGATAAATTTCTTTTGTTTGATTGTCCGGATTCTCACCAATAATCTTCTCAAGGCGATTAATAATCATAATACCTTTATGTAAATTCGCAAAGACATCGTTTAATGAATCCCAGCTAACGTTTGCTGCCTGATCGTAGGAATTATTCATTGATGAAGCGTTTTCAACCAAATCACCAAAGTAATTAAGACGAAACATGTGATGTTGGTATAATGCTCTGCATACAGTATATACACCACCAACTCCTTCATATAACCCCTGCTCTGTCTCATAGTAATTTTCGGTCATCTGGCTCTTGGATTCTTCTTTTAAAAAATCTTGACATCCAAAAAGAGTTAATGCAAATATAAAGAAAACTAACTTTTTCATATTTTTCTGTTTATAAAGTATTTTAAAAATTTAAATTAATACCCATCACGTAGGATGATGGAATTGTGTACATTGTGTTTGGTTGTTCCGGATTAACATCAGGAGGACAAGATTTGTAAAAGTAAAAGGGATTGCTTGCCTGGAAATAGATCCTTAGTTTTTTTAGGTCAACTTTGGAGAAAAAGCTACTAAGATCATATCCTAAGGAGATATTTTGCATTTTTATGAAATCGCCGTTAAAAATCGACAACGTGCCGTTAAATTTGTGTGACTGAGCCGTGTGCGCCCTCGGCCAATCATTTGTCGGGTTAAGTGGTGTCCACCAGTCAACAGCGTCAATCATCATTTTGTCAGCATTCCATTCTTGAGTGTAATTGCTTGCAGTGATAAGATGGCCAAATTGGCCAACGATATTGAATGAAAAGTCAATATTTTTATATTTCAAATTGTTTTGAAGAGAGGTAATCCACTTTGGTTCTTTTTGTCCCAGAATAAACCGGTCGTTATCTGTGAAAGCAAGGTCACCGTCTCTGTCGATTAATTTTATTTCCCCGGGCTCCATTTTGTATTTTTTTGCTTCCTCAGCTTCTTCAATTTGCCAAATCCCCGTCTTTTTATGATCCCAGATAACACTGATCGGATGACCTATAAACCATCGATTTCCTCTGTTGTCTTTCCCATCGGCTAAATCTATGATTTTGTTCCAATTCCTTGAAGTCATGGAGCTGATGTTCCACTTGAATTCTTTTCTTGAAATCAATTCGGAAGATAAGGATATTTCGACCCCTTTATTGGATGTTTTGCCAATATTTTGCCAAATATTACTGAATCCCGTGCTCTGAGGTATTGATCGCTGCATAAGAAGATCTTCATTAATAGTGCTGTATAGTTCAATACCCCCTGATAATTTATTTTTTAAGATGTTAAAATCAAGTCCAGTATTCCATGTTTTTGAAACCTCCCATCCCAGCCTCTTGTTGGCTATTCCGCTTGGTTGCCAGGTATAAATTCCATTTCCTGCCCAACTATAAGCGCCTTGTGTTAAAGTAGTAAGTGTTTGATAAGCTGATATGGCTTGATTTCCTACTTCACCGTAGCTGCCTCTCAGCTTGAGAACCGTAAAAAGGGACTGATTTTTCATAAATTCCTCTTCAGTCAACACCCATGCCATCGACATGGATGGGAAAGTTCTCCATTTGTTACCTTCAGCCAACCGGGAAGATCCGTCTGTTCGAACTGCAAAATTGAATAAGTATTTTCCCATATATTCATATTGAGTTCTGAACATATAAGATAATAATGTGGTTTTCTCGTATCCCGACCAAATATCTCTATTTATTATTCCCGATTGAAGAAAATGATAATCCATATACTGTGCGGGAATATTTTGAGAAGAGGCACCCACCCATTCATCTTTTTCCTGAATTGCTTCCACCACAGCAGTACTCATTATCTTGTGCGTATCTCTAAATATTTTGTCAAAATTTAAGATACCGTTCCACGTATATCCAAAGTCAGAAGTCTTTTCCATACTTGCATAATTCAGCCCTAAATTTTGATAACTGGTTTTAGAATCCCTATAAATACCCCTGGACCGATCGTTATAATCAATTTTAAGATTTGTTGTTAAGGTAAGCCAATCGATTGGTTTTACATCTAATTTTAAGATCAGGTCTCCCATTTTTCCTTTATTTTCATGAACAAGATAGCCTTTTTCATAATTCCAAAGGGCATTTACATATTTTTCTTTTCCGATCGCATCTTTTAATCCTTTTGAAGAGTCATCATCAATATAGGGTGTCTCGAAAGGTGTCATACGGCGCATGTTATCCCACATATTATCCGGCCAGCCAGAATTTTCTCTGAAGACAATCCGGTTTATCATCCCCAAGCTTAACCATTTTGCTAATTTCATGTTGACATTTGAACTTAGGACATGTCGTCTAAAATTGACAGTTTTATAATATGAATTATCTTCTTGATAGTTATAGCTTAATCTGTATCCTATTTTATCGGTTTGGTTAGCAATGCTAATGTTGTGCCCTTGATTTAATGATGAGTTGTTAAATAAAGCTTCTTGCCAGTCGAAATTTATTCCATTTTCGTAATAATTTTCAGCCCAGGTTGAATTGAACATCTCCATCCCTTTTTTTGTGTCAATAAAAGTATTTTCCCATAATTCCTTATTCATAACGCCGTGTGTTTGGTACCTCATGACATCCCGAATGAGTTCTGCATATTTCTCTGCTGACTGCATTTTTATAAAATCATAAGTGTTAATGCCTATGTATGAACCCACCTCAATACTCAATTTGCCTTGAGAGGCTGATTTTGTAGTTACTAATACGACTCCATTTGCAGCACGGGAGCCGTAAATAGCTGTAGCAGCTGCATCTTTTAATATTTCCATAGATGCGATGTCCTGGCTTACTAAATTATCCCAACTACCCGGCATCCCATCAATAATTAATAAAGGGTTGTTTCCTGCCGAAAGAGACCTACTACCTCTGATTCTTATAGATGGGGATTCTCCGGGTTGACGCGATGGCGTGATAAAGATGCCGGCAGCTTGTCCTTGCATGGCATCCAAGACATTTGTACTGGGGAAGGCTTCTATTTTTTCAGCTTCAACTCTTGAAATTGAGCCTGTTAGGCTGCTTCTCCTCATCGTTCCATAACCGACTACTACCACTTCATCCAGTTGCTTGGTATCTTCCAGCAATGTGATGTTAAAGGTTGACCTGCCAGAAGTATTTATTTCCTGGTCTAAATACCCTATATAGGAAATTAATATGACAGAATTATTTCCAATCTCTAAAGCAAAGTTGCCGTCAATATCAGTTATCGTACCGTTGGTTGTGCCTTTTTCGATAATGTTAGCTCCAATTATGGGTATCTTGTTGATATCAACAATGTTGCCGGTTATTTTTTTTGTCGGCAACTGATCAGTAATCGAACTTTCATTATTTACCCAATTTCCGGATTCAGCATAAAGAATAGGTATGCCAAGAATTAGTTGAATCGTTAAAATAATAAACAAGTATAAAAATTTGTGACAATGTCTTGTATGTTCTGGATGCGCTTCTCGGTTCATAAGTTTTAATTTTTAGGTATTTAAATCAAAATATTTTGGTCTAGGCTTATTTATAAAAGTGATTTCACCTGCATTTTGTATTGATTTTTGTTAAGCTATCGTATGCAGATATTCTTAATTAATTTGTTGACAGTGATATCTGTCAAAAATTAGGATGAGTGAAATTGTGTATAAGCTACTTCTGAATCAAGTTCAGAAGTAGCTTCATCAGTGTCAGGATATTAGAATAAAAAAATCAATAAATTCTTTTCATTTGTGACTGGTTGACATAAAAAAAATGCCTCAATCCAGGGGAGATGATTTTTATTCTGCTTTTTTAATTTCAGTTATACTCTCTTGTATTCTTTTTTCGCTTGCGGTTTAATTGACGTCAAGCTCTCGATCATAACAGGTGCTCCTGCCGCAATACTTTTTCTGGCGGCGATTCCCACCAGGCAGGCAAGTGCTCCGTCTCTTATGCCGGCAGCCTGTTTGTATGGGTCTTCGGTGTTGGGAACAAAGATTTGATCTTTCAGCAAGGCATCTCCACCTCCATGTCCTGAGGTGCCGTGAGGTATTTGAATGTATTGCCTTTTGGAGAAGTTTTTAAACAGCACAATTTCATCAAAATTTACGTCCTTCGTAGGCCTTGATTCTTCGATCCATGCATCTATACGTCCTTTTGTTCCGTTAAAAGCGATTCTGTAGCCTTCATAGGGAGAATAGGTGGTCAGGGAGTAAGCAACCTGAACGCCGTTTTTATACCGGATTGTTGCTGCCATTTTATCGTAAATATCAACGTCGTTTTTAAACACACAACCATCCCTCAGATATCCATCGTATTTTTCATTATCGACATACAACCGCTTCATGTTTTCATTTTTCATTATATCAAAATAAAAACTACATTGACTGGTGTGGGGACAGGTGCGGCAGTTTACTGCCCTGAAAGGACCGTTTTTTCCATAAAAATTTAACTCTCCTAAAGCATATACGCTCTCAGGGTCACTATCAATCCACCAATTTAGAAGATCAAAATGATGGCTGGCTTTGTGAACCCATAAAGAACCGCTTTTTTCAACTAATCTGTGCCATCTCCTGAAGTAATCAGCACCATGAGACGTGTCCAGATACCAGTGGAAGTCGACGGAGGTGAGTTCCCCTATCTCTCCTGCCCGAAGGAGTTCCCACATCTTCACCCGGTGAGGAGAATAGCGGTAATTAAAAGTAACCCTGCACTTCTTCCCGGTTCTTTTTTCTGCATCGATTATAGCCTGCATTTTCTTCTCGTCGGTTGTCATCGGCTTTTCTACGATAATGTCGGCCCCTAATTCCATCCCCCTGATAATAAACTGATCGTGTGTATTATCTACCGTTGTTACAATTAACACTTCCGGTTTAGCCTCTTTCATCATTTTCTCAAAATCAGTGAATGTAGGGCACGAAACCCCCATCGTCTCTTTGGCTAAAACTACTCTCCCCGGATTGATATCGCAAAGCCCAACGAATTCAATGTAGTTGGGATAGCTTTGAACAACGCTTCTTCCCCACATGCCTGTTCCCCGAACACCCGTACCTACCATGGCTATTCGAGTTTTTTTTGCGGGTTGCAAAGTTTCTGCTGTAGATGCGTAAATTGGGGATGAAGGATTGATCAACGTTGTTCCTGCCATTGCCCCTGAGAGAGCCAGAAAATGTCTTCTGGACATTGAGTTTGATTCTTTTTTCATGTTATATCTGTTAAATCTTTTGATTCTCATGGAATTAATACTTGAATACTTTCCCTCCTGCCATTACCTGTTTTTGTTTTTCATCGAATGTGGCGCGTTGTCCGGTGCGTAAGGCGGCCGTAACCATGATATCGGCGATAGAGTGGTTGTAGCCTGCTTCCACGGGAGCATTTGTTTTTACATTGCCGGCCCTCACACAGTCCATCCAGTTTTTCATATGCGCATTTGTGAGCGGGTCTGAGCCTGTGTCTGAGCCTGTTTCCACACTTATCTTCGGTAATTCGAAAGTATCAAGCATAAAGGGTTTCATTCCCATATCGCCTGCGTGCCTTTCTGTCAATCCGCCATCATTGTTGATGATGTTGGTGTCCAGGTCAAGTTTCCCCCCGTTGGAGAAATACCACTCTTTTGTCCCTCCCGACGAGTTGTTTTGCCTGGAGGAATAAATTACCTGGAATCCTTCTCCCGGTTCTTTTTCTTTGGCGTGTCCATAATCAAAAACAGCAGTCATGGTATCGTAGTTGGTTCTTCCGTCGTTCCACATGTAGATCCCGCCGTTTGCCACTACTGACCGGGGATAATCCAGTTCTGAGAACCAGTGTACGGTATCGATCTGATGTGCCATCCATTGGCCGGGTATGCCGGATGAATAGGGCCAGAACAGGCGGTATTCCAGGTATTTTCGCGGATCCCACGGTTCGTAGGGGCGGTTCATCAAAAAGCGTTTCCAGTCGGTATCCTGTTCGCGGATTTCTCTGGTGAGTTGGGGTAAACGCCATCGTCCGGGCTGGTTGACGTTCCATGTCATTTCCACGGCAATGATCTTGCCGAATTTTCCCGATTTAATGTAGTCGTATGCAGCGTGGTAATTTGTTCCGCTCCGGCGTTGTGATCCAACCTGAATAACCTTGTTAGTCTCTTTGGCTGCTTTCAACGCAAAGTTAGCATCGTCCATGGTTTCAGCGAAAGGTTTTTCCACATATACATCACATCCGGCCCTGACTGCTTCGGCGGTATGAAGCGCATGTTGAAAATCTGCGGTACTGATAATTACGGCGTCGGGCTTTTGAGACCAGAGCTCATCGGTGTTTCTGGCGGTTCTGAGGTCTCCTCCGGCTTGCTCCTTGTACCAGGCTTGTCCTTCGTCTCGGCGACGATTCCAAATGTCGCAGACGGTAAAGAGTTCGAAGTTCATCTCTTTGGCATATTTGAGGAATGATTTCCCGAGTGCACCTCTGAATCGGTTGGAAAAACCCAATATGCCTACCCTCACTTTATCGTTGGAGCCGATGATATTGGCATAACTTTTAGCCGACAAATTCATCGTGCTTCCCAGCGTTATTCCGGCCACACCGAGTGCCGATTTTTTTATAAAATCACGTCTTGAATTTTTCATCTCATTTAAAGCTTAAAATTGATCGTATTGAAATTAAATTATTTCAGTGTTGGCTCCCATCCGGGTTCATATTCCCGGTTCCATAGTTTCATAGCTTCCCGGTCAAACATACGCCCGGTTTTGTCATCGATATCAAAACCCTTACCGATACGATACGCTACATTGGCATAATGTACCATAGCATTACTGATGGACGCATCGTCAATGGGTGCGGTAAGTTTCGACTTACCCCTGATAGTATCGAAGAAGTTGATCACATGGCCGGTAGTCATGTCGCCACCTCCACCAAGTGCCGTACCTGCTTCACTTGAAGTAGAAGTTCTTTCTTTCATCACTTTCCCCCCTCGGTCGTAAAGAATGTATTTATCCCGGTTTACGAAGACGGTACCTTCACTGCCATAAATAATTGTTCCTCTGTCCGCTCCGTAGGTCTTGTGCCCGTTCCGGCTTTTACCATCCCACTTGATTATTTTGTCACCGGCAAAACGGAATGTAGCATCCATAGTGTCGTACATCTCCCATCCGTCGTTGGCGAAATGTCGCTTGGCGGCTTCCACTTCAACGTTTAGGGGGAAATCAACGTTCAGTGCCCAGCGTGCAACATCCAGTTCGTGTGTGGCGTTGTTGCCTGCTTCGGCCGTTCCGTAATCCCAGCCGTACCAATGCCAGTTATAATCCCAGGTCTCTTCGGTATAATCGCGGCGGGGTGCCGGCCCCTGAAACAACTCCCAATCCAGTCCGACAGGAATGGCCGCTTTTTTCTGGAGCGGTACTTCACCCCTTGTATTGGCATAAAAGGCTACTGCCTTATAGGGGTTTCCGATAACGCCGCGGTGTAGCTCCCTTATGATTTCAACGGTGTGATCCGAGGAACGTTGCTGGTTACCCATCTGCACTATCTTGTTGAATTTTTGGGCGGCTTTTACCAGAATTTCATTTTCGAACATGTTGTGGCTGCATGGTTTCTCAACATACACATGTTTGCCGGCTTTCATGGCCATTACGGAACCGGGCGTGTGCCAGTGGTCGGGTGTTGCGTTGAATACAGCATCCACTTTTTTATCGTCGAGCACCCGGCGTATATCGTTTTCGGATTTCGGTTGGTAGCTGATGTGTTTAGAAAAATTCTGCATTGCCCGGGTACGTTGCTTCTCCATCACATCACAGAGGTAAAGTAACTGTACATTAGCTCCCTTCAAGGCGATTGGTTCGTAAAACGCACTTAACCTGCGTCCCAGCCCAATGATGGCTACGTTTAACCTGTCGTTCGCTCCGATAATGCCGGCATAACTTTTTGCCGACATGTCCATTGTGCTTCCCAGTGCTATTCCTGCCACTCCGAGTGCCGATTTTTTAATAAATCCTCTTCTTGATTCCATATTTTTAATTATTGAGTTGTCTTTTTATCGTTTCCATTGCTGTCGGTATCTGGGTGTCAAAATCTATCCAGCGAGCTTCAATGGATATTTTTCCTCTATAACCCATTTTTTTAAGGGCATTGAAGTAAGGGCGAAAGTCCTCATCGTATGTACCCGGTACAGCCCTGTCCTGTTTTTCCGCAATATGAACATGCCTGATCAGCTTTCCATACTTTACAAGGGTATCCGGACTTTCGTTTTCCATTTTCATATGATACAGATCTGCCAACAGCATGAAGTGACGATGATTGATCTCTTTAACGATTTCTCCTCCTTCCGATACGGAATTGATAAAGTTGCATTCTGTAGTGTTAAGGGGTTCCAATACGATGATTATGTTGAATTTTTGAGCAATTAACGCCATTTTTTTGCCTAATTCGATGAATTGTGCCCGGCCTTTTTTGCGTGGAAATCCTTCGGGGATGGAACGTGAACCCCCACTTCCAAAGACAATTATTTCCACTCCGGCTCGTTGTGCCCTGCGGAAAGCGGTTTCTGCAAACGTTAAAATATCGTGGTGAGCAGCTTCATTACCAACGCTTTTCAGGTTTCCGGGGATAAAGCTGTTACAGGCTTTAACAGGCAAAGGGGAGTTGGCCAATTCATTCAATATTATCTCGAACTCTTCCTCCGGCTTTGTCGGTGCAAGAAATCTGGAGACACCTTCTTCCACATATGTGTATCCGTATTGCTGCATTTTTTCTCCGTTGGCAAGATTTGTACAGATTCCTATCTGAGTAGGCTTCAACTCACTTTTTACTACGTTGCATGCAGAAAAGAATACCGGAAGAAGGGCAACATAAAAACAGTGTTTTATGTGTTTCATGTGTTTCATTTTACGTGTTTGTCTCTGCAGAATTAAAAGATATGTTTGCCAAAATGTATTGCGAAGTTGAGAAAACGAACAGGAGTTTTCCCGGAAATATCCGGACAAATATAATGAAAATACTAATGTGTACGTAAACAGGATGAAATAAATAACTTGATCGGCGTTAAATTATGTTAATGAGCTAGGGGTTTTTCCGGAAATATCGCCGACAAAAATAATAAAAATGCTAATGTGTACGTAAACAGAATGAAAAAACAAGTTAAGCTACAGTTAAATTTCGAATTTCAACAAAAATACCAATCCATTAAAGTGATTTCCTTTTAAAAGTAATTGTCCAATTTATGTGGATATGGTTGAAAAAAATGTAACTTTGCGATCCGAAGTATCCATATGTTGTCGGGAGGCTTTCTCAGGAAAAATGAAAGACCTGTTTTTATGTCAAAAATCAACTTAAAAGGGATAGGTGTTGCCCTGATAACACCGTTTAAAAAAGACAAATCAGTCGATTTCGATGCGTTGGGCCGGTTGATAGATTATCAGATAGATGGGGGAATTGATTACCTCGTTGCACTGGGAACTACCGCTGAAACCCCAACACTGACACGCGATGAGCGAACCGAAATTGTGCGATTCATCGTGGAGAGAAACAACAATCGTCTCCCCCTTATTGTAGGAGTTGGAGGAAACAATACCGCTGAAATCGTTCATGAACTCAAGGTATCATATTTCTCAAACATTGCAGGAGTATTATCTGTTACTCCATATTACAATAAACCCAGCCAGGAAGGGCTTTTTCAGCATTATCGTGCTTTGAGTGAGGTTTCACCACGGCCGATTATTCTGTATAATGTTCCCGGAAGAACCGGTGTGAATATGGAAGCCGAAACTACGTTGCGGCTGGCAAAATCTTGTCCGAATATTGTGGCCATCAAGGAAGCATCGGGGAAAATGGATCAGATCCGGCAAATTATTGCTGGCCGTCCCGAAGGATTCTCCGTTATCTCCGGCGACGATGGAATTGCATTTGATCTGATAAAATCCGGTGGAGTAGGAGTTATATCTGTTTTGGGAAATGCTTTGCCTAAAGAGTTTTCTGAAATGATACATCAGGCGTTAGCCGGTAATTTCAAGATGGCTGAAACGGGAAATGTGCGTTTTACAGAAGCTATCCGGTTGATTTTCAAAGATGGGAATCCTGCGGGAGTAAAATGCATGCTCAGTGAATTGGGTTACATCGAAAATGAGCTCAGGCTGCCGTTGGTTGCGGTCTGTGATGAAACCAAGCAGCAAATAATTGAAGAATTGGAGAGGTTGAAAGTTCAGGTAACAGATAAAAAGTCTTAAAGTCTGACTTCTACATCTGATTTTGTAAATCACAAATCGTAACTAAATAATTATGTTTTCCGGAATTGTTGAAGAAGCTGCAACCGTGGTTGCATTGGAAAAAGACAAGGGTAACCTGCACATCACGTTAAGGTGCTCGTTCACGAGCGAATTAAAAATCGACCAGAGCATTGCGCACAACGGAGTTTGTCTGACAGTGGTATCCATAGAGGGTGATGCATACACCGTAACCGCCATTCAGGAGACGCTCGACCGCACCAATCTTGGATTGTTGCAGGTGGGTAGCAAGGTGAATCTTGAACGTAGCATGAAAATGGACGGCAGGTTGGACGGGCATATCGTTCAGGGGCATGTTGACCAAACTGCCGTTTGTACCGATGTAGTTGAAGCAGATGGTAGTTGGTATTACACCTTCCGGTACCGTTTCGATAAGGAGATGGCAAAGAAGGGATACCTGACGGTAGATAAAGGGTCGGTTACGGTGAATGGTGTAAGTTTAACCGTGGTGACACCCACCAAAGATACCTTTAAAGTGGCGATCATACCTTTTACATACGAAATGACCAATTTTCATCAGATAGAAAAAGGTACAGTCGTCAACCTGGAATTCGACATTATCGGTAAATATATCAGCAGGATTGTGGCGTTGCAGTCCTAAACGACTAATGTATGGATTTTCTTGAATTTGTTTCCACCCGGCAGAGCGACCGAGCATTCGATCCCGATAGACCGGTCGAAAAAGAAAAAATTGAACGTATCCTCGAAGCTGCTCGGTTAGCACCGTCAGCATGCAATGCGCAACCCTGGCACATGGTTGTCGTGGATGATCCTGAACTGAAAAACAGAGTGGCAGATGCCACGTCTGCGCGTGCATTGGGTATGAACCATTTTACCAAGCAGGCCCCGGTCCATATTTTGTTGGTTGAGGAAAGAGTGAACCTCACATCGGGGATTGGAGGCTGGGTAAAACAAAAGGACTATGCACAAATGGACCTGGGAATAGTAGCGGCTCATGTCGTGCTGGCAGCTCATGCCGAAGGTTTGGGGTCTTGCATTGTCGGTTGGTTCAATGAGCCGAAGATGCGTGAATTGTTGTCAATCCCCGACTCTAAGAGAGTATGGCTTGACATTGTTGTCGGATACAGTACCCAAGCCGTTCGTCCCAAAAAACGCAAAACAAACGGCGAAATCATTTCTTATAATAAATACAAATAAACGCTCTTTAATCTTTTTAACACGAACTTTCTGTTCTTTTGTTGGTTGCATCGCAAAAAAACATCATCTTTGTACCCTAAAAATAAATTATGAAACAATCGACCAACGTCTTGTTGATTTTAATGAAAAAGAATGAACATAACAACTAAACGTCATCTCTCGTTACTTGTTTTCTTTACTGTCACCACCGCTATTTTTGCACAACAGGTAGGGTCTAACTCACCATACGGCAGGTACGGTTACGGCCTTTTGTCCAACCAATCGTTGGGTGCCTCCGAAGCTATGGGTGGAATCAGCTACGGACTCAGAAGAAGCCAGCAGGTGAATCCCGGAAATCCGGCATCATACTCCAAACTCGATTCACTTACGTTTATTTTTGACCTTGGTGTTTCGGGGCATTATGCTTCTTACAGCGACGGACTGAACAAGCAGAATTTTTACAACGGGAATCTCGATTATATTGCCATACAGTTTCCTGTCCTAAGCAAGGTTGGTGCCAGCATTGGGCTTTTGCCGTATTCGAAAGTAGGATATAACTATGGGCAGACACGTTCGCTTTCCGATATCGTTTACGAGGAAGTATTTCGTGGAACTGGAGGGTTGAGCCAGATTTATGCTGGAATTGCGTATGAACCCATTCCGTATTTCTCCGTTGGAGCTAACGTTTCTTATCTTTTTGGGAATTTCAGCTACAGCAGCGTGTCTGTGCCGAGAACTGCGACGGGTGCTACTATTGGTGAAGAAAAGAAAAAATATTCCATCCGGGATTTAAAATATGATTTTGGAGCACAGGTCACGTTCCCTGTCGACAAGACAAGTTCGTTTACGTTAGGAGCTGTTTTCAGTCCGAAATTAGCTTCAAAGTCCGATGTTTATGCAACGGAAATGATGTTTCTGTCAGACCCTTATACCAATCCCTATCAAAATCCGAGTGAAGTGCTGCGTGATGATACTCTTTCCAGTCAGCAGTTTCATTTGCCGGCAACCTATGGATTGGGAGTAACTTATTCCAATACAAATCTGCTTGTAGGACTAGACGGAACTTTTCAGCAATGGAACGGATTGGATTATCCCGAGGTTTTAGACGGATTGACCCCTGAAAATCGGTTCAATAACGCTTACAGGATCAATGCAGGCGCAGAATACGTTGTCGATCCGTACAGCCGTGATTTTTTCAGTAGAGTACGCCTAAGGGCCGGTATTTCCTACGGAAATTCATATGCCAACGTCAGCGTTTATAATCCATCTACCAATCAAAGTGTAGGGGTTGGAGGTTTTAAAGAGTATGGAATTAACTTCGGATTGGGGTTGCCGTTCAGGGATTCTATGTCCGGAAGGTTGTCATTGCTTAATATCGGATTTGGTTACACATCTCAGCGTCCCGACTTGCCATACATGATTAAGCAAGATATGTTTAAAATTTCCTTGAACATGAATATCAATGAATTTTGGTTTTTCAAAAGACAGTTTAACTGATTTTTTGTATCTTTGTGACGTTTAAATTCAAAACAGATTAAACTTTTTATTTAGCATATTGTCCTATTAACAACCAAAATCGGGATTAAAAAACAAAAATTTAAAAAAAAGAATATGAGAAAATTATTATTATCAGGATTCCTTGCAATAGCAACCATTGCAGGTCTTAGCGCCCAGAAAGCAGGATACGATCCGGTAAAAGCTCCTTTCGGACATGGGGAAGACAGCGTAAAATGCCGTATGAATTTGAGCCTTATGACGACTTCTGCTAAGGCTGAAAATTATAAGGAAGCATTAACGCCCTGGAATGCTGTTTACGAGAACTGCCCCGCATCCAGTAGAAATATATATATATTAGGACCACGTATCTTCAAGAGTTTATATGCTTCGGAGACCGATGCTGCCAAAAAGAAACAATATCTCGATAAAACAATGGAGATATACGATACCCGACTGAAATATTATTCGGATGACAAAAAAGGTACCGTTTTGGCATACAAGGCCTATGACTATATGGAACTGATGGGTGATAAAGCGGATTCGAAGATTGTTTATCAATGGTTAGGGGAAGCCCTTAAGGAAATGAAATCGGAGATGGAACCTAAAGATGCTTATTCCTATTATATGGTTGCCTCACTTACTCAGTTTCTGACTGACCCGTCCAAGAAAAATCAGTATATAAGCGACTATTTTACCGTTGCCGGTTATGTAGACGAAGCTATCAGCAAAGCAAATGCCGCAAACGATAAAGCAAATGCCGATTACCTGGGATTGGTGAAGGAAGGTATCGTGAAAGCATTTGTAAGCAGTGGAGCCGGCGATTGCAAGACCCTCACGGATTACTATGCCGATAAGGTGGAACCCAACAAGGCAGACAAAGCATTTCTGAACGAAGTGATCAATGCCCTGGGATCGGTAGGTTGCAGTGAATCTGACTTGTATTTTACCGCGTCGGAATACCTTTACAAACTCGAACCTTCTGCCGGTGCAGCTATCGGGTTGGCTAACAAGAGCCTGAGAGATAAGGATTACGATACTGCCATCAAGTACTACCACGAAGGTGCCCAATTGGAAACAGACAAAAATAAAGCTTCCGATTACATGATGCAATTGGCAGGTATTTTTTCCAATCAACGTAACTTCGCCAAATCGCGCCAGGCCGCATACGATGCATTGGAATTCAATCCCAACAACGGAGAAGCGTATATCCTGATCGCACAGTTATATGCAGCATCGGCTCAAAATATTTTCCCGGAAACCGAAAAGAGAGGCCTCGTTTTCTGTGCGGCAGTTGACAAGTTGCAAAAGGCCAGATCCGTTGATCCTAGCGTTAGTGGAAAAGCAAATGGCTTAATCAATACTTATTCCGGTTATTTCATGGATACCGAAACGGCTTTCATGATGGGTATCAAGGCAGGTGAGTCCGTTTTTGTCCCCGGATGGATAGGTGAGTCTACCACGGTAAGGTTGAAATAAAACCAGCGATTTGTTGAAAGAACGACAACAGATACATATATTAAAATACATAACAACCGCAGTTTTTGGGGTTGTTATGTTTCTTTTTATCGGATCGTGTGGAAAGAAAGATGAAAAGCTGGTCCATATGAAATTCGATCCGGAAACCATGCCTTCCATGGTTACGGATTCGGCCGTGCAGCTTATCTCCGACTCGGGGAAAACCCGTTATAAAATAGCAGCCGATGTGTGGGAAGTATATGACAAGGCCAAAGAACCGTTCTCTTATTTTCCCGAAGGCTTTTACCTGGAAAGATTCGATGATCGGTTTAATGTCGAAGCTACCGTTATTGCTGACACGGCCTGGCACTACAACGCAAAAAGCCTGTGGCGCGTGAAAGGGAATGTTGAGGTAAAGAATATGCAAGGGCACGAATTCAAGAGTGATGAGCTTTTTTGGGATCAAAAAACGGCTAAGATCTATTCCGATAAATATATCGAGATAAAACGGGGGGCGCTTGAACTGAAGGGATACGGTTTTGAGTCGAATCAGCAAATGACAGATTACCGGATCATGAGACCGCATGACGGCAGATTGCCGTTTGAAGAAGGACCAGTCGCAACAGACTCGGTGCAGTTACAATCTGATTCCATACAATGAGATTCAACAACCTTAATCCATAAACAATGTCTTTCACGTCGCTAATAATCGGATGGTTTATCTTACTCTTCCTGTCGGCGTTCTTCTCCGGTATGGAAGTGGCGTTTGTGTCATCGGATAAGTTGAGATTTGCGATGAGACAAAAGGACAAAGGATTTTACAACCTGATGTTGAATACCATATATAGTCATCCGCGTCAGTTCCTGGCTACGCTTCTGCTCGGAAACCTCATGGTGCAGGTAGTTTTTATGTACCTGTCGTTGCTGGTAGCTTTCCCTTACATTCAGCAACATATTACACAAAATACTTTTGTGATTTTTCTACTTATAATCGTTGGAGCTACTCTCATTATCCTTCTTAGCGGAGAATTTCTTCCCCGGGCTGTTTTGGTACGTAAACCCAACTTCTGGGTACGCGTATTGGTTGTTCCGGCTTTCTTTTTTTACGTTCTGTTCTTTCCCGTTGCAAAAATTTTCGTCTCTTTTTCCAAAGCCATTTTAGCTGTTTTCGGCGTGAGGTCCGACAGGACAACTGAGAATGCATTGGGCCGGCTGGAACTGGATTCGTATGTGAGAAAAGGGTTCGAAGAGATTTCTGACGAAAAAGAAGTGGATTCCGAAGTGAAAATTTTCAGGAACGCCCTCGATTTCTCTTCTATGCGCGTGCGTGATTGCATGGTGCCAAGAGCGGATATTGTGGCGATAAATGTGGACGAAGATATTGAAAAGCTGAAAGATTTGTTTATCGAGAGCGGTATTTCCAGAATTCTGGTATATCGGGAAGATATTGACGACATTATCGGATACATTCACGTTTGGGAAATGTTCGATGTCCCGCAGGACTGGACCAAGAGCATTGCCACAGTGTCTTTCGTCCCTGAAAGTATGCAGGCCAGCAAACTGATGAACGACCTCATGCAGCAGCGAAAAAGCATAGCCGTTGTAGTGGATGAGTTTGGAGGAACATCGGGTGTGGTGACTATGGAAGATCTGGTAGAGGAAATTTTCGGTGATATAGAAGATGAATATGACAACAAAGCCCGCTTTGTGAAACAGGAAGGTGATAAAGAGTTTGTGCTTTCGGGGAGGGTGGAAATTGATACCTTAAACGAAGATTATGGGCTCGATATTCCCGAATCGGAGAGTTATTCCACCGTTGCCGGGTATTTATTGCATCACACACAGCGGTTTCCTAAAACCTACGAAACAGTGATCATCGGAAAGTATATGTTCAAAATATTGAAAGTTACCGCCCGGAAAATAGAAGTGGTGCGGCTGACTATTAATTAAGGCTTTCACTCAAGAATCACTTTTTTCAAAAATATGGAGTTATCTTTCTAATTTTTATTAACTTTGCACTCTTGTTTAAAAGAATGTAAAATATTAATTGTTTATCAAAAACTCAGGATAGTTAAATGGCTACACTACAGAAGATTAGGGATAAGGGCGTGTTTTTGGTCGCCATTATCGGGATTGCGTTACTGGCATTTATTTTGGGAGACTTATTCACCTCGGGAAACACACTTTTTGCCAAATCGCGCGATAAAGCTTTCGTTGTAAACGGGCAGGTGATTTCTACTCAGGAATTCGCTGACAGGATTACCGAATGGGAAAGTTTTCAAAAAATGATCAGTGGACAGACTTCATTGGACGAAAATACATCTCAACAAATCCGGGAAGCGGTTTATGATCAGATGGTTCGTGAACGGATGCTCGACAACGAAGCGGCAAAACTTGGCTTATCAGTTTCAAAAACAGAAATCAACGATCTGGTACACGGAGAAACGATATCGCCATTACTGCAACAGCTTCCTTTCTTTCTCGATCCGCAAACCGGTATGTTCGACAGGGAAGGCCTGATGCAATTCTTATCCACTGTAAACGCTCCGGTTGAGTCGCTACAGCCGGAAGAGAGAGCTGTAGTTGAGCAATACAAATCGATGTGGTTGTTCATCGAAAACATGGTAAAATATCAACGTCTTCAGGAAAAATACACTACGTTGCTTGCCAATGCCGTGATGGTGAACGATGTTGAAGCAAAAACCACTTTTGACTTGTCGCAACAAAATGCCGATATGGCCTATGTGATGAAGAGTTACTTCACCATACCCGATTCAACGGTCTCGGTTACCGATCAGGAAGTGAAATCGTTTTACGAAAAAAATAAAAACGCTTTCCGGATGAATGTCCCATTGGCCAAAATTACTTATTTTACGAAGGAGATCGTTCCCAGTGATGCTGATTTTGCCGAAATCGAAGCGCAAGCCAATGAAGCGTACCTGAAATTGGTGGAAACCGCAAATCCGGCTTCCGTAGTTGCCGATTATTCCGACATGCCGTTCAGGGATGTATATCTTTCTGCGAATTCACTGACTGAAGGTCAGAAATCATTTGTGGAGTCTGCATCTGTTTCAGACATCAAAGGCCCGGCTCGCGAAGGCGATGCATTTACTATTTATAAACTGTTGGACAAGACGGTAGCTCCCGACTCCGTTCATCTCAGAATGATGGCTATTCCCGATGCATCTATGGCGGGACAAGACAGTATCGTTACTCATTTTGTGGACAGTATTTTTAACGAGATTCAAAGCGGAAAATCATTTGCAGAAGTAGCAAACAGCTTGAATCCACAGTCTAATGGTGGTGATGTGGGCTGGGCTCGCGAGATTGATCTTGCACAAGCTGGAATTGATGTGGTGAAAGCCGCATTCAGTGCACCGGTGGGACAGGCTTTTAAAATGACAGTTCCCGGGCAACAAATTATTCTTCAGGTGGAAGAAAAAACCGTTCCTGTTCAGAAATATAAAATTGCAACGATCAATATGCCTGTTGTCGTCAGTGAAAAAACATCGAACAACGTAGATAACGAACTCAACCAGTTTGTTTCCGATCCCAACGTAAGCAAGAACTTCAATGAACTTGCCACCCAAAAAGGATATTTTGTTATGCCGGATGCGAGTGTTTCAGCAAACGATTTTTCGTTGATGCAGATCCCGGGATCACGTCAGGTCGTTACCTGGGCGGTAAACGAGAAAAAAATGGGAACCGTGCGTAAGTTCGACATTACCAATATGCGTATAATTGCCCGTGTAGATCAGGTTTATCCGGCTGGTGTGGCCCCCTTACAGGAGGTGGCAACGAGCATTCGTTCTCGACTGAGCAACGATAAGAAAGCCGAAAAAATCATTTCCGATCTGACTGCCAAAAACCTGACCAGTCTGGATGCTTATGCTACTGAAATGCAGTCGAATGTTGATACGGTAAAATTTGTCAACTTCACTACACGGAACATTACAGGATTGGGTTTTGAGCCGACCTTGAATGCTTTCTCTGCCTATGCACCGTTGAATACACTGATACCGCCTGCCAAAGGGAATATGGGCGTCTACGTGGTTAATGTGTTGAGCAGAACCCAGGGAACTGAAACCTATGATGCCAAGGCTCAGAAAGACCTGATTCAAAGTAACAATGCATATATGTTGCAGATGCAGTCTTTGGAGACCTTAAAAAAGAAACTGAAAGTGGAAGATAACCGTTACGTTTTCTTCTAAGTTTTTCGTTTCATAACAAAACAAGAAAGAGGGTGTCTCAAAAAATATGAGGCACTCTCTTTTTTTTGTGCCCAGGCAATAAGAGCTGTCTCTTGTAAGAGTTTTTTCGAAACATTTGAGTTGACTATATGATATAATAAATAGATAAATAATATATTTATTCTATTAAAGCATTGTAAAAAAATCAAAATAATTATATTTGTGGCATATTAAGATTATATAGATAATTTAGGTTATAGAAATATTTCAAAGTATGAACGAAAAAAACTCCAAAAGAAGGTATACGGTGCCTTTTATTGTTATTGTCATTATAGCGGTTTCGGCGCTAATTCCGATGGATAAATCCACAGAATTTTCAAGCTTGGCGATAAACAATGCTGACACTGCCTGGATGCTAATAGCTTCCGCACTGGTATTTTTAATGACACCCGGGCTGGCTTTCTTTTATGGAGGAATGGTTCGGTATAAGAACCTTGTGTCTACTCTTATTCAGAGTTTTATCACGTTGGGAATAATCAGCGTTATTTGGGTTTTGATTGGCTTCAGCCTCGCTTTCGGCGATAGCCTGGGAGGCTTTATCGGAAACCCCGCATCTTTTTTCATGTTCAACAATGTGGGATTGCAGCCCAACCCTGCTTTTTCGGCAACCATTCCATTTGCCCTGTTTGCGGTGTTTCAACTCAAGTTTGCTATTATAACCCCGGCACTCATCACGGGTGGCGTTGCAGAAAGAATTCGTTTTTCGTCGTTAATGGTCTTTATAGTCTTTTTCTCCATTTTTATTTATGCGCCGTTGGCTCATTGGACCTGGCATCCCGAAGGCTTTCTTCGTAAGTGGGGTGTTCTCGACTTTGCCGGAGGGACAGTCGTACACATTTCTGCGGGGTTTGCAGCCCTTTCCGGTGCCATATTCCTGAAAAAACGAAAAGACGGTGGAACCGATAATCCCACTAATATTCCTTATATCTTACTGGGTACCGGGTTGCTTTGGTTCGGTTGGTTCGGTTTTAATGCAGGATCGGCGCTTGCTGCCAATGAACTTGCTGTCAAGGCCTTTTTGAACACAAATTTGGCATCGGCAACGGCTATGGTTACCTGGATGCTTACTGATGGCGCCAGAGGAAAAAAAAGATCGGTGGTGGGAGCTGCTGTAGGTGCGGTGGTTGGATTGGTCGCCATCACTCCTTCCGCTGGTTTTGTAACGGTGGGGCAGAGTATTTTTATCGGTTGCACAGCGTCGCTGGTGAGTTATTTTGCTACCCGGTTGAAATCGAGAAGCAGTATAGACGATACGTTGGATGTTTTTCCATGCCACGGTATCGGAGGTATAACGGGGATGATCCTCACGGGAGTATTTGCCGAAAACGTTGGTCTTATATACGGTGATCCGACCGTTTTCCTGTATCATTTGCTGGCACTGCTTATCGTAGGTGCTTTCACTTTCGGAGGCTCATTCCTGCTGTACAAACTTACTGATCTTATCCTTCCGATGCGGGTAACCGAAATTCAAGAAGAGAGAGGGCTGGATATTACACAACATGGCGAGCTGGCCACAGATGTTCCTTCGAGCTATTAGCTGAAAACGGAAATTTTCCGCGACCCTTAGCTTATTGTCCTGTAGACTGTTTCAGGTAGTCGTGGATTGCCTGTTGCGCGCGGATAGGTGTGTTATCCGGTGATGCCGTATCCCTTTTAAAGACATTATCCAGATGCTCGTTCACCCATACAGCGCTCTGGTTATCCTCCAGTTGGATCTTCAGGATATCGATGATCTGCCGCTTCAACGGCTCGGAATAAACCGGAAAAGCCACTTCGATACGACGGTGAAGGTTGCGCTGCATCCAGTCGGCAGAGGTGAGGTAGATCGTTTCTTTACCACCGTTCAGGAAGTACCATACACGGGCATGTTCCAGGTAGGCATCCACAATACGCGTTACCCGGATATTCTTGCTGTAGGGTTGGTTGGGTATCAGGCAGCAGATGCCGCGGATAATCAGGTCGACCTTCACTCCTGCCTCGCTGGCACGATAGAGGGCATTGATCATCCCCTTGTCTTCCAGACTGTTCATTTTTAGGACAATATACCCCTCGCGCCCGCTCTCTACTTCTGTGATTTCCTGTTCAATCATTTGATGGATGGCGGAGAGCATGTTGAACTGGGTTACCAGCAGATGCCTGAAATCATGCATGTAGGGCTTTCCCTCCAACACGCGGAACACTTCGTCAATATCACGGATAATCTCCTTGTTGGAGGTGAGCAACCCCTTGTCGGAATAGATGCGGGCCGTTTTCTCGTTGAAGTTGCCGGTACCCAGGTAGGCATATCCCTTGATCGGGTCATCCGGATCGTTACTCCTTTTCCGCACGTAAGCCAGTTTGGCATGTACCTTCAGCCCCGGCAGGCTGTAGATTATCTTTACGCCTGCCTGTTGCATCAACTCGGAAGAGAGGTAGTTGTTTTCCTCATCAAAACGGGCTTTCAGTTCCACGAACACGGTCACCTTCTTGCCGTTCTTGGCCGCACTGATCAGGCTGTTGATCACAGCCGAGTTTTCCGCCACACGGTATTGCGTTACTTTGATTTCCAGTACCTTCGGGTCGAAGGCGGCCTGAAGCAGGAAACGCAGCAGGTAGTTGAACGACTGGTAGGGGAAGTGCAGCAGCACATCCTGGCGGCGCAGTACCCGTAGAATCGAATTGTTGGCTTCCAGCTCGGGTACCCGCAGCGGTTGCGGCAGTGTCTGCCGGAGGCGGTCACCCACCGGGTTGGGCAACTTCATCAGGTCGGCCAGGTTCAGGTAACGTCCTGAGGGAAGCAGCTCCTCCTCTTCGATCTCATACGCCTCACAGAGATATTTCAGGAAGTAACCGGGCATGTCCTTGTCGTACTGAAAGCGGGTCACTGCCCCGATCTTACGTTTGCGTACCTTGCGCAGGATCCGCTCGGCTATATCTTTCTGATCCTCGTTCTCGAGAGAGAAGTCGGCATCGCGCGAAATCTTGATGCTGTAGCAATCCACTATTTCATAACCAGGGAAAACGCTCTGCATGTTCGCCTTGATCAGGTCGTCAATGAAGATGATATAGTGGTTACCTCCAAAGGAAGGCAGTTCCACGAAACGCGGTACCTTGGTGTAAGGAATCTTCATGATGGCGTAGGTATAGGAGGAGTTATCTCCTGTCTTTTTCTTTTTTTTCTTCACCAGGCTTACCACCTGATAGATACGCCCATCCTGGATGAAAGAGTGGATATCGTCTTTCAGGATAATCATCGGTTGCAGGTAAGGAAACACCTCTTCGTTAAAGTACTTCTCCACGTAGGCACGGTGGAAGGGCTCCACCTCATCGGTCTGATATAAAATGATATTGTTCTTTTCCAGTTCGGGAAGAATCATCTCGTTGAATATGCGGTAATATTCTTTTTCCTGCTCCGTGACTTCGTTATTGATCTCCATAAGTGTTTGCAGTGCTTCTTCTTCCGATTCGTCACGGCTGATGTTTTTCAATATTGAACTGTGGTATCCGGATACGCGGATTTTGTAAAACTCTTCCAGGTTGGAAGAGTAGATCGATAGAAATTTAATCCGCTCGTAAACCGGAAGCGATTCATCCTTTGCTTCCAGCAAGACACGGTGGTTAAACGACAGCCAGCTTATGTCGCGCTTAAAGTATTTGTAGAGTGAATTGTTGTTCATTTTTTTAGATTGAAAATAGATTGAATGAGATTGAATTTATAATTTTTTTCTCATTGCAGCTAAAATTTTCAGCAATTCTTCGCTCTCCGCATGTAACGATTTTACATAATCGGTTGTGAGTATTCCCGATGCGATTATCAAGTCGAGCCACATTTCCGTTTCATCAGCTTCTTCAACTGCTATGGTTAATTTACTGAAAAATTCTGCTTTAGATCTGCTTCGCAATGCTGCCCTATAGTTTGCGTACATTGACGTTCCCGATTTTGTGAGTTGATAATTGAGCACTTTGCCGCGTGTTTTCTCAGGCAACATTTCGGACAAAGATAAAATCTCAAGGGAAAAAGCCCTCAATCTGTCTCTTATTTCTATTTTGTAATTTATCCACTCTTGATTACTCATAGTCGGATTTTCAAGTTCTGATATACAAGAAGCAAAGCCAAGATATAACTGTATTTGGCGCTTTTCAATCTTTTTAATTAAACAATAAAATTAGTAACTTTGTTGCAATAAAAAAAGAATAAATGGGGAAATGCCCCCACTACTGCATTCAATCTATTTTCAATCTATTTTCAATCTATTTTCAATCTACATCAATCTTAACTGAATGAAAAAAATAGGCTTACTTTCCGACACACATAATGTCTGGGACGAAAAATACGAAAATTATTTTGCCAATTGCGATGAAATCTGGCATGCGGGAGATATCGGTTCCTTGGAGTTAGCCGGAAAATTTGAGAGTCTCAAACCGTTCAGGGCGGTTTACGGAAATATCGACGATTTTTCTACACGGAGAATATATCCTGAAACGTTACGGTTTACGTTGGAAGGTGTAGATGTCCTTATGACACATATCGGAGGATATCCCGGAAAATATGACCCGAAAATCCGGTCACAACTTTTTTCAAAACCCCCTAGCCTTTTTATTTGTGGACATTCTCATATACTAAAAGTCATTTACGATAAGGAGTTAGGTTGTTTACACATGAATCCGGGTGCAGCGGGAAAATATGGTTTTCATCGGGTGAGAACGCTGTTGCGGTTTATGTTAGACAATGGAGATATCAGGGATCTGGAAGTTATCGAGATAGGAAAACACGGCTAGAGTGCAACGCCGAATATCGACATGAAAATTCCGACAACACTGATAATTATCAAAATTAACCCAATCGTTTTGTTCAGAATGGATAATCCCTTTCGGTTAAAATGCTTACGCAGCCGTGAAATAAACAAACTAAGAAAGAACCACCATATCAATGCTCCCGCGGAAATTGCCACAAGTGCCAGCATCAGGTAGCCTTTCCCTTCGGTTACGGGAGTAAACGTGAACCGGGCGTACAGGGTGATGAAAACGAAAATAATAAACACGTTGGACAGGGTGATGAAGAAGGAGGAGATAAAATCGCGAAAATGGTGTTTCGTTTCGATCTTGACCTGGGGTGTCCATCCTTTCAGGGGATTCGTACGGAAAACCACATAGCCGAAGAAAATAAGTACCACACTGCCGGTCAATTGAATCAGCAACTCGTTTTTTTTCAAGAAATCTTCCACAAGACTCATCCCAAGCAACGTGATAAGAGCATAGATCAAGTCGGAAAGCAGAGCGCCCAAACCGGTGATGAATCCGGACCACCTGCCCTTGTTTAGCGTTCGCTGTACGCACAGCATATTCACTGGTCCCATCGGCGCTGAGACCAACAGGCCGATAATAAATCCTTTTACAATAGTTTCAAACATTTGACTGCACCGAAGAAATTATGGTTTTTACAGTCGCAAAGATACCTCCATTCTTAAAACCTACAAAAAAAGATTTTGTCTCCACTTTTACGCAGGTTTTGATTAACTTTGCAACTAAATAGAAGATAAACTCATATGATCACTTTTTTCAGAACTCCGTCGCAAAGCATCATTGCCGTTGATGCAATACATCCCATTCAGAATGAACTTCAAGAACGATTGATTTGGCTGTTCGGTAAGGCGGAACCGATTCCCTTTTTCGAGATAAACGAAAAATTTACCGGTCCGCGACGCGAGATGATCACACCCTGGAGTACATGTGCTGTGGAGATTACTCAAAATATGGGAATTACCGGCATTACCCGGATAGAAGAATATTTTCCGGCCGGTGAAGTTCCGGAATACGATCCAATGCTTCAACGGATTTATAAAAAGCTTGATCAGGATATTTTTACTACCGATAAACAACCGGAATCCATTGTCCTGATCGATGATATTGAGGCTTATAATCAGCAAGAGGGGCTTGCATTGAACGAAGACGAAATTGATTACCTCAACAATGTGAGCCGGAAAATGGGCAGGAAACTTACCGATAGTGAAGTTTTCGGTTTTTCGCAGGTAAACTCGGAGCATTGCCGTCACAAAATATTTAATGGAAAATTTGTGATTGATGGAGAAGAAAAAGAAAGTTCTCTTTTTCAATTGATAAAAAAAACATCGGGCGTAAATCCCAACGCGTTGATATCGGCATATAAAGATAACGTGGCTTTCGTTCAGGGGCCAACCATCGAACAGTTTGCGCCGGCAAGCGGTGATAAACCTGACTTCTTCGAAACCCGTGAAATAGAAAGTGTACTTTCTTTGAAAGCGGAGACACACAACTTTCCCACAACCGTAGAGCCTTTCAACGGGGCTTCTACCGGAACAGGAGGGGAAATTCGTGATCGCCTTGCGGGGGGTAAGGCTTCGCTTCCTTCTGCAGGAACAGCGGTCTACATGACCTCCTATCCCCGTATGGAAGCCGGGCGTGAATGGGAAAACATATTGCCGGAGCGCAGGTGGCTTTATCAAACGCCGGAGCAGATCCTGATCAAAGCCTCGAACGGGGCTTCCGATTTCGGGAATAAATACGGCCAGCCGCTTATTTGCGGTTCATTACTCACGTTTGAACATGCCGAGAATTACAAGAAATTCGGTTACGATAAAGTAATCATGCTGGCCGGAGGTGTTGGCTTTGCCAATAAGCTCAACGCGTTAAAAGGCAATCCACAGCCCGGGGAGAAAGTGATTGTGATGGGAGGGGATAATTACCGGATCGGAATGGGCGGTGGAGCCGTTTCGTCGGTAAACACCGGTGAATATTCTTCGGGAATTGAACTGAATGCCGTACAGCGTGCGAACCCAGAAATGCAGAAACGTGTGGCCAATGTCATTCGTACGTTGGCTGAATCGGAAGATAATCCCATCGTTTCCATCCACGACCACGGTGCAGGCGGGCATTTAAACTGCTTGTCGGAACTGGTGGAAAAAACCGGTGGAAAAATTGAAATGGAGAAGTTACCAGTAGGTGATCCAACTCTTTCCGCAAAAGAGATTATCGGTAACGAAAGCCAGGAGAGAATGGGTTTGTTGGTCCCTGAAAAAGACATCGACCGCATCAGGCAGATTGCTGAACGGGAACGGGCACCTTTCTACGTGGTGGGTGAAACTACAGGAGATATGAGGCTGACATTCCAGCAAGCCGATGGGAAAATGCCCATTGATATGGAGATGGAAGATTTCTTCGGAAAATCACCAAAAACGGTAATGAGCGACGCTACTGTGGAAGAGACCTATACTTCCCCCGACTACGATGAGAATAACCTGAAGACATATATAGAGAATGTGCTCAGGCTGGAAGCTGTTGCCTGCAAAGACTGGCTTACCAATAAAGTGGACCGGTCGGTGACCGGGAAAGTGGCGCGTCAGCAATGTCAGGGAGAGATTCAGCTTCCGCTGAGCGATTGCGGTGCAGTTGCGCTTGATTACAGAGGATATGCCGGAGTAGCGACTTCCATCGGACATGCTCCGCAGGTAGCCTTGATTGACCCGGCTGCCGGGTCGGTAGTGGCAATAGCCGAGGCCCTGACTAACATCGTGCTCGCACCACTAAAAGATGGATTACAAAGCGTTTCGTTAAGCGCTAACTGGATGTGGCCGTGCCGTAACGAAGGAGAGGATGCCCGGTTGTATAAGGCCGTTGAAGCTTGTTCCGATTTTGCCTGCGACTTGGGAATAAACATTCCAACGGGAAAAGATTCGCTCTCCATGACGCAGAAATACGGTGACGACAAGGTGTTCTCACCGGGAACAGTAATTATTTCCGCGGCTGCAGAAGTGAAAAACATCCGTAAGATCGTTTCTCCTGCTCTGGCGTATATAAAAGGCACGTACGTTTATTATGTTGATTTTTCGTTCGATGCGTTACGCTTGGGCGGTTCAGCTTTTTTGCAGACACTGGGTAAAGTTGGCGATGAAGCACCTACCGTGAGTGATAGCGAATATTTCAAAAATGCTTTTGCTGCTGTGCAGGAGCTGGTTAATCGCGGATTGATTATCGCGGGACATGACATCTCTGCTGGGGGGATGGTTACCGCCATGCTCGAGATGTGTTTTTCCAACCCGCAGGGAGGGTTGGATGCGCGATTGGACAAGATCCGGCATTCCGACCTGATTAAGATTCTCTTTGCCGAAAATCCGGGTGTCCTTATTCAGGTGAAACACCATCACCTGGTAGAGAAAATCCTGAATGATTACGGCATTGGTTTTGCTATCGTTGCCCGCCCTATCGAAGAGCGCAGGCTGATCATCGAAAAAGGAGAATTCAAACAGGAGTTTGATATCGATGCCCTTCGGGACGTATGGTATCGCACCTCCTACCTGTTCGACAAAAAACAGAGCGGCGAGGAATGCGCCCTGGACCGGTTCAAAAATTACAAAAAACAGCCGCTGCAATTTAATTTCCTGCCTTCATTTACCGGGAAAATGCAAGACCTGGATTTGAATCCCGACAGGAAAGAGCGTTCGGGACTGACCGCAGCCATCATCCGCGACAAGGGAACCAACGGAGAACGTGAAATGGCATACGCACTCTTTCTCGCCGGATTTGATGTGAAAGACGTGCACATGACCGATTTGACATCGGGACGCGAAACACTGGAAGACGTGCAATTTGCCGTTTTCTGCGGCGGGTTTTCCAATTCAGACGTTTTTGGCTCGGCAAAAGGTTGGGCGGGTGGTATCCTCTATAACGGGAAAGCCAGAAAAACCATTGAAAATTTCTATGCGCGCCCCGATACGTTAAGCCTGGGCATTTGCAACGGCTGCCAGTTATTGATGGAGTTGGGTTTGATTTATCCCGAAGCGGGGAAAGCCCATCCGAAAATGCAGCACAACAGGTCGCACAAATTTGAATCGGCATTCCTTAGCGTGGAAATTCCCCAAAACTCCTCGGTGATGCTGAAATCACTCGCCGGAACCAAACTTGGTATCTGGGTGGCACACGGCGAAGGACGTTTCGAGTTGCCTGGACAGGAGTCTGCCTACAACATCGCGGCGAAATACGTCTACGACGAGTATCCCGGAAATCCCAACGGTTCCGATTATAAAGCCGCTGCTGTTTGTTCGGCTGATGGCCGCCACTTGGCCATGATGCCGCACCTGGAGCGCACCATTTTTCCGTGGCAGAATGCCTGGTATCCTTATGAATTCCGTAAGCACGACGTTACACCCTGGATGGAGGCGTTTGTCAATGCACGGGAGTGGCTGAAAAAAAAATAGAGCTTGGGGGAGGCCTGGAGAAAACAAAAATCTTGTTTTTTTGTTAATAGTGGCATATTTATTGCCATGTATTTATAATTAGTATAAATAAAATTTATGAAAAGACTTGTTATTGTGTTTTCTTTTATTTTTATCGGATCGGTTCTCTTTGCCCAGAAAGGTATCATCAAAGGGCGTATTTTAAATGCGAAAACAAACGAGCCGATTGAATTTGCCAACATTCAGATACAAGGGACCAGTATCGGGTCTACTTCGGATTTAGATGGAAACTTTATTTTCACGGGTATCGACCCGGGTTTTGTCCGTTTAGCGGCAAGTTTTATCGGTTTTGAAACGACCGTATCTTCAGAAATTCAAGTCCAGGGAAATCAAACCACATTTATTGATATTGAGTTGCCCGAAACGGCTATTTCACTCGAAGAAGTTGTGGTTCGCCCCAACTTTAGCCTCAAACGGATAGAGAGTCCCGTTTCAATATTGACCATCGGAGTGCAGGAGATTGAAAAAAGTGCCGGCGTGAACCGTGATGTGTCAAAAGCGATGCAAACACTTCCCGGTGTGGGGGCTACGGACCCTAACCGGAACGATTTGATCGTGAGAGGTGGTGGCCCTTCAGAAAATGTTTTTTACCTCGATGGGATCGAGATCCCAATAATCAACCACTTTTCCACGCAAGGCTCGTCCGGTGGAGTTGTCGGCGTGGTTAACCCCGATTTTGTCCGGGAAATCAGTTTTTATACCGGTGCCTTTCCTGCTAACCGCACGAATGCGCTCAGCTCCGTCATGGAAATCAGGCAAAAAGAAGGCAGCCGGGACCGTGTGCATACGAAGCTCTCGGTCGGCGCATCTGATGCGGCTATTACTGTTGACGGCCCTGCCGGGACAAATTCAACGTTTATCGCATCAGCCCGGCAATCTTACCTTCAGTTGTTGTTCAAAGCTATCGGACTGCCGTTCCTGCCTACCTACAATGACTTTCAGATGAGATACAAGTACAACATTAACGCGAAGAACGAGTTGACCTTCATCGGTATCGGTGCCATAGACAACATGACGTTGAATACCGGATTGCAGGAATCCGGAACGGAATCCCAGCGCTACCTGTTGGGTTACCTTCCTGTCTACAACCAATGGAATTATACGGTTGGAACAGTATTCAAGCATTTCGGAAGCCGCTTTTTCGATACGTGGGCATTGAGCCGGAATATGCTTCGGAACAAAAACTTTAAATACCTCGATAACGATGAAAGCAAACCCAAAACACTCGATTATCTCTCCGACGAAGCCGAAAATAAACTGCGTTTTGAACGGGTTTATACGGGTTTACCCGTGAAACTTATGCTGGGGGGAGGTATCGAGTACGCTCGTTATACCAATTCAACTTTAGCTAAAGTCTTTCTGAACGGCACGGTTAATGATATAAATTACCACACTCAACTCGGCTTATTCGGATATCAGGCATTTGCACAAGTTTCGGACGAATACCTTAAGAACCGCCTGAAATTGTCGCTCGGGATAAGCACGGTAGGCAACAACTTCAACGACAACATGAAGGATCCCCTGAACCAGTTGTCGCCTCGATTTTCGGCTTCGTACGTGCTTACGGACAAGTGGGATTTGAATGCCAACTTCGGACGTTACGCTATGCAGCCGGCTTATACGTCGCTCGGGTTTAAAAATGCAGCAGGAGAATACGCCAATCGCAACGAAGGGGTGAAATACATTTTTTCCAACCAGGCGATTTTAGGCGTGGAGTTCCGTCCGAAGAACAACGTAAGAATGACGCTCGAAGGGTTTTACAAACAGTACGAAAATTATCCGTTGTCGGTTTCCGATGGGATTAGCCTGGCAAGCAAAGGAACGGAATACGGCCAGGTGGGCGACGAAGAAGTCTTGTCTGCCGGTAAGGGACGTGCCTACGGCGTTGAATTTTTCAGCAAGATATTGGAATGGAACAACCTGAACGTAACTACAACATACACTTTTTTCCGCAGTGAGTTTACTGATAAGGAAGGGGTTTACAGGCCTTCGTCGTGGGATACGAAGCACTTGCTTAACCTCATTGGCAGTTATAAATTTCCGAAAAACTGGAACGTGTCTGCCCGTTGGCGTTTTGTGGGCGGTGCACCCTATACCCCCGTGGATATGGATTTATCCACAAATAAAGCGGCCTGGAACATTACCAACCGGGCATATATCGATTACAGTAACTTCAATTCGTTGCGCCTTCCCAACGCGCATCAGTTGGACATGCGTATAGATAAGGAGATCTATTACAAGAAATGGACGCTGAACCTCTATGCGGACGTGCAGAACGTCTATAACTTTAAATCGAGAAATGCGCCGATTTATACCAACAAGGATGTTGACGGTGCCGTTATGGATGATCCGGCCGATCCTGAAAACCGTCAGCGAATCCGTATAATTGACGCCTATAGTGGCACCGTATTGCCTACGGTAGGGATAATCATTAAAATGTAAACTCTAAACACGGTAAAACGATGAATCCAACAAGAAATATTCTTCTGTTGCTTGTGGCATTTTTCGCCATAACTCTTTCTTCCTGCGTTTCGGTAAAAAAAGAACCCGGACAAGTTCAGGAATTCACATACGGGAAAAGAAACGGGGGAAGCCTTATCACGTTAAAATTTGAGAAAGGAAAAGAACATAATCACCCGCTTTTTGCTATCTGGTTAGCCGATTCCGAAGGTAATTTTTTGCAAACTCTTTATGTGTCCGAAAGCATCGGGACTGGGGTATTCAAACATGTGAGCCGCGAAGCCGGACGATGGATGGCAGGCGAGATTCAGCGACCGGCAGCCCTTCCTTATTGGGCTTATCAACGAAACATAAGAAATGAAGCCGGAACGTTGTTGCCGACTCCTCAACAGCCTGTCCCTGATGCTTATACAGGAGCTACGCCGTCGTCTTCTTTCGTTTTTTATCTCAACACCGACAAACCGTTGAACGGGGTTTATACGTTGTTTCTGGAATTGAACCAATCGTGGGACTGGAACGAACACTGGACAAACAACAAATTTCCCGGCGACAATGAATACAAGACCTCGAGCCAGCCGGCATTGGTTTATGTGACTAAATTAGACACAAATAGCCGGGAAGAGATGGAGTTAAAGCCGGTTGGACACAGCCATTACTCGGGCAAGGACGGAAAATTATACGATAACCTGAATACATTGTCCACCGCTCTAAAAATTGCAAACAAAATTACTGCTGTCGTTAAACCTTGATGAGGATTTGCTTTTAAAGGATTTTTGCCCGATATTGCCTTGATGCATATACTGGAATTTCGTACTTTTGTAATTATTACTTAACCCGAAGTGCGTTTTCTATGGATCCTGTTTTTACATATACAATGAAGGTGCGTGATTATGAGTGTGATACGCAGGGCCACGTCAATAATGCCAACTATCAGCATTATTTTGAAGTGACACGCCATGAGTTTCTGGAGAAGGTGGGATTGAATTTTTACCAACTTCATAAACAAGGAATTGATGCTGTTGTGTCTCGTGTGGAAATCCGGTACAAAGTTCCGTTAATCGGAATGGACAGGTTTATTTGTACGGTTTCCCGGCTGGAGAGGATAGGGTTGAAATATATTTTTCATCAGGAGATTGTCCGTCAATCCGATAATGTGCTTTGTGCCCGTGCAAAGATCGAAGTGGTCAACCTGGTGAACGGAAAACTTTCACAACCCGAGGTCTTTGACGAAGCGTTTAAGGAGTATATTTAGAGTAAGGAACAAGGGACAAAGAGATATTCTAAACTTTAAATCTCAATCTCATGATAACCGACAAAACCCTATATCAGATTGCGTTAACCTGTATTCAGGGCGTCGGAGTCGTACATGCACGTAACCTGATGAGGGCTGTTGGGGATGAGAAGGCCATATTTAGTGAGAAAACAGGGAGTTTGGAGAAACTGCCGGGTTTATCGCGACGTTTGATCCATGAGATCCGTAATCCGGAAGTATTGAGAAAAGCTGAAAAAGAACTGGCATTTGTTGAGAAAAACAATATTCAGACACTTTTTTATACGCAACACCATTATCCCTCCCGGTTAACTAACTGTGTTGATGCGCCTGTTTTGCTGTACGCAAAAGGCAACACCGGCTTTAATGCGCCAAAAGTGGTGAGCATAATCGGGACGCGTAATGCAACCAGATACGGATTGGAGTTTTGTCAAAAATTTGTCCGGGAATTGTCAGGGCTTTTCCCCGATATACTTGTTGTGAGTGGCCTGGCATACGGAATAGACATCTGTGCGCATCGCGCTTCGTTGCAAAATAATGTTTCAACGGTTGCGGTACTGGCACACGGATTGGATAGAGTTTATCCGTCTGTACACCGGAAAACGGCCATAGAGATGTTGGAAAGGGGAGCCTGGATTACCGAATTTCCGAGCGGCACCGAACCCGATAGATTCAATTTCGTAAAACGGAACCGCATCGTTGCCGGAATGGCAGATGCTGTGGTTGTTGTAGAATCGGGAGATAGAGGAGGTTCACTCATTACTGCAGATATCGCCAATTCCTATTATCGCGAAGTTTTTGCCATACCCGGAAGAATAACCGATGCCCGATCATCGGGATGCAATAATTTAATCGCTTCAAACAAAGCCGTATTGATGCAAAATACAGTCGCCTTCATCGAACAGATGGGGTGGGACACAGCCGAAAAACCGGAACAACCCGTGCAAAAAGAGTTGTTCCCGGACCTGAACGAAGTGGAAGAAAAAGTTTTTCGTGCGCTCAACGGGGTTGAATCCATGCACGTGAACAAGCTGGGAATCGAACTCAACTTACCGGTTTCGGAGTTGTTCTTTACATTGCTTGAGCTCGAAATGAAAAATGTTGTAAAAGCCTTGCCGGGAGGAATGTATAAATTGGTGTGAATTTTTCCCGTATCCTATTGCGGAAGGGAATCCTTTCTTATTTAAAAAATCACTATCTTTGATCTCTCTACCACAAAAAAAAGAAAAATTATGGCACTACAGATTGGAGACAAAATTCCCGAAATATTGGGTACCGGTCAGGACGGGAAAACAGTGAAATCAACTGATTTTACAGGAAAGAAACTGGCACTTTATTTCTATCCGAAAGATAACACGCCTGGATGTACGGCTCAGGCCTGCAGCCTGCGGGACGGATATCAGGACCTGAAAAAAGCCGGTTATGCAGTTGTAGGTGTGAGTGTAGACAGTGAGGATTCGCATCGGAAATTCATCGAAAAGTTTGACTTGCCCTTTCCGTTGATTGCCGATGTGGATAAAAAGCTGGTTCAGGAATTTGGTGTTTGGCAGGAAAAGAAAAATTACGGCAAAACCTATATGGGTACAGTCCGCACCACATTTTTAATTGACGAAGCCGGTATTATTCGCCATATCATTGAGGGTCGAGGTGTGGATACAAAAAACCATGCAGAGCAGATATTGAATCTGTGAGAGGAAAATCTTATGCTTCGCTTTGAGCGGCTGACAAGAAACAAATAATAAAAAACGAAAATATTATGGCAGAAAAAGAAACCCCACAAAACAGTGAGAAACTCAAAGCGCTTCGTGCGGCGATGGATAAGATTGAGAAAACCTACGGAAAGGGTGCGATCATGAAGATGGGCGAAGAAAAAGTAGAGGAAGTATCGGTTATTCCAACAGGCTCGATAGGATTGAATGCAGCCCTCGGCGTTGGCGGATATCCGCGTGGTCGGGTTATAGAGATATACGGTCCCGAATCATCGGGAAAAACCACGTTGGCCATTCACGCCATTGCCGAAGCACAAAAGGCAGGCGGTGTGGCTGCTTTCATCGATGCAGAACATGCTTTCGACCGGTTTTATGCCGAAAAACTGGGAGTAGATACCGATAACTTGCTTATCTCTCAACCCAGCAGCGGCGAAGAGGCGTTGGAGATTGCCGAGCAGTTGATTCGTTCATCGGCAGTGGATATTGTTGTGATTGACTCTGTGGCGGCGCTTACCCCCAAGAAAGAGATTGAAGGCGATATGGGCGATTCGAACGTAGGATTGCAGGCCCGGCTGATGTCGCAAGCGTTGCGTAAACTCACTTCAACGATAGGGAAGACAAATACAACCTGTGTTTTTATCAATCAGCTAAGGGAGAAAATCGGAGTGATGTTCGGCAATCCCGAAACTACCACAGGAGGTAATGCCTTGAAATTCTATGCTTCGGTTCGTTTGGATATCCGCCGTATTGGCCAGTTAAAAGATGGCGATGAAGTACACGGAAGCCAGACCCGCGTAAAAGTGGTGAAGAATAAAGTGGCACCTCCTTTCCGTAAGGCCGAATTCGATATAATGTACGGTGAGGGAATCTCACGCGAAGGAGAGATTGTGGACTTGGGTGCTGAACTGAACGTGATTAAAAAGAGCGGATCGTGGTACAGCTACAACGACTCGAAGCTGGCTCAGGGGCGCGATGCTACAAAAGCGGTTATCAAAGATAACCCCGAGTTGGCGGACGAACTCGAAAAGCTGATCTTTGAAGCGTTGAAAGAGAAAAAATAGGTCCTATTAAGTCTCTCTTCTTTCTGTGTTGGACAAACTCCGACCCGTACGGATAATTTTCATATTTAAAATTAACGATTATGGGTAAAAAAACGCAAGGGAGCGGCTCCGCAGGGGATGCCGTGTATGGACTCGGAGTGATTGGCGCGGCCGTTTGGTACATCTCAACTGCTGCCACTTTCTGGATGGGAGTACTGGGTTTTCTGAAAGCAATTGTATGGCCTGCTTTCCTCGTCTACGAAGCTTTTAAGGCTCTGTTGGGCTGATCGCTTAAAACTAACTTTTTTACCCGTATGCCGTCGTGAGCGTCATACGGGTTTTTTCTATATTTTTGCAACAAAAATTATAGCCATGCAGGAACTAAGGAGTTTAACACCGCAAGAAATTGAACGGCTTCAAAGCCAGAATTGCGAATGTGCCGACTGGACACGTGTAAAGGTGAGTGCCGGGTTCAACCCTCACTTTATTAAAAATACCCGGTTTTCGGGAAAGATAAAGTTAGGCGTGTTGGAGAATGAGTTTGAGCTGGCGGGAGGATTAAAAAAACACTCCTGTATCAATAACGCTGTTATCCACAATTGTGAGATCGGTAACAATGTGGTAATAGAGAACATTCAAAATTACATAGCCAATTACCTCATCGGTGATAATTGCTTCATTCAAAACGTAGATGTTATTCTGGTTGACGCTAAGACAACTTTTGGAAACGGGACGGAAGTAAATGTGCTGAACGAGTCGGGAGGACGCGAGGTTCATATCCACGATAAATTATCCGCTCATTTTGCATACGTATATGCGCTTTACAGGCACCGCCCCAACTTGATCAAGCGCATGAAGGCGATGGTTGATTATTACGCCGGAAAACATGCGTCGGATATGGGAAGCATAGGAAACGATGCCATGATTGTGAACGTGGGATACATCAAAAACGTGAGGATCGGCAGTTTTTGCAAGATCACCGGTGCCATGAAGCTGAAAAACGGTAGCATCAACAGTAACAAACAGGCACCTGTCTACGTCGGCAGGAATGTAATTGCTGAGGATTTTATTATTTCTTCGGGTTCCCGAATCGATGGCGGATGCATTATTTCCCGCTGCTTTATCGGCCAGGCATGCCACCTCGATCACGGATATTCAGCCTCCGACTCGCTCTTTTTCAGCAATTGCCAGGGAGAGAACGGCGAAGCCTGCGCCCTTTTTGCCGGGCCTTATACGGTAACCCACCATAAGTCCACATTGCTCATAGCCGGTATGTTCTCGTTTATGAACGCCGGATCGGGATCCAATCAAAGCAACCACATGTACAAGCTGGGGCCCATTCATCAGGGAATCGTTGAGCGCGGCGCTAAAACAACGAGTAATTCCTATGTGCTCTGGCCGGCAAAGGTAGGCCCTTTCTCCTTGATCTTAGGCCGGCACTACCACCACTCGGATACTTCGAACTTGCCGTTCTCTTATTTGGTGGAAAACAACAATGCGACACACCTGGCTCCGGCCATAAACCTGAAAAGTGTGGGCACCATTCGCGATGCCAAAAAATGGCCCGAACGGGACAAGAGGAAAGATCCAGACAAGCTCGATTTTATCAATTTCAACTTGTTGAGCCCCTATACCATCCAGAAAGTATTTGCCGGAGTAAGTATTTTGAAGAACTTGCAGGCAACGGCAGGCGAAACCTCCGAAATCTACACCTATCAGAGTTGTATCATCAAAAATGCTGCCTTAAAAAGAGGACTGGAGCTGTATGAAATTGTCATTCATAAATTTTTGGGAAACTCCATCATAAAAAGGCTCGAAAATACCCGTTTTACTTCAAACGAAGAGGTCCGGGATAGGTTGAAACCGGACACAACAGTCGGGTCGGGCGAATGGATAGACATTTCCGGACTGATTGCCCCAAAATCGGAAATCGACCACTTGCTTTGTCAGATTGAAAGCGGTGAGGTTTCGAAGTTGAAGGAGATCAACAACGTGTTTAAACAACTTCACGAACAATACTACACCTTGGAGTGGACTTGGGCATGGGAGAAAATTCAGGAATTCTATAGCGTTACCCCCGAGACAATTACTGCTGAAGATGTTATCGCTATTGTGGAAAAATGGAAAACTTCGGTGGTAAAGCTTGATGAAATGATTTACACCGATGCAAAGAAAGAGTTTTCGTTGTCTTTCAAAACCGGATTCGGTTCCGATGGGAACATCCAGGACCAGGCCATGGACTTTGAATATGTTCGCGGAGCTTTTGATAAAAATCTGTTCGTAATGGCTACCCTTAAGCACATTGAAGATAAAAAAGCGTTGGGTGACGAACTTATCGAAAGGATTAAAAATGTAAAATAAAACAGCCTGCTGTAGTTCAGATTTGTTGTTGAAGAACAGTTTTTTTATTAAATGTTATTTTTTTAGGGACAAAAATGAACAAAACAACAAATGTGGGTGTTTTCATTTCAAATAAGTTATATCTTTGCTACTTCCTAACGTAAAAAATGAATAAGAAGCGAATGCATATTTGTTGTTGCTGTTGTTGATCACCACCTCCCAATCGATTAACAAGGGCTGGCCCTCTGTTCCTTTCAGCAAACAAATAAAAATTATTCATTAAAAAAACTCCTCTTATGATAAAAAAGACTTTTGAACTTATCAATAAGTTTCAACCGTTGCCCGTACAAATCCCCATTGACAAGTGTAAGCTGGAAGAAGTGGTTAAAACGCTCTTTTCGCAAATGTTCCCTGTCTGCGAACGGATTGATATGGGTGACATTCACGAAAAGCTAAAGGATTGCGCCCGGGAATTGAGTGTAAACATTGCCCGCTTGAAGGATCAGCAGTTTGCAGACGAAGCTGTGTATAAATTCTTCAGCCGGTTTCCTGAAATTCAGGATCTTTTGTACGAAGATGCAAAATGCTACCTCAAAAATGATCCGGCAGCCAAGTCACTCGAAGAAGTAATCATCACTTATCCCGGTTTCTTTGCACTGAGTGTCTACCGGATGGCGCACGAACTGCATGTGTTGGGTGTACCTCTTATCCCGCGCCTTTTTGGTGAATATGCTCACTCAAAAGTCGGAATCGATATCCATCCCGCTGCTAAAATCGGCAAGAATTTATTTTTGGATCACGGTACTGGGATTGTGATTGGTGAGACTGCCGAAATAGGCGACAACGTGAAAATCTATCAGGGCGTAACGCTGGGAGCGCTCTACGTGGAAAAAAAACTGTCGGATGTAAAACGGCATCCCACAGTGGAAGACAATGTGGTTATTTATGCCAATGCTACCCTTTTGGGAGGGGAGACGGTTATCGGGCACGACTCAACCATTGGTGGCGGTGCGTGGTTGACACAAAGCGTTATCCCCTATTCGCTGGTTTACAACTCGGTGGATGTTAAGATCAGAACGGTAAAAAACTTTGTTCAGCCTCTTGACTTTATCATTTAAACAAAAACATATAAGGTATTCATAACATTTTAAAATTAACAACAATGAGATTTAACAACATTCTGGAATCAATCGGGAATACACCTCACGTACGTTTGAGCAAGTTGTTCCCCCATCACGAAGTATGGATTAAACTGGAAAGACAAAATCCAGTAGGGAGTATCAAAGATCGTATTGCTCTGGCAATGATTGAAGATGCGGAGAAAAAAGGGATCTTGAAGCCCGGAGGAACCATTATAGAACCCACATCGGGAAATACCGGTGTAGGGCTTTCTTTTGTCGGTGCCTACAAAGGGTATAAGGTCATTATCGTGATGCCCGAATCCATGTCGGTTGAACGACGTCGCCTGATCGGGCTTTTTGGCTCGGAACTGGTGTTGACACCCCGGGAGAAAGGGATGAAAGGTGCCATTGAGAAAGCCCTGGAGCTTCAATCCGGAATTCCGGGATCCTGGATCCCACAACAGTTTCAAAACCAAGCCAATGTAACGGTTCATGCAGAGAAGACGGCAAAAGAGGTACTCGATGATTTTCCCGAAGGGTTTGATTACCTGATTACGGGGGTAGGTACCGGTGGCCACATTACAGGAGTGGGGAGAGAGCTAAAAAAGAAGTTTCCTTCCATTCAGGTCATTGCCGTTGAGCCGGCGGCTTCTCCCGTTATTTCCGGCGATAGTCCCGGCCCGCATACCATTCAAGGCATCGGAGCTGGCTTTATCCCCGACACGTTGGACCTGAACGTGCTCGACAGTGTCATCAAAGTATCCAACGAAGACGCCTTTATATACGCCCGTAGGCTAGCACGAGAGGAGAGTATTCTCGGAGGGATCTCCACCGGTGCGGCTATTGCTGCCGTGGCGCAGAAAGTGTCGCAACTGACCGAGAAAAAGCGGATATTGACGTTCAATTACGATACGGGAGAACGGTACTTGTCAGTGGATGGATTGTATTAGCGCAATCGCTGCCTCAACGGTTTTTACATTCCGGATGATTACCGATCGTTTTTTGCCGGCTTCCCGTAGCTGGCAGTCCCGCGGATGAGTCTGGATGAAGTTTAGCAGTTTGTCGAAAGCCGTTGAGCGGTAATAAGGCGATTCGGCATCGGAGATAAGGAAGAGGGTCATTCGGCCGGTCTTCAGGAAAATCTTTTCGATACCTAGTGATTTAGCAAGCCGGCGAAGCCGCACGATACGGATAAGCTCTTTCCCTTGTGCGGGGATTTTACCAAAACGGTCTTCCAGCCGTTGGGTAAAATCCATGATTTGTGTCTCGGATTCCATGTTGTCCAACTCGCGGTACATGGCTACCCGTTCGGCATCGTTGGGGATATAGGCTACCGGAAACATCAGCTCCAGGTCACTCTCTACGGTCACGTCGTCGACAAAATCCTCTTCCCTTTCGGCCTTCAGTTCCTGTTGTTCGCGATAGAGTTCGGTAAACTCTTCCTTGCGCAATTCCTGTACGGCTTCTGCCAGGATCTTCTGGTACGTCTCGTAGCCCAGGTCGGCAATAAATCCGCTTTGTTCTGCACCCAACAGGTTACCGGCACCCCGGATATCCAGGTCCTGCATCGCGATGTGAATGCCGCTGCCCAGCTCGGAGAAATTCTCAATAGCCTGTAACCTTCGCCGGGAATCGGTGCTGAGTGTGTAGAGCGGTGGAGCCATCAGGTAACAGAACGCTTTGCGGTTACTCCTTCCCACGCGTCCGCGAAGTTGGTGGAGGTCGCTCAGCCCAAAGTTTTGAGCGTTGATAACGATAATAGTGTTCACGTTGGGCATATCAATTCCCGATTCGATAATGGTGGTTGCCAGCAGCACATCGTACTCGTGATTCAGAAAATCGGCAATAATGGCTTCCAGTTTTTTCGGATCCATCTGTCCGTGAGCTACCGCAATACGGATGTCTTTGACCTCGCGCCTGAGCAGCGCTTCCATTTCGTAAATGTTCTGTATGCGGTTGTTGACGATAAAAACCTGCCCGTTCCGGCTCACCTCGTAGTTGATGGCCTCTTTCATCACCTCCACGTCGAACGTGTGAACCTCCGTTTGTACAGGATAACGGTTGGGGGGAGGCGTGTTTATGGTGGAAAAATCGCGAGACCCCATTAGCGAAAACTGCAACGTTCTGGGAATAGGGGTAGCGGTCATCGTGAGCGTGTCGATATTGCTTTTCAGCTGTTTCAGTTTCTCTTTGGTGGATACGCCGAACTTTTGTTCTTCATCTATAATCAACAGGCCCAGGTCGTTGAACTGAATGTCTTTCCCTACCAACCGGTGAGTGCCGATGATGATGTCTATCTTGCCTTCTTTCAACTCGGAGAGGATTTGTTTTTGTTCTTTCGCCGAGCGGGCGCGGCTCAGGTAATCCACTTTTACGGGAAGATCGGACAATCTTCCGCTGAACGTTTTGTAATGCTGGGTGGCCAGCACGGTGGTCGGTACCAAAACGGCCGTTTGTTTGCCATCGGTGGCCGCTTTGAAAGCCGCACGTACGGCTACTTCCGTCTTGCCGAAGCCCACGTCGCCGCATACCAACCTGTCCATCGGATGGTCACTTTCCATATCCAGCTTGATTTCTTGCGTGGCTTTTAGCTGATCGGGCGTATCTTCATACATGAACGAAGCTTCCAGTTCAGTTTGCAGGTAGGTGTCTTTTGAATAGGAGAATCCCTTTTCGTTCTGTCGCTGGGCGTATAACTTTATAAGGTCGCGGGCGATATCCTTTATTTTTGTTTTAGTTCTTTCCTTAGTCCTTTCCCACGCACCGGAGCCTAATTTGTTGAGTTGCGGAGACTCTCCTTCTTTGCCTTTGTATTTGGATATCTTATGAAGGGAATGGATGGAAACGAATACCGAATCGTTGTTAAGGTAGGTTAGCTTGATCACCTCCTGCACCGTTTCTCCGATACGAAGGCGGACCAGTCCCGCAAATTTTCCGATTCCGTGATCCAGGTGAACCACAAAGTCGCCTTGTTGAAGCTGGTTAAGCTCCTTTAATGTGAGTGCAATCTTTCCGGAGCGGGCCTTCTCGGATTTCAGGTTGTATTTGTGGAACCGGTTGAAAATCTGATGATCCGTAAAGCAGCAGATTTTCAGCGATTCGTCCGAAAACCCTTCGTGCAATGTTTTGTTTACAGGCGTGAACGGAATATCGTCGCCCCTGTCGTGGAAGATGGTGTTCAGACGCTGGTGCTGTTTTTCACTGTCGCTGAGGATGTAAAGGGTATAGTTGTTTTGCAGGAACTGGTTGAGCGAGTCCGAAATCAAATCAAAATTCTTTTGAAACAACGGTTGCGGAGTTGTTTGAAACTGCAAGATGGCATCTGGGGTGTCCGTCAGTTTCGTATCGAACCGCAGGTGTGTGAACGGTTCAATAGATGACAGGAACTCTTCTTTCGTGAGCAGGTCGGCTTTAACCAGTTCCTCGTTACTGATGTCAATGCTCAGCTCATCGTTGCAGATACTTTCAACGCGGCTTTCTATCCAGCGGATATCTTCAATCGCGATAATCGTCTCCCGGGGAACAGAGTCAAAAAGCGATGCGTTTTTGTGCTTACTTTTACCGAATTCAGGGACGATACGGATTTCGACGAACTTCTCTACAGAAAGTTGGCTTTCAACTTCAAAGCTGCGAATGGTTTCCACCTCGTCTCCAAAGAAATCGATACGGTAAGGCAATTCGTTCGAAAAGGAAAAGACGTCCAATATACTTCCGCGAGTGGCATACTGTCCGGGTTCGTAAACGTAATCCACAGCGGTGAAACCGTAAGAGTCCAGTACTTCCGATACAAAACCGGAATCCACCTGCTCACCCACCGACAACCTCAGGGTGTTTTGCTGAAGTGTTGCCTGAGAAACCGTTTTTTCTGCCAGCGCATCGGGGTAAGATACGATGAACAACGAAGAGTCGTTGTTTTGTAAACGACTCAACACTTCGGTGCGGAGAATTTCGTTTGCCGGATCCATCTGTCCGTACTTGGCAGCACGTTTGTAAGCCGAAGGAAAGAAAAGGATGTCTTTCGTTCCCAGGATCTGTGTAACGTCGTGATAAAAATATCCTGCCGTTTCCAGGTCATTGAGGATAAAAAGAAAGGTCCGCGGTTGTTTGTTATAAAGCGTTGCCGAGAAAAGTGCACGCGAAGAACCATGCAAACCTTTCACTAAAAGTGTTTTTACCTCTTTCAGCAATTTGTTTGCGGCCGCTACGTTGGGGTGAACCTCAAGGATCCGGAGCAATTGAGAGATGTCTGATACCATCGTTTATAAATTCGGGGCAAAGGTACAAAGAAATTACGATTTTAGATTTACGGATTGTGCCTGTGATTATGATATTTTTAAGACTTCCCTTTTCGCTTTTTCACTTTAAATCTGTATCTTTGTCTTTCAAATTACAGTTCTTTTATATGCAAATGGATGCAAAGCATACTCCCGACTACATCTTCGAAGCAAGTTGGGAAGTGTGTAACAAAGTTGGCGGTATCTACACCGTTTTATCAACGAAGGCAAATTCACTACAAAAATTATACAAAGACAAGGTTTTTTTTATCGGCCCCGATGTTTTACAACCATCGGATAATCCCTGGTTCCTGGAAGAAAAGGAGCTTTACGCCGATTGGAGAAACTTTGCACGGATAAACCAGAACCTCGAGATACGTGCTGGAAGGTGGAATGTACCTGGAAATCCCATCGTTTTTCTGATTAAGTTTGACCGGTTTTTTGAACAAAAGAACAGCATCTATTCAGAGATGTGGCTCGATTTTGGGGTAGACTCCATGTATGCCTACGGAGATTACGACGAGTCATCGATGTTCGCCTATGCTTCGGGGGTGGTTATAGAAAGTTTCTATCGGTTTCACCGTTTGGAGGCGTGCCATGTCATTGCGCACTTCGATGAGTGGCAGTTAGGTATGGGAGCCTTGTACATCAAGAAATATGTTCCGAAAATTGCCACAGTTTTCACCACCCACGCCACGGGAGTAGGACGCTCTATTGCCGGAAACGGGCTCCCGCTCTACAATCACCTGAAAAATTATAACGGCGATCAGATGGCGCGCCAACTGAATATGGTGGCCAAGCATTCCATTGAGAAAAGGGCGGCACAAAGTGTGGATTGTTTCACTACGGTAAGTGATATTACGGCACAAGAGTGTTCGCAGTTTCTTCAGCGTCAGCCTGATGTGGTGACTCCCAACGGATTTGAGAAAGACTTTATCCCCAACGGATTGAACTATAGGCGTACCCGAAAAAAGGCGCGTGAAACGTTGCTGAGTGTTGCGGAGAAACTATTGGGGCATTTTGTTCATCCCGATGCACTACTGGTAGGAATTAGCGGAAGGTATGAATACAAGAACAAAGGTATCGATGTTTTTATTGATGCGTTGGACACGTTGCGCAAGATGCCTCAATTGTCCAAAGATGTGATTGCATTCATTATGATCCCTGCTTGGATAAAGGGTCCCAGGGAAGATTGGCAATCGGCACTTTATACAACTCATCAGCTGCATGATATTGAAAACGACAAGATTGTAAATTACCTGAAATACCTTGGATTTAGCAATTCAGAGCAGGAGAGGGTAAAAGTAATTTTTGTTCCGTCTTACCTGAACGGATTCGACGGTATCTTCAATACGGATTATTACAACCTGTTAATTGGCCTGGATGTTTCTGTTTTTCCGTCCTATTACGAACCGTGGGGGTACACACCGCACGAGAGCGTTGCCTTTTCCATTCCTACCATCACGACAACGCTGGCGGGTTTTGGTGTTTGGGCAAAGAAAAATGGAGATACAGAGAAAGGTTTATCCGATGGGGTACAAGTCATTTACCGGGACGACAGCAACTATAAAGAGGTGGCAGAGGAGATTGCAGCCACCCTATACGACTTTACACTCAAAAGTATAGATCAGGTGAATGTGTTGAAAAAAATGGCTGCGGAACTTTCCGACAGGGCAGATTGGGCACATTTCATCACCTATTATCAGGAAGCTTATCGCAAAGCATTGCACAACTCTTTTATACGGTTATCGAAACCGGCAAGATACAAAGCCGATTAAATGCTTATATTTGCGAAAAAGAATAAAAACTTTTAGACGATTGGGTAGTTAGATGGTCAGACTATCTTGACGTTTAAAAGTGTAGTGGTCTGAAATTCTGATGATTTGAATTCAGACCAAAATCAACATTAAAAAATCAACATTTAAACGATAAAAAATGATTATTAAAGCGAGTTATTCAAACACTCCGGTATGGCATGATGTGCACGTACATTCAATTTTGCCGGAAGAGTTAAGGCCGTTGGAAGAAATCGCCCATAACCTTTGGTGGGTTTGGAGCGAGGAGGCAAAAGAAATTTTTGAATTGCTGGATTATGAGGAATACGAAAAGTGTGGTAAAAATCCGGTAGCGTTACTTCAAAACTTGCGTACTGAAAAAACGGAGGAAATTATGAAAAATACCGATCTGATGGCTAGAATAGGTCGGTTACATCAATCATACAAAAACTATATCGGTGTTCCTTTCGATGCAGATCGGCCCAGTATTGCTTATTTCAGCATGGAATACGGCTTGTCGCACGCTTTAAAGATATACTCCGGCGGGCTCGGCGTTCTGGCCGGTGATTACCTGAAAGAAGCAAGCGACAGCCGGGTTGATATGACTGCTGTCGGGTTCCTGTACCGCCACGGATATTTCACCCAAACCCTTTCCGTGGACGGGCAGCAAATTGCCAACTACGAAGCCCAAAACTTTGGTTCCTTACCCATAACCCAGGTACTGGATGAACATAACAAGCCTGTTGTTCTCGAAGTACCTTTCCACGACAGAACCATATATTCAAATATCTGGAAAGTATCGGTAGGGCGTATTCAGTTGTATCTGATGGATACAGATCTTGAACATAACAGCGAATATGACCGGTCCATTACCCACCAACTTTACGGAGGGGATTGGGAAAACCGCATGAAACAGGAATATTTGCTTGGCGTAGGAGGAATATTGCTTCTGAAAAGGCTAGGTATCCGGAAAGATGTGTATCACATGAACGAGGGGCATGCAGCCCTTATCAGTGCTAAGCGGTTACGCGATTATGTGCAGGAAGAAAAACTGTCGTTCAACGAAGCGTTGGAGGTTGTACGTGCATCCACCCTTTATACGGTACACACCCCTGTTCCTGCCGGTCATGATTATTTTGAGGAGTCGCTTATCCGGAAATACATGGAACCTTTGGTCAACAAGATAGGTATCCCCTGGTATCAGTTTATGGATATGGGACGTGATAATCCGGGTACAAACGAAAAGTTCTCGATGAGTGTTTTTGCGTTGAACACCGCACAGGAATCAAACGGAGTAAGTAAACTTCACGGCCTGGTTTCTCAGGAGATGTTTCAGCCGGTCTGGAAGGGTTATTTTCCACAGGAACTCCATGTGGGCTATGTTACCAACGGTGTCCACCTGCCGACCTGGGCAACTTCATCGGTAAAGAGGATTTACGAGAATAACCTGGGCGAAGATTTTTACCAGGATCAGTCTAATCCCGAGATATGGAAAAAGGTGTATGATATCAGTGATGAGGAGATTTGGGGATTACGCATGCACTTGAAGGAGAAGCTTGTCGATTACATCAAGAGTGAATTTGTGGACGGATGGTTGAAGAATCAGGCCGATCCCTCCCGGATTATCTCTATGCTCGACGAAATCAGGCCGGGTTCTTTGATCATAGGGTTTTCGCGCCGTTTCGCCACCTATAAACGGGCTCATTTATTGTTTTCAGATTTAGACCGTCTGGCAAAAATACTGAACAATCCCGAGCGCCCGGTTACGTTTATTTTTGCCGGCAAAGCGCATCCTGCAGATGGCGGTGGACAATCGCTCATCAAGTACATTGTGGAAATATCGCGCCGCCCCGAATTTTTAGGAAAAATAATTTTCCTCGAGAACTACAACATGCGTTTAGCCAAACGTTTGGTTTCGGGCGTTGATATCTGGCTGAACACTCCTACGCGTTTACAGGAAGCTTCGGGCACATCGGGTGAAAAAGCCATTATGAACGGCGTGTTAAACCTTTCTGTATTGGATGGCTGGTGGTACGAGGGGTATGTCGAAGGGGCCGGTTGGGCGTTAACCGCAAAACGGACTTACGAAAATCAGGCTTTCCAGGATGAACTGGATGCATCGACTCTTTACACCATGCTTGAGTCGGAGATTATCCCGCTTTATTATGCGCACAACAGCAACGGATATTCGCCTCAGTGGGTGAAGTTCGTGAAGAAATCGATTGCAGAAATAGCCCCGCATTACACGACCAAACGGATGATGGACGACTACTTCGACCGTTTTTATATGAAGCTGGCACAACGATCGAAAAAGCTTGCCGAAAATAATTATGCGAAAGCAAAGGAAATCGTTCGTTGGAAAGAAGATACCGCATCTAAATGGGACAAGATCGAAGTAATTAAACTGGAGTTTGAGCCGGTACAGGAAGTAGATATAAATAACGGAAAAAACAAGATTTACGGCGAAGTGGTTATCGACAAGAAAGATATTGCTGCCGAGTTGGGACTGGAGTGCGTGGTGGTTGATTACGACTCAACTGCCAATAAGGTTGAATTTATTGAAAAATACGAGTTCAACTTGTTGAAAACGGAAGGTTCCCGGCTTTTTTTCCAAACCAGAGAAGCGCTAAACGACCCAGGCACACACCAGTATGCTTTGCGTATTTATCCGAAAAATCCGGATCTGCCGCACCGCATGGATTTTGCTTACGTGAAGTGGATCAGTTAAAAGAAAACGCCCCGTTCTGGGGCGTTTTTGCATTGATTACATCCACAATGAAGTTTAGTTGAATTTATAAAGAAGAATAGTTCGTACGGGTTTTGTATAACCGGACGTTTTTTTGTTTCATGAAAATTGCGCAACAATAACTACTCCTTTTTGCAAATTAATCAAATTGCATTTTTGTTTTCCTGCATCCTGTTTCTGAAAGGCGGGATGCCGAACTTGCTGGAGTAGGCATTCACCAAGTGTGTCAGGTTGTTGAAACCGCATATTTTTGCAATATCGGATATCGACAGATCCGACTCCAATACCAGGTGCTGTACTTCTTCCATTTTGCGGTCAAGCATCCATTGATAAGGCGTTTGATTGAAGTGCTTTTTAAAATGTCGGGTAAAAGTCTTCAGACAATCGTAGTTGCATTTTTGTGCTAATTCGCTGACGTTTTTGGATTCGGGATAATTAGCGACCACACTTTCCTGAAATGAGTTCTTTTTCGAGGTGTGGGGGATGAATTTTACCAGTACAATTTCCTTTCTGGGCGATGATTTTACAAAGGCCCTTTTTCCGTCTGAAAAATTAAACGTACAGGTACTTACGTCGGAAAATACATATTTATCTACCATGGCTTCTCTTGTTTTAATGGATTACCTACCTACTGCTTCTTTTGTAAAGGTGCCTTCATAAACCTCGTTGTCCAAAATGATGCGAATGGTATATGTGGCTGCCCTCAATGTTCCAATGTTTATCACTTCGTAGCCCATTTCGTTCACATCGAAATAATACTGTGCCGAAGTTCTTCCTCCGATTATCTGCACTACGGCCGTGCCGGTAAAATCCACCACAGATATGGCAACGGTTGTTTTGCCGTCGGTAGTCGCAGCTACTTCTACGCCTGTTACCCCGCGGGTTGTTCCCCCGGTTTTACTAAATACAATCTTATCCTGCTGATCGTTTACCTTGTTTGTTTCGGTAACAGCAAAAGAAGAAAAGAAAAGCGTGCTGCAGATTAACGCCATCGTATAAAAGAATTTTGTTTTCATAGGAGTAAAATTTATTATGAATTACAGACACAAAATAATAAACAACAGACAAGAAAAACAATACCCAGGTCGAATTTTAACGGTAGATTATAGGTTAAATAATTGATAGTAAGCATATTGATCGGATTGATTTTAACGCTACCAAAGGTGGTTGAAACGATGATTTTGCAAGAAATGTGTGCTAAAAATTGAAAAAATGAGCGGCATCGATCCCGTTTTCTGTCAATTTTTTCTTCAATTGCGATTTTCTTGCGCGAATACTTTCTATTGAAGTATTCATAAAAGTGGATATTTGCCTGTTGTCTGCCTTGCAAACCAACAGCATCAACATGATCTTTTCGTTGGCATTGAAAAGTTCCGCAGCTTCCATTGATAAGTTGGTGTATAAAGAAAATGTATTCTCGTCGGGTATCAGGTTCTTGGGCATTTCCCTCAAATCGGATTCGGCCGTATGTAATATGTTGTGCATGTTTTCGTATATCTTAGGATGTGAAGAAACATACCGTTGCGACAGGGTATTGAAATTTTCCTGTAGCGACGTAAGCCTGTTTGAAATGTACCCATACAGCTGGATAAGCCAGTCCCTTTTGTTTGCTTCTTCTTCCAGCAGCTTTGTTTTGATGGCTTGTGTTTCGGCTTCGTGCTCCAACCGCATCAGTTTTATTTTTGCTTCGCGGCGGTTTTTTACGTTCAGCATAATCAAAATAGTGGCAAGCATAGCGAGCAACAGGGCTATAATAGCAATAATAAGCGTGTTCTGTTGAGATCTTAACGCGATATTTTCGGCCTCGGATAGGTCGTACTTTTTTTCCAGCTCCATAACCTGGGTATTTAACCGGTCTTTCACCGATTTTTCATACAGATCAAAAGCTTTTTGCCGGTACGTATTGGCCAAAAGATAATTCTGCTGTTTTTCAGCAATATTGGCAACGTTCTCGTACAATAAATAATTACCTTTATTGGCTTCATCAACAATGTTTTCAATAGCTATTTGCCCATAAAGCATGGCACTGTCTAAATAATTCAAATTTTTGTATCTGTCGGAAACTATATAGTACAAGCTGGATATATCAATGTTTTCTTTTAACTTCTTGGAGACCTCCAGTTGTTTTTTTACACATTCCAAAGCATCCGTATAGTTTCCCATTGATTCGTGGAACACAGACTTTGCATTTAATACAAAATAATTTGCTTCTGAAGACATACTGGCGAAGTTTGTCAGAGTGTCTAAGTACCTTTTTCCTGCATCAAAATCGGATTGAGCCATTTCATTCCAATAGATAGCCAAATAAGTATCAAAGATGTGCAATGAATCGTTTTTCAGTTTGGCATTATACAATGTTTCCTGAAAATATTTTTCGGCCAATTCAAAATTACCGTTATAATAATGCGTATTTCCTAAAAAGTAGTGGAGGATGTATCCGGTTGCCGGATCCGGGTTTTTATAGGTGTGAAAAATGTGATCGGCTTTTTTTAAAGGTTCGTATACGGTGCTGTCTGTTATTCCCATGCGGGTACGGACAATGCCCTTATACGTGAGGGCGCGGATATAGTTGTTGCTGTAGGGCTCGTGGAGGTGATAGTAGTCTGCTACCCTGGTAATCAGGGAGTCGCTTGTGAATTCAAAATAGGTTTTATCGTCCGAGATTGTTTTGAGCAGGTTATAATAGGCGCGGTTTTCCCGCGAAAGGGTTTGTGGATCAATAGTTTTCAGGCTGTCTGAAATAGCGTTGGGATTCTTTTCCAACAGGTTATCCCATTGTGTAAGTATTTTGTGTATTTCACCATTTTCCCGTTCATTGCAAGAAATGAAAAGCACCGCAGCAGCCGCAGCAATGGCAATATATATAAAACAGCGCATTTTCTTGAAATTTATTTACGGCAAAGATAATTTTTTTTGTTGAATTTGTTTAATAAAAAGGACAAGATTCAGATTTAATGTTGGTTTTAGCTTCTTAAAGTTTGGGATGTGTTGCATTTATGTTTAAAGTTTAGTGTTTAAGGATTGCTGTAAATGTAAAGCATATTAAAAGGTCATTAATAGCTACTTCTTTAATATCTAAAAAAACTAGTAAATAGGATTTATATGTATGTAGATAGTATTATAGATTTAGGTGTTTGTGACGTATTTATTTTGCATGAATAACCGTCAATCTGGTTTGCTTTTTCATGAAGGAGGAGTCCATACTTTTTAATCTATAGTTTAAGTTTAATGAGTCAATAAAGAGGTTATTTCAGAATAAAACAAACTCCAAAAGTTTTTTAACTTCTGGAGTTCATTACACTGTATTATAAAATATTTATAGTCTCCTGTTATTGAGAGATTTTATAATAGCTTATAATTTGTTTTATTTGCCTAACTCAATAGCCCAAGTACCAGAGAAATTACCTGCATTAACAGAAGCCGAACCACTGAATTTGATCTTAGTATTACATGCGTCTACTATACCTGTGCCATTTCCTAAAGCGAAGTTATTATAAGATGGATTACCCCACCAAGCACCGGAGTTTGGTGCTAAAATTTGTTTATCGAATGAAATGGAGTAGTCAACTGGATTAATTGTAATTACCAAAGGATTAGTAGCTTCTCCATTATAAAGACCAGCAATGCTTAATTTATTGTCAGCTACTTTTGTAATTTCAACTTCGTATGGAGTTTCACCCCACCATTCGTCTACAGTAACCGTGTTAGTACCCACAAAAGCATCTAAGATCAACTCACATACTACTGAATAACGCACATTATAGGAATAAGCTCTGTTTCCTACCCGCCAACCAGTAAAAGCTCTGTTGTTAAACCCCATTTGCTCAGTCCAACCTGTAACTACATACCCATCGTTCAAGACGGCATTTGTTGTAAAGTAAAGAGTTTCACCCAAATCCGGTGCTTCCAATCCAAACTTACTATAGATATCTGCAATGTTAAGCGTTACATCTGTGGGAAACGTAGTGATATTATCCACCACGACCTTTGTATCTCTTACAGTTTTAGTCTTTTCGGGATTTTCCGTTGTAGGATCAGGCAATACTCTTTCCAAAACTGCTACAACTTGTGCATGTTTCATAAATGAATAGTCACCTTGTTGTTGGGGTATTGTTAATTTTACTTTGAAGTCTCCATCTGTTTCGCCTCTAAACAACACTCCATCTGTACCTTCTGTACGTACGATGTCTATTACCACACCTCTTCTTATTTCGTCTGTAGGAAACGGAAGTTCTTTCTTGCAACTTTGCGCTAAGAACAACAAAGAAAGTGTTATAAATACTAAATATACTTTTTTCATATTTTATTCCTTTAATAATTATTATTTATCCCAGAATATAAATGGTGTTGACAAGTTTGTCTTTTGTTTCATATTGGGGTTTAATTCAGTTTCCGAGTTGGTCGGATAATAAAGCGACCTGGGAAAAGATGCAAATTCAGATAAGGGTACTCGTGAATCTGACCTGTCTGCAACAGTAGGATTAACTCCATAACCAGGATCTTGCGTTTTATTACGATCAAAAGGAAGGGGGTATCCGGTACGTCTATAGTCGGTGTATACATCAACGGGATTCATGAAGTTATGAATCCATTTCTGGGTCATCAAAATCCTCATTTTCCCTTCTGTATTTGCAGAGTTATATTTTGTAAGAATAGCTTCAATGTAATCGTCTCTTTCCTTATCTGTGATTTTTGGGGCTGGATTTGCTGTTCCATTTTTTTGAACAACGCTGTTGACATGATCAAAAGCTGCTACAATTGCTTCATTTAGCAATGTTTTTGCATCACCGCTTGTTTCACCCACAAGAGCTAATTCCGCAAGCATAAATTTAAGAGCTGAATAAGTAATCATTTTATGCGGTGCAATACCTGTCCCAGAGGTAAGGCTAACGGCACCACCCTTGCCTTCATCAAATTTTCCACCTACCGGATAAATTGCATATTTTGTATAAGATTTATCATTACTTCCTGCTGAGTTTGGTCCAGTCGTAGCAAAAAAGATTGACATGAAATTACCATTTCTGTATTCATGTGGACTTTCTGATGTTTGTCCAGTTTTTAGTTGATTATAGAAATAATAAGGAACACGAGGGTCTTTGATGCCGGCAAACGGGTTGTCCGTAGTATTATAAGTTTGGCCCATCATTGTTTCATAAAAATAGGGACTGATAAAATGGGTATGTTGCCCGGTGTAGGAAGTATATGCAGGATGACGCTCGTCAGCAGGGTTCGTGACATTATTGAACCAAAATTGAAAATCTTCCCCTGCGGTAATAAATGCATTTTCTGTCATTAATGCAGTAAATTTCCCTTGCCAGTCAGTGATGTCAGATTTAACTTTACGTGAATTCAATAATAATCTTAGTTTAATGGTGTTGTTCAATCTAATCCATTTAGCAACATCTCCCGCATAAAAGAAATCATCTTTACCCGGTTTTACACCATTGGCCGCCGAAGTATTCCCTAAATCAGCTTTCCCATTTTCCAAAAGAGTGATAAGTTCATTGTAGATATCTTTGCTGCTGTCGGGTTTTGGTGCGGTAAGCCCAGGAATATTAAACTCCGAGTAAGGAACATCTCCCCAAAGGTCAACCATTACAGAGAAGGCATACGCTTTGAGTGTTTTGGCTATACCGGCGTAAATAAGGTTTCCGTCGAGTTCAGCATTTGAAATAATTGCATCATAATCATTTAGTACATAGGTGTATAAATAATTCCATGTGTTGAATGGATTGTTTGCTCCTGGTGTCATTCCGTAGTTTTGTACTTCTCTGGATACCAAATGATGAACATAAGAAGACAAATTATTTCCAATAAAATTACCTTGACTTAATGCTTGAACCATAAAATACTGACTCCCGGAAAGAAGCTGGTTAAGCTCTGGTGTTGTTGGGCTATTGGGACTTTTGTTTATGTCCAAGTAGTCTTTTGTGCAACTACTCGTGTAAAGGATAACCAATAAAACTCCCAGAAATTTTATTATATTTTTCATATTAATCTTTATTTTAGTCATCATTATTAGAATGTTAGTTTAGCATTAATTCCTATCCTTCTTGTTGAAGGTGCACTTTCACGATCGATACCTTGAACGTTTCCACTACCAAATGCGTTAGAGCCCGGATCGTAGTTCGAGTATTTTGGAAATCCAGGAGCATAGTACCAAAGATTCCTTGCAATAATAGATATATTTGCTGAGCCAATAAATGTGTTTTGTAGCCATTTCTTAGGAAGATCGTATCCCAGTGATATCTCACTTAAACGGAATACAGTGGCATCGAATGCTTGAAACTCATCAACACTGTTGATCGCAAAAGTATTACCTTCAGATGGAGAGAACCATAAATCGTTTTCAGTTAACTGGATTGTATTCTGGATCTTTTTCCCGTTTGCATCCAATAAGGGTTCCAACGTATTCGGGTTGCCAAGTACTCCAGGAAGGATACGAGTTCCTAAACGATCTTCCGTATCTTTTGTCACACCGCGGCCTAGCATATCTGATGCCGGTCCCGAAATCAGAATTCCTCCAACTCTTGCGTCGAACATTGCACTCAAAGAAATGCCTTTATAGGAGAAAGTGTTGCTTATGCCCATTTTAAAATCGGGATAAGGATCACCTAAATCACCTAATTCAGAAGCCTCGATATAAGCTCCACTGTTCGGATTTATAAGCCTATTCCCTTCGTCATCCCGCGCAATAACCGTACCTCGTAAGAAGCCGTAAGGAAGGCCAGGCTTTAACGTCGGTTGCGGCTCGGAAGTTGATCCGGTTGATAACGTTATTTGCTCAATACCTTCAACCAGTGAAACAACCTCGCTTATATTTTTTGTGTATGTGGCGAAAATATCCCATTTAAAAGAATTAGCCAATTGAACAGGAACCAACGTTACGCCTAACTCCACACCTTTATTGTTTAATTCACCGAAGTTTGTGTAATAGGTTCTAGAACCGGTTGATGAGGGTAAACTCAAGGGAGCAATTTGATTCGTAGTGGATCTGTTATAATAGGTGAGATCTATACCTATACGATTCTGGAAAAACTGTAATTCTGTTCCTACTTCAAATTCGGTTGTAAACTCCGGTTTTAATTCCGGATCATAAGTAGTTGTAGGCAATAACATAATGGGGTTACCTGCAAATGGAGTGTCTTGTAAATATGTTCCGTTTACATAATATGGTCCGGCATCGTTACCTACCCGTCCCCAGGCTATACGTATTTTACCGAAATTCAGGATGTCTTGATTAATCTCGAAAGCATCAGTAAATACAAAAGATCCCGTAATAGCCGGATAATAGTAGCTTCTATGAGCTACTGGCAGGGTTGAAGAGTGGTCATTACGCAACGATATATTCAAAAAGGCATAGTTTTTATAGCCCAACAGTGCGTCCAAATATAGAGCCCAAAGCCTTCTTTTTGATAAAGATTCAGAGGCTGTTTGCTCTTGTGTGTTACCCACATTGTATATGCCTTTGAAGATCATTTTATTCCCTGTTTGATCGGCACGGAGTGTATTCCGTTGATTCACGTTATGTCCGATGGTAACCCGCAGGTCATAGTCTTCTTGGAATTTTTGTTTAAATGTGATGTTGAAATTCGATTCAAGTTCTTGAGATACATAACGATCGTTTAAAATTTGCCCTTGTCCTGCAAAATCTTCCGGGCCAACTGAGCCGATATTAATTACCTGCTTACGATCCATTCCATATTGGTTCCATCCAAACTGATAAGAAGCCGACAACCAATTAGTGAAATCGTAATTTGCATTAACCGAAGTAACAGTACGGTCCATTATTGTATTAATGGTGTTATATTTCCAAGACCATAAGGGGTTGTCAACACCACCAAACGGCATTAAATTTTTTCCGTCGGGGGTTTCATAAGGTAACCCGGGTATGTCCACATTTCGAGGGATCAACATTGCCCGGGCAAAAGAACTGACGGATCCCCCGTAATTTCCTGCACCAAAGAAAGGACCATTTTGTAAAGTTCTTGAATATGAGATTGTTCCACCTACTGTAAGGCCATTGTCCAACTTTTGGTTTCCTCCCACACTAAAAGAGTTGCGTTCAAATTCAGAATAAGGAATATAACCATCTTGGGAAAGACGTGATACAGTGCTACTGAAGTTTCCCTTGTCGTTAAAACTCATAACGTTGACAGAGTTATCCCATATGGCACCCTCCCTGAATAGATCTCTTACGTTGTTCGGAAAAGCCTGATAAGGAATTCTAGGCCCAAGTTCAGGATAAACAGCGTTTATATTGGGATACAAAGCTATAGTTTCATTTCCTTCAGAACCAAAAGCCGGTCCCCATGAACCATTTGCATTGGAATATAAGAAATTCGAGCCTTGTCCGTAGCTATTTTGATAGTCAGGCAAAGATGCGATTTTTTCAGTTGTATATGAGGATGTTACCGTTACCTCGAATTTCTTTTGAGATGGTCGGACTCTTTTACTTCCCGCTTTTGTCGTTATCATTACCACACCATTGGCTGCGCGGCTTCCGTAAAGTGCGGCTGCAGCAGCGCCTTTTAAAACCTGCATGTTTTCGATGTCATTGGGATCCAGCGTAGAAAGTCCCGTCCCATATGCCCCTGATGAAGTTAATCGGCTTCCAGTGGTTACTTCTGGATTACTATAGGGAATTCCATCCACAACATACAGAGGATCATTATTCCCCAGAAATGAGGAATTTCCACGAATTAGAACTTTCGTGGCGCTACCTGCGGTTGCAGACGATGCACTTACTTGCACACCGGGAATTTTTCCGTCTAGTGAACGAAATAAATCAGGTTCAGCCTTTTGAATAGCCTTGTCCGGATCTACGACAGTTTGTCCATAACCGGCAGCTCTTGGGGGGCGTGTAACACCCATTGCACCTACGATTACGACTTCTTGCAATAGTTCTGAATCTGTAACTAAAGTTATTTTTACATTTGCTCTTACGGCTACTTCTTGAGTTGTATAACCCACATAAGATACAATTAATGTGCCACCGGTAGGAGCCGAGAGGTTGAAATTGCCATTTATATCAGTTATTGTACCCTGAGCGGTACCTTTTACCTGAATTGTGGCACCTATAGCAGGATCCCCATTCTCATCCACTACAGTACCCCGTACTTGTGTCTGAGCCTGCACAATCCCTATTCCAATGAAGAATAGGGCTAAAAACATAGTTAGTTTTCTTTTCATAAACTCTACTTTTAAATTAAACAATTATATAGTATAAATCATCGTTACATTCTGAAGTAATCGCTGTGGCAATTAAAAAAACAAACGTTTTTTTGGAGGAAATAAAGGATGTCAAGGTAAAATTCTGACCGGCTTCCTTATCGTAAGCGATTAACAAAAAATAAGTTTCCTTATTTGTTTGCAAATATAAATTATTTTTTTAAAATTAAATTGCTTTTGACAATATTCTTTAGCATAATAAGACCCATAAATTTAATTGAGCAGTATGTTGTAAGTAGTTTCTATCATATGTCCTACTTTATAATTATTTCCAATTAAAATGATAAAAAAATTAAAAATAATTAAAAATTCATTCTTTTTGCATGAATAAAAAAGCATGAATCACCTTTTGGAGGGGACGTGGCTCTCTATTCATAACTTATTAGAATATATTTTAACTCAAAGTTAGTGCAAATATAAATTAAAATTCAATACCAAATTGTTTTTTTTGTATTTATTTCAATTTATTTGTAATACTATGTCTAAAATCGGAGTGTTTGTATTACACTTTAAAAGAAATATGCGGGAGAAAAAACAAACAAGGTGCCTTTTAAGGCACCTTGTTAAAATAGAGTTTTAATATAGCTTTATTGGAAATAGTGAATCACTTTCGTGTCAGCATTCCTATTTGTTAGCCGGATGTGGATTCTGTTCAGATCTGACATCCCAGTACATTTTGGAATAGTAGTTGTTGGTTCCGTCCTGAAGTTTGGCTATTGCGCCATTGAAACCATCCGGATTTAACGTACTTTCATTGGTAGGATACTTAACACGGGCAGGTAAATCTCCTTTTGTGTCGGAAAGCGGAGTAAATGCCACTTTTTCTCCACCTACCACATAGGTAAATTCTCCCGGTTTAAGCATTGTTAAAGGATAGCCGGTCCTCCTGTATTCACTCCAGGCTTCAGTCCCCTGCATATACAGATGGATGTATTTCTGGGTTGCCACGGTTTCGGCGTTTACGGTTCCGCTGACTGATTCGAGGTAGGTATCCAATGCATCTTGGTCAAGGGTTTTACCTGCTAATGTATACCAGTGTTCTAATGAAGACTCAACACCTTCTTCGTACCATTCTTGATCCCAATTGTGGCGTTCGCTGAGAATGAAACACAATTCTGCATACGTCATCAACGGAACGGAGAAGTCCTTATTTAAAATAATAGGAGGAGAAGCAGAATACCAGGAGGGAGCGGCGTTTCTGATGGCAGTTGTCATGTTGTTGCTCGGTAATCCGTAAGGAAGTCCCAGGTATTTTCCGCCTCTTGGTGTTGTGTAAATTGTTAGTCGCGGATCAACCACGCCTTCCCACGGGTGTTGCTTGTTGTTCAACGTGTCGGGCTGTCCTTTTAAAAGGTCTGTAAACGGCTTTGTTATTGAAAAGTCGTTACGTCCGTCCACAAAATAACCCCGGTAGAAGTAGCATTCGTTGGGAGCTTCGTTGGAGTATTTAAACATCGCTTCATCGTCATTCGACGTAAATACACCCGAAGCAACTGCCTGATCAATATATGTTCTCCAGTTAGGGTCGACCTTAGATAGACGAATGGCAATACGGCATTTTAAACTGTTCGCAAATTGTTTCCATTTTGTGGCATCACCATCGTATATTCTATCTCCTGAAGTAAAGGCTACTTCGTCTTCGTTGATGAGCGCAATGGCTTTGTCTAATTCTTTGATAAATTCGGGATAAAGAACGTTCAGTTCATCGTATTTAGGATAAGTTATGCCGTCGTTCAATTGGAAGGCTTCTGAATAAGGAACACTTCCCCAGGTATCAGCAACAACCTGCATCAACCATATCTTTAGGATTTTAGCTACTGCTATCTGGTTGTTGTTGTTGCCATAGGTAGCAACTTCACTTTTGGTTGCCTCATCAGTGTTCATCTTTTCGATAAGGGCGTAATTGCCTGCCGTAACGTATAAATGATTGAAGTAACTATTATTGACAGATTCACGGATTTGGTAGCGGTCTTCCTCTGTATAATTCCGTTGACTCCAATATTGAGCGTAGGGTAGCGCTTGACGGCCGCTGAACCAGGTGTCGTAAATGTAATCCATCATTTTCTTCTGAGCTCCCGTCAAAAGGGTGGAAGTTGAGACTTTATCCGGTTCATTCGGATTTTTGTTCAGATCCTCCATGTCTTGACACGATACAATCAAGAATATAGCAAGTAATGCGAGTGATATTTTGTTGAATGTTTTCATTGTCCTGTTTTTTAATTAAAATTGAAATCCAACGTTAAGACCAAAAGTGGCTAGCGAAGGTAATGCGCCACCTTCGATACCCTGAATATTTCCGGAACTTGTTGTGGCGGATTCCGGGTCGAAGTGTTTCGTGTCGGGTCCCCAGAGTGCTAAGTTACGTCCATAGGCAGAAATGTTTAAGTTGCTGATGTATTTGGATTTCAACGGAACGCGATAACCAATAGTGATTTCCCTTAATTTTACAAAATCGCTTTTAAAAACACTTTGGGCAGCCGGCCCGGAATACATGCTTCCGCCCCATGTTTCTGCATCTACCCTGACATCGTTTGGCGTACCATCGGCAAAAACACCCGGTAACAATACACCCCCATTTTCTTCCGGGTCGTTTCGTTTGGGAATTCCTAATTCGTTATTGTCTGCTGTTTCTTCAAGCATACCGGAGTAGATACCCCACATATAGGATGTGGAGAAAAATTTACCGCCTCTCTGTCCGTCAAATAAAACGCTAAGACTGAGGTTTTTATAGTTAAATGTGTTTAAGAAACCTCCGGTTAATTTTGGATATACACTGCCGAGGGGAACATTTCCACTGGTAGATGCGTAAAGTCCGTCATCCTGAACTACTTTATTTCCGTTGTCATCATAAACATAGTCTGTACCCATGATAACTCCGTATTCCTGACCTTTGAAGGCACCGACTTCAACTTTAAACGGAGCATTTACGATGCGGTAATAATCGACTCCCTCAATCAGGTCAACTACCTTGTTTTTGTTGCTAGCCATGGTGATGGTTGCATTCCATTCAAATTCAGGCGTTTTGATGGGAGAAACGTCAAATTTCAATTCAACCCCCTGGTTGTCCATTCTTCCGGCGTTAATAATCATGGAAGTATAACCGCTGGCACCTGTTAACGACAGAGGCATTATCTGATCGCGTGTGATACTTTTGTAGAGTGTGAAATCAAATCCCAGTCTGTTGTTGAGAAAACGGGCTTCAAGACCTGCTTCGTAAGAATGGGTTTGTTCAGGTTTCAAGGCAAGGTTATTCTTAATTAACGGTAGTAAATAGGCATGATTCTGATCCAAGCTGGTATAAAAAGCATAGGTGTCAAAAATACGGTACGGATCGGTGTCGCCACCTACTTTTGCATAACCCAGCCTGATCTTGGAGAAAGTCAGCCAGTCTTGCTTAACCAATTCCGACAGGATTAAACTTCCCGTTAAAGAATAATAAAGATATCCCTTGCCGTTTAAGCTGGAAGACCAGTCGTTGCGGATGGTCCCATCAAGATATGCCAGAGACTGATACCCTAACGTGGTACTTGCGAATAAGCTGTTGATGGATTTTTCGCTGGTAAAGTTTTCAGCTTTTGCCGGGCTCTTCGAGTTGGACAAGTTGTAAAACTCAGGAAGTACCAGGCCTGAAACTGAATAACCCTCCAGGCGTTCATAATTACGGAACATGTTGTTGGCTCCCACATTGAAGTTCCAGGAAAGGTCTTCGTTCAAATTTGTGGAGTATTGAACCAGTAATTCATTATTAAGTTCGTATTGTTGACGGTGATACTCGGCAAATTTGGATTCTTCCTGTGAATACACCGCACTTCGTTCGAACTGCTTGTCGCTGAAAAAATCTAAGCTCGATTTAAACTGTGCCGTTAAATTTTTCAGGATGTAAGCCTTTACACCAGCATTGCCGTATAACCTGTTTCGGGTGTCATTTTGGTAGTTCATGTAGCGTGACCAATACGGGTTGTTTGAGTACTCAGGTTTGGGATCGTCCCATCCTGCGCGGTTCCACGAGGCTTGGGAGCCATCATGTTTATACTTGTACAACGATTTCAGTTCTTTCATATCCAGTTGACGTTGTCCCCATTGTATAAACTTTTGCATCACGTTGTTGTCTCCATATCCGGTTTCAGGACGTCCGGTAGTTGCCTGATTCAGATAAGTGATGTTTGAAAAGAGTTCATACTTATCGGTTAATTTAATGGAGCCGCTTGCGTTGAATGAATTCTTTTGCAAATTACTATTGGGCATATAACCTTTTAACGACATGTTCGTGTAAGAAACCCTGAAGGCGGTGTTGTCGTTGGCCCTCGATATATTGATGTTATTGGTTATGCTGACACCGGTTTCAAAAAACTTGTCGATATCGTTTGCGGGTGCCTGCCAGAGGCTGGTTGTAGGATCGCCAATTTTCCCGCCGTTTTCCCACTTCGCCAGATCGTACCACGATAGGTATTTGGTGGTTCCATCGTATGCCGGGCCCCAGCTTTCGTCGACCCCATAGTCCATAATGTTGTAATCAACGCCATTGATTCGAGCCAAAGGCTCCCCATCTTCATCGTAGGCTCCCAGTGAATACCCGCCACCATATTTGGTCTGCATTACCGGAAGTTTATTCACTTTTTCAAATCCAATTCCTGTATTAAATGAAATTCCCAGTCCTTTGTGGCTTGCACCTTTTTTAGTGACAATCATGACTACACCGTTCGTGGCGCGGGAACCGTACAATGCCGAAGCATTGGGCCCTTTTAAAACAGAAATCGATTCGATGTCGTCGGGGTTGATGTCCTGGATCAGGTTGCCGTAGTCGTATCCTCCTGCTCCACGTGCAGCATCGTTTGTGTTATAATCCGTACCTTCAATGGGAACTCCGTCGATGACAAACAAGGGCTGGTTATTGCCGGAAATGGATTTGGCACCCCTTATAAGTATTTTTGATGAACCACCCATATTTCCGGTTGATCCGGAAATCTGCAAGCCGGAAACTTTCCCCACCAGAGAATTTATTGGATTCGTAACGCCTCCTCGGGATTTGATCATTTCGTCAGCGCTCACCTCTGCAACAGAATATCCGAGTGATTTTTTCTCACGGCTAATTCCGAGTGCCGTCACAACCACTTCTTGTAGTAACTCCGTATCCGGTAGAAGCGTAATGTTTACGGTTGGTCGAACAGGTATTTCCTGGGTAGTTAACCCTACGTAGGAGATAACGAGCGTCGCATTTGCCGGAGCGGACAACGAAAATTGCCCGTCAAGATCCGTGACCGTACCCTGTGCAGTACCTTTTACCTGTATGGTAGCTCCGATTATCGGAATCCCTGCTTCATCCACAACAGTACCGCGTACTTGTGTTTGAGCAGTTAAGATCCCTATTCCTGTCAGGAACAGGGTCAAAAACATGAATAACTTTCTTTTCATAAACTCTACTTTTAAATTAAACGCTTTGCAATACTTGAAAATATGATCGATTGTAATTTTCGAAAGAGTCGGCTTTTTGAGTATGGGCAAAGGCGGTAGACAGAATACTTGTCGCTTAAGAATATGCTCGTCGGCTTTTTCGATAAATCAGAAATCACGCAAATATATGTGAAAATAAAATAATATAATATATAATATAACGAAATTAACACGATAGTTTTTTAAAAAAGTCAATTTAATATTTACAGATTATCGAATATTAGGCTTGATAACCTTTGAAAACAAATTAATCTTAGTTTATAAGTTGCAATTTTGTTTTTCCCAAAACACCAGGTTGTCAAAATAACCTAAAACGATGCAAAAATAACCTTAAAATTAGTATTATGCAATAATTTCGTGTTAAAATCGATGATAAAACAAGTATAATACCTATTATTGAATAATAATGATAGAGTTTGAATGGTTTTGTAGACTTTTTTTTCGTAGATCCGTATGGGTTAAAACAAAAAAACGGGACGACAAACAGCCGTCCCGTGAATAAATATAGGGTGATGTGTGATCGGTTACTTTTCTATCCCCAGTAATTCTACATCGAAGATCAATGTAGAGAAAGGTTTGATGGTTCCACGGTCTTGGGCGCCGTAAGCCAGGTTGTAGGGAACGTAGAGTTTCCATTTCGAACCAACAGGCATCAGTTTGAGTGCTTCTGTCCATCCGGGAATAACTTGTGTTACACCGAAAGTGGCCGGTTCTTTTCTATCGACACTGCTGTCGAAAACAGTTCCGTTGATAAGGGTGCCGTGATAATGCACTTTCACTGTATTGGTGTCACCCGGTATTGGTCCGTTACCTTCGCGAATTACCTCGTACTGTAATCCACTGGGAAGAGTAACCACGCCTTCGCGCTTACCGTTATCGGCCAGGAATTTTTCGCCGGCAGCGATACTGTCTTTATATTGAACCTTCAGCTCTTCTTCCTGTTTGGCCTGTTCTTTAGCCTGAGCTTGTTCTACTTTTCTTTGAATCAATCCATTGGCGTCCACCTTGGAAATGGCGGTGCTTTGATTTTTCAATGTGCTGATTAAGCCGGCCAACATCTGATCATTGTTGATCTTTTTGGTGGAATCCTGGCCGAACAGCATCGTTCCAAATTGAGGAAGCATTTGTTGGGAAATCTGATGCCCAATGCTTAAGCCTTGAATATAAGCTGATTTTTCTTCTCCACCCTTCAACGATTCTTTCAATCCCTTGATGAATTCGTCAAGTTTTGGAGCATTTACCTTATTCAGTGAATCGATTTTTGCATTCATCTCTTTCTGTAACGCTTGTTTCTGGGTAGAATCGGCAGTAGCAATACGCATTTGATAATCGTATTCGATATTGGATGCACCCTGGATAATTCCAGACTGCTCCAGGTACTGCATCAATCCGCCCTGGTCGGCCAGATTTACGCCATAAGCATAAGAAATACTATCTACATCGCTTTTTAACGATGCCGCAGGAGCAGAACTGCCGCCACCGCAAGATACCAGCATAATTGAAACTGCTGCCAATGCGCCAAGTACAACAAAGTTTTTTTGTTTCATTTTTTTTCTTTTTTATTTAATGGGTTCTCTTTATTCTATCCCTAACAATTCAACATCGAAAATTAAGGTGGAGTTGGGTTCTATGGAGCTTCCGGCCCCCTGGCTTCCATATGCTAGCTCCGAAGGAATATATAACCTCCATTTGGAGCCGACGCTCATCAGCTGCAATGCCTCTACCCAGCCTTTAATCACTTGGTTGACACCAAATACAGCAGGTTGTCCCCTTTCTACGGAACTATCAAAAACCTTGCCGTTTATCAATGTACCGTGATAATGGCACTTCACTTTTTCGGTTGCTTTGGGTTTTGGTCCTGAGCCTTCTTTAAGAATTTCGTATTGTAATCCGCTGGCAAGGGTAATAACACCGTTCTTCTTCTTGTTCTCTTCCAGAAATTTACGTCCGATTCTTAGGTTCTCACCCAGCATCTCGTTTTGCCTTTTGCTCAAATATTCCTGAATGTATTGATTGGCCTCCTGTGGGCTCATTTCTGCTGCGCCGTTGTTTATAACTTCAATGAATGCCTTTACAAACGAGTCTGTGTCAATCTGATTTAGCCCGGAATTAACAAGACTCGATGCCATACTCATTCCTAACGCGTAACTTAATTTATCCATTCAACTTTTTTCTTTTTTTCAATTTGGACACAAAAGTACGAATTTAATACGGAATAATTCTTCTTTTGAGTATAAAAAACTATATTTGTATAAGGAGGATAACCATTTAAACGGACAAAAAATGAAAAAGAAACTTGTTATACTTACCGGAGCAGGAATGAGTGCCGAAAGTGGAATATCGACGTTTCGCGATTCGGGTGGATTATGGGATAAATACCCCGTTGAAGATGTCGCCACTCCCGAAGCATTCCACAGAAATCCGGCACTTGTGTTGGAGTTTTATAATATCCGCCGGCGCGAGCTGATCCGTGCAAAGCCCAATGAGGGGCATGCCGGAATTGCAGATATGGAGAAGGATTTTGACGTTCAGGTAATTACGCAGAATATTGATAATTTGCACGAACAGGCGGGAAGTACCAAGGTACTGCACTTGCACGGTGAGTTGATGAAAGTGAGGTCTACCGGTGACGAATCGTTGATCTATGAGTTGCCGGCCGATAAACCGGAGATCAACATGGGCGATAAGTGCGAAAAGGGATATCAGCTGCGTCCGCATATCGTATGGTTTGGAGAGGCTGTACCGATGATTACCGAGGCTGCGGAATTGGCCGGGAAAGCAGATATTTTTGTGATAATAGGCACTTCAATGAATGTGTATCCGGCTGCGGGATTACTGGACTATGTGAAAAAAAATGTTCCCGTTTACCTGATTGATCCCAAAGATGTGAATACCGGCCGGTACGATGTATTTCATATAAAAAAAGGGGCATCGGAGGGAGTGAAGGAGTTGCGCCAGAGATTGGGCGACCCGACGATAGGGCGAGTGTAAATCGTAAATAAAAAAATAGTATCTTTGTTATCCTTTTTCAGAAAAAAATCATTACACATTATTTAATAAAGGGATGATCCAAAATAATGTCGTATTTGTCAAGATTGAGAAAGATTAATTAAGATTGAAAAAGATTGATAAACTGCCGCCCATATTCAATCTTGTTCAATCCGCCATCAATCTCATTCAATCTAAAACACAGTAATAATTTATTGGATAATTTAATTTATAGAGATTAGTGAGTAAGCAGGTAGTTGAAACCCCGATGATGAAGCAGTACAACGAGATTAAACAACAACATCCCGATGCTGTTTTACTCTTCAGGGTAGGTGATTTTTACGAGACTTTTTCGGATGATGCGATCACGGCTTCGGAGATCCTGGGAATAACGCTGACGCGCCGAGCAAACGGTGCAGCACAATTCGTGGAATTGGCCGGATTTCCGCATCACGCTCTTGATACGTATTTGCCTAAACTGGTTCGTGCGGGGAAACGTGTGGCTATCTGCGATCAGCTGGAAGACCCGAAGCTTACCAAAACGATTGTTAAGCGCGGTATCACCGAATTAGTTACGCCGGGTGTATCTATTAATGATAATGTGTTGAATCACAAGGAGAATAATTTTCTGGCAGCCGTTTATTCGGCAAACGGAAAGACGTTCGGCATCTCTTTTCTCGATATCTCAACGGGTGAGTTTCTCACTACCGAAGGTAATAAGGACGAAACAGACAAATTGCTTTCCAGCTTTTCACCCAAGGAGATCCTTATCGAGCGGGGCAGTAAGCGTAAGCTTGGAGAATACTTCGGGTCGGACTACTTCTTTTTCGAACTCGACGATTGGATATTTACCGATGATGCAGCCCGCGAACGCTTATTAAACCATTTCAACACAAAGAACCTAAAAGGGTTTGGGGTACAGCACCTGCCCCTTGGAATTATTGCGTCCGGAGCTGTGTTGCATTATCTGGATATAACACAGCACACTCAGATCAGCCACATTACTTCACTCAGGCAACTGGATGAAAGCCGTTACGTACGACTGGATAAATTCACGGTACGCAGCCTGGAGCTGATTTCCACGATAAATGAAGGTGGAAAAAGTTTACTCGATATACTCGATAAGACCATCTCACCCATGGGGTCGCGCATGTTACGCCGCTGGATGGTGTTTCCCCTCAAGGATCTCAGGCCCATTGAAGAACGCCTGGATGTGGTGGAAAACTTTTTCCGCGAAACAGCATTGAAAGAGCTGCTCGAGGAAAAACTCTCGCTTATCGGTGACTTGGAACGAATCATATCTAAAGCGGCTGTCGGTAGGATCTCTCCCCGCGAAGTGGTACAGCTTAAGGTGGCTTTAACAGCAATAGAACCGGTACGTGAAGCCTTCCTGTCGTCCGAAAATGCCGGCCTTCAGGAGATGGGTAGGAAATTAGATCCTTGCTTCGTTATCCGGGATCGGATTGAACGGGAGATCTTTCCGGATCCGCCGGCTCTGCTGAATAAGGGGGGGGTGATTAAAAAAGGAGTGAACGGACAGTTGGATGAGCTTCGCGAAATTGCCTACTCGGGCAAAGATTACCTCCTACAGTTGCAGCAACGTAAAAGTACGGAAACGGGTATACCCTCTCTGAAGATTGCTTTCAATAATGTTTTCGGATATTACATTGAAGTGCGGAATACGCACAAAGACAAGGTCCCTGAAACGTGGATACGGAAACAAACGCTGGTAAGCGCAGAACGTTACATTACCGAGGAACTGAAAGAATATGAAGAAAAAATATTGGGTGCCGAAGAAAAAATTGTATCGCTGGAAACACAGCTATACAACGCTCTTGTGGAGAGCCTGATAGAGTATATTCCAACTATACAGGGTAACGCAACCGTTATGGCAAGGGCAGATTGCCTGTTGTCTTTTGCAAAAATAGCTCGGGAGAACAAGTATATCCGTCCCGAAATAAACGAGTCGGATGCCATCGATATCAAGAGTGGCCGCCACCCTGTGATCGAAAAACAGCTTCCGCATGATGAGCCCTATATTGCCAACGATGTGTATCTCGACAGGGATTCACAGCAAATCATTATTATTACCGGTCCCAACATGGCCGGGAAATCGGCCTTACTGCGCCAAACGGCGCTGATCACTATTATGGCGCAAATAGGGAGTTTTGTCCCGGCAGAATCCGCAAAGATAGGACTGGTGGATAAGATCTTTACCCGCGTCGGCGCATCGGACAATATATCGCTGGGCGAATCCACGTTTATGGTGGAAATGAACGAAGCAGCCAATATCATCAATAATATCTCGGAACGGAGTCTTGTGCTTTTTGATGAATTGGGCAGAGGTACAAGTACCTACGATGGGATTTCTATTGCGTGGTCGATCGTGGAATATATTCATGAGCACCCCCGGGCAAAAGCCAAGACTCTTTTTGCCACCCACTACCACGAGTTGAATGAGATGGAAAAATCGTTTAAGCGAATCAAAAACTACAATGTTGCTGTAAAGGAGATTGACAACAAAGTCATTTTCTTGCGAAAACTCGTGCCGGGAGGGAGTGAACACAGTTTTGGTATTCACGTTGCCAAAATGGCCGGGATGCCGCAGAGCATTACCAAACGGTCGGAAGCGATCCTGGAACAGATGGAAACAGCCAATCGCAGACAGGGCATCAAAAAGCCGATAAAGGATATTGTTGAAAAACGGGAGGGCTATCAGTTGAGTTTTTTCCAGCTGGACGATCCTGTTTTAAGCCAGGTTCGTGACGAAATACTCAATCTGGATGTCAATAACCTTACCCCTATTGAGGCTTTGAATAAATTGAATGAAATTAAGAAAATAGTGAAAGGGAAATAATTCGCTCTCCGCTCAGTATGTACAACGAAAACAATCCCAACGAAACCCAGCGCAAAGGGCGTATCGAAGTCATTTGCGGTTCCATGTTCTCCGGAAAGACCGAAGAACTGCTTCGCAGGCTTCGCCGGGCGAAAATTGCCCGCCAGAAAGTGGAAATATTTAAACCGGTAATCGACGTGCGTTATTCGCAGGAGGAGGTGGTGTCGCACGACAAAAACTCTATTCTTTCAACACCCGTTGAGCATTCCAGTAACATCCTGCTGCTTGCGTCTGAAGTAGAAGTGGTGGGAGTAGACGAAGCTCAGTTTTTTGACAAAGGGCTTACCGATGTTTGCCAGCAGCTTGCCGACCAAGGTATCCGGGTAATAGTGGCTGGACTCGACATGGATTTTAAACGGATACCGTTCGGGCCGATGCCCGCCCTTTGTGCCATTGCCGATGATGTGACTAAAGTTCATGCCATCTGTGTCCGTTGCGGTTCACTGGCCTGCTATTCACACCGTATAGTGGCTGGCGAGAAACAGGTGATGTTGGGGGAAATGCATGAATATCAGCCGCTTTGCAGGAAATGTTATTTGCAGGAACAGTTATTTTCTACTCCACCGATAAACAAATTTTAAACAGGGGTGTTTATATAGACAAAAGTGTTAAATACATGGTGAGTAAATATTTATTAAAACATTAACTTATGAAACTTAGAAACTTATTTATCGTTACAGTCTTGGCTGTTACAGCCATAACCACAACTGCAAATGCTCAGAACTACAAAACCGCTTTTGGTGCCCGCTTAGGTTATGACAGCGGTATTACGCTGAAGCATTTCTTTGCGCCGGCTAGCGCATTCGAGGGTATATTGAGCGCTTCTCCGCGTTATTTTCAATTGACCGGGTTGTATGAATACCAGCAACCGCTACCGGGAGCACCTGGCCTGGACTGGTATGTGGGTTTGGGAGCTCATCTTGGAAATGTCTATTACAAGGATTATAACGGCGGTCGTTTTCTGCTAGGAGGGGATTTAATTGCAGGGCTTGAGTACGCATTTCCAACGGCTCCCTTTGCGATTTCACTGGACTGGAAACCCTCGTTTAACTTTACCAACGACTACAACGACTACTGGTTTGCCGGGTTAGCACTTAGTTTACGCTACACGTTCAGATAAGAACCAGATTCCGGTACTTTATAAAAACCGTTCTCAACCGAGAGCGGTTTTTTTATGACGGTACGCTTAAAAATCGTATTTTTGTACTATATTATTCGAAAAAATGGAGCATCTCCTCAGTCAATTAAATTCCAAACAACGCGAAGCCGTTGAGTTCTGTGATGGCCCGTCGCTGATTATTGCCGGTGCCGGATCGGGAAAAACCCGTGTCCTGACCTATAAAATTGCTTACCTGCTGGAACAGGGTCTTCCGCCATATTATATACTGGCGCTGACTTTTACCAACAAGGCTGCTCGGGAAATGAAATCGCGGATTGCCGACTTGGTGGGGGAAAAGAAAGCACGTCAGTTGTGGATGGGAACGTTTCATGCCATCTTTTCACGTATATTGCGGAACGAGGCTGAACGGATTGGGTTCACTCCTAATTTTACAATTTTCGATTCTTCCGATTCCTCTAATCTGGTACGCCTAATCATTAAAGAGATGCAGCTGGACGACAAGGTGTACAGGCCGGGAGCTGTTCATAACCAGATATCGAGAGCGAAGAACGGTCTGATAACGCCTGGAATGTATGCCCAGAACAGGGAGATAATTGAGTACGACCGTGCTTCCAAACGCCCTCAACTGTTCGAAATTTACCAGCGTTACCAAAACCGGCTGAAGGCCGCCAACAGCATGGACTTTGATGATCTGTTGATGTATACCAATATCCTGCTGCGCGATAACCCCGATGTGCTGGAAGACTACCGGAACCGTTTTCAGTTTGTGCTCGTTGACGAGTATCAGGATACCAATTTCGCGCAACACCTTATCGTAAAGCAGTTGGCAGAACTGCATCACCGGGTTTGTGTGGTGGGTGATGATGCGCAAAGCATTTATTCGTTTCGCGGAGCCAATATCGACAATATCCTGAAATTTAAATCCACGTTCCCCCAGACGCAAATTTTTAAGCTAGAACAAAATTATCGGTCCACGCAAAACATTGTAAACGCTGCCAACAGTCTTATAAAAAAAAATAAGGAGCAGATCTTCAAAGAGGTTTTCTCGGAAAACGAAGAGGGTGAGAAAATTGAAGTGGTGAGTGCCTTTTCCGATTTTGAGGAGGGGCTTATCGTAGCCAATAAGATCGCACGGATGCGCTACGAAGGGCATACCGGATTTTCGGATGTTGCCATCCTTTATCGTACCAATGCCCAGTCGCGTATCTTTGAAGAGTCGCTGCGCAAGAAAAATATTCCGTATGTTATTTATGGGGGGCTTTCTTTTTATCAACGAAAGGAGATAAAAGACATCATCAGCTATTTCCGGCTTATTGTAAATCCCGGAGATGAAGAGGCGTTTCGCCGCATAGTGAACTACCCCACACGCGGAATTGGCGATGTTACGGTAGGTAAAATAAGTGAAAGCGCCCGTCTGCATAACGTCAGCTTGTGGCAGATACTCTCGTCGCCGCTGCAATATAACCTGGACGTGAATACGGGCACAGCCCGGAAACTTGCGCTGTTTCACGAACTGATAAACGGATTTATTGCCGGTAACGAAACGCAGAACGCTTATGAACTGGCTCAAACGGTACTGAAAAATACGGGTATCGTTAAGGAGGCTTACGAAGACCTGACCCCAGAAGGGATGAGCCGGGCACAAAATATTCAGGAATTGCTGAATGCCATAAACGAATTTGTGTCTGAAAGGCAGGAACAGGGAGAGGAAGACGTTCGGTTGGTGGACTTCCTTTCGGAAGTATCTCTGCTTACCGATCAAGACACCGGTGACGATGAAGGCAACGAGAAAGTCACCCTGATGACGGTGCACTCTGCCAAAGGGTTGGAATTCAATCATGTTTTTGTGGTGGGGATGGAAGAAGACCTCTTTCCGTCGAGCATGGCAAAATTCGAGCCGCGAGGTTTGGAGGAGGAACGACGCTTGTTTTATGTGGCTATCACCCGGGCAAAAAAAACGTGTACCGTTACTTTTGCCAGGAGCCGTTTTAGGAATGGAAGCACAAACGCTACACGCGAAAGCCAGTTTCTGAAGGATATCGATCCCCGCTTCCTGTTGATGGAGCAAAAGGCGTTGACCCCTGCCCGGGATGAGTTGGCCGATGGCTTTTGGGAATCGTTGCGGCAAAAAAGGGAAAGCAGCGTGTTTGTCAGACCGTCGAGCCGGATTCCTGTCAACCGGACCGAAAATTCTTCCTTGCAGCTCTCCGAAGAGGCTGGACAACTGAGAGAGGGAAACGTGATTGAACACGAACGGTTCGGCAGGGGAGTAGTCACTTCCATTGAACAATCGGGAGGAGATAAACGGGCTTTTGTGGATTTTGACTCTGCCGGACAGAAACAACTGCTGCTGAAGTTTGCTAAATTTAAAATTGTACAATGAAAATGAAGAGGATAAAAATAGCATTACCAATCGTTTGAGCATCTCAGAAAAAATTGCTAAATTTGAACTCTTTTTCAGGCAAACCATCAATAAGAAATAAATCTATTAAATATTAGAACAAAATGTCAAAAAGTGCTTTACAAATTGCAAGGGCCAGTTATGTCCCCAAGATGCCACAGGTCCTGAACGGTAATGTGCAGCCCAGAGAGGGTGCAGCTACTGCATCGGTGAGCGATCAGGAGGAGATTAAAAAACTGTTTCCCAACACGTACGGAATGCCCATCATCACTTTTGAAGAATCCCGGGGAGAAATGGGATTGGAGAATCCCGTAAATGTGGGTGTTATTCTATCCGGAGGACAAGCTCCCGGCGGGCACAACGTGATTGCCGGAATTTTCGACGGGATCAAACGGCTGAACCCTGATAGCAGGCTTTATGGGTTTATCCTGGGTCCTGCAGGACTGATAAACCACGAATATAAAGAACTTACTGCGGATATTATCGATGAATATCGAAACACGGGTGGATTTGATATTATTGGTTCGGGACGTACAAAGCTCGAAGAGAAAGAACAGTTTGACAAGGGATTGGAAATCCTGAAGAAACTCAATATCCGGGCGCTGGTTATTATTGGTGGAGACGATTCTAACACCAATGCATGTGTGCTGGCCGAATATTACAAATCCATTAATGCTGGTGTGCAGGTAATTGGCTGTCCGAAAACCATTGACGGTGACCTTAAAAACGGACAGATAGAAACATCGTTTGGCTTTGATACCGCTTGTAAGGTCTACTCCGAAGTAATTGGAAACATCCAACGCGACTGTAATTCGGCACGCAAGTACTGGCACTTCATTAAACTGATGGGACGTTCCGCCTCACATATAGCACTGGAATGTGCGTTACAGACACAACCCAATATTTGTATCGTGTCTGAGGAAGTGGAAGCGAAGCAGCAATCGCTCGACGATGTTGTTAACGATATTGCCACCGTAGTGTTACATCGCGCAGAAAAGGGAATGAATTTTGGAACGGTGTTGATTCCGGAAGGTCTGATTGAGTTTATTCCAGCCATGAAGGCGCTGATAGCTGAGTTGAATGACTTCCTGGCACACAACCAGGCTGAGTTCGATTTGGTACGCCGTTCGGGAAAACGAGATTACATCATAGGCAAACTTTCACCTAAAAATTCCGAAATTTATGCCAGTCTTCCTGAAACGGTTGCGCGCCAGTTAACGCTAGACCGTGACCCGCACGGAAACGTACAGGTTTCTCTGATAGAAACGGAAAAACTGTTGGCGGAAATGGTGAAAACCCGGCTCGACGAGTGGAAAAAAGAAGGAAAATATTCGGGAAAATTTGCTACCATAACCCACTTTTTCGGATACGAAGGCCGTTGTGCCGCACCGTCGAATTACGATGCGGATTACTGCTACTCGTTGGGATATACTGCTTCGATGTTGGTTGCAGCGGGTAAAACAGGATACATGTCATCGGTACGCAACACAACTGCTCCCGCGTCTGAATGGATTGCCGGCGGGATACCCATTACGATGATGATGAACATGGAGCGTCGTCACGGGGAGATGAAACCGGTTATACAAAAGGCACTGGTTAAGCTCGACGGCAATCCGTTCCGGTACTTTGCCAGCCAACGGGAAAAATGGGCGATTGAGACCGATTATGTTTATCCGGGGCCCATTCAGTATTTCGGGCCGACCGAAGTATGCGATCAGCCGAGCAGAACATTGAAGCTGGAACAGCAATAACTCCCTTAACCCTACACACCTGGATAGGGGTGTAATAAACAAAACCCGCAGGTGGTTCGCACCATCCTGCGGGTTTATTTATTTAACAGCGTCGGGATACCTGTCCCGTTATGCCTCTTCTTCTACTTCCTGATACAAGGGCGAACGCCTGTTAGCATTCATCTTATCGAAATCTTCTTTTGAGCCTACAATTATTTTATCGTATTCCCTCAAGCCGGTTCCGGCCGGAATCAAGTGACCGCAGATAACGTTCTCTTTCAACCCGTCCAGTGTATCTACTTTTCCATTAATGGCTGCATCGTTCAGTACCTTGGTGGTTTCCTGGAACGAAGCGGCTGACATGAAGCTGGTGGTTTGCAATGCGGCACGCGTGATACCCTGCAACACCTGATTGGCGGTTGCTGGAATTGCATCGCGGCTTTCAACCAGTTTCAGGTCGCGGCGTTTCAACGAACTGTTCTCATCGCGCAGCTTGCGAACGGTAACAATTTGTCCCGGTTCGAAGATTTGGGAATCTCCCGCATCGATGATCACTTTTTTACCCCAGATGCGGTCGTTCTCTTCCATCATCTCGTGCTTGTCTACCAATTGCTGCTCCAGGAAACGGGTATCACCCGGCTCAACCACTTCTACTTTACGCATCATCTGACGGACAATTACTTCAAAGTGCTTGTCGTTGATCTTCACTCCCTGCAAGCGGTATACATCCTGTACCTCGTTCACGATATACTCCTGAACTGCAGTAGGACCCATGATCGCCAAAATGTCTGCCGGAGTGATGGCACCGTCGGATAACGGCATGCCGGCACGTACAAAGTCGTTCTCCTGTACAAGTATCTGTTTTGACAGCGGAACGAGGTATTTCTTGATTTCTCCCGTTTTAGACGTGATGGAAATCTCCTGATTACCGCGTTTGATCTTACCGAACGATACTTCACCGTCAATTTCGGAAACGACAGCTGGATTGGAGGGGTTACGCGCTTCGAACAATTCGGTAACGCGAGGAAGACCTCCCGTAATGTCACCCGATTTTCCAATTGCGCGGGGAATTTTTACCAGTACGTCGCCCACTTTGATTTCGTCGTTTTCACCTTTCACGATGTGAGCGCCGAGCGGCAATGTGTACGTACGAAGTACGTCATCGTCCTGATTCACGATATGGGCCGATGGAGCTTTTGTCTTGTCGCGCGATTCGATAATGACTTTCTCTTTCAATCCGGTTTGTTCGTCCGATTCTACTTTGTAGGTAATACCTTCCAGGAAATTTTCAAACTTGATCTTACCGGTTGCTTCAGAGATAATTACTGCGTTGAAGGGGTCCCATTCGCATATCAGGTCGCCTTTCTTCACTTTGTCGTTATCGTTGAAGTACAACTTGGAGCCGTAGGGTATGTTGTGAGACAGCAGGACAATCCGGGTATTGGGATCAATAATCCGCATTTCCACCAAACGGCTCACTACCACCTTGTAGGGTTTGCCTTCAGCGTCTTGGGTTTCTACGAAGCGAAGCTCGTCGAATTCCAAGATACCGTCGTACTTGGTGATGATCCTGCTTTCGGCGGCAATGTTGGAAGCGATACCTCCCACGTGAAACGTACGTAGCGTAAGCTGTGTACCCGGTTCCCCGATGGATTGCGCAGCAATAACACCTACAGCTTCTCCTTTTTGCACCATTTGTCCGGTAGCCAGGTTTCTTCCATAGCATTTTGCACAAACACCGTGGCGGGATTCGCAGGTAAGTACCGAACGGATTTCAACGCGTTCGATGGGTGATTTGTCTATTTTTTCAGCGATCTCTTCCGTAATTTCTTCTCCGGCGTTCACCAGGATTTCTCCGGTGGTGGGATGAGGAACGTCGTGCACGGAAACTCGTCCTAGGATACGTTCGTAAAGCGAAGCAATTACCTCGTCGTTATTCTTGATGTCCGTGGCAACTAATCCGCGAAGGGTGCCGCAGTCCACTTCGTTGATGATGACGTCTTGGGAAACGTCCACCAAACGGCGGGTCAGATAACCGGCGTCGGCCGTCTTCAGTGCGGTATCGGCAAGACCCTTTCGTGCACCGTGAGTGGAGATGAAGTACTCCAATACCGAAAGTCCCTCCTTGAAGTTTGAAAGAATGGGATTTTCGATGATTTGAGCCCCTTCGGCACCGCTTTTTTGCGGTTTGGCCATCAAACCACGCATGCCGGAAAGCTGTCGGATTTGCTCGCGTGAACCACGAGCGCCCGAATCGAGCATCATGTACACGGAGTTGAATCCTCTGTCGTCTTCGGCAAGCTGCTTCATGAGGATATTCGATAACTTGGAGTTGATGTGCGTCCATGTATCGATGATCTGATTGTAGCGCTCGTTGTAGGTGATGAACCCCATGTTGTAGTTGTCCATGATCTGTTCTACCTCGTTGTAACCCTGTTGGATAAGGTCTTCCTTCTCTTTCGGGATAATCACATCCTCGAGATTGAAAGACAATCCGCCCTTGAACGCCATTTTGTACCCCAAGTCCTTGATGTCGTCCAGGTATTGGGCGGTACGCGCCACTCCGCAAGTCTTGATGACCTTTCCGATAATGTCGCGGAGCGATTTTTTCGAGAGCAATTCATTGATGTATCCTACTTCTTTTGGGATATACTCGTTGGTAATCACACGTCCAACGGTGGTTTGGTGCATTTTGCGTACGGGGTTCCCGTTTTCGTCGATATCATCAACCAAAACGTTTACCAGTGCGTGAATATCCACTTTTCCTTCGTTATATGCGATTATGGCTTCTTCTTCACCGTAGAAAGTCATGCCTTCGCCCTGTGCTCCCGGACGTATCTTTGTGATGTAATACAATCCCAATACCATGTCCTGTGAGGGAACGGTGATGGGAGCGCCGTTGGCGGGGTTAAGGATGTTGTGCGAAGCCAACATCAGTACCTGTGCTTCCAGGATAGCTTCATTGCCAAGCGGCAAGTGAACGGCCATCTGGTCACCGTCGAAGTCGGCGTTGAATGCCGTACATGATAGCGGGTGAAGCTGAATGGCTTTCCCTTCGATGAGTTTAGGCTGGAAGGCCTGAATACCCAAACGGTGAAGGGTGGGGGCCCGGTTCAGAAGGACAGGGTGTCCTTTCATCACGTACTCCAAGATATCGTAAACCACAGGTTCTTTCCTGTCAACGATTTTCTTTGCTGATTTTACCGTTTTTACAATACCGCGCTCAATGAGCTTGCGGATGATAAATGGCTTGTAGAGTTCTGCGGCCATGTCTTTGGGTATCCCGCACTCGTGCATCTTAAGCTCGGGTCCGACAACAATAACCGAACGGGCGGAATAGTCCACACGTTTACCGAGCAGGTTCTGACGGAAGCGTCCCTGTTTCCCTTTCAGACTGTCTGAAAGCGATTTCAGCGGACGGTTCGAGTCGGTTTTAATGGCGCTTGATTTGCGGGAGTTGTCGAACAAAGAGTCAACGGCTTCCTGCAACATGCGTTTTTCGTTGCGCAGGATCACGTCGGGTGCTTTAATATCGATCAGCCTTTTCAGACGGTTGTTGCGGATAATTACCCGGCGGTACAGGTCGTTGAGGTCGGAAGTGGCAAAACGTCCACCGTCCAGCGGGACCAACGGGCGTAAGTCGGGCGGAATCACAGGAATCACTTTCATGATCATCCAGTCCGGCTTATTGACGCTTTTGGATCCCCTGAAGGCTTCCACTACCTGAAGTTGTTTCAACGCTTCGTTCTTACGTTGTTGAGAGGTGTCGGTGCTTGCGCGGTGGCGCAGTTGGTTGGCCTGTTTATCCAAGTTGATTCGTTCCAACATGTCCAGGATAGCTTCTGCACCCATCTTGGCAATGAATTTGTTGGGATCGGTATCTTCCAGGAGGTGGTTATCCTTGGGGAGCGTATCCAACAAGTTGAGGTATTCTTCCTCGCTCAGCAAGTCTTTTTCAGCTACTTTATCTTCAAGTACGCCCGGCTGGATCACCACATACCTTTCGTAATAGATGATAGAATCCAGTTTTTTGGTAGGAATACCCAGCAGATAACCTATTTTGTTGGGTAATGACCTGAAATACCAGATGTGTGCCACCGGAACTACCAGGTGGATGTGTCCGGTACGCTCACGGCGTACTTTCTTTTCAGTAACTTCAACTCCGCAACGGTCGCAGACAATACCTTTGTAACGGATTCTCTTGTATTTGCCGCAATGGCATTCGTAATCTTTTACGGGGCCGAAAATGCGTTCGCAAAATAAACCGTCGCGCTCCGGTTTGTAGGTGCGGTAGTTGATGGTCTCAGGTTTTAACACTTCGCCGAATGAACTTTCCAGTATTTGTTCGGGAGATGCCAAACTGATGGTTATTTTTGAAAAGCTACTCTTTATTTTATTTTCTTTTCTAAATGCCATATTGTTGTTTTATAAAGAGTTATTATTAATCAAGTTCTACGCTCAATCCCAAGCCTTTAAGCTCGTGAAGCAGTACGTTCAACGATTCGGGGATGCCGGCTTGCGGCATTGCTTCTCCCTTCACGATGGATTCGTAAGCTTTTGAACGTCCGACAACGTCATCGGATTTAACGGTAAGGATTTCCTGCAGGATGTGCGACGCGCCGAAAGCCTCGAGCGCCCAAACCTCCATTTCTCCAAAACGCTGTCCCCCGAACTGGGCTTTCCCGCCGAGGGGTTGCTGCGTGATGAGCGAGTATGGACCGATGGACCGGGCGTGCATCTTGTCTTCCACCATATGTCCGAGTTTCAACATATAAATGATGCCCACGGTAGCAGGTTGGTCAAAACGTTCGCCTGTTCCTCCGTCGTACAGGTAGGTCTTCCCGTAGCGGGGAATACCGGCTTTGTCCGTCCATTCATTCAGGTCATCTAACGATGCGCCGTCGAAAATGGGTGTTGCAAATTTTACGCCGAGTTCTTTTCCAGCCCATCCGAGCACCGTCTCGAAAATCTGCCCCAGGTTCATACGTGAAGGTACGCCCAGTGGGTTCAGCACAATGTCAACCGGAGTTCCGTCGGCAAGGAAAGGCATGTCTTCCGAACGGACAATTTTCGACACGATACCTTTGTTACCGTGGCGTCCGGCCATTTTGTCACCCACCTGGATTTTGCGTTTTTTGGCCACATATACTTTGGCAATCTGCATAATTCCCGAGGGAAGCTCGTCGCCTATAGTCAGGTCGAAACGCTTGCGCTTAAGCTCTGCATCCAGTTCCTTGAACTTGCGCAGGTAATTGATGACCGTTGTGCGGATCAATTGGTTTTTGTGAGCGTCGGTTGTCCACTTGCTCAATTGAACCGACTGGTAATCGATATCCGAAAGAACCTTCAGGGTGAATTTAGCTCCTTTGGGAACAATATCCATATTGGTGTAATCCTTCACGCCGGCAGACGTCTTGCCTTCGGTAATGTGCAGGAGTTTATCGATAAGCAACTTTCTCAGTTCTTCCATCTTGTTCTCATACTCTTCGTCGAGTTTGGGAAGAAGCGCTTTGTTCGACAACTTGCTTTTGCCTTTCTTAGCGGCTTTCGAGAACAGGTTCGTATTGATAACCACACCCTTAAGTGATGGTGAAGCTTTTAGAGAAGCATCTTTCACGTCGCCTGCCTTGTCGCCAAAGATGGCGCGAAGCAGTTTTTCTTCGGGTGATGGGTCGGATTCCCCTTTCGGAGTAATTTTTCCAATCAGAATATCGCCTGGCTTAACGCGTGCACCCACACGGATAATACCGTGCTCATCGAGATCCTTGGTGGCCTCTTCACTTACGTTGGGTATGTCGGAAGTAAGTTCCTCTAACCCACGTTTGGTTTCACGCACTTCGAGAGAGAACTCTTCCACGTGAACCGAAGTAAATACATCTTCGCTGACCAGCCTTTCGTTCAAAACAATAGCGTCTTCAAAGTTGTATCCTTTCCAGGGCATGAACGCCACTTTCAGGTTCCGGCCCAAAGCAAGCTCTCCGTTCTCCGTAGCAAAACCTTCGGTCAGGATATCGCCTTTGGAAACTTTTTGTCCCAACTTGCAAATCGGACGCAGGTCGATGGTTGTATTCTGGTTGGTTTTACGGAATTTAGGAATGTCGTAAGTCTTGATAGAATCCTCAAAACTGGCAAACTCTTCCTCCTCCGTCCTGTCGTATTTTATCTTGATGGTGGTGGCATCCACGTAAATGATCTCTCCGTTTCCTTCGGCCATCAATTGTGTACGGGAATCTTTAACCAGCCGACCTTCTATACCAGTGGCGACAATAGGAGCTTCATTTTTAATAAGCGGAACCGCCTGACGCATCATGTTCGACCCCATAAGTGCGCGGTTGGCATCGTCGTGCTCAAGGAACGGTATAAGTGATGCGGCAATAGAAGCGATCTGCATGGGCGAAACGTCCATCAGGTCCACTTCCTCGGGTGTGGCAAGCGGATAGTCAGCTTCGAGCCTCGATTTCACACGCGGTAAAATAAACTCGCCGCTCTCGTTTAACGGAGCGTTTCCTTGTGCAACCACTTTTTCTTCTTCTTCTTCCGCTGAAAGATAAACCACTTCTTCGTTCCGGGTATTAACCACACCGTCTTCAACTTTGCGATAGGGCGTTTCGATAAAGCCCAGGTCGTTGATTTTGGCGTAAACGCAGAGCGAAGAAATAAGGCCGATATTGGGCCCCTCGGGTGTTTCAATCGGGCACAGACGTCCATAGTGCGTATAATGCACGTCACGCACTTCAAAACCGGCACGTTCACGTGAGAGGCCGCCGGGGCCTAACGCAGAAAGACGGCGTTTGTTCGTGATCTCTGCCAACGGATTGGTCTGATCCATGAACTGCGACAGCGCATGGGTGCCGAAGAACGTATTGATAACGGAAGAGATGGTTTTTGCATTGATCAGGTCAATGGGGGTGAACACTTCATTGTCACGCACGTTCATCCTTTCACGGATAATGCGCGCCATGCGGTTCAAGCCAACACCGAACTGAGAGTATAGTTGTTCCCCAACGGTACGGACACGCCTGTTGCTCAGGTGATCTATATCGTCCACCACCGCTTTGGAGTTCACGAGTTCGATGAGGTATTTAATAATCTCAATAATGTCTTCTTTCGTTAATACACGAATGCTCTCATCGATATCGAGACCCAGTTTTTTGTTCATTCTGTAGCGCCCCACGTCTCCCAAATCGTACCGTTTCTCGGAGAAGAAAAGGTTGTTGATCACTTCGCGTGCACTGGCATCGTCTGCCGGTTCTGCACTGCGAAGCTGACGGTAAATATGCCGGATGGCGTCAATTTCCGTATTGCTGGGGTCTTTCTGCAGGGTGTTGTATATGATGGAGTAATCGGACGAGTTGGAAGTCTCCTTGTGCAACAGGATGGAGGAGATATCCGCTTCCAGGATGTCATCAATATGCCCCTGGTCGAGAATAGTTTCCCGCTCAATGATTACTTCGTTTCTTTCTATGGAAGTTACTTCGCCGGTGTCTTCGTCCACGAAGTCTTCCATCCACGATTTCAGCACGCGGGCGGCTAGTTTTCTACCAATAACCTTTTTCAGGTTGGCTTTGCTTACTTTCACCTCTTCGGCAAGGTCGAAGATTTCAAGGATATCTTTATCGCTTTCAAAACCTATGGAGCGAAGCAAAGTGGTTACAGGTAATTTCTTTTTTCGGTCGATGTACGCATACATCACGTTGTTGATGTCCGTAGCAAATTCAATCCATGAACCTTTGAACGGTATAATCCGGGCAGAGTAGAGGAGCGTGCCGTTGGCATGTACGCTTTGACCGAAGAATACACCGGGCGAACGGTGTAATTGAGATACGATAACCCGTTCTGCTCCGTTGATGATAAAGGTGCCTTTATCGGTCATGTACGGAATGGTTCCCAGGTAAACGTCCTGAATAACGGGTGCAAAATCTTCGTGATCGGGATCGGTACAATATAAATAAAGTTTGGCCTTCAGCGGAACACTGTAGGTAAGCCCTCTGTCTATGCACTCTTCAATAGTGTAGCGTGGCGGATCGACAAAATAATCTAAAAATTCAAGGACAAAGTTATTACGGGTGTCCGCAATGGGAAAATTTTCCGTGAAAACCTTATACAATCCTTCATTTTTTCTGCTTTCGGGGGGAGCGTCAAGTTGCAAAAAATCCTGAAACGACTTGAGTTGAATTTCCAGAAAATCAGGAAAATCGAGTGGGTTTTTTGTAGACGCAAAATTGATTCGTTGGTTGGTGTTATTTGAAGACATGAGAGTAAGTTTTTGAACCTAATATGTATTGACACAAAAGGTTAAGAATCTTCCGGTAGAAGATTCCTAACCAAATTAACCTGGTTAAAGGCAAATCTTATTTAAGTTCAACTTCTGCTCCTGCCTCTTCAAGTTGTTTTTTCAAAGCGTCAGCTTCGTCTTTTGTTACACCTTTTTTGATTTCGCTGGGAGCGCCGTCAACTAAGTCCTTAGATTCTTTAAGTCCAAGTCCGGTAAGTTCTTTAACTGCTTTAACAACAGCTAGCTTAGCCTGTCCTGCGCTTTTAAGAACAACATCGAAAGATGTTTTTTCTTCCACTGCAGGAGCAGCTTCGGCAGCAGGGCCAGCAGCAACAGCAACAGCTGCAGCAGCGGGTTCAATACCGTACTCTGTTTTTAATATTTCAGCAAGTTCGTTAACTTCTTTTACTGTTAAGTTAACTAATTGTTCAGCAAATGCTTTTAAGTCTGCCATTTTTGTATTTATTAAATTGATTACTAATTCTGTTTGTTGTATGAAAATTAATTTTGCTTTTCCGACAACGTTTTCAACACTCCGTGGAGAATTGTACCGCCGGATTGGAGAGCCGAAATAACATTCTTCGCAGGTGATTGCAGAATGCTGATAACTTCTCCGATAAGTTCTGTTTTGCTCTTGATACTTACAAGGTCTTTCAGCGTATTTGCCCCGATGAAGAAGCTTTCCTGAACATAAGCACCTTTTAGTGCAGGTACTTTTTCCTTGTTTTTGTTGTATTTATCAATGAGCTTAGCAGGAGCATTGGCGTCGTTGGAAAACATGATGGCTGTGTTCCCTTTCAGTATGGGATACAGTTCTTCATAGTTTCCTTCAAGTTTTTCCAATGCTTTACGCAACAAGGTATTCTTTACCACTAGCAGCTTAATGTCCTGTTTGGAACACTCTCTTCTGAGGATGCTTGTTTTTGCCGCGTTGAGCGTGGCAATATCAGCAAGGTAGAAGTTTTCGTATTCCTGCAGGTTAGCTGCAATCTTCTCTATAATAATGCTTTTATCTTCCTTTTTCATAGATTCTTCTTCTTTTTACCATTAGATTTCGTCTACCGATTTACTGTCCACTTTTAATCCCGGACTCATCGTACTTGAAAGATAAATACTTTTAACATAGGTACCTTTTGCTGCCGTCGGTTTCAATTTGATCAACGTTTGAATAAATTCTTTTGCGTTTTCAACAATTTTTTCGGGCTCAAAAGATACTTTTCCAATAGAGGTGTGAATAATACCTGCTTTATCTACTTTAAAGTCGATTTTTCCCTGCTTTACTTCCTGAACAGCCTTAGCTACATCGGGAGTAACGGTTCCGCTCTTGGGATTAGGCATCAGTCCGCGTGGCCCTAAAATACGGCCAAGGGCACCGATCTTACCCATGATCTGCGGCTGTGTGATGATCACATCCACATCAGTCCAACCTCCTTTAATTTTCTCGATATATTCATCAAGTCCCACATGGTCGGCTCCTGCTTCTTTAGCAGCAGCTTCGACTTCGGGAGAACACAATACAAGAACTCTTACTTGTTTACCGGTTCCGTGTGGCAGAGACACAACGCCCCTGACCATCTGGTTAGCTTTTCGCGGATCTACGCCAAGGCGCACATCGATATCTACTGAAGCGTCGAATTTCGTGGTGGTAATTTCTTTCACCAGTTTCGCTGCTTCTTTCAGCGTGTAGGTTTTCCCCGCTTCAATCTTGCTCAAAGCCAACTTTTGATTTTTTGTAAGTTTACCCATGTCTTAATTGAAGTTTATAATTAATTATTGGCGGGAAATTCCCCTTTTACTGAGATACCCATGCTCCGAGCCGTTCCGGCAACCATCTTCATTGCAGACTCGAGTGTGAAGCAGTTTAAGTCGGTCATTTTTTCTTCGGCAATGGTCTTTACCTGTTCCCAGGTAATTTCCGCAACTTTTTTACGGTTAGGTTCTGCCGATCCGCTTTTTTGTTTACTGGCTTCTAACAACTGAATAGCAACGGGTGGTGTTTTAACAATAAAATCAAAAGACTTGTCGGTATAATAAGTGATTACCACAGGCAACACTTTACCGGCTTTGTCTTGAGTTCTGGCATTGAATTGCTTGCAAAACTCCATAATGTTAATCCCTTTGGAACCCAAGGCAGGTCCTACGGGGGGAGATGGGTTTGCAGCTCCTCCTTTGATTTGTAATTTTAGTTGTCCAGCAACTTCTTTAGCCATTTTCTTGATTTTAATAATTACTGTTTTCGAAACACTTGAAGAATTTACAGAATCTGCGTAACCAAATTTCTGATTATTCTTTCTCTACTTGCATATAGCCCAACTCGAGAAGTTGAGCCCGTCCGAAGATTTTAACCATCACTTTGAGTTTCTTTCTCTCATCGTTCACTTCCTCTACCACGCCTGAGAAGCTGCTGAAAGGACCGCTGGTCACTTTCACGTTTTCGCCTACGTAGTATTTTACATCCAACTCATCGCCTGCTTCCTCCAGTTCATCCATTGTACCCAGGATGCGTTTCACTTCAATTTCGCTCAACGGTTGTGGGTTGGTGGTGTTGGGAAGAAATCCGGCAACATAGTTGATGTTCTTAAGCTGGTGAATGACTTCTCCCACCAGTTCAGCCTCAATAAGTACATATCCGGGAAGATAAGCGCGTTCTTTCATCACTTTCTTTCCGTTACGTACAGTATAAGTCTTCTCTGTTGGGATGAGAACTTGTGAAACGTACTTTCCTAAATCGGTTTTTTTAATTTCTGACTCAAGATATTCTTTGACCTTATTCTCTTTTCCACTAACGGAACGCAAAACGTACCATTTCTTTTCGCTTTCAGCCATTTCTTCTCAATTCAGAATTTACAAAATACCGTAAAGAAATTTAACTATCCACTCAAAGGCAGAGTCCATGCCGAATACGATTAAAGCGATGATGACGGAAGCTATCATCACAATTATTGTACTCCCGGCTAATTCTTTGCTGGATGGCCAAGATACTTTATGAACGAGTTCGTTATAAGCATCTTTAATATATGCAACTATTTTTTTCATTGATTATTCGGATCGTTTTGCACGGGTCGAGAGACTCGAACTCCCGACACCTGGTTTTGGAGACCAGTGCTCTACCAACTGAGCTAGACCCGTAAAATACAACCCCTCCAAGCTCCTCTGATGAGGAGGCTTTTGGGAGTTGTAAAGCTTTTTAGTCTAATAAAGCAGTAATTTGTCCTGAACCTACCGTACGTCCACCTTCGCGGATAGCAAAGCGAAGACCTTCTGAGCAAGCTACCGGATAAATCAATTTCACATCAATTTCCAAGTTGTCGCCCGGCATAACCATTTCTATACCTTCGGGTAACTCAATCTCTCCAGTTACGTCCAGGGTACGGATGTAGAATTGAGGACGGTATTTATTGTGAAACGGTGTGTGGCGGCCACCTTCTTCTTTCTTCAGGATATACACAGTAGCCTTGAAGTGATCGTGAGGTTTCACTGAACCCGGTTTAGCTATAACCATACCGCGTTTGATTTCATCTTTGTCGACACCGCGGAGCAACAACCCTACGTTATCACCGGCTTCACCTCTGTCAAGGATCTTACGGAACATTTCAACTCCGGTAACCACTGATTTTCTGCCTTCTGCACCCAAACCTATGATCTGAACTTCCTCACTGGTATTGATAACACCGGTTTCGATACGGCCTGTAGCCACAGTTCCACGACCAGTGATGGAGAACACGTCTTCCACCGGCATAAGGAATGGTTTGTCAATATCGCGGGGAGGCAATTGAATCCAGTTATCTACTGCATCCATCAGCTCCATGATTTTATCTTCCCATTTCGGATCGCCGTTCAAACCACCAAGAGCAGAACCTTGAATAACGGGTGTATTGTCTCCGTCAAAATCATAGAACGAAAGTAATTCGCGCATTTCCATTTCCACCAGTTCCAACATTTCAGGGTCGTCAACCAGGTCTACTTTGTTCATGAAAACAACCAGTCTGGGAACGTTTACCTGACGCGCCAACAAGATGTGCTCGCGAGTTTGGGGCATAGGACCGTCTGTTGCAGCTACAACGATGATGGCTCCGTCCATTTGAGCAGCGCCGGTAACCATGTTTTTAACATAGTCGGCGTGACCGGGACAGTCAACGTGCGCGTAGTGGCGGTTTGCTGTTTGGTATTCAACGTGCGATGTGTTGATGGTGATACCTCTTTCCTTTTCTTCGGGTGCGTTGTCGATAGAATCGAACGAGCGCAATTCTGAAAGGCCTTTTTTGGCTAAAACGGTAGTAATAGCGGCTGTCAAGGTGGTTTTGCCGTGGTCAACGTGACCGATGGTCCCGATGTTAACATGCGGTTTCGACCTGTCAAATTTTTCTTTTGCCATAAAATATACTATTAATTAGTTTAATAAAATGTTGAATTTTCTATCTTGTACGTTTTAAAGTAGCTAAAATAAGATGCCAGACCCTCAGCACCTTCATTTTTTTCGTTCCATGAGCCGATGGCGGGAATTGAACCCGCGACCTCTTCCTTACCAAGGAAGTGCTCTACCCCTGAGCTACATAGGCGGTGAGAGCGGAAGACGGGACTCAAACCCGCGACCCTCAGCTTGGAAGGCTAATGCTCTATCGACTGAGCTACTTCCGCAACATTCAATTTACAATGTATAATCAAGAATGCATATTAAGTCTGCATTTTGCATTGTCAATTGTTTTGTGGGCAGTGATGGATTCGAACCACCGAAGGCGTAAGCCAGCTGAGTTACAGTCAGCCCCATTTGGCCACTCTGGTAACTGCCCTAAAGTTTTGAGCCTCTTGTCGGATTCGAACCAACGACCCCGAGATTACAAATCACGTGCTCTGGCCAGCTGAGCTAAAGAGGCTTATTATCTTATAATTAACCGTTCCCCTCCAAAAATAAGAGAGAAACGGTCGCAAAGGTAGTGATATTTTTTGGATAACCAAAACTTTCAAATGATTTTTTCTTCGATTATCTGTCCTTTTTCTCTTTTGTTTTTAGAATCTGTTTTTCCAATGCTTCGGCGCATAAATCAATGGCCTCTTCAAACGTGTCAGCGACTTTGCTGGCAAAGGCTTCTCCGTTTTTCAAGTTGATTTTTACAGATGCTTCCTTGTTCTTTGCAGTCTCTGGTTTGATTACTTTTAGGAGCACTTCGGTTTGAATGATGTTGTCGCTGAATTTTTCGAGCTTTTTGATCTTTTTCTCAACAAAGGTCTTCAGTTGTTCTGTCGCTTCGAAATTGATAGACTGAATACGTAATTCCATAATCTTTCCTCCTCTAATTTTTTGCTCTGGGATGAGCGTTATGATAGACTTTTTTTAGTTCTTCGAAGGTTACGTGTGTGTAAACTTCGGTAGATGCCAGACTCGAGTGGCCCAGCAGTTCCTTGACGGCATTTATTTCGGCACCGTTGTTAAGCATCTCGGTTGCGAAAGAGTGCCGCAGTACGTGCGGGCTTCTTTTCGATAAGGTAGGAATGCTGTCGAGATGTTTTCGAACGATGTTGTAAATCATTTTAGGATACATGGGGTTTCCGTCTTTTTTAACAAACAGGTATGACGATTTGTTTTCTATTTCCCGATCCCTTAATTGTATATATTTTTTCAGTTTTTCAACGGTGTCGTCCGAGAGAGGGATGATGCGCTGCTTATTCCTTTTTCCGGTGACGCGAAGTGTTTTGGTATAGTTGTCTACGTCTGAGTTTTTTATGCCGACGAGCTCCGATTTTCGTATGCCGGTCACATAGAACAGCTCAATAATAAACCGGTCGCGTTGCCCTTCAAAATTATCGGGATATGCACGTTCATCGTCGATAACCCGGATCATCTCTTCATGATGAACAAAAACTGGTAGTTTTTTGGGTGTTTTTGGGCCTCTTATTTTTTCGGCGGGATTTCCGTTGGCGGCCCCGATCTTATTCAGGTAGTTAAAGAAGGTTTTTACTGCACTCAGTTTTCGGTTTGCCGACCGGGGTTTAATGCCTTCTTCTACCAGGTGGGCTATCCAGAGCCGGACAAGGTCGCTGTCGATTTGTTTCGGATCGAACTCTCCACACTCCTCCTCAATAAATTGCTGGAATTGCGTGAGGTCTGTCAAATAAGAAATCTCCGTATGAGAGGAATAATTTTTCTCATTACGGAGATGCTGTATCCATTTTTCCTTCCACATATCGTAACTCAGCCGGTTTGATATGCGAAGTTAGGAAATTTTTTTTTAATTGTGAAAATTAATCTTCGTTTTCTTGCATTTTTTGTACGTAAACGGCGTGTTGTTTTTTCTTGCGTTTTACAACTGAAGGTTTGGCAAAAGCCTGGCGTCCGCGAAGTTCTTTCACAACACCTGTTCTTTCGTATTTACGTTTAAATTTTTTCAAGGCCCTTTCGATGTTTTCGCCTTCTTTTAATTGTACGATGATCATGTTTTTGTTTTTTTTGAGATTATTGTTTGTTTGAAAAAATATACACAAATATATGCATATGTGTAATTGTCACGGGCTAAGAGCACGTTTGCCCCGACGAGTGAAATAAATGGTCTTTTATTCTATACTGTTTTATTTCCGAGCGTTACAATAACCTCCCTTCTGTTTTGCGGGTGCAAAGATATAAAATAAAAATTTAACTGTCAATGCTATGGGCATCTATTTGTATTTTTTTTACCAGTTACCAGTTGTCGGTACGGAAAGAAGAAAGGGGGAGGTTGCCTTCGACCGTAAAGATTTCTGTTGCCTCGGTATCGTTAAAGCAGTAACGGACGGCTACTGGCTTTTCTACGTTCGGAGAGAATACAAAAATCCGGTTTCCGGCAATGGCCGCTTTGGCCGGATGGAACCATTTGTTATCTCCGGCAACCTGAAACTGTAGGATCTCTTTCCCGTGCGAAGTGAGTCCCGGGCTCGAAGGAATGTCCATCGTGAGAATGGCTACGCGCCCTTCCATGGTTACGGATTGAACTTCCGGACTGCGGTAATGTATCTTGTTCATATCGTATGTTTTCGCCAATGCCCAAAGCGCCATGCGTTCGCCGGCTATTTTCTTCTTGGGGGGATGAATACAGGCGGGGCTGTCCGAATCCATCAGAACGGCCATTCCCGTGTTGGGTGTGGTTTTCATCCCTTTAGTCTGTGCTTCGCGAATAAAGCCGGAATTAAGTCCATTTCCGTAGTTGTAGGGAGCGATTTGGCAGTAATAAAACGGAAATTCACCCACTTGCCAAATCGTACGCCATTCGCGTACCATCTTGTCAAACAGCTCCACGTATCTGTCCGGTTCACCCCGGTTGGATTCGCCCTGATACCAGATAGCACCGCGGATACCGTATCCCACTATGGGGTGCAGCATTCCGTTATACAATACGGTGGGTGTCCCGTTTTGGGACTTTATGTCGGCATCGGTTGCGGGTATCTGAACATCGGGAATCACGCTTTTAATGGAAGAGGGGGTCATCCAGGCTTCGATGCGCGAACCACCCCAGCTGGTGTGGATCAGTCCGACAGGAACATCCAGCGCCTGATTCAGCAAGCGGCCGAAGTAATAGCCTGTCGCCGTGAAATCCGGTGTTGTCTCCGGTCCCGCTATTTCCCAAGTACCTTCACCGTCGGCCTGAGGGGCTGACTTGGAAGCCTTTTTCATGGTGAAGCATCGGATGCCGGGATTCCGGGAGGTGGCAATCGCTTCCGGCCCTCCCTCGATCGGTTGGTTTCCAAATCCTTTCATTGGCATCTCCATGTTGGATTGTCCAGAACAAATCCATACTTCCCCGATCAGGATATTATTCAACGTAATTGCTTTTCCGTCGCTTATGGTGATGGTATAGGGTGTATAGCCTGCTGCTGGTGTCTTTACCTTCAGCTTCCAATACCCTTGTCCGTCACTTTTTGCCGAATAGCTTTTATTGTTCCAGGAGGTGGTTACCCGTACGGAGGTGTTTGCTTTTGCCCAACCCCAGATCGCAGCCTCCGATTGTTGCTGCAATACCATATTATCACCAAAAATGACAGGCATCCTGATCTCCGCGTTCAATGAGAACAGGGCGGAAGACAGGAATAAAATAACAAATACTCGTTTTGTAATTTTTTTCATGACACGTGAATAATGTTTCTTTATTAAATTGTTGGCAAAAATAGTCATTTTTTTTAAAATTACCGTTTGAATGGATATCTGGTGGATAAATTCACAATCATATTGAATGAGTTGGATGTGTCGGTCGTTTACGAATTCCCGTAAACGTACACTCCTGAAACACCGGTAAATGGTTCTCTTGTCATTTTTACAAAACTGAACGATCAAATATGTTGTAAATCTATAGATGTTTTACAACTTAAAGATCTTCAATGTTTTTCGGAGAGGACCTGATTCTACATATCTTATGAATTTCATCGCTGGTCAGTGCTCGATTAAATACGGCTAGTCCTCCAAGTTGTCCTTTAAAGAAATTACCCATTCCATCTCTTAACTGAACTGCACCAACTGTGAAATCAGAACCATTATTGCCCATTCCGTCAGGATAATAATAGGGATTTTTTGATTGTATCAGACCTTCTGGATATCCTTCAAATCCTTTGGTATTATCAATTAACTCGGGTTCTCTTTCTTCAAATTTACCATTTAAATAGGACCGGATAAACTCCCCATCATAGGTGAATGCGATACATTCCCATTCATTTGGAGTTACTTCCTCTTTGCTGGCTGAATAATCGATTGAAAATGGAAAAGGCGGAGTTGGTCCGCCTTTTTTTGATATGTGCCCGCACACTTGGTTTCTTCCATTATAATGAGGAAGAGAAACAAATAGTCCATATTGTCTTTTACCTCCATCTTCATATTCATTCCACATACCACCAACAAAACCAATCTGTTCTCCTGTCCATTTAACCCATGCAGCAACCGTCACTTCATTTGTTTTAATATTCAGGTCTTCAGTCTTTTCATGTGGAATAAAGAGATAATTAGTTCCGTCAAAAATAATTGAATGACCGGATAATGGACCTTCATCGATAAATTTAAGACTGTTACCAATACTGCTCTGAAGTGATAAATTAACTTTGCCTTCTGAGATAAGCTCCTTATTATCTTCTGAAAAATCCCAAAGAGCAATAAGTCCTGGATAAGAGTGAATAGAAATGAATGCTTTTGAGTGCTTTGGGTAACAAGATATCATTAAAAAACAATAAAAAAAGAGAAACGAAAACTGTAAAAATTTATATTTCATAATATGAACAATATCAATATTTTGACATTAATAATTCGAACATAATTAAAAATCATGTAAACCAACAGATTAACTCTACAACTCAAAATATCCGTAATTGGCTGTTTAATAAATGCATAGAAATAATTTATTAAATTGTAATGTACGAGTATTTGTTGATTCATTTCAAAATATTTTCATGCGATAAGATTACAACCAGTTTTTTTGCGCCATGTGCACCATATACCAAATGTTGTTCTATATCAGATGTTTTAGAAGGTCCGGAAATAAATACTCCGAACCCAGAAATGGCATTATTTATTTTGAAATAAGCATCATGCATATTTCTCACTATTTGTGTAGAGTCCAAACACAACACTAATTCTTCGCTAATAAATGGAATAAGACGATTAGGAAAATTTGAATCATTGACCCAGATTGATCCGTTCTCAGCTACTCCGAATTGTCCTTCAAGAATAACAGTTTTTAGTCCTTCAAGACTCTCCTTGGAATAGGATGAAGGAAATTTTTCGAGTAACTTATTTCTTCTAAGGTCTGTTGCATTCTTAAAATTATTATGGAGGAGAAAGTTTAGTTCTTCAGTTGTGTTGACTTCAATACAATCCCCTCCTATTTGCAGCAATATTTCTTTAAAGAGAGAAACTTTATTGACTCCTTTCTCAGCGGAATAAAATGGCTCCGGTAATTTGACGGGTTTTATTTTATTTCTTTGGATGTTTAATAATATTTTATTTCTGTCCATTTTTACCTCCCTCACCGTAATTCTTATTATACCATTGCTTGAATGACTCTCGGGATGCTTCAGGAAGTTCTCTTTCTTTTCCCCAAATATTCAACCGGTTATAAATCAATTTTCGCGGAAAGTGTTCAATACACCAACGTGCTATTCTTCCAGACCAATCATACATTTTGGTTGAAGTTAATATTTTACCTGAAATTTTCATGATGCTCTTTTTTATGGGAGAGAGAACGCCCTTTTGTGACAGATCCTGTCTCCATCTGTAAAGTTGTCCATGGATGTTAATCTTAACCGGACAAACATCAGAGCAAGAGCCACACAAGGATGAAGCAAACGGAAGATCCTTGTATTTTTTGCTGTTTGAGTGTGGTGCGAGAATGGAGCCGATAGGTCCTGGTATTACATAGTGATAGCTATGTCCACCGCTTCTTCTATAGACCGGACACGTGTTCATGCATGCCCCACACCGGATACACTTCAGTGAATCCCGGTAATCTTCTTTACCAATTAGTTCTGAACGGCCATTATCCACTATTACAATGTGCATTTGTCCGCTGGTCTTAGGCTTTAGGTAGTGTGAGGTATAGGTGGTTATGTGCTGTCCCGTGGCACTTCGTGCTAGCAAACGAATGAATACTGCAAGATCTGAGGTACGGGGAATTATTTTTTCAATTCCCATACAATGTATTTGAATCGGTGCAGCATGTACACCCATATCGGCATTCCCTTCATTCGTACAGACTACAATGGCTCCGTTTTCAGCTATTGCGAAATTGACGCCGGTAATTGCCACGTCAGCTTCGAGAAATTTTTGTCGCAAATGTAAACGAGCAGTTGCTGTCAGATAAGTGGGGTCGTAATTTCCTTTTTCTGAGTGAAGCTTCTGGTGAAACAACTCACTTATTTCTTCTTTCTTGACATGAATAGCGGGCATAACGATGTGACTGGGTGGTTCTTGTTTAAGTTGAATAATTCGTTCACCCAGATCGGTATCGATAATTTTAACCCCCTTTTTTTCCAGAAAAGGGTTCAGACCACACTCTTCTGTTAACATGGACTTACTTTTCACAACCTTTGAAGCGTGGTTTTCTTTAATGATTCGGTATACAATTTCATTGAGCCTTCCAGCAGTTGATGCCCAGTGAATCTGTGCGCCATTATTTATGGCTTGTTCTTCAAATTGTACCAAATAATCATTGAGTTTTGATAAGGAATGCCTTTTGATTTGCGATGCCTGTTCTCTTAATTCTTCCCAACCTGGCACATCAAGAGCCATCTTATCCCTCTTTTGACGAATCATCCAAAGGGTTTTGTCGTGCCAAGCTGCACGCTCCTCATTTTTCAAAAAACGGCCAGCTCTATGAGCATGATTTGTCATAATCGGTTGCTATTCAGAATTTCAGCGATGTGCATAAATTTTACTTCCCGCTTTTGCCTGCGGGCAATTCCTTCGAGGTGCATCAGACACGACATGTCGGTAGCTGTAATTACTTCAGCTCCATTTCGCTTGTGATCATCCAACCTGTCTTTTCCCATTTTCACGGAAATATCCGGTTGAAAAATGGAAAAGGTACCTCCAAAACCGCAGCACTCATCTTTCCTGTCAAGGTTTATAATCTCAATGCCTTTAGCATTTTTCAATAAACGATGGACTTTAGAGTAATGTTCCATAATCAATTCTGAAGGTGTCCCCAGCTTTAATCCCCTGAGACCATGACAGCTTTGATGGACACCTACTTTGTGGGGAAAAACAATCTTTAGATCATCAGTTTTCAGTATGTCCACTATAAACTCACAAAGTTCAAATGTATTTTGTCTGACTCTGATTACTTCATCGGTTTGTGGCAGAATATTGTAGTTTTCACGAACATGATATACACAACTACCTGAAGGAGAAACTACGTAATCGAATTTAGAAAAAATACGAACAAATTTGTTATATATTTGAATTGCTTCATCTTCAGCTCCGCTGTTTGCCAATGGTTGTCCGCAGCAGGTTTGTTCCGATGGATAATAAACCTCCAATCCCAGCTTTTCTAATAACTCCAGCGTGGCAATACCCACTTTAGGATAAAACTGGTCGATATAACACGGAATGAAAAGTCCAATTTGCATTGAGGTGATGTTAGCTGTTAGTTAATGTTTCGTCAAACTATTCTAATTGAAAATTTTACTCCATGATTTAAATAATGCAATTGCTGAAATGATGGTGACAACCAATAATATTGCAAATCCAAGATAATTACCATATATCAGATATCCTATTGAAAACAACATACTTAAAATTCCAACACAACTGATGCTCATACACAATAATCCAGTAGGTACATTCCAATCTTTTGTCATGCGATTTTTTTCCAGTTCAGCATGTCCCTGAGTAATTTTCTTCCATCCTGGGCCACCAGGCCTTATATTCTTATAAAAATTCACTAATATTTTATCTTCTGTGGGCCTAGTGCATAATGTAACAGTGATCCAAAGTAAACTGTTGAAAGCAATTACAAAAACAAACTTCATGGTATCCCAGAATCCCTTTTGCATCTCAAATCCGTAAAACATAACCGTTTGGTCATCGAGGAGCACAAGGCTTGTTTTTTCAAAAACTATAACAATCAATGAGAACACCATTGCGCCTATCATTGCCGATATTTCTGACCAAGCATTAATTCTCCACCAAAACCATCGCAGTAAATATATCAGTCCTGTTCCTGCTCCAATCAATAACATATATTGAAATACCTGCAATGCACTTTCTAAATAGAGCGCTAAAACGATGGATAGTACGATTAATGCAATAGTCCATATTCTCCCAACCAACACTTTCTTTTTTTCCGAAGCATTTGGATTGATAAATCGGGAATAAAAATCATTTACCAAGTATGAAGCTCCCCAGTTTATTTGAGTAGATACTGTTGACATGTATGCTGCAATTAGAGATGCCAAAACTATACCCAATACTCCGTTGGGAAGAAAATGCCTAAGCATGGCAGAATAGGCAATATCATTTTGTATATATTTGGGATTTACATCTTTAAAGACCTGAACCATCGAATCTAAATTTGGAAATATTATCAAAGAAGCCAAGCCCACCAGTATCCAGGGCCATGGTCTCACAGCAAAATGCATTACATTAAAAAAAAGAGTGCCTTTAACAGCATCTTTTTCCGATTTTGCAGACAAGATTCTTTGTGTAATATAACCTCCTCCTCCCGGCTCAGAACCCGGATACCAAGAAGCCCACCACTGTATGGTTATTGGGATGAGAAATATTGTCAATGCTGTTTGTGCGTTCGTGAAATCCGGAAAAAAACTAAGTTTGTCAACAATAATATCATTGGTGAGAAAATTTCCCAATCCCCCTATTTGAGGTGAATTTATAATGTAAAAAACTGGAATAAATGCACCTGCCATAGCAACAATAAACAAAAAGAAATCTGTCCATAAAATAGACTTAAGTCCGCCTATTGTACTGTATGCAAGAATTATTGCTGAAATTATCACTAACGCTAGTACAGGATTTATTCCCAACATCATGGCTGCAAATTTGAGTAAAGCCAGTGCCGCGCTTGCCAATATAAAAATGTTGAAAAAAAATCCCAGATAGATTGATCTGAATCCACGTAAAAAAGCAGCTTCTTTTCCGCTGTATCGAACTTCATAGAATTCAAGATCAGTCATGATCTTCGATCTATTCCATAACTTTGAATAAACAAATACAGTCAGCATCCCCGATAGTAAAAAACACCACCACTGCCAGTTTTGCGCCACGCCTCCAGAACGGACCATATCGGTTATTAGGTTTGGAGTACCGAGAGAGAACGTTGTGGCAACCATTGAAACTCCCAAAAGCCACCATGGCATATTCCGTTTAGAAAGAAAATAGCTGGTTGAATCATCTGCGCCACCTCTGCTTGTAATCATTCCAATTGCAGTTAGCAGCAACAGGAAAACTATAATTATTATCCAATCAACATAATTTATTATCATAAAAGAGTGTTTTATAAAAGAAAGAAAACTTCCTTTCTTTTTATTTGGTTACTTATTAATTGATTAAAACAGTTTTACAGTATTTTACTGAGATAGTTTCAATAAATGAAAATATTCTCAGGATTGTTCAGAAAAGCATCAACACCCGGATCGTAATACCAAGGTTCTGACTGAAGTGTTAATAGGGAAACGCTTCTAAGCCAATTTTTAAAATTCATCATATTGGGCATGTTCCCAACGCGAATAACCTCCATTTCTCTTGCTATTCTTACTGTTTCAGCCAGACGTTTAGAGTGTTCAGGCATACTAATCGTCAACTCATCATTTATCGTGTTTCGTTGATTTACATCAGAAAACAGAAGACAAAACTTTTCCAACTCAACACGGTATAATGCAGCCGGATCATCTGCAACAGCATTTTGTGCCTTATCAAACATAACCAAAGCGTTGTCGGCATATTCAGCAGTTACAAGATCAGGATTTGGACTTTCACAACCTTGATGCACATTACGGGTATTAATTTCATTATGCATGAAATTGAAATACTCCCTCATATGAGGTGCTGCTTCCCCATAGTAGGCATCCATGAATTCATCTATAAGTTTTTCCACATCAGCATCAGGTTCCCAAAACAGTACTCCCTGCACAAAAACGAACAGATCGGTAAAACTTGTAGGAACTACACACTGAACGATTCCCTTAATTCCATTAGAAGCATAAAAATTCATTTTATCAACCATGGCATAAAAGCTCCCGAAGGGCTCGTACCATACCCTGTAGCCTCTGGGATAATCATAGATATACATGTTATCAGGACATTTTTCTATCCAGCCTTGTAGTTCAGCAAAACCCTGGCTATTCTCAGGGCAGTCCAAACCATGGCTCTGGCATGGTGTTTGAGGAGGGTAGGGGCAATACATAACCATAACGTTCGGATCAGGCATCACTCTCTCGGGAGGGCGTGAGGTAGCCTCCGTGTAAGCGAGTGTCAATATTTTTTTCCCTGGGTACTTCTCGTTTACCACCCGGGCATTGTAATTGACATAGTCCATCAGCCTATCGGTCATATGATCTCCGGGTATTGCATCAAGCGCTTTGCAATTGCTGCACTGACACCAACTATTCGATCTGCCATCGCCCTGAGTGACAACAAAAGATGTTCGATTTTCCTGCTTTTCAATCAAATGGAGTAGCCTTTCTGCTCCCGTTTCACGCATCTCCATGTTCGACAAGCATAAGTGTCCAGGAGGTCCCTCACCGGGCTTAACTCGCTCACTACTCTTGTTCAAAGCAAAATACTCTGGATGCTCTTCTCCGAATAAACGATAAGGCATCATAAAACTGGCTGAATGTACCCAGTTTCTCTCCCCGGGAGCACCTAAATCACCGTGATACCCCATATCATCATTGGGGGTGTACCCCAATTTCATACTTGGCGTAATTCCCTTGAAGTAAACATCATACTTAAATATTGTCCTTAGATCATAATGAGGCTTAATAGCGAGACGCAATTCGGGTATTTTAAGCTTAGATTTGCTTGGAATAATTTCGCAATCCTCCGCGTAAAATTTCACGCCAACCTGTTTTAAAAGTTCATATACCCCGTAAACTGTTCCTAAATCACGCCATCCACATATAGCTCCCTTATTATCAGCAATGTTAATTACAAATCCATCCTCACCTATAGGGCCAAGTTCTTCTCGCGAAATCATTCCGGAACTGACTGATAACTCACCAATCGCGATAGTTCCATCGGGTACCATGGAGCTGTCAACCGTGATGACTGATAGCTCTTTACCCGTTATTTTATTTAAATAACTTGCAAGCTCTTCTGCCGCAAACTTTTCCCTATCAGATGCTGTTGTTGACACAGCAATTGTTGTTAATTCATCCTTGCTTAGGCTGATTTTCGACTTGCCGTCACCAATACCGGTAGTACAAGATGTTATCGTGATGAGGAGAGTCATGAAAAACATAAAAGCTTTTCGATCAATTTTTAAAGTTTTCATTTCATGAAATATTATTTAATATTGTATGCATGTTACTTGTTGTAAGAATCAGCAGGTTTATGTATAGTGTGTTCAAATATCAATTATGGATTTACGCCATGTTAAAAATAGTAAAAAATCTTATCTGACTTATAGTAGGAATAAATTCTCAGGTTTATCAATTAAAATATCAACTGCAGGATCATTATACCATAATTCATTTTGCAACCGTATTGGTGATACCTGATGAATCCAATCTTTAAAAGTAATTCTTCCTCCTACATTAATCATTTTATGTTTTTTAGCTATTCTGACCATTTCACCAAATCGCTTAGCATGTACAGAAAGGTCAATCGAAAGATTGTTTTTCATAATATTTCTTTGATCAATATCAGCCCAAAGAACACTGAATTTCTCGAATTCCACACGAGATAAAAGAACTGAATCATCTGCAACTGCTTTCTGTGCACGTTCAAAAAATTTCAGGGCTGAAGCTGAAAATTCAGGAGTAACAAGTTCGGGATTTGATTTTTCAGAGTGTTGATGTATATCGCGAACATCAATTTCGTTATACATGAAATCAAAGTATTCCCGGATGGATGTGGCAGCAGCTCCATAATAAGCTGACATGAATTCATCAATTAGTGCTTCAACATTCGAGTCGGGTTCCCACAGCAAATGTCCCATAACATAAATAAATAAATCTCGAAAATTTGCGGGGACAACGCAAAAGGTAATTCCACGAATATTATTGGATGAATAATAATCCATCTTGTCAACCATCGCATAAAAACCACCAAAAGGCTGATACCATCTGAAATAATTTCTCGGATAGTCGAAAATATACATGTTATTAGGATACAGGGAAAGCCAATTTTCAATATCTTTTTTTGCCCATAAGTTATTTATACAATCTAACCCATGACTATGACATTCTCCGTCATAATTAGGTTCGGGGCGATGTAATGGACAATACATAACCATTACATTAGAATCTGGTACAACTCGCACCGGTGGGCTTGCGGTTGCTGATGTATAGGCCAATGTAAGTATTTTTTTCTCAGGAAATTTTTCAGTTACTTTCCTTGCATTATAATTAACATAATCCATGAGGCGGTCAGTCATGTGAACACTTGGCTTAGAGTCAAAAGCCTTACATTCATCACACTGACACCAGTTCGTTGGCCCGCCATCCCCTTGAGTAACGACAAAATAGGATCTTTCTTTTTGCTGTTCTACAAGCAATAATAAACGTTCTGCTCCCGTTTCACGCATCTCCATATTTGACAGGCACAAATGGCCGGGAGATCCAGTTCCAGAATATCTCTGTCCATTATTATTAAGTGCAAAGTACTCTGGGTGGTCTTTACCAAATTTTCGAAATGGAATCAAATAACTTGCAGAATGAACCCAGTTTCTTTCACCTGGTGCCCCAAGATCACCATGATATCCTAAATCATCATTAGGAGTATATCCAAATTTAAGGTAGGAATGAAACTCAGGATAGTAAACATCCATTTTAAAAATTGACCTCAGTTCATAATGAGGCTTAATAGCGAGATGCAATTCGGGTATTTTAAGCTTAGATTTGCTTGGAATAATTTCGCAATCCTCCGCGTAAAATTTCACGCCAACCTGTTTTAAAAGTTCATATACCCCGTAAACTGTTCCTAAATCACGCCATCCACATATAGCTCCCTTATTATCAGCAATGTTAATTACAAATCCATCCTCACCTATAGGGCCAAGCTCTTCTCGCGAAATCATTCCGGAACTGACTGATAACTCACCAATCGCGATAGTTCCATCGGGTACCATGGAGCTGTCAACCGTGATGACTGATAGCTCTTTACCCGTAATTTTATTTAAGTAGCTTGCCAGCTCCTCAGCTGCAAACTTTTCCCTATACGATGCTGTTGCTGACACAGCAATTGTTGTTAATTCATCCCCATTCAGACTAATTTTTGACTCTTTGCCTCCAATTCCGTTTGCACAAGATGCTAACAGAAAGCATAATAATAGTACTGCAAAGTATTCTGTCCTTGGTTTGAATAATAAGTGCTTCATGATCCCGGTTTACTTGTAATATGTTTGTTTTGCTTTCCCCAGTAATTCAATTCCTCCAATTATCCTGTCCCTGTTCTCCTCGATTGTTGGCCTCCAGAAAGTTTGTAAAAATCCAAGTAATCTGCTATCATCTATATGTTTTTTGCCGAAGGCGACTGTGCTTCCAATACTTCCAGTGTTATAGTCGTGATAACTTCCGGTGGGTATCTGATCGAACCCGTGTTTTTCAAGATCAAGGTATGCTTTAACTCGTTCTGTTCCAGGATCAAGTTCTTCCCCGTAAAACCAATTCCCCTGGACAACTGATTTAGGCATATGCTTAAAAAATTGTTCGGGTTCGTTCCATAACATGTAATCCGGCCAGATCCATGCGCGAGAACCGCTTTTTTCCACCTCTTCGACCAGGAAAAGGAAATCATTCCACCACGCCTCATTTTTCCGTATCACTATATGTTTTTGATACCTTTGATGCCCTATGCTCTCTTCATCCATGCCAAGGTGGAACAATGAGGGGGTGTCAAACAGTGTCGAGACCTCCTGTATGAGGTCCGAACAGACTTTATAATATGTTTCCGTGGACACCATCCTGGAATACTCTCTCAGCCATGTGTCGTGACCGGCAGAAAAGTTTAATTTTGGAACCGGTTCGATACCCAATGCTCTTATTTTTTTCAGTTCCTGTTTTAGTCGTGTGGTGCTCCAAGCATTATTGACTGCAATTTCAGGATGACTTTCATACTTCACCGCATCGCCCAGATCTATCACCACCATATTTACACCCTGCTTAGCCATTAAATCAATAGCGTCATTCCATAAAGCTTCACTTAATTCCAGGTTTGGCCTGAAACCACGAAAGGGCCTATGTGGTGAAATAAATTCCTCCCACATATTGAAGCTAAGATGTAGTAAACAGGCCCAAATTTTATTGTTTTTGCCAAGATTGTTCATAATTATTTTCTGTTAGATGATAACTACAAAAAGACAGGCTGGCCTGTTTCGATACTCTCATAACAAGCATTCATCGCCTCTATTGTTTTTTTATGCCACATTAAATTTATCTTAGGTGTGCTATTCTCTCTCACACAATGGATAAATTCATCCATCATTCCAATCCATTCATCAAAATAGGTGTACTGGACAGTATATCTGTCGTTGGGTGCACCGTTGTGATATACGTTAGGCCCAAAACAGTCAGCCAGCATCACTCCTTTCTCTCCAGAGATGTTGAAATTAACTTCCATCCGTTTTGGAAATACTTCCCAACCGGGCCCTGGCACTTCCAACCTCTCTTCCAATCTTGACCAAGAGGGATCCAGGAGAAAACTAACACCATTTTTCATCTTACCATTTACTAGAATGATATCCTCAACTTCTAGTTCCTCACGAATATTTGGACCGACCTCTGCAAAAATATAGTCAAACTCACTTTTAGTAAGCCATCGAATCATATCGAATATGTGTGGGTGATCGCACAGTGCACCGCCCCTAAATCGTGTGTTGTTTGAATTTAGAGGAACTCTTTTTCCGTAACTTTCTTCCGGTACACCTTGCCATGGAAATGCCCAAACGGGAGAGAGTGTTATATTAGTAGCATTTATTCCGGATACTACTCCCAATTGATTTTCTGAGAAAAGCTTTTTCATTCTGTTTACCACGGGATTATAGTGCATTTCAAGTTCAACCTGGCATATAATTCCTGATTCTTCAACGAGTTTTATCATCTCGTCATATTCATTCATATCAAATGTAGGTATCTTCATTGATAATATATGAATACCCCTTTCGGCACACATCCTGAATTGTTCTAAATGTCTGCTGTTTCCCGAGGCCATTACTACCGCCTCTATATCCGGGTGTTTTTCAAACATCTCCTCATCGCTCATGTAGCAGGGAACATCATAACCATATTTATAAAATATTTCCTGAACTTTTTTCGATTCAGCGGAGACAGCTACCCATTCAAATCCCGGATTATCGTTGAGTGTTTGAAAATACTTGCGTGTATGTCCGTGTGTTAAGGAGAGTATTGCAATTTTGATTGGTTTCATATTTTTACAATTTATGCAACTTTTACTTTCAATTTATTGGAATTAGACTTAAGAGCACTCTCCACCAATCGTGATAGATGATCGTGTTGTTTAATTAGATTTTCTGACTGAGTCGGATCTTTCTGGTGTTGAAAAGCAGCACGAACCCACTCCACTTGAAATTCATCCATACCAAACAATTCATTATCTACATCCTTATACTCCATGTCTCCATTCTCTGTAAATGTATAGATTGAACTCTGAGGTACTTGTGTATCAACAACAATGTCACTCGCTACGCCTCTACGTGCAATAATCTCATGTCTCTCGATTAAAGGTTTACCAGCCGGAGCCTGAACGCCTATCTCTACGCTTCCAATCGTTCCGTTTTCCAACTTTACAATTATATTCCCTGCTAAACCGTTGGTAAGAGTAGCATGGATATACGCGATTCTGCTACCTGTAATAAATTCACAAAGGTCAAATTCCCGATATATTAACGCTTCCAAGCTCCAGATATTTGGGTCTCCTAAGCTGCAAAAACGCAACATACTGACATTTTCGACAACTTCATCCGAAACAATTTTTTTTAGCTCTATAAACCTCCTGTTTAAACGCCAGGTGAGAAGAGGCATATCGTTGTCGTTTAATTCTTTATTCAAAAAGCTCCATCCCGGCAACAAATTTAGCTCAACATTAGCCTTGACTTCATATTTATGCAATAATAGTTTTACTGCATTCTCTATATTATTTACCATTGTTTTTCTCTATTTAATACAACTATAGGCATTTTACTCGGCGCCTGTATTTCTTAACATAATCTGCATTAATTTTATCGCCACCGGGAACATTGGCACTTGACCAAACTGGAGGAGTTATACCCTTATCCACACATTTTTTTATTGTAATAATCTCAAGCAGATGAGCAATATAAAAATCAACTATATTGGATACCGGTCCAAATGGTGTATCAAAACCATCAATTTTCAACAACGCATCTCCAACCGGATTATAATCATCAATACATACATCAGCAATGTCAAACAGATTTTTTTTATTGACATGGCGTATAATATGATCTTCAGGCATTTCATTCTGCCAGAATGAAGAACTCACAGCAATAACTACAGCACCTTTTTCTTTGGCTTCAAGTGCAGCATCAATAGTAGCTGGGTTAATCCCGATATTATGAAAAATAATAAACGGTTCCCCTTTTTCGATCTCGTAATATTTTACAATAGCACTACCATAATTAACAGTACGTTCCAACTCCAGGTATTTTAGCGCTTGGTTAAATACTGATAGTCCAGTCTCCATGATAGGATTGATATTCGCTAATCCACCAGCACGGAAGAACATCTCACCCATAACCAGTGTTGTATGTCCACCCCCTCCGTAAACATGGATCAACTGGTCACGTTCAATCGCTTCAACCATTAAATCTGTTGCTTTATCAATATTTTCCGATTGAGTTTCTTTCACTTTTTTCAAAAGGTCAATCGCTTTACCGAGAAATCCTAAGTCATTTATTTCCATATATTTATTAATTACAGTTTTATTTTATATTTGTCGTCAAGTACTTCTCCATATGCTTCTCCGAGCATGTCCCACATTTCAAGTGCATGAGGTGCAGCCAAAACTGTTCCGTGCCCTCCTCTATATGTCCAGGCAAAAAGGCTTTCCACTTCCATCTCCTTATAAAGGTGTACAATTTCCTTTATTTCTTCAATCTTTTCCGGTTCATTATAATAGTTCATGAGCCATCTTTGTGATCCCTTATTGTATTTTTTTGCAATATCAACTGTACGTTGCGTTATTGATTTGAAATAGCTGCGCGGTAAATTATAGTTCAATATTGTTGTGCTGAATACATCAAAAACATCCGTTTTGCCTACTTTATCCCAGTTGTCATACCCCCGGTTTTCTTTTACATAGTATGTGTTTATAGTAGCATGAACACAGCAAGTAATACGGCTCTCGGGACGTATGCTTTTAATTATTCTTGATGCTTCCGTTAGTATTTCCAACGCTTTGTTTTCTCGAAATTCAACGACCTCTTTCGTCATGATTTTCGGCATCTCATACCCATACAGATCTTCAAAATCTTTTTTACACATTGGGCAGCGACATGCCCAATCATCACCGGGTCCACCTGTAATGGAAGCATAGCTTTTAGGTAATGCATAGTGAGGTTCGTCCCAAAAGAAACCATCTGCATCTACCTGGATTGCCAGTTTTTCACAAATACCGTAGAAGTAATCCTTGAAAGCCTTTGTATTAAAACAGGCTGCTGGAAGCGGTTCTCCAGTAAAAGCAGAAACCTGCCGATTTCTCACATTGTTGGTCAGGAAATTGCTAGGAGGTTCTCCTCCAAACCATTTTCCTATACCCCAGGTATCCAAGTAGACCTTCATACCCAGGTCTTTGGCTACTTTTGTTATTTTTACTATATTGGGGAACCAGAAATCGATGTCAAACTCCGATAAAGCTAGAATTACAGCGTTACAATTGTGTTGTATCATTTCCTTAAAATCCCTTTCTGCATGTTCGGGATAATTCAATCCGTAATAACTTACGCCAGTTTCTTTTACAGCCATTTGATTATATTTTTAGAAATTATGAATATTTTTTTATAAATGTTTTTAGATCTTTCAGCAAATTTTTGCCTGTATTTGTTGTCACACCATAATGTATTGTACTATGGATAGACATCCGGACGTACCTGCCACTCGTGTATTCCGGTATTTTGGTATTTTTTAATGGGAATATCCCAGCCAATTTGTCTCAGATGACGCATACTCATTGTACCATCAAGTGATGCGTATGGAGGTGTTGACCATGCGGCCAGTGCTCCATACATCATAATTCGTAACATTTGATTGTAAGAGGGTGAGTGCCAAGTTGTACACAACAGTCCATCCAAGCTGTTTTTTCCCACAAATTCACCCAGTGATTTAATATTGTCAATATTGTGCCAGGGGCACGCCAAAACCTGGAAACCTTTATTTTTAAAATAAGGCATTGTAGGCCAAGTTTCATTCTCTTTCGGAGCACCGTATTGCCAGTCACAAATAATAATATCTTTAGGTAGTGCTTCAAGTACATCATTCATGCGTGGGGTGCCGTTAGCTACATACCCTTTCCATCGCGGGTCGTTTGCTTGAATGAGCATATCATGCCACATCATCATCCGACAGTTCTTCTCTGCCAATAACTTGCGGAAATAGGTCAAATGATCAATTAGAAGGGCTTTGTAGTCTGCATGTCGGCATAAACGACACTCAGCAGCGCCATCCGCCTCATCTCCACCGATGTGATAAAATGGTGGATAATCGAAAGCCTCAAGAGTTTCAAGAACAATGTCAGTCAATAGTTTGCGCGTAGCAGGATTGCTTAAACACCATACCCATCCGTTCGGCTCAAAAAGTGATTCAAATTCCGGATAAAAATCTAGCGGAGCATGTTTACCGGAACCACCTCTACTACCTGAGGCATGTCCGAAAATATTTAATTGTGGAATCAGTGTTACCCCCAATTCTTTACCAAGTTTAACCAACCGGCGAATATCAGCTGGAGTTGCAGAATATTCCTGCCAATTAAATTCTGGATGAGAAGAGAACGGAAATGTTGCCCAAAATTCAATGATGATGTGATTGAATTTATAATAAGAGGCCCATCTTATGTACTGTTCTATCTGAACAGCCTCAGTTTCCGGAAACCAACATAGATGCAATCCTCTAAATGCCATTGCCGGTGAATCTTCAATTTCAGTTTCAGGAATGCTGTAGTAAGCAAAGTCTCCTGTTTTGCTATGTACTTCTGCCAGCTGACGAAGCGTATTGCATGCGTAGCGAATACCAATAAAATTTGAAGCAGACAATGTAACGAATGTGCCCGATGCTTTTATTTTGTACGCTTCCCCTGCAGGTACATCCAATTTTTGAATAACACTAACAGTAGGTATTATATTGAAATACTGTTTAAAGAGATCTGATGTCTTCTTTTTTACACCATTATCCGCATTTCTCAGTTCGATCTCCACAGATAATTTATCATCGAAAATTACCTCCCTGTCATCATTCAGTTTAACATTTTTAGGTCTTGGAATAAAACGTTTTAATAAAATAGGATCCGTATCTTCTTCAATAATATTTCTGTAACCCGATACTTCGGTTTTTCCTAATATGTTGATTTTTGGCAGTTTAACGGCACTAAAAGCAGTGCCGGCTCCGGCTACCGCCATACTCGACAAAAAGGTTCGACGAGAAAATATTTTCTTATTGCTCATAATTCGATTTTTAATTGTTGATACACATTATTCAAATCTCCAATACGCTTTTCAATTTATTTTTTTTCAAAAGCTCTCTTAGCTTCTCCAGTCAAATCGATAGCCTTTAGGATAGTAGGTTCGAATTGCACGGTAGTGGGCATCCAAAATGTCTGCATAAAACCCATTAGGCGAGAATCTGAAATGTGTTTAGAGCAAAATTCAACCGTGTTGCCTATGTTTTTCGGATTTAAAGCCTTGAAATCTTGACTTGGAACAGCATGATAACTACCCGTTGGAATTTGATCGTATCCTTCAGCTTCCAAATCAAGGTATGCTTTAACGTAAGTTTGATTAGTATCAAATGCTTCCCCGTAATACCAATTACTCTGTATTACAGACTTTGGCATCATTTTGAAAAACTGTTCAGGATGATGCCAGACGTAATCCGACCAAACCCAAGGTCGAACGTTTTTCTTCATGGCTTCTGAAATATAAAAATAGAGATCACTCCACCAGAGTTCGTTTTGCCTGATAACAATGTAATCAAAATGTTTTTGGTGATTATAATCTTCCTCATCCATCCCGAAATGGATAAATCGAGGATTATCAAATAATTCAATAGCTTCGGCAATAAGATCTTTACAAACCTTGTAATATTGAGGAGTTGATACCATTTTCGCGTATTTACCAAGCCATGCGTCGTGAGTAGCGGCAAAATTTAACATAGGTATAGGTTCTATGCCTTGTTTTCTGATTTTTTCCAACTCTTCCCTTAATCTTTCAGGAGTCCATGAGTTTTTTAGAGATATTTCTGGATGGCTTCTCCATAAGATAGAATCGTCCAAGTTAATTACAACCATATTGATCCCATTATTTACCATGGATTTTATTGCATTGTCCCATACAGATTGGTCAGTTTCAAATTCTGCCCGCAAACCACCCCAACTTTTTATTCCTCCGGCGAAATTGAATGAAAGATGCATTAAGCATGCCCAAATTTTCTCACTTGTTGGTGATGTTGAAGTATTTATTTTCTTTGTAGCAGTAATCTGAGATGAGATCGTATTGGGAACCATGCCCGCCACAGCAGCCGCTGATAATTGCTTAATAAAATTTCGTCTGTTCGTCATATCTGTTGAGTTATGTTGGGGTTATTATTTATCTATTCGTTACGATGTTAATTTTGGCTGAACTTCTTATTTGAAGAAGAAGTTAGTTAGTCGAAATTATTTTTCGACTAACTAACAATCTTTTACACTTAATATCCAGGATTTTGGTCTGTTATCGCCTCATTATATTGGTATTCATTTTGAGGAATCGGGAAAAGGAATTTTCCATCGTGTATAGTAACTCCTCTCATTTTCTGAAGGATTTCTCTTGCTTTATCTTTGCCTAACCGCCTTACATCAAACCATCTTTTCCCTTCTCCAACGGTTTCATAACCTCTTTCCTGAATACATAATTCAACAAAAGAATTCATATTATAGTCGGAAATTTTAAAATCAACAGGAGATTGCTCATTTGAAGGGTACCCATACGCTCTTCTATGAATTTTGTTTAGGGATTCCAGTCCAGCAGGTGTAGGATTATTGTTTGCTCTACAAGATGCTTCAGCGTGAATCAATAAGAGATCAGCATACCTATATAACGGGTAGTCGTTCGAAGGTGTTTTCGAACCATAATCGTTAAACTTCTTACAAAGAATAGTTCCAGGATCATATCCACTATATGGATACCATCCAAATTGATTTCTCAAATCATTTACGTCCCAGTTTTTGTGTTGGGTATAACTGACGTTACTGGTTATAGCATAATATCCTGCAACACCAATGTAAGGAACACCAACTCCATGTAAATATAGAAGATAATTCCAATTCCGTTCTTTATTATATTTCAAATAAAAAATCTCTTCGGATGTGTTAACGACAGATGCTCCAAACAAATTTTCAAAATCTTCGGGTTCAGAAACCTCCACTAATGAGTATTTACCTGATTGTATTACTTCCTCTGATTTCGATGTTGCTTTGTCATACTGTCCCAAATAAAAATATACATCAGCAAGAAGTGTTTTAGCAGCCCACTTCGATACACGTCCGGCTACTGGGGCCATGTCGGGTAAGTCATTCTCAGCAGCAAGTAGATCTGAAACAATTAATGCATAAACTTCCTCAACAGAAGATCTAGCTAGATTGTTTTCGCTTGAATTTTCTTCTGTTCTCAGAGGAACCGCTCCCCAACTTCTTACTAAATGAAAATATGATAGAGCTCTTAAAAATTTTGCTTCTCCAACGTACCTGCTTTTGTCTGCTTCACTTAAAATTACTCCATTTGGCACATTCTTTATGATTAAATTAGCATTCCGAATTGCAGAGTAAAAATTGGTCCAACCGTTTTGTGCACGCGTTGAATTTTGCGTATTCAAAATTTCACTATGTTTCCCTGCATTTTCCCAACTCGCTCTACCCGCCATAAAATCGGAGCATGTTTCATTTAACGAAATATACTCTGCCGTATGTGCGCTTCTAAGAGGTTCAAATATAGCAGCCACTCCTGCTTCTACTTCGCCTGTAGTGTTGTAAAATGTTTCAACAGCTAATGCTTGTGGATTTTCTTTCAGAAGATCATCGCAATTTGTAAAAGCGATTGCAATTACGCATAATAATAATATTTTTTTCATCACGGTATTTTTTTAAAAACTAATATTTATCCCAAAAGTGAATGATTTTGCTGTTGGGTACGAATGATGATCGATACCTTGTGCAAAAGAACTTGCACCACCCAATGAATTAACCTCAGGATCCCATCCTGAATACTTTGTCAATGTCCACAAATTTTGCCCACTAACATATAATCTAACACCCTGTATAGAATTTACATTCCATGCTTTTAATGGTAGATTGTATGACAACTGAATATTTCTTAATCTCACGTATGATCCATCTTCCACAATTCTGTCTGAAAACTTCATTTTCTGTGTTCTTGTAATTTTGGGATATTTTGCATTTGGATTTTCACTTGTCCAATGATCATAATATACCTCCTTATACATATTAGAACCGTAACCATAATTGAGAGAGTTATCAATAGAGCTAACATTTACTAGATCATTTCCTTGAGAACCTTGGAAGAAAAGAGATAATTCAAAATTCTTATAGTTCATCACTGAATTTACCCCATAAATGAAATTTGGATTTGGATCACCAATTTTTGTTTTGTCATCAGCGTTTACTACGCCATCGGAGTTCAAATCAACATATTTTTCAAACCCTTTATCGTCGTACCCATCACTTATATATCCATAAAAAATACCCATTGATTCACCTTCCCGCAAAAGATTTAAATTGTCAGCAATGATTAACATGTCTTCATAACCGCCATAAATGTCTTTTCCACCATAAAGTTTTACTACTTTCGTTTTATTAAAGGATATATTACCATTTAAATTCCAAGAAAAATCACCTTCAAGTACTCTTGCATCCATGGTAAGTTCGATACCTTTATTTTGGATTCTACCTACGTTTTTAATAGTTGAAGTAAATCCCGTAGACGAAGGTAATTGAACATTGTTAAGCAAATCTCTTGTATCTTTAATATAAAAATCTGCAGAAAAATTGTATCGATTATTTAGGATTCCTACGTCAAACCCTAAATCAAACTGCGAAGTCGTTTCCCATTTTAAATCTCCCGGAAGTCTGGAACCTGGAGCAAAAGTTGTGTAAAGAGCATCTCCCAATACGGTTTTTCCTGATGCAAGATTATTGAGAGTTGCATAAGCGCTAATTGCCTGACTTCCTGTCTCACCATAACTGGTCCTGAATTTTAAATTAGATATTGCTTTTATATCTTGCATGAATTCCTCTTGGTTAATTTTCCATGCAAAAGCACCTGAAGGGAAGAAACCCCATTTATTTCCTTCACTATATTTTGATGAACCGTCGCTTCGGAAATTCAACGTAAACAAATAACGATTATCAAATGAGTAGTTAAGTCGTCCTAAGTAAGACAGAATAACTGACTTTGTAAATCCTGTACTTGGTATTCCCGGAATGTTTGCTGAGCCAATATTACCCGTTTTGGTTGCATCACTCAGAAAGCCCGTACCGCTTCCACCAAGAGAGGTAGTTATAAAGTCCTGATAGGTAAAACCACCCATTATTGAAAAATCATGTTTTTCATTAAAAACTTTGTGGTAATTAATTGTATTCTCATTCAAAAGACTTCTGAATTGTGAAGTATATACAGATGCATTACCTTGTGAATTATAATAATTTAAAGTCCTGTAATAATCATTGCGTGAATCGCTATTTTCAACACCACCGTATACTTTAAGAGTAAGTCCCTCTATCGGTTTATAAATAAAGGAAAGATTAGCCAATACATTATTTGTTTTAGTAACATCATTAATCTCGTTAATATAATTAAGAGGATTGGTTAACCCTTCAGAAAGAAAAGGATATGTAGTGTGTAAAATTCTATATGATCCATCATCGTTATACGGAGTAAGAGTTGGTGGCGCACATAATGCAACACTAATCAGCGATGCTCCGAATCGGGCTCCTCCCCAATTTTTATTATCCAATATATTATTTGAAAGTGTGGATGAATAGTTTACTTCAATTTTATCGCTGATTTTATGATCTATATTGGCGGTTAATGCATACCGTTTGTAACCACTTCCCTTTATAATCCCGTTTTGATCAAAAATGTTGCCCATGATGGCAAATTTCGTCTTTTCATTACCCCCTCTTATGTTTAATGAATGAGTTTGAATTGGAGCCGTTGAAAAAACAAAATCTTGCCAGTCAAACCCCTGGCCAAAATTGCGAATTTCATCCTCCGAAAAATAGGGTTCAAGACCATCATTTTTTCGTTGAAGATTATAAAAGTTCGCGTATTCTGTAGCATCCATCATCTCAATCTTATTTCTCAATGATTGGAAACCCAAAGACCCTTCATAATCAACTATCGTTTTTCCCTCCTTCCCTTTTTTTGTTGTTATCAATACTACGCCATTAGCCCCTCTGGAGCCATAGATTGCAACAGCAGATGCATCTTTTAAAATTTCCAGGCTCTCGATATTTGAATTGTCTAAAACGGTTGGGTTAGAGCTTGAAGATGGAAATCCATCAATTACATATAAGGGTTCATTGCTTCCCTGAATTGAATTTGTTCCTCTGATTCTAACACTTACAGCACCACCAGGTGATCCACTATTCTGTTTAACCATTACACCTGAACTGCGCCCTTGTAAGGCTTGTAAAACATTTGAGGTTGCAAAGGCGTTTATATCTTCAGCTTTCACTGAAGACACTGATCCTGTTAAATCGGATTTCTTAACCATTCCGTATCCTATTACGACCAGCTCTTCTAGAGTCTTGGTGTCTTCAATCAATACAATAGAAAAAGAGTTTCTTCTATCAGTTGGGATTTCTTGTGCTAAATATCCAATGTAAGAGATTTGTAAAATAGCATTTGACGACACTTTCAGTGAGAAATTGCCTTCAACATCTGTAACAGTACCATTAGAGGTTCCTTTCTCTACAATATTGACACCAATAATCGGTTCTCCTTGTTCATCAATTATTTTTCCAGTAATAGCCTTTTGCAATGGCTGCTGTTGTATTAGTACGTCTTTTTCGACGGTTGGTTTATTGTCTTGAGAATAAATAGGTTTAGCATGCATTTGATGAATAGACACAAACAGCAGCAGGAATATCAATTTCATGGCAAAATATATTTTGCGTAAAGAAAAATAAGTAGTGCGTGTTTTTAAATTTATTAACATAGTATTCATATTACTATTGTAATTAAAATTGATTAAAATTTTTGAATGTTTAGTTTCTAAACTACCAGATCAATTCACTGACTATGAAAAATTACAAAGTTTGTGAAAGAAAATGCTGTATTTTATTTTTATATAAATAGGTTGATTATTTGTGTTTTCAGTTCTCAAGAAATAATAATCTCAGAATTTTCTTTTTTAGGTAGTTTTATGTTACATGTGTTTTTTACTCTAAATAAAAGCTTAATTTTTCCAGACTTTTATTACGTTATTATCAGTCTTTTACGTTCAATGACAGGGAGTTTCATTTGAAAAGAAACGTCATGCTTTTAAATTAATGAGATCGGAATATAGATGTTTTCCTAGTTCTTTAAATTACATTTTCCATAGGCACTCCTCCTTAAATTTAACTAATGTTGTTGCAAAGAAATATATAATATTTTATATAGACAAATAGATTTCAATAATAAAAAACTAAAAAAAGTTAATTATAAGATTATATTACTATAAAGTTCTAATATTATGACTGAAAATTATTGCTATAATATTATTGAAATACAATAGTATAAGTGTGTTTAATTAATGAAAATTGTATTGAATGAAATTTGATTCAATAAGGGTTATTTTTGATTCTAATAATTGTTCAAAAGTCAAATTATTACCAATTAAATGAAATTGATTTTATAATATTGAATTTATATGGAAAAATGTTTAACTTTGTATTTTGATTAAAACATTCTGGAAATAATATTGAAGAGACTGTTGGATTACAAGATCTTTTGAATATTCTTTATTAAAGTCCTAATTTCTTAATTATATGATACAGGTAATTAACAGAGCATTAAACATTTTAGAATTGGTTTCAAAAGAGAGAGACCGTGATTTTTCTTTAGGAGAAATTGCCAATAGCTTGAATTTGAATGCAAGTACTTGTGCGAATATTATAAAAACTTTAGTGAATAGAGGTTATCTTGAACAAAAGGGAATAAAACAAGGATATAAATTGGGAGTTCAAGCTTATTATTTAACTGGGAATTTTTCCAATAGAAAAGAGTTGCTTAAGGCCTCGGTAATTCCACTGCAAGAACTTCGGGATATATTAAACGAAAGTTGTATTCTCACAATTATGAAAGAGAATATGAGGGTTACTTTGCATAAAGAATTAAGTAGTCAGGAGTTGCAAGTTGTTAGTAGCGGAGAAGAGAAAAATATTTATTTGACTGCAACGGGAAGAATTGTTCTTGCATGTCAAAATATAAATACTCAGTTTGATTTTATAAAGAAATATGGCCTACCTGGATCAATGTGGCCTGAAGTGATAAATGAAAAAGATTTAATTGATGAATTAGATAAAATTAAGCGGAAACAACTGGCTATCCATTTTGATGGCGCCTTCATTGTCGGCGTTGGAGCTCCCATTTATAAAAATGGCGCCGTAGTTGCTGCAATTGGAGTTTATCTTCCCGAAGTAAGATTTAATTATAAAATGCAAGAAAGAATTTTTGTGGAAATAAGTAGGACAGCCCAACTTATTAGTGAAAAAATGGAAGAGATTCATTGAATTTAAAACTTCCCGGCTACATCAATTGAAGCCGGGAAGTAATTCAATGGGTTGACAATTAATACCGTCTTCTGTTGTAACCGCCGTCGTTTCTTTCCGTTTTCGGGCGGGCCATGTTTACGGTGATTGTTTTTCCTTCAAAGTCGCTGTTGTTCAGTTCATCGATGGCTTTTTGAGCGTTAGCGTCGTTTGGCATTTCTACAAACCCGAAACCCCTGGACCGACCGCTGTCTCTGTCTTTTATTATGTTGGCAGAAGAGATTTCACCGTATTCTGCGAATAATTCCTGTAAGCTTTCCGTTGTTGTGTCGTAGCTTAAATTTGATACATAAATGTTCATTTTCTTGTTTTTTTAAATTGTTGTTTAATTTTAATAATGTTTCTTTATTATTTTTCTATTCAAGGATAGTAATATTTACTGCGTTCATTCCCATTTTCCCCCGTTCCAGATCGAAAGTAACGGTATTTCCTTCCTCGATTGAGGCAAAAGCATTGTTGATATGGAAAAAATATTTTTCGCCAGAATTGGTTTTTTTTATAAATCCAAAGCCTCTGTCGGAGTTAAAAAAATCCACTTTACCGGTCAGCGGTGTGATTTCCTCTTCTTCTTTTTTTTGCGTTGAAATGACGATACTCTCTATCGCGACTTTTTCTTGTTTTTTGGGTTCAGGTGGAGTGTCGGTAATGTTTCCGAACTCGTCCACGTATGCAATCATGTCTTCAAATGATTTACTTGCGTTGCTTTTCTTCCGATGTTCTCTGCGCTGCTGTTTTTCCTGTTTTTTTTCTTTTCTTTTCTTTTCGAATTCTTTTTTAATCATCTTATTTAATTTGCGATTATCCGAAACCGGTTTGTAATAAGGGTACACCGTTCGTTAATCGATGTTTTTTTGTTCTTTGAGTCATTTAATGCGCTATCTCCTTACCCGATAGAAATTCAGCAGCAATAAATTCTTTTTTTAGTTTTGAAATCACTTCTCTTACACTGGATATTTTTTCTGTCAGATAGGCGTTTGCTCCGGCAAATGCGTATCCACGGTTCATCCTGCCTTTTGAAGCATTATACAACGCTTTGATTATGCAATATGGGCTTTTTGAATAATCGCAGGTCTTGATACAGTGGTAAGGACACGATTTGGGTATTTCGTTGCCAGCACTGACGCTATCTAAAAAATCTCCCTGAAAAGCGCGCCCCGGCATACCCACCGGACTTTGAATAATCATCAGGTCCGATTGTAAGGAGTTGACATAAATTTGCTTAAATGCATCTGAAGCGTCACACTCATCGGTTGGCACAAAGAGACTTCCTATCTGTACGCCTGATGCGCCAAGCTGGATAAAACGAAGAATATCTTCCCCGGTAGAAATTCCGCCGGCAGCAATTACGGGAATTGTTTTCTTGTCTTTGTAACTTGTGGCAATTGCCAGCACTTCTGGAACTAGCTTTTCCAAGGAGTAATTCGCATCCTCCAGATTTTCTCTCTTAAAACCGAGGTGGCCTCCTGCTTTGGGGCCTTCTACCACAATGGCATCTGGGAGATAATCGTAATTGGTGTGCCACTTTTCGCAAATCACTTTTGCGGCACGTGCTGATGATACGATGGGAACGAGTTTTGTATCGCTTGATGTTGATAAGTAGGATGGTAAATCCAAGGGCAATCCTGCACCCGCAAAAATTATATCGGCCTTTTCAGCAATTGTGGTGCGCACCATATCGGCGAAATTTGACAAAGCAACCATGATATTTACACCGATTGTTCCTTTGGACTTTTCGCGAGATTTGCGCAATTCTTCTTTCAGTCCCCAAATGCAGTCTTTCAGATAATCGCCCGGTTTTCGCCGGTATAGCAATCCTAAGCCTGCACTTGAAATCACTCCAATTCCTCCTTCGTTGGCTACCGCCGAAGCTAAGCCTGAAAGTGATATACCAACACCCATACCGCCCTGAATTATGGGTAGCATAATTTCTTTTTCTCCAATAAAAAATGATTTGAACATCTCTGTAAATGGGTGTAACGATGTTGATGTATTGCACATGAACACCTGGTTGATCCAAACAAGAAAGCTGATTTTGAGGTCGATTTAGACGATGAAAAGACTTACCCGATGAGGATAATGCAAAGCATTGCTGTGAAGGATATCAATATAAACTTGATTGTCTAGACTGCAAAGATACAACATTTTTATTGATTTTCAGTTATTTCAGAAAATGTAGTTCTGAAAAATAAAAACCGCAGCAAATCATTTGTTTGCTGCGGTTTAATAGTATTTAATAATAAACTCTATAGATTACTTCCTTCTTCAAAAGTAATGGCTGCTGAAAATCAATTAGATATGCTTGTGTGGTACAAATAAGGTACAGATAATAGCATTTTTGATATCGGTTACATTCACTTTTTTATGACCCATTTGCCAGATTTCGTGGCACCTTCGTGTTTGATTATGCCTTGTTTTGACATTTTCTGAATATGATATTTTACACCATTTATACTGATCCCGATTATTTCTGCTAACTCTTTTTGAGTTACTGCAGGTTTTTCCTCTATCATTCTCAAAATAATTTCTTGGGTAGTTTCTTGGGTAGTGCCATCCGCTTCTTGGGTAGTTTCTTGGGTAGTACTATTTGTGTTCTGGGTAGTTTCTGTTCCAAATCCTTCTTCAAAGTATTTATCCGTAACTTTTTCTACCACTCGAAAAGCCGTAATTAACGAAAAATCAAATTCAGCTTTGCCGTTGCCATTCTCAACCAATTCTTTCTGCACCCGATACACGCCACGACTGAAACGATTGACATAACCCAACACTTTCATTGCTTCTGCAATAAACGGATTCCGATAATCGCTCACGTTGGGGAAATTAGCCGGACTTACTTTGCCGTATAATCCGCCCGGATTTTGTATTTCGATGCGGTCGTCGTACTCGTAAAACTGCACGGGTGCATTGGTTTCGTAATCGCGGTGCATAATGGCGTTCATCAGCAACTCGCGGGTAGCCCAATATGGGTACTTGGAAACAGTTTCTTCGCGCAAAACACTTACCGGTATAGGGCGTTTCTGAGAAATGCTGGTTTCGATAAACGTGTCGATTTTGGGTAATTCTTTGGTTAAGTTCCCGCCAAATTTATGCTCGTTGATAATGTCGCCGGCGCGGTCTTTCCCTTTAAAACGAACGTATTGAATGTATGAACCGTGCAGATATCGCTCGGGATTTGTGCCAAAAAGAACGATGGCGCCGTTGGTTGGGCAGTTGTATCGCAAGTCGTAAAATCCGAGTGATGCAAGTTGCTCTTCGATACTGCGTTTGTCTTCTGCCAAAATTTCTTCGGCAACAGCTTTGGGTAGAAATTCTTTTTTAATGAGTTTCACGTCCAAATCGTTGATGGTAGTTCCCAAGCAGGGCATCGCGTCGAAAGTGTGAACATTGGATAGGCGACGTTCGGTCAATATCTTTTCTTCCGCTTCCGTGGCGGTGCTTTTACGCGGACCAACCCTCACCCAAATTCGTCCACGATAACGCACGGGCGGAAATTCCGACGGCTGAACTTCGGCAACCAGCACATCGCCTTCGTCGAAAGATAATTTCTCTACCGTCATTACCGGTTGTGGCAGGATGTTTCCGTCTGTGCGAATGTTGGATATTTGTAAAAGCAACTTGTCATTCACTTTCAGACCGGACAATGTTCCGTTATCATTCGCACCGATTATCAAATAGCCGTTCTCGCCACTTCCCGAAACATCGTTTGAAAAGGCACAGATAGCTTGGCAGAACTTGTCCATATTGTCGGTGGACGCGGTGCGTTCTACGTGTGAGCTTTCGGTGGAGGAAAGGAGTTGGGTGAGTTGGGCGTAGGTAAGCATATTAATCAATCTCTTGTTTTTAAAGGTTTCAATACTCCCAATCAGCATGGCTAACGGGAAGTTTATTCAATTCAGCACGAATGTATTTCCAGTTTGGCATATAACTATCCATATAATATTGAAATCGCTCATTATGATGGCGTTCAACCAAATGAACCATTTCATGTAAAATAATATATTCTAAACAATGAATGGGCTTGTGAATTAATTCAAGGTTTATCCAAATTTTTCTATCCTCAATATTGCACGAACCCCATTTTGTTTTCATTAGTTTTACTTGCCAATCACTTACTTCAATTTTTGTTGCCTTCTCCCATTTATTAATAATTGGCGGTATCAGTTTTTTTAATTCATTTCGATACCACTCTCTCATTATCTCTTCCCTTTTTTCTGTCGGAGTATTCGGACGAATATACAAATCAATATAAGTCTTGCTTCTTACAACTACTTTTGGGGTGGTATTTTCTTCAATAATATTCAGTAAATATCTTTGCCCTAAAAAATAATGGCTTTCTCTTTGTTTATATACTCTAACTGCCATTCGTTCTTGTCCTTCAAATTTTCGTTGATTTCTTTTTATCCAAGCAATTTTTGAAATGGCGAATAATCGGATAGCATCGTCAGAGACGTTTAGTGGTGCGGCGAGCCTTATCCTTCCGGTAGGCGGATATACAGCAAGATGTATGTTTTTTATATCTTTTCTAACAACATCAATGGTTATATTTGAGATGCTAATTTGCTCCATTAGTATTCCTCTTGGTTTTTAACTAAATCAAAAATGCGATGTATTTCTTCTTCGTCAGTTATGCCGAATTTAGCCAAAACCTCTTGAATGCTTATTCGAACTGCCCTTGATTTTTGCTTATGTTGCCTAAAGCCTGGCTTTTTCGTTCTGCGAACTTTTTCATCTAAAGCTACTGCCAAGTCTTCATTTTTATCTAAGTTGTCGAATAACGCTCTTTTAGCATTTGTGTTAATGGCAAAAGGATAGGTAGTTGTCTCTGGTTTTTTAACTTGGGTAGATAACGCTATTATTCTTTGTAAATATTTTTGATAATCTAATGTTTCCGAGTTTCTTAACTTAATTATCTCATCCAACAAAACGCTCATTTTCTCATAGTACATCGGATTGGTAGGACTTTGCTCAATGATTACCTTACGTAAGTTGTTTTCAATAGCTTCTGCCATAGCTTCGTTACTAGATTTAATCTCTTCGGGCAAAACCTCCAATGCACTTTCTCCTCGTTCTACTAACAAATCAATTAAGCTAAAATCATCAAAATTGGCAAGTACTTTACTGCTTTCTGCATCAATATAGCTATCTATTAAATACCTCATGGCAGGTTCATATTGCTTTAAGTCAACATAGTCGCCACTAGCCAACTGAACAATCTCACGAACATTTTCAAAATATTTTACGTCTGCCCTAATTTGCTCTATTTCCTTGTCGGAATAACCCGCTTTACTTAACTCGTCGACAATGTTGCTGTATGCTCTTATTAGTGAGATAGTCAGCCTGTATAACGACACTCTGCGAGGCTCTGTTTCTTTCAGTTCTTCTTTGTTTCCTGTGTCTTTGCCACAAAAGTAATGGATAAAATCAATGGTGTTTTTAGGCGGTTCAACCGGTTCTATGAGTGCTTTTATAGCTTCTAAAGCTTCGTCTAATCTTTCTTTTCCTGATTTTAGTCGATCTTTTAGCAAGCCTTCAATGTCCGATTTCTCGTATCCCGATAAAGCTTCCGATGTATAATCGTGAAATGCTTGTTCTAAGCTTTTGAACAAGTCCATATAGTCGATAACATAGCCATAATCCTTATCATCGCCATCAAGACGATTTACTCGGCAAACAGCTTGAAACAAGCCGTGATTTTGCAGGTTTTTGTCAATGTAAAGATAAGTTGCCGGAGGAGCATCAAATCCGGTAAGTAGTTTGTTTACAACAATGAGTAATTTCATTTGAGCAGGTTCTTCTACAAACTTCTTTTTTACCTCCTTTTCAAAAACATCAATTTTTGTCAATGCTTTATCTGACGGTTCGTTAAAATAATCAGAAAGCATCTTCTGATAAATTTCAAAACGCTTTAATTTTTCGGTGTACCCTTCACCAGATTCCTCTCCTTTTATATCGTTATGATTGGGTACAAAAGAAGTAATAATGGCGCATTGTTTAAAACCAGATTGTTGGAATAATTCAAAATACCTGCAAGCGTTGTAAATACTGTCGGAAACGAGTATAGCGTTGCCATGACCGTTTTGCAAACGCTCTTTGCGAGCCATGTCCATCAAAATGTCCATCACAATTTTTTCTAATCGCGATTTACTGCTAAACACTTTTTTAAGTGTCCCCCATTTTTGTTTCAGCTCAGTTTTCTTAAAGTCGGTTAGTCCTTCTGTTTTCAGTTCAAACCATTGGTCTATGTTGTCGTGCGAAGTAATGTTTTGTTTTACGTCACGTGCTTCATAGCGTAAATCCAAGATAACTTTATCCTGTACGGCTTCATCAAATTTATAGGTATGAATATATCGACCAAAAATCTCCAAACTTGTCTGCTTGTCGGTTTTCAATAGTGGCGTGCCGGTAAAACCTATAAACAATGCATCAGGAACGAAAACCTTCATAGCATCATGCAGTTTTCCCGATTGTGTGCGGTGGCATTCATCTACAAAAACGTAAATATCGCCTTTCGCGCTATAATCTGACGGGATACTCTTTTTTAGGTCTGTCAAGTAGTTTTCCACATCTTTCTCGTCCACTTCCTCTTTTCCGCCAAACTTGTGGATTAGCGAACAAAGCAACCAAGGCGAAGTGTTGTTTAGTTTTTCCAATAAGTCTCTTCCGCTTTTCGTACGATAAATCTCTTCATCAACACCTTTGTAAACTTTTTCAATCTGCTCGTCTAATTCCTCACGGTCTGTGATGATTAGCACTCGTGCATTCGGATTGTGTTTTCTAATCCATTTGGTAAGCCAAACCATGGTTAAACTTTTACCACTCCCTTGCGTATGCCAAATAATGCCTCCCTCACGTCGGATGATAAAATCCTGTGCCGATTTTATTCCGAAATACTGATTGGGACGACAAAGTTTTTTTATTCCTCTATCGAAAACCACAAAATCACGCAACAGCTCAACGAAACGTTCTTTGTTAAACATTTCTATGATACTTTTATCTAATGGATAGCTATACTTTTCTGATTTTTCTCTGATTGATTTTGTGATTTCTAATAGATGTGGGTAGGCTTTATCTTTTTCTTCGTTTACCTCTTTCCATTTCAAGAAGTACTTTTCTTTGGTTCCGATAGTCCCGTACTCCAAACCTTGTACATCGTTTCCGGCAAGAACAAACTGAATAGTATTGAAAAAGGGCTTTATGAATATATGTTTTTGATTGTCTAAATTTTGGCGAATTCCTTCGGAAATCGAAACTGTGCTTCGCTTCAGCTCTAAAACACCAATAGCAATTCCATTGATATAAAGAACAATATCCGGACGTTTCTTGTAATATTTGCTATCAATGGTAACTTCTTCGGCAATGGAAAAGTCGTTTTTCTCGGGATTTTCCCAGTCAATAAGCCAAACTGTTTGTTTGTTCTGACCAATAGCTGCTTGAACATTTACGCCATACCGAAGTAATGAGTAAAACGTTTTATTTACATCATACAGATTACTTTGGTCGTTGGAAAATTTTTCAACCTCAAAAATAGCTTTATCAGCTAAACCCGCTGATATTTTTCTTTTGTTCAGCAACCAATCTTTCAGAATATCAGCTTCAACATTGCTGTTTCCTTCACGTTTTTCCCAAATTCCTAAGTATTTGTATCCAAGCTCATTTTGAAACAGTTTAACCAATCTATTTTGGGTTTCTCGTTCTATTTTTCCGATGTCGCTCATAGTAAATAGTTTTTAGTCTATTGAATACTTATCCATATCCAAACAATCTGTTACTTTCATCAATGGCTTTCTGTATCTCTGTATCAGAAAAGTAAGGTTTATCTAACTTCTTTTTCCACACTTTGTCTGCCTCTATTAATCCCTTAACGGTTTGCAGAGAAACACTTTTATTTTCTTTTTTCAAATCGCATATTGCTTTATCTACGGTTGTAAGCACCTCCAAATATTCATTTTTGTAAAATTTAAATTGCTCTATCCATTGCTGAATTTCTGTTCCATACCATTCAGTAAAATAATTTAAAGCACCCTCAATGTTTTCATTTACAACAAATGCATCTTTTTTGCTTTTCGGGTTTTGTACTTTTGAAATGTATTTGTTTTTCAATGCAATGTTTTCTGCACCCTTGTATCGGTTAGCGGGATTATAAGGACCAGCGGCATGCTTACCAAAGCCACGTGCTTCTTTCTCGCTTTGGCGATGTAATAAATAAGAATATTTTGTGTAACGAAAACGAGATAAAGGAAACCCTTCTGAACCAAATTTATTTACCAAAAAACTGATAATAACCGCCTCATTTATCTGTTCATTGTGTTTTGGCTTTTCGGCTCTCTTTTCAATATTCCCAAGAAATCTTATTTTACCCGTTAACAAATTCTGCATCATACCCTGCTTTATCTGTTTTTGCTTTTCTAATTTTTGTTCTAATAATGATATTTCGGAATCCATATCGGATAGAATAGTGGCTATGCGGGTTTGCTCGGATATATTTTTAGGAACAAAAAGTTTAATTTGTATAAAGTCCTGAATGTTTAGATTATGTTGTGCACCACCAGCACCCAAATTGTAAATTTCGTTTGCTTTGGAAATAATTACATAATCTAAAAAATTTTGGTCTATATTATTTTTAGATTTGACTGTTAATCCACTATCGTTTAAGAAAAACTTTTCCTTAATAAACCTAACACATTCAATCGATATAGCAAATCTTGATATGATTAAACAATTTTCTCTATTAAATTTATGTGTTGTAAAAGTTTTTCCTCCACCCCCATAGACATAATAACGTCCACCATTTTGTTTGTTTTGTACTATTCTTGTGCCATAATTAATAATTCCAACATCATCAATCGTCTTTTCCACCCATCCCTCTTTTGGTTTAAGCAGCTCCTGCATAGCGCCTTGTTTTATTGCTTTTTTCTTGGCTATCAGCTTTTCGGTGGCAGTAATCAGTGTATCGGCATCGCATAATGCTGTGGCTATGGCGGTTTGCTCGGCTTTTGATGAGGGAAAAGGTATTTGTATGGTTTTTAGGATGTTTTTTGAAATGCTATATACTTTTAATCCTGTTGCATAAACATCAATCTGTTGTTTTACAAGTTTATTGTAAAAGATTAAACCTTTGAAGCCATTCACAATATTGTCATTTTTACTTCGAAGCAGAAAAGTGTGTAGTCCTGAAATAACTTTTCGATTACGGATGTTTTTTATTTCTACACTTTTCCCAACACCTAAATAATCTTCCGAAGCATCAGCAACAATAATGTCTCCATTTTGTATGTATGCATAATTTTTTAACTGGTCAAATGAAATTGTCGGAAGTTTAATAGTATCTAAATCTAAATAATAACTTTGGCATTTAGTATGAATATCGCCATAATGTACATATCCTATATTGTCGTTTTCAGTAAGTTCTGCTCGTGAATATGTTGCTGTTTTCAGAAAAATAAAAACATCATCATAGGTCATGATTTCCCAATCCTCCGGAATTACTCCAAATTCTGTATTTTTATATCCCTCGGCTACCATTTGTAATTCATTTGTTTTAAATGATTTTCTACTTTGGCGGTCAGTAAATTCACCTCGTTTGTCAGCTCAGAGAGTGTGTTCTCGTACCTTGCAGCAAGCTCTTTTATACGTTGGGTAAGACGGTGGCTTACGGCATCCATTTCGGTTTGTATGCGTTGTTTTACCGTTGCCATCCACTTTTTATCAATTACAAGTTGTTTTATTTCGTTTTCCTTAAGTAGCGGATATTGTTTTATTACTTTTATCTCTAATTTGGCTTGTTCGGCTTTCAGTTTTTTGTTTTTATCCTCTTCCTCCTCATACAGCCAAGTCAAGGTTTCAAGCAAATCGAATTCCTCTTTCAAGTCCGCATCAATTTTTACGCCTTTCTTCGGTGTGATTTCTTTTAGGCGTTTTCTCACGTTGGTTTTTGATACTTTTCCTTTATTGTCCACTATCTCGCCAAGCAATCCTTCTTCCGTAGCGTTTTCTTCTATTAGTTCGTCTTGTTTTGCTTTGGCGGTTTCTATTTGTTCGCTCAATTCGTCAATCTTTGCTTTTTCTTTGGCAAAGTATTCCTGCACAATCAAAGCGGGCGGTATCAGTCGCCCTTCCAATCCTTCCAATCCGGCAATGTCTTTAAGCTGTCCCTTTTGGTTTTTCTTTTGCAGGCGAGTTATTTCATTTCCTGCTTTCCATCCATCGGCGCTTATTTCATAAAAATCGTCCTGCATGGTTTCGCTCCAACAGTCCAACAGGTGCTGATAAACGGCATATTTATCGGTTAGGGGTTGTTTGTCAAAATGGGAAAGCATATTTTCGGCAATCTTCCCAATTTCTTTTTTGGGACGTATGCCTGTATCAAGCTGTCTGCAGTATTCGGCTGTTTCTTTTTCCCAAGCCGAATAAACTTCGCCCATGTCGTTTATAAAACTAATAAATTCGGCATGATTGTATATGGCGCTGATTATCTGGTCTTTTTCTACTTGTAGATTAAGATGATTGGGGCGGTTGTTTATAATGCCAAAAAGCGTATTCTTTAACGATGGGCAAACAGACCAGTATTCGTTCAAAGCATTGATGTCGTTTACAGGAATACCGCCAAGCAAGTGAGCCTCAATATCTTGTGCGTCGTCAGTGTCTTGGTTGTTAATGTATCGCGGAATGTTTAAGTTGTAGTCGTTTTTCGGGTCGGCAATTTCAGCAATGGGAATGTTGCGAGAATATCCCTCTTTTTCGATTTTACTTTTATAGGTATCAACAATTTTATGAATATCCCTCTCACGCAATCGGTTTTTATTGCCGTCTTTGATAAATCCCTTGCTTGCATCTATCATAAAAATATGCGTCCGTTTATCGGCATTTTCCTTGTCCAATACAATAAGACAAGCCGCTATTCCTGTCCCGAAAAACAAGTTGGCAGGTAGCCCCACTATGGCTTTTATGTATCCTTTATCGATTATTTTTTTACGTATATCGGCTTCTGCATTTCCTCGAAAAAGCACACCCAAGGGCATAACAATACACCCTTTCCCTTTTGATTTCATCGATTTAATCATATGAAGTAGAAACGCGTAATCGCCGTTTTTTGCAGGTGGCGTAGCATATCCTTCAAAGCGTTTGAAAATATCGTTTGAAGGGTCTAAACCATTCATCCATTTTTTGTAGCTGAATGGCGGATTTGCAACGGCATAAGAGAACTGTTGCAACTCGCCTGTTTCTTCTTTAAGAAATTGCGGATTTGACAATGTATTTCCCAAAGCAATTTCGGCATCGGCAAAATTGTGCAACCACATATTCATCACAGCCAAACCACGTGTGGCGTTATCATTTTCCTGCCCGTAAATGGTAATGCCGTACGGAGCCAAATCTGCCGCTTTCAGCAATAGTGAACCTGAACCGCAGGTCATATCGTATATGGTATCTTCCTGACTTTCTGATTTATAAATCTCAATTAATTGAGACATTATGCGCGAAACTTCAGCCGGAGTATAGAATTGTCCTTTGCTTTTTCCGCTTTCGGTGGCGAAATTTCGCATTAAATATTCGTAGGCATCGCCAAGCAGGTCGTCGTCATCGGCTCTATTGCCCGAAAAATCGAGCTCGGATTTATTGAAAATATTGAGTAAGTTAGTTAAGGTATCAACTTTATCTTTCCCTGTCCCTAATTTAGTTTCATCATTGAAATCGGCTGATGTGATTATATTTGTAAGTCCATTGTTTTTCGCAAATTCCCCGATGATGATATTTATTTGGTTTCCAATATCGTCTTTTCCACGCCATTTAAGCATATCGTAAAAACTTGTCCCGTCTTTTAATTCAATAAGTGGGTCTTTTTTATCGGAAACATATTTCATGAATAGCAACACCAATACATAGTCTTTGTATTGACTTGCATCCATACTGCCTCTTAATTCATCGCAACTTGCCCATAATGAGCTATATAATTCTGATTTTTTAACTGCCATGTTTTACTTGATGTGTAAATATCAACGATGTGAAGATAGATTTATTTGATTATCCCTATTTATTTCCCTCACAAAAATACAGAAATTTCCCCAACTTCCTCTCAAAGGCTGCTTTTTAAAACCAAAACTTCCCGACCGAAAATCTCTTTTAAATCGGGAAGCTAAATACTTGATTTGCAGATTACGCTTTATTCTTTTCCTGCAACGCTTTTATTTCTTTATCAAAATCGGAAATTATTTTTTGGGTTTTGTTGAAGGCGTCGTATTCAGTTTCAGCTTAATTATTCGCCCAAATCCTAAACTGCGTGGCTTTGGCAGAATTTACACGATAACCTACCGAAATAATAGCATCTAAATTGTAGAAGTCAATCCGTTCTTTAACCTCGCCCATGAACCCGCGATTGACGACTGTTTCCATTTTGGAAATAGTCGAATTTTCAGCGAGTTCACCTTCTGCGTAGATGTTTTTCAAGTGCTTGCTTATTGCGGGTACTTGCACATCGAAAAGCGATGCCATGGCTTTTTGAGTAAGCCAAATGGTTTCATCTTTTACCACCACATCTATTATTTTTATATTTTCTTGCGGGGTGTCGTATATCAAGAATTGAAGTTCTTTGTTCATGTTATTAAAGTCTTAGCTCCTACAAAAATACAGAATTTTACCCAACTTCCTTCAAATTTAAAACACGATAATGGGAAATATTCCACCAATATCGCATCTGTTCACTAAAACCACATGTTCATTTTCAATGAACATAGCAAAATATTGAACAAATCGAACAAAATCACATCCTCCTTCTCCTCTTCTTCTGTTGCGCTCTCAGCCTCCGTTGAAAAGCCGTTTCTTCATAATCCTCTCCGTGAACATTCAGCAGACTGCCGATGCCGGATGAAATTTCGCTCACGATATTTGCCGTGGCTACCATTGCGGATAATCCGAGGTCGTTTTCCTGCTCCATCGGCGGTTCGTATATTGGCACAACGGTTTTCCCGATTTGCGGTTTCACGTCTTCCAATCCGAACTGACGGACAGCGACCGATAGCCGAACTCTCGCCCGATTTCCGATGCTTTGAAAGTTTTACCTTCGTACAAAAATCGGAAACCGTAGGCTTTGACTTGTTTGTTTCGCAGGGTTTGGATGGTTACTTGTTAATCTTTGTCCGAAGTTGTGGGCGGAAATTTCTCCGACTTTGATAAGTCTATGGATGGTGTTTTTGGATATTCCAAAAAGAACTGTCGCTTCCGTGACAGAAATATATGGACGAGATTTAACTTCTGCAATTTTATTTACAGATATTTCCAGTATGGTTTGTTTGCGTTCCTTCTCTTGTTCCTGACGTTTTCTTTCTTTTGCCGACTTATTTATGCAGGCAGAACTACAAAAGCGAGTAGTCACTGTTTTTGCTTCAAATGGCTTACCACAGCACTCGCATAATTTTGGTATTTTCAGTTTGCTAAATCCCATAATTTAATAACATCGTTTAGATTGACATCAAATAAGAACAAATAAGATACAATAAGGTGCTTTAAGACCATATGCTCGCCAATAATGTCCGGTAAAAATTGGGTGCAATTCAAAAATAAAAACCGCAGCAAATCATTTGTTTGCTGCGGTTTAATTATTTTTACTAATCGATTCTAATCGACTTTTACTTTACTTCCTCGAAGTCGACGTCGGTCACATCACCTTCCTGGCTTCCGCTTGGATTGCCTCCGGGCTGTTGCCCGCTGAAATCCTGGGGACCGGCTTGTTGTGCCCCTGCTTGTGCGTTGGCAGCATTGTACATGTCCTGGGAAGCAGCCTGAAATGCTGTGTTGAGTTCGGTCATATAGGTGTCGAGGTCGGCAATGTTTTGAGCCTTGTGGGCTTCTTTCAGCTTGTTCAGCGCGTTTTCGATAGGCGCTTTTTTGTCTGCCGGGATCTTGTCACCGTATTCTTTCAACTGTTTTTCGGTTTGGAAAATGGTTGAGTCGGCCTGATTCAGTTTGTCGATACGTTCTTTCTCTTTCTTGTCGGCTTCGGCATTGATAGCAGCTTCCTCTTTCATTCGTTTAATTTCCTCTTCGCTCAAACCCGAAGATGCTTCGATACGGATTTTCTGTTCTTTTCCAGAAGCCTTGTCTTTTGCCGAAACGTTCAGGATGCCGTTGGCATCAATATCGAAAGTAACTTCAATCTGTGGAATGCCACGCGGTGCAGGTGGAATGCCGTCGAGGTTGAACACGCCGATTTGCTTGTTGTCTCGCGCCAGAGAGCGTTCACCCTGTAATACGTTGATTTGTACAGAAGGTTGATTGTCGGCGGCAGTAGAGAACGTTTCCGACTTCTTGGTCGGAATGGTGGTGTTAGCATCAATAAGTTTTGTCATCACACCACCCAGAGTTTCGATTCCCAACGACAGCGGAGTAACGTCCAGCAACAACACGTCTTTCACTTCTCCCGTGAGGACGGCGCCCTGAATGGCTGCACCAATAGCTACTACCTCGTCGGGGTTTACACCTTTGTGCGGTGATTTTCCGAATAACCTTTCAACCAATGCCTGAACAGCAGGAATACGGGTTGAGCCCCCTACAAGGATGACTTCGTCGATATCTGAATTTGTTAATCCGGCATCTTTCATTGATGTCTGGCAGGGTGCTACACATTTTTGCAACAAGTCGTCGATCAGTTGCTCGAATTTTGCGCGGGTAAGGGTTTTTACTAAATGTTTGGGAATCCCGTTTACCGGCATAATATACGGTAAATTAATCTCCGTGCTGGTTGTGCTGGATAGTTCGATTTTTGCCTTTTCAGCCGCTTCTTTTAGTCGTTGTAACGCCATGGGGTCTTTCCGCAAGTCGAGGCCTTCATCTTTCAAAAATTCTTCGGCAAGCCAATCGATAACCCGATGGTCGAAGTCGTCTCCTCCCAGGTGAGTATCTCCATTGGTCGATTTCACCTCGAAAACACCGTCACCCAATTCCAGGATCGAAATGTCGAACGTGCCGCCTCCCAGGTCGAACACGGCAATTTTAGAGTCCTTGTGCTGTTTGTCCAGACCGTAAGCCAGGGCGGCTGCCGTAGGCTCGTTTACAATGCGGCGCACGGTTAACCCCGCAATCTCTCCGGCTTCTTTGGTAGCCTGACGTTGCGCATCGCTAAAATATGCGGGCACGGTGATTACGGCTTCTGAAACGGATTGTCCGAGATAATCCTCAGCTGTTTGTTTCATTTTCTGAAGCACGATTGCTGAAATTTCCTGCGGAGAATACAATTGTCCGTTAATGTCTACACGTGGGGTATTATTGTCGCCTCTAACTACTTTGTAGGGAACGCGTCCGATTTCTTTTTGCACCTGGTCGAATGTTTCACCCATAAACGTTTTTATGGAGTAAACGGTGTGTTTGGGGTTGGTTATTGCCTGACGTTTTGCCGGGTCGCCCACCTTTCGTTCTCCGTTTTCGACAAAAGCCACAACCGATGGTGTGGTACGTTTTCCTTCATTGTTAGGGATTACAACAGGCTCGTTGCCTTCCATCACCGAAACGCAAGAGTTTGTGGTTCCTAAGTCTATTCCTATTATTTTTCCCATAATTTATATATATGTATTTAATTGATTAATTTCTGATCCATAGCTTCTTTTTAATCATTTTCAAATCTTATGCCAAAAAACGATATTTGAAAAGAAACTGACAGATTGTCGGTAATATTTTAACAGACGTGTGGATATGTATTTAAAGTTTTTCGTTACCTTTGAAGTGTTTCTGTGAAAGATTTAAAATCGAAAATAATTTTCAACACAATATAAGACAGTATGTTTACAAAGGAAGATTTAGCGTTGTTACGGAAAAAAAATATTTCACAACAGCAAATTGATGCTCAGTTGAATTGGTTGAAGAAAGGCTTCCCTTTTCTGAAAATACTGAGTGTTGCATCGGTTGAAAAAGGGATTTTGCGTGTATCTAAAGCCGACGAGGAGGAATATCGGATGGCTTGGCGTGATTCTTTGGATGCGGGTAAAAAAGTCACCAAGTTTGTACCCGCATCGGGTGCTGCAAGCCGTATGTTTAAAGACTTGTTTACCTTTTTAGATGATGGTAATGATGTGCCTGAAACTGCTTTTGTTAAAACATTTTTCAACAATATAGGGAAGTTTGCCTTTTACGATGCGCTCAACGAAACCTGCAGGAACAATTTTGGAAAAACAGTTCCGGAACTTATTGATTTGGGCAAGTACAAACAAGTGGTGAGAGCCTTGCTCTTTCCTGACGGATTGAATTACGGGAACCTGCCCAAAGGGTTGCTTTTGTTTCACAGTTACGAAGAAGGAAATAGAACACCGGTGGGTGAACAGATGACCGAAGGTACCTTGTACGCAAAAGATAAAAACGGTGTGGTGAATATTCATTTTACAGTTTCGGAAGAGCATAAAGAGTTGTTTGAATTGTTGGTCGCTGCCCGGAGGTTGGGGTACGAATTAAAACTCGGTGCTAAATTCAGAGTCTCATACAGCGTTCAAAAGCCTAGCACCGATACCCTTGCCGTGGATATGGAGAATAATCCATTCCGCGATGAGGGCGGATCGTTGCTTTTCCGTCCCGGGGGACACGGTGCGCTGATCGAAAACCTGAATGACATCGATTCCGATTTTATATTCATTAAAAACATCGATAATGTTGTTCCAGACCGGTTAAAAGAAAGCGAAGCCTTATATAAACAACTTTTGGGTGGAGTGTTGGTGAAGATGCAGCAACGGGCGTTTGGCTACCTTGGAGAGTTGACTTCGGGAAAATGTAGCAACGGAAAGTTGCAGGAAATTTTGAAGTTTACCGAGAACGAACTTTGTATAGCTTCTTCCAACAAATCTTTTGCCGATGAAGAAGAGTTGAGGGACTACCTGATTGCTAAACTTGATCGTCCATTTCGGGTATGCGGCATGGTGAAGAACGAGGGTGAGCCGGGCGGTGGTCCGTTTATTGTTGAAAATCCTGACGGAACCGCTTCTTTGCAGATTCTGGAAAGTTCCCAAATCGATATAAACGATGCCAGGGCTGTGGATGCTTTCAAGCACGGGTCGCATTTCAATCCCGTGGATTTGGTATGTGGCGTGAAGTGCTATAAAAACAACAAGTTCGATTTGACCCAATTCGTGGATAAGAACACCGGATTTATTTCGCAAAAATCCAAAAACGGAAAAGAACTGAAGGCCCTGGAGCTTCCCGGCTTGTGGAACGGTGCCATGAGCGACTGGAACACCATTTTCGTAGAGGTGCCCGTCAGTACCTTTAATCCGGTAAAAACAGTGAACGATTTGCTGCGGCGGGAACATCAGTAAAAGCATTTAGGGCGCCATTTGGCGCCCTAAATGCTTTATCCTAATACCCGAACAGCTCTTCCTGAGAAACCTTTTGGATAGGCCCGTATTTCTCGAGCGCTTTCAGGTCTAAATCCGCTTCTTTACCCAATATATAATAGGTGTACGTGCGTTTTTTTACCCATTCTTCCTGGAATGCCTTTATGTCGGACAGTGTCATAGACGGTACTTTTTCGAAAATTTCTTTTCGCCTGTCCACTTTCAAGCCCAGGTCCTGTGCATAAATGTAGTTCCACAGCATATCTTCCTTGATAATCCTGTTGGTGCGCAAACGGGTAATCAAGCCTTCTTTGGCCAGGTTAAACGCATTTTCCGATAACGGCATCTCTTTCAGAATAAGGTGGAACGCCTGTAGTGCATCGTCCATTTTATCGTTTTGAGTAGCAATAAACGTTCGCATCGTGTAGGGGTATTTCAATTTCGTCGGAGCATTCAGGTACGCATTTGCCGAATAAGCCAGTCCGCGCGCTTCGCGCATTTCCTGAAACACGATCGCATTCATGCTTCCGCCAAAATATTCGTTGTATAATTCACGCATAGCTTCGACTTTCGGATCAAACGACCGGCCGTCGTTGGAAACCATTCCCAGGTAAATCTGTTTTGCATCGTATTCGGCTAAAAACACTTTGTTCTCGTTGGTTTCTACTTGTTTGAACCGGTCGGTTTCAGGTACCGGTTTTAACTTTGCCGGGACATTGTGTAACGAGTTAATTGTGGATAGCAGTTCTTTTTCGTTTTCAGGACCATAATACATAATCCGGTGCTCAAAACCGTTGAGGCTTTTGATGCGTGTGGTCAGTTGCTGCGGATCCATCGATTTCAATTCTGCTTCCGACAATATATTGTTATCGGGAGAGTCCGCTCCCCAGGACGCATACTGGGTTAATTTGCTGAAATTAGCCCCTTGGTTGAGTTTAGCATCGCCGCGTTTCTTCAGGATATCTGCCGACAGGTTGGCGAATGCTTCTTTATTTACTTGCGGATCGGCCAGCAGCTCTTCGAAAAGCGCAAGAGCCTTGCTCATGTTTTCTGCCAGACCATCGAGCAAAACATATACCCTTTCTGTCCCCGGAAAAACGTTGAACGAGCAAGCCAGACTGTAAAAATTGGCTTTGATCTCTTCCGGTGATTTTGTGGATGTGCCCAGGTATTTTAAATAATCGAAAGCCGTACCCAGGGCTTTATCGTGGTTATTTCCCATGTCGAACACATAAATCAGGCTGAAAATGCCGTTGGTTACATTCTGCTTGTAGAGCACGGGGATCTTTGATTTGGCAGTCAGTATTTTCATGTCCTTATCGAAGTCGAGAAACACAGGTTCAATGGGTGTGACCCTAACGTCCTGAATTTCTTTTACGAATGTGCTTACCGCATCACGATTGGTGGCAATGGGCGTGATTTGTGGTTTGTCGATCTTTAACTCCGTGGGATCTTTTCCTTCGCGTTTATAGATTACGGCATAATTGTTGCGAAATTTTTCGTTGGCAAAATCCACGATCTGTTTTTTAGTGATTTTTGCGATACGATCGATCCGGGTTACTTCGTTGGCCCACTCCGTCCCGTTGATGAATGAGTTTACAAACCAGTTAGCCCGTCCTCCATTGCTCTCTATTCGATACATCTCGCTCAGCTTCATGTTGTTGATAGATGCAGTTATCAGTTCCTGGGGAAAATCACCTTTTTTCAGTTTTTCCACTTCTCCCAGCAACAAATCTCTTACCTGCTCAAGTGTCTGTCCTTTCTTGGGCGTGGCATTCATAACAAAAGCGCAGTGGTCTGCCATGCTGTAGGCACCCGAATATGCAGAAAGCACTTTTTGCTGCTGCAGCAGGTTCAGGTCGATTAATCCGGCTTTTCCGTTATTCATAATTAGGCTGATGATATCGAGCATATCTTTGTCGGGTGTGGCCCATCCACCCATTCGCCAGCCGAGGGTCACGTTTTCGGCTTCCTGCCCCAACACATCCGTTTCAACCGGCTTTGTTATAGGTTGCCCGGCAGATGGTTCTATAACTGGCAGGCTGGGATTAGGTTTCATCTCTCCGAAATAGGTATCGATAATCTTGATCATTTCATCAGGATCAAAATCTCCAGCAACGCAGATAGCCATGTTGTTCGGAACGTAGTAGGTCTTGTAGTAGTTTTTAATGTTGATGATTGACGGATTCTTCAGGTGTTCTTGTGTGCCGAGCACGGTCTGTTTACCGTACGGGTGGTGAGGGAACAGTGAGGCAAGCACTTTTTCGTACACTTTCCGGCTGTCGCGGGTGAGTGACATGTTTTTCTCCTCATAAACCGTTTCCAGTTCTGTGTGAAAACCACGAATCACATTGTTTTGAAAACGGTCCGATTGTATTCTTGCCCAATTTTCGATTTGATTCGACGGTATATTTTCCGTATAAACCGTCATGTCAAAACCCGTATAGGCGTTTGTCCCTGTTGCCCCGATAGTCTTCATCAGTTTGTCGTACTCGTTGGGGATGGCTAGCTTGGATGCGGCGTAGGAGATACTGTCAATTTCCTTGTAAATGGCTCTTCTTTGGGTATCGTCTTCTGTATTCCGGTATTTCTCGAAGAGGCCTTCAATCTCTTTTAGCATCGGCTCTTCCTGCGCGTAATCCTGGGTGCCGAATTTTTTTGTGCCCTTAAACATCAGGTGTTCGAAATAATGAGCAAGGCCGGTGGTTTCTGCCGGATCGTTTTTCCCTCCCACTCGTACGGCAATATAGGTTTGTATACGGGGGGTTTCAGGATTCACACTCATGTAAACTTTCAACCCGTTATCCAGGGTGTAAATACGTGCACTGATCGGATCATTGGGAACTGTCTTATACTTCAGATCACTGTTCTGAGAGAATACGCTCGTGGAAATAGTAGCGATTAAGACAAAAATTGCGAATGAGGTAATTTTTTTCATAGGTTACAATTTAAAAATGAGTACGTTGTGGTTTTTCCCTTTTGGGAAAGCTACGATTATGTCGTACAAAGATAGTGTTATTTTGCTGCAATCACCAAATAAAACTTGAATTTTTATTGTTCAGTGAGTAGGGAGAAAACTTTAAAGGTTTATGCTACGTCTGAATTTTAAGCCGTTTATTTTTTGATAGATAAGTGACTTTTGCGTGACTTGCTTATTTAGAACAAGAAAAAATTAAAATACTGGATAAATAAGATTTGATTTATCTTGCATTTTTTTGTTCATTTGTGTAGCTTTCAGAACATTATATGAAAACTTTTTCATGCGTTTATGTTAAACAAGATAATTCGGTTTAGTGTCAGGCACAAGCTGATAATCATACTTTTCACAATTACGATTATTGGTTTCGGAATATTTGCATTAGCCAATCTTTCCGTAGGCGCGGTTCCTGACATTACCAACAATCAGGTACAGGTAATTACCACATCAGCCAACCTTGCGACGCAAGATGTGGAGCAATACATCACTATGCCTGTGGAGTTAGCCATGGCAAACCTGCCGGGTGTGAAGGAGACACGTTCTGTATCGAAATTTGGATTATCGGTAGTCACCATTGTTTTCGATGAAAAGTTAGGTACTTACCTACCGAGACAACTGATTGCCGAAAAAATATCGGAAGCGTCTGAAAATATTCCCCAGGGCTTTGGTACACCTGTTATGGGGCCGGTTACTACTGGCCTGGGCGAGATTTACCAATACATTCTCGATGAAAAACCGGGTTATGAAAACCGTTATTCCATAACCGACCTGCGGACCATTCAGGACTGGATTGTGAAAAGACAACTGTCGGGAATTCCCGGAGTAGTGGAAGTGAATACATGGGGAGGATTTCTCAAACAATACGAGATTGCCGTTAATCCGGAGTTGATACGTAGTCAGGGAATTACGTTGATGGAGGTCTTTGATGCTATCGATAAGAACAACAACATAACCGGCGGCTCATACATCGAAAAAAACAACCAAAGTTATTTTATACGTGGCGATGGAGCTATAAAATCGCTGGAAGACATCCGGAGTATTGTGGTGAAGAACAGAAACGGAATACCGGTACTGATCGGCGATATTGCCGTAGTGCAGTTCGGACATGCGAACCGTTTTGGAGCCATTACTGCCAACGGCGAGGGCGAAAAGGTTATGGGCCAGATTATGATGCTCAAAAACGCCGATTCAAAAAAAGTAATTAAAGCTGTACACAAAAGGGTGGCAGAAGTACAAGAAACTCTTCCGGAAGGGATTTTTATCAATCCCATTGTTGATCGGAGCGAGCTTATCGGACGCACTACGATGACCGTTTTCGAAAACCTGCTGTTCGGATGCGTTATTGTAATCCTGGTGGTTTTGCTTATCCTGGGAAACCTTCGTACTGCGATGATTATCGCCTCCATCATCCCCTTGTCGTTACTTTTTACGTTGTCGTTGATGTACATTTTCGGTATTGATGCTAACCTGATGAGCCTGGGCGCACTCGACTTCGGGATTATCATTGACGGTGGGGTGATCATAGCCGAGTTTATTGCGCTTAGTCTCAATAACCACTATGATGATGCAAATAGGCTGCACGGGCAGGAAAGAAAAGACTACATCGATGAGATTACGATCAATGGCGCATCCAAAATGATGAACTCCGCTATTTTCGGACAAATCATTATCCTGATTGTTTTTGTGCCGATTATTTCGTTAACGGGAGTGGAAGGGAAAATGTTCCGTCCGATGGCACTCACGTTTTGTTTTGCCGTTATTGGGGCTTCTCTATTGGGGATGACATGGCTGCCTGTGGCATCAGCCCTGTTTATGAAACCGGGGAAAAACGGAGAAAAGAATGTCTCCCGGGTAATGCGGCTGGCTTACAAAACATACAGACCGTCCATTGAATGGGCGTGTGGACATAAAAGGATGATCGTTATCGGTGCTTTGGTTATGCTGACGGTTGCCTTGCTTCTTTTTGGTAAGCTTGGGGCAGAATTTACGCCTACGCTTGATGAAGGTGACTTTGTGATTCAGCCGGTGCTGAAAACAGGGACGTCATTGAGGAAAACCATCGAGATGACTACGCAAATGGAGGCGATCTTAAAAAAGGATTTTGTGGAAGTCGACCAGGTGGTGAGCCGTATAGGTGCTGCAGAGGTTCCCACCGATCCGATGTCGATGGAAGAGATTGACATGATCATCAAGCTCCGTCCGAAGAAAGAGTGGAAGAACGCCGGGAGTAAAGAAGAGCTTGCCGATAAGTTTAAAGAGGCCCTTTCGGTTTTTCCGGGTATCGAATACGAGTTTACACAACCCATAGAGATGAGATTCAATGAGTTGGTTACTGGAGTGCGCTCAGATATTGCTGTGAAAATTTTCGGTGAAGATTTGGATTACCTGGCGGAAAAGGCCGTGGAGATTGCAGCACAGGCCCGTATGGTAGAAGGAGCTGCCGATGTTATTGTTGAGAAAACGGTAGGCTTACCACAAATGAGGGTAACGTACAATCGCGAAAAACTGGCGTACTACGGCGTTTCCATAGAATCGCTCAACCAATACCTGTCGATGGCTTTCGGCGGACAAATTTCGGGGACGGTTTTCGAGCGGGAGCGCAGATTTGATCTGGTTGTTCGTTTTTTGGAAGATTTCCGCCAGGATATTGATAACATAAGGCAGATGTATGTGAATCTTCCCGATGGAAACCAGATACGGTTAAGTGAGTTGGCTCAGATTGAATACTCTTCCGGTCCAGCAAAAATTTCGCGTGACAATACCCGGCGGCGGGTGGTGGTGAGTGTGAATGTGCGAAACCGTGACTTGCAATCGGTAGTGCAGGATATTCAGCAAAAAGTGCAGGAGAACGTAGATTTGCAATCGGGGTATTATGTGGTTTATGGAGGCCAGTATCAGAACCTCAAGAATGCATCTACCCGGTTGATGATTATTGTGCCTATCGCTCTTGCACTTATATTTTTATTGTTGAACTTCGCTTTCAATTCGTTGAAAGAAACGATAATAATTTTTTCTGCCATTCCGCTTTCCATTGTCGGAGGTATATTACTGCTCTGGTTAAGGGGAATGCCGTTCAGCATCTCGGCCGGGGTAGGGTTTATTGCGTTGTTTGGTGTGGCTGTGCTGAACGGAATTGTTTTAATTGAACATTTTAAAGAGTTACGCCATAAAAACGGAGGAATGAAAATGCACGACATTATTGTACAAGGCTCTGTCGACAGGCTTCGGCCCGTTGTCCTTACAGCGGCTTCTGCTGCGATGGGCTTCCTGCCTATGGCGATTTCCACATCGGCAGGAGCGGAAGTTCAACGCCCGCTGGCCACGGTTGTTATTGGTGGGTTAGCTACTTCCACTTTCCTTACGATGATTGTCTTGCCGCTGCTTTACGGATATTTTATGAATGACGAGCGCAGAGGGAGAAAAAACCGTTCAAGGAAAAGAAATGTGACGAAAGCGAAGTTTTGGCTTGTCCCGGTTTTGATGACAGTTTCTGTTGCAGCTTTTTCCCAATCGAGTGAACTTTCGCTGGAGGAAGCCATCGCAACCGGAATAGCCAACAACCGGCAACTGAAAACTTTCGAATTGCAGGTACAGCGGAGCAAGGCGTTTGTCCCCACAGCTTTGAATATAGGGAAAACCGGGGTGTATTACGGCAGGGATGCCAATAACATTGCCGAAAACAATCATCCGCTGTATGTGGTCGGGGTATCGCAGGAAATAAATTTTCCTACCGTTTATGCCGCGCAATACAAGGCCAACCGGGCAGGGGTTTCGGTTTCACAAGCAGCTTATGAACTTGAACGACAAAGGCTCAGTAAGAACATAACGCAAGCGTATTATCAAGTGATATATCTGCAAAACAAACAACAACAGTATCGTTTTATCGCCGATATTTACCGCAAGTTTTCACGATTGGCTGATGCGCAATACAAGCAAGGTGAGATCGCGTACCTGGAAAAACTGAACGCAACCGCTAAACAGCAACAGGTTGATATTCAGCAAAAACAAATTGACGCCGACCTGCAGATCGCTTACCGGCAGTTAAGCTTGTTCGTACAGCCCAAAGAAGATATCCGGGTTCCACTTCAGGAACTGGAGCCGGTTTTGTTGAACAAGGACATCCAGAACAATGCCGGGCTCAAACTGGCCAATGAACAACTCAGCTACGAGCGTGCCTTACTGGATGTTGAGAGAAATTTGTGGCTGCCCGATATTAGCGTCGAGGTTTTTAACGGAACGAACCGGTTCGCAAACGCGAAAAGTTATTGGGGCTGGCAGGTTGGAATTTCTGTCCCGCTGTTCTTTGGAGAACAGAAAGCCAGGGTCGCTTCGCAAAAACACAGCGTTATGATGGCCGGTTACTCCAGGCAGCAGTATGAGGTGCGGTACAACTCTACGTATGAACAACTGCGCAACGAACTCGAAAAATACCGTCAGAATATTGATTACTACCAAACGTCGGGAAAGCAGATCAGTGATGAACTGATTAAATTTGCCACGTCAAGTTACGAAATAGGGGAGATTGACTTCTTCCGTTATATACAGAGCCTGGAAAATGCCACGCAATTGAGGTTGGATTATTTAGACAACCTGGCGAAATACAACCAAACGGTAATTGCGCTCAATTACCTGCTGGTTGAGTGAACCGGCGGATAAAGGGCAAGAGGTAAGAAAAACGTAAAAAGAGAGCAAGATGCGATTTTATAAACATTTCTTTTGGGGAGTTTTGGTTTCCGTAGCTCTTTTGGGTTGCGGTAACAAAAAGTCGGGTAGCGAAGCCGGAGATTCTACCGGAGATTCTGCGTTGGTAGCAATTTCCAACCGCCAGTTTGAAGCGATGCAAATGGAATTTGGTGAATTGCAGGAAGTGCAATTCCACGAAAGTGTGAAGGTGAACGGGCATGTCATCTCATCGGTCAGAGGGCAGGCCCAGGTTACCAGCCGGATTCCGGGGACGATAAGGATGATTTCCCGTGAGTTGGGTGATTTTGTCTCTGCGGGAAGTGTGCTTTGCACTGTCGAAAGTAACGATTTTATTGTGCTGCAGCAGGATTTTGCTACGGTAAGCAATCAGTTCAACGAAGCAAAAAAGGCTTACGAACGGTTGCAAACGCTTTATAGGGACAGCATCGCAGCCCGTAAAGATTTCATCGCTGCCGAAAGTGCTTACAACAGTTTGTTGGCACAATACAACGGGATGAAACATCGGTTGAGTCTGCTTAACGTAGATCCCGCGCAAATAGAAAAAGGGGATTTTTATCGGATACTCGAAGTCCGTTCGCCTATTGACGGATATATTACGCAGGTCAACAGTATGATCGGAGAATACGTTACGCCTGAAAAAATGCTGATGACCATTGTCAATGCCAATCAGTTCTATCTTCAACTGGATGTATACGAGAAGGATATCGCACAATTGGCTGTCGGTCAAAATATCCGGTTTTATAACTCCAGTAATCCGTCCGAGAAGTTCAGTGCGAAACTGACCAGAACAGGGAAATCTATCGATCCGGGAAAGAAAACCATTGTGTGTACAGCGCAAATAGAATCGATTAACAGCGGTTTTGTAAACAACATGTATGTTGAGGCAGAGGTGAGTGTGAAAGAATATACGGCAAAAGGGATTCCCGGGGATGCCCTTGAAGCGTTGGCGGACGGAACGTACCGGATTTATTTGCTTGAAAAGAAATCGGGAGATAATATATACCTTAAATCCGTCTCCGTCACCACTGGGTTGACATCCAACAACATGGTGGAGATAAAAACGCCGCTTCCCTCACAACAGGTTTTAGTAAAAGGAGTATATAACCTTCCGGCAACGGAATAGTCCCCACGGTTTTCACACAATATTTCCGTCAAAAACGAGTTATTAAGGAAAACAACCGGATTTGGAACTAACTCGAAAAATATACCCTTTATGCCTCTTGGGGGTGCTATTACTGGTTTCGTGCCGCTCGGCAAAACTGAGCGATGCCCGTGCACAATACATTCGGGGAGAGTATTTTGTGGCTTCTGAAACCTATCGGAAAGTGTACAGGAACATTAAGCCTGATCAGCGTCCGCTGCGCGGAGTGGTAGCTTACGAAATGGCGGAGGCCTATCGCCGAATGAATGTTGCTTCCCGTTCGGCTAACGCGTATGCCAATGCCATCCGGTATAAGTATCCCGATACGCTGGTTTATTTGCGGTATGCGCAAATGTTGCACAAAGAAGGAAGATACCTACAGGCACAAAAGGCTTACGAAGATTTTCTGGCTCTGGATCCGGTAAATTTATTGGGAATAAGTGGATTGCAGGGGGTGAAGGATGCGGTGGAGAAAAAGAAAGCGCCGTCGCGTTATGTAGTAAAACGGATGGACCTGTTCAACTCGAACCGCGGAGAGTTCAGTCCGGCGTTTGCTAAAGACGATGCCGTGCTTTATATCACCTCTTCGCGCGAGGATGCTCGGGGTGATTCGATCAGTAACATCACGGGGATGAAGAACAACGATATTTTCATTGTCACCAGAAACGATAAGGGCGGCTGGATGAAGCCGGAGATTTTGGAGTCGGAAATCAATACCCGGTTCGATGAAGGGACACCCTCGGTTTCCGCAGATGGCAATTACCTTTTCTATACCTTCTCTCCCGTTTATTCTCACCGGGCAACCACTCCCAAGATATACTGTTCACGACGCGGTAGCGGAAGCTGGAATGCCGGACAGGAATTGACTGTATCTGCCGGCGACACGCTTTCGGTTTTCGCACATCCTTCCGTTTCTCCGTCGGGCGATTATCTCTATTTTGTTTCCGACATGCCTGGAGGATATGGCGGAAAAGATATCTGGCGGGCCAGGATGGATGGCCTCATCGTTCTATTTACGGAAAACCTGGGTCCGGAGGTAAACACGCCGGGCGATGAAATGTTTCCGTACATTAAAAACGACACGACGTTGTACTTCTCGTCTGACGGACACCCGGGGATGGGAGGACTGGACTTGTATGAAGCCAGCTTGTACGGCAGCACCAATCGGTGGAGGGTCCAGCACATGGATTTTCCCCTTAATTCGTCGATGGACGATTTTGGCATCACTTTCGAGAAAGGGAAACGTCGCGGGTTTTTCAGTTCAAACCGTAACGATGCACGCGGGCACGACCATATCTATTCGTTCGAATGCCCGGATGTCGAGATATTTGTGGAGGGTCTAGCCGTGGATACGGAAGACAACTTCATTCCCAACGTTAAAGTGTCGGTTGTTGACGATAACGGTTTCCGGCACGAATACATTACCGGACAAGACGGGACCTACCGTTTCCGTGCGGACAAGGGTGTGAATTATCTTTTTATGGCCCGTGCAGAGGGATTCCTGAATAGGAAGAAAATGCTGAGTACATTCGTTGAGGAAAAAGATACGGTTTATTTCGTGGATTTTGAAATGATCCCTTACAACAGGCCTGTTATCCTCGAAAATATATTCTTCGATTTTGATAAAGCGGAGTTGCGTCCCGAGTCAAAAGAAGAACTGGACGGACTTATAGGACTGTTAAACGACAATCCGTCAATAACCATCGAACTTTCCGCGCATACCGACAGGAAAGGGGCCGAAGGATACAATCAGGACCTTTCGTTACGCCGCGCACAGTCAGTGGTACGGTACCTTATCGGCAAGGGAGTGGATGAGCGGCGATTATCGGCGGCAGGTTTTGGGAAAACACAACCTAAAACGGTTTCTGCTACCATCGCGGAAAAATACGGTTTCCTGAAAGAAGGGGATAGGCTGGATGAGGCATTTATCGAAAAGCTGGCACCCGAGCAACAGGAGATTGCAGACCAGATTAACCGGCGGACAGAATTCAGGGTGACCGGCTCATCCTTTGGATTATTTTGATCGTTATATTTTCGTGTGAAGGAGCAGTAATAAAGGCGCATTTTTTGCTATATTTCCTCTATAAATCCATTTGTTTCCCTGCATAATAAACTCATTGAAGCTGGTTTGCTATATTTTAGACACATAGATTTACTGACGAAAGAAGAATGAACTTTCGTCAATGTAAATTAATTTCCTCTTCGAACTCTTACGGTTCTTGATCGGCGTTCAATACGGATTGTCTGCCACGGTCAGTTTGCGAACCGGGGTATAAAATCCACCACAAATATAAAGGCCTTACAAACAATCCGACTGCTCCGGAAAAGCGGAACAGGAGTCCGCCCTACGAAGCAGTTTTTTTCTTCAGATGATACGTTTCATCAAAATTCTCATGTCTGGAAAGCAGTTTCCAGATAACGGCAAGCATCTCCCGGGCAACGGCTACGATAATGGCGTTATGGTGTTTCTTCATGCCTTTTAAATGCCAAAAACGGCAGTAAAACACGGATCCTCTTGTTCGGGCGGCACTCCATGCACATTCTATCAAAGCTTTTCTCAGATACTTGTTCCCGTGTGTTATTTGGCGGCTCTTAATTTTTCCTGCGCTTTCATCGTTACGCGGTCTGAGTCCTGCCCATGACACAAGGGCTGCTGCGGTAGCAAAAAGTTCCATATTGTCGCCTATTTCAGAAATGATGATAGCTGCCGAGAGCTCCTTCACACCCGGAATACCGAGCAGAAACAAAAATGCTTCCCGATAAAGGTTCATACACATTTGAACCATCGCCTCGTGGCATTGCTGTTTTTGTGATTGATACATGTCAAGCATCTGCGTGTATTGCCCAAGCAAATCCCTGTCGCTTTCAACGATGCAGCCCTCCAACGCATCATGCACCGCCGATTTTCCGTGTCGGTTAACCGTGCGCCCGTGGATAAGCCGGATAAGTTCATCCACGGATGTCTCACCCCTTATCAGGGAATCCACCACTTTGCGGTAGCTCCTGCTTCTGGTGCGCGAGACATAATTGCTCAAACGCACGTTGCAGCGCTGAAGAAGCATGTCGATACGCTGTTCACAACGAACCGTGTCCTTGTTTATCTCGTTGATGCGCCGTCCGTATTGGCGCAGGCGTTGAATGTTGCCGTCAGGAACAAAGCTGTCCCTGACTAATTCCTTGAGCAGGGCCGTGGCAATCCACTGCGCGTCTTTCACATCGCTCTTGCGACCGGGCAATTGTTTAAGAAACTGGGGGTTGACCAGATGAAGCTTGAAATCTGATTCCAATAAACGCCAGAGGGGAATCCAATAAATGCCCGTACTCTCCATACATACATCACTCACAAAACGGGAGTGCATTACAACGGCCATCCGCTTTATTTCGCGAGTGGTAACTCCGAATTTTTCTTCTGTTTTTTTGCCTTGCTCGTCCAGGATGCACATAAATATGCTATCTTTGTGAACGTCGAGGCCGCTAACTGTTCTCATAATGATAATTTTAAATTATACTTTGTGTCTTAGAACACGTTAATTACAAGTAGAACAGTTACGGCCCCGATTTTTATCGGGCGGCGTATAAAATTCAAACTTTTTTATATAAGTTTGTACCATAATAATTTTAAAAATGGCATATATTGATTACTACAATATTTTGGGTGTAAGTAAAAATGCGTCGGCCGATGACATTAAAAAAGCCTACCGGCAAAAGGCGCGTAAGCTGCATCCGGATTTGAATCCAAACGATAAGGAGGCGCATAGGAAATTTCAGCAACTCAACGAAGCGAACGAAGTGTTGAGCGACCCTGAAAAACGGGCAAAATACGATAAATACGGAGAAAACTGGAAACACGGCGAGGAATACGAAAAAGCGCAGCAGCAATATCAACAGCAACAGCATCAATGGGGTGGACAACAGGGGGAGCAAACTTTCTACACCGAAGGTGATTTTTCGGATACCGATTTTTCTGAGTTTTTTCATTCGATGTTTGGCGGTGGTTTTACACAAAGGGAAACCAGGCGTACGAATAGAAAGTACAAGGGGGGAGACTATCAGGCAGAGTTGCGGTTATCGCTCCGCCAAGCCATGTATACCCATCAGCAAACGCTTAACCTTGACGGGAAAAATATACGTATAACTATTCCTGCAGGGGTTACAGATGGACAAAAGATAAAGCTTGCCGGATACGGCCAGCCGGGAGTAAACGGCGGGCCTAACGGAGATTTATACATTACGTTCGTTATTGAAGACGACCCGGAATTCAAGCGGCTTGGCAACGATCTATACACGTCGGTTCATGTTGGGTTATACACGGCCGTTCTCGGTGGAGAAATGACCGTAAATACGCTTGACGGACAGGTGAAAATGAAAGTAAAGCCTGGCACACAGCCTGAAGCGAAGGTTCGCTTGAAAGGTAAAGGTTTTCCGGTATATAAAAAAGATGATCAGTTCGGCGACCTTATCGTGACAATGAAAGTAGAGGTACCCAAAAACCTCTCGTCAAAAGAGCAGGAGTTGTTTGTCGAATTATCTAAACTGAACCAACGATGAACGAAAAAAGAATTTTATACAGCGAATGCATCCGTATTTATGAAGTAGAAGGATCGTTTCTCGATTCACTGGGCGAACTGGGGTTAATTCGCTTGTTGGATTCCGGTGACTCCCGGTTTGTGGAATACGACGAGCTGGAAGAACTGGAACAATTTGTCCGCTGGCACAATGAGATGGATATTAACGCGGAAGGTATTGAGGCGCTGTATCATATGCTTGTCCGGGTGAAATTGCTTCAAGATGAAATAGATAGTTTGCGGAACGAATTGCAGTTTTACCGTTCGATGTAATTGAAAATAATATCAAAAAAAGGAGCCACCGTCAGGCATAAGTTTATGAAGAATGCCGTTTTTTCTGTTATTTTCTGGTTTATAGCTGTTGGTTGTACGATGGCCCAGAATCTCAATGCCACTGTCTCTGTCAACAGTTCCCAGATACAGGGTAACCGGCAGTTGTTTAATACACTCGAAGAGCAGTTGAGGATATTTATAAACGATGGAAAATGGACGGATACGCATCCTCCGGCACATGGAAAGATTGATTGTTCGTTTACCCTCGTCGTCAATGAGATGTCATCTCCTTCGTCGTTTAAGGGAGAGTTGCAGGTTCAGGCACGAAGGCCTGTTCCCGGTGCATCATACAAGACGCCGTTACTGAATTATCGTGAGCCTTCCTTTTTGTTCGATTACATGGAATATCAGTCGTTGGAGTTCAATCCCGACAATATTCCCAACAACCTGGTTGCCACCATCGCCTTTTATGTCTACCTTATTCTCGGACTCGATTATGATTCGACGTCGCCTCTGGGAGGCACGGATTGTTTCCGCCAGATGCAAATTATCGCCAGCAACGTTCAATCCAACAACTGGAGCGGATGGGAAGCATTTGGAAGTGAACGGAGCAAGTATGCCATTGCTGTTGCTTTCAACGAACCCGTATTTGAAGATTACCGGCGGATGTGGTATGATTACCACCGGGCAGGATTGGATGAAATGGCGGCAAACCGTGAAAAAGGTCGTCAAAAAGTTGTAACTTCGCTGCCCGTAATCTCTTCGATATATGACCGCCGTTCCAACTCTGTTTTGGTAACGCTTTTTGGCAATGCCAAACTGGACGAGCTGGTAAATGTCGTTACTGACATGCCGGTGCATGAAAAGCGAGCGGCGTATGAAACGCTCCGGAATATTTATCCGACGCAGACAGCCGCTTTGGAAAGATTACAACGAACAAACCGCTAGGAAATTTATGCTGAAATCGCTTGCAATACAACATTATGCGCTGATAGATTCGCTTCATATCGATTTTGATAAGGGCTTTTCGGTTATTACCGGAGAAACCGGAGCTGGAAAATCCATTATACTGGGTGCGCTTTCGCTGATTTTGGGACAACGTGCTGATAATCGTTATATCAAGCAAAACGAGCAGAAATGTACCATCGAAGGCATTTTTGATTTTTCAAGGTATGATTTGCAAGATTTTTTTGAAGAGCGGGATTGGGAATATAATCCCGATGAATGTATCCTGCGCCGCGAAATTTGGACGAACGGAAAGTCGCGGGCTTTCGTTAACGATTCTCCTGTTTACCTGAATGACCTGAAAGACTTAGGTGATAGGTTGATAGATATTCATTCGCAGCATCAGAACCTGTCGTTAAACGACAACTTTTTTCAGTTAAACGTGTTGGATATTCTTGCCCGTACAAAAGCGGAGAAGGAGGCATACCAAAAAGTATTCAAGCAATATCAGGCGAGCCGGAAACTGTTGCTCGAACTGCAGAAGCAATCGCAAAAAAACAAGGAAGAGGAAAATTATTTTCAATTCCAGTTCGATGCATTGGCTGGTGCAAAACTACAGGCAGGAGAACAGGGCGAACTGGAAGCCGAGCTGGAAACCATAACGCATGCCGAGGAAATTAAAGCTTCGCTTTTTGCGGTAGTAGATGCACTTTCGGGTGAAGGTGGTGCTGTTGAACAAAAATTAAAATCGGTAACCGACGCGTTGAAAAGTATTCAGCATGTTTTTCCGAAAGCTGCCGAATTGGAGCAACGGGTGGAGTCGGCCTATATTGATTTAAAAGAGGTCCGGATTGAAGCCGGGAAGCATTTCGAAGAAACAGATTTCAATGCCGAGCGGCAACAACAGGTGGAGGAGCGGTTAAGTGTGATTTACGATTTGCAGAAGAGGCATTCGGTAAAATCGGTTGAGGAACTGCAGGAGATACAGAAACAGTTGGATGAAAAGTTGCAAAACATCCTGTCGCTGGACGAACAAATAGAACAACTCGAAAAAGAGGTGTCTGAAAAACAACGGCTGTTGTTGCTAAAAGCAGAAGTGCTGAGTGAAAGGAGAAAATCGGCTACGCAGCCGGTAGAAAAGCAACTCACGGAAATGCTTGTTTATCTGGGAATGCCTAACGCGAGGTTCATATGCGATATTACCACCAAAAACAATCCCGATTCTAACGGCAAAGATGCTGTGAGCTTTCTGTTTTCGGCCAATAAAAACACACCGTTGCTGCCCGTTTCCCAGATTGCATCCGGCGGAGAAATCTCTCGACTGATGCTTTGCCTGAAATCGATGATCGCCGGGGCAACGACACTGCCGACGGTTATTTTCGATGAAATCGACACGGGAACTTCGGGTGAGATAGCCGATAAAATGGGTGCGATCATGCGCGAGATGGCACACGATATGCAAGTAATCGCCATCACCCATTTGCCGCAAATAGCAGCCAAAGGAACAAAACATTACAACGTTTACAAAGAGGACAGTGCTGAGACTACGGCAACCTATGTGCGTTTATTGCTGAAAAACGAAAGGGTTACGGAAATCGCCCGGATGCTTAGCGGTGCGGAAGTTACTGTTCAGGCTGTTGAAAATGCCAAGGTGATGCTGGAGGCCTGAAGCTCATGTTGAAACTTTAAAGACGTAACACATAACTCATAAAAAATGAAAGAGAAAGAGATGATTTTTGGCATCCGTGCCGTGATTGAAGCGGCAGAAGCCGGAAAAGATATCGACAAAGTGCTTGTTAAACGTGAATTGTCGGGTGAACTTTTCAAAGAACTGCAGGAGGTGCTACGCCGGTGCGAAATCCCCATGCAGAAAGTCCCGCTGGAGCGGATCGACAGGATAACCCGTAAAAATCATCAGGGGGTTATTGCCTTTACCTCGGCAGTTACGTACCAGAAACTAGACCAGATTGTTCCGTTTCTTTATGAGCAAGGGAAAAACCCGCTTATTGTTGTACTTGATGGAATTACCGATGTGCGTAACTTTGGCGCTATTGCCCGCACATGCGAAGTTGCGGGTGTAGATGCCATAGTGATTCCGGCGCGCGGAAGCGTATCGGTAAATGCCGATGCCATTAAAACGTCGGCCGGAGCATTACACATCATTCCGGTATGCCGGGAAAACAGCCTGAAAGACGCTGTTGTGTTCCTGAAAAACAGTGGCATAAGAGTAGTGGCCGCCACTGAGAAAGCGGCAAAAAACTATACCGTAGCAGATATGTCGGTCCCTGTAGCCATTTTAATGGGTTCGGAAGACGAAGGCGTTTCGCCCGAAATTCTGCGTGTGTGTGATGAATTGGTTAAGGTTCCGCAGTTCGGCAGCATTCAATCACTGAACGTTTCTGTGGCGGCGGGCGTGATGATTTATGAGGTGGTAAGACAAAGATCAATAGACTATTAACTAATAATATAACCCATATTTCAACATTATAACCGGATGAATTAAAGTGGAAGGAAAGCAATATTAAGTAAACTAAATTTTATGAAAAAAGTAATTTCAACAAAACATGCTCCTGCGGCAATAGGCCCTTACAGCCAAGCAATCGAAGCAAAGGGAATGTTTTTTATTTCCGGACAAACCCCTATTGATCCGTTAACAGGAGAGCTGGTCACTGGAGGAGTGAAAGAGCAAGCGGTGCAATGTTTCAAAAATATCCGGGCTATTTTGGATGAAGCCGGACTTACAACGGAAAACATCGTAAAAACTACCGTCTTCCTGGGAGACATGGCTTACTTTGCCGAGATGAACGAGGTGTACGCTTCGCAGTTCGACGGGGATTTTCCTGCCCGTTCGGCCATAGCTGCCAAAGGCTTGCCTAAAAGCTGCATGGTGGAAATTGAAGCAATTGCCGTACGATGAGGACGCTGGGAAATGTGATCTGGATTGTTTTCGGAGGCATATTTATTGCCATCGAATACGTTATTGCCAGTATTGGCCTGATGGTTACAATAATCGGTATTCCCTTCGGCCTGCAATCGCTGAAACTGGCGGAGATGGCATTGTTGCCTTTCGATAAAAAAGCAGTGCAAAATCGCACAACTTCGGGGTGCCTGGCACTTGTTATGAATATTATCTGGTTCTTTATCGGTGGGTTGCCCATTGTGCTCACACACCTGTTTTTCGGTGTTTTGTTTTACATCACCATTATCGGTATTCCTTTCGGAAACCAGCATTTCAAATTAATGAAATTAGCTTTTTCACCGTTTGGCAAAGTGATTCTGAACCGATAATTACTCAAAGACTGTCGGCAGATCCTCTTCTTCAATTTCTTCCGGTGGATCTTTTTTTACCACGAAAGCGCTTATTTCCCAAAGCATGTAAAGCGGTATGGTGACTATAATAAGTGAAAACGGGTCGCCAGACGGGGTAATTATAGCTGCCAGCACCATAGAACCTACCACTGCATGTTTGCGGTACTTGCGGAAGAAAGACCGGTAGATGAGTCCCAAGCTGGATAAAAGCCAGAAAACAAGCGGCAACTCAAACACGACACCCATAATGAGGATGAGGGTGTAAAAATTGTTCATGTAGGAATCCAGCGAGATGGTGTTTTTAATGGCATCGCTCAATTCAAAAGTGATGAGGAACCTGAAGATCAATGGAAAAACCATAAAATAGCCAACCAGACAGCCGATCACGAACATCACTCCTCCGAATCCAAAGGCCATTTTTACCCCTTTGGTCTCGTTTTCGTAAAGAGCCGGGCTGATAAAGCGCCAGAGTTCAAACAAAATATAGGGGATGGTCAACAGGACAGCAAATGCCAGAGAAGTGGAAATATAGGTCATAAACTGCGTGGTCATGTTGATGTTCAACATTTCAACATTAAACGAGTCGGCCGAAAAATCGGGAAGGAAAGGGATGTATTTGCTGGCGCTCTCCAGGAAACGATAGGTGATAAAATCGGAAGAACTGGGTGCAAGAATTATTGAGTCGAAAATACGAGGAATAAGGATGAATCCAGCAATGGCCAAAATAAGCACTGCGCCGATAATTCGTATCAACGTCCAGCGGAATTCCTCGAGATGGTCCCAAAAGGACATTTCTTTCTCTTTCATGCAACCAACAGATTATAGAATTTAATCTCGGAAAAAATCCACAAAAACGTGGATTAATCCCGAGAACAGACGATTTTTACAATAACTGGAAAATTAGGTTACTGATTGCTTGTGGACGATGTTTTTTTGTCGGCCGGATCGGCTTTGATATCCTCTTCAATATCGTTCAGTCCTTTTTTGAAGCTGTTGATGCCTTTTCCCAACCCTTTCATAAATTCAGGGATTTTCTTTCCACCGAAAAGAATTAAGACAACCAAGATAATAATGGGAATTTCCCATCCGTTTAAATTAAAAAGCAGTGGATTCATAGGTCTTATTGTTAGTTTGATAATTTGTTTGCAAACACTATATTTTCACAAAAGTAGAATTAATTATTAAGTTTAGCAATAATATTAAGATAAAGTTTCGTAAAAAGAGCCGTGAAATGATTTTATGAGGTGGCTACTTTTTAGCGAGGTGTTGAAGTCCTGTTTCTACACAGAATTGATCGGCTTTTCCGGTTTAAAGTGTTAACATTCGAAAAATGTATACCAGCACTGCATTTTTGTTTTAAATTTGCATCGCCAAGTTTAGAACGATTATAATTAATGAATAGAACACATCTGCTTCTCATCTTTTTTCTGTTTGTTGTGATGAGAATTTTTTCTGTCAATCCTCCTGCTTCTGAAGTCAGGGCCGTCTGGTTGACAACAAATTACGGACTTGACTGGCCAAGGAACAGGATCAGTCAGGAAGTGCAAAAAAGAGAGCTGATCGCTATTCTTGATAATCTGCAAAAACACAATTTCAATACCGTAATATTTCAGGTTCGGGCAAGAGGAGAAATGTTCTATGATTCAAAAATTGAGCCGCTGGCATCGGTAATTGTTCCATCCGGATATGGGAAGCCCAAATTTGATCCGCTGGCTTTTGTCATTGAGGAGTGTCATAAGCGCGGTATGGAACTGCACGCCTGGATGGTAACCTATCCGTTGGGTTTAGACAAGCATGTGAGAAGTTTGGGTGCAAGATCGGTTACAAAAAAAAATCCATCCATAACCCGGAAATACCGTGGCGAATGGTTTCTTGATCCGGGTAATCCAAAAACCGACGACTATCTCTTGTCCATCGTAAAGGAGATCGTTTCAAATTATGATATTGACGGGATTCATTTTGATTATATCCGGTATCCGGACAACACGGGTAAGTTTCCTGATGCTGGGATGTATAGGCTTTACGGTAACGGGAAAACGTTACACCAATGGCGTAGAGATAACATTACCCGGTTTGTGACCAAGGCTTACGACTGGGTGAAAAGTCAAAAAAAATGGGTACAGGTCAGCAGTGCCCCTCTTGGGCGGTACAGGGCGTTGGGGAATACAGGGGCTGGATGGACTGCTTTGGAAACTGTTTTTCAGGACGCCGCCATGTGGTTGAAGATTGGTAAGCATGATGCCCTTTATCCTATGATGTATTATAAGGACCATCTTTTTTATCCGTTTGTGGACGATTGGCTGGAAAACGGGAACAAGCGCATTATCGTTCCGGGATTGGGAACCTATCAGATGATTGAGCTGGGCTGGAGCCGGCAGGATATCGAGAACCAGATGGATTACACAAGGAAGAACGAGTCGGCCGGACAGGCATACTTCAGAACAGATAATGTGTTGTCGAACACAAAAGGGATCTTGAATACCCTGGAGCACTATTACCGTTATCCGGCAAAACTGCCGGCAATGACCTGGCTTTCGGATGAAATCCCTGGAGCACCGTACGACTTAACTGCTGAAAATATAAACGGAAAACTTTTGCTTAGCTGGAAAACCGATGATGCCGCGGACCGAGTCACTTATAATGTTTACAGGAGTGAATCGGAGGATTTAGATGTACACAAAGCCGAAAATATCCTCGCCACGGGATTGAGAGAACCTTTTTTTGAGTATGCAGCATCCATTGATGAAAAGGGTTATTATTATTATGTAACGGTTTCAGATTCATATCATAACGAGAGTGAAGTCTGTTATCCGGCATTTTTTGTTCATTCCGAAACGGTGAAATGAATTTAAATGTGTATCTTTAAAAAAATATCAAAAAAATAACTTCAAGCGATTGAAAAAAGAAATATTTTTGTACTATGGATAGCAGCCAGAAATTGAGAAAACAGGTGAAAGATGAGTTCATGCAGTATCTGTCTGATCGTAAGCACCGTAAAACTCCGGAGAGATTTGCCATACTCGATCATATTTACAACACAAAAGGACATTTCGACATGGATTCGTTATATAAATCCATGGTAGATGTGAATTTTCGTGTCAGCCGTGCCACACTCTATAATACCATTGAATTGCTGCTCGATTGTGGACTGGTGGTGAAACATCAGTTCGGAGGAAATATTTCGAAGTACGAACGTGCTTACGGCAACGAAAATCACGATCACATTATCTGCACCAGCTGTGGTGAAGTTTGGGAATCCAAAAACGGCAACCTGTTTACTGCGGCACAGCAACGAAAAATTAAAAAATTTACCGTAAGTTACTACAGTATGTATATTTACGGGATTTGCAGTAAGTGCAGTCACGCCAAGAAAATAGCTTTGAGAAAACTGAATAAAGAAACTAAATAATAAAGATATTCAGACTTGTAGACTAAAAGATATTTAGAATAAGAATTGCGCATAATTTCAGGAAGTTAATTATACGGCAGAAAGCAATGGATTTCGTTACACAATGTCCTGTCTTATCAATTCCCTTAAATATTGCAGAAGGTTCTTCGAAGTACAGGACCAAAGATTTTTCGAGTTTTTGGAAATGGCGATTGGCTTTTCTTATGAGCTTGAAGCGGCAATTATTATTGCTCGAAATCTGGAATATATTGATACTGAATTGATGCATGAGAGTGTCGATAAACTTGTGAAATTACAAATAATGATTCTCTCGTTCAAAAAATAATCTAAAGTAAAGTCTATTGTCTATAAGTTTTGAGTCTTATAATCTAAAGAATAATATGAAAGTTGATGTAATTTTAGGCCTTCAGTGGGGCGATGAAGGAAAAGGAAAAGTAGTAGATGTGTTAACGCCCAATTACGATATTGTGGCTCGATTTCAGGGCGGGCCAAATGCCGGACATACGTTGGAGTTTGAAAATCAGAAATATGTACTGAGATCGATTCCGTCGGGAATTTTTCAACCCGGGAAAATCAACATTATCGGAAATGGGGTTGTGCTGGACCCGGCTCTGTTCAAGGCTGAAGTCGAAGCGTTGGAAGCATCGGGGCATGCGTTGACCGAGCGGCTGTATGTTTCCAAGAAAGCTCATTTAATTCTGCCTACCCATCGGTTGTTAGACGAGGCTATGGAACAGGCTAAAGGAGATTCAAAAATAGGGACGACCGGCAAGGGAATCGGGCCGACATACACCGATAAAATAAGTCGGAACGGCTTGAGGGTAGGAGATTTATTCAATAATTTCGAAGAGAAATACAAAAAAGCTACGGCAAGACACATAGAGATGCTGGCGCAATACGATTTTGAGTACGACTTGGAAAAGATTGAAACCGAATGGTTTGCCGGAGTTGAGAAATTGAAATCATTCCAGGTTATCGATTCGGAACATTTTATCAACAAGTCACTCATATCGGGAAAGGGAGTGCTTGCTGAAGGTGCGCAAGGATCTATGCTTGATATTGATTTTGGTTCCTATCCGTTTGTTACTTCATCCAACACTATTTGCGCCGGCGCCTGTACCGGATTGGGTGTGGCTCCGCGAAAAATTGGCGAAGTGTTCGGGATTTTTAAGGCATACTGCACCCGGGTGGGAAGTGGCCCTTTCCCTACAGAACTGTTCGATAAAGACGGACAGCAGATGCGTGATCTAGGTCGTGAATACGGTTCCGTTACCGGACGTCCACGTCGTTGCGGATGGATTGACCTGGTAGCACTCCGCTATGCGATAATGCTCAATGGGGTGACCAAGCTGGTGATGATGAAAAGTGATGTGCTGGATACTTTCGAAACCATCAAGGTGTGCGTGGCTTACAACATCAACGGACAAGAAACCGAAGACTTGCCTTTCGACATTACAGGAAACATTGAACCTGTTTTCGTAGAACTGGCGGGTTGGAAGACCGATATGACGAACATGCAGTCGGAAGACGAGTTTCCCGAAGAATTTAACGCTTATCTTTCGTTTTTGGAAGAAGAGCTGGGTGTGCCTGTTGCTATTGTTTCTGTAGGGCCGAACAGAGCTCAGACAATCATCAGGGGATAAAAACATCCGATCTGGCTTACTTGGATGAGCCGTTACCTATTGCGTCGGGACAAACTATTTCTCAGATTACTACCGTAGCCCTGCAGACTGGGTTGTTGAAAATAAAGAAAGGAGATAAAGTTCTCGAAATCGGTGCCGGCAGCGGATACCAGGCAGCTATCCTGTGCGAATTGGGTTGCAGGGTGTACAGTATAGAAAGGTATAAAAAACTTTATTTGACAGCCAAAGAGAATTTGTCTGTGCTGGGATATAGGAATGCTGTTTTGGTACACGGCGATGGGTTTAACGGGTTGCCTCGATGGGCTCCTTTCAACGGGATATTAATTACCTGTGGGGCACCCAAGATTCCGGAAGAACTGCTGGGACAACTTGTGACAGGAGGAAGGATGGTAGTGCCGGTAGGAGAAAAATTGCGGGAGATGGTGGTGGTTGAAAAAACCGGTGAAACGGCCTACACGACTACCGGTGAAGGCTTCTTTCGGTTTGTACCCATGCTGAAAGGAACGGTGGAGTGAAAAACAAACAGGTCTAATTCGTAGAAAACATTTTATAGCTGTTTTACGTTTAACAAAAAAACTAAATAAAAAAAGAATCGCATGAGTGCAGTTTGGTTTCTATTAATTTTAATTGCTGTAGCTGGCTTTGGTGTACAAGCTATGCTCCAGAGCCGGTTTAAAAAATATTCAAGAATTCCCCTGAGAAACGGAATGACGGGTCGTGACGTGGCAGAAAAAATGCTTCACGACAACGGCATATACGATGTCCAGGTCATTTCGGTACGCGGTCAGCTTACCGATCACTATAACCCCACCAATAAAACCATCAACCTGAGCGAACCGGTTTACGGGAGCAACAGTATCGCTGCAGCTGCAGTGGCTGCTCATGAAACAGGTCACGCCTTGCAGCACGCCAAAGGGTATGCCCCTCTGAAAATGCGTTCGGCTTTGGTACCCGTTGTCAGCGCTTCTTCAAGGTGGGTTACGTGGATATTGCTGCTTGGAATTGTAACAGTATCTACTTTCCCGGCATTGTTGTGGATGGGGATCGGCTTGTTTGCCTTGACAACCCTGTTTAGTTTTGTGACGCTTCCCGTAGAAAAAAATGCGACCAACAGGGCGTTAAAGTGGCTAAGCAGCGCCGGTGTTACCGATGTAAGCAACCACTCGCAGGCCACCGATGCTTTACGGTGGGCCGGGTATACTTATGTTGTGGCTGCATTAAGTTCGCTGGCAACTCTTCTGTATTACATCATGATTGCCATGAGCGGGAGCAGGAGATAAATTTTTAATTGACAGGTGCAAAATAATATTGGACGCGGTGCGGAGAACATTCTCGCATCGAATATAGATATTGACGAGCAGGCTATCAGTTTGTTACCGGAAAGTTGTAAAACGCTCACACTTAGGAAAGGCGAGTTTGCTTTACGTGAAGGAGAAACCTGCAGGCATACTTTTTTTATCGAAAGCGGATTGCTTAAGCAGTATACACTCGATAATAAAGGCAGGGAACACATTCTATTGTTTGCTCCCGAACATTGGTTTGTAACCAATATAGAGAGCGTTCACTTCAACCGTCCGTCTAACTATACTATCGCCTACGCTAAGCCTGAAGTCTTTTCTTAACATACATCAATGCACACTATAAAAAGAGCGGTTATCTTTGCATGGAGAATATTTTAAAAATCACAAAAAAGAAAAAATGAAAACAATTTATCATGCTGCAGGTAGCCGCGGCTTTGCCGATCACGGATGGCTCAAAAGTAATCATACATTCAGTTTTGCCAATTATTACAATCGCGACAGAATGCATTTTGGTGTTTTGCGGGTAATCAATGATGATTTCGTGGATAAGGGAAAAGGTTTCGGTACGCACCCGCACAACGATATGGAAATAATATCCTTGCCGCTCGAGGGTGAGCTCGAACATCGCGACAGTATGGGCAACGGAAGCATTATCCGCCAGGGAGACGTACAGGTTATGTCGGCTGGAACAGGGATTACGCACAGTGAATTTAATGCCCGTCAGGATCAGCCGGTAAAATTCCTGCAAATCTGGGTGTTCCCGAGAGAGAAAGGCGTCAAGCCGCGTTACGATCAGGTCCGTATTGCCGACTTAGCCAAACCCAACGATTTTCAGCAAATTGTTTCTCCGAATCCGGACGGCGACGGTGTATGGATACATCAGGATGCATGGTTTCACCTCGCCAATTTTGACAAGGGGGTTACGAAAGAATATGACGTAAAGAAGAAAGGTAACGGAGTATATCTATTTGTGATTAGAGGCAAAGCCAAAGTTTCGACCCAAACGTTGAACGAGCGTGACGGTTATGGAATTTGGGATATCGGTGGTTTTACGCTTGAAGCTCTTGAGGATTCCGAGATTCTTTTGATGGAAGTCCCCATGGAATTACCTTGAAATTATGGATAAAGACGGCAACCAATTGCTGTCTTTATTTGTTTACCATGAAATTAACTACACTGCGATGAAAACAATTTTAATAACAGGTGGATCAGGTTTAATAGGAAGAAAACTTTCACGGTTGCTTGTTGAAAAAGGATACAAAGTGATTTGGCTTAGCCGTGAGCGATATGTAAAAGCTGATATACCCCGGTACAGGTGGGACTATCGTCGAAACGAAATAGAGAAAGAGGCCGTGGAACTGGCCGATATTATTGTCCACCTGGCCGGATCGAATATCGGGGAGGACTCGTGGACAAGGCAGAAAAAACAGGATATCGTGGAGAGCCGTGTTCAAACCGCACAACTCTTGCTCGACACAATAAAATCTATGGATAAAAGGCCCGAAGCTTTTATCTCGGCTTCGGCAATCGGGTATTACGGATTGAAAATAACCAACAACCTGTACTCGGAGGAGGATCCTTCTACCGAAAACGATTTTCTGAGCCGGACCTGCCGTAAATGGGAGAATGCTGCTCTCCGTTTTCAGGAAGAGCTCAATATCCGGACAGTCGTGTTGCGTACAGGATTCGTGATTTCAAAAAACAGCGATGCCTTCAGGAAAATGGTTTTGCCCACCCGTTTTGGGCTGGGTGCACCTATTGGGAGCGGCAGGCAATATTTGACGTGGATACATATCGATGACCTTTGCCGTATGTATTTGAAAGCTATTGAAGATGTAGATATGAAAGGCGTGTACAATGCTGTTTCCCCGGAATTTATCAGTAATGCCGATTTCATGCATACGTTGGCAAATGTGATGAAACGGCCTTTTTTTATGCCGCACGTACCCTCGTTTTTAATGCGTCTGATTATGGGAGAGGCTGCCGGTATGATTCTAGGGGGAAGCCGCATTTCATCCCGGAAAATTCAAGATGCCGGTTATGAATTTCAGTACGATACTTCGGAGAAAGCGATGAAAGCTTCGTTGAAAGCCATAAAGGAGAGGGAGAACAAAAAAAGAAAAAGAAATTAACCGGTGACAAAATATATCGTGCTTCTTCGGGGCGTAACACCCACCGGGAAAAACCGGGTACCGATGGCGCAACTTCGACAGTTGCTTGCTGAGAGTGGTTTCCAGAATGTACAAACGTGGATTCAAAGCGGAAACGTGATCCTCTATTCGGAACTTTCAGTCGAAGAAGTAGTGAAGAGAGTGAATAAAATCATCAAAGAGAGCATCGGTGCCGATTTGAAAATTATCGTGAAAACGCCTGCTGAGATTGAAACGGTAATTGCTGAAAATCCTTTCGGTAAAAGATACGATATTTCCCGGGTTTTCTTTACGCTTTTCAACGATACTCCCGATATTAATCTTGTTACAGCCCTGCAAGCACAGGATTTTGGCCCAGACGAATTCATTTTCACCCCACACGCCATTTATCTTTTCATTCCCGGCAGTGCTGCTAAAACCAAGCTCAATAACAACTTTTTCGAAAGAAAATTAAAAATTGACACCACAACCCGTAATTTTAATACGTTGTCGAAACTCATAGCTCTTAGCTCTAACCCCTAGGCCTCATAATGGAAATAACAAAAGCAGTATATTTCGATTCGCGCGAAGACTGGCGTCAATGGTTGTCGGAGAATTTTCGTAAAGAAAAGGAGATATGGCTTATCTATCCCAATAAATCGACAAGGAAACCGCGTATTTTATACAACGATGCCGTGGAGGAGGCTTTATGTTTTGGTTGGATCGACAGTACGATGAAAAAATACGATGAAACTCACACTGCTCAGCGATTCTCGCCCCGGAATCCTAAAAGTACCTACTCTCAACCCAACAGGGAACGACTTCGGTGGTTGGCAGAGAATAACTTGTTACACCCTGAAATTTACGAAAAAGTAACAAACATTTTATCGGAAGAATTTGTTTACCCATCAGATATTATCACAGCATTGCAAGCCGACAAGGAAACGTGGCAAAACTTTCAAAGATTCTCTGAAGCTTATAAACGAATCCGGGTAGCATATGTCCACGATTCACGCAGCCGTCCCGATTTTTTTGCAAAACGTCTGGCCAACCTGTTAAAGATGACAAAGCAAAACAGAAAAATAATTGGACACGGCGGAGTGGATAAGTATTATTGAGACAATCCAGTCTTTAAAAAGAGTAAAGTCAATGAGTAGCCCCGAAAACATCGATCAATATATGGCCGGCTTTGATGCTGAAGTACGGAAAAAACTGAGAACAATTCGAGAACTGGTCCACGATACTCTTCCCGAAGCTGTGGAATCTATCAGTTACCAAATGCCTACCTTTAAATATAACGGAAAAATTCTGGTGTATTTTGCAGCATTTAAAAACCATATCGGATTTTACGCCACGCCTGAATCCAATCTGGCATTCAAAGAAGAATTGTCGGAATACAAAACCACCAAAGGAACTATTCAATTACCTTACGACAAGCCGCTTCCGATAGAATTACTTCGCAAAATCATTTTGTTCAAAGCGGCTTCCAACGAAGTAAAAAAGAAAAAGTAATATGAACAATACCATTTATCCTTGCATTTGGTGCAACAACAACGCCCGCGAAATGGCCAATTTTTATTGCAGCACTTTTCCTGAAACCACCGTAATGGATGAAAATCCTGTGGTGGTCATGCTCGAAATGTTTGGCCAGAAACTGATGCTGCTTAACGGTGGCGACAAGTTCAACCCCAATCCGTCTATTTCGCTGATGTTTCTTACGATGTTGGAAAAGCGAGTTGAAGAGATTTGGAATAAGCTCATACAGGAAGGGAGGTCGATGATGCCGCTTGACGCCTATTCCTTTAGTCCGAAATATGGCTGGGCACAAGATAAATATGGCGTTTCGTGGCAGTTATACACGGCACGCGATGAAAACCATATCCTCCAGAAAATAGTGCCGACGCTGATGTTTACCGGTTCTCAAAACGGACGGGCAATGGAGGCCGCGCATTTGTACACATCACTTTTTCCCAATTCGGAAATCCATGGTGTAATGTACTATGCTGAAGAAAGCGGTGAGCCTGAATCCAGCGTGCAGCACGGAGAATTTTTCATCAACGATTATCTGTTGATGATGATGGATAGCTCACAGGAACACAATTTCAGTTTTTCCGAAGGTGTTTCGCTAGTGGTTGAGTGCGATTACCAGGAGGAAATCGATAACTATTGGAACGTGCTTACATCGAATGGCGGAGAGGAAAGTATGTGCGGATGGCTAAAAGATCAATTTGGAGTCAGTTGGCAAATTGTTCCTGCCGAGCTGGGTGGATGGATGAAAAAATCAACAAAGGTGATGGCAGAAGTATTGAAAATGAAAAAATTGGATATTGATACATTGAAAAATGCCATAAAATAATAACTCTAAACATGGATCTTTTGCCGATTATGCGGTGATCGATAAACAAAGTACTTTTTTTGTTTTGTTGGAAGAACCGTCGTGTGCTGTCATCGGGATAATGCTGGGAAGTGCGTATCAATATAGAAATTTGATGATATTTTTTTGAGGTGTTTAACCGTTTATCTGAACAATCGTATGTATAAAAAGCAAATTTCAATAAACACAAGCGTTGATAAAGTGTGGAACGCACTGACGCAACCGGAAGAAATGCGAAACTGGTATTTCAGTATTTCGAATTTTGAAGCGACGGAAGGTGCCGTATTCGACTTCATTGTTTCTTTTACCGATGAAGCTGGAGAGCATAGTTTCCGTCATTTATTCAAGATACTCGAAGTGATCCCTAACGAAAAACTGAGACATACCTGGGAGCATCCCGGACATAGTGAGGGAACTTCCACGCTTACCTGGGAGCTTATTCCCGGAGAGGAGACCACTACCGTGATCCTTACACACGAGGGGAACGAAAGTTTTCTCGATGAGGGCAGCAAATATTTCACTGCGGAAAGCTACACTGCCGGATGGAACGATATTCTGCAAGGACTGAAGGACTATCTCGAAAATGAAGTTTAGAATAATCTTTTTTTCTCTCTTGGTAACGATGGCCATTTCTGCGCAGCGTACCCAGAAGCCGGAATTACACGGGAAACACTGGATGGCCATCACCGGAAAAAGCCTGGGAGCCTCGGCAGGAGCCATGATCTTTCAGCAGGGTGGTAATGCGGTGGATGCCGCCTGTGCTATGTTGGGAGCTACCTGCACGTTGTGGGATGTGCTAAGCTGGGGTGGCGAGACGCAAGCCTTGATCTACAATCCAAAAACGGGAAAGGTGATCGCTATAAATGCCCTTGGCGTTGCACCTACGGGAGCTACCGCCGGTTTCTTCAAAGATCAGGGGTGTGATTTCCCTCCCGAATACGGCCCGTTGGCTGCCGTCACACCCGGCACGGCAGGCGGTTTGTGTTATATGCTTGCCAACTACGGTACGATGAGCCTGAAGGATGTTTTGGCTCCTTCTATTGAGCTGGCGAAAGGATTCCCGGTTGATGTCCCTTTCGAAACCAGCGTCTCGAGGGACAAAGAACGATTGTCACAGTGGAAATACAGCAAAAAGGTTTTTATCACCAGACCGAGTGAAGAAAAAGAAACGCCGGTGTCGGGGGAGATTTTTGTTCAGGAGAATTTGGCGGAGACCTTGCAAAAACTTGTTGACGCAGAGCAACAGGCCCTGAAAGAAGGTATAAGCCGGAAGGAGGCCATAATGGCCGCTTACGACAGGTTCTACAAAGGAGATATTGCAGCGGAGATTGTTCGGAGCGTACGAGAACAGGGAGGGCTGTTTACGATGGAAGACCTGGCCCGCTGGAAGCCTGTTGAAGAAGAACCCCTACACACGAATTACAAGGGAATAGATGTGTTCAAGCTGCAGTCGTGGACGCAAGGAGCGGCAATGCTGCAAAGCCTGAACATCCTGGAAAACTTCGATTTAAGGCAAATGGGGTATAACAGCCCGAAGTATATTCACACGGTTTATCAGGCCATGAACATGGCTTTTGCGGATCGTGATTTCTATTACGGTGATCCCTATGTTCATCCCGATATTCCCATCAAAGGATTATTGAGCAAGGAATATTCCAGAAAGCGGGCGTCCGAAATGTGGCATGATAAAAATAACCCGTCGGTTGGGCCCGGGGACCCGTATCCGTTCGAAGGAAAGAAAAATCCATTTATAAAGATTCTGAAGGAACGCGGATTTGACCGGGACCCGGTAGAAGACAGGGATTTTGTTCCCAAGCACGATGTCGTTTCGCTCTCAGAGATGGACTCCCTTTATCAGGACAGGTTACATCGGGGAACAACCTCAATAGTAGCTGCCGACGCTGAAGGATGGGTGGTCTCGGTCACACCTTCCGGTGGATGGATTCCTGCCTGCATTGCCGGAAGCACAGGAATAGGGTTGAGCCAGCGGATGCAGAGTTTCGTTCTCGACGAATCGCTTAACCCATTCAACGTGGTGGCACCTGGAAAACGTCCGAGGGTTACGCTTACACCCAGCCTGGCGTTGAAGGAGGGAAAGCCGTTTCTGGCTTTTGCCGTACAGGGTGGAGATACACAAGAACAAAACCTGTTGCAGTTCTTCCTGAATATAGTGGAGTTTGGAATGAATACGCAGCAGGCGGCTGAAGCAGCAAATATCAACTCCAACCAGTTGTGGTTGTCGCTGGGCGGCACAAGAACTGAAGATCGTAGTCCCAGGGCAGGGCAGATTTTACTCAACACACAAACGCCCGGTCCGACCCGTCAGGAGTTAACGGCAATGGGATATATGCTGCAGTTTTCTGATCGGACAAGCGGACCAGTGAATGCCATTTATTTCGACCGGAAGAACGGGACTATGCGCGGTGGAAGCAGTAACCACGGCGAGGATTACGGAATTGCGTGGTGAGTAGTAATGATCCATTACATCACAAGTTTGTAACAATTTAAAAATCAAAAAAATTATGGCTAAATTAAATCCTTACCTCAATTTTGACGGTACTTGCGAAGAAGCATTTCGTTTTTATAAAGTTGTTTTTGGCGGTGAATTTCTGGGAGATGTTCACAAAATGAAAGACATCCCAGGCATGGAAATACCTGAAGAAGCCAAAAACAGGATTATGCACGTAGCACTTCCTGTCGGAAATGATCTTTTAATGGGTTCTGATGTGTTTCCGGGGCAACCGTTTGTTCAGGGGAATAATAACTATATCAGCCTCTTTCCCGAAAGCAGGGAAGAGGCTGACCGTTTATTCGGAGCTTTGTCGGAAGGCGGTGAAGTGGAAATGCCTATGGCTGACCAGTTTTGGGGTGATTATTTCGGAAGCTTGAAAGATAAATTTGGAGTCTACTGGATGATTAATTATAATTCTGCAAATCAGTAATCTGTCTGGTTTATTGCCCGCTGTTCCGGGTTGTTTCATTTCTTCGCAATCCGGTACAGCCGGCCTTCATCGGTAACGGCATAAATTGCTCCATCCTTTCCATCGCAGACATCTCGAAATCGTTGATTTTCGCCGGCGAGCAGTCTTTCTTCACCGATAACTTTATTGTCTTTCAGGACTATTCGGGCTATGTGTTTGCTGTTCAACCCACCTATAAACAGGTTGTTCTGCCATTCTGGAATTGCACTGGAAGAATAGAATGCCATTCCGCTGGGAGAGAGGACAGGATCCCAATAATATACCGGCTGTTCCAGTCCTTCTTTTTGCGTAGCTCCACCACTGATGGCAGCACCGCTGTATTCAATTCCATACGTGATGGTTGGCCATCCGTAATTTTTGCCGGGTTTGACCAGGTTGATTTCATCACCGCCTCGCGGCCCCATTTCCGATAACCAGAGTTCCTGGGTAAGCGGATGGATGTCGAGTCCTTGTGGATTTCGATGCCCATAGGAGTAAATCTCGGGCAATGCACCTTCTGTATTGATAAACGGATTACCGGCAACCGGTTTCCCTTCGGTGGTGATATGAATTACTTTCCCGTGTCCGGTATTGAGTAATTGTGCATTGGGCCTTGTTCTCAAATCCGATCGTTCACCGGTGGAAACGAAAATATTTCCACGCTTGTCAAAAACGATGCGGCTTCCGAAGTGCATGCTATTGTCGAAGTATGGAACGGCCCTGAAAATGATCTGAAAATTCTCGATGGTTGTTTCGTCAGCAGAGAGCTTGCCCTTACCCACTGCTGTAAGCGATCCTTGCGTTGTCTTTTCGGCAAGGGTGAAGTAAAGCATCCTGCTGGCCTCAAAATCGGGAGCCGGAGCTACGTCGAGCAACCCTCCCTGGCCCCTGTCGTCAACGGCAGGAAATCCGGAGATGGGGGGGCTGACTGTACCCTCAGTGGTGGCTATGCGCATTGTGCCTCCTTTTTCAGTGATGGCTAACCTCCCGTCAGGAAGGGCAGTAACAGCCCAGGGGCTCGCCAATCCGCTTGCAATAACCTTAGCTTCGTAGGGAGTGGTTGTTTTCACCCCTGCAATCCGGGTTTGCCCTTCAAACGCGGGCTTGTAATTTGTATTGGCTTTCCCTGTCTCTACCGGAGGCAATGTCCCCGCCTGAGGTTCTTGCTCCGTCGGTGTCTGGTCGATATCCCCTCCATCGCTATCCTTTTGTTCAACGCAGGAGGCTGACGCAAAAAACCATGCCAGCGAAATTATCGCTGCAAATTTAAAATGTTTCATTACCTGTGATCTTTAATGTTAAATTATACCCGCATTTTTGTTAAGCTAAATGAGTAAAGCCAAACTCGTTTGGGCTTTGCCATAGCGAAAAAATGCCTAATGAATATGAACTATTTCGTTAAGCGAGAGCAGAGCAAATTTATTTGATTTGCCGAGCGCAAAATTGAAAATCGAGGAGCGAAAGCGACTCAAATAGTCTGATGAAATCGAATTCTTTTGTTGGAGCCGTTTTTCGTAACGGTTCCTTGTTTATGTCCTCGGGTCGAAGAACGGATAATCCTTTACGGCCAGAAATTCATTGTCTAGCAATGTTTTTTCTTTTTTCGTTAAAGGACTGTCCAGGATTTCTTCGATATTGTCTACACAGAACGAGAAATTACGAAAATCGCCCGGTGGAATAATTACGTCTGCCCCTGCCTGGAAGGTGAATTTCAGGGCTGCAATACCAAATTCCCGGTTTTCCACATCGATGGGTTTACACCACGATTTCTGGTATCTGGAGTCCTGTTTCTCGTCTTCCATCCAACGGCGGTGGATCAATCCTTTAATAGCCAAAACGCCCATTCCTCGCCTTTTTGCCTCGTTTACAGCTCCGGCTCCCCATCCGTCTAATTTAATCATTTGCCAGTTGGTGGGGAACATGATCGTGTCGAAGTCGTACATCGACATGGCCCGGATAGCCTGCTCCTGCGAGTGTGCCGAAAAACCTACTTTGCGGATCCGTCCGCGTTGTTTTTCTTTTTCTACCATCTCCATAATACCGTCTGGTCCGAAAATTTGTTCCGTATCTTTCGGCGTGCTGATGCTATGTAGTTGATATACATCAAAATAATCGGTCTGCAATAATTGCAGTGATTTCTCAAACTCCTTTTCCGCACCTTCACGTAATCGTTGAGTGGTTTTGCATGCCAGAAAATTGTCTTTCCGGTAGGGCTTTAACGAATTACCCAGCTTTTCTTCCGCATCTCCGTAACTGGGAGCCACGTCAAAGTAGTTGATCCCCCTGTCCAATGCCCAGGCCACATAGTTGTCTGAAGCCTTTTGTCCGTCCTGCATGGATACGATTCCACCATAAACTACCGGATAAACTTCGAATCCGGTTTTTCCCAGCTTTCTTTTTATTGTGCCGGTTTTCTTCGGTTTGGCCGTGGTGTCGGCAAACGTTGTGGAGACCACTCCTGAAGTGCCGATGGCTACTGCTCCGGCAATACTTTTCCTGATAAATTCTCGCTTGTCCATAGTTTTTGTTTAATGTTATAACAAATAAATATACAAAGTAGTTTAAGACATGGGCACCAAAACCTTAACTACCTGTTGGCAGGGGTTGATTCGGATAGCTTCGTCTAAAACCATTTGATGTCTGGGTTGTATCCGCTTTCATTCCATACCTGGAACCTTTCCGTGTTTTTCTCCTCAAAAAACATAGGCAGCCGGTCGATAAATCCGTCGGACAAATTTAAAACGGGTAGCTCTTCGGGGGTTACCCAGAAGACCTTTCCTTCCTCTGTTTCAGGGAGCAACTCTCCGAAGAAGTCACTTGTTTTATAATTGAAAACCAGGTGGCGATCGCCTGTTTTATCGTTGTACCAATGAACGATCCCGCACGGTCTTAAGTTGGATACCGTTAGCCCTGTCTCTTCCTTCATCTCCCGAATGGCGGCTTCCACCAGGCTTTCACCTTCTTCAACGCCGCCAGCCGGGAAACTGATCCCTTTCCAGTCTAAAACCCTGTCCTGTACCAGGACTTTATTAGTTTTCAAATCCTGGATCATGCACATGCATGTAAGGCTTACTTTTGCCATTTTGTACCCCTTGACTCAAGTTTTACTTTCTTATCTTCAATGGAACAGCCTGTCATTTAATTTCCGTTTCAATCCATTTCGACCTGTCGGGAGGAGCAGGTACGGAAACTGGTTTGCGTGGATTCTCTTTCAGTTCATTGAGCAGTACCTCCACGGCTTTTTCGATGCCGGGATCGTTACCTTTAGCCAACGCTTCGGGACGGTCAACCACCTCGATATCGGGATAAACCCCGATTCCTTCGATAATCCACTCGCCACTATTGTCATAAATACCGAAAATAGGTACGGAGATATAACCGCCGTCAACCAGGCCTGCGTTACCCGAAATGCCCACCAGTCCTCCCCAGGTACGCGTGCCGATGAGTTTCCCCTCTCCTGTTTTTTTAAAGAAGTAGGGAAAAGCATCTCCGCCTGACGATGAGTATCCGTTGATGAGCATAACCTTTGGCCCGTCGTGAGCGATTCCGGGTGTTTTCATCGGTTGGGGAAGCCCGTTACGATGCCAGTAAACCAGTGTGCGGCGGTTGAGCAGGTCGATCATCCGGTCGGGGATAAACCCTCCTCCGTTGTAGCGGTCATCAATAATGAGGGCATCCTTATCGTTGTAGGAATACATCCCCCGGAAGAGCTCGCGGTTACCCTCGACAGCAGTGTTGGGCACGTGGATATAACCGATTTTCCCTCCCGAAAGTTTATTCACCAGGGCGCGGCGTTCATTTACCCAGTCCAGATAGCGCAGTTCGTGCTCGGAAGTAATAGTTTTCACGGTATGGGTTTTTGCTCCCGAAGCCGAAGGAGAGCTGTTTACCGTTAACTCCACATGCCTGTTGCCCCAATTTTCAAGCAATTCATACGGATTGTCATCGGTAGTGAGATTTTTACCGTTTATACTAATCAGGTAGTCACCTGCTTTTACGTCTATCCCATTTTCTGTAAGTGGCGAACGGCGGCTTTCATTCCAGTTTTCGCCTGCGTATATCTTCTTGATGACATATCGTTTAGCGGATAGGTCAGCTTCTAGTTCAGCCCCAAGCAATCCACCGTTTATCCGGTCGACCTTGGCAATGTCGCCCCAGTCCACGTATGCATGTCCGGTATTGGTTTCACTCACGATTTCGTTCAGGATATAATCCAGGTCAAAGCGGCTGGGAACGTGTGGCAACAGGGCTCCGTACTCCTTTTGTATCCTTTCCCAATCCACTCCGTGCAGGTTACTCACGTAGAAATAGTCACGAAAAATGCGGAAAGCATCGGTGTAAATCTGGTCCCATTCTTTACGCGGCTCAATTTTCATCGTCAGGTTAGTCAAGTCGATTTTGTTAGCCCCGGCTTTTTGTCCGGCCTGGTTTTTTGCTACGCCATAATCACTGCCGGACCGGTAAATGAACGATTTTCCATTAGCGCTCAGGGTTCCGTTGCCTGCACCGTCGAGGATCTCTTCCGTTTTTTCCTCGTTGATACGGTAGCGCATGATCTTATTGCCGGAAGTGTAGAGTAATCCTTCCTCCACTGCGCCTATGATGCGGTAATTCCCCGGTTGAACGGGTAACGCCACGATACGGTTCCGGATGTTCTCAAGGTCAATTTGAACGTTCAACGGCGGTTTGTTCTTGTTCCCGGATTGGACGGAATCGGTTTTTTCACCGCCAACAGGTTCCGTATCGTTTTTGTACTGGATTAGCGTTGTACCGTCGTTTCGCAACGGTATAGCGTAAATGCGTCCTGCGTTGTTGTATAGGTAGTCGAATTCGAAACTACTGAAAGCCAGGTTGAAGTCCCTGTTGGAGGTGAAGAAGAGAAACTTTCCGTCGCGGCTGAATGTCGGTTGTCCGTCGGAGAACGAAGCGTCGGTGATTTGATGCTTCTTGCTAGTAGAAATCTGGTACAGCCACAGTGCCGACTGATAGTTTGGTGATGATTTGCTGTAGGCTACCCAATCGCCGTCGGGCGAGAAGGAATAATCACGGATCTCTTCCGCCGATGCTTCGTCAATGACGGTCTGTTTACCGGAAACGGCATCCACCAGCCAAAGTTTGAGTGTGCGGTCGCTGTACACCAGTTGCTTGTTGTTTGGGGACCATTCTGCCGTATACTTCCAGGCTTTCGAACCTTTTGTCAATTGCCTGGGTTGAGCGCCTTTCTTGTTTTCGAGCAGGTACATTTCGTATTCGCCAGTGGCATCGGAATAGTAAACGATGTTGTTCCCGTCGGGTGACCATACCGGGAAAATTTCCCGTATGCCCTGTGTGCGGGTGAGGTTTTCGATTTCACCGTTTTCTACCGGAACGGAGAAGATGTCACCCCGGGCATCGAACAGCGCACGCTTCCCCGATGGTGAAAGCGAAAAACTGCCCACGAAATCTTTCACGTTCTTAAAATAAGGCAATAGGTTGGGGTTGTCGTAATTGATGGAAACGGATATTTTATCGGAAGTTCCTGAGGCGAGGTTGAGTACATAGAGATAACCGCCGTTCTCGTACACCAGCTTTCCGTTACGGCCTGATGGCCACATCACATCGAAATCCTTGTGGTGGGTTATTTGCACGTTTTCCTTGTTTTGCGTATTGTATCGCCAGATATTCAGGCGTGTGTCCTGATCGGATGCGTAAAAAATATACTCTCCGTGCCACGTCGGCCACTGGTCGCTGCCAGCCCAATGCGTTATCTGTTGTGAGGTATGGTTCGTCAGGTCGTATGTCCACAGCTCAGTAGCACGGCCGCCTTTGTAACGTTTCCAGGTGCGGAATTCCCGGTCGACCGGAGTGAAGCAGAGCTGCAAACCGTCGGGCGATAATGTGGCAAAACCGCCGTTCACAATGGGTAGCGGCTCTTCCAAACCGCCGTTGATACTTACCGTGAAATATTTGCCGTTGCGTTCCCCGAAGGAGGTGCGGTTGGCACGGAAGAGAACACGTTTGCTGTCGGGTGTCCAGTCGAGCACCACATTGTCGAATCCACCCCGGGGTGGCATCACGCCTTCGGAATTGTAAAATGTGAGCTGGCGTGCTGTTCCACCTCCAGCGGGCATCACCCATATTTGGCGGTTTCCGGAATATTCTGCCGAGAAGGCGATCCATTTCCCGTCGGGAGAAATTTTCGGAAAAAGTTCGGTTCCCGCATGTGAGGTGAGTCGTCTGGCTTCGCCGCCCGTAGCTTGGACCGTCCAGATATCGCCGGCGTACACAAATGCAACCAGGTTCCCGTTAATGTCGGGATACCGCATCATGCGTGCATCATCTACTGCGGAAGCCCTGAAGATTAAAAGACTGACGGATAAAAAGAGGAGTAGTTTTTTCATTTTTTAATTACAGCAATTTTTTATAATCATTCCCAGAATTTATATTACTCAATTTTCGCAAGCATCAGTTTCTTAGTCTTGTACACTAGCAGCTAGATATTCAGCTTTTTTTTGCGGGAACCCATTCCGCGTGATCTTGCGTTAAAATCGAGCGTTAGTTCCAACTATAAAAGCTTGCGAAGCTTAAGTATAATATTATGAGCACGCCAGTAAAATTTCCCGTGCCACGTCGCCCGTCACGTTTTGGTTTTCACCGAACGCTACGCCACGGTCGTTAAATCGTTTGGCGATGGTTTCGATGGTTTCGTTACCGATGTTTTCTTCCGATAACCGGGTAGTCAGGCCCAGCGAACGGTAAAACTCTTCTGTTTTTTCGATGGCTTTGTCCACACGTTCCGGTTCACTACCCCCCGTTATTCCGAAAACACGCTCGCCGTACTGCAGGAGTTTTTCATGTTTTTGTTCTTTCAGTACACGAAGCGTGCCGGGCATCACAATCGCGAGCGAATGTCCGTGCGTAGTGCCATGCAGCGCAGTAAGCTCGTGTCCGATCTGATGCGTTGCCCAATCCTGCGAAATACCCATCCGGATAAAATCGTTGAGAGCCAGGGTCGCTGCCAGCATATAGTCGGCCATCAGGTCGTAATCACATGGGTTTTCCTTTATTTTCGGAGCAATCTCCATGATCGACAACAATACCCCTTCAGCCCACCTGTCCATCAGCCGTGATTGTCCAGGCGTGGTAAGGTATTGCTCCAGCACGTGCGTATAGGCATCGGCAAGTCCGCAAGCCACCTGGTGCTTGGAAAGGGAGTAGGTTACTTCCGGATCGAGGATGGAAAACTGCGGATAATCACCTCCGAAAGCAAATTTCTCCCGGGTTTCGGCGCGGGTGATAACGGCGCCACCGTTCATTTCCGATCCTGTTGCCGGTACAGTAAGGACGGATGCAAAAGGAATTTGTTTTTCAGCAACACCTTTCAGCACGATGTCCCATGCGTCTTCGTCCGATGCAATACCTGCGGCAATCAATTTTGTCCCGTCCAGCACGGATCCACCGCCTACGGCCAGCAGGTAATTGATGTTCTCGCTTTTTCCTACTTCGATGGCTTTTCGCAACGTTTCCACGTGCGGGTTGGCTTCGATTCCCCAAAATTCTATGAATTTTCGGCCTTTTAACGCGGCTTTCACTTGGTCATATATACCGTTTCGGGTGACGCTTCCGCCTCCGTAAGTGATCATCAGGTTGACCTCAGCTGGGATCAGTTCATTTAATCTGGCAATTTGTCCTTTCCCGAAAACTAGTTTGGTAGGGTTTCGAAAGATAAAATTTTTCATACGGTTATTCAGTTTTTTATTCGGTTGTAAATTTATTTGGGTGTTGTTTACTGCTCTACTGAATTTACTCAGTGGTATGGTGAACAATTCTGCAGATGTCAAAATTAAGAAAAAATATTTAACTGTTACTCGTTGAACAAGTGTAATTAATTTTTGTTTTTAAGAAAACATTCAGAAACTGTTTTGATTTTTTTTATGTCCTGTTTTATGCCTATTTTGGGATGGATTTGGAGACATTTTCTCGCTATGGCCACAGCTCAAGCAAGCTTGGCTTTACCCATTTAACTTAACGAGAATGTTCATTTATTCCTTCCGGCTTGCGTTTGGGGTAACGATAGAGATTACAAAAATTTATATACCTTTATCGCATCAACTTAAAACCAATTAAATTATATCGATTATGGGAACAGGAATTGTTGTTTTAATAGTCCTCCTTGCCTTGGCGGTAATCTTTCTGTTTTATGGCATTTCAATCTACAACAGGCTGGTTAAGCTGAGAACACTTGTTGAAGAGGCGTGGAGCGGAATAAATGTACAGTTGAAGAAACGGTACGACCTCATTCCAAACTTGGTGGAAACGGTGAAAGGATATGCCACGCACGAGAGTGAGACCTTTAATAAGGTGACGCAGGCGCGTGCCCATGCAATGAGCGCAAAAGACCTGAAATCTCAGGAAACGGCAGAGAACGACCTGAACCGGGCATTGATGAATCTGCTGGCTGTTGCTGAACAATACCCCGATTTGAAAGCCAACGAAAACTTTATGCAATTGCAGCACCAGCTTAGCCTTATTGAATCGGATATCGAAAAGTCTCGCCGGTTCTATAACGGTTCTGTCCGTGATAAGAACATTGTTATCGATACATTTCCGAGCAACATAATTGCCGGGATGTTCAACTTTACCAAATCTCTTTTCTTTGAATTGGAAAACGAACAGGAGAAAACCGCTCCACAAGTGAAATTCTGAATGCAACGCGTTTTGTGTTTTCTTTTTACCGCGCTTTTCTTTTTGTCGAGTTTTGCTCAGGAAGAAAAGGTATATACGTTCCGTTCTGAAGTGAGGGTTGATACTTCAGGATACATTTCTGTCCGGGAAGATGTGCGTGTATATGTTAAAGGGGTAATTTTTAAGCGTGGGATCACCCGTGCCTTGCCGTTGATCCGATCCGACAAGGACGGGGACAAGGTGCCTGTGGATTACGATATCGAAAGCGTGAAAAGGGATGGGGAGCCGGAAAGTTTTTTTACCGAACGGGAAGGGAGTGACAGGGTGATTTATGTTGGCAACAAGAATGTGCTTCTGGATAACGGTTGGCATGTATATACTCTTGACTACAAGACCGCCGGGCAAATCGGTTTTTTTGAAGGTTACGACGAGTTAACCTGGAATGTAAATGCGCTGTCGGATTATCCACTCGATACCGTAAGCGCCGTTATTCGACTTCCCGAAGGTGCTAAAGTGTTGAGTTACCGTTGTTACACGGGTAGATACGGGTCGTCGGAGAGTAACTGCAGGGCCGACACGTTGCCCGATGGGTTGTTGTACCTGGAAGCTGTCAGTCTGGAACCGCAGGAAATGCTGACCGTCTCCGTTGGATTTACAAAGGGTATTGTCCGTCAGCCGGAGAGGCGGAAAAGCGGATACTCCAAACCTGTCCCGGACACTTTCTTCGATAAAAATGGGTTGCCCATTGTTAGTGCCCTTATTTTTTTATTGCTGTTTGCTTATTATTTCTTCACGTGGCGGAAATACGGAATTGATCCGCCGAAGCCTGTGGTAATTCCACAATTCTCACCGCCCGAAGGATTATCTCCCGCAAGCGTAGGTATGCTTTACAAAGAAAAATATTGGGATGACCTGATAACACCCTCCATTGTGAACCTGGCCGTAAAGGGATTTTTGCGCATTAAAGAAACCGAAAGGTCATCTTTCTTGAGGCGGAAAGACCGGGTCTATACGCTCATCAGGACGAAGAAAGACGATAATATGCTTCCCCGGGAAGAAAGCACGGTTCTGCAGAACCTTTTCAAGGATGAAGATGAAGTGGTGCTTGACGGGGAATATGATTCCGGCATAGCGAACCTGATGAATTCGTTCAGGGACGATCTCAACAAACAATACAAGCCGGTATTGAAAGAAGGTGCCAACCGTAAATTTATGGTGCTGCCCTGGATTATGCTGATCCTGTATTTCAGTTCTCTGCTGTACTTTGTGAGGTTTGAGCCCGCAGATCAGATCGGTACGTTTATAGCCGTTGCCTTGGTGTCCTTTCCCGTTGTGACACTTCTATCGCTGATTTTGCGGAGAATACTGAAGAAATCCAGAATCCGGTGGTTCGGTCTTGTCCTGGGAGCCGCATTGGTTGTCGGGTCGTTGAGCCTGTTGCTTTTCTTTTCTGGAAATTCCCTGTCGGTAAACGCTGTTGGATTTATTATTGGCCTCCCGCTTATAATCACTAGCTTTATAGCATATGGCTTTCTGATTAAGCGTCCGGGTGAACGGAAACTCTACCTCCAATCGCAGGTTGAAGGATTGAAAATGTATATGGATACGGCAGAAGAAAAGCAATTGCAGTTTTTTAATCCGCCAACGGTCACCCCTGAAATTTTCGAACAGTTATTGCCTTATGCCATCGCATTGGACATGGAAGATGTTTGGGGCGAGAAGTTTGAAAGCACGATATTAAGCTCTATGCAGCAGCCGCAACCCTACCAGCCGCCCTGGTATACGGGAACGGTTCTGCAGCCTGCCCGTTTTGGACATATGCTCAACAGCACCTTGTCGAATACCGTTAATCACGCAGCAACTCCTCCGCAGACATCCGGCTCAGGTGGTGGAAACTGGAGCAGCGGTTCTTTTGGCGGCGGTTTTTCTGGAATGGGCGGCGGCGGTGGCAGAGTCGGCGGCTGGTGATCCATCGAACAAGGTAGCTGGTTTGTTTGTTCAACAGTCAATCGTTGATTTATGAAAGAAGAAGCCTTGCAAATTCGTGTTTTTGGGTTGGATTTGTTCAATTATCCCAAGTTCAGGGAAAAGATCCTTGGTTTGTATTTAAACACTTTTACGACAGGCGAACATGCTCAGTATATACCGCATGAATCAGCCGAAAGCACGCTGGATGAGATGCTCCGGAACGGTTGGGGGAATATGGCTTTTGCGGAAGGTAAACTGGCAGGTGTGCTGATCGCGTTTCCGTTGTCGTTTGACAGGGAATTTCCCCGTGATAGATGTCCGCAGGTTCCCGTTGAAACTTCCGTTTATATTGCTGAGGTAATGACGCATTCCGACTTTCGGGGAAAAGGAGTTGCCTCTGAACTGTTTGAAAGTTTTTTACAGCGGGTGAAAGATAACTATTCGGATGTGGTAATACGGGTCTGGGAGGAAAATAAGCCTGCCTTGTCGTTGTACGAAAAGTTGGGTTTCCAGCCCGTTGTGGACATAATACAGACGAAATATCGTTCTCAAAATGAGAAATTTGAAATGAGAAAGATCTATATGACGAAAGAAATAAGAAGACAGGAATTAAGAAGTTGAGAAGAGGAGAAGTCAAGAAGTCTAAAAGCGAAGCGGTCTCGGTTCCTGGTTCTATTAATCTGTTTAAAAAAATGAAAGAATTACTTACAAAAACAATTGACCTGCGTTCCGGTATGCCGGAAGAAAAGAGAAGGGAGATTCGGGAATATTTCCTGAAAACGTGGGCTGTGGACGAACTGCTTTATACGCAATTAAAGTCGGATGAAGTATTTTATCACCGGGGCGATCCCTTACGCCACATTATTCTGTTTTATCTGGGGCACACGGCTGTGTTCTTTATTAATAAACTTTTTTTGGGGAAGATTATCGATAGACGCATTAACCCGAAATTTGAGTCCATTTTTGCCATTGGCGTGGATGAGATGAGTTGGGACGACCTCGACAACAACCATTACGATTGGCCGCCTGTTTCCGAAGTACGTCATTACCGCGACAAAGCCAAAGAAGCCATACTTCGTATTATCGATACGGCTCCCTTGTTGCTCCCTATTGATTGGGAGAGTCCTTTCTGGATAATTATGATGGGAATTGAACACGAAAGGATTCACCTGGAAACATCGTCGGTACTCATCCGGCAATTGCCGTTGGATAAGGTGGTGTCGGATTTGTTTGGCAAACGTTGCCCGGAGACGGGAAGCGCTCCGCAAAATGAACTTGTCGATGTGGAAGGGGCGACGATGAAACTGGGGAAACCGAAGGATCATCCTTTTTACGGGTGGGACAACGAGTACGGAGATTATACCGAAGAGGTTGCCGGTTTTAAAGCGGCCAGATACCTGACTTCGAACCGGGAGTTTTTGGAATTCATGGAAGACGGAGGGTATGAAGCTGAAAAATACTGGACGGAAGAAGGATGGAGCTGGCGAAACTTTAAACAAGCAGAGATGCCGCTTTTCTGGCGAAAAGACGAGAACGGATACCGGTTACGGTTGGTTGCCGAAGAGGTGCTGATGCCGTGGAACTGGCCCGTTGAAGTAAACTACCTGGAAGCAAAAGCTTTCTGTAACTGGAAAAGTGAAAAAACCGGACAGGCCTACCGGTTGCCAACGGAAGCTGAATGGTACAGGTTGCATCAGGTTTCGGGATTAAAAGACGTAATGGGGTGGGAGACTACGCCGGGAAACATTAATCTTGAATATGGCACGTCGCCCTGCCCGGTGGATAAATTCCAACAGGGCGATTTTTATGACGTGCTGGGAAATGTGTGGCAATGGACGGAAACACCAATCACCGGTTTCCCCGGTTTCAAGGTACATCCCTTGTACGATGATTTTTCCACCCCCACGTTCGATGGTAAACACAACCTGATAAAAGGGGGATCATGGATTTCTACCGGGAATGAAGCTACGTTGCATTCACGTTATGCTTTTCGCCGTCATTTTTATCAGCATGCCGGATTCCGTTACGTGCAATCGGATGCTCCGCTAAATATTCAAAGCGCTGATTACGAGACCGACGAAGAAGTTACGTTATCGTGCGAGAACAATTGGGGTGATGCGTATTCACAGGAAACGAATTTCTCGAAACGTCTTGCAGAAATAGTTGTGGATGTGGCGAAAGGAAAAACCGAAAGCCGGGTTCTCGACTTGAACGCTGATACCGGACGATTGGCTTTTGAACTGGCACAGTATTTCAATGATGTTACCGCGCTGGATTTCACTGCCCGCATGATTCGTATTCCCATTCAGTTGCAGGAACAGGGATACATGCGTTATACGATGAAAGACGAAGGGGAACTGGTCCATTTCCGCGATGTGGTCTTATCGGATTTCGGACTCGAAAAAGGAAAAGGGAGCCTTCTTTTTATGCAGGCCGATGCCATGAATCTGAAACCCAATTATACGGGATACGACATTATCGTTATGCCCAACCTGTTGGAGGAACTGAGTGATCCGGGCTTGTTTTTGTCGCACATTCACGAACGGGTGAACGATGGAGGTTATCTCGTTATTGTATCTTCTTATAACTGGGATCTGTTGAGGACGCAGCGCGAAAAGTGGCTGGGTGGATTTAAGAAGGACGGAGAGCCTGTAACTACACTGGATGGATTGAAAGCGGTACTCGGAAATCATTTTGGGATGGAACGTGAGCCGTTTGACATGGAACTCACCGTGAGAAAAACTTCCCGCATTACCGAAAACAGGGTATTGGAAACAACGGTGTGGAAGAGGAGAAAAAGAAAAGACAATCGGTGAGATTGTCTTTTCTTTTGTAAGTATATACTGAGGATTAATCTTTCAGCACACCGGAAATGTATTCATTTCCATTTGCATCTTTTACCAATCCCTTTTGTGCAGTTGTAATATTGTCGCTTCCTGTTAGTGAGGCATTTCCTGACGGAACCAACTCGTAAGTGCGTACAGGTTTATACTTCATGGTCCACAAAAACGGGAACAGGAAGAAAATCCCACCAATGATAGCTCCCACATCGGCATCTTCATTTCTGGAAAAAGCGGTATTCAGTGTTTCATAACCTTCTTTTTCTAATCTCACCTGCGTGCTACTTCCCACAATCTTGGTGTCGGTATGTGTGTATGGGGTAACCCCGGCATACTCGCCGTTGAGGTACACCTTTGCACCGCTTGGACTGGATTGAATAAGGGTGCTGCTGCTACAACTTGCAAATAAAATGGCTCCAGCCAACATCAACGAAATAGCTTTCGATAATAGTTTCGTTTTTTTCATTTTTGTTAAAATTTAAAATTTAAAACCAGAAAGTGTTATAGGGCAAAAGTAGTTATTTTAATCCAAAAAAGGACAGGAAAACAGAATAATTTCCGTTATCTTCTGCAAATATCCTTAAATGCGCACCATTCGCAGTTTTTTTCGTTTTGTGTTTGGACGAAAGGAATGTCTTTATCGAAGATTTCTTCTAGATAAACATTTAATTTTTCAGTAAACGCGGATAAATAAACCGAAATATCGGTGATGGGCTCCCCTGCAAAGGTAATGGCCGGGTTGTGTTCCCTGAAAATATTCCTCAGGTAATAAACGGCAGGAGAAACCGGTAATGGACTGTTATAAAAAAGTGCATAAATAAAAACCTGCAATATCTGGTAGGGGCGATTAACTTTGGTGTTGTCGAAAAGCTGTTCAATATTCCTGAAATTTAATTCGCCTTTCCCCGATTTATAATCAATAATGCGTAATCTCCCGGCTACCTTATCTATCCGGTCGATACTTCCTTTTATATTTACCGATAAATCACCTGAAACCTGGTGGATTGACCTGAAAACGAATTCCGAATCCACATACTCAAACGGTGTGAACGATGTGTCGAACCGAAGAGTCTGCTTTACATAATCGCGCAGAATTTCTCCGATCAGGAAATGATGCCCCGTGAGTGCGCGTGGTTTATCTTTTTGCTTGAAATAATGTTCGGCAAAAGATCGCTCAATCAGGTCGGTCAGGTAATCATCGTTTTGGATTATGGCGTTCAATGTATCCGGCAGGACCGACTTGCCCCTGTAACGGTTGTAAAGGTGCTGCATAATGGCATGATACATGGTGCCGAATACATCGGACTCTACCGACTCCTGCACTTCCTTTTCTTCGGATAGTCTTTCAACGGCAGAAAAATAAAATTGCAAGGGGCAATTGATATAATTGTTGATGAGTGAAGCAGATAAGCTGGCGTCGCCGCCGGCACGAAATTTCTGTAGCTTACGCATCACTTCGGGTGTTTTCTCAACCGAGACCGGAGAAACATGAGGGGCCGAAACGTTGTAGGAAACTACGCTTTCTTTCAGATGAAAGTGCTGGCTGTATAAGTATTTCAACTGATAAAAATAGCGGCTAACCTCACCCGTCTGCATCTCTTCTGTGCGTGTGTCGTAGAGGAGGAAAATGCGTTTAGCGCGGCTTATCATCCGGTAGAAATGGTAAGCATATGTGCTGTCCTGGTGCTCGTAAGTTGGTAAGTCAAAAGCTTTACGGAGGGTGTAAGGAACAAAAGAGTTGGTGGCGTTTTTAAGTGGAAAAACACCTTCGTTCATGGATAGAATGATCAGGTTTTCGAAATCTATCACGCGCGTTTCCAGTACTCCCATCACTTGCAAACCCGATAACGGCTCGCCGGAAAATGATACGCTGAGGTTTTCAGTTAATCGCTTAAATAAACGGAAATAGGTGTCAATCGACATGTTTTGCACAGATGATAACGTATCCTGCAGGCGGGTTATCGATTTGTAATACTGGACAATAAATTCCCGTTCAAGGTCAATGGAACGTGTGTCGCCCGTAAATCCCCCTTCATCCGGGTGCTTCTCGGAAGTCAGGTGTCGGTAAATTTCCGATAATATCGATTTCAGGTATTCTCCGATTTTTGTCCAATCCACTATGGGTGAGAAGATAAGCTTCAGGAAGGGATGCGTGCCAAGCTCGGAAACCGTAAGGATAACACGGTTGTGTTGTTGGATATAGGCTTTCAACTCCTCGGTTTCGGATGGTGCTATCCGGGTCACCAGGGGATGATTGAGCACCGACAGTACGAACCGGAAATAAAACGCCGTTTCGCCATCCATTGTCCTTGTGTTGTGGTGCAGCCGGGCAATGCTTTCCGTCAGGCTTGCTACGGATGAATGTTGCAACGAATACCCCATCGTGACATTTATCTTTTCGATTTCCTGAGGGATGGAATAGAGGACGGGCAGTAACAGGTTTTCGTCGGGAAGGACTATCGCCGTGTTTAATCCGGCATTGGACCCGGTAATGCTCTTGTTATTGAGCAGTTGTGAAAGCAGACGGTTCACAGTTTTTGCCTGCCCCACGCCGGAAGGAATGCCGATAAGGTTTATGTCGGGCTTTTCCGCATTCGGAATGCCTGAGCCGAATTCCAGTTTTGAAGGGAAGCGCGACAGGTTTTCCTGAATCCACCGCGATGAACGGTTTTTTTTATCGCGAACCAACGGAGATTCGTAATCCCAGTAAAAATCGGCAACACCCCTGTTCCTTAGGTACTTCATCAATTCTACTTCGGTAGGTGTGAGTGCGTTCAATCCGACAAAAACCAGTTCAGAAAAAGGCAGTTCAATGTCTTCTTTTTCTTTTGCCCTTTCTGCCACCTCCCTGAACAACATTCCCTCGTAAGCGTATCCTTTCCTGTGTAGGGTTTCCCGAAAGGCCGTGTAGAGCTCGAACAGAATCTGCCATGTTTCCAGAAACTCCCGTTTGGTCTCGTTGCCTTCGTACGGCATAAAGGCAGTCCAAAACCGGCGTATAGCGTTAATCTGTTCAGGGGTAAGGTAGGGCAGGTCGTCATCCATCGATTTCAGGTTGTGGATGTTTCTGAACAATTGCCGGGCATCTGCCAGGTGTTTGTCTACATCGTTGAAATCGTTAAGCAATATCTCTCCCCAATAGAGGAAATCATCAAAAAGCTCTTCAGACCTTCCGATACGAATGTATTGTTCATAAAGCATTACCAGCATTTCTGTCTTGTCGGCGGTCCGGTAGGCGGAAAGCGATTCAAACAGTTCCTGGATGGTAATTATCCGGGGAGAAAAAACCGGTTTCCCTGCAATTTCAGCCAGGTATTTCTGAAAGAAAACCCCCGCACGTTTGTTCGGGAAAACGAACGACAGTTTATATATCTCATTTTCGTATTTGGAATAGAATGCTTGTGCTATGCGGAGGAGGAAGGGGGTCATGTTTTTTAATTTTCAAGATTTATGACGTCTTTTCTTCGATACAAAAAACTGGTGAAAAAACCGACAATCAACAGCCCTCCGCCCACAACAAAGGCAAACAAGCCGGCCTTCTCTGCATAGTTGTCTTTCATGAAAGCCACGATTTGCGGGCCAATAATTCCGCCCATACTCCACGCGGTAAGGAATGCGCCATACAGCGAAGGCATCAATTTACTTCCGTACATATCTTTTGTCAACGATGGCAAGACGCCAAACCCGCCACCGTAACATAACAACACAATGCAAACCAGAACAGAGAAAACAACCGGATGATGAACGAGAATAAGCAATCCGAAAATCACCGCCTGTAATGCCAGTAGAATCCGGAAAGTATACATCCTGCCTATTTTGTCGGAGATACTGCCCCAGGCAAATCGGCCCATGCCGTTGAAAACAGAACTGACAGCAATAAGCGTAGCGCCCGCAGCGGCCAGAGAAGCCATCGTTTCACCGTCAGAAAAGTTTGTACCGTCGGACATCCGCATTTTTAGTATATCTTGTAACAGAGGTGATTGAAAAGATATAAAGATCATTCCCGCTACAATATTTATCGTAAAAATTAACCAGACAACGATAAACGGTTTGCTTTGGATATGCCGGGCAATAGAGATTCTCTCCAGCTTCTTTTCATGGGTTTTATCCGGTTTGGGTAGTTGCAGAAACGATGCCAGAACAGGAATCAACACGATCATTACCGCTCCCACATAATAAAATGTAGTACTCAAATTCCCATCCGATAGTCGAAGTAAAAGGGGGGCTAAAAACTTGGACATTACCAATGCTCCGAAGCCAAACCCCATTACTACCATCCCGGTTGCCAACCCCTGTTTGTGAGTAAACCACGCAGAGACAGTTGCCACAGGGGCAACATAAGCTAATCCCAATCCTATTCCTCCCATGATTCCAAACCCGAAATAGAGTAAAAACAGGTACCGGTGGGCAAGTGCGAAACCCGAAACAAGGTATCCAAAGGCGTAAAGCGCTCCGCCGATCATTGACAATCTGCGTGGACCATAGACCGACATTTTGTTTCCAGCCCAGGCGGAGGTAACTCCCAGCATAAAAATGGATAAACTAAATGCCCAGGCAGTCTGAGCGTTGTTCCAGCCTGCAGATTCACTTATGGGATTTTGAAAATAACTCCAGGCATAAACAGTTCCCAACAACAAGTGCGTGAAAGTTCCGGTGACTGCAATCAGCCATTTTTTGCTCATGATAATGTCCGTTCACTGATAAAAGACAAAGATAAGAAATAATAGAAAAAGGTTAGCCGGTTTACGCAAAAAAGCCGCAAGGCTAAATCCTTACGGCTCTTCTGCGGTTTTCAAATAGTATTAATGATGTATCTTTATAATACGCCCTGAGCCATCATGGCATCGGCTACCTTCATAAAGCCGGCAATGTTTGCACCTTTTACGTAATTGATGTAATTATCCTCTTTTCCGTGTGCAACACACTGATCATGGATCTCGCTCATGATCTGATGCAGCCACTTGTCCACTTCTTCGTTTGTCCAGGAGATGTGCATGGCGTTCTGCGTCATTTCCAATCCGGAACAGGCTACTCCTCCTGCGTTTACTGCTTTTCCGGGGCCGAACAAAATTTTGTTTTCGATAAAGAAGTCAACCGCTTCGGCCGTACAGCCCATGTTGGAAACTTCAGCAACGAGTGTAACACCATTTTGTTTTAGTCTTTTTGCATCTTCCAGGTTCAGTTCGTTCTGAATGGCACAAGGCAATGCTATATCCACTTTGCATTCCCAAGGTTTCTTGCCCGGGAAGAACCTGGCATTCGGATACTCTTCGGCATAAGGTGCCACCACATCGTTTCCCGAATTGCGAAGTTCCAGCATATAATTGAATTTTTCGGGTGTGTTGATACCGTCTTCATCGTAGATATAGCCGTCGGGGCCTGAGATGGCAACCACCTTGGCACCTAGTTCGGTGGCCTTCATCGTAGCTCCCCAGGCAACGTTGCCAAAACCTGAAACAGCAACCGTTTTGCCCTTCAAATCGATTTTGTGGGTCTCACACATCTGATTCACGAAATACAAGGCCCCAAACCCGGTAGCTTCGGGACGAAGACGCGATCCGCCAAACGAACGCCCTTTTCCAGTGAATGTTCCCGTATGTTCCCGGGCTAATTTTTTGTACATTCCGTACATGTATCCCACTTCGCGTCCACCAACACCAATATCGCCGGCAGGAACGTCGGTGTCGGGGCCTAAATCGCGCCAGAGTTCGGTTACAAAAGCCTGACAGAAACGCATGATCTCCGCTTCAGAACGCCCTTTAGGAGAAAAGTCCGATCCGCCTTTTCCACCACCCATAGGTAATGTAGTTAGTGCGTTTTTAAATGTTTGTTCGAATCCTAAGAATTTCAGTGTAGATAACGTGACGGAAGGATGGAAGCGAATACCTCCTTTATAAGGGCCGATGGCTCCGTTAAACTGAACGCGATAACCAATGTTTACATGAACTTTTCCGTTGTCGTCCACCCAAGGCACTCTGAAAGTGAAAATCCGGTCAGGCTCCACAATTCTTTCTACAATTCCTGCCTTCTCAAATTCAGGATGTTGATTGTAAACGTCCTCTATAGAAGTTAAAACTTCTTTTACTGCCTGAAGATATTCGGCCTCGCCGGGATGCTTAGCCTCAAGTTGTGTCATTATGTCATTTACTTTCATAATATAAAGAGTATTTTATAGTAATCCGCTTGACAAAGGTAAGTAATAAATTGAAACTTTATCACTTTTTTCAAAAAAAAATATTGAGATAAGATAAAAAGTATTCTTTCAAAACAGGCTGTTTTACTTTGTTAATAATCAACTGTATAGTAAAATAATAAATAATAGGAAAAAAGATTTGGATTGATGAAGTTTATTGAAATAAGGCCAATAGATTGTTTGCATCGCTTACAATTTCATACTGGAAATAGATGGTTGTTTACGGGGATGTATTGTCGTATTTAAAGTTAAATTTGTATTTTTGTATATAGAAATATGGAGAAAACCGAAAATGGGAAAAAATAAATTATCGAAGTTTGCGGATATGGCGACCTATCCGAACGTTTTTCAATATACTTTCTCTACATTACAAAATGGCGGTTTCCCACTTAAGGGGAAATGGAAAACGGATTATTTTCGAAACGATAACCCTGTAGTACTCGAGCTCGGTTGCGGAAAGGGAGAATATACGGTAGGACTGGCACAGTTCTACCCTGAAAAAAATTTTATAGGAATTGACATCAAAGGTGCCCGGATGTGGTCCGGAGCAAGACAGGCTTTGAGCGAAAACCTGACGAATGTCGCTTTCTTGCGGACTCATATCGAACTGATTCGCCATTTTTTTGCCGAAAATGAGGTGTCGGAAATCTGGATCACTTTCCCTGATCCGCAGATGTCCAAGATCAATAAACGGCTTACTTCCACTCGCTTTATGAACACCTACAGTCAAATTCTTGCGGATAAAGGCGTGATTCATCTCAAAACCGACAGTAATTTCCTCTACATCTATACCAAAGCCATGATCGAAGAAAACGGCCTGGCGGCTTTAGCGGATACCGATGATTTATACCGATCCGGGACTAACGATAAAGTATTAAATATTCAGACTTTTTATGAACAACAATGGCGTGCGCGCGGTTTAAGCATCAAATACATCCGTTTCCTGTGCCCAAGAAAAGATAACTGGACGGAACCGGATATCGAAATTGAAAAAGACGAATACCGCAGTTTCGGCCGTGATGCTCAACTATAAAATTTTAAACAAAATAGTATGGCTATATATCCTCAATTAATTATCGACGCACTGAAAAATGTGCGTTACCCGGGAACGGGGCAAGATATTGTTTCTGCTGGAATGGTGGAAGACGATATCCGCATTGACGGAATGAAAGTGAGTTTCTCACTCATCACTGAAAGACAGAACGATCCGTTTGTTAAATCGCTGGTAAAGATGGCGGAACAGGCAATTTTAACATATGCCGACCCGAAGATCCAAATCAAAGGGAATATTTCAGTAAAGTCGAAACAGGCACCGCGGCCTGCATTACCTGATCTGTTGCCCGATGTAAAAAACATTGTTGCCGTGGCATCTGGAAAAGGCGGTGTCGGTAAAAGTACCGTATGTACTAACTTAGCTATTGCACTGGCTCAAAAAGGATACAAAGTAGGGTTGCTCGATGCCGATATTTTCGGGCCATCGGTTCCCCGGATGCTTGGTGTTGAAGATGTGCCCGTTTACACTGAAAAAATGGAAGGGCGCGACTTGATCGTTCCCGTGGAGAACTATGGGGTTAAAATGCTTTCCATCGGTTTCTTTGTCAAGAAGGAAGATGCCGTGGTTTGGCGCGGAGCAATGGCCAGCAACGCACTTAAACAACTCATCACTGATGCTGACTGGGGCGAACTGGATTATTTCCTGATCGATTTTCCGCCTGGGACAAGCGATATTCATTTAACACTGGTACAAACCGTACCCATTACCGGAGCCGTTATCGTAAGTACCCCGCAGGAAGTGGCGCTGGCCGATGCTCGTAAAGGAATCAGTATGTTCACGGGTGAGAAGGTGAATGTCCCCATCCTGGGTTTGGTCGAGAACATGGCGTGGTTCACCCCTGCTGAACTACCTGAAAATAAATACTACATCTTCGGAAAAGACGGTTGTAAGCAACTGGCGGAACAAAATGGGTATGCATTGTTGGGGCAAATCCCTATCGTACAGTCCATTCGTGAGGGTGGCGACGATGGACAGCCCGTGGCTCTTCAGTCCGACAGTATCACCGGCATGGCTTTTGCCCGGCTTGCCGACAATGTGGTGGAAGCGGTGGAAAAACGGAACCGTGAATTACCGAAAACAGGGATTGTGGAGATATCGAGGAAATGAAACACCCCCTGCATCAATTTCACTTCTGTCCCGAATGCGGTTCAGGAAACTTTTCCGAAAACAACTTAAAATCGAAAAAGTGTACGGACTGCGGATTTACCTATTATTTTAATTCATCGGCTGCTGTTGTGGCAATAATTGAAAATGAGAAAGGTGAAGTGCTAATTGCCCGGAGAGCAAAAGATCCGGCAAAGGGCACTTACGACCTGCCCGGCGGATTCGTAGACATGTATGAAACGGCTGAAGAGGCTATTGCCCGGGAAGTTCGGGAAGAAACAGGGTTGTTGATAACTTCGTCTAAGTACCTTTTTTCAATTCCGAATATTTACGTATATTCGGGTTTTGAAGTGCATACGATGGATCTGTTTTTCCAGTGTAAGTCGCTTGATGATAGTGTGATGACTCCTATGGATGACGTGTCGGATCTACTTTTTATCGATAAAAGGGAGCTTCGTCCGGCTGACTTCGGACTGATTTCAATCCGTAAAGGAATTGAAAAAATATTAGAAGATGTTAGAATTAGAAAGTAGAAAATCAGAGAGAAATCTCAGTGTAACAAAGCAATATATGAAAAAAACAATCTTCGTGCTATTTTTTGCCCTTGCAACACACCTGGCAATGGCGCAGCGGACAGTCTACCACCATCAGCCCGGGAAGCTTTTCAACCAGGGTAAAGAGATGTTTCTAGAAGGAAACTATACAGGTGCCCAGGATTTGTTGTCGCAATTTATCACGGAAAGCACCGACCGTTTGCTCATCGAAGAAGCAAAATACATGATGGCTGTTTCGTCTTTTTATAAAGGGGTGAAGAACAGTGGTGAGCGAATGAAGGAGTACCTGGATGAATACCCCGAAAGCATCTACCATCATCAGGTGAAATTTCTGATCGGTTCATACCATTTCGACGAAAAAGACTGGAAGCTTGCCCGGTTTTGGTTTGACCAGGCTGACCTGGATTACCTGAAACCGTCGGAGCAGGAAGATTTTAGCTTTAGGAGCGCTTATGCAAACCTACAGCTTGACAATAAAGATGAAGCCTACCGGCTTTTTGGATTGCTTTCGCAGAACAGCAAGAAATACCGCAATGCCGGAAATTTTTACGCCGGATATATCGATTACACGAACGGTAACTACGATGCCGCTTTACGTCGTTTTGAAGGGTTGCGGAACCATCCCGAATTCGGAGAGCAGGTTGCTTTTTATTCCGCACAATCCACCTTCTTCAACAACAAACTGGATGAAGCTATCCGCCTCGCGGATTCATTCCTGAAAGCTTATCCGCGCAGTGAGCACAATACTGAAATGTATCGGGTTCTGGGTAACAGCCATTACCGCCAGGGAAGAGCAACAACTGCCATTCCCTATTACGAAAATTATTTCGGCAGCACTGCCCGTCCACTTCGGGGAGATGCCTATTTCATGGGACTTTCTTACATGGAAGCACGAAGATTCAACGAAGCTGTGCAAATGTTTCAAAAAGCAGTTGGAGAACGGGATGCGCTTACGCAAAACGCTCAGCTGCAAATTGGGCAGGCCCAGTTGAAATTAGGACAAAAACAGCAGGCACAAATGGCATTTGAAGCAGCTTCGCGCGATAATTTCGACCCGCAGGTACGCGAAACCGCCATGTTTAACTATGCGTTGCTGGCGCACGAAACCAACTTCTCTGTTTTTAGTGAATCCATTGCGCTTTTCGAAAACTTTCTCAAAGAGTTCCCAAATTCTCCATATACCGATCAGGTGAACGATATTCTGGCCGAAACTTTCCTAACCACCAAGGATTACCAGGCTGCCCTTGCAGCCATCAACCGCATATCCAGGCCCGGTCGCCGCATTTTGGAAGCAAAGCAAATGGTGCTTTTCCAGTTAGGAGCACAGGAGTTTATCAATGGAGACATGAACGCTGCCGTCCAACATTTCAACAACAGCATTGCACTGGGAAATTACGATGCTAAAGCTCGTAACAATGCCTATTACTGGCGTGGGGAGGCCTACTATCGCATGGCTAACTACCCGAATGCAGCGTCAGACTTTCAGGCATTCACTCAAAACGCATCGCCGGCAGATGAAAACTATGCCATGGGTTGGTACAACCTGGGTTACACCCGGTTCAAACAGAATCAATATTCGTCGGCTGTTACTGCTTTCCAGCAATACATCTCGGCGGAGACTAACAGAAACCGGACAGAATATGCCGATGCACACAACAGGATTGGGGATAGCTACTATTACAACCGGAGCTTTGCAGAAGCCGAGCGATTTTATACTACAGCCGCGACCATCAACCCTTCAGCAGCTGACTATGCGGCGTACCAAAAAGCATTTGTGATGGGATTGCAGCGCAATTACCAGGGAAAGGCAGATGCGCTGGACGATTTGATGCGCCGTTATCCCCAATCCCAGTATTTCGATGATGCGCTTTATGAAAAAAGCCGCGCTTTGGTGATGATGAGCCGTGAGAACGAAGCCATAAATGTTTTACAGCAGTTGGTGTCCGGCTATCCCAACAGCGCTTTGTCGAGCCAGGCAGGTATTCAGCTGGGGCAGTTGTATTACAACGGTGGAAATTATCAGAACAGTATATCGACATATAAAAATGTAATTTCGAAATTTCCCGGCACAGACGATGCGAAGACAGCTCTTTTGTCGCTCGAGACCGTTTACAGTGAACTCAACGATATTCAGTCTTACGTGAATTATGCCAATTCGTTGCCGGGCGGAATGCGCATCACTGTGTCGCGGCAAGATTCACTCACTTATCTGGCAGCAGAAAGTGTCTATATGCGTGGCTCAAAAGTGGAAGCGGAATCGGGCATGCAACGCTACCTGCAAAGTTATCCCAACGGTGCATACCATACCGATGCCAACTATTATCTGGGCGTTTTGGCCGATGAGAAAGGCAACAAGCAACAGGCGGCAACCTATTTCAGGAAAGTAGCAGATGCCAACAGTGCCAAGTATCTCGACGATGCGCTGATCTATGTGTCCGCCATCGAATACAACAACGGAAACCTCAACCAGGCACTGGCAGATTATTCCAGACTGGCTAACTCGGCCCGGAATCAGAGCAGTCAGCAAACGGGACAGATGGGTGTTGTCCGTACACAGTACCGGTTGAAAAGTTTTCACGAAGCCGCTCGTGCAGCAACTGCTTTCCTGGCTAATGCCAATCTGTCGCCTGAAGTAACTGCAGAAGCCCGGTACCTGCGTGGAAAATCACTACAGCAAGTCAACGAGGTGGAAAAGGCGATGGACGATTTCCAATCGCTGGCACAAGACACACGAAACATTTACGGTGCGGAAGCGCAATTTATACTTGCCGACACGTATTACCGGTGGAAGTCGTACGACAAGGCAGAGTCACAGGTGAAATCGTTTATGCAAAAAGGAACGCCGCACCAGTACTGGATGGCGCGTGCACTGATTGTCCTGTCGGATACATACAGAGCCAAAGGCGATAATTTTCAGGCCAGACAATACCTTGAAAGCCTGAAAAACAACTACAAAGGCTCCGAAGCCGATGTTCAGCAAATGATAAACGAAAGACTAAGTAATTTATAATTCACAATGAATAATTGAAAATGAAAAAGACAATATTTAGTGTAGCCCTGTTGCTTGTATCTACCGGTATTTTTGCCCAACAACAAGACTCTTTGTTACGGCGTCAGATGGAACTTCAACGTGAGTTCAACCCAACGCTGCAGGATGCCAATAAAATAAATTCATTGCCGTCCGTCCCGCAGCCGGCAATCAAGAAAGCCAATACCGGTTATTCGCCTTGGGCGGGTAGAACCACGCCACCGTTGGAAATTGCTATCCCGGATCCCGCCAACATAATGACAGAGGTTCCTTTCAGTTCGAAAAAAGGATATGTTTCGCTCGGAGCCGGAAATTATGCCAATATCGATGGGGCATTGGGCTATCGCCTTGTCGAGAATGAAAAGAGCAACCTCACGTTTAATTTTCTGCATAGCTCATCCAACGGGGATATAAATTACGTACAGGAGAGTGATCCGGCGGGTAACAAGGCTTTTTTTATGGATAATCTGGGGCAGCTCCGGTACGGGCATCTGCTCAGTGCCTTCAAACTTAATCTCAAGGCCGCGTACTCGCATAATGCATTCAATTACTACGGCAATACTTTCGGGAATGACCGCTTTTACGACAATGTAAACCAAACACTGGGCGTTTTCAACTTGGGATTGGGGGTAGAGTCCAACAAATCGGACCTTGTTAATTATCGTGGATTTTTCGATTTCAAGAATTTTGCTAGCAAATACGGTTCGGATTTGACGAGTGCCGGTTTGAAAGGAAATCACATCGACGCCGTAGTTGGACTGGATAAGCCTTTTCAGGGTGGGGACAGCCGGGTAGGGGTTGATGGAAAGTTTCTTGGCGTTTTTTATAGTCAGGGTATGGATGATTTTACGCTGTTGGGTGCCAATCCCTATGTCGCATTTGAAGGATTGAACTGGAAAGCCAGGTTGGGAGCTGATTTATTGTTTCAGATGCTGGGTGGAACAAAATTCCGGGTTGCACCAAACATTGAACTGGACCTGAAGGTTGCCGGACATTCTTCCCTTTATGCTCACATAAAAGGTGGAATTGACGGCAATACCTATTTGGATATGATGAACGAGTCGCGTTACATCACCCCTATGACACCGGTAAAATCATCCTTTTCAATTGTTGATATCGAAGCCGGAGCAAAGATTGGCGAAGTCAGTGGTTTTCGTTTCGATATTTTCGGAGGATTTAAGAAAACCGAGGATGAGCATTTCTTGGTATTAAATCAAATAGTTCAGGCAGAGACTCCCGATATGCCATCAATTAAGGAATCATTAGCCCCTCTTTATGGAAATTTTTCTCATTCTCATATTGGAGGAATGCTTCAATCCAACATCTGGTCGCCTTTAGATATTGCGTTGCGCATAAAAAAGAATTTTTATACCGTAAATGACACCGGTATCCCTGATGCAAAAGCCTATAACAAACCGGGTTTCGAAACTGATATTAGTACTACGTTTAGTGCCACGAGCAACCTGAAATTCATGCTCAACTATTATTTTGCCGGTGACAGGTGGTCCTACTTCAATGATACAAATGTACAAATAAACAACATTAACGACCTCAATTTTGGAGCCCTTTACGACATCAATGAATCCTTTGCTATTCACTTGAAAGCCAACAATCTTCTGCTCCAGAAGTACGATATCTGGTACGGATATCCGGCACAGGGTTTCAATGCGATGGGTGGGTTTACACTTAAATTCTAAATTAAAAGAGTCGGAACAACGGGCTATTACATAAAAATATCCTTAACGATACTGAAGATGAAAAACAGCACAAAAGTTGTGAAGAAAGGGTGGTTATTGATACTGCTGCTGACTATTCTGCAGCAGCCTGTCGCCGGACAATTACAAAAGGGGAAGGGTTATCCTAAGAAAGCCTACGAGAGTGACCTGCTACAACACTTTGCTGCTCCCCCAGGGGGTTACGGCAATGTTCCTTTCTACTGGTGGAACGGAGACTCGCTCAGGAAAGAACGGTTGCAGGAGCAACTGGACATCCTCTCTTCGTCAGCAGTGGATGGCTTTGCTGTTAGTTACATTCATACTTCTCCGCGCATAGATACGTTGGAGAACAGAGATGGCTACGGACTCTACGGTATGACCGAACCGGGTGTGCCTCACGTTTTTTCGGATAAATGGTGGGAGGTTTGGAATTGGTTCTCGGGTGAGGCTGGACGCCGTGGCCTGGGAGCCGGACTCGACGATTATACCGTGGGTTGGAACGGTAACGGATACTATCCCGATGAACTGGACACCGTGGCGGTATTCCGGGATTACAGCGGTGAGCTGGTGATCCGCGTGGACAGCATCAGAGGAGGAGAAACCTACAATGCCTTGCAACCAGAAAACCTGTTGACGGTAGTAGTATGGCCGGGTAAAATAGTACTTACAGACAGCGTGACAGACGGCCGTATACGATGGAGGGCTCCCGGCAAGGGAATCAGTCGCATTTACACCATTACTACAGCACCGGGTTATGTGATTCATCCCGAACATGGCAACAAATTATTGGATGTATATTTCAATCGCTTTGAGGAGAGGATGGATGATGCGGGCCGCGCGGGGATGAACTATTTTTTTCAGGATGAACTCGCATATCCGATCCACATGCTCACCTGGTCGGATGATTTCAGCGAGGAGTTTATCCGCAGAAAAGGATATGACATCGTTCCCTATCTGCCCGCTTTAAAAGAATCCATAGGTCCGGTCACTCCTCGCGTACGAATGGATTATTGCGAGGTATTGATGGATCTTTCCGAAGAACGTTACTACAAGCCTATCTATCAGTGGCATGCCGACAGAGGATTGATGTACGGTTGCGACAATCTGAGCCGGGGCAAGGACCCAATGGCATACATAGACTACTTCCGGGCCATGTCGTGGTTCACCGCTCCCGGGAACGACGCTCCCGCAAGGGGATCGAGCTTCCTCGAAACAAAAATTTCCAGTTCCATCGCTCACCTCTACAGCCGTCCTCGTACCTGGCTGGAGGCGTTCCACAGTATGGGATGGGGCAGTTCAGGAGCCTGGCTTACCGATCAGATTGACCACCACTTCGTTGCCGGAGGAAACCTGGTGTGCATGCACGGCTTGTACTATTCCACACACGGGGGATGGTGGGAGTGGGCGCCGCCCGACTTTCATTTCCGAATGCCTTACTGGCCTCACATGAAAAGGTGGCTAGACTATACCGAACGGATGAGTTTCATTCTGAGCCAGGGCTCTCATGTTTGTGATATTGCGCTAGTGTATCCAACGGAGACGATACAGGCTTATCCCGGTACGAAACCCGACGGGGTGTTTGATCTGGCCCTAAGGCTGAGCAACAGCGGACTGGATTTTGATTTTGTGGATTTTCGCTCGTTGAGGGATGCGAGTATTGAGGAGCGTGAACTGAGGATGGCGGACGAACGGTACAAAGTGCTTGTTTTGGCCGATATGGAGGCTATGCACCACTCATCCCTTACCCGGGCGCTGGCGTTTTACCGCGCTGGAGGGATTGTGCTAGCTACAGGTCGCCTGCCGAGGGCCACTTCTGCAAAAGGAGAGAAGGACCCCGAGGTAGAGGCGATACTGCGTGAACTATTTGGCCTTACTGCAGCCGAGGTAGCTGCGGGTAAGCCGGCAAAGAAACAGGTGAATGCTGCCGGCGGTGTGGGTTGGTATATCCCCGAAGCGCCGGAACGACAGGTTGCGGGGCTTATTACTCCCGACTTCCGGCCTGGGCCGGATGGGGGCAAGGTACTGCATCGCAGGGTGGGTAACAAGGATATTTATATGGTGAAGGATGTGGAAAAGGGGAGCGAATGCTTCTTCCGGGCTACGGGTCGTGTGGAGCTGTGGGATGCCCACAGCGGTACCGCACAAGCCTGTCCCGTGTTATCTCAAGATAAAGCCGGCACCCGCATCCGGATGAACAGAGAGACGGGTAACTCCTACCTGATTGTTTTCTCTCCGGGCGAACCACTGATGGCGGATGAGGGCCGCACAGCCCTCCGGCTTAGTTACGAGATACCGTTAGGGCGGGAATGGGTGACGGAGTTGCTGCCTACACTTCAGAACAAGTGGGGAGACTACCGCTTTCCGGCTTTCGACGGTATGATAGGAGCGGAGGCCCGCTCGTTCCGCTATGCCCCGGACAACGGGATGCCAGGCAACTGGATGCAACCGGACTATAATGATGCCAATTGGGAGGAGGGTATTTACGGCTATGGCCCGCAACTCATGACCCAGGCTGACGGTATTGCATGGACACCGGTCTCCTTCTCCTGGCAGTACGGCGTTTGGGACAATCCGGGAGCACAGGGATACCACGGCTTGAAAGGGAAGGTGGATGATCGTTTCTTTATATTAGACAAAGGGAAAAATCAGCGCTTCAAGACGTATGTATATGCCCCGAAAGGTGGGGTTTATAGGATAGAGTCAGACGGGGTATTGCCCCAATATGTGCGTGTGGATGGGCAGGAGATGAAAGAGACGGTCCACCTGAAGAAGGGATGGCATGCTTTGGAGGTGCAATACGACCGGTCGGAGCAGCTAGATTATAAGCCCCGCACGGGTTTGTATAACGACACGCGTCTGCGCGGAATGGTGCTCTTCTTTCCGGAGAAGACGCCTCTGCCGGAGAAACCATCCCCTTATGCCGATGAGGTGTCGTCGCGCTGGGTTACAGGCAAACACCTGCTGTTTGACCCTTACGGCGGTACCCGCAACCGGTGGAACTTCCGCTTTGACGCAGTACCGGGTCTGGAGGAGATGACTCTGGTGTTGCAGGGTGAACTGACGGACCTCTGGATCGATGGAGAGAAGGTTGCACGGAGTCAGATCCTTCGTACACCCGGTAAAAGAGGTATGAACCGTTATCGGGTGACACTCAGGAAGAAGAAAGAGCGAACAGCAACGGTTGCCTTCACGGTGCGTGCGGAAAAAGGTTACCAGGGTACGGCTGTGGTGCGGGAACCGGTGACACTGAAAACTTCAACGGGACTTATGAAGAGCGGAGACTGGTCACAGGAGGGAGCGTTACGATACTATTCCGGAGGGATCCGTTACCGTCAATCGTACGAACTGAATAACACCGCGGGGGCAAAGCAGATCATGCTGAAACTGGGAGAGGTGGTGGCTACCTGCGAGGTGACAGTTAACGGGCAGTCAGCTGGCGTGTTGATCAGCCCTCCCTATGAGTTGGACATTACCGGACTGGTGAAAGATGGTAAGAACGATATCGAGGTACTGGTGTACAGTACCCTGTCTAACCACTATCAGACTATCCCTACACCGTACCGGGGTGAGCCGCGGGCCGGACTTATCGGTCCGGTGTTGATGTCGGTATATGAATGAATTTACGGACTCGGGGCGAGTTTGTCCTTTTCATTCCTTAACTACATTAAGGTGTGGTTAAGGAATACCGACCGTGGTGAATTTGTTGTTGGCTGTCCCCGGTGGATTCGTTCGACAAGTTCCTGACATGTTCTGTAAGCCGGTATTACGGGGACAGAACCAAGTTCCCAGGATGTATTAACCTGAATATTTGCGTCTTTCGCATTCTGCCTGCTTCCTGCTTCCTGCTTCCTGTGCGATACGTAGCAGTAGAAAATCGGAGTAAGAGGATACTTCGGGATCTTTCAGCGGATCTCCAAACTCAGCGAAATAGGAAAAAACCAGTGAAACGAAAATCTCTTCGCTTCGGGAACGATACTTTCCTCTAATTCCCTTAACCACTTTGAAGTGTCGGTTGTGTAGTTCCCTCCCCGGGAATTTCAAGGGTTGACGGAGTTTATGACTGTCCTTTCAAACAGAATGCCACAAACAATAAACAAAACATTATTTTCTTCTTTATGATTATCAGTACGCTATCGCATGCATTTTTAGCTACAGTGAATATTCGGTATCCAGCCGTTTTATTATCCTTGCGGGATTCCCAGCCGCTATTACATCGTCAGGTATATCTTTAGTTACTACGCTCCCTGCACCGATAATTGTTCTGTTACCTATGCTGACCCCCGGGCAGATGGTTGTGTTTCCTCCAATCCACACATTATTTCCGATGAAGACAGGTTTCCCAAATTCAATTCTCGTAGCTCTCTGCTTCCATTGAACCGGATGTGCAGCTGTATATATTTCTACAGAAGGACCTATCAGTACATCGTTACCGATAGTTACAGTTGTCACGTCGAGTATTGTGCAGTTATAATTGATGTAGACGTTGTTTCCGAAGTGGATGTTATATCCGTAGTCGCAGAAAAAAGGCCCTTCAATATGTACATTGTCTCCTTGCACCGGACAAAGTTCCTTCAATATCTCGGATCTCTTCCCTTTTTCGACGGGATCGATTGCGTTGTACTCCCTGCATAATCGTACAGAATTCAAATGTTCTCCGGATAATTCAGCACCTGAACCCATATACAATTCTCCACGAATCATTTTTTCCTTTTCTGTCATAAAGCTGTTTGAATGAATATAATTTTTTGCGGTAAAAATAAAACAATTTTCTCAGGTTTTGGTACTTTCTTCACAAAGAAAGAATTCGGATTTAAAAAAACTTGACTGTGCTTGGGCCTTTAAAAATAGGTCATAGCTGTTTCATTTTACATTTTCCAAATGCTGAAGGAATATGAAAATCCGGATCTTTTGTATGGGGATTTAACCAAGAGTACCAAATTACGGAATTTTCATTTTCTCCTGTAAAATCAGCCCTGAAGATGCCTAAACAAAAACCCTTATCAAGATCGATATCTATTTTTTTTAATTCTGATAATGAGATGCGTCCCTCCACAACATAGCCGGTTGACGTGATCTTACCAACAATATCACGATGATTAAAATTCCACAAATAGTTGAATTTACGATACAACTGCGCTTTATAATCCAGAATATACCCATTTGGATTTATTTCCAAACAATAGTAGGAGGATAGTTTGGAAGAAGGACTAAAAAACAATTCAACCCGATCCCCTTTCGCAACAGTTATTTCATCCGTATATTCCAAAACCGTCAGGGTTCTATCGATAACCTCGAAACAAAAATTAAAATATTTTTGAGAGAAAAAACAACGAAAAATTGTACTGTCTCGTTCTGCCGGTGCCCAGGGAGAATACAAATCAGTTAAGGTAGTTGAGCGGCTCCATTCCATTCCATCGATATCCCCGTCAATCTGAATTTCGGATGTGTGGTATTCAATAAGAAATGTATCGGGTTGTTTGAGTCGACATCCTTCACCCGACAAAAACATAACAATCAGACTGACCAAAAAATTAACGTTTCGCATCTTTTTAACGGAATTACATTAGCACTCGTTTTAGTCCCCATTTAACAAAGACCCGTATTCTTTTAATATTTCAACCGTTTCATCCTGTCCATACAGTTCAAAGTAGTGTTGATGAAGCATCCATGTGGCAAATGTTGTAAAAGAACATATCCCCAAACTCCGGTACAATTCAATATCCCGCTTGCAATAATTGGCATTCCAAGGAACTTTGTTCCATTTATTTCTGTCCCAACCAGAAAACATGGAGGCATCCAGCCAATACTCCAATACATGTGCTGTTCTTTTCGGAAAGATTTCCAAATTCTTTTTTAATGCTTTGTGCTGTTTGGAAGACAAAGAATCTTCATAGTTTCGGCCGATAGGGGCAAATTCGAGAAATATTCCTTCTTTTGGTTTTATTGTTTTCGGTGCTTCCAATGTACTCGCATAGGCTAAATGAGCTAAACTAGCCTTAGGATTCACTTTCTGGATAATCTTCAACATTCTGTTTTCGTATAACAGTGCCTGATCACTTGGTGAATAAAGGTTACATTTATCACAATGGCAAAATCCGTCGTATGAGTCATCAATCCAAAAGAAATAGCGGTTAGTGGTCGGTTGGATCCATTTGAGTAGTTCCGTTGTATTTCTTTCAACAACAAACCATGCCTCCTCAGAGGAAAAACACATATTGAGATCGCCCCTTCTTACTCCATTTGTATCCACACGAAAATATTCGGGATGGTTGTTAAATAAGGAACGGGGAAGAATCTCCTGTAGTACATGGCACTCATATTCCACCTCAATTTTATTTTTTTTGCACAAGTCAATCAATAATTGCCCATTTGGACTTTTGAGAAATATTTTCAAACTATCCAAATTCTCAGTCAGGGTGTTGGAGTGTAGCCCTATCAGGTTAATTTTCGCCCTTTTCAAAATATCAATAAGTTTGTCCGATTCGAGTGACCGTATATCACTTGGATACAGAACTACTCCGCGGAAAGTGTCCTTCGAAATTGTAGTTTCGTTACTGCTGCAAGAGATACTTAACAGTATGAGAGAGAAAAATAACAATGTAATTGAGATTATTCTATATTTCATATCTGAAAAAAAATCGTTTAAAGTTTAATAAATTTAGGTTCTGCATATTGATTCCTGATCAGATGGGCATAATAGTTTATGAAATGATCGGATAACGGACAAATTTTTTTACCGGTTTTCGCACAGGCAACTTTATATACCAATGGAGCAGGTGATATCACCTGCCCATTGGTAGAGGCTTTTCCGGATCAACTCATTCGCCCTCCGAACGACCAACTAAAACATGTACTTGACAATGAGAAATCTCCGAACAAGTCTTGTCATGTTCCTTTTGTGGGTACGTCAGATTGCTTTTGAAATCTTCTGTAAGCTGTTTGATCCTATTCCCCGATAATTTGTACTTCACAGACTCTTTTTCTTTCACGGATCTGGTCCCAGTCCACAAAGTAAATGAACCCAAAATCGCCCAACGAGAGCTTTCCGTCAACCAGAGGTATGGTTTCGGAACGCCCGAAAAACACGGAACGTAAGTGGGCGTCAGTGTTAAGGCTGCCTTTCGGTTCTTCGTCCGGGAAGGTAAGCGCAAACTTAATGTGCTCCGGACCCGGATGCAAGTATTGCCCTTCGGTTCTGCATGTCGGCACCAGCTTCTCCATGATGTTGTTCAAATCCTGTTGCAGGTATTCCCTGCCGAAAAAATTGAGGTCGTGCGAACATTCCTGCGTCATCACCGAGCAGGTGGTGTGGTGCGAATAAACGACACAAATGCCGTTCTGAACGCCGGATTCATTCACAATTCTTTTTACTTCGTCCGTCACGTTGTGAAAATCCGGCCTGTGATCTTTTGACTGAAGGTCAATTGTTCCCCTGTAAAGTTTCATTTTTTTAATCTCCTTTCTTAGTTAGTTTGTAAATCAATTATTTATTTAAATCATCCCATGCTTTTCGAACGGCACCGATCATTTCATCCAGCATCGCCTCCGGATCCTCTGCTCTCATGATCCCGCTGGTGGTGCCCGTGGCGTCAGCCCCCGCCCTGATCGTCCTGTAAACATCCTGCCCGTTCTTGATTCCGGCTGCTTGTAATACCTGAATCTCCGTGTTTACCTTTTTTATGGCCGAAGTGGTTGCAATCACGTACTCCTCGTCGCTGGTCTGTCCCGTGCCGATCAATTCCGTGGGTTCAGCCACGATAATATTGGGAGAAAGATGGGCAACTGCCTCTGCCTCCCGGATGGAGTCGGCACATACCATTGAAACCAGGCCCACTTCATCCGCCCGTCTAATTGCCCGGGACAGATCAGCCAGGGTCATCGGTTTTTCGGCGTGGTTGAGAATGACACCGACAGCGCCGGCTGCTTTTAGCGCCTCTGGAAGGATGGAGCCGTTTCCCCTGCCTATCGGGACCGGATCCATGTGTTGAGCAAAAATGAGCACGTGTTCCGTCTCCCTGGCCAGCAGGTAAATATCCGACGGTTGCAGTGTTAGAATTATTCTCACATCGTACTTGACGGAAGCTTCATCGGCCGCTTTTGCCAGCCTCAGCATCCTTTCCCCATACATGTAAGCTTTAGGTCCAATTTCAAAAAATGGCGGTTTTATTGTTAATCCCTTATACATATTATTTGGTAATTTTATTTTTGGTTTCAGATACTCTATTTACCCGTTAAGCCTGCTGCCGACAGCGCCGCCCGGGTGGATTAAGGCAAACTGCTCCAACGAATACCCGGTGGTTTCCATAATGGAGGCAAGCATGGCGTCAAAAATGGCAATCGTGGCTACGAAGCTGGCCGTAGCCATGACATTCAACCCGTCACTCTCCTTCTCGATTTTCATGGGGACAACGATTTGTGAATTTTTAGCCAGGGGAGCATCCAGGTTCTCGGTAACCCCGATAAGGATCACCTCTTTTTTATTGCACACCTCGATGATGGGTAACAGCTCGGCGGTCTTTCCTCCCCGGGAGACCATCACTACCGCATCTCCCTTTTTCATGCATCCCATTCCTCCGTGGATGGCTTCCGCCGGCGACAGGAATTGTGCGTTTCTCTCGATGCAGCACAACGAGTGTGCGAACTTTTTTGCAGCGATACCGGACGACCCGCTGGCGCAGGTTATTATCTTGGGACAGCTGCTCAATACTTCAACGGCTTTTAAAAAGCTCTCTTTGTCCAGGTAATCAATGATATCCGAAATGGCCTTGCTTTCAATCCTTAAGGACTGTATTGCCCGTTGCAGGATCGCATCTTCTTTTAATTCTTTCATAATTTATTTTCCAATTTATATTTTTCTACATCTGCTGGATTTGGGTTTATCAGCTGAGCATATCTCGCCTGTTTTCCGAAAGACTCTTTCCTCTCTTCCTGTTGGATATTCCCTGTCGCTCCGATCAATGCGGCCCCCTGGCAGGCCAATTCACTGCATTCGGGTACCATAAAAACTTTATTGAGGATATCGGCCTTTATTTGCATCCACAAAAGGCTCCGGGCTCCTCCTCCTGAAGCTATTAACACCTCTGATACGTTTTCTTTATCCAGACTGCAAATTAAGTCTCGTAAACTTAAACCAGTCGATTCGAGAATCGCCCTTACAAAATGTCCGTGGGAATGCTTGTTTGTAATGTTCTGGAATCCCGAAAGTGATTCAAACTTATCAACACAGGGAGAAGCTTTTAAACCATCACTTCCCGGGGCAATGCCTTCGGCCATCTTTAACAGTTCTTCAATGGATAATTCAGGAGCAAACTTTTTTTGATACCACTCTAGTGCTGTAGCTCCATTTTCATTGAAAGCCATTTGAAAATAATATTCTTTTCTTAAGCCTGGAGCTATGTTTATTCCCGCTCTCGGAGAGAATCCTTGATGATAATTCACACATGCCAGCACAGTGCCTGTTGATTCGGAAATTTGGGTTGAACTCGTTAAGCCAGCACCTACAGCAACAATATGGTGGTCTAATCCTCCCAGGAAGAATTTCGTGTCGGCAGACAATCCCAATTGTATAGCTCTTTCTCCGGCTAAAGTGCCGACAAAACTTCCTGTTCTTTTGGGAGAAAACAAGAATTTTTTGTTGATATTCAGTGTTTCTAATGCTTCGTTCCACCACTTTTCTTCAAGTAGATCGAACAGTCCTGTCATGGAAGATGTACTGAAGTCGCTTACTTTTTGTCCGGTTAACGAGAATGTCAGGTAGTCTGAAACGGAAGCAATGCTGTTTACCTTCTCCCAGATTTCCGGCTTGTTCTCTTGAAACCAAACTATTTTAGCTGCCATTGATTGCAAACCGGGCAAAATTCCTAATCCTGTTTTCTTTAGAAAATTAGGGTTTCCCAATAAAGAGTCCAGAACGGAAGGAATTTGTCCGGCTCTTTTGTCCGGCCACAGAATCAATGGAGTTAACGGATGATCCGTTTCATCTAACAGGATAAAGCTGTTGGCTTGCGATGAATAGGAAACAGCAATTAGCTCGTTTGGGTTGATTTCTGCCTTTTCAATTGCCCGATTAATGCATTTACGTAGTGTAACCCAAAAATCAGCGATTGGCAATTCACAGATCTTTCCATCGTCTGTTTGTTTAATAACAAGACAACGTCCCAGTCCGGCGAGATTTCCTTGTTCATCGAATATGCCCGCCTTGAAGTAACTTGTTCCTAAATCTATTCCGAGATAGAATCCCATTTCACATCGATTTTAATTCCTTGATTGTTTCGGCCAGCATTAATTTACCGGCCTTGTAATCGAAGAAAGAATTTCCAGCTTCATAATAACCTCCGTCCTGAGCTTCCTGGGTAACGAGATAACCTTGAAGTTCGCCATTGGCATAGGTTATCAAAGCGATCTCTTTAGCATGATTTTTCAGTTCAATGCCGTACTCTACAAACACCTCCCCTGGCCAGGCTACAAATTTCCATTCACCCACTTTAATTATTTGTATTTCAGCAGGTAGAGAGCTTTGGTATGCTTTTCCCAATTTGTTGTCTTGAGCTAATTTCGACAAATACAGGAGTTCTTCTGAACCAAACCAGTTCACTTCTGCCGTGCGGACCTCCTGCGGAATTTCTGAATTCTTTTTAAGCTCTTCGAAACGTTTTTTGGTTTTGTCGCGATGTTCAACTGCCCATTCAATCGAGGGAAAAGCCCGTTTGGGCAAATCGACGAATTTTTGAGCGGCTGAAACAGGTATATGGGAGGAGAAAGTCACCGTCTCCGTTAGCTTGGAGCTGATGGAATCTGCAACAATCTGTCCTATTCGTTTGGCCTCTTCAAATGTGTTGGATTTTGTCACGTGTCTCGGGCTTTGATTCCCGGCAGTCCCGGTAAAATAGATGACCGGACGGTCATTTCCTAAAACTACTTCCTGAAGGGTTTTTCGGACAAAATGCGGAAAATCACTGCTGTACAGTGTTGAGTTTTCGTGCAATATGGTAGGGTGCATGTTGCAAATCAGCATACAACTGATAAATTCATCATTGTACTTATTTTTGACAAATACTGCCGGAACATCCGTGTCTTTTGCCCACTCAGGATTGTGTCGATTGGTTCCCACACCGGTTGCGTCTCCAACAACAACGGCAATCTCCGCCAACGTTGCATTCTCAACTGCCTGGCAAGCTGCTTTTACGGTGCTCTCCTCCATGAATTTCAGGTAGTTTCTATCAACTTTTGGAACGATTGGGTCGTTCGCACTGATTACCACATCTACAGTAACCGGAGCTGAATGTGTATGTGTTGCCGCTACCAGTATATTGGAAGCCTGTATCCCGGTTTCTTTAGAAATTTCTTCTCTTATCCGAGCTGTAGATGCTTTACTCACGTATATAACGTCGTTGGAAATAAACAAAACCTGATTCTTCCCATCCGTTAAATACAAAGCTGAACTTAACAAATCATCGTGTGTGCCGGTACTCATTCTATCAACAAACGGGTAACCGAACAAGAAATGTGATTCTTGCGGGGTAATATTTACGGTTGCTGCGCCGGCTTTTAATTCAGTCATCTTTAATGTTTTTTTAATATCCTTTGTTCCAGTCTGTTTCTATGTTTTGTGCGATGGTTTCCGATACGTATACGTCGGTCCTCAATGTCTGAAGGATGGATTCGGGCACAAGCGGCGTTACCGGTCCGTGCAGTACGAGACGCGTAGTAAATCGTTGCCATGCGGTGGTTGTACCGTGTACAGTAATAGCGTGTGTGTCAAAGCGGTGTTTGGCATTTATTACATCAGCGGGGCCTATTGTCGCAGCCTTTGGAGGCACTGCCGCCAAATTTCCGCTCTTGCCAAAAACACCGTGTAATGAGTTTTGAGCGAGAGTGAAAGGACTTAACGTGCAGACCCTTGCTCCCATCTGTTTCCAGTCTTCCAGGGAACCCCGGAATTCGGGCGCATCCGGTTCGATAAAGGCTAAATGGCCTGTCCACCCGGGCCCACTGTAGCATATGTCGGCCCCACCACGGTCAGCAATCATTTTACTGTAATCATGTACATTCTTGTTGGTAAATCCGACAAACTGCTCTTTTGGCGGCCTCAGCCTTTTATCCAGTTCATAATAGAAATATTTCATCATCGCGTGAGTAAAACCAAATTCCCACCCTTCAGGCGCAATATTTCCGTTTTCATCGGCGTATTCATCCATAGCAAAAGCATAGACATTCCGGCAGTCTATATTACAAGCATTGATTAATCTGGCCAGATGTCTGTAAAGCGGGGCAGGATTGGGGAGTATCATTACGAGTTTTTCCCCGGTATCCGAAGAATGCTTGATTCTTCTGAACATGTCCGTTATCCAATAATATTCGACATCTGAATCAGGTAAAACCTTAATTTTAAAATCGGGGTTTTCGTGTCTCTCTATATCCTCTCTTTTGATGGCTAACACCCTGTTGATTTCTTTTTTGTCCTTAAAGGGTACCCATTCAGAGGGATTGAAGTCGAATTGCTGATGTCCTGTATTATGCCCAGGGTCAGGCTCAAATTTTTGAGTTTGTTTCATATTATTTCCTTTCAAAAAAACATTTACCGTTTATCCATGTTCGTAAAACATCCAGATTTTCATCTAATACGACGAAATCGGCGTCGTAACCTTCCTTTAATAATCCTTTCTTATCACCGAGGCCAAGAACCTGAGCCGGATGATGGCTTACCAACTTTGATGCTTGCACCAAATCCAAATCCAGCCATTTCACGGCATTTTTTAAAGCCCGGTCCATTGTCAGGCCACTCCCTGCCAATGTGTTGTCCTTTACGGAACGTGCAGGAGCGCCTTTGTACGCAAAGCAGATATCTCCCAAATTGCCGAACGAGAATTGTCCGGGCTCTAATCCCGCACCTACGTTGGCATCTGTAACGAGACAGACCTTGCCCGGCCCTTTCCTTTTACTGATCAAAGACATTTTTGCCGCCACGGGGTCAACATGTACGCCATCCAGGATGAAATCCACACTTACCCGCTCGTCTGCCAGGATGGCTTCAACGGCTCCGCAAGGTCGCACACCGGGTTCGGAAACAGAGGGACAGGGGAATACATCGTAGAAATGAGTAGCGTGTCGAACGCCCAATTCTATGGCTAGCTGAGTTTGTTCAACTGTGGCGGCAGTGTGTGTCATAAAGACAGGGGTGCCGTTGGCTGCCATCAACGGCAACAGTTTCTCGATTCCGTCTACGTCCGGAGAAATGCTGAAAATCGCTTTATGTGGTTTCGCCGCATGAATCAGAGCATGTACCCTTCCTTCATCTGCCCCGGAGATGGCCCCGGCGCCTAAAGCTCCTGTGATCTTGAGAAACGGCCCTTCCAGGTGGAAACCCAGTACTTCCGTTCCTTCAGTTTCTGTTTTGGACAACTCCGAGAGAAACTCAGCATCTTCTCCTTTAGGCCTGGGAGCTAGTGTGGGCAAAAATCCGGTAACTCCGTATTGAGGTAAAATTTTGCAGATTTCTTTCAAGTCTTCCGCACCGTTGTCCACCAGCATGCGGTGAATGCCGTGTATATGCAAATCAATGAATCCGGGCGTGATATACGATTCACCCAAATCAATCACATCACATCCCGGAGGAGATTCTCCTATATCGATAATTTTTCCTCCACTTGTTGTGAGATATCCTTTAACTACTTCAGAATCTGAAATTATAATCCCCTTGAAAGCAATTTGATTATTCCTTTGCATATGTTCAACCTTATTATTTCCGCCGATGGGGTATGGGGGTGCTACGCATGCATTCCGCCATCCATCAAAATGTTTTCTCCGTTTATATAAGCGCCGGCATCCGATGCCAACAGCACCATCAGGCCTTTTATGTCGTCGTTGTTTGCCATTCTTTCCAAAGGAACTTTTTTGTTGTAATTCTCCAGGAAGCGCTCGGGTTGATTATTGAATAAACCTCCCGGGCTAACGCAATTCACCCGTATGTTTTTCCCGGCATAAATACGGGCCAGGTACCGGGTGAGATTGATTATCCCCGCCCTGTGGAAAAAGTAATCGGGAGGCGGTATGCCCATATTCGTACCTTCGTAGTTGGAAAGATCCGGACCAAACATTCCCATCATAGAGGCAATATTTATTATACTTCCACCACCACTTTCTTCGATTAAATCTGCCATTTCACGTAAAATGTCCATAGCTCCGGTCGCATTTATACGCATGGATTCAGCAAAATTTTCAATGGGATCATTGTACGTCTTCATCGGTCTTGATACGGCATTATTTACAAAAACGTCTAATTTTCCAAATTTTTTGGTTATTGCCACTTTCAGAGCTACAACAGAGTCATGATCCCCTTGATCAACGGGCATGGAATGTACATCCCATCCTTCCTCCCGGAATTTAGACACAGTTTTCACTATATTATCCATATTACGGGAAGCAATGATTACGGTTCCTCCTGCTTCTGCCAATCCTTCTACGATGCATTTACCGTAGTGTCCAGCACCACCTGAAACCAAAATTATTTTGCCTTTTAAATTCAATAAATCTTTTATGTTCATTTTTAATCTGTTAAAACTTAGACATATCTATGGTTTTCCCTCCTTGCTTGGAACTTTCGATAGCCGCGATGATGGTCCGGAGGATATTTTCTGTTTTATCGAAAGAAAGCCGGGAGGTGCCTTGCTCTACGGATCTGACAAATTCAATAATGTTGTCTCTGAACATAGAGTAGGAGTTTTTTATATCAATTAATCGCCATCCCAGTTGTCCAAATAAGGATATCTGGAATGTACCCGTAATATCCATAAACAAATGTATTGTTGCCTGAAAACCATCAGCAAACTCAATATACACGATCTCTTTGTTTGTTTTGCCTATGGATTTGACAAATATGGGTTTAGGGTCATTCAAGATAGAGAATAATCCTTCCACGATATGAACGCCGTACTTGATCCAATCTTTTTTGCCCACCGCTGTTGCAAGTTCGAGCTTACCTAATGAGTCAATCTCTTGTTTTACAATCCTGGCTTCGTTGGCGTAGCGCATGGACGAGCAAGACATGATCAGCTTACCTTTAGCATTTTCATCAGCAAAGTATTGCAGGTCTTCTTTTGTATTTGCAAGTGGTTTGTCGACAAAAATAGGTATTCCCGCTTCCAAAAAGGGTTTAGCCATAGCTACATGATTTTCAGGATCATCTCTTGACAAGAGGATTGCATCCACGAGAGGTATCATATCTTCCAGCTTATTCACTATTAGAGGTATTCTGCTTGATTTAGCGATACTTTCCGAAGTTACGCGGTCTTGTGTCCATACACACGTCACTTTTGCGTTGGATATTCCGAGTGTGTCTTTATTTGCTTCTAAATAATTTGCAACAGCCGGATAACCGACTTTCGTTATTTCACCGGCATCAAAAACTCCATTTATAATAGATGACCATGAGTAGGGATGAGCATTTCCAGGACTCATTCCGATTATACCAATTTTTATCATGTATTTTAATTTTATCTGTTATGTTAACCATTTCATTTTATCCCAATAGGGAAGATTAATAAATTCCGGTTCGGGATATGCTAATTGCCTCGCTTTATTCAGTTTTTCTTTACTTAAATAGACTCCATCCACCGTTCTTAGTGCTTCTTCCAAATATTCTTGCTTGTCAATACCCACCAATACGGAAGAAACTTCCGGAAATGACAATGCAAATTTGGTGGCTAATGCCGGCAATTTATAATTGGTTCCTTCCAATAATTCATGGTATTTTGCAATGTGGTTTTCTACGTCTTTGAGGGCTGGGTGAAGATTTCTCCCCCTGTCACTTAACAATCCTTTTAATAAAACAGATCTTACTACAATGCCGATTCCTTTCTCATCTGCTTTCTTGAACAGTTCTCCTTGCCGTTGATCCATAAGATTGAAAGGCAGCTGAATCATATTCCAGAATCCAATATCTATCGTTTTTTCCGTTACTTCTGTAGTGTATGTTGAAACGCCGGCTGCTTTAAATAACCCTTTATCTTTCAGGGAGGAGAAAACAGTTAGGATTTCTTCGTTTTCAAGAATTTTTACGGTTGCCTGGTGAAGCATAAAAATATCCACATAATCTGTTTGAAGTGCTTTCAGACTTTCATACATGGATTTTTCAACAGTTTCTCTTAATTTATTTTTTGGTGGTAAGTTTCCTTCGTTATCAAGCAGGTGGACACATTTCGTGGCCAATATTACTTCACTACGTTTATTTTGGAATGCTTTACCCATAATATGCTCACTATTACCGTACATCCGGGCTGTATCGAAGAAATTTATACCCGAATCCAGTGCCAAACGAAGCAGGTCTATCGCTTTGGCTTCGGAGATCATATCCTTGTCGCTGTTGACTCCAATACCATAAGGGAGTCCGATTTCAACACCGCCAAAAGCAATTTCTGAAACTTCTATCCCCGTATTTCCTAATTTTCTTTTTTTCATAGTTAATAGACTCCGGCAGATTTGTTTTTTTCTTTTACCTGATTGATGTTGTTCATAATGTTATGGCAGTATGAACTTAATCCGATCACGTCAGCACCCATACTGATAAAACGGTAGCCCATGTCGATTAGTTCCTGGGCATTTTGCGGACTTCCCACAGTTGCTGCAAATTTTCCGTATTTACATGCAACTTCTGCTACCCGTCTGCGTGTTTCTGTTAGTTGCGGATGCTCCCATTCGCCAGGGGCACCGATGCCCTGGCTGAAATCGCCGGGTCCAAAAAACAACATATCGTATCCTTCCAATGCAGCAATTGCTTCCAAATCATCCAACGGTTCAGGATCTTCAATCTGTAAGGCAATAAACCGTTGTTCATTTGCTTTTCTCAGGTATTCATCAAAAGCAATGTTCGTATATCCACCGTCAGCATTTCCCCCATCAATCGGGCGTCTGCCGACAGGATGGAATCGGGTATAATGGATTATATTTTTTGCGTCTTCCACATTCATGATATGTGGAACTAAAATTCCGGTGGCATCCAGTTCCAACGGTTTTATCAAGTCACTGTAACTCCCCCGTGAAACGCGTACCATCAAATCTGTATCGTATGCTTTAGCCACCCAGTTCTGTGCTTTTATATCCGACCAGTCCTGTGCAACATGTTCACGATCAGCCCATAGGCAGTCAAATCCTGACATGGCTGCAATTTCTGCAACTTCTCCCCCTGATAAGTTCAGTTTAAAACAAATTACAACTTCTCCGTTTCTTAATTTTTTCAATACACGACTTTCTCTCATAATATAATTCCAATTAAATTAGACTGTTTTAAGTCAAACGTTTAAACCCTGATTGACATTCTGGACCTTTTAAATACGTCTTAGGATTTCCTTCTTTCAGCGATTGTTTAATTATTTTAAATGTTTGATCGATTGCACAAATATATTTTTTAATATGTTGCTGTTTATGAGCATAAGAAGGATAAAATGATGTTGTTGCCAAAAAGCCCTTTGTGAGCATTTCTTGCGTAAACAGGGTTTTTAATATTAATGGGAATTCAGCGAATTCAAAATGACTTAAGGGATAAATGCCACTAACTTTTATTTCTAAATTATGTTTTTTTGCCATAAAAATCCATGCTTCTTGAACTTCTTTTCCAATTTCCATTATATAGCTCTGTACTTTCAATTTTTCCATTTTCTCTATTGTAGCCAGAGTAGCAGTTGGCCCTATTTTTTCCGTCCAATAAGTACTACTAATAAAAGTATTTTGAGCTGCATCCATATACTTTTTATTACCAATTATAATCCCCATAGGATAACCATTACTTATACCTTTGGCGAAAACGGCAATATCCGGTTTCACACCAAGCACCAAATGTGCTCCTCCACAGTTTAGTCTAAATCCACTTGAGATTTCATCAACAATTAATGGTATATTCAAACGAATAGTTTCTTTTTTTAAAGTTACTAAAAAACTCTTGTTGGGGTTCAGATTTCTGACAGTTTCTAAAACTACTCCTCCAATATTATTCTCATATCTACTAATGAGAGACAAGAACTCTTCTTCATCGTTGTAAAAAAAAGGATATGAAGTGTTTTTCAAACTTCTTGGAACACCTGCCGGTTTGAGCCCTGGTAATAAATGACCATCGAGGGCTGCATCACTAGAAATATTAGCGGATAAATACCAATCGTGCCATCCATGATAACCGCTGAACAATATGATGTCTTTTCTAGTTGAAGCTCTTGCTATCCTGACAGCTACACTCATTGCTTCGCCTCCGGTACGTGCATAGCGAACCATCTCTGCCCATGGATGAAGTTCAATAATTTTTTTTGCCAGTATCACTTCTTCCGGTGCATTCAATGTAGTCATGTTCCCAGTTTCAATAACTTTTAATACAGCTGAATTTACATCATCATCAGCATAACCTAATATACAAGACCCAATTCCCATGAGACTCATATCAATATATTTATTATCGTCCAAATCCCATATCTCACAACCTTTTGCTTTTTTGTAATAAGTTGGCCAGAATTCTGGTAAAAATTGTTCTGGACGCTTAGACAACAATTGGACACCTCCCGGTATTAACTTTTTCGCTTCTTTATATAACTCTTGACTTCTTGACATATTTTTTATCTAGCATAAAAAAATGAATTATTATCACTGTTAATTACATTGACTTCAGGTCAAACAATTTTTTAGCATTATTATAAAAAACATCATTAATTTGTTCTGTTCTTAATTGAGCAAGTTGTGCTGCATGTTTAAAGGCTAACAATTGCTCATAAATAGCCAATATAGGTTTTGAATTTGTATGAATATTATTTTTTTTCGCATATTCCGGCGTTCCTATTTGATACCAGAATCTTCCCATAGCTACATATCTTCCGTGAAAGGCATTTGCCGTGAAATTATCTGAACCATATAAAATTCTCCGATGATCTTCTTTACTGAGTAAAGTATATTGTGCCATCACATCGGAAACTGCAGATATGTCATACCATATGTTGGGTATTTGACGTAGTCTGTTAATTGCCTTTTGAAGAGGCCAGTATGTAAAACTACGTGCACAGTGAGCAAGTATCCATTTTATATTAGGATATTTCTTTGTGGTATATTCTTCTAAGTCAATCAGGTTTTGTTCATCCGCACACCCGTGATAACGAGACAAATGTAATGTAATAAACAACCCCATTTCATTAGCCAATTCCATCTGTGGGTGTGTCAAGAAGTCTTGAATACGACATTGATTAATATCACCTGTGGTGGAAAACTGACGATACGGTTTCATTCCCACAAAATTATACTTCACAACGTCATTATAAATATCTTCAGTTTTACATTCAGGAGTAACCAGTCTGTTTTTTCTTGAATTTGGTTTTCCTGCAAGTTCTGATACAACAAATTCATTATTGGCTTTTATATCAACATTAGCTAGTGGCATACCAAATACCAAATAATCAAAGTCACGACCAGGAAACATCTGTTTGTTCCACCTCTCGGTTATTTGTAAATCAGAATTTACAAAATTATTTCGTTGAGGATCTTTCAATGGCAAAAAAGAATCGTCCCAAAAGTGAACATGAGCGTCAAAGATCTTGTAAGGAATAAAGTCCTCAAGGTCTTCTTCCCAGACAATACGATCTGATTCATTATAAAAAACTTGATTCATAAAAGGGTTTTTATCTGAAAATCATATTAATTTTATCTGATACGAGTTTTTTTATAGTGGAACTAGACCTTTTTTTTACTTTGTTCTCTCTTGATTAACCATAATAAAAATACGCAAATGATTATGCTTAAAGCAACCATTTGATAAATTATTTTAAGGCTTATCTCTAAATCACGAAACATTCCTGTAAGATAGATGCCAAAACCTCCAACAGTGGTAGCAATCATGTTTAAAATTCCTAATCCGGTTGATCTATATCGTAAACTGACAATACTACATGCAATTGGTGTAAAATTAGCTTCCACTGATGATCTGGTTAATCCATATAACATAAAAAGAACTATGGATATGTATAAAATTGAGGTATAGCTTGCAAAGAAGATACACGGAGCCGCAATTAACAGGCCAAGTATAGGAACAAATATACGTGCATACTTATTTCTCTTGCTCCAACGGTCAGATAGGATGCCAGCAAACAATAATCCTACTATGGACGCAGGATAAAGAAATGCGGTTGCGTAAAAGCCTGCCATACTCTGTGAAAGATTAAACTGTTCTTTAAAAAAAGTTGGTAGCCAAGCCATAATAGTCCATCCGACAATTCCCAAAATACCCCAGAATAAAAACAAATAGATAAATGATCTATTTTTAAACAGATCAACAACCGCTAATCCAAAATTGACATTTCCATTTGTTTCTTTTTCTTGTGATTCATTCTTATTATTGCTTTCACTTGAATTCTTGGGTATGTCTTTTAAAAGAAACAGAAGTATTATTGCATAGACCAATCCCAATATGCCAAAAACATGAAAAGCGTAGTGCCAGGTGTGTTTTTCAGCTAACCATCCTCCAATAAATCCTAATGTGGAACCAAGAGTAACTCCGGTTAGGTGAATACTGGTTGCGATAGATTGAGTGGAGTTTCTGTGATAATCAATAATTAATGCTCCTGCTGCTGGCAAATAAAAGGCTTCGCTTATTCCCATCAAAGCTCTTGTTGCCAAAAGTTGATTGTAAGTTGACGCATAAGATGTTAACCAGGTTACTAATGACCATATGAAGAAACTGAAAATAATTACTTTGCTCCGGCTAAAACGGTCTGCTATAAATCCGGCAACAGGGCTGAAGAATGCATAGGTCCATAGAAACACAGAAGTCAATATTCCGAATTGTGCATCTGTCATCGGAATAGATTCAATGATTGAACTCCTCATGGTGGCGATTGTGTTGCGATCCAGATAATTTAAAGCACCCACCCAGAAAAGTAAAAAAACAATTAACCATGCATTTTTTGGGAGTTTTGCTTGGATAGATTTTGATTGATCAATCATATATAATTATTCTTTTTAACTTCATAATTTTTTTCTGTCAGAACAGTGAAGATGGTTTGATTGATTAATTTATTCCCAATATTGTTCCAGCAATATGTCGAGTCCCGTTTTCTTTATTAAAATAATATACAACCAAAACCCTGTTTTCATCAAGTAGTACGGGCCAAGTGTAACCAATATCTCCATTTCCACCATCCTCCCGCAAAATAATCTCCGGTGCGGTTGCAAAGTCGGTACATTCTGAGTTAAGTATTCGAGCTCGAATCCCGTAGGGTACATGACGATAACCATATGTTAGTAATACTCTATCATCCGGAAGTCGGAGCGCATTAAGAGGATGACCCTGAAAGCCCATTTTCTCCCATTTAAATGTTTTTCCTCCATCTGTGGATCGGGCTATACAAGCTTGATCATCCATATTAGCGGTTCTTAAAAAAGCCACTAAATCTCCTTTTGGGGTTTCATAAATTGAAGTTTCGTTAAAGGAGGCTTTGTCGTCAGTGGCAACCAACCCCGAATAGCTCCATGTGAGACCTTTATCATCTGATACAATCAGGTGATTGGATGTTTTCTTTATTGGAATAGAATCATTCACGGCAACAACCCAATAAATGCGTCCACTTTTTCCTTCATAAAGAGCACCTCGATTGTATGCTGGCAGGGACTCTCCCAAAGCACTCAAATAAATATCCTCATCAACATGAGGCGGATAAATGGGCTCTCCCCATGTTTTTCCACCATCAGTTGAACGCACCAAATACCCTCCCAAGAAGATAACCCCTCCTCCAATATCGAAAACGGGGCGTTTTAGGTTTTCAACTCCGTCCGGTCTTAAAAAAGCCCATGTATAGCTAGTACAAAGCAGGGTGCCATCACTCAGTTTCAATAAACAGGGATCCTGTGATCCGCCAAAAGGATGCGAATAAATAAGTTGAGGATCTTTGGTCCAAGTCTCACCATCAGTTGAACGCACCATCATTAAATAGCTGTTAGGATCGACGTGGTTGTTCCCTTTTTCATTAAATATTCTTCGGTCAGGAGCACGACGGAAGGCGACAATAAAATCGTTTTTGCCGTTTTTTACAACAGAAGGAAATGAAGAATAAAATTGTGAATCTTCATAAATAACAACATCTTTAATTTTTTCTATTCCCAAATGTTTTACCAAATTATTATGTTTTTCTCTTGTAGTGCAAAAAGTAAGACAAAAAAACACTCCGATTACTAATGCTGAAAAATATTTTAAATTCATATATTATTATTTTTATTATATAATCAAAAGAAATATAATCGTTAATTTTGGATTGGGATTTACTGATCGATGACTATTTTAAGTAAGTAAAGTTCTCTTGTATTCTAAAATGGTTGGCTCTAATTAAATTTCAACGAATACAAATCAGCATCTTTCATGAGGATTCTTAAACGAACCGTTTTTGAGGCTAGTGATTCTACGTTTTTATTTCCTTTCCAGGTTACAATTCTCGAGATTTCATTACCAATGATTGTATCTGAATCTTCCATCGTATAACCAGGGATTGGCTTCCCTTCTTCATCTTGAATTTCAAATTTAAGTTCACCGGCCGCAGAGGTTGAATAGTTTATTTCAAGTTCTTTGCCTGAAAAAGTAAATGCTTTGCTGAGGAGTTCCCCTCCTTTATACGGAGCAGACAATGACGTGAATCCATCCAATCTTAAAGAATATCTGTGTAAATGAGCTGTAGGTTGAGCGTAATCCTGGTTAACGTATATGGACATCTCAGTTGGACTTGTCTGTACGACATTCAGAGCAGGATAATTGGATCGTGAGACCCAATTGTCTAATCCGATCCCTGGACGGATAAATGCTTCCATAAAAGTACGATCATATACATTTCCTCCCCGTGAAGTCATAAAAAAGGCATCCGAGCAATCTTTGAAATAACCGGGATTTACGTTGAGCTTTTTTGCTTGTTCTTCTGTCAAAACCTGACGTCCGGGCATAAATCTGCCACCAATTGCAACATATATATGCGGAGCCCTGAAGTACGGACTTGTTTGTTGAGTATAGAGATGCTCCATAGGGGCATCGCCAAATGTCATAGCTTGTGGTTCTGACCAATTGATAAAATCATTTGATGTTGTGTGGCTTACTGATCTGTAGCCATCATTTAACGTACGAAAATAACAAACATAACATTTTTCGCTTTCGGACCAAAATGCAACATTTTGCGAGTCAAATTTTCCTTTAGTAATTACACCTTTATTATGCATTTTTTTCCAATGAATTCCATCTGGTGATGCGTAAGGAATTAAACCGATATTATCTTTTATAGTCCCTCCTAAAGCTTTATATTTCTGATCTGATCGGACTTTAGGGTTTTTATCAAGAAACGGACTGAAATTGTGTTGCACGGGGGCTTCGTTTGCAACTACTATATTATTCTCAAATGTATCATAAACTTCGTACAGTCTTAAGTTTGGCTTGATCCACTTTATTCCGTCTTTTGACTCTGCGTAACATGTGAATTCTCCATTAGTATAACCATTGTTATGTGTACTTCCGCCTCGGTAATATGCTCGATAAATATCATTGTCTTTTATTATTGTAGTATAAGTGCTAAAAATACCTTCCCATGGATTATCGAAATATAGCACGGGACCTTCATCAATGGGGGCATGCTTTACTAGATTGATGCTGTTCAACTTTTCAATTAAAAAGTAATCTACAAATATTTCACGGTTATTCCTCAGTTTCACAGGTTCCTGACTCGTTAATGAAAGAGGGAGAAATAGACAAGCTACAGCAGCCAAACAGTTAGTTTTAATTTTTTTTAATTTCATATGATAGTCATTTTATATTTTTTATTCTAAAGGAAGATAATCCACATTTAAAATTTGTAATAAAGAATTATTTACAGAGTAGGTGGGTTTTCTAAAGCGTACTGCCCGTATTGAACTATTTAAACCTTCCTCATAATAAACAATTAAAACAGAGCCATCCTTTAACTCTACTGTTGATGGATAAGCACCTACCTTTGTATCAATTAAATAGGGGCCTTCCCATGTTTTTGCTTCGTCGCGACTCATTCTAATTCCAGTATAATATCCTAGTTGAGGATCATAAGCGCGATAGGAGAGTATAATTTCGTTACTTTTAAGACGTGTGAAAGAAGGTGAATGACCAGCAAAACCAATATCGTTTACTGATTTCCACGATTTTCCCATATCATAACTAACAGAATAATGCATATTTATTTTAAATCCATCTCCTCTCATGATTGCATATAGAGTGTTGTCGTTTAATAGAATTACCTCTGTCTCTGCGGCTAACATCAAATTGGCCTCCTTCCCTATCGATGTAATATTATTCCATGTTGTCCCTTTATCTAAAGAAAAAACAACACCTCCCCATCCTGAATTTTTGTATAAATCTGTATGATAAATTGGAAGAAGATATCTTCCATCGGGTAATTCTTGAACTTTAGCTGAACTATACCAGTCAATATCATGTGTCGGTATTAATACTGGCTCTTGTTCCCAACTATTCCCGTCATCATAAGACTTTATGATAAATGGACCCCTTCCTGTCCATTTTTTTGTTGGAGGCATTGTTTCTATCTCCAAATCTCTTAAGAGATCTGGATTATTACCATAATTTATTGATTCTTCTTTTGTATTTTCTATTTTTTTTTCATAATTGCATTTTTTTGTACTCAATTCAAATTCAAGCGAAAAGAAACTACAAATTATTGTGCCGTCGCTTAATTGATTAATATGGGGATCTCTGTTATCATGGGCATCATCAAATATTGTAATTGGAGTACTCCACGTCTGACCCTCATCTTTTGACCTTGTCAAACAAATTCTACCTGCTTTTGGATATTTTTCACTTGGAAAAGTTACATGATTATCTCCCGCATAAAAAACAACTATTATATCACCATTTTTTAACCGACACATATCCGGTACTGCCTGGTAGTCTCCACTATTTTTTCCAGTAGAAATTATCTTGTATGGTATCAATTGTGTCAAGTTTAAATTATTTGAGAAAAATGCTTTATTTTTATTTCTTAAAGTATCTTGTGCGCATACATTCGACAGCGCACAAGATATTAGCAATAAATTAAGTATTCTCTTCAATTTCATTATTTGCCATTACAAGTTTAGCAAGAAAAAATCAATTAAATTTCAACGAATACAAATCAGCATCTTTCATGAGAATTCTTAAACGAACCGTTTTTGAGGCTAGTGATTCTACGTTTTTATTTCCTTTCCAGGTTACAATTCTCGAGATTTCATTACCAATGATTGTATCTGAATCTTCCATCGTATAACCAGGGATTGGCTTCCCTTCTTCATCTTGAATTTCAAATTTAAGTTCACCGGCCGCAGAAGTTGAATAGTTTATTTCAAGTTCTTTGCCTGAAAAAGTAAATGCTTTGCTGAGGAGTTCCCCTCCTTTATACGGAGCAGACAATGACGTGAATCCATCCAATCTTAAAGAATATCTGTGTAAATGAGCTGTAGGTTGAGCGTAATCCTGATTAACGTATATGGACATCTCAGTTGGACTTGTCTGTACGACATTCAGAGCAGGATAATTGGATCGTGAGACCCAATTGTCTAATCCGATCCCTGGACGGATAAATGCTTCCATAAAAGTACGATCATATACATTTCCTCCCCGTGAAGTCATAAAAAAGGCATCCGAGCAATCTTTGAAATAACCGGGATTTACGTTGAGCTTTTTTGCTTGTTCTTCTGTCAAAACCTGACGTCCGGGCATAAATCTGCCACCAATTGCAACATATATATGCGGAGCCCTGAAGTACGGACTTGTTTGTTGAGTATAGAGATGCTCCATAGGGGCATCGCCAAATGTCATAGCTTGTGGTTCTGACCAATTGATAAAATCATTTGATATTGAGCGTCCTACAGATCTAAATCCTTTATATGAAGTAAATCCTCCATCGGACCAGATACGAAAATAACAAACATAACATTTTTCGCTTTCGGACCAAAATACAACATTTTGTGAGTCAAAAACTCCCTTTTTAAACACAGCTTCTTTTTGTAATTCTTTCCAATGGATACCGTCTTCTGATACATATGCCAATAAACCAGTCTTGTCGACTCCACCAAGGCCTTTATATTTTTGATCAGGTCTGGCTTTTGGATTTTTATCAAGAAAAGGGCTAAAATTATGAGGAACAGGGGCAACATTTGCCAGAACAACGTTATTGTCTTTTGATCCTTGAATCGTATGGATCCCTAAATTGGGCTTGTACCATTTTATTCCATCTTTTGATTCTGCATAACAAGTAACTTCGTTGTTGTTTCCATCTCTACCCCCTTGCGAACCTCGGTAATATGCCCTATAAGTATTATTGTCTTTAATTATTGTCACATAACCACAGAAAGGACCTTCCCACGGTTTGTCGAAATAAAGAACAGCCCCCTCATCAATGGGGGTGTGCATTTTAATTTCAATTCCATATAGCTTGTCAATAAAATAATCATCAACAAACAACTCTCTTTTATTATTTAATTCTAGTGATGTTTGCCCCACAAGCGAAAATGGAATTAATAAGCAAGCAATCAGATGAATAATTAATATCCTCATCATAATGTTGTATTTTTTTGATTTTATTTCAGTCATATCTTAAATGATAAATGAGTTTTTAAATAAAAGTCAATCTTTGAATTTTTGCAAGCATCTTTGCCTTCTGTTGCAAAAATAGGAAACTGTTGATTCCCAAATCTTATGTTAAATTTATAGATTTATCGCTCTTGATAACCTGGATTTTGTGAAATATTTGGCTCCATGCTCAATATATTTAATCCAATAGGCCATAACAGTCTATATTTGTCTTGAGGATTTTCTTTAAAGTATGGAACCAATTCAAATACTTTGTCAAATCGAATTAAGTCCCACCATCGTTTTCCCTCATAAAAAAGCTCCAATAACCTTTCATTTAAAATTTCCATATCGTTTTGGGCTTTACTTCCATTGACAAATACATGTTTAGAATAATTTTCACCGTATGCTCTTTGCCTTATTTTATTAATCGAAGTGGATGGATCTTTGCCTAAAGCATTTTCAGCTTCAGCTTTCATTAATAAAACATCTGCATACCGATATATAATCACATCATCTAGAAAATATCTACTTCCTGCATCAACAACTCCATTGAACTTCATTTGAATACATCCATAGAATTTAGAATAGAGACCAGTAGCTGCATCAAATGAATATAATTCATAGAAAGTTCCGTCTTTTCTTTGATCTTCATTTGAAAACATAGCAAGGCTTTCATCTGATAATGTCCAATAATTACCATCTCTTGGTACTCCAATTACTTCACTGGCTCCTGGAGCGGGATTAGGTGGTAATTGGTCTATGTACATCCTATAATAACCTGTGTTACTTGACTCGTATAATTGAAATCTACTTGCAAAAAGTATTTCTTTATTTCCTTTATTATCATAATCAAAAACTCTATTGAATTCAGATAATAACATTACATCACTCGATTCTATTTCGGTTAAAGCATTCAGTGCAGTTGAAAAATCGGAATTCCCACCATTCATAACTTTTCCTGTCCATAAATACACATCTCCTTTTAATGCGTTTGTCGCAGGTTTTGACCACCTGTTTCTACCGGTAATAAAGTTATTATCCGGGTATAGACTTATAGCTTTATCAATGTCATCTTTAATTAGTTTAAAGCAGTCTTCTATCGATGAACGCTCTTTATACATTTTTTCAGGTATATATCCCTCAGTAGGTTCTGTAAATATTATTACACCACCCCATGTTCTTGCCATAACGAAATAACAAAAAGCTCTCATTGAATAAGCTTCTGCCAATATTTGATTTTTGTTGTTTCCATCTAAAAAACTAATTTCCGGAACATATTTTAAAATTAAATTAGCATCATTCACGACCTGATAAAGTGTACTCCAGCTTGGACCCGCATCTACAGCATCTAAAGTGTTTTGAAATATTCTCATGTTACTAAAATCATTTCCGACAGATTGTTTCAGGTTCTGGCTCCGTGCTTCACCCCATAAAAAAAGATTACTATTTGTTACATTTCTAAATCTCGCATACATTCCGTATATAGCTCCCTTTGCATCGTCTTCTGTTTTCCAAAAAGAAGCAGTAGTAATGTTACTGGTTGGTTCGAGATTCAATAAGTTGTCACAAGAAAGAAATGAGAATAGTATTAGTGACAATAGTATAGTTATTGAATTATTTTTTTTCATTTTTTAATAATTTTAATAATTAAAAATTAATCGACAATCCAAATATGAATTCTCTGGGTACCGGATAGGCAGTGTCAGAGCTCGATTGTTCAGGATTCAACCCTTCAAAATTTGTAAAATAATGTAAATTACTTCCTGTTAGATGTAAACGTAATCCAGATAATTTCATCTTTTGTAAATAATTGGAGGGTAAACTGTAAGACAGAGTAATTTCACGCAAACTAAGAAAATCTGTTTTCTGATAATATCTTGAACTTCCACGATTGTTCCAAACATTCCAGTTTGCATTTTGATCAGCCCAGTAATATTTAGGGATGTCAGTAATATCTCCTTGCTTTTGCCATGAGCGTAAAATCTTTTTACTCAATGCGTTTGCTCCAGAGAAATTGCCTTCAATTCTAGCCCCTGTTTCATAGTATAGTGTTCCTCCTAAAGTATAATCCATGCGAACACTTAAGCTTAAGTTTTTATATTCAAGGAAAGTTGAAAAGCCACCAGTTAAGTCTGGGTACTGATTCCCCATGTAGACTTTATCCCTCGAATCTATTATACCATTTTTATCAGAATCCAACCAATTTACGTCACCTCCATGCTTTGTTTTATCTGTCCTTGGAATTAAAGTATCAGTTGGTCCAGCAGCAGCTTCTTCATCTGTTGCAAAAATACTTACTTGTTTATATCCGAATAATTCTCCAATTTTTCCACCTTCTTGTAATCCTCCTTTCCAAGCATAATCACCTAATTTATCATCCCATATATATTCTCCTCCAACACGGTTATTTTCAATGCCATTAGGAGGAAGGTGAAGTATTTTTGTGTTTACTTTGGCAACATTAAAAGATAAATTCCATTGAAAGTCTGATGAATAGGGCATTATTCGAGCGTTTAATCCGAATTCGTACCCTTTATTTTCTAAAGAACCATAATTTGTAATAATACTTGAAAAACCGGTTGAAGGTGGCATATCTAACGTTGTTAATAGGTTATCATTAACTCTTCTATAGTAATCAAGAATTACATCTATTCTCCTGTTAAACAATCCCATGTCAACTCCAAAATCTAGTGTTTTAGATTGTTCCCATTTTAATCCTTGGTTTGGCAAAACTGAAATTTGTATAGCTGAATTACCATTATACTTGTTACTTGAATTATATTCACCTTGAGCTTGATACCATCCAAGTCCGCTGATATTTCCAGTTACACCATAACTACCTCTCAATTTTAACTTTATCAAATCTTTCGGTAGAGCATTCCAAAAATTCTCTTTATCGACATGCCATCCTAGCGAGATTCCTGGAAAGATACCCCATTTATTATTTTCACCTAAATTTGAAGCTCCATCGTATCTTAGACTAGCATTAACCAGATATTTTTGCTTATAGCTATATGTTGCTCTTGAAAAATATCCTAACAGGACATGGTTACTTTCAGATCCTGAAACAGAGGTGGGAACTGCAGAAGCATTTAATGTTGGTATTAGATCTGTAGCGGCACCATTACCTGCAGCATTGAAACTGTCATTATTTCTTCCAAAATACGATAATCCTGCCATAAGATTTATATCATGGTCTTTTATACTTTTTGCGTAATCAAGTACAGCATTAAATTGAGGACTGAAGTTCTGCGAAAATGAGGCATTAGCATTACGTGAAGTATCGTATGAAGCAAATCCATTCCAGAAAGCTGTGCGGAAATTTCTGTTATAACTAGTAATTTGATTCCATGAAAACTGTGGTTTAAAAACAAGTCCAGGGATAATGTTCACCTGACCACCTACAATCAAGGTTAAATCGTTTGCAAGATTTCTTGGCTTGTAAACTGATAAACTGTATAATGGATTGGCAAAGCCAAAATTCCTTCCTGAGGCTAAAGTCCCATCTTCATAATACAATCTATTTGTAGGAGGCATTAGAAGTCCACTTTTAAAAATGTCATTTGTGTGAACTTGTCTATCACTTCTGTTCGAGTACATTACTCTGGCAAAAGCACTTGTATTTTTAGTAACTTGTATATCTCCACTAAAGTTTAACGTAAAACGCTTATAATCGGTAGTAATTGCAATTCCTTCATTATCAGAATATCCAATCCCTAAATGAAAAGTCGCCTTGTCACTCCCACCTGTTACAGCAAAAGAGTGATTGTGCGAAATACCAGATCTGAATAAAATACTTTGGTAATCATTATCTTCAAAAATAAGGGTTTTAGATGGGTTAAGTGGATCAGGAATACTTTGCCAGCCTTCATTCAACTTATGTTGATTTTCGGGAGTTAAATACATTAAGCTCGAGTAATAATCTTTCGACAAGCCATTACCGGCTCCACCTGCATAAGTTGAGCCGTCGAGTTGAGCTAATAGGGCTGAATTAATTTGACCGGTATTGTAGAGTCCCAATCGAGAAAAATAAACGAAATCTTTTGCGCTGAGTAAATCATACCTTCTGCTCGCTTCAGAAAGTGTCAGATCATATTTATAATTAACTTGAATTTTTCCAGATCGTCCTGATTTTGTCTGAATAATAACAACGCCATTTGACCCTAAGGCCCCATATATAGCAGTTGATGCAGCATCCTTAAGAACTTGAATAGATTCAATGTCAGATTGATTGATATCATTCATATTATAACGTGTAACCCCATCAATCACATATAAAGGAGTTGCACTGTCAGGACTCTTGATAGAACTTCCACCTCTTATTATTATTCTTGGTGAAGAACCTGGTTGACCTGAAACTGTTTGAACACGCATCCCGGGAATTGTACCTTTCAAAGCGTTAGCTGCATTTGTAAAGGGAATATTCTCAAGCACTTTATTATCAAGTTTAGAGATTGATGTTGTAATAGTTTCTCTTGATTGGGTTCCATAACCTACTACCACAACTTCATCTAAGGTCTTTGTATCTTCTTGCAGGATAACTTCAAAATAGGTCTTTCCTGCCACGCTGATCTCTTGCGGTAAATATCCAATATAAGAAACCAGTATTGTTGCATTTTCTTCGATACTCAAAGTAAACCTGCCATCTACATCAGTAACCGTTCCATTACCCGGCACATTCTTTTCAATGATATTCGCACCAATAATAGGCTCATTGTTTACGTCCCTGATTAAACCTGAAATTTGTTTTTTCTGTTGTTGACTTATCTCCATTGAACTCTTAGTATTTCCTGCTTTAACAATAGTTAGAGGCAGAAATACAACCAGAATTACCATCAAGATTTTTTTGATTTTTGATAAGCCACTCCTGAAAGGATATAAAACGAGACAAGCGCTTAATAAATCGTTGTTTTTCATATTACTTTTTTTTAATAAATGTTGCAAATGGTATTTGCGATTTTTCTTTAAAAGTTTAACACATAATAAGAGAGTTTTATTTACTCATAAATTTTTATACTAATTTGCATAGCAATGTCTTCAATACTTCTGTATTCTTTTTACAGAGTACTTATTAAAGGTTTTTTTTTATGTTCTTTGGTCTCAATATTTATTGGTTTAATAATTTATAAAATTAGCTTAATTAATCTGAAAGCAAGAGGATTGATGTATTTTTCCCATTGCTTTCTTCCACACACACAAAGCCAAGTAATACAAAGGGTTACTGGTTGATCCCTTTTGTCGCACATTTCACATACTGAAAATAAAACAATAGAAATTAAAATATTTTAATGTTCAAAGGAAAAGTTTTTCTTGTGTTCAATTTAGATAATTCACGAAATATTTGTGATAAAATGCGAAAAATAACACGGTCGTAATGCTAAAAAAAGAAGATTGTGTTTTTAGTTAAGAATTGCCATAGGGTTGCTTAGTGCAGCGATATATATGAAGCGTCTGATCCGGTATTAGCGAAACTTACCCTGCGGTATTCCGGTGTATCCTTCCAGGATTACCTTATTGAGAAAGATCTTTCCTTTAATTATTGTTCTATTCATTCCCATGGATTTTGTTTATCCCAACTTTTAATTTTGTATCCGAAATAACCATAATATGCAATAAATAAATAACACGGTATAAGTATCCAATAAGCTTTTTGAGTACTGTCAATTGTGTCTGCAATTAATCCATAAAGCAACGGTACAACAGCACCTGCAACTACGCTCATAATAAGCAGGGCTGAGCCTATTTTTACAAAGCGCCCCAAGCCTTCCAAAGCGAGTGGCCATATAGCCGGCCAAAACAGAGCATTCACAAATCCGAGTAGCGATACCATGAAAACAGAAACGGACGAATGACTATATATAACCAGTATTGCCAAAATACTACCTGTAATGGCTCCATATTTTAAAAGTTTCTCTTGTTTTATATATTTGGGTATCAGGATCATTCCCGATAGATAGCCCATTATCATTGCAATTAAAGTAAATGACCCGAAAAGTTTAGCCCGGGTTTCCGGAAAACCTAACGACATCCCGTAATTAATAATGCTGTCAATTGCCATTACTTCTGTAGCTCCGGCACAAAATAAAGCGATTACCCCTAAAACCAGGTTTGGAAATTGAAATACATTTTTTTTGTCGTTGTGTGTTGAAAGAGTTTTGTGCTCCTCCTTTTCCTCTTCGATTTCAGGGAACCAATTGTTTTTTCTCAGAATAAAGGACATCACAACAAACAAGGCCGTAATAATTAAATAGGGAAATATTATTTTATTAAGTTCATCCTGTTGTACGATGTTTGTTGCCCCATGCAGCAAGATGCTACCCAACACCAGTTGCCCGATGATGCCTCCGATTTTATTGGAGAACCCCATAAAACTGATGCGTTTGGCACCGCTTTCATGGGGCCCCATTAAAGTAACATAGGGATTAATAGCCGTTTGGAGAAGCGTTAACCCGATGCCGGTGGTAAACAGTCCAACTAAAAAAATGGGATATGATGCCAATTTGGCTGCCGGGATAAAGAGTCCACATCCTAATGCCATTATCAGTAAGCCCGTCGACATACCGTTTTTGAACCCGATCTTCTTCAAAACCATGGATGAAGGTATCGCCATAAGCGTGTAAGACAGGTAATAGGCAAATGTAACCAAATAAGAGTTGAAATGGTTAAGTTCAAAAGTTTTTTTGAAAAAGGCAATCAACGTACCGTTTACCCAGGTTAGAAATCCGAAAATAAAAAAGAGGAAAGCGGCTAATAGAAGAGCCCTTTGAAATTGTCTTTTTTTTTGCATACTCAACGCTTAAATTTGAAATGGTTTGTGTATTCTTATTGTCATCTTGTTACCCTCTCCACTAATTTTAACTGGATTGCTGACCACAAATGTATAAATTCTTTAGTTGAGACTAAACTGCCTTAAATTGGCTATACTTAAATCTCTTTTACTTGTGAAAGTTTAATGAAGATGATCTGGAGAGCATTTGTTATACGTTTTGCTGTTTCACAGACTCATCTGTTTTTATGCTTTCAAGTCTGACTCCTGTATTGCCGCCTTTTTCCATGCTAATGTCAATGGGTTGATTTGCTTTATAAGCGCCGCACGTAAAATCCGGAACTTCTATCGGCTCAGAATCGTTGGCTACGGACCATTCTGTAAGTGCGACCATTGAACTCCACAAGGCAGCATCGTAAACATTTTGATCCAGGGGTAATCCGTTTCTTAAACAATCGATAAGACGCCAGTCCATCATAAAGTCCATTCCACCGTGTCCACCCACTTTTTTGGCTAAATCACCCACTTTCTTAACAATAGGCGGAGTATATTTTTCTTCCAACTCTTTCATCTCTGCTTCAGACAACCATTCATGGTTTCCCAGACTTATACGTGGTGGAAGCGGCCATTTTTGAGCTACCGCTTTCGTTCCACTAACCATGTAAATCCTTGAATATGGGCGCGGACTCGAAACATCGTGTTGGAGCATAATTGTCCGTCCTTTTTCAGTTTTTATAATGGATGTATTCATGTTGCCCCTGTAAGAATCGGTGTCGAACTCTTTATAAAAATCATCTTGCTGGGCTAATCGATGAGCTTCTGGCCCATACGTGAAATCATTGGACTGCATGGATACCAATTTAGTCATCCTGTCTCCCCTGTTAATATTCATGACCTGACACACAGGCCCTAATCCGTGTGTGGGATAATGGTTGCCATTCCTTGTTTGGCTTTCTTTTAACAACCACATCTCAGGGTAACTTTTCCCGAATGCGATGCCCAACTGATCATGTATGTAAGCCGCCTCTGCATGTATTATTTCTCCGAACACCCCTTGTCTGGCCATGTTTAATACCTGCATTTCAAAAAAATCATAACAACAGTTTTCCAGCATCATACAATGTTTCTTTGTGCGTTCGGAAGTTTCAACCAATTTCCAACAATCTTCAATAGTCAGCGCAGCAGGCATTTCAACAACTGCATGTTTATCGTGCTCCATGGCATATACAGAAACAGGTGTATGCAATCTCCAGGGAGTTACCTGATATATTAAATCAATGTCATTCCTGTCGCACATATTCTTCCAGTCATCCTCTGTTTTACCATATTCATCTGCAGGAGGCAGACCTGTATCAGCGAGAATCTTTCGTCCTTTTGCCAAGCTTTCGGGACGAACATCACAAATTGCTTTTATTTCAACGCCATCAATCAAGCACAGTCTCCGAAGTGATGAAGGCCCCCTGTTCCCTAATCCGATAAAACCAATACGTACAGTTTCCAAAGGTGGAGCCGCATATCCGCACATGTTAAAGTGCTGTTTTCTGGATTTCCGAACCTCATTTAAGGTGTTGAGGAATTTTACATCTTCATTTTTTGATTTATTACATGAAATAATGCTTGGGCTTATTACTACTCCAGCAGTAAGGGTCCCGGCTGATTTTAAAAAAGTTCTTCTACTTGTCTTCATAGTTGTAAATAATCAGGATTAATATATTTTTGATTAAAAATTAAATTATTTTTTTATTTTCTTTGTCCCAGAAGACTTGACGTTTTTCCAGATAAGAATAGTGTGCCATTAAGCACGCAATACCTTCTTCATATGCGACATCAATATTTGCGCTGGGTGTTTTATTTTCTCTAATGCCATTAAGCCACTCGCGTAAGTGTAGATGCGTAACATCAACCTGACGACCGTTAATGACGGTGTTGGTTAATCCACGATCTGCATAATATTTTTCCGACGCTGATGTAACTGCATCTATTTGTCCCAAATTGGAATTAAATGATACCATAGGAGAAGTTGTATCTAATAATCCATTAGCTATTCCTGTCTTGTATTTGGTAGAGTTTCTATCAATTGTTATACTTATGCTGTTTCCTAACTCCATCGAAGCGTCATGTCCCATAAAAACCCGGCCGCGATTTCTACTTGAAGCCAAATTACCACTATACATTAAAGTTAGGTCTCTTTCCGGATATTCAAATACACAATGCAAAGAGTCGGGAATTTCTCTTTTATCTTTCCAGTAATAAATACCACCTGAAGATGATACCGACTTGGGGATCCCAAGCCTTAACAATTGGTTCACAGCATCAAATTCATGAGTAAATAATTGCCCGATCATCCCCGTGTCGTAGGCAAACCACTGTGTCCAATTATAAAATCTCTCGATACTAAACGGAACGAAAGGAGTGGTTCCTAACCATTGTTTCCAATCAATATTTCTATCATTCCCCGGTTTAGGATTTCCTTTGCTGTCCAGATGCCTAATCCAAGCTCCCTCTGAAGTATTTCGGTTGGTTGTTGTTTGTACTAAAGTTATTTTTCCTAAAATATCTTTATCAATAATTTCCTTAGCTTGTTTAAAGACAGTGCTTTGAGTTATTTGATGACCGAGTTGAAAAGTGATATTGCTACTTTTTATTACTTTATATAACTCATTTAATTCTTCTTCCGAATGGGCCACGCTTTTCTCCAAATAGACATGTTTGTTGGCTTTTGCAGCTTCAATGGCCATAAGAGCATGGTGATGATCCGGAGTAGCGATTACGACCGCATCAATATCCTTGTCTGCTAGCATGTCCTGATAATGGAGATATCTTTTAACCGGATATTGTTTAGTTCCGGAGAAAATATTGTTGTCCGCAGTTACTATTCCTTTCTCAGCATGTAAATCAAAAACATCACATATCCCCGTAATCGAAACATGTAAATTTTCTTGTTCCAGCCAATTTACCAAACTATTATTCTTCTTCAGCCTAATCATTTCGTCAGGATGAATGAATCCTAATCCTTTTGCTAGGGCTTGAGCTCTTGTCCCAAAACCGATAAAACCGATGCGAATTATTTCTTTAGGTGCTTTATTACCATAGTCAGGAACGGGAAACTCCATTTGATCGAAACCTAACTCTTTTAAAATATCGTTTCTTTTATTCTTTTCATAATTATTTTTTTTCAACAAGTTAAAACCAAATAAACCCGCTACAGGTACTCCGGCTAGCGCTTTTATAACAGTTCTTCTTGAGATACCTCCTGATTGGGTTTTTTCAACTCTTTCGTTTCCATCAGGGTTGTTTGTCGGTTGGCTTATGTTTTTATTTACCTCTTCCATTTATATGCTTTTTAAAAATTGTACTGGTAAAAAAATCTAATCCGAAGGTTTTATTTGTAGGAAAAAGGAATAGTCCAAAAAGAGCAACTGATTCAATCAGTATTTTATTAACAATCAGGTTGCTTCCATCTGTTACAACGCTATATTCCAATCCCACAAGAGGAGGAGCACTTAAATAATAGACTAACAGTAATATCGATCCTGCAATAGTTGCTGGTTTAAATAAAAAACCTAAAATAATCCCTAATCCAATAGCCACTAATCCCCACGTATTAAGGAAGTCTACCATTGAAAGCAATTGTCCGTTAGATATTATCCACCTCGAAAAGCCGGATAAAATCCATTGGGATTCTTGTAAAAAGCCTATTGACGACCATTGAGGATTTAAAACCTTGGATATTCCCTCATATAGAATGTGCCAACCCAATAAAAATCTCAACGTTAACAGAAATAACAGTTGTTTTTTTGAATAGTAGGATTTATACGTCATTTTTTTTAGAATTAATCATATATATTTACCTATAAGTCGGATTGATTGATTTCAGGAGTATAATTTTTTCATTCTTTATTTCTTTATACCCTTACGTCTGTATTACCACCCTTTAGCAGTGATATGTCATGTGGCTGGTTCAGGGCCCAGGCCCCGTTAGTGAAGTCGGGTATGTCAATTGGCGTAGACCTGTTTGCGACGGACCATTGGCTCAAGGGTCCGATCACGCTCCATGAAGCGGCATCGTAAACGTCCATGTCCACGGGTAACCCGTTTCTCAGGCAATCGATGAGCCTCCAGTCCATCAGAAAATCCATTCCCCCGTGTCCTCCAATTTTTTTAGCAATGTCCTGCATCCGTTGGATCAATGGGGGGTTGTATTTTTTCTCGATATCCTGGAATTCGCTTTCAGATAGCCATTCCGTGTGATTTTCCGCTCGGGAGAGTCTTGCGGGCAGGGGGTATTTTTGTGCCGTAGCCTTGGTTCCACTTATTAAGTGTAAGCGTGAATAGGGCCTTGGGGTTGTCACATCGTGCTGAATGAGGATTGTTTGTCCTTTCACGGTTCTGATCAGCGAGGAGTTCATGTTGCCCCTAAAGGGAGCGTCGATGAATTGCTTGAAATAGTCATCATCCTTCGCCAGCTTTTTGGCGTGATTATTCATTAGAAAGTCTTCGGTAGACATTGATGTCATGTACTCCATGCGGTTTCCCCGGTTTATGTTCATGATTTGGGCAACGGGCCCCAGTCCGTGAGTGGGGTACAAGCTCCCGTTTCTTGTCATGTTTTCTTTCAGCCTCCAGCTTCGTCCGGGCTTCCCCCTGAAAAACAGGCTTTCCCCGATGTCGTGGATGTAGGCTCCCTCGCAATGAACGATATCGCCGAAGAACCCGTTTCGTGCCAGGTTCAGGGTGAGCAACTCAAAAAAGTCATAGCAGCAGTTTTCTAGAATGACACAGTGTTTTTTAGTTTTCTCGGATGTTTCCACCAGTCTCCAGCAATCCTGCACGGTCGTGGCCGCGGGAATTTCTACTGCCGCGTGCTTTCCGTGCTCCATGGCGTAGATGGCAATGGGTGCGTGTAGAGCCCACGGGGTTGTGATATAGACAAGGTCTATGTCTTCCCTCTCACATACCTGCTTCCAGGAGTCCTGCTTTCCCGCAAAGACTTTTGCGGGATGACCCGTTGTCTTGATTCTCGCCCTGGCTTTTTCCGCCTGTTCGGGCAACTCGTCACAGATGGCCATGATCCTGACGCCATCTATGTAGCTGACTCTCTCTACGGCGGCGCTTCCGCGTGCTCCCACACCTATGAATGCGACCCTGACCGTGTCTATTTTTGGCGCCGCGTATCCGCACATGTTGAATCTTTGGGGATGCTTCTTGTAGGCTTCCAGGTATATGGATTTTAACTGTTTTGCCGGAGGTTGCTGCTGGGGGGGCAATTCGCTTCCGGTTAATTTTCCGGTGAGCATGCTGCCGACTCCCGCCGCCCCGGCAATTTTAAGGAAACTTCTTCTGTTGAGTTGCATGGCTGTAATGATATTGTTTTAAAAAATTATAGTTATCGGATTAATAAGTCGTTTGTTTAAACCAATCGCTTTCATGTGTTATTACTTCGCTTGAGCTTTATTTAATCATTTAAAATTTCTTGAAAAGCATATTTAGTGAGCATTTCATGTCCTCCTTCAAAAACGATTAGTTTTATGTTTTTTGTTTCTTTTTTTAAACAAACTCTTCGATCTGCAATATTCCCAAATTCTCCGATGGGTTTTCTGAATTCCAGCAATTCTAGTTTTTCGCTGTCGGAAACATACTTGGAGAAATTCTTCTCGGAAAGGTCCCGCAGGAGTTTGTTGTAAAAGTTGATAGAATGGGTAATGGGCACACTTCCTTGAATTCCATCGTATATTCCTGTATAAATGAATAGTTTAGTTTGTGAAACCCTTGATAAAGGAGTTGGAAGAAAAATTGGAGATCTCTTTTTTGCTTCCTCTTCATCAAGGCCCCCTTTTATGCCTTTGCCAATGCAATCCAGAATGTCCTTCGCATATTTGTTCTTTCGTATTGTACTTTGATGGTGCCAGGCTATCAGGTCGGTGATGGGCACCCAGGCCGAGAATCTATAAATTTTTCGTTCCAGGTTCATAAAACAGCACAATGTGGCATATCCACCTCCGCTGGCGCCGATTATAGAGATTTTGTCGGTATCTACATTCGCATTTTCAATTGCAAAATCGATTGCATCATTGATATCGGACACAACGAGACTGCTCCCACAGGATTGAAAAGTGTTGTTGGGTCCACGAAAATCAGGATGGATGTAGTTTATATCGTTTATTCTGCAAAATTCGGCCAGACTATCTTGCTGTGTATAATCTCCACTCCAGGAATGTAAACTTACGATCAGGGGCTTTTCTCTTTTCGATTTTGACTTGTAGAAATAGGCTTTTTGCACGTTTTGATCTACGTCCGATTTGATCTTAACCAAATTGAACTCGTTGTCCCAGTTGGCTTTTCGGGTGTCGTCAAATTTAATAATTTTATTATTTTCACTTATCTGTTGTGCTTGTAAACGAAAGGTTGGAATAATCCCAAGATTATTTAAAAACACCCCAACGATGATTATAGAAATTATTTTCATTTTACGAGTCTGTTCTGACATGTATTCCTTATCCAGTTATCTTGGTACCCTCAGCATATGTTTTAAGCCAATAGGCATTGGACATGTTTTTACTTCAGGAATTGTAACGCGGAATGATTAATGGCTATTTTTTAATAGCTCTGTTTATTTGATTGATAGCCTCTATATGCTCATTTATACAAGTGGATAACGTCGGCAGCCAGGGTGCCGTCATAAATCCTAGCAGGCGGGAGGGATCAATAGTTTTCTTACAATAGTCCACCGTGTCCTCCATATTGGTATTGTTGCTCCAATTGCTTCCGGTGGGCACTTGATCGTATCCGTAATTTTCAAGGTCGTTGTAGAACTTGACGTAGCTTTTTGTCGGTTCTTTTAATTGGGTCAAATCAAATCCGGCACCGTAATACCAGTTGCTTTGCAATACGGACTTGGGCATTTTCTTGAAGAACATTTCGGGATGTCTCCACCCGTAATCCGACCATATCCAGGAGCGGACACCTTTTTTCTCCACCTCGTTGATGTAGAAATGAAGGTCATCCCACCACAGATCGTTTTGGCGCATAACGGCATAGTTGTGATTTCGTTGATGGTGTGCGGTTTCTTCGTCCATTCCCAAATGAAAAAAGCGGGGGGTGTCAAATATTTCGATGGTTTCCTGGATAAGATCTTTACAAACTGAATAATATCTGCTTGTGGATACCATTCTGGAATATTCTCCCAGCCATGCGTCGTGTGAAGTTGCAAAGTTCAACTTTGGGATGGGCTCCATGCCCAGATTACGAATCTTAGTGAGCTCCGACCTTAATTTGTCGACGGACCACGCATTTTTCACGGCAATCTCCGGGTGACTTTCGTATTTCACGGCATCTCCCAGGTCAATGATAACCATGTTCATTCCCGCATCCGCCATTTTATTGAGCACGGTATTCCACACCGGTTCTTCAAATACTAAAAAAGGTCTGTATCCTCGCATACCCCACGCCAATGAATCTTGGCATGTTTTACATTTATAATCATCCCTGTGAATTTCTTCTTCTACGATATCTGACCATATGCTGTTTCTCTTTATATAAGGGTGATCTTCCCACATATTGGTGCTTAAGTGCAACAGGTTTGCCCAGATCAGTGGCGACGCACCTGATTTTTTTTCTTCTTTTTGTTTTGCTTGTGAAAAAACAATTGATGGGATGCTGGAGGCGACACCGGCGGCCGTTGTTAGTTTAATGAATTCTCTGCGATTTATCATAGAACTAGTGTATTTGTTTATTTTAAAATAATAAGTAATTGTACCTGAAAATCATCGAAATACGTTTAATGACTATGATGTGAAAAAACGTAAAGATGCGTCAATGGATTTGAAAATAAATTATGTTTTCACTTTCTATTGAAAACCTTGGCGCACCTTTACGTTTCCTTTAAGAACATCATTTCTTATGTTAATACGGATGTAATCTGAAGGCTGTGCCTATTCAATTGTTTCTAAGGGAGCCACGTTCTTCTCCGCCCCGTCATAACCTGTATTCTGATTAATTACTCCCAGAGTATTAGCCATAATAACTTTATCGGGGATAGGCCACAAAGCGTGGAAAGGAGCCATTGTTGCCGTATTATTCAATAAAGTAACCTTTTGTTCATACGTTTTGTTGTATTTCATCACTCTATCGTAATAAAAATTTTTCTCACTAAAGGCATTTAGGCTATAACCATCTTTACCAAGTTTTGCGAGTATGTAGGAAACTCTTAACAGTTCCGAATGGCGAGGTTCTTCAGCAAATAATTCCCGAGCCCGTTCATCCAATATGAAATCAAGGGAGACTTCTTGTGGATCAATAGGAATGGCCTTTGCCCGGGTCCTTACTTTGTTAATGTCATTGGCCGCCAATGATAATTCATTTTTCCAGAAGTAAGCCTCAGCACGTAACAAATAAGTTTCGGCCATTCTGAAAATATACCAGTCACCGTTTCCTCCCTGCGGGGTAACTTTTGGATCATCCTCAGGTACGTACATAATGTAGTGGGGTATTGCATAAATATGCCTAAAAGTGTCAATTGGATTAGCAAAATATCTTGTTTGTACAGGCTTGCCGAAATCGACTGACTTGGGATTGTTGTATAAAAATTCAGAAGTGTCTACCCAGTTGATGTCTGCTCTTCTTAAATCGGATGTGCTTTTCCACGTTTCTCCTTTTATGTTCCATATTCCATATTGATAATGAGCTGTTAATCGGGCATTCGAATTTCCTCTGCCTAAAGAATCGTACATAGGGCCTGAGGCTACCATTCCAGGCTTCCCTTCGCTATCCAGAACAGCGGGTTGGATAAATGCCGGATTATATAAACGCATGGTAAATAAGCCTGCAGATCGTGCTGTGGGAGGTGCTTCATATCGGTCCACTGTGGCTAGAATAGTTTCTTTATTGGCAGTGATATTGAAATTTTTAGGCCTATGCAAATCCCAGATAAGGTTACGAACCGGATTGGCAGCATCAACTCCAAATCTTTCAGTCATTAATGAATAAGGTCCATTTATTATTTGTGTAGATACTTCAATAGCCTTGTCGAAATTTAAATTTGCCAGGTAAATTTTCGTGAGAAGATGTTCTGCAGCCGCTTTAGATACAGCACCCGGTTCAGCTTTTATAGGTAACCATTTTGCCGCAAATTCCACATCTTCTTGAATTTTATTTAATATTGCCCATCTACTATGTGTATAAAAGTCAAGTTTCGGGCTAGTAACTTCAGCATTAATGAATGGAACGTCTCCGTATGAATTGATTAATCTGTAATACCAATAAGCCCTAAACCATAAAGCTTCAGCAAGTAGTGCATTCCGCTCATTTTCATTTACCCATTTTATATCATCAATTCTGGATATTAACACGTTTGTGTTTTTTATAAATCCATACACATCCGTAAAAAAAGTCAGGTTAGGGTAATATTGAGAAGTACTTGGAGTTAAATTATAAAAATCTAACTGCGACCAGGGTGAAGCTAAATCTGACATCGCTGCCTCTAACGACATATAATGCATATTTCCTGTACATTCCCTTTTTAGATCTTTTCTCATTGTAATTACTAAAGATTCAAAGCCTTCTTTGTCCACGAAAACATTTTCCGGAGTAAAAAAAGATTTAGCTTCAGGTTTCAGCCATTCTTCTGTACATGAACCCAACAAAACAATACTACCTATTATTAAAAAGAAGTTTTTCAAGTGTTTCATATTTAAATAAATTTTATAGAGTTATTCTGACACCTAAAGTGTGACTTTTATACATGGGGCTATTCAAAGATTCAGGATCCCATCCAGGCCATTTAGAAAAAGTTAATAAATTATGTCCTGAATAATAAAGCTCCATATTGTTAATTCCAAATCGCTGTGTAATTGTGTTCGGTAAAGAGTATGAGCAAGATACATCCTGTAGCCTTACAAAAGAGCGTGATTTGTAAATCATGAGACCTCCTCCATAGACATTTGTTCGAGCAACTATACGTGAATAGTCGTTAATAGGATTATCCGGAGTCCAGTAAGGAATATCAAAAGAATTCCTCTTATCCCCGGTATCAGCTCCGGCAAGTTGTAATGCATAACTAAAAGGAGCCAAATGTCCAAGGTCTGCCCTTATGAAGAAAGAAACCGAGAAGTACTTCAGAAAATCAAAACTATTTCTAAATCCAAGTCGATGTCTGGGTTCTTCATAACCTATAAACTGCTTGTCTTTTAAAGCTTCGTATTTTCCATTATTGTCTACATCTACAGCTTTCCAATCACCTGGTTCAAGCCTGTATTTAGCCGCTTCTTCTTTTTCTGAAATTTGCCAGATTCCCAATGTTTTGTAATTCCAAATTTGGTCTATGGCATGACCGGGGAACCAATTATTAGTATAATCAGGAACCTCTCTTCTTACCTTTTCACCATTGATCTCAACTTCTTCAAAATCACCAAATAGTTTTATGATCTTGTTTCTATTAGCTGAGTAGACTAAACTAGAAGTCCATTTAAAATCTTTTTTGTCAATATTTACGGTGTTAATCGTTAATTCAGCCCCAACATTCCTTAGTTGTCCGAGGTTTGTCATTATACTGGAAAATCCGGTTATCTGAGGCAGTTGTCTTGACATCAAGAGATCAAATGTGTTCATGATGTAAAAATCACCTGTAATATCTATACGATTTTCAAACAATCCTAAATCCATTCCCACATTAAAGGCCTCGGTCCTTTCCCACTTCAACTCCTTGTTAGGTAGGCTACTGTTATAAACGCCTACCTGTACTTTACTTCCATTAAAATGCTGAACGGAATTTAATTGGGCCAAAGCAGAATACGCACCAATTTCACGGTTGCCGTTGAGCCCCCAGGATGTACGTAATTTCAGTTGATAGACGTTGGGCAGGTTAAAGAAGTCTTCGTCTGATAATTTCCATGCAAATGCAAGAGCAGGAAAGGTTGCTCTCGGATTTTTGACCCCAAACGCTGAATATCCATCTCTTCTTACAGAAGCAGTGAGCAAATACTTGTTAAATAACGAATAGTTGATTCTTCCCATAAATGCATCAGCGCTGGTTTTTGTATCGTTTGAACTGACTGTTGGGTTGGTGCCAAATTGAAGTCCGCTAAAGCCGAGTTTCTGATTAGGGACAAAAAGCTGATTAGAGGCTGTGGTACTCCATCCATTGTTTTGTTCTGTACTGTATAGAAGTGTGACATCAAAACTATGTTGTTGGAACTGACGTTTCCAATTCAATATATTATCAAATATCCAACTAAAAGATTTGCTGTCGCTTCTGCTTCCTAATCCTCCCGCACCGCCTGCGGGTATTGAAGATGGATAGAAATTATAATCGTTTGTAAATATATAATTTGGTTGGAAAGAAATTTTGTAATTTATTCCAAAAGGCAAACTGAAATTCAGGTAACCTGTCGCAAACAGAGAGTTTACTTTACGCAATTTTTCTTGTTCATAATAATTAAGTAAAGGGCTTGCCAATGCAAAAGTGTTTGGATACCACTTAAGGCTGCCATCTTCTTCGTACTTGGAACCGTAAGGGCTCATATAATACAAATTATCTCTCCAACTTACAGGTACGGCACTTTCATTTCTATCCGAAAAATGAGTATTGATACCCGCATTTAACCAGGGTGTAATGTTAAAGTCAAAATTTAAACGAGTTCTGATAGCAGAATAATCATCTCCTCGAACAACACCTTCATTTTTCTGATAATCAACTGACCAAAAATAGGATGTGTTTTCTGTTGCTCCACTAATGCTGAGATCGTGTTTTTGTCTTATACCTGTTCCGATAACTTCTTTATACCAATCTACCGTTCTACCATTAACATAATTATCTACTTCTACCCCAAAGAAAGACAATCTGCCGAGCCATTCCTTCACATTGTCGTCCTGTGGATTATTACTTGCATTTCTCCATTGGTCCAGAGTTACATTATTAGGTAAATTGTTTGGATCGTCATAATAATAAGAAGGCATAGAGGGGTTTTTTTGTCTCAGCAAATCTCGTTTGTAAATAAGATAACCTTCTTCATCGTATGGTTTGAAGTCATTTGTGGTATTAGATGTACCTAGTTGTGAGGAAAATGATATCATTGTTTTTCCTTTTTTCCCTTTTTTCGTGGTTATCATGACAACTCCGTTGGCAGCTCTTGCACCATAAATTGCCGATGAACTGGCATCTTTCAATATTTCTATAGATTCAACATCCTGTGGGTTGACGTCACGCAGACTCCCGTTAAATATAGATCCGTCTAAAACAATCATGGGAGCAGTCGATGCATTTAAAGAGGTGCGTCCCCTTATTTCAATGGAGCCTCCTCCTGCCGCCGACGAGCTTTGTACAGTATTAAAGCCGGCAACGGTCCCAGCCAACATGTCTGTGATCTGACTCATATTCTGGTTCTTGTATATATCTGAGTTGACCCTTTGTACCGAGCCTGTTAAATCGGATTTCTTTACCGAACCATAACCTACTACTATTAGCTCATCTAAAGCCTTTACGTCTTCTTTCAGTATTATATCTATTGTACTTTTACCTCCTGTAGGAACATCTTGGTCCAGATATCCGATATACGATATGTGCAGAGTCGCATTTGCCGGAATGTTTAATGAGAAAATACCATTTTCATCGGTAACAGTACCGTTACTTGTATTCCCTTTTTCTAGAACATTAGCTCCAATAATCGGTTCATTGTTTACATCCTTGATTACACCGGAAATTTGTTTTTTCTGTTGTTGATCTGTCTCCATTAAAATCCTTGTATTTTCTGCTTTAATAATGGTAAGAGGCATAAACAAAACCAAAACTATGATTAGGGCCTGTTTTATCTTTGATAAGTCACTTTTAAAAAGGCGCAAAACAAGATGAACGCTTAATGAATCGTTGTTTTTCATATACTTTTTTTTTAATAATTTAAATGTGGCAAATTATCTTTGCATTTTTTTTTATGTTTTACACTAATTAAACAAAGCATTAATGATGTACTGCTTTTCATGATACAACTGAATTGCGATAGTTTCAGTACTATCGCAAGTTTTTTTATAATCGCTTGTTACATAGTAATATCCATAAGGTAATTTTTTTCATGCATTTAATTTTAAAATAATTAATAATTGTTTTTTTTAATAACCACTATCCACACCAATAGGCGATTAGAAAAACAGTACAATTCCACGATTGTCACTTTCTCACACTTTGCGAAAATAGTCAATCTAAAGGCTATTGGGCGGTTAACTTTAATTTGGATCACATGCAGAATATCGCTATATTCCTAATAATTAAATTAATGTGAATAAAAATGGAGTAATTAGGTTATTTTAAAATTCAAAATAAGCGATTATAATTTAGTTCGGATGGATAATTTGTGAATAACATGTGGCAAATTGCGAAAATGGTTGATCTTTTAATGGTAAATAACTGTTGCTCTATTAAATTTTGGACGTTGTTAAAGATCAAATAAATTGGGTTAATCGAACCAAAATCATTTATTGCATTTTTGAATAATTGTCTGTCAAGTAGCAACTTCGCAGATTTCATTTAGTTGAATTGAATGGCATTTTGACAGAATCCAGAATTTCTTGATTTCAAGGTGTTGCTTTGTTTGAAAACAATCCACTAGCCAGCAGTTGCGTTAACTCTGAAACAGAGAGTAGCTTTCTTTGTTTGAGCGATGGATGGGATTGACTAACAGGTTATATGACCAGTTTTTAGTAAAGTCAGTGAAAGTCCTCGAATCCTAGACAGCCACCAGCTATTACACGAGAATCAGAATTAGCCTATTTTCATAGGTGATTCGCTCTTTCAAAACCCCAATATCAATATAAACTTATACAACATAACTCCTGTCTGGACTTTTAGTGAAAAATTTTCTTTTGGGGTTTTAATATTGGAATAATATTACAGGGTTAAATACGCAAAATGTCAGTAGGAATGCGTTTTATATCCAAACAAATAATTCTCAATGTTTTAATTTTGTTAATAATTTAAATGTCTTTTTTATCTTGATGACATTTAGGATACGGGTAAAAACATAATTTGTAGGATTTTAAATAGTTTCTAAGAATAACAATGATTCGATAAACATTCTGTTGACTTTTACTATGTAATTTATGTGTAGATACTTAGCTCTGTTTATTTTTTAATTGACTATAATTGAGATTTTTGATCTTCTTGTGATTCTTTCTTTTAAGTATATTGCTTACAGGGAGTGTGATTTGTTCAGGCCCGTTGTTTTGTATAATTGTTGACGTTAATTCTACAAAATTGTATAATTCCCATGGTTAGTGTTTTATACATATGCATATCGTAGGTTTTCCGTTTGTTATACTGTAAGAGAAGATGATTTTTTAATTGTTTCGTACAACTATTATTTTGCTTTTGACATGAAAAATTTATCCAGGAGAAGTTTTATCAAAAAAAGTGTTTTATATACTTCAGGACTCAGTGTTATGCCACATCCCTTGACAATATTGAAAAAAGGAAGAGCTTTAGGGGCTAATGATCGGCTACGAATAGGAATAATCGGCTGTGGTTCGCGTGGAAACAAGGTGTTTTTGGATGGTATTTTTAAACATGCAGATAAAATGAATGTTGAGATTACCGCACTGTGTGACCCATGGAGTATTGCCAGAGAACAAGCCAACATAAAAGTGAAAGAATGGTTTGGGCGAAGTGCTAGGAAAGTCACCTCATATCGTGATCTTTTAGAATTAGATAATCTCGATGCGGTAATGATTGCTTCACCTGATCATTTGCATACTACACATTTGGAGGCAGTTGCTCGCGCAGGAAAGCATGTTTATGTGGAAAAACCATTGGCCATGGACATGACAAAATTAATAAATGCTGTTGATGCTGTCAGGGAAGCCGGTATTGTTGCACAAGTGGGAACACAACTTAGGAGTCTACCTGGAGCCGTCGGTGCACGAGAATTATTCCGTAATGGAAAATTAGGCAAACTTTCTCGAGTTGAAGAATGTCGCAATAGTCCAAAACCATACTGGTACGGGTATTTGCGGGAGGTTAGGCAAGAGGATGTTGACTGGAAAGAGTTTCTTGCAGACAGGCCTTACAGGCCATTTAATACTGCATTATATTCAGCCTGGTATGGTTATTACGATTTTTCCCATGGCCCGATTCCTAACTTGGGAGCACACTTTATTGATATGGTACATTACATTACCGGAGTTGGCTTTCCGGAATCGTGCGTATGCCTGGGAGGAACATTTACATGGGATGACGAATACAAGTTTACCGCACCCGACTGTATCCAAGCCACGTGGGTTTATCCTGAAGGATTTCTGGTAAGCAGTTCAAACAATCTGGGCAATGGAGCCGGAAGTGTACGTAATTTTTATGGTGACAAAGGCACGCTCAAGATGAGTAATTGGAATACTCCAACCTATAGTAATGAGGGAGCTCCTCGAGGTGATGGGTTAATTGAAGGTGAACATAAAGTAGAACTGATAGAATGTCCCGACCACTTTCTCGATTGGTTACAGTGTATCCGTAACAATAGAATACCCGTCGCATCTATAGATGCAGGTTACCAGCACGCTGTGGCTGTCCTAATGGCCATGAAATCGTATGAGACCGGAAGAAAAACCATTTATGACCACAAAGAAAGAAAAATTCTTACTACATGATCCTAGAGAATGGAATGAAATAATGGAGTTGATTTCCAATAAGAATTTAGACGATGTTTTCATTGGAATTAGCTGTTGATTGTTTCCTTTATACTAAAATATTATTAACCAGGAGGAGTAATTTCCATTATTTTCTACAGCCGTTTCCAAAGTATAATAACCCATAGAACCGGTTTTCAACTAGTGGGATGAAAAAATAAACATTCAAAGAGTTTCACAAAAGGATTATTTATAGGCACGATAAGAAAAACAGCTATTGCATTTGTTTGTCTAGTTTTTAAAGACTGATTAGCAACAATAATATAAATACAATTTTATGAAATTAGAAAAGTATAGTATCGGAGTAGGTGATCGTTTTACCTATCAGGGTAAAGCCCAGTTGAGAGCCATTCTCAAAGCAAATGAAGCAGGGTTATGCATCACTCCCGTTTGGAATAAATCCAACAGGGAACACGTTTATGTAGGGACAGTGCCGGAAGATACGCGTAAAGAAGCAGACGAAGCCGTAAAAGCATTGAATTTCGGAGGCCTCTATTTTGTAGATGCTGATCATATTAACTTAGAGACAGTAAAGCGATACACAGAGGTATCGGATTTTTTTACGCTTGATGTTGCCTCGTTTATTGGTAAAAAGAGTAATGAAGAAGAAACAGCTGCATTCGTTGCTTCCTGTGAAAAATATTTGGGCCAACTGCAAATTCCGGGTATGGAGAGATCGTTAGTTGTAACTAAAGAACTGTTGCATGAAATTGCAGGTAAGTTTCTGGCAGCGACAAAACATGCATCAGAGATTTATGCCTATTTGAAAAAAGAGAAAGGAGAAGGAAACTTTATAACCGAAGTCTCTATGGATGAGGTGGAGTCTCCGCAAACCCCCATTGAGTTATTCTTTATCCTGAAGATGCTTGCTGACAAGCAGGTGCCGGCTCAGACCATCGCACCTAAGTTCACGGGTCGATTCAACAAGGGCGTCGATTATGTAGGCGATTTGAGGCAATTTGCCAATGAGTTCGAAGAAGATGTCCTTGTCTTAGATTTCGCGGTGAAAGAGTTCGGTTTACCCGAAGACCTGAAGCTTAGTGTCCATTCTGGAAGTGATAAGTTTTCAATTTATCCGATTATGGCGGAGGTAATTCAAAAGTATGACACAGGAATTCATCTAAAAACAGCGGGAACAACCTGGATTGAAGAAGTGATCGGATTGGCTTTGTCAGGCCATGAAGGACTGGAGATAGCAAAAAGAATCTACGCAAGTGCGTATAACAGGCAAGAGGAGTTGTGTGCTCCGTATGCTGATGTGATTGATATAGATACCTCCAAGTTACCGGCTATTGATCAGGTAAATGGTTGGACAGGTGAAAAATATGCAAATACACTGCGTCATAAACAGGAGCATCCGGATTATAATCCTAATTTTCGGCAATTAATTCATGTAGCCTACAAAGTTGCAGCTGAACTAGGTAAAGAATACACCGATTTACTGGAGAAATATTCTGTTGTAGTAGGTTCTTGTGTAGAGGAAAATCTATATGAAAGGCACTTAAAAAGATTGTTCAGCATATAGGGTTACAACACAAGAATAAACCCGTTTAATTTAAAAAAGAAAAAAATATATGAAAAAGCAAATAGAAATATTATTGACTTTACTGGTAACTATTTTTTTGTTTAGTTGTACAAATGGCTTAAATACTCAAAAAGAAAAGAACACCTTCGAGCCTATTCAAACAGAAATACCAGTTCGGCCCGCTGGACAAAAAGATGTTTTGGGGTTGGTTGCTCCCAGATTAGATACAGTTAGAGTAGGTTTCATAGGGCTGGGATCGCGAGGACCAGCTGCAGTGATGCGTTTCACTCATATCCCCGGAACAAAGATTATTGCGCTCTGCGATCTTGACACAGACCGGGTAGAAAAAGTGCAAAAGATTCTGGATGGCGAAGGATTGCCTCGTGCTGCCGCATACAGTGGAAGCGCGGAAGTATGGAAAGAGCTATGTCAACGTGATGATATTGATTTGGTCTATATCGCTACCGATTGGAAAAATCATGCTCCCATGATGATTTATGCTATGGAACAAGGGAAACATGTAGCGTGTGAAGTACCTGCCGCGATGACTCTTCAGGAAATATGGGATGTGGTTAATACAGCAGAAAGAACGGAAAAGCACTGTATGCAATTGGAGAACTGTGTATACGACTTCTTTGAACTCACCACCCTGAATATGGCTCAACAGGGGCTTTTTGGCGAGATTCTGCATGCCGAAGGAGCATACATACATGACCTTGAAAAGGTGTGGGAAAGTTATCATAATGATTGGCGGATGCAGTATAACCGGGAATTTAGAGGTGATGTCTACCCAACCCATGGTTTTGGGCCTGTTTGCCAGGCATTGAATATTCATCGTGGCGATAGGTTGGATTACCTGGTGGCTATGGACAACAAGGCGGTAAATATTCCTGAATACCTTATTGAAAAAAGAGGGATAGATCGTGATAGCGCTTATAATTTTGCGAACGGACAGCATACGATGACCTTCATTCGGACGGAGAAGGAAAAGACAATTCATATCCAGCACGACGTATCTTCACCCCGTCCTTATAGTCGTATGTACCAGTTAAGCGGCACGAAAGGTTTTGCCAACAAATACCCACAGCCAGGTTATGCCTTAAAAGGCGAAGTGTTAGAAGGAAGTGGTATTCCCAATTATGAAAATATGAATCCACACTCGTTCGTTTCCGAAGAGGTGAAAAATTCATTAATGCAGCAATATAAGCATCGTATCCATCAGGAGTTAGAAGAAAAAGCAAAAGAAGTAGGCGGACACGGCGGTATGGATTATATCATGGACTATCGTCTCGTATATTGTCTTCGTAATGGACTACCACTGGATATGGACGTGTACGATCTTGCCGAATGGTGTTCCCTCGCCGAATTGAGTCGCATCTCACTTGAAAACAATAGTGCTCCGGTCGCTGTTCCTGATTTTACACGCGGAAACTGGAATGAAATTCAGGGATATAGGCATGCTTTCATAGATTAATTTTCATTCTTATAGTCTTTACGATTCTATACAGTCCCTGGGTACTTCAATTATGGTTTGCCCTTTGATTGATAATGAGTGGGTATGGGCATGATGATTTTTGTAGATCGTTTGATTACAAGATTGGTTTTGTTTGTCCGTAGGTACATCTTCTAGACAATTGTGCGATCAGATTGATCAAATTACATTAAAAGGTGGCAAAGAATTAAATTGCCGGTTTTATCGGAAGACTACCTCGAAAAACCGGCAATTTAAAGTTAGAGTATTATTATAAATAATGTGTTTACAATAAATCCATGACGTATTTATTGTTATTCAAAACACCATTTCAAAAGAAAACTTACACTTTCACTTTCCGGAAACACTTTAAAATGGTTGGAGCTCTGTTTGGCTGAATACGCACTTTTAGGGAATGATAATCCACTTTCTTCAAGACTCTTGGTTATTAATTGTCCCATTTGATCCCTTATCCCAGCAAGTGCTACTTTTCTGGGTGACAAATAGCCTATTAAATCTGGCAAATCATAGCTCGTTAATGATCCAGCAACAATATAATTCGATAATTCATCATTAAAAAGTTTATTTTCAACAATTGATTGATAGGAGATTAGCGGATCAATAAGAGAAATAGTTTGAATAGATTCATCCATTACGGCAGCATGTAGTAGGGTAGGGCATATTTTCCCGAAAGCAATACCTCCAATCTTTTTTGCATCAACGTCATTTCTCTGTTTTAAAAAGTTTGCAACTCTCACTACATCCCCTGCTTGAATTCCTACTAAACTTCTACCAATCAACATGGCAACAGAACTGTTTCCTTCAGTTTCTCCCGTACCGATTACATCGGGAACCGCCACAATATATCCAGCATTTACTAATTGTTCAATTTTTCCGCCTGTTTGGGAATCCGCATTTTTACCGTGGGGATGGATATAAATTACGGTCGGAAACAGGCTTCCTTTGCCCGGTACAAATAACAGCAACGGTATAACACACTTTCCTTCACCTGCCAAAGCGTACATTTCTACGGAATAGCCATCTCTTTGATATCTGCCACGGAAAACAGACTCCGTAACTACATCTGGGGGTATATACCCTGAAAGATTTTGTGCTTTTGCGTGTATATTATCAAGGTGAGCATGTATATTTTTTCTGGAGATATTTAGGTTATCAACGAGCTTTTTCGACTCTTTACTATTGATACTAGAAACCGTTTCTGCATTTTCAAAAGCGGTTGTAGTATTACCTGTTTTTGTAACGGTTAATTCAGAAAGATCAGACAACATAACTTCTTCATCTTTTGGATTACCTGGGATATCTAGGTGTTCTTGAAAAAATGCACAAATATTCTCCCTAAATTTTATAGTATAACCATGGCCATAATCATCTTCTACTAACTCGACCTTACTCCCGGCTTCCAGAATATTATACATATTTTTAACTTCGGAATACGTTTCACGTGCGCCCTGAATGCTGAAAAAATCACGTGTTCCTGCGCATATCATCACTGAATTTGGTGCCCTGACCTCCAATAAATCGGCGTGGGTAATTCCTTTTAAAACACCGTGATAAAAGTTTTGTTCTGCATCTTGTGGTCCAATTGACTCTAGCAAACGCCTGAATCCGGTAATGTAATTTACGATTGCTCCGGCTTTAATACGTTCATCAAATGCATATAAGTATGCAGCTTGCGTTCCTCCTCCGGATTGTCCGGTGACTCCTAACCTTTGCGGATCGACTTCATCTCTGGTGAGCAGGTAATCGATTCCCCGTATACCATCCCATATAAAATACCTAGCTATAGATGTGCCTGAAATGAGTGTTTGAGTGCCAAGATAACTGTGTTCACGTGTTATGGCTCCGGCTCCGAGCAAAGATATCTTTTTATCGGGATCATACAATTGAATCCGTTCACCCTGACTTATCGGATCTATAGCCAAAACAATAAATCCCTTTTTTACTAGATTCAAAATCATAGTCTGATAAGATTTGTTTCTGAAAGCATCCATTGTGTGACCGCTGGTAAAAAGTATGGCCGGCTTTTTCCCTTTTCCATCGGGCAGATAGATACAACCGGTTACATAAAATCCAGGTAAAGATTCATATATTATTTTTTCTATTTTATAACCCGCTTTTTTTATGGTTCCTGTTACTTTTGTATTCAACGCTGTTTTTTCAGGGAACGGTCCGACAGTTTGCCATAAAACATCTTTTATTTTCTTTTGTCTGTTAACAACATCTGTTTTTGTTTTTATGTTATTAATTTCACTATCTCTTTGATCGAAGTAGGAGAAAGCTTGTTGATTTAAGTGGAGCCTTAACATATTCTTTCCATCAGACCAGTTTATCCAGTTGTCAAGGACGTTCAGGTTCTCTACCTCTTGTCCGAATACCTGATAGGAGTTGAAAATAACAAAAGCAATCAATAGATTTGCTTTTAGCAACTCTGTAACAGAAATCTTTTTCATTTTCTATATGTTTATTTAAAATGCACTTTATTTGTTTGATTACACATACGGCAAAATTTCTCAAATTCATTTTTATATTTCTCCAAATCCGATCCTTCGATTTTTCGTCCGGACATTGTCACGGGATTGATGAATGTAATGTTTTTGCCGCTTAGTGCTGTTGCCAGAGAAACATCTCCCCAATTGAGAAACCCGGGAAGATGAATAGCCATGCTGAAAAAATCAATGGAATCGCGATTATCAAATAAGTAACTAAGCGGAACATCGCGCAGCACGAGAGTATCTATGTTACCAGCCATTGCACTAAGGAATAAACCCGCGACTCCAGCTTCTCTTACTCCGTCAAAAGCAATGTTCCCTGCTTGGAAATCCTTTTTCAAAAACTTAACAAGTAAGTTTAATTCTTTTACCCATTCACCGAGAATCGTTTTTCCCAACCAGATTTCCGATCTCGCAAGCGTGTGAAAATAGGCAGTTTGATTGTGAATTTTGTTCAACGATAATTCTCCCATACCGGTCAAATCGACTACGGCGATACCCTTTCCTTCACTTTTTAGTGCAGCAACCTGATGTGATGTTTCATTCTTACCTTTGGGGTTTAATACGATAACATATTCAGCGTTAGCTGATTTTGGCCTTGTGATCAAAACCGGAATTAATTTCTGATCGGATGTTTCTAATGCGATTTTTTCCCATCCGTCAGTAATCCCGTAGGTGTGAACTTTTTTTAATTCTTCTTTATCATTGATTCTCAATATGTCGATTAAATCTTTTCTTTTTTGAATTATGTCAATTGTTTTAGTTTGCAAATAGGATGTTCTCAATTGGTCTCCCTTTATCTTACAGTATTCGGCTGTGCTTATCACTTTTTCATCCCTTTTCATGTTTTGAAATGTCATCAGATTTTCTGCAGGCACAAGGTCGAATGTTTTTTCTTCTTTGGCTTCACCGGATCCTTTATTCTTTAGTTTCATATCAAACCACCCAAGCATTGCCTTTCTGTCTTCTGGATGGTACCCATGGGGCAGGTCGTAAGTTCGATAAGTGATATCGTTTTCTCTACCGGTTAACTTGAAAATCGGTCTTGCGTTGTTGACACTCCTTATCATTTCCACCGGAAAGAAGGCCGAGTTTGAGTCCTGATTATGGTTGCACGGCATAATAGCTGTTGTCAGTGCCAAGACGGCGGCTTCTTCTGTAAAGGTCAATCCGTCAATCAGCATCTCACAGACGCAATTTGAATTCATAATGTAAGACTCAAAAGTACCGACACTGACAACCGGGACTGCGGCTTTTATTCTTTCATCCATGGCTGCGACCCACATGGTTTGGTTGCCGCCTCCGCTTGCACCGGTCGCACCAATTTTATTGGAATCGACGTAGGGTAAAGAGCAGAGTAGATCAACTCCGCGTATGTTGTCGGATATCTGTACTCCCATCAAAGACTCGCCTATATTCATAAGAGAAGCTCCGAGATTTGCCCCATGATATTCGAAATTACCGTGTACGGTAGTCCTTTCCCCTGCACCCCAGGGATCAATCCCTAAAGCAACATAACCGTTAAGAGCCAACGTATGCGCGACAGATTGGTAGGCGTCGTATAATCTACCATTTGCTGAATGGCCGCACATAACTATTACTCCGGGAAAAGGCCCTTGCCCTTCTGGAATATATAGGTTTGCGGTTGCATAGATGCCGGGACGGGTTTGGAAATAAATGTTCTTAACGGTATAGCCGGACATTTTTATGCTTTTGGTTTCCTTACTATTAATGGGAAGTTGATGATTAATATAAACTCCGGCTTTACGTATAATTTCTTTTCTTAGATTTGTCTTGTAAACATTCCAATCTTTCAAATTATCGGGTAAGCTGTGCGACGCAAACTTTATAAAGGCTTCATTTTTTAGTTGAGTCTCTACGAGGTTGGTTCGATTCGTAGCGAGAACTAACGGGAGAGTATCGGATTGAACAACCTGAGTTGGTTGTGAATCTTTTGAAAATGGACCTATTGTGTAAGCAAAAGCCGTATACACAATAAACGAAAAACAGACAAGAATTATTTTTTTCATTTTATGCTGAATTGATGTTTTATAGAAACAGGTATTTTTCAATAGATGGTTATATTTATCATTTTATCCATTCGATAAACAGGTTTTCCAGGTTTTCAGTTAATTCCGATGACGATATTGTCAATTGTTGTTTGGCAGAATGGTTATTATATGCCTCCTCAATGATTGCTGTATCTCCGCTGTCGCTTACGTGAGTAATATGTTTATTTCCGGCCATAAAAAGTCTTCTTGGAGCTAATGTAGCAGCCAAGTCTGGCAAATCATAAGCGGTAAGTGCCCCGGGTACTATGCTATATACAAATTTCGACTCATAGAAACGATTTTCTGCAATGGAACGATAGGAAGGATATGGATTGATTAACATCAGCCGGGAAATGATTGGATCAAAGGCGGCCGCATGCAGCAAGGCGGGCGACAACTCTTCCTGTGCAACACAATAAATATCGGTAACGGTCGTGTTGTTTTTATCAAAAAGATGGGCCAGCTTGATAACATCCGCAGCTTGAGTTCCCACAATGCTCTTTCCCGTAAGCATAGCCATATAAAAGAAATTATATGAAACGTCATTGATAAAAGCGTCTCCTTTGAATTGTCTATCGCTAAGTTCTCCTATTCCCAGCAAATCTGCTGCAAGAACAGTAAATCCTTTTTTCGTCAATAATTCGATTTCATTTTCCTTTATATTCGATTTCCCTTCTGGGTGTAGATACATTACTACTTTATTGTTCGTTTTATCCGGAATATATAGAACATAAGGAATTGGATAATTGCCTTCTCCTTTTACAAAATACTTTTCAAGAGTATAATTCCCTTTCTTGGTCTGATAAGTAAGCACGGGTTTATCCGTAAAAAGAGGTTTTCTGTATCCGGAAAGTTTCTGAGCAGAGAGAATGACATTTGAAAAATGATTTATGGAATTCTTTCTTGATTTTTCTAGCGCATTAATGTTTTTTCTTACTTCCATTAGATTAAGATCAAATACTGTGTTGCTGTTTAATGATGATGCTAATTGTCCTGTAGAGGTTTTTTGCAACTCTTCTGCCGATACATATTCTACTTCCTCTTCAATAGAAGAGCCGGGAAGGTTTAAATGTTTTTGAAAGAAAGCGTATAAGGCCTCCCTGTTTTTCTTTGTATAGCCGTGTCCATAGTCTGCTTCTATCAATTCAATATTTGCTGGACTTTTAAAAATGTCAAAAACTTTTTTCGACTCTCTGTATGTTTCACGCGATCCTTCTATATTGAAGAAGTCTCCGGTATTTGCCATTATTAGTGTGGGTTTGGGAGCTCTCGCTATAATAAAATCAGCATGATCAATTCCCTTTAGTATCCCATGGTAGAAGTTTTGTTCTCCGTCTTGTACTCCGATTGAACCTATAAGCCTTCTGAAGTTAGTTATATAACAGGCGGGTGCTGATGCCGTTACTCTATCGTCTAGAGCTGATATATATGCTGTCTGAGTACCGCCACCCGATAGTCCGTGTACGCCAATTCTTTTTGGATCAACTTCCTTTCTGCTAATCAGATAATCTATCCCACGGATTCCATCCCAAACAAAATAACGAGCGATTGACTGAGAAATCAAGGATATTTGAGGTGAGGGATAGGAGTGCTCTTTAGTTGAACTCCCAATGATTGATTTTTGTGTCGTTGAATTATAATACTGCAGACGCTCACCTTGTCCAATTGGGTCAATTGCCAGAACTATAAATCCTTTCTTTACCAAATTCAATAAAGGAAGTTGGTATAAAGGATTTCTGTATACTTCGGAGGTGTGTCCAGAGCAAAAAAGTATTGCAGGAGCCGGTTTTTTAACTTTGTCAGGAATAAACAAAGACGCAGTAACATAGAAATTAGGTAATGATTCATATATTATGTTTTCAATAACATAACCCTCCTTTTTTACTTTTCCGGTAATTTGAGCATTTAATCTTGTCTTTTCCGGAAAAGCGCCTAACACTTCCCAGATGACCTGTTTTATATGGGACTGTCTTTGTTGCCATCCCTGTAGGGTAGTTATTTTTTTAACCTCCAATTCTCTGGAATCAAGAAGGTTGTATGTTTCATTCGCCAGATGACGGTACATGGAATTAGATGCATCTCTAAAATCCATCCAATCCAGCACACGCGTATCGTTATTTTGTGCTGTGGATTCAAAGGCAAATCCGTGTAGTAAAAGGATTGATAATAAGCAGAAAAGGTAAATTAAATTTAATCTTCTCAAAATGTTGATACTTCTTTTCATGGTTCAGTCAATGCATAATATTTTTATGTGTCTATCCGTAACTTCGTATATAAACCAGAGTTGAATGTTTCAACTCATTCAACTCTGGCTGGATGTTAGCTTTTAATATCCCGGGTTTTGCTCCAGTAAGCTATTTTTCTCAATTTCACTTTGAGGTATTGGGAGGAGATAATCTCTCGGTTCTTTAAAGTTCACTTCCTTCCATAATAAGACCTCATAGGTTTTTGTTCCGTCAGGGTTTTTAGTGATTTTCATTCTTGTAAAATCCTCGTTCATTACTTGCGGAGCAATTTTCAATCTTCTTATGTCGAACCAGCGATGTTGTTCAAAGACAAGTTCTATACGGCGTTCATTAACAATTCTTTTAAATAATGCCTCCCCACTTTCTGTTATTTCGGGCATATTCACGCTTGGTCTTTTTCTCACCATATTGACATATTCCCTTGCGGTTACTTCGTCTCCAAGGAAATAAGATGCTTCGGCATAGTTTAATAGCACTTCAGCGTATCTGAACCAGGTGTATGGTGTTTGCGACATGTTGCTCCCGCTTGGGTTATCTATTCTTTCATTACAGAATTTTCTTGGATAATAGCCGGTTTGAGTGGCATTCCAACCGGAGACCGGTCCTTCATTTGAGTCTTTGCCACCCGGGAGGAAAGTTTCCACTTCACGTCCCTTCCAAAACATACCGTCGTGGAGTATGGATGCATAAAACCTAGGATCTCTATCCACATAAGGATTTTGTGGATCATATTGCGGGTCATTTTCAGGTAGCAATCCTCGTATGGTTTCATAATCGTCAACCAGGTTTTGTATGGGATGAATTTGTCCGAATCCATTATATCCGTTTGGATACGAACTTAATTCGATATATGCAGCTTCTTTGGTTATAAGCTGATTATAGGGTCTTTGCCAGATAGCTTCCGAATTATAAATATTTTCTTCGAGAAACAGGGTTCTGTAGTCAGGAAAAAGAGAATATTTATTTAAATCGATGATTGCTTTTGCAGCATTAGCGGCATCCTTCCACTTTTGAATATCATTTTCAGGATTGTTTAACGGACTTGCCCGATAAAGCAACGCCCTTGCCTTGATTGCCATCGCCGCTCCCTTCGTAACCCTTCCTTTATTTTGTGAGTCATATTCCAAAGGAAGTAAACCTATTGATTCTTCCAATTCCGAGAGAACAAAGTCCATTACTTCTTTGTATGAATTGCGTGGCACCATAAAATCGTCATCCAGTGCGAATGGTTTGGTTATCAAAGGTACACCTCCAAACAAGCTGATGAGGTTAAAGTATGAAAAGGCTCTGATAGCTTTCATTTCACCAACCATCCTGTTTTTAGTAGCAGCATCGACATTATTGGGTACATCTTCAATTTTTTGTAAAAAGATATTTACCTGGTTAATCGTCTTCCAATAATTTCTGTTTGTATTAGTTGGAGTGTCATTCGATGTCCAAAAATCGACCTGTCCCAGGTCATCCGGAGTCATATTCCCTGCAATAGCTGCCCATGCCCATGCATTCTGCCTTGCATTCAACTCATCGGAAATAATTGATAAGTTATAAAATGAATAGCGGAATCCATTTGGTATTATACGGTAAGTATTGGTTATAAAGGTTTCAATGAGGGCTTTATCTTTCCATAAGGCATCATCTGAGATTCTGTCCATTGGCGATGTATTCAGCGTGTCGTCAATGTTGCAGGATGTCAGGTACAACATGCAAACGAAAATAAATAAAAATCGTTTGCCGAATTTTATATATTTGTCTATAATAAAAGATTTCATATTTTTATTTTTTTTAAAAAAGTTGTACTTAAAAAGACAAATCAACCCCAAGGTTAAATATTTTATTTTGCGGATAAAAATTACCACGCTCATTGTTACCTTCTGGGTCAAACCATTTAATATCAGAAATTGTAAATAAATTATTACCGTTTAAGTAAACTCTCACGGAAGATAATTTGATCTTATTTACAAAATTTTGAGGAACATCGTATCCTAATTCCAATGTTTTAAGTCTGAGGAAAGCGGCATTTTGCAACCAGAATGTACTTCGTAGACCGCTTGGCTCTGTCTGGGTTTCCACAGTTGGAAGTTTTGGATATTTAGAATCCATACTGCCAGGTGTCCACCTGTTTTCAAGCAGTTCTTTCAAGGTATTTATAGCCACTCGGGTATTCTGGTGATAATATTGCCATGCGTTTCCCTGACCGCTAAAGTTGGAAAACAAAGAGAATCTTTTATAAGTAACTGTAAAATTAAATCCGAACGTAATTTGAGGGATGTTCGATTTATTGTTCATCCGGACTCTGTCTAATGCACTGATGACCCCATCCTTGTTGACATCACGGTATTGAAGATCTCCTACCTGGGTTCCCGGATAAACAGGTGACTTATCCACTTGCTCTTGAGTTCTGAATATCCCGATAGCTTCGTAGAGAAGTTCCGCCCCAAGGCTTTTCCCTTCCGCCTTTTGATAGTCCGGAACATTGCTGGCCTCGCTCATGTCAATGATCTTGTTTTTGGCATATGCGAAATTTCCTCCGACAATAAAAGAAAAGTTGTCGGCTACGGAGAGTGTTTTTCTATGCGTTAGCGCAACCTCTATACCTTTGTTTTCCACAGTACCAATGTTTTCTTGAGGAAGAACAAGAGCAGTATAAGCCGGTACGGCAAGGTCCCGTGTGGTCAGGATGTTATTCCTTTCCTGTTTGAAGACGTCAAAACTGAAGTCCAACGCCCTGTTCCATAATGACGCATCAAACCCTGCGTTCATTATCGTTGCAACCTCCCAGGTGATATTGGGATTTGGAACTACATTCTGGGCCGCACCTAAAGAGGCATTACCGGGCATTCCAAAGGTATAGCCACGATCCAAATTTAGCCTGTAGGATGCTAAAAACTGATAGGGAGATATTGCGTCGTTCCCGATTTGACCTATTGACGCGCGTAACTTTAGCTCGTCAATTGACTCTGCACTCATCAGGAATGGCTCCTTGTTCATTCGCCAAGCTACAGATACTCCTGGGAAGAATCCGAACCGCTTACCTTTCGGAAAAACATGAGTTCCATCATACCTTGCGTTAAAGTCGAGTAGATATTTCTCGTCTAAATTATAACTGAGGCGTCCTATAACACTCTGTCTTCCATATTCCGAGGAATACCCATTATTTTCCTGGGTTTTAGGTTCTCCTGCAAATAATTCCGGGAGGACGGTCGTCATATAATCTCTCCTAGAAGCATCGAAGTAAACATCTTTTCCTTTTGACTGCTCAGCTCCAACAAATGTATTAATATAATGCCTGTCGAATTGTTTTTCATAAATTAGTCGGGCATGAACAAAATTTCCTTCGCCCGTTGATGAACTTTGAGTAAGTTGTGGGGCAGTAATTCTCCCGCCGCGTAACGGTAAATATTCATCGGTAGTCACATCGTAGTTGTATACAGTCCAAGGCGTCCTCCAGTTCTTATCCAATGTTTGGCTTGTATTGTAAACATAGTAACTGTTTATAGATAATCCACTAACCCAAGGTATCTTAATGTCGAAACTTATTTTTGCCTGGAAGTTCTTATCTTTGATATCACGTCTACCGCCAGCTTCCGTTACCATAACGGCCGGATTGAGTCCCTGTTCTATACCTGCCGATGGTAGTCCGTTTGGATAATAGACAGGCATCATGGGGATTGCCAGTAGCCATCCCCAAGGGTCTTCACTGCCGGGGCTGACACGATCACCCAAGTTTCCATTGATATCGATTTGTGTACTTATGTTTTCCGTAACTTTTGCATCAATATTTGATCGGAGAGTATATCCATTAAATTTATGCATTCCGTTTTTGAAAATACTGTTTTGATTGGAAAACGATCCGGAAATCAGGTATTTAATATCGTTAGTCCCACCTCTAAGATTAAGATTATGTCTTTGTTGAAGGGAAAAATCTTTCAATACTTCACCGTACCAGTCCGTATTGGGATAATTTGGATCTGTCCCTTTTTTAAACAGCTCAATCTCTTCCTGGGTATATCTCGGATCTTGATTTGATTGTTGTAGCAATTGATTTACATTCTCTGCGAACAAGTATGATGGCGCTAGTTCTGGCGTTCTTGTCGGTTGGTTAATCCCTAAATTAAAATTATAATTTACAACCGGTTTACCTATTGCCCCTCGCTTTGTTGTAATTAATATAACGCCATTGGCTGCCCTGGAACCGTAAACAGCTGCTGAAGCATCTTTTAGTATGGATATTTGATCAATATCTTTGGGGTCGATACGTTGCCAGCCAGAAGGACTTTGTACGCCGTCAACCACGACCAGCGGGCTGGTTGAACCCGTTGTGTTTTGCCCGCGTATAAATAGAGCTGCTGTGTTAGCACCGGGTTCCCCTGACCTGTTTAGTGTAACCAAACCTGGTAGTAATCCAGACAAAGAATTGGTCACGTCGGAAGGACTTCTTTTAATGGTTTCCCCACCTGTACTAACAATGGACCCGGTCAACGTTTCTTTTTTCTGGGTCCCGTAACCTACCACAACAAGTTCTTCCAAAGTCTTCGTATCTTCCAGTAATGTTATATTAAAAGTTGTTCTACCTGTGGTAGGAACATCCTGCTCCAAATAGCCGATATAGGAGATATGTAATACTGCGTTTTCTCCCACACTCAGAGAGAAATCTCCATCTTCGTTTGTAACCGTGCCGTTGGAAGCTGTTCCGACTTCAATAATATTTGCTCCAATAATAGGCAATCCCTGAGTGTCTATTATTTTTCCGGTAATCGTTTTCTTTTGTTGAGAAATCTCTTCGTTTTCCGCGTATATAGCATTTGAGGACTTGTCAAGTTTGTTTTTATCTCCATTATTCTCGGCATATGAATAATTAGATAATGAAAGTAAAAAAAAACTTAAAAAAATAAGAATATATATCTTATTATCAGATTTAGTTGATAAATCATTATTTTTCATTTTTCACTTTGTTTATTAGAGTTTATTCTCGTTGGGTATTTAGAAGTGTTTTTCCGTGTAACCACGCATTGATATGGACTAAAACAATTCGTATCAGAGTTTTCGTTTATCGTATCTGAGTACTGGCTATCATGCCTAAGTCGTTTTTTGAAGAGATTTAATTTGATCTGTATTTTCATTGGCTTGATTTTTTTTAAAATGTGTTTTAAAAGAAATCGGTTTGCATTGAAAATTTATCACTAATTGATATGCATTCTTCGATCATTTCTCTTCAGATAGTTTTTTATATGGGATTGATTTGTACAGTTTACCTCCTTCCTTTTATAATTTTTTCATTCTTTATTTCTTTATACCCTTACGTCTGTATTACCACCCTTTAGCAGTGATATGTCATGTGGCTGGTTCAGGGCCCAGGCCCCGTTAGTGAAGTCGGGTATGTCAATTGGCGTAGACCTGTTTGCGACGGACCATTGGCTCAAGGGTCCGATCACGCTCCATGAAGCGGCATCGTAAACGTCCATGTCCACGGGTAACCCGTTTCTCAGGCAATCGATGAGCCTCCAGTCCATCAGAAAATCCATTCCCCCGTGTCCTCCAATTTTTTTAGCAATGTCCTGCATCCGTTGGATCAATGGGGGGTTGTATTTTTTCTCGATATCCTGGAATTCGCTTTCAGATAGCCATTCCGTGTGATTTTCCGCTCGGGAGAGTCTTGCGGGCAGGGGGTATTTTTGTGCCGTAGCCTTGGTTCCACTTATTAAGTGTAAGCGTGAATAGGGCCTTGGGGTTGTCACATCGTGCTGAATGAGGATTGTTTGTCCTTTCACGGTTCTGATCAGCGAGGAGTTCATGTTGCCCCTAAAGGGAGCGTCGATGAATTGCTTGAAATAGTCATCATCCTTCGCCAGCTTTTTGGCGTGATTATTCATTAGAAAGTCTTCGGTAGACATTGATGTCATGTACTCCATGCGGTTTCCCCGGTTTATGTTCATGATTTGGGCAACGGGCCCCAGTCCGTGAGTGGGGTACAAGCTCCCGTTTCTTGTCATGTTTTCTTTCAGCCTCCAGCTTCGTCCGGGCTTCCCCCTGAAAAACAGGCTTTCCCCGATGTCGTGGATGTAGGCTCCCTCGCAATGAACGATATCGCCGAAGAACCCGTTTCGTGCCAGGTTCAGGGTGAGCAACTCAAAAAAGTCATAGCAGCAGTTTTCTAGAATGACACAGTGTTTTTTAGTTTTCTCGGATGTTTCCACCAGTCTCCAGCAATCCTGCACGGTCGTGGCCGCGGGAATTTCTACTGCCGCGTGCTTTCCGTGCTCCATGGCGTAGATGGCAATGGGTGCGTGTAGAGCCCACGGGGTTGTGATATAGACAAGGTCTATGTCTTCCCTCTCACATACCTGCTTCCAGGAGTCCTGCTTTCCCGCAAAGACTTTTGCGGGATGACCCGTTGTCTTGATTCTCGCCCTGGCTTTTTCCGCCTGTTCGGGCAACTCGTCACAGATGGCCATGATCCTGACGCCATCTATGTAGCTGACTCTCTCTACGGCGGCGCTTCCGCGTGCTCCCACACCTATGAATGCGACCCTGACCGTGTCTATTTTTGGCGCCGCGTATCCGCACATGTTGAATCTTTGGGGATGCTTCTTGTAGGCTTCCAGGTATATGGATTTTAACTGTTTTGCCGGAGGTTGCTGCTGGGGGGGCAATTCGCTTCCGGTTAATTTTCCGGTGAGCATGCTGCCGACTCCCGCCGCCCCGGCAATTTTAAGGAAACTTCTTCTGTTGAGTTGCATGGTTATAAAGATATTGTTTTAAAAAAATTATAGTTATCGGGTCAGTCTCTTGACTTTTCGGATGTTGTCAAATTTGATAACCTTATTATTTCCAACTTTACGAATCAACCCTTAAATCTATTCCTTATACAAGAACAGAAACGGATATTCTATCGACTCAAATCGATACACCGGTATAAAAAAGTAAATATTCTCTATTTACAATCTCCTGATTTTTATGTTGCGGAAATAAACGATGCTCTCATGATCCTGTAGAAGGATGTGCCCTTCTTTATCAAGACCAAAACCTTCAATCTTGGCAAATTTGCTAAGGGCTATCTTCTCCTTAAAGTCATTGCTAAAACGATTGTATTTAGCAATTAAACGACCATTCAACCAATGTTCTATTTCACCATCTCTGCTGATAATTTTCCCATCATTCCATTCCCCGACAGGTTTCAGTTCCTTTGTGGATGAAGGTGCATATAGTTCATAAACAGCTCCTGTTGTATGATAATCGTTCGCCTGCATCTTGCCCGATGTTACCCAGTCATTGTCATCTATCATCTGGTATTCTATTCCAAGACCTGTTTCATTGTTTACAAAATACTTAATTCCCGAATTGGCTCCGGGTTCGGATAATTTCCATTCCCATTTCAACTCAAAGTTACTGTATTGATTTTTGGATATGAGGCTTCCTTCGCTTTTACCTGTGCAAAGCAAGTTATTATCTTCGACAATCCAACTTTTGCTGGGGAGATCTCTATTATTAAGCCCTTGCCAACCTGTTAAATCAATTCCATTAAAAAGTAACTCCCAGTTTTGTTTTTGCTCATTTTTGCTAAGTGTATTGAATGAATCTTTGTTTGCCTTTTTAGTACAACTGGTTGATAGTACTAAAACTACGGATACCAGAAAAACGATTTTTTTAATTATGTTATACATTTCGGGTATTATTAATAATTTCTAATAGATCTGTGTATTTGATTGACAGCCTCTATATGCTCAACCATACAAGTGGATAACGTCGGCAACCAGGGTGCCGTCATGAATCCTAGCAGGCGGGAGGGATCAATAATTTTCTTACAATAGTCCACCGTGTCCTCCATATTGGTATTGTTGCTCCAATTGCTTCCGGTGGGCACTTGATCGTATCCGTAATTTTCAAGGTCGTTGTAGAACTTGACGTAGCTTTTTGTCGGTTCTTTTAATTGGGTCAAATCAAATCCGGCACCGTAATACCAGTTGCTTTGCAATACGGACTTGGGCATTTTCTTGAAGAACATTTCGGGATGCCTCCACCCGTAATCCGACCAGATCCAGGAACGGACACCTTTTTTCTCCACCTCGTTGATGTAGAAATGAAGGTCATCCCACCACAGATCGTTTTGGCGCATAACGGCATAATCGTATGTATCCTGATGATGTGCGGTTTCTTCGTCCATCCCTAAATGAAAAAAGCGGGGGTTGTCAAATATTTCGATGGTTTCCTGGATAAGATCTTTACAAACTGAATAATATCTGCTTGTGGATACCATTCTGGAATATTCTCCCAGCCATGCGTCGTGTGAAGTTGCAAAGTTCAACTTTGGGATGGGCTCCATGCCCAGATTACGAATCTTAGTGAGCTCCGACCTTAATTTGTCGACGGACCACGCATTTTTCACGGCAATCTCCGGGTGACTTTCGTATTTCACGGCATCTCCCAGGTCAATGATAACCATGTTCATTCCCGCATCCGCCATTTTATTGAGCACGGTATTCCACACCGGTTCTTCAAATACTAAAAAAGGCCGGTAGGCCCGCAACCCCCATGCGATAGCATCTTGGCATGTCTGGCATTTAAAATCATCTTTATACACATCTTCAGACACCTTTGGCCATTTTATATAGGGGTGGTCTTCCCACATGTTTGAACTTAAGTGCAGAAGATTTGCCCAAATCATTGATGATGCACTTGAATTTTTTGTCTTCCTTTGTTTTGCTTGTGAAAAAACAATTGATGGGATGCTGGAAGCTGCACCGGCGGCCGCTGTTAGTTTAATGAATTCTCTACGATTTATCATTGCTATCCTATTAAAATTTCACTTTCACTTTCACAAGATTTATTTGCCTACTTGTGTTATATGCTTCTGAAATTAAAGTTTTTAAAAAAATAATATTTTTATTGAGTGTTTAGTGTTTATGTCGATGATTTTAGATAAATCAGATGTGTCCATTGAATTATCCGCTGTATTTGTTCTGGCATGCGAGTACGATGTCTTTGATAACAATGTTTCGCCTGAATATAATTCTTACTATATTCAGAAAATATTTAAAACAAAATAACTCACTTTTTTGAACTTTAAAATGTCTTATTACGAAAAAAAACTGGCATTTTTCGTAAATATTCCATGTTATGCTGATAATTTGATATTTTTTCTGCGATCTATCATTGCGTTGAATTGTGTATTTGAGTTACTTAAAATTACTATCAAAAAATAATTTACTGTCACTATAAGAGGGATGCGGAAGATTTATCAAGATACAGCCAGGTAGCTTTATGTTCTTTTAAAATCGAAGAAGGAACCATTGGCGAAACAGGGCTATCAACGGTTTTCTTAATAGCTTTAGCCTTACGTTCATCAGGGACACTACAAATAATGGCTTTCGATTTCATGATTTGACTGACCGACATGCTGATCGCTTGCATGGGTACATCGTCAATGGTGGAAAACCAACCTTCGCCCAATTGCTGTTGACGGCATGCAGCATCTAACTGAACTACAAGGTATGGTTCTTTTGTTTCGAAATCTGCAGGAGGATCATTAAATGCTATGTGGCTATTTTCACCTATCCCTAAGAATGTAACATCAATCGAAATATTATTAATCAATTTTTTCAATCTCTCACATTCTTCTTTTGGATCAATATCTCCATTTACATAATTAAACTTTTTCAGGGGAACAATAGTTGCAAATCTTTCTTTAAGGTACTTCCGAAATGATGCAGGATGTGTATCGGGGATACCAATATATTCATCCAAATGAAATGCTGTTACTTTTGACCAATCTATGTCTTCTTTGACAAGTTCAGTCAACATTTCAAATTGTGAGGCACCTGTTGCAACGATAATATTTGCCTCTCCATTTTCCAGAATAGCTTTTCTGATCAATGATGCACCTTTTTCTGCTGCTTTTTTACCAAGCTCTTGCTTGTCTTTACTAATAATAACTTCCATTTTTATTTGATTTATATTTGTATGTATTAATATTTCATATATAATCAATTGTTTGATTAATAATTGGTTGATTGGTGGAATGGTTTTATAGAATATGATTAAGTATTGGATTATATGTATCTTTATAATAACTTCAAGCACTGTAAAGATGTGTAAAACCAACGTTTTTAGTCAATATAAGAGTGTCTGATAAGGTGTAACCGGAGGTTATGAGGGGCAGATAGCCGTTGACACCAGTTTTATTTCCAAATCCGGGAAGATTACCTTTTGATTGATTACCTTTAGTTTGGTATGGGGAATAGGGTAAAAAGGAGGATGGAAGGTCCTCTTAATTGGCTTGATCATTAACAATAACGAAGGTTTCTATATGTTGGTTGCGTATTAATATTCTTTCATAGGATTTAACTTGTTTGATTCCAATTGATTAATTGTCTGATGTTACACCTAATAAAAGGTAAACTTGTAAAAGAACTCATCTAGTTTGCAACCATTGCTGCATGACTCAATATTGTTAGAAAGAATAATCCTCTAATTGTTGCTCTATACAAAGAAATAATTAAAGAAAGTTTATAATACTTGATTTTGCGAAACAGGAACCTCAAAAAACGTATAGAATTGTAAAAAAACTAATTTTCGATTTACTCCATTTGAATTTTATAATCATAATTATATTTAACCAAATTTTAAATCTATGATTCTAGAAATGGGAGTGACCAAATAGTGTCACTCCCTTGTAACTCAATTACAATAAATCAGATCGTTATTATGCACTTACCGGAATTTTAAGATTTATCGTCTAATAAATATATGTTTTTTTAAGTTGATCAGAAGAATTCGATGATTGCATAATAGGTAGTTATCAAAGAGAATACGATTGCTGCAACAACCCCTACATTCTCACTTGGTTTAGCTTTGAACTGCTTCATCAAGCTAGTTCTGTTCATCAAGAAATAAACAGGAATTGCCACTGCCGGTAGAATGCAAGCCTGGAATGCTTGCGAGAAAACCATTAGTGCCGGAGGTCTTTGTTCTAAAATAACGCTGCCAAAAGCAAATGCCATTCCAATAAGAATTAGAATTCTCGATTGGGTGGAATGTATGTTTCTGGGTTTTCCAGCATAATCTGATATTAACCAAGGGGCAATAAGTACAATTGGAAATATGGTAGATAAACCAGCCCCTACAATCCCCAGAATCAAAATAAATGCTGCCATTTTCCCTCCGATAGGCTCAAACAGGTGAATCAATTCAACGGTATTTTCAAGTTTCAGACCCATTATGTTCAATGTTCCGGCGGCTACTGCCATAATAATACCGCTTAGCAGAAGCATCATTCCGGCTGAGGTGAATGAATCTCTTTTTTCGGTTTTCAAATCATCTATTTTCCATCCTTTCTCTGCCACTACCGTACTTCGCATAATAAAAACTGCTGCCGAACAGGTAGTGCCGGCAATAGCTGCCACCAATCCATATGCGCCCGGTATATCCGGAATTCCGGGTACCAACCCTTTTGCTATAGCACCTAAGTCTGGCTTCATCATAAAAAAAACCACGATAAATGAAACTCCCATAAGAATAACAAAAAAGGTTAGCACCTTTTCAAATGCCTGATAATTCCCGTACCAAAGGAGGATGATCAACAGAACCGCATAAAATAGGATGATCCAAAAAGTGTTGACCAAAATTCCGCCTGTGAGTAGCCTAATTGCTTCCTGAGTTAATTCGGCAACAATTCCCATCACTCCAATGAGGGCAAGTAGTTCACCTATGATCAGGGCGATTAATATGTAAATAGCAATGATCCATCCTCTTTTAAATTCGGTTTTGATATTGTTCAGCGCCGTTCTACCGGTAACGATGGTCGTTTTTCCGTAGGCTACCATCAGGATATACGTGAAAATACAAGATAGAACCAATGCCCAAAAGAGGCTCATCCCGTGTTCCGCACCCGTTTTTGCCATTGTCGTTATACTCCCTGTGCCAATATTGTAACCGATCAGAAAAAGTCCGGGTCCAACTGCAGCCAGGGCAATGGTAATTTTATTCTTAAATTTGCTATACATTCACTTTGCTTTTTATCGTTAATATTTCGACTGATTAATGTATGTTGCTGTTATTTAAGCCATTTATCAAACCAGGTAAAGGCCTCTTTTTGCATCTCTTTGCCAAATTTATGCCCACCCGGGTAAAATGACGCTTTATACTTTTCCGAGGCATTCGCTTTTTCATATACCGCCTTGAGGATCTCGTCAGCATGTCTCATACCGGGAAGGGTGAATAAACCATCTTCATTGGCGTTTAATACCAGTGTTGGTAAAGGTACCCTCAAACCAAGTATTTCAGGGAAATCCAATTCTTTGGGTAAAACGGGTGCAAAAGTCATCCAGGTGTGGGTATGTGACTTGTTTAACATGAAATCTTCCCAGGTAGTCATCAAACCAACACAGACAGCACATTTTATTCTCGGATCCAAACCTGCTACAAAAACTGTCCGCATTCCCCCTCCCGACAATCCGCCACAGCCAATCTTATCTGCATCGACATCTTTCCTGGCGCATAAAATATCGAGTGCCACCAAATCTTCAGCGACCCAAACACCCGGCCATGAGGTGCCGGCGCAGAATAATGATTTAGCCATAATGTCTTCATGTTCAGATGCCCATTGGTTGTATTTATTTACGTTTTCTAATTTCTCGGATTCATTATCGGTTAAATCTCCTCTGAGGAATTCAGGAACTTCTTTCAGGAGTACTCGCCTGCTTTCAAAAGGGAAAGCATCGTGCACAAGGACTACATAACCTCTTTTAGCCATTTCGTTTGCCCATGCAATGCCGTCATAGTATTGCTGTTGCGAGTCAACATTATGTGGATGCGGTGAGTTGTTGGTTCTTACTATTTTACGTTTCCCAAAATATTTATCGGCACCGTGATGATGAAAAGCCAATATTCCCGGTAAGGGTCCTTTCGAATTAGCCGGTTTAAGCACTACTGCTTCGGTTGGCATACCGTAAGGCAATTGCCAGGTAATCTCTTCAACCTGTAACCCGTCGTAGATATATTGTTTGTGTACCTTTACCTCAGGAATTTCACCCAAATCCGGCGAGGCAATACTTTCCAGCACCCTATTTTTAGCAGCTATCCGCCATGTTTCGATATTATTCCATTCTTTTCTCCTGAAAGAATAAGCAGGCAACGAGCCTCTCGTTTTCTCCGATGCCCATTGTCCATAGGCGCCTATGAGATTTACATTTTTACCCGTGCCCTTTTCCATTGCCTGATAATCCGGGAAAACAGGCTTATCTGCAGGCATGTTGTTCCCCAAAGCACTTTCCGTTACTATGCCTAAAACCCCGGCAGTAGAGATACTCAGAAAGTCTCTTCTGGAATAGCTGGAGCCGTTACATTTTTTTTCTGATTCGTTCATGTACATGTTTTTTATGTGGATAATTATTCCATTATCTGTTGTTTATTTGAAAATGAGCTTGTGTCAAACTAAATTGGTTGTACCCCCATGCTGTAGGCTTACATCCATTCCCCGTTTATTTGTTTTCCAGGCACCGTTAGTGAAATCGGGAACTTGAATGGTTGCTCCTTGATTAGCCACCGACCACTCACTTAAAGGCGTAATCACACTCCATAATGCTGCATCGTAGACGTCCATTTCAAGAGGCAATCCATTTCTTAAGCAATCTATCAGGCGCCAGTCACTGACAGCTACTTGCTCATAGCTTCTGCTCCCATGTCCCTGTCCTGCTTGTTTACGCTTATCCTCAAACCGCTTTAACATTTCCGGAGTATACTTCTCCACTAAAGCATTAAATTCCTGCTCCGGTAACCACTTTTCACTATTTATGGCTATTCTGTCAGGTTCGGCCCTATAAATTCCTTTGTTTCCAGAGATCAGATCAAATCTGTGCTGCGGACGCGGCGTACTGATATCATGCTGAAGCATGATAGTCCTGCCCCTATGGGTGCGGATTATTGTTGTATTAAGATTCCCTCTGAATTTTAATCCTTTGTACGGTTCATAATAACTGTCGATCTCTGACATCTCTTGCATCTTGTTTGTCATTGTAAAATCATCGCTTGAAATTGATACAAGGTAGTCCATTTTGTCACCATAATTAATATCCATTATTTGAGATACAGGGCCTAATCCATGGGCTGGATAAAGATTCCCATTTCTGTTTACATTTTCCTGCAAACGCCAGGGACGATACCCAAACCAACTGTTGTTTTTTTTGTCTCTTTCCCACCTGACCTTGTTGTCAGAGACCCTGTCGTGTATATAGTGCCCTTCACCATGAATAATATCACCGAAAAGCCCCTGTCTGGCCATGTTCAATACAACTGCGGAAATGCCGTCGTGTGCGGATCCACAACCCATGTAGCAGTGTTTACGTGTTTTTTCGGATGTTGCAACAACATCCCAGCATTCTTCAACCGTAATTCCAACCGGTAGTTCAGTATAGACGTGCTTTCCATGTTCCATGGCATATATAGCAATTTGCGCATGTAATTTCCAGGGAGTTGCAATGTATATAAGATCGATATCTTCTTGTTCGCATGCTTTCTTCCATGCTTCGCCACTCCCGGAGTAGGTGATTGGGTTATGCCCGGGAAATTCTTTTCTTAAAAACTCCAACGAGGAATTTACTCTTGCAGGCAATTGATCACACAATGCCCTGACTTCAACCCCTTCAATGCTTGCCAAACGGATTACAGTACCGGAGCCCCTACTCCCAACGCCTACAAACCCAACCCTGACCTTATCTAATTTGGGAGCGGAGTAACCGTGCATGTTGAACGTTTGAGCATGATTGTCCAAATAATGGGTTATATTACTCGCCTTTGTTTTAACAACAGAACCAAGAGCAGCCAATCCGGCAATCTTCAAAAAGCTTTTTCTATTCATTTTCATATTTATAAATAATTTTAAGTAGTATTGGTGAAATAATAAATAAACTGTGTATTGCCATGAAATACAAAATATTTTTTTATTTTTTGATTAACTTTCAAAAAAACTTCCATTAATCTAAAAAAGGTGGATTAATCATTCATTTATCGTTACGGAATGTTTATATTGCCCAATTTAAAACAGATCTATCCTTAAATTAAAAAATACCACTTTAAAAGTGGATTCGGTATTTAGATGTTGAATATTTTTTTTGCTGTATCCCTGTATAAAGCAACTAACGTTGCTTCGGGTAGTTCCAACCCAAAATATCTCCAGCTTACACGGCCCGGAATATATTCATCACCGGTCTCTAATAATCGCCAATGAATCCGGTACATGTTTTTTTCTCTACCCATATCCGTTCCAAATACTATCCTATCCTTGTATTTATTGAGAAACTTTGCAGAGGAGCGGGGTGTTCTGCCTAATTCATAATCCCTTGCAGAAGTGTCCAGGTAGAGGTTTGGATATCTATCCATAGTTTCAGAAAGCGTTGCCAGGTCGTGCCCCTGATTGCCCAAATGACAGGCCACAAATATTGTCTCAGGATGCTTTTCAAGTGTTTTGTTTCTTCTTTCTATTAATTCACTGTATGAAAGAGCATCCGTATTATACAAATTAAAAAGCTGATAATCGGGTGTTCTTTCTTGAAATACATCTAAAGGTGTCCAACAGGATGGATGATCTGCCACATGGAGGTTGATAGGCATCTTCAGTTCTCCACATTTTTTCCAAAATGTATCCAGTCTTTCGTCATCGGGGTGTAATCGCCGGGTTTTGGGAAGGTCCTTGTCCTTAGTGAATCCGAAGCCCTTGTCGGTTATTTCTCCGACACCACAGGCTCCCGATTCACGACATCTTTCCAATTCATCCACGACACGTTTCGAAAAATTTCTGTTATCAGTATCTGTCAGATCCATTCCGCAATATAACTGAAAACGTCCGGGATGAGCCTTGATAAACAATCCAACAAGTTTCTTAAACTCATCTCCAGTCGCAGCGGTTAATATAACTGATGTTTCGATTCCTACTTCGTCCATGATCTTTACCCATTCATCGATTTCTTGAGGGGTCTTAGCTTCGATATGTACATGACAATCTATGCTTGGAAACTTAGCTTTCTCCACAAAAGTCTCTTGGGTAATTATTGACGATCTCGGTGCATAATCTTTCAATAAGATATTATCCATTGGCCCAGCTTTTGAAGGTACTCCCGGCCCTCCCCAATCTCCATATTTCAGTTTTTTCCATTCGGGGTCTTCCTGCCAATTTTTTTTCAAGAGATTCTGATCTTCAACTTTTGGGGCAGGTTTACAGGATTTTGCCACAAATCCTACGCCACCAATTGTTGTAGCGGCTAATCCTGCCGCTGCATCTTTAATAAACTCTCTCCTCTTTGTCATTATCTTTTATATTATTTGAGAATATTTTCACCTTGAGCATGACTGGATTTATAGATAATATATCTTTAACGAATAGGATGATCTACAATTTCTTCATTTACTCTGTCCCAATACAGTTTTTTACCTTTGCGATAAGCCTGTGTAGCCATTATACTTGCGATTGAGTGCCAAAACCCGGTATGGACACTTCCGTTTGGAGTGATTCTACTACGCATGCAATCCACCCAGTTATCGAGATGATATTTGCTATCGTCACTCAAATTTACGGAACCTAATTTCATATCGTATTCCGGTGTGGTAACTATTTCTGCTTTCCCTTTTTTAACAGCCTCATTCATCCCTTCGAAGAAATCGAATCCGCCCGGAAGGTTCTGGTGTTCCGGTATAAAAAACCAGCGAGCGCTCCCTTCTCCACCGTGCGCGAATAAAGTACCCTCTTTGCCACGAATACAAGTATAATCGCCAAATTTGTTAGCGTAGTTTGAGGTATAAGAATACAGGAATTTGGCATCATCGTATGTGGCAAGAGCCTGGAAAGTATCTGGATTTTCCCGCAGATCCGGCCACCCATATATTCCGCCATTTGCAACTATTGAATCCGGTATGGCTGTATCCGTGTAAAAATGTACTAATCCTGCTCCATGGCTCATCCATTGGGAAGTTATTCCCCCCGAGTAATCACGAAAAATTCTAAATTCGAAATATTTCCATGGATTGAAAGGAACATAAGATTTACCCAACAGCCATCGATTCCAGTCAGTATCTTCTTCACGAATTGCAGCGATATCAGGATCTTTGGGATCGTGCCAGCGATGATTGTTGTCGTTCCAGACCTGTTCTATTTTTGTAATCTGCCCTAGACGCCCGGAACGAATAATGTCTCGAACTTTAATTTGTATGGGATCACTTAACCATTGTGACCCCATTTGTACTATTTGTTTTGAGGATAAAACGGCTTCTCTTGCTAATTTCGCTTCTGTCACGTTCTCGGCCATTGGCTTTTCGCAATAGCAATCTTTTCCTGCTTTAACGACTTCAGCCAAAATTTTAGCGTGTTGGAAATCGCCGGTTGCAATCATAACAGCATCTAATTCCCTCATTTGAAGCATATCTTCCGAATACTTGAATTGCTTCACATCAGATTCAAAAAGCTTTTTACAGTTTGCTGCAGCCTTCTCTTTATTTAATTTCCAAATATCGCAAACAGCAACAACTCCAATATTTTTTTCTTTTTCAGACATTTTGACCATATTCATGTGGCCGCGACTTCGTGCGCCACAACCAAGGAAGCCGATATTGATCCGATCATTAGCCCCCTTGATCCTTTGATAAGAAGCTGCGCTTATGGAGGGAATTTTACCAGTTGTCGCCATTCCTGCTAAACCGGCTGTTGTTGTACCAATAAAATCCCTGCGTGTAATGTTTTTACTCATATTTTTATTGTTTATTGCGTTATTGACCAGTTACATACATTCTTAAATTCTGTTATTTTTCAGACTTCAGTTTAGGCTTTTTTTAAAAGCTGAGAAAATTTATTAGTTCCATATTCGTATTTACGTGCAAAATCATTGGTCAGAGCATTTATTTCATTGTTAGTCAAATACAAATCTGAACTGATAATTACCCGATATCTAAATGTTATGGACCGACCACTTTCTAATGAGAATTTCAGACTTGTTTTGTTTTCTGTAAAGTCTTTTATTCCTAGAGGATTGGCTGCAAATAGGCCATATCCACGTGCGTGCCAGCAGTTCGGATAATTCAGCGTCGAGTTGCTTGTCATAGGATCATAGTTTTAAGTGAATGATAAAATAATCTTTAATTAAAGCAGTTTTTTTTCTGATATTCAGTCATGTTCAGTTATAGGATAGAATTATACACCTGCTTAAAAAACGAACTTAAGTATATATAAAAATACCGGTTGTTTTTAATTAATATCCAAAGTGTTTTTTCGATCTATAGACTTAATAAATTGAAATAGGGCAGAACAATAAATGTTATTCGAATTGTAGAGGCAATGAAATCATTTTATTTCGCATTAAGAGATTGAACAAGGTGTATACTTATTTATCCCTTAATGTTAAATATATTTAAATTAGAGCTGTGGAAAAATATTCCTGTATCTATGCTTCATATAAAGAAATAATGAAATAAAATATAAAAATGCCTAATTATCGAAATAACAACCTCGAAAAACGCAAAAATATAAGAAAAATCCATCCGTTTATCGTGTTTTAATTTTTGAATATTAATATATTTAATCAAATTCTATATCATTCTCCTGTTGTTCTATCGCGTGTAAATTGCATTGTCATTCTTAGGCGATATTTTTGGTGCATAGTTATTACACGCTTTCTGTATTTTAAAGATTTATCATCTAATAAACATATGTTCTTTAAGTCAACGATAAGGATGCTAAAATTATAATTTCCAGTTTAGATTTGTCCTGATTGATTTAGCGGGTTCTCTTCATCAAAAAGTAAACAGGAATTGTCACTGCCTTTAGGAAACAAGCCTGGAATGCTTTTGAGAAAATCATTAACGCCGGTGATCGTTGCCATAAAATAGCGCTGTTAAAAACAAATACTATTCCAATAGGAAACAGAACTCTCGACTGGGGCATGTTGTTCTTGTTTAGTGCTGATTATATAATCCAAATGAACCGAGTTTGTCTAAACAATACAATTGTTCCGTTTTTAAGGGTACCTTGTGTGTTTCAATCCAAACATACTGTTAGTGAATCATCCATGTTCATCATTGCTAAATAGCTCATCAGTCCCATACTTGTTTCTAAACACTCTTCATTGATTTCTAAGCCTGATGTATGCAATGCAGGATTTGTCATCTTGGGATAACCAGTGCCGAGCAAGTAAAAGCAGGAACTGAAGTTCTGGGCATAATAAGCAAAATCTTCTGATGCCATCCAGATATCTGTCTCAATAATATTAGTTTTACCCATGTATTCCTTCATATGAGAATGAACTTTATCTGTTAAGGCTTCACAGTTAAAGAGGCAGGGATACCCTTTTTTTATATAGATGTTACATTCGCAACCCAATCCACGGGCTATGGAATTTGCTATTTTTTTTATTTTTTTATGTGCTTTTTCGCGCCACTCTTCATCCATGGTACGAAAAGTTCCCTCTAAGAAAACGGTGTCGGGTATTATATTCGTGGAACCATTAGCATTGATCTTTCCGAATGATAATACAGTCGGGGTTCTTGGATTATTATATCTGCTTACAATTTGTTGCAGTGTAACGATGATGGTTGATGCAGCAACCACAGGATCATTATTGTTGTGTGGTTCGGCGCCATGACCACCTTTCCCTTTTACCTCCATCCTTATCTCATCCATGGAGGCCATAAACATTCCTTTGCGGATGCCAATTTTTCCACTTTCAATGGAAGGCATAGCATGTTGGCCTAAAATTATATCGACTTGAGGGTTTAGTAATACCCCTTCCTGTAGAATTTTAATAGCTCCACCCGGTAGTATTTCCTCTGCGGGTTGAAAAATCAGCTTGACAGTTCCCTTAATTTTCTTCTCTAGTCTTTTGAGTATATAAGCCACACCCAATAAAGATGCAACATGCAGGTCATGACCGCATGCATGCATCACTCCCTGCCTGACCGACTTAAAAGCGAGCTTAGTCTCTTCCTGGATAGGGAGGGCATCCATATCAGCGCGGAGGGCTATTGTTTTACCCGTTTTATAGTTGTCTTGCAATGTGGCTATTACACCAGTATCCGCAACAGGTATCCAGGGTATTCCCCATTCATCTAATGTCCTCTTTATAAAGGCGGAGGTATTGAACTCTTTAAAAGACAGTTCAGGATTTTGATGTAAATACCTCCTTTTGACGAGAATGTCGTCTGTAATATCAGACGCAATTCTTTTAATTTCATCTTTTAATAGCATCTGTCCTTGGCTATAAATTCTTTCACATAATCGTCATCTGTCCATTTTCTGTATTGAGAGATAACTCTCTCTATCTCGTCTGTTTGACCTTCAGATAATCTTTCTTTAGGATTCAAACACCATATCCCCTTTAATAACCCCTGCCTTCTCAATACTTCATGGATCCCAGCTATAGAACCTTTGAAATTATTGTTCACATCAAAGATTGCTGCATTCATTTCAGTAACTTCAACAGCTATCTTCAGCATTTTTTCATAATCCAGGGTCTTATTTTTCAATCCATCCTTTATGTGATGAAAAAGATCAACCGATTTTTTTGTCCATACTGCATAATGCCCTAATAACCCACCTACAAATCTTTTTTCAACCAACTGATTTCCTGCATGAATTGTGTAAGGGGTAATCAGGTCCAGGACTATATTGTCATCATTACCTGTGTAGAGGACAATATCTTCATTTCTTTTAGAATTACAGATTGCACGGACGACTTCTAAGGTATGATATCTGTTGAAAGGGGCGGTTTTAATAGCGTAAACATTATCAATGTTACAAAATTCTTCCCAGAACGAATAGCTAAGTATTCTTCCTCCAACAGAGGGTTGGAGATAGAATCCAAAGACCGGAATTTCTTTTGCTATAACTTTTGCCCGGTTAATGAGTTCTTTCTCTGACAATGAATCTAACCCCCCCATGCTAAGAAGCCCTAAATCGTAACCAAGGTCTTTTGCAATACGAGCTTCCCTTACCGCTGCTGTAGTCTGACCACAAATACCGGCCACTTTAATAAATGAGTCTCCTGGATTTACTCTTTTAATTTCATCAGCTGTTATTTCCAATACTTTTTTGAAATAATTATATTCAGGAGATCTGATTTCAAACTGGGTAGTATGGACCCCAACGGCTATCCCGTCGACACCACATGAAACATAATAGCGGGTCAGTCTTCGTTGCGCTTCTTCATCAATAGTTAAATCCTCATGTAAAGCGAGGGGATGTGCCGGGATGAATCCTCCGTTCTTTAGTCTTACTAAAACAGCCGGATTTATTGTTGTATTCATATGATAATTGGTTTAAAATTTGCCCTCCCTTTCTTGAAAATGGGTCGGCTTTTCTTTTACTTTTCCTCCTTCTATCACCCAGTAACTGATCAACTCGATCATTTGTTTCAGGCTGACCCTGGGATATCCGAAGAGTTTGAAACATTCAGCCGCATTGCTTAGCAGGGAGTTCGGTTCCTCAATGCCTGTATATTTTGGCGTCTTATTAAAAACTTTTCCGAATTCGTCAGCAATCCATCTTACGGATATTGTCTCTGGTCCCGTGACATTCAGTATTTTTCCCGGCACGGAACAATGGAGCAGCGATCTGATCGCAATTTCGTTAGCATCCCCCTGCCAGATTACATTGACATTACCCATCGTTAAATCGATTTCTTTTCCCCCATATACAGACCTGGCGATTTCCAATAAAACACCATAGGTTACATCGTTCGCATAGTTTAGCCTGTATATTAAAATAGGGGTATTGTGCTTTTGGGAAAAATGTTGAAAAATTCTTTCTCTTCCCAGACAGGATTGGGCATATTCTCCTATAGGTGAAGCCGATCTATCCTCGGTCATTCCTCCTGTGGTGATATGAGACAAGGGATAAACGTTCCCCGAAGAGAAGACTACGATATTGGATTGTTTGAATTTCTCTGCCACCATCCCCGGCAAGAATGTGTTCATTGCCCATGTGTAGGGTTCGTTTCCTGTGGTACCAAACTTATGCCCAACCAGATATATTACATTGGGAGTATCTGGTATTTTTTTGAGATCATCTTCATTCAGCAAATCTGCTTCAATGGTTGTAACGCCAAACTTGTTCAAATCGTTCTTTATGTCGGGATCAGAAAATCTTGATACGGTAATAACTTCTTTCTGAATATTTGTTTTATTGATAGCCTCCCTAGCCAATTTTGCCATTGAAGGCCCCATTTTGCCACCAGCACCAAGAATAAGAATATCGCCGTCGATATTAATAATGTCCCTCAATAATTGTGGAGATGGTTTCAAATATTCTTGTAATAAAAATTCTTTGTCAAATGTTTCCATCATGTTCTATTTTAAAAAAATATCGATAAAATTAAATATTGCAAGCACGATTATGATACACAACCCAAGAAACCCCGATGCTTTCAGAAAATATCCTATCCTATCTTCTTTCATAACTTTTTTATCATTTGCTATAACGAACATAGCAACTCCGATGATGGGAACAATAAAAATAGTAATACTTTGGGCAAAAACGATCAGCTCTAATGGTGCATTGCCAAAGAGGAGCGCAATAACAGCTCCAACAATCATAACAATAGCTATCAGTAATTTGGTCTTGTTGGAATTGATGCTGCTGCCGAAACCTAAAGCATCACTCATTAAAGTACCACCAATGGTTGCATTACCGACTACAGAGGAGAAACCCGCAGCAAATAGCCCTATTAAAAACACAGCAGAAGCAGCCTCTCCAAAAGCAGGGCGAAGAGCCAATGACATGTCTGTCGCTGTCTTTACTTCAACACCCAACGGTTGAAGAATTGCGGCAGCGCAGATCATTAGGATGGCACTCAATATGCCCAATACAATAATTCCTGTCAGACTACTGTTTCGGGAAATCTTTTCATCAGAGTTTACATTGATTCTTTTTCTCTCCTGTACTAAATAGGAGGTATAGAAAGCCCCGACAATTGAAAAACAAGATGCCATAAAAGCAATAATCAAACCCATTGATCCGGTAGGAATCCGAGGAATTAAAAAACCAGAAACAACATTACTCATATTCGGTTTTACTTCGAAAAGAGTGAATAAAAAAGCTAAGAGCATCATTCCAATCAAAAATATCATCACCTTTTCAAGAATCTTGTAAAAGTTTCGGAAAAAAAGCAGTGCTATCCCGATAGCATTGAAGAATATTATCCAGATGTTATTATTTGTATTGGTTAATTCTCCTATGGCGATTCCAACACCTACAGAGTTGCCGGTTTGAAAAGAGGTGCATACTAGGAAAATACCAGTACCTACAATTGTTGCAAATTTTCGTCCCCATTTCCTACCTATTACAGTCAGTAGTGACTCGTCATTAGCCAAACCAATACGTTCTGCAATGATGGTATATATTGCCATGAAAAATATGGCTAAAATGATGATCCATAGCAAATTATATCCAAAGTTTGCCCCTATTTTAGATGTGATGGTTAATTTGCTCGGTCCGAATACCAGTGCGCCGACAATTAAACCAGGGCCGATTGTGTGTATCCAATTGAAATGCTTCATGCTTGTTGAGGTAAAATATTTTATTCTTGTATAAACTCTAAATTTATTTCATCTGTGTAAAATTGAATGGTCTTTATTTGATGCAGTATTAATGTGTTTGGTATTTATATGAATGTCCAATTACAAAAAATCTGTTTTATCAAATAAATTGATACTTTCTTCTCCAAAACAAACACGAGGATTTACAATACAATTCGAGAAAAGTGTATTGGATTTAGATGAAAGCGAGTATGCGTCTTTTTTCATCATCTATACTCTTACGTCTGTATTACCACCCTTTAGCAGTGATATGTCATGTGGCTGGTTCAATTCCCAGGCCCCGTTAGTGAAGTCGGGTATGTCAATTGGCGTAGACCTGTTTGCGACGGACCATTCGCTCAAGGGTCCGATCACGCTCCATGAAGCGGCATCGTAAACGTCCATGTCCACGGGTAACCCGTTTCTCAGGCAATCGATGAGCCTCCAGTCCATCAGAAAATCCATTCCCCCGTGTCCTCCAATTTTTTTAGCAATGTCCTGCATCCGTTGGATCAATGGGGGGTTGTATTTTTTCTCGATATCCTGGAATTCGCTTTCAGATAGCCATTCCGTGTGATTTTCCGCTCGGGAGAGTCTTGCGGGCAGGGGGTATTTTTGTGCCGTAGCCTTGGTTCCACTTATTAAGTGTAAGCGTGAATAGGGCCTTGGGGTTGTCACATCGTGCTGAATGAGGATTGTTTGTCCTTTCACGGTTCTGATCAGCGAGGAGTTCATGTTGCCCCTAAAGGGAGCGTCGATGAATTGCTTGAAATAGTCATCATCCTTCGCCAGCTTTTTGGCGTGATTATTCATTAGAAAGTCTTCGGTAGACATGGATGTCATGTGCTCCATGCGGTTTCCCCGGTTTATGTTCATGATTTGGGCAACGGGCCCCAGTCCGTGAGTGGGGTACAAGCTCCCGTTTCTTGTCATGTTTTCTTTCAGCCTCCAGCTTCGTCCGGGCTTCCCCCTGAAAAACAGGCTTTCCCCGATGTCGTGGATGTAGGCTCCCTCGCAATGAACGATATCGCCGAAGAACCCGTTTCGTGCCAGGTTCAGGGTGAGCAACTCAAAAAAGTCATAGCAGCAGTTTTCTAGAATGACACAGTGTTTTTTAGTTTTCTCGGATGTTTCCACCAGTCTCCAGCAATCCTGCACGGTCGTGGCCGCGGGAATTTCTACTGCCGCGTGCTTTCCGTGCTCCATGGCGTAGATGGCAATGGGTGCGTGTAGAGCCCACGGGGTTGTGATATAGACAAGGTCTATGTCTTCCCTCTCACATACCTGCTTCCAGGAGTCCTGCTTTCCTGCAAAGACTTTTGCGGGATGACCCGTTGTCTTGATTCTCGCCCTGGCTTTTTCCGCCTGTTCGGGCAACTCGTCACAGATGGCCATGATCCTGACGCCATCTATGTAGCTGACTCTCTCTACGGCGGCGCTTCCGCGTGCTCCCACACCTATGAATGCGACCCTGACCGTGTCTATTTTTGGCGCCGCGTATCCGCACATGTTGAATCTTTGGGGATGCTTCTTGTAGGCTTCCAGGTATATGGATTTTAACTGTTTTGCCGGAGGTTGCTGCTGGGTGGGCAATTCGCTTCCGGTTAATTTTCCGGTGAGCATGCTGCCGACTCCCGCCGCCCCGGCAATTTTAAGGAAACTTCTTCTGTTGAGTTGCATGACAAAATTGTTATGTTTATTTTTTCCAATTTTCAACTTTATATCCCCATTTCCCATAGTAAAATAGGTAGAAGTATGTAGGAATTAATATCAAAACAGCCCAACGTGGATACATAGGGTTGAGATCGATGATTTTTCCAAAAATTATGGGTGCGATTGCGTATGAGATCAACGTCATCAACAATAACGCGGAACCTAGTTTTGTATATTTGCCGAGGTTTCTTATTGCTAATCCCCATATCGATCCCCAGGTGAATGCAGATAAAAAGGCTTGGGCCAACAAAAACCAGACGGATATTACTCCATTAGTAAAAAAGGTGAGCATAGTTAAGGTAAATCCTGTAATAGCGCATAGCACGACAGCTTTCTGCTGGGTCAGGTATTTAGGTATAAGCAATGTGTTCCCAAAGAATCCGATTAACGTGAATGTCAGTGCATATGTACTAAAATGCCGAGATACTGTAAAGGGAATTCCTAAGGCGTCACCATAGAGTATGCTGTTGTTCACCGCAACAGAAATAGAGCCGTCTAAAAACAGTGCAAGGACTCCCAGCGCGAGATAGGGAAAGCTGAGTATACTCTTGCGTTCTATTCCTTCAGTAATTTTATTCTCTTCTTCATCTTTCAGGTTAGGGATGTTTGAAAAATAGATCAAACCAGCCACTATCACGAAAAAAAGCGCAAGAAAGATGTAGGGACTTATAACCTTTGATAAATACTCCGTGAGTATTAACTCCTTTTCCGCTGGCGAGGTAATAGTCAGTTGATGGGAAATATCCCCTGCGTCACGTAACAGGATGCTGCTAAATATCAGTTGAGTTAAAACCCCGCCTAATCTATTGGCCATACCCATGAAACCCATCCGTTGTGCTGTGCTTTCTCGTGGACCAATTATGGTTACATAAGGATTTGCCGCGGTTTGGAGCAAAACCATTCCGATGCTTATTACAAAAATAGCTACCAGAAAAATGCTGTATTGTTGTGATAACGCTGCGGGAATAAATAATAACGCTCCACTAGACATGACAAACAAGCCTATTATAAGTCCTTTTTTATATCCTACTAGGTTGAGAAAACTCGAAGAAGGTATGGAAAAAATAAAATAAGATACAAAAGAAGCAACTGCTACCAAGGCAGCCTGTGCATTACTCAATTCGAGGCCCACCTTGAAATAGGGGATAAGTATAGCACTAGCCCAGGTCATTACTCCGAAAACGAAGAACAATATCCCCATTATTAAAAGCGGGCAAAAATAATTTTGCTTTGCATTCATTTATTATTCCGTTTATGGGTTAAAATCAATGGGAGGTTTGTGTAGGTCTACCGATGGTGAAGCAGCCGAATTGAATTGCAGAAACATGGCTCGTTCTGTCACAACGCGTCCGTCACCTGCCAAGTTATTCACATCCGCATAATGACGAAAACCTACCTGTTCATATAACGCGTACGCGCGATGGTTATCCGGCAACGTGGTTAATTCAATACCATCCCGGTTTGTCCGACGCGCGGCATCGATCAGGAATTGGATCAGCTTTTTGCCAAATCCCTTCCCCTGGTACTCGTCAAGTATTCCGATTCCAAGTAACGGTATGGGATTAGTATAGTACCACAGGAAGAGGTACGCAACCATTGTATCATTATTGAAAAGTCCAAGAGTGAGATCCTGGCCTTTCTCGGAACGTTCAAGGAATGCGTTTACGGTATTGGCGTCGTAGGAATGAGGTAAAAAGGTGGCGGTCGATTCTTTAGATAAAGAGTTCCCAAATTCTTGCAAACTACTTCGATCACTTTTCAGAAGTCTGCGGATGATAAATTCATCGCCATCTGTCGAGTTTATCAAAATACGATCGTTTAGTTCCATATACTTCCTATCAATTGCTTTTTATCAATGAAAACTGTTTTGATAATTCTGATACAATTTTTTCAGACGCTTTGAGTTCAACATTATTCGTGCTTAGCCAAGTTTCATAACCTCCCAGTTCGTGTTGTGCCGGAGTCGGTAAATAACCCCAATAACCATCTGCCAGCCCAACAACAAATGTTTGTTTAAACGGACTTTTTGCTTTTACTTCCAATCCGATTTCCGCGAACACTTCAAACGGGATGCTCGCTACTCCTAAATCACCAATACCAAACACGTGTAAACGAACAGACACCTGATCAGGCCTCTTTAGCTGATTCAGCGTTCTTTCCGCGTAGGTCTTTTCAAGCGAATGAGACGATTTGATCGAATCGGGTCTGGCCAGGATGATTTTGGCCCATTCAACCATTTTTTTATCGGGTTTTCGCACTTTCAGGGTAACCTCTTTCTGTTTAGCTTTTAAAGGAATCCAATCGTGATAGGCAATTGACCTGGAAGCTTCAAATACTTTTTGAGCGACATTCCTACCCACGTATTTCATTTTTGCATAAGGAGCATTTTTTTCAGGAGAACCGCTGAAGTTGATGTTGTTGATATCGCCAGAAGTGCCGTTTGACATAATCCCTACAAACGGAGGGTCCTGTCTTTCAGCATTAAGTAGTTCTTGAATATGGTCACAAAAAACAGCAAAGTAGTCTGCCGAGATGTGTCCCTTAAGTGTTCCTCCCACGTAGTGAAGCGAATAATTTGCAAGTAATGCTATGGGACGTCCTTCGGTTGATTTGACTGAAATAAAAGAGACTTCGGGATCGGGTACAGCAGCGGGAGTTAGTTTGTTGGAGTTGCTGTGGCCGGGATTCATCATAACCTTATCGTATTCTCCAAAAGGATTAATCACCGGTTGCTTCATTTTCCAACGGCGGACAAAAACATGTTCGGGCACAGCAACAGACCCCCATCCAATCCGTGCAGGTTCCAAATGGTTGGCAGCAAGTTGTACTGCATCGACTATTCGTTGAATCACAAACTCCTGATAGGGGTCAAACGTGTCAAAATCCCAACTGCGTCGCTTTTCTCCTGTTCCCATTGCGCTTACAGCCGAATGAGTATGAATAGCGGATATGATGATATTGGAAGATGGGATATCCATTCTTTCTGAAATTAACCTTATAGCTGCATCGACCAGATCCTGATGCAAGCCTAAAACATCTACAACAACGAAGACTAATTTAGTTTTTCCATCGTCAAGCATTAAACAGCGAACATGCAATTCATCATGCACTTCAACTGCTGGCGGCTGATTCCATTCTCCAATCAGTGCACCGCCAAGAAACGGGGTGATGTTAGCCGTTGCAGCACCTGCCTTAAAGACTTTTTGCTCACTGGTTTTAGGCTTCAAGTTGTTAGATACAGCTCCACCGTATGCCATACCAAAAAAACTACTCACTGCCAGCGAGACAAAACAAAGCTTTAATGTAAATGATCTCATGTCGTTTGTAATTTATTCAAGTTTCGCATGCGTTAATAATTTTTTATTGCTCTTCCTATTTGTGCAATTGCTTGTTTATGTTTATCCAGGCAGGGTGTAAGGGTAGGTCTCCATGGAGCCGTCATGAAACCGTAAAGCCTTGATTGATCAATCACTTTTTTCCCGTAATCTACGGTCCCTTCCATGTTTATATCGTTGGAGTGATTGCTGCCGGTTGGTATTTGGTCATAACCATATTCTTCCAAATCATTGTATAGTTTCACATATGTTTTGGCCGGATCCTTTAATTTATTCAAATCAAACTCGGTTCCATAATACCAGTTACTTTGCAAGACTGATTTGGGCATTTTTCTAAAGAAAAGTTCCGGTTTGTGCCAGGCATAATCCGACCATACCCAAGCCCGTACTCCTTTCTTTTCCACTTCGCCGATATAGAAATAAAGATCTCCCCACCATAAATCGTTCTGGCGTATCACGGCGTAGTCTTGACGGACCTGGTGGGCCGCAGTTTCTTCATCCATTCCTATGTGAAAGAAACGGGGGGTACCGAACAATTCAATCACCTCACTGATAAGATCCCTGCATACAGAATAGTATTTCGTCGTAGAAACCATTCGTGAATATTCACCCATCCAAACGTCATGAGTCGTAGCAAAATTCAATTTAGGAATAGGTTCCAGCCCTAATTTTCTCATTTTAGCAAGTTCCGATATTAGCTTATCTTTCGACCATGCATTTTTTACTGCTATTTCAGGGTGACTTTCATACTGAATTGCATCTCCAAGATCTATCACTACCGTATTCATCCCTACGTCAGCCATTTCTTGGAGGAGAGTGTTCCATGTTAAATCGTCAAAAGTTAAAAAAGACCTGTAGGGATGAGCCCATTCTCTGGCTTCCTGACAAGTCGAGCATTGATAATTTTCGTCCCGGTATTTTAACGGCACATTGTCTTCCCACATGTTGTAACTGAGATGCAAAAGATTGGCCCAGATTAGTTTTTGGTCACTACTTTTTTTCAAAGAACCTGTTTGGTTAAAATTAGGTTTTGAGTGAGTTATGGACGGTATTGTACTCGCAATTCCGGCTACAGCCATTTGTCTGATAAAATTTCTTCTGTTTGTCACGGTTTTATATTTTTTTTGTTTTATGGAGTACAATTTAACAGTGAACAATTATAGGCCATACCCGCTATAGTTTTTAATAATTATTTTTAATTGTCCTGTTTATTTGATTGATCACTTCCAAGTGTTTGTCAAGACAGGTGGATAATGCTATTGATTAAAAGAATTTTTGCGGATGATCATGAAATATTAAAAACAAATTAAACCATTTTTCTGAACGTATAAATGTCTTATTGTGAAAAACTACTGATAAATCGCGTAAATATAAGATGATGTTGTGTTAAATATAGAACTTTAATGCTGGAATATGTTTTGTTGCTGTACTTTTGTTGCATAATTAACACTAGCTGATGCATTTTTTTAACAGATAGAATTGGGGATAAATGATAAAAGTTTTGGTGCTTATAGATTCTACTACCGAGTTTAGTCGACGTTTCCTGACGGGTTTAATTCAATACGCCAATGAAAATGGCCCTTGGATATTTTATCGTCTACCATCCTATTATAAGGCATTGTACGGTGAAGCCGGTATTGTGGAGCGAATTAAAGAGTGGGAGATAGATGCCGTTATAGCACAATGGGAGTATGAGGGGGTGGATTTTCTCGACCAACTTGATATTCCTGTTTTTTTACAGAGTTACAAAAATATTAGTGGGCGATTTTCGAGAATTTCCGGGGATTATATCGGTGCAGGTGTGATGGCTGCTCAGTTTTTTGCTAAAAGGTACTTTAAAAACTTTGCTTTTTACGGGAATAAAAATTTCTTCTGGTCAAGAGCCCGAGCAGAAGGCTATCGTCGTGAAGTTGAGAGGATAAAAGGGAGTTATTATTATTTTGAGTCTGAATTATTGGATAGTATGCAGTGGAGTCGGGAACATGTTGAGTTGGATAACTGGCTGCAGGGTTTGCCCAAGCCGGTGGCTCTGTTTGCATGCGATGATAACTTCGCTTTGCAGGTATCGGAAATGTGCAAGGTAAATAATATCAATATACCGGATGAATTATCTTTGCTGGGTGTGGATAACGATGAGCTGATATGCAACTTGTCGCATCCTTCCATTTCATCGATTATAACGGATGATGAAAACGGAGGATACCAAACAGGAAAAATGTTACAGAATTTGATCTTAAATAAAAACAACGTTCCTTTTAATATTAATATTGATCCCGTTCGGATTGAATTACGCCAATCTACAGAGAAGTACAATATTTCTGACAACTATATAAAAACGGTGATTGATTATATCAATGAGAATATCAGGCTTAATATCTCCATTGACAAGTTGGCTGAAATAGTCCCGCTTTCGCGCAGAAATCTCGAGATGAAATTCAAGGAGGCAACTGGTACTTCAGTCTATCAGTTTATATTGGATAAAAAGGTGGACTTAATATCTACTGAGCTGCTGACAACGGATAAGGATTTGTTGGATATTGCCATTGAAATGGGGTTTAATGATGTTCGGAATGTTTACCGGATATTTAAAAAAAACACAGGTTATACTCCAGTTGGTTACCGGAAAAAATATTTACAAAAATAATCACTCTCGAAAGTGATTAGTCCATCAATATCTTTTGATGATAGTCGGATGCCGGTGGATCCGCCTTTCGCTGAAAAAGTTTTTCCGGATCTCTCGATGCTTATATGAATCCGGTAACATTTTGTCTTAGTGTTTAACTGATCGGTGAGAATAGATGCAAATCTAGTATTATTGAAAAGAAGAAAAGATTGTAAAATTGCTTAATCTAATCTTTATGATTAATTTTGTATAATAAATGAGAAAAATGAAATTATAAGTGCGTAAAGTTGATCATTATGAAATTTACAAAAATGCACGGGACCGGTAACGATTATATCTATATAAACGGTTTTGTGGAAAATATTGAAAATCTATCGGAGCTGTCCTTGAGATTAAGCGACCGGCACAAGGGTATTGGTTCCGATGGGTTGGTTGTGATACTGCCTTCCGAAGATTGTGATTTTAAAATGCGCATGTTTAACTCCGACGGATCGGAGTCGGAGATGTGTGGTAATGCTTCCCGGTGCATAGGAAAGTATGTTTACGAAAAGGGCCTGACCGATAAGACCGAGATTACGCTGGAAACGCTTGCCGGTGTTAAGGTGTTGAAGCTTTGGATGAACGAGGAAAATGAGGTCGAAAAAGTAACCGTGGATATGGGTATGCCTGTTCTGGATGCTTCGTCCATCCCTGCTGCTTTCAAGCAGTCTCCTGTAATAAAATGCCTTTTGCCGGTAAGCGACGATACTACCTATGAGGTGACAAGTGTCTCCATGGGAAATCCGCATGCCGTGCTTTTTATGGATAAGATAGATGAGCTTGATTTGCCAGAAATTGGACCGGTTGTCGAGCATTCACCCTATTTCCCTAATCGTACCAATACCGAATTTGTGGAGGTGGTTTCGGATCGTTGGTTGAAAATGCGTGTTTGGGAGCGCGGTGCCGGTGAGACGCTGGCTTGCGGTACCGGGGCTTGTGCTGCGGTGGTTGCGGGCGTCCTTAATGGTTTGGTGGGCCGGTCTGCAACCGTACAATTGCGGGGCGGTGATCTGGAGATCGAGTGGAGTGAGGACGACAACCGCGTTTACCTTACGGGTGATGCTGTGACTGTGTTTGAAGGAGAAATAAAATTAGATGAGTGACCTATGCCCTATATCAATGAGAACTTTATTAAGATTCCGGCAGCCTATCTTTTTTCAGAGATTACCAGGCGTGTGTCTCAATATGCGTCAGAAAACCCGGGTGTTGACATCATACGTATGGGTATCGGGGATGTGACGCTGCCCTTGCCGGATGTTTGCGTGGATGCGATGATAAAAGCTGCTGATGAGCAGCGAAAAGTTGAAACGTTCCGGGGCTATGGACCCGAGCAGGGGTATGACTTTCTTCGAAAAGCGATTGTGGAAAATGATTTTGCGTCGCTAGGTATAGAACCCGACGAGATTTTTGTAAGCGACGGGGCCAAAAGCGATACGGGGAATATCGGTGATATTTTCAGTGGAGACAACAAGGTGGCCATCACCGATCCGAGCTATCCGGTTTATGTGGATACCAATGCCATGGGAGGGCGAGCGGGAGAGTTTGTAAATGGGTGTTGGACGGACCTGGTTTACTTAACATGCAACGAGTCGAGCCAATTTATCCCCGAACTGCCGGCGGAAAAAGTGGATATTGTCTATCTCTGTTACCCTAACAATCCTACAGGCACGACACTTACAAAAGACCAACTGGCTGCATGGGTGAATTATGCACTGGAAAACAGGGCGATTATTCTTTTCGATGCAGCTTATGAAGCGTTTATTACGGAAAAAGATGTGCCGCACAGCATCTATGAGATCGCCGGTGCAAAAGAGGTGGCCATCGAGTTCAGGAGTTACTCCAAGACGGCTGGATTTACCGGGACAAGGTGCGGCTATACAGTTGTTCCCAAATCGGTAAGGGCATCCTCGGAAAACGGGGGGCGTGTCAGTCTCAACAAGCTTTGGCTCCGGAGGCAGACGACAAAGTTTAACGGGGTTTCCTATGTTGTACAGCGGGCTGCAGAAGCTACTTACAGCCCGGAAGGCAGAAAGCAGGTTGATGAGCTTATCCGGTATTATATGGGAAATGCCCGGGTAATTCGGGAAGCGCTTCAGGCCATCGGCTTAAACGTCTTCGGGGGCGTGAATGCCCCGTACGTTTGGGCAAAAACACCGGATGGGATGAGCAGTTGGGATTATTTTGATTTCCTGATGAAAAAAAAACATATCGTTTGTACCCCCGGAGTTGGATTTGGCGCTTCGGGAGAAGGGTTTGTGCGTTTCTCGTCATTTGGAGATAAGAACAGAATTACTGAGGCGGTTCGGAGAATGGTGCGCTAATTAAATTTTTTTTTGGAAGAAAGAAGGTGTGTCGGAGAAATCCAGATACGCCTTTTTTGTGATTTATGGTTGACAATGACAATTCAAATCCATGCGAAGGAAGTGAAAGATGGCGGCATGGTTGTCAAAATGATATGTTTTAAATAAAATAAAAGAAAATTGCTGTTTTTCTTGTGTGTAAAAATCAAAGTGTTTATCTTTGCGTCGATAAAAAATCAAAAAGATATTATATATTGATTATTTGTGGATATTTGAAGCTAAACATTTAAAATAAAATTCATTATGTCAACATTGAGATTCAGTGCAATTGTGGAAGCATCAAAGCGCCTTCCCGTGATGGAGGAAGCTCCCAAGGGGCAACCGTCGGATTATTATGGCAAGTACGTTTTTAATCGAAAGCAAATGGCCAAATACTTATCCAGGGATACAATAAAAGTAATCGTGGATGCCATAGATGAGGGTATAACGTTGCCACGTGAAATTGCAGAACACGTTGCAGCAGGAATGAAAATGTGGGCAATGGAAATGGGAGCCTCTCACTACACGCATTGGTTCCAACCGCTGACGGATGGAACGGCGGAGAAGCACGACAGCTTTATTGACTATGTTGATGCGCCGGGAGGCGATATTATAGAAAAATTTTCCGGCAAGTTACTGGCACAGCAGGAACCGGATGCCTCAAGTTTCCCCAGCGGCGGTATCCGGAACACTTTTGAAGCCCGTGGGTATACCGCATGGGATCCATCATCGCCCGCCTTTATTGTTGACGATACCCTTTGCATCCCAACGGTTTTTATTTCCTATACGGGTGAAGCGCTCGACTATAAGACTCCTTTGCTAAAGGCCTTATCCGCTGTTGACAAAGCAGCGGTAGAGGTGTGCCGGCTGTTTGACCCCAAAGTAAATAAAGTTTATTCCTACCTCGGCTGGGAACAGGAATACTTCCTTGTCGACCAGGCTTTGTACGATGCCCGTCCCGATTTAAACCTCACCGGAAGAACGCTGATGGGGCACGAGAGCGCTAAGAACCAACAGCTCGAAGACCACTATTTTGGTTCTATACCCCCCCGGGTTGCAGCATTTATGCGGGAAGTGGAGTTTGAAGCGTACAAGTACGGTATTCCGTTAAAAACACGGCACAATGAAGTTGCCCCCAACCAGTTTGAACTGGCCCCTGTTTTTGGGGAAACCAACCTTTCCATAGATCAAAACCTGCTGGTTATGTCGTTGATGCACAGGTTAGCCGCCAAGCATCACTTCAGGCTTGTTCTTCACGAAAAACCTTTTGCCGGCGTAAACGGATCAGGCAAACACAACAACTGGTCGCTGGGAACGGATACCGGAGTGGGATTGTTCACACCGGGAAAGACCGCCCGTGAGAACCTGCAGTTTATCGTATTTATTGTCAATACGTTGATGGCGGTTTACAAGAACAATGGATTGCTCAAGGCATCCATTATGTCGGCTCAGAATGCACACCGTTTAGGAGCCAATGAAGCGCCTCCGGCAATTATTTCTGTTTTTCTCGGAACACAGATTTCCGCTGTTCTCGATAAAATTGAAGAAAGCTCCGAAGACGACGACATTGCGGTAGATGAATTTCAGAAGATGAGGCTGGGCGTAGCCCACATTCCCGAAGTACTGATCGACAATACGGACCGCAACCGCACATCACCGTTTGCCTTCACGGGAAACCGTTTTGAATTTCGTGCCGTTGGATCATCGGCTAACTGTTCTTCAGCAATGACTGCTCTTAATGCTTCGGTAGCCATGCAGTTGATTGAGTTCAAAAAAGAGATCGAGGTTAAAATGAAAACCGGGATGAAGAAAGAGCAAGCGATTTACGATACGCTCCGCCTTTATATCAAGGCATGTAAAAACATCCGTTTCGACGGGAACGGGTATTCCGACGAGTGGAAAGAAGAAGCCCAAAAACGGGGATTGAATTGCGAAACAAGTGTTCCGCTGATTTATGACACCTATATCAGCCGGGAATCGGTGGAATTGTTTGAAACCGTCGGAGTGCTGAACGAAAGGGAGCTTCATGCGCGAAACGAAGTAAAATGGGAAACCTACACCAAAAAAATTCAGATTGAAGCCCGCGTACTCGGTGATCTATCCATCAATCACATCATTCCGGTGGCCACGCAATACCAAACGATGCTGCTGGATAATGTGTACAAACTTCGCGGCGTGTTTGACGAAAAACAGGCGAACGAACTGAATAAGGACGATCTCGCCTTAATCGTGGACATTGCCAGGCACATCTCCGGAATCAAAACCAATGTGGATGCGATGGTAGAAGCCCGGAAAGTAGCCAATAAGATTGATAACGAACGAGAAAAAGCCGTTGAATATCACGATAAGGTATTGCCGTTTTTCGACGTTATCCGTTATCACATCGATAAGCTGGAACTGATCGTGGATAACCAGATGTGGCCCCTGCCCAAATACCGCGAATTGTTATTTATCAGTTGAAGCTGCCTTCCATACTGTTTCAACCTGTTTTTCTTTTTGGACAAACGGATTTAAAAAAATACGAATACAATGTTTATCGACAATCCTTTACAGTATATAGCTGATTACGAGCGTAAAACCCTTTATTCTTTTCAAAATGAGCACGATGCCTGTGGCGTTGGGTTGGTAGTCTCGTTGAACGGAGACAAATCGCACGAAACGGTAGAAAACGGACTTCAGGTGCTCGAAAATATGGTGCACCGGGGGGCGGAAAGTGCAGACAACAAAACCGGAGACGGAGCAGGTATTCTCGTTCATATCCCCCACGAGTTTATTTTGCTTCAAGGAATTGAGGTTCCCTCTAAAGGCAAATATGGGACCGGCCTGGTTTTCCTTCCGAAAAATAAGCAAAAAGCCGGTGAATGCATTGATCTTATTCAAAAACTCACCGTGAAAGAGGATTTGCATCTGCTCGCCGTAAGGGACGTGCCTGTAAATTCTACCTGTTTGGGGGAGATTTCCCGCTCCAACGAGCCCGATATCAAGCAGGTTTTTATTACCGGAAGTTATCCGCAGGATGAATTGGAACGTAAACTTTATATCCTGCGCAAAAAAATTGAGAAAACTATTTTGCAGTCCGGCACGGCGGCCGACCGCAGTTTTTACATCGTCAGCCTCTCTTCCAGGCAGATGATTTACAAGGGAATGCTGACCTCCCTGCAACTGCGGGAGTATTTTCCCGATCTTTCAAATCCGAACTTTACAAGCCGGGTGGCTTTGGTCCACTCCCGTTTCAGCACCAATACTTTCCCTACCTGGGACTTGGCGCAGCCCTTCCGCATGCTTGGACACAACGGTGAGATCAATACCATCCGGGGCAACCGGCAATGGATGGAAAGCCGGGAAAGTGTTTTGAAATCCGGCGTCCTGGGGGATATACAGGACTTGTTCCCCATTGTTCAGCCTGCCATGAGCGACAGCGCATCGCTGGATAACGTGTTGGAGTTTCTCGTGATGTCCGGCAAAAGCCTTCCCCATGCCTTGGCCATGCTTGTGCCGGAGAGTTTCAACGATAAAAATCCGATTTCCGGTGATCTGAAAGCGTTTTACGAATACCACAGTATGCTGATGGAGCCGTGGGACGGGCCGGCAGCGTTGCTTTTCAGCGACGGGCAGTTTGCTGGCGGAATGTTGGACAGGAACGGACTTAGGCCGGCACGGTATACTGTTACGCATGACGATCAACTGATTATTGCTTCCGAGACCGGCGTACTCGAAATTGCTCCCGATAAAATAAAAGCACGGGGCCGTCTTCGTCCCGGGAAAATGTTGATGGTGGATACTAAAACAGGCCGCATTTTCTCCGACGATGAATTGAAAAAAACGCTTGCCGAAGCCTTTCCATACAGGGATTGGCTCAATAAAAACTGCAGCAACCTCGAAGAGATTTCCTCGGGACGGAGCGTGAACAATGAAATTCCTAACTTGAATACTTTACTGACCGCCTTTGGCTATTCGGAAGAAGATATTGAGAACCTGATTGTCCCGATGGCCAACGAAGGCAAGGAGCCTGTTTCGTCCATGGGCAACGACGCCTCGCTGGCGCTGTTTTCCCGGAAACCGCAACGCCTGTTCAACTATTTCCGGCAACAATTCGCACAGGTTACCAATCCCCCAATCGATCCGATCCGGGAGGAATTGGTGATGTCGCTCACCGGGTATCTGGGGGCAATTCATCAAAACTTGCTGGATGAGATTCCCCGCTTATCCAAAATCGTGAAAGTGAAAAGTCCGATCCTGACCAATACGCAGTTCGATATCCTATTGAATCTGAGATATAAAGGATTTTCAACCGCTGTCTTGCCGATGCTTTTCAACCCTGAGGAAGGTGCTGCCGGATTAAAAAAAGCCATCGGCGAGCTGTGCCTTTTGGTAGAAAGAGCCGTAGATGAAGGGAAAAATTACATTGTCTTAAGCGACCGGGGAGTTGACAAGAATCACGCTCCAATTCCTTCCCTGCTGGCGGTTTCTGCCGTGCATCATTATTTGGTGGAAAAAAGGAAGAGGATTCAGATTGATATCGTCGTGGAAAGTGCCGAACCCCGGGAAGTGATGCATTTTGCCTTGTTGTTCGGCTTCGGAGCTAACGCTATAAATCCCTACCTCGCGTTTGGCGTGCTGGCAAAAAAAGTGAAAACAGGCGATATCCAGCTTGATTTCGAAACGGCAAAGAAGAACTACATCAAGTCGGTCAACAAAGGACTGCTTAAAGTTTTGTCAAAAATGGGAAACTCGACGCTGAGGAGTTACCGTGGAGCACATATTTTTGAAGCCATCGGCATCTCTTCGGGCGTACTGAATACTTATTTCAAGGGAATTTCGTCAAAGATAGAAGGCATCGATATGGACGACATTGCCCACGAGGTGCTGCTGCCATTTTTCGAATCATTCAACGAGGCCGATAACGGGGCGTCTCGCCTGGAGAACCTGGGTATTTACGCTTACCGCAACAACGGGGAATACCATGCCTGGAACCCCGAAACTGTTTCCCGTTTGCAGATTGCAACCAAAACCAACAACTACGGCCTGTTTAAAGAATATACCCGAACGGTGGACGATAAACCCAATCCGGCTTTCATAAGGGATATGCTCGATTACAAACGGAATCCGATTGACATTTCGGAGGTGGAGCCGGCCGCAAACATCATGAAGCGGTTTTGTACAGGTGCCATGTCGTACGGCTCCATCAGCCGGGAGGCACACGAAGCGATGGCCATTGCCATGAACATCATCGGAGGAAGAAGCAATACGGGCGAGGGCGGTGAGGATCCCGAAAGATACAAGAAGCGGGACGACGGATTAAGTACCCGTTCGGCCATCAAGCAGGTTGCCTCCGGACGTTTTGGCGTTACCGCCGAATACCTGGTGAATGCCGATGAGCTTCAGATAAAAATTGCACAGGGAGCCAAGCCGGGTGAAGGAGGCCAGCTCCCCGGCTATAAGGTGGATAAAATCATAGCCAGGACAAGGCATTCCATTCCCGGAATTTCACTGATTTCACCGCCACCTCACCATGATATTTACTCTATCGAAGACCTGGCGCAGCTTATTTTCGATTTAAAGAACATCAATCCTTCGGCCGTCGTGAGCGTCAAGCTGGTTGCGGAGAGTGGGGTAGGTACCATCGCGGCTGGTGTTGCCAAAGCCAAAGCCGATTTGATCCTGATAAGCGGTAGCGAAGGCGGAACGGGGGCAAGCCCTGCCAGTTCCATCAAGCATGCGGGGTTACCGTTGGAAATTGGGCTGGCCGAAATACAGCAAACGCTCGTGATGAATAATTTGCGGGGAGTTGTCCGTCTGCAGGCCGACGGACAGGTAAAGACTGGTCGCGACATCATTCTATCCGCGCTGCTGGGAGCCGAGGAGTTCGGATTTGCCACCAGTGCCCTGATTGTTTTGGGTTGCGTGATGATGCGAAAATGCCACCTGAACACATGTCCGGTAGGGGTAGCCACACAAAATGCTGAACTTCGCAAACGATTTGTAGGGAGATACGAATATTTGGTGAACTTCTTTACGTTTCTTGCCGAGGAAACCCGTGAGCACCTTGCTCAACTGGGTTGCAGAACACTGGAAGAAGCTGTCGGACGGGCCGATCTATTGGAGAGGAAGCAGTTTCCCGATTTTCCAAAAACAGGTAAGATCGATCTTTCAAAAATTATATTTTTCCCTGGAGACGTTACCCCTAATGCGTTACATAAAATTTCGGATCAAGAACATAAGATCTGCGACGTCCTTGACAGGGAGTTGATTCGCAGATCGTCACCCGCGCTGGATTTACTTATGCCTGTTGAAATAAAGCTGAAGATAAGGAATACCGACCGTGCTGCCGGTGCCATGCTTTCTGGCGAAATAGCCAGGCGATACGGGCAGGCCGGATTGCCCGGTGATACGATAAAAGCTACGTTCGAAGGTTCAGCCGGGCAGAGTTTCGGGGCATTTCTGGCAAAAGGAGTTACCTTTCGCATCGAAGGCGATGCCAACGATTACCTGGGAAAAGGCCTTTCGGGCGGGAGAATCATTGTCGTCCCACCCCCGGGAAGCACGTTTAAGCCCGAAGAGAACATACTTTGCGGAAATACCTTGCTCTACGGCGCTACCTCGGGTGAGGTTTACATCAACGGAGTGGCCGGTGAGCGCTTCTGCGTGCGCAATTCTGGCGCTATAGCCGTTGTGGAAGGGGCCGGGGATCATTGTTGCGAATACATGACCGGTGGCCGTACGGTTGTCCTTGGGCCTACCGGACGAAATTTCGCTGCGGGCATGAGTGGAGGTGTTGCTTATGTCTACGATGAAAAGGGCAATTTCGACTATTTCTGTAACATGGAAATGGCTGAACTTTCACTCATTGAGGAAGCGGACGACCAAAAGGAACTTTATGGCCTTATTTCAGCGCACTACAAATATACCTACAGTCCGCTGGCAAAAAGAATCCTGAAAAATTGGGCAGCAAACGTGGAACGATTCATCAAAGTGGTCCCGATCGAGTATAAGAAAGTATTGCAGGAGGAGAAGCTGGTGGAGTTGGACAAGAAAAATAAAATAACCTCTATAACAGAAGCCCGGTGATCATTGCAAGGTGTAAACCGGTATAAATCAAGATAAAATGGGCAATCCAAAAGCATTTATAACCATTCCCCGCAAGGAGGCGGGATACAGGCCTGTCCTGGAGAGAGTTACAGACTTTGAAGAAGTGGAGCAGGCCTTGAGCCAGGAAGAGCGGAAAGTGCAGGCTTCCCGTTGCATGGACTGTGGAATACCTTTCTGTCATTGGGCTTGTCCGTTGGGCAACCGTATGCCTGAATGGCAGGATATGATTTACAAGGGAAAATGGAAAGAAGGAGTGGAGATTCTTCACGAAACCAATAACTTCCCCGATTTTACCGGGCGGGTTTGTCCTGCTCCCTGCGAAAAATCGTGCGTGCTTGCCTTGCACGAAGCGCCCGTAACCATTCGCGAAAACGAAGCATCGGTTACGGAGGTCGCTTTTTTGGAAGGAATGATAAAAGCCTGTCCTCCCCGGCATCGGACAGGGAAAAAAGTAGCCGTCGTCGGTTCGGGTCCGGCAGGACTGGCTATTGCGCAACAACTCAACAGAAAAGGCCATGCGGTAACGGTTTTTGAAAAAGACAAAAGCCCGGGAGGATTGCTCCGGTATGGTATTCCGAATTTCAAGCTGGATAAAAAAGTGATTGACCGGCGGTTGAGACAGCTTGAAGAAGAGGGAATTGTTTTCAGGACAAGTACCGAAATAGGGAAGGATATTTCCGGCGCGGAGGTTATGAAGCGGTTCGATGCGGTATGCCTGGCGGTTGGCGCAGGGAAGCCGCGGGATATCAACCCGGCGGGGAGGGAGCTGGAAGGGATTTATTTTGCGATGGATTATCTTTCCCAGCAAAACCAGCTCATTCTGGGTGAGACACTGACCCATACGGGTAAAATTTCGGCCAGGGACAAGCACGTCCTCGTAATCGGCGGGGGGGATACCGGGTCGGATTGTGTGGGGACTTCCATCAGGCAGGGAGCAGCAAAGGTCACGCAAATAGAGATATTGCCCAAACCACCCGTTGGAAAAAACTCTTCTACGCCATGGCCCCACAGTTATCCAAATGTTTTGAAAGCTTCCAGTTCGCACGATGAAGGGTGTGAGCGCCGTTGGTTGCTGAACACCATTGAGTTCAAGGGAGAAAATGGCACCGTAAAAGAAGCGGTGGTCGAGGAAATTAACTGGCAGAAAGCAGAGAATGGACGGTTGACCATGGTGGGCACGGGCAAAACTGAGACCATCAGGGCTGATATTGTCTTTTTAGCGTTGGGGTTTGTCCACCCGATACACGAGGGGTTGCTTGACGAACTTGGTGTGGTTTATGATGTTCGGGGGAATGTTGCTGTAGACAGAGAAAACCGGAGCTCGGTCGTAAACGTTTTTGCCACAGGCGATGCAGTGATGGGAGCCAGCCTGGTCGTAAAAGCCATTGCGTCGGGACGAAAAGTGGCGGAATGTGTCCATCAAATGTTAATCGAGGAAAAGGATTGAGGGCAAAGAGTCAGGAACAAAGAACCAAGAACCAAAAGCAAAGAGTCAAGAATAAAACTAATAGACTTGAAAATAGTCTGAATACCTTATTCTAGGGTGACTTCGAACTTAAAAAATCAACTTGAAATGTGTGGAATTGTATGTACGTTTAATATAAAAAGACCGGCGGAAAGCTTGCGTCAGCAAATCTTGAATATGTCAAAAACCGTTCGTCATCGGGGTCCGGACTGGTCGGGGATTTTTGTTTCTGAAAAAGCTATCCTGGCGCACGAGCGATTGGCCATAGTGGATCCGAAATCCGGAAGACAGCCCCTTTTCAGCAAAGACGGAAAGTTGGTATTGGCCGTTAACGGTGAAATTTATAATCACAGGGATATCCGGAAACAGGTTAAGGACAAATACGAATTTACGACCCAATCCGATTGTGAAGTGATTCTGGCGCTCTATCGGGAAAAAGGAGCGGGTTTTCTGGAAGACCTGAACGGAATTTTTGCTTTTGCGCTATACGATATGGAAAACGATCGTTTCCTGATCGGTCGCGACCACATCGGGATCATTCCGCTCTATCAGGGGTGGGACAGAGATGGCGCTTATTACGTGGCTTCGGAACTCAAAGCGCTGGAAGGCTACTGCAACAGGATCGAAGAGTTCTTGCCTGGACAATACTATTACAGTCCGGACAAGGAGCCGTACAGGTGGTATGTTCGTGACTGGATGGAGTACGGAAACGTGGAGGACAATCCGTCGGATGTTCAGGAACTTCGTCGGGCGCTGGAGAATGCGGTAGAACGTCAGTTGATGTCGGATGTGCCTTATGGGGTCTTGCTTTCCGGCGGCTTGGACAGCTCCATAATTTCGGCCATAGCCAGGAAATTTGCTGCCAAGCGCATCGAAACGGGTAACCGGGAAGAGGCGTGGTGGCCCCGGCTTCACTCGTTTGCCATCGGACTGGAAGGTTCGCCGGACTTGGCTGCCGCGAGAAAGGTTGCCAGCTATATTGGCTCCATTCACCACGAAATATATTTCACCGTCCGGGAAGGGCTGGATGCTTTGCGAGACGTGATTTATCATATTGAGACATATGATGTTACTACTGTCCGGGCAAGTACTCCGATGTACCTGTTGGCCCGCTATATCCGTTCAATGGGGGTGAAGATGGTGCTTTCGGGCGAAGGTGCCGATGAGGTTTTCGGTGGTTATCTCTATTTTCACAAGGCTCCCGATGCGGAAGAGTTCCATAAGGAGACCGTGCGGAAATTAAGTAAATTGCACCAGTACGACTGTTTGCGAGCCAACAAATCGCTGGCTGCATGGGGTGTGGAAGGGCGTGTGCCTTTCTTAGACAAAGAGTTTCTGGATGTAGCCATGCGGCTTAACCCGAAAGATAAAATGGCAGGGAACGGAAAAATTGAAAAACATATTTTGCGTAAGGCTTTTGAAGACTATCTGCCTCCAGAAGTGACTTGGCGGCAAAAGGAGCAGTTCTCCGACGGTGTGGGTTACGGCTGGATTGATTCCTTGAGAACCATTGCAAATGAGACAGTTACTGATGAACAAATGACCAGCGTGAGATACCGTTTTCCTATAAATCCGCCACTGACAAAAGAAGAATATGTTTACCGAACCCTGTATTCAGACCTGTTCCCTTCTGATTCGGCTGCGCAGTGCGTTCCGTCTGTTCCTTCGGTAGCCTGCAGCACACCTGTCGCACTTGAATGGGATGAAGCGTTTAAGAAAAATGCCGACCCGTCGGGGCGCGCGGTGGGTTCAGTGCACGAAAGAGGGTACAAATTAATGCAGGAATGAAATAAATTTTTATCGAAATGTGTATCTTTACCGCAAAAATGGAAAAAACTAAATACATATTCGTGACAGGCGGTGTGGTGTCGTCTTTGGGCAAAGGGATTATCGCCGCATCGCTTGGCAAATTGCTGCAGGCACGCGGTTTCAGGGTGACAATCCAGAAACTGGATCCTTATATCAATATTGACCCGGGAACACTGAATCCGTATGAACATGGTGAATGTTATGTTACGGTAGACGGACAGGAAACGGATTTGGATTTGGGGCATTACGAACGTTTCCTCGGAGTGGAAACACACCGGGAAAATAACATTACCACCGGACGAATTTATCAGAACGTAATCAACAAAGAACGAAAAGGAGATTATCTCGGAAAAACGGTACAGATTATACCGCATATTACCGATGAAATAAAGGAAAACATCAAATCGTTCAGTCGGAAGGGGCTTGACTTTGTCATCACAGAAATTGGAGGTACAGTAGGGGATATCGAGAGTTTGCCCTACATCGAAAGTGTGCGTCAGTTAAAGTGGGAGTTGGGCAAAAACTGCCTGATCGTACACCTTACCTACGTTCCGTATATAGCGGCGGCGGGGGAATTAAAGACCAAGCCTACGCAGCATTCCGTGAAGATGCTTCAGGAGCAGGGTGTACAGCCCGATATCCTGATCCTGCGCACGGAGCACCCTATTTCAAAAGAGTTGCGGAAAAAGATTGCTTTATTCTGTAACGTGGAGCCTCAAGCCGTGATGCAATCGATTGATGCTTCAACCATTTATCGTGTTCCGCTGAATATGCAGCAGGAGAAGTTGGATGAGGTGGTACTTACGAAAATGGATGTTGATTTGGAAAAAACTCCCCGGGCCAATATGGAGGAATGGTCCGGTTTTGTGGAAAGGTTTGAAAATGCAACCGAAGAGGTGCATATCGGCCTAGTAGGCAAATACGTTCAGTTACCCGATGCTTATATGTCTATCATTGAGTCGTTGAAGCACGCCAGTGCCTTTCACAACAGAAGGCTCGACCTGAAGCTGATTTTGTCTGATGATATTACGCCGGAAAATGTCGGTGAAAAACTGCAAAACCTGGACGGCGTAGTTGTCGCACCCGGGTTCGGCCAGCGGGGTATGGAAGGCAAGTTTACCGCACTTGAATTTGCCCGTGAAAACAATATCCCCTGCCTCGGTATTTGCATGGGAATGCAGACGATGTCCATCGAATTTGCCCGGAATGTTTTGGGCTATGCCGATGCCAACAGTACCGAGATAGACCCCGGCACTTCGCACAACGTGGTGGATATCATGGAAGAGCAAAAACACATCCTAAACCTGGGTGGCAGTATGCGGTTGGGCGCTTATACCTGCCAGCTTAAAAAAGGGAGCAAAGTGAACGCCATTTACAACAAAACCGAAATCAGTGAACGCCACCGCCACCGTTATGAGTTTAACAACGCCTACAGGGACGAATTTGAAGCTGCTGGAATGATCTGTAGCGGGCAAAACGATACGCTCAACTTGGTGGAAATCATTGAGCTTATCCACCACAAATGGTACATTGGCGTACAGTTCCATCCCGAATATAGCAGCACTGTTATCCATCCGCATCCGTTGTTTGTGAGCTTTGTTGGGGCAGCGAAAGGCCTGTAGGAAGCATCAGCTACCCGGCTTTCTACTTATACTCTCCCCAATGCTTGATCTCAATATCCTCCGCCTTCATGAAGCAGAAGGCTTTGATAAAGGCGCTAGCCAGCCGGGCGTTGGTTATGAGCGGGATGTTGAAATCTATAGCTCCCCGACGGATTTTGTAGCCGTTTGTTAATTCCCTTTCGGTCAGGTTTTTGGGAATATTGATGACCAGGTCCACTTTCTTTTCGGCAATCATGTCCGTAACTTTCGGTTCGCCCTCTTCGTCCGGCCACGCCACACAGGTACTTTTCACACCGTTTTCCTCGAAAAATTTTTGCGTACCGCCGGTTGCAAACAAGTGGTATCCATTGTCGACCAGAAGCCGACAGGCATCCAGTAGCGCTACTTTCGATTTGGTACTTCCCGAAGAAACGACAATGTTTTTCCCGGGTATCCGGTATCCCACCGAAAGCATGGCGGTAAGCAGTGCGTCATCGAAGTGGGTTCCGAGGCAGCCCACCTCGCCTGTGGATGCCATATCCACTCCCAGTACGGGGTCTGCCTTTTGCAAACGGGTGAAAGAGAATTGTGATGCCTTAATGCCCACGTAGTCCAGATCGAATGCCGACTTCTCAGGCCTTTGGACTTCTTCTCCAAGCATCACCCGTGTAGCCAGTTCGATAAAGTTGATCTTGATCACTTTGGAAACAAACGGGAACGAACGCGAGGCCCTCAGGTTGCACTCGATCACTTTGATGTCGTTGTCTTTTGCCAGAAACTGGATGTTGAAAGGCCCCGAGATGTGCAGTTCCCTGGCAATCTCCCTGGCAATCTGTTTAATCCGGCGAACGGTTTGCGTATAGATTTTTTGCGGTGGAAACTGGATGGTAGCATCGCCTGAATGGACGCCAGCAAATTCCACGTGTTCCGAAATGGCATAAACCACCAACTCTCCGTTTTGTGCGACGGCATCAATTTCGATTTCCTTTGCTCCTTCGATGAATTCTGAAACGACCACCGGATATTCTTTCGATACTTCCGTGGCCAGCGTCAGGAAGCGTTCCAGCTCGTTCGTGTTGGAACATACGTTCATTGCAGCTCCTGAAAGGACATACGAAGGACGCACCAGCAGGGGAAAGCCCACTTCGTTTACAAATTGGTTGATATCTTCAAGCGTTGTTAGTTCCTTCCACCTCGGCTGATCTATTCCCAGGCGGTCCAGCATGGATGAAAACTTGTGGCGGTCTTCCGCATTATCAATATCCGTAGCTTGCGTGCCCAGAATCTTCACGCCCGACTGGTGCAGCCGCACCGCTAAGTTGTTTGGAATTTGTCCGCCGGTGGACACGATCACCCCTTTCGGATTTTCCAGTTCAATGATATCCCTTACCCGTTCGTAGCTCAATTCATCAAAGTAAAGGCGGTCGCACATATCGTAATCAGTCGAAACGGTTTCGGGATTATAGTTGATCATCACTGAGCGCCATCCTTTTTTCCGAATGGTATTGAGCGCATTCACCGAGCACCAGTCGAATTCTACCGATGAGCCTATGCGGTAGGCTCCCGAGCCCAACACAATCACAGACCTGTGGTCGCCTAGGTATTTTACATCATTAACTGTTCCGTTGTAGGTCAGGTAGAGGTAGTTGGTCTGCGCCGGATATTCTGCCGCCAGGGTGTCTATTTGTTTGACCACAGGCAGGATCCCGCGTTTGATGCGTTCATCTCGAACCGTATCTTTAGGCATCGGTTTCCTGTATATCAGTTTTTCGATCTGATAATCCGAAAATCCGACTTTCTTTGCCTTGACAAACAATTCCGTCGGAAGTTGCTCCTTGTCACTGCATTTCTCGATGGAACGAGCAGTATCAACAATATTTTTCAGTTTATAAAGGAACCATCGGTCAATTTTTGTCAACTCGTAAATCTTGTCTACCGGATATCCCTGTTCGAATGCCTGTGAAAGGTAGATGACGCGCTTGTCGGTAGGAATGCTCAGGTTTTTGTCCAATTCCTTGGTGAATAGGTGTTTATTGCCCGAAAATCCATGCATGCCCTGTTGGATCATCCGCAATCCCTTTTGGAATGCCTCTTCAAAACTTCGCCCGATGGACATGATTTCGCCTACCGATTTCATGGAGGAGCCTATTTCACGGCTGACACCGTGAAATTTTGCCAGGTCCCAGCGCGGGATTTTGCAAACTATATAGTCCAGTGCAGGCTCAAAGAATGCCGATGTTTCTTTTGTTACCGAATTTTTAAGTTCGGGAAGGCCGTACCCTAGCCCCAGCTTCGCGGCCACGAAGGCCAGGGGGTAACCGGTAGCTTTGGAAGCCAGCGCGGAGGAGCGGCTCAGGCGGGCGTTAACTTCAATCACGCGGTAATCTTCGGAGAATGGGTCAAAAGCATATTGAACGTTGCATTCGCCCACAATGCCGATGTGGCGGATGATACGGATCGCGAGTTCACGAAGCTTGTAATATTCGCTGTTGGAAAGCGTTTGCGAAGGGGCCACCACGATGCTTTCCCCGGTGTGTATGCCCAGCGGATCAAAGTTTTCCATGTTACAAACCGTGATGCAGTTGTCGTACCGGTCGCGTACCACTTCATACTCAATCTCCTTCCATCCTTTTAATGATTTTTCAACCAACACTTGTGGTGAATAATTGAAAGCCTTTGTAACGAGTGATTCCAGTTCGTCTTCGTTGTCACAGAAGCCGCTTCCCAGCCCGCCCAGAGCATAAGCAGCCCGTACGATTACCGGATAGCCGAGTTTGCCGGCTGCCCTGAGAGCGTCCTTAAGCGAGGTTACCGCTTCGCTCTGGATATATTTTACACCGATTTCAGAAAGTTTTTGATTGAAGATTTCCCGGTCTTCCGTGTCGATAATAGCTTGTACGGGGGTGCCGAGCACGCGCACGTTGTATTTCTCGAGGATCTTATTCTTGTATAGCGCTACGCCGCAGTTCAGCGCCGTCTGTCCTCCAAACGAAAGAAAGATGCTGTCGGGACGCTCTTTTTCGATTACCCGCTCCACAAAATCCGGGGTTACGGGTAAAAAGTAAACCTTGTCGGCAATGCCCTCTGAGGTCTGAACAGTAGCTATGTTGGGGTTAATCAGCACGGTTTCAATTCCTTCTTCCTTCAGCGCCTTTAAAGCTTGCGAACCGGAATAGTCGAATTCGCCGGCTTCGCCAATTTTCAGTGCGCCAGAACCCAAGAGCAGAACTTTCTTGACAGATCCTTTTTCAATGCCCCGGTAAACTTGTTTTAAAACTGATTTTGCATCGAGTTCATCCTCGATGAGTTTTGGAATCGGAATATTTTTAACTTCGAGCGTCCGGATAAACACATCAAAGAGAAACTCGGTGTCGGTCGGCCCTGCCGATGCCTCGGGGTGGAATTGACAGGAGAACCAGGGATTGGTTTTGTGGCGGATGCCTTCGTTCGTTCCGTCGTTCATGTTGACGAAAAGAGGTTCCCATTCCACGCCCAGCGAGTTGTTATCCACCGCGAAACCGTGGTTTTGAGAAGTTACGAACGCCCGTTGCGTCCCGACGAGTTGCACTGGCTGATTGCAGCTGCGGTGCCCGTATTTCAGCTTATAGGTGCTGGCTCCTCCTGCCAGTGAAAGCAATTGGTTTCCCATGCAGATTCCGAAAATCGGTTTTCCGGTTTGCATTGCTTTTCGGATGTTGTTTACGGTTGGCGTACAGAAAGCCGGGTCACCGGGACCGTTGGAAATAAACAGTCCGTCGAACTCCATCTCGTTAAAATCGTAATCCCAGGGTACGCGCACGATTGTCGTATCCCGTTTCAGCAGGCAGCGGATGATGTTGTTTTTCACACCGCAATCGACCAGTATCACTTTGTGCTTTCCGCTGCCGTAGACAATCACCTCCTTGCAGCTTGCTTTTGCAACCTGATTTTTGTCATCGGGATTCACAAACGGTATATCGGGTTCACCCGGAAAGACCAGTTTACCAAGCATTGTCCCTTTTTCCCGGACCAGCTTGGTCAGTTCGCGCGTGTCGATGCCGTAGACGGCAGGTACTTTGTTTTCCTTCAGCCAGTCGCTTAAACTTTTTGCAGCGTTCCAGTGGCTGTATTCAAAAGAAAAATCGGAAACAATAAGGCCGCTTGCCTGTATTCTTTCCGATTCGTAAAAGGTAGAAATGCCTTGGTGCGATTCGTCTTTGGGGACGCCGTAGTTTCCGATAAGCGGGTAGGTCAGCGTCAGGATTTGCCCGAGGTAGGAGGGATCTGAAAGGCTTTCGGTGTAGCCGACCATTCCAGTGCTGAAAACAACTTCACCGGCAACCGGTGCTTCGTAACCAAATGATTTTCCCTGAAATACTGTTCCGTCTTCGAGAACAAGATGGAGTGATTTGTTATACATATTGTTTAGGTGTGGATTTGATGTGAGCAGTAATAATAACCTACTGTATCAAAAGTTTCGCAAATTTACAAATTCTCTTGCATTTTAATTCAAAAAAAACGTATTTTTGTGCCATAAAAGCAGCAGGCGGCTAAACTCACGTTCTGCCGCCTGCTCATCGTTTAAATATAAAAAAGAAAAAAGTTATTTGTGCTCGTTCGGTTTGACTGACCGGGTCAGTTGTTTTTTTCGTTTCCTTTCTCTAAAACAGGTTCTTCTGCTTCTCCTTTCCGCAATGAGTCGGAAATTTTCGAGATTGAGTTGAAGTCTATATTTCCCGAAACGGTTATGATCGTTAATTTACTGTCGTCGTCCAATGCCATAAGGATAAGATCCTGCGTTTTCTCGTCGGTTTTTTTCATCAGGATATTTATTTTCGACCTCCTTTCATTCACCGATACTACCTCCTTGTAGTCTGTGAATTCGCTGGATGCCATCTCTTTTGCTTTTTCAAAATAGAATTTTGAGTCTGCTTTGTTTTCTGTTGTAATGATGCGAATGCTGTTTAACTCGCGAAAAGTTGTCTTTAGTTCTTCATCGCTGGTATTCGACGCCATTTTGTTAAGCATCGCTTTCCCTATGTTTACGTTACTTACCGGCCGTTCCGTTTCGACGCACTCCTTCAGGAATCTCGTAATGAAATCGTTTGCAAAGGTTGAAGTTGCCAAAAACAACGTAAACAAGACCAGAAAAATTTTTCTCATAGATTTTCGGGTTTGATATTCTTACTTAAATCGGGGTCATAGAGTGGAATCCTGGTGCTCAACGAATCGATTTCCGACCAATCCAGGTCTAAATCATCCAATTGCTCCAGCGACTTCAAAGATGCTTCTTCGGTGGCCCGTAATGCTTTGGATAGCTTCTCTAGGGCCGAGGTGGCCTGTTGTATGGCTGCACGAGGATCGTTGTATGTTTCGGCAAAGACCCGGTTGTTTTGGCGGGCAACAAAGTAAACGGATACCCCAATCCCGGCAATGAGAATAACCGATGCGGCGATACGCAGGAAAGGCTCGAATATTTTTATGGTGATGTATTGTTTTTGCCGGTCGGTTCTGCGGATCAGTGTATCAAGTTTCTTCTCAAAATCACAGCTCAATTTCATTGCCTGATGGTTTTGTTTATAGGCAAACAAAGGTGTATACGGCAGCAAGTCATCGGGGACGTCACCGAAGTTGAAAAATTCCTGTAGTTCCCTTTCCTCCGAAACCGATGTTTCGCAGTTCCAGTAATTCTCCAGCAATGTATGTATTCTTTCGTTGTTCATTCTTGTTTACCCGATAATAATTCTTTCAATTTATTTCTAGCCCTAAAGAGGTTCACTTTTACCAAATCTTCGCTAATATCCAATACTTGCGCTATTTCCTTGTAACTCATTCCTTCAATCTCACGCAGTTGAAATACCGCTTTCTGGCTTTCCGACAGTTGATTAATGCACCTATATATTAATGTGTTCCTTTCGGTTTCCACCAGTTTGAAAAACGGCGTTACGTGATCGGTAAAAATTCCGTTTTCCAATTCAGGAGCAATATTTTCTGTTCTTCGTATCGATAGAGACTCCACTCTGTCGAGCGCCAGGTTTTTTGTAGCGCGGAAACAATAGGCTTCCAGATTCTCGATGTTTTCCCACTCGTTATTTTTCGACCAAAGCTTCAAAAACACGTCTTGTACAATGTCTTCGGCTTCGGCGGAATCTCTCACGATGCTCCACGCAAGCCGGAAGAGTTTATCCTTTAGCGGTAAAATGATCCGATGGAATTTATCGTGACTCATTAGTTGGATGACGGATAAATGTTGAAAAAGTTACATTGAATTGCGAAAATAGTTGTTTTTTTATAAAAATCGATGGCGACGTAAGAAATAGTTGTTGTTTTTTCAAAATATCAGTTGTCTGGATTTTGTAAAATAGTTGAAAAAACACCGTCAATAATTTGCATATCATGTTGATTATTTGTAATTTTGTGCCGTTTTTAACCCCAGAGACGGTGGTTTTTGACGTTAATCATTTGATTATATTTAAGTTATAATTGGGTGAGGTTGTGTAAAGAAATTAAATTTATCAGTAAAATAAAAGACAAAAAGAAAGTAGAAAAATGCCTACAATTCAACAATTAGTAAGAAAAGGCCGTACGGTTATAGAAGAGAAAAGTAAATCCCGTGCGCTTGATTCGTGTCCGCAAAGACGCGGTGTCTGCGTGAGGGTTTATACTACTACTCCCAAAAAACCAAACTCAGCAATGAGGAAAGTGGCTCGTGTACGTTTAACTAACACTAAGGAGGTGAACGCTTATATTCCGGGCGAAGGGCACAACTTGCAGGAGCACTCTATTGTATTGGTGCGTGGCGGTCGTGTTAAAGACCTTCCGGGTGTACGTTATCACATTGTTCGCGGAACATTGGATACTGCCGGGGTAAATGGCCGTACTCAACGTCGTTCTAAATATGGAGCTAAGCGTCCTAAACCGGGAGCAGTTGCCAAGCCGGGTGCAAAGAAGAAATAATCCCGCACAATAAAAGTACGCTTTATTTTTATAAGTTAAAATTCATGTAAAATCGCTGTTGGAATTTTTGGGAAAAGCTACTATAGGTTGAGTAAACGGTTCGGAGGAATTGTTGAAGACAGATAAAAAACGGCAACCAAACACAACACAAATCAATTAAAACAATGAGAAAAACAAAACCTAAAAAAAGACAGGTTCTACCCGATCCTGTATATGGTGATGTAAGGGTGACAAAGTTTGTTAACCACCTTATGTATGACGGAAAGAAGAGTATATCTTACGATATTTTCTATTCTGCATTGGACACAGTGAAGGCTAAATTGCCCAACGAAGAAAAACCGGCTCTCGAGATTTGGAAAGCCGCATTAGACAATATAACACCGCAGGTTGAAGTGAAATCACGCCGTGTTGGCGGAGCAACATTTCAGGTGCCTACAGAAATTCGTCCCGAAAGAAAAGAATCCATTTCAATGAAAAACCTCATTCTTTATGCTCGCAAAAGAGGAGGTAAGACGATGGCAGACAAACTGGCTGCTGAGATCGTTGATGCGTATAACAATCAGGGTGGATCATATAAACGTAAAGAAGATATGCATAGAATGGCAGAAGCGAACAGGGCTTTTGCACATTTCAGATTTTAAATAAACAGACTGTTAGGTAAAAAAGATGGCAAAAGGTTCAAAAGAAGCATTAATTTTCACTCGCAATATAGGTATCATGGCGCACATTGATGCCGGCAAGACGACTACGTCGGAACGTATCTTGTTTTACACGGGATTAACCCATAAAATTGGAGAGGTACACGATGGAGCGGCCACGATGGACTGGATGGAGCAGGAGCAGGAGCGGGGTATAACCATTTCTTCTGCGGCCACAACCGCGAACTGGAAATATAATGACAAAACATACAAAATTAATCTGATTGATACTCCGGGGCACGTTGACTTCACCGTAGAAGTTGAGCGTTCATTGCGTATTCTCGACGGAGCCGTGGCGGCATTTTGTGCCGTAGGTGGGGTTGAGCCGCAATCGGAAACTGTGTGGCGTCAGGCAGATAAATACAAAGTGCCGCGAATTGGTTACGTGAATAAGATGGACCGTTCTGGGGCTAACTTTTTTGAGGTAGTTCGTCAGGTAAAAGAAGTACTTGGTGCAACTCCTTGTCCCATCCAAATCCCCATAGGCGCAGAAGAGAACTTCAAGGGCGTAGTGGATTTGATTACAATGAAAGCGTTGTATTGGCACGATGAGACCATGGGTGCTGAGTATCACATAGAGGAGATACCTGCTGATTTATTGGATGAAGCCAACGAGTGGAGAGAAAAGATGCTCGAAACGGTTGCTGAGTTCGATGATGTGTTGATGGAGAAGTTTTTCGACGATCCTTCAACCATCACGGAGGATGAGGTGAGGGCAGCTGTAAGGAAGGGAACACTTTCCATGCAGATAAATCCGATGATCTGTGGCTCTTCATTCAAAAACAAAGGAGTACAAACGTTGCTGGATGCTGTTTGTTCTTACTTGCCCAGCCCGGTCGACACCGATGCTATTGAGGGCGTTGATCCGAGAGATACAGACAAAATAGTCGTCAGACGTCCTGATCCTAACGAGCCGATGTGCGCCCTGGCGTTCAAAATCGCGACTGACCCATATGTGGGACGTCTCTGCTTCTTCCGTGTTTATTCGGGAGAACTGGAAGCCGGTTCTTACGTTTACAATCCCCGTTCGGGAAAAAAAGAACGTATCTCACGTCTGTTCCAGATGCATTCCAACAAACAGAATCCGAAGGAATTTATCGGATGCGGTGACATAGGAGCCGGGGTTGGATTTAAGGATATTCGCACGGGCGACACGCTTTGTGATGAAAGCAAACCCATTGTCCTGGAATCGATGGATTTCCCCGATCCGGTTATCGGTATTGCTGTTGAGCCTAAAACCCAGAAAGATTTGGATAAACTCTCCGTTGGTTTGGCTAAACTGGCGGAAGAAGACCCGACATTTACGGTTAAGACGGATGAAGAAACCGGCCAGACGGTTATCTCCGGAATGGGAGAACTTCACCTGGAGATTATTATCGACCGGTTGAAACGTGAGTTTAAGGTCGAAGCTAATCAGGGACGTCCTCAGGTATCTTATAAAGAAGCTATTACCAAACCTGTCGAGCTGCGTGAGGTTTACAAGAAGCAGACTGGAGGTCGCGGTAAATTTGCCGACATTATCGTACGGGTAGAACCGGCCGATGCCGATTTCGAAGGGGAATTGCAGTTTATCGATGAGGTAAAAGGTGGAAATATCCCCAAGGAATATATTCCGTCCATTCAGAAGGGTTTTGCACGCGCCATGAAGAACGGTGTTCTCGCCGGTTATGCGTTGGACAAGCTGAAAGTTACGGTAATTGATGGTTCTTACCATCCGGTAGACTCCGATCAGTTGTCATTCGAAATATGTGCTATTCAGGCATTCAGAAGTGCCAGCGAAAAAGCCGGTCCTGTTTTAAAAGAGCCGATCATGAAGGTGGAAGTAGTAACTCCAGAGGAAAGTATGGGGGATGTGATTTCCGATCTGAACAAGCGGCGCGGACAAATCGAAGGCATGGAATCGAACCGGTCGGGTGCACGCATTGTAAAGGCAAAAACTCCGCTTTCGGAAATGTTCGGATATGTAACTTCATTGCGGACCATTACTTCGGGAAGAGCAACCTCCACAATGTCTTTCGACCATTTTGAGGAAGTTTCTCCCTCGATTGCAAGACAAGTGCTGACGGAAGTAAAAGGTCGTGTTGATTTGATTAAATAACATTATAAAAATAATATGAGCCAAAAAATCAGAATTAAACTGAAGTCCTACGATTACAGCCTGGTGGATAAATCTGCAGAAAAAATCGTAAAAACCGTAAAAGCTACGGGTGCAGTAGTAAGCGGACCCATTCCGTTGCCCACACACAAACGCATATTTACTGTGAACCGCTCTACATTCGTAAACAAAAAATCGCGCGAGCAATTCGAACTCTCGTCTTTCAAGCGGCTGATCGATATCTACAGCTCAACGGCAAAAACCGTTGACGCGCTGATGAAGCTTGAATTGCCGAGTGGGGTAGAAGTAGAAATCAAAGTGTAATAAATAAGACAAAAGAGCCAGGAGCCAGGACAGAAGAACCAAGATAAAAATCGTTGGCTCTTGGTTCTTGAATCTAAATAATTAATTAATTAAACAACAGAGAAATGCCAGGATTAATTGGAAAAAAAATCGGAATGACATCCGTTTTCAGTGCCGAGGGGAAAAATGTTCCATGCACTGTTATCGAAGTAGGTCCTTGCGTGGTTACTCAGGTAAAGACCGTTGAAAATGACGGTTACGACGCTATTCAACTTGGGTTTGAAGATAAAAAAGACAAACACACACCCAACGGCGAAAAAGGTCATTTTAAAAAAGCCGGAGTTACCCCGAAGAGACACTTGGCCGAGTTCAAAGGATTTGGAAACGACTACAAGTTGGGGTCCGAAATCACTGTTGATCTTTTTAACGATGCCGTTTACGTGGACGTGATCGGGACATCGAAAGGAAAAGGGTTTCAAGGTGTAGTAAAACGCCACGGTTTCGGTGGTGTAGGACAGTCCACACACGGGCAGCATAACCGTTTGCGTGCCCCGGGTTCTATCGGAGCCTGTTCGTATCCCGCGAAAGTATTTAAAGGTACTCGTATGGGCGGCCAGATGGGTAATGAGCGGGTAACCGTTCAAAATCTTCAGGTGATTAAAGTAATTCCCGAACACAATCTTTTATTGTTGAAAGGTTCGATTCCGGGATGTAAAGGTTCAATTGTAGCAATAGAAAAATAAAATGGAATTAAGCATATACAATATCAACGGAGAGGTAACAGATAAAAAGGTGACACTCAATGATTCCATTTTCGGAATTGAACCTAACGATCATGTTATCTGGTTAGACGTAAAACATTATTTGGCTAACCAGCGTCAGGGTACGCACAAATCGAAAGAGAGAAATGAAATAGCTGGAAGCACCCGCAAGCTCATTCGCCAGAAAGGGAGTGGTGGTGCACGCCGTGGCGACATCAAATCGCCGGTTATGGTAGGCGGAGGCCGGGTCTTTGGTCCTAAACCACGTGATTACGGCTTTAAGCTCAACAAAAAGGAAAAAGCATTGGCACGTCGTTCAGCACTTTCATTAAAAGCCAGAAACGAAGCTATTTGGGTAGTGGAAGATTTCAACTTCGACGCACCCAGAACGAAGAACTTTGCTGAGCTAACAAAAAAACTGCAACTGGCTGATAAAAAGCTACTTTTCGTTTTGCCAAGTCAAAATAAAAACGTATATTTGTCGGCTCGAAATTTACCGGGAGTTGAGATTATAACTGCTTCAGACATAAATACATACAAAATTATGAACTGTGGGAATTTAGTGCTCACGGAATCGTCTGTTGCGGTAATTGATGATTTACTTAAAGCATAAGGAGACAAAACAATGGGAGTAATTATAAAACCAATTTTTACAGAAAAACAAACCGCGGTTACCGAGAAGTTCGAAAACCGTTACGGTTTCATTGTAGTTCCCGGAGCTAACAAAGTAGAAATAAAAAATGCAATTGAATCGCTCTACAATGTTCACGTAGAACAGGTGAATACAATGAAATACGATGGCAAGCTGAGAAGCCGCTACACAAAATCCGGTGTTGTTACCGGTAGCACGCCATCTTATAAAAAAGCAATTGTAACCTTGAAAAAAGGTGAAACAATCGATTTATTCAGCAATATCTAATTAAAAAATGGCAATACGTAAACTAAAGCCCACAACACCGGGGCAAAGACACAAGATTATCGGTTCTTTTGAAAATATCACTGCATCAGAACCGGAAAAATCTCTTGTAGTTGGTAAAACAAGTACAGGTGGACGCAACCATCGCGGGAAAATGACGATAGGTTACATTGGTGGCGGACACAAAAAACGTTTTCGTTTTATTGATTTCAAGAGAACAAAAGACGGAGTTCCTGCCGTTGTAAAAAGCATTGAATACGATCCCAATCGTTCTGCACGCATAGCGTTGCTTTATTATGCCGATGGAGAAAAAACGTATATCCTTGCTCCCAACGGATTAGAAGTTGGAACCACAGTGATGTCGGGACCGGAAGCTGCTCCCGAAGTTGGCAATACACTGCCTTTGGCAAACATACCCCTTGGTACGGTGATTCATAACGTTGAGTTGCGCCCGGGACAAGGTGCAAAAATGGTGCGTTCGGCCGGAACATTCGCTCAGTTGGTTTCGCGTGAAGATAAATACGCGATTATCAAAATGCCTTCAGGTGAAGTTCGTAAAATTCTTGCTACATGTAAAGCTACTATAGGAAGTGTTGGTAATTCAGACCATGCTCTGCAACAATCAGGTAAAGCCGGTCGTTCAAGATGGCTTGGACGTCGTCCACACACACGCGGGGTTGTTAAAAACCCGGTTGACCACCCCATGGGTGGTGGTGAGGGCCGCGCGTCGGGAGGTCATCCACGTTCGCCCAAAGGTATTTATTCAAAGGGCTTGAAAACAAGAGCTCCGAAAAAGCATTCTTCTAAATACATCGTAGAAAGAAGAAAGAAAAAATAACCTGATTAACAAGTAAGAATTATGAGCAGATCATTAAAAAAAGGTCCGTATATCAACATAAAATTAGAGAAGAAAGTGAATGACATGAACGAGAGCGGCAAAAAAGCTGTCGTAAAAACATGGGCACGTGCTTCAATGATTTCCCCCGATTTCGTGGGCCACACTATTGCTGTACACAACGGAAATAAATTTATTCCGGTGTATATTACCGAAAACATGGTAGGACATAAGTTAGGTGAATTTGCGGTAACGCGCACATTCCGTGGACATTCCGGCAACAGAAAGAAATAATCGGCGGGCTTAACTGAATAAAAAAAAGAAAAGACATGAGTGCTAGAAAAAGAATATCAGCAGAACAACGCAAAGAAAACCGCAAAGAGGTTGCTTTAGCCGTGTTGAAAAATGCTCCTTCTTCGCCCCGGAAAATGCGATACGTTGCAGATATGGTGCGCGGAATGGAAGTTTTTAAAGCATTGGGCGTTTTGAAGTTTTCCAGCAAGGAGGCATCGAGAAGAGTTGAAAAATTATTACTCTCGGCCATCTCTAACTGGGAACAGAAAAACGAACGCAAAGCCGAAACAGGCGAACTTTATATCAAAATAATTTCTGTAGACGAAGGTGCAACGCTGAAGAGACTTCGTCCTGCCCCGCAAGGCCGCGGCTACAGAATCCGCAAACGTTCAAATCACGTGACAATTGTGGTAGATACTTATAAAAAAGAACAAGAACAAAATTAATACAGGCAGATGGGACAAAAAGTAAATCCGATAGCAAATCGTTTGGGAATCATCAAAGGATGGGACTCTAATTGGTACGGTGGAGATAATTATGGCGAAATGATGCTGGAAGACAGCAAAATTCGCACTTATTTGAATGCTCGTCTGGCCAAAGCAAGTGTTTCTCGCATTGTCATTGAAAGAACGCTGAAATTAGTAACCATCACTATCTGTACTGCCCGTCCGGGAATCATTATCGGTAAAGGTGGCCAGGAAGTGGACAAGCTAAAAGAAGAGTTAAAGAAAATAACCGATAAGGATGTTCAAATCAATATCTTCGAGATAAAGAAACCCGAGCTGGATGCGGTTATCGTGGCCAACAATGTTGCTCGCCAGGTGGAAGGTAAAATTGCTTACCGCAGAGCGGTTAAAATGGCCATCGCATCTACCATGAGGATGGGCGCAGAAGGCATAAAGATTCAAATCTCAGGTCGCTTGAACGGTGCCGAAATGGCCCGGTCGGAAATGTATAAAGAGGGAAGGACTCCGTTGCATACTTTTCGTGCCGACATTGATTATGCTCATGCAGAAGCGTTGACCAAAGTTGGATTGATCGGTATCAAGGTTTGGATCTGCAGAGGAGAGATCTACGGTAAAAAAGACCTGGCACCTTCATTCGCATCTTCCAAGGAAAATCGTTCACAAGGCGGTGGCGGACGCAGCGACAGAGGTAATCGCCCCGAAGGAGGCAGAGGTGCCAGAAGAAACAGAAGAAATAATAACAAAAACGCATAAACCAATATGTTACAACCGAAAAAATCAAAATTTAGAAGACAGCAGAAAGGCCGCATGAAAGGCTTCGCCGGTCGCGGTAATCAGTTGGCATTCGGTTCGTTCGGGATAAAATCGTTACAATCAAAATGGATCACTGGCAATCAGATTGAGGCTGCCCGTGTTGCCGTAACACGCTATATGCAACGCCAAGGACAAGTTTGGGTACGCATCTTCCCCGATAAACCAATTACCAAAAAACCTGCTGAAGTACGTATGGGTAAAGGAAAAGGTAATCCCGAAGGATACGTGGCTCCTGTTACTCCCGGAAGAATTATTTTCGAAATCGAAGGTGTACCGTACGATGTCGCAAAAGAAGCTCTCCGCCTGGCAGCACAGAAATTGCCTGTTACGACAAAATTCGTTGTCAGAAGAGATTATGAACAACCCCAAAATTAATTCGTAAGGCATGAAATCAAAAAAACAAGAATACAAGGAGTTATCGGATAAGGATTTGAAGGAAAGGTTGGATGCTGAACAGGCGGACCTGATTCAGACCAAGATTTATCATACAACCACTCCGCTCGACAATTCAGGTTCGATAAGAGAAAAACGCAGAAACATTGCACGTATTCAGACTGAATTGCGCGCTCGTGAATTGAAAAAAGCTTAATAATTATAATGGAAACGAGAAATTTAAGAAAAGAAAGAATCGGGGTCGTTTTCAGCAACAAGATGGAAAAAACCATCACCGTTACTGTAAAATGGAAAGAAAAACACCCTATATATGGGAAGTTCGTTAGTAAAACGAAAAAATTTCACGCCCATGATGAAAAGAATGACTGTAACATAGGGGATACAGTACGTATAATGGAAACACGTCCTTTGAGCAAAACAAAGAGATGGAGAGTGGTTGAAGTAATAGAAAGGGCTAAGTAAGATGATACAGCAAGAATCAAGACTAAACGTGACCGACAATAGCGGAGCCAAGGAAGCCCTTTGCATCCGTGTATTAGGTGGAACAAGAAGACGCTACGCGTCTGTTGGGGATGTAATTGTTGTGGCTATCAAGAGCGTAATCCCTTCGAGTGACATTAAAAAAGGCGCTGTAACAAAAGCAATCATTGTACGTACGAAAAAAGAAATTCGTCGTGCTGATGGTTCTTATATTCGTTTCGACGACAATGCCTGCGTCCTTCTGAACAACGCCGGTGAGTTGAGAGCCAGCCGTATCTTTGGGCCGGTTGCACGTGAATTACGTGCTACAAACATGAAGATTGTTTCATTAGCGCCCGAAGTACTTTAATCTATTAAACAATCACAGACAATGAGTAAATTACATATTAAAAAAGGAGATACGGTTTACGTGAACTCCGGTGAAGACAAAGGCAAAACAGGACGTGTGCTCGAGGTACTGGTGGCTAAAAACCGCGCCATTGTAGAAGGAGTAAATATCGTGTCGAAGCATGCAAAACCCAATGCACAGAATCCCAATGGAGGTATCGAAAAGAAAGAAGCTTCCATTCATCTCTCGAAACTAAATTTGGTTGATCCGAAAACCGGTAAACCAACGCGCATTGGAAGAAAAGAAGACAGTAAAGGTAAGTTAGTACGTTATGCAAAAAAATCAGGGGAGGTAATTAAGTAATGGCTAAAGAAGTGAAAAAAGAAAAAGCGGCAAAAGCCGCTGAACCCAAAGCTGAAGTTCAGAAAGAAGCTCAGGCTGCTGCTCCCCAAACAGAAGATCAGGGAAACAGAAGTACGGTTACTCTCAAAAAAGAATACGGGGAACGTATTGTGCCTGCCCTAATGAAGGAATTTGGATACAAATCCGTTATGCAGGCTCCCAAGCTCGAAAAAATTGTTATCAACCAGGGATTGGGTATAGGAGTGGCTGACAAAAAAATTATCGAAACGGCAATCAACGAACTAACGGCAATCACCGGTCAGAAAGCAGTGGCAACCTATTCGAGAAAAGATATCTCCAATTTCAAGTTACGTAAGAAAATGGCTATCGGAGCTCGTGTAACGTTGCGTCACGATAAAATGTATGAATTCCTCGAAAGACTTATCCGCGTTGCGTTGCCACGTATTCGTGACTTCAGGGGTATTGAAGGGAAACTTGATGGAAGAGGAAACTACACCCTGGGGATCCAGGAACAGATTATCTTTCCTGAAATCAATATCGACAGCATCTCCCGTTTGCTGGGAATGAACATTACGTTCGTTACCTCTGCAGCAACCGACGAAGAAGGTTATGCTCTCCTCAGAGAATTTGGATTACCGTTTAGAACAGAAAAAAACAAGTAAGAAATGGCAAAAGAATCAATGAAAGCCCGCGAGGTGAAAAGAGCTAAAATGGTTGCCCGTTATGCCGAAAAAAGAGCAAAATATTTGGCTGAAGGTGATTACGAAGCACTTCAAACCATCCCTAAAAATGCGTCTCCCGTCCGTTTGCACAACCGTTGCAATTTAACCGGACGTCCCAAAGGCTATATGCGCCAGTTTGGATTATCACGCATTCAGTTCAGGGAAATGGCATCGAAAGGACTTATACCCGGAGTGAAAAAAGCAAGCTGGTAAAATACAGTGCAATAACGAAGTTTTATTAAATATTGTCCCGACAGTCGGGATCAATTTAAATTTTTTTATAATGACAGATCCAATAGCAGATTATTTGACGCGGTTGAGAAATGCTATCCAGGCGAAGCATCGTGTGGTAGAAATTCCCGCATCAAACTTGAAAAGAGACATCACAAAGATTCTCTTTGACAAAGGCTACATCCTTAATTATAAGTTTGTAGAGGACGGACCGCAAGGCTCTATTATGATTGCCTTGAAATACGATCCGGTAAATAAAGTGAATGCGATCAAAAAACTGATTCGCATATCTTCACCCGGGTTACGTCGGTATACCGGTTATAAGAATATGCCCCGGGTACTGAACGGTTTGGGTATTGCCATATTATCTACTTCAAAAGGAGTAATGACGGATAAAGAAGCTGCCGTTCAGAAAATCGGCGGTGAAGTATTGTGTTACGTTTATTAATTTCAGGAGGAGAATAGTATGTCAAGAATAGGAAAATTGCCCATTTCATTGCCTTCCGGCGTTGCAGTAACGGTGGGAGAAGATAACGTGATTACGTTGAAAGGCCCTAAAGGAGAACTAAAACAACACGTGAACCCTGATATGAAAGTAGAGGTTGAAAACGGTGTCTTAACCGTTATCAGGCCTACCGACGATAGAGAACACAGAGCCATGCACGGGTTATACCGTTCTTTGCTCCACAATATGGTGATTGGCGTTTCGGAAGGATTTCGCAAGGAACTGGAGCTTGTTGGTGTTGGATACCGTGTAACCAATAACGGACAAATTCTGGAATTATCACTTGGTTATACCCACAACATATTCCTGGAATTACCCCAGGAGATTAAAGTGGAAACCAAGATGGAAAGGAACAAGAATCCGCTTATTATTTTGGAGTCTTCCGATAAGCAATTGCTCGGACAGGTTTGTGCAAAAATTCGTTCATTCCGCAAACCCGAACCTTACAAAGGTAAAGGTATTAAATTTGTTGGTGAACAAATCCGTCGCAAATCGGGTAAGACAGCAGGTAAATAATTTACGTAAACAGAAATCGCTATGTTAACAAAAACAGAAAGAAGACTAAAGATTAAGACTCGTGTTCGCGGTAAGATCAGCGGGACCAAGGAGTGTCCGCGTTTGTCCGTGTTCAGGAGTAATAAACAAATATACGCGCAGGTTATCGATGATATTAATGGAGTTACGCTGGCATCGGCTTCATCTTTGAAAGTGGAAGAAAAACTTCCCAAAAAAGAAATAGCTGCAAAAGTTGGCGAGATGATTGCCAGCAACGCTAAAGAAGCCGGGGTTGAGAAGGTAGCATTCGACAGAAACGGTTACTTATATCATGGACGTATAAAAGAATTGGCTGATGCCGCTCGTAAAGGAGGACTTAAATTTTAAACAACTATGACAGGAACAGATAGAAGAGTAAAATCGACAAACGATTTAGAGTTGAAGGACAGGCTAGTGGCTATCAATCGTACTACCAAGGTAACAAAAGGAGGTCGTACATTCACATTTGCTGCTATGGTTGTAGTTGGAAACGAAGACGGTATTATTGGCTGGGGATTGGGTAAAGCCGGTGAGGTGACTACTGCTATTGCTAAAGGTGTTGAAGCAGCCAAAAAGAACTTGATGAAAGTTCCCGTTTACAAAGGGACTATCCCTCACGAACAATCTGCCCGTTTCGGCGGAGCCGAAGTTTTTCTGAAACCAGCCTTTACCGGAACAGGAGTAAAAGCAGGGGGGGCCATGCGTGCCGTGTTGGAAAGTGCAGGAATTACCGATATTCTGGCGAAATCGAAAGGATCGTCAAATCCTCACAACCTGGTAAAAGCCACCATTGAAGCGTTGTGCGAACTGAGAGATCCCATTACTGTTTCTCAAAATCGCGGAGTTAGTTTAGAAAAAGTATTTAACGGATAAAAACGGAAGGATTTTGAAATGGCTACTATAAAAGTAAAACAGACTACCAGCAGAATAAACTGCCCTAAAATTCAGAAAAAAACGTTAGATGCGTTAGGATTGACGAAAATGAACAAAGTGGTTGAACATGAAGATAACCCTACTATTAGAGGCCTTATCCGTAAAGTTCATCATTTAGTAACGATTGTAGAATAAATTAGTTTATAACGATAAAATATAGATAATAATGAATTTATCGAACTTAAAACCCGCTGAAGGCGCAACCAAAACCCGCAAAAGAATCGGACGCGGATCGGGATCGGGCAGAGGAGGTACTTCGACAAGAGGACACAAAGGACAAAAATCAAGATCGGGTTATTCCAGAAAAACCGGATTTGAGGGAGGACAGATGCCTTTACAGCGTCGCGTACCTAAATTCGGATTTAATCCACTGAGCAGAGTTGAATACAAAGCCATCAACATTGAAACACTTCAGGTATTGGCCGATTCTCAGAAAATAGAAAAGATAACTCCGGAGGTATTGATCAATGCCGGCCTTATTTCCCGAAAACACTTGGTTAAAATTCTTGGAAGAGGAACACTTTCGGCAAAATTGGAAGTTGAAGCTCACGCTTTCTCCAAGGCTGCGGAACAAGCTATTTCTTCTGCAGGAGGTACAGCCGTAAAACTCTGAAAAAATGGGATTTGTACAGACAGTAAAAAATATTTGGAAAATTGAAGACCTGCGGATGAGGTTACTCATCACGGTGGGTTTTATAGCCATATACCGGTTCGGTTCATTTGTCGTACTTCCGGGTGTTAACCCGCTGCAACTCGAGGCCTTACAGGCCAATGCAAGCTCAGGTCTGCTGGGATTGCTCGATATGTTCTCGGGAGGTGCGTTTGCGAACGCTTCAATTTTTGCGTTGGGAATTATGCCCTACATCTCTGCCTCCATCGTAATGCAGTTGTTGGGTATTGCCGTTCCGGCTTTCCAGAAAATGCAACGCGAAGGAGAAAGTGGACGTACGAAGATGAACCAGTATACCCGTTATCTGACGGTTGCCATTTTGCTTTTTCAAGGGCCCGCTTATATCTACGGAGCTTTGGGATCGGCAATTCCGGGAGGATTGTTTGACTGGGTAATTCCTTCAACCGTTATTCTCGCCGGTGGCAGTATGTTTGTGTTGTGGCTGGGAGAAAGAATTACCGACAAAGGTATTGGTAACGGTATTTCCTTTATCATCCTGATTGGTATTATTGCCCGTCTGCCGCATGCTTTGGTCGCTGAGTTCGACCGGTTGCTCAATGCTCCCGGGGGATTGGTGCTCTTCCTGCTCGAAATCATTTTCCTGATGGTGGTTATAGCCGGAGCGATTATGTTGGTACAAGGCACGAGAAAGATACCTGTACAGTATGCCAAACGTATTGTGGGTAACAAGCAATACGGTGGTGTGCGCCAGTATATCCCTCTAAAAGTGAATGCAGCTAACGTAATGCCTATCATCTTTGCACAGGCGATTATGTTTATACCGCTTACTATTGCTCAGTTCTCAGTAGGAGAGGGCGGCGGTTTTTGGGCTTCGCTGATGAATTACACCAGTTTTTCGTATAATTTCATCTTTGCGTTGCTGATTATTGCTTTCACCTATTTCTATACGGCAATTACCGTTAATCCTATTCAAATGGCAGAAGACCTGAAGAGAAACAACGGCTTTATTCCCGGTGTAAAACCCGGTAAAAGGACGGCGGAGTACATCGATCTTGTCATGTCAAGGATCACGTTTCCTGGGTCAATTTTCTTGGCATTAGTAGCTATTATGCCTGCTTTTGCTGGAATTACCGGGATAAATTCGCAGTTTGCACAATTTTTCGGAGGAACCTCGTTGCTGATTCTTGTTGGAGTAGTGCTCGACACCTTGCAACAGATAGAAAGTCACTTGCTGATGCGTCATTACGATGGTTTCCTTAAATCGGGAGCTAAAATTAAAGGCCGGTCCGGCTCAATTGCAGCTTATTAAGTTTCTGGCGAATAAATGGGGATGAATAGTAGAACGATCATACTGAAAACCGACGAAGAAATCGAATTGATGCGTCAAAGCAACCGTTTGGTAGGAATGACTCTGGGAGAGCTTTCCAAACACATCAAACCCGGGGTGACGACACTTCAACTCGACAAAATTGCGGAGGAGTTTATCAGGGATCACGGAGCTATCCCCACCTTTTTAGGATACGGCGGTTTTCCTAATTCCATTTGTGCTTCGGTAAATGAAAAAGTGGTGCACGGAATTCCCAACAATCACCCTTTGCAAGAGGGCGACATCATATCCATTGATTGCGGTACAAACAAACAGGGATATTGTGGCGATTCGGCATACACGTTCTGCGTGGGAGAGGTAAGAGAAGAGATTAAACAATTACTTAACGTTACCAAAGAAGCGCTTTACAAAGGCATCGAACAGGCCTGTCACGATAAGAGAGTGGGAGACATCGGTTTCACTATACAAACTTATTGTGAGTCACACGGTTATTCGGTTGTAAGGGAATTGGTAGGTCACGGAATAGGCAGAGACATGCACGAAGCGCCCGAAGTGCCGAATTATGGTAGAAGAGGGACAGGTCCGTTATTGAAAAACGGAATGTGTATTGCCATTGAACCGATGATCAATATGGGAAGTAAAAATGTGGTGTTTGAAAACGACGGATGGACGGTTCGAACTAAGGACCGCAAACCATCGGCACATTTTGAACACACTGTAGCTATCCGAAACGGGAAAGCCGATATTTTGTCGACATTTGAGTTTATTCAGGAAACAAGCAACAATTAAAAAGAGCGTAAATGGCTAAACAAACAGCAATTGAACAAGACGGAACAATAGTAGAAGCATTGTCTAATGCTATGTTCCGTGTAGAATTAGAAAACGGACATGAAATTACCGCACACATTTCGGGGAAAATGCGTATGCATTACATCCGGATTTTACCCGGAGACAGAGTGCGAGTAGAAATGTCGCCTTACGATCTTTCGAAAGGAAGGATTTCATTCAGATATAAATAAAACAAGAAAATTAGATATCAGATAATAGACGTCGGACCATAATTGTCTAAAATCTAAAATCTGATGTCTGACATCTAAAAAATACAAATATGAAAGTAAGAGCATCTTTAAAAAAACGTACGGCTGACTGTAAAATTGTTCGCAGAAAAGGCCGTTTATACATTATCAACAAAAAGAATCCCAAGTTCAAACAACGTCAGGGATAAGATTAAAAAATAACAATTTAAAAAAATTATATGGCTATAAGAATTGTAGGGGTCGATTTGCCGCAAAATAAGAGAGGCGAGGTAGCGTTAACTTATATCTATGGCATCGGACGCAGCTCGGCAAACAGTATTTTAGCTAAAGCCGAAGTGGATAGAGATATCAAAGTAAAAGATTGGACAGACGATCAGGCAGCACGTATTCGTGAGATTATTTCAACCGAATACAAAGTGGAAGGAGATCTTCGCTCTGAAGTACAGTTGAACATTAAACGACTGATGGATATCGGCTGCTACCGTGGTATCCGCCATCGTATCGGGTTACCTGTCCGCGGACAAAGCACCAAGAACAATGCACGTACGCGAAAAGGAAGAAAGAAAACCGTTGCTAATAAGAAAAAAGCTACTAAATAACAGATAAGGAATATGGCAAAAAGAACAGTTGCAGCAAAAAAGAGAAACGTTAAAGTAAGTGCCGAAGGACAGGCTCACATCTCTTCATCGTTCAATAACATCATTGTTTCATTAACCAACGATAACGGAGAAGTGATAAGCTGGTCATCAGCCGGGAAAATGGGCTTCAGAAGTTCTAAAAAGAACACCCCTTACGCGGCTCAAATGGTGGCTTCAGACTGCGCTAAAGTGGCTTATGACCTGGGGCTCCGTAAGGTGAAAGCTTATGTGAAAGGTCCGGGAAACGGCCGCGAGTCAGCTATCAGAACCATTCACGGTGCAGGAATTGAGGTGACCGAGATTGTAGACGTTACACCCATTCCTCACAATGGCTGTCGTCCACCCAAAGCTAGAAGAGTCTGATCCGGTAGTTATTCGTCTGAACATCAAAAAAAAGTAAATAATCATAAGTTTCAATCATACAGAAACTTGAGCTGTGATTTGATTACAATATACTTCTCTGTAATCGCGGCTGCACAGTTTAGGCTTCAGTAGAAAAAGTTTAATTTGTAAAAATGGCAAGATATACTGGTCCAAAAACAAAAATCGCCCGAAAATTCGGTGAACCTATTTTCGGTCCCGATAAGGTTCTTTCTAAAAAGAACTACCCCCCGGGACAGCACGGAAATACACGTAGACGTAAAACGTCGGAATACGGAATTCAGTTGCGTGAAAAACAACGTGCAAAATATACTTACGGAGTATTGGAAAAACAATTCCGGTTAACTTTCGAAAAAGCTGCCCGTAGCCGCGGTATTACAGGTGAAGTACTGCTTCAGTTATTGGAATCGCGTTTAGACAACGTCGTTTATCGATTAGGTATAGCACCTACAAGAGCAGCTGCCCGTCAGCTTGTATCGCACCGTCATATCACCGTAAATGGAAAAGTAGTAAACATTCCGTCGTATAGCGTGAGAGCCGGAGAAGTTGTCGGTGTGAGAGAAAAATCGAAATCGTTGGAAGTGATCTCAAATGCACTTACCGGTTTCAATCACAGTAAATATCCTTGGTTAGAGTGGGACAGAGCATCTATGAGCGGTAAGTTTCTGCATTTGCCCGAAAGAGCTGATATCCCCGAAAACATTAAAGAACAATTGATCGTAGAATTATATTCTAAACAATAATTTCATGGCAATATTAGCATTCCAAAAACCCGATAAAGTAATCATGATCCAGGAGAATGCGTTCTCCGGAAAGTTCGAATTCCGTCCGCTGGAGCCCGGATACGGCATTACCATTGGTAACGCGTTGCGCCGTATTTTGCTTTCTTCTCTCGAAGGATATGCAATTACATCGGTAAAGTTTGACGGTGTTGAACATGAATTTGCTTCTATTCCGGGTATAATTGAAGATGTGACGACTATTATCCTGAATCTGAAAAAAATTAGGTTTAAAAGGATAGTAGAAGAATTTGATACGGAAAAAGTAAGTCTCAATGTATCGGGCACGAATGTGTTTAAAGCCGGAGATGTTGGCAAATTACTGACTGGTTTTGAAGTTCTGAATCCTGAACTTGAAATCTGTCATTTAGAGAAGAAAGCTGAATTACGGCTCGAACTGACCATCAACAAGGGACGTGGATATGTTCCAGCTGAGGAAAATCGTGCTATGTTGCCTTCTGAAGACGTGCAAACCATTGCTATCGACTCTATTTTCACGCCTATCAGAAATGTAAAATACGAAATAGAGAATTACCGTATCGAGCAAAAGACCGACTACGAAAAATTAATTATCGAAGTTACCACGGATGGTTCCATCCAACCGAAAGATGCGTTAAAGGAGGCTGCTAAAATCCTTATCCAGCATTTTGCGTTGTTCTCTGACGAAGCCAAGATGATGGTAGAAACCACCGGTACAGAGAATATCGAGGAATTCGACGAAGAAGTGTTGCACATGCGTCAATTGCTGAAACGCAAATTGTCTGACCTGAATCTTTCGGTTCGTGCGCTCAACTGCCTGAAAGCGGCTGAAGTGGAAACCCTGGGTCATCTGGTGATGCACAACAAAAACGATTTGTTGAAGTTCAGAAACTTCGGAAAAAAATCGCTTACTGAGCTGGAGGAGTTACTTGATAATTTAAGCCTGTCGTTCGGTATGGATATCTCGAAATATAAATTAGATAAAGATTAACGATAATGAGACACAATAAGAAAAATAATCATTTAGGACGTAAAGCTGCACACCGCGATGCCATGTTATCGAACATGGCAACATCGCTCATCATGCACAAACGTATTTTCACTACTGTGCCTAAAGCCAAGGAATTAAGAAAGTTTGTAGAACCTATCATCACCAAATCAAAAGAGGACACCACCAGTTCGCGAAGAGTAGTTTTCAGTATTTTGCAAAATAAATTTGCAGTTACCGAACTTTTTCAGTATATTTCGCAAAAAGTAGCTGATCGTCCCGGAGGGTATACCCGCATCATCAAAACAGGCTATCGCTTGGGAGATAATGCAGCAATGTGCTTCATCGAGTTGGTTGACTACAACGAAAACATGTTGGGCGACGGCGGAGCTAAGAAAGCAAAAACACGCCGTTCACGTAGAAAAGCTACGACTGCTGCCGCTCCAGCTACTGCCACCGATTCTAAAGCTAAGGAACCGAAAGTGAAAAAAGAAGAAGCAAAAGCTGAAGAAGTTAAGGCTGAAGAAACCGTTGAACTAAAAGATACAAAAGAAGTGAATGCTTCAGAAGTTCCTGTGACAGAAAAAGTTGATACACAGGACAAAACGCAAATCGCTGAGGGAGCATCTGCCGAAGGTGAAGGACTAAAAGACTGAACCAAGATGTAACCACAGCGAAGCTGTGATTTTTAAAATGTTAAACATTAAGAAAGCGCCGCGAGTGATTCGTAGCGCTTTCTGCTTTTTACATATTTGTCAAGCTGTCCGACCCTTTGAAAACATTCTGCCGTTTCAGACGTTTTATGATTAAAATGAATGCGCATGATCTATTAAAACTTGATTTATCAACTAATTTTTGAACAATGAAAAAGGTCGTAGTTATTGGTTGTGGTTTTGGGGGATTACAGTTTGTACGGCATTTGAAAAAAAATAGGTTCGACATTCTTGTCATCGATAAAATTAACCATCACCAATTCCCTCCTTTGTTTTATCAGGTGGCCGCTTCGCAAATAGAACCGTCAACCGTTTCATTCCCCATTCGTAAAATATTTCAGAACAGAAAAGATGTCCGGATCCGCCTTGCAAAAGTATATTCCCTTAACGCCGGAGAGAAAACGATAGACACTTCTATCGGTACATTTTCATACGATTATCTGGTTATTGCCACCGGGTCGCGGACTAACTTCTACGGGAACCGCCAGGTAGAAGAATATGCATTGGGATTAAAATCTACTTACCAGGCCATTAATGTACGAAACTTTATCCTGATGAATTTTGAAAAACTCCTTTACGAAACTGATAAGGAAGGCTTGTACAACATCGTTATTGTGGGTGCAGGCGCCACAGGTGTTGAGATGGCCGGCGCATTTGTCGAGATGAAGCGCGAAGTACTTCCGAAAGACTATCCCCATATCGATTCGTCTAAGGTCAGTGTGTATCTCCTGGAAGGAGGGTCGAACACGCTGTCCACCATGAGTCGATTTGCACAAGACTATTCCGAAAAATACCTGCGTGATATGGGTGTGATTGTAAAAACCAACGTGATTGTAACCAATTACGACGGAAATGAAATCACACTCAACAATGGCGAAACCATTCGTTCCAAAAGCGTTATCTGGTCAGCCGGTATCACCGGTAATGCACTTGATGGTATTCCTCCACAATCCATAGTGAGAGGCGGAAGAATTAAAGTCGACCGGATAAACCGGGTGGAGGGACTCAGCGATGTTTTTGCTATCGGAGACGTGGCTTATATGGAAACCTCCAACTATCCCAAGGGGCATCCCCAGGTGGCAAATGTTGCCATAGGGCACGGCAAAAACTTGGCAAAAAACCTTCAGTACATCCATTTAAGGAAGACTAATCTCCGTCCTTATGAATACCGTAACCTTGGAACTATGGCAACTGTTAGCAGAAACAAGGCTGTAGTAGACCTGCCCTTTGCTAAATTTAAAGGACGGTTCGCGTGGCTTGTCTGGATGTTCCTTCACCTGATGCTTATACTTAGTGTGCGCAACAAACTCATTGTTTTTATCAATTGGGCGTGGAATTATGTTACTCGAAATAACTCGCTTCGGCTTATCCTGAAGGATCAGGATTGATTTGACCGTTTGAAAACGCTTGGTATGATTCAACCGGAAAACCATTTTTTTGCCGGAAATAGGTCCTAAATTACAAAGTAGGTCGCACAGAGGGAGAGAGATGTATACTTTTGTTTTCAGAAAATTTTATTATTAACTTTTTTAAAATGAATTTAAAATGAAAACAAAAGAATTAAATGTTGAAGTAGTAGATGTGAAAAATGTACCTGCTCGTAGAAACTCTTTCAAAAGTGTGTTGCCTGGGTTGTTTATTTCCGTACTGCTGTTTTTTGCATCAACACCTCTCTTTGCTCATTGTGACTCGTACGACGGCCCTGTGATTAAGGATGCGGTTAAAGCGCTTGAAACAAACAACGTGAATTTGGTCTTCAAATGGATTACCCGGGAACAGGAAGCTGAAATATCCGGTTTGTTCAATAAGGTCTACGGTTTGAAATCGGGTGACCGGGAAATTTACGCCATCCTTGAAAAGCATTTTTTCGAAACGCTTGTGAGGTTGCATCGGGAAACGGAAGGCGCACCCTATACCGGGTTAAAACCGGCAGGAACTACCAAACAAATAATTGTGTTGAGTGATAAAGCCATCGAGAACAACGATATTCACAAATTACTTGTCCAATTGAACAACCATATCGGAAGTGTGATCAGGGAGAAATACCACAAGGTGGAAACACTCAACAAGGGGAAAAACAATTCCGCCGAAGAAGGACGTGCTTACGTGGAGGCTTACGTTGATTACACGCATTCGGTTGAAGCGCTTCACGACATTTTGGAAAACGGTAGCGGCCATAATCATTGAGACGGAGGAGAGAAAGGTTGAAGGGGTAAAAACGTCACAAAATTTGTAACGGAAAAGGCCTTTGTTACGTCTTATGGATATACCCAACAAAATATGATGAAAATTTACTACACACTGTTGTTTTTCTTGTTTTCGTTATTGGCTTTTTCCCAAACAAGAACCTACACTACTTCACGCACGCAGCAAGTACCGGATATAGACGGTCAACTGACAGACGACTGCTGGCTGAATGCCGTCTGGGGAAGTGATTTTGTGCAGTTTGAACCCCATTCCGGTGCCCAACCTTCTCAACAAACTCAATTTGCTATTGTCTACGATGACGATAATTTATACATAGCTATAAAAGCACTCGACGCCGAACCCGGTAAGATTGTCCGCCGCGTTTCTAGACGTGACGATGCTGATGGTGATGCGGTTGCCATTGCCATAGACAGTTACGAAGATAAGATGACGGCTTTTGCGTTTCTGGTTACCGCCGCAGGAAGTAAAACCGACTGGAGGCTAACGGAGGAGAACGACGAGGACTACAGTTGGGACCCGATTTGGGAAGTGAGAACTTCCCTGCAACCCGACGGATGGTATGCCGAAATACGTATACCCTATTCTCAGCTTCGTTTCGGAAAGAACAATCAATACCGTTGGGGCCTGGAGGTGATGCGGCACGTTTATCGCCACCAGGAGCGTTCGTTCTGGCAGCCTATCGACAAAGCTTCGGCCAAATTTATAGGTAATTTCGGCGTTCTGGATGGTATTCGTAACATTAATCCCAAAAAAGACATCGAGATTGTTCCTTTTGCCCTTTCTCAGCTTACCCTTTCGGAAAAGGAAAAAGGAAATCCGTTTGCTACGGGAACCCGTACAAAAGCGTCAGTGGGAGTGGACGGTAAGGTCAGTATTACCCACGACATTACACTGAATTTCACGGTAAATCCCGATTTCGGGCAAGTGGAAGCCGACCCGTCGGTGGTGAACCTAACCAATTTCGAAACGTATTTTGATGAAAAACGGCCTTTCTTTGTGGAAGGGAGTAATATTTACCATTACCCGTTCGATTTGACCAACAACGAACGGAATAAGCTTTTTTATTCTCGTCGGTTGGGAAGAGAGCCACACCTTAGTTACACTAAAAAAGAGGGCGAATATGTGCGTGAACCCGGGCGAACAAACATCCTTGGCGCGGTAAAAGTTTCTGGAAAAACACGTGAAGGAACTTCCATCGGAATACTGAATGCGGTGACGCAGAAAATGTACAGTGAAATAGATCATAGTGGAGAACGGTCGAAATATGCCGTGGAGCCGATGTCAAATTATTTCGTGGGCCGGCTGGAACAGGATCTTGATAGCGGAAACCTTATTATAGGTGGGATATTTACAGCCACTAACCGTAAGATAGATGAAGATCAATTCAGAACGCTGCCTGGTTCAGCGTACACCACAGGACTGAATTTAACCAGATATTGGAAAGAGAAATCCTATTTTATAACGGCCAGGGCATTCTTCAGCCACTTGCGTGGATCTCAGGAAGCGATGATTCAATTACAGAAATCGTCGGCAAGGTATTACCAACGGCCCGGTGCAAAGCATTTGGAACTTGATGGAGAACGTACATCGCTGAGCGGTTTTGGCGGATCGGTCAGTGGAGGTAAAGCTTCGGGGCACTTTAATCTTTTGGGATTCAGTAGTTGGAGCTCCCCCGGACTGGAATTTAACGATGTCGGTTTTAAACCCAATGCCGATATGTTTCTGAACGGGATATGGGCAGCATGGAACGAATGGCGCCCGAAAGGCATCGTGAACGAATATCAGTTTAATGGTTCCTGGTATAACGTGAGGGATTTTTCCGGAACTTCGCTGGAGTGGGGAAACGAAGCATTCGGGTACATTCAGTTTACCAATTATTACGACATTGCCGGAGGGTTGAATATTAATTATCCGGGATTATCCAATTCAATGCTGAGGGGCGGACCTGCACTCAAAACGCCCGGAGTAATTAATTCGTGGTTTTCCGTTGAATCGGACAGCCGAAAGAAGTTAAGCCTAGAATACGAAATGAACTTTTCTCATGGCTTCGAGCATTCAAGGCGTTCCATTTCTTATGGATTAGACATTACCTACAAACCCAATAACCGGCTTTCGCTTTCACTTTATCCACAGTACGTCAAAGCTACCGGGCATCAACAGTATGTGCGTACGGTGACGGGAGACAGTCCTGCATATATCCTGTCGTCCATCGACCAAAATATCGCATCTATGTCGGTTCGGGTAAATTACGGCATTACTCCTGATATGTCACTGCAGTGGTATGCGCTTCCCTATCTGTTTTCGGGAGATTATTACGGTTTTAAAACTGTAACTCATCCGCGGGCAGATAAATTTAGCGATCGATTCACAGCTATGGATACCTATCCCTATGATAATCCCGATTTTTATTTTCTTCAATTCCGCTCTAACCTGGTTTACCGGTGGGAGTACAAACCCGGGTCTGTACTCTACCTGGTATGGTCGCAAGGAAGAACGGTGCAGGGGAATGAGGGTGTGTTCCGTTTTAGGGATTACCTGGGCGATTTATTTGAGGCTGCTCCTCAAAACGATTTTCTGGTGAAAGTTTCGTACGCGTGGATTTTTTAACCCGGTAAATGCTGTCTGTACAATTAATGTTTGCGGATTTTTAGTAAGTTTGCACTTCCAACAAAATCAAACTTACAATGAAACGAATCCCTGTTTTTACAGTTTTACTTGCTTTGTGTATTCTTACTCTATCTGCTCAAGATAACGCAAGCAAAAAGAGTTATACTTTTTTATTGACTGGAGCTTCCTTTGCGTCGCCCAACAACGGTTGGTTCGAAATCGGTTGTGAACTGTCGGATGCCAACCCGCTTAACAGAGCCATTGGCGGTGAAGCTATTGCCGATGCTGCCAACCGGATTATTGACGGAACATTATACACCATCGAAGAACTGGAACATATTGATGCTCTTGTGATTATGCAGGTCCACGACAGGGATGTCTTCGACGAATCGCAGCTAAAGCCTAACTACACCGAGTACCCGGTGCCTTTCGACCGGAGCAATTACGCCGCTGCGTTCGACTACGTCATCAAACGGTACCTTGCCGATTGTTACAACCTGAAGTTTGACAGGAAATCGAAATATTTCAACAGCCGGAGTGGAAAACCTGCTGTCGTTGTGCTTTGCACCGATTGGCACGACGGAAGGGTAACCTACAACACTTCCGTGAGAAAACTGGCCGAAAAATGGGGATTTCCGGTAGTGGAGTTCGATAAATTCATCGGGTTCTCCAGGAATGCTCTTCATCCGGTTACGGGAGAACAAATAAGCCGTTTGTTTACGGGTGATAAACAAGAAATTGACGGTGAAATTTTTGGATGGCATCCCGAAAACGGGAAAGAGCAATACATTCAACAACGGATGGGAGCCGTTTTTGCCGACACCATGCGAAAGATTTTCCCTGTGAAACCATAACCTATTCTTCCCACACCAAATATGCCGAAACAAGCCAGTGGTTCAACTTGTTTTCCTCAATGGGCCTTGCTTCGGGGATGCTTATGGTCAGACTGTGACTACCTGCGGACAGATTGGGCAGTTCGACCTCTATGGGGGAAACATCACTACCTGGACACCAGTTGCTTCGTGATAAATCGGATGAAGCGAGCGGCTCTTCGATTTCTTTTTCGGCACGTTTACCTTCGTTGCTAATATAAGCCATTGTCCTTTTTTGCAGCCATACACCGGATGTGGGATTGAAACGTCGAAACGAAGCACAATCCGTTCGCCAGGGCAGAAAATTCAACACCTCCGAGCCATCAATCTTCAGTATATTTCGCTGAGGACGGAACTCATCTCCGCCGGAATGACCGCCGTGTCCGGTAGCAATATATTTTAGGCGGATATTTTTTGCTTTTTCTGGAATGATAAACGGGACCTCCACATCCCTTCGTGAGAAAATATCGGGATGCCGCTGTCCGACGTAATAATTGGTATTTATCAACGGCTCAACATGCAGATGCGGTTTTTTGTCACCGCGCAAATTACTTTCGGTAAAGGAGAGTTGAACGTCAATGCGGTAACCTTCTTTTGTCCAGGTGTCAATATAAACGCCTATATAGGCTTCGTCTTCGAGCAGGGGCAGCAAATCCGATATTTCCTGTTTCCATATAACGTTTTCCGCCCATCCATCCACATAAACCGGGCGTCGTTTGACCGATACCGGATCGTCATTCCGGCTGAAGTGTCCCACTCCGAAAGGTGTCATGAATCGCATCAATTCTACTGTCGGCAAATAATCCTTCCCTTGTACAATCCCGATCAAAGATTCATGTTTCACCGTGTCTTGCTGCGGATAGGCGGCCGAATTGCGGGCGATATCGATCATTGTGATTTTTGAAGATTTTGGAATCACAAAGCAAGACCCCGATTTGTCCCAGGGATCACCATTTGAAACGAGCGTAACGGCAATTTCGACTTCGGTATAATTTTTGAATTGGGGAACGCGAACTTTTTTCAGTACAATACGTCCGTTTCCCAAATAGATCAGTCCCTCTTTTTCTACCAGGCCGTCGGGATAGTCCGTCGGATTAAAAAGAATGGGTGTCTGTTGAAAAACAGGCAGATGAACAGTTTTTTTTGTCCTGTTCAACGCATAAAAAGCCAGCGGAAAAAGTAACAGGAGCACAACAGTGATCAATAGTTTTCTCATAAATAGATGGTTTCGTGTTGTCTGTTTTTGAAGTTTTATTTACCAATCATGGGAAATAATTCCCTGATTTCGGATTCGTTGGGTTGTCTTCCGTATTCGCATATTTCAAAGGCTTCGGCATCGGTAATCTTGTCTGCTTTTTCCTTTCCGTACCATTTCTCAAGAGCCTCTTTCACCGCGGGAATTATCGTTCTTCTTCTGCCGGATTTCAACCACTCGATCCGTTCTTTTTCTTTTTTAGGAACGTTTTGTTCTTGCGAAACGGTCCACGGCAACCACTCGAAATATTGGGATTCGTGTGCCGCCATTGCGTAAATTTTCCGGTCCAGGACGTCGGAAATATCGATGGCAATATCCGGAATAAACGGATAAGGCTTTTGAAACCGGTCTTGTGCATAAAGGAAAACGGGATTTCTTTTCAAGGGAGGAGTATCGGATGCCACGTTAGGAACAATCACCATGTAGGCTGCATCTTGCAACAACAGGGCCGTGTTCCGGTGATCGGGATGATAATCGTACGGGCGGGGGCCGATTACTATGTCGGCCTCCCATTCACGAATCAGCCGGATTACCTGGTGACGCACTTCGAGGGTGGGGAGCAACTCGCCGTCGTGATTATCGAGAACCCTGTATGTCACTCCCAATCGCTTTCCGGCTTCCTGTGCTTCGCCTCTGCGAATTTTTGCCAACGCTCCTCCGCCCTTTGATTGATGTCCGGCGTCTCCGTTCGTGAGCGATACAAACAATACGTTGTGCCCGAGTTCTGCAAATTTTATGGCTGTTCCGCCGGCCGTTCCGTCGGGGTCATCAGGGTGCGCGCCAATTACGATGACATTTATTTTTTTATCCTGACTCAGCACAAGGCTGAAAGGGAGAAACAGGAAAAAGGCAATGATGAGGTACTTCATAATAAGCTAATTTGTTTGTTTATCACAAAAATACGAAAATTGAAGTATATTTGCAGATAAAACAGGTATTTGTTATGCGAATAAAAGAAATAGTGCAAACGATAGAAAATCTGGCTCCCGTTCCGTTACAGGAAGATTTTGATAACAGCGGGCTTCAGGTCGGCGATATAAATCGGGAAGCCACAGCAGCCTTGCTGAGCCTCGATGTGACGGAGAGTGTGATTGACGAAGCTGTTTCGCTGGGATGCAACCTGATTATTTCGCATCATCCGCTAGCCTTTAAGCCGTTTAAATCGTTGACGGGACGGACCTATATAGAGCGATGCATGATTAAGGCTATCAAACACGACATAGTGATTTATGCCGCGCACACCAACCTCGATAACGCTTCTCAGGGAGTGAACTTCAAACTGGCAGAAATGCTAGGGTTGCAGCAACTCCGGATTTTGAGCCCTAAAAAAGACTCCTTGCTGAAACTGGTTACCTTTGTTCCTGAATCGCACGCCGAGTATGTCCGGAACGCTTTATTCAATGCCGGTGCCGGAAATATTGGCAATTATGATTCGTGCAGTTTCAATTTACACGGCGAAGGTACTTTCCGGGCAAACGAGTTGGCAAACCCTTTTGTGGGCAATACGGGGAAATTCCATTTCGAAAAAGAAGTAAGGATCGAAACCGTTTTACCCAGATTCAAGCAGGCAGACGTGTTACGAGCCTTGCTGTCAGTCCACCCCTATGAAGAGCCTGCTTATGATTTTTATCCGCTCAAAAATGACTGGGCACAAGTTGGGAGCGGGGTAGTGGGTGTATTACCCGAACCTATCCCGGAGCAAGAGTTTTTGTATCTGTTGAAAGATGTATTCAATTTGCCAACTATCCGTCACACCAAATTGCAGAACCGGGAAATTCATGACGTGGCTTTGTGTGGAGGTGCCGGCGCGTTCCTTGTTCCCGAAGCCATTGCATACGGTGCCGATGCATTTATTACAGGGGAAGCCAGGTATAACGATTTTTACGACGTGGACAGTCATCTATTGCTCGCAGTTGTAGGACATTACGAATCAGAAATTTGCACAAAAGAAATCTTTTTCGATGTAATTTCGAAAAAATTTCCTACCTTTGTCGTACATAAATCGGCGTTCGATTCGAATCCCGTGAAATACCTGTAAAAGAAAGCGGTCAGACATTGTTCCCGCAGTTGCAGGTAATGTAGTGATGAAACGATAATCCTCGTTTGGTTACTGCATTTTTTTATAAAAGACATTAGACGCCGGACTGTCTAATATCTGAAATCTCTAAGCAAGGCGGTCTGAAATCTAAAATAAATAATATAATTATGGCAACAAGAAAAAAGAGTACCGTAGAAGATATTGCAGTAGACGAAAAACTGAAATCGTTGTATAAGTTGCAATCCTATCTTTCGGAAATTGACAAAATCAAAACACTTAGGGGTGAACTTCCTCTCGAAGTAGCAGACCTTGACGACGAAATCGCTGGGTTAGGAACACGTATCAATAAGTTTGAACTCGATTTGAAAGAACTGAGTGATATGACCAAGCAGGAAAAGTTCAAAATCGAAACCAGCAAAGCAAAAATTGAGAAGTACAATAAGCAGCTCGAGAATGTTCGCAACAGCAAGGAGTTCGACCATTTATCGAAAGAGGTGGAGTTTGAAACGCTTGAGATTGAATTGGCCGAAAAGCATATCCGCGAAAATACGCAGTCTGAAAAACTGATTAAAGAACAGATTACTGCAGCGCAGGAACAACTGAAAGAAAAGAATTTCGATCTGGAAGCCAAAAAGAAGGAACTCGATGACATCGTTTCGGAAACCAAAGCTCAGGAAGAAAAGATCCGGGAAAAAGCGAAAAAGACCGAAACAACTATTGAGCCCCGCCTGCTTACCGCATTTAAGCGAATTCGTAAGAATGCGCGCAACGGCTTGGGAATAGTACCTATTCAGCGCGGTGCCTGCGGCGGTTGTTTCAATAAAATTCCGCCTCAGAAACAAATGGATATTAAGATGGGGAAGAAGATTATTGTGTGCGAATATTGCGGACGGATTATGATTGACCCTGAATTAGCCGGAGTTACGACGGAATAAATCTATACAAAACAGGGTTTGCAGATTTGAAAACCCTGTTTTGTCTTTCTTATTTTTCTACTTTCGGCAAAAGATCACGATACCATTCTTTTAATCTGTTATCCTCGAATACAAACATGTAAAATTCTTCGTCTTTATAAAAATCCCTATAAGACAGAATTTCCATTTGCTTCCCGGCTTCAATCCGTTTTTCGGCGATAGTGTATCCATTCCCTAAAATGTGGGTGACCTCTTCTTTCGACATACCCAGCTCAAGCCGGTTCATTTTGGAACTTGTCATTTCTACAACGCTTCCGCATGCGGAAAGCATCAGGACAATAAAGAGGTAAAAGATTGATTTTTTCATTGTTTTTGTCTTCGTTTGTTTTGTTTTATTTCGCTAAATACAATCCATACTGCCGTAAGCAACATCACAACTAACGCCGCAAATGCAACTGCGTCCGTAACCTTTATGCTGGCTGGCTCAAAACGGAATTCCACTTTGTGTGTTCCCGCGGAAATGGGCAAGGCTCGCAACGTATAATTAGCGCGTAGCATCTGGGCCGGTTGTCCGTCAATGGTAATTTCCCATCCCCTGGGGTAGTAAATTTCCGAAAAGACAGCCAATTCGTCTTTCTTCGCATCTACCGTGTAGGTAATAAAATTTGAATCGTAATCGGCCAACGTGATGGTGGATGCCGAATCGGCTGTCGATACGTTGAATCCCTGCAAGACAGACTCGAATTTTTTGTCGGCCACGGCTTGCCTGCTTAAATCGATCGCCGCTAACGCATCGATCTCTTCATCTGCGTTGTTTACGAACTGGATGTTATCAACAAACCAGGCATTCCCCATAGCGTAAGGATTCTCTACCGGAACGGTTCCGCCTTGAGCTGGCATAATGATCCATTTGGCGTTGAGCATATTCAATACCTTGTACCCGTCGGCATTTACGGAGTCCATAGTGCCCTGCGTACGGATGATATCTTGTTGCAACACTCCCATCTCCTTGATCAGGTGTATATCGATCAGGTCCTGGTATCGGCGTAGTTTTGCGGCATGGTAACCGCCAATGGTTTTGTGATAATAGGGCGTAATTCCGTCGTCGAATGTGCTGGTTGCCATATTCAGAACCCGATAATATTTGGTGGTGTCTTGCAAAATGTGCAGGTCGGTTGGTGTTTGTGCGAACATCTGTTGCTCATTTGATTTAGGGGTGAAGTCGTTGTCGTTGAGGTATCTTTTGTTTACCGTCCACATGTCGGCTAGACAAAGAAGTAGTATCCCGGTCACCATCCATTGGGCTTTTAATTTGCCGGACACAAAAGCGATCAGCATCAAGACCCCTCCTAGAATGATGTAAAAACTACGCCAGGCATCTGCTCTGAAGATGGATATGCGCATCTCCGTGAGGTTTCCGATAACCGTCTGAACATGTTCTGTGGGCAACGATTGCAGTTGCTGCATTTCGAAGTTGGAAATATAAGAGGGGAAAAATAATTCAGGCAACAACCAAAAGAGAAGAGCCATTCCACCCGTGAGAGCCCAGCTTATCCCTACATATTTCATGTTTTTTTTAAGGATTTCCGGCTTTTGGACAATTTCTTTTACCGCAAGGGTTGCAAGCAGGGGAATACAAAATTCAGCCACTACCAGGATTGAAGAAACCGTCCGGAACTTGTTGTACATGGGAATATAGTCGATAAAGAAATCGGTAAGTGGCATAAAATTTTTCCCCCACGAGAGCAGTATGGAAAAAAGGGTTCCTGCCAGTAGCGCCCATTTTACGGGCCCTTTCACGATAAAAAGGCCGAGAATAAACAGCATCAAAACAAAAGCCCCCACGTAAACCGGCCCCGCCGTCCACGGTTGTTCACCCCAGTATTGTGCGATTTGTTTATACAGCTCGCGGTATTCAGGGCGTGCTTTCTCCATCGCTTTGAGGTTTTCCGACATCCGGGCAGAAGAAGATCCGCCTTTGGTGTTTGGAACGAGGAGTGTCCAGGTTTCATCTACTCCGTAGCTCCATCCTGTTATGTAATCACGCTCCAACCCGTTTTTTGATTTATTTTCAGCTCCGTGGTGTGAAAGTTCTGATTTCCCGCGCATCGTTTCTTTGGAGTATTCATACGTGTGGTACAAGTTGGAGGAATTTGCCAGTACACCGATCATCCCTGCGATGACAACCACGACAGTTGATTTCAAAAAACCAGCGAGTTTTTTTTCACGAACAGCTTGCACAAGAAAGGCTGCTACCATAAAAAACATCAGGAAGAAGAAATAATAACTCATCTGAACATGGTTCGCCGAGATCTGGAATGCTACGAAAATCATGATCAACAATGCCCCTGGCAGGTATTTTTTTTGGTATACATATACCAATCCCGCAATGGTGGGCGGAATATATGCCAATGTAATAAACTTCCAGATGTGTCCGGCGGCGATAAGTATAAAAAAATACGAGGAGAATGCCCACACAATGGCTCCCAGTGCACTGACCAATGGTGATGCCCGGAATGCCCGCATAAGGATATAGAACCCCAGCAGCATGATGAAAACAAGGTAAACGTAGTTGGGCAAAAACAGCGAATAGGCTTTTTTCGCCAAATCCTGCGGTTTGCTCGAATTGTAAGTGGGACTCATCTGATACGATGGCATCCCTCCGAACATCGAGAGGTTCCAGCGCGTACGCTCACCGTCGTGGCGTTTCATAAAATCCCGTTGCTCTTGCCCTTGTCCGACAGCGGCAAGGGAATCTCCCTGTGTAATTACCCGGCCGTCCATTACGGCCGGCACAAAATAGATAAATGAGATAAGGATAAACGAAATGATTACGATCAAATCGGGTAAAAATTTCTTGAGTCGACTGGAATTTTTCATCGTTCTGTTGCTTTGTATACGTATTTAATGAGCAAATTTACAGAATAAACTCGAAAGCATTTCAATTCGCGACAAATAAAAATAGCGAAGCCGGGTTTGCTTCGCTATTTTTGACACCTGTTTATTGTAAATTATCAGAATCGTTTCCCGATAGAAATTCCCAAACGGGGATATGCCTCTGCACCGTAATCATTTTTGAGAAAATTTCGGCCTCCTCCCAAATAGATTTCTCCTACCCAGTTATTTTTGGTAAGGTATTTCCAGCCAATGGCCAATCCTAGTCCGGCTCCCATTTCTGAAACTTCATTCTCTGCTTCGGCTCCATTCAGAACGGAACCGGTGTCCATTAGTTGGGAGTACATCGACCCGTTCGCCTCGATAAAGAATCCGGCTGCAAGTTTCTGCATCGATTCCCTATTGCCTCCGAAAAACCACCGGAAATACGGCGTAAACGCGAATTGATATGGATTTCGGTCTGTATCCAAACTTGCCAATAAAGATGCTCCTACACTGATGTCGGTATTTAAAATTCGTTCGTACGAAATTTCAGGTGACGATCCAAAAATAGTAAACGGCAAGTTGACTTTCAGTTCATTCAACGGAATGTCTTTGGTGATTTTCCACCCCATGATCCGATGTGTTTTTTGAGCAAAGGCAGATATGCCCATGACAAAAATCGCAAAAAAAACAATTAATTTTTTCATAATGGGTAAGTTTTTAATTTTACAATATTCCTCCTGTATAATTGAAGATGGAAAAAACAGAAAAACGTTACTGTTTTGAAGTTAATAAACCTGAAAATAAAAAAATCGGAGACATTCAACTGATCTGGCTTCCGGGCAATACTTCTTCCGACGGTTCTATCAACGATAACGAACCGTCGGCATTTTCTGCAGAAAGGATCATCCCTTCAGACATAATGCCACGCAATTTCCTCGGTTCCAGGTTGGCAATAAAACAAACCTGTTTCCCGACCAGTTGGTCGGGATGGGGGTAGTATGCCGCAATTCCCGATAAAATGGTGCGCTTGCTGAGACCATCGTCAAGCAGGAATCTCAGCAATTTATCGGCCTTAGGCACTTTTTCACATTCCAGAACGGTTCCTATGCGGATATCCAGCTTGTCGAAATCATCGTAAATGATGTTGTCTTTGACGGGTTTAGCCCGGTACGCTTCCTGTTCGTTTGCAGCCTTGGTTGCGTGAAGTTTTTCCACTTGCTTTTCAATGGTTTCATCTTCAATTTTCTCAAAAAGGAGTTCCGCTTTTCCCAATTCGTGCCCTTCAGGAAGTAGGTCAAAACTCCCTAACTTTTCCCAATCGAATTTCTTGGCATGTATAAACGCGTAGATCTTCTTTGTCGAAAAAGGCAGGAAGGGTTCGCATACGATGGCCAGATTGGCAACGATCTGTAGCGATAGGTTCAGGATAGTGGCCGTGCGTGCGCTGTCAGTTTTTGCCGTTTTCCACGGTTCGGTATCTGCCAGGTATTTGTTTCCGATGCGTGCCAGGTTCATCGCTTCTTTTTGTGCTTCGCGGAAGTGGTAGCTCTCGAGATTATATTCTACAGCTTGTTTCACTTGCTGGCATTCGGCAATGGTTTCGCGGTCGTAACCGGAGAGTTCTCCTGGAGCAGGAACAAGGTTGTTGAAATACTTCTGCGTAAGTACCAATGCGCGATTAATGAAATTGCCCAGAACAGCAACCAGTTCGTTGTTGTTGCGTGCCTGAAAATCCTTCCACGTGAAATCGTTGTCTTTGGTTTCGGGTGCGTTTGCAGTAAGCGCATAGCGCAACACGTCCTGTTTACCCGGAAATTCTTCAAGGTATTCGTGCAGCCATACCGCCCAGTTGCGTGATGTGGATATTTTATCGTTTTCGAGGTTTAAAAATTCGTTTGCGGGAACATTTTCGGGCAAGATGTAAGAGCCTTCTGCTTTAAGCATTGCCGGGAAAACAATGCAGTGGAACACAATGTTGTCTTTCCCGATAAAATGAACCAGTTTGGTGCTTTCGTCTTTCCACCATTTTTCCCAGTCGTTGGGTAGCAGTTCCTTCGTATTGGAAATATAACCGATGGGCGCATCAAACCAGACGTAAAGCACTTTCCCTTCGGCATCTTTCAACGGAACAGGTATTCCCCAATCCAGGTCGCGGCTTACGGCTCGCGGCTGCAAGCCCAGGTCGAGCCACGATTTGCATTGTCCGTATACGTTCGATTTCCACTCTTTATGCTCCGTCAAAATCCATTCACGCAGCCATGCTTCGTGTTCATTGAGCGGTAAATACCAGTGTTTGGTTGTTCGCATAACGGGTATGCTTCCGCTTAAAGCCGATTTAGGGTTAATTAAATCGGTTGGGCTAAGCGAAGTGCCGCATTGTTCACACTGGTCGCCGTAAGCGCGTTGGTTGCTGCAGTGTGGGCAGGTTCCGGTGATGTACCTATCGGCAAGGAATTGTCCGGCCTCTTCATCGTAATACTGTTCGCTTTCAATTTCTTGAAATCCATCATTTTCATAGATTTTCAGGAACATATCCGATGCCGTTTTTTTGTGAATATCGGATGTGGTGCGTGAATAAATGTCGAATGAAATTCCAAACTCTTCAAACGATTTTTTGATAAGCTCGTGATACCGGTCCACAATGTCCTGAGGTGTAACACCTTCCTTCCGGGCACGAATGGTAATAGGGATTCCGTGTTCATCAGAACCACCCACAAAAAGGGTCTCTTCTCCTTTCAGGCGTAAATACCTGGCGTAGATATCTGCCGGGACATAAACTCCCGCTAAGTGTCCGATGTGAACCGGGCCATTTGCATATGGTAATGCCGATGTGATAAGTGTGCGTTTAAATTGTTTTGACATAAAATAGAGTTGTGTGTTCCCTGTTCCGGATTTACAGACCGGTAATACCAAAAAGGGAATCGTTTTTTTGAAGTGCAAAGATACGAAAAATAGCTGTTTTTTGATTATCGTCTTTGAAATATAAAACAAGAACGTTGGTTTGGCGTTATTAAAGAAAAAAAGTATATGGATCTGAATATAACAGGTAAAGTGGCCATTATCGGTGGAAGCAGCAAAGGGCTGGGAAAGGCGTGTGCGGTAGCATTAGCAAAAGAAGGTGTGAACATTGTATTGTGTGCCCGCCGTAAAGAAACCTTGCAGAGAACCAAAAGCGAAATAGAGTTGCTGGGAGTTGAGGTGTTGGCTTTGTCGGTTGATATGGCTTCTGCTGAGGATAATCAGCGGATTATCGATGAAACCATTCGGAAATTTGGCAGAATCGATATTTTGGTCAACAACTCCGGTGGCCCGAAGCCGGGAACCTTTCGGGAGGTTACTTCAGATGATTTGGATGACGCATACCGTTCGGTGCTGAAATACAACATCCGGATGATTCAGGGTTGCCTCCCTTTCATGGAAAGGAACGGGTGGGGCAGAATCGTGAACATCACTTCCATCACTGTGAAGGAGCCCGCTCCTAACATGGTGTTGTCGAATATTTTCCGCTCATCGGTAGTGAGTTTTGCCAAAACGATCAGTAAAGAGCTTGTCTCAAAGGGTATAACCATCAATAACGTTTCTCCCGGTTATTTCAAGACCGACAGGGTTATGCAACTGATGAAAGTCCGCTCCGAAGCGGAAGGGATTTCCACAAATGAGTATGAACAGAGAGCTATCCTGGACTTTCCACACAAACGCTATATGGATCCGGAGGAACTGGGCAATTTGGTTTGTTATCTGTGTTCGGAACAGGCCAGGTCGATCAACGGAACAACCATTCAGGTAGACGGTGGTATGTTGAATGGGTTGTTGTGAGGTGAAACGAGAAAAAAGCTTACCGGGATTATCTCCAAAAGACAAATCGTTTCCGCCACAGGCATAATGTGGAAACTACGGCAAACAGGGCGAAAACGATGAAGAACGTTTTTTCAAAAACTGTTCTTTCAGACGGGTTTTGAGTAAATGTAAACGCAAATATGGATAGCCAGAGAGAGTTTGCTGCAATCGCGGCAGTCCAACCCCAGGATTTCATTTTATGTAATCCCACAATACTTAAAATGGAGGATATGGTCACCCAGATGAAAGTGATTTGAGAGAACTCGTAAACGAATGCGGATAGTGTTTGAGAGAGAAGTGAGTTCTTCGCGGGAGTTTCGGACAGGTTGAAGCGAAGGTGATTTATAAGGTTGATCGCAAAATAGATCAACCATCCTACCAATTGAATCCAGGCGATTACGGAGGCCGTTCTCGATTTTCTCTTCCGCACCCCTTGCCGAAAAGACACGACTTCTAATTTATCGTTAGGTAAAAACAACGGGCGATTGAAACCCTCCTCTGGAAAATGTAAATCACGATTGTTCATTCGAGTGTCTATTACTTTTCACCACAAAAATAAAGAATAACCGTAAATGGAGATAAAAAAAACGGTTACGTTTTTATGAAGTTTTTTTCGCCGGTATAGTCACTTCGTAAAATAAATGAATTGTAGCGAAATATAGGATTTATTTGAAATATTCTTTCCACACAATTGTTTTTCCGTTTTCAGCAGATTTTTTCGCCATTTCCAGAATTTTAACCACTACCTCATTATTGGGCAGGGCTGAAAGATCATACGGTTGAGGGTTAATATCTCCGCGGACGACACGGGCAAAATAAGAAAAAGCGTCGTTTCTGTCTTCGTTTAATGCCGGGGCGGCTTTGTCTGTGGCCTTTTTTTCTTTTGATTTAAATACAGTCATATTTTCGGTATCTCTACAGAAAACATATCCCGATTGTCCGTAAATCTTCATCTCTTTCCGGTTGTAAGGCCAGTTCCATGATGCCTGGATAATCACTTGATTATACGGATACTGTACGATGATGCTGGCCTCATCATCCACGTTTGGATAAACCTGTGGTTTATTGGTGTGCGTCACGGCCGTAACAGAAACGGGCGTTTCGCCTTTCATAAGCCAAGTGGAAAGGTTGGCTCCGTAACAGCCAAAATCGTTGAGCGCTCCGGCACCATTTAGTACAGGATCGGTAAGCCAGGCGAGGAACTCTTTGCTGCAGCCAATCTCTACTGGTCCCTGATGTCCGGTATGAAATTCAATTTTGAGGATTTCCCCGATTTGTTCTTCCTCGTTCACAACTTTATATGCTTCGGTGTTGCTTCCGTACCAGGTTGTTTCATAGTTGGTAAGTATTTGTATATTATTTTTTTTGGCGAGTTTGGCCATTTTATCGGCATGTGCCACACTCACGGCGAGTGGTTTTTCAACCATAACGTGAATACCTCTCGGGGCGCATTTCTCGACTACTTCCAGGTGCCCGAAAATATCGTTGTAAGCCATTACTGCTTCGGGTTTTGTGCTGCGGAGCATTTCATCGATACTCGAATAGACTATTTTTTTGTCGAAACCGTACCTTTTCGCTAATCTTTCCACCAGTCCGCTGTCCGGTTCCGCGATACCAACGATAACAATATCGCCTTTCTCTTTTCTCCCCAGGAGCCCGTGAATGTGATCGTGTGACAAGCCCGCGATACCAATTCTTACTGGTTTTTGCTGTGCTGGCGTGACAACAGGTAGTGTGCTTATACTTAATGCGAGTATAAGCTTTGCAATGGATTTAATCATGATCATTGAATATCTGTTTTTTTTAAAATAATTTCCCCTGTTCTCCTGCCATTTGGGGAACATGTAAGTGGAGGTTAAGCCTTTCGTTCAGTTTTTCTGTCAGGTACGCAGAAAAAAGAGGCGAAGACACTTCTACATTTTGATGGACGAAGAAGTAAAGATGTTGTAATCCTTCCTTGCGCCACTTTTCAATACGGTCAACCCAGTCGTCGATACGCTTGCGGTCAATTTCATCGACATTGCAACCCACGAAACGGATAAAGGCCGTGGGAGTAGTCAACCTCATATGCAGCATGTCGCGCCGGCCGGCAGTATCTACAATGATATTGGTGGTCTTATGCTCTTCCAGAAAATCGCAAAAACCGTTCCAGGTTACCTTATCGGAAAACCATTCCAGACCGCGCACTTCCACCGCCAGTGGGATCACTTTCGGGAAATTTTCAACGAAAACCTTCAATTTTTTCAACTCTTTGATGCCGAAATTTTCGTGCAGTTGCAGAAAACACATTCCGAGCTTTTCTTCAAAGTGTGAAATGGCATCGCAATAGATGGCCGTTAATTCGTCTACATTGTCCAACCGGCGCATGTGGCTGATGGATTGCGTCACTTTCGGAAAAAACTTGAATCCGTCCGGAGTTTTGTTTTTCCATTTCACCACCTGTTCTGCTTTCGGCATATTATAAAATATGGAGTTCATCTCAATGGAGTTGAACTGTCTTGAATAGTAGGCCAGTTCGTCTTTTGTGCCTTTTGGGTAAAAACCTTTCAGGTCAGTTTTGTTCCATTTCGCACAACCAATATACGCTTCGACCCCGCTTTCCGGTACGTTTTTAAAAACGCCCCGGGTTGCTTTGTCATCGGCGGGAATTCTAAAATCTATGCCCGTCGGGTCCTCTACTTTTCCGTATTTCATGTTGTCAATCGTTATCGGTATATCTTACAAAAGCAATTCTGCTGCCATCGGGTGACCAGCTATGCACATTGATCGTTCCCTGCCCGCCGTAAAAAACGGGAGTCAGGTCGCGGATAATTTTTGATTCTGTGTCCAGTAAACGAAGCTTTACGTTCTTGCCAAACGGATGCCCCCCTTTCTGGTCTTCGATATAGGCGATATAAGCGATGCTTTTATTGTCGGGTCCGGGATGCGGGAACCAGTTGTCGTACTCGTCGAAAGTGAGTTGGGTTTGGTTACTTCCGTCGGGGCGCATCCGGTAGATATGCATTCGTCCGGTGCGGTGGCTGTTGAAATAGATCCATCGGCCGTCGTAGCTGTATTCCGGGCCGTCGTCTAGTCCATCCGTGTCTGTCAACCTGATTTCTTTATCGGTGATAACGTGGGTTTTGTAAACATCCCATTGGCCGTTTCGCATGGCACAATAGGTAATCCACTGATTGTCGGGGCTGATTCCGTGCCAGTAACTCGGATAATTCGCGGTGACTAATCGGGGAATACCGCCGGATACGGGAAGGATAAAGATACGGGAACTTCCTCCCGGCGAGGTGAATCTTGAATCGTTATGGCTTATAATGAGCCATTTCCCGTCGTAAGAAAGTCCATGATCGTTGTTACACCGGTCGGCAAATCCGGTATCGATAATGCCAAGCTTTTCACCTTTAACCGATACTTTTTCTAATTTTCCATCGGAGTTGATGATCAGAAATTTCCCATCACGCGACCAGTTGGGTGCTTCAAAATGGCGTTTTTCACGCAGGATGACTTTCTCCTTTCCGGTTTTTACGTTGAGTAAGACCAATTCGCTCTCCAGGTTCTTTGAAACCTGTGAATGTACTGAAAATGAGCAGATCGTGCACAGAAAAAGCAAATAAAAATATTTCATTGATTTTAATTTGTGCTTAAACTCCTACGGTTATTTTCCAAATCGCTTCTATCCACTCATCGGAGTTATTGAGGGAGGGAACAAAGACAAATTTTTCTCCTCCGGCTTTCATAAACAATTCGCGAGCCTCAATGTCGATGTCGTACAGTGTTTCCAGATTATCCACCGGAAACCCAGGGGCTATTACCGCTACTTTTTTCCATCCTAGCCGGGGTAAATCGGAAATATCTTTATCTAAAAAAGGTTTCAGCCAATTGTTGCCGCGTTGTGATGCATAAAGAAGAAGCGTATATTGCAGTTGAATGTTGAGCTTTTCGCAGAATAACCGATTGGTTTCTTTCAATTGATAGACATAATCAAACTCTCTCCCTTTCTTCCAGCCTGCCTCCACCTGGTCAACCGGCAGACTGTGATAGCTAAACACCAACTTGTCGATATCTTTCAGGTAAGGCTCCGCATGTTTGGCAAGTGCATTTATAAATGCCGGATGGTCGAAATAAGGCTCAACAAGCTGCAGCCGGTACGAGTGCGGACGTTTGTAAAAAACCCGTCCGATTTCATCTATCGTTGTTTGCGTGGTAGATTGGGCATAATGCGGATACAAGGGAAATACAACAACTTCGTGCAACAGTGGACATTTTTTCTCCAGGTCTTTCAATGCTTGTTCAATCTCCGGTTCACCGTATCGCATGGCGACTTCCACCGGAATATTTTTTTTCGCCTCCAGTGACTGGGCTAGTTTTTGCATGAAATAGATCATGGGAGAGATCTCGGGATCTTCTTTTCGCCAGATTTGACTGTATTTATTAAACGACTTACCGGATGAAACCGGAGCGATAATCTTCTTTGCCAAAAAGCTGGAAACCCATTCAGGCTGGCCGGTAACAAGCGGGTCGCTAAGCATATCGCCCACAAATTTCCTAACAGCTTCTTTACTGCAGCTAGCCGGAGTTCCAATATTTATCAATAAAATACCGCGCATAAACGTGTTACTTGTTAGACTTTATACGTGAAGCTATTTTATAAATGTTTCTAATATCTTTGTTGTCTCACTGGGGATAATTAAGACCGACTCGGTCTCTGCTGGAACCAGGACGGTCTCTCCCTGCCCGATAAAAACAGAATTTCCATTGTTGTCTTTCAACGTACAGTGTCCCTGCATACAAATATAGATTACAAAAGAGTCGAGAGCGTTATAGTGCCGTGCCAACGGGATATCCATTTCCAGCAGATTCGTTGAGAAGTACTCACACGTTACCAGTTCTACCGGTTGGTTAAGACGATTTGTATACTCGGTCTGATAATTACCATACACGTTGTAATCGATAGCATCTTTTGCTAATTCTGTATGTAATTCGCGTAAATTTCCCTGTGCATCCTTTCTGTTGTAATCGTAGATACGATAAGTGAGGTCAGATGTTTGCTGAATTTCTGCAATGAAGCATCCTGCACCAATAGCGTGAACCCTGCCCGCAGGCAGGAAAAATACATCGCCTGTTTTTACGTCGTATTTTTGAAGTTTATCGGTAAAGCTGTTGTTTTCTATTGTCTTGATATACTCATCGGAGGTTATCTGTGTTGAAAACCCTGAATAAAGAAAAGCATCGGAGGAGGCTTTTATTACATACCACATTTCTGTTTTTCCGAAGGAGTTGTGTCGTTCTTTTGCTAGCTTATCGTCCGGGTGAACTTGAATGGACAGATCATCACGGGCATCGATAAACTTGATAAGAAGTGGGAAGGTATTGCCAAACTTCTCATATACTTTTTTCCCTACTAATCGGGCTTTGCTGGTCCGAAGGACTTCATCGATCGGTTTTCCTGCCAACTCTCCATTGCCAACGATGGATATCTTGCCTTCCACCCCCGATATTTCCCAACTTTCTCCGATACCGTCTTCTGCAGGTGTAATGTTTTTAAATTTACAAATATCGGAACCACCCCAAATCATCGGTCTGAGGATGGGTTCAAACTTTAAAGGATATAACGCGACCCCTGAATCTCCTTCAGAGGATTGGGCGGCATGCTGCTTATTAGCGTAAGTATTCATTGTTTTTTAATTTGTTAAAACAGGTCTTCTTGTTTCTCCCGGATTTTCGGGATTGTATACAGAAAAAATGAACTGTTCAAGTAAAATTTGTTTTCCGGCTCCCTTAAAGGGCCGGAGTCATATTTTTTTTAAAACAAAGGCAGAACGGGCCGGCAGGTATATTTTAATCCAGCCTTTTCCGTCTTTTGCATACAACGGATCGTGATGCGTGAAATGATGAACGGTATCGTTGTTCAGACCGAAACCGCCGAACCTGAAGTTGTCGGTGTTGAGGACGATACTGTACTCTCCTTCAGGAACCAACATGCCATAATCATTAAACGATTTTTCCGGATGGAAGTTAAAGACAAACAACAGCCTTTCCCGCATATAAGCCAGCACGTTGTCGTCGTCTTTGTCCCAGATTTTCGTGATAGTTGTGGTCTGAAAGTCGGGAACGGATTTTATGAGATTAATCATTGCTTTATCAAAGTCCCCCAAGTAATGGTACTTGAGGTTTTTGTCGTCAGCCAACTGCCATTGGCGCCGGGCGTATTTGTGAGACCAGTTGTTCCCTTCCCGCGGAAAATCAATCCATTCCGGATGGCCGAACTCGTTGCCCATAAAATTCAGGTAGCCTCCGTTTATGGTGGTGGCCGTAACCAGCCGGATCATCTTATGTAATGCCATTCCTCTGTCTACCCGGAACGAACTGCTCATCAGTTTCGACATGAACCAATACATGTCGGCGTCTATTAGCCTGAAAATAATGGTCTTGTCTCCCACCAATGCTTGGTCATGGCTTTCCACATAAGAGATTGTTTTCTCGTCTGCACGACGATTGGTAGTTTCCCACCAAATAGCGGAGGGGTGCCACTCTTCGTCTTTTCGCTCCTTAATGGTCTTGATCCAGAAATCGGGGATATTCATCGCCATCCGGTAATCAAAACCGTATCCTCCTGATTTTATGTCCAACCCCAAGCCAGGCATGCCGCTCACTTCCTCTGCAATAGTGATAGCAGTGGGATTTACTTCGTGAATGAGCTTGTTGGCCAGTGTCAGATAACAAATGGCATCCAAGTCTTGTCTGTTGTTGTAATAATCATCATACCGGGTGAAGCTCTCTTCCAGGCCGTGACTGTAGTACAGCATGGAGGTTACACCATCGAAACGGAAACCGTCGAATCTATATTCCTCCATCCAGTATTTGCAGTTCGAAAGCAGAAAATGGAGGACTTCATTTTTGCCGTAATCAAAGCAAAGTGAATCCCAGGCTGGATGGTTTCTGCGGTTGGGATTGCTTGGGAAATACAGGTCATACGAGCCATCAAAACGGGCAATCCCTTCCAATTCGTTCTTTACTACATGTGAATGCACAATGTCCATAATCACCGCGATTCCCATTTCATGAGCTGCATCTATAAGTTGGCGAAGTTCATCGGGTGTGCCGAAGCGCGACGTTGGCGCAAAAAAATTGGATACATGGTAACCAAATGAGCCGTAATAGGGATGTTCCTGAATAGCCATTAATTGAATGGCATTGTATCCGCTGTTCTTGATCCGGGGCAACACGTTTTCCCTAAACTCGTTATAGGTTCCCACCTTTTCTTCTGCGGTAGCCATTCCAACGTGACATTCGTATATAAGGAGTGGCGACGTGTCTGGTTTAAAATTAGTTATTCTGAAGGTATATGGAGTTGCCGGCTCCCATACCTGTGCACTGAATATATGTGTCTGGGCGTCCTGCACAACCCTACGGCACCAGGCGGGAATCCGTTCCCCAGATCCACCCTCCCAGCTGACTAAAAGTTTGTATAAGTCTTGGTGACGAATGTGTTCCGGTGGAATTTTTACTTCCCAAACGCCTTTTTCAATACTTCTCAGCCGGTACGGTTCCATTCGTTGCCAGTTATTGAAGGTGCCGATAAGAAAAATCTCAGTAGCGTTTGGTGCCCACTCACGAAAAACCCATCCATCTGTTGTCTTGTGTAGTCCAAAGTATAGATATCCTGTTGCGAAGTCCGACAACCTGATCTTTCCGTTTTGAGTCAACTCCTTTTCTTTTTTCAAGAAGTAATTGTTCCGGTCTTCTATGCTTCGACTGAAAGGTTCAAGCCAAGGGTCATTTTTTACGATATCCAACATGAATTACTCAGTAATTATTTATAGTTATAAAACAGCAACTTTCAGGATGATCTTCCGGGTAATGCCTTCGCCGATAAGTGGGGCGTGTGCATCTTCGGGCGAGAATATAATAAATTCGCCCGGAAGCACGCGGATATAGGTGGACGGTTCGTCTTCAAACAACTGGAAATCATTTTGGCTGTCGTATTCCTGCGTCGGCATCTTTAGGTTTTTCAAGGATTTCCATCCGAAAATTTCTTCCCGTGTGATAGGAATCTGAATATCGATGAATTTTCTGTGAGTTTCCAGTTTAGTTTCTGTTTTGCTTTTCAAGGCGATTTTTACTGCCGACGCTTTCAGGTATACGCCTTCTATTTCGGAAGTTCCTTCTGGCAAATTGTCCACATCTAATCCTCTGACATACTCGAAAGCCTTTTCAAACAAAGGATTCAATCCAAAATAATTGGGTGCGTTTTCTATGTTGTCCAATATCATAATTGTCCGTTTTTTTATCTTATTTGCACAAAGATAACGGATTTTATGAACATTTAGTTTCATTTATTCTCAAAATAAGCGACTCGCGGATTTCAATCAGAAAAAAAACGTATCTTTGTTGTTTGATAAACGATACTGCTATGAAACGAATATTACCCGCATTCATTATACTACTAATATCCGTTGCCGTTTTTTCTCAAAATGATCAGACCACCTGCAACCTGGGATTCTCGTTTAAAATAAGCAATAATTCCAACTGGGGTAATAACGAACCTGTTGTTACGGAGGTTGTTCCCGGATCTCCAGCCGAAAAAGCAGGTTTAAAAGCCAACGATATTATTCTTGAAGTGAACGGAAACGGGACTTACCTGAAGCCGTCACATACCATAATGTCGTGGTTTATGGAGAAACCTTCAGAAATGTCGATATCCATACGCAACTTCGAAGCGTCGTTCAAGCCGATGCATATTGCTAAAGATTGCAGGCCGAGAAACGGATTGAGTGAAGCACAACTGGCTCCTGTGTTTTCGTTTTATAGCCTTGAGGATATTCAGGACCGGAAATTTATTATTCCGGTAAAGACGACCATAAACCCCGATGCTGATTTTTTTAATTACCGGACCTATGATTTTGCTCCTTCTGATGTAAGTTCACGAGAAATGGACGAACGCATTAATTCAATATTTGTGAGGGTGCTGTCTCAGCTCGGTCTCAAGCGCGACAGTGAAGACCCCGATTTTATCATTCAGACCTTTTACAGTTACCAGAACAATCCCATGTTCAAAACGGAATCGCCTACGCGTGGAACCTATTCCGGAACCTGGCGATTCGATACCCGTAACAACCGGATGGTTAAGATTCCTGTATTTGATCCTACTCAACCTGTTAGAATTGATGATGTGATGTATGACCTGGAATTTGGCTACCGGTTTTATGACCGGAAGTTTACGGAACCCGGCAGGTCGATGCTGGTCTGGGAGAGCGAGGTTAAAGAAAAGCTGAGTGATAATTACGGGTTACTGGACTACCTGGAAATGAATCTCCCTTTGATATTGAGTAAATTTCCTAATTCAGGAAACCTGGAAAGAGCCACTTACCACGTGAAGTATTTGCGGTATAACTATACAGGTATTAGTTACGATTTGAATGATTTAAAAACAGTGGTTTCTGTTGATGCCGGGTCTCCAGCAGCCCGCGCAGGGATTAAACCGGGGGATGTTGTGATAAAAGTGCAAGGCCACAATTTCAACCACGATGCAGCATCGCTTACTTCCAGTTACCGGCGGTTTATTGCTGAAACAATGAAATATCGCGATCCAGCGACAAAATATACCGATTCAAACGGGTTTCAAAATGCCATGTACTGGGATATAATACATTATAACAGCATTTCTAAGGAGATTAATGACAAAAAAAGGTATAAGGCCGGATTCTCATACCTGTTCAATTTCAATCAATATATTGACTGGGACACTCCAGATACACTGAATATTGACGTTGAAAGGAAAGGAGAGAAATTGTCCTTTGAGGTGAAACCTATCATAAACAGACACTCCCATGTTTCCGTGGAATAAATTTCCTCTCCGGAGACCTGTTTGATTATAGAAACTTTTCTGAATTTTTATTTTTTCAACATAGCCCGCTATTATATGTGAGCTGAAAAGCCAGGTCCATCAAAAAAATAGACTTAAAATAGGACATGAAAAAAATCAAAACGGTTTCTTGATAAAAAAAATAAAAAAAAGCGGTAAAAAATTTGCCGATAAAATTAAATGCTCTATCTTTGTATCCCTTTCGCAATAATCGAAAGGGTTTGTTATTGAGATAACAAATAAAGTTGAAAAATTGAAGTTGTAGAATCGACTGGAAATCAAGTTGAAAAAATTTTTTTCAAAAAAAATTCAGATTTTGTTTTGTCAATTCAAAAATAGTTTCTACCTTTGCATCCGCTTTCCGAAAACAAGTAGATGTAGAAAGCAATTGATCGTTCTTTGAAAGATTTTCATATACGTTTTTTTAATGACAAGCAGTATATAAAATATATATATTGGTACCCGTTCAATAGAACATAAAAGGAAAAGAAATAGATTCGTGAATCGAGGGTTTGAGGATCACCGGCTATTCGGTTTTTTTGTTTGTCGATGTCTTTCCTGTAGTTGACACAACAGGGGCAGGAAAAGTTCAAGACATATAACAAATATACAACGAAGAGTTTGATCCTGGCTCAGGATGAACGCTAGCGATAGGCCTAACACATGCAAGTCGAGGGGCAGCACATGAGTAGCAATACGATGGTGGCGACCGGCGCACGGGTGAGTAACACGTATGCAACCTACCTTTAACAGGGGAATAACCCGTTGAAAAACGGACTAATACTCCATAACACAGGGGTCCCGCATGGGAATATTTGTTAAAGATTTATCGGTTGAAGATGGGCATGCGTTCCATTAGCTTGTTGGTGAGGTAACGGCTCACCAAGGCTACGATGGATAGGGGAACTGAGAGGTTTATCCCCCACACTGGAACTGAGACACGGTCCAGACTCCTACGGGAGGCAGCAGTGAGGAATATTGGTCAATGGAGGCAACTCTGAACCAGCCAAGTCGCGTGAAGGATGAAGGTCTTATGGATTGTAAACTTCTTTTGTAAGGGAATAAAGTGGGGGACGTGTCCTCCTTTGCATGTACCTTGCGAATAAGGATCGGCTAACTCCGTGCCAGCAGCCGCGGTAATACGGAGGATCCGAGCGTTATCCGGATTTATTGGGTTTAAAGGGTGCGCAGGCGGGATGTTAAGTCGGCGGTGAAATTTTGCAGCTCAACTGTAAAAGTGCCTTCGATACTGGCTTTCTTGAGTGTGGATGAAGTAGGCGGAATTTGTGGTGTAGCGGTGAAATGCTTAGATATCACGAGGAACTCCGATTGCGCAGGCAGCTTACTAAACCACTACTGACGCTCATGCACGAAGGCGTGGGGATCAAACAGGATTAGATACCCTGGTAGTCCACGCAGTAAACGATGATTACTAGTTGTTTGCGATACAATGTAAGCGACTGAGCGAAAGCGTTAAGTAATCCACCTGGGGAGTACGTTCGCAAGAATGAAACTCAAAGGAATTGACGGGGGCCCGCACAAGCGGAGGAACATGTGGTTTAATTCGATGATACGCGAGGAACCTTACCCGGGCTTGAAATGCGGCGGACCGGCAGAGAGATCTGCCTTCCCTTCGGGGCCGCCGTGTAGGTGCTGCATGGTTGTCGTCAGCTCGTGCCGTGAGGTGTCGGCTTAAGTGCCATAACGAGCGCAACCCTCATCATTAGTTACTAACAGGTCATGCTGAGGACTCTAGTGAGACTGCCATCGTAAGATGCGAGGAAGGTGGGGATGACGTCAAATCAGCACGGCCCTTACGTCCGGGGCGACACACGTGTTACAATGGGTGGTACAAAGGGCAGCTACCTGGCGACAGGATGCTAATCTCCAAAACCACTCTCAGTTCGGATCGGAGTCTGCAACTCGACTCCGTGAAGCTGGATTCGCTAGTAATCGCGCATCAGCCACGGCGCGGTGAATACGTTCCCGGGCCTTGTACACACCGCCCGTCAAGCCATGGAAGCCGGGGGTACCTGAAGTCCGTAACCGTCAAGGAGCGGCCTAGGGTAAAACTGGTAACTGGGGCTAAGTCGTAACAAGGTAGCCGTACCGGAAGGTGCGGCTGGAACACCTCCTTTCTGGAGAACGTTCCCGTCCTGTTAACGGCAGGGTTTTGGGCATGGAAGGCAGAAAAGGGGCCCGTTAATCGGAGTCCCGGTCTTCAGACGCTCTTTTCACGTTTTTTTTTTTTTTTCAACCGAGAGGTACCGATTCAAAACTGCATCCGTCATTGGAACGTATATAAAACAACATAACACTCACCGGGCAGAACCGTGAGCACGGGAGGCGGGCGTGTCCTGTTTTCCTACGGCGATCGGCCGACACTGCGACCAGCACAGTCCTATAGCTCAGTTGGTTAGAGCGCTACACTGATAATGTAGAGGTCGGCAGTTCAACTCTGCCTGGGACTACAAGGAAGATAACGGGGGATTAGCTCAGCTGGCTAGAGCATCTGCCTTGCACGCAGAGGGTCAACGGTTCGAATCCGTTATTCTCCACTTTGAAACAGGCCGTCTGGCTGCCGAAGAGGAGACCGGGGACCGGTAGGAAGAGTGATGTGAGCCTTGCCGGCAGGAGAGCCGCGGGCGTGAGATTTGAGGAAACATATTGAGGTTTGATGTCCGTCGGGGACAGTGTTCAACGGTTCGACTCCGTATCAGACGGCTATCGAAGGGTGTTCGCGTTAAGCGTTTCCCCTTGGAAGCGATCTTTGACATGATGAAGTAAAAGTAAAAAGAGCAAGAAAATAGTAAGTAACAAAAAGCTAAGTATTTATCAAGCCCTGCTACCGCTGGTTCGTTTTTTCCTTTGGGGAAATTCGGGCGGTGTGGTACAGACGGCACAAATAAAGAGAAAATAAAGTACATAAGGGCACATGGGGGATGCCTAGGCTCTGGAAGGCGACGAAGGACGTGATAAGCTGCGATAAGCCGCGGGGATTGGCAAATACGAATCGATCCGCGGATTTCCGAATGGGGCAACCTGATACGAGAAGATTGTATCATTCCATCCAGTATGGAAGGCAAACGCGGGGAACTGAAACATCTAAGTACCCGCAGGAGAAGAAAACAAAAGTGATTCCCGGAGTAGTGGCGAGCGAAACGGGAATAGCCCAAACCGGTGTTGTTTCGGCAATACCGGGGTTGTAGGACCGGGAAGTGGCAAGAGACCAAGGAAGCGGAAGCGCCTGGAAAGGCGCATCGTAGAGGGTGATAATCCCGTACGCGACTCCCTGGCGAAGCCTACCGGTATCCTGAGTAGCGCGGGACACGAGAAATCCTGTGTGAATCCGGCGGGACCATCCGCCAAGGCTAAATACTCACCAGAGACCGATAGTGAACCAGTACCGTGAGGGAAAGGTGAAAAGAACCTCGAACAGAGGAGTGAAATAGACCCTGAAACCATGTGCTTGCAAGCGGTCGGAGCCCCGTTTACGGGGTGACGGCGTGCCTTTTGCATAATGAACCTACGAGTTACTCTTGTTGGCAAGGTTAAGCGCAATGATGCGCGTCAGCCGCAGCGAAAGCGAGTCCGAACAGGGCGCATAGTCAGCAGGAGTAGACGCGAAACCAAGTGATCTACCCTTGAGCAGGCTGAAGTTTTGGTAACACAACATGGAGGGCCGAACCGGTAAACGTTGAAAAGTTTTCGGATGACTTGAGGGTAGGGGTGAAAGGCTAATCAAACTTGGAGATAGCTCGTACTCCCCGAAATGCATTTAGGTGCAGCCTCGGATAATGAGCTTACATGAGGTAGAGCTACTGATTGGATGCGAGGGCTTCGCCGCCTATCAAGTCCAGACAAACTCCGAATGCGTGTAAGTGATCTCCGGGAGTGAGGGCGCGGGTGCTAAGGTCCGTGTCCGAGAGAGGAACAACTCAGACCATCGGCTAAGGTCCCCAAATATATGCTAAGTTGCATTAAACGAAGTTCTGCCGCTTTGACAGCTAGGATGTTGGCTTGGAAGCAGCCATTCATTTAAAGAGTGCGTAACAGCTCACTAGTCGAGTGGCGGAGCGTGGATAATAATCGGGCATAAGCATATTACCGAAGCCATGGAATTCTAATGAATTGGTAGGGGAGCATTCCGGTCCTGCGTTGAAGGCGTACTGCGAGGTACTCTGGAGCGTCCGGAAAAGCAAATGTAGGTATAAGTAACGATAATGCGGATGAGAAATCCGCACGCCGAAAGACTAAGGTTTCCTGATCAACGCTAATCGGATCAGGGTTAGTCGGGGCCTAAGGATAAGCCTAGAGGCGATTCCGATGGAAGAAACGGTTAATATTCCGTTACTGCTTTGATAAGTTATGTGGGGACGCAGAAGTGACACCACTGCCATCTGACGGAATAGATGGTTGAAGGGGGTAGGCTGTGACCGGTGCAGGCAAATCCGCACCGGGAGCTGAACCTGAAAGTATGGCAAGTCTTCGGATGAGCCAATAATGTGGGTAAGCAGACTGCCGAGAAAATCCGCTAAACGCTAATTATCAACGCACCCGTACCGTAAACCGACACAGGTAGTTGGGTTGAAAATACTAAGGCGCTCGAGTGATTCACGGTTAAGGAACTAGGCAAAATAGTCCTGTAACTTCGGGAGAAAGGACGCCACTGGCGACAGTGGCCGCAGAGAATAGATTCTGGCGACTGTTTAACAAAAACACATGGCTATGCGAATTCGAAAGAAGCTGTATATAGCCTGACACCTGCCCGGTGCTGGAAGGTTAAGAGGAGATGTCATCGCAAGAGAAGCATTGAATTGAAGCCCCAGTAAACGGCGGCCGTAACTATAACGGTCCTAAGGTAGCGAAATTCCTTGTCGGGTAAGTTCCGACCTGCACGAATGGTGTAACGATCAGAATACTGTCTCAACCGTGAGCTCGGTGAAATTGTAGTATCGGTGAAGATGCCGATTACCCGCGATGGGACGAAAAGACCCCGTGAACCTTTACTATAGCTTTACATTGAATTTGGGCATCCGATGTGTAGGATAGGCCGGAGGCTTTGAAGCAGGTACGCCAGTACTTGTGGAGCCGACGTTGAAATACGGCCCTTCGGGTGTTTGACTTCTAACTCCGCTCAAGCGGAGGACACTGTATGGTGGGTAGTTTGACTGGGGTGGTCGCCTCCAAAAAAGTAACGGAGGCTTCTAAAGGTGCGCTCAGGACGATTGGTAACCGTTCTAGGTGAGTATAATGGCATAAGCGCGCTTGACTGGGAGACTCACAAGTCGATCAGGTAGGAAACTAGAGCATAGTGATCCGGTGGTTTCAGTATGGAATGGCCATCGCTCAAAGGATAAAAGGTACTCCGGGGATAACAGGCTGATCATTCCCAAGAGCTCATATCGACGGAATGGTTTGGCACCTCGATGTCGGCTCGTCACATCCTGGGGCTGGAGAAGGTCCCAAGGGTTGGGCTGTTCGCCCATTAAAGTGGCACGCGAGCTGGGTTCAGAACGTCGTGAGACAGTTCGGTCTCTATCTATCGTGGGCGTTAGAGATTTGAGAGGCCCCGACACTAGTACGAGAGGACCGTGTTGGACAGACCTCTGGTTTACCGGTTGTGGCGCCAGCTGCATTGCCGGGTAGCTAAGTCTGGGCAGGGATAAGTGCTGAAAGCATCTAAGCACGAAGCCTACCTCGAGATTAGATCTCTTTATAAGGGTGGTTGTAGACGACGACCTTGATAGGCTGCAGGTGGAAGTGCGGTAACGTACGTAGCCGAGCAGTACTAATTGCCCGTACGCTTTATTTTCGTGCAAGCTCTTTGAATCGCAGGATTTGATAAATATGGCTTTTGGGTTGTTTGCCCGTGAGTATTGATCTTTTTACTTTTCATCATGTTTTATCAGCACAGGGAGAAGAAGAGCGGTCAGGAAAGACCTTTTCACTCCCGGACTTACTTAAGGTGGTTGTAGCGTTGGGGATCCACCTCTTCCCATTCCGAACAGAGAAGTTAAGCCCAATGGCGCCGATGGTACTGCACACAAAGTGGGAGAGTAGGTAGCCGCCGTCCTTTATCAGAAAAGCCTTCAGGAGAAATCCGGAAGGCTTTTTTTTATTTTACTTTTTCTCATATACCTCATACCTCACTTTGTCCAAGATGACGGGTAAAATCTCCAGATCAATTCCAGCTTCACGAAGTTCATCCAGATCCTCGTCGAACAGCGATTTAAAAACGGGGAAGCTACCTGCTGATTTTACAGCTTGGATATACATCTCAACGGCTTTTTTGGTATTGGAGAGACAGAACTCTACGTGTCCGGCATTCAGGTAGTCGTGAGTATTGGGTTTGTTTTCGATGATTTGGGAATAGTACCGCTGTGCAACGTCGAATTTACGAGATAAGAATGCACACCAGGCTATGGAACGCCATGCGCGGGTATTGTCGGAACTCAGTAAATCTACTTTAAAGTAATAGTTCAGTGCTTCGGCGTATTCGTCAAGTTCCAGGTAACAGTGGCCGATATTGAGCTGTATATTCAGGTCATCGGGTTTGAGTTGTTCCAGCCGACGATAATGTTGTAATGCGCTTTCGGGTTCTTTCAATAAGCGATAGCAATGAGACATGCGACGCAGAACCCAGGGGTTGTTTTCATCCATAAGGTCAGCTTTCAGATAGGCTTCCAGTGCTTCTTTTACTTTACCCTGCATCTGGTAACAATAGCCAATTTTCTGCCAGGTTTCGCTTGTAGGGGCTCCTTTTTTTGCCAGCATCAGATACGTTTCGCCTGCTTCCTGGAAGTTGTTTTTCTCGAAATAATACAAGGCTATACGTTCGAGATTCTTTGCTTCCGCAACGATAGGAAGGAACGGTTTCAGCCGATGATAGTCAAGAGGGGCTGCGAAAATATCGACAAAATCGGTTTTACGCGGATAAAGCTTGAAAAAACGGTATAAATCCTGGACATATTGTTTGCAAATAGTTTCTTCTTTTTGATACGGATTGAGTACGAGTTCCTCTTCTGCCATTTTTTTCAATTCCTCGCTTTCCGCTCCTAGTTGCGCTGCCATCATGTCGCGGTATTGTCCGGGCATAACCATTATGCTGAAGCAGAATGAGTATTTATCAGAGTTGCAAATCATTGAAGTGTTGAGCATAGCGGAAAGCAGGCTGTCACTCTCCGGTTTGTCCGAAAAGAAAGGTTGCAAGGAACTGTGTTGCTTGTCGAACGGCAGAAACCAGTTGCTCATCTCGTTGAAGAACGGGTAATTTTTAAGGTTGGAGAAAGTGGAGTGGAACACATCTGCACCGCCCATCTGCATGTCGGTAAACTCCTGCAGTTTATCCGTTAATCCGGCTTCATCCAGAATTTTTTGCCACTCGGGATTCTTTTCGTCCAAGCCGCTTTCGCCCATCCACTCTTCCAGGTTTATTTTCTTCCCGATCATCGGGCTGAGTTTCATCATTTCGGGAATGATTTCCTCCGTAAGTTTTTTAGTGATTTTTTCGGTTTCGTGTGCCTGAATAAACTGGATGATAACAGTCATGAGACGGCGCGCGAAAACCGCATCATCTGCCATTACCGACAACCTGCCGGTGATTTCGGGATAATACTTCCACCGGTTTTTGTATTGTCTGAGCACGGCTACAATACCTACTATAGCCCGCAACGAGATTTCGGATTCGGCGTGGCTGCAGCTATCGAATAATAGCTCCACTTTCCGCCAGTCGAAACGTTGCAGAACGTTCATCGTAAGGGCGGAGATCAGCATGCATTTGACCGGAACGGGAATACCGGTGTGGCCTAGAAATTCGCGGTATGCCTTTACCTGTTCTTCGTTTGTTCGTGACGAAGAAAAAACTGCGTTAAAGAGATCCTGTATGGTATACTCTTGTTTTACAGTGTTTTGTCTAGTTCGGGTCTGCCTTTCATCTTCGTCGGGCAAAAGACCGATGACTGAAAAAGTATCGATCTGGCGGATGATAATGTCCTGATATTCTTCTATGGATAATGGTTGACGTACATTAGCCATCCTTACTCTCTCGAAAAAAACGGAAGAACTGTTGCGGGTTTGCCACTGTTCCAGCAAATCATCGGCCAGTAAGTATATGTCGCGGACCAGGCGCTGGTAAATTTTTTGTTGTTCGGGATCCTTGTTACCTTCAACAAGGTAGTGGATCATATACTTGTAGTTGGTTTCAAGTTCCGATATTTTCTCCGCCGCAATCCAGTTTTGCAGACTGGCAGCCCAAGATTTTAAGCTATCGAAAGCGTCCTTCAAACGGTAACTTTCGATAAAAGCCAGAATATCGGCATGTATTTTTGTCGCTTCATTCAAGTTCATATCAGTGTCTGTTTATTATCTTTGATAATCAAGACCGAAGGAAGACAGTGAGTCCACGAAAGTGGTGAGCCGATAAGCTTTTCCCAGCCGTTGAATCCGATGATCATCAGGTCTTGCTGTTGGATGAAGTTGAGTTCAATCTTTTTGTTATTGTCCCACAACTTTACCCGCCCATCGGTTTTCTTTGCAATAAACTGAAAAAGTTTCTGGAACTTTTGGTCGGATTCCATAAGTCCGATAGCATCCCACACGGTTACCGTCACATCTGGATTTTTTGCCATTTGATAAAAATAGGGAAACGAATAAGCATCTTCCTTATAGAGGATGGGCACGAAAAGCTGATTGGCATCCAAATAGTTGTTCTCAACAAATATTCCGGTTGAAAGCTTATTGCGGGCAAGTAGTGTGGATACATTGTTCAACGAGGAAGCTGCTTTTTCGTCGAGTTGCTGAAGAGCAGCTTCCGGAAGGTTGTTTTCCTCTCTTAATTTAAGGTATTTATGCCAAAGTGAGGAGTTGAAGACAGAACTTCCTATCCCCAACAACACCAGGTTGCAGTTATATTCGTCGGCAGTACGCAAGATATCTTCCACATAGTTTTCCGACTGTTTGACAAATGTGCGGACAGAAAGTTTGTTTGCCTCGCTCAGTTGGATGATATCGGAAAACAATTCGGATTTATACGTGTTCTCGTCCTGGATGTGTTTTGCCTGTTCGGCGTCAATTAAATTTAACAACGTGACGGATGATTTGTCGGGCCTGAAGCGGACCATTTTATTCATGAGTGCTCCCAGTGCCTTTCCCGTCTTCACTTTTGAAAAACAGATAAGGGCATTTACTGGCCGTTTTAATTCATTTTCTCCTTCGATCCGTTTTAAAAGAATATCTACAAATTCCATACCAATGTCTTTTTAAGTTGAGAGCAAAGAACAAAGAGCAAAGATGAAAAGATTAAGATAGGTTATATTATCGGCATCGAAACCTGGGAGTAAATGTCTACTATCTCTTCTTTTCTGATTTTATTAAAATCTTCTTCACGTACCGTGATGATCAGTCCAGCCATATCAATGGCGCCCGGGCTGACAAGCAGCTGCCGTTTGCCTTCTTCATAAAATTGCCTGGGACGGTGAGCCTTACGAGGAAAAATATGCAGCACGTAGCGGTTATTTTCAACAAATGCAATGAGATTGAACAAAGGTTCTTCCTCTTCGGGCTGTCGGCTGTGCAGGTATTGGTACACATCTTCGAAACGTTCTTCCACCTCTGATTTCGAAGTACTTTCAATAACCAGACACGATCGAAGTTCGTTTTCTCCGGCCATCAGTATGGGGGACTTTAACCCTGCCTGCAAGTGAAAGTGATCGGGTGCCGATGCCCCGCACTTTGGCCCGTTATAGAAGACAATGTAGTCTGGCAGAAGCTCGGCAAGCGTCAGCATGTCGCCTGTTTTTTTACGGATACGCTGAGGAACGTGCGAGTGTAGTGTAATGGTCAGGTGGTTACGTAAGATAGGAAAGGGATTGAGGAGAATGATGTACTTATCGAGAAACGGGATTCCCGACTGAACTTTTGGACGGTTTTTCTCGCATAAGAAACAGGGCCGTTTTTCGATATTGCTCTTGTCCACCTTAGCAGATACAGATTCAATGCGAGATGGATTGAACTGGATGTCCACTTTTAGTTCGTTCCCCCAATTGAATTCTTTTACGTTTATGTGATCAAGCTGTTCTGTGCCAGCTCTCAGTTGTTCCCAATCCCTTTGCTGTTCAATAAAAAGTTGATCTATTTTTCGTTGAAGTTGCATCTTTCGGTCATTTGAATAACAAAGAGAAGGATAATTTAAATCTTCCCGCTTCCTTTTCGTTTGACATAATCGAAAGTAGGCGAAATATTGAAGTACATTTTATCCACCCCAAACCGGTTGGGGGCAAGCGTCAAGGAGTTGCAGTCGCAGTTTTTCTCGATTTTATCCTGGCCTCCGAACTTAAAACCTAAAAAGCCCAACAAGTCGTATTCGTGAGAAACCTTTATCACGTAATAAGGGGTCGACTTCAACATTCCATCGCCCGAGCTGATAATAGCTCGTTGTACAATGTTTCTTTGTTGAGCTGTTTTTTTGTATGCATCCACATTATTTTTTTGCGCATAAACCAATAATTTGGCGTTTAAGGCCCGCATGTTAAACGGATCTTCTGCCAGTAAAGCATCGGCAAACTGCAATACGTCATCATAATCCCGGTCTGAAAAATGCTGTTTGTTAAGAACGGTGGCCATCCGGGCATTGTACTGCGACGTATCAGCCGGATTGTACGATGGTTGAAAAACATAACCAAAATACAAATGACGCTGTTCATCCACTGTCATCGTAGAGTCTCCCAGTTTATAGCGTTCCATCAAATTGGAATAATTGAAGTTGGAAGAACTGTTGTTTATGTTCCGTTCAATTAATTTATAATCGGGTGCGGTTGGGCCGTCATATTGTGCAAAAAGTGTTATGCTACAAAAGGCAAGCACAGCCATGATCGTTAATTTTTTCATTTTTTCGGTTTTTTGATGAATATGCGAACAAATGTATTTTGTATTTTCGATTTTAACAAATTAGTTTCACTAACAAAACTTAAATAGACATCGGATGTCAGACCGCTTCCCTTTTAGACTCTTGGAGGTCTGTCGTCACTTTTATTGTTTCCCCGAAACAGTTACGTTTTTATCGATCTTCGATACCAAGCCTTGCAGTACGTTTCCCGGGCCAAGCTCCATAAACTCGGAGGCGCCGTCGGCAATCATGTTCTGAATCGATTGAGTCCATTTTACAGGCGCAGTCAGCTGTGCCACTAGATTTGCTTTTATAACTTCCGGGTCGGTCTCTCCGATTGTAGAAACATTCTGATAAACCGGACAACAGGGCCTGGAGAAGGAGGTCGCAGCAATTGCTTCGGATAATTCTATTTTAGCGGGATCCATGAGCGGTGAGTGGAATGCCCCACCCACTTTTAGCGGGAGAGCCCTTTTGGCACCGGCTTCTTTCATTTTCTCGCAAGCGATTTCAATCCCTTTCAGCGATCCGGAAATTACAATCTGTCCCGGACAATTGTAATTGGCAGGAACAACTACCTCGTCGATCCCGGCGCAAATTTCTTCGACCTTATCATCGGACAGGGCCAGTATGGCAGCCATGGTCGAAGGGTTCTTTTCGCATGCTTTCTGCATGGCCAACGCACGTTTATAAACCAGTTTTAATCCATCTTCGAACGACAAGGCTCCGGTGGCCACCAACGCTGAAAATTCTCCCAATGAGTGGCCTGCAGTCATACTGGGACTGAACTCGCCTCCCATAGTTTTAGCGAGAATTACGGAATGAAGAAAAATAGCCGGCTGGGTGACTTTTGTCTGGCGAAGATCTTCGTCTGTCCCTCCGAACATTAAATCCGTAATACGGAAACCCAAAACTTCGTTGGCTTTCTCGAACATTTCTTTCGCCAACGGTGATGTCTCGTACAACTCTTTTCCCATACCGACAAACTGTGCTCCTTGTCCGGGAAATACATATGCTTTTTTCATAATTTAATTTTAAAAGATAAACAGAATTCATATAACCAATGCAAAAGTAATCTTTTTTGCGGGATGCAGACACTGTCCGGTGGTTAAATTTTGGAAAGAGAGTGGGGTATACTCAGAGAGTTTTCAGCCACTTTTGTGGCGACATGCCTGTGACCTGCTTAAAGCGACGTGAAAAGTTATATACTTCGGGAATACCTACCAAGTTACCTACTTCCGATATGTTTTTACCGGGATTCTCCCTGAAAAGCTCTTCTGCATATTCCACCCGCAATGTATTAAGCCATTGGCTGTATGTCAGTCCCAGACTGTGATTGAGATAAGCCGAAAGATAATTGCGGTTGGTATTCATCTGTCCGGCTACATCGGTGATGGTCAGGTTTTCGCGGCAAAATTGCTTTTTTTCTGTCCATTTTGCAACAACCGTCGGAATATTGTCTGGATAATAATACTGTTTTTTTTGCGTCTCACCGGATTTGGCATTTGTTGTCCTGCCTTTTTCTTCGGCATCAAGTGGAGTAACTTCTTCGATGGACAGAAAAGTGGGGATATAGTCTAAGATACGGATAAAAAAATAAATGTAAAACAGCGTGTTGGCGATCCGCAACGGAATACCCACCGGCAGCACGTGGTATTGCAGTAAATTGAAAAATGCCAGCACAAGTGTGCAGATAATTACACCGTTCATCCATCCCAACCGTTCCGGTTCATCATAATAGTTGTCCATTGCCTTTACGTTGATGTCGTATTCGCGGCGGCAGAGCATAAAAATCCATACCACTTCGGCCGTATAAATCAAATCGACAAGCCAGACAAAGTGTTGTGATGTGGCGGGTGCAAGAAATGTGGGGAGGAGTATGGCTAGGATAATAACCGGTAAGCCTGCACGACCGAACCAGAGCACCCGGTGTCGCGTGCGTGGCGCTGGGCTGAGCATCAGCAGGTAGGCATAGCCGTTAAGCCAGGCGTGAATCATACTCACTGCTGCCATTCCAAAGATGTCGTTGTAAGTGTAGTGTGTGCCGGACATGCGTGTCAATGGCGCTGTCAGCAATTCTATCACGCCGAAAATACCCAGAAAGAGAAACGATGCTGTAAAATAGCGCTTTCCCGAAAGATAGTTTTGCAACCGCTCCAGCCTTGGAACCTTTCCGAACAGCAACACTGTTCCCAACGTAAGGAAAACGGTGGTGTAAACAACCGTTATCGGGTAATATGCGGAAAGTAGCTCTTTCATGGTGCAAAGATAGTGTTTTTATAAAGTTAGAAAACGGGAGTTCGAGGTTACCCGGCGATGAATAGTTTGTTAAAAATGTTAAAATTAAACTTTTTTTGTTGCCTTTACGACAATTGTCGCAGGTGCAAATCTTAGGTTTTATATTTGCCGCCGGGTTTGATGTACATGTCAAATGCGAAACATACACCGGTAGGCGTGAAATTTAAGCCGATAAATACAGCCGGTTCTAAAACGCCGTTCAAAGAAGCCTGCATTCTCGTTTTCAGTTGCATGTTTATCGTAAATTTTAAGTTTTTAATTATAAGTAAATTATCCGTTATGAATTGCAAATTAGTTGCCCCCGTCATTTTCGTCATCCTGTTGACAGTAGGATGCATACGCAACGACATTCCCGGCGTCGAACAACTCGTTTCCAGTGGGGGACGTACTTTTATCGTAACCGCTACCATACCCGATGCCAGTGCGAAAACCCGTACTTCTTCCAGTTTCGGCCTGGAGACTAAAGACATCATCGTAAAATGGAAACAGGGCGACAAAATCAATCTCTTTTTCAAGCAGGACTACCGCATCAAAGAGCAACGCGATGTGACGCTCTACGATTTTTCTAACGGCAACAAAACGGCCAGGTTCGACATTACCGTACCGCAGGACATCGACATCACTCAGCCCTACACCCTCTACGGTACGCACGGCGCCGAATCGAAGATTGCTGGCGATAAGATAATGGCGTCCGGCATGACGCGGGCGGGCGTGTTCGACAGCTTCGATATCCCCCTGTGGTTTAAAACGGAGGTTCCGGCAAGCGGCATTGTTCCGCCCGTTTCTTTTCAACACTTGGGCGCGTTGCTGGTTACCCAGCTCGAAAATACCTCGGACGAAAACCTGAACATATTTATCATCCCGCTAGTATATCGGAAAACGGACTACGCGCTCGTGGGATTCCGAGAACCTGAAGTAAGCCCTGTCAGCCTACGGGAAGAAATCCCTGGTTTCAACCTCATTACCCAAACGGTGGAAGATTATGCCCCATTTGTGAGTTCCCAACCATTTACCACAATTGTTGATGCGCGGGAAACAGAAGCGTTTGCCTATTGGGGAATCCCCCGTGCGGATAACATTCCCGAAACGGTGCTGGGGATAACCGTCCCGAAACCGGGCGGGCAGGACGCCACTTTCTTTTCCACCACATCCAAGCCCGCCCGTGATGCCCTTCAAACCGGTCATGCCTACCACATCTCCGCCGAATGGGACGGCACGGAACTGCGGTTTCCCGGTGAGGTGGAACCTAATCGTCCCCGGCTTCCGATAGAGTACGTGGCGGAATACAACGTGAGCGTCACTGCCGGCACGTTTACCGACAGCCATGCCAACAACAAGAGCGGCTATTTCGACTGGGATGCCGCCAGAACAGCTTGCCCAGCGGGCTATCACCTGCCTTCGCAGGACGAGTGGCGGGGCATTCTGCCTAATCATCTTTATGGAGTTTACGTAAACTTCCAAGGTATAGGGAAAGGAGTTGACAATTACGTGGAGGAGATAGTCGTAGGTGGACAGGAAAAGCGTACGTTTACGGCTGATTACTCTTGTCCGGTAGGGGCAGTGGGCGTTGCCTACGCGCTTCGTTTCAAGGATGAGAAAAATCAATACCGCAGTGCCTGGCGCTATGAATACCTCGATAATCCTTCTGCCGGCGGAGGAAAAATGATGAAGATAACCGTGCGTTACCTGGGACCGGCCTCTACCCTTTCGCTGAGCAATATCACCAATGATGCTTTCTGGGCGGAAACAGATGTCGAATACATTACGCGCACCTTTCCCGCCTGCGGTTACATTTTTTCCTACGGCGGAAACACTTCCACGTTACGCGTCGGAGAATGGGGACGTTACTGGTCTGCAACCGATTCGGATTCAATGTACGCTTACGCGATGGTTTTTGATAATGAATGGGCCGGTTCCCGTTTCGATACGAGTAAACCCAGCGCATTTTCCATCCGTTGCGTCAGGGATAATTAATCAAGGGCAAAGAATAAAGACAAAATACACGTTAAATTCTGAACATTTAATTAATATGAACACCCGATTATTTCTTTTTCTCATCCTGTCGCTCATACTTGCGGCGGGATGCACCTAAACCAACCTCCCCTGCGGCAACGAAACCGCTCCCGCCGGCGGACACATCGCTCCCGTAACGGTAAGTGGAGCCACCACAACTGGCTCACCGTTACTGCGCTCTCTACGCTGATAACCGCGCTCCTCGAGAAAAAATGGAATATATTCAAATACAATGTCAGTTCTTTTTGCCCATTACCAATCCGTAATAATCAACTTAGAAACTGTTTGAATTTTATATTTCTTCAAAATAGCCCGTTATTATGTGCGTACTGAAAATTCAGATCCATCCCAAAATAGGTATGAAACAGGACATGAAAAAAATCAAAACAGTTTCTTAAAAAATTCAATGCAATGAACAAAAACTTCATCGACCTACAAATTGTGGAAATGTGCCGTACCGCGTTTTCAAACACTGCACCCGAGAAGTACGTCGCCCCCGACATCGAGGTCATCGACATCGAAATCGGGCAAAACATCCTCAACGGTTCCACCGGAGACGATTATGGAAAAGAAACGTGGGCAAACTAACCGTCACTTAAAAAACGAATTAAAATGAAAAAAATACTGGTTATATTCGCAATCATTACCCTCGCGGCAGCAAGTTGTACCAAGAGCAACGATATTGTTACGCCGGAACAGTCCGATGCCGACAAAACTGGTAAAGTAATCACAGTAACTGCCTCCATCGGCGAGCCGATCGCCCGCCTGGCGCTTGCCGAAAACACCGAAACGAACAAGGTGGAGGTGAGGTGGCGCGAAGGCGACAAAATCTACCTCTACGGCGTGCAGGGAACCGAACTTGTAACGATGGACGCGGCAACCGTGGCCAATATCAGCGGCGACGGCAGGACGGCCGACTTTGACGTAACCATCGCCCCCGGTTTCAACGGTGACCTTATCGGCAGCATGGCGCCCCTGCTCCACACCGGGGAGGGAACGCTGGAAACTGCGATTTACGACTGTCCCGTGCCCTTGTCGGAGTTGCGCGAAATTCCCCGCTACTTCCAAGTGCAGGGTGTTACGGCGATGAATGCCGCCGAAAAGCTGACATCGGTAAGATTCATCGATCCTGGCATGTTGCTGTTGCTCAATGTGAAAAATACTCACGCTTCAATGCCGATGTTGCGGGAGTTTGATATTGAGGAGAACTGGGGTGCTCCGCACGTGCTCAGAACCGGCTTGCAACCGGGCCCCGATATGCAAGAATTTGTAGGAATCCCCACGACCATTAATCCCGGCGAAGAGAAAACGCTTGCCGTATGGCGCGCTTCGTCGCCAGGCAAATCTGCCGCCGGCGTTGCAAAGTATATGGCGGTTACCTTAGACCTTACCGAAACGCCGATTCCCGGAGATTTCCGTACTACCGATGCTGCTGTACTGCTTAAAACGCGCACTGCCTCTCTGGAAAGTGGAAAGGCTTACGAACTGCCCGCTATAGAGTGGGACGGTTTTCATCTTGCCAACGCCGGAGCCAACTACATGGAGTTTGTATATGTTGCAGGCGGCACTTTTAGCATGGGTGCTGCTCCCAATACCCACGAGGTGAAGCTTGCCCATTTTTACATAGGCAAAACCGAAGTTACGCAGGCGCAGTGGAAAGCGTTGATGGGAACGGACAACAATCCGAGCGCGCACGGGGGCAACGACAACCTGCCCGTGGAAAACCTGTCGTGGAACGAAATTAACGCGGCGGGCGGATTCATGGAAAAACTCAACGCCATCGCAACCCATATACAACCGTTTGTCGGAAGGGTGGCCGGTCTGCCCACCGAGGCGCAGTGGGAATATGCCGCGCGAGGCGGACATTATATAGTGGCGGGGGGAAACCCACTTTTCAGTGGAGGTAACGATATACACAGTCAGGCATGGTTTAAGTGGAATTCGGGTAATACCACCCACGCGGTAGGCGGAAAAAACCCGAATGTTCTCTGTACCCATGATATGAGCGGCAACGTGTGGGAGTGGTGCGCCGATTGGCACGGCGATTATCCCGTCGCCGCGCAGAACGACCCTGCCGGGCCTGCCTCGGGAACCGAGCGCGTCATCCGCGGCGGAAGTTTCAACAACGAAGACTATGGTTGCACAGTCTCGAACCGCACTTCCTGGCTCCCTGCCGATAAGGGCGGCAATATCGGTTTCCGCGTGGTGGTCGCCGCGCCCAAAACCGTTGACAGCGGCAACGGCAACGTGTCCGATTTTGTGGGCAGTGATTTTTAGATGAGCGGAACTCTGCCGGCCATTTTGGCGTGGAAAGGCCTATAATGGGGTGTCTTTTCCCCTGATCTCCACCCGTCGGATTTTTCCACTTATGGTTTTTGGCAGTTCATTTACGAATTCAATGATGCGTGGATATTTGTAGGGTGCGGTTACGTTTTTCACGTGCTCCTGAATATCGTGTGCCAAGTCGTCATTTGCTTTCTCTTTGTATTGTGGTGCTAAAACGATGGTGGCTTTGATCACTTGCCCGCGAATTTCATCGGGTACACCGGTAATGGCGCATTCCACAACAGCAGGGTGTGTCATAACGGCGCTTTCCACTTCAAACGGACCAATTCGGTAACCGGAACTTTTGATGATATCGTCGGTCCGTCCTACAAACCAGTAATAACCGTCTTCGTCGCGCCAGGCCATATCGCCGGTACGGTAAAGGTTATTGGTATATACGCTGCGTGTGAGTTCTTCATCGCGATAGTATCCCATAAACAGAGCCAATGGACGTCCTTCATCGGTACGAAATACAATTTCACCCTGCTCGCCGTCTTCTGCTGAACGACCGTCGTATGTAAGCAAATCCATTTTATAGAGGGGATTAGGCATACCCATTGAACCGGGTTTAGGTTCTATCCAGGGGAAAGTAATGACAGTGGGAGCCGTTTCGGTCTGCCCAAAAGCTTCCATCATCTTGATTCCGGTTTTCCGGTAAAATGTTTCGAAGACCGAAGGATTTAACGCTTCCCCTGCAGTGGTACAGTATTCCAGTGACGATAAATCGTATTTGTCCAGCTCCTCGCGAATGAGAAACCTGAAGATAGTTGGTGGAGCACAAAGTGAGGTTACTCGGTATTTCGAAATCATCGAGAGCACATCGGCAGGGATGAACCGTCCTTCAAAATCGTACACAAACACGCATGCACCCACAATCCATTGCCCGTAGAGTTTTCCCCACACGGCTTTCGCCCATCCGGTATCGGCTAAGGTCAGGTGTATGCTGTTCTCGTGCAGGTTGTGCCAGAATTTTGCGGTGGTGATGTGCCCGAGGGGATAGGTAAAGTCGTGGATGACCATTTTGGGTTGTCCTGTGGTTCCCGACGTGAAATAGAGAATCATGATATCCTCGTTCTTGTTCACCTGTTCGGGTTTCACAAACGGTACGGCATTCTCTACGCCGTTGTGAAAGTCAATCCACCCTTCGGGAATGTTCTTTCCAATCATAATCCGGTATTTTACCGACGGTGATTTTGGCATGGCCCCGTTTACGTGCTCAATCAGATTGTCGTCTTGTGAAGTAATTATCGCCTTGATGTCAGCTGCATTGGCACGATAAACAATGTCCTTGTCGGTAAGCAGGTGTGTGGCGGGAATAGCCACGGCTCCTATTTTATGAAGAGCCAGGATAACGTGCCAGAACTCGATGTTCCGTTTGAGAATCAACATCACCATATCGCCTTTCCGTATGCCCAGGGAAAGGAGGAACGATGCCGTTTTATCGGATAACTTTTTTAACTGGGAAAAGTTTAAGTCTTTGTGTTGGCCTTTATCGTTTGTCCAGCACAAAGCGCGTTTGGTGGGATGTGTTTTTGCCCATTCGTCCACCACATCGTAGGCGAAATTAAAATTCTCGGGAACTTGGATTGCATAGTTGTCTACAAAATCCTGATGCGATGAAAACGAGATTTGTTTTAAAAATTTTTCTAACATAAAATTCTGCTTCACGTAATTTGTTCGCGTAACTAATTAGCTGCACGTTATAGGTTGCGTTGTTGATCAGCCTATGGCTCGATCACCACAGCCAGGAATTTCACTGCTTTGTTGTTCAACGCTTTCATCCCATGGGGTAATGAGGAATCGAAATAAATGCTGTCGCCTTCGTTTAATGTGATGTTTTTACCGTTATGATGGAAAAGTAGGCTTCCTTCGAGCACGAGGTTGAATTCCTGTCCGGGATGAATATTTAAGAAAAAATCGGTGTCCTTTGCTTTTGGTTCTACCGTTACGATGAAGACGTCGCCCATATTGTGGGTGAATCCAGCCGTCAACGACTGATATTTATATGCTGCAACGCGTTCAACAGCGAGGCCTTGATCCTTACGGGTCACGAAGTAGGAGGTCATTCTTGGCTCCGTACCGAACATCAGCGTAGCCAGGTCCACATTAAACTCCTTCTCGATACGCTTAAGGAGCGATATGGAAATGTCGTTTTTCCCTTCTTCATAGGCTAGATAGACACTTGTTTCAAGCTCAAGGCGTTGAGCCATTTCGCCGGGCGTGAAATCCAAGGCGTCGCGCAATCCTTTTATGCGTTCTCCAATTGCTTTTATATCGGTAGTCATGTCTGATGTTGTTAAAGTGTGTATAGATAGTGTACAAAGTTAATCAATTTCTCAGCAATCGTGCTTGTCAAATAAACAAATATAAACTGACCGCCATAATAACCATTCCTGTAACCAGGCCAATGATCGAGAGGTGGTGCTTTCCGTATTTCTCGGCACTCGGAAGTAGTTCGTCCAACGATATATATATCATAACCCCGGCAATTATAGCCAGAATAAGTGCATCGAGTACGGGATTCCAGAACCTGATCAGAAAGAGGTAAGCAATAATGGCTCCTACCGGCTCTGCCAGACCCGATGAAAACGATAACCAAAAGGCTTTTTTTCGGCTTCCTGTAGCGTGATAGATGGGAACAGCAACAGCAATGCCTTCCGGTATATTGTGGATAGCAATGGCTACCGTAATGGGTATAGCGACTTCCAGCGAGTTAATCGCTGTCATAAACGTAGCAATCCCTTCGGGGAAATTGTGGATGCCAATAGTGAGTGCGGTAATGATACCGGTATGTTTTAACCGCAGCTTATTTTTCTTCATTTCTTCCACACCGTGCATCTCATGAGGGTTGCTCGATTTGGGAACCAGGAAGTCGATAAGCGCAATAAAGGCAATCCCTCCAAAAAGTGCCAGAAGCATATACAGGTTTGCTATTTTTTCACCAAAGGACTCCGATAGCATTTCGAGTGCCTTGGGCAACATCTCCATAAATGAAACGTAAATCATTACCCCTGCCGACAACCCTAAGGCGAAGCTCAGGAAATTGGTATTGGTACGCTTGGCGATGAGCGCAATAAGGCTTCCAATGCCGGTTGAAAGTCCGGCAAACAGCGTAAGGAGAAATGCGGTAAGAACTACTTGGTTATCCATGTCGGGTTATGGGTTAGTTTCTCCGTTATTGATGATTTTATCCATTATCTCCTGGTGGATCTTTCCATTGCTGGCCACCAGTTCTTTGTTGAAAATATAATTGCGGCCTCCCGAAAAATCGGTGCATGTGCCTCCGGCACATTCTAGGATAAAGGTTCCGGCCGCCACATCCCAAGGTGAGAGGCCTGAATGGAAATAGGCATCGCTTCTTCCGCAGGCAACATAACAGATTTCAATGGCTGCCGAGCCTTTGATCCGAAAACTGCATTTTCGGAATTGTCCCGCGGCGTTCTTAAGTATTTTCTCTCCCCGGTCATCAAGGGAATAAGGGATCCCGAACCCGATGTATCCGTTCGTAAGCGTTTGGTGCAAACTGGTTTTAAAGGAATTCCCGTTCAGGGTAACCTTACCTTTGGCAGAAGCGGAAAACAGCTCGTCGGCAACGGGGTCGTAGACAACTCCCAGAATAATCTCCCGGTCCTTCATCAATGCGACACTTACAGAAAACGGAGTGTCACCGTGAACGTAATTGGTGGTTCCGTCCAGTGGATCGATGATCCAAGTGTACTGTCCATCAACGTAAGTGACGGTGCCCTCTTCGGTAAGGAAAGTAGCGCCGGGAATCAATTCTCCCAATTTTTTCACCAACATTTTTTCGGCTTCCGTATCGATGTGCGTTACGAAATTTCGCGTACCTTTCAGTTCAATATCCGATTGATGCAATTGTGCTTGCTGTTCTTTCAGAAATTCTCCCGTTGAACAGGCAATCTGTTCAACGTTATTACGTATTCTATTGATGTCTATCATCTTTATTTAGATTCTTCACATTAGCTTTATAAATCTATTTCTCTCCGAACATCGAGTCCCACCAACGTGAATCACCTTTGAGCCACTTGGCGAACCACGCGTAAATGGCGTTGTTCCAGGCGATGCGTTTATCGTAATCGTAGATAGCGTGATTTTCACCCTCCACCTGGATAAATTCCACCGGCTTGTTCAACAACTTCAGTGCCGTATACATCTGAATACTTTCGCCGATGGGGACATTCGTATCGGCGGTACCGTGCAACAGTAGCAGTGGGTTTTTAATTTTATCCGCATGGAAGAGCGGGCTTTGTTCCGTGTAAAGCTTCGGATTGTTCCAGGGATAACTGCCCGCACTTGCTCCCGCGCTGTAGGAATATCCCCAATACCCTTCGCCCCAATAGCTGGTAATGTTACTGATTCCCGCGTGAGAAACCGATGCGGCAAACATATCGGTTCGGGTAATCAGGTATTGTGTCATGAATCCGCCGTATGAAGCCCCGATGTTCCCAATTTTTGTGCCATCCACAAACGGGTGTTCGGCAACAAATTTTTGTACGCCTTCAATGATTTCTTCCGCCGTTTGATCACCCCAGGCATTTACGTGGCGGGCAGAGAATTCCTGTCCGTATCCGGTGGTTCCGCTCGGTTGCAGCGTATAAACAACGTAGTCCTGTGCCGCATAAACGTGCAACGGATAAGTGCTTTCAAAACCGCGGGAGGTAGGGCTTGTGCCTCCGTAATAATATACGATAAGTGGATACTTCCTGTTCGGATTGAAGTGGGGAGGGAGGTAGTACCTGCCTTCTATTTCATCGCCAAAAGAACTGGTGAATTTCCAATCCTTCACTTCGCCCAGGACTAGGGTGTTGAGTTGTTTGGCATATGGGTCGGAAATCAATGTAGATTCGTTTGTTTTCAGGTCAAGCAGGTAACTTCTGTTGGAATTGGAAACACTCACCCCGGTATAAGCGGCCCACCGTCCGTTTCCGGAGATGCTGAACGAACGGATAACATCCTCTTTCAAGGGAAGTTTGTCGAACTTCTTGGTTTTGGGCGAGTAGCGATACACGTTGGCCCGGTCTCCTTCTTCCACGCGGTAATAGATGGAATGATCCGCAGAGTTCCATTCCTGGGCATTGATAGCGGGATCAAAATGTTTCGTTACAGGATCAACACGCCGGGTTGCCAGGTCCATAATAAAAGACTGAGTGTCGTAACTGTTGGCGATTTGTCCTTCTTTGACATTCAATCCGATACCGTTGAAAGCTTCGGGTGCGCCGTGAATCAGTAACTGCTTGCCGTCGGGAGAAAACTGCGCCGAATAGGTGTATGTTTGGTCTTTCCAGACGGTATCAACAGCCATTGTTTCGAGGTTCAGCATATACAGGTTGCTTTTGCTGAAAGGGCGTTGTGATAAGTCCTCCCCCGAAGTAGAGAAAAGCAGGTATTTCACGTCATCGGTAACGTCGTTCAACGTAGCGGTCTGCCTTCCGAAAGTGAGCTGCTGGGCAAATCCCGTTTCAAAAAAATAACGGTAGAGGTAGAACCTGTCGCGATAATGGGCCTGGCGGTCATCAATACCGATAAGCCTTCTTAGTCCACTAGGCGTAGTGACGGACAGGGTCTCTTTGGACGAGTAGAACATCGATTTTTCGTCGGGAGCCACGTGGAAATTTTCTTTCGGAAGCTGTTGAGCAATGATTTTTGTTTCCGAAGTCAACGGGTTGAGCGTGTACATTGTCCTGCCGTCGTTGTTGTCCGCTACATAATACAAAATGTCGGATTTAGGCATCCAGTTGAGTTGTGAACGATTGGCTGTCTCCGACAAAACGGTTCGTTTCTGCCGTGTATCGTAAATCTCGGTATAATTACGGTTCTCTCCGCCTTTTATTGTTTCCCTCAAACTGAGCAAAACAAACCTGCCGCTGGGGGAGACAGAAGAACTGTTTACCCTCGTCCCCTCCAGGATATCGTTGATGGAGATGCGGCGTTTGTCGATGTTGTTGAAGGAGAAATTCAACAGGGAATCTCCTTTGTCGGGTTTCAGTTCGATTTTGACGGCCGGATCGATTTTGTTTTCGGCCGATGCCAATAGTTTGATGATGATCCGAGCGTTGTTCGTAAAGCCGTTTAGGAAAGCATCAACCGACCCCGATTGATGGATGCTGTCGTTTACCTGCGTTTTGGTGGCACGCTTTACATCGTTCACGTAAAGTTCGAGCGGGTTGGGCGAGGTAACGGTTAGTTTTCCCTTTCCGTAGCGGTCACCGGTAACAAAGAACGAAAGCAACTGGAACGCGTATCCATTCTCCGGCTTCGGAAGGTGGAAAAATCCTGCCGTATCGGGTTCCAACAGTGTTGTAAATCGTTCCTGTTCGGGAAACGAAATGGAGTAGGAGAGCAGCGTTTCATCCGAAAACTTGCTGTCTTTGAGGTCGGTGCTGTCCAGCAATACCGGTCGCTGAACAGTGATGGGCACGAATGAATGGATGCCGGACGGCATGAAGTTCCGTTGCGCCGAAAGCGGTAATAGTACACTCAGTGTGATCAGAAGGAGGTTATATCTCATAATTCTTTATTTTTCCATACCCAGCAATTGTCAAACCTTATGTCCGTCTCTTTCTCAAAAAAGCCGTAAACCGATGAGCCGGAGCCGGACATGGATGCATATACTGCGCCTTTGGCGTACAATTGTTCTTTAATCCTGCAAATTTCGGGATATTTTTTGAAAATAGGCGGCTCAAAATCGTTTTTCAGCAATCCTTTCCATTCGGAAACCGGTTTTTGGATAATCTCCCCAAGCGGTATTTCCGGCGGCATAGGTGAAATCAGGGAGTAAGCCTCTTTTGTGGAAACGGTGATATCGGGTTTTACCAATACGAAAAAGTAGCTGCTCAAATCCAAATCCACTTCTTCCAGCAGATTGCCTGTCTCTTTTGCAAAAGCCGGTTTATTTTTGATAAAAAACGGGCAATCGGCACCGATTTCCGCCGCTTTTTGTTCCAATTCCGGTACGGTATAACCCAGGGAAAACGTGTCGTTCAGTAATTTCAGCATAAATGCCGCATCCGATGAACCTCCGCCCAACCCTGCCCCGAAAGGGATCTTTTTGAATAAATGAATATCAATGCCGGGAATCTTTTTTTCCTCCGAAATCAGTTTCAGGGCCTTTATGACCAGGTTGTCGTCCATATCTCCCTGTATGGTTGCTCCTGTCTGGAAGAGACGAAAATCTTCTTCCCGGCCTGACGGAACGATTTCTAATCCATCCCTTAATCCGATAGGATAAAAAAGGGTTTCCAGGTTGTGGTAACCGTCGCCACGTCTGGAAATAATGTTTAGTCCTAAATTTATTTTCGCGTTGGGGAAACAGATCATGCAAGTATGTTTATAGAGGTGCAACTTCTTCCCGGGCTTCCACCATCAACCGGTATAGACCGGCAAGATGAGTGAAATCGTCGGCAAGCAAAAGAGCGAGCGCATCGCTGTAAATTCTTTCGTCCGAAACGGGAAGCGTCTTCATCACGTAAACAGCTTTCCGGTTCATCCAGGGCTGAAAAAAGTCGGACAGGGTGTTGTGGACAGGTTTCTTGTAACTTTCGCCTTCAACCGAAAAACCTCGTCCAAACACATCTTTCTGAACCAGTTCCCGGAAAGTGTCGGGTTCGCCTTCAATCTTCTCCCGGAAAACATCCATCACTTTGCGCTTGGGTGCAAAGAGCCCCATACCCAGCATGACATGCTCCGTGTTAAGCTCCATAAAATAACCCGGAAAATTTTCCCACGATGTGCCCATGCGTTGAAAACTCATCCACAGGCAGGCGTTGTAAGGATCTTTGTTTTTTGAGAAACGGATGTCGCGGTAAATACGCGATAATACCTTGTGCGTGCGGAATTCAAACAAGGAGTCTATGTTGTGCATGGCCGGCGAGAGCGTGTTTACCAATGCCCGGAAGGGTTGTAGCAGTTCAATCTCGTAAAGCTCACGGTGATCTTCGAACCATTGGCGAAAGTTGTTCTCTTTGAGATCGACCAGAAACTGTATGGTTTCGGGTGTGAATCCCGAAAACGACGGCACGGTTTTCATTTTTTGACGATGCTGTACGATTCGGTGGCGATGTGATAGAACGACAGGTAATCTTTTCCTTCTGAAGTTTTGCGTTCTGTTAATCGTTTACGGAATTCGTTCACGCGATCCATTTCAGAGCTGCCCACTGCTACACCTTCGGCTTTTTGCTCGGTTTCGCAACCTTCACCGCCTTCACCGTGAGTAACGGTTGTGTTTTCGACAATTTCTTTTTCCATTTTCTGAAGATCGGCTTCCGTGATCCTCTCTTCCACCAATGTGCCTTTTACCACCACCTTGTTGTCAACGCACGTTTCGTTGAATTTTCCCAGTGTACTGTTCGACTCTGCACGAATGCTCTGCGCGTCGGTACTGCCTTGTAAAAAAAGTTTCATGCCGCTTTTGGCACATACGTGCGTGGCAAGGCCTACAACCGTGACAGGTTGTCCAACATATTCCCCGGGATTCGACAACAGGTTGTCAACCGTTAACGTTCCTTTTTGTGAACTACCGGTGCAGCCCGAAAATACCAGAAATCCCGAAAATACCAGGAATGAGAAAACGACAGCAAAAGTTGTAAATGAGGTCCTCTGTTTCATCTTGATTGATTTAATTGATGATTAAACTTCAAAGGTATCTGTTTTTAGGCAGAAACGGAAAAATCAGGAAAAATATTTTCAGTCATGCGCCACTCCTGTTTTTCTTCAATTTCAGTTTGAATGTGTTAAAGATTTCTGACTTTGTGTCTTTCCACAGAAGATTCATCCGGTATTTTACTTCATTCGTCGGGAAAAATACCTCGTTTCATCGATTTTGTCTTGCCGGATGCTTCACTTTGTATGTATCTTTGTGTAAAAAAAAGTTTTAAACAATATATCTTATGGAAAATAATGAACAACAAATGAATTTCTCGGGCAGATCGAAAGGTGGTCTTTTCGGTTTTCTACTGATTTTAGCGGGAACGTTGTTTCTCGCTTTTAATTTTGGCTGGATCGATCCGGCGTTACGTTCCGTCGTGTTTTCCTGGCCTGTTTTATTTGTCGTTTTTGCAATTATTGCCCTTTTTAAGAGAGAGTATCTGGCCCTGTTTTTCTGGTTGGCCCTGGCTGCTTTTTTCCTATTGCCCCGTATCGCTCATTTATATCCTGATGCGCTGCCGGGTATTAACGAAGGTTTTACCGCAACCTTCTGGCCTGTTCTGCTTATAGTAGTCGGAGCGGGAGTTATATTAAAAATACTTTTCGGAAAAAAAGCCTGTTGCCATCGTCATGGTCATATACAACGGCCTTTGAATGTTGATAAAATGGAAGGCACAGACGGTATCTATGTCCGGGAAGTTGTTTTCGGCGGTATCGAAGATATTTTTCTGGAACCTGTGTTCCGGGGAGGACGAATTGAAGTTGTCTTTGGGGGAGTAGAGCTCGATCTGCGCCGGGCATCACTGCCCGAAGGTGATACGTACCTTCAGGTTGAAGCCGTATTTGGCGGCATAAAATTGTACCTGCCCGATGATTGGGTGGTTGTGCCTAAGATAAGTACCGTTTTGGGGGGAGTGGATAATAAACATTTCTCAAAATCAGCGAATCACGATACTTCTCGCCGGTTGCTTATCAGTGGCGAGATAGTTTTTGGTGGTTGTGAAATTCGGTAAGTAGTTTTAGTAAAATGAATTTTTTTCTTCCGAATAATTTATCGCGTATATTGACGATATCTGTCCTGTGCGTCGTCTATGCATTTATGCAGGCGTTGGCATTCCGTTCGCTTGTAACGTTTCCTTTCCCCCAATTGATGTTGGACGGGATGATGAATGCGTTGTTTTTTACAGGTGTAAGTTTTTTGCTCTGGAAAGTGGTCAAGTACGGGAATTTTGAAACATTGGAAATTTATCAGCGTTTTATCAATTACACTGCACTTGGTTTCTTAGCCATAACCATTTGGACGGGTTTAGGTTATATTTCGGCTTTTTTGGTTTTTAATCCGAAAAACCTGATGGAAGCCATAAAGATGTTTCCGCTGAAAGCTTTCGTTGCTTTTCTCATATATCTCCTGTTGGTACAGTTTTTCAGGGTAAGACTTGCTGAAAGGGAGGCCTCTCCCCAGCCGGTAGATGAGGATACGGAAGAGGATTTGTTGAAACCAGGCGATATTGGCACAGAAGAAATCCAACCGCTCGAACGTATTGTTATCAGATCGGGACAAAAGATAAACATGATTCAGGTTTCAGAAATTGTTTATTTCCGGGCCGAAGGCGATTATGTGCGTATTTTTACCGATTCCGACAAGTTTTTGAAAGAAGAAACCATGAAGTATTTCCAACTTCATTTGCCTGAGAAGCAGTTTGTAAGGGTGCATCGTTCTTATTTGGTCAACACGGTAAAAATATTGCGCATCGAATTGTACGAGAAACAAAATCAACTGCTTACCTTGAGTAACGGTGATAAAATAAAAATCAGTGCCTCCGGATACAAGCGGCTTCGGGAAAGGCTGGGCTTGTAACAAAATCTTATTGTAAAGTTTGTTAAAACCTGGAAAACCGATTTGATGTTTTGAGTTTTCTGAATTACCTTTGTGGCGTTTTTTTAAATACGATGACACTAAAAGAAAGAATAGTCAGAAGAGCAGGTACTCTTTTTTACCAGTACGGTATCAAAAACGTCTCTATGGATGACCTAGCGTCTTCTTTAGGCATTTCGAAACGCACCCTTTACGAGAATTTCCGGGATAAGGAAGAGGTCTTATTGACTTACCTGGCTGGCAAGCGCGATGAAAGGAACAATAAGATTGTGGAGGTAATAAACCGGTCGGAAAATATGATTGAGGTATTTCTTTATTTGATTGAATACCATAAAAATAAGGAACTGCCTTCCATTAAATTTTACGAAGATATCTATAAGTATTATCCCCGGATCTACAAGCTGATTCAGCAAGATGTTGAAAACAATAAAATACATATAAAAACATACCTGCAGCAGGGAATCGATCAAGGTTATATCCGCGGGAACCTGAACGTGGACGTGGCGGCCTTCCTGGTGGAGGAGAGTACCTACACGTATATTCGTGCAGCGTATCTTGAGAAACCGCCTTTTTCCTTTCAGCAGCTTTTTTTTACGATGATGGTAAATTTTATTCGCGGAATTTCTACCTATAAAGGGATTCAAATTATTGATGATTATCTTACAAACAAAACAAACGAAAACAATTAATTACTGTATATGAGAGCAAAGCAATTAAGTATCGTTTTACTGATGGCTTGGGGAGGGCTGTGTTTATCCACGGCAGCTGCACAGGATTCAGACAGTTTACGAATAGATTTGAACACGGCTTTGGAGATCGCGCTCAGCGAAAATCCCAACGTAAAAGTGGCCGATATGGAAATCACCAAAAAAGAGTATGCCCGGAAATCGGCTTACGGGGCGTTGTTTCCACAGTTTGATCTTATCGGCCAATATCAACGCGCTATTAAACGGCAGACCGTATATTTTGATGAAGGTTTCGGGCTGGGTGGCGGCGCTATCGATCCAACAAAATATACACCCGAAGAATTGAAGATAATGGAGACCGTGGGTAAAATGTTTGCCCCAGACCCTGAAAGTGCCGGCGAAGGCATTCAAATGGGGCGTCTGAATGTTTACACCGCCGGCCTGAACGTAAGTATGCCTTTGGTGGTGCCCTCGTTATGGAAGAATATTCAGATGAGCCGGGTGGATATTCAACTCGCTATGGAGAAAGCCCGTTCGTCGCGCATTGATTTGACGAACCAGGTAAAAAAATCGTTTTACTCCTTGTTGCTAGCTCAAGACAGTTACGATGTTTTTAAGAAAACGTATGCTACCGATTCGCTCAACCTGGAGAACATCAGGGACCGTTTTAAACAGGGTGTGGTGGCTGAATACGATGTGATTACCGCTGATGTTCGCCTCAAAAGCCTTATTCCAAGTATCTTACAGTCGGAGAACATGATGAAGATTGCCGAGTTGCAATTGAAAATGCTTATGGGAATTGATAGCGAGATACCGCTGAAAGTAGTCGGTTCGCTCGATAATTACCGGAAAGCCATGTTCGATACAATCATTCCTGCAGATACGTCGCTTCTGAACAATAGCGACATCAAGCAATTTGATCTGCAAGCTGATATGGCGAAAAAGGGCTACGAGATGCAGAAATCCCAATTCGCACCGACACTTATCTCGTCGTTTAATTACATGTATATGAGTCAGAACAACGATTTCAAGTTCAGCACTTATCGCTGGGATCCGTATTCCATGCTGGGTGTCACGCTCTCCATTCCGTTGTTCAACGGCGGGCAGCGCTATCACAACATGAAGCAGTCCGAAATTCAGCTTTATCAGTTGAAGGAACAACGAAAAGACGTGGAACGTGGATTGAAACTCTCGATTAAAAACAATTGGGACCTGATGGCAAAGAGTATGGAACAAGTAGTGGCATCTGAATCGGCGGTGGAGCAAGCGCGCAAAGGGTATCAAATTACACAGAAGCGTTACGAAACCGGTATGGGTACCATTGTTGAGGTCAACGCAGCTGCCCTGGCAATAACAAACGCAGAACTGCAGTATCGCAACGCTATTTACGATTATCTGGCTGCTAAAGCCGATTTGGAAAAGACACTCGGATATGATATCCAGGCAACAAATTAAGAAATACAAACAAATTTAAATATGAAACGGAAAAACGTGCTGAAATTTATGCCGCTGGCAGCTCTCTTTTTTTTCGCATCTTGCGGAGGAGAAACGACAAAGAACGAAACGCAAACCGAAACAGTTAAGAAAAACGTAAAGGTGGAAGAGGTCCGGCTGACCCCCGTTGACCAATTATCGACTTTCACCGCGACGGTTGAGGCCAATACGGTAAATAACATTGCTCCGGCAATGGGTGGGCGTATCAGAAGCATTCACGTGGATGTAGGCAGCCGGGTAGGCAAAGGACAGACGGTTGTGACTATGGATGCTGCCAACTATTCACAGCAGCAAACGCAACTGGCTACACTGAAAAGGGATTATGAGCGATACCTGGAGCTCTACAATGTCGGAGGGATCTCCAAACAACAACTCGACCAGGTAAAAGCCCAGCTCGACGTCGCTCAAACTGCACTGAACAATCTGGGTGAAAACACCCGCCTGACGAGCCCGATCAACGGAGTGGTGACAGTACGAAACTACGATCCGGGAGACATGGCTGGTGGTCAGCCTATTCTCACCATTGAGAACATTAATCCGGTGAAGGTTATCATCAATGTTTCTGAATCGTTCTATAGCCAGGTGGTAAAAGGAATGCCCGCAAAAGTACAGGTAGATGCGCTCTCTGACGAAGTTTTCGAGGGAAAAGTATCGTTGATCCATCCTACGTTAAATCCTGTTTCGCATACTTTTCCGGTAGAAATAGAAGTCAATAATTCTGATCAGCGGCTCCGTCCGGGAATGTTTTCTCGTGTAACCATGAATTTTGGAACAAACGATCGCCCGCTTGTACCCGATATGGCAGTGTTGAAACAAACCGGGTCAAACGACAGGTATGTTTTCGTTGAAAAAGACGGAAAGGCGGTTTACACCCTCGTTCAATTAGGAACCCGCATCGAAGATAAATACGAGATTGTTTCCGGCTTGAGTGCAGGCGACAGGGTTATTGTGCAAGGTAACGCCGGATTGATAGACGGAACCGAAGTAGAAGTTGTAGAATAAGCTAAAAGCAGAAAAATGAAAATATATGAAACCGCGGTAAAGAATCCCGTCGGAACTTCACTAATATTTATTGGAGTTGTGATTATCGGGTTTATGTTTTACCGTCAGCTTCCCATCGACTTATATCCCGAAATAGACATGAACATTATTTCGGTGATGACCTCGTACCCCGGAGCCGGATCAGACGACGTTGAAGCCAACGTCACAAGGCCGTTGGAGGACGTGCTGAACTCTACGGAGAGCATTAAAGAAATCACTTCCCAGTCGAGAGACGGAATGTCTATGCTGATGCTTGAGTTTGATTTCGGAACGAATATGGATAATGTGATGAACGACGTCCGGGACAAAGTGGACATGATCTCGGGATTTCTTCCTGAAGGTGCTGAAGATCCCATGATCCTGAAATTCAGCTCCGATATGATTCCCGTAATCATTCTCTCGGCAACGGCCCGGGAGAGTGCAGGGGCGTTGTATAAAATTCTCGACGAGCAGGTGGCCAATCCGCTCAACCGTATCCCGGGTGTAGGGACCGTAGCTGTATCAGGTGCGCCGGAGCGGGAGATTCAGGTAAATATCATGCCTGAGAAGTTAGAAGCCTACAATATCTCCCTGGAACAGATCGCTCAGGTTATTTCCGCTGAAAATGTTAACGTCCCTGCCGGAAACTTCGATATAGGATCACAAACGTATATGCTGCGTCTTGAAGGTGAATTTTCCGAAAGCCGTGAACTCAACAACATCATTGTGGGGAGTAATCAAGGCCGGCCCATTTATTTAAGAGATTTGGCCGTTGTGAAGGATACGCTGCAGGACCGTATCATGGAAAATTATACCAACGGGGAGAGAAGTGCTTCTCTTGTGGTGCAAAAGCAATCGGGTTCCAACACGGTAGCAATTGCCAATGCTGTTAAAAAAGAAATTGTGGAGTTGAAGAAAAACCTTCCGCCCGACATCGAGATTGTAACCGTGATGGATACATCGGAGTATGTGAAGGTGTCTATCAACAGTTTGCTCGAGACCATTTTGCTTGCCTTGGTAATTGTGGGGCTGGTTGTACTTTTCTTCCTCGGGCGTTGGCGGGCAACGGTCATTATCATGGTAACCATTCCTATTTCGTTGATCGGATCGTTTATTTACCTGTATCTAACAGGCAACTCGATCAATATCATATCGTTGTCGGCCCTGTCTATTACCATAGGCATGGTGGTTGACGATGCTATCGTGGTACTCGAAAACATCACCACCCACATCGAACGGGGTAGTCGTCCCAAACAGGCGGCTGTTTACGGAACCGAAGAAGTTTCGTTGTCCATTATCGCGTCCACACTTACTATCGTGGCTGTGTTCCTGCCAATGACAATGGTTGGCGGTTTTGCAGGAGTTATGTTTAAACAGCTTGGGTGGATGGTGACTATCATTATTTCACTTTCTTTGATTATTGCCATGACACTAACGCCGATGATGAGTGCGAAAATGATGAGAGCCGATAAGGATAAGAAAATGAGTATGTTTGATAGATGGTACAACAAGAATGTACTACCCTTGCTGGATAAGCTCGACAAAGGGTATTCCCGACTGGTGAAAAAGGTGGCGACCAACAGAAGAACGACCGTTACCACTGTTTTAGCCATATTTATATTGGGAGTTGTTATCAGCGCCTTAACGCTTAAAACGGAATTTATGCCTGCCTCGGACAACAACGATATAGCTATGACCGTTGAGATGCCTACGGGAACAAGAATGGAACTAGCTCGGGAAACCGGACACAAGATTGCCCAAATGATGGAGAAACAACATCCGGAGGTAGAGATAGTTTCTTTTGCTGTGGGACAGGCTAGTGACGATAATGCGTGGGCTGCCATGCAGGATAACGGATCCAACATTCTTAGCTATAACATCCGGTTGACCGAAGCCAAAAACAGGAAGAAATCCATATACGATGTTTCCGACGAACTGCGTACCGAACTCGCAGCCATGCCAGAAGTACACCGCTTCAGGGTAATGCCCGGCGGTGGGGATATGGGAATGACAGGAGGTAGCAACGTAGCCGTTGAGATTTACGGTTACGACCTGACGGAAACCGATAAATTGGCCGCCGATTTGAAACCTAAGTTGGAGGCTATTGCCGGATTACGCGATATCACTATCTCGCGTAAAGATTACCGGATGGAGTATAACATTGTTTTTGACCGGGAGAAGCTGTCGTTAAACGGGCTGAATATGGCAACAACGGCAAATGCCGTAAGGAACCGGATCAACGGGCTTATTATGTCGCGTTACCGGGAAGACGGCGAAGAGTATAACATACGTGTGCGGTACGACGAACAATACCGTCAATCGATCGAAGATATCGAAAATATAATGATCTACAATCCTATGGGTGTCGGTATTCGTGTACGCGATGTGGGACGGGTTGAAGAAAACTCGTCGCTTCCGCAAATCGACCGGAAAGACCGCCAGCGCATAGTAACCGTTCAGGGGACCATATACAAACGTGCGTTAAGCGAGATTGTAAAAGATGTAAATGCCACTCTTGCTTCACTTGATGTCCCGCCTGGTGTACAGGTAGAAATAAGCGGATCGCTGGAGGAACAGCAGGAGTCTTTCTCGCAGTTGGGATTACTGTTGATGATTGTTTCGTTGTTGGTTTACATCGTGTTGGCGTCCCAGTTCGAATCATTGACCTATCCGTTCATCATTATCCTGACCGTCCCGTTTGCGTTCATAGGCTCGTTACTTTTGCTGTCGATAACCGGCGAACCCCTCGGCATCATGGGCTTCGTGGGATTGATTATGCTGGTGGGTATGGTCGTAAAGAACGGGATTGTGCTTATCGACTATATCAACCTGAACCGAGAACGCGGTATGTCCATCATAACAGCCGTGGTCCACGGTGGAAGGTCGAGGTTACGTCCCGTTTTGATGACTACGCTGACGACCATCCTGGGTATGGTTCCGTTGGCTATCGGTACCGGACAAGGTTCGGAAATGTGGAAGTCACTCGGAATTTCCATTATCGGAGGGATGACTTTCTCTACCATCATAACCCTTATCCTTGTTCCTGCACTCTACTCCATTTTCGGAGGAAACGGCGTGAAGCGCCGGCGTCGCAAGCATCGTGAGGAAATTCACAATCAAATCGGACAGGGAGAAACAACAACTTATTTGAAAGGAGCAAAAGCATGAAAGCAGTAATGATAATATTAGACCAGGCACATTATTCACAAATAATCGATGACCTTTCCAAACTCAATATCCGGGGATTCACTTCGTGGCGCGAAGTATTCGGCAGAGGAAGCAAGGCCGGCGAGCCGCATTATGGCAGCCATGCCTGGCCATCGGTAAACAATGCTGTCCTTACTGTAGTGGAGGATCACCGGGTAGCGCCGCTGATGGATTATTTGAAGAAATTAGACAAGGCATACGAAAACCTGGGGCTCCGGGCTTTCGTGTGGAACGTGGAAGATATGATTTAAATGGGTTTACCGTCCGAGTTTTTAAAACAGCAGTTGTTTCAAAAGACAGCTGCTGTTTTGTTTGAAAAGCCGTCGACCAAATCTTCGATAAAATTTTTATCTTTGTGGCACAAAAAATAAAAAAAATGATTTATATAGTCAACAAATCCAATAAACCCGATTATAATATAGCGCTGGAAGAGTACTGCTTCAAAAAAATGCTGCACCACGATAAAGTGTTTATCTTGTGGATAAACGAGCCGGCTATTATTGTGGGAAAGCATCAGAACACAATAGAAGAGATTAATTCGGAATACGTAAAACAGAACGGGATTCACGTCATTCGGCGTATATCGGGTGGGGGAGCTGTGTACCACGACCTGAACAACCTCAATTACACCATTATCTCAAACGAGGATAAGGGTGCCGATTTCGATTTCAAAACATTTTCCAGACCAGTCATCGATACCTTGGCTGATTTAGGCGTTAAGGCCGAGTTTACGGGACGAAACGACCTGGTTATCGACGGGAAAAAGATTTGCGGAAATGCACAGGCATACATGCAGGGAAGGATCATGCACCATGGATGCCTGCTTTTTGATACCGACCTGACCGTTCTTTCAAAGGCTCTTGAAGTGCCTAAAGACAAGATCGAAAGCAAAAGCGTGAAGTCCGTACGAAGTGTGGTGGATAATATTTTGCCCAACCTGCCGGTAAAGATATCGGTCAATGAATTTTCCGATAAGTTGCTGGAACACATGAAATCTAAATTCCCCGAGATGAAAGAGTACACTTTTTCGGAAGAAGAGTTGGCTGATATAGAGAAGTTGCGTGCTTCGAAATTCGGTGCCTGGGAATGGAATTATGGGCATTCTCCTAAATTTGGCATCGAAAGGCAATCCCGGTATACGGCCGGAAAAATTCAGGTTTTTGCCGATGTGAAGAACGCTCTTATTCAGCAAATCCGTTTCTACGGAACTTTTTTTGGAAACAACAGCAACCTGTCGGAAGTGGAAAATGCGCTTATCGGTGTAAAATATACCCCGGAGGATGTTCGTAAAGCGCTTTCCAACATAGAGTTCAACCACTTTTTTGCCGGATTTTCACTGGATGAACTCACGGAAGCGATTGTGGAATAAGAGTTTTGAGCCAACGATGTTCGGCATCAGCAAGACAAATATGCTTCTGTCAATGCTACCCAATACGTAGCACCGCGTGAGAGCAGATCCTGATTAAACACATACTTGGGGTGATGCACCATAAACGTGTCGCCATTACCCATCATGCAGTAAGTACCCGCCTTCTTTTGCAGCATAAATGCAAAATCTTCGCTACCCATATACGGGTGCATTCCGTAAACGGCGTTCTCTTCGCCAAAAGTTTCCTGAGCAACCTTGTAAGCCCATTGTGTGTTTTCGGGAGTGTTGACAAGCACGGCACCAGCCACTCCTTCATGGATTTCGTATCCGCAGTTAAAGGCTTCGGCTTGCGCTTTGGTGATGCTGCGCACTTTGTCGAGTACCATCGTGCGCAGGCCGGCTTCCATGTTTCTGATGCTTAGCCGTAAAATGGCTTTCTGAGGAACAGCATTTCCGGCAATTCCCGATTGAAAAGCTCCCACGTTTACCACCGAGTTTTTCCACGGAGACACGTTGCGGCTTACGATGGTTTGCAAAGCCATCACAAGCGATGCTCCGCATACCAGCGGATCGATGCTCAGTTCGGGCATGGAGCCGTGGCTGCCTTTTCCCGTGAGTTCAATTGCCCAGTTATCTACCGCTGCCATGGTTTCACCTTCGCGGAAATGAAATTTACCCAACGGCAATCCGGGCATGTTGTGCATGCCGTAAACGGCATCCACGGGAAAACGTTCGAAAAGTCCGTCGGCAACCATCGCGGGGGCACCCTCCATTGTTTCTTCACCGGGCTGGAAAATCAGTCGAACAGTCCCATTAAAATCCCGGGTTTCTGCTAAATACTTGGCTGCGCCCAGCAACATTGTACTGTGTGCATCGTGCCCGCAGAGATGTGCTCTGCCTTCATTTCGGCTTTTGTACGGCAAATCGTTGTCTTCGGTAATCGGCAGCGCATCAAAGTCGGCACGCAACCCGATGGCTTTTTCGCCGTCGCCCACGGTCATCGAAGCCACAATTCCCGTTCCGCCAATGCCTTCTTCCACGGCGTAGCCCCACGAATTCAACTTTCCGGCAATAAATTTTGCAGTTTCGAGCGTATCCATATTCAATTCTGGATTTTGATGCATAACATCCATCCACTCTTTCATTTCATCCTGAAATGTTGAAACCCGGGATAATAATTTTTCTTTCATACTATTTAAATTTTTCAGGTTGTTTTATGACTCATTTTACGGATTACTTTATTTTCTTTTCCCACCCGATTTCGGAATGGTCACCACAATGCTGATTATCGCTAGCCCTACCATCAGCAGGTTTATGCCCAATGCAATGGTTGCAGCCTCACGAACCACCACGTTGTCTTGTCTTCCCACGAAAGTAATAACCCCTTCCAGCCAGGTGATATTTTCACCCACGTTGAGCGCCGAAAAAACTCCGGCAGAAATCGCTACGCCAAAAGCTGCACCTAGTGAAGAGGCCATTTTGTAAATCCCCGAACCAGCGCCGGCCTGTGCTTCGGGCAGGTTGGATAGTGCCGCATCGGTAGACGGTGTGGCGTAGAATGCCAGTCCAAGTCCGAACAGCGTGTAGGAAACCATCGCCAGCATCTTGTATGTGCCGGTCATCACGTTGGTAAACATCAGCAGTATAACAGCTGCACCAACAACAAATGAGCCCCAAATCATCGGTTTGCGGGCGCCGAAGCGTTGCAGCAGCTTTTCTCCCACACGGATAAATGCGACAATTGCAAGGGCGTATCCCAGTGTAAGCATTCCAGCTTCACGGGCACTCAGATCTCCTCCGATCTGTAGCAGTGCCAACGATACAATTAGCATTCCGGCAGTCCCGTTCAGCATGAAGTTTGAAATGGTTGCCCCGGTGAAAGTCATGTTTTTGAACAACCTGAAATCAATAAATGCCCCCTCTCTTCCTTTTTCAATTCTAAAGAACAGGAGTGCAAAAATCAGGGTGCCCACAATCAGCATAATGCCTGTCGGGCTCGTCCATCCAAATTCGGAACCTTTGCTTACCAGTAGTTGTAAGGCAATCATCGCCAGCATAAAGGTGATAATTCCTGCAAAATCGGCTTTTTTGTTGCCTGTGGTGCCGGCTTTGCTTTCGGGAGTACCTTTGATCATCATCAGTCCGATAACAGACAAGGCTGCAGCGGCAAAGAAAATATACCGCCAGCCAATGCCTGCCATCAATCCGCCAAAAAGCGATGCAAACCCTGATCCGCCCCACGAGCCCATAGACCAAAGGCTGATGGCGCGCTGACGTTCTTTACCTTCCCAATAGGTTTTTACGAGTGCCAGGCTTGCGGGCATTATCGCCGCACCGGAAAGTCCCTGGAAAATTCGTCCCAATATCAACACCGGGTTAGAGGCGGTTCCGGCGGGAGTTAATCCTACCAATAACGAACCGGCGATGCTGAAATAAAACCCGAATTGTATCATCCTTACCCTTCCGACCTTATCGGCCAAACCGCCGAGAACTACGATAAAAATACCGGAAAACAAGGAGGTGACTGAAACCGCAATGTTCATCATCGACGTTTCCATACCTAAATCCTTTGCCATATCCACGTTTATGTTCAACGTGGTTTGTGCGAATAACCAAAAGGCTAAAACACCCAGAATGATACCAAACAACAGTTTGTCATTCCCTTTGAACTGAACTGAATTTGTCATGGGTGAAATATTATTACAATTAAGTTATATTTTTTTCTTATCTGATGGTGTTTTGTCATTGCAGAGTTGAGACACGACACTTTTTTCAGGCCGTAGCAGAACTTGTTCAATCGATACCATTTCTATAACGTTATCAGGACTGTTTCCGGGGTTCTTGTTTTTGCAAAGATAAAAAATAATTGGATAAAATTTATTTCGATTTTTTGAACGATTCGGAGAGGCGGTGATATGCCCTGGTGCGGAAAGCTAGCAGTGAAAGAAGAAGCATAAAGAGACCCGCTAACACAAACGTAAGCGCTATACCCCGGGCGTTTCCCTCTCCCAGCAGCCAGCCGAAGGTTTGTTTTCCGGCATCGCTTTCCATAAAAGGAATAATGGAGAATTGCGCGATCGGTCCGATCAGGTAGCTTGAAACTGGAGTGGCTGCAGACTCCACGGTCTGTGCAAAGCCAAAAACCCGACCTTGTTTGATCTTCGGTACGACGGTTTGAATGATGGTTTGTTCTGCAGCCTCGATGAACGGAACGAAAAACATATACAAAAAAATTCCCGCCAGAAACAGCCATGCCCATTCGCGAACGGTAAAAAGTAAACAGATAAGGCTTCCAATAACATAGCCGTAGAGCAACGTCCGTAACGGTTGTTTGCCCAACCCTTTTTTCGTAATGGCCATCCCCCCAAAAATAAAGCCTGTTCCGGTGATGCCGAGAACAATGCCCCACATCTCTACCGAGAACATTTCCAGCCCGTAGGGATCGAGAAGAACCATGATCACTCCGCCGATAAAGTTGTTGAACGTAGTGAAGAAGATAAGGGCCATTAACCCGGGAACGGAACGTATGGCCTTTATGGCGCCTTTAAAATCCACTTGTTTATTGAGGACTTCGGGATCGTGATGCAGGTGGTCTTCCGGTATCGGGACGAAAAGCAGGTGCAACAGAGCCAGTCCCGATAAAATAAGCGTGATATACATGGCCCATTCAAGCCCCAGCCGGCCGATCACCAGTCCGCTGAAAACCGTGTTGGCTATCATTCCAACACCCTGAACCATTCCCACCATCCCATTGGCTCGGGCATAATCCTCTTTCGGTACCAGGATGGATACGGTGGTTGAAAGCGCTATCGAACGAAGGTTGCTGACAAGCGCGCTCAATAAGATGGAAAGGGAGAAAATCCAGAAGGCGGATGACGATATATCGGCAATTTCTTTCCGGTCGAAAAACAAGAAGACAGAACCGGCAAGTAGCAGAAAAATAAGGGCTACAATAGATGAAACAGCAATGACCTCCTTTTTCCGGTGTTTGTCCACAATCGTGCCGAAAAACATTCCCGAAAGGGTGACGAGTGTCATGAAAGTCCCGCTGAGGATAGAGAGAATAAGTACCGAATGCGTTTCCAGGTAAAGCCAGAAAGACAATGCACTCCACAGAAAGAAAGTGGAGGTGTTGGCTACGGCTATGTTGATGAGCACATGGAGAAATCGTTTCATTCGTGTATCCCGGAAAACAGACTTTTAAACAACACAACTGATTTTTTGTTCGGACGGTAATTTTGCGGAAAATGGTTATCTTTACGCGAAAAAAATGTAAAACGTATGGTGTTTGAACATTTACCTGAGGACAATACCGGTCGTTTAGCCCCTGGAATCACCCGCCGGGAAGCTTTTGCGCTGGTGGAAAAATACAACAAGGAGTCGTTTCATATTCAGCACGCGGAGACGGTTGAAGCCGTGATGCGTTACTTCGCCACTAATCTGGGGTATGTCGGTGAGGTGGATTTTTGGGGGTTGGTGGGTTTGTTGCACGACTTGGATTTCGAACAGTTTCCGGATGAGCATTGCATCAAAGTCCGCGAAATATTCGATGACGAGGGCATTGATCCTCAGCTAAAGCGTGCTGTGGTTTCCCATGCTTACGGGTTTACGCAACACGATGTAAAGCCTGTACATCAGATGGAGAAAGTGCTTTACGCCGCCGACGAATTAACCGGGTTAATCGGCGCTGCCGTTTTGATGCGCCCCAGCAAGAGTACGCTCGATTTGACGGTACAGTCGTTAAAAAAGAAGTTCAAGGATAAAAAGTTCGCTGCAGGGTGTTCGCGTGAGGTCATCCGCAAAGGAGCCGATCTCCTCGGCTGGGAGCTTGATTACCTGATGGAGGAAACCATTAAAGCGCTCCAGGGAAAAGAGAGGGCGGAGCTGTAAAAGCCCACTGTGCCCTCCCCGCTTGTTTGTTTATTTCTTTAAAAAATCGGTGAGGATAAAAATAGTTTGTCCGTCAACTTTGGCCTGCACGTGCGTAGGATCGTCTGCTGAAAGACGGATTCCGCGTGCCCGGGTTCCCCGTTTTACTACCATGGACGAACCTTTCACCTTTAAGTCTTTTATTACGGTAACATCGTCACCGTCAAAAAGTTCGTTTCCGTTGCTATCCAGTACCTTTTTCGAATTTTCGGCTGCTGTCATGTCTTCTTGCGTCCATGCGTGAAAACATTCCGTACAATGGAATAACGTGCCGTCGAAATAAGTAACCGCACTTTGGCATATTGTACAATGGGGAGTTTGAGTCATGTTGTTCTAAATTGTTTTTCCCAAAGATAGGGCTTAACTGCCAAAATTCAAAATTACCATAATTTCTTGTCCCCGGAAGGGAACAAACGAGATACATATAGTTTGGAAGAAATGCTTTTTTTACAGGTGTGAACCGATTACTCTTTTAAGTGTTTTAGAACTAAAACTAATTATCTGCGAAAAATGGCAATTATCAAAAGTATTCTTGATACGGATTTGTATAAGTTTACCACCAGCTATGCATACAGCAAGCTTTTTCCCCGTGCCTTTGGAGAGTTTGTATTTGTGGACAGAAGTAATGGCGATTATCCCGACGGATTTGATGAACGGGTACGGCAAGAATTGGACAAGATGTCGGAACTGAGCCTAACGATAGGGGAGGAGGAGTTTGTGAGAAAAAAGATGCCGTATCTACCACCAATTTATATCGATTTTTTGAAAGGGTTCCGTTTTGATCCGTCGGAAGTGGAGGTTTCTCTCGAAGGCCGTAAATTAAAAATCCGTGCCACGGGGTTGCTTTATCGCATTACGCTTTGGGAAACGCCTATCCTCGCTACGGTATCTGAACTTTATTTCCGGGAAACGAAGCAGTATCCCGACACGCAATACATGGAAAAGGCGGCCATAGAGAAAGCACTTAGCCTGAAAGAAAACGGTATCACGTTTTCACTTTTCGGCATGCGACGCCGGTTTAGTTTCGAAGTGGAGGACCGGGTTACCGGATTGTTGAAGCAATACGCAGGAGATTCCCTGTTCGGTACCAGCAATGTATACCTGGCATATAGACACAACGTGAATGTGTCGGGAACACATCCGCATGAATGGGTACAGTTTCACGGATCAATTTACGGATATAAAATGGCCAATTACATGTCGATGGAGAACTGGATTAACGTGTACGACGGTGATCTGGGAACCGTACTCACCGATACCTATACCACCGATGTTTTTCTTCGAAACTTCAGCAAAAAGCATGCGGCGTTGTTTACCAGCCTCCGGCATGACAGTGGCGATGCTTTTGTTTTTACCGATAAAGTCATTCGACGGTATGAAGAACTGCGGATAGACCCCAAGTTGAAATACATTGTTTTTTCGGACAGCTTGAATGTAGACAAGGCGATCCTTATCAAAAACTATTGCGGAGAACGTATAGGGGCTACTTTCGGTATAGGAACGAACCTGACCAATGATGTGGGCAACAACATCAAGGGAATGAATATTGTGATGAAATTGTTCCGATGTAAAATGACTGCCAAAGAACAATGGCACGAATGTGTGAAACTGTCGGATGTGGAAGGGAAGCATACCGGAAGCGAAAAAGAAATCCGCCTGGCACAGGAAACGCTGGGACTCTGAAACGCGTTTTGGGCCAGGTGATAAGCTCTCAATAACTGAATTTAGTACTCGAAGGCATACCTGTATTCCGTTGTATTTCCCGCTCCGTCGGTAGCCACAAAAACAAGTTCCTGTGTTTTGCCTTTTTCCAGCCTTGAATCGTCGAACCGGTAAGTATATAGGGAGGATTTCATATCGTGTGAAAAGAGGACGAATTTCCCGTTAATGGTTCCTTTAAAGGCGGATATTCCGCTTTTGTTATCCGATAGCCGGATTTGGATCCTGCGTGAAGCCACCCATTTTTCCGGATTTACGGGGACGATATTCGGTGGGAAGGTGTCTGAATCAACGGCATACATCCTGCCCAGCTCGCGGATGGAAACCTCCATGCCGTTCCGTTTGTAAGTACCGCCTATCCAGTTGTCGTTACCTGTTTCCGTGATTTCCACAATACCGTATTGCTGCTTGTTATCCAGGGTGTCCGCGTTTAATTTTATCCATACGGTAGCGTTTTGGTGTAGCGGTACCGGTGAGTCATTCACCCGGTGTATATCGGAGTAATAGACCGTTGAGCCAGTTTTACGGTGTGAAAAACAAAAGCTGTTGTATAGATTTCCAGAAGGTATGTCGAGCATAAAATCAAAGTCTACAAATGTATTGTGTAGTGTCCACGGCATAAAGTTTTTGCAGGAATCCGTTTTTGCGACGGGTTGTTGCTGTCCTACGACCACAAAAGAGTATACAAGGGTATTTCCGTTATGATCTTCAAGTTCATAGCGCATGCGGTAATCTCGCTCTTCGTTGATATCGATAAATCCGTTATTGACTGCGTCGTAGAACTTGAGCGTGTTTCCCGGCTCTATAAATGACTTCATGTAAAAAGAACTTCGTTCCCGCCATTCTTCAAAGTCGATAAATGAATTCAACATGCGCGTCTTACTGAAAGAAAACCTGTCGATGGAACTACTGAAAACCTGCTTTTCGTCTACAAATAACCTGACGTGTTTGACACCGTAGATGTTGGATTGACCGTTCATCCGATCGTATGCTTTTACGGCTACACCGATTCTACCCCATGCGTTTATCGCTTGAGGCGGTGCCAGGGGTACCCCGGACTCGTTTTTCAGAATATTCATCCGTAGGGGATTGCTGCTTCCGTTCACGATTCCTTTCCCCTCAATAGTATAAAACGCAATGCCACGAATCTCGGGCTTTTGAGTGTCGAGGATGGCCCGGCTGAAAAAAGAAAGCGGATCCAGTGGGTCCTGCGTCTGGGTATCGCGTACTTCAAAGTGCAGGTGTGGGCCACCGGAACTGCCTGTATTTCCACTCAATCCTATTTGCTGACCTTTTTTTACGATCAGCAAACCCGGTTCGGGGTAAAGCTCCACCCGGTAACTTTCTTGCTCGTATTGCTTTTCTTTCACAAAATCGGCAATAGGGCTGGAAAAACTGTTCAGGTGCGCATAAACGCTGGTATGTCCGCTGGGATGGTCGATGTAGAGTGCCAACCCATATCCTCCAGGGGAAACACTTATGCGCGAAATATAGCCGTCTTCGATGGCCACAACCGATTTGTTTACCGTTTGTTGTGTTTTGAAATCAATGCCTGAATGAAAGTGGTTGCTTCGCAACTCCCCGAAGTTGGCACTGAGTGCCGGAGGAATATCAAGCGGGTTGGTATAGGGATGTTGTGTATAAGCCGAGAAACGAGCCATGGAAAAGAAAAGAAAAACGCATGAAAATAGTATATTGAACTTCATAAATCCTTGTTTGATTTGCAAACATAGGTATAAAAGAGTAAAACAACAATAGGAATTCCGCATACAATCGATTCATAATCCGTTTTGAAGAACGGAGCATACACTCTAAATGCCGCATTTTTACGAGGAGTAGGCGAGGATAGCGTCAGGTAGGGTTATTTTGTTAAATAAAATTAAAATAAAGAAATTCATTGGTACTTTGCATTGCATATTACCTTGTTTAATTTATCTTTGTGGTGTAAATAAAAATTTATTGAAAAATGAATATTGAAAATACCCAAAGTCAAATGAGGAAAGGAGTACTGGAGTACTGCATTTTGGCGATTATCAGGCGGAACGAAGCATATCCGGGTGATATAATCGACGAAATGAAAAATGCAGGCCTGCAGCTTCTTGAAGGAACGCTATATCCTTTGCTCAATCGGTTGAAGAACGCCGAAATACTCACTTATCGCTGGGTGGAAAGTACTTCGGGCCCTCCTCGAAAATATTTTATCCTGACAGAGAAAGGTGAAAAATTTTATGATCTTTTAGAATCGACATGGATAGAATTATCCACCGGAGTAAACGTCGTTGTCAACGGCAATTATTCTAAAGAAGACACTGTTGTCAATGACAATTTAAATGAACCTAACACCACAGAACAATGAAAAAAGTGATTAATATCAATTTCCAGGGGCAGGTCATCGCTATCGAAGAAACTGCTTATGAACTTTTGAAGCAATACATAGACAGTCTGAAAAAATATTTTTCGCGGGAGGAGGGCGGAGAAGAGATTGTAAACGATATAGAAAACCGTATTGCCGAATTGTTTGGAAACCGGCTGAAGCTGGGTATCAATTGCATTACTGATGAAGATGTTCAGTCCATTATCTCCAGCATAGGAAGACCGGAAGATTTTGACACGGAATATCAGGAGTCGGTTTACGCCTATGGTGAAACACCTTTTGAACAGTTTGCCTCAACTTCGGAGCAGCCGAAATCGGAACCTGACGGAAGCGAAAGGCGGCAGACCCTTTACCGCAATGCAAACGATAAAATAATTGCTGGTGTGTGCAGCGGCCTCGCTCATTACTTCAAAATAGATCCGGTGTGGATGCGTATTGTTTTTGTTGTGCTTTTCAGTGTGTTGTTTTGGGTATACCTCATTTTATGGATTGTCTTAAAGCCCATAGCGCTGGAGACAAATGTTGCCAGAAGGCTTTATCGGAATCCCAATGACCGTTTCCTGGGAGGGGTTTGCGGAGGAATTGCAGCGTACTTCAAAATTGACACGTGGATTCCGCGTTTGCTCTTTGCAGCTCCGTTATTTCTGAATTTGATGGGGATGATCTCCATACCTTTTTTCCCGTGGAACCGTTTTTTTGACAACGTGGATTTCAACTGGAACATCAATATGTCGGTTGTCGTGATCTATGCCGTTCTATGGGTAATTATTCCGAGGGCCACTACCGTAAAGCAGAAACTCGAAATGATGGGAGAGGAGGAATATATCAAATCCATACGTGAAACTGTAAGCGATAACGTGGCAAGTGTGAAAAGCAAAACTGACGACGGTGATAATTATACCAAGCCGTACGCTGCAACAGCTGCTGTTGCCGGTGATCCGGAAAAAGTGTCTCTGGATGCCATGCCGCCCGAGCCTCCACGGTTCCATGCCGCGAAAGCGTCAGCAAACGCAACGGCTGGTTCCGGTAATACGGGTTGTCTGAATGCATTGGGAATCCTTTTCAAAATTATATTCTTTGCGTTCGCCGGAATTTTTGCTGTAGTTACGACGGGAATGATGATCGCTTTTCTTGTAGCCGGCACAAAATTTGTCCCTCTAAAGTCGTTATTTATTGACCAGGGTTACGAAAATACCCTGTTGTGGTTGTCTGCAGGATTACTGTTTGCAGTTCCCATTATATCCATTATCGTGTGGATCGTTCGTCGGTCAATGAAAGCAAAATCACGTCCGGTTATCGGAGTCGTGTCGATTATCTTGTGGGTCGTCGGAATCTTTTCTGCTACTATGCTCGGATTTAAAGTGGCCGAAAAATTTAGTGTGGAGTCATCTGCTGAAAATGTACAGGCTCTTTCTGCTTTTAGCGGCGACAAGTTATACGTGGATATGGCGGTTTATCCGTCAGACTACTACTCTTTCAGCCGTAACTTCGGACCGGGTTCAGATTTGGATAATTTTCCCTATTATACCATAAATGAGGACTCCCTGCTGTTTTCAAACATTAAGCTACAGATTGTTCAAAGCCAGGATTCTTTGTATTACGTGAGAACCATTTCGTCAAGTTCGGAAAGAGACCTGAAGATTGCCAGAAAGAATGCCGGAGAGTTTACTTATCCCTTACAACAACAAGATTCCCTGTTGTTTTTGCCCGAGTTTTTCTCGGCACCAATTTCACAAGGTTTCCGCTTGCAGGGGATGATCGTGGAAATAGCTGTGCCGCTTGGCAAAAAAATTGAGATCGACGAACGGTTGGACGATTACGATAATTTTACCTCAAATTCGTCTGTTCGCCGAAAATTGAAAAAAAGCCGCAACAACAAGACTTTCGATTGGGATTATGGGGAAGAATATATTCTCGAAAACGGAGGTTTAAACAAGACGGTCATACTTACGGATTCTATATAAGTTTTACTTTTGCATTAATAACTTCATGTGTTCAAAAGCAGCCGGACGTTTTTTCCGGCTGTTTTTTTGTTGAAAAAGAGGAGGGATTTTCCTTTTTTTGTAGTTTTGTAAAAACAACCGCATAGCTATGGAGAAACAAGTCCGGAAAATCGTTACAATTTTTAATCTTCGTTCAGAGTTGGAGGATTACGAAACCATTCATGCAGAAATAGAAAAAGGGATTCAGTTCAGGGGGACCAACCTCTGGATCTTGATGTTTGCCATTGTGGTAGCATCGGTGGGATTGAACATGAATTCTACGGCTGTAATTATCGGCGCTATGCTTATCTCTCCGTTGATGGGTCCAATAAACGGGATGGGGTATAGTTTGGCAACTTACGATTTTTATCTTTTCAGGCGGTCGCTTAAAAACTTTATCTATGCTGTAGGGGTAAGCCTGCTCACCTCCGCACTCTATTTTTTCCTTTCTCCGATAAATGAAGCTCATTCGGAATTGTTGGCCCGGACCAGCCCCACTATCTACGATGTTTTGATTGCTCTTTTCGGTGGGTTAGCCGGTATTGTGGCCATCAGCAGTAAGCTTAAAGGTAATGTTATTCCCGGAGTAGCTATAGCTACAGCACTTATGCCGCCTATCTGTACTGCCGGGTACGGATTGGCCACGCTACAATTCAACTTTTTCTTCGGAGCCCTGTACCTCTTCACGATCAATACGGTTTTTATTGCCTTTGCGGCATTGATTGTGTGTCAATACCTGAAGTTTCCCATCAGAAGCATTGTCGATCCCGACAGAAAGAAGCGGGTAAATCGAGCCCTTACAGCCGTAATTCTTATCACGTTAGTTCCGAGTGTCTATTTCGGATATCAACTCGTGCAGAATGAAAATTTTAGCCAGCATGCCGAATATTTCATCAGTCAGGTGTCGGTAGTGGAGGGGAATTACCTCCAAAAAAGCAACATTAATCCATCAAATAAAAATGTGGATCTGGTGTATAATGGCTACGGACTTTCCCCGAAACACATCGATTCCATTAAACTGGTGGCTTTTTTTAACAAAATCGATACAGCAAAATTAAGCATCAGCCAGGGTTTTGAGGCTTCCTTCGTACAGGAAAATACAAGAAGGTACCAGTCGGAGACCGAAATCCTAAACAACAGGCTGAATGCTACGACGTTTGCCTTAAGGCAAGCTGAAAACAGAATAGACAGCATTCGGAATATTCCTGCTTTGGGAGAAAAGCTGTTATCGGAAATACAACCGTTGTATCCGCAGATAAACGGTTGTTCTTATACGGAAACTTTTTCTTACTTTATGCGAAAAGACAGTATTCTTCGCAGCAACAGAACCCCGCTTGTTATTTTTACCGTGTCCCGAAACACATTGCGTACTGCCGATAAGAACAAGATAGGGGAATGGCTCAAAAGCCGGTTGGAGAAACCGGAAGTGCTTACCTATTACGATGAAATGCGATAAACGAAAAAAAGAGTACTTAAGTCGTTATAAACAAAAGTTTTATTGCTACATTTGCAGCAATATGTCTTAATCTTCAATGTTTAACTAATCCAAGAAATACTATGGCAAGATTACTCATCTTAGGCGCCGGTATATCCGGCCACACAGCGGCATTGTCGGCAAGACGGAAATTGGGAAAAGAACACGAAGTAGTGGTTGTCAGCCCAAATGCCTACTACCAGTGGGTTCCTTCCAATATCTGGGTTGGAATCGGTTTAATGAAAGTAAAACAAGTTATTTTCGAACTGGCTCCGGTTTATAAAAAGAACCACATTGTTTTTAAGCAGGCGCTGGCGCTCTCCATTCATCCCGAAGGAAATGCGGAAACCGATAAGGGATTTGTGAAAATCAGGTATGTTTCTGAAGATAGAAAAGACCGGGAGGAAATCCTGGAATACGATTACCTGATTAACGCTACCGGACCCAAGCTTAATTTTGGAGCCACCGAGGGTCTGGGGCCGGAATTTTACACCGATTCCGTATGTACTTATCAACATGCGGCCTTGACGTGGGAGCACCTACAAGCCTGTTTTGCCAAAATGGAAAAAGGCGAAAGGCAGCGGATAGTTGTCGGAACGGGACATCCTCTGGCCACTTGTCAGGGAGCGGCTTTTGAATTTGCGTTAAACATCGCATTTGAGGTAGCCCGGAGGAAACTCGATCATCTGGCAGAAATAAGTTGGATCTCCAACGAATATGAATTAGGCGATTTCGGTATGGGAGGGGCTTTTATAAAACGAAGCGGTTACATTACCCCTACCAAGATTCTTGCCGAGTCGCTCTTCACTGAGTATGGCATTACCTGGACTGTGGGCGCGGGAGTCAAGAAAATTGAACCGGGAATAATCCATTACGAGACACTGGCGGGAGAAGAATTGACCAAAGAGTTTGATTTTGCCATGCTCATCCCCGGTTTTGCAGGAGTTGGTTTAAAGGCTTATAACAAAAGTGGAGACGATATAACAACAGTTCTGTTTGCCGCAAACGGGTTTCTCAAGGTGGATGCCGATTATACGTTAAAACCCTACAGTGAATGGAAACCATCGGATTGGCCTTCTATCTACGAGAACCCCACTTACAACAATGTTTTTGCTACTGGGATTGCGTTTGCTCCTCCGCATGCTATTTCTAAACCCATGGTGAGCACGAAAGGAACGGCAATCTCAGCCACTGCTCCCCGTACAGGAATGCCTTCGGGGGTTATCGGAAAAGTGGTTGCTGAAAATATTGCCGACAGGATTAAAACAGGCAGACGCGAGTACAAACACAAGGCTTCCATGGCACGTATGGGGGCTGCCTGCGTTATCTCTGCCGGATTTGGAATAAAGAAAGGGAAGGCCGCATCAATGACGGTTTTTCCTATTGTCCCCGATTGGGAAAAATATCCGAAATGGGGCAGGAACCTCCGTTATACCTTAGGCGAAATAGGACTTGCTGGACATTGGTTTAAGCTGATTATGCACTATATGTTTTTATACAAGGCAAAGGCAAACCCTTTTTGGTGGCTGATTCCTGAATGATTTCGATAACCATTAGAAAACACGGATATGGATAATAAAAATACAATACCCTATAGCCTGGAATCGTTTGCCACGGTTCCCACAGGCTGGACAAAATTCTGGCGAACCTGCATTTTGTATCAGACAGTGCGGTTTTTTGTCATAGGCTTTAAAGTGATGCGTATAGTAGCAGGAGGCCACTCGTAAGCAGTAGGTTACAGCTCGAAAGATGCCTTGACGCCGATTTCCCTGAATTTGGTTTTATGAAACGAGCAGAAAATCGCAGCATTTGCAGTTTTGAAAAACCGGTTGCCGACACCGTATCCAAATTCAGTGTACGAAACAATGTAGGGGGTATAAAGCTGGCTTATGTACAAACGTTCCCGGTTGATGTAATCAGAGATTAAAGGAATGTTCCGGATGATAAGAAAAGGGGTCTCAAGCATAATATGTCCCTGCACATAAGAGTCGGAAGCGTTGTACAGGTGGCGGTTCAGCAAACTGAATGTCCCACCTATGCCGTCTTGCCAGTTGTCGGGAAAGTTATTTTTGGCAAAGAAGGTAAAATCGGCAAAATATTCAGTGCTCTGGTTAACAAACCGTCCTGCACCCACTCGATACTTAAATGAACTCATCGGCCCGAGAGGAATATTCTGGCTCATGTCGAACTCCACCCGGTTGTATTGTGATGTGCTACCAAAAACATTCCGGTAGCTTCTTGAGAGTTCTATCTTGAAAGTAGGAAACCGGGAGCGGACGTAAATTTTTTGGCGTCCTTCATAACGGTAATATTGTTCCGGAGTCCAGCTGAGCCTCAGGTAAGGCGCAAACGCCTTCTTTGTGACAAGGATATTTTCTATCGGATTACTTTCTAGGGTGACAGGGGATAATAACGGTTGACCGTTTTTTTTGGGTTGTCGGATGTGGTATTCAATGCCGATCGTAGATACAAAACCGTTGAATAGTTCATAGTCGTTGAATAATTTCACGTAATAATCCTTGAAGTAATTTACGGAAATATCTTCGAACTTGATACCGCTGTTTTGCAGGTTTTTTTGTATTTCATGGATGAATAATGAACTGTAGGTGGGGTTTCCTATCCCTGCCGATAAGGAAACGTTGCCGTGATAAAAAGGTTCGTAATTCCAAGTGCTGGTTACGTCGGTGAAAAACTCTTTACGTCTGAACATATAACCGGCAAATGCATTTACTTTGAATGTTCTGCTCCTTTTCAAATCGAAATTGAAAGAGAGTTTTTGCCTGTACGTCACTCCGTCGATCGATGAATATCCCAGCATCAACGGGTTCAACAGTCCGCTATACCCGATCATGGTGGATTTTATTTTATACCGCGAATCCATAACCATCCGCTGTGCAAACTGTTGTACCCTTTTGCCGTTTTGCTGTGAAATGTCGACCTTCTCTTCGGCCGGTTTTTGCTGATTCGTTTTTTCATAATTCCTGATAACTTCCACCTCCCTGGCTTGTAGGGGTATAGCCCTGTTTTGTGCCCAAAAAACCGAATCGTTGTTGACCGGAACGGAGTCTAATCTTACCCTGAAGAAATCGCTGATGTTTAGTATCTTTTCTTTTTTCTCATTTACCCGCAGAACAACATTGTTGTAATTCATGGAGGCAAGGTGTCGGCTTGCCACTACATTTCCCAGGTAGTTTGCTGTATGATAAATCACGAAATGTACTGGTAAGTAATTGGTTATCCATGTGTTGCCCATTGTTATTTCAAACGAGAAATTAGAGAAAGATTCCACGCCTTCGGCGCTGAAATGCACAATGCGCCAGGTGCCGCTTTCAATTACAAAATGGCCCTTTAGCAGTTTTTGATTGCTGTATATCGGATTAAATTCTACGGTGTAATAAGTCTTGTTATTTTCAAACTGCATTTGCCTCAGGTGGTAGGTATAGTACCTGGCAGTAGAAAACCGGACGGGCATAAAGAAACTTTCGGTGTTTGTTGTTTCTCCGTAGACGTTGATGTTCAGCAGGTAAAAGGGAATCATGTCGATGTCTTTTTTGCCTGTCAGCGTCCCGGTCACGTTTTTGATATCCTGCAGGTAATTATTCGGATAGGTGAAGCTCAGTGTGCTTAGGGTTTCAATCAAGGCTTCGTCTGATTTCGGATCGTGAAGTACGAATCGGGGCACAAGGTGAGTGTACTTAAAGAGGAAATTTTTTTTCAATGTTTCCACATAAGTACGCATATAAACATCGGCCGTGTAATTTTCAACCAATCCGTTGTATTTTTCTGCCGCACTCATCGATCTTTTCAAAACGGTATCAAGCGGAATCGCAGTCTGGCTAAACATGCTTGAAGTTATAAAAATCGACAAAATCAATATGCCCGATCTTATTCTCATTTCTAAGTTGCAAATCTACTTAATTTTGAAAACAGAATGATTTTAATCGGGGTAAATTTTTTTACAAAGCACCCGGTTTAATTGTGCTCAAGGTGTAAATAATGTCAAAAATGACACCTTTCATCCCTTAATTCTCAAGTTTTTGACGGTTTATTTATTTTTTGAGTGAATAATTTCTTATTTTTGTGCTTTATAACATAGTTTTGTAACATGTGATGGGCAGAAAAGCAAAGGAAATAATTGATTTATCATCCACTTTGGCAGATATCTGGCGTGTGCTCTCGGAAGAGGAACGTGAACAGATCAAGAAAAATGCCCGGTTTGTTCATTATAAGAAAAATGAAACTATATACATTGAAGAGGAACAACCCCTCGATTTGATGTGTCTGCTTAAGGGGAAAGTGAAAATTTATAAGAGCGGCGTAGGTGGAAGGACGCAGATTATCCGGATGATCCGCCCCATCCAGTATTTCGGCTACCGCGCTTTTTTTGCACGGGAACCTTATGTTACTGCCGCTTCGGCCTTTGAGGCTTCAACCGTTTGTTTTATTTCGATGGAGCTGATCGAAGATATGTTGAGAGAAAACGGTAACCTGGCACTGTTTTTCATCCAGATGCTGTCTTGTGATCTGGGGGTCGCCGATAACCGGGTGGTCAATCTTACCCAAAAACACGTCAGGGGAAGGCTTGCTGAATCGCTTATCTTCCTGAAAGAAAGCTACGGCCTGGAAGAAGACGGTGCAACCATAAATATTTATCTGGCTCGCGAAGATCTGGCCAATCTTTCCAACATGACCACAGCCAATGCTATCAGAACGCTCGCCAACTTTGTGAACGAGCGCATCATTTCTCTCGACGGGAGAAAGATAAAAATAATCGATGAGGATAAACTACTGAAAATAAGCAAAATAGGATAGTGGCGCTGATGAATGCCTTTAACATACCCCTGATTAAAAAACCACAAGTTGTCGTTTTTATTTTCTCATTGTCTACCCTCTTTTTCAGCGTTTCGGCTCAGGAAAAAGTGGAATCGAAGAACGTGTTTCAGCAAGTATGGAGCCTGTTTGCAAATTCATCATTGTCGGATAAAGACCTGATAGGTGACTGGGGATATAAGGGTACTGCCTGTACGTTCGAAACCGAGAACCTGTTGAAAAAAGCCGGCGGTGCAGTAGTAGCCTCACAAGTAGAGAAAACGTTTAACGAATACTGTATGAAGATCGGGATCAGCGAGGAGAAGTGCGATTTTACTTTTAAGGAGGACAGCACTTACTCTGCGAAACTGGGTTTATTGAAGCTTTCGGGTAAGTTTAGATTAGACGAAGAAAAGAAAGTCCTTTCCATGAGTTATATGCGTGGTTTGGGACGTATGACGGCCCATGTTCACCGGTCGGGTTCGGGGTTAAAACTGCTGTTTGATGCCGATAGTTTTCTTCAAATGATGAAAACCCTGAGCATGTTCACCAAGAATAATTCCGTTGAAATTCTGGCTGCCATGGCTGATCTCTACGATGGTATGTTGTTGGGTTTTGACTTGGAGATGAAAAAACAGCCTTGACCTTCTTTTTACTTTTTTTATGTTTTCAAAATTTTTTAATGGTCAATTTTCAAAAAGTCCTTCTTACCTTTGTGCCGTCAAATCATAAACATCATTGTGGATGATCAAGCAAATTACAAGAGCCGTTTTTAAATCCTATTATAAGTCAGTCGAAAAATTCATCGACCATCCCGTCGCTACGCAAGAGAAAATATTTTCATACCTGTTGGAGCACGGACGAAATACGCTTTACGGTGCAGAAAATCAGTTTGGGGATATTCTTACGGTTTCCGATTTTCAGAAAAAAGTTCCTGTTACTTCTTATGAAGATTTACGGCCTTATCTTGATAAAATAATTAGAGACAGGCAGCAAAATGTGCTTTGGGACTCGCCTGTAAAGTGGTTTGCCATGTCGAGCGGAACCACTGAAGACAAGAGCAAATATATTCCCGTAACACAGGAGTCGTTGGAGCATTGTCATTACAGGTGCGGATATCATATGCTTGGCCTGTACACAAACAACTATCCCGATACGGAGTTTTTTCTTGGCAAAACGCTGGTGTTGGGAGGAAGTCAGCAAATTAACAATATTGGTGACAGTACGTTCACCGGTGATATTTCTGCTATCTTAATGAAAAACCTCCCTTTTATAGCCAAGCTGGCACGAACACCCGAAGAGATTGCCTTACTTCCCGATTGGGAGGAAAAATTGAAGAAACTGTCGGATTACGCAGTAAAGGAAGATATCCGGGCATTTTTGGGAGTCCCGTCGTGGATGATGGTGTTGTTGAAAAAAATTGTGGAGGATACCGGCAAGCCACTTCCCGACCTGTGGAAAAATTTAGAGGTATTCTTTCACGGGGGAGTGAGTTTCGGCCCGTTTCGCGAGCAATATGAAAAACTGATTCCTACGAAGAAAATGCGTTACTGGGAAACATACAATGCCTCTGAAGGGTTCTTTGGCGTTCAGTATTCGAGCAAATCCAACGATATGTTGCTGTTGCTGGATAATGAGGTTTTCTACGAATTTCTTCCCGCGGAAGAGTGGGACAAAGAGTGTTCTCAGGCTCTGACGCTGGCTGATGTGGAGATTGGGAAGCAGTACGCGTTGGTGATTTCAACTAGCGGGGGCTTGTGGCGTTACAAAATAGGCGACACCATCGAATTTACCTCCACCAATCCGTATTTATTCAGGATTACGGGTCGCACCAAGCAGTTTATTAACGCTTTTGGTGAAGAACTGATTGTGGATAATGCCGATCGTGCTTTGACAGAGGCCTGCCGGATTACCGGAGCTAAGGTGACCGAATACACGGTAGCCCCTATCTACTTCAGCGATAATCACGGGGGAGCACACGAATGGCTTATCGAGTTTGAAGATAAACCGTCTGATTTGAAGCAATTTGAATCTGTTTTGGATGAAAACCTGAAAAAGCTGAACTCCGATTACGAGGCCAAACGCTCATACAACCTGTCTCTTGGTAAGCCTGTAGTGCGTATGCTGGAACCGGGAGATTTTTATAAATGGATGAAATTCAGGGAGAAAACGGGTGGGCAAAATAAAGTTCCCAAACTATCTAACGACAGAAAGTATGTTGAAAGTATTTTGTCCGTGTTGGGTATAAAATCCTAAAATAGAATAAAATTGGCTTTCGATGAACTAAAACTGAGAAAGTTTCCGTAAATTTGTGCGCTAAAATCGATTTTACGAAATGAGAGTAAAACCTGTATATTTTTTATTGCTTGCTGTGTTGCTGACTTCGTGCGGCGAATACAACAAGATTTTGAAAAGTACCGATAAGGATGTGAAATACACATACGCAAAGAAGTATTTCGAAGAAGGTAAATACAGTCGCTCTATTACCTTGCTCGAGGAACTGGTGCCTTTTTTCAAAGGAACTGCCAGGGCAGAGGAGTCGTTATATCTGTTGGGACAAAGTTATTATAATTCAAAGGACTACCTGTCTGCAACGGAGATGTTTACTACTTACTACAATACATACCCCAAGGGAGAGTATGCTGAGCCGGCCTTGTTTTATGCAGCTTACGGTTTATATCTCGATTCTCCCGATTCCAAGCTGGATCAATCTAAAACATATAAGGCCATTGCCGAGTTTCAGCGCTACATGGAAGAATATCCTCAAAGTGAGCGATCGGAACAAGCCAAGAACTATATGTTTGAGTTGCAGGAGAAATTGGCTCATAAAGAGCTGTTGGCTGCGCAGTTATACTTGAACCTGGGAAATTATATGGGTAACAATTACGAATCGGCAGTCATAACTGCTCGTGAAGCAATGAAAAGCTACCCGTTTTCGAAATACAACGAGGAGTATCAGATGATTATCCTCCGTGCCCGTTTTGAGTATGCCGAACGCAGTACATTAGGGACCCAGCCCGAACGATACCGTATGGTGCTTGATGAGTATTTCAATTACAAAAATACTTTCCCAAACGGAAAATACATGCCGGAAGTTGACAGATACTACAAGAAGGCGCAAAGTAAAATAGACGTGCTGCCGTCATAAATCAATTAATTGAACACAAGGAATATAACTAAGAATTAGCATATAAAATGGATTACAGAAGAACAAATGCACCTCAGAACACCGAAACCCGTGATGTGATGAAACTTGCCGAGCCGGTGGGGAATGTCTATGAGATGGTCCGCATAATCAGTAAAAGAGCTAATCAGCTTTCTGTCGAGATGAAGCAGGACCTGGATACCAAATTACAGGAGTTTGCTTCATATACAGACAATCTGGAGGAAGTTTTTGAAAATCACGAACAGATAGAAATTTCGCGTTTTTACGAAAAACTCCCGAAACCTTCACTGATAGCCCTGCAAGACTGGAAGGAAGGGGAAATTTATTACCGCAATCCTGCCAAAGAAAAAGAGCAGTTTTAACAGAACGGTATGCTTCAGAGAATTCAAACCCTGTTTTTACTGCTTGCCTCAGTTTGTATGCTGGTGGCTACGGTAACCCCTCTGGCTTCTTTTTTCTATAACGGTGATCCTGTTGTTTTTGAAGCGATGGGAATGTACAGGAGCGGAGACCTTGAAAGTTCCACTTGGGCACTTTTTGCTATTGGTGCCATCAGCGCTCTTTTGCCGATTGTGACAGTTTTCCTGTACAAAACCCGAATTTTACAAATCCGGATATCTATTTTTAATATCTTTCTGATGGTCGGATTTTACCTTTATTTTGGGTTTTTGATTTTCAATATCAATCCCGAAGCCGGATTACAGTTTCAAAAGATCGGTATTGGTGCAATTATGCCGGTTATTGCCATTATCTTGACCTATCTCGCCATCCGTAGGATCGGTGCCGACGAGATTTTAGTCAGATCATTCCATCGGCTGCGGAAATAACTTTTATTTTAACTTGTTTATTCTTCGAGGCCGGATCATATTTTCCGGCTTCAGTATTTCATCCAACTCCTCTTGGGCAATCAGTTTGTTTTCCAGTACGATATCATAAACGCCCTTTCCTGTTCTTAATGCTTCGGCAGCTACCCGGGTAGAGTCTTCATATCCCAGGTACGGATTTAATGCCGTAACCAAGCCAATACTATTTAACACCATATCCCTGCAGCGATCTTGGTTTGCCGTGATTCCGGAAATACATTTGCTTCTCAGTGTATTGATGCCGTTGATAAGCATTTCGATGTTCTCCATCAGCGAATAGGCGATTATGGGTTCCATAACATTCAGCTGGAGTTGTCCGGCTTCCGATGCCATGGTCACGGTTAAATCATTGCCAATGACCTTGTAGGCAATTTGATTGACCACTTCGGGAATAACCGGATTTACTTTGCCGGGCATAATGGAAGAACCAGGCTGCATGGGGGGTAAGTTAATCTCGTTCAGTCCTGTTCTTGGTCCAGAGGAAAGTAATCGCAGGTCGTTGCAGATTTTTGATAGTTTTACGGCTAACCGTTTAATAACCGATGAGTTCATGATGAAAACCCCCGTGTCGCTGGTGGCTTCGATCAGGTTATCGGCAGCAACGACGGCAATATCCGATATTTCTGCCAGGTAACGGGTGCAGATTACCGTGTATTCCGGGTCGGAGTTGATTCCTGTCCCAATAGCCGTTGCTCCCATATTGGTTTCGAGAAGTAATTGGCGGTTTTGGCTCAATCGTGATACTTCTTCCTCTAAAGTTGTGGCAAATGCATCAAACTCTTGCCCAAGTGTCATAGGAACGGCGTCTTGTAACTGCGTGCGTCCCATTTTTATGACTTCTGCAAACTCTTTCCCTTTTTCCCGGAAAACGACAATCAATTTCTCCAATGCGTTAATCAATTCGCCGATACTTCGGTATAAGGCTATTTTTAGCGCTGTGGGATAAGCATCGTTGGTAGATTGAGAAAGATTTACGTGGTTGTTGGGGTGACAATGGGTGTAATCTCCCTTCTCGAACCCTAGAATTTCCAATGCCCGGTTGGCAATTACTTCGTTGGCATTCATGTTGGTTGAGGTGCCTGCACCACCTTGTACCATATCCACCACAAACTGATCGTGGAGTTTGCCGTGTTTAATTTCCCTGCAGGCTTCCACAATGGCATCGGCAATGGCGGGGTTTAACAATTCAAGTTCTTTGTTGGCCAGTGCTGCAGCTGCTTTCACATCTGCCAAACCCCGGATGAGCTGGGGGTAATGATGAAGTTTTGAACGGCTAATGTCAAAGTTTTCTACTGCCCGGAGGGTTTGAATACCGAAATAACTTGCTGTGGGGATTTCCATAGCTCCGATAAGATCGTGCTCGGTGCGTGTGTCTCTGCTAAACTTAGAGGTTGTCTTGTTCATAATAAATCGAATATTTAAAGTAATCCAAGGTGAATGGTCTATTGGTTTTTTCACATTGGCCAAAGTTAGCCATTATTTTGTATTAAAGCTACTTTATCGATCTTTAAAACATGATTTCCCCTCGCTGGTGACAGTCCCAAAAAAAGGGATCGCATAGCGACCCCTTAACTAAATTTGTCATTGAGGTATTATCCGGACTAAAACGTCCACTCTTTCGAAGTTTTTGCTTCTTCCGTTTTTGCGGGAACAGGAGCCTGGGTTTTTATGGGCTCACTCGTCGTGTTCTGAACGCCGGTTCCTTTATAGTACTGCTGTACGTTGGGCATAATTTGCTGAATGCGTGCGATACGCTTTTCGTCCGTCGGGTGAGTACTAAGAAATTCGGGTGGAGCACCACCTTGAGAACTTTGTGCCATTCTCGTCCAGAAGGGAACTGCTGCCTGAGGATTGTATCCTGCCAGGGCCATGACAATGAGCCCTATTTCATCGGCTTCGTATTCTTGTTTACGGGCATACGGCATCATCACTCCAAATTGAGCGCCAAGACCGAATACCTGTTGACCGATTTGTGCCCCTACCGAATTGCCTAAAAGGCCGCCGGCAACAGCTCCCCCGTATTGCAGGGCCATCTGCTGGCTGATTCTTTCCTGAGCATGCCGGGCAATGACATGGGCAACTTCGTGTCCGACCACCACTGCTAAAGCTTCCTCCGTTTGTGTCACCGGAAGTAATCCATCATAGATAACTATTTTTCCACCGGGCATGGCAAATGCATTCACGCTTTTGTCTTTAACCAAGTTAAACTCCCACTGATAATACTGCAGCTCAGATTCATAACCGTTATTCTTGTAAAATGTTTCCACGGCGTTGGCAATCCGGGAGCCCACCCTTTTTACCATCTCGGCGTTGGTCGTACTCCTTTCAAGAGGCGCAGAACGCATAAAATCCTGGTACTGCTGCAAGCTAAGTGCAACCACCTGTTCGTTCGAAACCAGGCTTAATTGTCTTCTTCCAGTGAAGGGAACGCTTCCACAGCCTTGTAAAAGAGCGAGGGCGATGACCATTACTAAAGAAAATTTCACCGGTTGATTTAATTTTTTTCTTTCCATAGTTTTTGTTTTGTTGTTAATTTTTGAGTTTTACTTTAGCCGTATATTAATCATTAATGTATGCGAGACTAAAACAACTAGTATTTCCTTTTACTAATAACACATTTTTGGGGAAGTAGTTTACCCGGCATCAAAAAAACACACATCCACTGTAATTTTTCCGAGAATTGTCCACATGACGGAAAATAGAAATGCCCTTGGCTTTCGTTTGTAAATCACGCAAAAAAAAGGTAACTTTGAATGTTTTTTCAACCTGAAACAGTATATGTCATTAAAAGATAGCAACGAAGAATATTTTGAAGATAAAGATATGCAAATGAATCCGGAAGAGGACGATATTCTTCTTTCCGATTCTTCGCAACACTCCAATCCCCGAATTATTACCCGGCTAGCCGAAGACTCCCCCATGAACCTTTCCCGGATGTATCAGGACTGGTTTCTGGACTATGCGTCGTATGTGATTCTGGAGCGTGCGGTTCCGCATGTTACTGACGGACTGAAGCCGGTACAGCGCCGTATTCTTCACGCTATGAAGCGAATGGATGACGGGAGGTACAACAAGGTGGCGAACATTATCGGTTTTACCATGCAGTTTCACCCGCACGGTGATGCCTCCATCGGCGATGCACTGGTTCAGCTTGGCCAGAAAGACATGCTAATCGACTGTCAGGGTAACTGGGGAAACGTACATACCGGAGATGGAGCTGCTGCACCCAGGTATATAGAAGCACGCTTGACAAAATTTGCTCTCGAGGTTCTTTTTAATGCCAAAACTACCGAATGGAAACCGTCGTACGACGGGCGAAACAAAGAGCCCGTAACACTACCGGCTAAGTTCCCGCTGCTGCTGGCGCAAGGCACGGAGGGTATTGCTGTGGGCCTGACCTCTAAAATTTTACCGCACAACTTCAACGAACTGTGCGATGCATCTGTTGCATACCTGCAGGGGAAGAAGTTCAGCCTGTTTCCCGACTTCCAAACCGGTGGATATATCGATGTGGAGAAATACAACGATGGCGAACGGGGCGGGTCGGTAAAAGTACGTGCCTCGATAAAAAAACTCGATAACAAGACATTGGTTATCACTAGCCTGCCGTATGGAAAAACAACGGCTTCTGTTGTAGAATCGATCATCAAAGCAAACGACCGGGGAAAGATAAAGATCCGGAAAGTGGATGATATTACGGCTGCAAATGTGGAGATTCATGTGCAGCTTGCTCCCGGGGTTTCGTCCGACAGGACCATCGACGCCCTATACGCATTTACGGATTGTGAGATCAATATTTCACCCAATTGCTGTATCATTGAGGACGACAAACCGCATTTTCTTACCGTCAGCGATGTGCTCCGCATCTCCACCGATCGCACTAAAGAGCTTCTCCGTTTGGAACTGGAAATTGAAAAACAGGAAAAACAGGAGGCCCTCCTTTTTGCATCACTCGAGAAAATATTTATCGAAGAGCGCATTTACAAGGACAATGAGTTTGAGAATGCCCGGAATATGGAGATTGCTGTCGCCCATATCGATAAGCGCCTGGAACCGTACAAGCCGTCATTTATCCGCGAAATAACATCGGAGGATATCCTGAGGCTGATGGAGATAAAGATGGCGCGTATCCTGAAATTCAATTCCGACAAGGCCGAAGAGAATATTGCCAGGTTCAGGGGCGAGATAGAAGAGATCAACCACCATTTGGATAACCTGACCGATTACACCATCTCGTGGTACCTGATGCTGAAAGAAAAGTACGGCAAGAATTATCCACGACGTACGGAAATTCGCAGTTTTGAGAATATCGAAGCTGTTAAGGTGGCGGAAGCCAATGAAAAATTATACATCAATCGTGAAGAAGGATTCATCGGAACCGGGTTGAAGAAAGACGAATTTGTCTGCAACTGTTCCGATATTGACGACATCATCGTTTTCTTCAAGGACGGAAAATACAAAGTGGTAAAGGTTAGCGATAAAATGTTTGTGGGAAAAGGAATTTTATATGCTAACGTCTTTAAGAAGAACGATAAGAGAACCATTTATAACGTGATTTACCGTCACGGGAAATCGGGTGCACATTACATCAAGCGTTTCCCGGTAACAGGAGTTACACGAGACAAGGATTATGATGTGACGCAGGGAAAGACTGCTTCACGCATCGTTTATTTCAGCGCAAACCCCAACGGCGAAGCTGAGACCGTGCGGGTCATCCTGAAACCCAAACCCCGTCAACGGATTTTACAGTTTGAGAAGGATTTCAGCGAGATCGCCATCAAGGGTAGGGGAGCGATGGGAAATATTCTGACAAAAGCCGACGTACATCGCATTATGCTTAAACAAAAAGGACTCTCAACACTGGGAGGACGGAAGGTTTGGTTCGATCCAGACGTGCTGCGGCTTAACTACGATGAAGAGGGCTTGTATCTGGGTGAATTTTTAGGGTCGGATAAGATATTGGTTGTCAATAGGGACGGGGATTTCTATACGTGCAATTTTGATTTGAGTAACCATTTTGAGCCCGATTTTGTCCGCATTGAAAAGTACGATGAAGGCAAGATATGGTCTGCTGCTCTTTTCGATGCCGATCAGGGATATGCTTATTTGAAGCGTTTTACGTTCGATGCAACCGATAAGGCAGCCAATTTCTTAGGAGACAATCCCGATTCGAAGTTGTTTTTGCTGACCGATGTGGTTTATCCGCGTGTGGAGGCCATTTTCGGCGGCGGTGATGATTTCCGCGAGCCGCTTGAAATTGATGTGGAAGAATTTATCGGCGTGAAAAGTTTTAAAGCCAAAGGAAAAAGGATTTCCAATTACGAGGTGAAAGAGGTGAAGGAATTGGAGCCTACACGTTTTCCTGAACCCGAAGAGGATGAAAATGACAAGCCGTCGAAAGTAGAGATTGAAGCCGAAGAACCTCTCAATATCAACGATACCGACCTATTGGACGAAATCACCGGACAGATGAGTCTGTTTGATTAAGGACGACGCCTGGTGATCAGAAGTCTCCGGGCTTATCTAAAATTGGTAGCGTAAATTAAACAGTGTCAATTTTTCTTTTCAATGGTACAACGCCAGATCCACCGTTTGTTGGTCGGTGCAAATTTACAAATAAAAGTGTAAATTCCATTCAATCAAAGAGCCTAAATCTCTCGGGGAACTTAATTGTCAGTTGCTGAGCGGTTTGCCCCAATAGGAAAGAGGCGTAGTCCATTTCTTGCGGATATTGTGGAAGACAAGATAAACCAGTTTTTCCAGAGCCGTATCATTTGGAAGGACACCCTTGTTTTTAGTCACTTTACGTATCTGTCGATGATATCCTTCCACTGTGTTGGTAGTGTAGATGATGCGCCGGATGGCATCCGAAAACCCGAAATAAGCCGAAAGTTTATACCAGTATTGCGCCACGATTTTATCACTATGGGATAGTCTTCACCCCATTTGAGTTCGAGGTTGTCCAACTCATCTTCGGCTGTTTCAAGATTGACGGCGGCGTAGACTTTCCATCTAAAATCCAAATAAAATTGGACAATTCATTTTAATTAACTTTTAAATTTTATCTTTTTATCAGTGCGTTAAGAGGAAACAGGCTCTGCCGGGGGGCAACCTATCAGCAATAAGTACCCTGACGGTATGCAGTAATGCTACTTTAGGAGGTGGATATTCCGCCTCCTTTTTCAGTATTACTGACACTGTCCATATGGCTAAAAAAAACCAATTGTAAATCCTATCGTAATAGACTTTCCACAGCAGGCTATTTGTTTTATCAAGAGCTGCAAGTTCCTTTATTAGTTTAGTATAGGCGGGAGTCACAAACTTTTTTTAAGCAGACTTCAAAGCTGCAATATAATGATAGGGGTCTCTCCTGGGTAGAAAGCTGTTTACGTTATAGGATTGTCTGTTATCCGACAAGACAAGGTACATATTCATGTTTACGTTTAAGCACGAAAAATATTCTGTTCAGTAATTTACGGGCAATTTTGACAATGAACTTTTGGGCGTTCATTCTTTTACGAAATCCTTTATAAGCCAATGTCATTGCCGGATTTTTTCGTATAGCTATCCATGCGGCTTCAATTAAAAGGCTTCTCTGGGTCGCGTGCTTACGCAGGGTTATATTACCCGTTCCGTTTTTTTCCCACTGGAATGACACATCGGCACCAACCCCACAAAGGAGGCTAACATATCCGCGTTGACAAACCGTCAGATATCGTCTATCTCAAAGAGCAATGATGTGGCGGTAGTCATTCCGATGCCGGGAATGGAGGTGAGCAGACGAATATCTTCTTTAAACGGTTCTTTGAGCGATATGCTGCGGATTGTTCTTGTTTGCTCCAAAAGCGTTGAGCGCAAACGGACATGCTGCTCAATGTGCAAATCCAAGGTTTTCTTGCCATACTCGGTGGAAAGTTCAACCGATTGCAATCACTGCAAAAAGCGTTTTGACCGGTTACCAACCGAATGCCTGGTAAACTGATCGGGAATATCAATCCCGTGAAAACGCAACAGGGATTTTATCCGGTTCTTCTCTCTTGTCGTGTCTTTTACAACCATATTTCTTAACCTTATCAAAGAACGCATTTCCAGAATCACATCATCCGGGACATAAATACCTCTCAACGTTCCCGAACGCAGCTCTCTGGCTAATTTGCTGCTGTCAACCGAATTGGTCTTGCGCAACTTCTCTTTACTCATGGTCGGTACATCCGCCGGATTAACAACGATATTGTTAATTCCCCAGTGAACCAACTCCCGGTGTATCCAAAATCCTCAGAACCCCGCCTCGTAAACCGAATAATAAGTTGCTCCGGGATAATTACACGTCAAAAATTTGTGTAAGACCTCCGTTTGTGGATCTTGACTGAATTTCTTCAGAACCGAATGTTCAGAGAGAATCGTAACCGACCAACTTTTCAAATGGACATCTATTCCTATATAAATATTTTGTCCTTTGAAATTTAATTCGTTAATTTGTACTCGTTTCATAAGCTATATTATTGAAGTTAATTCTCTGTTTATCTTTTAAATACAAAGTTAACTAAAATGAGATAGCTTTTTTATGCCTATTTAACCGGTGTTCCCGTTTTCAAACATAGAAACTTTTTTAATATATGGCATTTACTATATGATGTTTGATTCTTAAATAAGTGGACAAAAAAGTGTAAAATTTAATATTTATGGATTAAAATAAATGTTGCAGTTTAGAAGAAAAATGAGTAATAATGTCAGGTGATTATCTCCTATATTTTGCCTTAACTTCTTCATGGAACGGTATATTAGTTTTTTTACCGAGTTGGGATTAATCTGCAGTATTTCGCTTATTTCTTCATAGTTTAACTCAAGTGCGTATTTTATAAACAATGCTTCTCGCTGTTGTTCCGACAGGCACCCTAATATTTCTTCGACCTTATTTTTCAATAGCATTGATTCTTCTGCATCAATTATATCGTCTAAAATAGTAATATCGATGGTAGAAGTATCTTCGGTACTGCACAAGTCAAAATAGTTGATTTTTTGCTCTTTCCGGGCAAGATCGATCAATCGGTTTTTATAGGATTTAAAGAGATATGCCGTAGGATTTTAAATATTTTTCAATTTGTTTTTCGAACTATATATTCTATAAAAAACGTCTTGAATGGCATTTTTTCATAATTTTTTTTTATAACCCAAATGAATTTCATAAGCGTAAAGCGATTCTACATAAGTATTATAAATAATGTAAAAAAACGAGTCGTATCTTTTATTGATAAATTTTTGCCAATTTTAATAAAGACAGAAATGACGAAACCCATGTAGAAAACTTTCCCTATATCATCACAAAGGAGGTTGTCCTTCAAAATGTGACTGTAGAAAGTGGCAAGCCTTTAAGAATAAGTGATAATGGTTATATGTTTAAAGATGTGCCCGTGACTGTGATCAGATAAACTCTGTCTTTAATTTTATTGCTGGTATTATATTTCAATTTTAACGTGTTTGAGTTGAGTACTACCACAATGGTGCTGATGAACATCAATGATACTCACGGGACTAGTACGCCAGAGGCGAGTGGGCAGGTCATTATGAACACGGAATTGCTATAAATTCAATAAATAATGTGATCCATTAGTGCTTGTGCTATTTTTTAGATTTTCTGGCATTTCTTCACTATGAATGGAAATAGCGGGGTTCTCTTCAGCTTAGTCATTTTAAGCTTTTTACAACGATTATCAACAAAAAGTGTTCACTCGCGAGTCAAGAGATTGAGTCAATTTTCGTTTGAAAACAAAAGAAGTCAAATAGGAAGAAAACTGCTTTGTTTTCCTCCTATCCGACCGTTAACGAATCTTGATGGTTTTTCACAGAAACTCACCCTGTAAAAAATAATTATCCCATTATGAGTTTATTACCTTTCACAGAAAGGAAATGATCTTGTCCATCAGTGCGGAGATTTTCTTTAAATGCGTTAAATCTCCACCGGGAACTTCAGCGGTCAGCCAACCTCCTTTATGGCCAGTGTCCCGTACGGCTTTCATGACCACCGGCCAGTTGTTGTCTCCCTCAAGGAGTTCTACCTTAAAGCCCTCCCTTAATCCTTTCGAGTTCATGTTCTCACGGCTGAACTCCTTGATGTGCAGCCGCATGATACGGGACTTCAAGGTGTGGATCCAGTGTTCCGGCCATCCGTACCGGAGCACATTTCCGATATCGAAATACCAGCCGACCAGCGGGTGGTTGAGTTCATCGATAAATCGCTTTGCTTCTACGGGGCTGAGTATAAAGTTGTTCCAAACGTTTTCCAGGGCAATTTGCACACCCGTTTTTTCAGCATGGGGAATCAGTTCTCTGATCGCGCTTTGCGAGGTTATGTACGCTTGTTCATAGGATACCTTTTCATTCACTACGCCTGGAACGACCAATACGGTGTCTCCACCCAGTTCTTTCACTTCATGCATAGACTTGATCACCGATTCAATGCATTGCTGCCTGATTCGTTGATCCGGATCCGATAACGGTTTTGACCAATGGTCCTTATTGATCACGCTGGGCAGTTCTATGCCGGCATTCCGTTTTGCCTGAAGGAGATCGGTTAAGGAAAGGTCGGTCGGACTATTGAGCTCAACTCCGTCAAAACCCGCATCCCGGGCAATCTTGAACTTGTCCGTGAGTGAACCCTTGTCCTGGATCATCCCGAAGACCAACGCTTTTTTTAACGACACCTTGGATTTTTGCTGTGCCGCCGCAGATGGTGTTTTATTTTTGCCCGATACGGTTGCAAACGGGGTGATGGCAGAAACTCCCGCCATCACCGCTGCCGATTTGATAAAATCTCTTTTGTTCATGTTGGTTTATTTAAATGCTGTAACCCCCGGTATCGCAATGGGAAGGTCGTACTTTGTATCCCGGGAAATATCTCCCGGGAACAATACCTCCGATGAGTTCAGCGCCTGGTCAAAGGTGATGGTCTGTCCCGAGTAGGCAGCCATGCGGCCGGCCAGAGCGAGCAGGTTGGAGCGCGTCATCCACTCGCCGTCGTTCATCGGCTTGTTTGCCCGGATGGAAGCAAACAATTCGTCGTGCTCCACCTGGTACATGCCTCTTACCTTTGTCTGCTTGTAAGCTTCCGCATCTGTGAATTTGGTCACGTCAGCCAGGTTCCACGCGTTTTTTCCGGTAATTTTATGTTCGCCGGTTCGACAGTCTACGTAGCATCTACCGTCCTTTCCAATTAATTCAACCGCATAGGAAGGGGTTGTTTCCGCTTGTTGACGGCAGAAGAAATATATTTTCACGCCGTTATCATATTCGTAGGTCAGTCCGAAATGGTCGTATACATTTCCGAACTTCGGATCGGTTCTCTTTTGCCTTCCGCCGGTACCGCTGATTTTCAGCGGAGCTTTGTCCCCCATTGCCCAGGAGAACATATCGATACTGTGGATGGCCTGTTCAATAAGGTGGTCTCCCGAAAGCCAGTTGTAATAAAGCCAGTTACGGAGTTTGTACTCCATGTCTGACCAGCCGCGTTGTCTTTCCTTGAACCACAGTTCACCGGTGTTGTAAGTTGCCTCCCCACCCAGGATCTCTCCGATCTGACCGTTCAGAACCCTTCCGAAGGTATCTCTTTTGGGTTGATGGTACCTCCAGCAGAATCCGGAAACCAGGGACAGGTTTTTTGCCTTGGCCTTCTTTGCGGCATCCATCACCCTTCGTAAACCGGGAGCGTCCACGGCAAAGGGTTTCTCACAGAAGACATGCTTGTTGGCGTTAACGGCTGCTTCCAGGTGTTGAGGCCTGAAACAGGGGGGCGCGGCAAGCAGGACAACATCCACATCGGAGTCGATCAATTTTTGGAAGGCATCGAGACCGGCGAATTTATTGCTTTCCGGCACCTGCACTTTATTCCCGTACTTTTCTTTAAGGGTGTTGAATGATGTTTGCAGCTGATCTTCAAAAGCATCCGCCATTGCGGTTAAGATGACGTTCGGATCGGCATTCAATGCTTCTCCTGCGGCACCTGTCCCGCGGCCACCACAACCGATCAGCCCCACTTTCAGCGTGTTGCTGTTGGACGTCCAGATGGAGTTAGACCCCAAGGCGACCCTGGAAGAGATAATTGTTCCGGCAGTAGCCAGTCCTGCAGTTTTGATAAATTTTCTTCTTGAATAGTTCATTGTTGTTTTATTTTGATTTAGTAACCCGGATTTTGTTTTAACTGGGGAGCCTTGTTTATTTCTGTCCTTGAAATAGGCAGCCAATAATTCTTATTATCCCATTTTCTTGTATCTGCCAGAGCTGTTGTATTATATATGTACATTGATACTCCGTCATTAAAGTGGTAAATATACATTGGATGGAAATCTGCAATTACTTTATCGCAAATCATCCATTTTCGTATACTGTACCATCTATCTCCTTCGGCGAACATTTCAATTAATCTTTCGTGTCTATACCATTCTCTTGCCTGCTCTTGACTAACGGTAATTGAACGTCCTGGTAGCCCGGCACGGTTTCTGATTTTGTTGATGGTTGTAATGCCTTCTTCTATTTCTCCCAATTCGATACAGGCTTCGGCATAATCCAACAATACTTCTGCAAAACGCATTTCGAGCCAAGTATTTTCATTATTATCTATCTCTCCATCAATACTAATGTCCAGCATTTTTCTTAGGTAATAACCTGTTTTTGTTCCGTTCCATGCTTGGTTAGCGGCTTGTCTGGAGTCGTTTCCTCCCGTAATGACAGGTTCAAGCGTTGCTATGGCTTGCATTTTTTCGGCCACGCTTTTCGCACCCATAATACTTGCTCCGGGAGCATCTACTTGTGAGGCTATTTGAATCTTGTTATTTGTTGATGATCTATCGCGCCAAGGAGCTCCATCGAAAAGAATATTTGCATAGAAACGAGGTTCTCTGCCAACATAAGGGTTTAGTTCCGGATTTGCATCCAATTGCGTTTTTGTAAATTCCCGAATGTTTATTTGTCCCGGATTGTACTTATCCCATTTGAACGAAGTTCCATCTTCCATTTCAAATTGTCTAACAATATGTTCTGTGGGTTCGTTATTCCCCCAACAATTGTATCCGTTTGGTCCCCAATACAGGTTGTTGACGGCTCTGTTTCCCTGCCTGTTAAGGTATTGTATTCCAAAAATAACCTCGTCATTCCAAGCTCCTTTTTGTAGAAAAATATTGCTATAATTTTCAGCGTAAGCCATCAGTTCTTCATTCGTCATATTTAAAGGGGGCTCATGGGTGGCACCTGAAAGGGCATAATGTCCAAATTTTCCGTCAATAATATCTTTGGCCGCATTTTTCGCATCCGTAAGTCGTTGTCTTCTGTTATTGTCTTGAAAGGAAACTAAATCGTTCGAAGATTCATATCCGCCATTCATCAATTCTCCTGAAACAAAACTTAAAAGTCTTGATTTTAGTGCAGCAGCCGCACCTTTGGTGGCTCTGCCCTGAGCTATCTCGTTTTTATCAGGTAATCCGGCAATCGCTTTGTCTAAGTCGACTAAAATAAAATTCAACGTTTCTTCCAATGAAGCTCTTTCCTGGGATAAAAAATCATCGTCTAAATTAAACTTTTTATCGATAAGCACTACTCCTCCGTATGAACGAAGGAGGTTTGTATAATTAAAAGCTCTTATAAAATAAGCTTCCGCTTTAATCTGTTCAATTTTATCCTCATCGGCTTTTGATTGTGTAGGAACTTCGTCGATACCTCCCAAAAGAGTGTTAACGTTTTTAATATTAGAGTAATTAAAGTCCCACAGTATCCATCCATATCGCCAATTACCAAAGTGGCCTAAATAATCGGGAGTAAGGTTCCCTTTTGTAAAAGTGACTTGTCCAGCTCTATGAATATTCAGAAGTTCATCCGTTGAAGATGACAATAAATCTTCACGCATCCCTAAAACTTCTTCCCTGTCTCCGCCCATCACATCGTAACATTGGTATAGAAATGCTTCCGCAAGATTTATATCCCGAAAGAGCGACTCTTCATTGAATGAATCTACAGGCTTTTGATCCAATGCGTTCTCACAAGAGGAAAGAATGAAGGAGAGTAGAAATGCAATTAAACAGTATTGAATGTTTTTATATTTTTTCATATTATTTGTGTGATTACAGGGTTATTTATATTAAAAATTAACCTTTACTCCCAGTGATACTGTTCTCATTGCCGGATAATATTGGGGATTCCCAACTTCCGGATCGTAATTTCTTTGCTTGGAGTAAATCAAAAATAAATTGTAACCCGAGGCGAAAATGTTCACATTTGCCAATCCGGCTTTACTTGTTAATTCTTTTGGTAAATTATAACTTACAACTACATTTTTCAAGCGGAAATAAGCCATATTGTCATACCAGTATGTATTTGCATTGCTGATATAAGACCAGTATTGGTCGGCTCTATGGAACGGACGAGCCTTATTGGAATTACTGTTTTCCGGAGTCCAATAATCTGTTGCCATCCATTTGTAAACGTTTTGTCCGATTCCTCTGTTGCCTTCAATTGGACTTTTATAATATGTACCTTGTCCTTGTCCTTGTAAAGAAAGCGCCCAATTTTTATAAGTTAGGTCCAAGATCATTCCATAAAAAACTTGTGGAGCATCGGTTTTGTCCAAAAGAATCCTGTCATCTGCATTTATTTTTCCGTCTTTACTTACGTCCTCAAAAATAACATCTCCCGGTTTTGCCCCACTCCAATGTGGATAAGCATCTATTTCGGCTTGTGTTTTAAATATGCCAATGGCTTTGTAAACCAGTTGTGCTCCGTATGGATGTCCTGTTAATCGTTGCCAGGGGACAGCTCTTTCAGGTTCATCCATAAAAACAATTTTATTCTTGTTCCAGCTTACGTTTCCAGTTAAGTCCAAACTTAAATCAGACGTAATCTTTTTATGGAATCCGGCATCAATTTCAAATCCTCTGTTATCAACAATTGCAATATTCTCCAACGGTAAGGCTAGACCTGTATATGCAGGAACAGATGCGTCGCGCGCAGCTAAAATATCAGAACGTTTGTTATAGAAAAACTCGGTATTGAGGTGGAACATTTGATTCAAGAATTGAGAATCGAAGCCGAAATTGAATGTCGTTTGTTTTTCCCATGTTATTTTCGGATTGGCAATAACAGATTGATATATCTTTGTTACTACATCTTTATTACTACCGAATGTCATTCCAGTTCCCAGACTGTATTTATTGATATATTGAAAAGGGTCTCCCGGGTCCATACCCATTTGTCCGTATGATGTTCTTAGTTTAAAATAGTCAATTACAGAAAGGTTGTTTTTCCAAAAATCTTCTTCAGAAGCACGCCAAGCAAACAAAACTGCGGGAAAATTTCCCCATCTGCTGTTTGGTGGAAATTTCAAGGAGCCGTCTCGGCGTAAGATAAACTCGAGAAGATATTTTTCTCTGAAATTATAATTTAGTCTTCCAATCCACGATTGTCTTGCATAAATACTCATCTGCCCGGAGTTTGTTTTGTCTTTTTCTCCCCCCGCATCAAGAGTTTGAACAAGATCGGAAATAAAGTATTTTCTGTACGCATCAAATCCGTATATATTTTCTTTTAATTCTTCGAAAGCGCCAAAAATAGAAAAAGCATGATCGCCTAGGTCTTTCTCATAGGTTGCGTTTATGTTGTACATTTTTTTCAAATACCTAAAATTTGCTTCGGTAAGTTCCGGATTCTCCAATCCTCTTTTTCTCGGTGTTAACTCCATACTGGTAATATACCCCTCAGAATTGCGCACCGCGGAATCCCAATCTGGGTAATATAAAGTCCAGGGTTTCCTGAAGAGTTTTCTATTTTGATTGTTCACATCAAAAGTGTAAAATCCGTTAAGAGTAAAACCTTTTATTTTTTTCGGCTTAAAGGTTCCTCTGAATGTTACCTCGTTTTTATAATTATCTTGCTGATCATAGCCCGCATCGAAACTTGTATTTACCACTGGGTTGACTCCTCCTTCAAAGTCAGGGCCCGGTTCCCCGGTCGGCCAAAAAGAAGGTTGTGTGGGTAATGCCATTGTTGCCCAACCCACTAATTGATAAGTTGAGGTAGTGGGATATTTTCTTGTGGTCATGAACCCTCCATAATAAACCGACGTTTCCAGCCAATCAGTTACAGGAATATCCAACTTTAATCTTAAGTTATATTGCTTGTAATTTGTAGATTCTTGGGCGTACATTGCTTGGTCGTTTCTGAAGCCGAGAGATGCGTAATATCTCATTTTATTGTGTGAACCGCTTAAGGATAGATGATGGTTGCTTTCTGTCGTCCATTTTCTAACAAGGTCACTCATCCAATCAGTTTGTGGGTGTTCCCAGGGATCCTTTCCATTTTTATATAATTCAACATCTTTATCAGAATAAAGTCTTGCAAGACCTTCATAATCTTGATAATCGCTGATATATTGAGCATATTCTCCAGCATTGGCAACTTTAGGCAGAACCGTAGGTGTTTTAAATCCCTGATAAAACCTGTAACTCATCCAATTACCTTCTGAGCCGCTTTTGGTCGTTACTAGAATTACACCATTAGCTGCCTGAGATCCGTAAATGGCGGCAGAGGCATCTTTCAATAGAGAAATACTTTCAATATCATTTGGATCTATTTCGTATAAGCTTCTGTCTGGAATTCCATCGATTACAACAAGTGGTCCTGTATTATCGCCGAGAGTTGTTCTACCGCGTACCAAAATTTTTGCTTCATTGCGACCTGGTTCTCCCGAAGGTTGCATAACAATTGCCCCCGGTAAACGTCCAGAGACAGCGTTTGTTACATCACCAGAATGAACTGCTTGAATCTCTTCGCCCGAAACAGCAGATACAGCTCCAACGAGATTTTCTTTACGTTGAGTCCCGTATCCGATAGCTACAACTTCCTGCAATGTCTGCACATCTTCTAACAAGGTGATAATGAATGAATTTTGTCCAGCCGTACCAATGTTTTGCTCTAAATATCCAATATAAGAAATACGAATAGTGGCATTGTTATCCACGCTTAATGAAAATTTCCCGTCCACATCGGTGACCGTTCCGTTGGTTGTTCCGGCTTCAATAATGTTAGCCCCGATAATGGGTACACCTGTTGCATCCACGACGATCCCGGTAATTGTTCTTTTTTGCTGTTCAGGCTCAATTTTGGCAACTTTTTCACTCTCCTCCGTTTTGGGTTTATGATTTTTATATACCGAAATCTGTCGTTCTATAGTCGTATAATCCAGGTTAGTATCGTTAAAGATACTTTTCAGGATGGTTTGAATACTCTCTTTCTTTGCCCGCACCGATATTTTTCGGTTCAATTCTCTCCGTGCTTCGTCGGTAATAAGAAAAACATAATCGCTTGTCTTTTCGATTTCCGAAATAGCTTTTTTTAGGGTGACGTTATTCAGCTCCAATGAGAGCTCTTTTTGCTGGGAGAAAACGTTACCTGCGGTAATGGTAAAAAAGCAGAGAAAAAGCATTAAAAATGAAATCTTCATGATTTTTAGGGTTTTGTCGCACTTTTTAAATGCTCTCTGGTTAAATCTTATTTTATTTTCCATACATTTGTAATGAATTTTTAGTTTAGGTAATTTATTTTCTAAGGATTATCTGTGAATTAAATTTCCACCCGATCGGGCGATGTGCCACCGTCGCCCGATCTTTTTGTTTCTTTTTTTATTTTTTCATAGGCAATCTATTTTTTAGTAATATAAATAATGTTATTTTCGCGGTGATACTTAGTTGACGACAAAACGGAGACCGAGGTCATCACGCTGTCCAGGTTATTCGATAGAAAAAGCTTTCCCGAACAGGTCCGGGCACTGAGCGGAATATCCGGACTGCTTTCGAACTGCACGTTGTAATACCTCCCTACTTTTTTTAGTATTTCCGAAACAGGGGTTTCGTAAAATTCCAGTACGCCATTCGTCCAACTGATGTATTCAGAGACATCCACCGTTTCTTTTGTTATCTGACCGTTTGTCAATTCCACTTTTTCGTTGGGAAGCATCTCTGTTACCTGTTGTTCCGTTTTTACGGAGACCTTTCCCTTTACCAGAACGACTGTTTTTTCCATATCGTCGCGATAGGCCGAAACATTGAATGATGTGCCGAGTACACGGATATCCATCCGGTCGGTATGAACGATAAACGGTTTTTTTGTATCTTCTGCAACATCAATGAAAACTTCGCCGTTAACATGAATTTCTCTTGTTTTTCCATTAAATTCGGACGGAAAATCGACCTGTGTCCCGGAGTTTATATAGATTTTCGTTCCGTCGGCCAGCATAAGCGTTGATTGCTTGCCGAAAGGGACCACCAGCTTATTCATTTTCACGGAATTCAATACCAACTCTTTTTTTGCTTCAGTATTGTTTGTAATCAGAACTTTGGCATTCTTTTGCAGCTGGATGTCCGATTGGTTGGCAATATTGATTTTATCTCCACCTGAGAAGAGACATATTTCTTCTTTAGGCAGAGTCTCTCCTATAATGCTGCTATTCTCGGTCAAAAAAGCCGATCCATTGTCTTTATTCAACCGAACAAACAAGGTGGACAGGATTGTGATGACGAGGATAGCTGCAGTTGCCGTCAACCAGACTTGCAGTCGGTGCTTCCGCTTTTCGTGTTTACGGATGTTTTGCATAACGGCAGAGTAAATTGCATCTTTTTCATCTTTCGACAAAGAGACGCGATTCATTCCCAGGGCATTGAACCGTCTTATGGCTTCGTCCAGGTCCTCCTTAAGATGCGGATTCTCTAACCTGAACTTCTCCCATTGTCTGTTTTGCTCCTCCGTCCGGAAAAGTCTCCATTGTATAAAATCTTCGTTGAAAAGAAAATACCGATCGTTTTTCACATATATTGTTTTATATATAGGACGTTTATTTTTTTCATTTGTGGACAAAAAAAATGAAAAAAATATAAAATTAATGTTTTTTAGGGGAGGGGAACCTGTAGGGATAGCTAAAAGCTGAGGAACAGGACTATGAACAAGGGTAGCCATTCGGGGTGGTCATTATCGATGTTTTGTCTTATTTTTTCCATGGAGCGGTACATTAATTTTCTTACGGAATCGGGATTAATCTGCAATATTTCGCTTATCTCGTCGTAACCCAGGCCAAGCATGTATTTCATATACACGGCTTCGCGCTGCTGCCCCGACAGGCATTCCAGCAATTTTTTAACCTTGTTCTTCAGGAGGATCGATTCTTCCGCATCGATTATATTGTCTAAAATGGTGATGTCTAGTGTAAAAGAATCGCTGCACGAGTCTATGGTTTCAATTTTTGCTTCTTTACGGGCAAGGTCGATAAGGCGGTATTTGTAAGATTTAAAAAGATATGCCGTGGGGTTTTTAACTTTTTTTAATTCGCTTTTCTTTACATATATGTTGTAAAAAACATCCTGGATGGCATCTTTACATAGTTCGTCACGAAAGCCCAAGTGAATTCCGTAGGCATATAGTACTTCCACATAGGTATTGTATACAAGAGAGAAAGAAAGATCGTCTCTTTCTTTGATAAATTTTTGCCACATCAAATCCGTGTTCATCACTTACAGTAGGGTATCTTGTATTTAGTCTCCTCAAAAAGTGATTTTTACCTCAAATGCCAACAAGCATAATCTGATTATCTGTATATTATGGATTGTGAAAATCATTTTTTTATTTTTGGGACAGACCCTGTTGTTAAAATACAATAATTTGCAAAGATGCAAAAAATCTTTGTAAAGCCAAATGGGCGACAGGAAAATTACATTTTAGCCAGCAGGTAGTAGTCCAGGATAACCATGGCGGCCATAGCCTCAACGATGGGCACAGCACGGGGAAGAACGCATGCGTCGTGTCGCCCGCGGGCCTTAATGGTCGTGTCGTTTCCGTGGACATCCACGGTTTGCTGTTCCATTAAAATGGTGGAAACAGGTTTGAAGGCCACCCGGAAATAAATATCCTGTCCGTTGGAAATACCCGCCTGGATACCGCCGGAATAGTTGGTGCGGGTACTTATTTTCCCGTTGTCGTTGAAAAATGAATCGTTCATTTCCGAACCCCGGCGACTTACATCGAAGCCGTGTCCGTACTCAAATCCTTTCACGGCGTTAATGCTGAGCATGGCCGAGCCCAGTGCCGCGTGCAGCTTCCCAAAGACCGGCTCGCCAAGGCCTACGGGTGTCCCCTGTATAACGCAGGTAACCACTCCCCCGATGGTATCCCCTTTGTACTGGACTTCCTTGATAAGGTTGATCATCTCATTTGCCTTTTCGGTATCGGGGCATCGAACGGGCGTGTCTTCGATAGTGGTAAGGTCGTATTGTTTGTAGTTGTTGTCCAGTTTAATTTCACCTACCTGTGAAGTGTAGGCGGTAACCGATACACCGGCCTGCTTCAGGTACAATTTGGCCACAGCTCCCGCCACTACTCGGGCTATGGTTTCTCGTGCTGATGACCGGCCACCGCCGCGGTGATCGCGGATGCCGTATTTTTGAAAATAGGTATAATCGGCGTGTGAAGGGCGATAAATATCTTTCAGGTTGTTATAATCGGCCGAGTGTTGATTTTCATTCTTAATGATAAAACCGATGGAGGTTCCGGTTGTTTTGCCTTCGAAGATGCCGGACAGAAAAACCACCTTGTCCGATTCGACGCGTGGTGTGGTAATGCGCGATTGTCCCGGGCGTCGCCTGTCGAGTTCGTTTTGGATGAATTCCAAATCCAGCTCGATCCCCGGCGGGCAACCGTCAATAACTCCCCCCACGGCTTCACCGTGGGACTCTCCAAACGATGTAAGCCTGAAAATATTTCCGAAAGTATTCATTGAGTTCTTTTTTGCAAAAATACGATTAATTAACGTGAAAAAGATGAATTAGCACAATTTGTTGAGATCATCCGTTACTCAGACGGGTCGCTTTTCTTTACCGTCGAAAGGAGGGCTTCGCCAAATCCGCCGAGATTCCTGATGGAGGCAAGCAGTGAGGCGTTGGCCATGTCGTTGTGATAATTATCCGTAGTGGCCGACTGAACCGGATAGAGCAGCATGAAGTTGGTGTTCTTGAAATACTTGTTGATGTAATCGGGAACACGTTTCATGGTTTCGTGGTACGAAGCTTTGCGTAAACGGCTCATCACGATAATCAATCCCACATCTTTACCAACTTCCTTCGATAAGACCAAAAAATCGTTCCAATCGCTGAATTCTTTAAAATCAACATCAATGGGATGTGTTTTGTTGATTTGCTTTAAAATTTCAAGTATATCATTGGTGGCGTAAAAACTGAGTTTTGCTCCCGTATTTCTGCCCAAGTTCCAGATTTTCGAAAGCCAGAACGGGAACCCGATTTCCTTATCGGCGTTGGGAGGAATGATTACCAACCTCTTTTTGATTGTCGATAGCGGCTGAATGGCTTTGTAAACAAAGGTGGTTGAACGTGTTTTTTCCAGGATACCCTCGATAAGGTCGCCCAGAAACGATTCCGATATTTCCTGTTTTACATGCAAACCCATAACCACATCGGTGATGGCGTATTTTTTTACAATACCCAAAATTCCGTTCAACACATTCATGTCGTACCGGCGGAGGGGCTGAATAACGGTTTCTGCACCTGCACCCAGCCTGACGGCTTCTTCCAGTAGCTTTAGCGACTCTTTCTCCGCTTGAGGTGTTGTCCCGGTGCTCTTGATGATGTTGAGCGCATATAAATCCTGCGTGTTGGTTCTGGATTTAATAACCAGGCTCAGTTCGACCAAATCTTTCAGCGTATCCTTGTTGGCGATGGGGATGAGGATCCGTTCCTCGGTTAAGGTGTTCTCGTCTTCCAGGTTACCTTCGGCAAAAGAGAGGTCGATAGCACCTTTCTGTGCACGAAACGAAGCGATGGTGCACGTAACGAGAATCATCACGATGGTGCCGTTCAGGATGTTGTCGTCGAGTAAGCCCACTCGATGTCCTACCATGACAGCAGCCAACGTGGCTGCGGCCTGAGCGTTGCTCAAGCCGAAAATAAGCTTCCGTTCGGCGTTGGAATAACCGTAAATTTTCTGTGTGGCCCAAGCCGCCAGAAACTTTGCTGAAATGGCCACAACCGTCATCACGATGGCTACCTTGATAGTTTCAAATCCGGTAACGAACGCCCGGTAATCGATAAGCATCCCCACACTGATCAGAAATATGGGAATGAAAATGGCATTTCCTACGAAATCGATCCGGTTCATCAGCGGTGAAATGTGTGGAATAAGCTTGTTCATAGCCAATCCGGCCAGAAAGGCGCCGATGATGGCTTCAATCCCCGCCAGTTCTGCCAGGAAACCTCCCAGAAAGATCATCCCCATCACGAAAATGAACTGCGACGCACTGTCCTGGAATTTTTTGAAAAACCACCTGCCTACAAGGGGAAAAAGAAAAGCAACCACCAGTGTGAAGACGATGATGGAGAGTGTCAGTTGTGCCCAGAACGCAGTTGTGACCTGGCCTTCGTTCATGCTGATGATAACTGCCAGCACCAACAATGCCAGCGTGTCGGTAATCATAGTCCCGCCGATAGCAACGGTTACCGCTCTGTTCTTCCCGGCTCCTAACTTACTGATTATGGGGTAGGCAATAAGGGTGTGTGACGCAAACATACTGGCCAGCAGCACCGAAGAGATCAAGCTTAAGCTGAGCAGGTAATATCCGGCAAAAACACCTATTGTCATAGGAATTGAAAAGGTGAGCAGGCCAAAAACCAAGCTTCTGGAGCTGTTTTTTTTAAACTCGGCAACGTCGATTTCAATGCCTGCCAGGAACATGATGTATAACAAGCCGGCATTGCCGAGCATGATCATGTTGCTGTCACGCGACATGATAAACAGTCCGAAAGGGCCAATTACAGCTCCGGCAATGATTAGTCCGATAAGTGACGGCACTTTTATTCGATTGAAAACAATGGGTGCAATCAGGACAATCGAGAACAGGAGCAGAAACTGGACCGTCGGGTTCGAAACGGGTAATGCCAGATCTAATGCCAGAATCATAAGCTTGGGCTTACAATAAACGTGTATATAAAAAAATCGCAGGCATTATCCATGTCTGTGATTTTTTACTTTTTGGGACGAAACGGTTAACAGCTACAACCGCTTCCGCAACCGCCGCTTCCACAGCCTCCGGACTCGGTTTCCTCATCGCAACCGCCACAACCTCCACTTCCGCAACCGCATCCACTTCCGGAAAACAGGGCCGCTATCTCTTCGGGAGAGGCGTCACGTACACCTTGCACAGTCCCTTCAAAATGCATGGTTTCGCCTGCCAGGGGATGGTTGAAATCCATGGTTACCGTGTCGCCAGTAATGGAGACAACCGATCCCATCAGCCGGTTTCCATCGGTATCCATCATGGGCAATGTATTGCCTTCGAAAAGCATTTCATTGTCTATCTTTCCGTCCACCTCGAAAATGTTTTTGGGGAGGTCAATGATCCTTGATTCGTCAAAATCACCGTAAGCCTCTTCAGGACTCAGTGTAAACTTAAATGGATCGCCTTCCGAAAGCCCGTAGATATTGTCTTCGAAAGCTTTCAGCATCGAGTTTGTGCCGAAAATAAATTCGAGCGGCTTTTCGGGAGTGGCCTGTTCCATGAGTTCACGTTCGTCCCCTTCGCCTACGTTTAGATCGTATGTCAGGGTTACATATTTGCTGTCAGAAATTTTCATTGAATTTGTTTTTATATGATTAAGTGTGTGAAATTTTAACAATGTGCGGGGAAAATAGTTTTAGCTGTTTATCGCTTTTCTCAGATTATCGAGTGCTTTCTCGATGTTCGAAAGGGGTGTACCCACGTTCAACCGCATAAATCCTTCTCCTTCCTTCCCGAAAACAGTGCCGTCGTTTAGCGCCAGTTTTGCTTTGTTGACAAACAGGTCAACCAGTTCCTGCTGCGTAAGGTTCAACGCCCTGCAATCCAGCCAGACGAGAAAGGTAGCTTCAGACTTCACTGCGTTGATTTGCGGAATGTATTCCTTTAGGTAATTTTCAACGAAATCGATATTTTTCTGAATGTATGCCAGTGCCTGATCCAGCCATTCCTCACCGTAATTGTATGCGGCTTCGGTAGCAGCCAGTGCGTAAATAGTTGCCTGGTCGAGTTCCCGGGGAGCCAGGTAATTCAAGTACAGCTTCCTTATCTCCGGGTTGTGGATAACGGCAAAAGAACTGACAATCCCGGCAATGTTGAAGGTTTTGCTTGGGGCCATCAGCGTGATACTGTTCTCTTTTGCCTTTTCCGACACCGTGGCAAAGGGTCGGTGCCTGAACCCGGGCAAGGTCAGGTCGGAATGAATTTCGTCGGAAACAACCAGGATGTTGTTGTCACAACAGATTTCTGCCAGTTGTATCAGTTCATCTTCATTCCATACTCTTCCTACAGGATTGTGAGGATTGCAGAGGATAAGCATCTTGCAATCGTTTTCGGCGATAATTTCCTTTAATCCTTCAAAATCGATAGAGTATTTTCCGTTCTCCAAAAGCAAAGGATTGTTTACAACCCGTCTTTCAAGCGCTTCGGGAACAATCCGAAACGGATGATAAACCGGCGGCTGAATGATTATCTTGTCGTTTTTTTTGGTAAACGCATCAATAGCAAAGGCAAAGCCTTTCACTACACCCGGAACGAAAGTGATTTCATTGCGGTAAACTTCATAACTGTGTCTGTCTTTGAGCCAGTTGATGATGGAAAGGAAATACCCGTCGTAAGGGACCGTATATCCGAAAATACCGTGTCGGGTTCTCTCGATCAGCGCTTCGGTAATTGCCGGAGGCGATAGAAAATCCATGTCGGCCACCCAGAGGGGGATGAGGTCATCGCGCCCGAAAACCGTCTTCAGCTTATTCAGCTTTACACTGTGTGAGGTTGACCGGTCGATGATTTCGTCGAAATTATATTGCATATCAATAATAGCTGCTTTTTATTAGTTTACTGTTTTTTGCCTTCAACCCGCCAAAATTAAGCGACTCGACGGCTAACCCGACCATAAACTGGTGCGAAACAATGTTTGTAACAATATCGTTTACATCGGTTCTGTAAAAATCACCCAGGTATCCGGTACGGATAGTCAGGTTGTTGAGGGGAATATCAACGGTGAAATAGTTACGTAACGCCAACTGGTTCTGGAACGAGGCAAACCTTACCGTTCCTTTTCCGTTGCCCAGGGAGAAAATCTCGTAGTAGGATTGTCCGTATGCGGGAGAGAAGAACATGCCCAGAAACGGTGTGCTTACCTGCCAGCGAAAAGTGAGCCTTCGCCAGTTATAGCTTGCCATTGCCGAGAGGTCAAGGTTCACGGAAGCTTTCAGTGAACCCGGGTTGTTGGAGTTTCGTACATTATAAATACCTCCCAGTGATGCATCTCCTCCGCCACCAGCGAGAAGGCTGAACTTCGTGTTTTTGAAAAAGGGATAGAAAGCGTTGACGTTGTAGGAAACTTCGCCGGCATATTCCGATGCGGATGCAGAAGGATTTTTGGTAAATGCCAGTTGTATTTGAAACTGCTGCTGCAGGAGTAACTTTTCGTTGAAGTGCTTGGTGGGACTGATGCGGTCGTGCAACAAAGACATAGTCAACCCTCTGTACTCTAAAGGAGATAAATAGGTGTCAGTCAGAAAAGATTTGCCCACTCCCAGAAGCGTAGCTTGATTGGTGGATTTTGTCGTACTCTCCTGAGCAGAAAGCGAAATTGAACAAATCGTTAAAAATAAAGTGACCGTTATTGTAATTTCAGCGGGTAACCTTTTCATTCTTACTTATAATTCGATATTCAACTTACAAAAGTAAGAAAATATTTAAATAAAAGCCGTTGCCCCTGTCTAAAAGTCAGTTTATTTCCTTTATTAACGATTTGTTCAATTCAAACTACCGGTTACCGGTTGGACAGGGTATAGTTGCCTGATCCTAATTCTATTTCAACTCCCGAGTCGGTTTCCTTAAAGCTTCTTACGCCATTTTGACCCGGTTTTATGATTTGTAGCTCTTTCGGCAATTTCACCACAGCGGAAGTGTTTCCCGGAATAGAGATGTTCCAGTTAAACGACCCGTTTTCTTTTGTCCATTCGCTCTTGATTTCTCCGTAAACCGATTTGTACGAAGCTTTCACATGTGAAAGTCCTTCAGGAAACCGGGGTTCCATCCACAACTTTTTGTAAGCTACACTCCCGGGATAATTTTTAATTCCGGCCAAATCTTCGTAATACCAGATGATGAGATCTCCGAGCAACATGACGTGATTGGCGGAGTTCATTGCCGGGTCGGCTGTATCCCCGTTCCAAAGTTCCCAAATGGTGGTAGCACCTTTTTTGATCATGTACCCCCAGCTCGGATAGGTCTCATTTGTCGCAATTTTATATGCCAGGTCCACGTTTCCGTACTGTGTAAGTCCACGCATCAACTGCTGTATCCCCAGCACACCGGTACTGACGTGTCCGTTAAAATCGACTTCTGTTTTTTGAACGATATTTTCAAACACTTGCTGTTCCTTTCCTTCGGGAACCAGGCCCAGCCGGAGTGACAGCATGTTTGCCGTTACCGTGTTGTTGTCGTATTTTGCCGAGTCGGTGTTGAAGAACGTCGTGTTGTATGCCTCTTTTATCCGGCCTGCCAGCTCCTTAAATCCCTGAATATCCTGTTGGTTCCCGGTCAACTGGGCAAACTCAACCATCAGGTTAAGCAGGCTGTAATACATGGTTGTACTCAGAATCGCTCCCGCTGTCTTGCGCGAAGGATCCTGGGAGTGGATCAGCTCCTGTTTTTCGGGAGGCATGCACCAATCGCCGTAGGTGTCTTTTGTGAGGATAAAGTCTTGCATGGATACCTGCTGGATACGCTCCAGATAACGTTTCATGGAGGGATAATGTTTTCTGATGGGTTCCGTATCACCGTATTGGTGGTAAAGCATTTTTGCTGCATAGAAATAAGCAGCCGGCCAGGTTACGTCGTCGTTGTAAATGGTCCAGTAACGGGGTGAAACCACCGAAATACTTCCTTCCGGACTTTGAGAATCCTCTATGTCCTGTGCCCATTTACTGTACAGCAAGGCGTTATTAAAAACAAACGCTTCGCCGAAGCATCCGGTTGCCCGGTCGCCCAGCCAGCCCTGGCGTTCATCGCGTTGCGGACAGTCGGTGGGCATTCCGCGGTAGTTTCCGCGAATTCCCCAATATGCGTTTTTGAAGGTCTGGTTGATGATGTTGTTGGAAGTTTCGAACTGTCCGGTGGTCTCCATGTTGTCGTACACCACTTTCCCGGTAAAACTGGATAATTCGGGTTGTTCATTCAATCCGGATATTTCAACGAAACGGAAGCCGTGATAAACAAAGGAAGGTTCCCAGCTAAACGCTCCGTCTTTCGCAGGGGTGTAGATGTCCGTTACCTTTGCGGAGCGGATATTTGCCAGGTAAATGGTGCTGTCCGGATTGAGTATCTCAGCAAAACGCATCGTCACGGGTTGATCCTTTTTCCCGTTCAACTTGTTTATCTTCAGCCACCCGACCATGTTTTGGCCCATATCGAGGATAAATTTACCATCGGCAAGCTTGGAGATCCGGACGGGTTTTATCTCTTCCATCACCCGGATATTCGGGTTGGGTTGGGCCGTGAGTTTGCCTTCGGGAGCAGTCATTATGTCCACTTGTTGCCACGAGGCATCATCGTAGCCGGCTGTTTCCCATCCGGTCAGTTCGAGGCGGGCATCGTATTCTTCTCCGTCAAACTCATTGTTGGCCACGATGGGCCCTTTTGAAGTAACTTTCCAGGATTCATCACTGGCAATCACCTCCCGGGTCCCGTCGGCATATTCTATATCGAGTTGAGCCAGCAAACGGGGCAACCCGAACATCTGGCTGCGTGATCCCCGCATTCCGAAATACCTGCCGTTGCCCAGTTTAACGGCCAGCAGGTTTTTGTCTTTCTGCAGGAGCGGGGTTACGTCGTACGTATTGTAATAAACCCGGTTGGGATACCAGGAAACCGTTGGGGCAAAGACATCTTCCGAAACCCGATTCCCGTTCAGGTAAGCTTCATGCGCTCCGAGGCCTGCAACATAAAGGACGGCCCGATGGATTGTACTGTTTCTCGTCTCAAAGGACTTTCTCAGGTAACGTGCGGCCAGGCGTGTGTTGTCCTTATCCGTCTCACCGGGATTGGACAATGAGTCCTCACCAATCCATTTTGCCTGCCACTCCGAATCATTCAATAGAGCCATCGACCAATAATTGACTTTGCTCCAGTTGCCGTCGCCTTGATTGGTGTTAATTTTTACGCGCCAGAAGTATTTGCTTCCCGACGAGAGGGGTTGGCCCTGGTAAGGAATGAGTACCGACCCGTCGCTGCTGACGATTCCCGAATCCCACAAAAGATTTACTTCTTTTTTCAGATCATCTTCCGACCGGGCAACTTGAATCTGATACGATTGTTGGATAAGATCGGGAGAATTGGAACTAATCTGCCACGAAAACCGTGGAGTAAGTGTGCTTAATCCTTCCGGATTTTCCTGCATTTCAATTTTCAGGGAAGCTACATTCAGCTTTCCTTCTTTACATCCGGCCAACAGGACGGAAAGTAAAATTACGGTGAATAAAAGGGTGTGTCTCATAAGAAAAATTAGTTCTAGATATGTTATTAGTTCTCAAAGATATAGTTTCCCGAATTAATTTCAAACAGAACGTATCCGTTTTTTTTGCCCGTTTCGGTTGCAAAACCAGAACTTTCACGTATTTTCCTACCGGATTCATCGGGGAAATAAACGGTTGCTGCGCAATTGGGTGGAATGGTAACGGAGAGCGTCGTTTTACCGTTTTCTCTTTTCCAATGTGATTGAATCATACCGGCAGGAGAGTTGAAGCCTGCTTTTGCCCATGAAACGTGCTCTTCTGCAAATTTTGGGACGCGGATATCGAACTTTCTGAATCCAGGCGAATCGTCTCTTCTGCGGATTCCGGCTACACCGTCTATGTACCATGCGCCGGGATAGAGATAGGAGCTGTGTAAAAGTGAATGGCCGGGTAAGTCTTTCTCCCACATTTCCCACATGGTGGAAGCTCCGCTTTCACGCATCAGCCCCCAGCTGGGATAGGTGGTTTGTGATGTCATGGAGTAGATGAGGTCGTCGCGGCCTTCTTCGCGCAATACCTTGAAAAGCATCGCACCGCCGGTAATTCCCACATCGATGTGGCCGTTGCGGTTGACGAGGATTTCTTTTTCGAGCCGTTTCATTACCAACGGACGGAGTTTCACCGGCATTATGTCTCCGTATAACGCTGCAGAGAGGCTTCGCATGGTTTTATCGGAATAATTGTGGTCATCGGCGTGAAAGTATTTGTCGTGAAGGGCTTTGCCCGATACCTCAGCCTGGTGTTTCCATTTTTGCGCTTCGGCCGTTTTTCCGATTGCTTCGGCTATCTTTGCACCTGTCTTTAAGTTGTAAATCCAGTAACAGTTGTTGAAAAACAGGTTTTCGTCGGAATAGTTGTTCATCCCTTGTGTGGTTGCACCGGGCCAAAGCCAGTCGCCCAAAAAATCCCACCGGCCGCCGTATCGTTTGAGTAGATTATTTTCCACATGGGTGTCCAGAAAAGCGAGCCAGCCTTTTATCATCTCGAAATTTTCCTCAAGTACCCGCACATCACCCTGGTATTGGTACATGAACCAGGGTAGGGTAACCACAATTCCGCCCCAAGCAGGGCCGCCGCCGCCGTGATAGGTGGGTGCCGTCTGGGGCAATATACCCCCGCCGAGTCTTCTGCCGCTGCCTTCCTTCTTGCGCGCCCAGTCTGGATCGTTCATGTTTCCGACCATCGGTTCGGTCCCTTGTACATCCCGCCAATCTTCGAGCCATTTGTTGTAGAACGCGCCCAGCTGATAATTCAGCATTCCGGTTTCGGATGTGGCGTGGGCGTCACCACCGTAGCCGAACCGTTCACGTTGCGGGCAGTCAACAACGTACCCGCCGAGAGACAGGTTCTCGAATGTCCAGTTTACGGTATTGTAAATCCAGTTTTGCAACGGATCGGAACATTCAAACGAGGTAGCATCCGCGAAGTTGGTACGAACCATCCAACCTTTTATGTCTTCCTTCTTCGGGGCTGATTTCAGGCCTTTAAGGGTGATCCATCTACCGGAACTGTAATTAAACCGGTTTTTGAATGTGCCTTTCCCGGAAGGGCCGATGACGTATAAGTTGTATAACCCAAAGGTCATATCGTCCTGCTGGCGTTCAGAAAATTGGAAACGAACCGTGTCGCCGGGGTTTCCGTCAACGTTGATCTGCGTCCATCCCGCAAAATTTACCCCCATGTCTACCCGGAATGTCCCATCGGGGCGGCTTACGATCTCTACGGGTTGAATTTCGTTGAACAGGGTATTTGTTTCCACGCGTTGAGCGGACAGTTTTAGTGCCGGTGTATAAACCGTTGCCCTGTTCCATACCTGATCATTATAGGTCGCCAGGTTCCAGTTGTCGATTTCTTTGTTGGCATCCCAAATTTCACCACCGTATCCGCCAACGCCAAACCCCCAGTTTCCGATGAGTTTATTGGGACTGGGATGTGTTTTCCACGACTCGTCGGTGATGATCCTCACCAGTTTTTGGTCGTTCTTTCCGAAAATATCGGTTTGGGCTGTCACAATGGGTGTCCGGGGTTTATCGGGAGTGGCATAGGGTGCGTAGATTGCCCAGGATGCTCCCAGCCACAACGCGATGACATTTTTCCCTTGTTTTAACTGCGGAGCGATGTCGTAGGCAATGTATCGGGCGCGCTGTGTGTGGTCGGTCACAGCCGGTGCCAACACGTGATCGTCTATTTTTTGGCCGTTCACATACACTTCGTGATAACCTACCGATGCTACAAATAGGGTTGCCCTGGAGGGTTTTTGTTTTAAATCGAAAGATTTTCTGAACCACGGATCAGAAATTTTGTTGGGTCCTGCCGAAGGGTCATAGATTTCCGTGGTGCCGATCCATTTTGCTGTCCATTCAGCATCATCGAACAGCCCGGTGGTGAAAGACGCTGATTTACTGAATGCAGATGGGTTACCCTTTTCGTCTTTTACTGCAACTTTCCAAAAGTAACTCCGATCAGATTCTAGCTCTTTTCCTTTATAATCAACAAGCTGCATGTTATCTGAAGAGATCCATCCCGTATCCCAAATATTGCCCTTGTTTTTATCGAGATCCCGTTTCGTCGAGCTAACCAAAATGCGGTACGCTGTCTGCGCCTGGCCGAAAACTTGCGGGTTTGCAGTAGCCAACTTCCAGCTAAACCGTGGTTGTCGGACATCCAATCCTGTGGGGTCGACAAGGTATTCTGTGGTTAATTCCATAGGATATAAAGCACCTTGCTTCTGGGAAAATATTGAAAAACTGGCTGATAAAAAAATAACTATTAAAAGTAAGTTTCTTGTTCTCATATGATTAAAATTATTTTTCAGATTGAACCTATCCTTGTCGGTAAGTGCTGATTTTATCCAGGTCGACAAGCTGGTTTTTGCTCCGGTTCTCTATCGTTACTTCATAACCTGCGGGTACATCCAACCGATATTGTATTTGGTTATCCACTCTTTTCCATTCGAGCCGGATTACCTCATCTTCCACAGGAATGGAACCGCTGCATTGTTCCAGGTCGAGATCGGTGAAGCGAAGAACGATTTTCTTGTTCTCATAGTCAATGTTACTGATGCCCAGTACGTCACGGTAAAGCACATGGCCGATGTAGGAGGCAAATCCGTGGTTGCAGCTGGCCTGGCTGTGTACATTCTCCCAAAGGGTTCCGGTACGTTCGGCCATATAGAAGAAGTACTCCTCGATTTCGGAGATGAGTTGGGACTGGAGTCCGTACCGGGAAAGGATATCCATCCGGAGATAATTGCCGATAAATGCATTGGCAACGGCCACCTGGGGATAGGTGATGGCGGTGTTGCGGTGCGGCCCGAATTCATCGGTCAGTTTTTTCCACAAGGCAGGATAACTCTCCGGGGTTGCGATGTTGAAAAAGAAAGCGTAGTACTGGCAAACTTCGGTAATCTGGTCGGTTACCCGTAAAACCCCGTCTTTTCTTACTGCATTGTCCACAAAAAACTCGCCATTGAAGGATTGTTTCTGTATCTGACTGCGGATATGGTCCGCTTTCATTTGCCACGCTTCATTGTCGTAGAGACGCGCCGCACTTTGGAGTGCAGCGCTGTAGAGCATGTTCGTGGGATAGTTCACATCCTGTACGAGGCTGTTGGCTTTGGACCATTCCACAAAGATCCAGCTTTCCAGTTTTTCCAGCAGTCCGTCTTCGTTTTCGAACTTTTCGAAATATGCCAGCAGATCGGTAATCCGTGTTTTCAGGTTAGCGACCAGTTGCCTGTCGCCGCCGCGTTTGGCATAATCATCAATCTGAACGATAAACCAGAGTGACCAGTTGGGGATAAATACGCCGTCGTTGTGATCGGCGGGATAACACATCGGGATCATGCCTTCCGGAAGGAACTCAAATTTCTCCGGCAATGCATAGTTCTCGTAAAAATTATGGGCTACTTTTGAATACCCGGTGAATTCTTTCTCCATGATTGCGGTAAAGTAACTGTCACACAGCCAGCCGGCACGCTCCCGCGAGGGACAATCCATAAAAACATCCAGGGCGTTTTGCCGGTATGTCTGTTTGGCCGCATCATAGATCCGGTTTAATTTTTCGTTGCTGCTGGAGAAGGCAGCATCCGGATGTTCGGGTGCTGCAAACTCCCTGAGGAAGATTTTTTCTACCCGACAGGCCCCTTGTGTAACCAGTATCTTTAGAAATTTAAAGGTGTAGGGTTCGAACGACTCGATGCGGTATTCTCCCGGCTGAAGTTCGTAGACTACTTGGTTGTTGACGTCGGCCATCCGTTTCTTGCTGATCACATCATCGTCTGTCAGCATCTCATCGAAATGAAACCACACCTCGGTGGGTTCCGTACAACGAATTACGGCTCCGATGAATCCGGTCTGATTAATGCCGAAGTCGAGGATGGAGAACTCATTCGTTTTCAGATCGATCGTGGTTGAACCAACATAAGGTGTGTTCAACGATTCTTTCGTCACCGTCTGCAACTCCTGTATGTGCTGTGACGGTACGGCCTCCAACTCTGTTTCAGGATAGCCCTTGAATTGTTCGCTGATATTTACCAGCGAACGGTCTTTGTAGTATTGCCCCGGTATCTTGCTGGCAAAAGTGCCCCTGGAGTAGAGTTGTACCGGTTTCAGCAGAGTGTAGGCAGGTTGGTCCACTCCCCGCGGTAAGAGGTTTACTAAGGGCATCGGAACGAGTTTGACCGTTTCCAGGGTCCGGGTCTTGTCCGAACGCCATTGGTCGTATCCCTCCTCCAACCGGTAATATTCGGTAAAAGGACGCTGGAAACTATAGCGCTCTACTTTCTGCAGGCGTTCCCTTATTTCGGTAGCCTCAAAACGGCCGTTTTCACCGGTATGCAGCACCACCTTGCCATCCACCGTTGCCTCTGCCTGTAGAAAGGAGGGCTGGTCGGTGGTGTAATACGTGTTTACGTTGTACCCGGCTACCTCGATCGCCACGATATTTTCTCCCGCTTTCAGGCGTTCCGAGAGGTCATACCGGTCCACCCGGAAATAACCGTGCCCGGCGCGGGCCGGTCCCGATCCCACAAACTCACCGTTGAGGAAGAGCCTGTAAACAGTAGAAGCCGCAACTCGCAGGATGGCCTCTGAGTGTGGGTCTGCGTTGAAGGTACCCCGGAATCCCAGGGTGAGGTTCATCTCTTTTTCGCGGCCTTCTGCCCATACCGGGACAGCTTTGCTCATCTGCTCAGCCGATTCCTCTCCTTTAGTGTTGTTTGCGACACAGCTTCCCAGCAACAGGACGAGCACGATGACGTAAAAATAACTAATTACGCAGTGATTGCCTGTGACGGATAATTTCGTTTTTTCTTTTTTCTCCATAAAATTATTGTTGGTGTGTAGATTTATTTTAGCTGAAATATTTCCGGATATTTTCTGATGAAATAGACCGGAGTACAGCTCCAGGCATGACAATAGCTATTCACCGGAAAAAAATTGTAAGGGGAAAGAAAATCGTCATTAGGATCATAGGCCTCCCAAAAGGTATCAGCTCCCTTCTCTAGCATCCCGCCCCAATATTTTTTTAATTCTTGTTTTGCAAGACTGTGTAACCCGCTATTTATAAGCGATTGAATGTAATAGTGATAAAGATAGGGAGTTCCCGGATAACTTACATCGCGGGCATGGGAGAGATTCAATAGTGCAGTTTGCGCTTCTTTTGTAGTTGCTACACCGCTTAAAATCATCCATAACTGCGACGCATAAGAAACCTGATGGTTGATTGTGCCGGCAAAAAAACCGGTTTTCTTATCGTAAAATTTTTTACGTGCCGTGCTTTTCATTTTTTTTATCAACGGAGGAACATTTTTTACTTCATCTTCCTTTCCGATCAGTTGTGCCAGCTTATACGTTTCTTGTAAAGCAAAAATGGACACTCCCTGTAAAGGCACTTCTTTGTGTAATCCTTCACGCCAGTCAATAAAGATCCACCATTCCCTGTTTGCTCTGGCAAAATCCATCAATCCATCCTTGTCTACATATTGATAGATGATGTCCAATTGTTTTTTGGCTACTGGCCATAAATCCAAAGCAGTTTGTTTGTCGTTGGTTGCCAGAAGGTAATCTTTAAGGGTTGCATTAAAGAGAAGGGCGTATTCCAATAGGAACAGCCGTTCATCACCACGGGGTTCCGGTGTTTCATAGATGCAGGGATGCAGGTAGCCATTCCGGTGGCTCAGGCCTGCTAACAAATACAGACAACGCTTTGTCAGGTCATGTTGCCCGAAAGAATAATTATTGGTCATCGCCTGTAAATACAGGTCGCCTATCCATAACCGTTGGTCTCTTTTGGGCCCGTCCTCGTAAACCGTTTGCATACATTCTTTTAGAGTGGCTAACCCTGTCTGATCGATTTTTTTTATTATTTCTTCAGTAGAGGGAGCCAGTTCTTGTGGTACAGAGGTTACTGAAGTACCGGCGTTACATTTTATATCCGATACATAAAAATCATACGAAGGTGACGCGATCAGTTCAATTTTAACATACCTGAAAGAGAGGCGCCGGGGTATGGTTATCGTTTGTGGCAAGGCAGTAACCGTGACGGTTTCATCCTGAAGCCAGGCTCTACTTAAACTACCCGTGTATGGCTCAAAGGATACTGCCAGTTCCGATGGCACTTCACCGAATGTGAATTTTAACCGCAATGGAGCATCCGGGGTTATGTTGGTAGGGCGAATAGAAAACGTAAAATAACCGGTTATATGTTCCTTGAAATCGAGGATCGTCGATTGATTTTTTTTGAATGTGGTGGAGTAAAATGAATCGATAGCTGAATGAGGAACAATTTTCCAGTGTTGAAAAGAATTTTCATCGCGGACAATGTTGATTACCCGGACGGGTTTCTTTTCAGTAATCACTAGCTGGGGTTTGTTGTCTTCAGCCTTTTGGAGCCATTCTTGTCGGTACGCTTTATAGAAATCTTCCTGAGCATAGGTACTGAACAAGCTAATAGTTAAAATACAAACGATTAAAATAGGTCTCATTCTTTCTTTTAGGTCATTGGTTATTATTTCCGGGGAAAACATGTTTTACAGCTTCCAGATATCCGTATTCCCAAACAGTGTCCGGTTCCAGGTAACTCCCTTCCGACCATTCGTTCCATGCGTTTAAGGTAATTATTTTGGGTTCGATGGAGTTGTTGTCGACAAACTTTTTTGCTTTAATCAGATACTTCTCAAACTTTTGAGGTGTGGAGTTATCTATGTATCCTGCTTTAAAAAGAAAACGAGGATTGGCGTCCCAGCTGATTGTTACATTTGGGAAATAGGTCATGGAAAAGTCGTTGTTGAATTTATCCCACATACCGGTGGATGCATCTCCCCACACTTCGTAATCTCCGTCAGGATTTTGCAGGTGAGCCCAACAATAGTTTGTTAAGCTTTTGAATCCGAAAAATTCCAGTACTTTGTTCTGACTCTCTATACTGTCTCCGGGTACCCCCACAAGGGTTGAGGGTAATGCTCCCCATAAAACAGCTTGCAAATGCAGTCCTGAAAATCCGGCCTCTTTCGTTTTCCGGGTGAAATAATCCAACGCCTCTTTGGTTTTTTCAGCCCCTCCTAAACCATGGATGAGTGTATTTAACTCGTAAATGCAGAAGACAGGTTCATCGTTTATCTTTAAATAGGAAGGTTCTTTAAAATAGCGGGAAATGACCCGGTCCACCACAATGTTAAATTGTTCCCTGTTCACTTCTCCATCCCAGATAACTGAATCTATATTGGGATTATCTACGTCCCAATATGTTGTTGCATCGTGATTGGCCCACATTAAGTAGAAGTTCATCCGATTGTTGTTCGCTTTTAAAAATCCATTGTTTACGGCATCCTCCAGGAAAGGTTTATTCTCGTACCAGTACCAATCGAAAATAAAGGTATTCACTCCGTAATCGAGTGCGGCATCAATCTTTTTGCCCATATCCTCCGGATCTGCCTCGTCCAGGTATCCCCATAAAGGGACTTTCGGTTGTTGATGGCCTTCTTCTTTAGGTACAGCATTATAAATGATCTCCCATTCCCCTTTTTTATCGGGGAACAGAAATTCAGCGCGCGGTTCGTAATGGTATGCCGGCCAGTAAAAGGCTGCCAGAATATATTCTGATTCCTGACCGTTGTTTTTCCTGTTGTTGCTTGTGCACGAAGAGATAAGAAGAGCAACCAAAAACAGGAAGAGATTAAGTGAAAATTTAAATGTTCTCATTTCCTTATACTATCATTAAATTAACTTAATGGAACAGTTGTAGAAGCATCAATTAAAAGTAAACGGACCGGACCAATCAGGCCTGATGGTATTAATGGGGATTCTCTTGTGAAATAATTATAAGTTGTGAAACAATATCTTCCTTTTGAAGGTCTTGGTTGGTTGTTTAAAAACCAATCCGGAAACTTTTTCATGTAACGAAACTTGCCGTAACCAAAGTCAGCCATACCCCATTCCATATCTTCAGGTTCCTGTTCATCTCCAATTAACCGGTTTGCCCACACATTCGTAATTTCAATTAGTATTTCGTTATTGTTCCTTTTTAATATTTCTGCAGGGATTTTTGTCATCCATGGATCACACCAGACTACTCCCAAATCTGTGCCGTTAACACGAACACGGGCAATGTGTTTGACATGACCTAAATCGACGAAAATATCTTTTCCCAAAAGCGTTTCTTCACAATCGAATAACTTGTGGTATGTAGCTGTACCGCTATAATATTTAATCCTCTTATCAGTATTTTCTGTCCAATCTTCCAATCTTGAAAAGAGGACTGGTCTCTCCGGACCACCCCATCTATGGTCAAAGGTTACCGACCAATCACGTGAGATGTCTTTCACAACCTTATGATTCGGGAAATTTTTAAGGGAAAGGGTTGAAGATTTATGAGACAGGGGTGTCCTGAATACAATGAAAAAACTCTGTGATGGTGAAAAATTGAGGGGTATATGAATTCTTCCATCTTCAATTGTGTACGCTGGTAAATCACGAATAGTGGTTGTGACAGGATCCCATAGTTCTGGTTTATTACCGGCATAAGGAAACGAACATATGACATTTCCCTGTTCCCGTGAAACATTGGCAACAAAAAAGAAGTGGATTGTTTGGTGGCTCCGTTGGATTGACTTCAGTGATATATTGCTTTCATTTGTGACTACTTTAAAAGCATTGGGGTCATCAACGTTCTTTCCGTAGAGTAACATGGCCTGACAGCGGTGCCAATATTTAAACATTGCTTTACCGTGTTCCCACCATGTTTGAGTATGGTCAAAATGTGTACCCCATTGTCCCATAGAGACACCGGGCTTGTATTTCTCCGCATAGGGTTGCTGCGTAAAACGGTGAAGAACGAATCGATTGATACCCTCACAAAAAGCCTCATCGCCAATTGCTTTGAGCCCGTGAGGTGTCTCTGACCACATACTCATGGATGGCTGGCCTGAAAAAGCTTCTGCTTCTATAAGATTTTGTCCGCTCTTCCTGGCAGCTTCGATAGTGGGTTTAACCTTGTAGGGAGTATATCGGTTATTCGTTGTCCAAAATTCTGTCATAACACGATCTACCTTCGGCAAAACATCTTCTTCTTTCCAGGGACCTCCATACGGTTCACTCGAGAAGATGAGATTGGCTTCGTGTAATTTTTTCTGAATGATAGAGAAATAGACATCTGCATGAAGGTCTCTCACTGTGGCATTAAAATCTTGCTTGAATTGTCTAGTCTTGATACTGTCTACAAAAATTTTGTCAGCAAAAGTCAATAGATAAGGCGTGAGATCGTATCCCCTTCTGGCATGAAATTCTTCTTTCATACGGGGTGTCCAGTTGGCGTTTCCTGCTTCATAGCTGTCGAAGTGAAAATGCGAGAAGGTATTACCAACAAGATCTTTTAGATGTTTCTTAGATTCACTGATAATGTGATCCAGATGAAAAGAAACAGCATCTGGATTCATTTTATCGCATTCAAATCCAGCTGCTTTCCATTGAGCTGGATAAATTAATGCCCCCATGGTAGTGTGTCCAAATCGATATATTGTCCATTTCCCTTCCGGTAACATGCAATCAACCGTATTGTTGGCATTCATTTTGTCTGTCAGATCAATGATTTGATCCGGGCTAACAGGTTTATTATCGTCAGGAATGGCTAAAAGAGCAATATCTTTGAAATAGGTGTTACGTTCCGGGATAACGGGCTTTTCCAATTTTCCGGTTTCCGGGTTGTGTACCGGACCAAGCATAACCGCTCTCGGGTCAACCGTGGGTTTGGGGATGTACAATGAGATGGGCTTTCCTCCCTCTGCTGCAGTTTCCGAATAACATATCTGCTGCATGGAATATTCAACAGGAATCCATTTTCCTCCACTTGTCTCATAGCCCGGGCAATTATTCATTCCAAAGTCCATCCCCAGTCTCTTTGATTCTTCGGCTGCGAACCGGACAAGTTCCCACCACGGTTCGGTCCATGCAACGATGTTTTTCTGAAAGGAGTTTTCGAAATCATATGCGAAAACCGTATTTACATCAGTTAAACTAAACATGGTTGTCCCGCCAAAGCCAGCCTCATGTAATGTTTCCAAGTCGCGAGTGATACCTTCTTTGCTGATGCTTGTACCCATCCACATCCACATGACTCTTGGCTTTGCATTCGCAGGTGGGGAAATGAACAAATCAACCAATTCGTCTGATAGTTTGGTATTGTGTTGATTGATTTGGAATGCAGTGTTCTCAGGGTTGGTATTTTGTGCGAAGATATTAATCAGTGATGCGAATATCAATGTTAAAAAACCAGATAATGTCCTGAATATCTGCAAATTATCTATTTTCATGTGTGTGATATTAATTATGATATTCAACGGTTTCAATTGTTACCGGTCCAAAAAGACCTGATGGCTGTAACTTACTTTTTGTATTGTAAGGATTGACAAAACTCCATGTTTCTCTCTTATGGTCAGGAAGTAGCTGGTCACCTATCAGTCGGTTCATCCAGTTGTTTACCACTTCTATCTCCAGTTCGTTTTGTCCCGGTTTCACCCCTTGGGTGATATCCAGCTTGTAGGGATAGGACCATACTCCCCCTGCATAATTACCGTTGATTTTCACTTTGGCCATGGCGGTCAGGCTACCTAAGTCTAACTCAATGGTCTTATTCCCTTTGTTATCAGGAGCTTTGAATGTAATAGAATAAGTGGCTGTTCCGGAATAGTATTTTATAGAATCATTCCGGGAGGTAGTCCAGTCGTATAGAGTATCAAACACTAGTGGGCTGGCAGGCCCTCTGAAAGCGGGATCAAAGGTGACACGCCAGGGTCCTTTCAGATCAGCAATGATTTCCGGTGTCGGATAGTTCTCTTCAAGATTGTTCATTACATTTTTTCCTGCTTTGTTCCTAAATACAATAAATACACTCTCGTATGGAGCTAGTTTCAGAGGTACAACCGTAGATTCTGTTTTGGCTTTGAATGCAGGAAGAGGCCTGATGTTACCGTTGTTCGTTTCCCACAGTTCTGGTTGTTTACCGGTAACCCTGAATTCAGGCTGGATCACTGTTTCTTTATCGGTCTGGTTGCTAAGGAAATAAATGTCTATTCCCTTCATTGTCCTGTGTCCGTAGTGGATGGAATTATCCTCAGGCAGTCTGCAGTCGGGGATCTGGTTGATGCTGCGAAAGACCTCCTCCAACGTTAATCCATCCATGATCCGTCCTTTTCCGTAGGTTCTTTCTTTCACCTTTATCCCGTCCACTTCGGCCCACAGCTCGGCAGCCGTTCTCATCACTTCCCGGTCAGCCTCCGGCTGATTCTGAAGGCTGGGTGAGCGGGAAGGGGCGGGGCCGTGAACTACGGCTCCATCCTGTACCAGTTGTTTAATTTTTTTGAGAAGCTCGGGCCTCATTGTTTCGAGTTTTGGCAACACCAGCACTTTATACTGTGTGCCGTGCGGTAAGGTGAGTTTGCCATCCTTTACTTCTATGTCCCTTAGAATTACCTCGGCATTGATGTAATCGAACTGGTATCCGACGGGCAGTGGTGGATCGGTGGTCCCTGTCATTTTAGGAGCATCTTCTCCAATAAAATACGCTACGTCAGCAACGTTCAGACCCTGCTGGAGCATGAAATTTACTCTTTTCAGGTATTGTATATACACGTCCAGTTGAGAGAACCATGTATTTTTCCGGTCGAATTCGTTTCCGAACCAGGCATTCACACCCGGATTCCTATCTTCATAGGGCTGCATGATATAGACGTGAAGCAGAGTGCTGTTGATCCCTTCGGCGAAGAAACGGTCGTTCCGTTGTTTCATTTTGGCGGGATAACGCGAATAAGCCGGCCCACCCGAGGTGTTTGATTCGGCTGATATTTTGTTTTTTCCGTAAATGTGTCCGGCCGAGGTTGCGGCTCTGTTTTCGATATCTCCCAACTCTCCCTCGCTCCAGAACTCACCGCCGATCTCATCGGATTGTCCTCCATACATCAGAAATTCCCCGGGAAATCCCCAGTGTCCGTAGTTCTCGAGCCATGTTCTTAGTCCGTGCTTGTGGCTGACATCCCTTAATCCGCCCACATAATCGTACGCCACTTTGTCTGCAATCATCCTCCTGATATCCCACAGGAACCTGTCCGATTCGAGTTGGCTGTTTACTACCACTCCTTCGAATACGGGTAGGAAAGGTACAGGGTTGTACCCGTATCTCTCCCTGAACTCATCGAGGAATCCATCGGTAAAGTTTTGTCCTCCTGTTTCGTAACTATCTTGTACTACTACTTTGAATGTTTTCCTGTCCTGTTCGGGTACCCTTCTTATGATTTCTCCTATAAACCTGTCGAAATGTTCAGCTACCCACTTTTTGCTCATTTTGTCCACCTCCAGGCCGGTCGCTTCAGGAGAAGCCGGGCTGTTTGTCACACGGGTTGTCGTCATCCCCATCCGCAGTATCCTCCAGTTTCCTTCAGGTACCTCCCAGTTTAGGGTTCCATCTGTAGAAAGAGATTCCGAAATATCGATTACCTGGTCTGTTTGAACTGCCAGGCTTCTGTCATCCGCTTCGGGTTGTTCCCGCCAAAGATAAGCATCCCAATAAGGCAGAGGGGTAGGGTGCATCTTGGCCAATGTCTTTTCGCTGTATCTTTCCACCTTAGGCAGGCCGCTGATTTCCACCTCGGCCAGGTTCAAAGGCTTGCGTATGTTTTTAAGCACCAGTTTAAAGCTTTGTGATGTTGTAGCCGGAATGGAAATCACGACTGGGGCGAAAGGTTTGAAGCCCACGTTCAGGCTTATGTTCGATCGGTTGACACTGAATTCCGAAACAATCCTGTATTCCCCCCTGTCGTCCTTAGCCTGAAAGACCGCTTCTACGGAAGCCGGTGTTTCGGCCAATGTAACGGTTACGCTTCTTGCCGTAAAAGGCTGCCCGGTATCAAACGTAATAGTAAATTCACTTGCCGGAGAAATTGATAGGGAAGTAGCTCCGTTTTTGTCAACAATCCTCGACAACTGTTGGTGGGAAGGAACTGAGCTTATCGTCGCGTTCTTGTCGTTTACATCCGGTTGAACGTTACCGGGCATCCGGTATGCCAATACTTTAACATCCTGAAAAAAATCGGCAGGCGGATCAATTTTTTGCGATAATTTTTTAGGCCCTTCCACCGTTAACTGGGAAGATGTAAGATACCGCATGGATTCTTCGGGTTTTATCCACGGCCCACCCGACTGGCTCCACCCGGGGGAGTTGAATATTCCTATTTCGATACCTAAGTCAGAGGCTGTCTTTAAAGCCAAATGCATAATTTCCCACCATTCTTCAGTAAACATTTTAACGTTTCCAGAAGGGAGGTCATTGAGTCCGATGTTGCCAATAAAAGCCCTGTTTATCCCCACTTCTTTCATGGCATGGAGGTCTTTAATAACCCCTTCCCTGGAGATGTTATCGGAGATCCAGTACCAGTAAACACTGGTTTGAACCGTGTCGGGTGGGGAAATAAAACCGGATTCCAGGGATTTTGATTGTTGGAGAATGGTCTCGGTATTATTCTGTTTACACGAAGTGAAAAGTAATAGAAAGAGAGAGAGGCCACATAAAATCTTTACCATGATGTTTTGCTTAAATATAAATCTACTTGATAACGTTTATTTCTTTCGGTGCATGAACGGTGGTATTTATCTTTCCGTCAGCCTGCTTTACATGTTTAACATAAACCTTTCCGTATGGGGTAGGGTAGTTGCCTTCGGCAAATTTCAGGTTCCCCAGGTTGGGTTTTATCCGGATTGTTTTGGCGCCGGGTTCTACAACCTTAATGCCTAAAACGTGTTCCGTCAACCAGGTAGTGGGTCCTGAAGCCCAACCGTGGCACAGGCTTCCCCTCAGCCCTACGTAACAGTAGTCGCCGCCATCTGCGTGTATGTCGTATTTTGATTCGGGAACCAATTCATCAATCCGGCCTGCATTTTTTCTTTCTTCATAGATGAAATTCTCCCAAAAAGTAGTAGCTCCCAGGTCCAGCATAGCACCCCAATAGTCCGAGATGATGTCCATGGCTTCTTCGTATTTTCCGTCTTTAGCCAATGCTTCCAGCATGTAATATCCGTAGAAAGTGGCAAAATCGGTTGCCCCGTCCTTCAATATCACTTTTGATGCAGAAGCGGAAGGGAGAACGTTGGCTATGGACAGCAGGGCGGCTGCCTGTTTGCTGTCCCGGTGTGAAGGGATGTATTTCTGCATGGAGGATAAGCTGGATAGGCACATCTTTTTTAGCGCCTCATCCTTTAACCAGCCAGCAATATCTTCTCCCGCTTTCAGGCTCATGATCGTCAGGGCTTGCAACCCGGAATGAATAACATCCTTTTTCTCTGACGTGGGCCAGTCTAAAAAGCGTCCACCGTCGAGCTCTTCCTTTCCGTTTGATACCCGGGCAACAATTTGTTGAATAAGGGCGTTCAAGTATGTTTGCTGTTCTTTCAGGTATGCTAAATCTCCCTGATGCAGGTATAAGTCCCGGTGAATAATAATCCACCATAAAGAATAGGAGGAGATGGTGTTCATCCATCCGGGTAAAGGAGTTGTGTCTCGGGCAAAATCGAGGCTTTTCCTGACCACTTCATTTTTCCCGAATACCGTGTTTATTGTCATCACCTCCGGATGCATGTCGCCGACCCAAACAAGCCGGTCGCGTTTAATCCCGTCCCAGAGGTACTCCTGCATGTTCAGATGGACAGTATATGCACCGGTTTCCCATATTCTGTTTAGCCTTTCGTTGTCGCACCTGAAGGATCCGGTATAAGGAATGTCCCGATACCGGAAGATGGCCCTGACCGCCTTTAACGGAAGATCTTCGTTCAAATCCAACAGATCAATTCGTACGAACCTGAATCCTGAATTTCCCACTTCAACACTTCCCAGCCATGGCAACTCGATGATAAAATCCCTTAATGAATGATCGTTAGTGGCAGAATTCATTCCGGGAACAGAGTTGTCAATGCTGTTACTCATCGCTTCCGAGACCGATTCTCCCAGCCTTACCCTTACCTTTAGCGGTTTTTTGTTTCCCCTGATTCCGGCTGCTAGCTGGAGACCGCCATAGAGTTCCGTCCCAAAATCCAGTAAAACCGATGCCTGTTTATCTGTATCGGAACGCATGACGCACATTCCGGCACCGCTTGTGGATAGCTGACCGTCAAATTCTTTCAAAAGAACCTCCGGGTTTTTTACATGCTCTCCCGTTTGATCGGAAGACCAGACTAGTTTGGCGGGAGTGACGTAACTTTGAGTCATATCATCCTTTTGTAATCTGTTCTCAAAAGCGTTTTTCAAAATATTGTTTTGAGAAAACAGAGTGCTTGCTCCAAGCAAAATTATTGAAAACAGTAAACTCTTGATTTTCATTTTTAAATAATTAAATGTTTATTCCGTTTTTCTCGGATCCACTAACTGCGGCATCCAGACTTTAAAAAAGGGGTAGGTGCCCATTGTATTGCCAGCAGAAGCATAGTCGCATAAATTTACTTCAACGGGTTCTGCGTTGTATTCGGTATAAGCTTCGGGCAGGAACTTAGCGGAAAAAACCATCCAAGCATCGGAATTATGGTTTTTTTGGGGAGTTAAGTGGATAAATCCGTTCTTGTCTTTTATTGGAGCGATTACGGCTTCGAGTTTAGGGCCGGCCAACCTTTCGTCTCGCGTTAAGACAACAGGTCCGCGTGTGATAGCAACGTTTACCGGGCTTTGACCCGTATAATGGAGTTCCCCTTTCATATCCAATCTGATTTGAATCTTATCACCCTCTTTCCAGGTACGGCTGATTTTCAGGTAATCGCCCCGAGTCACCTTTTCAACCGGCTGGTCGTTGATTAAAACGGTTGACTCATCACTCCAAGAGGGAATCCTTAAGGCCAACGTCATGTTTTCAGCCGTTTTCATTTCAAGCGATATATTCACATTTCCCGAAACAGGATAATCCGTATGTTGTTTTACGGTAATTACATTTTTTTGGGGTGAAGTTGTTTGATAAGAACCTTCCATGTAGAAATTTATATTCAGGCCTTCGTTGCTCGACATAACTGCTGTTAAGGGAATAGTGAATAATCCGCGAGGCCCGCTGGCATTGCAGCAGTTCAATCCCATTCCACATTGCTCCGATCCGGGTAGCCTTTGGCCGGAAAGCGGTGTATATTTTGCCCAGTCAGACCCATCGGGTCTCATTGCTCCCAACAAAGCATTGTAATATGCCCATTCAATGGCGTCGGCATACTTTGACTCGCCGGTCAGCCTGAGTAATTGTTGATTGAATTTTATCCACGTAACGGTCACGCACGTCTCCTGATAATGCGCTATGGGGACGTGCTGGATTTTTTTTCCGGAGAACCAGGCTTCCATTGCCGCACCCGAACCTGCAATATTTATTTCGGTATCCGTAATGCTTTGCCAGGTTTGCTCTGCAGCTTTTTTGTAAGATTCTTTTCCTGTAATCCGGTAGAGCTCAAGCAACCCTTCGTAGCACGACATCATTTCATATGCTTTTTGTCCCTGTTCCCATCCGTACCAATTTTCAGCCGGTTTTGCAAATCGTTGACCCACAGGAACCGATGCTTTGGAAATAAGCTGAGGCCCTTCTGGCGTTTCCCATTGACGAACAATTTCTTCCGCAAAATCCAGATACCTTTCATTCCCGGTTCGCATGTAGAGCTGACAAACCGGTTCCAGGACAGAAGAGGCAGCCATACCTCTGTGGTTACCCATTTTTACAATCAGGGCATTTTTATCCGCTAATTCCTGGATAAGAAAATCTGCTTCTTTTGCAGCCGCTTCCAATGCCTTTCTGTCTTTTGATACATCGTAATAAGCAATTAAACCCAGCATAACGTATTTTCTTCCCCAGATATCCCACGCTTTCAACCGGCTTTCGGAGGCATAATTGCCAATGTAGCCTTCGGGAGTCTGTGTTGCCATCAGTTCGTACGCTGCATTTTTAAGCTTATTGATAAGTTGCTGGTCAGGGCGGTAGGAATAAGCCAGTACGGCTGAAGTGAACCATTTGCCCCAGAATTCGCTCTGCCAGCAGCTGTGCTCATCGTGGATTGTGAACGGACGGATCAACCGGTGAGCATCCTGTGCCAATACCCGGTTGTTGAAAGAAGCATCAAGCTTTTCTCCAATATGGCCTTCAATATTTGCCGTTGTTGCAGGTGAAAGTTTGTCCTGAACAGCTGATTTTACTTTTTTTTGGGGAAATAAATGAAAGCTGCTGAAAAACAAGATCAGCAACAGGTAATACTTCATGAGAATAAATTTTTATTGTAAATCTCAGTTATCTATTTTTCTGTTTTCATTCCATGAATCCAGCGTTTAGGTCCCTATACCAGACTTTCCCTGGGCAAAGCTAAGAAAAATTGCGAAGGAAAGCCGGTAAAAGGCACTAAAAACAGTCGTTTCATGAGTTGTTTACTGCAATCTCTTTTTGAAACTGTATTTTCCGCTTTTCACGGCGGTGTAATTGGTTTCCTGAGGCAGATATACTTTTGCTTCGCAATTAATGGGAACCTCGATATCCATTTCGAACTGGCCGTTATCCACCTTCCAGTCCACCTTGATGGTCCCGTATAAGGTGTTGTAAGAGGCGTTTACATACGTTAAGTCACCTACGACCTGCGGCGCGATTTTGAAGTTCTTGAATCCGGTGTATGCGTTTTCTTCTACATCAATACCTGCCAACGACCTATAGAACCACTCTTCTATCTGTCCCATCATAAAATGATTCCACGAAGCGCCTTTTCTCGGATCCCAAAGCTCCGTAAGTGTGGTGGCTCCAAACTGAAGCTGGAAGCCGTAACCTGGAACTTCGTTGTGGTTATGCATCTTGTACATCACTTCATTCAATCCGTTTCTTGCCAGTGCCTGAAACAAGTATCGGTTCCCCACATCACCGGTGGAGAGTCTGTATCCTTTTTCTTCGATATCCTTGACCAGGTTGTCGAGGACCGATTGTTTGTCTTGGGGGTTAACCAATCCTGCAAACAAAGGCATGGCGTTGGATGCCTGGCTTCCGGTTCCGTACTGTTTGGTGTCTTCGTTGAAGAACTCCTTGTTAAAAGCGGTTCTTACCTCCTCCCGGAGATTGGAATAGAATGTTATGTCTTCTTTTTTACTAAGCATCTCGGCCGCTTGCACCAAATAATCAATCACCATGAAGTAATGAGTTGTTGCGGATAATGAGATGGGGGTATTGTGTGATACGCCATAAGGCTGATCTTCCCGGTAATCGCACCAATCGCCCAACCCGTGCGAAACGATGTGGTCTTTTGCTGTTGTGGTTAGGTAGTCGACATACCTTTTCATAACATCGTAATATTCAGCTATAAGCGAGTTGTCTCCGTAAAACTCGTAGTACATAAACGGGAAAATAACGCTGGCACTTCCCCATTCGGGGGAGTCCCGAAATCCACCGTTGAAAACTACGTATTCGGGAGCAATACTTGTTACCAAACCGTTCGGTAACTGTGCATCGCGAATGTCCTGCATGATTTTAGGAGCAAACCTGGCCAAGTTGAAATTATAGTATAACCCGGGTCCATTCAGGTGCACTTCTTCCAGCCATCCGAGTTTTTCCCTGTGCGGACAATCGGTAAATACGGCTTGCATATTGCTTTTAATGGCATTCACAATCAGGTTGTGCGCGTTATTGAAGATCTCGTTGGAAGAATGAAAACTACCTGCCGGTTCGGCTGAGTTATAAACAAAACAGGATTTTATCGCTTTTATGACCGGAATATCCCTGTTGTCTTCTGATTCCGATAACTTGGCTCCATCAACTTGGATATACCGGAACCCGTAATAGGAAAAACGGGGTTGCCAGGTCTCTTCGCTTTCTCCTTTTAGTGTATATTCGTAGTAATAGGGCCCGCCGGACTGTGTTTGATTTATACTGCCGTCGTCGTTTATCCGTTCGGCAACGGTCAGACGAATTTTGTCACCCCGTTTTCCCTTTACGGTAAAGGCCGGATATCCGGAGAGGTTTTGTCCCATATCCAACACATACGATTCACCTGTTTTCATACTCTCTTTAATGGAGAAATATTCCATTTCCCTTACAGGGGTTGAAGTTTGCGGTTTTAACTCCCCATTAGGAGCATTATCCACAACAACAGGAAGCCATTGTGAATCATCAAAGCCAGGCGTGTCCCATCCCGGTTGTTCAAGACGCGCATCGTAATCTTCTCCACCATACATACTGTTAAAGACAATGGGGCTGGGAGAATATTTCCAGTTTTTATCGGATATGATCTCTTCTTTTGTGCCGTCTGTGTAGGTAATGGATATTTTTAGGAACAGGGTAGGAGGGCCGAAGCTTACCTGCATTTTCTTGTATCGTCCGCCTTGCTCGTTGTAGAATCCGTTTCCGAGGAGCACACCTACGGTATTATCTCCCTTTTTTACTCCCTCTGTGAGGTCGTATGCGTTGTAATAGACGGTTTTGTCATAATCACTCCACAGCGGATTGTACTGGTCGTTACCGATTTTCTTTCCGTTTAATGAGAGTTCGTAGTGCCCCAATCCGCTGATGTAGATAATTGCATCCTCGATCCGTTTTTGAGCTTTAAAAGACTTACGTAAATAGATGCTTCTCCTTGACAGAGGATCCGTCTCTCTCCATAGCTGTCCTTTTTCGGAGGAATCAGGTACATTGTGGTAGTTTCTTCCACCCGGAAGATTGGAGTCCTCTCTCTTTATAGCACCTATCCAAAGGGCATTAAGCTGCTTTTTATCGGGAGCGATACGAAAAAATGATTTTTCACTCCAGGACGTGCTTTTGTCGTTGTTGTCCCAGATGCGAACCCGCCATTGATATTGTTCTCCAGCACCTAACTGGTCTTTTCCCGTGTACGGGATATGCTGGCTTTCGTCGGACTGAATTTTTCCTGATAACCAAACGGTGTTGCCTTTAATGTCTAATATCTCCAGCTCGTAAGCCGTTTGTCCAAATCCATTTTCCGTTGAATGTAACTGCCATCCGAAGCGTGGAGTTTGTTCTTCAACCAGTAATGGAGATTCTTCATATTCGCATACCAGCCTGCCGAAACTTACACGGCCGGATGAATTATTCAGACTACAGCCGAAATTGATTGCAGCAATAAGCAGAATTAAGACTTTTTTCATGAGATTGTGTTTTTATTTTTTAGAAATTTCCTGGCAAACATTTACCATGGGGATATTTAACAAGAATGCCACTTTTTCAATTTTGTGCGCTATATGTCCAACCCCTATAGCACAATGGTGCGATGGCCCGTATTTACTCCAACTGTTTACGAAATCACGAATATTACACGGAAAGCTGTAACGGCTGTTTGTGTTACCTGTTTCCAGGATGGGCCCTTCAACGGAGTCGCCTTCAGCGACCAGCAAGAAGACCGAATCTTTACCTTCAACTACCGAAAGCAAAGTAACAGGCCCTTGTTTTACCGACATCTGAATGGATAGTCCATTGCCCGGTTTCCCGTGATACACAGGCAAAGGAACCAGCTTGACACGACCTTCGGCGATGTTGAAGTGAGCGGGGCCGTCGTGTCCTAAAAACACCACGTTGTCTTTAAAATCCATAAGATAGAATTCGGAAAAAGATCCTCCGGAGCCTAATTCGCTCATGATTTTCATAGCATGTGCGTTTTTTACTTCACACTCTCCTGCAACAGGAATACTTCTGCCCGTGAGCAATGTGTTTCCTGCAATCACAGAGGTAATGATATTCTCGTAGTCATTTCCCGTCTGCCCTTCGTAATAATATGCCAATGAGCCCAGTTGATATGTTTTCACCAGTTTATCCAGCGCTACGGAGGTTTTTGCCGCACGTTCAATTTCTTTCGGATCACATTTCCAGTCAATATCGAAAACAGATTCAAATTCCGCTATTTTTTCCGTTATTTCACCGGGAGAAATATTATCGCGGATTTTCTTCAACTCACACATTTCCAACATCTCGAAATGAGTGCCGAAAGTTACACTTTGTCCGGTTAAATCGGTATACACATCGAGCATCCCTCCGTAATAATTCCCCAATACACCCATCCTGTTGTTTTGCAATGCTTTAACAGTATTTGTTGCATCTATCCATCCCCTGATTTCATCCCAGACACTGTCTTCATTCAGGTATCCCGTAACAGTGTGGTATCGGGTTTCAGCCTTATTCATCACGCAGGCAATTTCCGGTATGGCGCACGCCTGACAATGTTCAAGCCATATTCCTGTTTTTTCGGCGTAGTCGTCCAAGGCATTGAATTTTTCATAATCCAAACTTCCTACCGGTTGCAGGTTAAGTAATATAAAAGGAACCTTTGATTGTTTGGCAATCGGGAGGACAGTAGAGGACAAAGCATAGGTGGATACAAAAAGGAAAATCAGATCAACATCACTGTTGTTCAGTAACTTTGCCGAATTCTGTGCCTTGTCAATATTGTCGACCATGCCGGCATCCACGACTTCAGCGCCAAAGCTCTCTAATTTGTTTCTGATTTGATTGTGGTAACCTGTGAGGTTATTAAGCAAGGCGCCAAATTGTCCCCAATAGGTGTCCAACCCAACGCTAAACAAACCAACTTTACTCATATTTTAATTTAAATTTTAAATTTATGTAAATAATATAACTTTCGCATGTGTAACGGTAACAGTAGTTACGACATGCGAAAGTTAAATGAATTAATAGACCAGCTCGAAATCTTCAAACAACCCGTAATCAACCATTTTGTACGCTTCGGGTGGTATCGGAGCATTTATATTCCTCCAGTTAAAAGGTCCGGCTAAACCCTGAGAGGGATTGTTGTAATGAGGGCCTAAAAGGTTTCTTAAGCTGCCGATTACACATACGTCAATTTGATTTTTTCCTTTTTCCAGCCAGGGGGATACATCCAGCGTGTAGGGATCAAAACCAATGATTCCTGCCTTTTTGTTGTTGACATACACTTCGCAAACAGTGCCGTTCCATTTTCCGAGTTTTAGGGTGTGTTTTCTTGTTGTATCGTCAATGGAATAGGTCTTGCTGTATTTTACATCCCAGGAGTAAAAAGGTTGGCCCTGCTCCTTCCAACTTCCCAGGGTCAACTCTTTTTTGGCAGCATCAATGCTCCAGCCCACTTTTTCGGGAACAACCGTAAAGTCTCCCAACAGGTAAACGGGTTCGATTTCAGCAAAGATACTCATGGTTGGGATGCTTAACTCCACACTGTTCTCTCCGGTTTTTAAAAATTCACCCACGGAATATACTCCGAAAGATTTATCCAACCACCATTCTCCGGGTATTGCCGAAGCTTTTTTCCCGTTGACACTGACAGAAAACAGATTGGGTCTTTCAACCACTAACTTAATGTCTTTGTCCAGATTTCCAGTAACTTTAAAACGATAGGTAACTTCAAATCCACCGCCGGAGAAGGTGTCTCTCTCGACCGTGTTCTTTTTGTATTGTACCGACGAATTCCAGGGATTGCCGTTTTCAAAACCGTTTGTTTTGAAAACAATATCCGTTGCTTTGGATACGTGCAGGTTGCTTTCGGATTTGTTGTTAATGACGAGATCGCAGAAGTCTACAATAAAGACATTGTCTTTGAGTCGTGAGACCTTTGTTTCCGTTTCGGCTTTCACCTGGTTTGTTTGTTGACCGGATTCCCTAAGCGGATAGTTTTGATTTGTTTTTTTTGAGGAAAACAAGAGCAAGCTGCCGGAAGGTTCAAGTTTAAACTCAAAAGAGAGCAGCCCTTTTTCTTCTTTTTCAGAAGGATATGTATACATGTTGCCTTCAAGTGCATCCAACTCGATCAGTGAGGCTCCCTTCAAAGAAACTTTTCCGGTTGAAACTTCGTTCAGGGAGGAGTTGACAATAAACAACATTTCACCGTCCGAATAACTTTTCCGGTAATGATACAGATCGCCACCGACATGGGTTATTTTACACCCTTGCTCCGACAATAAACTGGTAATGATTTCTGGGTTTAGATCGGTAACATGTTGTACTGTGTTTTGATTAAACAGATCAGTCAATTCACCATTTTCTTCGCCATCCACCCTGTTGGGCAAGGAAAAGCAGATCAGTTTGCCGCCGGATGCAACGAAGAGCTTTAACAGTTCAACAGTCGGCTTACTGAGGTTTTCGGTCAGCGGGGGGATTATCACGGTTGTGTAGTGTGCCTTGCCGATGGAAAACTTGTCATTCTGAACTTTTCCATTATCCTTGATGATGTTTTCGGAGGCCAGGTCAAACTCTACCTGACTTTTTTCCAATTTTGTAACAAAAGATTGAAAATTTTTCCCAATTTCCATCAATTGTGGATATTGTGGATTGCCACCACTGTGAGAGTAATAGCTCCACAACGTGGAGTTAGGTTCAATAATAACAATATCGTTCTTCTGGACCCCTTCGCTTAATACGTACGATAACCTGCCGAAATAATCGTTCAGATATTTGTAATTATTCCACCAGGGAGAATGATAGGTGAACACAGGTGGGTAATCGTATTTTCGTGCTCCGGTCAGGGTTTGATGGGATAGGTGTTGGTTCATGAAGTTTATGCCCAATACATATTCCCAGTCTCCCAAACGTTTTAAGTCCTTAAAGGTCACGTCCCATCCGCCTCCGCCATACGTCTCGCTCAAGGTCCTTTTATATCCCATTTGATTGGCAACACTTCGAACTTCTTTTACCGATCGTACATTCCCAAACTGGGCTTGTGGTGAGTCTTCATTAAACTGATTGAAAAGCATGTCAATCCCCGGCATCTGATGCCAAGCGTACATGGCCATATTGTCAGGCCCGTCGTTCATGTTGGGCCATCCGTGTTCCCAGTAGTGTCCGGTCCAAATTAGATTTTTTTCTTCCGTATATTCAAACCACGGTTTTGCCCACCTGTCAATAAATAGTTGTAGCAATGTTTCCATATAGTGGTAGCGGACTTTTTTCCAGTCCCCGGTTTCTTCACTCAGCAGGGGTAAATACTCCTTCAGGTCGTATCCCCACTTTGCTTTAAAAACTTCAAAAAGATCGGGAGTCCACCTGAAACCACCGGAGGTTACAATATTGGGTTCATCCGTGAAGATTCCTCTTACTGTCTTGTTATATTCACTTCCCAAAACCCTGTTATAGCCTTCCATGGTCACGTCGATGAATTTCTCCGTTACTCCGGGAAGCAATAAATCAACATAGGAATAGCCGGCGTACCAGGGCGAACTGCGGTAAAAGGTCTTGGCATAAAGGTAGTAATCTCCTTCTTTCCCCAGATAGTCAGTTGTTTGTGAAGTAATATCTATATACTTGCCGTTTGAGTTCATCAAACACAAATAATCTGCAGGAAGAGAATCCGGAAGGAGGGTGTATTTTGTCAATTTAAATCCTTGTCCCTGGTTATAAGACTCAGGCATTTGTGCGGGTACGTGACCTCCGGCGAATCCGCTGGGATAAGAGTTTTCATCATAAATCCAGGCCTCCATTCCCAGTTCCGAAGCTTTGTCTGTAGCGTACTTGAAAAGGTCAAACCATTCTTCCGAAAGATATTCTGTAACCAATCCGGGACGGGGGTGGACAAAAAAACCGCCAAATCCTGCTTCGTGCAATTCGCTTATCATTCTATCCAATTCGGGTTTGGTTATTACTTCATTGAACACCAGAAGGGGGCTCGACCTGAATTCACTGCCCGGATTGGAAAAATTCTTTTCAACCTCGTTAAAGTAAAATTTCTCAGGATTGTTTTTTTCATGAGTCAATGTACATCCGGAGAGGCATACAAATATGAGGATAAGTAACAGGTATAATTTTTTCATATTGGAAATTTATTTAATGGATGATCATTTTATAGAGAACGAATAGGAACCTGCTTTTAATCTTAAAATATGCATGCCCTGATCCGATTTATTTATTTCAATCAACGAATTTTTTTCGAGGGGTTTATTATTCTCCCGAATGCTCTTTCCGTTCAAATACAATGTTGCGGTACTGTTTGCAGGAACTGTCACTTTATACTCTATCGTTCTGCCTTTTCTCAGCCATGAGGAAACTACGTTACCGTAAGGGCTTTCATGAGAGGCTTCAAAATGTGATAATCCGGTAACAAAGTTGGGCTTAAGGACAATATTTTTAAATCCGGGCTGGCTTTCATCTGGGAAAATTCCCCCCAATGCTTTGTAATACCAAGCATTTACTTCCCCAAACATAATGTGATTCAGCGAGATATCGCTTCCTGCATCGAGTGGCCAGTTTTCATAAAAAGTGGTGGCTCCGTTAACTATCCACCAGCCCCACGACGGGAAAGTTTCTTGCGATGCCACTTCATAGGCCAGTTGTGCGTATCCGTTTTCGCTCAACGCGTTTAGGATGGTTTTTGTTCCCAACAACCCCACGTCGATGTGTTTGTTGTCTTGTTCCACACGGCGTGCCAGGTTATCGGCCACTTTGCTTCTTAGCTCTTCGGGGACCAAATTCCAATGTAGGGCCACACTTAATTCGGTTTGCAAACCGCTTCCGTAAATTCCGGTTTCATAGTTGAGGTACTTCTTATTGATGGCCGCTTTTATTTTCTCAGCAAGTGCGGAATAACGCTCAAAATCTGTCATTTTTCCAAACAACTTGGCTGTTTTAGCAAGGATAAGCGCATCGATATAAAAATAGGTGCTTGAAGTATACTCTTTCGGTGTTACCGATTTTACGGGTACCCAATCGCCAAGTCCCCAGTCGGTTATTCCCGTAGGATACTGTTCGTCGATATAATCCACATACCGTTTAATATTGTCGTAACACAATTCCAGTAACCGGGTATCGCCGTAAAAAAGGTAGATGTTCCACGGGATGATGGCGATGGTGCTTGTCCAGTCCGGTCCGTTTGCCCATTGGTAACCCCATCCGCTTGATGGTATAATGGCCGGAAGCACGCCGTTGGGTTGTTGTTCGTCGCGATGGTCTGCCAACCACTTTTCGTACACGGTAATCCCGTCAAAGTTATACAATCCTACTTCGATGGCGATATGGGCGTCGCCAGTCCATCCGTTTTTTTCCCGTTGAGGACAATCGGTAGGATAACCGAATAAGTTGGATAAGTAAGATGCGTTGGATGCCTGCCAAGCCTTGTTGAGGGTGTTGTTGGAAGAATTTATTTTCCCTACCGGGGGTACATCGCTGTGCATAAAATAGGCAGTCAGGTTTTCTTCCGACAAATCCAACGGATTATCGGAGGTTACTTCAACATACTGAAATCCCTTGTAATTAAAGCGAGGCATAAAGTCATCTTCTTTTTTACCGCTCAGGATAAGGATATCCGTTTGAAAAGGATCTGAGTCATCCATAGGCCTGTAATGCACGTCGATGTTTGACATGTCCGCACGTCCGGCCGAGTCAAGTCGTTCCACGTGTTTCAGCCGGATTGTTGTACCCTGAGGCCCGTTTACTTTCATTCGGGTTACGCCCGACATGTTTTGCCCGAAATTGTAGAGCCAGGTGTATTCGTCAATTTTCTTCAGGCTTACCGGACGGTATTCCCTGACATTGCGGATCGGGTGCAATGCTTGTGCCACTATATTATTGGAAGGTGCTCCTGTGGTGTAAATGTTTCTCCAGCCCTTCGCGTCGAAATCCGGAGTGTCCCATCCGGGCTGTTCTTTTCGGGCATCGTAATGTTCGGCCGTGTATATACTGTTAAAGATTACAGGACTTTGTGAGGTCTTCCACCTTTCATCGGTTGCGATGATTTCTTTTGTTCCGTCGGAATACGTTATGTGCAGATCCATGCAAAATTTCGGGCGTGCACGCCATGGAGCTTTGTCGAAATACCACACGGCCGTAGATTGATGGTTGTACCAACCGTTACCCAGCAAAACACCCACCGCATTGTTTCCTTGTTGCAAATTTTCGGTAATGTCGTAGGTTACGTATAAGTTTCGTCGGTCGAAGCGTGTGTAAGTAGGGTCAAGCCGATGGTCTCCGATGCGTTTCCCATTGATGGAAAGCTCGTAAAGTCCCGCTGCTGCTATATATACGCGTGCGGACTTTATGGTTTTATCCGTTTTGAAAGCTCTGCGAAAATAAGCCGCTGGTTTCACGTTGAAATCGTATGTGTCGGTAATCCATTTTCCTTTCCACCTGAGTTGTCCCATCATTCCGGTTTCAAAAAAATGAGGGGAGGACCAGGTCGACCATTGTTGCTGTTCATCTTTCACCCGCACGCTCCAGAAATACCGGGTAAACGGGTTTAGCCCTTTTCCCCCGTAGACAACAGGGATTACAGAGCTTTCTACAACTCCCGACTGCCATACATCGCCTTTTCCTGAAGCAACATCTGTCTCTGTTGTTCCCACCGCCAACTCATATGCCGATTGGTAGTTTCCGGGTTTATGCAATTCCATCTGCCACGTAAAACGGGGATGAGTTTCGTCTAATCCGACAGGATTCTCCAGATACTCACATTTTAGGTTTTTAACGGTGACTTGAGAATAGCTTTGAAAATTAATTAGAAAAATCAAAAAGATTGAAAATACTGGTAAAAATCTGCTCATGTCAATTTATTATGTTATTTATATTCAATTTTAAAGTTGTAGACTCCAGATGCTACATCGATGATTAATTTATCTCCTTTGTAGGCAACATTCTTTATTCCATCCGCAAGGCTTAAAGATTCGTTTTTACTCCATATCTTTTTATTGTCTTCGTAAAGATCCATATCTTTAATACCCACGGGTATGGCAATAATCGCTGAAGTGTTTGCCGGAATAGAAACGGTATGAAAAAAGGCATTGTTTTCTTTTTTCCACGAAGAAGCAACATATCCGTTAACGGTTTCTATGGATGCACTGACAGCATTCAGACTTTGTGGTACATGAGGTTCAATATAAATCTGTTTGTATCCTGTGCTAGTTCGCCCTTCCATAGGTGACTGTATTCCGGCAAGAAATTTGTAGAAATATTCCGTAATTGTACCGAACATCTGATGGTTGTGGGAGTTATCCCCTTCCCATTGTTCTAAAAGAGTGGTGGCTCCGTTTTTTATCCAGTACCCAAAACTGGGATAAGTGGTTTGTGAAGCAATGCTGTAAGCAAGCTCATTCTGACCATTTTCAACGAGGACCGGCCAAAGGTATTTCGTCCCGATTATTCCGGTATTCAGATGATCACCGCGTTTTTGAACATCGTCAATGATGGTTTGCAATACGCTCTCCTTGTATTCCTCCGGCACCATATCTCCAACCAGAGCTAAAAGCTGATAGGTCTGGTAGGTCTCCTCTGTACCGTAAAGGCCTGTGCTTGGGTCAAAAAACTTTTCGTTGAACTTTTGTTTGATAGTGTCGGAAAGTGCTTTAGCGTACTCACTGTCCTGAGTATGCCCGAGTTCTTCGGCAATTTTAGAAAAGATAAGGTTGTTGTAATAATAATAAAAAGTATTTACCACTGCATGATTGGGACAATCGCTTTTTCCGTTTAGTTTCCCCGGAGCACACCATTCTCCCAAAGAATACCAGTAACCCATAAAGTTGTCAATGATGTAAGGTTCAGAAGGGTCTTCGTCTTTATTCCCCAGTTCCTTAAGATAAGTAAGGTATTTTTTTATCGCAGGATAATGGTCTTCAAGTATGCGTTTATCCTGATAATAATTATACATCCACCAAGGAATAAGAACATAAGCACTGCCCCAGGCAACTCCACCTCCCATTCCTCCGACAAGTGTTGGGGAGGTATTCGGGATTCTTCCGTTTTCTTCCTGGGAATCCCTCATATCGTTTAGCCATTTGGTGTAAAAAGGTGCCATCTGAAAATCGTGTATGGAAGTTTCTGCGATGATTTGTCCGTCACCGTTATATGCCCCTTTCTCCCGGTGCGGGCAATCTGTAGGGTAACCGTGGGTATTTCCCATCTGTGACCACAGTCCGGCCTCATGAATTTGGTTCAATAAAGAATCGGAGGAAGAGAATGTACCGTTTCGGGTTAAATCTGTCCTGACTACCCTTCCCTCTACCTTCACATGATTGAGGTTTTGGTTGTTCGTTGTGGTTACTTCAACATAGCGGAAACCGGTGTAAAAAAAGCGGGGTTCGTAAATCTCCAGTTTATCACTTTTGATGATGTAGTCCGTCCATACTTCGGAGTGATACCTTTGAGCAGTACTCAGTTTATCCCCTTCTTTAAGCGGTTCAGAAAAGAGTGAATCATTGAGTGTCTCAGCGCCGCGAACCCTGACGGTCTGGCCCGGGCTCCCCTTTACTTCAATTTTCCACCACCCTGCTATGTTTTGGCCTAAATCAAAGAGATAGACTCCGGGTTCAGGATTAATTTGCTTTATGGGCTTCAATGTTTCCGTTACTTTGATCGCAGGCATCATTTGTGATTTTAATGCACCTTTTGGCTCTTCACTTAACACCGCAAACTCCCAACCGGAATCGTTCATCCCTGTTGTGTTCCAGTTCGGAATTTCTTTGCGCGCATCGTAATCTTCTCCGCCGTATAAATTATTGAAAGTGATTGGGCCGGATGTTGTTTTCCATGTATTGTCGGTAACAATTGTCTCTTCACTTCCATCGGTATAGGTGATCATTAACTGTACCCACAAGGCCGGTTTGCCAAGAGGAGCTGAACCGTGCCAACTCCATCTTCCCGTAGTCTTTCGTAAATTCCATGCACCGTTTCCTACCATGGCACCCACCACGTTCTCTCCTTTTTTCAAGAACGAAGCAACATCGTAAGTTGAGTATAAAACAGTTTTTCTGTAATCGGTTATTCCAGGATCAAGAACGTGGTCACCCACTTTGCTACCATTAAGGTACAGCTCATAGAATCCTGCTGCTGTCACGTATGCCACTGCATTTTTTATTTTTTTCTTCACCGGGAAAGATTTCCGGAATAAAGGAGAAGCGTCGGTAATTTCATCAGGAGATGTTATCCATCTTGCTTTCCATAACGCGTTGTTTAATACTCCTGTATGAAACGAACTTTGTTCACCCCACATCACCTTATCGTTACCGAGTGTGACACCTACCGTCCAATAATAGGTCTTGTTGCTTTCAAGCGGAATTCCCATGTAATCAATATTTACGCTTTCATCGCCTGTGATTTTTCCGGAATTCCAAACCGTGCCTTTTCTTTTTTTTATGTCTTTCTTATGTTCACTCACAATTATTTGATAAGCAACTTGTTTTACCTCCCTATCCTGAGAAACAATCTTCCAGGAAAAACGCGGTTTTTCAGTATCAACACCCAGTGGATCATTTAAATATTCCACCAACATTTCCTTAACTGAGTTTTTAACTGGCGATTGGCACGAAACATTAAAAAGCATATTCAGGCTTAACAACACTACCGTGAATCCCCTCAACAACAGGTGTTTTTTTCCCATTTTATTGATATTTTTTAAAACGTATGGTTGTAAATGGTAACTACATATTTCCCCGCACTTAATTCAAAGTTCCCTTCGTTTAACCCCTTAATGGCGTTTGGATTTAATGAAGGGTCAGAAACAGCTGTAACGGTAATCTTCTGAGAAAGATCTTTTTTAAGCTGGATCTGTGCGCTTGATTGTTGCGGAATTTCAAATTCGTAGGTGGTTTTATCTTCGTCCTTCACCCAGTTGGAGACAATTGTTCCGTAAGGCGATCGGTAGTTTACCCTGACCTCGTTTAACCCGTCGGGCGTACAGGGAGAAATAATAAATTTTTCAAATCCCGGATGTTGAAGGATTGGACGAATTCCTCCCAGCCATCTGTAAAACCATTCAGTTATAGTTCCAAACATGGGATGACAATTAGAAAATGTATCGTCACTCTCTTTCCATGTTTCCCAAATAGTGGTTGCACCCCTTGAAATCATGAAACCCCATCCCGGGAATTCCTTGCTGTTCACGATCTCGAATACTTTTTCGGGTGATACATACTCCGAAAGAGCTTCCAGAATATACTTGGTCCCAAAAATACCGGTGGTAAAGTGGCTGGCCGGAGCCTCTTTTATGGCTTGAATCAGAGAATCGACAGCCATCTTTGTTTCCTCTTCAGGAATAACTTTATGATACAACAACGTTGCAAACAGCGTTTGTTTGTTTATTTTTTCTGTTACCGGCTTGCTCCAAAACTGTTCTTTCAACTGTTTTCTCAGGGAGACGGCAAGTTGTTCGTATTTTTTTTCGCTTGCTCTGTCATTCATGATCGAAGCAAAATGTTGCATGATCTCTGCACACATCAAATAATGGCTGGTTCCGGTTAGTTCGACAGGAACGGGTGACAAGGACTCGTGGTCCCCTAATCCGGAATCCACTACTCCCCGGGGATGAATACGTTGTGCCTTTTCCATCCATTTTTTGTTGAACTCGTACATTTCTTTAACCAATTCCTGGTCGTCGTAATAAAGGAGCAGGTAATATTGAGTTGTAAGAAAGGCAGACTCCCAACTTAATCCGCAATATTGAATTCCCACAAATGGGGCAGTATCAACAAAGATAGAATCATTAATGGCATCAACCCAATCATAGACCGTTTTTCTGTAGAACGATTTCATATCAAAATTGTAGATAAAAGACTCACTCGTTGCATTGAGATCTCCTCCATAACCAAATTTTTCCCGGGCTGCACAGTCGGATTGAACGCTCATCAGGTTAGACCTGAACGTTCTTTGTGTTGCGTCCTGGATTGAGTTGAGCAAATCGGATGAACTGTAAAAATTGTTGTCCGCCTGAACAGCGGTACTTAAAGCCAGTCCAGAGATGTCGCTTAATGCCGGCTGTGCGGATATGCCCGAAACCTCCATGTATCGAAATGTATGAAAAGTAAACTCGGGTTGAAACCAAACCGGATTTTCATCTTTCAGTATATAGGTGTCTGTTTGCCAGGCGATATCCGGCGCTCCAACTCCCCCCATTCCTTTCTTTTTAATTTGTCCGCAGACAGTGGTTAACGGGTTTAAACTCCCGTCCGGGTAAACCCTTTCTCCAAAGCGGAAGACAATCGAATCTCCAGGATTTCCGAAAAGCTTTATCCGGTACGTACCCGTAAAGTTTACGCCCATATCAATAATAAAGGTATCTTTCCCGGAAGAATAAATGTTTATAGGTTTAACATAATCTGTTATCTGAATATGTGGAAAGAAAGATTTTTGGAGCTCACCTTCCGGACCGGTTGAAAATATCGCTTCAGACCAGTTAGAGTCATCAAAACCGGGTAAATCCCAACCTTCGGTTTCATTTTTGGCGTTGTAAACTTCTCCCAGATAAACGTTGTTCTTCAGTATGGGACTGGGAGAAAATTTCCAGTTTTTGTCGGTACCCATCTCTACCTTTTCCCCGTTTTCATAAAGTAAAACAATTTTGGCAATGAATGCCGGCCTGCCAACATCCAACACTTCGCGTAAGTTCCGGCGTCCCCACATTTTTAAAGGCAGCGGGTTATAGAATCCGTTTCCCAATATTACCCCTATGCAGTTGTTCCCATTATTGAGCAAATCGGAAATATCATATTCAGCGTAATATATCCGTTTTCTTGTATCTGTCCACGCTGGATCAAGGTAATTTATACCCACTCTTTGGCCGTTAATGGTCGCTTTGTAGTAACCGGCTGCCGTAATCAGTAATGTTGCGGATTTAAGTTTTTCCTTTACCTGGATTTCCTTTCTAAACATGGGCGCCGGATCATCACCGTAAAAAAGTGAATCGTGGGCCAAGGGCGTTTGCCCATCTCCAATCCAATAAACGGAAGGTGTGGTTTTTAATTCAAAAGAATCGACATTCTTCTTATCGGTGCAATATAGGAAAGGAATAACCATTACTGCAGTGAGGGCTATTTTTTTCAGGTTTTTATATATAAGCATGATTCCAATGTTTAGTTAGCTATTTATTCTGCAACAAAATTCCAATTTCCGGATTTAATCTTAAACGTATGGTATCCGTTGTCAATACCTAAATATTCTGACCATTGGTTTCTTTTTTCCTTACCGTTCCAGATTAAGTGATTGTTCAGGTTTATTTTTTTATACGAGACGGGAATCATAACTATGGCATTGCTTTCCTGCGGCAAGAGGGTGTGAATACGATACTTGCCGTTTGATTTGTTAATTTCTACGGAAAACTTGCCGTTCACCGTTGTATTTTCAGTTGCGGCATAGGTCAGACTACCCATTTGAGGTCTTATGCGAATAGTTTTCCAGGCAGCTTCAACGGGATAAACGCCACAAACATATTGAGACAAAATGGTTAATCCTCCACCACTCCAGGCGTGATTGACGCTACCACTGCCAATATTCCACAACTCATATAGGGTAGTCCTGGCGGGATCATTAATCATTTCAGAATATCGCTCTTTCATTCTCTGAAGTCCGTACTCTTCGTAGCCCATGATGAAAAGAGCTTCCAGTACGTATTTTTCCAGATAGGGGCTGGCAAATTTTTGTGTTTTAAGTTTTTGGAGTATTTCCGGAAATTTCGCTTCATCCGCAAGTCCAGCAACTACGGCCAATGCCTGTGTCCTGTCATCGGTTTCCCCGGTGTACGTCTCCGATCTGTATTCCCCATTTTTCCACAACTGAGCGTTGAATGCTTTTTTAAATGCGTCCATTTTTTCTTGTGTCTTTTTGACCTCCCCATTGTATCCAAGAAGTTCGGACATGTTTCTAAATCCCTTGAGAGCCAGGTAATAGAACGCATTAAATATACCTTGTTTGTCTATATTGGTACCCCAGTCGCCCCAATACCAATCCCCCTCACGGTGTACGAGAATTCCTTTCTCGTCACTTTCCCATACACTCAGGTACTTTTTAACACCATTGTATACTTTTTCTACGGTCTCTTTATCTCCGGTGTTCATGTAATAGTTCCAGAATCCATAATATCCTATACTGGCCAGCATCTGGCCAGGCAATTCACTGGTATACATTCCGGGAACAGGAGAATATATTGTCCCGTCACTTCTCTGCCAGTTTATTAACTCCAACATCCCTTTTTGGGTTAAAGATGCTGCAGAAGGTGAAAGGGCATAAAAAGCTTCACCGCTTTCGTTGACCAAATCGCCCCACCACTGTGCCCTTTCACGATCCGGGCAATCCATGTAGGTGTCGCGCATAGTAACGTATAGTGTTCTGAGCGCCTTTTCCCAAAGACGGTTAAAAAATACATCATTGCACGTGAAACTTCCCGTAAATTCAGTGTCGTATCCTGTTTCTCTGTATTTCACATCCATTATTTCAACTCCCTCCGGAAAATAGTACCGTACCTGATGGCCGTTCATCCAGCCCAACGATTCATATTCCTGCAGTCCGGAGGAGGTAACGTATTCGGCTCTAACGCTCAGTGTGTTACCAATCCGGTAGTTGTCGGTCCGGATATCAATGACTTTTCCGGCATCCGATCTGATTTTAAAATAGGGAGTAATCTGTGCGTTGTAGGGTAATGTTAGAATTAAGGTGTCTCCCTTGCTCACAAAAGGAAAGTTTATTTTGTTTTTATACTCTTTCAGTCCACTGTTTTTCCATAAAGGTATCGGCCTTTTGACTAATTTATTCCACGGGGATGATTCCGCATCTCCCAAGACCTTGGCCCGGCCAAAACCGCGAAGATTATCCTCCAGCAATATCCAGTCGAAACTCTCTTTTCGGGCATCGAACCGGACATTCGATTCAGACAAGCGATAATTCGGGTAGTCTCGTGATGTATATTCAAAAGCTTTGTTTAAACGACTTAGCCAGGTATTGTCGCTATGGATATGGAGTACATCATTTTTAAAAACAAGACCAGCCTGGCCGCTGCTCTTGTGAGAAAAGCCGTCCTTACCGAAATACCAGACGAGAATGGCAATTTTGTTTTTCCCCAGTTTTAGGTAAGGGGCTATATCTACTTCATCGTAATAGGTGTCGTTGGGTGTTGGCCCACGTTTTAACTGGCCTTCAAAAACAACCAGCTTCTCATTGATCCACAACCAGTATTTGGAATCGCAGGCGATTTGAGTCAATGATTTTTCTGGTATTTCACTCAGTTCAAACAGTTTGACAAAGTTTATCCACGAATTTGATTCGTTTTGGGATTCATTGGCCGTAATTCTTTTAATCCCTTTGAAATCATTGCCGTTCATACTTAAAGGCAATGCGAGGATTAACAAAAAAGAGAAGATAACAGATTTCATTGAATAACAGGTTTCTTTATTAAGTAAAAAATTCAATTCGTAAAGAATTGATTCAGAAAATACGACATATTCTCAGTTTGTTATGAATATAAAATTATGCCGAATGATATCAAAAGAACAAAAAGGGATGGGTGTTACATCCATCCCTTTTTGTAATAAATAATTTTATTCGTATTCCGGATTCTGTTCCATTGTCGGGTCGTTTTCCAAAACCCAGGAAGGAATGGGGAATAAAATATTAATTTTATTGAAAGCAGAACTGGAAATTGCTCCTGATCCTGAACGATTTGCTTTTTCACGCGTTCCATGAGCTAACATTACTTCTTGTGCCTTACCGGTTCTGACAAGAACCCACCATCTATCCGCCTCACAATGGAATTCCACCCTACGTTCTTGGATGATGTCATCCAAAGTCACCGAAGTAAGATTTGACAATCCGGCTCTTCTTCTCACCTGATTTACCAACGGAACAGGATCACCGCCACCCTCACGCAGGTAGCATTCGGCCAACATCAATAAAACGTGTGGATACCTGTACAGTGGAAAGTCATTCCCGGCTATATATTGTACGGCGTGTCCCGGATCCCAGAATTTCTTGGTAAAGGGAACAATATTGCCCTGATATGTGCCAAAATCATTGTCTATAAAACCGAAATCAATCATGTCCTTACGTTTGTCACCTTCTTCGAAAGAATTGATAAGGTCTTCCGTTGGTATGTTCATTCCGGTTCTTGCAAGTACCTGTCCGTGGGAAATATATTTAGTTCCGGAATTCCAGGGCAAAAAAGTATACATGTTGGCTGATCCCAAACCAAAGGTTCCGACAATGAATTGAACAGAAAAAACAATCTCTTTGTTTTGTTCATTGTTGAGATCAAACACAGATGCATAATCATCCAGAACAGCATATTGATTGCCAGCAACTACAGCTTCCAATTCTGTCTTGGCTTCGTTATATTTCCCTAACCACATTTGAACATCGGCAAGCAATGTCCTCGCAGCACCTTCAGTCGCCCTGCCAAACTCTGAGGCAGAATAATTTTTAGGCAAATTTTGTTTGGCATCATTCAAATCGGATAGAATGGTTTGGAAAATCAAATCTTTAGAAACTCTTTTGTTTCCTTCAAAAGCACTATTATAGGAAGTTGCCGGTTCAGTGATCAAGGGCACATCGCCAAACACTCTAACCAAGGTATAATAATATAAAGCCCTTAGAAACTTTACTTCAGCTAAAAATTGAGCCTTTTTATCAAACTCTATGCCTTCACTGTACTTAATTACCGTATTGCATTTTCCGATTCCAACGTAACACGTATTCCACGGTTGGTTTACAATCTCATTGTTAGGGTTCATAATGAACTGATCCACATGCCAGAAGCGGTGTCCAGACTGGTCAGTCGTATTGTGTTGAAAGGTTGTATTGTCCGAACGCATTTCGCCGGCAATCCAAAAAATGCCATTAAATCCTACATCATTAGCTCCTGCCAACTCACGGAGACCTGAATATGCCCCATTAACGGCCTGTTCGAATTGAGCCTGATCCTTAAAAAATGATTTTGTGCTAATCTCAGAAACCGGATACTCGTTTAAAAAATCTTCGCATCCCAAAAGGCCCAAAGCCAGAAACACAATAGGCAGTATTTTAGTATAAATTTTTCTCATAATGTTTTAATATTAAAAAGTTACATTTACTCCGAAAACAATGGTGCGAGTCAATGGATAATCATAGTTATCGAAATTTCTTTGTAAAGAATTGTTCCCATAAACACTTGCCTCAGGATTTCCATAACGATAGTTTGTGAACAAAAATGGATTCTGTGCCGTGCAGTACAATCGTAATAATTTCATGAAACTAATGTTCTTTAGGTTATATCCAAGGGTAATGTTCTGCACTTTAAGAAAAGAGGCATTATGAACCCAGTCAGAGTTTTCCCACCTATCGTATGCAGTTTCGTGAAATGATGCTGCAATCCGGCCATTCCCGGGTTGTTCCGGTGATCTCCATCTGTCTTTTACTTCACTGAGTACATTGAAAACCCCATCAAGGTTTATCACGTCTTCTTCAAGTTGTGCCCAGATATCGAAATCATGTGCAAAACTCATGGCTATACCCAGATCCCAGTTTTTGTAGGTGAAATTGTTGCTAAAGCCTCCCCTGAATTTGGGCCAAGGATTGCCAATAATCTGCTTGTCTCGTTGATCCAATATACCATTTTTGTCGGTGTCTTCATAATGAGGTGTTCCGGGAAGTTGTGATGAAAAATGAGGATATTTTTCCAATTCTTCATATGTGTTGATTATTCCCAGGCTCTTATATCCGTAAAACATAGCCATAGGCTGTCCTTCCATGGTGAGAGAATAAGATCTTGGTCCGGCTAAGATACGGCCAACAGCACCCATATCCAACACTTCATTTTTATTGAAAGATATGTTAAAATCTGAACTCCAGGTGAATTCAGCATTGGTAATGTTTATGGTATTTAGTGAAAATTCCAATCCTCGGTTCTGAATTTTACCAATGTTGTCTTGTACGGAGCTAAATCCCGAAGAGATGGGTATAGCAACTCCCCACAACATATCTTCAGTAATCTTGTCATAATAGTCGAAGATGAAGTTGATTCTACCTCCAAGCAAGGTTAAATCAAATCCAGTGTCAAACTCATTGGATCTTTCCCAGCCCAACATAGTGTTTTCAATGGCATTTACCCTTTTACCATTAGCTACCTTACCACCAAAGGTATAGTTGCTATTGACAACTGTGGGAATCCACGTGTAATTACCAATCGAGTTGTTACCGCTGGCTCCATAGCTTGCTCTCAACTTTAAGTTAGTCAGCCAGTCAGTTTGTGGGAAGAATGCTTCTTTGCTGATGTTCCAACCTGCTGAAACTGAAGGAAAGTATCCCCATCTTCTATCAGATCCAAAGCGAGAACTACCATCACGCCTAATAGTTCCAGTAAATAAATATTTAGCCTGGTAGTCATAATTCAGACGTGCCATGTAGGATATCATAGACCAGTTCGATTCGCTAGTGTTTCCCCATTGTACTACTGAAGCATTGATGGTTTCAATGTCATCACTAGGAAATTGATCTCCATTGATATAGCTGGAAAAACCGTTGTAACGTTCCATCGTAAAACCGAGTAATGCATCTATTCGGTGATCCCCAAACATTTTGTCATAGTTGGCTGTGTTTTCGAATTGCCAGTTAAAGCTTCGTCTTATATCGTAATATCCGTCGGCAGCTTGTGGAGGTGGGTTGTATAAACCGCTCACAGTGGATGGTTTGAAATAATCCCGTCCGTTATAGTCCAATTCCAGGTTATATTGAGATTTTAATGTCAGTTCCTTAACAGGTTTGATCACGACAAAAGGAGAAAACCTCAAATTGAGCCGTTTTGTTTTGTCCTTGATAGCATTAAGGGCTTGCAATGCATTTTGATTACTGAAAGTTCCCGGAGACCAGATATCCAGGTCCCACTCACCGTCATAATATTTCGGATTATCTCTTTCCCAGAGGCCGTCTTCTTTATATGGCCCATCAAGAGGAGATGACATGAATGCACTTCCAAACACTGAACCTCTGTCTCCTCCAACCTGGTGATCCCAAGTTTGGATCGTCGGGCTGACGTTCATACCCAATGTCAAGTATTCGATGGGTTCGTATGACATATTGGCTCTCATGGAAATTCTCTCGTAGCCGGTTTTGCGGATAATTCCTTGTTGGTTAAGATAGCCCATCGAGAAAAATCCCCTAAAATTTTTGTAACCGTGAGTAACTGAAAGGTTATATTCCTGTTGAGGAGCCGTTTGTGTCATTACATCATACCAATCGGTTCCTTCGCCCAAAGCAGCAGGGTTACGGTACACTTCCGGTACGTCGGCATCCGTAACGGTACGTCCGTAAAAGGCTGCTTTATCGTAGATATCCTCTTTTCTCCATTGGGCAAACTCTTGGGCATTCATCAAATCAAGTTTTTCACTTTCGAGCATTTGATCAAACCCAAACTGGCTGTTAAAATTCAACTCCGTTTTTCCTTGCTCACCAGACATGGTATTAATTAGTATGACTCCGTTTGAACCGCGTGAGCCATAAATTGACGTGGCAGATACCCCTTTCAACACATCAATCGATTTAATATCCGCTGAATTCAACAGAGCTAAGGGCGAAACTTCCTTCCCATAGCCACCCTGCATAGGAAACCCATCTATTACTATCAGTGGCTGATTTCCCGCACCAATGGATCCGGCACCTCGAATAGTCATTTCTGCGCCTCCTCCGGGAGCACCAGTAGTTTGTCGTACACTCAATCCTGCAATTTGGCCTTCAAGTGCACGGTCAACTCCGCTGGTAACCTGAGCTTGTACTTTTTCAGGTGCGATAGAAACAATGGATGCAGAAACACGGTTTCGCTGCATACTGCCGTAACCCACTGCAACAACTTCTTGTAGACCGATTGTTTCTTCTTCCAAAACGACAGAAACTGAATTTCTGCCTGAAATATTTACCGTTTGCGTCTTCATTCCAATAAATGAAAACTGCAACGTTTGAGTTTCATTGGGAACCCTTAACGAAAAGTTTCCATCCACATCGGTTACGGTCCCCTGGGTTGTACCTGCGATAACAACAGAAACTCCCGGAAGAGGTTCTCCGCTTGTTGTCACAACCTGACCAGTAATGGCTTTGGTATTTTGCTGAACATCATACCTTAATTCAGATGCTCCATAAATGGAAAACACAGTCACTGATTGCAGGAGCAAAATAGTGACACAACAATAGAAAATTCTTTTTAGTTGATTCATAGCCATTTAAATTAGTATATTCATAGTAATTAAAAATAAAAAAATAAATAAAAATAGAAGAATGAGCTTTCAGGATATCTGATTGAAAACTACAATTGCCTAATAATTCAAAAGTATAGAGTTATTGTCACAATAATATTCACGAAAAATATAATATTTTAGACAAAATTAATAATAGGTTATTCCAGAATAACTATGTAAAATGATATTTTTACTGTAGGAATTGCGTTTACTTTTAAATTACAGTTAAGTTTAAAGCAGGTCGGGTTTTGTGTTGATGGTAAAGCTGTATTTGTCGCCTCTGTACAATGAATATTCTATCTCAATGGTTTCAGATCGATCATTTGAGGCCACGCTCCCCAGGATAAATACAGCCATAGGAATACTGTTGCCAAAGTAATTTTCCTTCTCTTTCGGATCGACAACTTTGGTGGAGATCGTTCTTTGTATATCGCTCAATTGGATGCGGTATTTTTTTTCGTATAAATTTATCAATGAGTCATTCATTTCATCCAGGTGAATGTCGGGACACAGGGTCATTGAGATATATTTGGTTTCATCTTTCATAAGAACGTCATTTGCATACCGCAGGCGATGCAGTTTGAGTACCTTACCCTCAATGACATGATTCTTGTTATTCACGTTAATTGATATCCCTTCATTTAAAATTATTTTTTCAAGTAAGATGTCTTTGGGCGTTAAGCCTTCTTTTATTAAATTGTTCCGGAAGCTTTCTTTCATGGCATCGAAAGACCCCAGAATCCGATTAAGGTGCATCTCTTTTGACCGGTTAATGACAAAAGTTCCTTTCCCTTTTATTTTTTTTACCCACCCTTGGTTTTCAACATAGGAAAGGACTTTACGTGCCGTCGTATTGCTGATTTTATATTCATTAATCAGTTCATTTTCAGAAGATATTTTGTTCCCTGGTTGTAAAATCCCCGATTCAATTTGAGAAATTATTTCCCGGCTTATTTTCAAGTATTTCGACGTACGATCCCGATTCATTGTTTTGTTTTACATTTTATTTTCCGCAAAAATAATCAAATATATTTTTTTACAAAAATAAATAATATATTTGCAATTTCAAACTTAGTGCGTTAACAATGAAAATGAAAAATAAATATTCCGGTTTTATTTGGTTGGTTGTTCTGATGTGTGCTTTGGCAACCGGACTAAGTTTTTTGGACAGGCAAGTACTTTCCATATCCATTATTGAAATTAAGGGCGAGTTAAACATCAATGATACCGACTACGGACTTATCAATACCTCTTTTCTGGTTGGTTATGCTATCATGTTTACTCTCGGCGGTATCTTGATAGATCGTTTCGGAAGCCGAAAAGGGTTAGCCCTGTCGGTTGCATTGTGGTCGGTTGCTACATTTATGCACGGTTTTGCCGATAATTTTTATGAATTTGCGCTGTTTCGGTTTATTTTAGGAGTTGGGGAAGGGGGAGCCTTTCCAGGAGTAATTAAAGCGGTTGTGGAGTGGGTGCCTAAGAAAAACAGAGCCTTAGCGAACGGATTAGCTATTGGTGGTTCTGCCTTTGGAGCAGTAGTCGCTCCTCCGTTAACGGTTTCTTTAATGGATAGTGTAGGTTGGCGCGGCGTTTTTTTTATTGTAGGGGGGATTGGTATTCTGTGGACGTTGATCTGGCTGTTCTTTCCACAGGCAAAATCAGAAAATAATCATCTGAATAAAGAGTTGAGCAACAATAGGTCGGATGTTCCGCCTTTAAGAAAGCAATTGTTGGGTTTACTGAAATCTAAAGAGGCCGGGACCTTTATCCTGATCCGGTTTCTGCTTGATCCCATCATTTATTTTTACATGTTCTGGATACCTAAATTTCTGAATGAGACCAAGGGCGTCTCTTTGGAAATAATTGGGAACTTATTCTGGATACCCTATTTAGCGCTGGGTGTCTCCAATATTTTTGGAGGATTTGTGTCGGATATCGTTTTGAAAAAGACGGGGGATGTCAATCTGTCAAGAAAAGCAGTAATGGGATTTGCTGCTCTACTTACCGCTTCAGCTATTTTTGTGAGATATACAGATTCTGTCGGAGTCATCATCCTGTTATTAAGCTCAGCATTTTTTGCGCACGGCTTGTGGATTACAAATTACATTACCTCGATCGGGGATATGTTCGGCAAAAATTCAAGTTCCACCGTTGTTGGGTTGTCCGGTACAGCCGGGGCTTTATCATCCCTCATTGTTAATCCGTTCATGGGAGTGATAATATACAGATTTTCTTACAATCCGCTGTGGATTTATGCCGGAGTAATGTATTCCGTGGCATTTATTATATTCACTTTAGCTATTCCCAAGAATAAAATCGATTTCAAATTCATAAACTAAAAGTATAAGAGATGAACGAGTATAAAGAATTTTTCTCTCCCCAGTTAAATAAGGAACTTCATATTGGTTTTTTTGGAGTTGGCTATGATTTTTATTGGAGTCAATTTCCCGGATTATTTGAAGAATTGATGGAGAAACATCAGGTTATCATGGATAAAGTGCCCCCCAAAGCGGTAAAAATCATTGATTTTGGGATGGTTGACAATCCTTCTAAGGCATACGAAACCGTATTGAAAATTCAAGCAGCCAATCTTGATATGCTGTTCTGCAATATGTTGACCTATGCTACATCAGGAACATTTGGCGTTATTGTAAGGGCTGTTGATGTGCCCATAATATTGGTTGCTTTACAGCCAAGAAAAGCGCTGGACTATTCAAAAGCTTCTACGTATATGCAGCTTGCTAACGATGACATATGCTCTTTGCCAGAATTTACCGGTGTTGCTGCAAGGATGGGGAAGAGGATCCCCGGTGTAATCATTGGTACCCTGTACGATGATCCCGAGGCTGACAGAAAAATAGCGGAGTATTGTCAAATAGCAAGAGTCCTCAAGGGACTGAAACAAGCTCACTTTGGGCATATTGGACATCCTATAAATGCTATGCTGGATATGCATACGGATATAACCATGCTGACATCTTTTTTCGGATGTCATGTGGTGGAGTGTGAAGCCAATGAAATTGTCGACCACTATGTCAGTTGCAGGGAGAGTGAGATAGAGGAAACGGAGAACATGATTTTAGAATTCTTTGATACACCTGATCCAGTGTCCGATCCTATTGCGGTGAAATTAAACAAAGAAGATCTGAACACCTCCGCTCGGGTAGCTGTAGCGCTAAAGAAGTTTATTGAAAGTAAGAAGATCGACGGGCTGGCTTATTATTATAATGGAAGTCCGAAAAGCACGGAAGAACTTGTCATGTCGAACCTGATAGTGGGTAATTCGCTACTCACTTCTTCCGGATTTCCGATGTGTGGAGAATCTGATTTAAAAACGTTGGTTGCTATGATGATCATGAATTTACTGGGCATAGGAGGGAGTTTTGCCGAATTTCATCCGGTGGATTTTAATGAAGGGTTCGTATTGGTTGGACACGACGGGCCACACAATATCTCCATTGCTGAAGGGAAACCCGTGTTGCGAAGTTTGATAAAATATCACGGTAAACCGGGTAGTGGGGCCGGTGTAGAGTTTAAAATCAAAGAAGGGCCTATCACTATGCTGTCCATCAATTCAACCTGTGACGGAAAATTCAAATTTGTCATTGCTGAAGGAGAATCGGTAAAGGGACCAATTCCGCCAACAGGAAACACAAATACCCGGGGATATTTTAAACCGGATGTCAGGACTTTCTTGTATAGATGGATGAACGAAGGCCCTACACATCATTTTGCTTTAGGAATTGGACATAATGCCCATCTCATACAAAAAGTGGCCAATTATTTGAATATCGAATCAGTAATAATTTCACAATAATGCCAGTAATTATACAATAACATACAAAACGGATCATGAAAAAGTTACCATTTGTTTTTTTAATTTTAGGTTGTCTCTTTGGTAGTCAACTTGTTTTGTCACAGAACAGATACGATGCTCTGAAAAAAGGGTTTGAAACGCCTCCTCAATATGCACGTCCCAAAGTTTACTATTGGTGGCTAAACGGATATATTGATACCAACAGGATCAAAGAAGAAATAAAAGCTATGCACGAGGTGGGGATAATGGGCTTTGATATTTTTGAGATAGGGGTCAATGCCTCGGATACAGTAACCCCTGCAGGACCTGCTTTTTTAAGTTCAGAATCCTTGCAAGCCATAAAAATTGCGTTGGATGAAGCAAAGAAATACGGGATGGAGGCAGGGCTAAATATGGCAAGCAGCTGGAATGCAGGCGGCAGCTGGGTAACTCCCGAATTTGCCTCGAAAGCAATTTATATGTCAAAAACAAAAATAGATAACACAAAGAAACAACAAAAAATTAAATTGCCTTTTCCGGAAGTACCCAAAAATGATAACCGGGGGCAAGAAACAATAATCAAATTCAATAGAAACGGGAAACCGGTATACTATAGAGAGATAGCCGTTGTCGCTTTGCCTTCAAAGGAGGTGATTGCTGATACGGCAAAAATTATTGACGTAACGCGGTTTTTTGATCCTCAGAGTGAAACTTTGAACTGGCAGGTTCCAGAAGGAGATTGGGATGTTTATCGTTTTATTACGTCCAACTCAACAGAAAAACTAATGCTGCCAAGTCCAAATTCAACCGGACCCATTATTGATCATTTTGATGCCAACGCCACCCAGATGCACTTTGACTACGTTATTGAAAAGCTAAAAACCATTGTGCCGGATTTTCGGGATTCTTCGTTGAAAAGCCTTTATTTAGCGAGTTATGAAGCCCGAGGAATGACCTGGACCCCTAGCTTGCCAGTCGTTTTCAGGGATATGCACCGTTACGACATATATAAATTCCTACCTTTACTTTTTAACAAAGATCTGTATCAACCTTCCCTTGCTGAAAGGTTTCAAACTGATTTCCAGAAAACATTGTCTGAACTTATGATCAATAATTTCTATCGTAAAGCTAAGGAAATCACCAACAGCTATGGATTAAAGATCAATTCAGAATCGGGAGGCCCGGGTTATCCGCTTCATAACGTTCCTGTTGAACCCTTGAAGTCCCTGGGAGCAATCGATATTCCAAGGGGAGAGTTCTGGATTAACCACAACAGACTTAACAAAGACGGCATAGATGTGTTGCGTATGGTCAAAGAAGTCTCCGCAGCATCACATATCTACCAGCGAAAAATTGTTGAACAGGAAGCTTTCACGACTTTTCAGCATTGGCAGGAAGCCCCTTCCGATATGAAACCATACGGAGACCGGGCTTTTTGTGAAGGGATGAACAAGGTGGTTTTCCATGGCTTTACCCATTACCCCGGTAACATAAAAGAACCGGGAAGTGTTTATTCTGCGGGTACACACTATAACCTTAAAAATATCTGGTTTCCTAAAACCGAACCTTTTAACGATTATTTATCAAGGGTTTCCTTCATACTTCAGGAAACTGATTTTTATGCAGATGTACTCTATTATTACGGTGACAGAACCCCCAATTTCACGGGCCACAAAAACAGCCGTTTTGCTGTAGGTCCGGGGTATGACTATGAAGTTATCAACACGGAGATTTTCACCCGGTTAACGGTGGAGAACAAAAAGCTCAAATTGCCATCAGGAGCCATTTTTGAGTTATTGTATTTAGAACCTGAAAAAGAAATGCATCCGGATGTTTTGAAGAAAATTGAAGATCTCTTACGGCAGGGCGCACAAATTATCGGAGAGAAACCTCTGCGGGTGTCGGTTAGAGACGATAACGAAACAAAACAGCTTATCGATAAATTATGGGACAAGAACAATAAAAGTGGTTTTGTGATCACTGATGCGACTCCACTGGGTTTATTGAAGAAAATGAATATTCAACCCGACGTAAGTTATCCCGGATTTGAGTTTAATGATTTTGATTATACTCATTACAAAACAAACGGTATGGATTTTTATTATATCAGAAACACAAGAAACCACTGGGTTTCCAAAAATGTGGCTTTCCGTCAACAAAATAAAATTCCTGAAATATGGAATCCCCAATCAGGTGAAACCGATTCTCCGGATATTTACAGCCTGAACAGCGCTTCCGTGAGTATACCAGTGTCTCTGCCTCCATACGGGGCGATCTTTTATGTGTTTAGAAAAGGAGAAAACCGGGCGAAGTACGATCAGGTAACCAGCTTGAACCAGTCAGACAGTCGGGTATTTACATACCGCAATCGGACGTATATTTTGAACGATGGAGTATTTGAATTAAATAAAGGAAGTCAAAATTATGTGTTTGATAACCATATTTCTATGCAGCCTATTGACGGGGCCTGGGAACTTTTCTTTCCCGGAGTATTTGACACGCCCGAGAAAGTCATCTTGCCTGAATTAACCTCCTGGACAGAGTCGAAAAACGAAAAGATCAAATACTATTCCGGAACGGCCACTTATAAAAAAACATTCCAGTACGACATCAATTCAGCTTTTAAAAAAGAAGGCCAGAAAATATTTCTCGATTTGGGAGAACTGTCCAAAATAGGAAGTGTAATCTTGAACGATGTCTCCCTGGGCATTGCGTGGACGAAACCCTATTGGTTTGATGTGACCGACATAATCCGGCCGGGAGATAATACGCTGGTAATTGAAGTAGCCAATACCTGGTCCAACAGGTTGACGGGTGATGCAATCACAGGTGGAAATTATACGGATACAAACATTAACGCTACCAATATCCCCGGGTTAAACAAGGTCTATGTGCCCTGGACACAGGTTCCGTTGATTAAATCAGGATTGTTGGGGCCGGTGACACTTAAAACCGTGAATCCGGTTGAGTAATATTTTTTATCAAGTAAATTTATTTAAATATGAAAAATTTAAATATTTCACTGGGGGTTTCAGTCGGACTGGGTCTCTTTTACTCCCCTTTCTCTTCGCTGAGTGCCAAGGACCAGGACAAAAAAATGAATATTGTCTTTCTTCTGGCAGATGATCTAAGATGGAACTCGATAGGCTGTTTTGGTAACGATGTTGTTCACACGCCAAACCTCGATAGATTGGCTGAAGCAGGAGTCAAGTTTGAAAATACCTATGTGACCACTCCCATCTCCATGGTTAGCCGGGCATCGATATTAACCGGTCAGTACATGAGCAGGCATGGAATCAATCGCTTTTCGAAAGAGATAGATGAAGGGAGTTTTGCCGATACTTATCCATCTGTGCTCCGAAGAAATGGGTACTATACCGGATTTGTAGGAAAATACGGGGTAGGGAAAATACGGGAAGATGATTTTGATTATGTAAATTCGTACGAAGGGTTACACTGGATGCCATTAAATGGGGCCCGGATCAATGTTTTGGGGAAAGACGAGAACGGACTTCTTTACACAAAAATTCAAGGAGATTCTATTCATGTCACCGATAAAAACCTGAACGATGCCATTAATTTTTTGGAAAACAGGCCAACTGATAAGCCTTTTTGCCTGTCGGTAAGTTTTTTTGCCACACATGCACAGGATAATCATCACGATCAGTATCGGTATAAGCCGTCGAGCGAAAAATATTATCAAGACATTGAAATTCCAATGCCTGTAACCTCTACGCCGCAACATTACTACTCATTGCCTCCTTTCATAGCCAATGAAAAGTGCGAAAGCAGGGTCCGCTGGCACTGGCGGTTTGATTCTCCGGAAAAATATCAGAAGTATATGAAAGCATACTATAGAATGGTTACCGAGATTGATCTGGCAGTCGGTGAGATTATTGAAAAATTGAAAGAGCAGGGTGAGCTGGACAATACGTTAATAATATTTACAGGGGATAACGGATATTTTCAAAGCGATTTTCAGATAGCCGACAAATGGTATGCATACGAGCAATCCATCCGTGTGCCTTTAATAGTCTTTGATCCCCGGATTCCTGCTGGCAGAAGGGGCGTTAGCTATGAGGAAATTGCCCTGAACATAGATATCGCCCCAACTCTTGTTTCTGCATCCGGAAGCCCTGTTCCCAATGTCATGCAGGGGGAGGACTTGTCAACTATTTACTTGAAGAAAAAACATCCCCGGAGGGATGATTTTTTCTTCGAACATCCTTTTATAAACAATGAGGAGTTTATCCCCTCCTCCCAGGCGGTAATATCCATTCAGGAGAAATATATACTGTATCCTCATTACGGGTTTCAGCAATATTTCGATCTAAGAAAGGATCCGTTGGAAACTGACAATGCTTTTCTCCGGTTGAAAGACTCCCGAAAGATGAAAAAACTGAAAAAAAGATTTCAGGAATTAAAAACTATGGCAAAATAAGTTCATCAATTGCTGTTCATCTGTTTTACAACGGATATTCAATGGAATATTTTCCGCTCTGTAATTCTACTGATCCGTCTTGGGGGGAATGCAGTTGATGGTTTATTTTGATCTCCTTACCTGAAACAGGACACTTTACTTTGGCGATTGAACCGACAGGGATCTCTACTTCCATTTTCATCCGGTTGTCAACTGTTTCCCAATGCACGCTTACCCATCCTTTTGGGGTGTTTATCCGGGTTTTGGCCCAGGTTACCCCACTCGGGATCTGGGGATCGATAAGAAATTCGCTGTACGCGGTTTTTCCATCGATTTGACGGATTCCTCCCACCGATTGGTAAAACCATTGCCCCACGCCGTTATAACAATTGTGTATTCTGCTCCTGGCTCCGTTCCAGTGCTCCCAGGTGGTTGTGGCACCATTTTCTAGCATGTATAAATATCCGGGATAAGTTTTTTTCTTCAGCATGGAATAAATAAATTCCGGTTGGTTGTTTTTCGCAGCCCATTCCATCATTACGGGTATTCCTACGAGCCCGGTATTGAGATGCCCGTTATCTTCCTTTTCCGTTCTTTCCATCAATGTTTTTATCAGATCACCCTGCAGGTGTTGAGGAACTGCTTCGGCAAGCATTGGAAAAATAAGGTCAATCTGCGATCCGGTTGAATAGAGTCCTTTTTGTTCATCAAAAAACGTGTCATGAATGACCTCGTTTAGTTGACTTTTCTTTTCAGAATAGTACTTTTTGTCGTTGTCTTTACCCAGGTACCCGGCAATATCCGCCATCTGGCTGAAGCAAACAGACAGGTAGCTGTTATTCACCAGGTCAACCGATCTATCATCCAGGTGGTTGGGGTTTCCAACGCCGTCCGGTGTAGCCCAATCCCCCAGGTACCAATTTCTGTAATCGGTATTCGGCCAGCGTTTCAACAGCCCGTCAACACTATACTTTTCAACGTATCCAAGCCATTTTTGCATAACCGGATAATACTTTTCAAGTACACTGATGTCTCCGTAATTCTGGTAAGTGTGCCACGACGCCGAGATAATGAATCCGCACCAGTAGGGTCCTCCTCCTGCCGAATAGGGGTTAGGTGCGGTGTGCGGCATGCTGCCGTCTTCCCTGATCACATCCGACCATGCATCCAGCCAGTTGCTGTAAAGCGGGGCGAGGTTAAACATGGTTTGGGCAGTAACGGTTGAGGCGTTACCGTCTCCTCCGTAGCCCAATCTTTCAATTTGAGGGCAGTCTACCAGGTAGCCGCCTAATCCGAGGCACTGTAGCGTGTAAAACACCATATCGTGAATGCGGTTAAGATCAGTGTCTGAGCATTCAAAACCGGAATTGAGTTCAAAATCGGTGTGGATAAGGTATGCTTTAACAGAAGCTGGATTGGGTGCTTCGTAAAGATTGGATATCTTCACATACCTGAATCCGTGATAGTTGAACTTATTCCTGAAAAATTCTGTACCGCTGCCAGATGCGATGTAACGATCTGTCTGTCCTTGATGGACTATCTCTCCGTTCTCGTCCAGGTGGTCCGAATACTCCAGAACAACTTGTTGCTTGTCTTGCAATTGGGGAAAAGTTATCTCGAACCATCCGGCAAGGGTTGTTCCCATATCCACTAGAAAAGTACTGTCGTTAAGCTTGTTTATTGCCGAGGGGTTGATTTCTTTTGTAATCCTGTTGGGTTCAACCATCTGAGGGGTTACGGCGTGTTTGGGTACTTCAACAACGGACGCTTTATTCCAGGTCAGTTTTTCAGGTTCTGAGAACAGGAGGTTTTGTGTTTCCAGGTTTCCGGAAACCTCTTCTCCACCGTACCTTCCGGACATCCAGTCGCTGATCCGGGTATATTCGCTGTTTCGAGCCAGCCAGGTATTGTCTGTGACGACAATATTTTCTGCCGATTGACCCGAGAATTTTTCCAGCTGAGCTTTTACAGACGGCCCTTCCCCGACTACTCCCGGCAGCCCTTTTGAATACCAGCCGCTGCCTAACCAGATAATCAGGTTATTTTCACCTGCCGTCATGTAGGGCGTAACGTCGTAGGTATTGACCAGCGAACGTTTGTTAAACTGAGAAACTGCAGGTGAGAGGACATCATTGCCGATCTTCTGTCCGTTAATAAACACTTCGTGATAGCCCAAGCTGTTGATGTGAAGCAGATAAGTGTCGTCCTTATTCACCTTTTCTATTGAAAACACTTTCCTGAATTGGGGACAATGTTGAAATCCGTTTTCTGTAGGATAACCTATATAGGAAGCTGCCCAATCGCTTTCATCCAGTATCCCGATGCTGAATGTGCCTGTTTCACTCCATTTAGAAATGTTGCCGTTCTCATCCCACGTACGAATTTTCCAATAGAGCAATTCTCTGGAATGAAGGGGGCTACCCTGATAATCGATCAGTATATTTGACGGAGATAGCACTTTCCCGGAATTCCAGAGGTCGGCTTTTTCTTCACTTAAGTTGTTGGTGTTGCTGGCTACAAGTATCTGGTATGCAGTTTGTTGTGTGCCTTCTTTGTCCGAAATATTTTTCCAGCTAAACCGTGGATGCAATGTGTTTATCCCTAAAGGGTTGCGCAGGTTTTCACATTTCAAATCAACAATTTTTGAGATATTACTTGGAGAGCATCCGAGAATGCTCAAAAAAATCAGTGAGCAGATTAGTTTTTCTACTGGTTTTCTTAACTTCATTTGGTATTGTGTTTGGTATGTAATTGTTACTGAAAATTTTCTTACCATAAACAAAGATAGTAAGGAGAAACACATTTCCCCTTACTATCCTTAAAATTTTTCGGATTTATTAATAACCCGGATTCTGTTCAAGCAGATTGTTGATGTCTATTTCGCGTGTTGGAATGGCATATATCATTCTGAAATCGTCAATGATATAGCAACCGTCGTTGTTGGTAGCCTTAACCCAGGGATGGAGCTCTTTTATTCTTTGTCCATGGGCTGTCATAACCTCTTTCACTAATCCTGTGCGCTTTAAGTCACTCCATCTGTGGTTTTCGTATGCAAGTTCATGCCTCATCTCGTCAGATACATCTTTCAGCGTACAACTGCTTAATGGGGGAATTCCGGCACGGGTCCTGACCTGATTGATATAAGGTAAAGCCTCCGTGTTCTTACCTTGCTTTACTAAACATTCTGACAAAAGTAATAATGCACCGGCGTACCGGTATATGGGGAAGTTCTCGGTACTTCTCAAGCTGTATGAGTACGGCGGATGAAAATATTTTTTCACCATGTAGTGATACGTTTTGCCGTCCGGTTTTTGATATCCTTTGGCTTCCTTGATGCTTTCGTAATAGAAATTATCGCCTTCAGAATATCCTTCAACCACAACAATGGATGCCGGTAGTCTGGCATCACCTGCTTCGTAGGAATCAACCATCTCTTTTGTTGGCACTACCCAGCCGCCGCTGGTTCCTGCATAGTTTGATCCTCCTATTCCCATCATATCAACCAGGTTGCTGCATTTGGGTGCAAGCCTCCATGCGAAAGTACTGTATTGGCTTGTTGATCCGTCTTCGGTAAATTGTACCTCAAGGATGGATTCCTGGTGATTTTTATTGCTCGGATCAAAAACATCTTCGTAGTTTTCCAACAGCTCGTAGTTCATGTTCGTTATGGCTACCAAATCCTGTTCGGCAGTCTTGTAATCCGGGGTTGATTTCGTCATACTGATGTAGGCACGCAACATTTTTGCGGCACCCATGGTTGCACGTCCTTTGTTGTCTTTGGAGAAATCAACAGGCACGGGTAATCCCAGTTCGATCGCCGTATTCAGGTCGGTCAGCATTTGAGTATAGCATTCTTCCGCAGTGGATCTGGGTAAAAAAGCCTGCTCGGCAGTTGTAACTTCTTGCAAACTAAGGGGCACACCACCGAAGCATTTAACCAGGTCGAAATAATAGAAGGCGCGTAGAAAAAGAGCTTCTGCTTTAACTTTAGATTTTTCAGCATCCGTCAGTTCCGAGGCGTCCACCCTGTCGAGTATGGTGTTTACTTTGGCAATGTTCTGGTAGTTAACCGTCCAACGGTCTCTTATCGGTCCGGCATTTGCAGATACCTCATCATCAATAAACAAGCACGGTTTTTCAGTTGCATTGTATGGGCCACGGTCACCGTAATAGATTGTATAGAAGGCATTGTCCGACCTCATCTCATCCATAAACAAACCGTTATTGGCAATATTCCGGAATCCGGTATATGAAGCATTTAATGCCTGATCAAAATGAGTCATGGTTTTATAAAATGAGGCAGACGTCACATTGGTTTCCGGATATAAATCCAGAAATGATTGACTGCAGGACGATAAAATAAATATTCCTGTAAGTACTATCAATAAGTTTCTTTTTGACATAATTATGTGTTTTTTTTAAATTTATTATTAAAAAGATACATTGATCCCGGCTGTGTAAATCCTTGACACAGGATATGACGTATGATCCACTCCGTAGAAAGAAAGGCCGCCTGTACCGCTGCGGCTAACTTCGGGATTCATGCCCGGATATTTAGTCAGAGTAAGCAGGTTTTGAGCCGTCAGGTAAAAACGCAGGGATTTGATGAATGGATTTGACTTCAGCGGCACTTTATAACCCAATGTTAGATTTTTAACCATAAGGTAGGAACCATCAAAAACCCATCTCGAGTTGGTATAACGGAACAGTTCCGTTGATCCCGTAAGCGTTCTGGGGATATTTCCTTTCCCTGGATTTTCTACGGATCTCCATCTCTCTGCCACTTCTTTTCTTACGTTAAATACTGCGTCAATGTTTTCAGTCCATTCGTAAGTTGCATCCATAATATCGTTACCTACAGATCCAGAAATAACCACACTTGCATCGAAGTTATTCCAGCTGAAAGAGTTGGTTAACCCATACAGGAAGTCCGGATTCGGATTACCAATAAATGTTTTATCTGCCGAGTCAATCTTTTTATCACCGTTGATGTCTTTCATACGAACTGTTCCAACGGTTGATGAGGCATGCTTGGGCTGTGAATCATACTCTTCCTGAGTCATGTAAACGCCGTCATATACATATCCATAGAACATACCCAACGGTTTCCCAACAGCTGTTCTGTTATAGTCAACCTGGTTGTTGTAACCACCTATCGGAGTATCGTTTGTTCCCAGTTTAACTGCTTTGTTTCTGTCGAAAGTGATGTTGAAGTCAGTCGACCATTTAAAAGCGCCGGTTAAATTTTTTGTCTGCAAGGTAAATTCATGCCCCCAGAAACGGAATTCACCAATGTTGGATTGTATGTTGGAGAATCCTGAAGAATAAGGGATATCTATCTGGTAAAGTAATCCGTTGGTTACTTTATTGTAATAATCATACATAAAGAAAACGCGGTCTTTGTATAGACTTACATCAGCACCAATGTTCCACGATTCAGTAGTTTCCCAGGTAAGGTTGTTGTTTCCGATATTTCCTAACTGACGGCCGGGAACAATTGTTCCGTCTAGCACATAGTTATTGTTGTTTACAGAGGCGATGGATGTATAATTACCGATATTGTTGTTACCAACTTTACCCCAGCTGGCCCGCAATTTTAGAAAACTCAAGTTGTTGACATCTTTTAAGAAGCCTTCTTCGCTGGCCACCCAACCCACAGAAAATGAGGGAAAGTTGGCCCATCTGGCGTTTGCTCCAAAACGAGAACTTCCATCCCGTCTGTAAGAGAAGGAGAGGATGTAGCGGTTCATGTACTCGTAGTTGAACCTCGACAGCCACGACAACATGCTCCATGCAGATTTTCCGCCGCTTCCAACTTTTGTTTGTGCAGCATTGAAAAAACCAATTTCGTCGCTGGGATAGTTGGATGCATTTATAGTGGAGGAGATATCTTTGGATTTTTGAGCTGAATAACCTAAGAGAACGTCGAAATCGTGAACTTCGTTAAATGTTTTTTGATAGGTTAATGTATTTTCAACCAGCCAGTTTTCGTAGTTGAAAGTGTTGTACGAGCCATATGCCGGATTGGGGGGCGCAGAAAACATACCACCACTTACGTATGACGGTACCCATCTTTCCTGCCTGAAGTTACCCATATCGGCGTTTGCACTGATACGGTATTTCAGCCCTTCTGCCAGTTCAACCTGCGCGTAAGTGTTTACTGTTCCGCGAATAGTTTTGGCGGGGTTCTGCCTGTCTCTGAGAACTAAGTAATAATTCGCGTTACCAAACATTCCCGGAGGAGAGTAGGAAATGGGATAGGTACCATCTTCGTTCTTGTATTTCAACGCCGGATCCATTAAGAAAGCAGATCCAATGATTTGCCTGTCAATACCGATTCCGTCCTGCACCTGGCGATCGATGTAAGATGCAGATAAATTCATCCCGAAAATAATGCGGTCAGACGCTTTAAATTCATTGTTTGAACGAACAGAGAACCTGTTTGCATAAGAGTTTATGATAGTTCCTTCAGTGCTGTTGTAATTCAAATTCACAGACGATTTAACCACATCCGTGCCGGTTTGTAAACCCAAATTGTAGTTTTGGGAATTTGCTGTTCTCAATAACACTTTATACCAGTCGGTGCCTTCCGATACCGAAGCAGGATTTGCATATTGTTCAGGTACAGGAGTTGTTTTTCCTTCGTATTTTTGTGCATCTTCATAATACTCCTTTTTGAATTGGGCGAACTCGCGGGCGTTCATTACATCAGGCATTCCTCTGCTGGACACATCCTGAATCCCGTAATTTGCATTAAACGTGATTTCCGTTTTTCCGGATCTTCCCTGCTTTGTAGTGACAAGGATGACGCCATTCGCTGCGCGTGAGCCATACAATGTGGTTGAAGCGGCATCTTTCAAAATTGAAATAGATTCAATTTCATCGGGAGACAGTGTTTCTAATCCTGAACTGCTGGGGAATCCATCTATTACAACTAGCGGGTTATTACCTGCATTAATCGAAGCTTGTCCCCTGACCCTGATGGACAGGTTTCCGTTGGGTTCTCCGGAGTTGTTCAGAATTTGAACACCTGCAAATTTACCTTGCATTTTTTGAGTAATATTGGAAACAGGCATGTCAACCAATTCGTCAGTATTTATTCTGCTCATGGCGCCAGTCACTGAACGTGCCTTTTGTGTACCGTAGGCAACAACAACCACTTCGTCAAGCAGTTCGGTATCTGTTTCTAAAATAACGTCTATCGATGTTCTTCCTCCAACCTCGATAATTTGTGATTTCATCCCCACATAGGACACTTCCAGTTTAGCATTAGACGGTACGTTGGGTAATATATAGTTACCGTCAATATCAGTTATTGTTCCAACTGATGTGTTTTGTACTTGAATAGTTACGCCTATCAAAGACTCTTTGTTTACGTCGATCACTTTTCCCTTTACCGTAATATTCTGGGAAAAGATTAAAAAAGAGGACAACATACACATGATGGTTACTGCCATCGTCCGTCTAAATAAAATTGCAAAATTCTTCTTTTTCATCCGTTGTTTATTAAATTTAAATTGTTCATGATTAAATTAAATTTCAAATTAGAGTATTTCAATTAAATGGAATTGCCGTTTATCGCACATTAGATTTTTTATAAATTTTTACAAATTTAGATCCGCAAAAATAATGGATGTGATCGGGGGAAACCTAATTAAAATGACACTTGTACTGTCTTTTTTGATATAAATTTTGAATTTAATGTGACAAAATTCTTGTTTATTTCAATATTATTGAGTGTAAGGTGTTGTCGATTAATTATATAATGCGTTTTTTCTCTCAGCAGGTTAATTGTTTTTTTTATTTATAGGTTCTGTAAATATTTCACAAAACACCTTAAGTTTATTTAGTTAATGCTATATTTTTAGTTAAAATTAACTTCACAGTTCCTCCCAGGCCAGACTTTCTGAAAAAGGTCTCTTTGTTGTCTCGTTCAAATTTTTGGATGTTAGTTTGGGTAAAGCGTTCTTCTTTTGAGAGATAACTGTCTCCGATCAATCTGTTTACCCATGAATTTGTTACAGTAATCACAATTTTATTGTTCCCCTCCTTAATATAGGGTGTTATGTCAACGGTAAAAGGGGCAATCCAGCAAACACCCGCATTTTTTTCGTTTATACTTACAGAGGCAATATCTTGAACATTCCCCAAATCGAGACATATGCTTTTCCCTTTAATGTTGTCTTCATTCAGGTTAAAAGTACTTGAATATTCTGCCGAACCGGAATAGTATTTACTGAGTTCATCGGGTAAATCACTCCAGAACATCAGGCTGTCCATAACAATCTTTTGTTTGGGGGCCCATTCTCTGTTAAAACTCAATTCCCACGGGTTATCAAGAATTTTTTCTACGTACGAGCTCTTTTCAGTAAAAGAGGACGTCTCATTGTCAGACCAGGAAAGTGTATACGTTCCCGGGTGCAGAACCTGGCCGGAAATTTTTTTATGTTCCTGCTGAAATTTAAAGTTTGGGGAGGTGGAAGCAGACAGGCTCAATTCAGGAAAAATTTCTATTCCATTTCTTTCTATTTTTGTAATGTGTCTGTCTTGTTTCTTTTTTCTGAAAACAATAATTTTGGAGCCTTCAGGGGTAAAATGCAAAGGCACATGTGTATATCCGTTCTTTTCGTAATAAACGGGAATTTCCTGAACGTTGCCTGTTATGGGATCCCATAACTCAGGCACTTTACCGCTGACCCTGAATTTACAGACGGTTTCTTCGTATCGATCAGGCAGATCTGTAAAATAATGATATTCATTATGATCTATCCCGTGCCGTGATAGACGATTCGCTATGAAATAAATGTCCTCAAAGGGTGTATACCGGTGAATATAGTCCAGATGAGTGTCGGGATACACGCTCTCATACCCAAAGTCCGGAGGTATGTTCTGTAATTGAAGCACTTTTTCCGGCGAAATTCCCCAGAATACCTTCCCTTTACCGAAATTGTTGACAACAATTTCTTTTCCGTCAATATCTCCCCACATCTTGTCAGCAAGGAGTTTTACCGTTTTATCAGACATGGGATAGTTCTTTAAACCGGTGGCTTTCCCGGGTTTTGGCCCTACCAGAATCATCCCGTCTTCCACAAGTTCCTGAAGTTTTACTAACAGTTCAGCCTTGATTGATGTGGCATTGGGGAGTACTAATATTTTATAGTTCATCCCATCGGGAAGAAAAATCATCCCGTCTTTTATTTTTACATCATTCATCAACACGTCAAAGCTGCATTTATCCCAATCGTAGCCTTTCCCCAGATCATTAACCTCTTCTTTTAGAAATATAAAATTTGGCGCATCATCTCCATAATAATACAGGGCATCGGCTCTGAATAAGCCTTTCGACAATACAGATGATACCCGGTTCATGTATTCAACAAATGATTTTGACTCTTTCCACCATGTAGCGTGACGATTCAGATGAGTGCCTGCAAAGTACTCGTTCCCGGGTTCGCCATATTCATCAGGAGAAGCAGTATATGTATGCCATACAATCCTGTTAACACCCGAACAAAAGATCCTGTCGATATCATTCTTGCAATCTTTAGGAGGACGTTCCCAATGTGGGCCAATGCTTGTGGGACCTTCAGCAGCAACAAACCGTTTTCCATAAATGTGAGCAACGCTCGCACTTTGTTTTACGGAAAGACGTTGGTCTTCTTTAGTAAAAAAAGTCTGAGACCGTATCCAAAATTCACCCATAGGCACATCATTAAACTTCATGGTTTGAACCGCATCAATCGGAGCTGCATGTGGGCCTCCTGACTCGGGGTGAGTTCCCAGTTTGTTCGAGTGGGCAATATCTCTGAATGTTTGATAAAATTCCTCAGCCACCAGATCTGCAACGGTGCGACGAAAATCGTGGAGAAACCTGCTTGAAACCTCCCGGTTAATTACAATGCGGTCCGTAAGAACAGGTAGAAAGGGAGTCATGTCATAGCCGTTTCTTTTTTCAAATGTTTGCATAAAGTGATCTGTCCAATTTGCAACACCCATTTCCCAGCTATCAGTATGGATGAATTTTAATGAGTTTCCCGCTTTTCCTGCAGTCTGAATCAGCTTGGATATAACATCTTGATTGTATTTCAACAAAGCCTCCTTATTCAGGTGGTCCATTGCCAATCCTTCCCATCCGTCACTGGCAGTAGATACTCCTTTGCCGGTATTTATCATTACAAAACGAAGAACAGACCATGTTCCGTCAGGTGCATTCCATTTAAGGTTTTCTCCATCAAAGTATTCCGTAATATCTATTATATCACTCTTATTTATCGGATTTCCTTTTCCCTCAAAGTCCTCTCTCAGCAGATGTAGGGGATAAATGCCGGCAGAGCCGAGTCTCTGTTCCAAAGTTTTGAGTTTTATGTTTTTGATTCTGTCGGATTGCGGAACGGTATCACCTGATTGCTTTACGGCAATAATTTTTACATCCTCAAGGATATTTTCTCCGGGAGGGAGAGGCAATTCCCTGTTAACAGCTTCCGGGCCATTTATCGTCATTTCGCTCCAGGTTATTTTTTTTAAAGCAAGTTCAGGTGTTACGGAAGGCCCGCCCGGATTCCATCCGCTTTGGACATTTATCGATAGTTCCAATTCAAGCCGGTCTGCCTCACTGACGGCGTGCTCAAAAAGTTCGAGCCATTCTTTGCTTAGAAACGCCGGCCCCGCTTCTGTTTTGTGTGCCACATCATAAGCAGAAGACCCGGCATCGAAGATCATTGCTCCGCCGTAGCCATTATTCTTCATGGCTTCCAGGTCTTTGGTTATACAATCTTTCGTCACATTGCTGTTGAGCCACCACCAATAAGCCCTTATTTTTGCATCGTTAGGTGGAGACTTAAAATCATCCAATAACTCAGAGTATGAAGTTTTAAACGTTGTCTTGTAAATATCTCTTTCGGTTTTGCAACCATTGATCAAGAAAAAAGTAATGAGGATAATTATGAATTTTGAATCGAACAGCATCTGTTTACTTGGGTTTGTGATTGCTGCTTTGTTATTTATTTTCATGTTGCAAGAGTTTTGGATGAGTAACTTTTCTTTTACAGGATATTAGTATAATAACTATCCGAATTTCATAAATGCCGGATTTGAAAGTCACAAAAATAAAATATCCTCCAACTGGAAAACTGACTAAAATGACACATAAGCTGTCTTTTTTGATATTTTATCTTTCGAACTTTTATGTTAATGATGTAGCGAGATGCGATATTGCCCTTCTTTATAACCCGAAAGGCAATTAAAAAAAGTTAGAAATACAAAACTACAATTGGAAGTTTTTTGCAATAGGATAAATTTGCCCGGAAATCTGTAGGGGGATACAATAATTCCTTATTAAAAATATGAAAACTGTGAAAAATGATATAGTAATTGAATGTTTTTGCTGGCCGGATCCAAGGTTTATTGCTGTAAATATGTGTTAAAAATAGAGGGGTGGATCATTTTACTTTTAGTTCGAATACGCGTACGCCGGTGTGCGTTTGGATATGAAACCGGAAAGGGGTGGGGGAACCGTTGGGGGATTTAATGGCGGAAAGTGAGAAAGAAGCATAAAGTTTCTGGGTGTATCCAGGTGGATCGTTTTCTTTTGAATGGCTGAAGTGCAGATCGATAGTGGAAGATTGCGTATCGCGAAACAATCCGATAACGTGAGTTTTGTCGAAGTATTCTATTTCGAGGATCAGATTCAGGTAGTTTCCGCCCACCCAAACGCTTTGCACTTTTACAGGGTCTTTGATGAGGTTGGTCACGGCGTTGCTTTCCTGGACTACCCCCGTGAAAATATCGTTAACGCTGTTGATTTTCACCGTGTCGCCGCGTAAAGGCGTGTAGTTGAGAATGACACGTTGCCCGTTTTTGCCCGAATAATCTTTCAATTCAATCGGGATAAGGGTCTTGAAGTTATCCAGTTGAAACGTTATCCGCTCAACTGGTTTTACTACTGTGGCAAACTCTACGAAGAAGTTATCGATACGCTCCGGTTCTTTCTCACATGCACTTGCAAGGAGAAAAAAAACCGTCAGGTATACAACATAATTCCTCTTCATTGTTTTAGCTTACTGCCATTATTTTTACTTATATTTTTTCCGCCGAAACAAAATTCTTCACTGTATTCCCATACATCCCGATTAGCTTTTCACGCAGAAAACGGTAGTCTTTGCCGGGGATATCAATTTTTGCAATCTGCCCGTCGATATAGTTATCGAAAGCTGCCTTGTCTTCATCGGTATATCTGGCGGCAAACAAGTTGCTATTTTCCATCAGATCGTAGGCAATGTAGTTCATCGGAAAAAAGACGTAGTTTTTGTAAATCTCCCTGTCGATGGCCTGGGTTACAGTTTCCAGTACCTGTGCCCGGCTGGTCTTTTCATCGATACGTGATAATGTGTCGTTGATCCGGTTTCCGAACTTGAAAAAAACTTTCCCTTTATAACCCAAAATGCCCGTTCGCATATTTTCGATATCGTCGGCTTGACTTTTTTTATATCCGGGGTTGTCTCTTTTAAGCTGGTATTCTTTGGCTTTGAGGTAATCGCACGGATCAAATTCGTAGGTGATGGAAAGAGGTATTATGTCAAGCGACCTGAGTGCCTCAGCCGGCTTTGAGCTGTTGTACAGTGTCAGCATCTTCAGCAGGCTTGCCTGGGTCTTATCGTCTGAATCTTTTGCGCGGCCTTCGCGTTGGGCAATCCAAGCAGATTGACGGCGACGGGTGATGGTGTCGAAAATATACTCCGACAGGTGTCTGGAGGTGTCCAGCATCTCACGGACTGAAACGCGGCGTTTCACGATAAAACTTTTGTTAAGCCTTACCAAATCAGTAATCCAGTTATATATCAGTAAATTATCTCCGATGGCAATTTCCGACGTATCTATTCCTTTATCGAAAAAGAGAATATTGAGGAAAGCTGCATCCAGTACAATATCGCGGTGGTTGGAAATGTAAATGTGGCTTGAGCCGTCTTTGAATTCTTCAAATCCTATACCGGTAAGTTCTGATGTAGTTTTGGCAATAAGCTGTTTCATAAAAGGATAAATGATGGTTCGTTGAAAATCGTTAATCGATTTGCAAGCGAGCATGGCACCACTAAATATTTCCCACGTTATTGGCTTAATCAGGGGTTCGGCCGCTCTGCGAAAGTAGGGATCGTTGATAAGGGACCGAATAACTGAAGGGACCTCGCCGTCGTACAAAGGGCGGATATCATCGAAATTTTGCATAGTTTATTTTTTTAACCGGTTATATTCGTATTCAATAATATCGGTCATCACGTCAGAAATGTTGAGCCCGGCGGCGCGTACCTGTTGAGGTATAAAACTGGTCTCGGTCATTCCGGGTGTAGTATTTACTTCGAGTAGAACGGGAATACCGCCGGAAATGATGTAATCTGCCCTGATGATACCTTTTGCACCGATAAGTCGATAGATCCGTTCGGTCTGTTCCTGAACTTGTGCTGCCATGTCGTCCGGAATCCGCGCCGGAGTAATTTCTTCAACTTCCCCTTTATATTTGGCGTTATAATCGAAAAACTCATTCTGGGTAACCACTTCAGTAAGCGGCAGATGCTGAAATCCCTTTCCTGCCCGATAGCATCCGCAAGTCACCTCTGTCCCTGCAATAAAACTTTCGACCATCACTTCGGAAGCTTCATTAAATGCCTCTTCTATAGCTTTTTGCAGGAGCGATAGCTCTTTTACCTTGGTCGTAGCAAAGCTGGATCCGCCGATATTGGGCTTTACAAATAGAGGGAGGCCTAATTGATGAACGATCGATCCGGTATCGTACGATTCCCTGGAACGAAGTATCACCGATTCGGCCACGTTGAACCCGAAGCTCTTCAGGAAGTGGTTGCATGTGAATTTACTGAAAGTCAATGCAGATGCTAGCACTCCACAATTGGAGTAGGGAATGTTGAGCATATCGAGATAGCCCTGTAAAACACCATCTTCCCCCGGGGTGCCGTGAATGGTGATGTAGGCAAAATCAAACGCTGTTCTTGTTCCATTCGCCGCGAAGCTGAAATCGTTCTTGTCGATGGGAAAAGTTTCGTTTCCGTATTCCGCTTCCCAGACTTCTTTATCAATTTTTACCTTATAAAGGTTATACCTGCTTTTATCAATAAAAGAGTAAATGCCCCGGGCGCTTCTCTCTGAAACTTCCTTTTCAGACGAATAGCCTCCCCAAATGATGGCAATGTTCTTTTTCATATTTTTTTGTTGTGGTTTGAGGTGTGAGTTATTATGCATTTATATCTGGTGTTCTCCCGTTTCCCTTGCAGCCGTATATGTGCGCCAACGACCAATAACCTCCTGCATATCCTGCGGCAGTTCGCTCTCAAAAAACATCTCCTTTCTTGTACGAGGATGTATGAATCCGAGCGTTTGTGCGTGCAGGCATTGTCGCGGACAAACGGTGAAACAGTTGTACACGAACTGTTTGTATTTTGCAAAATGTGTTCCGCGCAGTACTTCGTTTCCCCCGTAACGTTCGTCGTTGAACAGCGTGTGTCCGATGTGTTTCATGTGCACACGTATCTGATGTGTGCGGCCTGTTTCCAGCTCGCACTGAACAAGCGTTACGTAACCAAATCTTTCCAGTACCTTGTAGTGAGTAACCGCAGGCTTTCCTTGTTCGCCATCGGTGAAAACGCGCATCTGCATCCGGTCTTTTGGGTCACGACCGATATTCCCGGTAATGGTGCCTTCATCGCTGGTAACGTTTCCCCACACCAGTGCCGTATATCTCCTTTTAGTGGTTTTGTTGAAAAATTGTGCGGAAAGGTATGTTTTGGCATCGGGTGTTTTAGCAATAAGTAACAAGCCCGATGTATCCTTGTCGATGCGGTGTACCAGTCCCAGGCGCGGGTCGGTCATATCCATGCCGTGTTCGTATTTCAAATGAAACGCTATCGCGTTAACCAATGTACCTGTATAGTTACCGTGCCCAGGGTGTACTACCATACCGGGAGGTTTGTTTATAACCATAAGGTCGTTATCTTCGTAAACGATGTTGAGCGGAATATCTTCCGGAAGTATTTCCAGCTCCCTTCGCGGGCGATCCATAACAACCGTGACTACATCCAGCGGTTTAACCCTGTAGCTTGATTTTACGGTAATCCCATTCACCAAAATACATAGAGCATCGGCAGCCTGCTGAATCCGGTTTCGTGAAATTCCTTCGATACGGTCCGATAAAAATTTGTCGATCCGCAGTAAACTTTGTCCTTTATCGGCTAAAAATCGAAAATGTTCAAACTTTTCTTCCTGCGCGGAAATGCCGGTCAGCTCATCTTCATCTTCCGGAAAATCCTGAATATCGTATGGGTCCTCTTCTTTCACGTGTACATGTTTTAGCTCTTCGCAACTTGTCGCGCCTCTTTTAAAAGAACGATTCATCCATGTTGGACGGTTTTACGGGTACATTTCGTGAAGAATCGGGAATTGTTCCGGTAACTCCGGGAGAAACCACAATTTCCCTGTTTATGCTTAGCGAATCTTCTGACATCCCGCTTCCTACGACCAATTTCAAAGGTGATCCGGCAGGAATTTGCTCGTCGGGTATCAGTTTTTTTCCCCGATATTCAACCGAAATAACCAATCCGCTATACTGGGCGGGGATTTCTTCTATAGCAATTTGCGTGAATCCGATGGAGTTGAGCAGTGCAATAGCCTGTCGGGCGGAAAAATCAACCAGCCCCGGAACGGAAACCTGTTGCGGGTTGCGGGCGTAAATGGTGACATATATATCCCGGCCTTCCTTTACTTTGTTGTTCGGCTTGGGTGTTTGATCAATAATCGAACCGGGAACAGCGTCCTTTTTGTAAATCGAGTCAACGACCTGAATGTCCAACCCTTTGGATTTCAAAATAGCTTCGGCTTCCTCTTCCTGAAATCCCTGTAGCTGAGGAACCACCACGTTTTGTCCGTGACGGGTGTATACATTCAGAAAAAGTAGGGTGAGGACGAACAACAAAATAGCTACAACGCCAATGGCTACTACGTTGAGGAGAATGTTGTTGCCCGGAAATTTTTTACTAGTTGGTTTTGTGCTCATATAGTTGAATATGATGTTGAAATTTCATTGCAAAAGTACAAAAAAAATGGTTGCCTTTGTCTTTTCCGGACAAAGAGTTTGAAGTATATGCGGAACACAACAAAAAAAGCAGGAATATGCATCACATATTCCTGCTTCCCATAAAAGGCCTTTTTCGGATTAATCGGATACGGTCAATCTTACTCTTCCTTTAGCACGGCGAGAGGCCAATACTTTTCTTCCGTTCTTGGTCGCCATTCTCGAAAGGAACCCGTGTTTGTTTCTTCTCTTTCTGTTTGAGGGTTGAAATGTTCTTTTCATTTTATCTGATGTTTTATTTGTTGCTTAAATATTGGGGTGCAAAATTAGAAATTATTTTTCAAATATCCAATTTATTGGACTTAAAATTCTGTATAGCTTTGTTTTTTTATAATCAAGGTATAAATTTGTTGCTTTTTTGAGAAAAAAATCGGGCAAAATTTTGTCGGTCTCAAAAAAGGTTCTATCTTTGCACTCGCAATTTGAGGAAAGGTTAATTTTTCTTTCGGGTTCGCAACTCAAATGGCCCATTCGTCTATCGGTTAGGACGCAAGATTTTCATTCTTGAAAGAGGGGTTCGATTCCCCTATGGGCTACAATAAAAAAGATTTAAACAAGTCAAACAATAATGGCAAATCACAAATCAGCAGAAAAAAGGATCAGACAAACAAAAGTTCGTCGTTTATCAAATCGTTACGTTTCACGCACAACCAGAAATTCGGTACGCGCGTTGCGCGCTTTGACCTCAAAGGAAGAGGCTGCAGCCATGTATCCGGGGGTTTGCTCAATGTTGGATAAACTGGCAAAAAAGAAAGTTATTCATCAAAACAAAGCCAATAATTTAAAGGCTAAATTAGCTGCTCACATCAGCAAGTTGAACTGATTTTTTTATCTGTTAAGAATAAACGGAGCCGGTCACAAGTGTGTCCGGTTTTTTTTTAGCCTATACCTGATAATGGCAGTTGCTTTTCATTACGTTTACTTTCTGCCTTTGTATTTTCGCCTTCTTTTCTTACTGGCATTGTAGTATTGATAAAACGCCAATGCGATCACTGCGATGCCTACGATGGTGATAATTGTTCCTATATTCATAGCTGTTTAATTGATTTGTGATTGAAACAAAGTTACGAAAAAACGAGAAACTTTTTCGATTTTCTCAGGCAATATTTTTTTAGTAATTTTGAGTTTTGTCTAAGCTCCAGATTTTGCTAGGATGACAGGATAAATTAAAGCACCCAATTTATGATTAAGCACATTGTACTCTTTAAGTTGGCTGAAGAAGCCGAAGGTAACTCAAAAGCCGCAAATGCGGTAATAATCAAGCAGCGCCTCGAGGCACTGAAAGATTTAATTCCCGAAATTTTAAAAATGGAGGTATCGATAAATCATGCCGATGCTCCTGCGGGTAACTACGATATTATGCTCGACAGCGAGTTCAGGAACCTGGATGATTTACATACCTATATTTCGCATCCGGAACACCAGAAAGTAGGGGCGTTTATTGGTAAGGTGCGGATTGGCCGTGCAGCTATCGATTGCGAATTTTAAACGGATTTTCAATGGCTTTTCCTCTGCTAAAAAAACGAAAAACGGTTGGCTAGACGGCGAATTTTTCGTATATTTGTTCGGTTTTTTAACCAAAAAACGGACAGGGATAAATTATGAATTCTCAGAGAGATATTTAAAAGATAAAAATGACAGAAGAAGAAAAAAAATCGGCAAGCGGAAATTATTCCGCGCAAAACATTCAGGTACTTGAAGGGTTGGAAGCGGTTCGCAAACGCCCGGCTATGTATATCGGAGACGTAAGCGAAAAAGGATTTCATCACCTGGTTTACGAGGTGGTTGATAATTCCATTGACGAAGCACTTGCCGGATATTGTAATGAAATAAACGTGACCATCAACGAAGATAACTCCATTACCGTTACCGATAATGGACGCGGAATTCCGGTGGATTACCACGAAAAGGAAAAAAAATCGGCGTTGGAGGTAGTGCTTACCGTGCTTCACGCCGGGGGAAAGTTTGACAAGGGAACGTACAAGGTTTCTGGAGGCTTGCACGGTGTGGGCGTATCGTGTGTGAATGCCCTTTCGATGCATCTCAAAGCCGAAATTCATCGGGACGGAAAAATTCATGTGCAGGAATATTCGCGCGGAAAGCCTTATTCCGATGTGCAAGTGATCGGGCAGACCGATAAAACCGGGACCATAATCACCTTTAAACCCGATGATACTATCTTTATCGTTTCAGAATACCGCTATGACATTCTGGCGACACGACTTCGTGAACTGGCTTTTTTGAATGCCGGGGTAACGCTTACCCTTACCGACAAGAGAACGCCCCGCGAAGACGGTACTTTCAAGACAGAACGTTTCTATTCTGAAAACGGGTTGGAAGAGTTTGTTCGTTATATCGACAAGGCCAAGGAGCCGCTCATTTCGGAGCCCATTCACATTGTAACCGAAAAACAGGGCATTCCCATCGAAATAGCGATGACGTACAATTCTACGTACAACGAAAACATATTCTCTTACGTAAATAACATCAACACCATCGAAGGAGGTACACACCTTACCGGCTTCAGAAGAGGACTTTCGCGCACACTGAAGAAATATGCCGAGGATTCCAAGATGCTGGAAAAGGTAAAGGTGGAAATCAGCGGTGATGACTTTCGTGAAGGGCTTACAGCCGTGTTGTCGGTAAAAGTAGCCGAACCACAATTCGAGGGGCAAACAAAAACCAAACTGGGAAATAGTGAGGTGATCGGTGCTGTAGATCAGGCTACTGGAGAAGCATTGAACAATTACCTGGAGGAGCACCCAAAAGAAGCAAAAATTATTGTGGAAAAGGTTATTCTTGCTGCTACGGCACGCCACGCTGCACGTAAGGCACGCGAGTTGATTCAGCGGAAATCACCGTTGTCGGGTGGAGGACTTCCCGGAAAACTGGCCGACTGTTCCGACAAGGATGCTGAGAAATGCGAAATTTTTATCGTCGAAGGAGATTCTGCAGGGGGAACAGCTAAACAGGGCCGAGACCGTATGTTTCAGGCCATCCTTCCGTTACGTGGAAAAATCCTAAACGTGGAGAAGGTGATGACCCACCGGGTTTTCGAAAATGAAGAGATCCGGAACATATATACTGCCTTGGGGGTAACTATCGGAACGGAAGAAGATTCCAAAGCGTTGAATATCGAAAAACTCCGGTACCATAAGGTGGTAATCATGACCGATGCCGACGTGGACGGAAGCCACATTGCCACACTTATCCTGACTTTCTTTTTCCGGTATATGAAACCGCTTATCGAGAACGGTTACGTCTATATTGCCACTCCGCCACTTTACCTGTGCAAGAAAGGTAAAATCGAAGAGTATTGCTGGGATGACCGTCAACGCCAGGCATTTATCGATAAATATGCCGATGGAAATGAGAACGCAGTTCATTCTCAACGATACAAAGGGTTGGGAGAGATGAATGCCGAGCAGCTTTGGGAAACAACAATGAATCCCGAAAAACGTACGCTCCGTCAGGTAACCATCGAAAATGCGGCGGATGCCGATATAATCTTCTCCATGCTGATGGGTGAAGATGTTGCTCCACGCCGGGAGTTTATCGAAGAGAATGCTACTTACGCGCACATTGACGCATAAAACTGGGATTGTATGCTCCAACCCCCAATATTACAAACCGGTGATAAGGCAGTTATCCTTTCACCTGCCGGGAAGATAGATGCCGGGCTGGTGGCAAAGGCAGCAGACTTACTTTGTGATTGGGGATTGGGGGTGGAGATTTCCGAAAATGCATTGTGCAGGACCGGACGTTTCAGCGGCTTCGTGGAGCAACGGCTAGCAGACCTGCAGCGAGCCATGGACGACCCTGAGGTGAAGTTGATTTTCTGTTCGCGCGGAGGATACGGAACTGTACATCTGTTGGATAAACTCGACTTTACAGGTATAAGACAGTACCCGAAATGGGTTGTCGGTTATAGCGATATTACCGTTTTGCATGCAACGTTGCAGCAACATGGGATTATGTCTGTCCACGGGCCTATGGCCAAGCATTTTGCCGAGGAAGGCCCGGGTGACATTTCTGTTCGTTTCACCAAAACCATACTTGCCGGAGAACCCGTTTTCTACGATATTCCCGTCGCAAAGTATGCTTACCTCAACCGGAAAGGCAAAGCCTCCGGAAGGTTATTTGGCGGAAACCTTTCGGTTTTTTGCGGTATTCTAGGTACACGATTTGCCTATTTACCCAAAAACGGCATTTTGTTTATCGAGGATATTGGCGAAGAGCCTTACAAGATCGACCGGTACATCAATCAACTTAAACTTGCAGGTATCTTCGACCGGATATCGGGATTGATCGTAGGTCAGTTCAGCGATTATACCGAAGACAACGATATGTATTCAGCGCTTTACGAATCCATCGCATCCGTTGTGACGGGATATGATTTTCCGGTTTGTTTCGACTTCCCGGCAGGACACGTGAAGCACAACTTCCCGCTTGTGATGGGAAAGACGGCAAAGCTTGTTGTCAAAGAGGATCAACTTATATTCAAACAATCTTAAAGCAAAAAGATGGAGGTTTCAACTGAACTTATATTGCTTATTGGTTCTTTTCTTTTTTTCGTAAGTATGCTGGTGGGAAAAGCCGGGCATAAATTCGGTGTTCCGGTTTTGCTACTCTTCCTGTTGGTAGGAATGATTTTCGGAGGGGATGGATTCGGACTTAATTTCGAGAACATTCAAATAGCACAGGCCATCGGAACCGTTTGTTTGACAATTATCCTTTTTTCCGGAGGCTTGGACACAAAGTTCAGAGAAATAAAACCGGTTATTCAGCCTGGGGTTGTTTTGGCTACGCTGGGCGTATTTATTACGGCCATTATTACGGGTATTTTTACCTGGTGGCTGTCTGATCAGGTTTACACAGGATTGGGAGTGGGTTTTTTAACAGCTATGTTGCTGGCTTCCACGGTTTCTTCTACCGATTCTGCGTCCGTTTTCGGCATTCTCCGTTCTAAAGGACTTATGCTGAAGAATAATCTTCGTCCGTTACTTGAGTTGGAAAGTGGGAGTAACGACCCTATGGCTTATATGCTGACGGTTACCTTTATCAGTCTTATCAATTCGGGCAACGACCCCAATTATGTGATGGTAGCCGTCAATATCGTTGTTCAGCTTGTGGTTGGAGCGTTGCTGGGATACTTCCTTGGGAGATTTTCGGTAGTCATCATCAACCGTATCCGAATGGACAATACTTCGCTCTATCCGGTCTTGCTCCTTATTACCGGAATATTTATTTTTGCAGTGACCTACTACCTGAAAGGCAACGGATACCTGGCGGTTTATATCGCGGGGTTGGTCATCGGGAACTCAAAGTTTGCACATAAACGCACATCGATGAGTTTTATGGATGGATTTGCCTGGATGAGTCAGATCCTCCTGTTCCTGACGCTGGGATTGTTGGTTAATCCCAGTGAATTGGTGCCGGTGTTGATTCCGGGCATTATCATTGCCCTTTTTATGATCTTTATTGCGCGTCCCATCACGGTTTACCTCTGCCTTATTCCTTTCAAAAGAATTTCATTTCGCGACAAAGCCTACATTTCATGGGTGGGATTACGCGGAGCCGTACCTATTATTTTTGCCATATTGCCGTTGGCAGCAGGAGTGCCCGGGGCAAGAACAGTGTTTAATATCGTCTTTGTGATTACCATCGTTTCCTTGTTGTATCAGGGTACTTCACTTCCCATAGTGGCCAAATGGCTTGGGCTGGCGGAAAAGCCGAGCAAGTACAAAAGTTTTGAGGATTTCGATGTTGAGTTCTCCGAAGAAATAAAATCGGCCATGACTGAGATCAGCATTACTGAAGAGACGCTAAAACACGGCAAGAACCTTATGGAGATGCCGTTGCCCGACAATACGCTGGCGGTGATGGTGAAGAGAGGTGAACGGTTTTTTGTCCCTACCGGACAAACGGCTCTCATGGATGGAGATAAGCTGTTGGTTATTTCGGACGATGAGGAGGCGCTGAAAGAAACGTACAAGAACATCGGAATTTCCAACTTCACCTATCAGAAAAACGACTGATGGAAAAATTAAACTCACTGTTCATCGTGTTGCTAGTGGGAGTTGGCCTTGTTTTTTCTGCATCGTGCAACTCTTGCCAGTCACAGAAGAACGCAGGTAAAGAAATGCCAGCAATCGCATATGCAAAAGTATCCCCCGATTTTAATTCCGACAGCGCATACCGTTTTGTTGAAAAGCAAGTCAGCTTCGGACCGCGGGTTCCAGGAACGACCGCACATAAAGCTTGCGGTGACTACCTATCGGAAAAACTGGCTGCCTTCGGTGCGGATATTTTTGAACAAAAAGCCCACGTAACGCATTATAACGGACAGAACATTCAGATCCGTAACATTATCGGGAGTTTTCAGCCCGAAAAAGAGAAACGTATTTTATTGTTTGCCCATTGGGACAGTCGCCCGTTTGCCGACGAGGAACCGGATCCCGATACACAAAATAGACCTATTCCCGGTGCAGACGACGGAGCAAGTGGAGTAGGGGTGCTTTTGGAGATTGCCCGCCAACTGCAGCTGCAGCCTCCCGGGATAGGAGTTGACATCATCTTTTTTGATTTGGAAGACTGGGGGCAGCCCGCATTCGATAAAAATTATCTTTCGGGTGAATGGTGGTGTGTGGGATCCAGGTATTGGTCGGAAAATCCACACAAAGACAATTACAAGGCTTCGTACGGAATTTTACTCGATATGGTGGGTGCAGCAAACGCTACATTCTTGCGCGAAGGCTATTCAATGCAGTATGCGTCGAATGTCGTGTCAAAGATATGGAGCATCGCTTCCCACATGGGATACGGGAAATTTTTCGTACAACGGAACGGCAGTTATATCACCGACGATCACGTGCCGGTAATTGAGAAACGGGGTATTCCGTGTGCAAACATCATTAATTTAAAGGATACTGACAATGGCTTTGCGCCACACTGGCACACGCACAACGACGATATGCGCAACATCAGTAAGGCAACGCTCCAGGCTACCGGACAAACAGTGCTGGAAGTGGTTTACCGGGAATTAGACGAAAACAACATATGACAATCAACGAAACAGAACAAGAGATTATCGATGAATTCAGCATCTACGATGACTGGATGGATAAATACGCTTATATCATTGAGCAGGGAAATCAACTGGCACCACTTGACGAGAAGTACAAGGTGCCCGAAAATATTATTCAAGGCTGTCAGAGTCGTGTTTGGCTGCAGACTGACTACCGGGACGGGAGATTGTACCTCCAGGCAGAAAGCGACGCTGTAATTGTGAAAGGCTTGTTAGCGTTGGTATTGCGTGTGTTTAATCACCGTACTCCCGACGAAATCCTTGCTTCCGACCTCTGCTTTATGAAGGAAATCGGACTTACTGAACACCTTTCTCCTACCCGGTCGAATGGGTTGCTTTCCGTGATCAAACAAATCCGGTTTTATGCTATGGCATATAAAGCAAAGAGCGATTCGGAAAAAAGATGACTCAACCCTCAAAACCCAATATATGAAACAACTCTTATTCTTATTATTATTTATGACGACTATGACCACCGCTTCAATGGCGGATGAAAATCCTTTTTTTAAACCGTACGATACTCCATACGGCACGCCACCGTTCGATAAAATCAAGATTGAGCATTATGAGCCGGCTTTCGATGAAGCTATCCGGCAGCACAAGGTTGAAATTGAAACCATTGCTGCTAATCCGTTTGCGCCGACTTTTCAGAATACCATTGCTGCAATGGAATATTCAGGCGAAATGTTGAACCGTGTGAGCGGTGTTTTCTTCAATTTACTGAGTGCTGAAAGTAACGATGAGATGATGATGATTTCGCAGCGGTTGAGTCCGAAATTATCGGAGCATTCCAACAACATCAACTTGAATGAAAAATTATTTGCCCGGGTAAAAACAGTTTACGATAACCGCCTGACTTCGGGTTTATTCCCTGAACAGATCCGTTTGGTGGAAAAATACTATGAACAGTTCGAGAATAGCGGCGCAACACTTTCTGCTGAAGACAAGGAAACCTACCGGAAGCTGTCGATGGAGCTGAGCAAAACAACCCTCGATTTTGGGCAAAACAACCTGAAAGAAACTAACAGGTTTGAAATGCTGCTTACCGATGAAGCCGATCTGGCCGGATTGCCCGTGAGCATTCTGGAGGCAGCTGTTGCCAAGGCAAAATCGAAAGGAAAAGAAGGATGGATGTTCGATTTGTCGGCTCCCAGCTACATCGGTTTTATGAAATATTCTACCCGTCGTGACCTGCGCGAGAAACTCTACATGGCATACAATACCAAAAGCGTTATGGGTGGCGAGTTTGACAATAAAGAAAACATTCAGAAGATCGTAAACCTGCGCCTGCAGATTGCCCATTTATTAGGATACGGGAATTATGCCGGTTATGCCTTAAAAAATAGGATGGCGAAGAATGAAGAGGGGGTTTATAACCTGCTCGACCAACTGACCCGGGCTTACAGTGAAACAGCCCGTCAGGAGGTGAAGGATGTGGAAGCCTTTGCTGCCAGAATGGAAGGTAAACCGATTGAAATTCAGCCGTGGGACTGGAGTTACTATTCCGACAAACTGAAAGACGATCGTTTCGACCTGAATGATGAGATGACGCGTCCCTACTTTGAACTCGAAAACGTAAAAAAAGGCGTTTTCGGACTGGCAACCGACCTTTATGGAATCACTTTCGTGAAAAATCCTAGCACACCGGTCTATCATCCCGAAGTCGAGGCGTTCGACGTGATGGATGCCAACGGCGATTTTCTTGCTGTCCTGTTTACTGATTTTCATCCGAGAGAGGGAAAACGTTCGGGTGCCTGGATGTCGTCGTTTAAGTCGCAATTCGTGAAGAACGGAGTGGATAGCCGTCCGCACATCACCATCGTGATGAACTTCACCCGCCCCACCGAAACAAAGCCAGCACTGCTCACTTTCGACGAAGTGGAAACATTTCTGCACGAGTTCGGACATGCCTTACACGGCATGTTGGCAAAATCGACGTATGAAACCTTGTCGGGAACAAGTGTTTATCGTGATTTTGTGGAACTTCCGTCACAAATTATGGAAAATTGGTTAGTAGAAAAAGAATACCTCGATAAATTTGCATTCCATTATCAAACGGGTGAAAAAATGCCTGCGCAGTTAGTGCAGAAAATCATCGATGCCGCCAATTACAATACCGGCTACTTGACACTTCGCCAGCTTTCGTTCGGATACCTGGATATGGCGTGGCACACATTACAGCAACCGTTTGACGGAGATGTCCGTGAATTTGAACAAAAAGCGATGCGTCCGGTGCAATTACTTCCGGTTGTGCCTGAAACAAGCATGTCGACAGCGTTTGGACATATATTCTCCGGAGGGTATGCTGCCGGATACTACAGCTATAAATGGGCAGAGGTACTAGATGCAGATGCTTTCGCGGCCTTTAAGGAAAACGGAATCTTTGATAAGAAAACAGCTCAGTCGTTCCGGGTAAATATTCTGGAAAGAGGAAACACCGAAGAGCCAATGACACTGTACAAACGCTTTCGAGGGCACGAACCTACCGTTGGTGCCCTATTAGAAAGAAACGGAGTGAAACAGTAAAATTTAACCTTCGGCGAAAGAGTAAATCGCCGAAGGTTAAATTTTTTTTAGTTTTTTTGCTAATTTGTTTTGTCACAACAAATTTATTCCTACCTTTGTTGCTGCAAAAGTTTTTTATAGCAGAAACGGGTATTTGGTTATTTTCTTCCTTCTCAGGGGCAAATCAATTCTTTAACCTTATCTTTTATACAATATCTTCTGCACCAATTAATTTTTTATTTATTTTATTTTTATTTTTACATGAACATTTTTGTTGCAGGCTTGAGTTATCAAATTAACGACGCCGATTTAAAAGAACTGTTTGAGGAATACGGAGAGATTACCTCAGCTAAAATTATTACTGACAGAGAAACACGCAGATCGAAAGGTTACGGTTTTGTTGAAATGGCTGACGAAGATGGTCAGCGCGCTATTGAAGAATTGAACGGAGCTGAATACGACGGTCGTACACTGTCAGTATCAGAAGCTCGTCCCCGTGCCGAAGGAGATAATCAACGTAGCAATAGAGGCGGTGGTAACAGAGGCGGTTACGGAAATCGTGAAAGAAGATATTGATATTTCTCAATAGGTCAAAGAAAAGGAGACTGCGCGTTTATGTGCAGTCTTTTTTTATGAACCATTGCTATCATTAAGCGTTATACCAGGCAGTTTATAAACTCACAACCCCTATGCCTACTATCATACATATAGAAACAGCTACAGAAGTTTGTTCATGTGCTTTATCGTCCGGAGGAAAAGTTTTGCTGAACAGGGAAAACCTGAACGGACAATCGCACGCTACGTCCTTGGGCGTTTTTGTGGAAGAAATGATACAGTTTGTCCGCGATAACGGTATGAAGATCGATGCTGTGTCGGTAAGTAGCGGCCCCGGTTCTTATACCGGATTACGCATCGGAGTATCGGAAGCCAAAGGATTGAGCTATGGATTGGAAGTCCCCCTTATTGCTATTCCCACCCACAAGATTATGGCTTGGATGATGAGAACGGGAATTGAACCTGACCACTTGCTCTGCCCTATGATTGATGCCCGGCGAATGGAGGTCTATGCTACCATCTTCAACGCGAACTTGGAGGTTATTCGTGCCACCTCGGCAGATATCGTGGATAAAGAGAGTTATGCCGAGTTACTGAAAAATCAAAAAATCCTGTTTTTTGGCAACGGTGCCGAAAAATGTAAAGGTATTATCCTGCATCCGAACGCTTCGTTTATTCCGGCTGTAAAACCAAAGGCAGAAGCCATGACTGCCTTGGCTGAAAATGCGTTTGCCGCCGCTGATTTTGTTGACTCTGCCTATTTTGAGCCTTTTTACCTGAAAGAGTTTGTTGCTACTGTTCCTAAGAACAAAATAATCTAAATACCCGTCTGTTTTCCCTTCCTTTCTTTCAAACACTATCGCTTTGACAGGGTTTGTCAGGTCCTTTTTGTGTCCTTTTTTTGTAATATATGCTTGTAACAAGCTATAATTTAATTCTTTTCCTTCTTTTTTTAAAAAAAATACCCCCAATTTTCGTTAAAAGACTTTTTTTTTGAAAAAATGTCCAAAAAAAACCGATAAATCTTGCTAAATAAAAAAATTAGAATAATTTTGACAAAAAACGGACATAAAGTAAATATTGTTGCGTAAAGTAAAAGATTTTGGTATCCTAAAAGGATAATAAAGTGTCCTTTTTCTATAAAGGCTTTTTTAACAAAAAATTGGAAGTATTATCCGGCTTGAACACATAATTGATTCATGCCGGATAATTAATCTACACAATCTGTAAACTATAAAAATGGAAAAAATGAAAAAGATTTTATTTGTGCTTTTAGCGGTGGCTTTTCTATTGACTAGCTGTGCCGAAATGGATGTAGGGCTTGCGGGCAACAACCGTTTTTCGTTCGAAGGAGCAACCTGTTCCATTAAACAGGCCGTTGTTCTCCGTGCCCACTGCTTAGTACTTTGAAAAAATGTATAAACTTGCAAGAAAATGTGAAATCATGAAACAACTTATTTTAACACTAAAAGCAAATGAAAAAAGTAATTTTATTATCCCTATTGGCGGTATTATTCGCCTGTGAAAAAGACGATACTGTTGTATCCGCGTACGAATTAAGATCCTTGACAAACACAGAATGGATTGGTGTAATGTTGGATTACTATAATGGCATGGTTGTTGTTAAAGTTATATCTAACACAGAGGCCACAATGACTGCCGGTGTTTTAACAATGTCATTCAACTACACTTTCGATTCATCATTAAAAACGGGAACCCTTACTTCCGAAGGGAACACATTCATCTATGAAGTAATGGAGAATACGTTGATCCTTTCTGACTCTTATGGTGATAAATACTATTTCACTCAAAGAAAGTAAATAGTTGTTCCCAAAAATTACTTGGCCGAATCGTAGTGATTCGGCTTTTTTTCTGCTTATCTAAATTGATGCCCAGGCAGTCTACCAGTAGCAAAAGTCTGCGAGATTTGATGTTTACCGTTGCTAGAGAAGCATATTGTAGAAAGTCATAGAATTTCCCCGCCCCATTAACAAACAGGTTAAATCTTATCTGAAGAAACAACATAAATAAAATAGACTCAAATTATTTATTAACACATTGGTTATATTGTAGATAATGATTAAAAATGCCTGCAGAGTCATAATTCACAAATGTTAATGTTCCTATTGTCCAAAAAATTGTCCGTTTAGTTATAACCAAAAAACTGAATCCCATATATTTTTGAAGGTAGAAGAAATGCGTTTTCTTCATCATAATGTTTAATCATTTTAAAATCATTGTTTATGAGAAAAATTGTTTTATTTTTCGCAGTCATTGTCGTGTCGGCAATGGCCATCACTTACTCTTCCTGTTCCAATGACTTGAATCTTGCTGAGGAAGAAAGTGTTGTTTCCGTTACTGCCGGTACCCGCGCAGTAGAAGTTCCCGCTTGCGTAGATCCCTGCCGTGATGTACAAGAAGTTCGCCTCATGGCTGGACAACATTACGAAGCCGGGAAAGTATATGTAGTTAACAACAAAGAAAAATTGTATGTTGCTTACGAAACTACCGGGGAATGGAAAATGAAAGCAATTCATCTTTTTGTGGGCGCTTGCGACAAGTTACCGGTGAACAAACAAGGCAATCTTGTTCCGGGACAATTCCCCTATAAAGTTGAATTTAACGGCTTGCAAACCTTCTATTATGTTGAAATTCCACTGGACACACTGCCCGAAGGCTGTGTATGTGTTGCCGCTCATGCCGAAGTGGTTAAAGTGGTTGACGGCGAAATAGTTCAAAGTGAAACAGCCTTTGGAGAAGGCGGAAAAGTGGGTAAAAACTGGTTTATGAAATTTGAATATTGCATAGCCGTTTGTGAAGATGAACCGCCGGTAGAGGTGTGTTATCAGGACGAAACAGCTTGGGCTGCAGGTTCCCGTTACGTAGCACAAGGTAACTGGGCTACCTATACTCCTTATGTAGGCAATACTCCCGTTAATGTTTTTGCCGGTCAAAACTACTTGGTTGGAACCGTAACTTTTTCCGAAGTGGTGGATGGTAAAGTAACCATCACTCTTGCCGCGCTTAACGGAGCCCGGTTGCAGGGTGTTGCAGAGTCGGTAAAAATTCAGGGATACGAAACGGCTCCCAGCGGTAACCCGGCCCCCGGCCTGTTTACTACGTATAAAGGCAACGAGACAACCGTAATAGTTGATGCATATGCATATTACGGAATTCACTTAGACGTGCAGCGTGTTGTGGATTGTATGGAGTGATGAGGTATGTATTAAAAGACAAAGATAAGGCGGAGCCGTGCCGCCTTATCTTTGTCTTTTAGCCATTAACGGCTAAAACATTACATCTATGCTGTTTATAAACACCTGGAGAAATACCTTTTTTATTTTTAAACACCCGGTAGAAGGAACTTTCACTTGAAAATCCCGACATTTCCGCAATTTCTGCGATCGAAAGTGAATTAGCTTGTTCCGGTGAACAAAGCAATTCTTCGGCATAATTGACCCGGTAACTGTTCACCAAATCACAAAAGTTGGTGTTGAGTTCTTCATTAACTACCTTTGATACGTAAGTACGGTTGGTTTTTAACAACAAAGAAACGTCGGAAATCTTTAGTTCTGGATTTTTAAAAATCTCTATTTTCTCCAACAAATAGATCAAACGGTCCCGCAATGACTTCTGGTTGTCCATACCGGGAATATAATAATGAGCAACGGTTTTTTTACCCGTAAAGACCTTGCTTGATTCATACTCTTTTACATTTTGAGAAAAATGTTCAATGGTAAATCGTTGCATGTAGCTCATATAAGCACTGAAAAAAATACAGACAGAATAAATAGCGAAAGATATATAAATAAGCCGGGGACGTGCAATAAAGTAGCTATTTCCAATACTGTTCGCCACCACCGAAACCAGTGATGCTAGGAGTAATGCAACAACAGCCCATTTTAGGGGAGTTAAATCTTTTCCTCCGAGGTTCGAGTAAAACGTCTTTACTTTTTTGTTGTACTTATTGATAAGCCTGAAACCAAAATAAACCGATAAAATGACCTGAACTGAAAACAGGATTTTAAAGAGGTATTCACGCAAAATCTGCAAACGTACTAACCGGGAGTAAGGCTCGTATCCACTTTTTTGATACATAATACCCTGTATAAATGATTCCATTTCTGCCGGTGTCATCAACAGGTAGATCACTGCGCTGTATATGGCCAGCAGAAAGGATGGTAAAGCAAGCCAGGACCACTTATACTGTATCGCCGGATCCGTCGTCAATATCCTTATGTAATAGTAGTACAGTGGAAAGATAAGCAATGAAGTAAACACCCATATGCTGTCTAGCACGGTATATAATTCATATTTATGATTGAAAAAAGCGGCATGAGCAATAAAGTTGACCAGTATAAAGATCAGCAGTAGGATAAAAAACTTTTTCGACCTGTTTTTTTGCTTATCAACGAGCAGTAAAAATATCCAAAACACACATACAACTGCGGGCAGGATAGAAAAAATAGGGTATAACATGGCAACAAATTTAGGACAAAATTAAAAAAAGAATCTATCTGCTGCAAATTTCATCTCCTTTTATTCTTTTATTTTTTACCGTATGAGAATTTTTTTGACGATTTGGGAATATTTTATGAAATAGGAAAAAAAGATTGTCTTCAAAAAAAGCTGTCAATTATGAAGAAAAAACATCAAGAATCTAATATATAAACAGTTGTGTTTTAACGGTCATTTTCGCTGATTTTCTCGAATGTGTCCTTTTTATTAAATATTTTGACTTTTTTTCGTTATCGGATTTGTATAAAAAGTTCCTTTTTAACCTTGTCATTATCAGAAGTATGATTTTTTCATCATGCTCGTTTAGTCCAAATTTAACTTCCTCAAGTGTCTCAAAAGTGCAAAAAAAAGTCGTTTTAGTTATAACTTTTTCTTTTGGGCTATCCTAATTTTGCATCAACAAAAAAATGAATTCTCAATAAAAAACCCTATTAAAAATTATTTAGACCTTTCCCGCCTTTATTCATAAAGGTAAAAAATAAGGTGACTAAAAGGGTTCATTTATGAGAAAAAAATGTGGAAAAGATACACTATTTTATAAAATAGGAGATTTATCAGTCATTTATGAGTCCGAAAAATACAACTTTGTGTCTGTTTTTTGCAGTTTCACACATTTACAAACCCAATATTACAAATAAAATGCTCAAGCATAATAAATTAATTCTGATTATAGTATTGATACTGGGAACGTATCAATTACATGCCCAGACTGTTGGAGTCAAAACCAATTTCGCTCATTGGGCGGCAGCAGGTACACCAAATGTTGGTTTAGAATTTGCCCTTAATCGTAAGTACACACTCGAAGTAGGAGGAGGATTCAACCCTTTTGTATTTAACGACAACAAAAAAGCAAAACACTGGATTGTTCAGCCTGAGCTGAGGTATTGGCTTTGCGAAAGTTTCAATGGCCATTTTTTCGGATTGCATGCATTGGCAGGCGAATACAACATCGGCGGAATAGATATTCCAGTAGGTCGTTTATCCAATTTAAACGAATTCCGCTACGAAGGTTTTGCTTACGGAGCTGGCATCAGTTACGGGCATCAGTGGTTAATCTCACCCAGGTGGAATTTTGAGCTCAGCATCGGCGCAGGCTATGCTTACCTGACGTACGACAAGTTTACCTGTGTGAAGTGCGGAAGCAAAATATCCAGCGATACCCAAAACTATTTGGGTGTAACTAAAGCGGCAATATCCCTTATTTATCTTATCAAATAAAAAAATGGAAGTACGTATGAAACGGAAAAGTATATACAGATTGCTTGTCACGATGACTGCCTTGTTCGTAAGCCATGAGGTAGTAACGGCTCAAGTCAACTACACGGATCAGATAGTTATTGAAAACCAGGCTATATCTAAGAAAGGGGGCGTAACAAGCGTGACCATGGATATGAACCTCGACAACTTGAGGCTCAACAAAAATGATATGCTGATTATCACACCTGTAATAGTCTCCAATCAAAATGAAGTAGAATTAGAATCTATAGCCGTGAAAGGGACACTACGGAATAAAGTGCTCCAAAGGCCGTTTGAGTGGAATGGGAAAACACACCTTTCCATGCCGGTGGAAAAACAATTGGTGCGCCGGAACGGTACGGCCCAGTCGATGCATTATACCGCCACCCTGCCATATTCGGACTGGCAACGAAATGCACGGTTGCTACTGAGAACGGAAGTAGTGGGTTGTGCCGATTGCTCGGACATGCAACCCGATAAATTGGTTTCGCAGAGGATCCTGGCCGACAAGTTCATTCCCGACTTCCGCATGTCGTATATCGTACCCGAAGTGGAAGAAGTAAAAGTGCGAAGCGAAATATTCAGCGCACACCTCAACTACATCGTGGGACGTTACGATTTACTCCCGGACTTCCAGAACAATGCTGAGCAACTGGCCAGAGTAGACAGTGTAGTTCATGCACTGAAAGCCGATTCTGATCTCTCCATTACTAATTTCACTATCTCCGGCTATGCTTCCCCTGAAGACACGTACGAGCGCAATATGCTCCTCTCTCAACGCCGTGCTGAAACGTTTGCCCGTTATATGGAGAAGAAATACGGCTATGCACGGGACCGGTTTAACGTACAGTGGTTCGGCGAAGACTGGGAAGGATTACGGAAAGCTGTTGAAGGTTCCTCTTTGACCGATAAAGAAGCTGTCCTTGACATTATCGACAACGTAGGTATAAACGAGGGCCGCGAAAAACGACTCATGGAGTTGAACGGCGGTTCAACCTACAGGCTCATGCTCAGGGAGTATTTTCCACCGCTTCGCCGCAACGATTATGAGGTGACGTTCGTTTCACGTACGTTTAACGTTGAGGAAGCCAAAGAACTTATTAAAACAAAACCTAAGATGTTAAGTATCAATGAGATGTATCTGGTGGCAAATACCTATCCAGCAGATAGCCCGCAATACAGGGAAGTATTTGATATTGCCTGTCGAACTTTTCCCGATGCCGAAGTTGCCTGCTTAAACGCTGCTGTAGGTGAGTTACGTGCAAACAGGCCCGACGCAGCCTTGGCCTATCTGGAGCAGTATAACGAGAGCCCTGCAGCAATGAATCTGATGGGGGTCGCATATGCCCAAAAAAGAGATACTGCCCGAGCCAAACAATACTTCAACAGAGCTATTCAGGCAGGCAATGCCGATGCAGAGTACAACGCAAAACAACTCCAACAATATATAGAAGATAACTTGTAGAGAGCTTGAAGATGAGAGTCTTAAGAATAAACATTAAAAGTAAACAAACGTATTAAACAGATCAAATTAAACTAAATTATTCACTTTTTAAATTATCAACTTATGAAAATCGGAAAATTATTTTTAGCAGGAATTGTAGCCTTGGGATTAGGGCTTACAGGATGTAACAACGACGACGTACCGGAACTGTCCGGTGAAAAGGAAGCTACCATCTCGATCAAGGTATTACCTTCCAGCAACGGCTCTTTACTACGTTCTACCGGCAATTTGAACGGTGACGGTGTTCTGGCAAAAGGATTGGCTCAAGAGAGCGCGATCAAATCCTTGGAGGTATGGATCTTCAAAGGCGATGTATTAGACGCCTATAAGAGTGCTGCCGCAGCTGAAGTAACTGAAATTGAAGCCCGCATCGGAGCCCGCACAGTGGTGGTTGTGGCCAATGCAGAGATTGGACAAAAGAACTCGAAAGCAGAACTTCTTGCGACAATCAAGGGGTTGCCGGCTGATGTTGCTGGAAAAGGATTGGTCATGACGGCAGAACCGTTTGATGTAACTCTTGTAAAAGGCAATAACTATTACGGTTATACGGATGCAGAAGTAGCTGCTAAAACCGGCGAAAATAAAAACCATTTGAACGATAACAAAAAACCTCTTCCAATCACCCGTGTCAATGCCCGCGTAGCAATTGTTAGTGCTGTGTTGGATCTGGCAAGTGTACCAGCTAACCAGAAAGTGGTATTCGATGCTTTGAAAGATGTGGAAGTGGCCATGTTTAACGTCCCGAAAGAAACAAAACTGTTTGGCAGCGATTTGGCTAAGAACGAGAACTATCTGTTTGGTGCAAAATGGACTTCACCGCTAAGCACTTATGTGGGATCTGCCGATGCTTCTGCAGTCGCCACAGCCTCTTTGACTGACGCTGTAACCGGCGCACTTCCGGTGGTTGTTACCAATGCTCCCTATTACTATGTAAACGAAAGCAATGGAACCGACAAGATGTTTATCGTGCTGCGTGCAAAAGTATACAAAAATAATGCTGTTGTTGAAACCGTGAAAGAGTTGTATACCGATAACGAAGGGTACACTTATTATCCCATTTGGATAAACGCTGCAGACAAAGGATATTCTTACGACCAAGGTTATGTGGCTGACGGAACGATCAAGCGCAATACCCAATACAACATTTCCCTTACCATCAAAGGATTGGGTAATCCCAATATCGATCCGGTTGACAAAGCATGGCTGGACGTAGCAGTGGCAGTAGAGGACTGGAAAGTTGTTGGACAAGGCGTAATCTGGTAAACTATCCACAGTAACCACACTGTGCCCGCAAAACATACCCGCGGCAGGAGTGATACCTGTTGCGGGAACAAGAAGAAACTATAAAACAACAAAAGATGAATAGCACGAACAAATACAGCTTTATACTTGTAGCAGTATTGCTGACAGTAATGCTGAGCAGTTGCCTGAAAGAAGACTTGTCGGTATGTCCACGCCCGTTCCAGATAACTGTTAAGGTAGTGGATGCCGACGGAAATGACATCACTGAATCGGGAGATGTGGAGCAAGTAATTATGTTTGTGTTCGACGAGGAGGAAAAGATATTCAAGAGCTTCTATCTCTCCGCCAGCGAGGTGAAACAGCGTAAGGCATTGCAGATTGTGATGGATTATCCCGGCCACTCTTTACTCAAGTTTGTCGCTTGGGGCAACCTGGATGAAAACGTCGACTATTCGAATATAAGCGACGTAAAAGAACTGAAAGACCTCTACGTGAGGCTGAGATCAGCGGATTCCGAACAAACAGATCAACGCATGGCGTATTCGCCCAGTGATCTTTTCTACGGAACCATCAGCGTACCGGTAGAGTATGGAGGAACAACATCCGGCACATCGCATGTGTTGGAAATCACCCGAAAAACCGCAGGAGTAACCATTACCTCCCTAAACTTGAAGCAATGGAACGGCAACGGGGAAGGCTCCTACTCCTATTCAGTGCGCGAATCGCTCGATACCTATGACATGAACGGCAACCTGACAGGAACTCGTTCTTTTTACTCGCCGCCGGCAACATTTAACAAAAACGGCAACTTCGTGGCGCCCATTTTCTATATTTTTCCTGCTGCATTTGGAAAATCGATAGTGGTGGACATTCTTTATAATGGGGAGGTAATCTTCACGGCCGACAGGGACAGCAAGGGGAAACCGTTCAATGCGGAGGTAGGCCGGACACTGAACATCCTTATCGATTTCAAGGCAACATTAAGCATCAATGTCAATGTCACTCCTTGGAATCAGGTCTTCCAGTACGTAGAATATCTATAAATTCGAGACAATGAAAAAAACAGCATATCCATTCAGCTTAAAGGCAATTGTCGCTATAACAGTACTTATGGCCTTATTGACATCATGCCTCTCCGACGATCTGACGGTCAACGAAGAACCGGGTGTTATAGTCGTGTCACTTGATGGAGTGACAACTCGTGCAGCTGGCGATCCCCTCTTTACCGGCGATCAAGCTATCGATAAGGTGCGTGTCTTTGTATTCGCAGGTGAATACGTTGAGAAAAACAAGTTTTATGCATCCGGAAACAGTGATTTTATTAATCCTTTCGTGTTGGAAGTAGCCACGGGCAACAAAGAGGTTTATGTAGTGGCCAATGAGAGTAATGCACTGACTCCTGTGTTGGAATCCATCACCACCAAAGCCGGACTCATGGAAATACTTGGCGATCAGATCAGCGCACCGCTGACACTTCCACTTTTGATGACTGGAAAATCTGTGGGTGTGTCGGTTGCCAACATAGAGGATCCCTTAAGAAACAATACTTCCGTCACCCTTACACGGGTAGCGGCAAAAATAAGCCTGACCTTGAAAAAAGATACGGATGCCGAAGTGAAAATTACTAGGGTGAGCCTGTTGAACAATACAGAAAAAACTGCCATCTGGGCAGGAGGTGCAAGCATTTCTGATCAGACCTACTGGAATTGGACGCATGCCTTGCCCACTGCCATCGATTTGAGCACTACTGCTACTGCCATCAGCGGATACGAGAACATTTACGTATACGAGAACCTTACAGGCGGTGTTAAGTCACTCGCCACGCAACTGGAAGTGGAAGCCTTGTACAATAACGTACCCACAAAATACCGGGTTTATCTCAACGAGAACGTTTCTTCCGTGATTAACGCGGGCGACCCCTCCTCGTCGGTCACCACCCCCGGTGACCACCTCTACTCCCTGAAAAGAAATCATGCGTACCAACTCATCGGTACCGTTAAAAATATCGGCGAATTCGATGGGCTGACAATTTTCTCCCGTGTGCTTCCCTGGAATTATTTACCGTCAAGCTTATTGTTTGATAGGACGTTCACACTATTCCCCAAACCTACATCCAATAATTTCACGTATAGTGTAAACGAGAATGGAAAAATCAGCTTTACGTTTAAACTGACCAACCCGATCGACGCCACATGGGTAGCGAATCTCACCAATCCCACTGATTTTGAATTCGAAGGACTATACCAGGGAGGTAGAAACGACGAGGTGACCCTAACCGTAAAGGCAACAAACTTTCCGGGTGCAGAAGAACGCACGACAGAGTTCTATATTAATGTGCTGTACGGTGGAAACTCATCGGAGATACCGCTGCTCAGCGGTAGTCCTTTGGTAGGCCCCGGTAACAGGGTATTAATCAAACAATCCGCAAACCCGTAAAAATGGAGAATGAATTATGAAGAAAAGAATATACCCTTTTGTTTCACTGATTGCGGTTATGCTGATTATGGCGACCGCCTGCACATCTGAGGTGACAGAAAAATTTCCCGCCGAAGACGGCCACCTTACACTTAGTTTGTCGATGGGTGATATTTCTACCCGTGCCCTAACTACGGAAGAGAGCGATAACGACGGGAGTTATAACGAGAAGAAAATCGACAGACTCGACATCTTTTTTTATCAGGGAACTACCCTCAAATGGCGTGTGAACAACCTTTCGTATGACGCCGGAACACAGAAGACAACCATTCCGGTCGTAGCAACTAAACGGGCTTTGTTCGAGAACAACACCACAACTACCTACGACGTCTATGTAGTGGCGAACAATACTGCCGACCTAAGTTCTATCACTGAAGAAGAGAATAACTTGCAAACGTTGAAGGACCTGGTTTTCCAGACAGCAAGTTTCGTGTCCGATGGGGGAGCTGTTGCTCAATCCTCTTTCGTCATGGATGGAATGATTTCACAAATAGTGAACCTGAACACTCCCGACTTGGGGATGGTCCACCTGAAAAGGGCAGCTTCAAAGATACGGCTCCAGCTAATCGAAGTGAACGTTCCGGGATATGTTCAGGAAGGAACGGCACTGGCGAGACTGGTGCACTTCACCGACCGGTCGGTATTGATGGATGACGGCACAACATTTGTTCCGGGCAGTGCTGACTGGAAAGATACCGGATACAAGGAATTAACAAAAACTCTTTCTGGCAACATCAACACCACAGCAGCTCCTTTCTACACCTATGCCAACGACTGGAGCTCCGATTTCACCAAGGAAACCTATCTCGAACTCCTTATTCCGTTAAAGGAAAATACAGGCAATGATATAGGCTATTACAAGTATCGTGTCCCCGTGACTCCGTATGGACTGACCGGTGATGATCAGCAATACATGAACAAGGTTCAGCGCAATTTCCTGTATGATATTGGTGTGACAGTAAAGATATTGGGAAGCAGGGATGAACCTCCGGTGGATATTCAGGGCAACTATACCATCAAGGATTGGAGCACCCAGGAAATACTGGTAACCATCACGGGTTCACACTACCTGGTAGTGTCAGAACGCAACGTGGTGATGCCAAATATAAGTTCATACACCCTCAACTTTAACTCATCTGTAGCCAACGTCATGCTCGTGCCCAATTCGTTAAAAGCAACTTACACCTATGTACCGGCCGGGGCATCGTCACCGGTCACAGAAAACGTTACTGGAGGCCAAGTGCCATCGGTACAGGTACAGTCAGGTGTGGCTTCCGGTACGATCATCATCACCAGCGCCATCCCGGAAAATTACATTCCGAAAGATATCGAATTTCAAGTTACCAACGGACAGCTGACGGAAACGGTAAAAATACGACAGTTACCGGCAACCTATTTTTCAGTTACAAAAGGAGTCCGTTCCTATATGCCCGGTGAAGGTACCCGCTATTCATTACCGTCCGGCAATAATAATCCGTATATGTATGCCATTACAACATTGGCTCCTAAAGGCGATATCATATGGGGTTTTCCACCTGTTGACAGCCAAGGACAAACCATCAACAGTGAAGAGGTTTCAAAAATGGTCTCTCCTAAATTTGAAATGGCATCACAGTTTGGAGCGAGCGTTCCAAAATCTTATTCCGATGCGCAAACTCAATGTAGAGGGTATAGCGAAACTTCAGAAGATGGCACTACAAAAACAGGCTGGCGCCTTCCCACAGCAGCTGAGATTTATTATATCGATGTTCTTCAGCAAACAGCTCCTACCAAATATGTGATGAGAGGCCCCTATTACTGGAGTAACTGGAGCCAGTATCCGACAAAAAATGCCAATGGGCAATCGGGCTACTATGGTGCTTACCGGATGCGAGAAAACCTGCCTTTTGTAAGAACAGACGACACTTACAACTGGAATTCAGGGGCCACTTACAGCAGCGCTCATGTACGTTGTATCCGTGATATTAAAGATTAATTAAACTATAGACCAAAAGATATGAAAAAGATAATATACAGTCTATTCGGTTTGTTGATAGCTCTCTCAGGCTGCGTAGATGAGGGTGTATGGAAATCCGAACAGCAATTGAATGAAGGAATCGATGTTACAGTGTCTTTCTCGGCCTCTATCCCGGATTTTAAAACAGTAAATACCAGAGCAACCGGCGGTGTGAACGATATGTACCTGTTGGTCTTTGACGAGAACGGCAGTTTTATCGTGAGAAAGAAAGCCTCTCTCACCAATCAATCGGAGACAGGCGGAACTTTTACGGCTTCCCTACCGTCGAGCAGCAAACGGCGCATTGTACATTTTATTTCAAACCTCGGAGAAGAAGCGTTCAACGATTCTCCTGGGGTGAACGAAGCTACAGTGGTCGCGCTACTGAGCACGACAAGCACCACATTCTGGTCACGGGTTGAGTTGAACAGCGGAATATCCGCTACAAGTTTCAACGGGATAACAGTACAGCTACTTCGCAACCAGGCCAAAATAAGTGTGATCAACGAAGCTTCCAATTTCACCTATAACGGCTTTGTTATTCACAACGCACCCCAACAGGGAACCATAGCTCCCTATAGCGCAGCTACGGGATTTCTTGAAGGAACAGTTAGCGAACCATCGGGGGTGACGTTACTTCCTGCCTTGTTGTCCGGAATCTCAACAGGAGAAAAGTACTTGTTTGAACGTAAAAATGCATCGGCATCCAATATCACCACGGTAATTGTACGGGGTACGTACGAAGGAGAATCCTACTACTATAAGATCGATTTAATTGATAACAATAAAAACCGTTATAACATCGAAAGAAACTACCATTATGTAGTAAAAATTCAATCGGTCACAAGGGCAGGATTCAGCAGTTTTAACGATGCTCTGGCAGGTGCCTCGCACAACAACACAGCCCTTGATCCGGTGATCGAGAAATATCCCATGATCTCCGACGGGAACAGCAAGCTGGAGGTGGAAAAAACGTTGGTAATACTCACTCAACCCAACCAGACCTTTCAAGTATGGGCAAAGTATTTTCCCGATATCAGCAGCGATGAAGTGAATAACACGGGAGTAACGGTCTCCTTACAAACCGGAAACTCCGCGATTAATGCCGCTTCCCTTAACTTCAATCCAACAACAGGAATTATTTCCGGGGTAAGTCTTGGAGCATTTCCCCAAGAACCGGGAGTAGCCCTGATCAGGGTATCGAAAGGCGAATTGGCACGTACCATCCGCGTGGTGTTTAGGACTCCTTTCCAGTTTGATCCGATAACGATCAATAACGCGAATCCCGGAACAGTTGGGAATGCTCAAAGCAGCAATGTCTCCTTACGTTTTACCATTCCTGATGACTTTCCTGAAGACCTTTTTCCACTCCCGATACAAATTCATGCGAATGGGCTCTATCCGGCGGCAAGCGGGTTGGAAATGGTTGTGGAAGGTGACCGTCAGATCCATTACATCTACCGGGCAGAGCAAAAAGGAGAACAAACGATCCACTTCAAGACCAATCTATCGGGGAATGCAGAAAGTGTTATATTAAAAGCCGATTATTTTACTGATGGAATGGTAGGATATAATTTAATATACAGGACAGGGAACTTAACCTACGGCAGCTCTTCCAAACCGGTACCTTACGCACTGCGAAACAACCTGTCCGTGACTTCCGGCACCCTCTACATGCCTACGAATGAAGATGGCAAATATATTTGGGCGATTAGTTCAACATCGGCAGGCCAATCTCAAACGGTGAGTTTTGAAATAACGGAAGGCTTCACATATAGTAGGTATAGTAGCACATTCACTCCCAACAACTCAACCAATATCCATCTGAATAGTGTGACGATATTAGGGTTTCTAGGCTCAATCACCTATGGTGGAAATGGTTCTGTTCTCCCGGGAACACCCATGCATTCCGGTGTAGGAATAGTTGCGTCAACGGGAAGTATTCAGGTAAATTCAACGGGCTCATTCATTTATACACCGCCGGCTTCTTACAACAACAATACTTCCGTGACATTCACTTACGAAAAACAGGTAAACAGCAACTACAAAGAAAAATATAGCGTCACTACCACTATTGGTAATTTAAGAAATGACGGAACCATTCTGATGGTATTGACAGACTTAATATTTGAAGGAACGATAAAACACTACCGGAGTAGTAGTTGGCGCGATGTCCCTTCCGATGGCACTGTAAGCATCAGTTCAGGCCCCGGTAGTATCGAAATGACATCAACAGGGAATTACCGTTACACGGTAACCGCATCGACAAATAATTCACAATCAGTCACATTTAGATATCGAAGAAATAGCACCAATTATGAGCAAATAAAAACTATAACTCAATTGAAAACAGACAGTAGTTTACTATTACAACAATAAGCAAATTGTTCTTCTATCACTTATTGAAAGTGAACAAGGTGTAGTTTCCCGAAAATAAGATGTATTGAGAAACAGCAACTACAAAAGTGAATTATGAAAGAGATAGTAATGTATGTTGGACGCAACAAAAAAACAAAGAATCACTATTGGGCTCATATCTAAACAAATATTGTTCGATCAAGAGTCTTTAATAGGAAAATCTACTGCTCAAATCGTTTGTTTGGAATATTCGGGGAAAAACAATTTTTCTCCGAATATCCGACGATCAGAGGTACAAATTATACTAACGTATGAATAAATTAAATAATTACTTTTCACCAGACAGTAATAAAATAATTGATACTAAAGAGATTGCTGCCGATTATTATAACGGTGTCGCGCAATGTGTGCTTCATTTCAGCAACGGTAAGTACAAAGTTATCACAAACGAAAACCCGAATGATCTGCTTGCAGTGAACGTGGTAAGCTACAATAAGACCGAACAGGGATTTGTGGAGCTGGTATTGAAACACTACAAGGAGGCCACGTCACTTGACGACCTGGCAATCCGGTGTGATTACAAATCTACCAAAACATTCACGCGCCATTTCAAGCAAAAATTCAACACCACTCCCAAACAATGGCAGTTGTCAATCCGAAAGAATGAAGTCATCGATTACTTGGAGAATACCGATTACCCGTTAAAAAAAATTGCATCCCTTTTGGGTTTTTCCAATGTATCACACCTGCGCGATTTCTGTCTCAAAAAAATCGGCTTGCCGCCCGAGAAAATAAGAAAACTTGATAAATGAAAAGAGCGAACTGTCCCACACGACAGTTCGCTCTCTGTTTAAATTTCGGCTAAAAACTGTTTCCTCTAATTCAACTACGGGGAAATACTGTCTTTATAAATATCTAAAAATATTAGACCAAAAGTTAGTTAAAAATATAGTTTCGAGTCATGTAGCATAGTTGTTGATTCAATAAGTTCTTTGTTAAATTTATTATTCAATTTTCTGTTCGGTTTAAACCAGACCAGTCAATAAATCGAACGAGTGGTCAAGAAACTGTATATAAAGTGTTTATATGGTTTTTTTCTTTCCTGTGCTAGCTTAAAAGAGTTAAAGTATACATTGAGGTTAAACAATAGCTTTGCAATATTCCTTGCCTCAGATCACATTGATCTGGTGTAATTTTTAGCGTCTTCGAAGCGTTCCATTTAAGAATAGTTACGGTGTTAGTATTTCAATCTTTTTCTTCAGAAAAATAGAAAACCGGTATTCTTTTAAGGATTATGAATGAAATTTAATTTGATAGGTGGGGCATGCGCTGATATTTGGAAGGGGTGATTCCAAATTCCTTTTTAAATGTTCTTGAGAAATAGGCAAAATCATTGAACCCACAGTCCATCGCAATTTCTCCGATAGGTTTCTGGGAAGTAGTCAGCAGTTTTTTGGCACGGTTCAGCCGTACCTTCAGGATGTAATTTGTGGCATTCAATCCCGATATGGATTTGATTTTCCGATTAAGCTGAGAAGGACTCACACACATTTCTGAGGCCAGTCCCTGTGGAAAATAATCGATATTTTTCATCTCCCGGTAAATAACATCGGTAACCTTTTGCAAAAATTTGTAAACAGGAATTAAAAATACAGTGAAAATGGGAAAATCCTGTACAGTGTTTTTGGGAACATTACCTACAGTATTTTCGGGAACAGGAATACAGTAAATTCTGAGCAAAAATAAAGATATTTTCGTTAGTTTTTTTCATTTTCAAAAATTGTTTTTCTGTTTTGCATACGATAGCTTTTTCCTTTTAGTTGTATTAGTTGACATTTATACAGGAAACGGTCTAATAATGCGGTAGCCAGAGTTTCATCATCAAGCGATCTGGCCCACTCGGCGGGTGATTTGTTGGTTGTGATAATAAACGAGGTGGTTTCATATACCTGATTGATAAATACAAAGAACCGGTTACCATCTTCGCGGTTTACCGGAAGTGTCATCACGTCATCAATAATGATCAACTGGGCCTCCGCTAATCGTTTGAACTCTTTGGCTGCATTTTGAGATACATCCTTTAAGCGTAAGGTTGACAGAATATCACTGATATTTCTAAAATATGCCTTGTAACCACGCTGTACGGCATCAAAGCCCAAGCCCGCCGAGATATAGGTCTTTCCTGTTCCCGAAGGTCCGGTTAGCATGATGTTGTAACATTGATCCAACCAGTTCAATTCACGCAACTGATTGAGCTGAGTGGGATTCAGGCCACTGGTAAAAGAGTGGTCGTACTGTTCCAGATCGTGGTTGACGGGCAGTCTGGCTAATTTCATTCGTAGCAGCTGCTGTTTGGCTTCGCGCTCCTTGACTTCGTGGGAAAACAGCTTGAACACAAACTCGTCGTAGCTGGGGGCGTCGTTCTGTGCCTCAAGTAGCAAGTTGGTGATATTACTACCGATACCCGACAGGCGCAGACGTGTGGCATGCTTCTTAATTTGTGGTATGTACTGGCTCATGGCTGCTGATGTTCTGGTTAAAGATTAATTCATATTCGCTGATCCTTGACTTGTCAGGCTCCATGTTTGCCAGTAGTTGAGTTTGCGTCCCTCCAAGTGGTTTAAAGGTGGCCTTTTCAGGTGTCTTTTTTACTTTATTGGTACTTTCTAACAGAGATTTGAAATCATTGGCACTAAACAATTCGTTGCGAACACAAAAGTCCAGGGCTTTTTCGGATGCTGCGGCTCCATAACTTTCAGCCAATGCCAACAAGGTGCAGAGTTGATCCCGCACATAACGGGGATAACGTTGATCAATACGATCTACAAAACAAAGAATGGCCGAACTGTGCATAAAAAAGTCCTTTACCCTGGAACGTAACTGGTCCAGCTTGATAGATGTGTCCCGGCGATGATTGCTGTTGATGACATTGTTTCCAACCCCGGCTGGCACCTGATGCCTGGCAATGGTTTGTCCGCCTTGGTCCGAGATGATTAACAGGGAACCATCTTCCTTGAGATGTACACGGGTTTCATCGTTCCTGTAGGTTCCAAAGGGTACGGAATAGCTGTTGCCACGATATTTAACCGTATTGGTCTTTAAAACCCGGTGGCCTTCTTCTCTTGTCTGTGGAAATAACGGATACCATGTCATAAGGTAGGGTTGTTCCCTTGTCCATAGCTCCCGGGGAATCCGTCTGGTAGTGTTATGTACCATTGCATTGCCGGTACGCTCCAGCCAGTTCAGAACCTCGGTATTCAGGTGATTAACGTCAACAAAGGTGCGATGGAACAAAAAATTATTCTTTACATACCTTACCGTATTCTCGACTTTACCTTTACTCTGGGGATCTGCCGCACGACAGAACACAACCCGGAAGGGACGGGAGGACTGGTAGCTATTGAAGGTTTCCGTCATTACATAATCACCCAGATTCTCACGATGCAAAAATACGCTGTCCTGATCATAAACAATCTCCTGAGGGATCCCTTTAAAGTAGGAGAAAGCCAGTTCGTGTGCCATTGCGGCACTATCGGATGTAAACGCAGAATCACGAAACAGTACAAACTTTTGCCGGCTATAACAAAGCAACATAATGAAAAAATATACTTTCACCCATTCACCATTACTTGTACGTAACTTCTTCTCTCCAAAATCGACCTGCGCCTGTTCGCCCGGTGCAAGATCAGGTACCGGCGAGTATTGACGCTCACTGGCTGTAACCTTTGGGATGTTCAGCTGCCTGCGCAGATGCATTACGTAATTGTACACGGTTTTGGGGTCAACAGTTGGAAACAAGGGAAAATGCTCTTTTATACGATCGTGAACTACGGATGCAGGAGCATCTTCAAACTGTTTCAGGTAACGAATGATAAATTCTTTATAAGGGTCTAACAGACAGGGTTTGGAAAACTTCTTATCCATAAAATTGTCGAACTCTTCCTCGCTCATGGTGAGCAGCTTCCTTGCTGTGCGGAAATTAATCTGAAGATAATCGGCAATCCGCTGAATGGAAAAGCCCTCGTTTTTGCGAAGTGAATGAATCTGGTGATACATAATAATAAGTCCTTTCTTTTTTGCGTCCATGGCTGTAACCTTTTTAGTTTTGACTGCCAAGATACGCTGGTTAATAAAATTAATACAACTTATTACTGTACTTTTGTTCCCATTTTCACTGTATAATTGTTCCCGTTTTTACTGTAGTCGGATTCCCATTTTCACTGTATTTTTGATTCCTGTTTACAAAAATTCGAAATTGGAATCGTTTGTCAGTTCAGGTGAGGCGTTTTGACTGTCTAAAACAACCTGGCCGTATTTTTCCCTTAATTCTTTCCTGCTTTTTAAGAGTTGGTTGATTTTCGCTTTAAGCTCTTCCTCAATGAACGGTTTAGTCATATAGGCATCTGCTCCCGCTTTAGTTAATTGAATTCTGTCTTCATCAGAAGCTTTGGCTGTAAGCACGATTATAGGAATGTGGCTGGTCATAACAGAATTTTTGGTGTGGGAGCAGAGTTTATTGCCATCTACTAGGGGCATCATTAAATCGGAAATGATGAGGTCGGGAATTTTTTCTTCCGCGAAATCCATCGCTTGCTGGCCGTCGTGCGCCACTACTATATTGAATTCATCGCGAAGGACGGTAGTCAGGTAAAAGATCATGTCGCGATTATCTTCTGCAATCAGAATCAACGGCTTGCTGGAGTCCTCCTTCTCTTCTTCTAACTCCAAGGGGTCGTATTCGAAACGACGCGGCAGAGGTACCGTTTCTTCTGCTAACGGGTTCCCCGATGCACGGTGATGGTTGATAATAGGAATCTCTACCGTGAAAACGGTTTCTTTAAAGGGTACGCTGCGTACCTGTATTTTTCCTTCCAGGCTTTCCACGACCTGTTTTGTGAAGGCAAGCCCGATTCCTACCCCCATTTGCTCCCGCAGGTCGGATTCTCCCTGATAGAAAGTTTTAAATATGTGTGGTAGGTCTTTGGCGGTTATGCCTTCGCCGTTATCTGCCACTTCAATAATGCATTTCTTTTGTTTTTTGTCTTCCCTTACCATCAGGAGTATCTTGTTCCCGGCAGTGCAATGCTTGATGGCGTTCGTCAGCAGGTTGTTGACAATCACCCTGATTTGTTCACGGGAGTAATCCATGATAATTTCATCCGTACTGCTGTGGAAGAGGTAGGTTATTTTTTTTGTCTCGGCAAAATCAACATAACAGCTGTGTAGATACCTTAAATGACTCACGATGTTCCCATTCACCCAATGAATACTGTTCCGGGTTTGAATTTTAGAAACAGTAAGTATCTCGTTAACAAGAAACAAGAGATTCTCGGATTGCCTTCCAATTATATCCAGGTCTATCAGGTTGTGGGCCGATTTGCTTTCTCCTATCGTTTTCTTCAGTTTCTCGGCCAGCCCGATAATGATGCTTATGGGCGTTTTAAATTCATGGGTAATGTTCGTGTAAAAGTCGGACTTCAATTTTGTTATTTCCACCAACGATTTCTCTTTCTGTTTTTTCATCGTTGTGTAGCGGTTGTGAATCAGAAAAATGAGGATCAACAGTATAATTATTACGATAAAGGCGACAATGAGAATTCTTTGCTGATTCGTTTTGGCATCAAACACCGTTTTCAGGCCTGTGAGTTGTTTTTTGCTCTCCGCTTTTTCATAATCGGCAAAAGCATTGAACAGAATGGTTTGTGTTTCGTTTCGGTTAATCAGGTTGTCGAAACTGTGCGATACAACATGGTATTGTTGGGCAAGTGCCGGCCTGTTTTGTAAATAGTAGAGCTCTGATAAATCGGAGTAAGCATTCTTCAGGTAAAAGGGCAGGTTCAGCTGTTTGGCAATTTCCAGTCCTTCCACAAGGTACTTTTCAGCTTCGGCGTATTGGGAAAGTTTTTTATATGTATTTCCTAGAGTAAAACATACCTCCATCCAGTTTAATTTGTCACTTGTTTCTTTCAATGTGTTGTATGCATTGTTCAGGAAAATGAGTGCTTCCTGATAACTGCCCTGCTTCGCACTTAGCTGTCCAAAGCAGAAAAATGTTAAACCAAGGCCTGTCCTGGAATTTATTTCAATAAATAAATCGGCTGATTTATTGAAATAAACCCTGGCCGAATCATACATCTTTTTATCCCGGTATGCAACGCCGATTCCCATTAAGCCGTCGGCTAGCAGTTCTGTGTGGTTTGCCCTTTCGGCGTATTGATGCGATTGCCTGAAGGAGTTCAGGGCTTCGTCAGGATATTCCAGCATGGAATATATCCAGCCAATTCCATTAAGCGAGAGGGCTTTTTCCCTGAGGACCGTGGTGTCCGAATTTTGCAGGTTGTCGGCCGTTTTTCGTGCGCGAAAAGAATACCGTATGGCATTATCCATCTGGTAGGATTTCCTGTAATCGATGGCCAATACGTTCAGTGCTTTTACTATCTGAAGGGAGTCGGCAAGTTCTTCCGATAGTTTAAGGTACTCCCCGTGGTTTTTGATAGCGCTTGTAAAATGGAAATTTTTAAGGTGAAGATCTCCCAAGCTTCGGTAGAGCACCAATTGATTGATCTTGTCGTTTGAAGACAGGCTCTGCTCCAATGTAGTCTGGAGGCTGTTGGAGTCGTTTCTTATTTTTTTGATGGACAGGTTGATTTTGCTAATGGAATCCTGAAGTGAAAGTCGATTGACATCGAAATTATTTTTCGAATCCGACCCCTGGTAGCAGGAGCTCAGAACCGCCAAAAGGACGATAAGGCATGAGCTGAGATATGAGAGGCGAATAATTGACATAATATCACTTACTTAGAGTTAAACTGAAAGTACGTACAGTAACTGAGAGACGCTGATTCCTAAACAACCCAACAACGATCAAACCGTGATTTTACTATTTCAATTCTTGTCGACCTGCAAATATAGCTTAAATATTTAATAAATTGTCCTTTTTTTGTTATTTTTTTTGAGTTTAATGAAAAAAATGATAATGGGTGAAATATTAACCGCATTACACTATCGTTTTCTTTCCAGCTAGAAGGGTGTTTTTTAACAGGGAAACAATGGTCATCGGCCCGACTCCCCCCGGCACCGGTGTGATATAACTGCACTTGGGAGCTACCTCATGGAAAGCAACATCGCCGGTAAGTTTAAATCCCGATTTGGTTTTGTCACTCGGAACACGGGTTGTACCCACATCAATAACCACAGCCCCTTCTTTCACCATATCGGCTTTTAAAAATTCGGGGACACCCAGTGCCGCGATAATAATGTCCGCCTGGAGACATATTTCTTTGATGTTTTTTGTGCGGCTATGGCACACGGTTACTGTACAATCGCCGGGATATCCCTTTTGCATCATTAATAATGCGGCCGGTTTGCCCACGATATTGCTTCTGCCCAAAATTACACAATGCTTACCCCTGGTTTCAATTTCGTACCGCTTAAGGAGTTCCATTATTCCCGAAGGGGTAGCCGAAAGAAAGCAGGGGAGCCCGATGGCCATACGGCCTACATTGACCGGGTGGAATCCATCCACATCCTTACGGTAATCGATGGCTTCCGTGATCCTGCCTTCCGAAATATGGCCGGGTAACGGCAGCTGAACAATAAATCCATCCACATCGGCATCGTTATTAAGCTGATCTACGCACGCGAGCAGTTCTTCTTCGGTAACATCATCCTCGTAACGAATCAGGGTCGATTGAAACCCTACTTCTTCGCAAGCGCGGACTTTACTGGCCACATAGGTTTCACTGCCCCCATCATGTCCAACCAATACCGCTGCCAAATGAGGTGTTTTTCCGCCTTGTGCCTTGATCCGTGCCACCTCTTCGGCGATCTCTTTTTTGATTTGTGCCGCTACGGCTCTTCCGTCAATTAATTGCATATCTCCTGTGTCCCTTGACTTTTATCTTCTTCTCATGTTTCTCATCATCGCCTTTCCTCCGCCTGATGTCATTGCACGCATCATCTTCCGGGTCTGGTCGAACTGCTTGAGTAGGTTGTTGACCTCCTGCACGTTAGTCCCGCTCCCTTTAGCTATACGTGCTCTACGGCTTCCGTTCAGAATCTCAGGATTGGTCCTTTCTTGAGGAGTCATGGAGCGGATGATGGCTTCGATGTTTTTGAAAGCGTCGTCATCGATATCCAGGTCCTTTATCTGTTTTCCTACACCCGGGATCATCGAAGCCAGGTCTTTCAGGTTGCCCATCTTTTTGATCTGTTGAATCTGTGCGATAAAATCGTTGAAGTCGAACTGATTTTTGGCGATTTTCTTTTGCAAGCGGCGGGCTTCTTCTTCGTCGTATTGCTCCTGCGCTTTTTCAACCAACGAAACAATATCACCCATACCGAGAATCCTATCGGCCATACGTTCCGGATGGAAAACATCAATAGCATCCAGTTTTTCTCCCGTTCCTACAAATTTGATGGGTTTGTTTACCACCGAACGGATGGATAAGGCTGCACCTCCGCGAGTGTCTCCGTCGAGCTTGGTAAGGACAACGCCGTTGAAATCCAACCGGTCGTTGAATTCTTTTGCCGTATTCACGGCGTCCTGACCGGTCATGGCATCTACCACGAACAGTATCTCTTGCGGATTTACTGCATTTTTGATGGCGGTAATTTCCGTCATCATCGCCTCATCTATAGCCAGCCGGCCAGCGGTATCTATGATCACCAGGTCTTTACCGTGTTGTTTGGCATACTGAACGGCGTTCTGAGCAATCTTAACCGGATTCTTATTCTCTTCTTCGGAATAAACCGGCACGCCGATTTGTTCTCCCAGTATCTTCAACTGTTGAATGGCAGCAGGGCGATATACGTCGCCGGCAACCAAAAGCGGATTTTTTCCCCGTTTCGATTTCAGCAAGCTGGCAAGCTTCCCCGAGAAAGTGGTTTTTCCGGAACCCTGTAGTCCAGACATCAAAATGATAGCCGGACTGCCTTTGATGTTGATGTCGATAGCGGTTTCACCCATTAAAAGGGCCAATTCATCGTGAACGATCTTTACCATCAACTGATGCGGCTTCACTGCTGTCAGCACGTCCTGCCCAAGGGCTTTTTGACGGACACTTTCAGTAAACTCCTTGGCGGTCTTGTAGTTTACGTCGGCATCGAGCAGGGCACGGCGAACATCTTTCAACGTTTCAGCAACGTTAATTTCGGTGATCTTTCCTTCACCTTTGAGTATCTTAAACGACCTTTCCAGTCTGTCACTTAAATTTTCGAACATAGCCATTTATCCTGTTTTTTTTATTGGGATACAAAGATAAGCAAAAAAAGTAAAATTTTTTTCTGTTCCCTGAATCAAAAGAAATTGCGGTCATTTTTTGGAAATAACACTTTCTCTTATTATCTTGTTGCTTTAATACTTAAGTATTTAGAATTATGAAAACAAATCATCTGCTCTTATTTCTTATGCTTCCGTTTTTACTTGCCTGTGAAGGCGAAAGAATCGATTTTTCAATCATAAACAGAAGCATCAGGGTGAATGCCTGCATTGACGGCGTGAGGACACGGGTTTCTAACGATACCTGGACTGAAGGGGATGCTATCGGGATTTATATGGTTACGGCCGGAAATGGGCTTACCGAAGGATCCGTTCGAGCAAAAAATGCGAAATACGTAACGGAGGGCGACGGAACTTTCAACCCTATTGCCGTTTCACACGATGTGAAGTTTCCAATTGACGGGACAAACGTGGATTTTATTGCCTATTACCCCCACGGAACTGTTAGCGCGGCTTTTGAATATGCAGTCGATGTGACTGATCAGACTGACCCGTCTGCGATTGACTTGTTGTATGCAGACAATGCCACAGATTTAAATAAGAACTCTCCATCCGTCGATCTCTCTTTCACTCATCAGTTATCGAAGCTGGTCGTTTATCTTAAAACCATTGACGGATCGGCTTTGATGAACACTGCAGTAACGATAAAAGGAACCAATACCCAGGGAGTGTTCTCCCTGGCGGACAAGTCGCAAACAGCTTCAGCAAAAGGAGATATTGCAATGAGAATGAGTGACGACGGAGCATCAGCCGAAGCCATTGTCTTGCCTGCTGAAAGCCTGGCGGATGCAACCCTGGAGATCATTAACGGGGAATATGGTTATGTTTATGATTTGAACAGCTCAACAATCATCACCTCATTCAAGTCGGGATATAAATACACCTATACGATTGAGTTGGATACACGTTATCCGCTCAGCGCAACGGCCACCATCGCCAATTGGCTGGATGTGCCAGGTGAAACGGCAACGGTGTCAAAAGATTTTAAGGTCTATAAACCCGTGGGGGAGGGAACCTTGGAAAATCCATATACCCTTGAAGATGCCCGAAATGTATCACCGTCAAGCGGGGTTTGGGTAAAAGGATTTATCGCGGGTGGTTATGCCGGCACTACCGTCGGTACTTTTACCAACGACCTGACGAATAACACCAAAGTTAAAGATACTTCACTCGCTTTAGCCGAATCACCCGGTGAAACGATCGGTGCAAAGACATTTCCTGTATCCCTTCCTTTGGGAGAAATCAGAGATAACTTGAATCTGAAAACAAATCCGGGAAATCTGGGCAAAGAGGTAAAAATAAAAGGAAAAATTGGTACTTATTACGGTGCGATGGGTATACCCGATGCTACTGCTTATGTGTTTATTGTTGATCAATAGTATATACAGCTAAATATGAGATCTGTAAATGTCTTGTGGAGAGACTGTGTTCTAAAACAGGCATGATTCGGATATGCTGTCCGATAAAACTTAATTATTTCGGTTTTCAAAACAAAAACAGGTTTTGGGCTGTTTTATCGGGTAAAAAAATATCTGTATGGGCAAGACTGCTTGCAAAGAAAAAGATTTTGAAGAAGCCAAAGAGCCGAAATACGTTTGTAAGAAATGTGGAGCAAAGGTTAAGAAGGAAAAACAAGCCTGTAAACCCAGGAAAATTTAGCGGGCTCTCGAGTTTGATTTATTGATTTTCGTCGATGGATTTGTCCGGTCTGTCGATTTTGAATTTTAAAAAAGACTAAAAAGAACGTCCGCTTCCTCTTGTTGTGGCTTTTAATCGCTAAATTTGGCCAAATTTGGACTGAAAAATGAAAAAAAACGCCAAAATTTCACTATTTACAGTTATTGGTTTACTGATTTTGGGAATGGCTTTTTTCCCGAAAATAAAATCGCTTTTTTCTTCCGGTAATCCACAAACAGAAAATCAGGGACCGCCTAGAGGGGGTGGCGGAGGAGGAGCAGGAAGGCAGCAGTTGAGTGTGACTGCCATGGTCTTACAACCGCAGGTCCTGCGAAGTGATCTCTATATTGCCCGGGGCATTTTATTGCCCGAGGAAGAAGTTGACCTCACTTTTGAAACCTCCGGTAAGATTACCCATATTTATTTTCGAGAAGGGTCGTTTGTTACTCAGGGAGCCTTGCTCGCCAAGGTAAACGATGCCCCTTTACAAGCCGAATTAAGAAAACTTCAGACGCAGCTTCCTTTGGCGCAGGATCGGGTTTACAGGCAGGGGACACTGCTCGAAAAAGATGCCATCAGCCAGGAGACGTATCAGACGGTAACCACTGAACTGGAAAAGTTGAAGGCCGATATCGACCTGATTGAATCTAGAATTGCTCAAACCGAGTTAAGGGCGCCGTTCAGCGGAGTTATCGGATTGCGCCAGGTAAGTGTGGGAGCATATGCATCACCTGCAGTGATCGTTTCAAAACTGACGAAAATTTCGCCGTTGAAGCTGGAATTCTCCATGAACGAAAATCAAGTCAGTCAGATACCTCCCGGAGCAAAAATAACCTTTACGGTAGCCAACGACCTAACGACATATGAGGCTGAGGTATATGCCGTGGAATCGCAGTTGGATCCCAAGACGCTGACGTTGAAAGCCCGCGCACGCTATGCTAATCCGGGCGGAAAGCTGAAACCGGGCATTTCTGCCTCCATTCAGACATTAATAAGCGAAATTCCCGATGCCATAGTTATTCCGAGCATCTCAAGCATTACCGAAATGGGAAGGGATATTGCCTACATTTATAAAAACGGGCAGGCACAGGAAGTAGAGATAACCAAAGGGTACCGGACAGCATCTTCCGTACAGGTGCTTTCCGGACTATCTGCCGGAGATACATTACTTACAACCGGTGTGATGCAGTTGAGAAATGGATTGCCGGTAAAAATTTCAGAAATAATTTCCAAACCAACGGACTAACAGTATGACCTTATCCGAACTCAGTATAAATCGTCCGGTTTTAGCCACGGTGTTGGTGCTGATCATCATCATTTTCGGGGTGATCGGATATACCAGCCTGGCCGTACGCGAGTATCCCAACGTGGATAATCCCATCATTACGGTATCCGTGGGGTATCCCGGTGCAAATGCCGAAGTGATCGAGAACCAGATTACAGAGCCGTTGGAACAAAACATCAACGGGATCCCTGGTATTCGCTCGCTGATGAGCCAAAGCAGCCAGGGAAACTCGAGAATAACTGTTGAGTTTGAATTGAGTGTTGATTTGGAAACGGCGGCCAACGATGTACGCGACAAGGTTTCCAGGGCTATGCGATATTTGCCTCGTGATGCGGATCCTCCAACGGTTGCCAAAGCCGATGCCGATGCCGACCCGATTATGCAGGTTACGGTCGAAAGCCCCACACGCTCGCTGTTGCAATTGTCCGAAATAGCCGAGCTTACCGTGAAGGAACGTTTGCAGACCATCTCCAACGTGAGTGCGGTGGAGATTTGGGGAGAAAACCGGTATTCGATGCGCTTGTGGCTCGATCCGGTAAGAATGGCATCCTATAACATTACCCCCATGGATGTGAAAAATGCCCTGGACAGGGAAAATATTGAACTGCCGGCCGGAAGCATCGAGGGAGACCATATTGAGCAATCTATCCGCACCATGGGGCTGATGCAGACCCCTGAAGAGTTTAACAACATGGTGATTATCGAGGACGATTACCGGATCGTAAGGTTTGGCGATATCGGAACGGCAGAACTGGATACGGAAAACCGGAAAAATATCCTCAGGCGTAACGGTATACCTATGGTCAGCTGTGTGATCATTCCGCAACCCGGGGCCAATCAGATTGTGATTGCCAACGAGGCTGCATTGAGAATAGATCAGATGCGCAAGGACTTGCCTGAAGATATTAAGCTCGATGTCGCTTTCGATAATACACGGTTTATCCGTGCGTCCATCTCCGAAGTGCAAACGACGGTTTTGGTTGCTTTTGTGCTGGTGGTGCTGGTAATCTTCCTCTTCCTGAGAAATACCCGTGTAACGCTTATTCCCACACTGGTTATCCCCATCTCGCTTATCGGGACATTCTTTATCATGTATTTGGCGGGATTTTCCATCAACGTGCTTTCCATGCTTGCGGTGGTGCTTTCCGTGGGACTGGTGGTGGACGATGCCATCGTGGTAGTAGAAAACATTTATGCGAAAGTGGAACAGGGAATGTCTCCCAGGGATGCGGCTGTGGAAGGTTCGAAAGAGATATTTTTTGCCGTTATATCCACGACTATTACGCTGGTCGCCATATTCTTTCCGATAATCTTCCTGGAAGGAATGACGGGACGCTTGTTCAGGGAGTTCAGTATCGTTATTTCGGGAGCGGTAATAATTTCGTCTTTTGTTGCACTGTCCTTTGTTCCGATGCTCTCGTCGAAACTGCTGAAAAAGAAAGAAAAACACGATAGGATCTATGAAAAGACCGAGAAGTTCTTCCAGGGAATAAATGCTTTTTACAATAGGTCGCTGAAGGCGTTTCTTCACCGCAGGTGGTTGATTTATCCGGTTATTGGGGTGGCATTGGTACTTATTGTGGTTTTGTGGAATACCATTCCGGCCGAGATGGCTCCCCTGGAAGACCGATCACAAATTATGATCCGGACTTCTACCCCAGAAGGGGCGACTTTTGAGTTTACAAGAGATTATACCGAAGGTATTTCACGAATTGCAGATTCCGTGGCCTGGGAAAGAGAATCAAACATTACCATGATCAGGGGTACTTTCGGAATGGTCCGGCTTGTTTTACCGGACATTAAGGAGCGCGAAAGAAGCCAGATGGAAGTGGCCGATGCGTTGTCTGCTGCGGTTAGAAACCAGACGGCAGCCCGTGCGTTTGTGCAGCAGCAGTCCACTTTTGGCGGCCGTCGTGGCGGGATGCCTATCCAGTATATCTTGCAAGCGCCCAACATCGAAAAACTTCAGGAGTTTATCCCTCCATTTATGGAAAAGGTGAATCAAAGCCCTTATTTTCAGATGGCCGACGTCAACCTGAAGTTCACCAAGCCCGAAACCCGAATCGTGATCGATAGGGATAAGGCAGCTTTGCTGGGCGTAAGCACCCGCGATATCGGGCAAACCTTGCAATATGCATTAAGCGGCCAGCGCATGGGTTACTTTTACATGAACGGAAAACAATATCAGGTGCTGGGAGAAATAAACCGCCAGCAACGGAACACACCGCTTGATCTGAAAACCATCTACCTGAAAAATTCCTCGGGACAGATGATCCAAATGGACAACCTGGTCAAACTCGAAGAAACCGTTGCTCCCCCGCAGTTGTACCGATACAACCGGTTTAACTCAGCAACCGTTTCAGCCGGCTTGGCACAAGGGTATTCGCTGGGCGAAGGGTTGGAAGAGATGGACAGGATCGCGGCAGAAGTGCTGGACGAAACCTTTCGGACGGCGCTGGAAGGCGAATCGAGAAACTTTCGTGAAAGCTCTTCCAGTTTGCTTTTCGCTTTCGGGCTGGCCATTATACTTATTTTCTTGGTATTGGCCGCACAATTCGAGAGTTTCAAAGACCCGTTCGTAATTATGCTTACCGTTCCGTTAGCTGTTTTTGGCGCCTTGCTCTTTATGTGGTTGTTTGGGGTTACCATGAATATTTACAGCCAGATCGGGATCATTATGTTGATCGGTTTGGTCGCCAAGAACGGAATCCTTATCGTTGAGTTTTCCAACCAGCGCCAGGCAGCGGGAATGAACAAGTACGACGCGGTGATGGGCGCCTCCATCCAGCGTTTACGCCCGATATTAATGACAAGTATATCCACGATACTGGGGTTGTTGCCGCTGGCAATGGCTACCGGAGAAGGAGCCAACGGACGTATTGCAATGGGTGTTGCCGTAGTTGGCGGTATGCTTATTTCCACACTGTTAACGTTGTTTGTCGTTCCGGCCATGTACATGTATTTATCCACCAGTAGAAAATCGAAAACAAAAGAAAACATCGAAGTTCAACATGTTTAAATTAAAGAGATTCGCTCTTCCGGCTATTGTGCTTCTGCTCCCTTTTTTATCGGCTGCACAGGCAGTTATAGATTTAAATGAAGTGATACGTATCGGGTTGGAGAACAACTACGACCTGAAAATCAGCAGGAACGAACAACAGATTTCCGACAACAACCTGACGTTGGGTAATGCCGGATTCCTTCCTTCAGTGGGACTGAATTCAGGGTATAGTGTACGGGAAAACAGCTCCGATCAGTTTCCGGCCGGTGGAGGCGAGGCAGTCACGACAAGAAACTCCGTGACACAAACGCTTGATGCCGGATTAAACCTGAACTGGACCATTTTTGAAGGATTCAAGGTCCAGACAAACTATAAACGCCTGCAGGAACTGAAATCGGTGGGCGAACTGAATACTCAGCTGGCGGTGGAGAACTTTATTGCCGATATTTCGGCTGAATACTACAACTATGTTCAGCAAACGTTACGCATGCGGAATTTACGCCAGGCGCTGAACCTGTCACGTGAGCGGCTGCGAATAGTGGAAGCGCGTTACCAGATAGGTTCACTCTCCCGGCTCGACCTGCAGCAGGCGCGCGTGGATTTTAATGCCGACAGCTCGCAATTGATTCAGCAATACGAGGTTTTGCACAGTTCGCGCATTCTGTTGAATGAGATGATGGGTACAGGTAATGTTGAACAGCATTTTATGGCTGCCGATACAACCATCTCGTTTGACCCGATGCTATCTAAACCGGCACTTTACGACAACATGATGAAAGTAAATACCGCACTGCTCCTGACCGAAAAAAACAAGGTGCTGAGTGAACTCGATTTGAAAACGCTGCAAAGCCAGAATTATCCTTACCTGAGGCTGAACGGCGGATACGGATTCACACACTACGACTACACCAAAGGGAATTTCGACAAGCAGCGGACCTGGGGCCCTACGGTAGGGGTTACGCTTGGTTTTACCATTTTCGACGGGTTTAATAGGAGTCGTGAACAGAAAAATGCACGGATCCGGATAGACAACCGAGAACTTCAGGTGGAAAGGCAGAAGCTTATGCTGCAAAGCGATTTTGCCAATATGTGGCTTGCCTATCAAAACAATATACAACTCACTAACCTCGAAAAGGAAAGCCTGGAAAATGCGCAGATCAACTACGAGATTGCGATGGACAGGTACAAGCTGGGCGACCTTTCGGGAATTCTGTTGCGTGAAGCACAGGTAAGCCTTCTTCAGGCCGAGCAGCGATTACTCACCGCACAGTACCGCACCAAACTTTACGAAATTTCATTGTTACAGATCAGCGGAAGGATAGGGGAGTATTTATCAGCTCATTGATGCGTGCATCGCCTTGGCTGCTTTTCTGCCGTCACCCATGGCAAGGATCACTGTTGCTCCGCCCCGGACAATATCGCCGCCGGCAAAAATGGTCTCATCGGCAGTTTGCATGGTGTCTGAATTTACCACAACGGTTCCCCACGAAGTGATCTCCAGGCCCGAAAAAGAGGATGGGATCAGTGGGTTGGGCGATACTCCCACACTCACGATAACTTCGTCTACGTCCACCCAGACCGTATCCCCTTCGATCACCACCGGCTTTCTCCTGCCGGAAGAATCGGGGTCACCCAACTTCATCCGTTGCAGCAGCATCCGCTGTACATGTCCTCGCTCGTCCCCTTCGTAACGAATAGGATTGTGTAATGTCAGGAAATCTATTCCTTCTTCTTTGGCATGCTTCACTTCTTCCAGACGTGCAGGCATCTCTTCTTCCGAACGGCGGTAAACAATCATTGCTTTTTCCGCACCCAGCCGGCGAGCTGTTCGTACGGCATCCATCGCGGTATTGCCTCCTCCGATAACGGCGACTTTTTTCCCCATTTGTACGGGGGTATCGCTTTCGGGGTCTGCTGCTTGCATCAGGTTTACCCGCGTGAGGTATTCGTTACACGACATCACTCCGATCAGATTTTCGCCCGGAATATTCATGAAATTCGGCAATCCCGCACCGCTTCCGATGAAGATACCCCGATAGCCGTCGGCTTTCAACTCTTCCTGTGAAATGGTTTTCCCGATGATGCAGTTGGTGATGAACTTAACACCCATTTTTTTCAAAACATCAATCTCTATATCCACGATATCGTTGGGCAGGCGAAACTCGGGGATCCCGTAGCGGAGAACGCCCCCCAGTTCATGCAATGCTTCAAAAACCGTAACGTCGTAACCCAGTTTAATCATGTCGCCGGCAAAAGCCAGCCCGGCAGGGCCGGATCCCACGACGGCAATCTTTATACCGTTTGCCGGAGCAATCTCGGGAATGGAAATGTTGCCGCTTTTGCGTTCAAAGTCAGCGGCAAACCGTTCCAGATGACCAATAGCTACAGGCTCCTTGCCCAGTTTCAGGGTGTAAAAACATTGGCTTTCACACTGCCTTTCCTGTGGACAAACCCTACCGCAAACCGCAGGTAAGGCGCTGGTCTCTTTTAGCGCTTTAGCCGCTTCCAGCACCTCTCCACGTTCGATGTTCTTGATGAACTTGGGGATGTTTATTTCAACCGGACAACCGGTAATACAGGTGGGATTAACGCAGTCGAGGCACCGTTGAGATTCGGCTTGCGCTTGTTCCGGAGTCAGTCCCAGATTGACCTCATCGTATGTGCGGCTTCTGATTGTCGCATCCACTTCCGGCATTTTTACGCGAACGAGGTTGGTTCTCTCCTTGTTTTTTAGCGTTTTGCGCAACTCTTCGCGCCACAACTGTGCTCTTTCTGCTTGCAGATATTCTTGTGTAGGCATTTATTCTCTGTTCTTTGCTCTTTGTTACTTGTTCTTTGTTCTGATCAATTATACGCTTTCAGCCGCATCAGCATCTCATCGAAATCTACTTGATGGGCGTCAAACTCCGGCCCGTCCACGCAGACGAACTTGGTGACCCCACCCACCGTCACCCGGCAGGCGCCGCACATCCCGGTGCCGTCAACCATAATCGTGTTGAGTGAGGCAACGGTGGGCACACTGTATTTTTTCGTCAGCTCCGATACGAACTTCATCATGATTGCCGGGCCGATAGTAACGCACAGGTCAACCGGTTCGCGCAGAATTACCTGCTCCACTCCGGCAGTGATCAATCCCTTTTGTCCGTATGAGCCGTCGTCGGTCATAACGATCACTTCGTCTGAAAATTTTCGTACCTGATCTTCCAGGATGATCAGGTCTTTGTTTCTGGCGGCAAGGACGGTAATTACCCGGTTGCCCGCATTTTTCATGGCTTCAATTATCGGAAGCATGGGGGCAACACCCACACCTCCTCCGGCACAAAGGACCGTACCGAAATTTTCAATGTGCGTGGCCTTTCCCAACGGGCCGACCAAATCCGTAATATAGTCTCCCGGCTCCAGTTGGCAAACTTTTTCTGAAGATTTTCCAACCCGCTGAATCACCAGGGTTATGGTACCTTTCACGGGGTCTGATGAGGCGATGGTGTAAGGCACCCTTTCCCCTTTCTTGCCCACCCTGACCATCACAAAGTGACCGGCTTTACGGCTTCTGGCAATCAACGGGGCTTCAATCTCAAACTTGACAACTTTGTCGGAAAAATTCTCCTTCGCTATAATTTTGTTCATTCGATCTGGTAATTTTTTACAAAAATATAGATTTTAATTCAAAAAACGAGGAGATTACCCTTCAAATTGTGGTCGAAAATGTGGCAACTCCTCTTTCCCTTGCATGCTTGAACTTATACAGGTGTTATAAAAATCGCTAAACCGTTCACTGAAGTTGGATGTTTGCTGTCCTTGTTTCACCGTACGGAGAATCCCGTAAAACCTTTACGTGTCTAATATTTACTGTGTATATATGTGATAAGTACATGCGTATTTGCGGGGCATTATACACTGAAAAGAAAAATTTGTTCGTTTTAAACCAATTCATTAACTTTGTGTCGAATTACACGATTCAATTATGGGCTTGACCGGTTTTGACAGCGGGCAGAAGTGGTTTGTAAGCATGCAGTGCGTTGTTGGTTTGCACTTTAATATCAATCTTCAAAGCTATAACTGGCAATAATAACAATTACGCTCTTGCTGCGTAACCGAAGTACAGTAGGTTAATCGCTTAATCCCGGCCAAGGTGCCGGGACAGGACATCACCCGGAAGCTGTGGCTTCGAAGCGTGCCGATCAGGTGGTGCAGGCAAATCGGAGATAGGAGGGGAGAAGCTTTGGCTCCTTTCCGAAATTAAAAAGCTAAGGATGGAGTTTGGTGGTTTCAGTCGCGCTCTTTCCCTACAATTAAAATGAGACTAAGCATGTAGAAAGCAAATTAATTCCTCGTTTGGACGAGGGTTCGAATCCCTCCAGGTCCACTGAGAAATTGAGTAAAATCAAGAAAAGTCCTGATAATTATTGATTATCAGGACTTTTTGTTTTCTATAAAAGCAACTCTGCTATTATTCCAAAAGTAAACTATCGATTAGCGAATTGAAATCTTTCTTGAATTCTTCGTAAAATAAACCGGTGGCCGGCCCGGTAAATCCGGTATGTATTTTACGGACTTTTCCTTTTTTGTCGATAAAAAAAGTCGTGGGATAACTGGAGAGTTTATCAATCTCGGGAAGAACTTTTTGAACCGTGGCATCCCCCAATTGTCCGGCGAAGAGAATTTCATAATCAACATTGTATTTATTTATCAATCGGGAGAGCGTGCTTTTCGCGTAATTCAAATCATCTTTACGCTCAAATGCAAGTCCGATGATTTCCACTCCACGGTTTTTATTTTCCGTATACCAGGGAGACAAGTATTCCATTTCATCAAGACAGTTTGGGCACCAGCTACCTAAAATAGAAACAATAACTACTTTGTCTTTATAGCGGTTATCATCTACAGAAACCAGTTCTCCATCGAGATTTGGAAGTGAAAAATGTAATGATTCATAGCCAGGCTTCATGTTAGTAAGCGTATAGGGGTCTGCTAAAGACGCTTGGTCATTTCTTACTCCAATCAATTTCGTAATACCGCGTGTTGTGTAAAACTGGCCATCAAAATTATCGTTATCACGAAAAGAAATTTCAATCAAATAAGGACTTAAACCGCTAAACGCCGAAAGTTGGACGCCAGTATCGGTATAATTCCCTTCCAGAAAACGCAAGTCTCCTGCGTTTGTCAGAACTGAACCGGTTACTGTGTTATTATCGGTCTTGAATACACCAACATTGCGTGTGGTATCGCTTTTCTCGTCAACAAAATGGATATCCCATTTACCATCAATTCTAATTTCAGACGGATTGGAGACAACCGGGAATCTGTCTGTCTGATTAAACTCTGCTTTAAAAGGGACACCCTGATCATTTTCAATGTAATTTTTCAGAAATTTTCCTTCGAGATTCTTTCCATTTAGTTTTGCCCTGATAAAAGCGTCGTATGCCTCAATCGGAATGGTTACTGAATCGTTGGAGAAAGTAACATTAGAAAGTTCAACTCTTTCATCCCCATTCCTAAGAACTACCGCGACAGAGTCATTCCCCATCGTTTTTACTTCGAAAATAAACGGCGTCCATTTATCCTGTACAGCCAATTCACCTCTCCAGACTCCCTCCTTTAATTTTGGAGTGTCTTGTAATGTGCACGATGCAATCAACGTGCTGATTACAATTGTTATTACTATTAATCTTCGCATAATCTTCAGTTTTACTTAAATATCCATAATTTGGTTTCAATCACATCTCCGCCTTGTGAAGCAATGGCGTCCTGATAACTTTCTTTATTTACAGTTTGTTCCTTTACCGGGTAATACAATCGCGAAGGCACACCCCCATCTCCAAACAACGGATTAAAAGTGTAAGAAACATTTTCACCTTCGACGATTCCGTTGAATACTACGTCATTTCTTTTAACCAGAAAATTCGGATACCCCGTACGGCGATATTCGCTCCAACTTTCCAAAAATTGAGTAAACAGTGCTATATACTTCTGGTTTAATACGTTTTGCTGATTTGCCGCAGGTAATGCATTTACATAATTTTGGATATCTGCCGACGGTATTCCCCATTTTTCCAACGATGCCTTAACCGCTTTCTCATAGTCGGATTGACTCCATTCATTAAATTCTGAAATCAGAAAAGCAACTTCGCTGTATTCCTGCAAAACTTCCCCGTAGTTTGCTGCGTTGTACAACGCGCCCGGCAAACTTATGTTTTGAGCCGAGAATTTACCTGCCTGGGCTTCAGTCATTCCGTAAGGTAGCCCTACAAAATTACCGGCACTGTTTTTTAGTGCATAAACGCTTAATCGCGGATCAGCTACTGGCAGTTGGGAATTTTCCCCTTTCAACAAATTGACAAAAATGTGAGAAATAGCAAAATCTTTCCGATTTGCGGTAACGGTTGCTCTATATAACGGAGCTTCGTTCGGAGCGACAGTGGAGTATTTATAAACGGCGTTATCGTCATTCGAGGTGAACACCCCCTTGTTCAACGCATCGGAAAAATGCGACTGATACAGATCCGGATTTTTAGCCTTTAGCCGGGTAGAGAAACGAAGACGAAGCGAATTCGCAAATTTTGCCCACTTACCATTATTTCCGGCATATATTATATCTGATTTACCAAAAGTTACTTCATTTGAATACTTGAGTAATGTGTCTGCGGCTTGTTTTAATTCGTTCAAGATATCCGGATAAATTTTTTCCTGAGAAGCATATTTGGGCGTAATATTATCGGGATTTTGTTGCAACGCCTGAAAGTCGGGGTCGTTATTTCCATAAGAATTGTATGGAATATTTCCAAAAACATCGGTTAAGGCATAATACGCATACGATTTCAGGATGCGGCTAATCGCAATTTGATTAGCGTTTCGTCCGGCTCCGCTGGCAGTTACAATATCTTTCGTAGATGGATCGGTGTTCAAATCTATAATCTCCTGTAAATTATTCAGTACTTTATACAATTCACTCCAATATTCGGCCGAATAACCAAAAGGAATATCGTATCTTGATTGACTTGTATAGGTGTTTTGACTTAATTGCTGAACAAACAGTGCCGAACCACGCAACGAAACACTTTCGTTTCGAAGATTATCCACTAATTTTTTTTCTGCAGTTACAATCAACGATGTTGTTGGCACAAAAGTAGGACGATTGGGATCGATGTTTAAATCCTCGTTGATACACGACGTTAAAACAATCAAGATCAACCCTGTTATAACAGAATATATTTTTGTTACTTTCAAAGGTATCGTATGTGACTCACTTTTAATCGTGTTCTTGGGTGTAAATAATTTTGATGCTCGTTTCATATCAATAGTTATTTTTTCGTTAGAAATCAGAATCTAAAATTTAAGTTCAAACCATAAGTGATGGGGGTTGGCAGGTTTCCACCTTCAATACCTTGTACGTTTCCACCGCTGTTAGTCAGCTCGGGATCAATGATCTTGCTTGTTCTGTATATATAAAACAGATTGCGTGCGTAAAGCGATGCATTGATGTTTTGTATGAAACTTCCTTGTGGTAATTTAAAGTCATAACCCAACGTTAACTCCCTGAATTTAATAAATGTTGCATCGAAAATGTCGAACGTGGTCGGGCCGTTATAATGATTTCGTGCCCAAGCTTGTGCCGATACTTTTGTGGTGTTTTCTGCCATGTTCGAAACTGTGTATGTTCCGTCGGCATTGAATGCCACATCAGCTTTGACTCCGTCTATTATCACACCGGTTTCGCGAATGCCGTTTGCAGCAGTTTCAGGCAATATGCCGGAATACATGGCAACTTTATAGGTTTGAGAAAAGAATTTTCCGCCCACACGCGAATCGATGAGAAAACCTAGATTGAAATTCTTGAATCTGAACTGATTTTGAAAACCCCAAAGATAATTCGGCAAAACGCTTCCTAGGGGTTGTAATTGTTGGGTGCGCATGTAAAGACCATCCGAACCTACGACTTTTCGTCCATCGGGTGCAAACACGAAGTCGTAACCGAATAATTGTCCGTAACTTTCACCTTCTTGCGCAGACAAACTAACCAGGGTGGTACTTAAGTCTAGCTTTGAAACAGCATCGGAAAGCTTGACAATTTTGTTTTTATTTTTTGAGAAATTAATGATCGAGCTCCAGCCGAAATTCTTTGTTTGTACAGGATTTGCTGTAAGTGTCACTTCGAAGCCCCGGTTATTTATCTCACCGGCATTGATCAGTTTCGTTGTGTAGCCAAACGCGTCGGAAGTAGGAAGTGAAATAATCTGGTTGCGGCTTGTGTTGTTATAATACGTAACGTCCAGTCCGATCAGATTCCCGAGAAACTGCAACTGTAATCCTGTTTCAACCGACGACGTAATTTCGGGTTTCAGGTTCAGATTATTCAACTGGCTCGGTAACGTATAAGCTATATTTCCGTTTATGGCAGGAAGCGATTCGTAAACTTTATACAGTTGATAAGGATCAGTATCGTTACCTACCTGTGCCCAACCCAATCGAAGTTTTGCAAACGAAAGCCAATTGCTGTTTTTCAATCCCGATAACTCACTCAAAATAACGGAAGAGGTTAGAGAAGGATATAAATAGGAGTTGTTTCCCTTAGGCAAGGTAGATGACCAATCGTTTCGCAAAGTTCCTTCTACATAAACTGTGCTTCGCCACCCATATGAAGCGCTGCCGTAAACTGAAGCGAGAGCTTTGTCGTAAAAACCGGTTATAGGATTAATGATAGTTGACGTAGCGTTGGTTAAGCTGTAGAAATTCGGCACGATCAATCCACCCGAAGTTACCACGTCGCTTATTCTTCTCTTTCTCTGCAAGTAATTTGTTCCGATATTGGAAACAAGCGAATGGTCGCCCCAGTTTTTTGTTATTGTAGCCAATAATTCATAATTAAACTCGTTGTACTTTTGACTGTACTCAGAATAGGATGATTGAGAACGCGAATAAACGGCGATACGGTCTTGTGAGTTGTATTGATATACGTCGCCATTAATTCGTCCGGTAACAGATAACCAATCCGAGGGCGTAATTTCTATCCCTACATTACCGTACAACCTGTCGCGATCTTCTTCCAGATAACTTTCATATGCCGACCAATACGGATTATCGATATACTTTGTCCGTTCATCTTCAACGGTGTTTCTGTATCCGGTTCGGTTCCATGCACGAGGTGTGCCATCGGGACGCTTATATTCCTGTAACTTTTTATAATCAATTTGTACCATTCCCCACTGGTATGCTTCAAGTATGATGTTTCGGTTGGAAGCTCCTGTCCACGGACGCCCCAGTGACTTGTTTTTTAAATAATTAAAAGTACCAAAGAACGACACATACTTTCCATTGGTTGAACCCGAAATATTTACCGAGTTTCTGTCTAAAGATGAATTGGGAACCGTTCCGGTTACATTCCTGTTTGTCAACGACAAACGAATGGAGTGCTTGTCGGAAGACTGTGACAGTGAAATGTTGTTGGTATTGGAAACGCCGGTTTTAAAGAAATACGTCACATCGTGCTTTGGATAAACCCAAGGTTCAGGTTTTAAATAATCGCTTGGATATTCCGGATCAAGATTATACCAATGCAATACAGGCGTACCGTCTAATTTTGGCCCCCAGCTTTCGTCTGAAGCATAATCCACAATTTTGTATTCCCGCCCATCAATCGTTGCTGTAGAAAAAGTTGTATTGTAACCTCCTCCGTAAAGCTTCTGGCGCTCGGGCAAACGTGCGATATTCTCGAATTCTATTCCGGTGTTCAGTTCAATATTTATCTTCCCTTGTTCGGTTGTTCCTCTTTTGGTAGTAATGAGTATTACTCCGTTAGCAGCTCTGGAACCGTACAAGGCCGCAGCGGAAGGCCCTTTCAATACGCTTACTTCGGCAACATCATCGGGATTGATATCCTGAATGGTACTTCCCACATCTTTTCCCGCGCTTCCGTTAATGGTTAACGAGGTGTTCAAATCGGTATTGTCGAGCGGTACGCCATCAATAACATAAAGAGGCTGGTTGTTACCCGTAATTGAGTTGATTCCTCGCAATGTAACGCGCGACGATCCACCCATATTGCCTCCGCTTGAAATTACCTGAAGACCGGATACAACACCTGCCAGCGCGCTCAACGTATTGGTAGGGCGTGTTTTGAACACATCGCTTGATACACCCTGGACTGCATATCCCAAAGCTTTTTTATCTCTTTTGATCCCCAGCGCAGTAACCACCAGTTCGTCCAATAATTCACTGTCTTCTGCCATGACAACATCAATAACTGTACGGCCATTGACTTGAACCGACTGCGTTTTCATTCCAACATAACTAAACTCTAATGTTCCGTTTGAAGGAGCATTGTTCAATACATAATTTCCATCAACATCGGTTACCGTACCTGAGCCTGTTTCGCTTTGTAAACGCACAGTAGCCCCAATAACGGGATCACCGGATGTTGCGTACGTTACAGTACCTCTTATCGTGTTATTCTGAGCAGAAATAGATAAGACAAGAATACCAAACAACAACGTAAGGGTATTCTTGATTGTAAGAATTTGATTGCTTTTCATCCTTTTTGTTTTAAATGATTTTTAAAATGTTTTATTTGACACAAAGTTTTCTATAAGCTTACATTACAATTATTAAGATTTTATCATCCATATATCTTTAATTTTAATTTATTTATGTTTTATTTTTTTTAGTAATTACGATGATAAATACTTCTATAATAGATATTTACCAATAAGTTATGCCTGATTAGGCACGACAAAGTTTGAGAATAAATAAGGGGTAGGGGAGAATTGTCAGAGACACATTCGGGAGAATACAGATAACCTACAACAACAGCACGAAGTTTCGTGCAACTTGAACGTTTTTTTATTGTTGATTTGATGGATATTCACGATTATCTGTTTTTTGACAATACAAAGGTAAAACATTTTTTTTATTTACAAAATATCATTGATATAATGTTTTTGGTGTCAATTGTGTATTTTTTCTTTAGGGGAATTTTTTTAACTTATGAGTCTAAAAAAATATTGTTGTTGTTGAAGTATTTCACACGAAGAAAACGATTGTGTAGCTGTGCAAATAAATTCGTGGTATCAATCGTGGATATGTTTAAAGGGTTAGTGGCAATAGGTTGTATATCAGTGATGTGTTTTTTTTGAGAGTACACCCGGCGAGATTCGAACTCGCATCGTCGGAACCGGAATCCGATATTCTATCCATTGAACTACGGGTGCAGAAATTACCTGAAAGAAATATTGTTCCAGTTCAGCGTGATTGTTTCACTTTTTATAAACGGCTTAACCTCTGCTAGTTGCTCATCAGAAAGGTATCCCTCCAGATCGAGTTTCAGTGTTAACGCGTTTGAGCCGTTTTCAAATTCAGCCGAAACGGGATAAATATCCGGCAAAGATAGTGCAAATTTATAATTTTCGGAATCTTTTTTTGATGAATCGAAAAAAGATGCTGCAGAAATATGCGATAAAAGCGTTTTTGCTTCCAATTCTTTCCAATCGGTAGAGTAAAACCGGATGTTGCTGTCGCATGCTTTTCCACAAACGGTTCTAATGACGCAAATAATCTGGGTGTCGTTGATCAGCGGTAATAGTTTCAGTTGCGTTGAGCCAATTCCGGAAGTTTTTATTTTTAAAAAATCCGGTGCATAAGCCAGTTTCTCTATTTCCCCAAGGGAGTAGGGGATGACCGTTTTTCCGGTATCCACCAGAAGCATGGTCCTGTTGCCGTCCGATAATCCCGGTAAGATGGAGTTGGGCATTGTTTTAAAAACATCGTCTATTTTCTGCGGAAATGCAGAGGCGGCGATAAAAATAAATAATACGGTAACTATTTTTTTCATTGGATGTTATTGAGTGAGAATACCTATTTGATCAATGGATACACCTGGTTTTCCACCTTCTGTCCCGATAATGGTTTCGAACCGGAAAAACCTTGCCTTCAGGTCATTATCGAACCTTACAAATTGTGGAATAGGATTGTTTTTGATGTTGCTGAACTCACCTTTTTTCAATCCGGTCCATGTCTTTCCATCGTCGCTCATGCTGAAAGCATAGTTGAAGACCGCTTCTTTTTCACTGATGGGTTTGTAGGTGAAGCCTTTAACGGAAACAACCTCGCCCATATCCACAATCAACGGGCTGTGGCTTTTGACGGTCCATTTTTCTTTGGACACGTCGCTCAGCTTCAATTCGCCGGATGTTTCTGAAATCTGAGGGGCGCGATAAGCACCTACGGCAAGGATATGAGCTTTTTCGCGGGTCTCGGTGACGGTTACCCGGATCCTGGAAGGAGCGCAATCATCAAATTTAAGCAATCGCTTGTATCCGATGGTAGTCCCTTCTGCCAGTTTTTTCCATTCATTGTGAATAAATCCTTCCACTTTAAACACCTCCACGCGTTGACCTTTTTTAATGTCTTCCTGCAACATCACGGTGTTGACGGTGTCGCCGGTTACGGTAAATTCCCTGAATTCTCCGTTGTTGGCGGTCCAGGCAGTGTTTCCGGTATTTATCCTGTTGTTTTCAAAAGTACTCCTGATGTATGCGCCAAATTCTTTCAGCCTAGCCACATCCGCTTCGTGCAGTAAGCCGCGTTTGTCGGGAGGAATATTCAGCAGGAGGACCGAATTCATCCCAACCGATTGATAATAGATATCGACCAGCTGCTGCAGCGTCTTCACCTGGTGGTCCTGCTCAGGATGATAAAACCATCCCGGACGAATGGAAACATCCACTTCCGAAGGGTACCAATAGAGTTTTTTAGCTTCGCCAATAAGGTTGCGGCTACCTAAATCCTTGGACATGGGGTTGATGTCCAGCCGGTTGTTTTCTGCGACAACGGCCTCGTTAATGTCCGGGTTCAGAGGGGTTACGCTCCACTCCGTTTCGCGTCCCAGCCCCGATTCATTTCCAACCCAACGGACATCGTTGCCCATAATGGCTTTCACTGCTTTGGGCTGAAGACTGTCTATCACCTGGTAAAAACGCGTCCAATCGTAAACCTGGCGTTTTCCGTTCGGGCCTTCGCCGTTAGCACCGTCGAACCAGACTTCGTGAACTTCACCATAATTGTTCAGTAATTCTTTCAACTGTTCCACAAACATCGCATTGTATCGTGGGGAATCACCGTAACTTTCGGCGTTTCTGTCCCACGGTGAGAGATAAACCCCGAACTTCATTCCGTACTTGTCACAGGCATTCTTTACTTCGCGGACAACATCGCCGTTCCCGTCTCTCCACAGCGATGACCGTACGGAGTGCCTGGTGGTTGCCGTGGGCCAGAGACAGAACCCGTCGTGATGTTTGGCCGTGAGAATAATCATCTTGAATCCGGCTTCCTGAAGGGAAACAACCCACTGTTCCGCGTTAAAATCTGTCGGGTTAAAAAGAACCGGATCTTCTTTTCCTTCACCCCATTCACGGCCAGTAAAAGTGTTCATCCCGAAGTGAATGAATGCTGTCAGTTCCAGCTGTTGCCACTCGTATTGCTGGTCGGTTGGAGTGAGGTGGGCCGCCAGTTTTATTTTCTGTTCGGGTGTAATATTTTCGGGGAAAGCCAGTTCTTTTACGAAGTACTTTTTGTCTTTAGAAACGCACGAGGAAAACACGGCGAAAATAAGTAAAGCGACAAAAACTGTTTTTTTCATATCTGTATAATCCGTTTTTTGAAATATCCACAAAGTTAAGCTGTTTTGAGAGAACTGCAAATAAAAAAGCCATCCCGCTCAGGATGGCTTCAGGTGATTTTTTCGAACTCCTTCTTACTTAACGGCAGCAGCGGCAGCTTCAACCAAAGTGTCGGCAGCAGCAGCGGCAGCGGCAGCAGCGATGCTGTCAGCTTTAGCTTGTTCTACAGCGGCGATGCTATCTAATCTAGCCACTTCAGCAAGGCTGTCTAATCTGGCTTTTTCAGCTTCAGCTTGTTTGTTTGTGCAAGAGGCAAATCCAAGGGTAGCTACCAAAGCTACAAATAATAATACTTTTTTCATTTTTTCAATAATTTTAAACGATCAATAATACTTGGTTTTAAAAAAACTGTGCAAAGTTATATTGTTTTTATGTTATATAACATGTTTATCGAAAAAAGTATAGTTAAATAATATTAAAAATCGTCGGTCGGTTTTGTTCAATGGTTATGAGGCTCCAGTCCTTTTTCCTGCGTGGCGTGAACAGTCCTTTCCAGATGCGGTTTTCACGTAACAGCAGGCTTTTTGGAAGCAACAGTTTCTCAGTTATATAAAAACCGTTTAATGCTTTTTTTCGGAGTTTTCTCAAACTCTTTTTCAACTATTATCAGAGAGCTGATCCTCTCGTAATTGGCCACCTGTTTGTTTAAAACACCTTTGTTATCATCCATGATCTGCGGCAGTTGACCGGCAGTAAGGCCGCTCGCTTCCAAGGCGGCAAAGTCGGGATAAACCAACGCCACCAGTTTGTTTTCTCTTTCAACGACGAGGCTTTCTGCTACATACGGGAGGTTGTTTAACTTCGCCTCAATCTCTTCCGGATAGATGTTCTGTCCGCTTGGCCCGAGGATCATGGTTTTGATGCGCCCTTTAATAAAGAGCCTTCTGCCTCTCATAATGCCGGAATCGCCCGTTTTCAGCCATCCGTCTTTGGTGAATGCGGCTTTTGTGGCTTCCGGGTTTTTGTAGTAACCCTTCATCACATTTTCTCCACGAACCTGAATCTCTCCCGGTACATTTTCCGGATCGGGAGAATCAATTCTCGCTTCCATGATGCCCGCCAGAACAGAACCGCAGGAGGTGGGAACAAATTCATAGTGGTGGTCGTAAGAGATCAGTGGGGCACATTCTGTCATTCCGTAACCTACGGTAAAGGGAAATTTTATTTTGTAGAAAAACGCTTCAATATCCTTTCCCAAAGCTGCTCCGCCAATGATTACCTCCCTGAAATTTCCACCCAGGGAATCGATGAGCGATTTTCTTATTTTGCTGTAGATCATGTTGTTTATTCCCGGGATTTGGAGCAGTGTTTTCATGATGGGCTTGTCGACAATCGGAAGAATCCTCTTTTTGTATATTTTTTCGAAAATAAGTGGAACAGTAATAATGATGTTCGGCTTGATTTCCTGAAACGCCTTAATAAGATTTTGCGGCGAAGGAATAATATCAAGGAGCGTAACGTGAACACCTGTAGAAAGGGCATATAGAAAATCGAATGCGCACCCGTAAGCATGAGCCATTGGCAGGAACGCCAAATCCCTTTCACCCGGGAAAAGCAGCTCAAGGGTATGTGCATAGGTGATGTTCCCGGCAAAATTATTCGCAGTGAGCATGACCCCTTTGCTAAACCCGGTGGTTCCCGAAGTGTAGTTCAGACAGATAACATCATCGTTGTCCACGTCAGCATAAACAACATCTTCCGGGTGAAACCCGGCGGGGTATTTTTTTGCAAAAAGAGCATCTATTTTGCCGGCAAGATTTCTTGTTTTTTTATTTTCGCTTTGAAGCAAGTTAAATGATGGAAGCGAAAAAACAGGAAGCTTAATATTGCCTTTGTCCAGGTTCTCCCAAATATTTTCGTTAATAAAGATACATTTCGATTCACTGTGAGCAATGATATGCTCCATGCTCTCGGGATTGAATTCGTGCAAAATAGGTACGATGACAGCTCCATAAGTGAAAGTAGCCAGAAAGATAACCGACCAGCTGGTGTGGTTCTTTCCGATCAGCGCAACCTTATCTCCTTCTTCTATTCCAAGCTCTTTAAACAGGATATGAATCCGTGCAATTTTTTCCGCTAATTGGCCGTAGGATAAAGTCTCCTGATCTTTGTAGTTGGACAGCGCAGGTAATTCCCAGTTCGTCTTAAAACTTTCTTCGTAAATCTTTATGAAGTTCTGTTGTATCATTATTTTTGCACAAATATTTAAGTTGTGTGCAAAAATAATACGAATTTATAGATTGACAAAGAAATACTACCGCTAAATTGAGGCAAATTTTGTATTTTTGCGGTTTGGAAACGAGGCTTTTTATATAAATATTCAATATTCGCGTGTGTTACGATAACAGATAAATCGTTTAAAGCTGTACATTGGCAATAAACACGAGCGAAACTTAAACATTTCTATTCATGATCGATCAAACTGTTTTTGAAAATAAAACGGCTGCATATTATACATTGGGTTGCAAACTGAATTTTGCGGAAACGTCTGCTATCGGCAAGCAATTGCTTCATGCCGGAGTATTGCGTGCCCGGAAAGGGCAGAAGGCTGATATTTGTGTCATAAATACCTGTTCCGTTACGGAACTGGCCGACAAGAAAGGGCGTCAGGCCATTCGGAGAATGATTCAAAGCCATCCCGGCGCATTTGTAGTGGTTACCGGTTGTTACGCCCAGCTCAAACCCGATGAAGTTGCCTCCATCGACGGTGTGGATTTGGTGTTGGGGTCGGAACAGAAGCTGGATGTTATCCGTTATCTGGATGATTTGAAGAAAAAAGACAAGGGAGAAGTTGTTACGTCTAAAACACATAGAATCAGGACTTTTGTTCCCTCTTGCTCTGCCGACGACCGCACGCGGTATTTCTTGAAGGTACAGGACGGATGTGATTACTTCTGTTCATTTTGCACCATCCCTTACGCTAGGGGAAGGAGCCGCAACGGCTCCATTGCCGATCTGGTTAAACAGGCACAGGATGTGGTGGTACAGGGAGGAAAGGAGATCGTGCTCACCGGGGTTAATATCGGAGACTTCGGACATACTACCGGTGAAACATTTTTCGATTTGATAAAAGCCTTGGATGAAGTGGAAGGCATCGAACGGTTTCGCATCTCATCCATCGAACCCAACCTGCTGACGGATGAGATCATCGATTTTGTGGCGGGCTCAAAACGGTTCGCACCCCATTTCCACACTCCGCTGCAAGCTGGCAGCGATGCCGTTTTGAAACTGATGAAGAGAAAATACGACACGGCATTGTTCCGTCGCAAGGTGGAAAGAATAAAATCTGCCATGCCGCACGCGTTCATCGGTGTGGATGTGATTGTGGGGCTTCGCGGTGAAACGGACGCGTATTTCGAGGAAGGCCGGGATTTTATTGAGTCGATCGACTTCTCACAGCTGCACGTCTTTACTTATTCCGAACGTTCCGGAACGCAGGCCCTGGAAATTGGGCACGTCGTAGACCCGCGCACCAAACACAACCGGAGCAAGGAACTGCACGACATCTCCGACCGTAAGTTGCGTAGTTTCTACGAATCACAAAAGGACGGTTTCAGAAAAGTGCTTTTCGAACACACGCGACACGGAAATAGGATGCACGGATTCACTGAGAATTACGTGAGGTTGTATGCGGATTATAACCCGTTGCTCGTAAATAAGATAACCGGTGTGAAAATAGGAGAGTATAACGAAGACGAAATGGCTATGGAGGCTGTTTTTGGAGAATAATTCGCAAAAGGATGACCGGGAAAAACAGAAAAGGAATCGGGTTTTACCCACTCTACGGCGCAACGTACCTTATGGCAATGCTTCCGTTCCGGGTATTGTATATCCTTTCCGATGTTCTCTATATAGTAGTGTATTATCTGGTCGGTTACCGGAGAAAGATTGTCCGAAAAAACCTTCTGCGTTCCTTTCCTCGAAAGAAAGAGGAAGAGATACTGCAGATCGAGAAGAAATTTTACCGACACCTGTGTGATTACTTTGTGGAAACTGTAAAAACCTTGCGTATCTCCGAAAAAGAAATTCGCAAGCGCATGGTTTTTAAGAACCCTGAGATTGTCAACCGGCTCACCAAAGACGGGAATACCTGCCTATTAAGCTTGGGGCATTACGGAAATTGGGAGTGGGTGCCCTCAATAGCGTTGTATCTGTTGCCCGGAGTAGAGCCGGGACAGGTGTACAAGACCCTGAAGTCAAAAGCTTTTGATGAGCTTTTTCTGAAGATCCGCTCCCGGTTCAATCCTCTATCCATTGAGATGAAGACGGCCTACCGAACCATCATTCGCAAGAGAAATGAGGGTCAGGCTATGGTTATCGGATTTTTAACGGATCAACGGCCGCGAAAACACAACAACGAATACTGGGCTACATTTTTAAATCAGGATACGTTGTTGCAGACCGGTATGGAACGAATTGCCCGCCAACTAGGGTTGGCAGTGGTCTACCTCGACATAAAAAAGGTGGAGCGAGGGCATTATGTGGGGAATTTTTCGGTAATCACGGCAGATGCAAGCGCCGAGGAAGAATTTACTGTAACGGAGAAATATACCCGGAAACTGGAAGAAACGATATTGAACGATCCGGCATATTATTTATGGTCGCATAATAAATGGTCCCGGTCGAAAAAGCAAGAAGCATGAAGACATCGGTAGTGATATTGAACTGGAACGGACGCAAATTACTGGAGCGGTTCCTGCCGGTGGTGTTGCAACACACGTTGGATCACCAAACCGAAGTGGTTGTTGCCGACAATGGCTCTTCCGACGATTCGGTTGATTTTCTAAACACCCGTTTCCCGCAGGTGCCACTCATTGTCCTCGATAAGAATTACGGCTTTGCGGAAGGGTATAACAAGGCATTGCGGCAGGTTGACGCGGAATACGTGGTATTGCTGAATTCCGACGTAGAAACTACCGAAAACTGGCTTTCAACCATGATCAGCTACCTGGATGAGCACCCCGGTGTCTCTGCCCTCCAACCCAAGATCCTGGCACAAAGAAACAAGACCGGGTTTGAATATGCCGGCGCTTGCGGCGGTTTTCTGGACAGGTTCGGTTATCCTTTTTGCCGGGGAAGGATCCTCGACAACGTGGAGCAGGATAGGGGCCAGTACGATACGGTAATCCCGGTGTTTTGGGCCACCGGAGCCTGCCTGTGTATCCGCCGGAAAGATTATTTCGAAGCAGGTGGCCTCGATGCGCGGTTTTTCGCGCACATGGAAGAGATCGATCTTTGCTGGCGGCTGAATGCGCGTGGAAAAAGAATCGAATGCCTGCCGCAATCGGTGGTTTATCATGTGGGTGCTGCATCGCTGGAGAAAGAGAACCCGAGAAAAACCTACCTTAATTTCCGGAACAACTTGTTGATGTTGTACAAGAATGCCCGCATAAGGAGCCTGCTTGTTGTTTTTACCGTCCGGTTGATTTTAGATGCGTTGGCTTTTTTGCATTTATTATCTATGGGAAAGTTCGACAATGCTAAATCGGTTATTGAAGCACACAGGGACTTCTTCAGGATGATGCCCGGTTTCCGGCACGATCGCCGCGAAAATTTAAAACAAAGATTGGTTACCGATATTCCTACAAAGTTCAAAGGCAGTATCTTGTGGAATTATTACGTGAAGAGAAAAAAAACGTATAGCGACTTACCACTCACTCCTGTCACTCAAAATTAAAACTCAGTACGATCATCCGTTGCGTGGCTCTGGCCAGTGAAAGCGGGTATTTTATCAATTCCTTGTCGGTCAGGTCGGATCGGTCCTTTTCGAGCATGTCGTTCAGTCCGAAACAGAATTTGAGCTCGGGGCAAAGGTTGAAGTAAGGCAAATAAAAATCGCAACCTATACCGATTTCAACTCCGTAATCGTAGGGTTTCAGTAAGATTGGTTGATTTTTTCGCGAGGCCAGCTCGATACTACCGTAGGTTCCCGCCACAAGGTAAGGTCGGTAATTGTTAATGCGGGTGGACGCCAGTTTCACCTGCAGGGGCAGGGTAACATAATTGTTCCTTAAGCCTGTTTTAAACGTTTCGCCCGAAGCCTGTTCCTTAAATACAAGATTCTTGCTTCCCAGATGCAATGTGGGGATTGCCCGCAGGTTCATAAAGCGGTTCAGGTACAAATCGGTAATGATTCCCACGCTAAATCCCGGTGAATAGGACGGGATTTCTGAAAACCATACCTCGCCGTTTTCATCCGTGTGTCCCGATTGTGTCAGCATCAGGTCTTGCGTATGCACCCCTATCGTAAATCCCAGGTGAAAGATCTTATGGTCGGCGTATGGCCGGTTCTGCAGTTTCTGTTGTTGCCCGTATGTTGGGTCAGACAAGGCCGAAAGCACAATAACCAGAAGGAATATCTTTCTCATTACAATTTAAACGATTTTAAAGCAAGGTTATTATAAACGGAATGAAAAAAATCTCCCCGGGATTGTATCTTATTTAGAAATCGTAAAAATAGCACCTCGTTAGTAACGATAAAGATATAGATAATCAGCTAGATAGCTTGTTTTTTTGATTTGAACCATAAAAAGAACAAATATTTGTCCAAAACTAAGTGCAAAACAAAGTTTCTTGTTTTTAAAAAACTATGTATCTTTGTGCAGAATTTTATGGAAATAAAATAATCACACAACATTAACTAACAAATTATTTATTATGGCTTACGTAATTAATGAAGATTGTATTGCTTGTGGAACCTGTATAGATGAATGCCCGGTTGAGGCAATCTCTGAAGGTGATATCTACGTGATTGATCCCGATGTTTGTACCGATTGCGGTACTTGTGCAGAAGTTTGCCCTACAGAAGCAATTCATCCGGCTTAACATATACCGGAAAAGAGGTAAAAAGGCTGATCGGAATACTCCGACCGGCCTTTCTTTTTTGTGAAACGGCAACAAAAAAAGCACCACCTTTTCGGGTAGCGCTTTTTGCGTATGTGTTAATAAACGATTATCCGTTTACTTTTGCCATATGTGCAACCAGGTCGAGTACTTTGTTTGAGTAACCCCACTCGTTGTCATACCAGCTGATTACTTTAACGAAAGTCGGGCTTAGTTGGATACCTGCTTTTTCGTCAAAGATTGACGTGCGTGCATCACCGATAAAATCGGAAGAAACCACGTCGTCACTAGTGTAACCGAGGATGCCTTTTAATTCACCTTCTGAAGCTTCTTTCATAGCAGCGCAGATTTCTGCGTAAGATGTTTCTTTTGCCAGACGTACAGTCAGGTCAACTACAGAAACGTTCAGGGTAGGAACGCGCATGCTCATACCGGTCAGTTTTCCGTTCAGTTCGGGAATAACTTTTCCTACTGCTTTGGCTGCTCCTGTGGAAGATGGGATGATATTGCCCGATGCTGCGCGGCCGCCTCTCCAGTCTTTAGCGGATGGGCCGTCAACAGTCTTTTGAGTGGCTGTTGTAGAGTGAACGGTAGTCATCAAACCTTCGAGAACGCCGAATTTGTCGTTCAGTACTTTAGTGATAGGAGCCAGACAGTTGGTCGTACATGAAGCGTTTGACACAAACTGCTCACCTTTGGTATAGGTGTTTTCGTTAACGCCACATACATACATGCGTGTGTCGTCTTTAGAAGGAGCCGACATAACCACATATTTTGCACCTGCATCAATATGGCCCTGAGCTTTGTCTTTAGAAAGGAATAAACCGGTAGATTCAACAACGTAATCCGCACCAACTTCTCCCCATTTCAAATCAGCCGGGTTTTTTTCAGCTGTTACGCGGATGGTTTTTCCGTTTACCACCAAATGGCCGTCTTTCACATCAATCGTTCCGGTGAACTGGCCGTGAATAGTATCGTATTTCAACATATATGCGATGTAATTTACATCAAGCAAATCGTTGATTCCTACCACCTGAATGTCATCTCTTGTTTGAGCTGCCCGGAAAACCAAACGTCCGATACGTCCGAATCCGTTGATACCTACTTTAATCATAATTTTTTGAATTTTTATTTGTTAAGAATGTTCCTAAATACTATCTTTCTAATCAAGTTGCAAAAATACGAAATGTTTTTATTTTAACGAAATTATTTGTATCAAAAAACTGTAATTTTTTGATTTTGAGATCGTCGAAATAAACTGATGCGTTACTTCCGGTGGAGTAACCGTTGCTTGTAGTCAAGAAGCCTGATTACCGCGTTAACAGAAAAAGTGAGAAGGCTGCCGTTACCACCCATAATGTAACGCCCAACAGAAAACACCGGGTTCCCGACTGTTTGATTTGATGGAGGGTGATGTTGGAACCGATGAGAAACAGTGCGACAACCATTGCCCTTCTTCCCAGCCAGCTGAAATGGGCATAGCTGGACTCAAAAGCAGGAAAAATATTGGCAAAGAATATGGCTGCCACAAAGAGCAGGATAAACCAGGGGAATTTGATTGAACGCTTGTCGCCGTTTTTGCTGAAAAAAGCCAGCACGATGGAGAGCGGGATAATCCATAAGGCACGTATCAGCTTCACCGTAGTGGCCACCTGCAGTGCCTTCTCTCCGTAGATGGCTCCTGCTCCCACTACCGAGCTGGTATCGTGTATGGCGATGGCTGCCCAGTTGCCAAAAACTTCCTGGCTCAACCCGAGCCGTTGCCCGATAAAGGGAAAAAGCAGCAGGGCTATGGCGTTCAGGACAAACACCACGATCAGGGCAAACGAATTTTGATAATTCTCACTCTTGATGATGGGTGCCACAGCCGCAATGGCACTTCCTCCGCAAATTGCCGTCCCCGCGGCAATCAGCAGTGTTGTGTTTTTTTCAACCCTCAAGAGCCTGCCAAGGACAATCCCGCCGGTCATCACCAGGGATACTGAGATGAGCGTCTGTACGAAGCCACTTTTTGACGCAGTGATCACTTCTTCCAGTCCCATCCCGAAGCCCAGGAGAACAATCGATACCTGTAGAACCCTTGAGGTATACCGGTGAATGGAATCGTGCCTGATTCCCAAAAAAGAAAAAACAATGCCTATGCAGAGTGCAACCGCCGGTGAAACAAAAGGTAGAAAACAAAAACAGATAACCACCCAATAAAGCCAACTTTTATTATTCATTCCGATACTTTAAGGCGACAAAAGTAGTATCGTTGTATAATATAAACAAATGCTTTATTCTTATAATGTATAACTATATGTTATAATTAAGGAGGAAATTTTCAAACAGTTCAACCTGGCGGCTTTTATGTCCCAGCTTGTAGGCTATGCGGAATTGGCGAGGAATGGAAAATCCGGAAACCTTTAATTTTACAAGGGTTTTCAGTTGCAGTTCGCCGGAGACCGCTTTTTCCGATACAATAGCCACGCCATCGAAATCGAGCAGGAAATTTTTTATGGACTCCGTGCTGCCCAGGTGGATGGGTGTATGGAAGTGTTCACTATCTATCCCGTGCCGGGAAAAGGCCTCTTTTATGACTTCCAGTGTGCCGGAACCCTGTTCCCTTAACACCATCGGGAGTCGCGACAGCTCGTCTTGGGTGATGGTTTCCCGTTTAGCATAAACACTTCCGGAGCCGGTGACCACGATCAGTTCATCGTCGAGAAACTTTTTATACCGGATATCCGATTGGGATGAGGTGTTTTCTACAAGCGCTATGTCCACGCTGTTCTCCATCAACTGTTTCTCCATTTCAAACGAATTCCCGTTCATTAAATGGATTTTAATCGTTGGATACCGCTTATGAAACGATGCGATCACTTTGGGTATCACATATTGTGCGATGGTCGAGCTCGCACCTATTCTGAACTCGCCGGCAACGGTGTTTTGCAGTTCCCTTACCTCAAAATCGAGCTCACGGTACTGCCGGTCGATCAGCTTAAACGTGTGGTATACTTTCTCTCCTGCCCGCGTCAGGTAAATCTTGTTGCCTTTACGTTCGAAAAGGTTGGTGTGATACCTCTCTTCCAACTCTTTGATGTGCCTTGTTACCGCAGGCTGACTGATGTTTAGCTCATCGGCTGCTTTCGAGAAACTGAGGTTTTCTACCACTGAAATAAAAACGGTGTCCCTGTAATCCATTCGTTCCATTCTGTTATTCCAACGCTTCCTGCAATCAGAATTTTAAACCGTGTAAAATTACAATTTTAAACGAACATACGGAAACGGCCTCTTCATTCATGCTTGTCTTCTGGTTTTGCCCTTTTTCCGTCATTTTTACTATCTTTGTGCTCCGTTACGAAAGGTCGGGTTGAAAAATGTTGATTTATATCGACTTAGAGGGACGGGACATTGATAAAATATTGAATAAACTGACTAAAAACAGATATGGCTGACGATAAAAAGATTATTTTTTCCATGGTGGGGGTAAGTAAAACGTTCCCTCCCCACAAACAGGTGTTGAAGGATATCTACCTCTCCTTCTTCTACGGTGCCAAGATTGGCATCATCGGGCTGAACGGTTCCGGTAAATCTACCCTGCTGAAGATTATTGCTGGGATTGAAAAGGAGTACCAGGGCGAAGTAGTCTCCGATAAAAGTTTCTCGGTGGGATACCTGGAACAGGACCCGAAACTGGATGAAGACAAATCGGTGATCGAAATCGTTCGTGAAGGAGTGCAGCCGGTGATGGACCTGCTGGCGGAATATGAAGAGATCAACCTGAAGTTCGGATTGCCCGAATATTACGAGGATGAGGAAAAGATGAACAAGCTGTTCGACCGCCAGGCAGAATTGCAGGACAAGCTGGATGCCGTCGACGCGTGGAACATCGATAATCGCCTGGAGCGTGCGATGGATGCCCTTCGCTGTCCGCCTGAAGAACAGCCGGTCCGTGAACTTTCAGGAGGTGAACGCCGCCGGGTGGCACTGTGCCGCCTGCTACTGCAGGAGCCAGACGTGTTGCTTCTCGACGAGCCGACCAACCACCTCGATGCCGAGTCGATCGACTGGCTGGAGCAGCATTTGCAGCAGTACAAGGGAACGGTGATCTGTATCACGCACGACCGTTACTTCCTCGACCATGTGGCGGGCTGGATCCTCGAACTCGACCGCGGTGAGGGAATCCCCTGGAAAGGGAACTACACCTCGTGGCTGGAGCAGAAAACCAAACGGATGGAACAGGAAGAGAAGCAGGTGAGCAAGCGTCGCAAAACGCTGGAACGGGAGCTGGAATGGATCAACCTGGCGCCCAAGGCGCGCCAGGCCAAAGGAAAAGCACGTCTGAACTCGTACGAGCAACTCCTGAACCAGGATCAGAAAGAGCGTGAGGAGAAACTGGAGATTTTTATTCCCAACGGCCCCCGGTTAGGAAACAAGGTGATTGAAGCTAGAAACGTGAAGAAAGCCTTTGGTGACAAGCTGCTGTTCGACAACCTTAACTTCATGCTTCCACCCAACGGGATCGTTGGCGTTATCGGCCCCAACGGTGCTGGAAAAACCACCCTTTTCCGATTGATACAGGGAATGGAGACCCCGGACAATGGCTCGTTCGAGGTGGGAGAGACCGTTGTTACGGCTTATGTGGATCAGGCTCACGAAGCCATCGATCCCGGTAAGACCGTCTATCAGGTGGTGTCCGGTGGATTGGAGTTTGTACGCGTGGGGGGCAAAGAGGTGAACTCCCGGGCATACCTGTCGCGATTCAATTTCTCGGGAGCGGACCAGGAAAAACTGTGCGGTGTTCTTTCCGGCGGTGAACGAAACCGTCTACACCTGGCATTGACACTCAAAGCTGGGGCAAACGTACTGTTGCTCGACGAGCCGACCAACGATATCGACGTGAATACCCTCCGTGCACTGGAAGAAGGGCTGGAAAACTTTGCCGGATGTGCCGTGGTGATCTCGCACGACCGGTGGTTCCTGGATCGTATCTGTACCCATATCCTTGCGTTTGAAGGAAATTCAGAAGTATTTTATTTCGAGGGTTCCTATAGCGAGTATGAGGAGAACAAGAAAATGCGCCTAGGCAACGTAGAGCCGAAAAGGGTACGCTACCGGAAGCTGTAAACAGAAAATTAAGAATGAGGAAGTTTCTGATTCTGTTTTTCTTGCCGGTATTAAGCCTGCCAGTACTTGCTCAATACAAAGAGGTCAGTGGGGTAGTTATCGATGCGCAGTACAATACGCCGGTCCCCTACGCCGCGATCTTTGTGGAGCATACCAAGATCGGAGTAGTGGCCAGTAATGTGGGTGAATTCTCACTTCAGGTACCCGATTCATTGAAGAATAACCGCCTGGTGAGTGTGGGAGAAGGGTATAGCCTGACTTACCTCTTGCCGGAGGACTATGGGTATGCTCCGCTTCGCATCGCGCTGGTGCCCCAGGACCGTGAGACGGCACTGTTATCGCCGCCGGGCGGCGCTGTCGTGAAACCCGGGAAGGCCGTATCGTTGCTGAGCAAGGCGGCCCGGTTTGTGATGGACGACTGGATCCCGCTGGGAAACCCGGAGACCAACACGTTCGATTTTGGCAGGATCCAGACTCTTCCCACTTACAATCCCGTCGAAGGCGTCCGCCTGCGGGCGGGAGCAGCATCCAATTCGCGCCTGAGTCCCCATTTTTTTATGAAGGGATACTTGGCTTATGGTTTTAAAGACCAGCAGTTCAAGTACCGCGGAGAAGCCGTCTGGTCGTTCGATAAAAAAGCCTATCATGAGGACGAATTCCCCAAAAACAATATGCGCCTGGTGTATGAAAACGATCTGTTCTCCCCCGGCGAGATGCACCCGCGTTCTCTAAACGACCTGTTGCTGATTACCTACCGGAGGTCGGTTAACGAAGCGACGTACCGCAACTTTGCCGAGATAAACTACGAGAGGGAGTACAAAAACGGTCTTGCGCACACCTTCTGGTGGCGAAAATCGAGGTTGATCCCGCAGGGAGAACTGGAGTTCCGGAGGAGTTCCGACGCCGGGCTTACCGCATACGATGGGCTGGACACTTCCGAGGGTGGGGTGCTGCTGCGCTACTCTTTCGAAGAGGCCTATTTACAGCAAAAACGCAAACGAAAACCTGTCGATGTGACAAGTCCCGTCTTTTTTCTTTCACACTCCATCGGCTTCGTACATTTACCCGAAGGAGGTGCTACATACCACAGAACGGAGTTCTCCGCACAAAAACGTTTCTACTTGGGTTACGCTGGACGACTGGATGCCGTGGGGGAATTTTCAAAAGTGTGGGACGCAGTGCCCTTTCCGCTACTAGTCTATCCCAACCAACGATATAAACATCATATCGAGAACAACGCGTTCTTCCTGAACCGGGCCCTGGAGTTTGTTGCCGATGAGCAGTATACGATTCGGACGACTTTTGTAGGCGATGATTTCCTGTTGGCAAAGATCGCACTGCTGGACGATCTGGGAGCAAAAGAGTTGATCTCGTTGCGCGCCTCTTACGGTAGGCTGAGCAGCAAAAACGACCCGTTGCTTTCCCCCTCTTCTCTCATCTACGATTTTCCGCCGGTATCCTACCGGTACGGCTCAGCCCCCTATGTGGAGGGAACCGTTGGAATCACGAATCTCCTGGGACTTTTGCGTGTGGAATACGTTCATCGGTTCACGTATCGCGATCATCCCGGCGCTTTACTGGGCAGGGTGCGGGTTGACGTGACATTGTAAGAACATTGCCCCTGAGTATTTTTCTTATCAAACGTTTTTTTGTGTTATCTTTGTCGTTTCAATATTACAACATCAGCTGAATTAAATTGATTACGATATTAGGTATAGAATCTTCCTGCGACGACACCTCGGCAGCGGTTATCCGCGACGGTGTCATTTTGTCGAACGTGATTGCCTCGCAGGCAGTACACGAGCGGTATGGCGGCGTGGTGCCCGAGCTGGCATCCCGCGCACATCAGCAGAACATCATTCCCGTGGTGCACGATGCCCTGAAACAAGCGGGCGTCACAAAACAGGAAATTTCGGCGGTGGCTTTCACGCGCGGGCCGGGATTGTTGGGCTCGTTGTTGGTAGGAACCTCCTTTGCGAAAGGGCTCTCCTCTGCTCTTAATATCCCGATGGTGGAGGTGAACCATTTGCAAGCACACGTGCAAGCCCATTTCATCAAAGAAACCCCGGACGATACGAACCGACCGGAGTTCCCGTTTTTGTGCTTGCTGGTTTCGGGCGGTAACTCACAGATTATTCTCGTGAAATCGCACCGGCAGATGGAGATTATCGGGCAAACCATCGACGATGCCGCCGGTGAAGCCTTCGACAAATGCGCCAAGGTGATGGGCCTGGGTTATCCCGGAGGGCCTGTCGTGGACAAATTAGCCAAACAGGGCGATCCCGGCCGGTTTACTTTCAGCAAGCCCCATATCGCGGGATACGATTATAGCTTCAGCGGCCTGAAAACATCGTTTCTCTATTTCCTGCGCGACGAACTGAAAACCGATCCCGGCTTTATCGGGAAAAACAAGGAAGATCTCTGTGCGTCCCTGCAAAAAACGATCGTCGATATATTGATGGACAAGTTGTACCGCGCGTCAAAAGAGTTAAAAATAAAGGAAGTGGCCGTGGCGGGCGGTGTGTCTGCCAATTCAGGCTTGCGCGCTGCTTTTGAAGATTATAGCCGCCGTTATGGATGGAAAATACATATCCCGAAATTTGCTTATACTACCGATAATGCGGCTATGGTAGCTATCTCAGGGTACTACAAGTATCTCGACGGTGAGTTTTGCGGAAAAGACGTGGCGCCGTACGCCAGGGTATCCATATAACAGTATTTTAAAAATTAACCAACCATATATTATGTCACAAAAAGAGATTCCTGCTGTGGAAGAAAATAAGAAAAGTCTCAACTTCATTGAACAGATTGTTGAAAACGATTTAAAAGAAGGTAAAAACGACGGCCGTGTGCAAACCCGCTTTCCGCCGGAACCCAACGGGTACCTGCATATCGGGCACGCCAAAGCCGTGTGTATCGACTTCGGTATTGCCGAAAGATACGGTGGCATTTGCAACCTCCGGTTCGATGATACCAATCCGGTCAAGGAAGACGTTGAATACGTGGATTCCATTATGGAAGATATTCAGTGGCTCGGATTTCAGTGGAAGAACGTGTTTTACGCCTCCGATTACTTCCAGCAGTTATGGGATTTCGCCGTCCAGCTTATCCGGGAAGGGAAAGCCTATATCGATGAGCAATCGGCCGAAGAGATTGCGCGCCAAAAAGGGACGCCAACCGTTCCCGGGACGCCCAGCCCTTACCGCGAACGTCCCGTCCTGGAATCGCTCGACCTGTTTCAAAAGATGAACAGTGGTGACGTACCCGAAGGAAAAATGGTGCTACGTGCCAAAATAGATATGGCGTCGTCAAACATGCACTTCCGTGACCCCATCCTATACCGGGTCCTCCATATCCCGCACCACCGTACGGGGACTGCCTGGAAAGCCTACCCCATGTATGATTTTGCGCACGGGCAATCCGACTATTTCGAAGGCGTGACCCATTCCATCTGCACCCTGGAATTTGTGGTACACCGCCCGCTTTACGATTGGTTTATCGACCAGCTGGCCACCGATGATTACCGTCCGCACCAGTACGAGTTCAACCGCCTGAACATGACCTACACCATGATGAGCAAGCGCAAGCTGCTTCAGCTCGTACAGGAGAAGCTGGTTTCGGGATGGGACGACCCGCGCATGCCCACGCTTTGCGGACTGCGCCGCCGCGGCTACACACCACAATCTATACGCAACTTTGTCGATAGTATCGGCTATACCAAATACGACGGGATGATCGACGTGTCGCTCCTTGAGTTTGCCGTGCGCGAGGACCTTAACAAAAAAGCCGTCCGCGTGTCGGGCGTTATCGACCCCGTAAAGCTTATCCTCACGAATTATCCCGAAGGACAAACGGAAGAGATGGAGGCGATCAACAACCCCGAGGACGAATCGATGGGAAGCCGCCGGGTTAAATTCTCGCGCGAACTCTGGATCGAACGCGACGATTTTATGGAAGACGCACCCCGTAAATACTTCCGTCTTACGCCGGGAAACGAAGTACGCCTGAAAAATGCCTACATCGTGAAATGTACCGGATGCAAAAAAGACGAAAACGGAAACGTTACGGAAGTATACGCCGAGTATGATCCGCAGACCCGGAGCGGGATGCCTGAGGCTAACCGCAAAGTGAAAGGAACCATCCACTGGGTGTCGGCACCGCATGCCCTCGACGCTGAAGTACGGCTTTACGACCGGCTGTTTATCGTGGAGGATCCGGCCGGAGAGAAAGAAAAGGACTTTCGCGAACTGCTGAATCCCGATTCGCTTATCGTGAAGAAAAACTGCAAGGTGGAAGAATACCTGGCCGGAGCTGCACCGCTAGACAGCTTTCAATTCCAGCGTATCGGGTATTTTAACGTAGATACCGATTCTACGGGCGAAAAACTTGTCTTCAACCGGACAGTAGCCTTGAAGGATTCGTGGAAGAAACAAAATAGTTAAAATGGACGAGGAACTGGACGACATATCTTCCCTGGTGGAAAAATACGAGCAAATGAGTATGTTCGGCAGGAAAATTTATTTCGATGCCGACGAGTTTGCTGTGCTTGCTGATCATTACAACAATCTGGGAGACAATGAACTGGCCGAAGAGATTATTGAGGAGGGACTCAAGATGCATCCAGCCAGTCCGGAGTTGATGATTTTAAAGGCCAAGACATTGGTCTACTCCGAGTTGTATGACGAGGCGTTGTCGTACCTGAACAATATCCCCGGGGAGGGAGATATCGAGCTTCCCCTGCTTCGGATTGAGAGCCTGCTGCACCTGGAAAAGACGGATGAAGCCAATGAGGTGATCAATGAAACGATGAACAGGGAGCTGTCCATTGATGATTTGTACGTTTTTATTACCGAGGTTGGTTATGTGATGAACGATGTGGAGCATTTCGACCGGGCCATTTCCTACCTTGAGGAGAGCCTGAAGATTGATGAATCCAATCCCGATGTGCTTATCGATCTGGCATATGCCAACGAGATGAAAGGCGATTTCGCGCGAGCCATAGAATACAACAACCGGTTGCTAGACCTGGATCCCTATTCGTTTGAAGGTTGGGTAAACATCGGCAAGCTCTATTCGATGAATGAACAGTACGAGAAAGCCATTGATTCCTTCGATTTTGCGCTGACCATAAACGAAAACGATGTCTCGGCCTTGAAGATGAAAGCGTTGTCGCTCTACCTGAATGATAATGCACCCGAAGCCATCCGTATCTTCGAAGAATGCATCCGCATATCGCCCGATGACGAGTCGCTTTATGATTCGCTACTCGAGGGGTATGAGGCCATGGAACAGTACGACCAGATGATGCGCGTTATCGATATCAAGGAAAAGCGTTTCGGACCGAAAGGGATCGCTACGCGCCGGGCATTCGTTGAACTGTTGAAAGACAATATGGCTTCAGCCCGGGAATTATACAACAACATTCCCGCCGATGAAAAGGAATCGCTCGATTACTACATGCTCGAAGGAGAGCTGATGTTTATCGACGGCGATTTGCGAGGGGCGGAAGCGGCATATATAAAGGCTGCGCTATTGTCGGAAGACAACGAGGAGATCATTGACCGCCTGGCCAACGTGAGTGTTGCCCAGGAGAAATACGAACAGGCTGCGGAGTATCTGGAACAGTTGCTGAAGATCGACTCCGATTATCCGACGGCAAAATCGCGCTTGGCCTTCATCCGTTTCGAGATCGGAAACAAAGAACCTTTCGATGAAATCATGAAACAATTTTCAGACGATGAACTCCGTGCCTTACTGAACGTCATCTCTGGCTACGAAGATGCCGATTTCTCTAACTATAACCGCCAGAAGATGCTGGTTCGTCTCAATGAAGCGCGCGAAAACAGGGTGCTGTTTAAGAACATAAAATACTAAAAAAATGAATACACATTCCATCCCGTCCAATCGCCTCGCGTCTCTTGATATCCTGCGTGGCTTTGATCTTTTTATGCTGGTTTTCTTTCAGCCAGTTTTCGTAGCTTTTGCCAGGCACTGGAAAGACGTTCCGGTTTTTTCATTTCTGTTGCATCAGTTTGAACATGTTAAATGGGAGGGCTTTAGTGCCTGGGATTTGGTGATGCCGCTTTTCCTTTTTATGGTGGGTGCCGCCATGCCTTTCTCGTTTGAGAAATATCGCGCGAATCCTGACAAGAGGGCCATTTACAAAAAAATCACGAAGCGGTTTGTCATTCTGTTCATACTCGGTGCTGTGGTGCAGGGTGATCTGTTGAGCCTCGATCCGATGCAGATCCGCATTTATACCAATACATTGCAGGCAATTGCCGTAGGTTATGTTATTTCAGCCGTGCTACTGCTCCATCTGTCCCGGAAAGGCCAGGTGGTGGCCACTTTGTTGCTGCTGACTGGTTATTGGGCATTACTTACTTTCCTGGGCGACTTCACCCCCGACGGCAACTTTGCGGAAGCTGTCGATAGGGCCGTACTGGGAAGAGTTCGCGACGGCGTAACGTATGCCGAAGACGGTTCGTGGAGTTTTTCGGATAACTACCGCTATACCTGGGTGCTGACCAGTATGGTGTTTGGGGTAACCACTATGCTGGGTGCTTTTGCCGGACAAATCATGAAAAACGGTAAAGATAAACGGAAGAACAGCCAATTGCTGTTCATTATTGGTGGGGCGTTGCTCGTCTCAGCCTGGCTGTTGAGCTTCCAGACCCCTATCATCAAAAAGATATGGTCAGCCAGCATGACGCTCTGGTCCGGAGGATTATGTTTCCTGTTGATGGCATTGTTCTATTACATCGTCGATTACAAAGGCCGATCAAATGGATTGAACTGGCTGAAAATTTACGGAATGAATTCAATCGTTGCTTACACGCTTGGGATGGTTGTCAATTTCAGAAGTGCGGCACATTCCCTGCTTTGGGGATTGGAAAAATATACGGGTGACTATTATTCTGCCATACTCACTTTTGCCAATTTTCTAATCCTATTTTTTATTTTGCAATTGATGTATAAGTTGAGGGTTTTTGTAAAAATTTAGGCGTACCCCCTGAGCGTAAATCAACTGAGTTACCCGTTCTTCACCGTAAGGTATTTCCGGGCTTTTATTTTTTTATTGAAAATTTCAGTTGTTCAGTTTTTATTGCTATTTTTACGGCAATTATTCTATATCCATTTTTCCCAGGAAAAAAAGAGTAACTTATTAAATCAGAAAAGTTATAAAACAATATTTTTGAATTTTTTAATCTAAAACAAATTTTTATGTCATCAAAAATGTCAAGAAGGAAGTTTATCCAGGCAGGCGCAACAGCTGCGGTTGGATTAACTGTCGTACCTTCATCGGTACTCGGTAAAAGCATGGGGCACATGGCTCCGAGTGATAAACTCAACATCGTTGGTGTTGGAGTTGGAGGGATGGGTTTTGCTAACCTGAAAAACCTCGAAAGCCAGAATATAATTGGCTTGTGCGATGTGGACTGGAAGTACAGCCAGCGCGTTTTTGATTATTTCCCGAAAGCGAAAAAATACTACGACTATCGTAAGATGTATGACGAATTAGGAAAATCAATCGACGGTGTTGTTGTAGCTACTGCTGACCATACTCACGCCATTGTTGCGGCTGAAGCCATGACCATGGGAAAACACGTGTATGTGCAGAAACCGTTGACACACAGTGTATATGAGTCGCGTCTTCTGACAAACCTGGCTAAAAAATACAAAGTGGCCACCCAGATGGGTAACCAGGGATCTTCGGGCCCGGGCGTTCGCCAGGTGATTGATTGGATCAGGGATGGACAAATTGGTGAAGTCACCCGCGTGGATACTTTCACCGACAGGCCCATCTGGCCGCAAGGTCTCATGACACCTAAGAAAGCAGACAAAGTGCCGTCTACCTTAAACTGGGATTTGTTTATCGGCCCGGCCAACAAACGTCCGTTCAACAACATCTATCACCCCTGGAACTGGCGTGGATGGTGGGACTTCGGAACAGGCGCATTGGGAGATATGGCCTGCCATATTTTGCATCCCGTGTTTAAAGGATTAAACCTCGGTTATCCCACAAAAGTTCAGGGCTCATCTACCATGTTGTTAACAGACTGTGCTCCCAATGCACAAATGGTGAAATATGTTTTCCCGTCTCGCGACAATATGCCGAAAGTAGCTATGCCTGAAGTGGAAGTTACCTGGTACGATGGCGGCCTGCAACCGTTCCGTCCCGAAGGAGTACCTGCCGGAAAGAACCTGAACGACCAGGGCGGTGGCGTTATTTTCCACGGAACAAAAGACACGTTGATCTGCGGCTGCTACGGCGTAAATCCATGGTTGGTATCCGGAAGGAAACCCAACTCCCCGAAAACCCAGCGTGAAGTTACCCTTTCTCACGAACTGGATTGGGTGCGTGCATGTAAGGAAAGTCCGGAAAATCGCGTTGAAACAGCCTCTCCTTTCTCAGAAGCAGGTCCTTTCAACGAAATGGTGGTCATGGGTGTTCTTGCCGTAAGATTACAGGGTCTTAACCAGGAACTCCACTGGGATGGTGAAAACATGAAGTTTACCAACATTCCGGCTGATGCGACAATAAAGACAATTATTGAAGACGGTTTCAAGATTACCGACGGTCACCCCACGTTTAACAAAACATGGACGGAACCTGTAAGTGCTAACGAGTATGCTGCCGAAATGATCAACCATACTTATCAAAACGGTTGGAAATTACCGGCAATGCCGTAAATTTTTAGATAACAGATGTCAGATATCAGACTCCTGCGCTGTTTAACAACACCGTTTTGAGCCTGATGTCTGATGTCGTCATCTATAAGGAAAAGTTTAAATTTTAAAAAAGAACAAGTATGAAAAAAGTTTTTAATGTGCTCTTAAGCGTTGCGGTTGCCACAGCTTTTGTAGCTTGTACCGGAGGTGCAAAAAAAACAGCAGAAACAGAAGGTGTTGATTCTATGAAAACAGAAACTCCTCAATATTCAGTAGTTGACAAACCGCAAGTGGACTTGTCGAAGTTTGAAACGGATAAAGACGGTTACATCGTATTGTTCAACGGTAAGGACTTTACCGGCTGGCGCGGATACGGCAAGGATGCTGTACCCGGAAAATGGACCATCGAAGACGGTGCTATCAAGTTCAACGGTTCTGGAGGCGGTGAAGCCCAGGACGGTGACGGTGGCGATATTATTTTCGACCACAAGTTCAAAAACTTTGAACTGGTGCTGGAGTGGAAAGTCTCCAAAGGAGGTAACTCGGGTATTTTCTATCTGGCACAGGAAGTAACTACAACCGATAAAGACGGCAACGTAAAAACCGAACCTATCTATATTTCCTCTCCCGAATACCAGGTGCTGGATAATGCCAACCATCCCGATGCCAAACTGGGTAAGGACAATAACCGGCAATCCGCTTCGCTCTACGATATGATTCCTGCAGTTCCACAAAACCAGAAACCTTTTGGTGAATGGAACGCAGCAAAAATTATGGTGTATAAGGGAACCGTTGTTCACGGACAGAACAACGAAAATGTGGTTGAGTACCATTTGTGGACTCCCCAATGGACAGAAATGCTCCAGGCCAGCAAGTTCAGCCAGGAAAAATGGCCGTTGGCTTTTGAACTGCTGAATAACTGTGGCGGACCCAACCGCGAAGGATTCATCGGCTTCCAGGACCATGGGGATGATGTTTGGTTCCGTAACATTAAAGTTAAAATCTTAGATTAAGGGTATAATCCAAAAAAGAGTGTTTCTATCAAGTTTAGGAATACTCTTTTTTTAATAGAATAAAAGAATGAAAAAAAAATCAAATTTATTTGCAGTAATTTTGTTGGGTAGCCTGTTCCTGTTATCGGGTTGCGATCAGGGACAGAAAAAAGAAGCAACGGAAGCGAACGTTAAAAAAGACATCTACCTTCAGTTGTATTCTGTTCGGGACGACATAAAAGCCAACTATCAGGCAACCATAGATACTGTTGCCAATACAGGCTTTACCGGAGTAGAGGCGGCTGGTTATAACGACGGCCAGTTTTACGGAATGGCTCCTGCCGACTTTAAAAAATCCATTGAAGATGCCGGGTTGGAAGTTCTTTCTTCCCACGCAGGACGTCCGTTGGCTGATAATACAAAAGATACCAACTGGGACGAAGTTTGGAAATGGTGGGATACCGCTATCCAGGCTCATAAGGATGCTGGTATGAAATACCTGGTGGTCGCCTGGATCCCCACACCCAAAACGTTGGTCGATCTTAAAGCTTATTGCGATTACTTTAACCAGGTTGGAGAAAAATGTAACGCAGCAGGAATCCGCTTCGGCTATCACAACCACAACTTCGAATTCACCGAAATAGAAGGAGAAGTGATGTACGACTATATGTTAAAAAATACCGATCCTGCCAAGGTGTTCTTCCAGATGGACGTGTACTGGGTAGTTCGTGGTGGACAAAGCCCGGTGGAATACTTCAATGCTTATCCCGGACGTTTCGAAATTCTTCATATAAAAGACAATAAGGAACTCGGACAAAGCGGAATGGTCGGATTTGATGCTATTTTCAAAAATATTGACAAATCCGGTGCAAAATACCTGGTAGTAGAAGTTGAAAAATATACTGGAACTCCTTTTGAAGGTATAAAAGAAAGCTATAACTATCTGGCGAATGCTGATTACGTGAGGGCTAGTTATAAATAGTTCAAAAAAACCGGCAATTCGCCGGTTTTTTTATTTATGCTCCCTGTATTCTCCGGGAGCAATCCCTTCCTTCGCCTTGAATACCCTGTAAAACGCACTTAGACTCGAGAATCCCGACATCTCGGCGATCTGTAACATCGACAAATTGTCGTACTCCGGATTCTTCATGATTCCCTTTACATACTCTATACGAAAACCGTTCACCCAATCGCAGAAGTTCGTCTGCATCTCTTCATTCACAATTCGGGATATGTAGGTCCGGTTGGTCCCTGCCATCAATGCAATATCGGTAATCCGTAGTTCGGGATTCTTATACAGCTCGTTCTTTCTCAGTAAATCAGAGAGATGCTGCTTGGTTATTCTGTCGCTTAATGCCGGTTGCTTCCTCTCTGTGGCCCTGAGCCTTTTCTTGCGGTAATCATTCACGTCGTTCGTGAAATCGGCTACGGTAAAGTTTTTGTGATAGCCAACGTATCCGATAAAAAACAAAAAAAGCGAATGCGTGAGAGCCGGAAAGGCTATCAAAGGGCCTTTATCTACAAAGAAATCCTTGCCAATCACATTGGAGACAAGCGAGACAACGGAAGCAAACAGAAAGGCGAAAAGAATCCACTTTACCGAACTGAGGTCCTTACCCCCTGTGTTGGAGTAAAACTCTTTCACCTCCTTATTGTACCGGACTATAAGCCTGTATCCGAACCACACCGATAAGATTACCTGCACTAGAAAAAATGCCTTGAACAAGGTGGTGCGAAGAACCTGCAGCCGTACCAACCGAGGATAGGGCCCGGTAAAACCCTGCTCGTGGTACATGACTCCGCGGACAAAAAGGTTCAGTTCTTCGGGCGACATGGCGAAGTAGATGACGAACGAGAAGATCGACAACACCATCGCAGGCAGTAAAATCCAACTCCACCGCCAGTCGATCCGGATCTCGCGCGTAAGAAGCCGGATATAATAGTAATAAAGCGGGTAGGAGGAGAGGGACGTGAACACCCAGATGTTGTCCGTAAAGGCGAACAGGTCGTATTGCCGGTTGAAAAAAGCGGCGTGCACAAAATAATTGATTGCCGATAACGACAAGAAAAAAGCCAGGTAATTTTTCGGTAGATTCCGGTTATTGTCGCACAACAGAAGTACTACCCAAAACAGGCATACGAACATGGGCATGACCGACAGGATAAGTTGTATCAACATATGGGGGCAGTTTGTTTTTACAAAAATAAGTAATTTTTATGAATTAGGAATAAATTTTTACGAATCGGGAAAAAGAGAAACCCATCCCTCCGTAAATTTGCCAAAATTCTATACTGTGGTACCGTCTTTCCTTCTGCTTTCCCGATCAACGTAAAACGTGAACAGATAGTAAACTACAAACATTTTTTTAACAATGAGAACAGAACAAACACCAACGGAGAAACCTGCTGAACTTTACACAGCTCCTCAAATTGAAGTTATCGACATCGAACTGGAACAAAACATCATGGGCAGCGGTACATTGCCGGATGCACCGGGTGAGGACTGGTAAATGAATCCATTACAAATTACAATTTACAAATTTTAAATTATGAAGAATAAATTCTTATTGTGGGCAGCCTCGGCCCTGTTTGTGATTACCGGATGCACCACTGATGTGATTGTTGATGAGAAACCGGTCACGGTGAACGGCCGTAAGATTACCCTGACGGCATCCATGCCCAATGAGGCATCGCAAACCCGCCTCAGTCTGGAGCAGGAAGCGGGTACAAAGAACATTACTGTTAAATGGAAAGCGGGCGACGTGGTGCAGTTCTTCTTCAAGCAAGACGCAACGCTCGTGGCGGGAACTCCCGTAACGTTGGCCGAGACAGACATTACTATGGAAGGGAAGAAAGCTGCCTTTTCCCTCGAAGTGCCAACAGAGATCGATGAGCAATCCGCTTTTACGGTTTACAGCCTTCATGGGGCGGAAGCTTCCGTCAACGGCGGGAAGATAAACGCAAATGTTTCCCCGGTCGGGTTCAAGCCCATAAGCGAGTTGACAGACGTGCCTGTTGCGGGTAAGGTTGAGGTGGCTGCGGGCGCTTCGGCTGGCGATGTGCCCCTGGCTCATTTGGGCGTGTTGCATTGCCTGACCATCAGAAACAGTGCGGAAGCCGAATGGGTGGTTACCCCCGCCCTGGATTTTGTAAACGCGGAAGATGCCTGGTTTTACCGGCCCGATGTGGCCGGGATCCCTTACTACGACCTCGTAGGAGAAACCGTTGAATTCCTGCCCGGAACGCCATTATCCCCTTCCGCCGTAACCGTTCCTGCGGGAGGTAGCCTGCAACTGGTGCAATGGGTAATGCCCAACACCAATATTACTCCGGAAATATGGCTGACAGCTCAGCTTACGGGAGACATAAATGTTGTTTCCAGTAACAGCAAGCCCGCCCGGAGTACAGCCCTGGTGAAAGGGCGGGCGTATCACCTGTACGCCTTATGGGAGGGCACTTCGCTGAACTTTACAGACGATACGTTTACGCCTCCTCTCGCCATCGACGAGTTGACACTTTCCGGCGACCTGATACATGCCGCTGATGGTTCCGGATTTATCGGTGTTGTTTATTCCAAAGGCGACGGAAAGGTCTATTACAACGCCGCGCAAACCAGCGGAACCTGGGTGGGTGAAACCGATTTTGGAACCGGATCCGAAGCACGCGTGGCCGTTGACCGGAGCGACCATCCGCATGTCGTGTTTAAGACTGCCGACAATAAAATTGCTTACCTAAGGCATAACGGCACGGCATGGAGCAGCCCCGTTTATATCGAATCCAACGACGCGGGAGCCTGTTCAAAACCCGATATTGATGTGGATGCAGGCGGGAATGCCCATATCACCTATACCGACACTCGGGGGCAGAACGGAAATTATACCGACCATCCCGATATCATGTATGCGGTAAACAGTTCGGGAGGCTTTGTTAAAACAGTTATCCATAACGGTTATTACGAGTCTTACGGAGGTGCGGACGCGGGAGCCGATTATTTCAACAAAGGTTCATACATTTCCGTAGATGGAGTAGGAAACTATTACATCATAGCGCATCATTACGGTTTTTGGAAGTGGATGTCCGGAACCGATCGTACCTACAGCATAGCCATAACTACCAATTCGGCGACCGGAAGCTCATCCGTATCATCCGCAGATCTTTACGATTTGTACGACCTGGAGTTTAACGGTACTGAGGTTGTCGCCCTTTATAAGGACTACACCGCGAACCGCACGGCTACTATTGAGGTTAGTGCCGCAACCGCTTTGTTTACAAACCCGCAAGACATTGTAACTGCAGTTACTCCTCACGGGTTATCGGGCACATCGTCTGCAACGCTTGTTGCCGGCTTGGCGGCTTCAAACTTGTTCACTAAGTACAACACGATGGAAAATACCGAATCGGGAGTGACGGTGAAGACAGGTACCCGGGTTGCGGCGGTGAATATCGGCACGGATTTCTTTTCGGTCTATACCGATAACGCCGACTCAAAGATCAAAATCCTGAAAATCATAATACCCCTATAAAAGTAAAAATCCCCGGCCAGTATAGCCGGGGATTTTAGTATAATTCAGAAACCGTAAAGTGGATTACGCTTTGCCTGCGCTGCCGAGTACTTTCTCGGTTTTGTGCATATAGAGTTTCTTCAACGATTCGCGAGCCGGGCCCAGGTATTTGCGCGGGTCAAACTCAGCGGGCTGGTTGGCGAACACTTCACGAACGGCAGCTGTCATAGCCAGGCGTCCGTCGGAGTCGATGTTGATTTTACATACAGCCGATTTGGCAGCTTCACGTAGCCATTCTTCGGGAATACCGATCGAGTCTTTCAGCTTGCCGCCGTATTGGTTGATGATATCCACGTATTCCTGTGGAACCGAAGAAGAACCGTGCAGAACGATGGGGAATCCGGGTATACGCTCTTCGATCTCTTTCAAAATGTCGAAACGCAGCATAGGGGGAACCAACTTGCCGTTCTCGTCGCGTGTGCACTGGTCGGGCGTAAATTTAAACGCTCCGTGCGATGTCCCGATGGAGATAGCCAGAGAATCAACTCCGGTGCGGGTGACAAAATCAACCACTTCATCCGGTTCGGTGTACGTGTGGTGTTCGGCCTGAACATCGTCTTCGATACCGGCCAAAACGCCCAGTTCACCTTCAACCGTCACGTCGAATTGGTGCGCATAGTCCACCACTTTCTTGGTCAACGCGATGTTTTCTTCGTACGGAAGGTGCGAACCATCAATCATAACCGAAGAGAAACCGCTTTCGATACAATCCTTGCACAATTCAAAGCTGTCACCGTGGTCCAGGTGAAGGACAATAGGTATCTCGTATCCCAGTTCCTTTGCATACTGAACGGCACCTTGAGCCATATAACGCAGCAGGGTCTGATTGGCATACTTACGCGCACCGCTGGAAACCTGCAAAATTACGGGCGACTTTGTTGCCACGCAAGCAGAAACAATTGCCTGCAACTGTTCCATGTTGTTAAAATTGAAAGCAGGAATAGCATAGCCTCCCTCAATCGCTTTTTTAAACAATTCTTTTGAGTTTACCAAACCCAACTCTTTGTAACTTACCATATTCTTGTTATTTAAAAAATTAATGAATTACGTTCCCAAAACAAGGTACAAAAATAACATTTATTCTGCACAAACGGAAATTTTTTCTCCTAAGAGAATGTAAAAGAGTTGAGTTTATTAGAGATGGAGTCTCATATTTTTGTTAAAACTGTCGTTATGTCATTTTTTTCTCCTATTTTTGTGATTAATTTTTGAGTGGCCTTTACAAAGAGAAACATCCAAAAAGTTAGTTTTCTAATATTATTTTGAACAATAAATTACAAATCAATTATGATCGTAGGGATTCCCAAAGAAATTATGTCGGGAGAAGCTCGTGTGGCTGCTACCCCCGAAACCGTGAAGAAATTTATTCAGGACGGCATGACCGTGCTTGTGGAAGCCGGTGCCGGAGTAAAATCGCTTTATTACGACGAACAGTATAGAGAAGCCGGAGCCGAAATGGTAGGCGATGCGGAGCACCTCTTCGAAAGAGCTGACCTTATCCTGAAAGTGAAAGAACCGCTTTTTAACGAAAATGTGGGTAAGCACGAAGTGGAGATGATGCATCCGGGGCAGTTCCTGATTACGTTCATCCATCCCGCCTCACCCGTAAACCACAACATGGTAAAGCAATTGGCCGCCCGGGGCGTGACCGGCCTCACACTCGATAGCATCCCCCGCATCTCGCGCGCTCAAAACATGGACGCCCTCACCTCGATGAGTACTTGTGCAGGTTACAAGGGAATCATCATGGCGGCCGACGACCTGTCGGTATTCATGCCGCAGATGTTCACCGCCGTAGGAATGCTTAAGCCTGCCAACGTGCTGGTTATCGGTGCCGGTGTTGCCGGATTGCAGGCGCTGGCCACTGCCAAGCGGCTGGGGGCAGTGACTTACGCCATGGACATTCGTCCTGCTGCCAGCGAACAGGCCAAAAGCGTCGGAGCCAGGATCATTGAAACCGGCATTCCGGAAGAGTTGGCGGTCGGCAAGGGCGGATATGCGCAAAAGCTCCCCGAGGAGTGGTTGGCGAAAGAGCGTGAAGTGCTGGCAAGTGTGCTGAAAGATATGGACATTGTGTTCTGCAGCGCGTTGATTCCGGGAAAGGTGGCGCCGGTTCTTATTACCGGGGAAATGGTGGAATCGATGAAAAACGGAGCGGTGATTGTGGATATCTCCATAGATCAGGGCGGTAACTGCGAGGTTACCCCGGCAGGAAGAAAAGAGGTGATCCACAACGTGATGGTTCAGGGAATCAAGAATATACCGGGATTAATTCCCACCAGCTCTACCTGGATGTTCTCTCAAAACGTTTATAACCTGGTGAAATACTTATCGAAAGACGGAGAGATAGCGCTGGACCTGAACGATGAAATTGTCCGTTCTATCCTGGTAACCCATAAGGGCGAGATCGTGCACGAGGGAACGCGTGAAGCGATGGGATTGTGAAAAATAAATTTTAATTGCTGAGGTTGACATGAATCCAGTTTTTTTGATAGTGATTTTTGCATTGGCCACCGGGGTCGGATACGTGATCATCAAAAACGTGCCGAGCTTGCTGCATACCCCGCTGATGTCGGGGATGAACGCCCTGTCGGGAATTACCATTCTCGGTGCGGTAGCCGCGGTGGGTTTGTCGGTGGCGGCCATCCGGCAGCAGGACGTTATAACCGGACAGATCCTGGGTGGATTGGCCGTTGTTGCCGCTACGGTAAACGTTGTCGGCGGTTTCGGGGTTACACACCGGATGCTTAGGATGTTCGACAAGAAAAAGAAGGAGGAAAGGCCATCATGACACCCACTCTTTATTACGTTGTTTGTGCGGTTTTGTCCGTCACCGTTTTGTTGGGGATCTCCATGATGAGCCGGGTGAAGACGGCTGTCCGGGGCAACATCATCAGTGCAGCCAGTGTTCTCGCGGGGATTGTGGTTACGTTGCTTTACAACCGGATTGCTTCTGTTGGAAGCATATACGTTTATATGTTGGTGGGGGTTGTTATCGGAAGTGCGTTTGCCGTCCGTGTAAAAATGATCCAGATGCCGCAGCTGGTCGCCTTGCTGAACGGGGTAGGCGGGCTGGCATCTGCCCTGGTAGGTATCCTGACGTTGCTGGGAGTGGGGCAGTGGGTAAGTGATTTTCCCGTCTTTTCCAACGTTACCGCCGTCCTGGCGATAGTGGTGGGGGTTATCACCCTGGTTGGTAGCCTGGTCGCTGCCGGGAAGCTGCATAAGCTTTTGTCCCAGAGGCCGGTAATCTGGAAAAACCACGCTGCCGTGTTGAACTTCAGCCTGATTGTGCTCACCGTTTCCGTGGTTTATTCCGCTTTTGCGGGAAACGTGTTTGGCCTGCCTGCGGACGTTGCGTTGATTCTGTTGATAAGCATCGCATTCAGCGCACTTTTCGGATTTGCTTTTTCCATCCGCGTGGGAGGAGCGGACATGCCCATTACCATCTCGCTGCTTAACTCGTTGAGCGGTGTGGCCGGAGCTATTGCCGGTATGGCGATCAGCGATATCCTGCTGGTTTCGGTCGGAGGGATTGTGGGCGCATCCGGATTATTCCTGACGCAGATCATGTGCCGTTCGATGAACCGCAGCCTGATGGATATTTTAACCGGGAAAACCTCCGTTTCGGGGAAAAAAGTGGTCCAGCCCCAGCCAGTAATGGAAGAGCCGAAAAGCGAAACGCCAGATGAGCAACCCGGTAAGCCGTCGGCCGGAGAAATCCTGCGGAATGCCCGGTCGGTGATCATCGTTCCCGGATACGGAATGGCCCTGGCACAGGCACAACACCTGGTACGCCAGCTGGCCGACAAGCTGGAGGCGAACGGTGCGGAAGTGCGTTACGCCATCCATCCCGTCGCCGGCCGCATGCCCGGGCACATGAACGTGCTGCTGGCGGAGGCCGACGTGCCTTACGAACAGCTTTACGAGATGGATGCGATCAACGGCGACTTTAAAGACACCGATGCCGTGATCGTGATCGGCGCCAACGACGTGCTCAACCCGGCCGCCCGCGATGCGGTGGATACCCCCATCTACGGGATGCCCGTGCTGAATGTGGATGAGGCTCCGGAGGTTTTCATCTGCAATTTCGACCTGAGCCCCGGTTACGCCGGCGTGGAGAACCCGCTTTACACCAAAAGGAACGGCGTTCACCTGATGCTGGGCGACGCCAAGGATTCGGTCGGCCGTTTACTTTCGGAGCTGGACAAAAAAGAACCGTCCGCTTCTTCTTCAGGTGAAGAACCTGCTGCCGTCAACTCTTCCGAAAAACTGCGGAATGCCCGGTCGGTAATCATCGTTCCCGGATACGGAATGGCCCTGGCACAGGCACAACACCTGGTCCGCCAGCTGGCCGACAAGCTGGAGACGAACGGTGCGGAAGTGCGTTACGCCATCCATCCCGTCGCCGGCCGCATGCCCGGGCACATGAACGTGCTGCTGGCGGAGGCCGACGTGCCTTACGAGCAGCTTTACGAGATGGATACGATCAACGGCGACTTCAAAGACACCGATGCCGTGATCGTGATCGGCGCCAACGACGTGCTCAACCCGGCCGCCCGCGATGCGGTGGATACCCCCATCTACGGGATGCCCGTGCTGAATGTGGATGAGGCCCCGGAGGTTTTCATCTGCAATTTCGACCTGAGCCCCGGTTACGCTGGCGTGGAGAATCCGCTTTACACCAAAAGGAGCGGCGTTCACCTGATGCTGGGCGACGCCAAGGAGTCGCTCTCAACGTTGATCGCGTGGTTGAATTAAAAAAACAGTTGCAAAAATGTCCCTGAAAACGGGACATTTTTGATTTAAAACAGGCCATTTCCCCATTTTCCCTTACGGATAGCTTTGTAGTTTAATAAATTTTATATTTCTTTGTTTGGCTTTATTTATCTTTTCCACACTTATTAATGTTTAATTTCTCGGCAAATGGAAAATTTCAACAACGATAATCAAATTCAGATAGAGCTCACGGAAGAAATTGCTCAGGGAACCTATTCTAATCTGGCCATCATCTCACACTCCTCTTCGGAATTTGTGGTGGATTTCGTACGGATTGTCCCGGGTATTCCCAAGGCAAAAGTAAAATCGCGCATTATCCTCACGCCCGAACACGCCAAAAGACTTCTTCTGGCGCTGAAGGACAATATTGATAAGTTTGAGAAGATGAACGGGACCATTTCGGTGAACAACGAAAATCCCGGTTTTCTCCCTCCCATAGGAGGAATGGGGCAGGCGTAGCCTCTCCCCCTTTTTTTTGTTTACATTTATTTTAAAAATCACACTTTTTTTTATGGAATCAGAAGTAAAAAAAGAAAAATTCAATTGGTTCACCATGTTTTGGGAGGGCTTTATCAGTATGTCGAAACTCGGCAGGACACTGTGGATAATAGTGATTGTAAAGCTCATCATCATGTTTGCCATACTCAAGCCCATTTTTTTCCCCGATTTTCTCAAGGCACAGGTAAGCGACGAATCGGAAAAAGCGGGATACGTGCGTGAACAAATGATTGAAAGGTCGTCTTTCGATTCAGAAGAATAAAAATAAAATTATTAACCCAATTAATCTTTTAAAGATCTATGGACTTATTACTGAATGCATCAGCTGTTGGTTGGGCGAGAGGGCAGTTTGCCCTTACGGCCGGCTATCATTGGATTTTTGTCCCGCTTACGCTGGGATTGGCCGTGATCATGTCTATCATGGAAACCATGTATGTGCGTACCGGAGACGAGAAATGGAAAAAAACCGCCAAGTTCTGGCAAATCATTTTCGGTATCAATTTCGCTATCGGTGTGGCAACGGGCATTATCCTAGAATTTCAGTTCGGTACAAACTGGTCGAATTACAGTTTGTTCGTGGGCGATATTTTTGGCGCGCCGCTAGCCATTGAAGGTATTGTAGCGTTCTTCCTCGAAGCAACGTTCATTTCCATCATGTTTTTCGGATGGGACCGGGTAAGCAAAAAGATGCACCTGGCTTCGACCTGGCTGGTGACCCTCGGGGCCACTCTGTCGGCGTTCTGGATCCTGGTGGCGAACGCCTGGATGCAGTATCCCATCGGGATGGAGTTCAACCCCGAGACCATGAGGAACGAGATGGTCGACTTCTGGGCGGTGGCCGGATCTCCCGTTGCCATCAACAAGTTTTTTCATACGGTCACCTCGTCGTGGGGCCTCGGCGCCGCGTTCGTGGTGGGGGTAAGCAGCTGGTACCTGATCAAGAAGAGGCACCAGGATTTTGCGCTCAGGAGCATAAAGATTGCCACCATATTCGGATTGGTGTCGTTTATATTGATTGCGGTCAGTGGTGACGGGTCGGCCTATGAAGTCACGCAAAAGCAGCCGATGAAGCTAGCCGCCATGGAAGGCTTGTACGAAGGAAAGGAAGGGGCCGGATTGGTAGCTGTCGGTTTGCTCAACCCGAAAAAGGAAGCATACAACGACGATGTGAATCCCTACCTGTTCAAGATAGAAATCCCCAAGCTGTTGTCCCTGATGGGATACCGGAACATAAACGCGTTTGTACCCGGCATCAAGGACGTTATTGACGGCGGATACACACTGCCCGACGGCTCCACCGCCTTGTCTTTCCAGGAAAAAAGGGAGCGCGGCCTGCTGGCCCACAAGGCGCTGGCCGATTTCCAGCAAGCGAAGAGTGAAGGACGGGATACCGATGCCGCCAATTTCGAAACCATCATCAAAGACAATTACAGCTACTTCGGCTACGGGTTCCTGGAAAAGGAAGAAGACCTGATCCCGAATGTTCCCCTCACGTTTTACATGTTCCACTTTATGGTGATGGTAGGTGGATATTTCATCCTGTTCTTTGCGGTGGTTTGGTATTTCCACAGCAGGAAAAAGCTCGAAAACTTCACAGCCCTGCAATACATCGGTTTATGGAGTATCGTGCTGGCCTACCTGGCCAGCCAGTTCGGATGGGTGGTTGCCGAAGTGGGGCGCCAGCCGTGGACTATACAGGACGTGCTGCCTGTTCAGGCGGCAGCGTCGGGAGTATCTGCCGGAAACGTGATAACCACTTTTATCCTCTTCGCGGTGTTGTTCACCGTTCTACTTATTGCGGAAGTTACCATTATGCTGAAACAGATCCGGAAAGGGCCTGATTTCTAATCTTTCACAGAATAATTTATACACTTTAAAAACTCAAGCAAATTATGATAACTTACGAATTTCTACAGAATTACTGGTGGTTTATAATATCGCTGCTGGGAGGATTGTTGGTCTTTCTTCTTTTTGTGCAGGGTGGACAGTCGATGATCAATTCGATCTCGAAGACGGAAGATGAAAAGAAACTGGTTATAAATGCCCTGGGCCGCAAATGGGAGTACACCTTTACCACACTGGTCACGTTCGGTGGCGCGTTCTTTGCATCGTTCCCGTTGTTTTACGCCACCAGCTTCGGCGGGGCATACTGGGTATGGATGTTGCTTTTGTTCTCTTTTGTGGTGCAGGCCGTATCCTATGAATTTCAATCGAAGCCGGGTAATGTGTTCGGGCCGAAGACGTATCGGTCGTTCCTGTTCTTCAACGGGATAATCGGTACTTTCGTGCTGGGTGTTGCCGTTGCCACGTTCTTCACCGGATCGGAGTTTACCATCAACAAGGTGAATCTGGTGAGCTTTGGAACTGCCGGGAACGTGATGAGCGGGTGGGACAATCCGCTTCACGGCCTCGAAGCGCTGGGGAACCTGAGGAACTGGTGCCTGGGGCTGGCCGTTCTTTTTCTCGCAAGGACGATGGCGAGCCTGTTTTTTGTGAACAGGCTTGATCACGACGTGTTACACAAGAGATCGAGAAAATACACGCTGTACAACGGTGTGCCGTTTGTGGTATTCTTCCTGGCTTTTCTCATCTGGACGCTGGTTTCCGACGGCTATGCTGTTAATCCGGATACGCAGGAGGTATATATGGAACCCTACAAGTACCTGAACAACTTCATCCAGATGCCGGTGGTGCTTGTTCTTTTCCTGTTGGGTGTCGTGTCGGTCCTGTGGGGAATTTTCGGTACGGTGGCCAACAAATCGTTCAATAAGGGAATCTGGTTTGCCGGGGCTGGCACAGTGGTGGCGGTAACCATGCTGCTGCTTGTGGCCGGCTACAACCATACGGCATATTATCCGTCGTATACCAACCTGCAAAGCTCGCTTACCGTACAAAATTCATCCTCCAGCGAGTTCACGTTGACGGCCATGTCAATTGTTTCGTTGCTCGTTCCTTTTGTGTTTGCCTACATCGTTTATGCCTGGAGGGCGCTGGAAGGGAAGAAGCTGAAACTCGAAGACTTGAACAAGGACGGGCACGCCTATTAAAAATTCTGTGTCCGGTGTCATTTAAGAAGGGGTACAATCAAAAAAAGGTTGTTCCCTTTTATTTTAACCGTTTCAGGGCAGGTGTGAAAAATAAAATGTGTATATTTGCATACATATTTTTTAACAGATGAGACGAAAAGTATTCGTGTTTTCATTCCTTGTGGCGGTTCTGCTCTCTTCACTCTTCTCCTCCTGCAACCAGGACAAGAGAAGTTTGTTCAAGGCAGACAACGGGATAGAGTTTGATACGATAAACATAGAAAAGAAATACTTTCTGGATGATAATCCGGAAAATCCCTCGTGTAACCTGAAACTGACCTTTGTTTATCCGGAAAGAATTTCGAATTTCGACGCTCGGGCAGCCAGACGTGTTTTTCTAAGGACGGTGATTGGCCCCAGCTACGACAGCTTGTCCGTTCAGGAAGCCGTTGACAGGTACGCCCGGAATTATATCGCGAACTACCGCAATGATGCGGAGATCTATAAGGTCAACAAACCCTTGCACGACGAGCATGCCGGCGACACTGCAGAAGGCCTGTACGTCACCGATGAAGAGCTCGATTATCTCCCCGAGGTGTTTTACTCCTATTACGAGAACCTTTCCGATTCCATCGTGTACAACCAGTTCGGCATTATCTCGTTTCAGGTGAGGCAGGTGAACAACAAGGGTGGCCGCATGTCGTACGAAACCGTTAGGAACTACGTGCTCGACCTGTCGAGCGGCGAGCTGATGGCCGAAGGCGACATTTTCTCCGCCGGTTACGACCTGGCATTGCGTCCGATCCTTCAAAACTCGTTGCTGGAAGCACACGGCGTAAAGTCCGTCCAGGAGCTGGAAGACCTGGGCTTTTTCGGTATTGACGAGATCGTTCCGAACAAGAATTTTCTCATAAACGATAAAGGAATAACCTACACGTTCAATAAAGGGGAGTACTCGGCTTACCAGCTTCAGGTACCCGAAGTTTTTATCCCGTATGCGGCTGTCCGTTCCCTGTTGCGTGAGAATTCCGTTGTCTCAAAATTAGCCCGGCTGAAGTGAGCGTCATCAATACATATTTCCCCTCGCTTTCCGCGAATCAAAAAGAGCAGTTCGACGCCCTTTTTGATTTGTATTCCGACTGGAACTCCCGGATAAACGTCATTTCGCGTAAGGATATCGATAATCTTTACCTCCACCATGTTCTGCATTCACTTGCCATTGCCCGGTTCATCCGTTTCCAACCCGGTACGTCCGTCATCGACGTAGGGACTGGCGGCGGGTTTCCCGGTGTGCCGCTGGCCGTGTTTTTCCCTGAGGTCCGCTTTCTGCTGCTGGACAGCATCGGGAAGAAGGTAAAGGTAGCCCGGGAGGTTTCTCAAGCCATCGGCCTGGAGAACGTGGACTTCATCCATTCGCGTATGGAAGACGAGAAGCGGAAATTCGACTTTGTAGTGAGTCGCGCCGTCATGCCGTTGCCCGATCTGGAGAAGATCGTGCGGAAAAACATCTCCTCCGAGCAGAGAAATGCACTCCCCAACGGGATTATCTGCCTTAAGGGCGGTAATCTGGCCTCCGAGCTGTCCCCGTTCAAGAACAAGGCGGAGGTGTTCTCCCTCAGCAGCTACTTCCCCGAACCTTTCTTCGAGACCAAGAAGTTGGTCTATCTGCCGGTATAGGGTTAATTCCCTTATCTTCTCAATTGCATACGGGTATTGCTTCTCAATTGAGTGAGCGTTTTGGTACCGTAATGCCAATAGTATCCATATCCATAATAAGAATCATAAATATACGCCTGATAGCCAAAACGAATGTTTGTGGTAGCAGCCGTTGTGCCTGGTAATACAATGCGATATCGCCCTGAACGGGGCATCTCATATGCAGGTGTCTGGGTAACTCCGCCCAACTGATAAATGTAGCGACTGCTTGCCTGGCCGGCGGTTACATCGTAATAAGTTCCGTAGTAATTGTAATAGTACTCAACCACTCCTTCCACCTGAATCTCCTTGAGCGTGCTCATGGCAACGGTTTTTGAGCTAGCCACATTGCCCATGGTGGTGGTTTGCGTATATACATCGGTGACGCTTCCGTTATACCTTCCGTAATAAGAGTCATAGTCGTTCTGTGTCACTGTCTCATAGGTAAATGTTATCGTGGAAGCCGTGGTGACACTAGCATCTACCGGATAACTGAGTTTAAACTGCCCGTTGGACAACACCTCAACGCTTGCTGTTACGGGACTGGACGATGCCGGGTTAATCATGGCCGTTACTGTAGCTCCTTGCGGAACAACGGTTCCGGAAGCACCGTAAGTTATTTTCGTACCCGTTACCTCGGACGAGGTATGCGTGAGAGTAAGAGCTGGGTTGGCTTCCAGTTGCGCCACCGTAACGGTTTGTGAGAATACACGGGTGATACCGTCCGACAATGTTTTACGAAACGAAACGTCGGCCTGGGCTGTAGGCGCTAAACCGGAAGGATAATACCAGTCGTACTGTCCGTCGGTGTTCAGCGGCATGGATATTCTTCCGGCTGAAACCGTCAGGTTGGCGCGTTCAGCATAAGGAACCGGTGTGGATACCGAATTAAAAAGATACGCCACAGTTCCATGTATCTTGTTGATGTTATATCCCACCGTACCTTCGGTGAAGCCTTCGGCCGTAAGCACCACCACTTCTTTGCTGCTGCTCAGGTTGGTCTTGAACTGCACGGTTTGCACACCTTTGGTTTTTACCGTATAAATATAATATGTTTTACCGCTTATCACCTCCATTCTCATTCCCGGTTGGGCAGGAGTCAATCCGTTGGTTTGGATGCGTACCTCCAGCGGAAGCAACTCGGTAGGATAATCGTTGGGGATGGTAAATTTAAGCTCAGCCGGCTGGCCTTGTAAAGCCGTAATTACGGCCGGATCATATCCGTTGATGGTAACGGGGTCAAACCTGTAAAGCTCTTCTCCCACCAGGCGGATGGTACGCCAAAGGCTTCCCTGCTTCACAATCACACGTGCCGTTAAACGGGACCCATCCGTGGGAATATCGTTGATTTCGGCCGTGATTTTACCGGTAGTCGGGTCAAAAGAAAAAGTGCCCGGTTTTACCAGCGGATTCGCGGGATCGTCTTCAATGAGTGTGGCCGTAACGCCTGTGTTGTTCCATGTATTGGGAGCGGTTACCACATCGGGGTAATACTTAGCCCATGTATCCAGCAGGCTGCCGTTACTGGTAAAGGTAATGAGCGTTTTCTCCACTTCCAGTTTTCTGGTCCCGTCCGAAATAACGGGGTATTTTTCGATAGTAACGTCCAGCGATGTATTGTTTGCTGCGGCGTTATCCATCGCTTGCTGCTCTGTAGCGTAACCCGGTCTTAAAATTTCATTGATGGAAAGTTTATACCAGTAATTGCGCTCGATGTCATACCGGTTTTTGTCGGCATCCAGGAGGTCTATTTTATAATAAGTGACTACACCATCGTATCTTCCCTGTAAAATTACGCAGGTATAATCGGTATCGGCGTTTTTGTTTTTACGTTCAAAAGCATATTCGGCATTTGCAGATCCTAACGGATGATAAGCAGTACTGGAAGCCGTATAGGCGTTTCCCGCCGGTTCGGTAATCACTCTTGCGGCAAAAGCGTAATTTTTCGGGTCGAAAGGGGCTACCGTGCCTACGGTAGACATGCGACGCACGGCAAAGCTTCCCTCGGTAAACCTGGTGGTATAGCTATTGGCTGCTACTTCCACGGTAATTTTGGCCATGTTGCGCAACAGAGAAACCGTTTGCGACTGGAAGGTGTCGGAGCCGATGCCCGTTACTTCCATGCGCGCCCACATACAGAGGCTTTCACCCTTAAGCGCGGGCACAATCTCGCGTTCGTCTTTTTCCTGCAAGAGGGCATCGTCGAAGGGAGACACATCGTAATTGGCGATAAAATGCACGATACGCTTTTGTGAAGTAGCTTTGAGTTGTGCCGAGAACGTTCCGTTGGCCGATGCGGGCGGCGTGCTGGCAGGCGTAGCCGTGGCTTGCGCTTTATAGAGATAATTCCCTTTTTCGTCGAACACCATTATCCAAAGGGAACGGATGGCATTTTCGTCGGCCACCGCTGCACGGGTAGCCACGTTATAAACAGGAACATCCACGGCAAAACGAACGTTCACGTTACCCGAAGCATTGTCGGCATCTCCGTTCCCTATTTCGTTGTCGGCACATCCGGTCAGTAGGAAAAGTACCAGGCCCGTTATACCGTATAGATATCTTTTTATTCTCATCGTCATCGTTTTCATCCTTTTGGTTAGTTTTTCACATCACGCACGCAACGGACATAGGCAGATGAGGAGCTTCCACCCGAACCTCCAGTCATTATGTGAGCGCCACCATTTGTAATATTACTTGAATCCCAATAATATTTCCCGGTCATAATAGATTTTACCACACTTCCCGTTTGATTTTGCATTTTGTCCACCAATGCTATTTCGGCATCGGTGGGAAGCCGCCAATCCGTATATCTTACAGTGATACCGTTTACTACGGTTTCTTCCCAATAATTAGCACATTGTTGTTGCGCGGAAGTAAAGGAGGAAGGTTGAGTCGCTCCCAACTGGGATGCCAGTTGAAAGGAAGGAGACACTAAGTTGGAAACTTCAGCGGCTGTGGAGGTATATCCGTTTGCATCAAGGGGCGGGAACCCGATAATGGAAGTACCGTCCGGCGAATTGGCCGTAATAATATACATGGCCTTGTTATTCAAACCGTCGCCGGGTGTGAAACCAGTTCTTAAATTAGAGGCTATTCCTTGCTGGTCGGTAATATAATTGGCCGGATATTGGGTTATTTTCACCACCTGGTTCAATGCTGTAATTCCATTAGAAACGGTAAACGAAATGTCTTTCGGCACGTTGTTCGTCGGGATCGTGCTGGTAACGGTAATCTGACCCATGGCTGGCTGGTCAGGATACACTGTTACATTGGCCGGATTGTATGGTATGGTGGTTACCTTGCCTGTGGCTGCATCCGTATACGTATAGCTTGCTGCGATATTGGAAATGGTGATGGGCAGTTTGGAAGAGGCATACGACAACACCGTGGTGGTTACATTCTGCATTTTACTGGTTTGAGGCGAAACAAACAGATAGTGCTGCTGGGCAATAGCCACCGCCACTTGTTGCGTAGTCCAATCCTGTATCACATAATTACCCGTTAGTTCCACCGGGTTGTCTACCGTCCCTCCCAGTTTATTGATGAAAACCTCTATGTCGTACAAATGATTCCGCTTGAGGCGGTAAAAGTCTTTTTCCACATCATTCTGCGGCCCCTCCGGTTTCTGAAAGTTCACGGGAACCTTGTAATAATAATAGGTGAATTCCGAGGCGCCTGCGGGTACTTTCAGCGGTACGCGGACCATCACATAGGTTTCCTTGGATCGATCGGTACTCCAATCTTTTTCATACGAATATATGGGGTAGGGGTGCGAAATTCCCGGCAACTTCAATGAAGGCATATAAAACACGTCTGCCGGAGTATAATCTGCGTCCGAGTGATACGTTTCAGGCACAGCTGTCCGTCCTTTCATTAACGCTCCGCGTGTGTTGTAGTTTTTTACGGAAATAAGAGGCGTGGCACCGCTTGTTCCGTCTGTCGGTATGTATTGGCTGATTTTTTCACCCTTCAATATTCTTATCCTGATCTTGGAGGCGGCACGTGCCAGATCAACGGTTCCTATATGGGGCGATGCCAATGACACGGCTTTTCCTGCCAGCATTCCATCCATTACAAATTGAGCTGGATTGGATTTTCTGTTGGTCAGCGAAAAATCGAATCCGGTATTGGAGGGTGTCAGTACAACGTTCTTCAGGTCGGCAAGAGATTTCCCTTCCATCTCAGCCCGACTTGGGCCGTTTACCACAATGTACACGTCGTAGCTTTGGGTTCTGTCAAACAAGGCCTCTTGGGAAGACGGCACGGCGATAACGGCTTTTTTTGAATTTACGTCGTACACGGTCTGTTCGGCATACCACACTTGCGTTTCTCCCTGGTAAAAGAACACATCCACTTTCCGGATGGCATTTTCGTTTTCGGCATTGTCATAGTCGCCCACCTCGCCCGCACGGGTAGAGCTTTCCTTCGGGGCAGTGGTTACCAACGAAACGGTCAATTGTTTTTGATCGGCGGGAAGCGGCTCTATCTCGTTATTGCTACATTGAGCCAGTAGCATGGCCATTGTAAGAGTGACAAGTGAAAATATGGAATTGTAAAAAAGTTTCATAGCCTTTACAAAATTATTTTACCGTTTGAGTGATGACATACCTGTTGCCCGGGCCAATACCCATAGGGCCTTCCACAAATTGTCCATCCAGTACGTAATTATCGGGGTCTATTTCCACTCCGTCCACCATCAGGTAAAACTCGGTCGTACGGGCGGTTGTCGTCGGGGGCTTGAGTGCTACCACCTTTATGCTGTATTCCGTGCCGGCAGCTCCGGTAATAGGCGATCCGGGTGCAAAAGCGAATTCCAACCCGTTGGTCAGTGTGGCTGTCCATATTCCTCCGATGGGGCGTGTCATTTTAAACGTGAAAGTGGCTACATCATACGTCGCCCCCGATTCGGCGCTGTAAGGTTGGTTAACCGTCGGCGGTTCAGGTGTCCAATACGAAGCATACTCCATTTCGGCCTCCGAAATATATTCTTTTTGCGATTGTATCAACTCCCAGGGCAATACCGTCAGGGTGATGGTCAGGGCATTTCCTTTTAAAATACAATTCAACCGGTAGAGTGTGTTGCGATAGATAGAGTAGTCTTTCGTTGCCGGATTTTGGTAAACGGGTATGGAATAGGTGATGTCTTCTCCGGCTTTCACCACAGTTATGTCTGCTACCACGGCGTTGGCGTCGGTGGCGTTTTTACGTTCGGCCATATAGGCCGAGAATATGTTTCCGTTAAACGGTGCCCCGGTCTCGTGGGTAACCGTTTGAGTAATGGGGGCGGATGTTTCCGTTATACCTGAGGCGTCGTTCTCCAACACATTATAGGTTTGGTTGGCGTTACGCAGGGTAACGCTTTTTATCCGGTATACATTGGCCGTTTCGAACACCACATTGCCGTTGCTTACATCCTGATTGGTAAGGTTTACCTCCATCTTGGCCAATGTCCGTTTAAGTTTAATGGAAGGGCTTACCAATTGCGGGTTTTGTTCGGTGGTCCCCGGAACAAAGGACACATTGATATACGTTGAGCCTGCCATGGGCATGCCCGAACCGGCGGTTACCTTGTTTTCTAAGTCGGTTGACGAAATAAGGGTATTCAGATATCCTTTTAAACCGGGAGTGCCTGTGAGGGCAGATTTTGAATGGATCGTCCCCAAGTTCCAGGAAGGGTCTTCGTTGGCTATCAATACAAATTCATAATAACCGGTGAGGATCTGGAGATCCATCTGTATTTTGAATATGTTCTGTCCCGTTCCGTCGGCGAATGTATAATTCTTTGCATCTGCGGAAGGAGGGGTAACCCCCGGTTTTACATATAGGATATTGGCAGCCATCTCTCCCGAAGCATTGTCGAACGCCATTACCCGCACGGTCCCTGCCGTACTTTCATTGACGGAGCCGTCTTCAAGCCCTTCGGCATATGTACCGTTCGATTCGTCCCATGTTCCCGCCGCTCTTGTGGTGGCCCGTGTGGGAGAAGGGATGCTCATTTCAATGGTGGTGAGTATCCGGATGGCGGCAGTTTCCTTTTGCTCTGTCGGCACATCTTCTTTCACGCATCCCGTTGTCGTGAGCAAGAGAAGCGAAAACCATGCAACTATTTGAATATATTTTTTCTTTCTCATTGATAAATTATCCCAGTATTACAGGTCTTTTAACCACGTTCCAATCGTTCACGATAATGCTCGTCAACATGTAGGTTGTTTGAGATTCGGGGTTGGGTTCGAAAACAATGATTATATTGAAATCATGATCGCATTCCAGCCGGTACGGAGGTTCTCCCGAATCGCCGCGGTACATGATGATGTCATCCACCAGATCCGCGGAATAAATGACTTTTCCCGTCGTGGTGTCGGTAAGGGTAAAACGGGTATCTCTCCCTTCTGCCAGTTTCATCACGGTGAAATCGGCTTTCAGCATATCGCCGTCCCTGCGGATAGGGTTTGTATAATCGAAACGGGTATCGGGGGCGTAGTCGGCATTGAAATCATAGTTGCCGTTATCGTCCGTAATGACCACGTTGTACGTGTCTTCTTTCGACAGTCCGTGGATGGTAAAACGGATGCGGTTGGTGAACTCCTGCATGTTGAACGAAACCAAATCGAAAATGGATCCCAGGTCCGTGCGGTCCGTAATAACCAACGGTTCAAGCGATGCGCCGTAGTAAAGCGGCAGCGGGTGAGTACTGACTTGGTCGGCCTGTTTTTTCATCGACAGGAACATCTGCTTCCTGGTGGTTGTTCCCTGGATAAACTGTGAAAAATCGTAGGTAGACAGGTCTTCTCCTCCCCACGCCGCAAAAGTGAATTTCCCTATCTTATAAAAGGATGTTTCCAGTAAATAGTCGGCAGACAACGCTAAGCCGGTGGCCGCATATTCTTCTACCAAAACCTCATTCTCGTCAAAAGCAAACACACGCACCTGCTTGATGGCTTTCGGGTAAGAAGGGCCGCTTTCACACGGAGTTTGCGTATAGAACGCAAAGTTAACCCCCTGCGGACATTCACTCAGGTCGTCGTAAATCATCCTGTCGCACCCCGATGGAACCGAAATCAACAGTAATGCCGCTAAGAATATATAGGATTGAAATTGTCTCATATCGTTTTAATTATTGCCGTTATAGCTTTAACGACTCACTTTGCCGTTTTAGTTTTTGTGAGCAGCAGCCCAACAAAGCGCTGCTGCCCTGGTTTCCGTTTCGTGCACGGAAAGGCATGGGATTATTGCAGGATAATGCTACCCCGTTGAACCAGGTTCCAGGGAAGGACTACCGCTTCAACCCGCATATAGGTTTCGGTGGGTTCAATGTTAGGATCATCGGGATCGGGATAATTGGGGCTATCCGGGTCTTCTTTTGGCAAGTTCGGGTCGTTGGGATCGGAGGAATCCCAGGGGAAGCCAATCTTTGCAAATCCTTTGATGTCTAACATATAGGCATTGTTACGACGTGTGCTGGCATTCACAACCACCTTGTCGTCAGTATCCAGTGTTTGACGGTTCCATAATGCACGGTACCCGCATTTCCCGTCTTTATACGTGTAAGCAAACTGACCGGGAGCCGAAGTGCTGGAAGCCGCAGCGTCCGGAGTTTCATATAACACACCGTCTTGTATACCCATGTAAAAAGTAGTTCCTTTTTTAGCGCTACCCCAAACAAGTTCTTTTAGCGCATATACAAGGTAACCTTCTTGAGAGACACCGTCTCCTTCAGTTCCTGCAACAAAGGTTGTGGGGTTGTACCATTTTCCGGTACCTGCCTTGGCTACAAAGTTTTTAGCCGTACCATCCACGCCCAACACTTTTTCGGGAGTGTAATATCCGTATACTTTTGCATAGGCAAAACGATAGAACCCTTGTTCTTCAATGGCACCACCGGCAACGAAGTTGGACAATGCGCCACTGTTTTCCATAAAATAAAATACTTTGGTATCTGCGCTTTCCGGTGTTGCGCCAGCCACGTTTACATCCTTGGCGGTTGATACATCCGCGGGGACTCCGGAAACGCCCAGGCGGACCAATCCGGCTGCAACGGCAGCATCAGCGTCTTGTGTGGGAGCGACGGTGTGAATGGCCGATTTATAATCGGTATACTGATTGTTGTCAGCGACTTCCATGGTTCTGAAACCCGCATTGTCGCGGAACAAGTATGTTTTGGTAGCGCCGTTCACAGCGGCAAAAGTAACCTCCGATACGGTAGCAACCTTGGTTGTTCCCTGCATCACATCACCGGAGAAATCAGCAGCCTGGCGGACAATACCTTTAGCCACTACTCTTTCCACTTCAATTCCGGTGAAAACGTTTTTCGTCTGATCCGTACCGGCCAGGCAAGCATCTTTTGTAATATTGGGTAGAATATTACCGTTGAAAGCCTTGGATGTCATGGTGAAGTTAGGGCTGGTTAATCCGGATAACGCACCGCTATATTCAGTGGCGGCTGTGGCCGTGGCATCGCCCGGGGTAACGCTGTTTTTGTTAAAAATCAACGCCATGGTTTGGGCTCCGGCTGTGGTTGGCCAGGGGGCTGTTTTATATATCCCGGTTTCATGCCAGAACGTACCATCAGCACTTCCCGTTGCCGCCGGCGACCATGTGGCATTGCCTGCGGTTGAAAGCATTTCCAAGGTAGCCAGCACCTGTTCTGCCGGTGTACCGGCATTGTCACTCTGGTTATCCGTCAGCGCCCTGGTCTGAATGCCCTTTAAAGCGACATTCACACTTGCATAGGTGTTCCCTTTGGTGGTCACATCCGGACCCTCTTCGTTATTACAGGCCGCCAAGCCAAATACTATGGCAGCCATCATTAGAACCTTAATTGCTTTTCTCATTGTTTTAATGAATTAAAAATGAATAATTGATTGATTAGTATCTCGTTTTTTAGCTTTAATCTTTCGTTGTTTTAATTAATTCTTCCAAATTGGCTTTCGCGTCTGCGTCTCCGCGGGCAGCGGCTTTTTCAAAATATTCTTTTGCCTTTGTCGGATTCTTCATGCGTGCATAGGCCACGCCCAGGTTGTTCCACGAGCGCGGGTCGTTTTCTATTTTGTTCAGGCGGTCAATGGCTGCCTGATGGTTGCCTCCCTCGATATCGGCGGCTGCCGAGTTGAGAATGGCAATGGGTTCGTTGGGATACAGGCGTGTGGCAATATCAAACACTTCCTTGAACTCTTTGCTGTTTTCAGGGTAGGTCTGTGCCACCAGATACATTTCGTTCAAGCTCAACAGTTTCGGATTGGTGCGTATAACTTCCTTCGCCTCTTCCACACTGAATGCGCGCACGTTATAGGCAATGGTGTAATCGGTTCTGCGTAACGGAGGATAATAGTTTTCCAGCAACGTGCGGTAGGTCTGCCCTTTTGAGAGTTTTTTCAGTTCAGCGTCGCGCGAATCGGGATTGGCTACATTATTAATGATGCCCAATATTTCGTCTCTGTCGGCTAACGCCGATTTTTCTACCGCTTGTTTCAGCCCGTCCCAGTCTTCACCGTAACCAGTCACTTTAAACCGGCTTCGGCTAATGCCGTGCGCGTTGCTCAGATAATCGGCAAACGAGTTGGCGCGGCGGTCGGACAAAGCACGGTTGGAGTTATGGTTCCCTTCAGGCGAAGCATATCCCGACACGGTAAATTCGGTGATATTCAGATCTTTGTTTCCTTTTACCTCGTTGATGACCCTGTCCGCACGATCAAATTCGACAGCGTTGTTTTTGTAGTTGCGTACCAGGTCGTGTTTGCCCACCACATAATTGAATGTCGCCGTATGGCGATCTGAACGTGCTTTCACCGGTTCCACTTCAGGAACGATGTATGTCAGCTTGTATATGGGCATGTAAGGTTCGCGTAGCACCCTGCCTGTCAACAATTGCTCCCCGCTGCCTTTATCGCACTCGGCACAGCCGGTAGCGTTTTTAACCAGCTTCAGCGAAGCATCGCTCATCCAGCTTTCAAGAGGTACAGCGGCACTGTAATTGATAGTCTGACGCGTGTTGTTATTGCGTTTCAAGACTGTCCGGGGTGTCTCGGCAAACACGGGGTCGCCGTTTAATACCCGAGCCCGTTCCACCATTTTTTGGCGTCGTCCGCCATTGACCACGGCAGGAGGCAAAGCCCGGCTCTGCGTTCCCTTATTGGCTGTGAGAACGGGAGTGAGGGTAAGCATTTCGTCGGAGCCTATCTTTAAGGCGTCCAACACAATATCCATGTACACCGAAAGGGTGTTGTTTTCTTTTATGCCGGTGAGGTTCTCTACGGTAACCTGGCCCGAGTAGACTCGTTGCCCGTATGCCGCAGTTGTAACTCCGAGAAACAGGGCAACCGGTAAGATAAATATGTGTGTGAATTTTTTCATCGCCGCTTATTTGAGAAAATAGATGAGTGACAGGGCCGCTTTGGTTACGCCCCAGTAGTTGTACTTGCCTTCGCCGAGTTTTGTCCCACACTCGGCACACGGGTATATGTCGTAATGGATACGAGCGAAGCCGGCGCCCAGACTTGCTTCAAAGTTCCATCGGGGGCTTAGTATCCATTGATAGCCGTAACCGATACCCCCGCCGTACAGATACCCTTCGTAACGGCGGTCTTTAAACTTCTCCAGACGCCCCACGGGAATATCCCAATTACCGATGTTGAATTGCGCTCCGTGAGCGTGAAGGCCGAGGAAGTGACCGTTGAATCGCTCGCAAAACCAGTATCGGAACTCGGGTTGTGCCAACCAATGCTTGGCTTTTCGGTTGTCTTTAAAATCCCAAAGGTTAAAGCCTCCACCCAATTCGAGTGAGGATTTCTTTCCGAGGGAGAATTCTAGCCCTACGTTAGGCGACGCGGCAGCTCCCCAATAAGCAAAATTGGTCTTAACCGCCGCTTTTTGAGCGTTTAGCGTAAATAAACTACACATAAATGCGATAACCGTAAAAAGAATACTGTGCAGATAATTCTTAAACATATTTTGAAAATGTTTTTTTGAGCTTATGTTCATTTGACTGATTGAACGATGCTAAAGAATCAAATATTATCGACCTATCTATCAGACCGTTAATTTTGTTTTTACTTTATTGTAAAAATGAAAAACAGCTACGTTAATTGATCTTGGCGACGGCTGCAAATTTAAAATGATAACCCATCATACGAAAAGAAATAACGGACAAAAAATATAGAAAATAGGACATTTTGAGCTCGTGAACCGATCAACTGTTTGCCTTTCGGATCTCCGACGAGGTTTTTTTAAAATAGCGGCGGCAATAATTACTGAGTTGTGTATCAGAACAGAACCCCAACTGTGGTGCGAGGATTTTAAGTCCGTCTTCAGACTTCATCAGCTCCAGTTCTACCTGTTGTTTATTCTGTTCCAGTAGCCATTGCTTGGGGGCGATCTGGAAGTATTGCTTGAAATGGCGTCTGAAGGTACGTTCCGTCATATTGCAGGCTGAGGCCAGTTCAGCCACTGTTTTCACCTCCCGGCTTTTTTGCTTCACCATAATCATGAATGGATTGTTTCCCCGGATAAGGGAATGAAAAAACTGGGCGTTCTCCTCTTTGGTGAAAAAAGCCCGCATAAGAAAGAACCATTCGCTTTGCTTGATGTCTTGTAAATGGGCACAATACATTTTGTGGGCGATGTAGAATCGCATTCCGTTCAGGTAGTCCGTGATCTGCGGTAGTATGGGCAACTTTTCGATGCAGTGGGTCTCTTTCGGAATGTATTTGCGGAGTTTGATGAGCGAAAACTCATCACACCGTATATGTGGATTCTCGAACATCAATATTATGGATTCCGTGTCGCCCAGCGTGATGCCTGTATAGGTGTACTGTTCGTTCAGGGAGTACATGTTTCCTGCCGTTAGCCGGTGGGTCTGGTCGTAACAGCAGTTGATCTCCACCTCTCCTTTCAGCATGAAGACAAAGGCATACAACCCTTTTGAGTCTATAATGATACGATGGTGGGCGGGCAACTCGTGTACCTTAAAAAGAGAACGTACCTCGGAAAGGTAGTGCCGGCATTGTTGGTGTTCATTGAAGTAAAGTATGTCCATAAAAGATCTTTTTATATGTTTCTGAAATTAAACCCTTGTTACAGGAACTCCAGGCCTTATCGGGAACCCTTGTTGTCCTCTATGGCTTCGTTTCTTATTTCTGTGGGACTTGAACCAATTTTTGTCTTACAGAAATACGCCAAATGCGACATGTTGCAAAATCCTGTAATCGACACAATTTCATTAATGGGTATATTGGTATTTTGCAAATAATGTATAACTTCATTTTTCTTGATTAAGAATAACCATTGCTTGGGTGTAGTGTCAAATATCCGTTTGAAATACCGGGTAAATGTCTTAGTGGATTTGTAACCGCAGCGCCTGGCGAGATCCTCTATGGAACCGGAGTCCTTATAATGCATTAGAACCCGTTCGGTGAAATCCACTTCCATTTCCGATTTATGGTTGTATCTTATTATATTCACGGAAAGTAAATCCTTTGCGTTATCACTGGAAATGGTCTTGTATTTACCGTTGTCAAAATGTAACACACACTCCACAACACCATGGTAAGACGTATTTTCGCGATTCCCCTGCCTCTGGATATTATAGGCTTCCGGTATAATATTTTTTGTTAATTCTAGAACATTCATAATAGAATAGACCTGTTTTGTATGCAAAAATTAACTTATCTCGATTTCGAATAAAAATTAACTTATGGACGGGCAAAATTATTTTTAATATAACTGAATTTTGAATACGTGTCCTTTTTTTATAGGTTTCTGGGTATTTATTCCACATAATGCCGGGGCATGTGTGTGTCGAGCATCGCCACGGTTACAAAAAAATCCCCTTATTTGAGGATCTCAAATAAGGGGATAAAACCAGATAACCTTATCCGCGGTTGTTCAGGAATATTTTGCTTTATTTGCTTAATTCTATCACGGCGGGAATTTTAAAGGTTTGTCCTGCCGTAACCTTTACCGGAACTTCCCGGGTTTGGTATCCCGATGTGGTTTTTGTTACAAACTTAATGGTCCAGTCGCCCGGTTGCAGGCAGATAAAAGCAAAATATCCTTTGTCGGTACCATCAATGGCCCCTGCAATTTTCTCGGCAATGGTATACAACTTGGTCGTGCCGTTCGTAATCTCGATATATCTGACAGCGGTGGCCGGATGCACATAACCCGAAACATTGCCTCCGAAAGCCTCCACAAAAGCGCGGACATAGGGTTCGGGATCGAAGTTGAGATCTAAACTCACCGATTGTGCTGCATCAATATCTACGACAAAAGAATAATCTTCGCCTGCCTCGATGTCCCAGTCCACTGAAAAAGTGAAGCTTCCGTTGGTCTTCAATGTGGATGTGTTGCCTGTAACCAGAGATTTTACCGAACAATCGCTGCCCAGGTTAAATCTCACTTTCGTGATATTGCAAGCTGAAATTTCCTGATCGACCAACACTTTGTATTTTCCGTTCATGAAATCGAGCAAATTCACAACACCCGCGCTTTGCAGGTTCAATTTCATCCATCCGTCCTTTACTTGGGCACTTCCTTCCATTGTATTCCCCACATACACGTCAATACCTTGAATGTCGATGTTTACCTGACTATACAAAAATGAAGGGGCATCCGTCAATTTCAGCTGAAACGTTGAGGTTGTTTCAGGCATATCGTCATTCGAGCAGCTTGTTCCCGCCAATAATAATAAAGCGAAAGCAGCCGTCAGGACAAAAAACGATTTTGATAGTTTTTTTTTCATAAGCTAAAGTTTAAAAATAAGTAATACTTAAATGGTTATTGGTAAATGCAAATTTCTGCATTTTTGGGGATCGTGTATGGAAAGTTGCGTTAAAAAAAGAAAAATTGGTGTCAAAATGTACACAATCTTGCTCTCTGATTTATTCCTAATGTGTGTCGGTATTTTTTTACGGTTACCGCAAGTTTGTATATTTCCTCTATAAATCCCATTCTTTCTCGGTTTAAATAAACCCATACAGTTAGTTTAGGACATTTTAGGCAAATAAGTACACTGACGGAAGAACAAAGTCTTTCGTCAAATTATAATTAATTTCCTCTTCGAACTCTTCTGTTTCTTGAGTGGCGTTCAATACGGATTGTATGCTACAGTCAGTTTGCAAATCGGGGTATCAATCCACCACAAATATAAAGACCTTACAAACAACCCGAATGCCTCTTAAAACGGAGAATATCCCTTTTTAAGAAGCAGTTTTTTTCTTTATCCGATACATTTGATCAAAGTTTTCTTTTTTGGAAAGCAGTGTCCATATGATGGTAAGTATCTGCCTGGCGATAGCTACGATAATGGCGTTATGATGTTTTTTCATCCCTTTCAAATGCCAAAACCGGAAGTAAAACACCGAACCTTTCGTTCGGGCAGCACCATTGGCACATTCCATCAAGGCTTTACGCAGATACTTGTTCCCGTGTGTTATTTGGCGGCTCTTAATTTTTCCTGCGCTTTCATCATTGCGCGGTCGGAGTCCTGCCCATGACACCAGGGCTGCTGCAGTAGCAAAAAGTTCCATATTATCGCCTATTTCCGAAATGATAATGGCTGCCGAGACAAGCTTTATACCCGGCACGGTCAGTAAAAACGAGAAGGCTTCGGGGTAGAGTTGATTGCACATGCGCACCATGGCATCAAGGCATTGTTGTTTTTGGAGTTGAAGCATGTCAAAGCTTTGAGTGTACTGCTGCAATAAATCGCTGTCACTTTCACAAATACACCCTTCCAATGCCTCGTGTACGGCTGATTTCCCGTATCGGTTAACCGTGCGTCCATGAATGAGTTTGACCAGCGCATCGGCTGATGTCTCTCCCGCAATCAGGGCATCCACTACTTTACGGTAACTCTTGTTTTTGGTGCGTGAAACATAATTGCTCAAACGAATGTTGCAGCGTTGTAGAAGCATGTCGATACGTTGCTCGCAGCGAACCAAATCTTTGTTTATCTCGTTAATGCGACGCCCATATTGACGAAGTCGCTGAATGTTCCCGTCCGGAACAAAACTGTCTCTGACTAATTCTTTAAGCAACGCGGTTGCAATCCATTGCGCGTCCTTCACATCGCTCTTGCGTCCGGGCAATTGTTTAAGAAACTGAGGGTTTACCAGATGAAGAGAGAAATCGTTTTCAAGCAACCGCCAAATCGGAATCCAATAAATACCGGTACTTTCCATACAAATATCACTCACGTAATGTGTATGCAGTACAGAGGACATTCGCTTTATTTCACGTGTAGTTACACCAAATTTTTCTTCTGTCTTTTTGCCTTGTTCGTCCAAAATGCACATAAATATGCTATCTTTGTGGATGTCGAGGCCGCTGACTGTTCTCATAAAAGATAAAATTTTAAAAGTGAAACAATTGTGCCTTTAAGCACCTTTATCATCTATAGAACAGTCACGGTCCCGATTTTTATCGAAAGGCGTATATAAAAACAGCTTTTTTATGTAAGTTTGAAGAAATGTTGTATTTTTGCAAGCCCGAATTGTTAGCTCAGCTGGTTTAGAGCGCTGCCTTGACAGGGCAGAGGTCGTTGGTTCGAATCCAACACAGTTCACTACATCACCTTACTTGTCTCCTCCGGGATTCATAATGTCGGTTTAAGCGGAGGATATTTGCATCGTCAAGTTTAGTACTTGTTCTTATTCATGTCCTTCTTATAATTCTTTATTATTTTCCCCAATTCTTTATCTTTTTTGCGTTTCTCCACCACTGTCAATTCAAAGTGCGCTTTCTCTCTTTCCAATTTTAAGTAATTTTCATAAGAGTTTTTATCTATATCTCCTTTTTCAACGGCTTCAAGAATGGAGCAGCCCGTCTCGCGGGTGTGTGTACAATCTTTGAACTTACAATTTTGAGAAAGACTGACAATCTTGTCAAATGTGATTTCTAATCCGCTTGTTGTGTCTGCAATGCCTACTTCTCTCATACCTGGGTTGTCAACCAGTATCCCTCCATTTTCAAGTATAATCAATTCTCTATGACTTGTAACGTGCCGCCCTTTATTTGTACTCTGGCTAATTGTATCTGTCCTCATTATGGTCCTGCCAGAGAGATTATTCAATAAGGTGGACTTCCCAACTCCCGAGGAACCAAGCATACAATATGTCTTCCCTTTTTCAATCGTCTTTTTTATTGCTTCATATCCATTTTGAGTCTCGTTACTTATTGCAATAACCGGTACATTTTTTATACGTAGTTTAATATCGTTCAGTATCCCATTAATTCTTTGCTCGTCTATAAGGTCAGTCTTACTGAGCACAATGATGGGGCTAACGTCTGATGAGTAACAAATGGTCAGGTATCTTTCAAGTCTGTTTATATTGAAATCCCGATCAACCGCTTGAATTAAAAACGCATAATCAATGTTTGTCGCAATTATCTGTACCTCTCCGAATTGACTAACAGCCTGCCTCGAAATGATTGAGGACCGTGGTAATATTCCATGGATTATAGAAAAGCCTGAATCATAGATTGTCAATGCAACCCAATCGCCTACTGCTGGAAAATCTTCGCGACCTTTTGCTGAAAATCTCAAGTTGCCGGTAATCTCGGCTTCAAATTCGCCTTTTTCGGTTTTAACTATGTATCTTTCTTTATGTTCCGAAATTACCCTGCCAATATCAAAGTCTTCAAGGTTATTCTCAATCCTTGATTTTTCAATCTTATCATTATATCCTAGATCATCTAATTTCATATCCGTATCAATCTACGTTATTTGAGGAACCTGCTGAAGAACTTCCACAGCTCATCACCCGTTCCATGCCCCACACTGCCAACGGCAGCAACAAAAAGCATGAGTACTGTCAGGAAGGGTCTGGCAGTCAGAACTTCAAATAAATGTTTCAGGTTAGATGTTGACATAAAAATAATGTTTTAAGTTCTTTACAAGCTCGTCATCTACTTTACAACCGAACGCTTTTTCTCTGCCGAGTTTATTTATTCTACTTCTTGCATAATCCGTTTCCAAATTGTTTGATTCTGCAAGATTTCATGCATCTTGTCATCGGTAAGTGCGTAACCGGGTTTCCATGTTACAACGATTAAGCGAATCTTGTCGTTTGTGTTTTTGGATATTGCCTTGTCGTTCGGTTTTACCAATGGTTGAGCTTTTTCGGTCTCGTTGTCGGAAACAAGCCCCGAAAAGTTACCCTTCTTTTCCATTGAATGAATGGCGTAGTATGCTTGCTTTTTTCTTTCGGCAGGCGACTGGTGGGCTAGTTCTTTCTTGTAGGAAGATGTCAAATCGTCTGTGGTGTTATTTTGAACCAGATCTTTTCGGAAGCTTTCCATATCTTTTCTGAATTCCTCGGCAGCTGCTTTATCGGTTTTCAGTAGTTCCTGATATGCTTTTTCAATCTCTTTCAAATTATCATCCATAGAAATCGGACTGCCATTTTCCTTGTTTTTCTGTTCTTCGTATTTTATCAGTGCATTGAGATATTCTTCTTGCGAAACAGGCAGGAATAATGGTTCATTGCCTTTGTAAATTGCGGTGGTTTCACGTCCTTCGTGTTCATAGATGGGAAAGCCCATAAAATCGCCGGTTTTTGCGGGTAGGGTATAAATTTCGCCGATACCTGACTGCAAGGGTTGTCTGAAAATAGAGGCTATGTCATTGAAATAAAAGTTGATATTGCTTCCCGGCTTGCGCACGGTTTCTCCTTCTTCCAGCAGATAGGGCATAAAGTGTAGCTCCAATATGTGACTGGTTCCGTCGCTGTATGCTTCCACCTCGTAGCCTTGAGGTGTATTTACACTCGGAAGTGGCCGTAAAATGGCAAATATTTTTTGAGCAATCAGGTCATTTTCTGGTATTCTGTTTATAACTTTTCCCTTTATATAGGGTAAAAATGTGTCTTCGCCCACGGTTACGGGTTTAGGGGAATACTGCTGGCCAAAAATTGCCATGTTCGAGACTGCCAAAAGTAATATAAAGAGGCGTGTACGCATTATTGCAGATAAATTTTCATTCATGATACTTTCAGACTCCATCATCGTTTTAGATTTCAATGGTTCAAAGCTTCGCCATCATTTTTTTGATCACTGCAAAACTAATGAAAATATTTTAATCCCTATTGTTATCAACAAATTAATCGAAGGAGTACATCCATTCGGAAATCGAATGGACCCCAATAGTAAACCTGCAATTAAATATTCTTGTTTTTTATGTGCACCCTGCATGAGCAGTGCGCACCTGCTGGAAGCAACAGTAAAATTTCAAAATTACAACAGCATTTCATCCCACTGTACCCCTTGTTCAAGTAGCTACAGCATCCGTATATTTGGATGCTTCTGTCTGATTATCAAATATAATCATTTTTAGTGTGTTTTTTCCCTCCTATAGTACAGTTGTATCAAGCCCGTTTCGAAAGTTTTTGCTGTGATAAATTCAAGTCTTTGTTCAGGTCTTCCATCTTTAAAGAGCTTGATACCATCCCCCAATAAAACAGGTATGACTGAAATTATAAACTCGTCTATCAAGTCATGTTTCAATAGTTCATTTATTATTTCTGCACCACCGTCACAATAAATATTTTTCCCTTTTTCAGATTTTAGTCGTTTCACAAGTTCGGTTATATCTCCTGTATAGAAAATTGTTCTCCCTACTTGCGGCCTTTCAGTTCTTGTTATGACGTAAACATCTCGTTGTCCGTTGTCATAATGAGATGGACCTATTTCTTCAAGCACATAATCGTAGGTTCTTCTTCCAACAATTACTGTATCAATTGTGTTTGTAAATTCCTCATAACCATAGTCTTCGCCTTCCTTTTCCATGAGTCTTAAAAAACTAAGGTCGTCATCAGGTTTTGCAATGTAGCCATCCAGACTGGTTGCAATGAAAAGTGATATTTTTCGCATTTGTTTTGAATTTAACTGTTTCTAAAAAAATTACTTTTGAACAACCACTTATTCTTTCTTCATAGTAATTCATTTCGGGGCTTACCCTCCCAAACTCTTCAGAGCTTATCGGCTAATTTTATAATCACATCTTCTTTTATAATTTCCTCAACGTTTATCAGCGGTAAAACGACATGATTCAGGTCTGTTCCTTCAGTCCTGCTATGTAGAATTCCTCTGGACGTGCCTACCACTATTACACTGAGATGACGTGCGAACCCTTTCTCTAAAACAAGCTCGTTCGTTTCTTCATCGTACATGCATTTCCACGATTCGGGTTTTAATTGAAAATACACTTTTGTTTCAAGGATGATAAAGGGCGCAGTTTTATTATTCGACTCAAAACGGAACGAAGCAGAAACCACTACAATTTCCTCTTTTTCCCCGGCACCGAACGCTAATTGTGTATTTACTCCTATCGGCGCATCGGGTTCGTACATATCTCTCAGTATACCAAACTGATCAGTACTCAGTCTTACTAACCTGAAGTTAATAGTTTCTTTCATGCAACATTATCATCCTTGTTTTGGAAAGTATTTTTATAGTTGACATAATCATCATTCACCCGGGTACTCAAACTCTTAGATAATGGAATTCTCGTATATGACTCATTATACGTTATTGTTTCAGGATAAACATACTGTACGTTTCCGTTCACAGAGATGAGGGTAATACCCAAAGCTTCCTCTATTTTCCATATGGTCTCGAGCGATAGATTCTCCTTACCTTTTACTATCTTACTAACATATTGCGGAGACACATTCATTCTCAATGCCAATTCCTTCTGCGATAATCCTTTTTCATCCAATTCGCTAAGGATACGAAAAGCTATTTTGGAAGATTGTTTTAACCATCCATTATTTTGTCTGTACCAATTGGCTTCCTCCTGCCAAGACGACATTTTCCCGGCAGCAAGCTCCTTTAATCTATCTAAACTTTTTCCCATAATTATCAAAGTTGAAATTCAATGAAATCAACGAGTCCGTCACCATCAAAAACATTCTCTTTCATTAAAAAGTTTCGTCCTTTTTCTAATTTGATAAGTTCTTCCATGGTATGCGCCCTTTCTTCCATCTTGTGTGTGAGTTTAATAGCTCCTCCTGTAATCACGTAAACACCCTTCTCAACACGCAGTCCATATAGCCTTAACCAACTGGGAGCATTCATGCCATAGCATTTACTTTTATTCAAATTGATGAATGAAGTTTGTAAATCATTTAGAGGTTTGAATCGTTCTTCTAGATTTATTTCATGATTATCCAGAAATTCGCTTTCAAATTCTAAAGCATCTTGAATTGTTTTATCTATTGCATATTCTATAGAAATGTACTTCCAGATAGATCGATGAAGATCTTTGTAATTGAATTTAAAAAAATTGTACAGAAACTCCGGATCTTTCCAATTGCTGAATTGAAATGCAAGCTCGTCTTTGGAAACTCCTTTATACCAAAAAGTGAATAAATTTTCTACAAAGGTAGTAACAATTTTCATAATATCAACCTACAGGTTTACTTTAACGTCATTTTATCTCTAATTTAACAAATGCTGATACAATGACTATTTAATCATTTCCCGCTACATTAATTTTCCATGGTGATCTTCTTGGTTTAGCTTATCTACAGTAACTTGTACGCAATTCTTGAGATTATCCCCACGCTCCGTTTCCCAAATCTTGATAATGCAATTTTGCAAGCTAATAAATATCTTTCGATATAAAAAGATTTTATAAATAAATGTTTGAATAAAAGTAATTTGCTTGTTGAGTAATGTCATGTGAAATGAAACATTTGTCAGAAAAGCTCCTTTTATTGCAAATTAAAAAATCTGTCTTCCCCAAGCCCCGACAAGATAAAGAAATTCCTCAAACTTTTGTAAAACATAAAGTTTGAGGAATAGAGTGGGAGGGAAGAGTAGCCGATTTTACTTCACAGCCAGCTCTTCAGGTTCCTTGGCCTCTCCCCGGAGCTTGACATTCTGTTCCGGCAAAGCGCGAAACGAGATTTCTTTGTACCCGTCGACGGAGAACTTCAGCATTTTGTTTACGCTCTGGAGATTTGTGAATGCAAACTCACCGTGCTCATCGGTCGAGGTTTCGTTGATCAGTACCGAGTCCGGCAGGGAGTAGACAGCCACTTTGGCGTACTGAATGGGATTGTTGTTACTATCGGAAACAGTACCTTTTATCTTGGCGCTCATGGGTATGATCAACCCGCTTAGAAGAATAGAAAAGAGAATTTTTTGTACCATCTTGCTTGATTTTTATTTGTTACAATCATAAGACTTCAATTCTCTTTATATGGTTACAATAGTTTTCCTTTTTTTCTTTTTATCGCAGTGCTCCATCAGCATCTTATCCATCCCTGATTACATCAAAAAAAATGGGCAGAAGCAAATAGTTTTAGGAAAAACAGTATCTTTGCAAAACAATGATTATATACTATAAAATAACATGAGCGTTTGCTTTTAATTGATTACTTCTGCACAATAAACCAATTATCATCATAAAAACATGAAGAAAACGATTTTTTTGCTGATTGCTGTGTTCTGTTTATCAGCTACAGTCAAGAATGAACCGAAAGACTCCAAGACAAGTTATGCAAAAACAGTGCTGCAACCCTACGTGGACAGTGGTCAGTTGGCCGGTGCCATTAGTGTATTCTACAAGGACGGCGTGCAGGAAACCTGCTGCATAGGCTATGCCGACGTATCAAAAAAGCGCCCAATAAAGATGGACAATGTATTCATGCAATGTTCACAGACAAAAGGCTTCTGCGGAGTGACAATCGCCAAGCTGGTGGAAGAGGGCCGTATTTCACTCGACGATCCTGTTTCAAAGTATCTTCCGGAGTTTGTGGAATTATGGGTGTTGGATGCTGCAAATGACAGTGTCAAGACCCTTCGTAAGGCCAAAAACGTCCTTACCATCCGTATGGTGCTCAACCATACTGGAGGCTTCCCCTTCGAAATTAGTGCCAAGCGCTCCGACGTCAGGGGTGGCGGATGGTCCGGAGGAGCTCCTCTTCGCCAGACAGCCTCCATCGCTGCCGCATCGCCCATCATGTTCGAGCCCGGTACCCGCGAGCTCTATTCCAATACGGGAATTGACATTGGTGCAGCTGTGGTTGAGGTCGTCACAGGGATGAAGTGGGAGGTATATCTCAAGCAGGAGGTGCTTGATCCCTTGGGAATGAAGTCCACATGGTTCTGGCCTACCGACAAACAGCTTAAGAACAAGATAGAACTCTATGAGAACAAAGAGAACGCTCCAGCTGAGTGGCGTGAAGAAATGCCATGGCAGCAACGGCCTTATAATGACTCCCATGTATTTGCTTCTGCCGGTGCGGGTCTCTGGACTACCGCCGATGACCAGCTGAAGTTCTATAAGATGCTGATGAATCTTGGCTTGGGAGAGAATGGCGTGCGCATCTTGAAAGAAGAAACCGTGAAGAATCTTCTCGCTCTTTCCACCCGTCCCAAGGGTCTGGGCGGCTATTCCCTCGGCTTGTCAGCACCAGAACAGGACAGCGAAGACGCTTGGTTTGGTCATGGTGGTGCCTGGGGCACTAACTGTTCCGTCAATTGGCACAAGAAAGAGCTTAAGCTCTGGGTGGTCCAATCCGCCGGAGGAGGACAGCCATGGCTTGCCGAAATCAGTAAAGCTGCCGAGAAGTTCTTCGCTCAACCATTAAGCAAATCTGGCGTTGATGCATATACTGGAAGGACCGAATAATTCATTTCATGAGTCGGCTTGAATGATATCCGTGCCAGACTGTCCTCGACATTCTACTTTTTTATAAAAGCCAACTGCTTTTACTTTACGGCCAGCTCTTCAGGTTCCTTGGCTTCTCCCCGGAGCTTGACATTCTGTTCCGGCAAAGCGCGAAACGAGATTTCTTTGTACCATCTTGCTTGATTTTTATTTGTTACAATCATAAGACTTCAATTCTCTTTATCCGGTTACAATAGTTTTCTTTTTTCCCTTTCCCTGGGAACTAAGCGGCTGTCTCTTTTGGTAGTTTTAAATACTTTCACTACATTTGTGCAAAATAGAAATTGTATTTATGATATGCAAAATCTGATTGACAGAAAAATAGAAACATTTGTAAAAGAGAATCTAAGCGTATTTCCTGCGGTTGTCATTTTAGGCCCAAGGCAATGCGGAAAGTCCACCTTGGCGAAGATGCTCTATCAAAATTCGAATGCCTATCTATATTTGGACCTTCAGAACCTGGATGACTTGAACAAGTTGAGAGAGCCTATGTTATTCTTCCAGGCTAATCAGGATGTAACAATTTGTTTGGACGAGATTCAGTTAGTACCGGAACTTTTTTCTGTCTTACGAAGTGAAATAGACCGTCACCGTCGTCCAGGACGGTTCATTTTGCTTGGATCTGCTTCGCAGGACCTTATACAGAAAACGTCAGAATCGCTAGCCGGAAGAGTCGGGCTTATTGAACTCACACCCTTTACAATTGAAGAAGTTGAGCAAAACATAGATTTTGAATTGAATAAGTTCTGGCTTCGTGGAGGATATCCTGATAGCTATCTCGCATCATCTGAACAAGGAAGTGTACTTTGGAGAGAAAATTTCCTTAGAACATATGTAGAACGGGATATTCCACAGCTCGGATTTCAAATTCCCGCATTGCAACTTCGTCGTCTGCTGACTATGTGTGCGCACAATCAAGGGCAACTTTTTAATTCGTCCAAATTGGGAGAATCGCTAGGTGTAACCTATCAAACTATTCGCCGGTATATCGACCTGATGGAACAGACCTTTATTATCCGTTCGCTACCGCCATTTGAAAAGAATATCAAGAAACGTCTGGTTAAATCCCCAAAAATTTTTGTGAGAGATAGTGGGTTATTACATAGGCTGCTACAAGTGGATGATTTCAATTCACTAATGGGCAACCCTGTTTTCGGATCATCTTGGGAAGGATTTGTAATTGAAAACATCATTTCTTCATTGAGAGATTGTAAGTTTTCTTTTTATCGCAGTGCTACAGGGGATGAGTTAGACTTGCTTATTGAGAGGGGTTCCCGAACGATAGCGGTAGAATGTAAAGCCTCATCGGCACCACAGGTGACCAAAGGCTTTTGGAGAGCTATAGAAACCACAAAACCGGATAAAACATATATTGTTTCTCCCGTATCAGCATCTTATCCATTTAAAAATGATGTGGAAGTTTGCGGGTTGAGTGATTTTTTGAAAAAAGTCGTATAAATATAATCTGATCTCCCCGGAGTTTGACATTCTGTTCCGGCAAAGCGCGAAACGAGATTTCTTTATACCCGTCGACGGAGAATTTCAGCATTTTGTTTACGCTCTGGAGATTTGTGAATGTAAACTCACCGTGCTCATCGGTCGTGGTTTTGTTGATCAGTACCGAGTCCGGCAGGGAGTAGACAGTTTTTTATCTTGGCGCTCATGAGGATGATCAACCCGCTTTTTTCTTTTCACTGGAAACTAAGCGGTTGTCAGGTACATTTCCACCGGCCTTTTACGCAAATTGTTTTGTCTAACTTGGGACTGTCCTACAAAAAGAGAAGGTTACAAGGGTAGGAATTATTTTGATATAACAAACCAAATGTAAACAAAATTGTTTATTTTTGTAGAAAGAATTATTTATGAATAATCTTATCGACATAATAAAAGGTATTCATCCTGGGAAATTTATTGAAAGGGAATTGAAAAAGAAGCACCTCACCCAACGTGCGTTAGCTGATGAGACAGGTATTCCATTTCAAACTATTAATGCCATTATCGCAGGTAGGCGTAGTTTGACTACTAAGCAAGCCTTAAAAATAGATCAGATATTAGGGTATGAAGAAGGCTTTTTCGCTATTCTTCAAACTCACTATGATATTAAGCAATACAAGGAAAAAGATTTAGCTAGTATTTATACAGAAGCTCCCCACATTCGCAAATCTTTATTTTGGGATACTGATTTCAATAAAATTAATTGGGCTAAATATAAAAATGCAGTTATCAAACGTGTTTTTGAAAGAGGAAGCAAAGACGAAATAGAAGAAATTACCCGATATTATAATCTATCAAATTAGACAATGGCTATCAAACTACATTATGAAACGGTTACTCCCTTGATGAGAAAGATTCTCAAAGAGATTATGGCTAACCCTATATTTGAGCCTTTTTATTTGGTTGGTGGAACTTCACTTAGTTTACGTTTAGGGCATAGAATTTCGGTTGATATCGATTTGTTTACCAATGCTTTTTATGGTAGTTTGGATTTCTCTGTTTATGAAAAGTTTTTTCGAGATAACTACAAATATTATTACTGTACAGACACATCAAATATTATCGGTTTTGGTCGTTCATACTATGTTGGAGAATCAATAGATGAAAATATAAAAGTTGATTTATATTACCATGATGAAATTTTTAATCCATGTGATGTGATAGATAATATTCGAATTGCTAGTCTTGATGATGTTGTTGCAATGAAAGTCGATGTTGTTTCTCGTGGTGGAAGGAAAAAAGATTTTTGGGACTTACACGAACTTTTGAATACTTACTCCTTCCCTCAAATGTTAGAACTACATAAACAACGACATGAATATACTCATGATCGGGATCAAATTTTTGCTAATTTTACAGACTTTACTTCTGCCGATGAGGATATTGATCCCATCTGCTTAAAAGGTAAAGAGTGGGAGTTGATAAAATTGGATTTTGTGGAGATACGAGTATAACTTTGCTTATAGTCACTTTGCAGGTAACCGGTAATGGAAGGGCGAGTTTTGAGTTACCTAGAAAGAAAGTAGTACTTTCCTGATGGGGGATGACCACCAAAAGTGACGAAGAACCTAAAAAATCGTTCATTTTTTTTCATAAAAGTCAACTGCTTTTACTTTACGGCCAGCTCTTCAGGTTTCTTGGCCTCTCCCCGGAGCTTGACATTCTGTTCCGGCAAAGCGCGAAACGAGATTTCTTTGTACCCGTCGACGGAGAACTTCAGCATTTTGTTTACGCTTTGGAGATTTGTGAATGCAAATTCACCGTGTTCATCGGTCGTGGTTTCGTTGATCAGTACCGAGTCCGGCAGAGAGTAGACAGTTTTTATCTTGGCGCTCATGGGTATGATCAACCCGCACATAATATTTATCGTTGTCTGTGTTTTTTTGTATTTTTGCGTAGTATGCTTATTGAAAACTAAATGGATATCTGGGATAAGACAGCGTAATATAAGCTGAAGTAATCTTAATTCCTCAGTAACACTTTACCGATGTAATGACATTCAGTAATATTGTGTCCTGTTTGTAATATGCGTATTTTTTAACAGGGAGTACTACGAAATTACAGGAATCCCTAAACTTTTTAAATAATTGAACGTTGCATCGTAATGCTCCGGCTTTCTTGTTGAGTCTTCTGAATTACCATCAGGAACAACGATGATCATACCTTGTCTTGCTCGGGTCAGTAATACACGGTAAGCATTGATTAAATATTGTTTTCTCTCTTCTTTCTTGATATTTAGCCATTTACTTCCTCTGAACTCATAAGTTTTCCATCCGTCGTTAGCATACCTCAAATCGCCATCCCAAGCAATACAGGCCCAGTCTAACTCCAATCCTTGTACATGAAATTCTGTTGCTACATCTTCCAAGAAGTACGAGGAACGCACATCATCTTTCCCATTTAAAAACCAGTGAATCGGATTCATCGGCGATTTTACATCAATTGCATAGGGTTTAAGTCGCTGCGCTTGCGAAGAAACCACTATGCCATACCTTTCACTACCTCTAGCCTTCTCTTTCAGCCATTGTTTTGCCTTTTTCAGATCTCTTGTCAACACGATAGGGTATTTCTCTTTGACTTGATTGAACGTTTCAATTGCTTTTTCTTTTTGGATATCCAACATATTTTTCACAAAAAGAGAAAAGTTTTCAGCTCTAAATGAACGCATGGAGACGGATAGATGTAAATCGGGATTGAGATGCACTTCGGTTACATTGCTTAGTGCTGCAATAGCATCGGTTGCTGAATATTCAGAATCAGTTAAATTCGGTGATATATGGACACTCCAATGTGGGTACCAATTCTTTATAGCTGCCAACCATTCTGAAATTCCGGCTTCGCCCGTATTGATTTCCTGACCACCACCCACGAGACAAACAATAACTGCCCAATCTTCATGCCTATTCAGACAGGAAATCAAAAATTCAGGCTCCGAGTGATCAAAATCAGGTTTGTTCTTTTTTCGTTTCATGAAGGAGACCGTTTGCTCTTTATTCCACGCCCTTTGTGCTTCGTCAAAAATGGCCACATGATCGTATGGTGCGGTAGGATCTACAAGATAACTATCTCGATAATGATGGATGTTTTGTATAAATGTTTTGACGCTCGACTTGGCTTTCCCTTTGGTCAAAGTGACCCCTTTCTCCTTTTCATTTTTGATCTTATCACGTGCCAACGCTTCTTGTAGAATGGCCACCAATGGACCATTCCCTGAAAGATAAACACTTGCTTCTCCACCTTCATCATCCAAGTGTGTAGTCGCAACTTTCAATCCCACAAGTGTTTTCCCTGCACCAGGGACTCCGGTGACAAAACAGATAATTTTTTTGTTATTCTCCCTTGCTTGGGTGATAATTTCAGAGATTGTGTCAGTTGTTTTGGAGAGATTTGTTGCATCTGCATCACTTCTCGTAATCTCATCTACGGTGTGGTTCTTATAGAGTGAGATTGCAGCTTCAATGATTGTAGGGGTGGGAGAGTACCTTCCAGCAGCATAACCGGTAGGGTCAACAGTTTGGATTTCATCATAAAAATCCAATACAGCATGTATAATGATTTTCAAACTTTCCCCGTTGGTTTTGATTGGAAGAATCAGATTGTCGTTATGAGAGGTAGTGACAATCTCACTGAATATGTTCTTTGCTTCTGTTGCTACTAAAATAGGCACTAACAGTGCTTGATGGCTTGGCTCGTGGAAGTTTTTCAAATCCAGTGCATAATCCCATACCTGTTCTACACTGGATTGGTTATATTTATGCTCTCCTACTTTGAATTCAACAACAAAGATTACGCCTTCAATGATGATCAATGTATCCACTCTTTTTCCCATTCGAGGAATAGAGAATTCAAAGAAAATAGTGCCTTCCAATCCTTGAAGGGCCTTTTGTAAACAATTAATTTCAGCTACCCATGAATGATTCTGATTTAAATTGGAATCAAATTGATTCGATATGGTAATTTCACCTATTACCTGATCAACACTCTTTGTTAAGAATGAACAGATTGAGTCTTTATAATAATAATTTAGCATAGTCTTATAAAAGCGAATTCACATATATTTGGAGCATTTCTGTTACTAACAGTAATGTTTTTTACTTGCCCGCAGCTCTTATTTTATCATATTTAAGAAATCGTCCTCTATAATAATTCGGATTTTGAAGCCCGACAAATTTAGGTCTTCAATTTTCTTCAATTTTGAAGGTCCTGCGCCTTGTCCAACGATAACAAAATCTGTTCGTTTAGTGACACCAGTATCGATATCAGCTCCCAAATCTTTAACTCTTTTTGCCGCTTCATCTCTTGTCATGGTTTGCAGAATCCCTGTAAATACTACTTTTTTTGCGTAAAATGGATTTAAAATATTCTCAACATTCAAATCCGGTTTAAGAATGTTTCCTGTAAGTTTCTCATGTCCAGCAAAAGGGTTTGAATTCTTATATTCTCTTATTAAAGTTAGATTTGGTTTAATCCCTTGCTTAAGAAACAAATAGGCTTGGGCACAAGCTTTGGCATCTGAAAGAGCATCATGATGCTTCGTCATTACAATTCCTAAAGACTCAGCGAGAGACTTTAATTTTAATCCAGAAAGCTGATAAGTACAATCACAATTACATTGTGGTCTTGGCAAATTGTAATATGCAAGAGTTGAATTTAATATGTTTATATCAAAACTTACATTATGTGCTACAAGTAGTGAACTTATAAATTCATCTTTAATATTTTCCCAAACCTCAGGAAATAAAGGTTTATCTTTTGTTCTTAATGAATCAATTCCATGAATACAAGAGTGTCGAGCTTCATATTCATTGCCCGGCGGCTGAATAAGATATGATTTTTCGCTTGTGATTTGTCCTTCTCTAACAACAACAAATCCAATCTGACAAATACTCGCACTATGACTAGTTGCTGTTTCGGTGTCGAATGCAGTGAATGTTAAGTTGTCCATATTTCAAAGTATTTGATTTTGAGTTGCCTATAATATGATAGGAAAAATCATGGATGTATCTTGTATCTAATAAACCAACCGTGTGTTTGTCGAATAAAATTACTGACTGCAAGTTTAGTTAATTTAAGGGTAACATTCTCATTTTTCGACAAAATTTTTAAACATCATGATTGAATATATTTAAAATGTGTTTGAAAAATAGAAATAAAGTGTAAGGGTGAAGGACTCCTGCAGGACGTTGAAATTCCTGAGAACAATATGATAGCAAGAAGGAATCGAAATAGGTTTCCTCTTTCTCTACAATTTGACCCTTATCTAAAATCCATAACAGGGAATTCCCCAAATTGACTCTTTCTTACAGTTTCCTGAATTTCAACAATTCTTTTTCGGTTATTTTACGAAACTCTTTTCTGGATCCTCAACTCGGGATAAGTCCATCGCAACCAGACATCTTGGGTATATAAACTCTCCGTGGATGTTTTTCATGGAAAAATTAGAAAAATCAAACAGGTGAACATAGTTACTCTGCGGTTGTAGATGATATAATAATCTTGACGTATGAATGATTTCAGCAGCGACAAGTCCTGTCCATAGATAGATTTCTTCATTCCTGTAATTGTCAACAAGTGTTTTTATTGTTTCCACATCTCTGTTTATGAGCGTAAGCATGCTGTCTGCATCCATTGATGTGGAACAGTAAATACTTTTGACAACCAGTTACTCTTTTTTCCTATTTCCTCCACAGCGTCTACATCGCAAATGGACCTACATTTAAGATATCATTTAAGCAAATCAGTTGAATTGAATTCAAATCTATTGCGTAGTGCAGGGAAAAGTTTAAGGAGTTGAGTATTTTAAGGGAAAAGAAAGACATAATAGGATGAAAAGGTTTATATAATATCTCATAGTTTAATATTTCCATCAAACTATATCAAGATTCGTAATGTTTTTATGCAGCTGAGAGCCTCTGCAATAAATTTCACCTCTCAATGCGTTAATAAAAGTTATATTATTGTTAAATATCAGGTTTTATAACAAATATTTAAAATATTCTTCATTTATTTGTCAGACAAATCAGATTAATAATATCTGTTGTGCATTTTTATCTGAAAACATCGCTCATTTTTAAGTGAGAAAATATATTTGAAAATAATCTTACGATGGAAAGGCTTAGGATTCAAAACAATTCAACTACACTGGTAGATCAGGTCGAGGACAGGCTTTTGAACTATTTCAAAGAGAAGGACTTGCAAAAAGGAGATGCTATTCCTAATGAAATGGAATTAACCGTCTCATTGGGGGTGTCGAGGAGTGTAGTACGGGAGGCATTAAGCCGACTGAAGATGATGGGAATAGTGGAGACACGCACACGACGGGGCATGGTACTTTCCGAGCCTTCTATATTCGGCGGAATGAAACGTGCTGTTGATCCGAGAATTCTAAGTGAAGATACCCTCTTTGATATTCTTGGATTTAGGATTGTTCTGGAAATAGGCATTTGCAGTGAAATATTCCGAAAAATCACGCCCGACGATATTGCAAGCCTCGAAGAGATTGTGAATGTGGGAATCATGTATGAAAATAACGAATATGCGCCATTCAGTGAATTTGCGTTTCATACCAAACTTTATAAAATAACCGGAAATAAGACCATCGCTGAATTTCAGGACATCATTCATCCTGTAATGACTTTTGTCAAGGATAAATTTCAGGAGTTTCTGGCACCCATTAATATCCGTTTAAAAGAAGAAGATCGTATTGTCACACACCAGAATTTACTGCAATACCTGAAGGATGGAGACGAAGATGGATACAGAAGGGCGCTAGAGGAACATTTCGAAGTATACCGGATATTCATAAGTCAGAAAAACGAATTCAGCCTGGTTCAGAAAAATGGCTGAACTTTCCGTAACGCCAACTACGTATACAAACAATCATTTTTTCAAACAGGAAAAAATATATTCCAATTAAAATATCTATGAACAATTACAAAAAACTAAAAGGGCTAATTGCTGCAACCTTTACACCCGTTGATACCAACGGAGATATAAATTATTCTGTGATCAGAAAATATGCACAACATATCAAAGATTCGGGAATATCGGGTGTATTTGTTTGTGGGACGACAGGAGAGTTTACTTCCCTCACCACTGCCGAAAGAAAGCTGATCTTGGAGGAATGGATAAAAAGTGGTGAAGGAGACTTTCAAATTATTGCCCATGTGGGCAGCAATAACCAGCGCGAGGCAATGGAGCTGGCACGTCATGCTGCAGTGAAAGGCGCAGATGGAATCGGATGTATCGCCCCTTCTTTTTTCAAGCCTGAAAAAGTGAAGGATCTGATCGATTTCTTTACGCCCATTGCTTCTTCCGCTCCTCAATTGCCATTCTATTACTACAACATGCCCTCCATGACCGGGGTAAACCTTTCGGTTGCACAATTTCTTCACGAAGGGAGAAAAACAATTCCCAACCTGGCCGGAGTGAAGTTTACACACAACAACCTGATGGAAATGGGCGACTGTATTCAGCTGGATAACGGGGCATTTGAGGTGTTGCATGGCTTCGACGAGACACTGATTTGCGGATTGGCTCTCGGTGCCGTGGCCGGCGTGGGGAGTACGTATAACTATATACCCGGCGTATATTTGAATATAATGAAAGCAATGAGAGACGGTGATATTGAGAAGGCACGTGCTTATCAGATTCAGTCAGTTGAAACAGTAAAGGTCATCATTAAATATGGAGGAGGCGTAAGAGGTGGCAAAGCCATCATGAACCTTATCGGAATGGAATGCGGTGAGTGCCGTTCCCCCCTGGCCTCATTCAGTAAAGAGGAGTATGTTGCCCTCAGGAGCGACCTGGAGCAGATTGGTTGCCTGAAAAAATAGAGAAAGGGGTATGTCCTGCCAACAGTACCCCTTCCTGGAATAATTTTAAAACACAATTATCTTAAAATCATAACAAAGATGAGAAAAAATTATCGATTTTTGGTCTTATTTGTTTTTATATTTACTTCACTGTCGCATCTTCTGGCACAGGATATATCCGTTTCGGGAGCAGTATACGACAATGAGGGAGAGACACTGCCTGGTGTTTCTGTCGTAGTCAAGGGTACTACCCAGGGAACAGTCACCGATATCGACGGTATCTTCCGGATCACCGTTCCGAAAGGATCCACCCTGCTGTTTTCCTTCGTGGGATTCAGAACTCAGGAGATCAACATCACGGAACCGAAGCAGCTGCGCGTTGAGATGCAGCTCTCCACTGTTGAGCTGGAGGAGTTTGTGGCAATCGCCTACGGGAAACAGTCCCGTGCCCTGCTCACTCACTCCATTTCGAAAGTGGGGGAAGAAGAGTTCCTGAAGACACCGGGTCAAAATCCATTGTTACAACTACAGGGCAAGGTGGCCGGCCTCTCGTTGCAGGTGTCCAGCGGACAGCCCGGCGCCAACCCGCAGGTATTCATCCGTGGTGGTAGCTCCACTTCTCCCGAGGGTGACGCCCCCCTGTTCATTATCGACGGTATCGTCTCCCAGGGCTTCAGGAATATCTCCGATATGAATCCTGCCGATATAGAGTCGGTAGAGGTGCTCAAGGATGCGGCATCGACAGCCATCTATGGCTCCAGGGCTGCCAACGGGATCATCTTGATCAAAACAAAATCGGGGAGGAAAGGCAAGGCGAAGGTCAGCTTACGTTATACCTACGGCATCGAGATGCAGCCCGAGCGGATACCCCTGCTCAATGCCAGAGATTATATCTACCTCACCCGCAGCAATATCGCCAAGTTCAACCAGCCCGAACTCACCTACAACGGTAAGCAGGACCAGGCCAAGTTCCTCAGTGGCTCCTTCGGCATGTCCACTGGCAATCCCAGAAATGCGAAGAACACGCTCGAGTTCCTGGATGTGTACCTCGCCAACTACGGCCAGCAGTATGTGAGCGACCTGCTCGAAAACCAGGGATGGGAGACCATGCAGGATCCCGTCACCGGCCGCCAGCTGATCTTTCAGGACAACGACTTCCAGGATGCCACCTTCACCACCGGACAAAAGCAGGAGTACGACCTGAGCGTATCCGGCGGCAACGACAACGGCAACTACTACATCGGCCTCCGCTACATGGACCAGGATGGGATCCTGCGGGGCACCAACTACAAGAACTACAGCGCCCTGTTCAACGGCGACTATAAGCTGAGCGACAAGTGGAGCCTTTCCACCAAGGCCAACTTGCAGGTGAGGGACGCCATCGGCGGCGGCAACACGGCCAACACCATCTCGCGCAGCATCCTCACACCCCCCACCTACCGTCTCTACTACGAAGACGGCACACCGGCACCCGGCGAAGGGATCTCTTCCTTCAGGAGCAGGCTCCATGAGATCTACTACAAGACACGCTACGATGATGTGACTGTCTACAGGACGACCTTCCAGACGGCTGCCACCTGGGACATCCTGCCCGGGCTGGTCTTCTCCCCCTCCCTCTTCTACTTCGGCACGGAGGGTATCGAGAACTATTTCCAGGCACACAACGAGACTACCGGCAACACCATCCGTCCGGCATCGGCCAATCACAACTACGACAGGCATCTCCAGGGCGATGCGCTGCTCTCCTACAACAAGAAACTGGGTGAAAACCACAACGTCTCCGCAGTTGCCGGCACCAGCTACACCCACGACTATAGCTACCGTTTCTCCGGCAGCGGCAGTGGCTCCATGATTGACCTGATACCCACGCTCAATGCGACGGCCGACAGCACCCAGCGGGTGAGCTCTACCAAGACCTACGAGGCCACACTCAGCTACTTCGGTCGCGTGAGCTACGACTACAAAGGCAAATACATGGCCTCTGCCAGCCTGCGCACCGACGGCTCGTCGCGCTTCGCGGAAGATAAGATGTGGGGCATCTTTCCCGGGGTGTCGGCAGGATGGAACATGCACCGGGAAGGTTTCTTCTCCTCTCTCGCCGAAGTGGTGAGCCGCTGGAAATGGCGCGCCAGCTGGGGACGTACCGGCAACAACAACCTGAGCGTGGCCAACTCACGCGGTGCCTATGCCATCACCGGCACCAACTACATGGGCAAGGTGGGGATACTCAACACCACCCTGAAAAATTCGCAGCTGCGCTGGGAAACGACGGACTCCTACGACATCGGGGTTGACCTGGGCTTCTTCGACAACCGGCTGAATATCTTGCTCGACTATTACAACAAGCTGACACACGACCGTCTCTACGATGAGCCGCTTTGGTACTCCACCGGCTTCAGCTCCATCAAAAGCAACTACGGATCCATCCGCAACAACGGCTTCGAGGTGGAGCTCAACGCCACACCCGTGCAAACAAAAGATTTCACCTGGGATCTGGGTCTCACCTTCTCCTACAACCAGAGCCTGGTGGAGAAATTGCCCTTCAACGGAGAGGATAAAAACAGGGTGGGCGGTAACTTCGTCTTTGATCCAACCACAGGAGAGGAGAAGAAAGTGGGCGGACTGGCTGAAGGAGAACGCTTCGGCGGCCGCTGGGCCTTCCACTACCTGGGCACCTACCAAACCGAGGAAGAAGCAGCCGGCGCCCCTACCGACCCCAACGCGCAGGGAAGAACCAAGCATGCGGGCGACTCACGCTTCGAGGATGTGAACGGTGACGGACGACTCGACTCGCGCGACATGGTCTTCATGGGTTATATCCGCCCCGACAAAACGGGAGGAATCACCAACACCCTCCGATTCAAGGGGTTCACCGTACGCGCCGTGATGGACTGGGCCATAGGCCATGTGATCGACAACGGCTTCAAGGGCCAGATCATGGGCAGCTCCCGCAACAACAACAACGCCATCCAGGAGGCGATGACCAACACCTGGCAGAGCGCCGGCGACGGCACCCGATATCCCAAGTATACGGTGCAGAGCGACTACGACTACCAGTACCGCAATCACATGCGCTGGGACAACCAGATCGGCAGCACGGCCCAGGGATCCACCAACAACAGCCTCTACTTCACTAAGGGCGACTATCTCGCCTTCAGGGAGGTATCACTGAGCTACCTGCTGCCCGCTTCACTCACCTCCCGGATGAAGCTGGGAGAGGTGGAAATCTTCGCCGGAGCCTATAACCTGGGTTACCTGAAGAAGTATGAAGGGATGTTCCCCGAGATCTATAACGGTGTGGATTACGGCATCTATCCCCGCCCGAGACAATATAACATGGGTGCAAGAATCAATTTCTAACAATAAACAGCTACAGGATGAAACGGGCCTGCCGGTCAGCCACACACACCGTGTATGATCATCGCCCGTTGCCCGTGGCCAAAATGAAATAAAATAAACAGAATCATGAAAAAGAGTATCAAATACATGCTTTTCGCAACGTCACTGCTCCTGCTGCATGCCTGCAACCTGCTCGAGGTGGACACCGTCTCCAGCATCACGGGCGATGATTACTGGAACTCGAAGGGCGACGCCGAGAGCTACCTGATGGGTATCTATACCCGTCTACGCGATGTATCCAACGCCACGCTCCATTTTGAAGACAGGGGCGATGCCTTTACCACCGGCCTGGAGGGAGGCCCCTCCAACCTGTGGGCACAGAACCTCACCGCGCAGAACGGCTACAGCTGGCTCGACTACTACGCGGTGATCCATCACTGCAACCTGATGATCAAGAATGTGGAGACCATCCCTTTCGGTATTGAAGCGGAGAAGAATGCCATCCTCGCCGAGACCTATTTCATCCGCTCCATGATGTACTTCAACCTGGTGAGGGTATGGGGCGATGCTCCGATCGAGCTGGAGCCCACCGAGAGTGCCAGCAAACCCAAGCTGCCCCGGTCGCCCGCTACCGCGGTGCTGCAGCAAGCACTCGATGATGTGAACAAAGCCATCGAGCTCTTCCCAAAGGAAGGTTATGCCAATGGCAAGGGCCGTGCCTCCAAGCCGGCAGCATGGGCGCTAAAGGCCGACATACTCCTGTGGAAGGCCAAGGTGCTCGACGGCACCGACCAGGACCTGCAGGAGGTGATCACCCTTGCCGACAAGGCTTCGGCAGGACTCTCCCTCGAAGAGGTCTTCGGCAACATCTACGCCACCAAAAAAGGCAAAGAGGTCATCTTCGCCATCCATTTCAATATTTTCGAGAAGGATGCCCAGTACAGCCAGAGCCTGAAGCCACGCGATGTGTTCGTGGAGAAGGCGGTCAACAAGGACGATATACCCTATGCCAAGGGTGGTGCCCGCAGCACCTATGCACCCAGCAACGAGCTGATGGCCCTCTTCGCGGTGAACGCGGCAGACGTGCGGCGAGACCAGTCCTACATCAGGGCGGTCGATGCGGCAGGCAACCTCATCGGCATCTTCGACAACAAGATGCGCGGGACCAAGACCGAGGGCGACCGTAGCTACGACTCCGACATCGTGGTCTACCGCCTGGCCGAGATGTACCTCTTCAAGGCCGAGGCCTATGCAGCCCTCGACAGGATCCCCGAGGCAATCGCCGAGCTGGAGAAGGTGAGGAACAGGGCAAAGACCGGCCCCTACACCGGCGCCACCGACCGTCTCTCCGTGGAGAGGGAGATACTGGACGAGAGAGGCAGGGAGCTCTACCTCGAGAGAAAGAGATGGCCCGACCTGCTGCGCTTCCACTTCGGCGGCACCATCGACGTGTATGAGGTGGTACCCAACCTCCGCAAGAAAGCCGACGAGGGAGTCACTGTCCCGCTCTACCTGGCCATACCGCTCAGAGAGCTCGACCTGAATCCCAACCTGATACAGACAGAAGGTTATGACACTGGCAACTGATGACATCAGCACACCGCTGTCCATGACTGTACATCCTCCTATTTTAGCACACCCTGATAAAAAAACAAGTAAGTATGATATTTTACAGTAAGAAATGCTGGTTGATCCTTTTCCTCCTCACGCCCACGCTCTTATCGGCCTGCGGCGACGGAGGGGGAGTGATCAACCCCGATCCCGACCCGAACCCCGATCCCGTACCCGTCTCTGAATTCAACTATGTATTCAGGCAGGCCACCGCCGGCTACGAAGTCTACCGCATCCCCGCCATCGTGAAGACCAACGGCGGCACACTCCTCGCCTTCGCCGAGGCACGCAAGCTGCGGAGCAACGGCGACACGGGTGATATCGACATGGTGGTGAAGCGGTCGTCCGACAACGGCAAGACCTGGAGCAGCCAGATCATGATATGGGACGACGGGGCCAACACCTGCGGCAACCCCGTACCCATCGTCGACGACAAGGGAAGGGTGCACCTGCTGATGAGCTGGAACCACGGCGACGACAAGTGGAGCACCCTGGTGAATGCTACCGGAAAAGATACCCGCAGGGCCTACTACACCTGGTCCGACGATGAAGGGGTTACCTGGAGCGAGCCCTCGGAGATCACCTCAGCCGTCAAGGATGTCTCCTGGGACTGGTACGGTACGGGCCCTGTACACGGCATCCAGCTGAAGAAAGGTGCGCACGCCGGACGACTGGTGGCACCCTGTTACTTCACCCGCAGAGAGAACGGCAAGGTCGTCGACTACTCCCACGTGATCTACTCCGACGACTACGGCACCACCTGGAAGGCGGGCAGCCCTACCCCTGCGGGTAGCGTGGGTGAATGCACTGTGGCTGAGCTGGCCGACGGCTCACTCCTCCTCAACATGCGTACCAGTGACGGCTTCTACCGCAAGCAGAGCCTGAGCAACGACGGCGGTCTCACCTGGTCCATCCCGGCAGTGGCTGCCGCCCAGCTCGATGCCAAGTGCCAGGGCAGCATCCTCACCATCGGCAGCACGCTGCTCCTCTCCAATGCGGCAGCAGCCACGCGTACCAACATGACCATCCGCCGGAGTGCCGACAACGGAGCCACCTGGAACGGCAGCCATGTTGTCTACACCGGCAACTCCGGCTATTCCGACATGGTAGAGCTGGAGGGCGGCAAGGTGGCCATCCTCTATGAAGGCGGTAAAAACCGCTATACCGAAGGACTCGATTTCAAAATCATCCCTATCAGCGATATCAAATGAGAAGCGACTATTCATCCATGCTCTTCCTCATCGGGTTGATGCTCTTCACGGCGTGCACGGCCGAGACACCACCCATCGACAAGCCCGGTCCGGATCCTGACCCGGAAGAGACATCCGTCACGGCTCCCGATATCTTCCGCGCGGCCACGGAGGGCTACAGCTGCTTCCGCATACCGGCCGTCAGTCGCACGAAGAAGAACACGCTGCTGGCCTTCGCCGAGGGCAGGAAAAGAAACTGTAAGGATGAGGGCGATATCGATCTGGTGCTGCGGCGCTCTGTCGACAATGGCAAGACGTGGAGCCCCCTCATCATGGTATGGGACGATGGAGGCAACACCTGCGGCAACCCCAGTCCGGTGGTCGATCCCGAAACCGGGAGAATACACCTGCTCATGACCTGGAACCTGGGAGAGGACAACATCGGGGCCATCAATGCCGGCACCAGCACCGACACCCGCCGGGTGTTCCACAGCTGGTCCGACGATGACGGCCTCACCTGGACACGTCCGAAGGAGATCACCTCCTCGGTGAAAGACCCCTCCTGGGGATGGTATGCCACGGGCCCCTGCCATGGCATCGTCCTGACCAAAGAACCCTACCGGGGAAGGATGGTCATACCCTGCGACTACATAGAGGTGGGTACAGGCCGGAAGCAGTACTCCCATGTCATCTACTCCGACGACAAGGGGGAGACATGGCATATGGGTGGCAAATCGCTGGGCGGCAACGAATCTACCGTGGCGGAGCTCTCCGACGGACGCCTGGTTCTCAACATGCGGAACGCTAGCCCCTACCGTACGGTTGCCTTCAGCAGCGACGGCGGCGCAAGCTGGTCCCCGTCGCGGCAGGACTATGCGCTGATCGACCCCACCTGCCAGGCGAGCATCCTCAACCACACGACCGACGGTGAGCACCTGCTCTTCTTTTCCAATGCCGCCAGCTCCAAAAGGGTGAATATGACCTTGCGGCGTAGCAGCGACGACGGCACCACCTGGCCGGCCTCCTACGTGGTACACAGCGGCCCTTCGGCCTACTCCGACATCGTGATGGTCTCCGACAGTGAGGTAGGCATTCTCTATGAACGGGGAGTCAACAACCCTTACGAGAAGATCAGCTTCGAAAAAATCAACAAGGAAAGAATAAAATAACCGCAGGGCCGGGCATTGCAACATGACACACGTCTGTACCCCGTCACCCGCATCATCATACAAAAAAAAGACAAATCATATGAAGACAATCAAATTACTCTGTTTACTCGGTTGTGCCGTCATCACCCTGATGGTTGCCTGCACCGATGAGGCAGCACAGGTGCTGACACCTGAGTTCAGCGCCGACGCCCAGGAGATCGTCGCCGGCGAAGAGGTCTCCTTCAGGGATGAATCGCTGGGGAACCCCAGCAAATGGAACTGGTATTTCGAGGGAGGATCGCCCGACAGCTCCATCCTCTTCAGCCCGAAGGTGAAGTACGAGACACCCGGGACCTACAGCGTACGCCTTGTCGTGGGCAGAGGCAGCAACTCCCAGACCATCACGCGGGAGTCGTTCATCACGGTGAACCACCCGTCGGTGATCACCGTCGACTTTACTGCCGACAAGACCATCGCCACCAACGAAGATGTCATCACCTTCACCGACCTCTCCGTGGGTTATCCCACCGAATGGCGCTGGGAGTTTACCCCTCTGGAGGGAGCGGTAATCACCAGCAGCGAGCAGCACCCTTCTCTCACCTTCGTGCCGGGGATTTACACCGTAAAGTTGACCGCCACGAACCCCAACACCTCATCGAGCAAGACAATGACAGACTACCTGACGGTGATCGACAAATATTCTGTTGCGGCCAACTTTGCTGCCCAGGCAAGAATGACCTATGCCGGCGGCAGCATCCATTTTCAGGATAACAGCTCCGGCAACGCCACAGGCTGGTCGTGGGCCTTCGAGGGAGGAACCCCCGCCACCTCGGGCGAGCAGAACCCCGTCGTGACCTATGCCGCAGCGGGCCGGTACAAGGTGACACTCACCACCTCCAACGAGATCAACAGCTCTACCATCACCAAGGAGGCATATGTCTCGGTCATCCCCGCGGAAGAGCTGGTACTCTTCTATCCCTTCGACGGAAGCAGCGCCGATGCCGGTCCTCACGGACTCAACCCCGACATCATCAGCAAGGGTGAGGTGAATATCCTCTTCAATGCCGACACGCGGTATAGTGGTGTCAGCGCGGAAGGACGCACGGCAGCGCAGTTCATGAGCGTCGACGCCGGCAACTATGCCATCCTGTCGGTACCGGAGACCAGTTATCTCGATTTCCAGACGTCCGACTTCACCGTCGCCTTCTGGGTCAAGGTGCCTCCCATCACGCGCAATCAGGCGGTATATCACCATGGCTCCGGCCCCGGTGCACGCCCCGACAACGAGAACCGTCAGAGCTGGTTCCGTTTCCAGCCGGCCAGTCCCTTTGCCCGCTTTGTCGTGGAGCAGAAGGGCAAAGCCGGTAACTGGGTCGAGTACAAGGATCAGTCGATGACCGACGGCCAGTGGCACCACTTTGTCTGCATCTACAAGGAGGTGGCAGGCCGCAAGGACGGCTACATGTACATCGACGGCGTACTGAAGGTGAGCAACCTGGGCAAGGACATCAAAACCATCGACGGAACGCCCTACTACATCGGCTGTAACTACAGGATCACCAGCGGGGCATTCAGCCCGGAGAACTTTTTGAACGGTTACCTCGATGATTACATTCTCTATAAAAGAGCGTTGAGCGATGAGGAAGCCAGAGACCTGTATAACTATTAATCATACAGACAGATGATCAGACAAGAAATCATACTGATAGCGGCATTGCTGCTGATTTCCTGCGGAACAACCGGAGAGGTGGAAGTTTCCCTCACCTCCCCGGTGCTTCCTGTGCTTACCGGAAAAGAGTTTAACCCGGTACAGAAGATAGCATTGATACGGCAGCAGCCGGGCGACTATACGCTGGAGAAGGTGGTGCTCTCGCTGAAGGGGACCACCGATATCGGCGATATCACGAAGGTGACGCTCTTCGGAGCCAACGAGAAAGGGCTTCCCGATACTGGGGTCACGGTGGGCGAGGCAGTGCTGCAGGGCACTATGGCTACTTTTACCGATCACTTCCCCGTGACCGGAGACACACTCACCCTCTGGGTGACCGTCACCCTGAAGGAGGAGATTGACCTCACCCACCGCATCGGCATACAGTGCAGCGAGATCGTCACCGACAAGGGCAGGCTACGCCTCCCCGACAGTGACGCGCAGCCCCTGCGGACAGGTGTGGCCCTTCGGCAACATGGACAGGATGGTGTACACACCTCACGCATACCCGGTCTGGCTACTTCAAAAAAAGGTACGTTGTTGGCAATCTATGACGCACGCTACGAAAGTGCGCGCGACCTGCAGGGTCATATGGACATTGCCTTGAACCGGAGCTTCGATGGCGGACGCACTTGGGAACCCATGCAGGTAGTACTCGATAGGAAGGAGTGGGGTGGCATGCCGGAAAAATATAACGGGGTGAGCGATGCCTGCATCCTGGTGGATGATCGAACAGGAGACATTTATGTAGCCGGCCTGTGGATGCACGGATTGTTGGATGCGGAGACAGGGAAATGGGTTGAGGGTTTGACTGCCGACAGCACACGGTGGCTACACCAATGGCGTGCGAAAGGTTCTCAGCCCGGCTTTGGTGTGAAGGAAACCTCCCAGTTCCTGATTACGAAAAGCAGCGACGATGGCCTCACCTGGAGCGAGCCAATCAACATCACCTCCGCAAAAAAGAAGGAGTGGTGGCTCTTTGCGCCGGCACCCGGACAGGGAATCACCATGACTGACGGCACGTTGGTTTTTCCATCACAAGGTAGGGATGAAAATGGCACCTCATTCTCTAACATTACCTGGAGCAAAGATGGAGGAAAGACATGGAAAACAAGTAACCCGGCAACCAAAAATACGACAGAGTGTGCCGTGGTTGAACTCCAAGACGGATCACTGATGCTGAATATGCGGGATAACCGCAACAGGGGCAATGAGGAGGTGAACGGCCGATCGGTGTTTGTTACCAGTGATCTGGGTGAGACTTGGAAAGAGCACCCCACCTCCCGGAAAGCTCTTATAGAACCCACCTGCATGGCTAGTCTCCATACACATCATTATATGGAGGATGGTGTGAAAAAATCGTTGCTACTGTTTGTCAATCCGGCATCTACCTCAAAACGGAATAACATCACCCTGAAAGTGAGTTACGACGGTGGCAATACCTGGCCCGAAGAGAAACAGATCCTGCTTGATGAATACAGCGGACGTGGCTATTCCTGCATCACATCGGTGAACGACTCCACCCTTGGCATTCTGTATGAGAGCAGCCAGGCTGACATGGTCTTCCAGACGGTTTCTCTTAAAGAGATACAACCATGATGCGTTCGAAGACTTACAATTTTTTATTCACCACAAACTTCATATAAATTTACTGCATGATCCGAAAGAAAATTTCACGTATCTATCTCCTTATATGGATGTGGTTATCCATATCCGTCACTTTCCTAAAAGCGGATAATCTAAATACCCTTCACCAGATCAACTGTTTCTCCATGGAGACATTGGAAGATTCTACCCTGTGGGAGGGGCTGGCAGGTACTTTTTTCGGTAAACAGGAAAACCGGTTTATCATGGCTGGAGGATCCGCTTTCCCCGGAGGGAAACCATGGCAGGATGGAATCAAACATTTTTCGGATCAGGTATTTGTTTTTGAACAACTCCCTGACGGGTCTTTCAGCAAGGTCTATCAGGGAAATGACCTGCCTGTACCCTTGGCGGAAGGCTCCTATGCCACGCTTCCCGGCGGACTGCTCTGTGTGGGTGGACTTACCCCGGATGGCATCACCGGAAAATCCTGGTTGCTGGCATACTCCGGCAGCGGCATCACTGTCACAGAATATCCCTCGCTACCAGTGCCGGTAAAAAATTCCACAGCTACAGTCATAGGCTCAAAGGTTTATTTGGTTGGCGGCGAACTGGCCGACGGCACCTCAACCGACCAGTTTTTGGTGCTCGACCTCTCCAATCCGACAAAAGGATGGGAAAAACTACCCAATTTTCCAGTACCGGTTTCGGGAGCTACCCTTACTTCCCAGCAGGATGGGGAAGAGGTGGCTCTCTTCTCTTTTGGCGGAAGGGCCAGAAGAACTGCCGGAGAAGCCACAATCTTTTATGCATCTGTTTACCATTTCCGACCTTCACTCAACAGGTGGACCCAAAAAGGAGATATCCAGCACGATAAGGACACTTCAGTTTCTTTGGCAATGGCTACCGCCTCAGCTGTGGGTGGTTCACATGTGCTGCTCTACGGCGGTGATACTGGCCATATTTTTAACCAGGTAGAGAAGGCTGTCCGGGAAGGCAATACAGCTAAAAGAGATAGTTTGTGGATACATCATACGGGATTTCATAACAAGATATTGATCTACAATACCATCACCGATACATGGTTTGAAGCAGGAGAAACCGTGAATCCTCCCGTGGCTGTCACATCGGATGTATCCGACGGAAAGAATGTTTATATTGCCAGCGGGGAAATTCGCCCCGGAGTGCGTTCCCCCCTCATCACGCAGCTTTATTATACCTCACAACCCTCTTTCGGATGGATCAACTACCTGGTGCTTATCCTCTATTTTGGAGGAATGCTGCTGATGGGCTTCTACTTCATGAAACGAAATGAGAATACCGAGGATTTCTTCAAAGCGAGCGGACGCATTCCCTGGTGGGCCGCGGGAATCAGTATTTTTGCCACAACGCTGAGTGCTATTACATTCCTGTCGATACCTGCAAAGACTTATGCAACCGACTGGCGTATGCTTGTCTTTAATATCTGCATCATTCTCATTGTCCCGGTGGTCATTCGTTATTTTCTTCCTTTCTTTACCCGCTTCCGGTTGGGTACTGCTTACGAATACCTGGAGAAACGCTTCAACCGCACCACAAGATGGCTGGCTTCTGCCCTGTTTGTTGTCTTTATGGTGAGCCGCATTGCCATTGTGCTGTTTTTGCCGGCACTGGCACTGAATGCGGTGACAGGGTTCGATATTTATCTCTCTATCGTAGTCATGGGGTTGGTAACCATTATCTACAGTACTAGCGGCGGTATGGAGGCCGTTGTCTGGGGAGACGTCATACAGGGATTTATTCTCGTCTTTGGAGCACTTGCTGCATTTGTTTTGATGGTAATGGGTATCGATGGAGGCTTGGGAGAATTCTGGCATACTTCCATCGAGTTTCACAAATTCCGGACGTTCGATTTCCGGTTTGATTTTACACAGCCGGTATTCTGGGTCGTATTGATTGGCGGAGTGGCTAATTCGCTCATCACCTACACCAGCGATCAGTCTATCGTACAACGTTATATGAGCACAAAAGATGAAAAATCCACTTCCCGCAGCATCTGGCTGAATGGTATCCTAAGTGTTCCGGTCACCATTTTGTTTTTTCTGATAGGAACCGGCCTTTTCGCATTCTATAAAGATAACCCCGCAAGCATGATGGTTACCAATCCCAATATCGATTCGGTATTTCCGCAGTTTATCGTGTCGGAGATGCCGGTAGGGTTTGCCGGACTGCTCATTGCCGCCATTTTTGCCGCAGCCATGTCAACCCTTTCATCCAACATCAACTCCTCTGCCGCCGTGCTCACATCCGATTTCTACCAGACCATTTTCCCGAAAAGTACTTTTTCATCACAACTGAAAATGGCCCGCTGGTCGGGTCTCCTCTGCGGATTACTGGGAATGGGTATGGCATTGATGCTGGCCACCTGGAACATCGCTTCTTTGTGGGACCAGTTCAACACGTTCCTGGGACTTCTCACCAGCGGAATGGGGGCCCTCTTTATCCTGGGAATATTCTTTCCCCGGGTGGGTGCAGGGGCAGCCCTTGTCGGCGTGATTACAGGGCTCTTCCTGCTACTGATCATCAAGGAGCATACTCCCTTGTCGTTTTTGCTGTACGGTTTTATCGGAGTGTCGGTAAGTATCCTGATTGCCTGGCTGTCAAGTTTTTTGTTACCCAACAAAAAGGAGATCAAAGGATACACCTGGAAGGGTATGCAGAAAGAATGACATGCTACCCCTTTTTTAGGGACAAGATAACTTGATCTTTTCAAAGTGGCACAAATCAAACCGTTATATCCAGGTTGCAGACATTCCGGCAGGTTGACCCCCTGTTATCCATTTAAAATATTACTTGTCTGGATGTAGTTATAGAGGGGTCAGTATTCCGGAATGGGGGGGCAGGATAAAACGGAATTTGCAAGCTATCTGTTTTTTGGTTTTATATCTGTACAAGCCCTGTAGCAGTGTCTTTTCAGATGACTTGAAACGGCTACGTAATTCTTCAAACGTAAAGGCATAACGTCCTTGGGATTGCAGTTCAACAAAGAATTGATCCCACTTATTACTTCTCTCCGATTCCAAATTGGCCATAAATCACATTTGCAAAACACTACATAACCTGTAGTTGTTTGCAAATGTATGTAATTTATTTGGGATTTTTAGCTTTGGTACATAAAATATGAAAAATCTGAATTGAAATTTTTATCTTTGTAGTCGTAAATGCTATGTTACCCTGTGTGGTTTTTCAAATTCCTAAGCAAAACTTAAAATCGAGTCATTTGTATATACTTATGGTGTCTTCTTCTTTTAAGGTACCTTGAGGACTGTTTATTTTTGCTCAGAATTTACTGTATTCCTGTTCCCGAAAATACTGTAGGTAATGTTCCCAAAAAACTGTACAGGATTTTCCCATTTTCACTGTATTTTTAATTCCTGTTTACACGGGGAATGATGAAAACCTGAAGAAGCTCTTGCCGCATTACTGGAAAAACGAAGGAAACTAGCGAATCACCAGTCAAAATCTAATAATGCTCTAATAAATGCCTATAGGCACTCTAATAATACGCTAACAATTTACTGGAGATCCAGTAACTGTCGGAATGAATAATCAGATCAAATCCGTGGGTGCGTATGCTCCGGAATAATCAAGAGGTAGTTGCTCGGGTGCTTACTTTAATTTTCATTGGTACAATTTTGATTTATTTTGTCAGCAAATTTGAAATTAATTTATTTTAAGAGCATTGTGTATATAGTGTTGCGTCTTTTTCAAGCTTACTGCCAACGGTTAGCCATGCCTTATCCTGTATGCTTCCCCATAAAATTACACAATTTTAAGGATAATGCCAGAATTTGTAAAAACCAAATATACTTACAATTCTATATAGACCTTACCGAATGATTATCTTACAACTATTATAGTTTATTTATATAAAGTCTTTGTCAAATCCTGTACGGGATAGATAATCCATGAATTTCTTTAATAACTCCGTTGAATATGTTGATTTATAGTGTCTTATGCGTTTTATAGGAAATTCAAATATTTCATGTTCTGCATGATAACATTCTGCACCATTGATTTTAAAATCACTAAGATATTTAGGCTTATTAATATAGGCATCTAAAGTTCGTTTATGGTTATCGTTTCTACCATTTATGATTGTTGAATATGAAGTAAGTATTTCTGCATATTTTCTATACTCTTTTCTTAATTCTTTATATCTTTTCACAAGAGGCAAATGAATAGAATGCGGCAAACTTTCTTCTGAAATATTCAAATCGATTTTTGCTATTCCATCATCTTGATACATAACTAAATCTAATAATAGCAGTTGAACATATGTAAATTGTGAAAATTTTACATATCTAATTTGATTACTGTTTAAATTAAAAGATTTTATCTCGCCTTCTCGTGAAGTATCTATTTTTGCTATATCACTATTAATGAATTTGTCTTTAGAATGTATTTCTAATAAGAAAGCATTATCAATACCATTTGCTCTTTTCCCGTTATTCCGAACAGATAAATTACATGGTTGACAGAGAAGTATATATTCTTTTTCTTTTATTCGTAAAATGTCTCCATTCCTCAAAGGATAATGTAATCTGTTTATTATTTCGGACGAGTAGTATTTTTCTTCCTCTTCTATTATTTTTGTTTGCTCTTGATAAAAACGGTCCGGATTTATAGTTTCTATCAAATCAATACTTCGAATATGATTTATAGAACCATTATATTGTTCTCTTATTTCTTTTGGCAAAAGGCTCCTTTTAGTTTCTTGATCCATCAATACGTTCGATAATCTTAAAAAGGTTTCTATTTCCCATATTCCTTCTCCAAGAGAACTCCTCTGCACAACATAATTAAATGTATCTGGATGTATCTTATCTATTCTATCCTTGACTTTATCAAAAGAAGCATTGATTAGTTCTAATGATTTAGTCTTTAACTCCTCAATATCTTTCACTAGAAGCACGTTCCTTAATCCATTACAAAATCCAGCAATGCTTGGCTTATTCTGGAGTCGTTTCTTTGAGATTGGATAAAAATTAGATACCCCTAAAGATTTTGCCCATTCTTCTTTTTTTTCATGTTCTTCATACGGTTCTAAGATATGAGAATAAATACCACAATATACCTGTGGAGCATTTGGACTATTTAGTAGTGATTGTACTAATTGTCCTCCTTTACGTCCGTCATTTAATTCATAATCGAATAGACATAAATATTTTTCATAATCTTGCAACTCACCAAAAAGAATTTCCTTTTGCTCACTCCATTGAGTAGGCGTAAAAGTTAGAAATAAATCTCCAATACTGTCTTCTAAAATATTTACCGCCAAATAATCAGGCTCATTTAATTTAGTATATAAGGTCGTCAAATATTTTTCTCTCTCAGGGATCGTTGCATTATTCCATTTTTGCTCAGCAAATTGGGAAAAAGCAGGTTCCGCCATTTGCCAACTTTGCACAAAATTATATTTAGGCTTTCTTCCTGGTAGATGATTTAATCGATTTCTTAAAGTCCTGAGTAAACCTATAAATATTTCTTTATGATATTGATAATCGAATCGATCATCAATATATATTATTTTCTTTACATTACCGGCTTCTAGTAAGGCCTTTATAGATTTAACAGCCTCAACAATCTGATCATCTACCTGTAGCATAACTATTCACTAATAATATTTGAGAGATTCAAGGAAAATATATAGTAATGATCGTAATTATTGCGTTTAGGTTCCATAGATATTGTACATCCAATAGAATCTAGCAATTGTTGCACAATAAATAATCCCAAACCTCTACCATTAGGTTTTGAAGTGAAGAATGGTTGAAAAATAAGATCTTTGATGGATGGTGCAATACCATAACCATTATCATATAAATACACCCAAGGTTTATCAATTTTAATGGTTAAAATAGGAGAGAAATCGGAATCACTTTTTAGTCGTTCTTTTAACCAATATTCTGAATTATTTATTATATTGTCAAATACTTGAGTTATCTTTCCTTTATTTGTATATATACTAAAATTATGAATGATCTCTATTTCAAAGCTAATCCCATTCTTTTGTAATCGGGTATCATAATATTCACTCTCGTCAATCGTGAAAAATTTTTCTAAATTAATAACTCCTCGTTGCTCTTTATTATATTTTAGAGTTGGATCTAGATGCTTTAATTGTATTTTCAATCCATTAACTGTTGAATTGATATACTCCATAAGTATATATATATCTGATTCAGAGTAATTTCCCCCGCCAAGCTTTTGGGAAAACAAAACTGATCTTTCTGCTAAGTTGTCAGATATAGTAGCAAACTCATGACTTACTGCTTCTGCGGTTAAACCTAAAGATGCTAATTCAGAAAAGTTCTCTAATTGCTCCTCAAGAACTGATATTTTCGGTTCAAGGATATTAATTACATCAGGAAGATTTTCAGCTTTATTAATTATAGGTTGTATGAGTTCAAGCAGATTCTCAGCATTCAATAATTCAGCATTAATTTTTTGAAGTAAACTTGCAGCCTCTTTTTGTTCGTCTGTCATAAAGAGGGAAGAACTCTCCACTGACTTCGCATATTTATCGGTATTGGTTCGCGTTTCTTTTATTTCTGTTTTGATCCGATAAAAGTCGTCTTTGATATTTGATGCTTTTAAAGAAGTATCTTTTATTTCATTAAATGCCTGAGAAACTGTTTTGACTTTAGTGTTTTCAATTTTATACTCAGTCAAAAAATTATTATAGGAACGTCTAACTTGATCAATAAAAGAATTACAACTATCTCTTACGAAATACATTATAGACATAAAGTTTCTAGAATACGCATTAGATATAAGCCCCTCCCTATCTGTTTTTTCTTTCAAATGATTATTTTTATCTTCACTAATGGCTACATATCCTATCACATTTTTAGGACGAAGGGTGTAATATGAAGATGCAGATGTTTGTGCATCTCCGAGTTTCAACCAGTCTTGGCCATCGATCCCAAACGGTTTAACTGCGAATCCATTCCTATATAGTTTTATTCCAGCCTGACTTTGTGCAAATGCCTTATAATTTGCTAATGAGTCAAATGTGCTTCTTATTCTGTCATCATTAGATATCCAATTATCATAAGAGAAGTCGTTAATCTCACCTGAAAAGGCTCCAGGACTTACAACCTGACCTTCATCAAATTCCAAACCAGCTATCTCTCCAAAATTTATATCAAAAACTCTGTGGAATTCCAATAAATAGTTGTCTTTTCCTCGCTTAATATCTTGTGAATTAAATTTACTGAAAAAATAATTATTAAATTTTTTTCCACTATCAGGAGCAATAAAAGCAAAATAATCATCTTTCTTATTGCCTATTAGTTTTTCAGGTTTTATACGCCCAGTTATAGATAGTTGATTTCCATCAAACTCAAATCCATATTTTGCCAGTGCAATTTCTCGTAAATCTTCATTCTCCTTAATTAGATCAATTTTTTGTCCGTTTACCTGAATATAGACTTCAAAAGGTCTATTAGCTTTATAAGGGGAAACCATTTGAGAAAGTTCACCTTTTAATTTCTCCAATTTCTCTCCTTGCCAGATTTTGGGGTTATTTAAGTCAGATAGAATAAGAGTTGTTCCTGAATTCTTTTTTTTCAAAAAAGACACTGAAACCGGTACTTCTCCTAATGCATCGTAAGCCTCAAAGTCTTTCCAGTCAAAAGCGATATGAATTCTCTCTTTAGTATCTTCTTTTGATGTAAATATTTCGCAAATATTTGCTAAACGTTGAGTACTTAGACGTCCTAATCCTTTATCACCAAGAGGAGTTCTTCCTTTAGGCGTTTTTGGTTTCATACCATTTATCGCACGTTTATTCGAATATGATATTGTGAGCCAAGATTTTATAATCGTATCTTCATCCATGCCAAAACCATCATCTTCTACGACGATATAGCCTGACTTGTTCTTATATTTTATCGGTTCTCCATCATATACTCCAACGGTATTGATGTCAATACTAACATAACTGGCATCAGCATCATAAGAGTTTTTCACAATTTCCATTAGGGCAGTTATTTCATCTGAGACTAATTCTGCACCTAATTGTTTTATAACGTGTGGATTTATATCAAACCGAATCTTATCTTTCATTTTATATATACTTATGGAAAATAAGAATTTTCTCTTTATCCATTGTTTTTGTTGTCTTATTACGACTTGGCATTCTCTTATTGTGAATCACTCTTTCAGCTTGATGAATCAACGGTATACCTCTATATTGCATTAAATCTACCAAAATCAAATCATTCGCTATTTCCCTTTTATTCACACTTCTATTACCTATAGTCCATACATAGAATGCATCCTTTTCCATACTATTAATAATCACATCAAGTGATTTGTCAAAATCATCTATGAAAGAAACAACTTTATGATACCTTACTAATTCATTTTCAGAAATATTGGATATCAACTTTTCTAGCGTAGGGGTCTTTTTTAAGACCCCTTGCCTGTGACTTTCACTTACTTTACATGAATGTCCTCCCAAACTTTCACGGTCAATCTCCTGTGTAGTACGCAAGTAATCCAAATCTATGTCATTATCACTAATGTCTTTTCTATTTATCCAGTGCAGTTGTAAAAAAGAATGTTGTCCATAAGTGACCGTTGTATGGTTATCTCCATAAGGAGGGGAAGATACTAATAAGGAGAATTTTTCCAATGCGTCTATTTTAGACATTGTATTTCCCCATTTAACTTCAGCATGCTTAAAATAAGTTCTGTCATTTAATAAAGAATTCTCGAGTAACTTTTCCTTGAATTTTTTCACATCCCAGATGCTTCGCTCTGCTAATTTTTTAAATTCTGAAATGGTAGAAATTTTTCTTGATTTGATTTCTTCATCAGGTCTTCGATGAAGTTTAAAAGTTGAAGTTCGATCATTACTACATGTTCTGATAACCTCAGCCATAACAACCCAAAAGAAACGACGAACATGAATGTCTGGCTCCAAAATTATTGATCTTCTTATTTTTGATAAATCTATTTGTACTTGTTTTTCAAACCACTTATCAATTTTATCAAAAAAAACATCTACCGTAGGAGACTTATCTTTCTCTATTTCTACTGATAATACGTCTAATCGCTCCTTAAATAATTCATAATCTAATGGTCCTGTTTTTACTTTACTTATTAATACAGATAATGGATTTATATCTTGTCCATACACGTGTAAACCATTCTCCATACATGAAAGTAAAGACGTTGCAGATCCCATAAAGGGATCTATCATTTTAGCATTCTCTGGGAGGTACTTTGTTATTATTTCAACTATCCTTTTTTGTGTTTTGGGTACCATCATTGCAGGATAAGCAAATATTCGATGGATGTTTTCATCGCTTTGATGAGTATCTCCATCTAATATTCGTTGATCTATTTTCTCAAGTTCATTGATCAGAAAATGGATACTGTTATCCGTATATAAATTCGTCATAGATGACAGGATACAATTTTGCTCAAAGATAAGTTAAAAAATTTAGTCGGTCATTTGCTGTTCAAACAAATTGCAAAAACTTAGCCAAAAGATAAATTTGACCTTCAATGTCCAAACATGATAGTGACCGCTAATAAATTCAATACCAGTATATTCCTTAATTTTATTTGGATTATTTCCCAAAACCAATGCATCCTCTCAATTTTTCTGCCTTTGTGAGAAGCATTCGTTTGGATGCCATTTATTTAGATAATTTGTCCAAGACTTTTTCAAGGTAATTATTTACTTTTTCCTTCTCTAAAAGCATTCGTTCATATAACTCATCCTTTTCCGAATAAAGTTCCACTAACTTATCCAAAGGGTTAAAATTTAATATTTGAGAACTTTGGTCAAAGAAGTTAGAAGTGACTTCCGGTAGAGAATTATCAGGCATATTCCGGATAAAATATTCGTCTATCCCCACAATTCTGGCATACGCTTCTATTGTTTCATCATCAAGTTCCTGACGCTTCTCCAACTGGGATACAGCTTGTTGGGTAATATTCAATTCAATAGCAATTACTTCTTGTTTAATGCCCTTGGTTTCCCTGAATAACTTCGCATTTTTACCTTGATGAACACTTTTTTTATTGTTTTCCGTATTATTCATAGCTGACTCAAATTGAATTTTATAACAAAGATAATAGAAAATCGAAGATGAAGATAATTTTATAAGAAGTTATACAACTTGTATACCTCCTTGTACAATACATTTTACTCTTGTAAGTTTTTTGACTACGCTTGTGCAAAACATTTCAATATAACACAGAGTTACGATGTTTTTTTATTCATTTGCATATTATTGAACGATGACTATCTACACAGAAAGTCGATTTCAAAGGGATAATCCATCTTTGAAATGATAAAAGTAAAGTTACAAAAAATATCTAGAACGTAAACAAAATGCCTATGAAAACATAGAAATTAAAAAGAATGAGTATTTTTGTATTGTTAAATACGGTACAAATTACATAGCGCTTTTTTGATCTTCACGACGAATCCGCAAAATTCAAACCAAGAGATCAAAGAATGGAAGCGCCCTTAGAAATAAGGGCGTGGACATTGTTATATTCTCTTGGAAAGGCCCTTGCGGAGCCTGTTGTGAGGGATATTGACAATCGTCCGCGCCTCTTTTTTTATACCCCCGCGCATACTACGATTGCCCGTTACCGCACCGGGTTTCAGTTATCTGCAAACTCTCTTCTCTTTCAGCCGGCTTTCGCCGGAAATACCCGTTTAGTTCAGGTTTCGCATGCTGTTGATCTGCCTGTAGAAATGAAGTTATCGGCCTGCAGTATGTAATTTACCATGACGTATAAAGACTTTACGGGATACATAATATCTAATAATCAATAATTAATTTAAAACAAAATTCAAGAATGAAACAAGTGTTTTCAAGTGTAAAAAAAGGGATATTTTTTCTCTTTATGTGGTTATTTTCCTTATGTCTGCCTGCCCAAAACATAACGGTAAGAGGCACGGTGACCGATACCTCGGGAGAACCGTTGATAGGCGTAACGGTGCAGGTGAAAGGAACATCCGTAGGCACAGTTACGGATATCGATGGCACTTTTATTCTTTCAAACGTCCCTTCCAACGCTACTTTGGAAATATCTTACGTGGGTATGGCTTCACAAAGTGTTGCTGTTAACGGAAGAACAACCCTCAATATCGTGTTACAGGAGGATGCGGAAACGCTCGATGAAGTGGTGGTTGTGGGCTATGGGGTACAGAAAAAGGAAACCCTCACAGGTGCCATTGCCCAGGTTAGGGGAGAGGAACTGGAAAACCGAATAACCTCTAACATGACATCTGCATTACAAGGGGTTTTGGCTAACGTAAATGTCTCCATTAACAATCAAGGAGGCGAGCCCGGCTCGGTTCCCTCTATTAATATCCGTGGCTATGGTTCTTTGTCGGGAAGCAATCCATTGGTAATTATTGATGGTGTTGAGTCTAAATTGGAAAATATAAACCCGAATGACGTTGAATCTATTGCTGTCATGAAAGATGCTACCGCGACAGCTATTTTTGGTTCCAGGGCAGCTTTTGGAGTACTCAACATAAAAACGAAAAGGGGAAGGGATACCGCAGGAAAAATATCGGTCCGGCTTAATTCTACTTTCGGAATGAATGGCCCTGTTAATCTTCCTCAACCTGCTTCAGGTTATGAATGGTTGTACACATTGGATACAGCTTTTCACAATGCAGGGTTAACCTCTCCCATAACAAGCGAAACGTTACAAAAAGCCAGGGAGAACCACGAAAATCCCGGTACACATCCTGCTATCACGGTTAATCCGACTAATCCTGATCGGTTTACCAGCTATTACGATGCTGTTGGTAACACTAACTGGTATCAGGTGTATTATAAACCGTGGGCACTTACGCAAAAACATGATATCAACGTAAGCGGAGGAAGTCAAAAAGCTAACTATTTCATCTCAGGTGGTTTCTATAATGAAGATGGAATTTACAGAATTGGAGATGAGAAATTCCAACGGTATAATTTCGTTGCGAATATTGATTCAAAAATCAGCAATTGGCTATCGTTACAATTCAACAACAGATACACACGGCGCGATATAGATACACCTCATAACTACTCCGACATTGGGGACTTTCATCATTCAATTGCCAGAACCTGGTCGAATATGCCGGAAAAAGATCCAAACGGCAACTATTACGAAAGTTATCACTTGTTGTTATCACAAGCGGGCAGGAACAAAAGAAATCAAAATGAATTGTTGAATAGCGTCAATGTTATTCTTGAACCTCTTAAAGGCTGGAAAATTAACTTTGAAACCAATATACGCCAGAATTTCAACAACCAGACCAACCATAAAAAAACGGTCTACAGTACATTGGCGGATGGTATAACTAAAAGCAGGAGCGGGGTTTCTTTTCCGAATTTTTATCTGGAAAACTGTTCCCGTGACTTTTACAACACCAACAATTTATACTCTAATTTTGATTTAAATATCGCAAAGCATAAAATTACTTTTATGGGCGGTATGCAGAATGAATATTATTACCATACATCCGTAGAAGGTAGAAATAATGACTTGGTTACAGAATCAGTCCCGTCCTTAAAAACAGCTACGGGTCAAATTTACCTCTCGGGTAATAAAGGCCATTGGAGCACTTTAAGTTACTTTGGCCGGATAAACTACAATTTCAACGATACGTTCTTATTCGAAGTACTTGGCAGATACAATGGTTCTTCCAGGTTTGCACCCGGATATAACTGGGGGTTTTTCCCCGCGTTCTCGGCAGGTTACGTAATCTCAAACAATGATTTTTGGGAGGATAACCTGGCATCTAAAGTCAGCTTTTTAAAGATTCGAGGTTCTATGGGTGAGGTGGGTAACCAGGACGTTGCAAATTATTTATACCTGCCGACAATGGGTATAACTAAAAACCTCAATTGGATAATTAATGGCGCTCGTCCCATATACGTTAGAGCAGCCGGATTAATATCACCTGATGTGACCTGGGAAACGGTACGGACAGCAAATATTGGATTTGACTCTTACTTTTTGAATAACAGGTTGAGCTTGATTTATGATTATTTCGTAAGGGAGACAAAAAATATGTTTGGCCCGGCAGAAAGCTTGCCGGCAACTTTAGGAGCATCTGCGCCAAAAAGAAATAATGCAGACCTCCAGACCAAAGGGTTTGAAATGCAAATAGCATGGCGTGATAAAATTGGTGATTTGGGATACAACATGGCTTTTAATCTTTCAGACAACCAGACAACAATTACCAGGTATAAAAATGACAATGGAGTACTGTCTGATTATTATGTAGGACGTAAGATAGGGGAGATCTGGGGATATAATACCGTGGGTATCTATCAAAGCCAGGAAGAAGCTGATGCCGGCCCCGATCAAACATATTTCTTCTCGCGGTGGGGTGAGGGGGACATCGAATACGCAGATTTAAATAAGGATGGAAAAATTAATCCCGGAAACAATACGTTAGACGATCATGGCGACTTGTCTATTATTGGAAACTCAACTCCGCGCTTTAGCTACGGTATTAATCTTGGACTTGACTGGAAGAATTTTGATTTAAGTGTTTTTTGTCAGGGTGTTGGCAAGCGTGATGCAGCACCGTCGGGTAATATGTTTTACGGAATAACAGGAGACGTATGGCAAAGCAGTGTTTTCGTTCAACATCTGGATTACTGGAGTTCGGAAAATCCGAACGCTTATTATCCAAAACCCTATTTAGGTACGAATGAACATTCAAAAAACATTCAGACTCAGACTCGTTTTCTGCAAAATGCAGCTTACTTCAGGTTGAAGAGTTTTCAATTTGGATATACACTCCCGGTAGAAAAAAAGATAAAATTCCCAATTGAGAAAATCAGATTTTTTATCACGGGTGAAAACTTATTTACACTAACTAAAATGAATAAAACATTTGATCCTGAAACTGCATTTGTTGGGGCTTACGGATCGGGAAAAGCTTATCCCCTGAGAAGAACTTTTTCGTTTGGATTAAATGTTGATTTATAAAATACAAAAGAATTACAAGTATGAAAAAAATTATATATTTAATAGTATTCTCCTTTACGGTTCTCACAAGTTGTGATTTGGATGATTACCTGAATAAAACACCGCTTGACTCCATTACAGATGTCGATTATTGGAAGTCTGCATCGGACCTGCAGCTATACGTTAATCAATTTTATACGATGCTGCCTCAATTTCCCAGCTGGGGAGGAGGATATCTGTGGGAAGATAACAACAGTGACAATATGGCAAGCCGCTTTTATGATAATCGTTTAGCCGGAACCAACACGATTACGACAAATAACGGAAGTTGGGATTATTCACGAATCAGGAGCATCAATATCATGTTAAACAAATACAAAGAGATGAGTGTTTCCGAGTCTGAAATAGCTCCATATGTGGGTGAGGCATATTTCTTCAGAGCATTTGCATACTTTAATCTAGTAAGACAGTATGGGGATGTTCCGTATGTTTCGCAAGTGCTGACCCCTGATTCAGAAGAACTTTTTGCAGCACGTACCCCCCGTAAAGAGGTTATCGACTACATTCTGGATGACCTTTCCCAGGCAATAGAAAAACTACCTCCTAAAGCAGCATCAACACGTAATCGCATCAATAAGGAGTCCGCTCTTTTATATAAATCGCGAGTGGCTCTTTATGAAGGAACATGGGAGAAGTATCATCAGGAAACTGTCTTTGGAGTGAAGGGTAGTAATGGACAGGAGTACCTGGAAATCGCTGCCTCTGCGGCGAAGCAGCTGATGGACATGAATACCATAGAACTATACTCCACCGGCAATCCCGAAGTTGATTATGCTTCATTGTTTAACCGTGATGACCTAAGCGGTATAGGTGAGGTTTTACTCTCGAGGGATTATAATATTTCGCTGAACACAGTGCATAATCTTCAACGATATACAACGAGCGGCGCCGGAACGGGATTGACTAAATCGCTAATAGAGAGCTACCTGTGCGAGGACGGAAAGCCTATATCTTTAAGCCCGTTATATAGGGGTGACAAGTCATTGGAAATGGTAGTGGAGAATAGGGATCCACGATTAAGGCAAATGATTTATTGGAAAGAAGGGGAGCCCAGAAGAACCCAAAACGGAGTTCTAGTACCCGGATATGAATTTACCCGGCCTTACATAGATCAGGGCGGGGAAGGAGGAAACACTACGGGTTATATGTTGAAAAAGGGGCTTGACACCGAATCAAAAGGACAACCGGAACAAAATGCATCGGAAACATCCATGCCTATCTTTCGCTATGCAGAGGCACTTTTAAATTATGCGGAAGCAAAAGCGGAGCTCGGGACTATAACACAAAACGATATAGATTTGACAATAAACAAAATTCGTTCAAGGGCAGCCATGCCGGCTCTAAGTTTACACTCCATGGCGAACGATCCTGATTGGCAATTTCCGGAACTTTCACCCATTATTAACGAGGTGCGTAGGGAAAGAAGAGTAGAACTGGCGTGTGAAGGATATAGGGCTGATGACCTGCTGAGATGGAGGGCGCATCATTTGATTGTTGGCAAACGTCCTCTTGGTTACTGGTTCGACAAGGACTTCTGGACGGGAGTTCAGGATAGTGAGGATAACTATGTAGATGGAGGCCCTTTGTTAATTCCTGGAAAAGATATTTTTGTGAATGAAGACGGCTACCTCGATCCGTATCAGAAAAATCTACCAAACGGGTTCGGATTCAAACCCGACAGGGATTATTTATATCCGGTTCCTCCTGCCCAAATATCACTGAACGGTGAGTTGACGCAAAACCCGGGTTGGGAGTGAGTGATAAAGTTTTGTCTAATTTATTAAAAAATCGATGAACATGACGTTGAAAAATAACACATCTTATCTGTCTAATTCAGTAAAAAGAACTTTTTTGAATGCAATCATTTTACTATTTGTGATTTGTTTCTCTGGTTTTAGTTGCGACAGTAAAGAGATTCAATTTGAATATGTTGACCCTATGGAGAAAATTCTTGCCGAAAGCAGTTTTTTCCCGGGTTCACAAGAAGCAATTAGTGAAGTGGTCCGAGGCGAACATGCCAGTCTACAGTTTGTTGTTCGCTCACCCTATACAATAAACAACTTAAGGGTAACGGTTACCCAAGCATCAAATAAAGACAAACTGCTCCCCGCATCGAAAGTAAGATTTGTTGGTTTTGTTAAAGTTGGGCGAAGTATCTGGGATTATTCCCGGGACAGAATCAATTCACCTTCAGGTTATTTTCCCGATCCGTTATTGGAAGAGGATGAGATTGATGTGAAATTTGGTAATTCACAGCCAATTTGGATCACTATACCCATCCCCTCGGATGCTAGCCCCGGACTGTATAGTGGCAAGGTGATAATTAATGGGAATATTGAAAACAAAGAATTTCATATCGAAAAGGACTATTCTGTCAGGGTTTATCCTGTAACAATTGATAAAACCAGTTTATGGGTAACAAATTGGTTCACAATAGATGCGGCTCAACTTAAATGGATGAACCGGGGTGAAGATTTTGAATCTTTTTCTCCACAACATTGGGAGTACATCCGGAAACTGGCAAAAATGATGGCGGAATACAGACAGAACTCGGCCAGAATTTCCCCACTGGATTTATCTGATTTTGCATTCATAAATGGGAAGTGGCAAGTAGATTTCGGCCGATTCGACAAAGTGGTAGAAATTTTCATACAGGAAGGGGTTATTGGCAGGTTAGAAGGGGGGCACATTGGGACGAGAGAAAGTAATTGGGATTCACAGTTTGTGGTGAGGGTGCCTTCAGTGGATAGAAACGCCGAAAATAGGTTTGAAAAACTGCCATTATCCAATGAGCGAGCTCAGCAGTTTTACGTTGATTTCTTCACTTCTCTTAAACAACACCTGAAGGAAAAAGGGTGGGAGGGTAATTATTTACAATATATTGCCGACGAACCTACACCTACTAACGTACAAAGTTATGTGGAAATTGCACGGTTTGTCAAGCAAGTGTACCCGGAGATTAAAATTATTGAAGCTACACATAGCAAAGATCTGGAGGATATCGTGGACATATACGTGCCTCAACTGGATTTCATGAACAAGGATTATTATTTTTACAATAACATCAATAAAAATAGTGAAGGGAAAGAAGCATGGTTTTATACATGCCTGTCTCCCAAGGGAGAATACGCCAATCGGTTTATTGAGTTGCCTTTACTTAAAACCCGGTATATACATTGGTTAAACTTCAAGTATAACATACCCGGTTATTTGCATTGGGGGCTCAATCATTGGCGAACGGATCCCTGGGATGAACAAACTTCAATTAATTATGAAGGAGGAAATATTTTACCGGGAGGCGACTCCTGGATAATTTATCCACAAGGTGATAAACTTCTTAGTTCAATCCGGTTTGAAGCTATGCGTGATGGAATTGTGGATTATGAACTTTTCAAGATGCTCGAAAAGAAAGATCCAGAAGCGGCCCGCGATATCATTGATAAAGTGATTTACAGTTTTGATAGATATGATAACAACATAACTGCGTTCAGAGAGCACAGGAGGAGGTTGATGGAACTGTTGTCTGAATAAACTCCTCGATATCACCGGCAATGAAACCGGTAAATGTTTGCCCCTCAAGGCGGTTCAAAACTGTCTTGAGGGGTTTTTATTGGGTTGTGTTCAATCCTCAAATGTTAAGTAACAAATTCTTCGTTAAAAAGTAACCGCTTCTTAACATGTATAATTTTTCTTTGCGTCTCGATTGGAAATTTTAATTTGATTAACAAAAAAAATTATGGTTAGAAGTAAATTGTCAAGTGTATTTATAAGCTTGATTGTGTTATTTTGGGCTCTTTCAGCAGGAGCAGTTGCGCAAAACAGTACCCTGAGGGGGACCGTGAAAGACATTACCGGCATCCCGCTCATAGGGGTGAATGTGATTCAAAAAGGTACCACAAACGGAACGGTGACGGACGTAGACGGGAACTTCTCGATCAACGTTCCCGCAAACGCGGCGATAGTCTTTACGTACATCGGTTTTTCAGCGCAGGAAGTTGTCTGGGACGGTGCTTCCGCAATGAATGTGGTTATGCACGAAGATGCAGAGCTATTGGATGAGGTTGTAGTGGTTGGTTATGGAACACAGAAAAAAGTGAATTTGACAGGAGCTGTGGACAATATGTCCGAAAGCCGATTGGCGTCTCTTCATGTAAACACGATGGGGGAGGCTTTGCAAGGCCAGCTGCCGGGTGTTTATGTGTCTACTGCCGACGGGAAGCCGGGAAGATTCTCGTCTTTTAATATACGGGGAACTACCTCCATAAATGGAGGTGACCCTTTAATTGTTATTGACGGGGTTCCTCAGTCGAGCAATAGTCTGAATAATTTATCGCCGAATGATATTGAAGATATATCTATTTTGAAAGATGCCGCTTCGGCAACTATTTATGGCGCACGTGCATCGTTTGGGGTTATCCTTATCACCACAAAAACAGGAAAAAAGGGAAAATCCAAGGTGGAATACAACAATTACTTCGGATTCAGCAAAGCTACCATTGTCCCTGAAATATACGATAATCCGGTAGATTATATCGATATAAATCAAAATGAATTCAATAAGTACATAGGGCAATCGTATTTTACCGATGCCCAGGTGGAGTATCCCTACTTGTATGAAAAGGACCCGACCCTTCCACAGGCAAAATTAGAAATAATCGGCGGCCGATCGACTTTGCTGTTGGGTGGAAAAGTATATAACTATTATAAAGAGTGGTTGCGCAAATATACTCCTCAACAAAACCATCAGATCAGTGTCAGCGGAGCCAACGACTCTTTTCAATATTACCTGGCGGGAGATTACAATTACGAAGAGGGGAATATTAAGTTCAAACCCGAGAAAATTAAAAGATACACTTTGTTGTCTAATTTGAGGTACAACCTCAACAAGAATGTTTCCTTGTTTAATAATACGACAATGGTTAAAAGGGATGAGGAGCATCCCAACCAGTATTTATATGGCTTTACCTCCAATGTATACAGGTTTATTGAGAATTCAAACGCGATGATGCCTGAATATGTAGATATCGATGGGAAAATGGTGCCTACCGATATCGGGTTCTACAGGAGATTTCTCGAAAAACAATCGGGTATTGAGAAAGATGTGCATGATGTGAAAACCACATTGGGAGTGGATATTTCTTTGTTGAACAAGGATTTGGAAATACGAATAGACGGGACATACCAAAATGAAAATACAGACTACCTAAGGTGGTGGGATAATGTTGGGCCGTACTTGTCAAATTCTTTCAACAACAGAAACATAGTCTTGGATTATTATTCGGATGCCGGGCCGGCCAAAATATACCGGAGTAACTGGAAAAGCGTATTGACCAACATTAACGCCTACGGTACGTATAGTAAACTGATCAATGACCATGACATAAAGGTCATGGGAGGGTATAACCAGGAACATTATGACTATTTGTATTCTTATGCTGAAAAACTGTATCCACTTCCTGTAGACCAACATTCTCTCAACCTGGCAACGGGCGCTTCAAACACGCGGGATGACGACAATCGGAATTCGTCACGCAGTATCTTTTCCCGCTTAAACTACAATTGGAAAAGCAGGTATCTCGTGGAATTTAATACCAGTTATTTCTTGTCATCGAGATTTGAAAAACAAAAACGGGGACACGGCTATCTTTCTTCATCGGCTGCATGGCGAATATCCGAGGAAGCGTTCTTCGAGCCTTTAAAGACAATTGTACCTAATCTGAAATTGCGGTTTTCGTACGGCTCATTGGGTAATGCGAATATAGGCTCTTATGACTATATTCCTATTATGAGTGTGAGCCAATCCGGTTTTTCGTTGGACGGAAACCTCGTTAACCTGACGTCTGCTCCTGCCCCGAAGTCTGACAACTTTACCTGGGAAACGGTCGAGTCGTTCAATTTAGGCCTGGATTTTTCTTTGTTCAACAGTAAATTCAATACGACATTGGATGTTTTCAGGAGAGACACCAAAGATATGCTTGCCAACTACAGGTCATTGCCATCTGTTTTCGGAGCAAGTGTCCCTAAAGAAAACATTGCATCTTTAAGAACGAAAGGATGGGAGTTGAATGTCAATTGGAACGATTCTTTTACTCTGCTGGATGACAGGTTTATGTACGGCGTGTATTTTAACGTGTCGGACTACATGTCCCAAATAACGGATTATTATAATCCGACAAATTATTTGGCAGATTATTACGTGGGACAAACTATTGGAGAAATCTGGGGCTTGACTACGTTGGGGTATTTTCTTACGGATGAAGAGGCCAAAAAGAGTGCGGTCTTGTCGTCGAGCTCAACCAGCAGGGTCTATGCCAGTGCGGGAACGATAAAGTTTGAAGATAAGAACAACGACGGTGTCATTAGTTGGGGAGACAGGACATTGGATAATCCTGGAGATTATAGGGTTATAGGGAATGAGACTCCCCGTTATCAGTTTGGATTAACGCTTAATGGTGCCTGGAAAGGGTTCGACATGAATGTGTTTTTTAATGGCGTTGGGAAAAGGGACATTTATCCCGGCGCCGAAGCCGTTAATTTCTGGGGGCCTTATAACCGGAAATATCAGGTGATGACAAAGCATGTGATAGAAAATAGATGGACACCTGAAAATCCGAATGCATACTTTCCCAAACCACAGGGATATATTGCATTAGGGGGGAATGATCTGGGGCAACCTCAAACCAAGTACATGCAAAATGCCGCCTATATACGGTTGAAAAACTTTTCATTCGGCTATTCCTTACCCCATGATCTAGTGAAGAAAATCAAACTGAACAGCCTGAGATTCTTTGTTTCCGGGCAAAATCTCTGGGAATATACAAAACTGCATTTCAGCCTCGATCCTGAAGGGTTGATGAAGGATCCGGACGCCAATCAGGGAAGTGTAGGCCTGGGTACTGCGTACCCCATCCAAAGGGTTTATTCTTTCGGAGCACAAATTCAATTTTAAAAGATGAAAATATGAAAACAATAAAATATTTACACCTCACCGTAATAATTACAGCAATAATATTTCTGTATTCCTGCAACGACGATTTTTTGGAATTAAAACCATTGACAAAACTGGCGGAATCCGAGGCATTCTGGGAAAATGAAAGTAGCATTGAAACTTTTTCGAACAGTTTCTACAATTACATCGATAGAGGCGATATTCTTGCAGATTTCACAAGCGATAATTGCGAACACAAAACTTCACCTCCGGCTCTTCGCAGGGGCGTTTATTCAATGCCTACAGCACTTGGCAGTGGCGGATGGAACTGGTCTCAATTAAGGAATATCAACTATTTCATTCATAACGTGAATAACTCTAAGCTGGATCCGTCTGTAAAAAATAAACACATAGCTTTAGGAAAATTTTTCCGGGCATGGTTCTATTATAAGAAAGTGCAGCAATTCGGAGATGTCCCCTGGTATTCCCAGCCGCTAGCGACAAGTGATGAAGATTTGATCTTTAAACCGAGAGATCCCCGTACCTTAATTGTTGATTCAATAAGAAAGGATGTAGATTTTGCCATCCGGTATCTTCCTGTCGAAAAAACAAAAAACAGAATTTCAAAATGGATGGGACTTGCGTTGAAGTCCCGTATACTGTTATACGAAGGAACATATTCAAAATATCATGGGCTTAGGGACGCAAATGCCTGCAAGGTACTTCTTCAGGAGGCTGTTGACGCAAGCAAGGAGTTAATGGAATCCGGAATGTATACGATTTATTCTACGGGAGATCCGCATCGTGATTACTTTAATCTTTTCCAGCCCAAGGATGCTTATACGGAGGAGGTTATTTTAGCCCGGTCCACACAGAACCAATACTTTTATTATACTCCTAATTTCACATCCACTTCGAATGGAAACTATGGCGCTACTTATTCTTTAATTTCTGATTACTTGATGAGTAATGGGGAGACATTCCAGAAAAGATATCCCGATGAGAGCAAGAGGCGTGCATTACCTTATATGGATGAGTTTAAGGACAGAGATCCCCGTCTATGGCAAACCCTGGTTTTCCCCGGATACGTAAGGGTAGGGACAAGTGCCGAAGCTTTGACCGATTTCAATCAGAATACTACCGGTTATATGATACATAAAAGAGTAGGGCCCCCTATAGAAGATCAGGGCGGCGGACTGAGGGATGTGATCATGATCAGGTATGCAGAGGTTTTATTAAATTATGCGGAGGCGAAAGCTGAGCTAGGCATTTTAACACAAGAAGACTTGGATATTTCTGTGAATTTAATCAGAAAAAGAGTAAATTTACCTCCTCTTTCCATAAATTCGCCTCTGGATCCTTATTTGGATGATTATTATAAAAATACTTCAGACCCCATGATTCTTGAAATAAGAAGAGAGAGGAGGGTGGAGTTGGCTTTTGAAGGATTTAGAACGGAAGATTTAAAAAGATGGAAAGAAGGACAGCTCTTCAGGGATCGTTATCAAGGTATGTATATAAAAGAATTCAACACCTATATCGATCTGAATAATGATGGGAGTCCCGACTTATATGTCCTAAAAAATAATCAGACTCCTCCGTCCGATCGCATCGCAGGAGTTCAGTATTTTCGTTTGGCGGATGTGGCGGCATTGAGTGAGGGGGAATATGGCAGAATAATACCTTACTCAAGAGAATTGCCCGAATTTAAAGACTGGGAATACCTCAACCCGATTCCTACTGAAGAGCTTACGTTAAATAAAATGTTGAAACAAAATCCCGGATGGGATAACTTAAACTAAAAGAACGATGACAAAATGTAAATGTGTTGATTGGATCGCTCTCGTTTTCTTCCTTTTCGTTGCCGTTTCGTGCAGCGAATCAAACTCGAAGCTTCCGCGGGAAATAATCGTCGGGGGAGACAATGTGGTGATGATCCTGGATTTCGACAACTCGGCCGACAGCGTAAAGAAAGTCAATTGGTACCTGAAGACATCCGAAGTCATGAACATGCCCGATACAATGATCCGGCACATGAGGACCGTGGATGATCACAAATCGGTAGACAACCATACCAAGATCCTGATCTGTTCCTCGAGCGGAGGAACCCTGCTGGTGGACCGTGCGACCCGGAAATGCCTCTTTTACGCCATCACACCCAATGCGCACTCCGTTGAGTACCTTCCCGGCAATCGTATAGCGGTTGCATTGTCTACCGCCGACAAGGGGAACCGGTTGGAAATTTACGATGCGGGCCGTTCAAATATCGTGTTGTTCAGCGATTCGTTGTATTCCGGCCACGGCGTTACCTGGATGGCGGGAAGGAACCTGCTCTATGCGTTGGGATACGATGAGCTGAGGGCGTATTCGCTGGTTGACTGGGACACTCCCAACCCGGGTTTACAACTGGAGGAGAAATGGACACTGCCGGAAACGGGCGGGCATGACCTGTATGCCTCTTCGGAAAACCAGCTGCTGATAACCACGTCGAAAAAAGTATGGAAGTTCGATTTAAACAGCAATGCGTTTGAGCCTTTTGCTCCCCTTGCGAACGAGCCCGATGTCAAGTCGGTCTATTACGACGAAAAAGCGGATCATCTCATCTATACAAAGGGTGAGATAAGCTGGTGGACCCACAACATATACTCCATAAATCCAACCAAAAAAATAACGATCCCCGAAATTGACGTGTATAAAGTGAGGGTCATCAAATAATTCGGATACGTTTTAATCAGCACTGCAGTAAAGCACCCGTAAGTCGGTTTTATAACCCTTCTTACGGGTGTTGACGTTCATGCAGGATAGTGATAGTGAAGCCTGCATCCAACGGTACTTCACCTACTGTTTTATGAGGTTAGCCATGCAGACTAATCCATATGTTAATTAACAAACTCTTAATATAAACGAAACCACCTCGTAACAATAATACCTTTCCTTTGCCGCCGAGTTTTTAATATAATTAGATAGAAATTTTATGGTTAAAGTTAATTTATCAAACACTTTTATTTGTTTGATTGTACTCTTTTTTGCTCTTTCTATAAGAGTTTCAGGACAAAACAGTACTCTTAAAGGAGTTGTAAAAGATGTGGATGGCATTCCACTTATCGGGGTTAATGTGGTAGAGAAAGGGACTACGAATGGAACAGTGACGGATATTGATGGAAATTTTTCAATAAATGTCAAGACACACTCTACCGTTATATTCACTTATATTGGATTTGCGGAACAAGAACTTGTCTGGGATGGAAATTCCGTGATGAATGTTGTCCTTCGTGAAGATTCGGAGTTGTTGGATGAAGTGGTTGTTGTAGGTTATGGAACCCAGAGGAAAGTAAACCTGACAGGTGCTGTTTCTCAAGTAAGTAATGAGGTGCTTGAAAATAGGCCTGCCCCAAACCTGACAAGGCTTTTGCAGGGAACCTTGCCAAACCTCAATATCAGGATGTCGGATGGAAGTCCTACAAGAACGGCAGATTACAATATCAGGGGTATAACCTCAATTGGCGCAGGAGGAAGTGCGTTGGTTTTGATAGACGGAGTGGAGGGTGATCCAAACTTGTTGAACCCGAATGACATAGAAAGCGTCTCCATATTAAAGGATGCCTCATCCGCGGCAATCTATGGCTCTCGGGCGGCTTTTGGAGTGGTACTCATTATCACAAGATCGGCACAGGAAGGGAAACCAAAAGTCAATTTAAATATCAGTCAGTCATTTAATAAACGCACGATTGATCCAGGCCTGGTTACGAATGGTTATCAATGGGCGAAAAATTTTGATGATGCTTTTTACGCTTGGTACGATTATATAACCCATCCAATTTCAGTGAATAGCATATTCCCTTTTTCTCTGGAATACCTGGACCGACTTAAAGAACACGATGAAAATCCTGATCTCCCTGAAGTGGTTTTCAATGAACAATTGAACAGGTATGAGTATTTTGGAAATACGGATTGGTTTGACGTATTGTATAAAGATGTGATGCCTGCCACCGATGTCGCATTAAATGTGGCCGGCGGTACCAGGAACACCAACTTCTATATTTCAGGGAGATATTACCATCAAGATGGGATTTTCAATAACTCCTCAGACAACTATGATCGTTTTAATGTAAGGGCCAAGGGAGAGGTTAAAGCAAATGACTGGTTAACGTTTCAAGATAACTTCGACATCAGCACATATACTTACAGTTATCCATTATTGCCTAATGGTGATGCGGGAATTTGGAGATACTTTGCTGTACAAGGATTCCCTATGACGGTATTAAAAAATCCCGATGGGACCTATACGCATAACACGGCATATACCATGGCGTCGTTCGTGGAAGGAAACAGCAAGTCAGAACAAAGAAATTTTTATGTGAGAAATACTGCAGCTGTAATTGCCGAACCGATAAAGGATTTACTGCAGCTCAAGGCAGATATCACTTTTTCGAAAAAATGGGATAAAGATAAACGGTGGAACAACTTTATAAATTACAGCAATGCTCCCGGAGAAATAAACAGATACGGGAACAGCCGCCTCCGGCAGTTTAACGATGAGACAACCTATTGGGTATCTAATTTAACTGCAAATGTCAATAAGACCTTCAAAGAATCCCATACCGTAAACATGCTGGCAGGGCTGAATATAGAAAAAAACAGACTGGAAAAATTAAACACTGATCGCGATGTCTTATTAGTTGAATCCAAACCGGATTATAATCTGCTGGATGGACTAAATTACCGTATCACAGGCGGAGGAAATGATTGGGCGTATGTTGGGCTCTTCTATCGCCTCAACTACAATTATTTGAATAAATACCTTATAGAGCTGAATGGCCGTTACGATGGATCTTCGAAATTTCCAATTACTCAGCAATGGGGATTCTTTCCTTCAGTCTCAGCGGGGTGGAATGTTACGGAAGAGACATTTATGAAAAACATCCAGCATGGACTTGACTACCTGAAACTTAGAGCATCGTACGGTTCTTTAGGTAACGGAAACGTTGCTCCTTACAGATTCCTGGAAACCATGTCCGTTTCAAAAACAGGGGTTATTCTTGGGGGAGTACAGCCCGGTTATACCAGCATGCCTTCTGTAATACCCGACGGACTAACCTGGGAAAGAGCCACTACGTTTGATGTGGGTGCCGATGTGATCCTTCTAGATAACAGGCTTAGCCTGACTTACGACTGGTACAACAGAAAAACAACCGATATGTTTACTGCAGGGCCACCGCTGCCAAATGTTTTTGGAGCTACAGTCCCTTATGGCAATTACGCAGACTTATCTACCAAAGGATGGGAGTTTACCCTGTCGTGGAAAGATCAGTTTATGCTTGGCGGAAAGCCTTTCAGATATGGATTTACAGGGTCTCTCTGGGACAGCAAGTCGTTCATAACCAAGTTTAATAGCCCTCTGGATGAATCTGGTAACCCCATCAAGCTTATCAACTCTCATTACGTAGGGAAGCAGATGGGTGAAATATGGGGTTTTGAAACGTTGGGGTTGTTTACTTCGGAGGAGGAAGTCGCCAAACATGCGGATCAGAGCTATCTTAGAAACTCCAATAGCAACAAGTGGTTGCCGGGAGATCTTAAATTTGCGGACTTGAATAATGATGATGTTATCAATCAGGGAAATAACACGCTCGATAATCCGGGTGACAGGAAAATTATTGGGAACGACTCTCCTAGATACCAATTCGGATTTACACTATCGGGAAACTGGAACGGATTTGGCGTTTCGGCTTTCTTTCAGGGGATTGGCAAAAGAGACTGGTATTTTGCACCGGAAGCAGACCTTTTTTACGGACCTTACAATAGGCCTTATGGTTTTCAGCCTGTTAAGTTATACGAGGATATGTGGTCAGAAGATAATCCAAATGGATACTTTCCAAGGTATAGAGGCTACACGGCATTGGGAACTAATCGGTCTCTTGGTGCACCTCAAACCAGATATTTGCAGGATGCCAGTTATATAAGACTGAAAAATCTCATGGTTGACTATACTTTACCCAAGCAGTTAGTAGATAATATGAAAATCTCCAGCGCCCAGGTATTTATATCCGGACAAAATATACTGACCTTCTCGGGTATTTTCAAACATACCGACAGTTTCGATCCCGAAGTGATTGAAAACCCTTTGGGAGAAATGACAAATAGCCATGGACAGGGAGATGCATATCCGATGTTAAAAACATGGACCATAGGGTTAAATCTTACTTTTTAAAATAGAAAATAAAAATGAAAAAGTTTAATATTCTCACAACCGTTTTATTCATAATCATATCTTTGTCTTCTTGTGAAGATTTCCTAAACAGTGAGCCGGTAGATAAACTTGTTCCCTCTACTTTTTTTCAAACCGAAAAAGATTTGGAATTATATACGAACTCGTTTTATCAAAGGGGGTTGCCGGATGGATTAGCTTTGGTTCAATCTGATGAAATGGGTGATTACACATCGAAGATACAATCTCCTAAATTTATTGCAGGCTCTTATGACTCAGGAGATGCCCCCGCTTGGAATTGGAGCGACTTGAGGAATATCAATTATTTCTTGATGAATTTCAATAACAATGCAATCCCTCAGGAGGCAAGGAATCATTATGAAGGTATCGCGCGATTTTGGAGAGCGCATTTTTACTTCGAGAAAGTGAAAACCTATGGAGATGTACCGTGGTATTCAAAAGCACTTGCTACGGACGACAAAGATTTATATAAGCCTCGCGATCCAAGGGCAGCGGTTATGGATTCTGTACTGGCTGACTTAAATTTTGCCTGCGAAAATATCAGGGATACAAAAGACAATACGTCTTCGTTGATCACAAGACAAGTTGCGCTAGCCTTCAAGTCGAGAGTTTGTCTATTCGAAGGCACATTCAGAAAGTATCATCCCGAATTTAATTTGCAATCATCTGCGAACAAGTTTTTAGAAGAAGCAGTTGACGCATCAACAAAGGTGATAAATTCTAAAAAATATTCTATTTACAACACCGGAAACCCTGAAACCGATTATAGAACACTTTTTATCAGTGAAAATCCAGTAAATACTGAAGTGATGTTGGCTGTAATTTACAACAATGCTTTAAGAAGATGGCATAATATTACCTGGAAATTTAACAGTGCCACTTATGGGAGTCGCTGGGGGTTAAACAAGCAATTTGTTAATACATACCTAATGACAGATGGCTCAAGGTTTACCGACAAAACCAATTACGATATGCTCTTGTTTACAGAAGAGATGAAGGATCGTGATTATCGCCTGGCACAAACAATTCGTTCATTGGGGTATAAACGGAGCGATGGCTCGGCGGCTCCACCAAATTTCGGATATACGTACACCGGATACCATATTTTAAAATTCAGCCTGGACGATAAAAGATTAGACGGTACATCAGAAGCTTATAACTCCATTAGTATAATAAGGTACGCAGAGGTCTTGTTAAATCATGCAGAAGCCTTGGCGGAACTTAACCGGTTCGATGAAACTACATGGAATCAAACAATTGCCTTGTTGCGTAAAAGAGCTGGAGTGAATGCGAAAGCGCCCGATGCAGCAGATACTTATTTGCAGGAGGTTTATTTCCCCGAAATTTCGGATAAGTATTTACTGGAAATAAGAAGAGAAAGAGGAATTGAACTGTGCTATGAGGGGTTCAGGTATGATGACCTTTTGAGATGGAAAAAAGGACATTTACTGGAAATGTCATGGAAAGGAATATATATTCCCGCAATGGACTATCCGATGGATCTTGACGGCAACGGCACACCTGATGTCTCATTTGTAGCCAAAGCTCCGGCAAAAGGAACCACGGGAATTTTCTATTTTGTTATCGACAATAAGGCATCCAGATTATCAGAAGGAGATAAAGGGCATATTCTTTGGCGAGAAGACGAAGTCAGGAAGTTTGAAGACAAGAAATATCTCTATCCGATATCCGAGACAGATATAACGCTTAATTCCGCATTAACTCAAAATCCCGGTTGGAACTAATTAATATTATTATGATGAAATTAAATTCAGTCAGTGCACTATTACTCACAGCTCTTCTCTTTGCTGTGAGTAATATCTCTGCTCAACAAACAGTAAATATCCCCGATATCCCCGGTTATAAAACCTTGAAATGCGATTTTCATTTGCATACCGTATTCTCCGACGGGTCTGTCTGGCCTAATCTCAGGGTAAACGAGGCTATACGGGACGGTTTGGATGTTATTGCCATGACCGATCATATCGATTACGAGGGGTTCCCCGAATTAATTGCAAGGGATTACAACAAGCCGTACGAAATTGCACTTCAGGCAGTAAAAGACAAAGGGTTGATCGTGATAAACGGCGGTGAGATTTCTCCAAGAGTTTCACCCTACCACAACAATGCCATTTTCCTCAAGGATGTCAACAAACTCCCCATCGATTACATGCAAGAGACCAAAAAGAAGTTTGTAATGAAAGAGAATATCAGGAAAGAGGAATTAATGGCTCCTTTTCTTGAGGCTCAAAGCCAGGGAGCTTTTGTATTTTACAATCACCCCGGATATTCGTGGTGGGATAAAAAAGACACCGCCATTTTCACACAGTTTCATCGTGAACTGTTTGATAAAGGAATACTACGAGGGGTGGAGGTAGTAAATGGACGATACAATATCATTGCCCACAGAATGGCGGAGAAATACAACCTCACGATGCTGGGAAACAGTGATGCGCATGGAGATATTTTCTACACATACCGCAATTCTCATCGTCCCATGACGTTAGTTTTCGCGAAAGAAAAAAGTGAGGCGGCGGTTAAGGAAGCCTTGATAAACAGACGTACTGCCGTCTATACGGATGACAATATTATAGCACGTTTACCGGAGGCTGATGCTCTTTTTAAAGCTTCATTAAACATATCAAAAGAAAGCAGAGACAGAAACGGAGAGCCAATCTGGATTGTTTCAATAACAAATGAAAGCTCTGTCCCTTATCGGATTAGAATTCGATCCGAGCACAACATTGAGAACTATCCTTTGGGCCAGTTAGTGCTGGAGCCCAATCAGCCGAGGCAGGTAATAATAAAGGAACTGTGGAATCATCCGGAACAGGTGAAATTGCAAGTAGATGTGTTTAATATTGCCATATCTCCGGATAATCATTTAGAGACCAGCATCATTATAAACAAATAATTTCTATTTGTCATAAACTCATTACCCACTTTTGAATTTTTTTAGCTGTTTGATTCTGATTACTTTTATAGTCGGTTTCAAACAGTTCTTTTTTAGAATAATAAATTATGAGGAATATATTTTACGTTTGTTTTACAGTGTTAGGTTTAGTAATCTTCCAATTAGGCGTTTACGGACAAAAAACAGCCGGACAATTAACAAAAAGTCCTGCCTCTCAATCTGAAGAGCTTTCTCCGGATTACAAGACCATTAAAGCAACTGCATGGAATGATTCTACCCTTGCAACTGGTGTTGTGTGGAAACATTATCATTTCTCCAACCTCTTTGCCTCCAACCAGTTTGTGAATGTATTGGATGTTAATTTATCCGTCGCAGAAATTGCAATTGACATACCCCATGTTACAGAAGGATTTATAAAGACTAGCCAGGCGGCTTTAGACAATGGGGCAACAGCGGCGATAAATGGCAGCTATTTCAACACAACAGCTGGCGGTTCAACCGTTTTCTTTAGAAAGAATGGTATTATTGTGAAAAATACAGAAGAAGGCTTCACACACTATAGGGAAAACGGTGCTTTTGCCATTACCCGGGAAAATTCTCCCGCAATTATAAAACGTCCTTCTTCGGGATGGGAAAGTGCAGATTCTGAAACTATTCTATCTTCCGGGCCATTATTGATTTATGGCAACGAAATTATCGAACAGGAACAAACGGCGTTTAACCTTAACCGGCATCCGAGAACTGCAATAGGCATTACGGCAAACAATCATATTATCGCGGTTGTAGTTGATGGGAGGAATGCTCAATCGCAAGGAATGAATATTGAGGAACTATCGATATTGATGAAAGCATTAGGATGCGTGGAGGCACTAAACATGGACGGTGGTGGCTCTTCTACAATGTGGATAAATAACAAAGGTGTAGTTAATCACCCAAGTGATAATAAACTGTTTGACAACGAAGGAGAAAGAGGGGTGGCTACAATTATAACGTTCAAGGGAAATTATCATAAATAATTTATAGGTGTTAACGTTTATATTCAGAAAACGAGGCTCCTGCTGTTTTGTCTGAATAATCATTAAATTTGTAATTGGATCCTGATAGTGATTTTACACGGAAGGGGTTGTTCATTTCGAAAAAATGCAGCAGATCATGAAAATTGGAATTATCCTGGAAACAAAAGAGTTTGAAAAGGCATGGAATGCTTTCCGGTTTGCTGTTACTGCAAGAAAGCAGGGACATGAAGTGAAAGTTTTTCTGATGGGAGAGGCCGTTGAATGCGAAGGGTTGACCCACGAAAAATACAATGTCGACGAGCAATTAAAGGCATTTGTGAATGTCGGAGGAGAGATTTTGGCTTGTGGTACTTGTCTGACCTCGAGGCAGCTCAATAGCACGGAAGCCTGCCCGATCTCGACAATGGTGGATTGCGTCAACCTCGTCGTTTGGGCAGACAAAACGGTAACTTTTTAACGAAGGCCGAAAATTCAAGCAAATCAAACTTTTTATTTCCATTATGCTGCAAAAATAGTGCGTTTTGGAAACAAAATGTTGAGATAAATTAAGAATATCCTTGTTCTGTTTACAACCCTTACTATTTAGCACACGCTTATTTTCATCGTTTTACCCGTTGTTCAACACGATTTCCTCTAAAAAAGATAACTGTTTTGCTTTAGATAATTAACGATGAAGTGTTGTTATTGAGCATTTCAATTCTACGATAGTACGATTAAAAGCAAACGGAAATGTAGTCAAAAACGAAAAGCAAAAATTTCAATTCTACGATAGTACGATTAAAAGTCCTGGACGAATATCATGCCGCGAAGACGAACAGCGATTTCAATTCCTCGATAGTACGATTAAAAGATTGCCCGCGTTCGATCCGTTTTCGGAAACGCCAAAAGATTTCAATTCTACGATAGTACGATTAAAAGGATGAGATGAATGTAATGGAGGGCATAATAATCAAATTTCAATTCTACGATAGTACGATTAAAAGACATTCTTCCATGTTTTCATTTCTTTAGTTTCAAAATATTTCAATTCTACGATAGTACGATTAAAAGCATTCTGACGCAAACGCTGTTGAATTTCCTGCTTGTATTTCAATTCTACGATAGTACGATTAAAAGGCAAATTCGATTTGCGGCGTCGCGCGTTTTCCCGGATTTCAATTCTACGATAGTACGATTAAAAGGTGATAAAGTATTATCTTAAGAAAGGATTGAGAGATTTCAATTCTACGATAGTACGATTAAAAGTGTATCACGAGCATGGAGGGGGAAGAAAATATCCATTTCAATTCTACGATAGTACGATTAAAAGAAACGTCCTTTGTATAGGCATCTACTTTTGAAATGGATTTCAATTCTACGATAGTACGATTAAAAGAACGAGTACAATCAATTAGCACGTGATGCTTCCGGATTTCAATTCTACGATAGTACGATTAAAAGGATTGATCCAGGTTTGAATGTCGGATTTGTGAAGGAATTTCAATTCTACGATAGTACGATTAAAAGGCTTTTGGAGCGTTGTAAGAGCTTCAAGGTTGCGACATTTCAATTCTACGATAGTACGATTAAAAGAAACCGGTTGCACAAAAGCAAATGAATTGTCTGCAATTTCAATTCTACGATAGTACGATTAAAAGTTGTCTGATGATTCTCTAAAAGAATTGTTTGAAGCATTTCAATTCTACGATAGTACGATTAAAAGCAGCTGGCGCACAAGCAACTCGACGGAGCGGTTCTCCATTTCAATTCTACGATAGTACGATTAAAAGCTATTCTAAAAGATAGATTTGGGTTAAATATTGATATTTCAATTCTACGATAGTACGATTAAAAGTCCGTAGGGCTATGGCGAAATTCATTTTACTCATAAATTTCAATTCTACGATAGTACGATTAAAAGTTTGAACCTTGATTCCAATCTTACCCATATCAAGAAATTTCAATTCTACGATAGTACGATTAAAAGTTAGATATGTTCTGAAAATCAGCAGGTCCATTTATATTTCAATTCTACGATAGTACGATTAAAAGAAGCAGGCGATATTTACTTCGTTATGCTGAAAGCGAATTTCAATTCTACGATAGTACGATTAAAAGTTTTTCGATGATGAAGGGAAAGGGAATAATACGAATTTCAATTCTACGATAGTACGATTAAAAGGAACACGAAGCTGAGCGCTACAGTCCTGTATATGATATTTCAATTCTACGATAGTACGATTAAAAGCCCCAGTTTTTGTTACATTGTCGGAAATATACGCGTATTTCAATTCTACGATAGTACGATTAAAAGGAGTGCGAAATGTATTGGAACCAACGCCAGGAATATTTCAATTCTACGATAGTACGATTAAAAGCTTTCCACGCACCGCCCATTTTAGAGGAAGTGTCGAATTTCAATTCTACGATAGTACGATTAAAAGGTCTCTCGGCTACCCTTATGGCTTGTAGATTTAGTTATTTCAATTCTACGATAGTACGATTAAAAGCAATTATGAAAGATCAACACATGATCTGGGATATATAATTTCAATTCTACGATAGTACGATTAAAAGGATTGAGTAACTTATGTGTATGAACTTTTTCTTAATTTCAATTCTACGATAGTACGATTAAAAGTCATCGTCGGAATATATTTTATTTCTGTAATATATATTTCAATTCTACGATAGTACGATTAAAAGAGCTTACGGTATAGCATCTGGGTGTGATCACATTGATTTCAATTCTACGATAGTACGATTAAAAGAGAATGCGTACAACTTTACCTGCGTTTTGGCGTAGATTTCAATTCTACGATAGTACGATTAAAAGAATGGAATCAATTCTAAAATTAAAGAAATAAAACAATTTCAATTCTACGATAGTACGATTAAAAGTTTGAATGGTCAGGTGATCAATCTCGCCGTTCGTATGATTTCAATTCTACGATAGTACGATTAAAAGCGTCTCCCATCGCCTGTTCCTTATTTTGAGACTTCATTTCAATTCTACGATAGTACGATTAAAAGAGAGTACCTTTACCCGCTTTTACGTGTTTTCCACGTATTTCAATTCTACGATAGTACGATTAAAAGTATTTCAAGCCTTGTAAAAAAGGGACTTGTCAGAGATTTCAATTCTACGATAGTACGATTAAAAGTAAACTGTTTCATTCCAAACATTCATTTACTTTAATTTCAATTCTACGATAGTACGATTAAAAGAAGCCATCGCACAACTACAAGCGATCAACGTAATAAATTTCAATTCTACGATAGTACGATTAAAAGTGAAAAGTAGAACGTCGTTGTATGAGATTCTTAAATTTCAATTCTACGATAGTACGATTAAAAGTTTACTTCTGTTATCATAATTACCTTCTAATACTTTATTTCAATTCTACGATAGTACGATTAAAAGACATACGGGAGACTTTATCCAATATGTGGCTAAGATTTCAATTCTACGATAGTACGATTAAAAGACCGCACCAGGCAGCGCATCATACAGCGCATCCTCAATTTCAATTCTACGATAGTACGATTAAAAGCTTGACCGCCTTGATCTGATCAAGCACCGTATCCATTTCAATTCTACGATAGTACGATTAAAAGACCTGAAGCAATCAGGTTAACAAACTCTGACGTGCATTTCAATTCTACGATAGTACGATTAAAAGTAGAACTGATTTCAAATTAGACAAATCAAAACCGTATTTCAATTCTACGATAGTACGATTAAAAGTTTGCGCCCAGTCGCCAATGCCGCCTCGTTTGAGGAATTTCAATTCTACGATAGTACGATTAAAAGCTTTCCACGCACCGCCCATTTTAGAGGAAGTGTCGAATTTCAATTCTACGATAGTACGATTAAAAGCTCCGATGGATTATATTATAAATTTCATCCCATGAATTTCAATTCTACGATAGTACGATTAAAAGTTCCGGAGGAATAGCAAGCGACAATAAGCAAGGAAATTTCAATTCTACGATAGTACGATTAAAAGAATCTCTAATAATTTCCCGGCACTGAATATCGAGATTTCAATTCTACGATAGTACGATTAAAAGCCGTTCCGTGGCCACCCGCACGCCGTGTAAAACAGATTTCAATTCTACGATAGTACGATTAAAAGTTCAGGAGGCGAATGCGGTACAGATGGTTACGAGGATTTCAATTCTACGATAGTACGATTAAAAGAAAGATAGTTTGTTTCCACGTCAGTAGTTCCATATAAATTTCAATTCTACGATAGTACGATTAAAAGTTCAGGAGGCGAATGCGGTACAGATGGTTACGAGGATTTCAATTCTACGATAGTACGATTAAAAGCGGGTGATACGTCGTACAACTCGTCGATTTTTTTGAATTTCAATTCTACGATAGTACGATTAAAAGTGAGCAACGAGGCGGACGTTTTGCCTGCATCGACGGAATTTCAATTCTACGATAGTACGATTAAAAGCTTCGGCAAGTCCTGTAACCATCGCTCCTGCGAAATTTCAATTCTACGATAGTACGATTAAAAGTATTTGCCATTTTTCGCTTATTTTCACTAATGTGAAATTTCAATTCTACGATAGTACGATTAAAAGTTAATAGTTGAAGTTTTTAACGTTGCACCTATATATATTTCAATTCTACGATAGTACGATTAAAAGCTAATATATTGGGTGTTCCTGTAACATACGACGAGAATTTCAATTCTACGATAGTACGATTAAAAGAATTATGAAAGATCAACACATGATCTAGGTTACATCATTTCAATTCTACGATAGTACGATTAAAAGACAACGCCGACTTGTGGGTATGTGCCGGGCTTAAATTTCAATTCTACGATAGTACGATTAAAAGGCTTTGAAAACATGAAAAGTATCGGAGCATTATCATTTCAATTCTACGATAGTACGATTAAAAGAATTATGAGATGAAAAAAATAAAGTCTTTTATTATTTATTTCAATTCTACGATAGTACGATTAAAAGTCCGGGAACTACTGTTCTTCCTCGGCTTGTATATCGTATTTCAATTCTACGATAGTACGATTAAAAGACAGGACCATCATGTCGTTAAGTTTTGCGGCCCCATTTCAATTCTACGATAGTACGATTAAAAGCCGTTACCAACGGCAAAAAATATAACTGATTTTCAAGTAATCAGCAACAGAAAAAAGCCATAAAACGAGCAGTAAAGTTGTCGAAGTACAAAGATATAAAAAGCCCCGTACTTCGACAACTTGGTTTATAGGTTGATTTTCAATATGTCAAAGAACTCATGATGTGAGAAATTTTATATTTATCGCAAAAAAAGTGACTTCGACAATCTATCAAAGAAAATTATTGGTTCTACTACGTTCTTTTCCAATGATTTGTTTTTCAAGCCATTTTTCTTGCCTGCTAGAAAAAATTATCAGGCTGTCTACTTCCGAATCCATTATTTTCTCTGCTTTCAAAGTTAACTCTTTTAATTTAACTTCAGTAATCTCACCTTCAAACACCGAATTTTGTATCCATGTCAAGTATTTACGACAAAGCTTTAACATCTTTCCTACACGCTTTTCGCCGCAGTCATAAACCAAAATCACATACATCTTACCAATACATTTTGAAAGGTTGATAGGTCTCCATTCCCAATAAACATTTTGCCAGCTTATAACACTCCAATTTGATTAGATACTTGTAACTTACATTTCTATTAAGAGAGCGATGTTTGATGGTTTCATTAAACCGTTCCTCCACCGCTTTTACAAAAATCTTTTTTCCTGCTGAATTCAGCAAGCAACTGTTCAGCCGTTTATCGAAGTGGCGTTCTTGGATTTCTTTCTTGTTGAGTAGCTTAAAAATGACACGGTCTACGATAATGGGCTTGAAAATTTCGGCAATATCCAATGCCAGCGAATATCGCCGCTCGCCGGGTGTATGCAGGTAACTGATGGTGGGATTGAGTTGCGTTTGATGAATGGCTCGAAGGCACTCGGAATAGCACATCATATTTCCGAATGAAATCAAGGCATTCACTTCATTACGAGGAGGTTGCTTTGTGCGATTGCCCATCTCAAAATCGTTAAGAATAAGATTGAATGCATCGTAATAAACCTGACGTATATTTCCTTCAATGCCCATAAGTTCATGGGGCGCCGTAGCTTTTTCGATATTTGCCGAATGCACGGCGATGAGCTCCATCGTGCCCTCCATATCTTTGCCCCGACGATTATAATATTGCAGGTTTTTCTGCATATTAAATGACGCACCATAAATAAACTGACGGGCAATTTCCATACGCTTTTTCTTATTCTGAAATGCTTTGGTCTGTGCCAAAATCATCCGTCCGGCAAGTAGTGAATCACGTGGCATAAACGAACCTGTATAATTTTCGTAATAATCGAAAAAATGCAGAGCAATATCGTTCTGGCCGAGAAAATTATAGAGCGAACTGTTGGCATCCAACGAACCGAAAACATAAAACTGATCGACGGTCTCCACCGGAATATACCGCGGCTGCCCTTCGCACGGAATGCCGTTTCCGTCTTCTTCCATCGGAACAAACTTCAATGTATTGTCCTTTCGCGACAGACGACCGGGATTGAATAGATAGTAGGTTTTTTTCATCGTATAAACCGAGATTTTATGGGATTGAGATATTCTGATTTTAAAAAACTTTTGAAAATTCATTAATTAAGGTTCCGAAGAATAACAAAAATCAAAATAGCTGCAACTCTTGCAAATTTTCGCGTTGATAACTGGTGGGCACGTATCTCTTTCTATCAATGTTTTAATTTCCAATACTGATTTTTTGAGTTGTTCGCGGTCCGTATCTTCAAGAAATATCCCATCGGTTTTGCGTAGTTTAGGATACTCAAGGAGTCCTGTAGCACCTTCCACGCCGTTGATTTCCAGCAACCAGAGGTAGAATTTGAGCTGACGTGCGTGTGCCTCTTCTACTTTATCGCTTCGTTTGGTTTCATGAACAATGTTGATGCGGGCATCGAAGTAATCGATTTGCCCGAACAGCGAGACACCTTCATATTCAGCGGAGATAAGCATCTCTTCATATCGTTCTGCACGTTGGGGATACGATGTTTCGTGCAGCAGTTTTCCATCGTACACCATGTCGGATGTGTGTTCCATATTGATGCCATTGGCAAAAAGCCAGAGCTTTCGCTTGCAGATTTGATAGTAGTTGATATGAGTGGCGGTGAGGTTCATTGTAGTAAAGATAAAGCGGCTGTTACACCGCTTTTATTTATAGCTGATTTCCGTAATCAAAAGCCATCATTAAATCAATTAGTTTTTGTTCGGCTTTTTCGAGTGCATCGATTTTTTCTCCCTTGGTTTGAATGAAGCCTCCGGCTTGAAGTGAAATAAACGTATCAACATTCTTCATGTCTTCTTCAATGATAGGCTGAGCTTTTTCTGAATTTTCTTCTGAGAGCTTTGCACGAATTGAACCTCCTATTAAATTGGCATTATCGCTAATAGCTATTGCCAAAGTATCCATCAAGCTGAATGTGCGGGATTGGTTGGATGTTATCTTCCAATTAACAATGGCATATGCCAATGCTTTTGCCCATTTTTCTCTTAATGCTAATGGTGCCAACAGGCATTCGCCAAAAGCATTTTTTGTGTCAATCCAACCATTTTCTCTTAATTTAACAATGGTTTCTTCTGTTATTTCAGGCTCTAATTGGCTGGTGGAAACACAAAATAATCTTCGCAAATCGATAGCAATATCGAAAACAAATAAACCGGTTGCTCTGCTATTGTTAGGTATCCACTTGCGACTAAGGCTTCTGTCTTTTCCTTCTAAAAATGCAGATATTTCCTCCTCGGTCATTATTTCTCCATCGGCATTTCTTACTATTACTTCATTATTAGGACGGTCACTTCTGTCGAAAGAGATGTTTTCTCTGCTCACACCAGCCAATAATGGATGTAGCGCCCGCATTGCCGAAATGGACAGCGGACTTCGTCTTTTTAATGTACGGTCTTTTCCACCTTTTGCGGCTTTCATCCAACCCCCAAATAGTTGATCGGCATAAGATGGATCGCAAGTCCCGTAAACTTCGCCTTCTTTCAATTCTTTTTGTTTAGTAACGTCAAATAAAAAAGTGGTTGGACTGGGAACTTCATTCAATGCATTGCTGATAGCGTCAACAATAGATCTTTTAACCTGTTGTCCGCTTGAAAACGGAATGTAGCGGTCAAATTGAACATCATAGTATGTTTTTTGTCCGTCTGCAACGCAAAAAACCGTATGCTCTGCCCTTTTCAATGTCCTTACGTAAATCGTACTCATGTTTTTATGTATTTAATTAATGATTTAACTGTTTTTCTCTAAATAAGCGTAATCGAATTTCAAAAGTGTGTTGAAGTATCCGAATTCCTCATTCGTCATCAAATGAATGTCGTTTCTTAACTCTTTTAATCTCTCCAAATCTTCTCCTTCCACTCCTGCAGCCATTTCTGTAAGTGCATCTAAAAACACCTTTTTGGTTGTTTTACCTCCAAAGAGCCTTTGCTCTATAAGGTTTTTCCGGTCGGTACCGGAAGCTCCTTTTCTAAACCGTAGAATTAGTTCTGCTAAATTTTCGGTAAAATCCGTAATTTCTTCTTTGTTTCTTGACATCATAGCTATTAACCAAGTTTTATAGGATTGATAAATTATTGTATCTTCTTCTTTTTTGAATGAAATATTTTTTGCTTCATCCATATATTTTTTTAATCCTTCGGGACGTAAAGCGTGAAGTCCGATGCTTCCTATTTCACAAGCTCGTTTTATGTGCATCCCGAAAAGCGATTGAAATTCTTTATCGTTAAACCGTTCAGGGTTTCCATACAACTGTCGCCAGATATCTTTCAGCCTTGACCCGGATCTAAAGTAGAAAGGAATGAATCCTACTGTTTTATTTGTCTGCCCAAAACTGTAAACATAAGCAGTTACATTACCGTTTGGATAAAGATTGGATAAGCTGAAAAACAGGTTAGACCAATTAACAGTATTAATCTCCATTACCTTATCGGTTATTGAAAATATCTGTTGGGTATGTAAACGTGTGAAATCAAAATCTTTTACAAAATCATTTCCTAATTTAAAGGTCAACCATTGCCCGTTCCATGTATTGATTTGATTGCCGCGCAGTTTGTCCAATGTTGGGTCATTCAGATATTTACGATAATGCCTCCAACCCTCGTAAATTTCCATAAGAATAGTAGCGTCATCAATCAATAGATTATATCCGCCTGCTACGCCAATTCCCAATCCAGAACCAATCCACGAAAAGTAAATGTCTTCTTCATCCGCAGTAGTTATAATATCTGAAACCAATCCGGACGTACTTGCAAAATCTCCACTTTCCGATGCTGGGTAGCCAATGGCAAAGCTGGCGTCAGCAACCTCTTCACTAACTTTTTCATGTAAGTTCATTAGCTTTTCCAATCGTTCATCTGTACTTAACAGCTCTGGCTTTTGTCCTTTTTTCATTTGTACAAAAGGCGAATTTGTAACCCATTGCATGTATTTTGGATGATTAAAGAACAATTCAAAATATTCTTTCACAAAAAACTCTTTTGCTGAATAATCTTTTCCGAACAGCTCATTGTATACTTTTAGAAAAGTTTTCCCTATAATTGTTGTTATCATAATATAACTCCTGTTGATGAATTAATTTTATCAGCTAATAAGCCCTTTTCGGTGCAATATGCATAATCGGGTATAATGAAAGGACGATTTCCTTTATCTGACTGACGTTTTTTTGAGACTGTGTAGTAATAAGTAGGAATTTCCAAGTTTAGTCTTTGTTCAAAACTGCTGTTTTCATATTTATACAAATCGCTTTCTGTAACACACGCAACGCTGTCTATTTCAAGCAAGTCAAATAAAATAGCTTTGCCGTTATGCGACAAGCAGTCGATGCTAATTTCTCCATTGCTTTTAAAAACAGAATGTTCCTCAATGCTCATAAAGTCAATTTGCGTAAATACATTGTCAATTTTATTTTGCAAATCTCGTTCGTGTAACACCTGCCCGTCATCTAACTGCGCATACGATTTTTTCAAAACTTCCAAATCGTAAGGTCTTGCATTTTTCTCATCGTCCGGTGGCGAGATTACATAAACGGGCTTATACTTTCCAATGGTTTGTAAGTTTCTTACTCTGTTTACACGCCCAAACCGTTGGATTAAGGCGTCTAATGGAGCACATTCTGTAATCATTATATCGAAACTAATATCTAAACTAACTTCCAAAATCTGGGTTGAAATTACAATACAACCATCTGATGAAGTATTATAAACATTCAATGATTTTCCATCTTCATCTAAACCGATTAAGTTCTTTTCTTTTTGATTTCTATCTCCACGTTTAAATCGGCTATGCAGAAGCATTGTCGGAATATTTTCAAACTCTTTTTTACTTTTTATATAATCAAAAATATCTTGTGCCGTTTTTACTTTATTGAGTACTATCAGTACTTTTTCCTTCTTGGATATTGCTTTCTTTATCAACGCCTCCGAATCATGAAAAGAACTTATCTTATGAATAATATGTCTGTCAAATTTATCTAATTCGGCAGGCGATAACTTTATCTCCAATACATCATTTCCGAGAAGTTCTTTAATCTTTTTATAAAGAATTATGGGCATTGTGGCTGTACCTATGTGTATTTTGCAACCTATTCGTTTCAACACCTCCACTAATTTCAGCACAATTGCCTGTGAAACTCTTGTATATGTATGGACTTCGTCTAAAATCACATCACAACCTTTTAAATCTAAAATCAATGCCTCGTAACCTTTCATTCCAAAGGCAAGTGCACTCAACTGATGTGGTGTGAGAATTTTCACGGAAGCTCCTATCTGGGATTGCAAAACGACCTCTTCATCTGTATTTTTTCTCTTAATTATCTTTGATGTTGAGTGAAGCACGCGAATGTCTAAATCGGGATTGTCTTTTTCCAGATCTTTCCCTACCCGTTTAAACATAGCATTGATTGATGCCTGAAAAGGCAAGGTGTAAAAAACTCGTCCCTTGCATCTTCTGAAAAGATAATCGGTTTTTCCTGCACCGGTACAAGCCACAACGATAGTATGTTTTCCGGGACTGTCTGCTTTTATTTGGGATAATGGATATAACGAGTGTGTTCTATTGTAAAAAGATAGATCAGGTTTAGTGAAAAGTTTCGTTGAGTTTTCTGCCGTTTTGTCAATCAGGGCAGAAGCCAAATGGTCGCCCACCATCATTAAGCCTTTCCATTCGGAAAAACCTCTTCTTTTGTTCTTTTGAGCACAGTATTTTACACAGTAAAGCAGGTTTTCTCTTGCTTCACGAACAGTAATAAGTTTATAGGACACACCTAACTCCAAAAGAATTTTCCATGCATCTTCACTCCATTTGTCCCAATTGCCCAAGTGAAACTCTTCGTAATCGCAGAGTTGTTCTAAATCAAGGAGCCCGAGTTTATTAACGTCATTTCTCACCGACTTGTGATGACTCACGACCATTTCGATTAGTTCATTCCATTGTTCACGAGGAAAAGCAGAAAGAAAAAATAGAGAGGCGATTTCATGTCTAAAAACATCGACATAGACTTGATGTTTATCTCGTAATCGTTTTTGAAAAACAGGATGAGATTTGCCTATATCGTGTAAAATGGCTCCGTTTCTAGCCACTTCGGTGTCCATCCCCAAATGAATAGCAACTTTCTCTACGGCAGTGCAAACATATTTTAAATGCTCCACAAGTGGTGTCCACTCCGGTCCCGATTTCGCATAAATATTCATTAGAATTCTTTTACTGGTGTACCTATAATTTTCAACCATCCAAACATCTGATGTCCGGTATTTCTGTCAATACCAACAGGAAATGATTTGTCGTTTTTTTCAAACATTAGTTCAAATCCTGAAAAAGTGTCTTCGTTGTCGAAATCTTCCACATCAATTTTAAAAGTTTCTATAGGTAAAAGTATGTCTTCGTTTCTACAAAGACAGATATGTTGGTTAAAAGCGACATCCGCATCATCTTCGTTCTCAAAAGCTAAAAAAAGAACGGGATTTAGCAACAGACCACGGACAATGATTGCAGTAGGCCGTTCAAAGTGAATTTGCGTTCCTTTTCTCTTACTATTCCATCCCCGGGTCTGAATAACTTCTTGTTGTTGAGAGATTTGATCATAGCTCAACCGGTGTCCCACAATCTTTCTTATACCCACAATGCCCAACAATTCAGGGAACAACTTTTTTTCAATTCCCTCAACAATTGACGGAGTAAGAAACTGTTGTGAGAAAGTTTCGCTATCTCGCACCGCAGTCCAGGGTTTTATAAAACCGAACGGACCGGAATATTTTACCACAAACAATTTATTCTTCATAGTTGACTATTTTAAAGCTCCAAATCCAATACCTGTGCTATTTCCCAAACCCACATCCCAGGCAAAAGCAATCATTTCAGGTAATCCTTCAATAATTACCGGACATATATTGACCTTATTTTGAATGCCTTTGTAAGAAATGATTTTGGTTTTGGGAGAGTGATAACTTCTATCAAAATATACTTTTAGTTTTTCTGTGTTTAACCCTGCAATTTTAGCTTTAGCTTTTAACGTTTCAGTCATAAAATTATTTGCTTCGTCGTCTAAATAAGTGTAGTGTGTTTCTTTATCCTCGTTATATCTTTTTACCAAAACGGGACTTGCTAAGAAAAAATGCTCTTTTTCCGAGAATTGAGGTGTAAATTCTATCCGAATATCCAAAACTCTTGACCCCGCAAACATTTCAGGCTTCTCCAATATATTTTTCACGACTGTTTTTACCAATTGAATATCATAAAAATTTAGTGTGAAATAAGAACCATTTTTAAGTTTAATACCTTTCTTTGACGTGTCAATATTCTGGAGCCATGAAAAAGAGTATAAACTCATTTTTCCATGTTCAAGATTGTTGACCCCTAACCATTTATGAATGCATCCGGCTAATAATGGTTGATAATTAAAATCAATTTCCTGGTTAGATTTTGATGTCTTTATGTGTAGTCTCATTTGTAATAAAATTAGATTTTGCCAAATTAATTGTACGTTTTGAATTTTAATAATTATTTGAATGTTTTATTTTAATCGCACCAAATGGAATCTTTTATTTTTTAAATTGAAAGTCATCATTATACAATGATATGATTAGCTGTATGCTTTTAATTCCTGTCTACTTTTTACCATCCCAAACCCTGTACTTCCCTTTTCTCCAACTCCTGCATCATACGCCACTTTCATCAGCTCAAGCGGTGCTGTCATCCGAAACCTGCACATAAAGCCACGAACGCGGGTTTGCTGCGGTGTGTTTGATTTGATGGTGACAAGCACAGATTTAGGCTTGGACAGCACCTCGAAATTGAAATCAAATTTCGAATCATATTCTTTGCCATGAAAAGCAAAATATTTATTCAGTAAGTTTTGTCGGATAATTGGTAGGGCTTCGGGATTGTCAGGCGATAGATAATCCACTTTTTCGTTTTCGCGGCGAAGTGAAATACAGATGGGCGAAAGCGTTTCAAATTCCATCGTTTCGGTAAAAATGGGTGGCGGCATCACGCTGATTTCGTATACGTTAAAACGGACATTTGCCTGACGTGTACCTAGTTCAAAAGTCTGGTTCTGAAAAACACCGCTGATAAACTCCAGGGTGCTGCGCTCGGGTAGAAAAGAAATCTGCCATTCCACCGTATCGGAAAGAATATGCATGAACTCGCCTTCTATACGAAACAAAGGTACATGAAGTCGGGAAAAAGTGAATAATTTGAATTTTTTATTTCCTGAACTGAAACCGTTTTCATGGAGCCAGACAGCAAATTCTTTATCGGATTTGGAAAAAATTTTATAAACGACTGAGCTTAGCTCGTAAGTATAGTTTAGCGGCAGTTTATCTCCAAAGACTGATTTATCAATATGTAAGGAAAGTTTGAATCTCATGTCAATGAATAATTGAATAAAGAACTAAGGAAAAACAACAATTTGACAACTTATGTCAATAAAATATATTTTTGTTTTATTATGCATTTTTTATCTATTTTTGTGCGTTAATCGGGGAATAATTAGGACAGAAAACTGGTTCTTTTCAACGAAATGAAATATTTTCTCAAGGCATAATTACTATTGCAACCTTCGAACATGGCTAAATCCGATTTAAAGGCCTAAAGCTATAAATAATTCCTTAAACAAACAAAATAATATCCTGAAAGTTACACTTCTATGTCGAACTAAGTATTTTAAGCACTCCATGTCATAGAAGCAACTGAACCCTCGCTTTTACAAAATGGCTGTTATAGGCTGGCATTTTTCTTTTTCTGTCCTTGCATAAATAATTTTATTGTGTCAACCTATTTCAGGACGAGACAGAGATTCCCATTTTTACTGTATTTCAAATTTCCGGTATTATAGTCGTCATCGGTTCGTTTTTTTCAAACAATTTAAAACGACCATGAACATCATTAAATTTTGAATCTGAAAATGTTGAATATTTCTAATGTTAAAATGACCTTGCTATTTTAAAGTCTGATACATTTGACTCGTCTCGTCCTTTCTATTCAACCTCTTTGGCATTTAGTTCTGCTTCTAGATAAATCTTTTAAAGATTTTGGTAGAGATAATTTTTGTCAAGAATGGATTGTAACTCCATCGTTGTTTTGTTTGTGTATTATATTTCTGCTATTCTACGAGTTATTTGCATGTATATCTAAACTTATTCTTAACTTTGTAACCTCCGTAACTATTACGGGTGTAACTACATGAAAAAGATATTGTTGCTCTGAAATTGAAGAAAAATAAGGCCATGGTTGCCGAAGTAAAGCGGCAAAAGAAGAACTTCAAACCGGATTTATTGGCAAGAAAAGTTGAACATCTTAAGAATAAGGTGTTACCAAAGTATCAAATTAAGATGGTTTCTTTATCGTTGGAGGATATGTAGAATTTATATTATATCAGTAAAGGATGACAGCACGTCTGATCAAGTTGCGACGATTGGCTCAGGATCATCCTCGGGAAGGCTTCGAACTTATGCAGAAACAACGAAACTAAAGCCATTTCAAAATACGAGCTATAGAAATCCTCATTCCTTTTTGATACCCGGACAGCCCGTATTCTTATGAAAGAAATGGATAACTACCCCAGATTTATTGTTTCGTGGCGAAGAAGATGACGATAAAATATAAGATCTCTACGCTAAAAGGAATCACGAAGGTAATTTATAAATCAAATCCAATTTAATTCTTCTGTGGCAAATTGTGGGCAAAGAAAAAAGCACTCACCGAAAATTATCGATAAGTGCTTGATCATTAGGTGTGGGCGTTGACGGATTCGAACCGCCGACCCTCTGCTTGTAAGGCAGATGCTCTGAACCAGCTGAGCTAAACGCCCGGTTACTTCTTCTGCTTTTTGTCCGCTCCCGGAGGTTGCTTTCTGAAAAAGTGATGCAAAGATAAGTCGTTTTTCGTTTGCTGCAAAATAATTCGTAAATATTTTTACAAAAATTTTTACGGCACTGTATTTATCACTACTTTTGTACTCTCAATAAAAAGAAAGATAAAAATTTACTGATTCGGCACGTACTGAAAATCAAAATTATGATGAGTGAAGCAGGGTAGGAAGTGATTTTTCGCCTGTTTCGAAATCTATAAAACCAATGCGTTAACAATGAAACTCGACGAACTTTCCGCCATATCTCCTATTGACGGACGATACAGGGATAAAACCCGCGAATTGGCTCTTTATTTCTCGGAATATGCACTGATAAAATACCGCACGCAAGTGGAGGTGGAATATTTTATTGCACTTTGTGAACTGGGCATCTCCCCGCTCGATAAAGTGGAAAAGCCCGTTTTCGGTGTGCTGAGGAAAATGGCGGAAGACTTTTCGGAACAGGACGCGCAACGGATCAAGGAGATAGAGAAGATTACCAACCACGACGTTAAGGCAGTGGAATATTTCTTGAAAGAGAAATTCGACGAGCTGCACCTTGATGCATTCAAGGAGTTCATCCATTTCGGGCTCACCTCACAGGACATCAACAATACGGCTACGCCGATGATGTGGAAAGAGGCGCTACAGAACACGTACATCCCGCAACTGGAGGAGCTGACCGCACTGATCGGCAAGTTTGCCGAAGAGTGGAAAGAGGTGCCCATGCTGGCGCGAACACACGGGCAACCGGCATCACCTACACGGCTGGGAAAGGAAATACAAGTTTTTGAATATCGGCTGAGGAACCAGACCGAAGTGCTGAAACGAATCCCGGCGAAAGCGAAGTTCGGCGGCGCGACAGGGAACTTCAACGCTCATCGGGTGGCTTATCCGCACATCGACTGGAAAGAGTTTGCAAACAGTTTCCTGTCGAACAAGCTGGGACTGGTACGCGAGGAGTATACCACACAGATATCCAATTACGATGCGCTGGCGGCCTCCTGCGACGCCCTGAAGCGGATTAACACCATCCTCATCGATTTCACACGCGATGTGTGGCAGTATGTATCGATGGAATATTTTAAACAACGTATCCGGGAAGGGGAAGTGGGCTCATCGGCCATGCCGCATAAGGTAAATCCCATCGATTTTGAAAATGCCGAAGGGAACCTGGGGATTGCCAATGCATGGCTGGAACACCTGGCGGCTAAACTCCCGATCTCGAGGCTGCAACGGGACCTGACCGACTCAACGGTGATCCGCAACATCGGAATGCCACTGGCGCACGGATTAATTGCGATAAAAAGCACAACAAAAGGGCTGCATAAATTGTTGTTAAATGAGGAGGCGATAGAGCGGGATCTGGAAAACAATTGGGCAGTGGTGGCAGAAGGGATTCAAACCATCCTGCGCCGGGAAGGCTATCCAAAACCTTATGAGGCACTGAAAGCGTTGACGCGCACAAACCGGCACATAACGAAAGAAAGCATTTCGGACTTCATCGATACGTTGGAGGTAAACGAAGAAATAAAAAAAGAACTCAAGGCGATTTCGCCAAAAAACTATACAGGTATTTGATTGACAGAAAGACTTTTTTCTGCAAGGAACATGGAAACGAAAAAGTTTTAGGTATTGTTTAAAAGGAAACCGTGAGGTTATTGAAAATTAAAATTTAAAAAAGAAAAATGGCAACGAACAACAACGATTCGCGACCCAGCCGGAGTTATGGCAACGCGAACAATGAGAGACACTCTTCTTCAAACAGAAATTACAACGTAGAAAGAAGACCACAGCGGGAAGATGGTAACTATCGCCCATCGTATGAAGAAAATTACAACAGAAACTATGAAAGCAACCCCAATAGCCCTGAAGGTAGCAAAAAACGCCGTCCGAGAGTGGGGGAGAGAGTCTCTTCGGGTGCCCATGGCGGAGGAGGTGAAAGAAATTATAACGCTTACGGCAACGCGCCGGGAAGGCCCCGTAACGCACAACCTGTGAACCAGGGACCGAAAAAGCTGGTGAAGAAGAAGAAAATCTTCAAGCAGATCAAATACAAGGAAAATGCCGATCCAACAGCACCGATCCGTCTCAACAAATACCTGGCCAATGCCGGAGTTTGCTCGCGCCGTGAGGCCGATGAGTTTATCCAGGCTGGAGTTGTGAAGGTGAACGGCGAGGTGGTTACCGAGCTGGGCACAAAGATCACCCGTGCCGACGAGGTGATGTTCAACGACCAGGTAGTATCGCTGGAAAGCAAGGTTTACGTGCTGCTGAACAAACCCAAGGGTTTTGTCACCACTACCGATGATCCCGAGAACCGGAAAACGGTCATGGACCTGGTGAAAGCTGCCTGCAAAGAGCGGATTTATCCTGTTGGCCGCCTCGACAGGGCTACCACCGGAGTACTGCTGCTGACAAACGACGGCGACCTGGCATCGAAACTGACGCACCCCAAGTACGAGAAACGTAAAATTTATCAGGTATGGTTGGATAAACCCGTGGCTATGGAGCATATGCAAGCTATCGCCGACGGTATTGAACTGGAGGACGGTGAAATCCATGCTGACGCCATCAGCTACGTTACCGAAGAGGACCTGAGCCAGATAGGCATCGAGATCCACTCGGGAAAAAACCGCGTTGTACGCCGTATTTTTGAAAAGCTGGGGTACCGGGTGCTGAAGCTCGACCGGGTGTACTTTGCCGGACTGACAAAGAAAAACCTGTCGCGCGGAAAATGGCGTTACTTGTCGGAAAAAGAGGTGAACATGCTGAGGATGGGTGCATTTGATTAGCTCCCGGCCTCCTGCAGGCCGGTCCGCCGGATGGCGGGGAGATATCTGTAAAACGAATATTTAAATTATATTCCCTTGAATCTGACGAGGATACAAGGGATTAGGAGTAATATGAAACAACTGAAAAGAACAACGATTGCCGATGCGTTAAAATCGGCGCAAACCGGAACAGAAGTAAATGTAAAGGGATGGGTGCGTACCCGCCGCGGAAATAAAAATGTGAGCTTTGTAGCGTTAAATGATGGGACGACCATAAATAATATACAGGTAGTCATAGATATAGCCCAGTTTGGTGAAGAGTATCTTAAACCCATCACCACCGGGGCCTGCCTGAATGTGAACGGCAAGCTGGTGGAATCGCAGGGACAGGGACAGTCTGTGGAGATCCAGGCAACCGGGATTGAAATCTACGGAACGGCAGATCCGGCAACGTATCCGCTGCAGAAGAAGGGTCACTCGCTGGAGTTCCTGCGGGAGATCGCTTACCTGCGCCCGAGGACAAACACGTTTGGAGCCATTTTTCGCATGCGTCACCACATGTCGTATGCCATTCACAAGTTCTTCAACGACCGGGGATTCTACTATTTCCACACGCCCGTCATCACGGCTTCCGATGCCGAGGGTGCCGGCTCCATGTTCGAGGTGACCACATTGGATATGAACAATGTGCCCAGGACGGAGGAAGGAAAAATTGATTATTCGCAGGATTTTTTCGGCAGGCAAACGAACTTGACGGTTTCCGGACAGCTCGAAGGCGAGCTCGGTGCGATGGCGCTCGGTGCCATTTATACGTTTGGGCCCACTTTCCGTGCCGAAAACTCCAATACACCGCGACACCTGGCCGAGTTCTGGATGATTGAACCCGAAGTGGCGTTCAACGACAATACCGATAACATGAACCTGGCAGAGGATTTCCTGAAATACCTTATCCGGTACGCGCTGGATAACTGCATGGAAGATATCGAGTTTCTGGCAAAGATGTATGACAACGAATTGATAGACCGCCTGAACTTTGTGGTGAACAACGATTTTGTACGCCTTACCTACACCGAGGGTGTGAAGATCCTCGAAGAATCGGGCCACTCCTTTGAGTTTCCCGTGTACTGGGGAGCCGACCTGCAGTCGGAGCACGAACGTTACCTGGTGGAAAAACATTTCAAGTGCCCGGTGATCCTTACCGATTATCCCAAGGAGATAAAATCGTTCTACATGAAACAGAACGATGACGGTAAAACTGTCCGGGCCATGGATGTCCTTTTCCCGAAAATAGGTGAGATCATCGGCGGGTCTGAACGTGAAGAGAACTACGACAAGCTCATGCAGCGTGTAAAAGAAATAGACATGCACATCGACCCGATCTGGTGGTACCTGGAGATCCGTAAATTCGGCACGGCACCGCACGCCGGCTTTGGCCTCGGCTTTGAAAGGCTGATGCTTTTCGTTACCGGCATGACAAACATCCGCGACGTGATCCCGTTCCCGAGAACACCCAATAACGCAGATTTTTAAGAATAGGTTTTTAAATGAAGAATATACGTAATTTTTGTATCATCGCTCATATCGATCACGGGAAAAGTACCCTGGCCGACCGGTTGCTCGAGTTTACCAAAACCATCGATAGCAAGGACCTGCAGGCGCAGGTGCTCGACAGCATGGATTTGGAACGCGAGCGCGGCATCACGATAAAGAGTACCGCCGTTCAGATGATTTACGAGTATGGTGGTGAAAAATATACATTGAACCTGATTGATACTCCGGGACACGTGGACTTTTCGTACGAGGTGTCCCGATCCATCGCCGCCTGCGAAGGCGCTTTGCTCATTGTGGACGCTGCCCAGGGAATCCAGGCGCAAACCATCTCCAACGTCTACATGGCCATTGAGCATGATCTGGAGATTATTCCCATCATCAATAAGATTGACCTGGAGAGTGCAATGCCCGATGAGGTGGAAGATCAGATCGTGGAGTTGCTCGGCTGCCCGCGTACCGATATCCTTCGCGCAAGCGGAAAAACGGGAGTCGGCATTGAAGAGATTCTGGCGGCCGTTATCGAACGTGTTCCCGCGCCAACAGGCGACCCCGATGCTCCACTACAGGCTTTGATCTTCGATTCGGTTTTTAATCCGTTCCGGGGAATCATTGCGTACTTCAAAATCATGAACGGCAGCATTGCCAAAGGTGACCTGGTGAAGTTCGTAAATACCGGGAAAGAGTACGATGCCGACGAGGTGGGTATCCTTCGCCTTGGCATGGACCCCCGCCAGCGGGTTGAATGCGGCAACGTGGGGTATATCATCTCGGGAATTAAAACGTCGAAAGAGGTAAAGGTGGGGGACACCATCACGCACGTGAAGAACCCCTGCGACAAAGCCATCGCCGGCTTCGAAGAGGTGAAGCCAATGGTTTTTGCCGGTGTTTACCCCATCGAAAGCGAGGAGTTTGAAAACTTGCGGGCATCGCTGGAAAAGTTGCAGCTGAATGATGCTTCGCTCACTTTCCAACCCGAATCGTCGGTGGCCCTGGGATTCGGTTTCCGCTGCGGTTTTCTCGGATTGCTGCACATGGAAATCATTCAGGAGCGGCTGGAGCGCGAGTTCGATATGGACGTGATCACCACCGTTCCCAACGTTTCGTACAAGGTGTACGACAAGAAAGGCAACATGAAGGAGGTGCACAACCCCGCCGGATTGCCCGATCCCACACTGATCGACCATATCGACGAGCCTTATATCCGTTCGTCCATCATTACAAGCACGACATACATCGGCCCGATCATGACCCTGTGCCTGGGCAAGCGGGGTATCCTCATCAAGCAGGAGTACATTTCGGGAGACCGGGTGGAGATTATTTTCGACTTGCCGCTGGGAGAGATCGTTATCGATTTTTACGATAAGCTGAAGAGCATCTCCAAAGGGTATGCGTCGTTCGATTACCACATCCACGATTTCCGGCCTTCGAAACTGGTGAAGCTCGATATCCTGCTCAACGGAGAGCCGGTGGATGCACTTTCCACACTCACCCATGCCGACAACGCACAATCTTTCGGACGCAGGATGTGTGAGAAGCTGAAAGAACTGATCCCCCGACAGCAGTTCGATATCGCCATACAGGCGGCGATCGGGGCCAAGATTATTGCCCGGGAGACTGTAAAGGCAGTCCGGAAAGATGTAACGGCCAAGTGCTACGGTGGGGACATCTCCCGTAAGCGCAAGCTGCTCGAAAAACAAAAGGAAGGGAAGAAGCGCATGAAGCAGGTAGGTAACGTGGAAGTTCCGCAAAAAGCGTTTTTAGCGGTACTGAAGCTCGACTAACCGTTGGATTCAGCGGTTTTCTTTGTCTTTTGCCGATGAAGGGGGGGAGAGGGTTGCATGGATAGATTTCCGTTGTACTTTCCTCCCATTTCTATTTCAACATTGTCTGCCTGGATGTTGCCGTTCACGGTTCCCGAGCTTTTGATGTTCAACTCTTTGCATTCGATGTCGCCGGAAATGCTTCCGTAGATGATGATGCGGTCGCTTTTCAGGTTTCCGGTCACCTTGGCTTTTTCCCCAACAACAATGCCTTTCGACAGGGAGAGGTTGCCCTCCACGGTTCCATCGACGCGGATGATGCTTTCCCCCCGTATGTCTCCCTTGAACAGGATATCCGTGCCAATCACCGTGTCTATCGGTTGTGACTCAATGGAATGATCGCTTTTGCTTTTGCTTTTGCTGTTTCTCATCGGATATTCATTCGTGAAAATTAATGTAGTCGCCCGGGTTCACTTTCTCGTCGTCTTTTATGATCTCGTAATGCAGGTGGGGGCCTGAGCTTCGCCCCGTGCTCCCGAGTCTGCCGATAACCTGTCCGCTCTCTATCTCATCGCCTTCGCGGACGGTTATCTCCGATAAATGGCCGTACAGCGTTTTCAGCTTGTTTTCGTGTTTTACAATCACGCATTTTCCGTATCCTCCGTACCATCCCGCAACTTCTACCTTGCCGTTTGCCGTTGTTTTAACCGGAGTACCCCTTTCGCCCTTGATGTCGATCCCGGAATGATACTCTGCACCGCGGCCGGTGAACGGGTTCCTTCTGTAACCGTAGGATGAAATGATCTTGTCGGATGGGGTGGGGTTCCCGATGGGAACATTCTTCAGTGTCTTCTCCAGGTTATCGAGCTGCTCCCTGTAAAAGTCCGCCAGCTCGTTTATTTTTACCACTTCTACGTTTTCCGGGCCGCCCAGGTTCTCAACCTCCATCTGGACCAGCCCCCTCGATTTCAGCAGTTCGTTTATACGGAAAATACTTTCATCGATCGACTGGAAGGTCTGTTGCGCTTTGGGGACGTCAACGAGGCTCTTGATCTTGTCTGCCTTGGCGATCTCATGTTGGTAGATTTTGCTTGTTTTGTGAAACACCGTCACCCCCAGGGCGGCAATGAGGCAAAGCACCACAAGCACCGCTACGGCTGCGTATTTTTTCCAGTGCAGAAGTATCCTGGTTGGAACAAGAAGGGTTTTGTTTCTTTTTCCCTCGGTATTGATAATCAGAATGGATGTTTTGTGACTACGCATGTTGATTTTCCGGAAATAGCACAACGATATTGCAAAGATAAATTTTTTTTTAAAAGAATGTTAACTTTTAGGATAAAAAATGCGGGATCCCCTCAAAGCAGTTCCGGTTTAACGTATTGTTTTTTTGTTTACTTTTGTTTCTGGAACGGCCGGCTTAACCCATTGATTCCCGGCCCTGATCATTTTAATTATTACGGACATGAAATCAAAACTTTTCCTACTGACACTTTTTCTTATCGGCAGCGTATCGTTTGTCGAAGCACAGTACGTGAATGAAGTAGCCATAAGCGATATTGACGCGGACTACGTCATGATCTGGTCGGATTCGGGCCCGATCCTGACATCGAAGATCACGGTGCGGGTAGACTATGGGCAGGGCGGTAGAACGCCGCAGATAACTGATGAACGCCGCCGTCCGATGTCGTTCAACGGAATGCTTGCTGTGCTTAACCTGATGAGCCGCAACGGTTTCGAACTATTTGAGATCATGCGCAGCGAAAAAGACAATCGGGAATTCTTCCTGCTGCGGAGGAAAAATTCGTTTTCCGGTAACGGCAGCCGGGACGCTGTGGATTATGACACAAACGTCCGGAGCCGGTAACCGTTAGTTCAGAAACAGCACCCTGTTAGGCAGGTAACCCGGGTTCTCGAGCGTGAACTTACGTTTTCCTGTTTTGTCGTAGCAGTAGACATTTCCCAATATCTTCACGTATTCAACGGCGTCGGTCAGGTAAATATCGCCGTTAAAGGGGTTTACGGTAATGGAGTAAGGAATAGCTATCGATTTGTCGGCAATGAGCTTGCCGGTGAGTAGCTTGTCGTTCAGGCAGTCAAAAACAGAAACCACGGTTTCAGAGGTGGCGTAATCCTTGTAATAGATAAATGCCTTGTCGCCGGACAGGGTGAAATCCATTATGTTCTTCACTTCATCAAAAGCGGCTACCTCGCCTTTTGGGGTGATCTTTTGAAACGTTGCCGGCACCGTTGTATAGTTGCCTACCGAGTACACATAAACGTCGCCTTCCTTATCGGCATAGACCCTTTTGGGATTTAAACCGACCTCAATCTTTTTCGTTTCCATAAAGCTCTTCAGGTCGATTACGCTAACGGTTTTGTCGTAGTTGGGAAAATTCATCCCTCCCGAGTTTGCCACGTAAATGTTGTTGTTGGCGATACAGATGCCTTCGGGATCTGCTCCCACCTGCACCGAACCGTCTATGCTCAGCGTTGTGGTGTCGATGCGGGTGACGGTGTCATCGTGTGAAGTGACATACACTTTTCCTCCGTAAGCCGCGGCATACCGGGGTTGCTTTGCCTGGTTAGTAGCGGTTTTCATCGGGATCTGTTTCAGTGATTTCCCCGTGTTAGCGGCAATCACCTCAACGGTGCTGGACGAGTTGACCACAACGTAGATTTTGGCTCCGTACCGGATGGCGTCGTTGGCTGTGTCGCCCAAACCCCTTTGGTTGACAGACGTGAAATAATCCTTGGTCAATACCTGTTTATCAAAGTCGTAATGCGCAAGCGACGCGCTGTTGTCTCCGTAAAATCCTTCGGAAAGGATCAGAATACGCTTGGCTTCCTTTGCCGGAAGTTCAGTTTCATCGATAACGGTCTCGGGCGTGCAGGCCGTAAAAAACGCAGTTGTGAGCAGCAGAATAAATACAAAATACTTCTTCATTTATTTAAATATTTAAAAGTTTATGGAAATGGTTCCCCTGAATGACCGTCCGGGCATCGGAAAGTTGCGGACGATCTCGTAGTTCTTGTTTCCCAGGTTGAGGGCCTCGACCGACAGGCCGATCCTGTTGTGTTTTATCTCAACACTCTTCGACAGCGAAATGCCGTGATCGGCATACCCGCTCAACCTGTTCTCCGGCATGTTCTGTGCCGAGGTGTACCGTGTTCCCGACCACAGCAACGTGTAAGCCGCGTTTAGCCAGGGCGTTTCCACAACAGCCCTGCCCGAACCCGAGAAGCGGGGCGTATAGGGCAATTGATGGTTATAGGCTGGGCTGCCGGGGTTGGACTTGTTTCGGGAATCCTGAAAGGTGAACGAACTTCCGGCAAGCAGCTTTACCTTGGAGGAAAGCGCAAAAGCACTTTCCAGCGCAATGTCCACGCCGCAGATCTCCACCGAGCCAAAGTTCATCATGCTCCACTCGAAGATGTTCCGGTTGGGGTAGGCGACAATCTTGTTGTTGATCTTGTTGAAATAGGCATCTGTGGTCATTGTCAGCAGCAGGAGCCGTTCGCCCGCGGACGTAGAATAAGTGAACCCTATGTTGAACTGATGCGTATCTTCGGGTTTCAGGTCCCGTTTCCCCACGCGCGAATAATACAGGTCGTTGAAGGTGGGTAGCCGGAAAATATTTTTGTAGAACGCCCTCAGGCGGAAATCGATCGCTTCGAAAGGCTGGAACGTTAGGCTGGAGTATGGGGAAAGCCTGTGCCGGTTGTCTGCAGCCGTACCCGACCGTACGTGCTCCGATGTCTGTGTGTAAAGCAGGCTGGCCGTGGCCAGGAGCCGGTCGGAGACGTACTTCGCGGCAAGGCTCGAGAGTGAGGTGTAGCGGGTGGGGTAGGCAAAATCCGGTAGATTGGCCGACATGTTGTTCATCACGACATCCGTTGATGCCGAGAACGAGAGGTTCTCCAACGCCCTGAACAGGGCAGAAACCGATCCGTAAAATTCGTTTTGCCGGTACCTGTTTTCCAGTTTCCCTTCCGCATTTAAAAATTCCGGATCGAGGTAATACACATAGCCGTGGTTATACTTGGCATTTGCCTGTAAGGCCCACCGCCCGGAGAGGTTGTTGAGGTAGTGTGCCTGCGTGAAAAAGGTGTTGTCCCGGAGCCGTTGTTTGGAAAAGCCGGACGTGTTGTAGAGGATGGTGGCTCCGGGCAGTCCGCGTTCCGACTGGTAGTAGTAGGTGCGCAGGTTTCCGCTGCTTTTATCGGAAAAGTTGGCGAACAGGGCACCCTCCAGCCGGAGGTTCTTCACATCGGTATTTTCGCGTTTCTCTACCGATGAGCTGTCTCTTCCGGCCTCACCGTAATGCAAGATGTACGGGTACTCACCGTTAGCGGACAGCCATTCGCCGCTCAACGATGCCGATAGCTTTTCGTTGATTTTCAGGTTGGTGGAGACTGCCGGGTTGAACATGCCGAACGATCCGGCTTTGAGCGAAGCCCGCCCGTTGACCTTTTTTCCCGGGCCTACCTGTGGTGCGGCGCTCTGGATGTTCAGTACCGAGGCTGACGCGAACAGCCGGGCCGGTTGAAAGATGTTATCGCTTTGTCCCGAGTTCAGGGAGATCATATCGACGTTGTCCAGGGCAAACCGGCCGATATCTATTTGTCCCGTTTGTATGTCGTTTATGGTAAAGCCGTTGTAGTTCACCGCCGTGTGGCTGGCACCGAGGCTGCGTACCGATACGGCCTTGAGCCCGCCGATACCCCCGAAGTCCTTCACGGTAACGCCGGGAAAGTGTTTAACCACGTCGGACAGCTGCAACGCATTGAGGTTCCGGATCGATTTTCGCAATAAAATACGCATCGGAGCCGATGAGCGGATTTCCCGGTCGCCATACCTCTCCGTCACGACCACTTCGGGCAGGTGCTGCAAGCTGTCGAGGCTGGTCTGTGCCAGCAACGGAGTAGTTACCGCATAAAGTGCGGCAACGATTACTGCATTTCTTTTTAAAACATTCATCTTATACCGAATTTTTAATTCCGGTAAAGCATTCTGAAAATGAAGCGCGTAAATAAAAAAGATTCTGTTCGCGAGTCGTTTTCAAGCTCTATCCCCCGAAAGCCATTAACAGGTGCGAAACGATGGCAGGTCTTCTGACTTACTTCCGTGTCCTGAACGCCTTCCCAAAACCGGTTTTCGAGCTTTTTTCCGAAGCTAGTGCCTCCCTTGAGGGGAAGCAGGAGCGGGTTTTAGTGGCAAAAGGTGATCTGTTCAGCACGTGAAACGAAGCTTACAGCAGCGGGTCTGTTCAGGATTTTCACCTGATTCCCTTTTCATTACGGTTCCGAAGCCAAATCTGGAACGCGTAACACCAACATTTCGAGGACAAAGATAGGTAAAAAAAAGTGGAAAGAAAATAAAAAAATATATCTTTGTGTTGAGTTATGAATGAGAAACTTAAATACAGTGTGGCCGGACATCTATTCTGCATAGAAACCCCCGACAGGGCACGTACTACCGGAATTATGCCGAATTACACCCCTTTCCGGGTGGAAAATAGTTCCGGCGATGATTTTTTGTTCAGTTTAAGAGGCCACCGGGAGGTTCATCTGCCCGAATTTCCGCCGGACGATACGATGGAGTGGAACGGCGTGGACTATCGGGTGTACCACTCACCGGAAGGGATGGTTGTCTCCATGAAACAGGGGGGGAAGGAACACCGGTTCTTTGCTCAGGCAGACTGGAAGGAGGTGGTTTGCGATCTCTCGTTTACCGATAAAAACGAAGCCGTCTTTCTCAATAGTTTCCTGAGGCTGGCCTTTGGCGTGACCTCCATCCTTGCGAACCGGACCATCAAGATTCATGCCTCCGTGACGGAACTGAACGGCAAGGCGCTGGTTTTTTTAGGTAAGAGCGGAACGGGAAAAAGCACCCATAGCCGGCTATGGCGCGAGTTTGTACCCGACTGTACGCTGCTGAATGATGATGAACCGCTGATACGTGTATTCGAAGACGAGCCGGTAAGGGTGTACGGGGCACCCTGGAGCGGAAGCACGGCCTGCTTCAGGAACGCATCGGCGGAGGTTGCCGCTTTCATCCACTTGTACCAGAGCCCCGAAAATCGGTTGACACGGCTCAGGAACGTTGAAGCGCTCTCTTCGTTGTATGCTTCGGCGGCGATGCTCCGGTCGGATGCCGGTAATAAAGACCGGGTGCTGGATGTTGTTGCGGCTGTTTTGCAACGTGTACCGGTTTACCGGCTCGATTGCCGGCCGGACTATGAAGCTGTGTCATTAACCCGCTCGTTATTGCCGTAAGAATGGAATCCCTGATTGTCCCGAACGAGGTCTTCTTTTCGCATATTCTGGAGGAAATTGAAGCGCGCCGTGCGGTGAGGATTCCGGTAAAGGGAAACAGTATGCTGCCTTTTATCCGCCCGTTGACGGATCAGGTCGAACTCTCGGAATTAACCGGGCAATCGGTGACAAAAGGGAATATCGTGCTGGCCAGGACGAACGGGAGCAACTATGTTGTTCACAGGATCGAGAAGGTTGAAGGGGAGGTGGTGACGCTCAGGGGCGACGGTAATCTGTCTGTCCGCGAGCGATGCGACAAGGGAAATGTCGTTGCGGAGGTGACGGCTGTTTATAAAAAGGGAAGGAAAATCAGCAAGGGAAGCCTTGAATGGAACCTGGCAAGAGATTGTTGGTTTACGAGCCCGTTGTTACGAAGGTTTTATCTGGGAATTAGCAGAAATATGAAAAAAATATTTTTTTTATTCACCGTTCTCGCATTCCTGGCAGCCTGTTCAGGGCCAAAAGGGATGGTGAAAATTGAACCGCCGCAGGAAGATTCGGTGGAATACGAGCTGATTGTATTTGATCCGGGATTTGAAACATGGTACACACTCCAGAATTCCCCGGCCAGGTATCGTTCTCAGGAGTACTACGAAGGTTGGAACCAGCAATATGTGTCGGAATGGAATTACCTGGCGACCCAGCCCCGGAGAAGATCGTTCTTTGAGTCTATCATAGGGTATGAGCCGGGTGTGGATTATGGGTTTGAACTGAACCACAAACTGTTCTACTATTTCCAGTACGTGGAGCATGTGCTGCGGATACCGATATTGCCCAACGGCCCTTCGGGAGTGATATACTGATTGAAGGGCGTATGCCGTAAACGGCTTTAATAAAAATAACAAGTCAAATGAAGATAAAAGAGAACATCAGAATCAAACAGATAGGGGATGAGTCCATCCTGGTTTCCCACGACGGGGAGAACATGAACTACACCCGCGTAATATCGCTCAACAAATCCGCGGAATTTCTGATAGCAGGAAGCTTCGGTGTGGACTTTACCGTTCAGGACTGGGCGGAAAGGCTGACGGGGAGATACGGTATCGACAAAACACAGGCCGTGGCTGATGCTCAGGTACTGGCCGATAAACTGATGAAAGCCGGTGCGATCTATGAATGAACCGGCTGTTTCTCTTTTCCTGGAGTTGCTCCGCTCTGCCATCTGGAACAGGTCGGCCGATGAAGACCTGTTCCGGCATGTTGGCTCTACGGTTTGGGAAGAGGTGATCAGCCTGGCGGAATCTCAACGGGTGAGTGCCTTGTTGTACGACGGAATCATGACGTTGCCTACAGCCCTTCGGCCGGGAAAAAAGGAGGTGTACACGCTTTTTTTGCAGGCTGAAGCTATTGAGAAACTGAACAAAGGGCTGAACGACGAACTGGGGAACCTTGCGATGGAATACGGGAAGATAGGTTGCCCCTTTGTGCTGTTAAAAGGACAGGCCAACGCTATCCTTTATCCCAGGCCGGAGCATCGTGCTCCCGGCGATATTGACCTGTTTCTTTATCGGAAGGGAGATTACGAAAAAGCGAACGAATGGGCCAAAAAAAAAGGATGCCGGATAGATGCGGAAAATATCCATCATCAATCCTATGAAATCAACGGTATTCATGTTGAAAACCACAAAAACATCTGCTACTTCGGGATCAGGAAATACGACGGACTGCTGGAAGAAAAGATGCAGGAAATTATACGGAACCATCGCTTTATCGAGCTGGAAATCGATAGCTTGAAAGTGAGTGTCTTGCCCGTTGAGTTCAATGCTTTTTTTCTCTTTTATCACCTCTTTCATCATTTTATCCACCTGGGTGTCGGTGTCCGTCAGTTTTGCGATTGGGTACTGTTCATGCATACCCACTCACCGCAAATGGATAAAGAGGCGCTTACAGGCCTGGCGAGGCAGTTCGATTTGTTAAACGCCATGGAGGTATTCGCATCGGCAGCCGTAAGGTACCTGGGTGCAGATCCGGGTGTTTTCCCGTTTACTACCGATACGGAAGGAAAATTTGTGGATGTGGTGATGGATGACGTGTTGAGGGGAGGTAATTTCGGGTTTTCTACCTTCAGAAACAAGTCTTTCCGGGGGAAATGGGATGCAAAATGGCACAGGTTCACCTATTCGGTAGCGAGAACGAAAAAAATATCCGGTATTGCTCCCCGGCACATAAACCCTTTGCCGGTAACTAAAATAACAACCAACCTGAAACTGCTGTTCAAAAAATAGATGTTACGTTTTCTGAAGTTTCTGACCGATATTTCCAGGGGCCATCGTAAAGCGCTGATGGTGATAACGCTGATTGGAGTGTTAAGTGTGGCCGTGTCGCTGAGTTTCGTGTGGGCCCTGAAGCTGGTTATTGATGTCGCGTCGGGAGATGCCACAGGCTCGCTGTTGCATTATTCACTGATTCTCGTCCTGCTTACGTTGTTCAGGGTATTGCTGAACGTGGTGGATGTGCGCTACGTGAACATGACCGAGGTGAGGGTCGGGAATTCTATCCGTCAAAAAGTTTTCGCAAACCTGCTCTATACAAGGTGGACCGAGGCCAGCTCACTGCATAGTGGCGATGTGCTGACCCGAATGATCAAGGATACGGACGATATCATAAAAACATTGATATCCGCGATCCCGATGCTGATAACGGCTGTTTTGCAGCTGGGAGGGGCATTTCTGATTCTGTTGTTGATGGATCCGCTCCTGGCCCTTGTCTTGGGCATTGCCATGCCGGTTCTGCTTCTTTTCAGCAAACCCTATTACGTGAAGATGAGGGATTACAGCCGGCAGATAAAAGAAAGCGAAAGCTTCATCACTTCCATGATGGAGGAAAATTTACTGAATCAGTTGGTGGTGCGGACGTACGAAAGGCAGGAGGATGAGTTGGACAGGCTGGGGAACCTGCAGCGGGAACTGCAGCGGAAGGTGGAGAAAAAAACCACGGTATCGGCTTGGGCACGCTTTGTCTCGGGATTGGCATTCAGCGGCGGGTACATCACTGCATTTATATGGGGTGCCTGGGGAATTGCCGGTAAAACGATTACGTTCGGTACCGTTACGGCTTACCTGCAGTTGGTCAATCAGATACAACGTCCGCTGTACGATCTGATGCGCCTGTTCCCAACCCTGATTTCTGCCCAGGCGGCCAGTGAACGGCTATCGTTCCTGAAAAAGCTGGAGAGCGAGGAGATTGGGGAAAAACAATTCCTGGCAGGCCGTGTCTCGTTGCGTGTAGAGGACATCACTTACGCGTACGGAGACGAAAGCAGGCCGGTCATTTCCGGATTTTCACTGGATGCCGTACCGGGAGAGATGGTTGCGGTCATGGGAGAAACCGGTACGGGGAAGACCACGCTGATCAGGCTGATCCTTGCCCTGATTGAGCCGCAGAAAGGGTCGATCTCGATAAGGAATGAAGAGAGGGCGGTGAAGGTGTCCCCGTCCACCCGTTCGAATTTTGTATATGTTCCGCAAGGCAACACGTTGTTCAGCGGCACTATTCGGAGCAACCTGCTGATAGGAAATCCGGATGCCGGCGAGGAGATGCTCGTGGAAGCGCTCGATGTGGCTTCCGCAGGTTTTGTCCTGGAGCTGCCCGAAGGACTGGATACGGTTCTTGGTATGGGCGGTTCGGGGGTTTCCGAAGGCCAGGCTCAACGGATTGCTATTGCACGCTCGTTGCTTCGCCCCGGAGGAATTCTGCTGCTGGATGAAGCCACATCGGCCCTGGATATTGAGACCGAAAAAACGTTTCTGACTAACCTTAAAAAACACATTGGCAGCAGGACGGTGCTGTTCATCACCCACCATGCGGAGGTAGCCAGGTATTGCGACCGCATTTACAGAATTTAGAAACAGTTTCTTAATCCGTTTTCCTGCTTTCCAGGTAGTTTATCAGTGCTTCACTGCGCCCTTTTTCATACTTGAGGTTTTCTATGTCGAGCAGGAGTGTGGAGAGCTCGAACGACTGCGCAATGCCTTTCTTTGCCTTTTCGGGCAGGGGAATCGAGGTGGTCCTACTTCCGATAAAGCTGAGGGTAAGGGGTGAATCTTTAAATGTGTAGATGAATTTAGCCACGCCGTTGTCATCGTTTCCCGAGAAGCGGACAATCTCGTATGTAGTGTTGAGCGTGCTGAACCGGTAGTTCAGTCCATCGGTAGTGACGGGCAGTGACTCCGCAAAGGAGCCGTCTTTTGTAGCCACTTTTATCCGGTTGTGCTTCAGCGAGCCACCCGAAAGCACACTCTCGATATACATTTGTCCATTTTCGCTTACGGCTGAACGGAGCCCGTTCTGGTGAAAGGAGCTGCTCAGCGGATATACTTTGGGGACATAATCTCCAAACTCCTGATACCTGGGGTCCCTGACGTAAGTGAAGTCGTTCAGCATTTTGGTAAGCAGCTGGTAGTTGACCGCAAGCATCGAGTCACAATAAACAATGTTCCTTTGGTTTTCTGCCATCCGCACACGCTGCATCAGTCCGAACCCCTTGTTTATCTCGTCGAACGATTGGGGATAAAGCACCTTGATGCTGTCGATCTTGAGCTTTGCCAGCGAATAGTTGCCTGCGCTAAGCGCTGATTCGGCTTCGGCAAGGTAGGTTTTGGCATTTTTACCTTTCCCTGAACAGGAGAAAAGAAGAAGTCCAAAAACACAAACAGCCGTAAAGACAAAACAATAACCGGATAACGGTCTGGGATATAATTTATTTGATAGAGTCCCTTTCATAATCAGTATACAAAAATAAGAAATAAAATTCAACGTTAAAATGGTTTTCACGCTCAATTATTGTAATTTTGCAAATCATAACAGAATTTGATTTGCTAATGGATATTTCTCGCGAAGAGATACAGGATTTTCTAAACAGAAACATCTTTAAACTTATTTCGGAAGTGGCCGACCGGATGGAGCTCGATTGCTACGTGATCGGCGGTTACGTTCGTGATTTCTTTTTATACCGCTCGTCAAAAGACATAGATATTGTTGCCGTTGGCAAGGGGATTGCCTTGGCCGAGGCCGTTGCTTCAGCGTTGGGGCCACGCACGAAGTTGTCGGTTTTTAAAAATTTTGGTACGGCACAACTGAAATACAAGGATTTTGAAATCGAGTTTGTCGGTGCCCGCAAAGAGTCTTACACCCACGATTCCCGAAATCCCGTCGTGGAGGATGGTACACTGGAAGATGACCAGAAACGCCGCGACTTCACGATCAATGCAATGGCTTTCTGCCTGAATAAAAACCGTTTCGGCGAATTGCTGGATCCGTTTAACGGACTGCAGGACCTGCAGGACTTGATTATCCGCACTCCGCTCGATCCCGATATCACGTTCAGTGACGATCCGTTGCGGATGATGCGGGCCGTGAGGTTTGCCTCGCAGCTGGGATTCGACATTTTCCCCGAAACGTTTGATGCGGTTGCCCGGAATAAGGAACGCATAAAAATCATATCCAAGGAACGTATTGCGGATGAGCTGAACAAAATCATTCTTTCCCCCAAACCGTCTGTCGGCTTTGTTTTGCTGGAGAAGACGGGCTTGTTGGAGATTATTTTACCAGAACTGGTTGCGCTTAAGGGAGCCGAAACCAAGGAAGGGGTGGGGCACAAGGATAATTTTTACCACACGCTTGCCGTTCTCGATAATATCTCGTTAAAGACGGACAACCTCTGGTTGCGGTGGTCGGCTTTGCTGCACGATATTGCCAAGCCGGTTACCAAACGCTGGGACAATAAGCTGGGCTGGACATTTCACAACCACAACTATGTGGGTGAAAAGATGGTGCCCAGGATCTTCAGCCGCATGAAATTGCCGTTGAACGAAAAGATGAAATACACACAGAAAATGGTGTCGATGCACATGCGCCCGATGCAGCTGGTGGAGGAGGAGGTGACGGATTCTGCCGTTCGGCGTCTGTTGTTTGATGCCGGTGACGATATAGACGATTTGATGACTCTTTGTGAAGCCGACATCACATCGAAAAACGCCGAGAAAGTACGGCGGCACCTCCAGAATTTCAGGATCGTCCGCAGAAAGCTTACGGAGATTGAAGAAAAGGACCGTGTGCGAAATTTCCAGCCCCCGATCGACGGCAACGAGATCATGGAGATCTTCGGTTTGGGGCAGGGACGGGAGGTAGGTGAACTGAAATCATTTATCAAGGAAGCTATTCTGGAGGGAGAGATTCCCAACGAACGTCATGCGGCCTATGACTTCCTGATCCGAAAAGCAAAAGAAACCGGGTTGGAACCGATAAAAAAAACCAAATCATGAAAAGTATTATTTTTGTTGTCAGTCTTTTGTGCACAGTTGCTTTGCCTGCACAAACCCAATGGCATGATCCGTTGAAAGAAGAAGCACACGTCATCCAGAACCAGGGTTGGACCCGTGAGATCGGAAAAACCTATCAGCGCCTGCCCGACCGCGCAGAGAAGAAAGTGAGAAAGGCGGTTTGGAATTTATCGGAAAACTCAGCCGGGCTGGCCATTCATTTCTACACGAACGCCGCGAAAATTGAAGTGCGGTACGGTGTGGCTGGCAGCCACGCCATGCTACACATGCCGGCCACCGGAAAGTCGGGAGTCGACCTCTATGCGATGGATTCCGATGGCAAATGGCGCGTAGCAACCGATAAATACAGCTTTGGCGATACCGTTACCTACACGTTCAACAACCTGTCTCAGAGCCGCTACCACAAGCAGGGTTTTGAATACCGGCTTTTCCTCCCGCTTTACAATTCGGTAAAATGGATGGAGATTGGAGTCCCCGATTCGGCGGAATTCAAGTTTATTCCCGTGCTCAGAGAGAAACCGATAGTGGTTTACGGGACGTCCATCGCACAAGGTGGATGTGCTTCCCGCCCGGGAATGGCCTGGACCAATATTTTATCGAGAAAGCTCGATTATCCGGTCGTCAACCTGGCTTTTTCCGGAAATGGCCCGCTGGAAAAGGAATTTGTAGATTTGATAGATGAAATAGACGCATCGCTCTACGTTTTTGATTGTCTTCCCAACATGGGGAGCTTGTCATCCGAAGAAGTGATAAAAAGAACCGTTTACGGAGTTAAAAAACTCCGGGAAAAGCACGATGTGCCTATTCTTATCGTGGATCATATCGGGTATAGGAACGATGAACTCAACGAGTTGTCCAGGGAAACGGCAGACCGGATGAATGTGGCATCGCGCCAGGCATTCGATTCGCTGGTTGAGCTGGGTGTGAAGAACATTTACCACCTGCACAAGGACTCCATTAACATGCCTGCTGACGGATGTGTGGATAACATCCATCCCAGTGACCTTGGAATGCAGGTCTACGCCGACGCATACGAGAAAATAATCCGGAAGATACTGAATATGCCTGTCGGAAAAATCAGCACTACCAGGCCTGTAAGCCAGCGAAGGGAACCTTATATTTACGAATGGAAAGAACGGCATGTCGGTATCCTGCAAAACATTCAGTTGCAGCGTCCGGAAAAAGTGATTATCGGAAATTCCATTACCCATTACTGGGGTGGGGAGCCCGGACGGGAGAACGGGAGCCAAAGCTGGAAAAAACAGGTACAGCCTGCCGGGTATTTAAACCTGGGATACGGGTGGGATCGGGTGGAAAATGTGCTTTGGCGCGTGTATCATGGCGAACTCGATGACTACCGGGCTAGCGAAGTGGTTCTGATGATCGGGACCAATAACTTGGGATCAGTTTCTGATGAAGAGATTGTTGAGGGGCTGGAGTTCCTGCTTGAGCAGATAAAGATTCGTCAACCGGAGGCCAGGATAAAAGTCGTCGGATTGCTTCCCCGACGCAATAAGGAGTCAGAAGTGACAGCCATCAACCGGCAGATCTCCAAGATGGCCTCCCTGAACAATTACCGTTACCTGGATGTTGGTAACAAATTATTGACGAAAAGCGGAAAGATAGACGAGAGCCTGTTTCTGGATGGTTTACATCCGAATGAAAAAGGCTATTCGCTGATCGTTAACGATATAATAGAATAGTTTTTAGAATTACAAGAGTAAACGATATGGAAGTAAGTGCTTCTTTTTGGATAGGTTTTATCATCCTTGTGGTGATTCTCCTGTCGCTTGATATGTTTGTTTTTAATAAGAAAGGTACGGTTATCGATGTGAAAAAAGCGTTGTGGCTCAGCCTTTTCTGGATTTCACTTGCCTTGGTCTTCAACGCGGGAGTTTACGTTGTCTTCGGCAAGGAAAGCGCCCTTGAGTTTCTTACGGCTTATCTTATCGAGGAGTCGCTGAGCATTGATAACTTATTTGTTTTTATCATCATTTTTACGGCTTTCAAGATTAAACCCGAGCATCAGCACAGTGTTTTATTCTGGGGAATTTTGGGAGCGATTGTTTTTCGGGCGGTCTTTATTTTTGCCGGTGTGGCCCTGATTGAACGATTTGCCTGGATCATGTATGTGTTCGGTGCATTCCTGTTGTTCACCGGTGCCAAGATGGTGGCAGATGAGTTCAGGGTGTTGGATCACGAAAAGGAAAAAGAGAAGAAAGATCCGAACAACAACGGGTTGGTGAAAATTTTCAAAAGGGTTATGCCGGTAACCGATGATATGTCGGAGCCAACATTTTTCAAAAAAATCGATAAAAGACTATACGCCACCCCTTTCTTTCTGGCATTGCTCGTTATAGAGTTTACCGATCTTATTTTTGCCATAGACTCCATTCCGGCAGTGCTCTCGGTTTCGACCAATACGTTTATTGTTTACACGTCGAATATTTTTGCGATCCTGGGACTTCGGTCGCTCTATTTCGCATTGCGGGGCATCATGGATTTGTTTTATTACCTGAAATATGCGTTGAGCGGAATTTTGATCTTCATCGGTTTTAAAATGATCATCAATCATTATGCCCATACTGTTGCGTGGGATTTTCATATTTCCAACGTTGCGTCGCTGCTTGTTATTGCCTCGTTTTTACTCATCTCAATTGCGGCATCCCTTGTCAGGAGCCGTGCTCATAAGCAAACGGTGGTAAGAGAGCCAGTAACCGTCCGGGAAGTTGTTGAAAAAACGGGCCGCGAAAACGAGGTTTTGGAAAATTAATCTTTCTTGTTGATTATTACCGGAGTAAATTTCCGGTTTTCGCAATATTTTTGTTACTTTGCAGCCAATTTGGGAAAAACCGTTTTTTTATTGAGAGCAATCGGGTTTTTCTTGGTGTAACCCTTTTTTATGTCGAAAAAGAAAAAGATATCCACTGCGCGATTTGTAAATGCAAAAATTACATCCACCATCAGTATATCGCTGGTGTTGGTCTTATTGGGCCTGACTATCCTCATTCTGTTTATGGGCAACGGGTTGTCGAAATTCGTGAAAGAGAACATGAGCTTCAGCGTGATGCTTGATAGCGACGTTACCGATGCCGGGATTCAGCGGTTGAGGAAAAACTTGGACGGCCAGCCGTTTGTGAAATCTTCACGGTTCATCAGCAAGGATGAGGCAAAAGAGCAATTGATTAAAGACCTGGGCGAGGATCCCGAAGAGTTGCTGGGATATAATCCGGCGCAGGATGCCATAGAGATTTATCTCCATTCGGAGTATGCCAACAGCGACAGTATTGCGGTCATCAGTCAGGTGATCCGGCAGCAAAACAATGTTCGGGACTTGCTGTACCAGCAGGAAGCCATCGACCTTATCAACGATAACCTATCGAAGGTTACCCTGATTTTACTGATTTTAGCGGCAGTTTTAATGTTTATTTCCTTTACGCTGATCCGAAACACCATTCGGTTGAGTGTTTATTCCAAGCGATTTATTATCAATACGATGAAGCTTGTCGGTGCTAACGGAAGTTTTATCCGCAAGCCGTTTATCCGCAACAACATTCTCATCGGTATCGTTGCGGGTATTTTTGCAGACGGCATCATCTTTCTGGTCCTTGCCTATTTCAACAAAGAATACGCCGAGTTGCAATCCATCATTGGTGTGACGGATCTGATCGTTATTTTTGTTGTCGTCATCTTGCTGGGAATTCTGATTTCGACCGTGGCGACTTATTTTGCGGTGAACCGCTACCTGAAGATGAAAACCGAGAACTTGTATTATGTATAATTTAATAGATTTCAAACAAAAGATGTTATATACAATCCAAGAGTTTTCATTCAGTATAGCGATCTGACATCTTACACAACACGCATAAAACTCCAAACTCATAATTTAAAAAGTATGTCTCACAAAAATCTTGCTTTCCATAAAATAAACCTCATCATTTGCGGGGTTGCCGTGCTTGTTATCATCGCAGGCTTTCTGCTGATGAGTGGCCCTGCAACAACTTTTGACGGTTTTGAACCCGATATATTCAGTGCGCGACGCATCAAAGTAGCCCCACTTGTTTGTCTGGCCGGCTTTGTGCTGATGATTGTCGGAATTTTGTATCCGGCAAAGGACAGGAAAAAGGAAGAAATAAAATAATTCCCTGATAAGTTAGATGAGTATTTTAGAAGCAATTATTATTGCTGTTGTAGAGGGCTTGACAGAGTTTTTGCCCGTTTCTTCGACCGGGCATATGATCATAACTCAGGCGCTGCTTGGGATTGAGAGTACACCGTTTGTAAAGGCATTTACAGTGATTATTCAGTTTGGAGCCATTCTGTCGGTGGTACTTCTTTACTGGAAACGGTTTTTTCGACTGAATCCGGTGGTGATTTTCGATAAGAGCGCCGTAGCAGGAAAGGGGTTCGTACAGAAAGGGTGGACATTTCTAAGGCGGTTTCTGCATAAGTTCGATTTTTACTGGAAATTGTTTATCGCTGTTGTCCCGGCAGGAGTGTTGGGGTTGACTTTTGGAGACCAGATCGACTTGCTGCTCGAGAATGTCTTTGTCGTGAGCGTGATGCTTGTCGCAGGCGGTATCGTGATGCTTTTTGTGGATACGTGGTTCAATAGACCCGTTGAGAATCAATCGATATCGTGGCAGCGGGCGTTGAAGATCGGTTTCTTTCAGTGTATTGCGATGATTCCGGGTGTTTCCCGGTCGATGGCTACCATTGTGGGAGGTATGAGCACCCGGCTCGACCGGAAAAACGCCGCTGAATTTTCGTTTTTCCTGGCTGTACCTACCATGGCTGCAGCAGCCGGTTACAAGCTGTATCAGCTGATAAAGGATCCTGCCAGTGCAGCAATGTTGCAGGAAAATATAGGGGTGTTGATTATCGGAAACGTGGTTGCTTTTGTGGTTGCCATCATTGCTATTCGGTTTTTTATCGATTTTCTGACCCGACACGGATTTAAGGCATTTGGATGGTACAGAATTATCGTAGGTGTTCTGCTGATCGTGTTGCTGTTATCCGGAACCGTATCAAACGTAGCGTGATATGGATTTTATTGAAGGAGAGATCTTACACATCGATAAACCGCTGCATTGGACTTCGTTCCGGCTGGTGAGGGTAGTACGGGCGAAGTTGTGCCAGAAACTGAAAATTAAAAAGCTGAAAGTAGGGCATGCGGGAACACTCGATCCGCTGGCTACAGGTGTAATGACCGTTTGCACGGGAAAAAAGACAAAAGAGATTGAAAGGTTACAGGCTCAAACAAAAGAGTATATTGCCGAGATCCGGCTGGGAGCAACTACTCCCTCTTTTGACTTGGAGACGGAAATTGATGCCGAATATCCGGTGGAACACATCTCACGCGAAAAGGTGGAGGAGTGCCTGAAGCAATTCACCGGAAAAATTGAGCAGATCCCGCCTCTTTTTTCGGCAGTAAAGATCGACGGTAAAAGAGCGTACGAGTTTGCCCGGAAGAATGAAGAAATTGAACTAAAACCAAAGATATTGGTTATAAAGGAAATTGAATTGTTGTTTTACAATTTACCAACGATAACTATCCGGGTTGTTTGCAGTAAAGGCACGTATATACGTGCTTTGGCGCGCGACATAGGCGAAAGCCTTCAGTCGGGTGCACATCTTCTTGCTCTCCAACGAACGAGGGTGGGAGATGTATCATTGAATGATTGTTTAAAGGTTGAAGAGCTGGACGATTTTTTTGACCGGCAGATAACCAAGGGAGAGGCTTAACAATAAATTATTTCACGATAGTATTATAAAGAATCAGTTTAATCACATATGAAACTTTCTCAGTTTAAATTTAATTTACCGGAGGAATTGATTGCCAAGCATCCGAGTAAACATCGCGATGAATCCAGATTGCTTGTGGTTCATCGAAATTCCGATAAAATAGAACATCTTGTTTTTAAGGATATTCTGAATTATTTTGACGCCCACGACTTTTTCGTTTTCAACGACACCAAGGTATTTCCTGCCCGGTTGTTCGGAAACAAAGAAAAAACCGGAGCCAAAATAGAAGTGTTTTTGCTCAGGGAGTTGAATCCCGCGCAGCATCTGTGGGATGTTTTGGTTAATCCCGCTCGGAAAATAAGGATCGGGAACAAGTTGTACTTTGGCGAAAATGAAGAGCTCGTAGCTGAAGTGATTGACAACACCACCTCACGCGGACGTACGCTTCGTTTTCTTTACGACGGACCGTACGAAGAGTTCAAAGACCTGCTTTTCTCCATCGGTGAAACTCCGATCCCAGAATATATGGAGCGGTCGGTCGTGCCGGAGGATGCGGAGAGGTACCAGAATATTTTTGCCAATAACGAAGGAGCTGTCGTTGTTCCTGCGGCAGGACTTCATTTCAGTCGGGAGTTGATCAAACGTATGGAGATTAAAAATATCGATTACGGCTTCCTTACGCTTCACCACGGATTAGGTGCCTACCGCGATATCGACGTGGAGGATTTAACCAAGCATAAAGTTGATTCGGAGCAGATGATCATTACGCAGGAGTTGTGCGACAAGGTGAATACGGCAAAAGACAACGGGCACAAAATCTGTGCCGTGGGTACGTCGGTTCTGCGGGCTATTGAAACCACCATCAGTACAGACGGGCACATCAAGCCGAGGGAGGGATGGACGAACAAGTTTATTTTCCCGCCTTATGACTTTACACTACCCGATGCGTTGGTTACCAACTTCCACCTGCCGTTCTCCACGCTTTTGATGGTGACGACTGCTTTCGGCGGATACGAAAGAATTATGGATGTGTATCAGACGGCCATCAAGGAGAAATACGAGTTTGGTGCGTACGGGGATGCTATGCTGATAATTTAAAACGCGCACTTTGTGCGATGATGCTACGCTGAAAAATGCCTGATAACGATATTCATGTTGTTTTTTTGGGATTGGGCTCCAACCTGGGAGACAAGGAAAAAAATATCGAGCGTGCCTACAGAGAAATTGACAAGCGGATAGGGAGAATTATTTCCAAATCCGCTTTTTATGTGTCCGATCCGGAGGGTTTCGAGTCTGAAAACAGGTTCGTTAATTCCGTTTGTGAACTGGTCACAATCCTGGAAGCCAGAGAGGTACTGCGTGTAACTCAGGCGATTGAAAAGGAACTGGGGCGGACAAAAAAATCTCCGGATGGTGGGTATGCCGATCGCACCATCGATATTGACATCCTGATGGTTGATAACCGAATCGTTGAGGAACCCGGATTAATCATTCCGCATCCCCGCTTCCATTTGCGCGACTTTGTGTTGACCCCTTTTGCCGAAATCTCGCCAGACACCGTTCATCCGGTGTTTGCCAAAACCATTCTAGAACTGAAAAAAGGGTTGCAATATTCCGGCGGTGCTTAGTGATTTGTCCATTTTTAAATGTGTTTAACCTGAGAAAAAGTTATTGTCAAAATACCTTACTGTAGTTGCCGTATTTCATATTCTTTAAATACAAGATTTCTTCTTTAACCTAAACTTCGATAGAAATCCTCATCAGATTACGATCTTCTTTCTCATTTTACGTGATATATGCAAAAAAATGCGCAAAATATTCCCTATTTGTGCTAATATTTCTTTTTCTTTGTCTTAAACAAATATGAAAAGCTCTTCCTTTTTGCTAGTAGGTCGATTCTTATGTCATTAATTGTAAATTTCTTTAATCTTTGGGTCTGATAAAAAGAATAAACTTTAATTAACAGAAAAAGAGTGTCCATTAATGGTCAGGTATAACCTGTCAATTATTCCTATACTGATACTGATAATTAGCGTTGGAAATTATTTGACTGGAAATGTAAAATGAGAAAATAAGTAAACATGATGTTAAATCTATCTTAAAAAAGGAAAAAGCATGAAAAGAATTGCACGAAGAGACTTTTTAAAAACGAGCAGTGCCATAGCAGCTTTTACAGTTCTGAAGCCCCATATAGTCTTCGGTTCAACTAATAATTCTGCTATCAACGTAGGCTTTATAGGATGTGGTAACCGAGGAACGTCAGTTATTTCATCTATGTCGAAATATACTAATATTAATATATTTGCATTGGCCGATTTGTTTGAGGATCAATTGAGTAAGGCAAGTAAAACCTTAAATGCTTTTAACTCAAAAAAAAGATTTAGTGATATTCAAAAAAAAAATATCCATCAAGGGGCAGACGCATATTTGAAATTATTGGAGAACAAGGAAATCGATGCAGTACTCATCTCTACTCCTGCTTATGCACATCCTGAAATTTTGGAAAGTGCTGTTGCTGCGGGGAAACATGTCTATTGCGAGAAACCTGCCGCAACAGATATAGATGGGTGTAAGCGCATACTGAAGGTAAGTGAAACTGTTAACGAAAAGCTAAGTGTTGTAATGGGTTTTCAGATCCGTTATGCGACACCTTTTGTTGAAATGGTCAAACGAATTCAGCGTGGGGATATCGGTGAAATTGTCAGTGTACAACTCTATTATTTTTCTTCGGAGATCCCGTTAAAGCCAATAAAAGGAATGGCATTTGACGAAGCCCGTATTAGAAATCATTTTCATTTCAACGAGTTATCGGGAGGTATATTGTTGGATCAGGGGATACACATGATAGATGTCTGCAACTGGACACTTAAAAGTAATCCGCTTTATGCTATGGGTATAGGGGGACGAAAGGGTTGTCTGGAATTTGGAAATACTTTGACAAACTATCAAGTAATTTATAAATATCCGAATAATGTGAATGTCTCGGTTCAATCTACTCAGCTAGGCCAGAGTTTTGGCGATGTTTGTGCAAGGTTTATCGGAACAACAGGAATTGCCGAAGCTCATTATACCGGCGGAGTGTTTATTAAAGGAGAGAACGAATGGGATTCGGGTGTGGTGAAGTCTGCAGATGTTCTGACCCCAGAAAAGATTGCTACAGGAGGTTCACTCTCATCGCTTGATGATGCAGATAAGAATAAAGGAAAGTCTTTTATTGACAGCATTGAAACAGGCCGTTATTTAAATCAACTTAAGGCAGGTTGTGAATCGACATTAAGCGCAGTGCTCGGAAGAGAAGCTACTAATCGACAGGAATTGGTTACTTGGGAAGAAATTTATTCTTCATCAGCGAAAATTGATCCTCAATTAGATTTAAAACAATTTGACATAAAAAAATAACAAAACTGTGAAACGTAATAAAATTCTAGTTACCTCGATATTGATACTTGTTTTTTCGCATTTAATAAAAGCGGAGGACAAACAACCATACCAAAATCAAAACATTGGAAAACTCAAGAGCGATGTTACTTTTGGGGTGATTATTGGAGGTAACAATCCTGAAAAAGAATTTAAAGAGATTAAAGAACTGGGCTTCTCTCACTGTCAGTTAAATGTAACTGAATATACGCCGGAGTTAGCCCAATCAATACGTTCTTCCTCAAAAAAATATAAAGTTTTTCCAACAACTTTAATTTGCATGGGACCCGGTAAATATATATGGAATTTTATCGAAGGACCTTCTACGATTGGGTTAATCCCAAGGGAGTTCAGGACAGAACGAATTAAACGGTTGTACGAAGGGATCGATTTCTGTAAACAAGCCGGAATCCCTGCTGTTCATGCCCATTTTGGATTTATTCCGGAAAATCCCCGGGATACTCTTTATATTGAATTTGTAAAATTAATGAAAGAACTGGGAGAGTATGCTTTGAGCAAGGGAATAGATATTTATTTTGAGACTGGGCAGGAGACGCCCATTACACTATTAAGGGCTATTACAGATATTGGAACTGGAAATTTATTTATTAACTGTGATCTGGCTAATCTGGTAATGTATGGCAAATCCAATTCTTTAGACGGGTTAAAGACATTACACAAATATGTTAGGGAGATTCATGCAAAAGATGGGTTATACCCGATAAATCCTTATCAGTTAGGAAAAGAAAAGCCTATCCCAGAGGGAGAGGTCAATTTTCCTGAAATTGTAAAGTATCTTAAAGAGATTCATTTTAAGGGGACTATAACTATCGAATATGAGCTTGCAGAGAAGAACTACGACTATATTGTAAAAACAAAAAATTATTTGGAGAAATTGTTTCAAACGATTGAATAAATGAAACTATTGATTTTATTTTTATGCCTTATAATAGTCGAAAATTCATTATTTGCACAGACGATTGTAGATAGAATACAACCTGCTTGAGGCTACCGGTTTTCAAACATTGAAAAAAGTACTCAGATGACAACCGATAATATTTTTTGGGTAGCATCTCAAACAAAACCGATTATCACACCGCACAAATGTCGTTCAATCTTACGTGAAAAAATATGGGAAAAAGAGAATATAAATGAAATGAAGAAATAAATTGAATTCAGAGGTACATTTAAAAAATCAAAGATATAACACAAAAAATTAGAGTTTAACAATGAAACTTACTTCAAAAGAACGGGTTAACATTGCAATGAATTTAAATAAACCTGACAGGGTCCCGTTAATGTGTCAGTTTAGTATTGGAAGCATGTTGCAACAGCTTAAGCCCGATCCTGTTGAGTTCTGGTATAATAAAAAGGTTTTTGCTGAAGGCTTGGTTGAATTATGCAAGCGATTTAAGTTTGATGGTATTTTGATTAGCCTCCATGGCCATTCGGAAAATTGGAGAAAGGAGTTGGTGTCGCAAGAATTGCTTGATGATGGAAAACAAAAATTGATATTTAACGACAGAACTGAAATTCATTCGTTAAATGATTTACCTTTAGTTACAATTCATAAAAGGAAAAGAACACTTGATATCGAAGAAATAGTTTCAGAAGTTGATATTCCATCAGTAATTGATTATATCCCTGTATCTAATAATCTTTATTTTAAGCTAGATACCGATAATCTATTCGAAATATTTGATAGTGTTTATCAGAAAGTAGGAGAGGAATATTCTATACATGGAGAGATCACGTCCCCGTTTGATTATTTTCTTGATTTGTTTGGGTACCAGAACGGCCTGATTTCATTAATCATGTCACCGGAGAAGAGTAAATCAGTCCTTGAAAAATACACAAATGGAATATTGGATATTGCACTGAAGATGTGTGAAAAAAATATTGATGCTATTAAAATTTCTTCTCCATTTGCCGGAATGGGTTTCATTTCGCCTGAACAATACGAAGAATTTGTTTTACCTTACGAAAAGAAAATAATTAGTGCTATTCGTAAAAAAGGAAAGCACACATACATTCATACCTGTGGTTCTATTGGAGATCGGTTGGAGTTGATGTGCCAGAGTAATGCCTCCGGATTAGAATGTTTAGATCCCCCTCCGATAGGAAATGTTGATTTGTCTGACGCGTTTAAACGAATTGGGAATGAGCTTTTTATTAAAGGGAATATTGATTCGGTTAACACATTGCTTTTTGCTGACGACGAGAAAGCAAAAAATGATGTGCGTCAAATTATTGAGATTGGAAAAATGCAAGGAAAAGGGTTTATACTCAGTACTGCCTGTTCAATTGCTCCCATGGTATCAAAAGAACGTTTATTTATGTTATCTCAAATGATTGAAAAATATGGGCAGTATTGATTAAATCTTCAGGAAGATCTGCAAATGCAGACATTAAAGGATTACTTGTAAAATTAGGTAAATAAACCAGTTTTACTGAAGTGTTTTTTTAAAATAACGTCCTGGAATTTTTTGCATTTTAAAGACATCAAACAAAAGCTATCTTATGTTTTCTAAAAAAGACCTATCCATTTGAGTCAAATCTAGATTAGTTGAAATATGTAAGTTAATCTCTGCTGTATGTAAATGAATCTTTTCAGATTGATAATGTTTAGCAGCAACATCTATATTGTACTGTTGGAGGTGTGTCAATTCTTTTTTTAAATTTAGAGATGTCATTTTTAATGAACTCAATAATCATAATATCGTATGGAAAATATTCTTGAGCAGATTGCCAATTGTGTGGATAAAGGGAAGATTAACCGGAGCGTCCCCTATCCCCCGGAAATGAAGGGACAACCGGGTGTGGACGAACTTACCCTGCAGGCATTGGAGTTAAACTTTCCACCCTCGGAAATACTTTCAAAAGGATTAATCGCAGGGATGGAACGCATCGGGACAAAATTCAGGGAAAACCGGGTCTTCGTACCACAGGTGCTGATGAGCGCCAAGGCAATGAACTGCGGGATGATGCACCTGAAAAAATTTTTCGTTGACGGAACGGTAGCACACAAGGGAAAACTGATCATCGGCACGGTGGAAGGCGATTTGCATGACATCGGAAAGAACCTGGTCAGCATGATCGCGGAGGGAAACGGATATGAAATCATCGATCTGGGCGTGGATGTCCCTGCAACGAAATTTATTGAAGCGCTTCAGGACCATCCCTCCGCCTTTGTGGGAATGTCAGCCTTGCTCACAACGACCATGGCCAACATGGCGGTTATCAACCAAACAATCAAACAAGCGTTTCCGGAGGTGATCACCTTTGTGGGCGGTGCCCCGCTGAACCGTGAATTTGCGCAAAAAATCGGAGCCGACCATTATACGGACGGACCTCAGGAGATGGTGGAGATACTGGATAAACTGACAATCAACAATGCATCATGATGGAAATTAAAAGCTGGATGGAACAGATCATCCAATCCCCCGACCGGTATGCCATCCCCGTCATGACGCATCCGGGGATCGAGATGCTGGGATACTCCGTAAGGGAAGCCGTCCAGAACGGGGAGGTTCATGCGAGAGCTATTAAAGCGCTTAGCGACAAATATCCTTCCAAAGCCTCCACGGTAATCATGGACCTGACTGTTGAGGCGGAAGCGTTTGGATGTGACATCTCTTTTCCGGAGGAGGACATGCCCCATATTTCCGGGAAGCTCGTTGATGCTTCAACCGTAGAGCGGTTGAAGGTTCCCTCCCTGGCCGCAGGGAGAATACCACAATACCTGAAAGCCAACAGGTTGGCGGCAGGGATGATCGATACCCGACCCGTACTGGCCGGTGTGATTGGCCCTTTTTCCCTGGCGGGCAGACTGTTTGGCATGTCGGAGATCATGACCGGTTGTTATCTCGAAACCGGTGCGGTGGAACTGCTGCTCGAGAAGTGCACGCAGTTTATCCTGTCCTACGCCACAGCATTGAAACAGGAAAGCGGCTGCGCGGGTATCGTCATCGCGGAGCCGGCCGCGGGACTGCTCTCCAACGATGATTGCCTGCAGTTTTCCTCCCGGTATGTCAAAAGGATCATTGAATCGGTACAGGACGAACAGTTCATGGTAGTGCTCCACAATTGCGGAAACAGGGGCCATTGTACGGATGCCATGATACAAACCGGTGCCGCGGCCTATCATTTCGGCAATGCGGCAAATATGACGGAGGCACTGGCGCAATGTCCGGCGGATGTACTGGTGATGGGGAATATCGATCCGGTAGCCGTATTGCAGATGTTGCCCCCCGAAAAGGTTAAGGAAAAGGTCACGCAGCTCCTCGAAGAGACCGCCCCTTATCCAAACTTCGTATTGTCAACCGGCTGCGATGTGCCTCCGCATGTATCGCCGGAGAACATCCGGGCTTTTTATGACGCGCTCGCCGCCTTCAACCAAAAGTGAACCTTTCATGACCTTTGTCGATTATCACATTGAACCCGACGAATTGCGCTTGCACCTCGGCGACTTGTTGCGGCTACTGCAGGTGCCTGACCACTCACCCGACAATCCCGTGGTGCACGAGGCGACCGGGCTGTTCGGCCAACTCCCCGGTCTGGCAAGCATACGGGGAGGATATGCGGTGTATGAGGATATCCGCATTGACGAAAAGGAGGGGTCGATCAGGATCCTGGACAGGAAGATCCACCCGCAACAACAGATTTGCGGGTACATGAAGGGAGCGGAAAAGCTGGCCCTGCTTGTCTGTACGGCGGGTGAAGGTTTTACTGCCCGTTCACGCGAGTACAACAAGGAGGGGGATTACCTGAAGGGATTCATCACCGACACCATGGGTTCATGGGTGGTGGAGAGAGCCATGGACCTGATTCAGGAGAAACTGGAGAATGCTTTCAGGGAGCTTGGGATGCATGTCACCAACCGGTACAGCCCCGGTTATTGCAACTGGCCTGTCAGTGAACAGCAACCGCTTTTCTCCCTTCTTCCCGGACAGCCCTGCAACATCCGCCTGACGGGGAGCAGCCTGATGATACCTATAAAAAGCGTGAGCGGGATCGTCGGCATCGGGAAAAAGGTAAAGAAAAGAGGCTACGCATGCGATATTTGCAACAATAAAACATGTATTTACCGCAATATCAATAGAAACTGTATTCATTGATTTAGGAAAGTTTATTCTCGCTCTTATTCCTAAAGAAAAAAGCCTTGTTTATTAATTAAAACTATCATTCATTAGGTGTCTACAATGGTGCTGGGGGTTAAGACTTGTTAAACAGGTGACATTGGAAAGAGCAAAGGTCTGATTATTTATTATGTTAGCAAACATTATGAAAATGATAGGTATAATGTCTGACTCTACTCATCTACACAAAAGGTTGCCGAGGTTTTTTTAATATTTTTGACTTTTACTGATAAATTTAATAGGTGTATTAAGATCGGTATGTGCTAAAGTTTGTATCTTTGTTCGTGTCAGTTATTGCCATTCTTATGTTTTATAACTGTAAAGGTAAAGATGTCCTTTCAGAGGCAATTACCGAATAATGTTCACCTCAGTTTTAGCTTTATTAGAAGCTAAAAAAATAATCAAGGAAAACGCCACGCTTGGTATTATTATTTGATATATAATAAAAAGGTAGTTCTTAATTTAGCGTGCCCAATATTAAATCAACTGTTCTGGTAATGGTAAACTTTAGTTTGAAGGCCCACATCAAAACTGGCAAAAGACAATGATTAAAATTTTACTTCTTATTGACTACTCCACTGAGTTTAGCAGAAAACTCCTGAGAGGTTTAATGGATTATACAAAAGAAAATGGAGAATGGACCTTTTACAGAATGCCGTTGTATTATAAGACTTTGCTTGGAGAGATCGGTATTTTCGATTGGGCTAAAGAGTGGAAAGCAGATGCTATTATTGCTCAATGGGAACAGGGAAGGTTTGATATATTAAAAAACCTAAATATACCGGTTTTTTTACAAAATTATAATGAAAAAAATGAATATTTCTCATACATAAACGGTGATTATATTAGCACAGGCAGATTAGCTGCAAGATTTTTTATACAAAGAGGATACAAAAATTTTGCTTTTTATGGCTACAAAGGCTTTAAATGGTCTTTAGAAAGAGCAGAGGGATACCGAAGCGAGGTAGAAAAGATTAGAGGAAATTATTATTATTACGATTCGGATAATTTAAATGAAATCCAATGGAGTAGAGCTCATATTGAACTCGAGGAATGGTTAATTTCCTTGCCCAAACCTGTGGCTCTGTTTGCATGTGACGACAATTTTGCAATCCAAATTTCAGAGGTTTGTAAGATGAACCATATTTTGATACCGCAAGAAATTTCACTTCTTGGAGTCGATAATGATGAGTTGATATGTAACTTATCCGAACCCCCGATATCATCTATTGTCTTAAATATCGAAAAAGGAGGATACGAAATAGGAAGACAGATAGACAAAATAATTTTAAACCGTCGTAACGAGCCTTTTAGCATTTCAATTGATCCCCTACATATAGAACTAAGAAAATCAACTGAACAATTTTCTATAAAAGATAAAAATATAATAAAAGTTATTAATTATATAGAAAACAATTTCAGAAATAACTATAATATTAAACTATTAACAGACTTAGTGCCATTGTCGAGACGAAACCTAGAAATTAAGTTTAGGCAGGAATTAGGGATATCTATCTATCAGTTTCTTTTAAATTATAGAATAGAATATTTTGCTAACCTGCTACTTACAACAGACAGAGAGGTTTATGAAATTACAAGCGAATCGGGTTTTAATAATTGTAAAAATGCCTCCAGGTACTTTAAAAAGGTAAAAGGATATACTCCTTTGGAATTTCGAAAAAAATACAAAAAACCTTAGTAAAATATATCAATATTTCATTTTTTCTCATTCTGCGCAAAATGTATAATATTCTGCGCAATAAGTATCCATTTCCTGATCTTAAGTTATTTAATTTGTATATCTAAGATGAAAAATGTAACTGAGATGATGTCCTTCTTATGTGTTAATTTAAGCGAATGAGGTTATAAGTTCATACAATTAGTAATGCCTATGGGAAATAACATAAACATTTTATAAATTAAGTAATTGATATTTATTTTAATGAACATGACTATTTAACTTTATACAATTTAAATTTATTTAATATGAATGATTATACCGAGAAAAATATTTATGACATGGCTAAACATCCATCAAGGGGCATGTTAATAATTTTATTCTTATTATGTACATTTTCTCTTTTTTCTAAAACCTCAACTGATATTTACTGGGCTAAGGAGTATTTTAATGCATCTTTCCATTCTCTAGAAATTCAACAGCAGGTAAATATCACAATTAGAGGTAATGTTACAGATGAAAATGGTGAACCAATCATTGGAGCAAATGTAATTGAACTAGGGACGATGAATGGAACTGTAACAGATGTAGAAGGAAACTTTACGCTAAATATTCCGCCAAACGCAATACTTCGTATTTCATATATCGGGTATATAGAAAAAGATGTTCCTATCGATGGAAGAACAACTCTTAATATTACGTTAGAAGAGGACAGAAGAACGTTGGATGAAGTTGTTGTTGTAGGATATGGTACTCAAAAGAAATTTACAGTGACAGGTTCCGTATCATCTGTTAGTTCTGATGTCTTAATAAAATCGCCTGCAGCAAGTATAGCAAATACTTTAGCTGGTAGGGTAACAGGTTTATCTACTATACAATATTCAGGAATGCCTGGCGCTGATGATCCACGCATTTTGGTGCGTGGAATAGGTTCATTATTTGAATCCAGATCAGCTCCATTGATAATGGTAGATGGGGTGGAGCGTTCATTTACTCAGTTGGATCCAAATGAAGTTGAATCTATTACAGTTTTAAAAGATGCATCAGCTACAGCAGTTTATGGAATTAGAGGAGCAAACGGAGTTATCTTAGTTACAACAAAGAGAGGTAGTGAAGGAACTCCAACAGTTTCTTTTACTACAAGTTTTGGATTGCAATCTCCAACCAAACTCCTTAAATATGCTGATGCATATACTTATGCTACGAGCTATAATCAGGCACAATTAAATGACAACCCAAATGCTCAATTGAAATTTTCTGATGAAGCTATTGAAGCTTTTAGGACTGGTTCAGATCCTTTGATTTATCCCGACATGGATTGGCCCTCCATAATATTTAAACCCGCATCCCTGCAAACAAATAATAATGTTAATATATCTGGAGGGACAGAAATCGTAAAATATTTTGTGTCCGTAGGATATCTTAGACAAGATGGAATGTTTAATACTTTTGGTTCAGATGTAAATTATAATTTTGGTTATGACAGATATAATTACAGGGCAAATATCGATGTTGATGTAACTAAAAGTACAAAAATTTCACTTACAACGGGAGGAAGAAGCGAGGTTCGCAGTATGCCGTACCAGTCTGGGAATCCTGGTTGGACAATAAATGACCTTTTTGAATACATGAACTGGGCTGCACCATTTACCGGACCAGGTATTGTGGATGGTAAATATATCCGCGTTGGAAATACTTACATCTCAGGGGCAAAGTATGATGCTCTTGATCATTTTTACAACTTAGGTACTACCAAATTCAATAATAACGTATTAAATCTTGATATACTTCTTACTCAAAATCTCGATTTTATAACAAAAGGACTTTCATATAGAATAAAATATGCTAATAACAGTTCTTTTTCCAGAACAAAAAACATGCCAGTAAGTAGAGCCTATTATGAACCATATTTTGAAAAAGATGTTGATTCCACCAAACCTGACAGCAGAAAAGTTGTTTTCAGAAAGTTTGGAATTGATGGTCAAAGAGGATTTAGTGAATCATCTTCTAAATCGAGAAATTGGTATTTTGAAACAGCTCTATCATATAGTAATAGTTTTGGAGACCATAATATTACAGGATTAATACTTTATAATGCAAATAAGATCTTTTATCCTGCTGCATTCAGAGATATACCTTTAGGTTATGTTGGAATTGCAGGGAGAGTTACTTACGATTATATGACCAAGTATATGTTAGATATAAATTTGGGATATAACGGTTCTGAAAATTTTGCTAAAGGTAAAAGATTTGGATTATTTCCTGCTGTTTCAGTTGGATGGATTCCAACAGAAGAAACCTTTATGAAAAATATAGATTTTATTGATTATTTAAAATTTAGAGCATCTTATGGAATAGTTGGAAATGATATTCAGGGTGGAAATAGATTTCTTTATCTACCTGACAGCTATTTGTTACAGTCAGGTGGTTATAATTTCGGAACCGATAATCCGGTTAATCAATATACGGCTTCAGAAGGACAAGTAGGAAATCCTAATGTAACTTGGGAAAAAGCCAGAAAAAGAAACGTTGGAGTAGACTTGAGAATAATTAACAGCAAGTTAGGTTTTACTTTTGATTTGTTTGATGAATATAGAAATAATATTCTTACTACCCGTCAAGTTGTCCCCGAATATCTTGCGATTACATTACCAGCAGTTAATATTGGAGAAGTTGAAAATCGTGGATATGAATTGTCAATTGAGTGGAGGGATAAATTAGGAGATTTTAATTACTTTATTAATTCCAATGTTTCATTTTCACGAAATAAAATATTGTTTTCAGACGAAATACCAAAAAAATATGATTGGTTATTGAGAACAGGAAAACCTGTTGGACAACGATGGGGATTAATTTGGGATGGTTTTTGGTCGAAAGAAGATGTTCAAAACTACAAAGATTTTCCAGATCACAATATGATACCAGTTCCGGGTGATATGAGATATAAAGATATAAATCAAGATGGACGAATTGATAATTATGATACGAAAGCGATTGGTTATCCAGAATATCCTGAATATGTATTTGGTGCTAATATCGGATTTAATTTTAAAAATTTTGATCTAGTAATGCTTTTTTCAGGTGCAACTCACACATCAAGAAATTTACAATCCTTATATAGAACTGCTTTTGGTAGTACACATGACCATTCTCTATTACAATATATGGTAGATGGACAATGGACTCCAGAAAAAGGGAATAACGCTACTTATCCTCGTTTAGGTTTGGCTGCAAGCGCAGCAAATAATTTAAAGGATTCTGATTTTTGGATGAAAGATGCATCTTACATTCGCTTAAAAAATGTTGAATTAGGTTATAATTTCAATACTTCTGGTTTAAAGCGTTTAGGCATTGGTAACATGAGAGTTTACTTAAATGGATACAATTTATATACTTGGGATAGGTTAAAAGTTATTGATCCGGAAGCATCGGGTGGAGATATGGATTATTTATTAATGAAGATTTTTAACATAGGGCTTTCCGTGAAATTTTAATAATACATAACTATGAAAACAAATAATATATTGATTTTGTCCGTGCTTTTGATGCTAACAAAACTCGGTGGATGTGCGGATTTTGGGGATAATTTTCTTGAAAAACCACCTAGTGTGGATGTAACAAAGGACACAATTTTCTCAAAACTTGAATATGCAGAACAATTTTTATGGGGTGCCTATAAAACATTGCCTTATGGAATGCCTACTAATTGGGGTGACGGACTTTATATGGGGGGGGATATCATTGAATCTATAACTGATCTAAATCAATCGGATCTAACTTGGTCTGGAAGTCAAACAACCTATTATACTGGAGCTTATCAGCCTGATTTTGAAAATGGAGCATACTGGGCACAAGGTACTAAATATAATTTTGTTAAAAGACGTGATGCCTGGAGAGGAATAAGGTCGAGCTACATTTTCATAGCGAATATAGGAAATGTACCCAATATAGATCAGCAAACCAAGAATAAATTAATTGCTGAAGCAAAAATGATCATTGCGGTTCATTATACAGATATGTTCAGGCATTACGGAGGAGTACCATGGATAAATCACGCTTATGCTGTGGACGAAGATTTAAATATTGAAAGAAGCACAAGTCTCGCTACTGCAGATTCGATCGTAGCATTAATTGATGAAGCAATCCCAGATTTACCTTGGATTATACAGGACACAAATAATTGGGATGGACGTTTCACTAAGGCTGCTGCTATGGGATTAAAAGCTAGAGTTTTACTTTTTAGTGCTAGTCCTTTATTTAATAGTGATCAACCTTTTCTTGAAGGTTCGGCATCTGAAAAAAAATTAACATGGCATGGTAAATATGATCAGAGCTTGTGGGGTAAAGCTGCAGACGCTGCACATGAGTTAATAGAGAAAGTAGAATCCGAAGGAGGGTATGCTTTGGTAAAAACAGGAAATCCTCGAAAAGATTTTCAAGATGCATATTATAAAAGAGGTAACGGTGAATTATTAATTACTACCAGAATAACCTATAAACCAAATGGCTTTTTTGATCCTAATTATTTAATGTACCAACTTATTGCATGGTATGGTGTAGGCGGGCCAACATACAATTATGTTAAAATGTTTCCAATGGCTAATGGAGAGCCTATAACAAGTCCGACTTCAGGATATGACCCGAATAATCCATTAATAAATAGAGACCCAAGACTATACGAAACTGTTCTAGTTGATGGTGACTATTATATGGGACGGACTGCGCAGATGTGGGTTGGTGGAGTAGATCGTCCCACAGAAAATGCAACTCAGGCTGCAACTGGATTTGGATGGAGAAAATTTGGACTTGAAAGAACTCCTGAAACATCAGGATCTGCTGTTACTGAATGGCCATACTTGAGATTAGCTGAGATATATTTATCTTATGCTGAGGCTGCCAATGAAGTAAATAATGGACCAACGGCAGAAGCTTATCGGTGTGTAAATATTGTCAGAAATAGAGTTGGATTAGGAGACCTCCCTACAGGTTTATCAAAAGAAGAATTCAGAGAAATAATATTGAATGAACGAGCTTGTGAATTTGGCTATGAAGAAGTCAGATGGTATGATATAATTAGATGGAAAAGGGAAGATATCTTTAAAAAGGATATTAAAGGATTAAATATATATAGAGACCCTAATACCGGGCAAAAAACATATGTTGAATTTAACAAACCAACACGATATTGGCAAAATAATTTCTCTCCCAAATGGTATCTCAGTGCTTTCGCTACTAATGAACTTGATAAAGGTTATGGGCTTATACAAAATCCAGGATGGGAATAATAGTTTAATATAATTTATTATAATAAAAAATGATATGAAAACCAAAAATCATAGAAAACTTTTGATACTCCTTGGATTAGTTTTTTTCATATTTTTTGATGGAATTGCACAATCAAAAAAGATTGAAGCTGTATTAATTGATCAAAATGGAGATCCAATTAATGAAGCCCATATTTTCATCAAGGAAGACCCACGAAAAAGCGTCTTATCTGATGAGTACGGAAATTTCACTATTGAAGGTGAAATTGGGCAACATATTGAAGTGATAACTTTACAGAATCAAAATGAAACATTCAAAATCTCAGAGGATACAAAAATAATAAAACTCAATACTGAAGAAGAATTCATACAATTAGGATATGGAGTAACCGCTAAAAAAAGTGAATTAACTTCTTCTATTGGAAAAGTTAATTCAGATAAACTTGAGAAAAAGTTTGTTTTCAATCCATCAAATGCACTTTTTGGGAGCATGCCCGGACTAACTGTTTTAGAAAATGGTGGTGGTAATTGGAGGAATGGGGCATCACTCTTTATTAGAGGATATGAAACATTAGGTAATGGATCAATATTGGTTCTAGTAGATGGCCTTGAACGTCCAATGTCTTCATTATCAATACATGAGATTTCGAGTATTGAAATATTAAAAGATGCCGCCTCACTTGCAAAATTTGGTTTACGTGGTGCAAATGGAGTCTTATTGGTCACAACAAAAAGAGGTTCAGAACCTGGACATAAAATTTCTGTATCTTATGATCATGGTATTAATAAAGCTTTTCGTCTTCCTGAATTTTTAAATGGACATGGTTATGCAAGTGCATTAAATCAAGCTCGAATTAATGATGGATTATCTCCAATCTATTCTTCGGATGAATTATCTTTATTTAAATCAGAAAATTCTCCCTATTTGTATCCAAGCGTTAACTGGCTAAATGAAGCTTTTAGAGATTTTGGAAATTCAAATAATTTCAATATATCTTTTGAAGGGAATGAAAAAAGAATTAAATATTTTGCTATGTTAAATTACCAAACGGACAATGGTTTGTTGGAACCAGTGAATGAAAATGAAGGTTATAATACTCAACTTGCTTTCAAAAAATTTAATTTACGTACAAATTTGGATATTAACTTAACAAAATCAACATTATTGCAAACTAATGTAGGAGCTTTTTTACGAGAGTTGAGAAGTCCAGGAAATGGGCAGGATAATATAATGAGAGCTCTATACACTATTCCATCTGCTGCTTTTCCAATTAAAACTCAAAATAATATTTGGGGAGGATCTCCTATATATGACGGTAATCCTATTGCTCAAATTTCTGCAACGGGTTACGGTGTAGAGTACGAACGTGAGCTATTTATTGATGCAAGATTAAAACAAGGTTTAGAGGCATTTATAAATGGTTTATCTGCAGAAATCGCTGTAGCATACGATAATTCGGCTACTTATATGGAGGGAAAAAGAAAACAGTTTCAATATGAATCGATTAATTTAATCAAAGATCCAGAAACTGGCGAAGTAATTGAAACATCCACTGATGTATTTGGAAGAGATACTGAATTATCTTATTACGATTATTTAGGAGCAGCATGGATGCATGCTACGTTTGAAACAAACCTAAAATACTCAAAATCTTTCAATAGTGATGAATTAAATTCAATGTTATTGTTTCAGCAAGATTATCTAAGTAGAGGAGGACACTTAAATACTTTTGTTCGACAATTATTTTTATTAAACATGCAATATTCCAAGTTAAAAAAGTACTTTGTTGATTTTTCATTAGCATATAATGGAACAAATATGTTACCAAAAGGTCAGAAGTATGGACTATTTCCAGCATTATCCTTTGCTTGGAAATTATCAAACGAAGATTGGTTTAATAACTCTAAAATAAATGAGCTTAAAATAAGGTCATCTTGGGGCCTAACAGGAAATGATTTAATACCACAAAATATCAAAAATACTAATTTTGTTGGCTCAGGTGTATATTATTTTAACAATAATAATACTGCAATGGGAGGATACCAAGAAGGCAGGTTGGGCACCAAGAATGTTACCTATGAATCTTCGATGAAAACAAACCTGGGTATTGACGCAAAATTGTTTAATATTCTTGAGTTAAACTTGGACATTTTTTATAATAATAGAAAAAATATACTCGTCGAGTCTGCCGGTTTAATATCTTCCGTAATAGGGACAAATTTACCGTTATCAACCAAAGGTAGAGTGGAGAATAAAGGGTTTGAACTAGGATTAACCATTAATGAAAACAAAAAGAATTTTAGATACGAGATTAATGGACAAGTTTCATTTGCTAGAAATAAAATCCTAGAAATGGGAGAATCTTTTATGCCTTATGAATACTTAAAATATACAGGCAATAGTATTGGTCAAGCATTTGGATGGGAAAAAATAGGCTTTTTTAAAGATTCTCAGGAAATATCTACTAGTCCTAATCAGTTATTTTCTATCGTGCAACCCGGGGATATAAAGTATATGGATCAAAATGATGATGGATTAATTAATGAATATGACCGGGTGAAGATGGGATATAGTACGACGCTTCCCGAATTATATTTTTCAACAGCTTTTAATTTTGAGTATAAAGGATTGGGAATTGATGGATTGATACAAGGTGTAGGTAATTATACACGCTATTTGAATACAACAAGTGTATTTTGGCCTCTGATTGGAAACACTACAATTTCTACTTTTTCTAATAATAGTTGGACACCTGAAACTACTAATACAGCTAAATTACCAAGACTTACAACTGTTGGGAATGCAAATAATTATAGGCCAAACAACATCTGGCTTAAAGATGGTTCGTTTCTTAAATTGAGATCTATGGGTATTTATTATAATATTCCTCAACAACTAACATCTAATTTTAGTGTAAGTAATATGCAGTTATATTTGAGAGGATATAATTTGTTATCACTTGATAGGATTAAATATTTAGACCCAGAATCTTTTGGAATTACTTATCCGACATTAACAACATATGTTTTTGGTATTAAAATTGAATTTTAATCATATAATATCTTTATTATGAAATATTTTAAATTGATTCCAATAATTACTATAGCGATAACTTTACTGATTAGTTGTGAAAATTTGGATTACTCAGAGGATGTTTCTATGAATCAAGAATTTGTTTTTTCTGAATTTGGCACTACTCACGCTTTTCTAACAAATATTTATAGTTATTTGCCTTCTGATTTTAGTAGCATCGATGGTGCTATGCGTTCTTCAGCAAGTGATGATGCCGAATATGTTTGGGATCCTTCAACAGTTCAAATGTTTAATGACGGCACTTGGAGCCCGATTTACGCGATTGACAACCAGTGGAGTAACATGTACTCTGGAATTAGGGCGTGTAATCTATTGTTAGATGAATTGGCTAAAAATAGAAAATTTGAGGAATTACGTTATAACGACGGGTATGATCAAATGATGGAAAGATACGCTCTCTTCCCGTATGAAGCAAGATTTTTGCGTGCTTTTTTTTACTTTGAACTATCTAAAAGATATGGTGATATTCCCTTGATAACTACAGTTCTCAATGAACAAGAAGCTAATGGATCAACTAAAGTACCATATGAATCGGTAGTCAAGTTTATAGTTGATGAATGTGATGCTATAAGTGAATATTTACCAATAAGCTATTTAAATATCCCAAGCAATGAGACTGGAAAGGCAACAAGAGGAGCTGCGTATGCTTTAAAAGCACGAACTTTATTGTATGCTGCCAGCCCCTTACATAATAATTCTAATTCAAATGAGAAATGGATCGAAGCTGCAATAGCTGCAAAAAAGATTATTGATTCAAATTTGTATTCACTTGATTCTTATAATAATTTTGTTAATAACCTTTTTTCTTCAGAGTTAATTTTTGAAACAAGACAGGGTGCAAGCAATACTTTTGAAAGAGCAAATTTTCCAATTGGTTATGAAGGAGGTAATACGGGTAATTGCCCTACTCAAAATCTTGTTGACTGTTATGAGATGAAATCGACTGGAAAGAGTATTTTTGATAGCGGATCAGGGTATGATCCTTTAAACCCCTATGTTGGGCGTGACCCAAGATTTGCAAAAACTATCCTTTATAACGGTGCGATGTTTAAAAATGAATCTGTAGAAATATGGGCAGGAGGTAAGAATGCTCCCCCCTTATTAAATGCCACTAGGACAGGTTATTATCTTAGAAAATATGTTGTAGAGAATATTTCTCTTAACCCTGTTAACCCTTCGTCAATTGTACATGTGTGGGTAACATTTCGTTTAGGAGAAGTATTATTAAACTATGCTGAAGCAATGAATGAAGCTTATGGCCCTTATAGCGTTGGACCAGGTACTCTTTCAATGACAGCTGCTGAAGCAGTAAATTTAATTCGGAGTCGCGCAGAAATGCCTTATTTTCCTGACAATTTAACGAAAGAAGAATTCAGAGTAAAGTTGATGAATGAAAGAAGAGTAGAGCTTGCTTTTGAAGATCATCGTTTTTGGGATCTTAGGAGGTGGAAAATTGGTAATACTACGACAAATATTTATGGAATGAATATAGTAAAAAATAACGATGGCTCATTTTTATATCAAAATGAACTTATTGAACAAAGAGTTTGGAATGACAAAATGTATCTATATCCAATTCCGCAAAATGAAGTGTATATTAATAGCAATTTAACACAAAATAATGGATGGTGACTTGTTTATACTGAAGCTCTGATAATTATTTTTCTAAGAAAAAATTTTAGATTTAAAATTGGAAAAGATAGATAAGTAGTAGAAGAGAAAGCTTATCTTTTTAGTTAATTTTGTTTGTGAATGATAACAAACTTAACTTAAGTAATATAGGCTTATGACGAGAAACAAAGTGACAAATTATATTTGAAAAGCAAAATATTTTAAATGGAAAAAACAACATGGAAAAATTATACTTTTTACTAAAAAGAACTTTTTATATTATATGTCTATTTTCTTTAATTATGTCTTGTTCGGTAAAAAAAACAGATTCACGTATTGACGAGAAAGATATCATTATTGAAAATGATTATATCAGGTATAGAATTTCATCTGATGGAAAAAATTTATTATTTTTTAATAAGTCCGATAATATTGATCTTCTGAATTCTGATACAGTTTCATATTGTGCATACATTGTTCAGAATGGAAAACAGTACAATGTCCAATCAGTTTTATTAAAAGATAGTTCTTTATATTTGAGTTTTGGAAATAGTGGAGTGACTGTCATAGTTCGCATTCAAGAAACGGAACACAATATAAAAATGAAAGTTGAGGGTATTGAGGGAAGTATTCAATCACTGACATTTTTGAATATTCCTTTAAAGACAGAAGGGATGCCTTACGAACCTTTTGCTACATGTGTTCTTTCAATGAATTCATTTACTCATGTTCGTCAGTTACCAGCTTTACAAACTCATTTATGGGCGACTTGTTATCAAAAATTTGGTATTACAGGTGCTGAAATTACATTGCTAGGTGTTCCTATGAAAGATATTCTGTCTGAGATAAGGAGTGTGATGAAAAATGCAAAAGATATTCCTTATTCTGACAAAGGTGGGGCATGGGCTCAATTAAGTAAAGAAGGTAAAGGCTCATATTTATTTAATTTTGGTAATCTGACAGAAAGTACAGTAAATGAATGGATTGATAAATGTTCTAGCGTAGGTTTTAATCAAATAGACAGTCATGGTGGGGCAGCAGATTTTTTCAAATTTGGAAGTTTTGAGTTGAATTCAGAGAAATGGCCTGAAGGCTGGAACCATTTTAAGCGTATCAATGAACAACTTCATGATGTAGGTATTTCATCCATATTTCACACATATGCCTTTTTTATAGATAAAAATTCTAAATATACAACACCAGTACCACACAAAGATTTGGCATATTTTAGATCATTTACATTAGCTGAACCTATAAATTCTGAAGATTCAAGTATAATTGTTAAAGAGTCAACAGAAAATATAACTGCTGTTACAGGCTTTTTTGTACAAAATAGTCGCACTCTTCGCATAGGAGATGAATTGATAGAATTCACGGGAGTAACGAACAGTTATCCCTTTAAGTTTACTGGATGTAAAAGAGGTTTAAATGGTACGAAAGCATCTGCTCACATAACTGAAGCTAAAGCGTATCATCTTAAAGAAATGTTTGGCTTATTCGTCCCAGATCCAGAGAGTGAGCTTTTTCTAGAAATTGCACGTAATCATGCAAAGATTGTTAATGAAAACAATTTTGATGGAATCTATTTAGATGCTATAGATGGCAGTAGTATTCTTGCGGGGCCTGAATATTCATGGTATTATAGTTCTAAATTTGTAACCGAGATAGCAAAACATTTGAAACGCCCAGTTGGCATGGAAATGAGTGCAATGGAGCATCATTACTGGCATTATCGTTCACGATGGCAAGCATGGGACACACCTCGCAGAGGATTTAAAAAATTCATTGATCTTCATACTGCTTCAATAAACGGAGGTTTACTGCTTCCTCTTCAATTAGGATGGTGGTTGAATTTTACTTGGGAACCACCACAAACGGAAGCTACATTTGTTGATGACGTAGAGTATCTTTGTTGTAAAATGATTGGTTATAATGCGGGTCTGGCCTTATTGGGTGGAGTAGATCAGAAAGAAGTTGAAGATAAACCAGCCTTTAAACGATTTAACAGTATCATAAAACAATATGAAGAATTACGCAATCAGAATTACTTCAATGATTCAATTCGAGCATTATTGCGTCAACCTGAAAAAGAGTACACACTTTTTCAGGAGGATAATGGAAAGTACAATTTTAAACCCGCAACCTACATCAAACATAAAGTTGCAGGTCTTGGTCACACTTCTGCAAAGTGGACTGTAAAAAACGAGTTCCAACCACAACCTGTAAAATTCAGAATCGAGTCATTGTTATCGGTAAAATCATATCAAGATACTACTAATATAATACTTACAGATTACTCCCGTCAAGATAATTTTTTAAATAAAGCTACGTCAAAAGGTGTAGTGGGGGATATTGATTGTTGCTCGGAAAATTTATTAAATTATGAGGATGCAGTTTCTTTTACGGCTCAAAGTGATGGAACTTCAACTCAAATAGGTTCATGGATTATGTTGGAAAAAAAATATGAACCCTGGTTAGACTTAAGTAATAATAAAGCATTAGGTGTTTGGATAAAAGGGGATGGAAACGGTGAACTATTAAATTTAAGATTACAAGGACCTTTTCAATTTTCGCATGGTGCGAAAGGAGATCATTTTGTAAAAATTGACTTTATCGGCTGGAAGTATTTTGAGCTAGTAGAAGTAGAATCGGCAGAATTTAGTAAATATATTTGGCCAGAGATGCATGTTTATAATTCTTATTTAAATGCTGTAGATTTCAGCAAGGTTGATAAACTTCAATTTTGGTATAATAATTTACCAAAAGGGAAACAAATCAATTGCCTAATAGGGCCAATAAAAGCAATATCCACGGTATCATCAACTATAGAAAATCCTGTAATTACAATAAACGGAGAAAAAATTATTCTGCCTGTCGTAATGGAATCTGGTATGTATATTGAATTTAATTCACCTTCCGACTGTAAATTATATGGATCTAAAGGCGAATTAATTCAAGAAATATTAATTAAAGGAAGTGTGCCAATATTAAATACAGGAGATAATAATATTTCATTTAGTTATAGTAACAGTACTTCAGGAATAAACCCGCGTGTGCAAGTAACTGTAATATCCGAAGGAAAGCCTCTATAATGTTTTGAATTACCACTCAATGATAAAAATGAGTTCTAGAAGAGATTTCTTAAGAACCTCCACAATAGGATTAACTTCAATTTTTTTTCCATCAGAAGCCCTGTTGGCAAGAAGTGAAGAGAATAACTCTTATTTTGATTTCCAGAAACAACAAATTCCTTATGATATTTTACTTTGGATTGAATTGATTGGATTTGACAATACACTAAGTGATTATGGCGTTAAAGAGTTTTTGAGTAGAACAAATTTTATTCCAAAAGCAATATCGTTTTTGTTAGTGTCTCCTGATTTTGTAAATACGCATTACGGAATGTTAGAGGAATGGGTTTTTCCTCCCGAATACTGTTCATATACAGCGAGGACATACAGCCCAGAACGGGAAAGGCAAGATTGGACAAACTATCAATTAAAGGGACTTGTTTCTGAATTACATAAGTATGATATTGAGGTTTATTGTAGCTTTTTTGATTTTGTGTATGAAGGCGAAAGAAAGGGCAGATGGAGCTGGATGCATCCCGAAATTTTTGAAACAGGAAAAGATGGTAATAGATATTCTTATCTTCATCCGTTAAAGAGGTTAGATGATGGGATTTTATACGAAGACTTTTTTAAAGATAAATTAATTGAGGTTCTTGATGATTACAATTTTGACGGTGTACACATTGCAGATGGAATCGCACACACAAGGAGACCTTTACATGATGTTGATTACTCTGATGATATGATAAGCCAGTTTCTTGAACAAACGGGTGTTGAACTACCAAGTTTTTTGTTACAAAGTTGCAAACTAAATAAAGAAGAATACAAGAAAAGGAGCAAATGGTTATGGGAGAATAAAAAATATGAATGGGTATTATTTCATACAAACCGATGGGCAGAGTTTTTTAAGAAAATAACAGATGCAATACACGAAAAAGGTAAGAAAATTTTTATTAATACTGCCTGGACTCAAGCTCCATTTGAGGCCATATATAGATATGGTATCGATTATCAAAAAATAGCAGAATTGGGAGTTGATGGATTTATCGTTGAAAATGTATCATCTACTGTTGCAATGGAGCCCATTTTAAGTGATGAACACGAAAAGTTCTTTTATATTGCAATGTCAATGTTGATGTTGATAAAGGTTAGAGTGAAGGCAACTAATTTACTTCCTTTTACTACTATACATGATACAACAGAGCAATACGATGCACTAAGACATATTCCAACTGTAGTTGAACGTGATATTTATTCAATGGCTAATTTATATTTTTATAATGATTTTGGAAATTTACAACGATGTTCTTCCGGAATTGTGGGATGTCTCTCAGATAGTTTGTATAGTCATGAATGGGATTGGTTAAAGAAAAAATGGGATTTAGCATATTCGTTTAGTCCTAAATTTAATGTGGCCATCACTCTCATTTGGTCAGACAATGCTTTTGAAAATCAGCTAAAAGATTATATTACTACTCGACGTTGGTCTACTCATAAGCTACTGTATGAATTAATGTACAGAGGAGCATCGATAAATGTTGTTTGTGCTATTGATTCAATCGATAAAATACAAGGACCAGTACTAATTTTAAACCCTCATCTTTATTCAGAAAATGAGATAAAAAAAGTTTTTTCATATAGGAATGGCCCAATTTTAACGATAGGAGGAAAATGTAAATTCCCTGTCACTCCAGATTATGAATTCAGTGATGTTTATTTACCTGATCCATTATCATGTGCAATTTTTCAATCTGGAAAACAGTTTGACGTGAAATTAAATAATGAGCCGATTGAGATTATTCCTCCTAACTTTACAGAAGTGACTGAACCTTATTCATGGACAGAATCACTATATTACAGAAAAGTTTCTACCTCATTTCTTAGTAAATGTGTTTCGGTTATATCAACTTGTATGCCTGAACTTAAACTATTAACCGAAGCTGAATTTATAAAGATCATTATTTTAAAAAAGTCGACAAATGAAATAGTAAGTTTAATCGGTAACGACAGTTACTACTATAAAACGCCAAAGATTGAAACCAAGCATAAGATAAAAGATATTGTAGTTAAAACCACTTTTCCCGGTATCCCGGTTTATTTTGATAATAAACAATTTAATGTAAAGATACCGGGAAAAGGTATGGTCATTTTAAGTATTTGTTATGAAAATTGAAAAATGATTAGTATAACAACTAGGTTTTAGCTAAATACTCATCTAAATATTAAATGGATCGAAATTAAACAAATCATTTTTTTATCTTCAAAGAGTTAAATACATATTTTAAATCTTTGTCAAAAATGTGTTTAAGCAAATTCAGAATATCAAACGTCAATATTCTCAAAAGCTTGACCATACTATCTGACAAATAATTTTATAGGATATGAGAAACAAAAATTCATTATCGAGAAGAAGTTTTTTAAAAAGTTCGGTTGTGGCCGGAACAGTAGGGATGATGGGAGGAATTCCAATGCTGAGTTCCTGTTCGACCGATAAATCCAAAAAAGGTGAACTGACGCTGCCCAAGTTACTGAAACAGGCTCCCGACGGGAAAGTACTTAAAGCCGGATTAATCGGATGTGGAGGTCGCGGGACCGGTGCCGCCATGGACTTCTTAAACGCGGGTCCAAACCTTCAGATTGTTGCTCTAGGGGATGTTTTTCAGGACAAGCTTGACAGTTGCAGGGAGATCCTGAAAAAAGAACGGAACGTTGAAATCCCCGACGAGAACTGTTTTATCGGATTCGACAGTTACGAAAAGGTAATCGATTCCGGTGTGGATGTGGTATTGCTCTGTACCCCGCCCCATTTCCGTCCTGCGCATCTGGAAGCCGCCGTAAATGCTCAAAAGCATATTTTCATGGAAAAACCCATTGCTGTGGACCCCACCGGTGTGCGAAAAGTACTGGCTGCAGTGAAAAGAGCAAAGACACTGAACTTGAATATCATAAGCGGAACTATCCGCCGTTCGCAAAAAGATTACATGGAAACCAGAAGAAGGGTTCTCAACGGCGAAATCGGCGATATCGTGGGGGCAAACATCATCCGGAACGGAGGAGCCTTGTGGTATCGTTCCAGAAGGCCCGAATGGACGGACATGGAATATATGTTGCGCAACTGGGTTAATTTCTGTTGGCTTTCGGGCGACCACATAACCGAACAATTTATCCACGAAATAGATACGATGAACTGGTACCTGGGCGAATATCCCATACAAGCCAGCGGTTGGGGCGGGCGCCAAAGAAGGGTAACCGGCGACCAGTATGATTTCTTCAGCATCGAGTACTTGTACGACAACGGTATGCGCACCCATTGTGCCGCACGCCAGATAGACGGCTGCACAAACCGGAAAATAGAATACTTTACCGGCACCAACGGGTACGCAGACGCGTCGGGAAAGCTCTACGACCTCCAGGGTAAACTGACCTGGGAATATCCCTATCCCGCCGAAGGCGAAACGGAATCGGAATGGCAAGTGACCAATCCGTTTGTCCAGGAACATATCAACCTGATTACCGCCATCCGTTCGGGAGAAACCATCAACGACGGTGAAGAACAAGCCAACACCACGCTGGTTACGATAATGGGACGCATGGCTGCCTACACGGGAAAAGACGTTACCCGCGAAGAGGTGCTTAACTCCGATTTATACCTGGGTCCAAAAACCTACGTAATGGGTCCTGTTGAAAACATTCCTGAAATTATCCCGGTGGCAGGTGTGCCCGGAAAAGAATAAAATTGGAAAAGTATTTGTAATTATATTTTCTCAATACTCATGAAGACAAATTTATATGGATAATCTTAAAAAACGATGATTAGTATTTAAAAAATAATAATCATCATTAAACATATTAGATATGAGAAACAATAAATTTTTAATAATCAGTTTTTTTTTATTATGCTTAGTTTTTATTTTTCTTTCTTGTAAGAGAAATCAAAAAGTTTCAAATAATGAAACAGTTCGCGATAAAATATGGCTTTGGGGACATGTTGAAGGTTCCCATAATGGACATTTTGGCTTACCTTCAGGTTTAGATGGCTCTAAAATTACTATGATGGAAGCCTGTAATTATATGGGTATTAAAAACTGTATGGTGGTGGAATATGATGGTAAACCAGAATATGAAGAAGGCGCAAATTATGCAGCTCAGCTATCGGATTGTAAAAGAATAGGATGGTCAGCTGTTGGAGCTGGCACACCAGATGATTTTGTTGTTGATCATGTAAAGCCAATTAAAACTATTCTACAATTATCGGATAAGTTTGAAAATCTAAAAGAGGTAATGTTTGATGATTTTTTTGTTGGAGATAAACCACGAGTAACTTTAGATCAATTACATGAAATGCGCACTTTAATACATGAAAGAGAAAGACCTCTTGATATGTGGGTGGTTATTTATGATTTTAATCTTGAAGAATATTTACACGATGAATATTTAGAGTATTTTGATGTCTTAAACTTTTGGACATGGAAGTCCAATGATTTAGATTCTTTAGAGGCGAATCTTAATAAATTACGGTTGCGTGTACCTAACAAAAGGATAATATTAGGTTGTTATATGTATGATTATGGTTTAAATAAACCTATGTCAGTGAGAAAAATGGCTGAACAATGCCAAAATGCACTTAAGTTTCTTAAGGATGGCTCTATTGAAGGAATAGTTTTTCTGGCAAGTTGTATTTGTGACTTAAATCTTGATGCCGTAGAATGGACTCGTGAATGGGTTACTTATGTGGGTGATAATAATATACAAGAAATTGATTTAAGGGAGATAAATTCGTGGACTGAACTTTCTATTCAAAAATATACTAATATAGATTAAAAAACCTTATTGAATTGAAATGTGTTTTCTTAATTTGCGTAATATATGCAAAATAATGCGCAAAATGCTTCCTATTTGTGCTAATATTCCTTTTTCTTTGTTGTGAAAAATAAAAATTGATACTTTTTTTATTTCTCTTGTTGGACTAAATGTATAGTCTGAAAGTAATTCTTCTTAAATGAGTTTGTTTTAGTTTATCTTAAATACGTGAGAAATAAATTTTAGAAAAATTTATAGGTAATGCCTAGGTATATAAGAATGTGCTTTTGAGAAAAATTTAATGTTTGAAAAAGATTAATCAAACAGGAAGAAGGAAACGAAGTAGTAATTATTAAATGTGTATGAAATGAAAAACAAAATTCTATTTTTTTTATGTAAAAGATTTTTATTCGCTGTAATGTGGATAATGTCTTTGTCTTTGATTGCACAAAACATCTCTATCAGTGGTACAGTAACTGATGATAAAAATGTTCCTTTGCCAGGAGTTACTGTAGTAGTAAAAGATGATGCTGCACATGGAACGATTACCGATAACAATGGTAATTATGTGATTAATAATGTTAATCCTAATGCTATTCTGCAATTCCGTTACATCGGAATGAAAGTTGAGGAAGTCAATGTTAGTAACAGAAAAACAATAAATGTCATCTTAACGGAAGATACACAATTGTTAGAGGATGTTGTTGTTGTAGCTTATGGTACACAAAAGAAAACGGAGTTAACGGGTTCAATTAGTTCTGTTAGGTCTAGTGATTTGGAGAAGTCACCCATCGGACAGCTTGGGCAACGTTTACAAGGTAAATTACCCGGGGTAAGGATATATCAGACTGAGGGAATACCTGGACGAGGAATGTCTTTTAGAATTCGTGGGCAGGCTTCTATCAATGCCGGAAACTCCCCATTAGTCGTTATTGACGGATTCCCTTCCAGCACTGGTTTAGATGCCTTAAATCCAGATGAAATCGAAACGATTTCAGTTTTAAAAGATGCGTCTGCTTCATCCTTATATGGTTCTCGAGCAGCTAATGGTGTTGTTCTTATAACAACCAAACAAGCAAAACTGGGAAAGACTGAAGTCAAATTTAGTGTATATGGAGGCACTCAAAAAGTACCTCAGCGAGGGAGACCGGATGTAATGAATGCCAGACAATTTGCCCAATATAAGAATGAATGGTATTCTGATCAGGGGATTGAAGTACCTGAAAGATATAAAAACCCGGAGCAGTATGGTCCGAATGATGGGACTGATTGGTTTGAAATCTTATTAAATCCAAACGCGACAATTCAAAATTACAACTTATCTATATCCAGTGGAACAGAAAAAGTTAAATCCAACCTTAATTTGAGCTATAATAATAATCAGGGAATTCTTCTTAATACAATGGCTGAAAGAATTACTGCAAGATCTAATAATATATTTAATATCTCAGATAAATTAACTTTTGGACTAAATTTGGCTGTGAACTATTTAAATACCGATAATCAGAGTTTTGCACCTGCATATTGGAGTTTCATGTCATCTGCTTACATAATGGACCCTACACTGGAATATAAAAATCCTGACGGAACTCTTCCCGTTGGATTTTCTTCTCCTGGAATGTTTCCTAATCCTAACTGGTATAGAGTACTAACTGAACGGGAAAATCCTGCACAGACAACGAATCTTTTGGCAAACTTTTTCGGCGAATATAAAATAATTGACGGATTAACTTATAAATTAAGAACGGATGTTGATCTAGGAAATTATAAAAATCGTTATTGGAGTCCTTCTACTGCTCAGGGAGCAATGTTTCAATCTCCTCCAAACCCTGCTACCGGTTCGTACAATACTTCGAATAGTATAAATTGGCAATTAGAAAATACTCTCAATTATACTAAAAGTATTAATGAAGTTCATAATTTTGATATATTGTTGGGATATTCCGCTCAACGTGTTAGAAGTGAGAGTAGTACTATCACTGGATCTCTTTTCCCAGATGATGAAATTCCATGGATTAATGTTGCCAAAACCAGGGTTGGAAATGTAGGAACATCGGAATATTCACTTGTTTCAGCTTTGGGAAGGTTAAATTATAATTACAAAGGAAAATATTTAACTTCTTTGGCAATAAGACGGGATGGTTCGTCTAGATTTGGTGATAGCAAAAAATACGGTGTATTTCCTTCAGCTTCAATTGGATGGATAATATCGGAAGAAGATTTTATGCAAAAATATGAGTCTAGCATAAGTTTCTTAAAATTACGGGCAAGCACCGGTAAAGTAGGTAACTATAATATCGGAAATTATTCGCATATAAGTTCCGTGGGTGATGCTAATTATGTATTTAGCGACGCTGTAGTATCAGGGAAGGCAATTTCCAATTTAGGAAATTCTTCGTTGACATGGGAAACAACTGTTCAGAATGATCTTGGTTTTGATCTAGGCCTTTTTAATGATCGAATCTTTTTTATGTACGATTATTACTGGAAAACAACCAATGGGTTATTATATGCTGTTGAAATTCCAAATGCTTCTGGTTTTGGGAGTATCCAATCTAATATTGGAGAATTTGATTTTTGGGGACATGAATTCAGCTTGGAGACCAGAAATTTCGTGAAAGAATTTAAATGGGATACTCAGCTAACATTCGGACTTGATCGAAACATGGTTAAAAAACTGGGTACAGAAGATAAACCTATCGGAGGTTACCAAGAAAATGTTGATTTTAACAGAACTGAAGTTGGACATCCCATCGGTCAGTTTTACGGTTATGTTTATGAAGGCGTTTTTATGAATGAAGCTGAATTAGCAGAAGGGCCTCACATTACTGTTTATGGAGGTTCTGATGTAGGTTCAGTAAGGCTTAAAGATATTAGTGGACCTGATGGTGTACCTGATGGACTTATTGATCCGCAGTATGATAAAACTTTTATTGGCGATCCTAATCCTAAATTCGTTTATGGTCTTACCAATAACTTTTCATACAAGAATTTCGACCTTAGTATTGGCTTGATTGGTAGATTCGGTGGTGATGTTTTCAAAGGTGATATGTTATCGATAGAAAATATCGATGGAGTTTTTAACGTAACACCTGCTGCTTTAGATAGATGGAGATCGGTTGATAATCCTGGAAAGGGTGATTTGCCAAGGAGTAATTCAAATCCGCTTCATCGTTTTAACAATTCAAGACAAATTTTTGATGGATCTTTTCTATCAGGAAAGAACATAGCCCTGGGGTATACATTTCCTTTTAAAAACATATTTAAAAGTGCTAGAGTGTACATTAGTGCTCAAAATGCTTTTATGATTACAAGTTATCCTGGCCCGAATCCTGAAGCTAGTCAATACGGTCTAGATGGGCTTAACGAAGGAAGAGATTTTGCTCCATATCCTATTCCGAGAACATTTACTATTGGAGCAGACATAACTTTTTAAAAAATAAAAATTATGAAAAAAAATATAATATTTTATTTGATCGGGATAGTTCTATTGAACTCATGCAGTGACGAATTTCTTAAAATATCTCCTGAAACATCTATAACCTCAGGTATTTTTTATAAGACTGAATCTCATTTTGATTTGGCCCTTGTTGCAGCTTATACACCTTTACGATCCATTGTTTATCCTGGAATGTATATGGATGAAATGAGAGCTGATAATACATTTTTTCGTTATTATGCACCCGACCGTGGGCCGGCTAACTGGGTAGAAGATATTATTCAATGGACGGATCAATCACAAACAACAGCTGTAAATAATAGGTATTACAGTGATTATACGGGTATTTCAAGAACCAATACCATTTTATCTCGACTTCAAACGGCAGATTTAAGTGATCAATTTAAACAAAAGATTTCGGGCGAAACTCTATTTCTAAGAGCGTTTTATTATTTTGATTTAGTTACACACTACGGAGGGGTGCCTTTATACCTTGAAGAAGTTATTGACGAAAAAACTTCGTATAAATCAAGATCCTCTGCAGATGAGGTTTATAATCAAATAATAACCGATTTAAAGAGTGCTATTCCTAATCTGCCATCAGTTACTTCTTTTCCTCAATCAGGAAGAGCAACCGCAGGAGCAGCAAAAATGTTGTTGGCTAAGGCATACATGTCTAAGACACAAAGAGAATATTCTTTAGCAGAAAGTGAGCTGCGTGATATTCTAAAAATGAACTACGATCTTTTAGATAATTATGCTGACGTATTTAGTTCTGTTAATAAAAATCACAAAGAATCAATTTTTGAGATTCAATTTAGAGAAGGTCCTGATGGACAAGAGAGTAATTTCGTATATTATATGATGCCTAAAACTGCGAATACTGCTATAATAACAGGATTGGCTGTAAATAACGTAACTCCGGGAGGATGGAATGTACCTAATCAGGAATTCATTGATTCTTATGAAGAAGGAGATTTAAGATTACCAGCATCGATTAAAATTATAGAAGGTACTTTAAACGGAGGAGATCCTTATTTTGATCCGGTCGTTATTCTTGCGATAAAAGATGTGGGTAAATATGTTCCGGAACCGGATAAGGTTTATTATCCATACATTTCTAAATTTATTCACGGGCCATATAGTAGGCCAAATAATACCGGTGAGAATTGGCCTGTATTTCGTTTCGCTGATGCATTATTGTTGCTAGCAGAAAATTTAGTACAACAAGGAAAAGCAAGTGAAGCTCTTCCATTAGTAAACAGAGTAAGGAATAGGGCAGGACTTTCTAACCTGACTGAAGTGACCCTGGACGATGTATTGAATGAAAGACGTCATGAATTGGCATTTGAAAATCATCGATGGACAGATTTAATAAGAACAGGCAAAGTAATTGGAATCATGACTGAATATGGGCAAAAAATGAAACAAAAATATGATTTTTTACCAGAGAATTCATATAATATAACTGAAAACAGGTTGATTTATCCGATACCTTACAGAGAAACACAGGTGAATCCTGATTTACAACAGAATCCAGGATATTAATTATCCCTAATTACTCTATTAGATTTCAGTTTTTCATCAATAAGAGTCTGAAATCTAATAGAGTAATTTGTAGATTTATTGGGAATTAAAATAAAATATTATGAGTCATTATTGTAAATTGATATGTTTGTTGATATCTTTGATAATATTACCAATATCAAATACTACAGCTGGGGATTTCTTTGAAGATGTTAACGGTCAAAGTGTACAACAATCTTTTGTGGTTAAAGATGTTTTCTCTGGCATATATAATCAACCCAATTTGAAAGTAAAAAGAATAAACGATACTTTCAAGAAACATCACGCTTCAAGCTTTAGGCCAAGCCAACATCCTCTAACCCGGACTGATATTATTTTAGATGAAGTGTCTGCTTCTCATCAACCCGTGCCGGAAAAGGATAATTTGTGGTATAAAACATCAACATGGCGTAATCTCATAGATATGCATATTCCGGATTGGAATCCTGAATTCTTAAGTGAATTTTCCCCTGAGGAGTATGCACAGTCAATGGTTGATGCAAAGGTTGACGCTTCGATTATCTATGCTGGCAACTGTCTTGGGATGTGTTTTTGGCCTACTAAAGTGGGACATATGCACAAAGGGTTGAAAGGTCGTGATATTAATTCCGAAACGATCAATGCGCTTCACAAACAAGGTATAAAAGTTATCGTTTATTTTAACATTTGGAACCGTTGGGCATACGATACATACCCTTCGTGGCGCATGATTAAGGCCGATGGCCGCTCCACTACTGAAAATGCAGATGGAAGCTTCTCTCGTTTTGGTCAATGCTGTATGAATAATGAAGGCTATCGTAGCTTTGTGAGCGAACAAATTACGGATTTAAGTAAAAGTTTTGATTGTGATGGCCTGTGGATTGATATGATCGGCTATTTTGGTACAGTGTGTTACTGTGGAAGTTGTCGCGATAAATATCTAGCAGAGACAGGTCGAGAAATACCTAAAGTCATTAATTGGGACGATCCTAAATGGGTAGATTTCGTAAGAAGTAGAGAGCGCTGGTTTGATGAATTTGCACAGATGATTCAAGATGCCGCCCACAACATTAATCCGAATTTAACTCTCGCATTTCAGACTACTTCCCTGTTGTCTGGTTGGGGAGGTGGTGTAACTCAGTCGTTCCTTAATCGCAGCGATTACCTTGCCGGTGATTTTTATGGCCAACCTATGCAATATTCGGTAATATGTAAGTATCTAAACAACCTTACACGAAATCGCCCGATAGAGTTCATGACATCTCGTTGTTATAATCTAGAATTTCACACTACAACAAAAACGGATGAGGAATTGCGGTCAAGCGTGTTAGGTGCGTATGCTCATAATGCAGCTTTTACCTTCATCGATGCAATTGACCCGATAGGCACGATAGATAGGGATTTCTATCGTCGAATGGGGCGTATAAAGGATCAGGTAAGTATCTATCAACGTGCTATAAACCCAGATGCTGAAATGATATCAGATGTGGGATTCTATTTAAATTTTGCTTCTGCTTACAATCCGGCACAGAACGGGGTGCCGATGAGGAGTGCAAGTAGTTATTTCTCAATAGTGCGGGATATGCAGAATATTGGAGGTATGATGGTGAGAAATAATATACTCTATGATTTTATTGGAGAGCCACAACTTGACAACTTAAATCGTTATTCGGTCATTGTACTTCCCAACCAGTACGTGTTATCTGATGATGAGATTCGTGCGTTTAGACGATATGTCTCAGAAGGAGGGAACCTCGTTGTTACCGGTGAGAGTGGTATGAATAACATGGAAGGCAACCGGCTAGTGGATTTCGCATTAAGTGACGTCCTGGGCGTCCACTACAAGGGTAAAACGGAAGAGAACCGTACCTATATTGCACCCACTGTTGAAGGTCAGGTCCATTTTAAAGAAAATGATGCAAAATATCCATTAGCACTTACTGGACCTCAAATTATTGTAAAAACTGATCCGGGTATCAAGACACTTGCTACAATTACATTGCCGTATTCTTCTAGTGGCGAGATATATAAGTTTGGTTCAGCAATAAGCAATCCCCCAGCTTATCCTTCTGAACATCCATCAGTGACACTCAATTCATATGGGAAGGGACAGGCAATGTACATTGCTGCTCCTTTAGAAAAAGAGATATTACGTCCACAACAACAAACATTTGCTTCACTGATAGGACGCTTATACTCACCAAGATTATCAACAAATGCACCGAGGTGGTTGGAATCAATTGTTTTCCGGGATTCAGATAATAAACGTTATCAGCTAACTCTAAATAATATTTCTGATAATGAACGGGGATTGATTGCGTACAATATAAATGTGACACTGGAAATACCGGAACAAATCGTTTCCATAACAGATGTTGCGACAGGTCAAGCAATCAAATATGAGCAAGAAAAAGGGAAAGTAGACATTTCAATTGAAGAGTTGAAGGATTTTTCGATGCTTCTGATTAATTTTAAATAATATTAATTTTTAGAAAAATGATTTTAAACAAAAGACATAAAACTAATATTTTGCTATTTTGTACTTTTTTGATTTGTGTTTCTTTTACTTCATGTCAAAATATAATCACTATAGAAAGTGATAATTTTCAGTATAAAATAGCTGACAATGGCAGGAATCTGAAATTTATTGACAAAACGAACCGGGTTGATTATCTCTATTCAGACACAGTATCTTATTGCGCCTACATTGTCCAGGATGGGGAAATACACAATGTGCAGTCAGTATCATTAGAAGATAGCTTATTAAACCTCGGCTTTGGTGACAGCGAAGTCGTTGCCAAAATTCAGATCAAGTCAGTAAATGATCATGTTATTTTAAACGTGGTTGATGTTACCGGAAGTGCTGAATCACTAACATTCCTAAACATACCTCTAAAACTGGAAGCGATGCCAGACGAATCGTTTGCTGCCTGTGCTCTTTCGTTGAATTTATTTACTCATGTACGTCAATTACCTGCTTTGCAAAATAATTTATGGGCTACATGTTATCAACGTTTTGGTATGAAAAATGCACAAGTTGCCCTACTAGGGGTGCCTCAACAAGAAATATTACCAACCATTCGAAAGGTGATCGAAGGAGCCAAGGATATTCCCTTTTCTGACCAAGGGGGCGCATGGGCGCAAATGGGTAAAGAAGGTTATGGTTCCTACTTGATGAATTTCGGTACATTATCTGAAGAAACAGTAGATGAATGGATTGAGACATGCAAGAGATTGGGTTTCACGCAAATTGATAGTCATGGGGGAGGTGGTTTTTTTGAATTTGGCACATTTGATTTGAACAAACAAAAATGGCCGGATGGTTGGGCTTCATTTAAACGAATCAATCAACGTTTACATGAGGCAGGTATTTCTCACATATTTCACACTTATGCCTTCTTCATAGATAAAAGTTCGAAATATGTTACTCCTGTACCCAGTAAAGACTTAGGGTATGTCACTACTTTTACTCTTGCTGAACCATTAAATGACATAGCAACCGAAGTCGTTGTAAAAGAATCAACTGCTGATATTTCTACGGAAATCGGGTTTCATACTGAAAACAGTGTTACGCTTCGCATTGGTGATGAATTGATGACTTTCAGTGGAGTGACACAGGCACCGCCTTATAAATTTACGGGATTGAAACGTGGAGCAAATGGAACTAAACCGGCCTCATATAAGATTGACGAAACTGCTTTTCATTTAAGTGAACGCTTCGGAAGATTCGTTCCTGGTCCTGACACCGAACTTTTTAAAGAAATGGCGCACCGTCATGCTGAAATTGTAAATGATTGCGAGTTCGACGGGTTGTATTTGGATGCCATAGACGGCGCTGCCGTACTCGGTGGCAAAGAAAACTTCTGGTATTATGGTACAAAATTCATTTTCGAAATAGCCAAGCAGCTGAAACGTCCCGTCGGCATGGAGATGAGTTCTATGGCCCATCATTGGTGGCATTACCGATCAAGATATCAGGCATGGGATCGTCCTGTCCGTGGCTATAAAAGATTCTTGGATATCCATCTGGCTTCAATAAAAAATCCAAGTTATTTTCTTCCTAAAGAAATAAAATCAAATGAATGGGAACATGGCTTGTGGCGTGGACATTCTCCTTTGATTGATAAATATGCATCGGCAGAGAAGAGTCAGACTATGTTACCGCTGCATTTGGGATGGTGGGGTAATCAAACCTGGGCACCTCCTCAAATAGAACCTACTTTTTTTGACGACATCGAATATCTGGGATGTAAAATGATCGGCAATAACGCCGGGTTCTCACAATTGGGTGGAGTTGATGAAAAAACTTTTCAAGAATTTCCATTGTTTAAAAGGGATGCGGAGATTCTTAAACAATACGAAGAGTTGCGCCGTGCCAATTATTTTAACGATTCTGTGCGAGCACTCTTGCGTCAAGCGGGAAAAGAATATACATTGTTTCAGGACGAAGCAGGCAAATGGAATTTTAAACCGACTTTTTACGAAAAGCACAAAGTTTTGGGATTGGATCATCCTTCCGTTAGTTGGGTAGTAAACAATTCTTTTGAATCCCAACCTATTAAATTGAGAATAGAACCCTTGATGGCCGTAAAATCATACAACGACCCTTCCGGCATCCTTCTCGCTGATTTTTCCTCATCTGATGATTTTACTTATCAAACATCAGCCGATGGAGTCTCTGGGTTAATAAAACCATCTCCGGAGAAAACACCAAAGGGAGACTCGAGTAGTCAATTCTCTGCTACCAACGATGGAAAGTTGCTCCGGGAAAGCACTTATATAAATATGGAAAAAATTTTCACTCCCGGACTTGATCTTAAAAACAACCAAGGATTGGGAGTATGGGTGAAAGGAGATGGTAGTGGACAATTACTCAACCTTAGTTTAAGAAGTCCCATCCATATTTCGCACGGTGCACACGGAGACCACTTTATAAAAGTTGATTTTACCGGATGGAAATATTTTGAATTAGTCGAAGTTGAATCGTCGGAAATCAGCAATTATATTTGGCCTGATGATTCCCATTTTTATGTATATGATTCATACAGGCATACGATACAGTTTGAAAATATTGATAAACTTCAATTATGGTATAATAATCTTCCGAATAAAAAAGAAGTCAGTTGTTTAATAGGTCCCGTCAAAGCATTGCCTATGGTTCCGTTAACGATTGAAAACCCGGAAATTACCTTGAATGGAGAAAAGTTGATTATTCCGGTAAAGATGGAATCAGGAATGTACCTTGAACTCCTTTCTCCAACCGACTGTAAGTTATACGGATCCAGAGGTGAATTACTACAAGAGATTACATTAGAAAGCAAACTCCCTTCTTTAATACCTGGAGATAACAAAATTTCATTTTCATGTACCGGTACTAAAGAGGTAAATACACGGGTACAGGTTACGGTGATCGGACACGGTAAACCGCTCGATATAAAATAATCAAAATAATAATCTTATAAATTTTTTATTATGGCATACTTGAATAAAGCGGAGAGCGAATCCAGGATTGCTCGGGTGAAAGAGATCATGAAATCAAAAGATTTGGATGTGGTCTTAGTGTATTACGATGAATTTAATATTGGCAATGGCTGGTATTTAACCGGATGGTGTCCTCAGTTTGAAAGTGGAGCGGTTTTAATTCCAAGATCGGGGAATCCTCTTATATTAGGTGGCCCCGAAAGCGAACCGTTTGCGAAGCTGGACAGCATGATTACTGAAACGCGTAACTTCCCTGTTTTTATGGTTCCCGATGAAGAATATCCGAATGCCACTATCATTGATTTTCCACAATTGTTTACCGAGTTAAATGCGGAATTAGGCAACGTTAAAAAGGTGGGACTTGTCGGGGCGGAACGGATGCCAGCAGGCGGCTACATGCAAATTGTAGAAGGGTTTAAAGGCGTTGATTTAGTAGACGTTACTTCTGATTATGTCCAATTGAGGTATATTAAATCTCCTTGGGAAAGATTACAAATCGAAGCTGCATTTAAACTGGCAGATTATGCCTATGACGCTATGAAAAATAAAATAACGTCGGGAGTTTCTGAAATTGAAGTGGCTGCTGTCGGCGAATTTGAGGTAAGAAGCCGTGGAGCCAGTGGATTTGGATTCACTACGATTGTAGGGAGTGGAAAACGCTCCAATGCGGTTGTCCCCACAGCAAGTTCCAAGATTTTACAGGACGGTGAACTTGTTATGTTGGGAATCGCTCCCAAGGTAAATGGATATGCGGGTGTAGTGGGAGATGTAATTCCGGTGAGCGGTGAATACAGTACTTCTCAGTTAGATTGTATCCGTTATCTGAAAGATGCATTCAGGTTGACCAGGGAACAACTTATACTGGGTAAGACAGGGAAAGAGATTGATGCTCCGGCAAGAAAATATTTTGAAAAACATAATCTGTCAAAATATCTAGTTTGTCCTTTTGTGCATACCATTGGTCTTCATGAAGCGGAATCACCTTTCTTTGGACCCAATAGCTCCGATGTTTTAAAACCAGGAATGATGGTTTGCGTGGATGTTAGTTTCTTTGGGCATCCTGAATTCAATGGAGTCCGGATTGAAACCGGATATAAGATCACTGAAGAGGGTGCGATACCTTTAAGCGAAAAGATGGATAAAATTTTAACTGAATATTAATTCTTGTAACATGGAAATAAACAAACAGAAAATTAAAAATAAAGAGGAAAGTTGTTTCGACGTAGTACTGGGTTTTGACATGGAAACCGATATTGGTTCTTACACTCCTTACTATGAAGGTGTACAACATGGAACTCCCGAGATTCTGTCTATTCTCAAAAAGTATGGTATCAAAGCCTCGTTTTTTTGGACAGGGCATGCTGCGGAAAATAATCCTGAAATAGTACGAATGGTAAAAGAAGCAGGCCATGAGATCGGTTGTCATGGATTATATCATGAAACTCTTGGAGACGAGATTTTCCCTTTGCCTAACAATATGCCTGTCTTACCATCGGAAGTAGAGGGCAGGATTACTATTGCCACAGAAATAGTAAAAGAGATAAGTGGAGTACAACCCGTGAGTTTCCGGTGCCCTCGGTTGTGGGGGAGTACAAATGTCGTGAATATTCTTGAAAAGTTGGGTTATAAGGCAGATGCATCTTTTCCGCTTTACTTTTACGGAAAGCCTTTTGTCCCTTATTATCCTTCGGAAACAGACTGGACAAAGGAAGGTGGAATGAAAATTTTAGAAATACCTAATTTTTGTGATCTTACTATGGAAAGTAATGATCCTTACCAACGAGATCGTGACCAGTGGCCACTGTTTAGAACTGAATCAGCGAATTTTTTGATGGAAAAAGTAGATGACTTTATCGACTTTGTTCGACGCACCTCACGACCAGTACTGTGTTTTTATCTACACCCATGGGAGTTTTATGAAATGCCACAAGGCTCGATTGATTTTGGGGAATGTAGTGTTACTCCTCTGCCTTTTATCATAAAAAATTGCGGTCAAGTAGCCGTTGATCAATTCGACCGGCTATGTAAAATGTTGTTGGAAAAAGGAGCCCGTTTTATTCCGGCGGGAGAATTGGCTGAGGAACATAAAATTAACAATTAAAAAGTATGAATAAAGTTCGTAAGGCATTTTTAATCTATCTGCAGCCTGAAAAAGCAGAAGAATATATAAAAAGGCATAATCCCATTTGGCCGGAGCTTGAAAAGGAATTAAAAAAGTACGGGGTAAATAATTATTCTATTTTTTTACATCCTGATAATGAGTATCTTTTTGGTTATTACGAAGTTGAAGATGAAGTGTTGTTTAGCGAAATGAGCAAGTCCGAAGTATGTATAAAATGGTGGAAGTATATGACTGAAGTTCTTGTTTGCGGTAATGAAACCGATGAAAAAGGAAAAGAGGATTTATTACTCGAAGTTTTTCATCTTGATTAATAGAGATGTATGAGAATAGAAGATTTTTTATCGGAATTCGACAAAGCAAAAAAGAGAGTACATGTCATTGGAACTTCTGAAGCTGCTGTCATCATAGCATTAGATATGGAAGGACGTATTTTCACTGTCCTCAACGGGGAGGTGATAAACAAAATTAATACGGATGCGATAAATGGACAAAGCACGTTAGAAAATTATTTGAATCCTGGAGGTGATGCTCTTTGGCCTGCCCCGGAAGGTACCACCTTGGGATATCAATATTCTACAGGAAGTTGGCGAGTAAGTCCAGCCATAAGTGCAGCAAGATATTTAGTTACCGAGTCAACAGATAAAAGTGTCGTCATTATGGCAGAAATCGACCTTGTCAATAATCAAGGGTTAGGATTTCCTACCATTTTTAAACGAAGCGTTTATATCCAGCCAGGCCAAGACGTTATTTCAGTAAGTGTTACCGAGAGTATTACTTACATTGGGGATCGAATAGTAACCAGGTCCGAATGTAGTTTGGCTCCATGGTCGTTGTGCCAGCTTAATTGCGGACCAGGATGTAATGTTGTTTTCCCTTGTGTGGACAAATCACATGTCTGGAGTCTTTATGAAAACGAAATTGGCCGTGAATTAATATGGGAAAATAATCAGTGTTGTGTTTTAACTGAGGGGACAAATCGATTCCAGGTTGGAATAAGTGAAAAAGTCCCTTACATTGAGTTCTTTGATCCTGTTAATGGGTGGAGAGTTAAAAGAGAAAGTAGTGGTGTATCTCCATACGAATCGTACATTGATATAAGAGATGTGCAGCCAACGATTGCCCCTGACTCAAGAGGTGTTCGTTATAGTGTGTATAACGACAATAACAGATTTATGGAAATTGAAGCTGTGGGAGGGTGTCCGGAGATAATTCAAAAAGGAACGGAGATGAATGTTAGAATAATCACTACTTTTGCAAAGTTTAAAACATAAATATATATAGATGTCTCAATTAATAGGAATCATACTACACTTTATAGGTGGCTTTTCTTCGGCCAGTTTTTATGTTCCGTACAATTTCGTTAAAAAATGGTCGTGGCAAATCTATTGGATAAGCCTTGGTTTTGTTGCATGGATGGTAATGCCTTGGATCGGAGGTTTCTTAACAGCACCTCATTTAATCGATATTTTAAGAGACAGTCCGTTAAGCAGTAAAATCCTGACGTATACTTTTGGTATTTTATGGGGATTTGGAGGACTGGGGGCAGGTCTTGCATTGAGATATTTAGGCCTTTCCCTCGGGCAATCCATATCACTTGGTGTTTGTGCAATTGTCGGAACAATTGTTCCTGCAATCATGGATAATAAATTTATGATGCTTTTCTCGTCAACGGCTGGAATCATTATAATTTTAGGATTTATGGTATGTATTGCCGGAATTATTCTGTGCGGATATGCCGGAGTATTAAAGGATAAAAATTTAACCAAGGAGCAGAAACAGGAATCGGTAAAAGAGTTTTCGGCCGCAAAAGGAATAACGATGGCCGTTTTTGGAGGTGTCATGAGTGCTTGTATGGCAATTGCGATCAAGTTGGGTGGACCCATTGCGAATCATGCAATTGAAAAGGGAACCCAAACAGTATTCATGAACAATCCAAGTTATGTCTTTATCCTGGCAGGTGGATTTACTACTAATTTTATCTATACAATTCTATCTTGGTCAAAGACTAAATCAGATACGACATTTACCGTAACGTCTTCGAAAACATTCTATCGCAACTCCTTTTTGGCAATGCTAAGCGGGATAATGTGGTACGGTCAGTTTTTCTTTTACGGTATGGGTACAACAAAAATGGGCGAATTCGATTTTGCAAGTTGGAGCATTCATATGGCATCCATTATAATCTTCAGTAATCTATGGGGGCTGTGGTTGAAAGAGTGGCAATTAGTAAGTAAAAATGTGATAAAATATTTACTGGCAGGAATCATTTTATTGATAATATCTGTAGTCTTGATTGGTTTTGGAAATTATTATGCAAGCTGATAAATCCGCCAAGGAAAATAATCTTAAATGAAATAACAGGATGGATCTGGAAAAAAGAATTGTTGCCATTTTAGCGCATCCGGACGATGCGGAATTCATGTGTGCCGGGACATTGTCCCTGTTTAGAAACAGGGGCTGGGAGGTTCATATTGTCACCATGACTCCCGGAGATAAAGGCTCTGCGGTACACACCCGGGAGGAAATTTCCCGGATAAGGACCGGCGAGGCACGCAGATCCGCGCAGATTATCGGGGCAACCTACCATTGCGTGGGGCTCGAAGATGTGTACATAATCTACGATAGGGAAGCGATAAACAGGACAACCGCCGTGTTGAGAAAGATCCGGCCCTCGATAGTTATTACCGCCAGCCCGACGGACTACATGGTGGATCACGAGACGACCGCAAGGATTGTTCAGACGGCCTGCTTCTGTTGTGGCATAAAAAACATGGAAGTTGATGAAGCGCCCTTCGAGCCGTCACCCTACCTCTATTACGCGGACGCCATGGATGGAAAGGACAAGTTCGGACATGCCGTCGCCCCCTCGATGTATGTGGACATAACGGGAGAGATGCCGGTTAAGGAGGAGATGTTGAAAGCCCATGCAAGCCAGCGGGACTGGCTGCTTGAACACCACAAGGTGGACGAGTACATCCTTTCCATGAAACACTTTGCGGAGGTAAGGGGAAAAGAGGTGAACCGCAAGTACGCGGAAGGTTTCCGGCAACACCTGGGGCACGGGTTCCAGCAGGGAAACGTGCTTGCCGGGATCCTGGAAGAGAATATCATTATCAAGTAAAACACCCAAATTAAATAATTTAAACTATGTCACGAAAAATAAGTATGCTGGCCCCGGACTGGTGGGATTTCACAACACTGGAAGACGAGATTCTGGGCGATGCCGCCAGGTTGACCCCCGAAGATATGCTGGCCCTTTCAAGGCCCGGATTCAAGGTTGTTTTCTACGACACGCTGGAGGACTTCTACCTGGCCGAGGCGCTTGAATACATTACAGCATGGAAACAAGCTACGGCAAGTGAACCCGTCGGGGTCTGCGGCCCCATAGGGCCAACCGAACAGCTCCCGCTGGTGGCCCGGCTGGTGAACGAGCTGGAACTGGATCTGTCAAATGCCCATTTCTGGGGTATGGATGAATGGTACGTGGACGGGAAGGAGATCGGCGTCGAGAGCCCCATCTCGTTCGAAAGGGCGAACAATGAGCTGATGTTTCACAGAATGAATAAAAAACTGCGCATGCCGGAGGAAAACATACACTATCCCGAAGCCGACACCTCGAAATACATCAAAAGTTGGAACACGGGCGTACGATGTGCGGTAATGCAGGGCGGACAGGGTGACACGAAACATTGGGCCTTTAATGATCCGGTGAAAAGAGAAGGGAAATACAAGGACAACCCTCCCTCGCTGGAAGAGTACAAGAAACTGACCACCCGTGTTGTCGACCTGCATCCCATTACCTGTATGCAAAACGCGAGGACCAGTGCCGGCGGTGTTGTTACGGGAATCCCCTCGCAGGCCTTGACGGTGGGCCCCGTACAAACCTGGCAGGCCGAAAAGGTATCGATCTGGCAGGCGGGAGTACATGACAATCCGTTTGGACAGAGGCTGACCGCATTGATGATCGGGAAAAAGATTATTGACTCCGCCGTGCCCATGTCGCTGCTGGCAGACCACCCCAACGTCCAGTTCAACTACTACAGGGGGGGACTGGGTACCTGCGGAACCGAAATGCATTAACATGCTGGCGAAGAAAAACGAATAGGCTTCTCGGATTAAAGGATTTAAGAGGCCTTGTCTTGGTGGTATGCAACAGGATTCACCGAAAGGATGATTTGGCGGAATTCTATGAAGGGATGACCTTTTAGCTTATATCCGCTGTTAACCGTGCTTTATAAAACGTTTCCTTTTTCGAGTTCTTCGAATGCAAGTTCCAGCTCTTCCCAGGTATTCATGACAACAGGCCCGCCTCACAATACGTGTTCGTTCAGCAATTCTCCTGACAGGAAAAACAACTGCATCCCCGCTTCCATTCGCGCGACTTTGTGTTGACCCCTTTTGCCGAAATCTCGCCAGACACCGTTCATCCGGTGTTTGCCAAAACCATTTTGCAATTGAAGAATGAGTTTGGCTATCTTTAATCGTGCATACTGCCTTCCGAAACCGTACCATTCGAGGCGGCAGCTATTTTTCCTTTCCTGTCATTTATTTCTTTTATTTATATTTAACATTATTTGTGCAGCTTTTTCTCAGATTCTACGTCTTACGTAAAAGAACAGTCAATTAGAATCTTTAGACAATCATTACAATGAGAAAATCTGTATTGAAAAACAGCTGTCTGCTTATGGCAGCCATCCTTTTTGTGTCACTTGGGTTGACAAGTTGTGAGAAGATACAAGAAGATTTCCAATCCAAACATTACTTACGTTGTGAAATAAAGGGTGAGAAGTTTGAAAAGGTAGATTTTTTACCTCCAATAAACTTTGGGCCTCCCATAGGAATGAATGCCCGCTATGATTATATGGATAACGACAGTATTTACTTTACCTTCTCGCAGTTTTGCAGTCCTGTTGACAAAACATCTCAAGAGCCTGAATTTTTGGTAAGGGTGTGTCTCCCAGCCACCGAACCCATCGTTGTGGGTAAAAGATATTACGTCAAATCCGAACCTACACAGGGTAAGAACCCGCCTTTATTTGAGTTGACATCGTGGGAGGAAGTTCCGCTTGAACAACACGAATCGTTTAATGTGACGGAAATTAAAACAAAGGAATCCTTTGGAGAGGGGTACATCGAATTTGTGCGTTTGGATTTGGACGTAACAAAACCCGATAACGGGCATGTATATGCAAAATTTGAGTATGAGGTACCCTCACCCTTGCACGAAAATAATTCAACAATGTGGAAAGTGAAAGGCGAGTTTCAAACCGGTGTCAGCAAGGATAAAAACAGGGCTATGCATGACTTTGTCAGAGGCTGGGAATACACTTACGAGGAAGGCGGTAAAGAATACACAACGGAATATTATTTTTCGTATAATGGTGCATTCCCGGGAAACAAATTCTGGACCACTTATGAGAATGGGGAGAAGATAAGGGTCGCAGAGGCACTTTCCTTCAAGTCCGATAACTTATTGTTTGATGAAGTGTTGGTTACCATGCAAACTCACCAGGAATACTGGAAGGTTATGCGTTTATCTTCTTCTGAAATGGAGATTAAAATTAAAGATGAAAATACGGGTTTGTATGGCGAAACAATTGCGCTAAAATCAATCAAGGAAAATAAATAATCACATAAATTTTGTACAAATATGAAAACCAACACAAAAAGCAAGTTCCTGATACCGCTTTTGGTATTCATTTTAATGCCAAGTTGTGAAAAAATAGAACACGAATCACTCTTTTTTTATTACGATTATCGCGAAGTGCCCGTGAACGGAACGGTCTTAATCGGGCCGAAAACAGGCAGCGGAAATTACACGCTGGAAGTAGAAAACCCGCTTCTGTTTTCGGCAGAAATGCAAACCGGCTGGTCGAGTGCGGCGGGAATGATTGCCATTCAGGGGCGGCTCAAAGGAGATACCCGGCTCACGGTTACGGATAACCTAACCAAAGAATCGCAAAAATTGAAGATTAAGGTGACCGATAACTATGAGGTAATGCGCATATCCAAAGCTAACAAAACAGATAACGGCGAAGTGCCTCCTTTCCCCGCTTCCTTGAACACTATAGAATGGATTTGCCTGGTAAACAACACGGAGCGGGATCTCTACCTTGTCAACAGGGAGAGCACATCGTCAACCGATTACGTGTTGAAAGTACGGGGTAAAGGAACTTACACGATTGACACAGAGGAGGGTAATTGCTTTATGACCTTTTCATACGGGGTTGATGAAAAAGGGCAGCCAACGCTGGATGCGGAATCGGCAAAAACCGTCTCATACCGTTTTCGCATGTCGATAAATGATTTGGCCCTGCACCGGTTAAATCAGAATTTGAATTTGGGCCTCGAGACCTCCATGCCGGGCAATTGGAAAGAACTCATCAGGTATGATTGGGAAATAGGCATCCCAATGGAAGGGATGGGCACAGCGTATAAAGCGTTCGGCACGCTGTTGTCTTCCTTTGAAATGCCCGTCGGGGTTTTATAATAAAATCATCCCTGAAAAATAAATAATTTTAATCGAACGAAGATGAACAAGCCACTTGGTATTGCGGTATTGATTTTTGTCGCATTAACCATGGTTTATTTGTATAAAAAAACATAAATAAACCATTTGATAACGGTTTTATTTTTGACAATCATCAAATTTTTTAGCATATTTGTAGTACCATTAAGGGAACCGTCGTGGCAATATTTGGGAAAAATTTTCAATATTATTTGGGTTATGCGCTAAGCGGTGGCGGTGCAAAAGGGTTTGCTCATTTAGGCGCTTTCAAGGTATTTGAGAGTTATGGCCTGAAACCCGATGTAATTGCAGGTACCAGTGCCGGTGCGTTAGCCGGAGTTTTTTATGCCGATGGTTTTTCTCCCGACGAGATTAGCGAGCTCTTCCGAAAGAAAGAATTCCATGAATTTATCGGATTTTCCATTCCCAAGACGGGTTTTTTTAAAACTTCAGGTGTCGGGAAATTTCTGAAAGACAATTTGCGGTCGAGCTCATTCGAACAACTGAGAATTCCTTTTAAAGCAGTTGTAACCGATTGGGAAAAGGCCCGGACTGTAGTTTTTTCGGAAGGCAGATCGTTGGTAGATGCCGTGGTGGCATCCTGTTCGGTCCCCATCGTTTTCACTCCCAAGGTTATTGGTGGTGTGCCCTATGTTGACGGTGGATTATTGAAAAATTTTCCGGTTTCTGTTATTCGGAATGAGTGTAAGTACGTTATCGGCGTGAATGTTTCGCTGATGACGCCTTTATCGGACAAAGTCAATATCAAAACTACCGCCGAACGTACGTTTAAACTGATGTCGAATTCAAATACGTTGGTAGATAGGAGTTTATGTGACATCCTTGTAGAAGCGGAGGAAGCGCAAAAATACTTTATGTTCGATTTGAACAACATCGACAAAATAAGGGAAATAGGCTACGAGTGTGCTTCAACAGCGCTTGGTGAAGAAAAATCGCTTGGCATTATCAGAAGGTGTCACCGACATTACGAACTCGAGGAGAAAGTGAGGCAGCGAATAGGTAAATTTAAAAAAACAACATTATGAAGCCACGTAAAATATTCATCTATCAACTGTTGCCGCGTCTGCTGGGGAACACTCAGGCCAACAACATTCAAAACGGGACCCTGGAAGAAAACGGATGCGGAAAGTTTAACGATATAACAGGTAAGTTTCTCAATCAGTTAAAGAAGGGTGGTTATTCTCATGTCTGGCTTATCGGCGTATTGGCGCATGCCTCAACAACGGATTACACCCAATACGGCATTCCCCGTGAATATCCGGAAATCATTAAAGGCAATGCCGGGTCTCCGTACGCCGTGCGGGACGTTTACGATGTTGATCCTGATCTGGCGATGAACGTGAACGGCCGGATGCGCGAATTTGAAGCGTTGGTTGAACGTATCCATCGTGCCGGGATGGAGGTAATCATTGATTTTGTGCCGAATCACCTGGCAAGGAACTACAAATCGATTAACCGTCCGGAGGGAGTTGACGAATTTGGTTGCAACGACGACACTTCTGTGGCTTTTTCTCCCGGCAACAACTTTTATTACCTTCCGGGTGAGGAGCTGGAAATTCAATTCCCGGTAAAGAAAATGGCGGACGTAACCTACAGGGAGTCGCCGGCAAAAGTCACCGGGAACGATTGTTTTACCAATAAACCCACCCCATACGACTGGTATGAGACGGTTAAGCTTAACTACGGCATCGATATACAGAACGGTTACATAAAACACTTCTCCAAAATTCCCGATACGTGGAACAAGATGAGGGACGTATTGATCTATTGGTCGAAGAAAAATATTGACGGTTTCCGGGTAGACATGGCAGAAATGGTCCCGCTGGAGTTTTGGCGATGGGTGATTCCGCAAGTAAAAAAAGAGTTCCCGAAAATTCTCTTTCTGGCGGAGATATACAATCCCGACGCCTACCGGTTGTTTCTTGCCCACGACAACTTTGATTACTTGTACGATAAAGTAGGGTTATATGACGTTTTGCGTGATGTGGCCTGCGGGTATCGTCCGTCGTCGGACATCACGTTTGCCCTGAATAACGTGGGCGATATTCAGCACAAAATGCTCAATTTTATTGAAAACCACGATGAACAACGCGTAGCTTCGGATTATTTTCTGAAAGACGGAAAGCATGGACCCGCTGCGATGATTGTTACTGCCTGCGTGAACGTAAATCCTGTAATGATCTATTTTGGCCAGGAGCTGGGCGAGCGGGGAATGGATGAAGAGGGTTTCAGTGGCAAGAACGGGCGTACCTCCATTTTTGATTATTGGTCGCTAGACACGGTTAGGCGTTGGAATAATAACGGGAAATGGGACGATACCTTGTTGACAGGAGAAGAAAGGGCGTTGCAGAAATTTTATGCCAAACTCCTTACCTTGTGTAACCGGGAGAGAGCGTTGAGTGAGGGACTCTTTTACGACCTGATGCCAGCAAATTACGACAATTTTGAGTTTGATTCCACCAAGCAATTCGCATTTCTACGGGGTACTGGAGATGAATTAATTCTGGCAGTGGTTAATTTTGACAACAAGGAGGTTGATGTTGTGGTAAATATTCCCACCCACGCTATGGATTTCTTCGGGATTCCTGACAACGGGAGTTTTAACGCTTTTCCGTTGTTGTCGGATAGCAAGTTCAATACCGTTTTTTCGATAGATAGCCCGATTCGGATAAAGGTTGGGGCAACCTCGGGCGAGCTGTACAAAATTTCCTCTTGTTAAGAAAGTATTTTGAACTTTCCTTTCTTTCGTATATCCTGCCATAGGATGCGAAACGAAAATCCAAATCCATCAAAAAATGACTAAAAACAGTACATAAAAAAATTCAAAACACATTTTAAAGGTTTTTTTAGAATTTAGTTTGTACTTTTGTCCGTGGAAAGACTATTACAAAGAGAGAATCAACCAATAATTTACTAACTCAATTATAATCAACAAGTCATGCAAGATAAGCCGTTTAAAATCTTCTCGGGAACAAAATCACGTTATTTTGCCGAGAAGGTTTGCAATAGTTTGGGGTGTCCGTTAGGAAATATGATTATCGAGCATTTTGCCGACGGAGAATTTTCAGTTTCATACGAGGAATCCATTCGGGGAAGACAAGTATTCCTTATCCAGTCCACTTTTCCCAATTCAGACAACCTGATGGAGTTACTGCTTATGATTGATGCGGCCAAGCGTGCGTCGGCGAAGTCCATCATTGCGGTTATTCCCTATTTCGGATGGGCCCGTCAGGACAGAAAAGATAAGCCCCGTGTGAGTATCGGAGCGAAGCTGATTGCCGATATGCTCAGCACTGCCGGCATCAGCCGATTGATTACCATGGACTTGCATGCCGACCAGATTCAGGGTTTCTTCGATGTTCCTGTTGACCATTTGTACGGATCGGGAGTTTTTGTGGATTATATGAAAACCTTTAATCAGGAAAATTTGGTGATTGCCACGCCCGATGTAGGTGGAACCAAGCGTGCCAGTGCTTATGCCAAGTTCTTGGGTTGTCCCATGGTTATCTGCTATAAGATCAGGAAAAAAGCAAACGTTATTTCGGATATGCAGATCATCGGGGATGTGGAAGGGATGGATGTGTTGTTGATTGACGATATCGTGGATACTGCGGGAACCATGACCAAAGCTGCCGAGTTGATGATGCAGAACGGCGCCAGATCTGTAAGAGCCATAGCCAGTCACGCCGTCATGTCGGATCCGGCCAGTGAACGTGTGGAAAATTCTTCGCTTAACGAGATTATATTTACCGACAGTATTCCTTATACAAAATCGTGCAGTAAAGTGAAAGTCTTGTCTGTCGCCGATATGTTTGCCAATGCCATCATGAGGGTGTGCAACAACGAGTCGATAAGTTCATTGTATGTTGTATAGCAAGAGTATGAAGAAAATTGTTGTTTGTTGTGTTGTGGTGTTGTGGTTCACTGCAGTAGAAGCACAAAAATTAAATTTCAACAAGGACGGTTTGTTCAAGATAGCACAGTTTACGGATGTGCACTACGTCCCCGGAAATTCCAAATCGGATACGGCCTTGTTGGCTATTCAGCGCGTATTGGATACGGAAAAGCCCGATATGGTTATTTTCACCGGGGATATTGTAACCGGAAGGCCGATAAAAACAGGATGGGACACCGTTACAAAATTAGTTGTCGACAGGAAAATACCGTTTGCCGTTGCATTGGGAAATCACGACGATGAGAGCGGCACAACCCGCCTCGAACTCGAAAAGATTATCACGGATTACCCGTACAATTGCAACTATCCTGCCGGTGGACAGTTGAGCGGCGTTATGAATAATGTCCTTCCCGTTTACGGAAGCGAAAAAGATATGCAGGTGAAAGCGTTGATTTACTGCTTCGACTCGGGAGCCTATTCAACCGTAAGCGATGTGTCGGGATACGGATGGATAACCTCTGAGGTCATCGACTGGTATAAGAAGCAAAGTTTTCATTTTACCCGGCAAAATAATTTTCAGCCGTTGCCAGCCCTGGCTTATTTCCATATTCCCCTTCCGGAATACCGCCTGGCATTTGACGACGATACGAACAAAAGGGTGGGGGTGCGTAAGGAAAACGAATGTTCCCCCGGTTTAAACTCGGGGATGTTTCTCGCGATGAAAGAGATGCAGGATGTTATGGGTACATTTGCCGGGCACGATCACGTTAACAATTATATCGTGAACTATTTCGGTATTGCATTAGCGTACGGCCAGTTCTCGGGATGGAGAACCACTTATGTACCTGGAATCAACGGTGCGAGAATCGTACAACTGACGGAAGGAAAACGTGAATTTGACACCTGGATCAGGTTACTCGACGGAAGCGTCGAATACAATGTAACTTTTCCGGCTGGACTGAAGGGGGAGTGAAATTTTATTCTCGTCCTTGATAGGCCGGTATATACTCTTTCTTTAGTCGTTTGGCAAGCACGTTGTTTTTTTGTGTTTTCTTATCGAGCTTTTCCAGGGACTTTATTTTGTCTTTCCCCGGGTCAAAGTTATCGGAAAGCAGGATGATCGAAAGAGTTTCTTCATCTTCTCTCTTGACTTTGAAAGCAACCGTCTGGTTTTCAATAACGTTGTTTCTGGCAAGTTTTACTAAAAAATCTTTTCCCTGCTCAACCTCAAAGGCAACATCATCGTAACCCAGGTTGGTTACCTTTATCCTTTTAATTTTTTGATCTTTGGGATGTTGGGATTTGCCCAGGTCATCTGTAATATTTCCACGGATAATTTTGTTGGATTCCGACAGAAACTCCGTCAGCGCTCCCTGGACAGGGTAATTATCCGGGCCGACTACCTTTACAACGATGGAGTCTTTTTTCGTACCGTTGATGGATTCGAACACCGATTTTTCACCGGGATAGCCGGAAGTGTGTACCAGCAAATAATTATCAACATATTCATATTTTCCTTCGCCAACCATTCGGGTAAACAGGGCTCCAAAACCGCTTAGGCTAAACAATGCTTGTCCGTTGGAAAAAGAGAATGAATCGGTCTTATCCTTGTAGTTTCCATCAAAGTCTTGAGACAGAAGAGAAAGCGATAGGGATAGTAAAATAAGAACGGTAAAATATTTTTTCATGTTGTCAGCCTGAGTCATAAATTTGTATAACGATACAAAAATAACATTTTTTATGGTCGGAAAGTGTTAAATCCCCGACTATTTTGCCAGTTTCAGTATCCGGAGCGCCCCTCTTATAACAACTCCAAAGACGACAACACCTACAACAAGATCAGGAATGGCAGAATCGAGTAAAAAAACCAGGATTCCACCCACAATGACGCCCAGGTTCATGATTACATCATTTGATGTGCATATCATGCTTGCCCGGATGTGTGCTTCATTGCTTTTGGCTTTTTCCAGGATGTAAAGGCTGATTCCATTTGCGGCAAGTGCAAGAATAGAGATGCCGATCATAAATTGAAAGTCGGGAGTGGATTCGTTGAAAATGAAACGCCTTGCAACTTCAAACAATCCGGTTGAGGCAAGTAAAATTTGGAAATAACCAATGGCTCCGGCAACTTTTTTCTTCGTGCTTACGGCTTTGCCAACAGCAAATAGGCTGATGGCATACATAAAAGCGTCGGCAAGCATATCCAGGCTGTCGGCAACTAGCCCCATCGAACGGGAAACGAGGCCGGTGCCCATTTCAATAACGAAGAATCCGAAGTTGATAAAAAGCACTGTCCAGAGAATTTTTTTCTGTTTTCTGTTTTTATTCTCGTCTGCGCCGGAAAGTTTCTCTTCAACAACTTCCGAAGAAACAAGCGACGAGCCGAGTTTTAACTCGTTCAGCAGCGTTTCTATTTCGGCCGTGTTGGCCCGGTGAAAAATGGTTGCTTTTCGATCTTGTATATTGATGTCAATTCTGGCAATATCCGGAATTTCGTCCAGTTTCATGCGGACCAGTTCTTCTTCAGACGGACAATCCATCTCCTTGATATGAAATATTGTTTTTTGCATAGCTGTTATGTTTCATGTCTCTAACGCTCGGAGAACGGTTTTGTTTTGTATCTTTGTCCCCCAAATTTGAGAAATGAACTACAAACACATTATATTTGACATAGACGGCACCATGCTGAATACGGAAACGGCAGACATGCTTGCCACGCAGGAAACTTTTTTTCAGCTTACCGGAGAGAAAAGAGAGTTGGATGAATTCCGGTTTTCATTTGGTATTCCCAACTCGGTAGTGTTTCCCCGGCTGGGAATTGAAGATGCCGGAAAAGCGAGCTTGATGTGGGCCGAAAATTATCGTAAATACCACTCATCCATACGCCTTTTCGATGGAATTGAAGAGGTTTTGAAGGAGTTGAAAAAAAGGGGATACATCCTGGGAATTGTTACTTCCAAAAGCCGGCAGGAATTTAATGCTGATTTTGCTACTTTCGGGTTGGAGCATTTCTTTGGTACGGTTATTTGTGTGGATGACAGCCCCCGCCCAAAGCCCCATCCAGACCCTATTCTGGAATACCTTAAGCGGTCGAATGCAAAGAAACCGGAATCCATTTATATAGGTGATACCCTTTACGATGAGCAGTGCGCACATTCTGCCGGGATAGATTTTGCCCTTGCTGTTTGGGGAACACACAACCGGGAAGAGATAAAAGCCGACTATTTCCTGGAAGCACCTCTCGAAATATTGGAGTTGTTCCGATCCAGATAGCTCATTCTTTGGAAATTCTTAGAGAGGTATCCGAATAGAATGAGGGTGTAATCACATTGTGATACACCCTCCTGTAAAATATTGGAGATTCTCCCCGGGTTTTTACTCTTCCTTTTCTTCCGCCTCGTATTCTTTCAGGAGCTTATCCTGAACATCGGACGGAACGAGTTCATATTCCGAAAACTTCATGGTGAACGACGCACGGCCACCGGTAAGCGAACTTAAAGAAGTGGAATAACTCGACATCTCTTTCAACGGAACGCGGGCTTTCAGTTTTTCAAACCCTTTCTCGCTTTCCATACCCATGATCATGGCACGACGCCCTTGCAGGTCGCTCATCACATCGCCCATATAGTCGCTGGGAACAGAAACAACCACATCGTAAATCGGTTCCAGAATCTTTGGCCCGGCATTTTTAAATGCGGTGCTGAACGCGTTGCGTCCGGCAAGCATAAAAGAGATTTCGTTGGAGTCAACCGGGTGCATCTTACCGTCGTAAACGATAACACGTACGTCACGGGCATAAGAGCCGGTCAGCGGGCCTTGCTCCATACGTCCCATGATTCCTTTCAGGATGGCCGGGAGGAAACGGGCATCGATCGCACCGCCCACGATACTGTTCACGAAAACAAGCTTTCCACCCCAATCAAGGTCGATAGTTTGTACGTCGCGCGATTGTATCTTGAATTCCTGGCCGTTAAAACGGTAAATTTCCGGCATGGGCATACCTTCGGTGTAGGGTTCCACAATCAGGTGAACTTCGCCGAACTGACCGGCACCACCCGACTGTTTTTTATGGCGGTAATCGGCACGGGACTGTTTGGTGATGGTTTCGCGATACGGAATCTTAGGTTCGAGGAAATCAATTTCAATTTTATCGTTGTTTTCGAGTCTCCATTTCATGGTTTTCAGGTGGAACTCGCCTTGTCCTGAAACGATGGTTTGCTTCAGTTCTTTTGAAACTTCAATAACCAATGACGGATCTTCTTCCCGCATACGGGTCAATGCTTCGCTCAGTTTTTCGGAGTTGGCTTCCGTTCTAGCTTTTACAGCCCTGCGGTAACGCGGTTCGGGGAACTGGATAAAGTTGAACCGGTTGTCCGATCCTTTTGCATTCAGTGTATTGCCGGTACGGACATCTTTCAGCTTGACAGCAGCGGCAATGCTTCCTGCCTGCAGTTCTTCCACCTTGTTACGCATCTGTCCGGCAACCAGGTACATCTGAGCGATACGTTCCTTCGAACTTCTGTTGGTATTGGTCAGGTCATCCCCTTCTTTTACTTTTCCGCTCATCACCTTGAAGTAAGAAACTTCGCCGATGTGCGGTTCAACAGTAGTTTTGAAGAAGAACAGGCTTGTCAGTGCTCCTGGATCGGGCTCTACGGTTTCTCCGTCGCTGTTTTGAGGAGACGGAACCTGATCGGGTGAGGGTGCCGCCAGGGTAAGGAAATTCATCAGCCTGTGGACCGCCATGTTTTTTTCTGCCGATACACAGAACACCGGAAAAAGATCCCGGCTGATCATCCCTTTCTGGATGCCTTCGAGCATCTCTTCTTCGGACAGTGTGCCCTGATCGAAATATTTTTCCATCAATGTCTCATCGTTTTCAGCTGCTGCTTCCAACAATACTTGATAATATTCGCCAGCTTTTTCTTTTTCACTGTCGGGTATCTCCAGCACGTCGGGCGCGGTGGCTCCCGGCTTCCATTTATACAGCTTCTGCTTGAGAACATCCACTATTCCGTCGAATGCCAGGCCGCTCCCGGTAGGATACTGGATAGGGGTGACCTTGTTCCCGTAAAATTCTTTCAGGTTGGTAATCGTGTTTTCGAAGTCGGCTTTCTCATGGTCAATGCGGTTCATAACAAACATTAGCGGCTTATCAAGAGATTCGATCTGGCGGAATTGGTTGATTGTTCCCACTTCTACTCCGCTGGTAGCATCAATCAGCATCACGGCTAAATCGGTTACTCCAAGCGCCGATGAAATGTTTCCAGAAAAATCGTCCGACCCCGGACAATCGATCAACGTCATCAGCTTGTTTTTCCATTCGTAAGAGAATACGGTTGAGAATACCGAATATCCATACTCTTTTTCAACAGGGAAATAGTCACTCACGGTATTTTTACCATCTATCGTGCCGCGTCGTTTTATAAGACCACACTCGAAAAGCATTGCTTCAGCGAGAGTGGTCTTGCCCGATCCTGAATTGCCAACAATAGCAATATTCTTGATTTCGTTTGTTTTGTAAACTTTCATGATTAGTAAAATTTATGTTTCTTGAATGTATAAGTTTCTACAACAAAACGACTCTGCTCTTTATTAAAGATACAGAGCCGTACTACAAAAATAGCGACGCAAGTTAGCCATTTTTAACGATATCTTCCCTTGTGCAAAATATGTTTTATAACATATATTTGACCTGTTTTTGAGTGAATTACTATTTTCTGAATTTTTAGGTAAAAAAGAATTATAAATTTTTTTCTGTATGCTTTTATTCAGCAATGTGAACAGATAAACTATAAATAATTTAAGAATAATTATAAAAAAATGTTTTATTTTTGTGAATAAAACGGACAATTTATTAATTTTGTAGCTTAATCACATTGTTTTCCTCGTTGCTTCTTGAAATTAAAAAAGTGCGGTGTCAGCACGTTAAACTCTGACGTAATTGTATGAAAAAGTTTTTTCTCTTTCTCCTATTTTTTTCAGCCTTATTTTTTACTGTTGTTTCGTGTTCCAAAGAAGAAAGCAATAACGAATTGTCGGAACAGGAACAAAAGGAAGTTATACTGGCCATGTTTAATGCCGGTACCAAAGGTGTGAATCAAGGCATGAACAACGAAAGCGGTACGGGCACGAAATCTACGTTGCGTGCTGATTTTCGAAGCGCGAGTTATCCTGTTAAATACGATGGGACCTACGATTATCCGGATGGGAAAGGGGGCAATATACACCTCGCGATTAACCTGGGTGGTGTTATCAATTATAACCTGGAGCCGTATCAATGTCTGGGAGGATTTATACTGATTAACATAGCTGAGACAATAAATCATTTTAGGGTACCCCTGACCAACGGCAGGGAGGTGTATCTGGACACTGACCAGAGTGTTACCTTTGCGGGAACATTTAAATTACAGCCTGGTTGTTCAACGTTCGATCCGTCTGGCTCACACTTTCGGATAGAAGGCCGTTATCGCTGCAACGGCATTGAATATGACGTTCTGTTGCTCGGATCCATCAAAGCCGACGGAACGTGCGACAGCATTAGCGGAACCGTCAACGGAATTATCCTGAGTTTTGATTTTTGACGGATTGGCCGTATCGGTTGACAGAGGCGTCATTTATGGCGCCTCTGCCGGTATTTGTCCGGTTGTCGCACGGCTTAAGGGCATTCCAAACAATTTATCCTCCGGTTTGTTTTATCAGGTACGGTGCTTTCGACTGGAGCGGAGTGAAAGCTGAATAAGTAATTTCTTAATGACCGCAAACAAAACAAACAACTATGAAACCATTTTTCAACCAACCTGTCGGGGAGGTGTTGCAACAGTTCAATGTATCTCCAGATCAAGGCCTTTCTTCTGCCGAAGCAAAAAAGAAACTCGAAGAGGCAGGGCCTAATCAGCTGGCGTCCAAGAAACAAAAATCCATAACGGTAATCTTTTTTGAGCAGTTCAGAAGCAGTATGGTGGTTATATTGCTTATAGCCGCAGCTGTGTCGGGTGTTATCGGCGTGATGGAGGGAGAGGGGCTGACCGAAACCTTCATTATCCTTGCTATCCTTATCGTAAATGCTATTATCGGCGTGATGGAAGAAACCAAGGCTCAGTCATCGCTCGATGCCCTGAACAAGATGAGCGCACCGCGGTCAAAAGTATTGCGGGACGGTGAAGTGACGGAAACGGTATCTACGCAGCTTGTTCCGGGCGATATAGTGATTCTCGACACCGGTGATATTATCCCTGCGGATATGCGCCTTATCGAAGCGGTAAACTTGAAGATTCAGGAATCGGCACTTACGGGGGAATCGGTGCCGGCGGAAAAAAGTACGGAGGCAATTGATACGGAAGATGTTCCGTTGGGAGACCGTGACAACATGGCTTTTTCTACCGGTGTAATAACTTACGGTCGGGGAAAAGGAGTGATAGTTAGCACGGGAATGGATACCGAGGTGGGTAAGATTGCCGGTATGCTGCAAAGTGCACAAGAGACGGAAACTCCGATGGGAAAAAGATTGGAGCAGCTCGGAAAAATTCTGGGTTATGTGGCGCTTGGCATCTGTGTGTTGATTTTTGCCGTGGGTATGCTGTATGGAAATCATTGGCTGGAGATGTTTATGATGGCTGTAAGCCTTGCCGTGGCAGCTATTCCTGAAGGTTTGCAGATCGTATCGACCATTGTGCTGGCCATTGGTGTCCAGCGTTTGGTAAAGCTCAATGCCATCGTGCGTACACTGCCGTCGGTTGAGTCGTTGGGAAGTACCACCGTGATCTGCTCCGATAAGACGGGAACGCTCACACAAAATAAAATGACCGTGGTGGAAGGAATGGTAAGCGGAAATCGCATCGATTTCAGAAATCCGCCCGTTCCTGAAGAGTTAAGCGACGATGAGAGAATCCTGCTGAACTCATCGCTCCTTTGTACCGATGCCCACCTGAAAATGTTGCCCGACGGTACACACGAAAACGCCGGTGATCCTACCGAGACAGCTATTGTGGATATTGCTCTTGCCCTGAACCTGAACAAGAACGAAGAGGATCGGAAGTATCCGCGTGTTTCGGAAGTGCCTTTCGATTCGGAACGGAAGCGAATGGCTACCGTCAATCAGATGGCCGATGGGAAGCTGCGTGTGAACGTCAAGGGTGGCCTCGACGAAGTGCTGGCGGTTACCACGCACATCCTGATGCACGGGAAAGTCCGCACCATTACCGAAGAAGACATAACCACGATCCGGAACGAAAACAACCGGATGGCTAAATCTGCGCTGCGGGTTCTTTCCGTGGCGTATAGAGACATTGACCGGCTCCCAGACCGTGTAGATGCAGAGACCATTGAAAGAAACCTGGTGTTTATCGGTATGTTGGGGATGATCGATCCGGCCCGTCCCGAAGTGGTGGAAGCCGTAAAGAAATGCAAGACCGCAGGAATACGCCCGGTGATGATAACGGGTGATCATAAGGTGACAGCCGTGGCCATTGCCGCTGAGATCGGGATTTATACCGAAGGCGATAAGGCAGTGGCCGGAAATGTGTTGCAGGAAATACCCGACGAGGAACTTTATCGTGACATAGAGAAATACTCGGTTTATGCGCGTGTGGCACCCGAGCACAAGGTGAGGATAGTAAAAGCATGGCAATCACACGGAGATATTGTGGCAATGACCGGTGATGGGGTAAACGATGCACCTGCGCTTAAGCAGGCTGATATTGGCGTCTCAATGGGGATTGTGGGAACCGAGGTGGCTAAAGACGCATCGGATGTAGTGCTTACCGATGACAATTTTGCCACCATTGTTGGGGCTGTGGAAGAGGGCCGCCGCATTTATGATAATATTCTCAAAGCCATTCAATTCCTGCTCTCCGCTAATGTGGGCGAAGTATTGCTGATTTTTATCGCTTCTGTCTTCAACCTTGGAAATCCGCTTACGCCTATCATGATCCTCTGGATAAACCTGGTTACCGATAGCCTGCCGGCACTGGCGCTGAGCATGGACCCGGCAGAAAAAGATATTATGACCCGCCATCCGCGTGACCCGAAGCGGGGCTTCTTCACCCGGGGAATGACGTGGCGTATTTTCTACCAGGGAATGACCATTGGTCTGATCTCGCTGGCCGCTTACCGGATAGGATTCAACGATGGCGGACAACAGCTGGGGCAGACCATGGCGTTTGCTGTACTGGCTTTTTCACAGCTGCTGCACGTGCGTAACCTACATTCCAACAGGCGGTCGTCTTTCAGAACAAGCCCGATGAGCAACAAGGCGCTAGTGCTTGCCATTCTCGCGTCGGCTGTTTTAATGCTCATTGTATTGTTTTTACCCGCCATCCGTGACATCTTTAAGATTGTCGAAATGGATGGAGTTCACTGGCTGTATGTTGTCGGGCTGTCGTTTGTTCCGATTGTTGTGGTAGAAGCGGTGAAATTACTGGGGATAAACCATACCCGGGATGAGTATTAATACAACTTGACTTATTCTTACTATTTTTTGTAATAAATTGTAAAATGAGATGAAGATTTTATATCTTTGCGTTCGAAATTTGAAGTCATTTGTTTCAAATAATAAAAACATCTGCTCGTCGATAGTAATTCTCTAATTAACAATAAATAATGGGTAAGTACAAGATTAAAACCCTGAACGGAATTTCCGAATCGGGGTTGGAAAAATTCGGACAAAACTTTGAAGTAGGTGAAAAAATGGATGCACCGCATGGGATTATCTTACGCAGCGCGTCGTTGCATGAGATGGAATTTCCCGATAGTTTGCATTGTATAGCACGTGCCGGAGCCGGAGTTAATAATATCCCCGTAGACAAATGCGCGGAAAAAGGAATCGTTGTTTTCAATACGCCGGGGGCCAATGCCAATGCGGTAAAGGAACTCGCAATTGCTGCCATGCTTTTGTCGTCGAGAAAGATTGTGGAAGGGATTAACTGGACACGGTCGTTAACAGGGGACGATGTGCCCAAGCAGGTAGAGAAAGGAAAAGCGCAATTTGTAGGACCGGAAATTCGCGACAAAAAGCTAGGTGTAATTGGACTTGGAGCTATTGGAGTAATGGTTGCCAATGCAGCGGTAAACATGGAAATGGATGTTTACGGATACGATCCCTATATTTCTGTTGATCATGCATGGGGTTTATCGCGTTCGGTGAAAAAAGCTAACGATCTGAAGAAAGTTTTCAAGCACTGCGATTACATCACGTTGCACATCCCTTTGACGGATGAGACAAAAGGTATGCTCAACAAGGAGGCGTTTGCTCAAATGAAAGAGGGGGTACGGATAATCAATCTTTCCAGGGGAGAGCTTGTGAACGATGCGGACATGATCGATGCTTTGGAGGCCGGTATTGTGAGCGAGTATGTAACTGATTTTCCCAACGAAAAGATGATCAATGTCCCCGGTGTTATTCCTGTCCCGCACTTAGGTGCCTCTACTCCGGAAAGCGAAAACAACTGTGCCGTGATGGCCGTACTGCAGACGAAGGATTTCCTGGAGAATGGGAATATCCGGAACTCGGTGAATTTTCCGGTCTGCGACATGGGTATCAGTATCGTAAAACACCGGTTGACTATTGCACACAAAAATATTCCCAAAATGCTGGGGCAGATTTCTGCCGTACTGGCTGAACAGGGCACCAATATTGCCAATATGATCAATCGCAGCCGCGGTGATTACGCTTACACGATGGTGGACCTGGAGGAAGAGATTACCGACGAAAACGTGAAACGCATCAAAGACATTGCGGGTGTCTTAAAAGTGCGGGTTATCTAGCTGTTTCTTACCGGTTACTCGTCTATAGAAGTAATCTCTACCAGCAGTTCGTCCTGCATGATCGATTGTCCCGGTGCAACATGTATTTTGCGGATTACACCGTTGCAACAAGCAGTGATTTCGTTTTGCATTTTCATTGCCTCGAGCCTCAATACCGGTTCGCCTTCGTTCACCAGATCGCCCTCGCTGACAAAAATATCGACAATTTTTCCCGGCATGGGCGATTTCAGGTTGTTGCCGGCTTGTACTTCAACTCCTTTATTGAGCAAATTACGTCGCAAGTAGGAGAAGATAGACTCGATGCTGAATTTGTATTCCACGCCGTTTACCTTTACCATGATCCGGTGCTGGTCGCGCTGGGTTATTTCGCACCGGTATGTGGCATCGCCCATACTGAAGGACGAAAAATTATTTTTGTGTTCAATGAAAAAAACGTCCTTTTCTTCACCGTTGATGATTGGTTTTGACTCTTTGGGCAAGTAGATTTTATACCTGTCGCCGTTGTCCCGCATGGCGATAAACAAGCGGGTGGCATCTCTTTTGTATACGTATGATGTTGCCATTTTGTTAATTACCGTTTATTTGTTAATTCTCTTGTTGAGTACCCAGACGTTGAGTGATTCGCTTTTGAACATTGGGGAATCGGACGAGTATTGGAGGTATTCTTTCGCATAAGTGATGGTCGCTGCCAGCGCTGCCATCATGGCTTCGTCTTCCGATTCGAGCATGTCGGTGGTGAAAACCGAGTCTATCCAGTGTGTGGTATACGTAGCTTCCCTGAATTCCTTGCTGCGCAGGACAGTCCGGCAAAACGGCACAGTTGTTTTCAATCCCGAAATTGAAAATTCTTTTAAAGCATTCAGGGTTTTATCGATACAATCGTCCCGGTTTTCGCCGTGAACGATGATCTTGGCAATCATTGAATCGAAGTAGGGGGTGACCACTGAGAAATCCTTAACGCCGGTTTCCACGCGTATATGATCTCCGTGTGGAAAGAAAACCCTTTCAATAAATCCGGTTTGCGGCGTGAAGCGGTTTTGCGGATCTTCCGTGTTTACCCTGCATTCGATGGCCCATCCGTTAAGCCTGATCTCTTTTTGTTTCAGCCGGAGTTTCTCGCCCAGGGCGATCCGGATCTGCCATTCGATCAAGTCTACCCCGGTTATCATTTCTGTGACAGGGTGTTCAACCTGGATGCGGGTGTTCATCTCCATGAAATAGTAGGATCCGTCTTCGTCGAGGATAAACTCGATGGTGCCGGCAGAGTAGTATCCAATGGATTGGGCAAACTTCACGGCCAGCTTGCCCATTTGTTCCCTTGTCTTGGAATCGATGCTGGCCGAGGGTGCTTCTTCGATCAGTTTCTGGTGTTTTCTTTGCAAGGAGCATTCCCTTTCACCCAAATGAATGACGTGCCCGTATCTGTCTCCAAGGATTTGAAACTCCAGGTGTTTGGGGTTCGTCAGGTATTTCTCGATAAAAATATCGCCGTTACCGAAGGCAGCCACCGCTTCATCGTAGGCCGATTTGAAGTGGCGCTCCATGGTTTCGGCTTTTTCCACGATGCGCATTCCGCGTCCGCCACCACCCGCTGATGCTTTAAGAATGACCGGGTACCCGATTGTGTCGGCGAACTCTTTGGCCACCTGTGCATCGGTAATGGCGCCTGCACTGCCTGGGACGAGCGGCATTCCGGCCTCGGCTGCCATTTTTTTTGCAATGGTCTTGATGCCCATGTTTTGTATCAAATCGGAAGAGGGGCCGATAAACGTAATGCCATTCTGTTCGCAGAGGGCGGCAAAATCCGGGTTCTCCGAAAGGAATCCGTACCCGGGATGGATCATGTCGATCTGATGCTCAAGAGCGAGCCTGACGATCTCTTCGGGATTGAGGAAAATGATGCTGCCGGTCAGGTTTTCCCGCACGGGAATGATTACATCGGCATATTCCAGGTACATGGCATCGGGCTCACGGTTACCCTGAATAACGCAGGTAGTTAAGCCTAGTTTTTTTGCCGACCGGATAATGCGTATAGCTATTTCACCTCTGTTGGCGATAAGAATTTTTTTGTTCATGCTGTGATTCAGTTTTTTGCAGAGGCTGTCCAACAAGCCTCTGCGTCATATTACAACGGTATGTTTCCGTGCTTCCTCTCGGGTTGGGAATACTGTTTGTTGGCTAAAATATCAAAGGCGGTGATGAGCACCTGCCGGGTCTTCGAAGGCTTGATCACATCGTCGATCATCCCCAGTTCTTCCGCCTTAAACGGGTTGGCAATCTCGTCCTTGTACTTTTCCACCAGCTCCTTTTCAACAGCTTCCCGGTCGGAAGCTGCGGCAAGCTCAGCTTTGTTTACTATTTTAATGGCTCCGGCGGGGCCCATCACTGCAATTTCAGCCGTTGGCCAGGCGAAATTAAAATCGCCGCCGATGCCCAGGCTGTTCATCACGATAAATGCTCCGCCGTATGCTTTCCGGGTAATGACGGTGACCCGGGGAACCGTAGCTTCACAAAACGCATAAAGCAGCTTGGCCCCGTTGCGGATAATTCCGGTATGTTCCTGTTCAGACCCGGGCATAAATCCGGGAACATCTTCCAGCACCAGAATGGGAATGTTAAAGCTGTCGCAGAACCGAACAAAACGGGCGCCTTTTATGCTGGCGTTTATGTCTAATGTCCCTGCCATTACCTTAGGCTGGTTTGCCACTATTCCAATTGTTTTCCCATCCAGTCGCGCAAAACCGACGAGTATGTTTTGTGCAAATTTCTCGTGAATTTCGAGAAAGGTATTGTTGTCTACCAGGATATTGATGATCTCCTTCATGTCGTACGGACGGTTCGGATCATCGGGAACAATCTTGTTCAGATATTCCTGACGCTCCGCATTGAAACTGACATCCATGGAAACAGGGACTGGATCGAAATTGTTCAGGGGAAGGTAGGCCAGCAGTTTGCGAACCTGTATGATGGCGTGTTCTTCGTCTTCGAACACGAAGTGGGCTACGCCGCTTTTCTCTGCGTGGATATTCCCTCCGCCCAGCTCATCCATACTGATATTCTGGTTAAGGACTTCCTTCACCACATCGGGTCCCGTAACGAACATGTACGACGTTTTGTTGGTCATAATCACAAAATCGGTCATGGCGGGAGAGTACACCGCACCGCCAGCGGACGGGCCAAGAATAACGCTTATCTGCGGAATAATTCCGGACGAACTGACGTTGTTTCTGAAGATCCGCGCGTAAGCCGATAAACTGTTGATGCCTTCCTGAATCCGCGCGCCGCCGCTATCGATCAGGCCTACACAGGGAGACCCGAACTTAAGCGCCATCTCCTGAACCTTGGCAATTTTCATCCCGTGCGCAAAACCCAGTGATCCGCCCATTACGGTAAAATCCTGGGCATAAGCAAACACGCTGCGTCCCTGTATCAATCCACGCCCTACCACAACTCCATCTCCGAATGCATTTTGAGTTTTTTTAATCGCTTTAGCCGGCTCAACGAAAGTATTGAGTTCGAAGAAGCTCCCTTCGTCGAACAACACGTTTAATCTTTCGCGTGCAGTAAGTTTGAGCTTGGCATGCTGTTTTTGTACGGCAACCTCTTCCATTTCCTGCAAAAACTGCCTCCGTTGCTCGAATATTTTTCTTTTGTTCATATGATTTTATTGACGGTATAGCAAACAATAAACAGCTGGATAAAAAAAAAGTTTCTTAATGCGTATCGAAAAGCTTGAAATGGATAATATTTGGTTTAATCCGTGCCGGGAAAATTTTTTTAATAAAAATTATTACCTTTACCGGGAGAACAACCTTTTTCCTTCTCCGAGCATTGATACGGGCGGAACTCCGGGACCCGTATCCGGAACAGGAAGCTATAGTGGCAGAGAGAACATGAAACAATACCGGAAAGGAATCGAATAATCAACTCTATTCAAATGAAGAGGATCCTGCTTTTTTTTATCGTGTTAATACATATTACAGCCGTAAGTTCCCAACACAATTCATGGCCCCGGCCTTCCGTCGAATGTAAGCCGTGGACACGCTGGTGGTGGTTGGGAAGCGCGGTAGACCCACCCAACTTGAGCTATAATCTCGAAGAACTGGCCAGAGCGGGCATGGGTGGAGTAGAGATCACGCCGATCTATGGGGTAAAGAACGGTGAACCCCAGTACATAAACTATCTCTCTCCGAAATGGATGGAAATGCTTTCCCATACCGTATCCGAAGCGCACCGGCTGGGCATGGAGGTAGACATGAATACGGGAACCGGATGGCCTTTCGGGGGCCCCGGTGTAACGGTTGAGGATGCAGCAACAAAAGCACTGTTTCAGGAATATAAAGTGAAGGGAGGTACAAGAATGGAGATGAAAATCACGATCGGGGATGAAGAACAGAGAAAAGTGGCATACCTGTCTAAGCTGTACGCTTTTTCCGATGACGGCCAAAAAACAGACCTGACTTCCTCCGTGGGTCAGGACGGCATTTTAGATTGGCTGGCACCGGCGGGGAACTGGAGGCTGATTGCGTTGTTTGTCGGGAAGACGTTTCAGCAGGTAAAGCGTGCTGCGCCGGGTGGCCTGGGGTATGTAATGGATCATTTCAACAAAAGTGCCGTAAAAAATTACCTCAACAGGTTTGACGATGCTTTTTCTCGCAGTGGCGCCCCGCGGCCGAACGCATTTTTCAACGATTCTTACGAAGTTTACGGAGCAAACTGGAGTCCCGGCTTTTTGGAGGAATTTGAACAGCGAAGAGGATATAAGCTGGAGGAATACCTGCCCGAGTTATTGGGTAAAGGACAAACAGATACCTCCCGTAGAGTGATTTCCGATTACCGGGAAACGATGGGAGAGATGTTGCTGGAAAATTTCACGGTTTCCTGGACGGAGTGGGCAAACAGGCACGGTGCTACCACTCGGAACCAGGCACACGGATCTCCGGCTAATATCCTGGATCTTTATGCTACTGTGGACGTTCCCGAATGCGAGATTTTTGGAATAACGGGTTTTGATATTCCCGGATTACGAAAAGACAGCCTGATTAAAATAAATGACGGGGATCCGGTAACCTTGAAATTTGCCAGTTCGGCTGCCCACATTTCGGGGAAAAATTATACCTCATCGGAAACGTTTACCTGGTTAACGGAACATTTCAGGACTTCACTGGCGCAATGCAAGGCTGAGATAGACCAAGTGTTCACTTCAGGTGTAAATCATGTTTTTTTTCACGGAACACCTTATTCACCCTGGGGGGCTGCCTGGCCGGGTTGGCTTTTTTACGCATCGGTGAACCTGTCGCCTACCCAACCGATCTGGAAAGATGCACCTGCTTTTTTCTCCTACATAAACCGGGTGCAATCGTTCCTTCAATACGGAAAGCCGGATAACGACCTGTTGGTCTATTTTCCGGTTTACGATATCTGGTACGAGCAGCAGGACGATTTCTACTTCGCTTTTTCCATACACGGCTTACGCGAAAAACTTCCCCGATTTTATCAAACGGTTGAGAAAATAAGAACGGGCGGCAGGGACGTGGATTATATTTCAGACCGGTTTATCCGGTCGTCGTCAGTCGAAAACGGACTTATTAAAACGGCTGGCGGTGCTACATACCGGGCGCTTGTCTTGCCTGCTGTAAGATTTATGCCGCATGAGACCCTGGAGAAGATTTACGAATTGGCTACCGAGGGTGCAAAAATCATTTTCGTTGATCAATACCCCGGCGATGTTCCCGGTTTAAACGACTTAAGCGGCAGAAGACAAAAGTTCATGCGATTGATCTCCCGGTTTCCCCGGGCTGATTTTCAGAAAACAGCCCGGAAGAAAACCGGTAAGGGTGAATTTATTACCGGTACGGATTACCCAAAACTGTTTGAAACGGCGAAGATCGGTCACGAAAGTTTTGTACAGGAATTCAGGGGGCAGCTGGTTCGAAGAAAGAACGAAACAGGTCATCATTACTTTTTTACGTTGTTGACCGATAACGAGATCGACGGTTGGGTACCCCTGGCCGTCGAGGCCCGGTCGGCCATGTTTTTCAATCCGATGGACGGCAAATCGGGAAAAGCGTTGTTGCGTAAAGAAAAAGGAAAAACCGAAGTATATATGCAGCTGAAACCGGGTGAATCCGTTGTTTTGAAAACCTTTGCCCACGATGATGTGGTTGTCCCGGAATGGATGTATTCCCGGGATTCCGGGAAAGAGTTCAGGATTACGAACGGTTGGAGTCTGGAGTTTATGGAAAGTGAACCTGCCATTCGGGGCGTTTTCGGAATAGACAGCCTGATGTCCTGGACGGAAATCGGAGAAGAACGTGCGAAAAGAAATACGGGAACAGCACGTTACCGCGTGAAATTCACGATAAACAAAGTTCCCGGAAGGGAGTACCTGCTTAACCTGGGTGATGTGAGGGAAAGTGCGCGCGTGTATGTGAACGGAAGGGAAGTAGGAACCCTTTTTGCCGTTCCTTTTACAACCCGTATCGGCAGGTACTTGAATAACGGTGAAAACCTGCTTGAAATCGATGTTACGAACCTGCCCGCAAACCGGATTTCGGATTACGACAGGCGGGGAGTTCAGTGGCGTATTTTCAACGATATCAATGTGGTGGACGTAAATTATCAACAGACACTTTACGATAAATGGGAAACGGTACCTTCGGGTTTACCGGGGCCGGTTACTGTAAAAGAAGTTTTACTAACCCATGACCCTTCCGACAGCGTCGTCTACCTGGGCAATGGATTCCAACCCTAACGTCATGCAATGGATGTTGGCCTCGGTAAGCGCAAACTTCAACGACTGTTCGCGTTCACCGTCACTTACGTGACGGCCTTCACCGAAAATCTTCATGCCTATAACCCCTTTTCCGTTCTTCCGGGCTTTTCCCAGAAGTTCTTTTACCGCGTCGGGAGTCCCGTCCATGAGGCTTTGAAACGGATTGATGCGCGCCATGATGACATCCACCCACGGGTTGTCTACTGCTTCAACCATGGCATCCCAGTTGTGGCAGGAGACTCCCACCGCTTTGATTATACCGTCTTGTTTGGCTTTCGACAATCCATCCATATAATGCCTGCGGTTCTGGCTCCAACCTCCCTGCATCAGGCAATGCATCAGTACAATATCTATATACCCGGTGCCGAGCTCCTGGCGGTAACGGTCCAGGGATTCCCGGACCGGAATGTTTTTGTCCGATCCGTCTTCATACGTCCAGATCTTTGTCAGCAGGGTGATTTTTTCACGGGGGAGGTTTTTTATTGCTTCACCGACATACGGGTGCGATCCGTACGAGTCGGCCATATCGAAGAACCGGATACCTCTTTGGTAGGCATGGTGAGCTATCTCGACAAATTTCTCCATACCTAACCGGGTTTGGTTTGATGCCTTTGATCCTCCCCGGGAACCTGTACCCAAAGCAATACGTGACACGTTCAGCCCTGAGTTTCCCAGTTTAACCCGGTCAACGGTAATTTCGGGGGTATATGTTAATTTCAATAAACCCGGTCCGCCCACGGTTAACCCGGCAAAGCCTGCCAGCCCGGTACGGATAAATTTTCGACGCGATAAATTTTTCATGAGTTTGTCCGTTTTTCTTTTGCTTTTAAAATGTTCGACGTCTCAAAAATACACAATAAATTCATAAATGCAAGCGTTAAAGGGTTTTTATCGTGAATTTTAACCCTGATCTGCACTGTTTCGTTTGCCTTGATCTCCTTTTCATTTGGAGGGTATATAAATTTTTTTTTACCTTTGCGGACATACTCAAGGATGAAAAGAGCAATTGGAATAAGTTTGATGTTTTTAGCCAATATGGTTTTATTGGCTCATGTGTTTATTCCGCATCACCATGCGCTTTCTGAATCCTGCAGTATATCTTATCATCAAAGCAATGCGGCGCATCATTGCCGGCACCTGGATAGCAAAGCCAATTTCTCTGAAAACGACAGGAATGCTCACCGGGAGTTAGGGTTGAAAGATTGCCTGCTGGACAATATCTACATCCGCTTTGTCAATGACAGCCACACTCTTCACTCCGGAGGAGATGATGTGGAGGGTGATTCTCCGTTTTCAGTACTGTACCTTCCCGCAGATTATTCCAATCGGCTTGAACCGGAAAGTACGCCGCTTCCTTTCCTGCGAAAACCGCATTTAATCTCTTTATATACCAGCCATATAGCTCAATCCAAAGGATTACGAGCTCCTCCTTTCTGCTGATTTTTACCGTTTTTTTACGATCAACTTCCGGAATAACTCTTTCCGGTTGATTATTCATCTCTTTTTATATTCCATTAAAATCAGTTACAATGAAATTAACTTATTTGGTTTCAGCGTTGTTTCTGGCGGTTGCAACCTTGTCTTGTAACCGGAACAACGATCAGGACCTAGACCACGGCCACGTGGATAATCTGCAGCTGATTTCCTACAGTGACGGCTTTGAAATGTTTGCAGAGGCAACTCCCTTTGCTGTTGGTCACGAAAGCGAAATCCTTGCTCATTTCACTCGTTTGGAAAATTTTAAACCGCTGGAAAACGGAAGCGTAACGGCAAGCCTGGTTGTAGGTGACGATACCGTAAGCCAAACCCTCGATTCACCCATGCGCCCGGGAATTTTCAGATTTACCCTGAAACCCGGGGAGAAAGGAGAAGCAAAGCTGCTGTTCAACGTGAAAATATCCGGTAAAATATCGCAGCTTACCGTTGAGGGAATCACCGTGTTTGCCGACCTGAACGACGCTATACATGCGGCAGAGGATGCGGTGATTACAAGCAGCAACGGTGCTGTTTTTACCAAAGAACAAAGCTGGAAGGTTGATTTTGCTACCGAAGAGATCCGGAAGGAGCCTTTCGGACAGGTCATCCGGACGATCGGGCAAATCCAGCCGTCGCCGGGCGATGAACGTATTGTCGTGGCAAAAACTGGAGGTGTGGTGCTCTTTCCCGGAGATGATGTGGTGGAGGGGAGAGCTGTGGGTGCGGGAGAAACGTTGTTTACCATCGATGGCAGCGGCATGGCCGACAACAACCTCTCCGTCCGTTTCTCAGAGGCTAGGAACGAGTATAGCCTGGCCAGGGCAGAATACGACCGCAAGGCTGAACTGGCGAAAGACCGGATTGTTTCGCAACGCGAGTTGCGGAGGGCAGAAACCGAAATGGAAAATGCCCGGGCAAATTTCAATAACCTGCAAAAGAACTTCTCTGCCGGGAAACAATCGGTGAATTCACCCATCGGCGGGTTTATTGCGGCTGTCCTGGTACGCAACGGAGAGTATGCAGAAGCCGGACAGCCTGTTTTAAGGGTTTCTCAAAACAGGAACTTATTTGTTAAAGCGGAACTGCGGCCCAAATATTTTGAAGAACTCAACCGTATTTCCACCGTTACTTTCCGCTTTATGGAAAACAAAGCAACCTACACGCTGGAAGAGCTGAATGGCCGTGTAGTTTCGTTCGGAAAATCGGCCGACACGGGCAATCCCCTTCTTCCGGTACTGTTTCAGGTTGACAACCGGGCCGGTTTTATTCCCGGTAGTTTTATCGAAATGTTTATCCGGACGCAGGCGGGAGAAGAGGTGTTGACTGTTGCCAATGAAGCGGTAGTGGAGGAGATGGGCAATTATTTTGTGTATGTTCAACTGACTCCCGAACTTTTTGAAAAACGTTTGGTGAAAAGAGGACGGACCGACGGGCTTCGCACAGAAATCACGACGGGCGTTTCGGAGGCTGAACGTGTTGTCAGCAAGGGAGCTATCCTGGTCAAGCTGGCACAGGCTGCAGGTGCAATCGATGTTCATTCCGGCCACGTTCATTAATTAAAGATCCTGAATTATGCTGAATAAGATAATAAACTATTCACTCAATAACAAGCTTTTTGTGTTGTTGGGTGCGGTTCTTCTCATTGTGGGCGGTTTATTCACGGTCCAGAAGATGGATGTGGATGTGTTCCCTGATCTGACTGCCCCTACTGTTGCTGTTATGACGGATGCCCACGGCATGTCTGCCGAAGAGGTTGAGCGTTTGGTGACTTTTCACATTGAAACTTCCGTAAACGGTGCTACCAACGTACGCCGCGTACGCTCGGCGTCGATGCAGGGATACTCCTTTGTCTGGGTTGAATTTGACTGGGGTGCCGATATTTTTAAAGCGCGCCAGGTGGTGAGCGAGAAAATGGTTACGTTGGGCAGCGTATTGCCCGAAGGTATTGTTCCGGTACTCGCCCCACAGTCGAGCATTATGGGCGAAATCCTTTTTATCGGATTAAAGTCCGACAGCACCTCGCAGATGGAATTGCGTACGTTGGCGGAGTGGGTGGTGAAGCCGGCAATCCTGGCGACGGGAGGCGTCTCACAGGTTACGATTATTGGAGGGGATTACAAGCAGTACCAGCTCCTGGCCGATCCGCAGAAGATGGATTTTCTGGGAGTGAGCATGAATGAACTGGCTCAGGCCGGGAGAAGTTTTAGCGCTAACTCATCGGGAGGTGTTGTCCGCGACTTTGGAAACGAATACATGATTCGAGGAATGGCCCGTTCCAACGACCTGGAGGAACTGGGGAACACGCACATTAAAACCGTGAACAACCGGCCCGTTGTAGTGTCTGATGTGGCAGAGGTAGTGATCGGGAGCGCGGTGAAGTACGGATACGCTTCCGAGAATGCTGAACCTGCTGTGATAATAGCCGTTTCCAAACAACCCAACATCAACACGTTAAAAGTAACTGAAAATATTGAAAAGAACCTGGGGGAGATTGGAAAGTCGTTGCCTCGGGATGTGGTTATGAATACCCGGATATTCCGTCAGGCCGATTTTATTGAATCATCTGTCAGAAATGTGGGGAGCGCTATGTTAGAAGGAGCGCTGTTTGTGGTTGTCATCCTTTTTCTTTTTTTAGCGAGTTTTCGCACGACGATCATCTCCATCGTGGCCATCCCGCTTTCATTGTTCGGAACGGTTATCGTCCTGCACTTTCTGGGGATGAACATCAACACGATGACATTGGGAGGAATGACTATTGCCATCGGTTCACTGGTGGATGATGCCATTATTGATGTGGAGAACGTGTATAAGCGGTTAAGACAAAACCATCGAAAGCCCCGGGAAGAGAGGAGGCCGGTATTCGATATTGTGTTGAACGCGTCCATTGAAATTCGCGCATCCATTCTTAATGCGACATTGATTATTATGGTGGCCTTTATTCCGTTGTTCTTCCTTACCGGAATGGAAGGACGTATGCTGAAACCGCTTGGTGTTGCATTTATCGTCGCGCTGTTTATGTCGTTGATTGTCGCCATGACAGTCACTCCGCTGATGTGCAAACTGTTGCTCTCCAACGAAAAGTACCTGGATAAAAACAAAGCAGACAGCTGGCTGACGGTCAGGCTGACAAGCCTTTATGAAAAATCACTCGAATGGGTGCTCCGGAACAAGAAGAAGGTGCTTTATCCTACGATTGGCTTGTTTCTGGTTTCGGTTGGCTTGTTCTTTACCATGGGGCGAAGTTTCTTGCCGGAATTTAACGAGGGAGCCCTGGTAATAACGGCAGTGACCAAACCCGGAGTTTCACTGGAGGAAACCAACCGGTTGGGAAACCTGATGGAAACAGAGTTGCTGAAGATCCCGGAGGTGGCCAGCACTGCACGCCGTACCGGACGTGGTGAACTGGACGAACATTCGCAGACGAGCAACAGCTCCGAGATTGATGTGCAGTTCAGATTGACAAAAAGGAGCAACGAGGAGTTTATGAAGGAGGTCCGCAACGTGTTGGCGGCTGTCCCCGGAATGGCGGTGACCGTGGGACAACCGCTCGGACACCGCATTGATCATATGCTCTCGGGAACGCGGGCAAGCATAGCCATAAAGCTTTTCGGTACCGACCTGAGCGATTTGTTTATGCTGGGCAACCAGATTCAACACTCGATAAAAGGGATTGACGGCTTGGTGGATGTTTCGGTGGAGCAACAGACGGAGACGCCGCAACTGCAACTGAGGGCTAACAGGGGAATGCTCTCGAAGTACGGTATCTCGGTAGAAGACTTTAACCGGTTTGTGGAACTGGCCTTTGCCGGGGAGAAGTTAGCCGATATTTACGAAGGGCAGCGTAGCTTTGAGCTGATCTTGCGGCTGAACGAAAACTATACCGAAAGTATAGACCGGGTCCGTTCGGCGTTGATTGATGTGGGCAGCGGCCGCAAAGTGCCGCTGGAAGAGATTGCCGATATTGTCTCGGTTGGCGGCCCAAGCAGTATTTCGCGTGAAAATGTGCAGCGCAAGATTGTCGTTTCCGCAAATACGTCGGGACGCGACTTGAAAAGTGTGGTGGATGATATCCGGCAAAACATTGAGGAGAATGTCGTCTTGCCCGAAGGCTATAGGATTGAGTACGGTGGGCAGTTTGAGACAGCGGCAAACGCTACACGCACGTTATTGATTGCATCGCTTCTGGCAGTTTGTGTCATCTTCTTGCTGCTGTACGGAGAATTCAAGGACCTGACTCTCTCGGCCATCGTTTTGCTCAACCTTCCGCTGGCATTGATTGGTGGGGTCCTGGCTGTGTTTTTTACTTCCGGTGTTATCAGCATACCGTCCATCATCGGTTTTATTACCCTTTTTGGTATTGCCACGCGAAATGGAATCTTGCTGATATCGAGGTATCAGCACATGCAGCAGGATGGGGAGCCTCTTCACCAAAGGGTGTTGCACGGTTCCACCGATCGTCTTAACCCCATTCTGATGACTGCGCTCACGGCTGCTCTGGCTCTTGTACCCCTTGTTTTTCAGGGTGGGAAACCCGGAAATGAAATCCAAAGCCCCATGGCTGTAGTTGTGCTGGGCGGTTTGCTTACCTCCACTATCCTGAATATATTTATTGTTCCCATCGTGTATGAAACAATAGAGAAAAAAAGAAAAAAATGAAAGCTTTTATTTTTATCATCCTTTATATTGCTCCTTTTGTGGCTCTTGCCCAAGATAAATATACCGTTGTTTTGCAGCGTATTGAAACAAATAATACTACCTTGGCTGCATTACGGGAACAAACGGAAGCGCAGAAAATCGAAAACCGTACCGGAATCTATATCTCTAATCCGGAAGTTGAATTCAATTACCTTTGGGGAAATCCCGCGGCTATCGGCCGTCGAACCGATCTTGCGGTTACTCAGTCCTTTGATTTTCCAACGGCTTACGGCCATCGCAGAAACATTGGCGACCTGCAAAGCAGGAATGCCGATCTCGCTTACAAGGCAGAGCGAACCCGCCTGTTGCTTCAAGCCAAGCAAACCTGTATTGATCTGGTGCATTACAATGCCCTGGCAAAAGAATATGGGATACGCCTGGAGAATGCACAAAGGATTGCGGACACTTACCGCATCAGGTTGGATAAGGGTGATGCGGATATTCTCGAGTACAATAAGGCCAAGCTGAACCTGACCGCCATACAAACCGAACGGGCAAAGGTAGAGGCTGAACAGGTAGCTTTGCTGGCTGAACTGAAAAGAATGAACGGCGGAAAGGAAATCTTTTTTACACAGGATGAGTTCACTCCTCCGGTACTTCCTGCAGATTTCGAAGAATGGTATTCGAACGCGGAAGCGAAGAATCCCGTATTGCAATACGTAAAGGGAGAAGTCAATATAGGAAAGGAACAGGTAAAGCTGAGCCGTGCCTTGTCGTTGCCTAAGTTCACAACCGGGTATATGAGTGAAACAGTGGTTGGAGAGCAATTCCGGGGTATTACGCTGGGAGTCTCCATCCCGCTTTGGGAGAACAAGAACAGGCAACGGCATGCACAGGCCCGGGTAAAGGCTTCGGAAACGGCACTGGAGGATACCCGGCTACAGTTCTATACCCGGCTGCAGGGCCTTTACCATAAAGCATCGATATTGCAGCAAAACGCATTGGAACTTCGCCGGTCGATAACGGAAAACAGGAACGACGCGCTCCTGAAAAAAGCGCTGGACAGCGGAGAAATTTCCTTGCTGGATTACCTGATGGAGATCGGGTATTATTACGATGCCGTTATACAAGCGTTGGTAGTTGAGCGCGATTACGAGCAGGCTTTGGCGGAATTATCCGCAGTGGAACTATAATACGTGGTTCCTGTGTCCAAAACAATTTATTTGATCGATTGTTTTATAGTAAAAACCAAGTATCATGAATCTATTTAAAAAAACGGGCATCATCATTGCCTTAACAACTGTTGTTTTTATGGGTGTAAATGCACAAAGTGTTTCAGGAGACTGGAAGGGAACCTTATCGGTTCAAGGAATGAACCTCGATCTTATTTTTCATCTGGCCGAAGAAAACGGAAGTTATTCCGGCACGCTGGATGTGCCCGTGCAGGGCGCAACGGGAATTCCGGTGGACAAGGTGGAAACTGACGGAAAAACAATTAAGCTGGGAGTATCGGCGGCGCAAATCATCTATAACGGAGCACTACAAGGCGACAGCATCGTTGGAAATTACGAACAAGCCGGAATGTCGTTGCCGCTGACCTTAAAAAGATCTGAGAGCAAGCTACCTGGAATTACGTCCTTGGTTTCGTCCGAAGAGGAACTGCAAGCCTTGAAGCTATCCGACAAGGGAGATTACAAATATAGGGTGGAGGATTATTTCGCCAAGCCGAAAGCCTCTTCTTTTCAGCTTTCGCCGAACGGCAAATATTTGTCGTATATGGAGAAGGATGGGTTGAAAAATCACGTGTATATAAAAGAGATCGCCACCGGCAAGGTCACCCGGGCCATTGAAGAGAAGGAGGAGCCTATTAAGGGTTACGGGTGGGTAAACGACAGCCGTTTGATATTTGTCATGGATAAGGGCGGCAACGAGAACTACCATATTTATGCGGCAAATACCGACGGCAGCAACCTGATGGACCTGACTCCCTTTGAAGGGGTAAGAGCGATGATGTTGAATGAATTGAAAGACCAGAAAGATTACATCATCATCTCGATGAACAAAGACAACAAACAGGTTTTTGAACCCTATAAATTGAATGTAAACACCGGAGCTCTGGAGAAGCTTTTTGAGAATAACGATCCGGCCAACCCCATTCAGGGATATGATTTTGACAAAGACGGCACTTTGCGCGGCTACACCAAAATGGTGAACGGTGTTGAAATGGAATATTATTACAAAGACTTACAGTCGGGGAAGTTTACTTTGCTGAAGAAAATGAAGTGGGACGACACCTTCGGGATCATGAGCTTTAATTATGCGAGTAACCATCCGGATGATGCGTATGTGATGACAAACCTTGATTCCGACAAAACGGAAATTGTGCTGTACGACCTGAAACAAAACGAGGTAATCAAAAAAGTATTTTCCAATCCCCATTTTGATGTCTCGGGGATGAGGCTTTCGCGGAAGAGGAATTACGAAATCGATTACTTTGCATACGAGGGAGAAAAATACGTGATTCTGCCCCAGAGCACGTTCTTTAAAGATTTTTCCAGGAAGATGGCTAACGAATTCAAGGACGTGGAATATTACGTGACTGACTTTGACGACGATGAAACGAAGTTCCTTATTGTGGTACAAAGCGACAGAGTGTATGGGAAGTACTACGAGTACGATGTCCGGGCCGGAGAATTCAGCCTGCTGTACGACCTGATGCCCCAGCTCGATCCCGACGACATGGCGGAAATGAAGCCGATCACTTTTAAAAGCCGTGACGGACTTACGTTACACGGATACATTACCTTGCCGAAGGCAGCGCTGGAAGGAGAAAAAGTCCCTTTGGTAGTGAATCCGCATGGCGGTCCGCAGGGAGTCCGTGATTCGTGGGGCTTTAATCCGGAGGCCCAGCTTTTTGCCAGTCGTGGGTATGCCACGTTGCAGGTTAATTTCCGAATATCGGGCGGATACGGGAAGGAATTTCTGCGTAACGGCTTCAAGCAAATCGGCCGGAAGGTGATGGACGATGTGGAGGATGGCGTGAAGCATGTGATCGGCCAAGGATGGGTGGATCCTGCTAAAGTTGCCATTTACGGAGGTAGCCACGGCGGTTACGCCACCTTGATGGGGTTAGTCAAGACTCCCGGTCTCTACACGTGTGGCGTGGACTACGTTGGGATTTCCAATATAGAAACATTTTTTGCCTCTTTTCCCGAGTACTGGAAACCACTTACAGAGATGGCTAAAGAGATTTGGTACGACCTGGATAATCCCGAAGAGGCAAAAATTGCCCGGGAGGTTTCGCCGATTTACCAAACCGACAAGATCATCCGTCCGGTTTTTGTGGTGCAGGGGGCGAATGACCCGAGAGTGAACATCAACGAATCCGACCAGATTGTTACTGCGTTGCGGGCCAAAGGCCTGTATGTACCTTACATGGTGAAGTACAATGAAGGACACGGATTCTACCGGGAGGAGAACCGGATGGATTTTTACGGTGCGATGATGGGGTTTCTGGCCAAGTATTTGAAATGAAGCTTTTAGTGTACTGCTCTGTTTAGGAAGTCGTTGAACGGATACTGCACTTTGAATAATTCCATCAACCGTCCAATGACATCCGCCTTCTCGAAAAATTCATTGTCGAGTGCCCGGTGCGTCACAAAGTGTTTGTTTTTCAACAGCTCAACCTCCTTGAAATCCTTCGGATACCCTTTGGGCGGGTTTTTGAGCTTTTCCTCGTTCGAGAGGGCGGGGAAAAGTTCACAAAACCGTTTGTCGTCCAAAATCCTGCGTATCTCTTCCGGATGTTGATAGATTGAGTTCCGTATAGATTCCAGCACGGTAGGGCCGGGAGCATAAATACCCCCGGCGATAAATGATTCGTCGGGTTGCAGGTGGACGTAATACCCGGCCATGCGGGTTTTTCTTCCGCCATTGGCGATAAAAGCGCTGAAATGGGTTTTGTAGGGTGTTTTATCGTTCGAGAAACGAATATCCCGGTAAATACGGAACATGCATTCACTAGCAGTTATCGTTCCGATGCTCGGGTCGAGCTGACTGAGAGGCACGATAAGTGCGTTGACAAATGCTTCGAACGATGCACGTGCCTGGTTGTAATCGCTTTTATGTTCGTTGAACCAGTTTCGGTTGTTGTTGGCCTCCAGGTGGACCAGGAAGTTGAATATTTGGTTAAAGTTCATTTTTTTACGGATTTTTTTTAAGAATACCTTCTTTTACACTGTCGTTTATCAAGTTCTCCGCATAGTTCCAGAGGGCGGCAGATCCTTCTTTAATGGCTTTTTTCTTTTCGTACACTTTCCGGTAATCCACATTGAATTCCACCCACGTCCCACCCTTGTTGGAGATGTTTTGCAGCAAGGGTTCGAGCCGGTCCATCGATCTGGCAAACTTTGCTTCATCACTGGTTCCTTCTTCGAATTCTTTCCATATTTCTATGAATTCTTCGGCTTGTTTTTCAGGTAACAGGCCGAAAATGCGTTTGGCTGCAGCCAGCTCTTCCTGTGTATTGGTGTGATTTTTTGATGTGTCATAAATGAATGTGTCGCCTGCGTCAATTTCCACGATATCGTGAATCAACACCATTTTCAGGACTTTCAGCATATCAACCGGCTTGTCGGAATGTTCTGCCAGGATAAGCGCCATCATGGCCAGGTGCCAGCTGTGTTCAGCATCGTTTTCCTGCCTGTTGCTGTTGAACAGTCTCGTTTTACGTTGAATGTATTTTAATTGGTCAATCTCTTTTATGAAACTGATTTGCTTCAATAAGTGATTTTTTTCTGTTTCCGTTTGATTTTTTTGTTTTTCAGACTGCATGGCTGATAATGCTTTATTCAAAACAGTTTTTCCGTTTTTTTATTTTTTCTCCAGATCTGGTAGGAATTTACCAAATTTTGCCACAGTACGTATAGTCCGGGACCGAGTGATGCTATCGGGTTCAGATAGGTTTGGGTAAGCCAGATAGCAAGAATTGTGTTTTTTTGCCCCAATCCCTGCCCTCCGGCAATGGTCCTGTCAAATCTAGACCCGATCATCCGTCCTGTTCCAAATTGCAATAGGCAAACGGCTAATGATATGAGCCCGATAACAATCTCAAGGGTGTATTTCCCATCGTCTTGCGCAATTACAAAATTGGCCACGTTCCCAATGACTACTGTAAGGGCTGCCGCCCAGATATAAAAGGAAACGATTTGCGCCGAGCGGACTTTCCGGTGGAGGTCGGGCGATGCTTTCTTCAAAAACAAGGCCACGAAAAAGGGGAGAACAATTATGGGAACTACTTTCCGGAAAATGTACCAAAACGAAGTGATAAACGGAACCTCACTACCCGTCTGGCCAATCAGCGACAGGTAAAGCGGGGCTACAAAGGCCACGGAAAGATTACTGAACATGGAGAACGCTGCAACAGAAGCAATGTTTCCACCCAAGATGCTTGCAACAACCGGAGCCGAAGTGGCTGTAGGGGCAAGTACGCAAATCATGACCGCCTGTGCCAGTGTTTCATTGAACGGCCTGACGGCAAGATAGATCAATGCGCTTCCGATGTATTGGATAGCCAGCAAAATATAATGGAATTTAGTCAACCGTATATCGCTCCAGGAGATGCGACAGTAGGTGATAAAAAGCATCAGTGAAAGGAGATACGGGGTGATGGGTGACAGTATAGCCAACGGGTTGTGAAAGGCTATCCCGATGATCATCGCTATCGGAAGCAGGTATTTTTCCAGAAATTTTTGCATATGAAACGTTCGGGATTTATTTGTAATAACTTCCCGGATCAGTCGAGGTATCCGATTTGCGAAATTTATCTTTCAAATAGATTTCGAGCATCCACTGTTTTTTATCGAAAACAAAATTGCGGATAAACTGCTCAATTTCCGGTAGAAATTCTGTCATGGGGTATTCCGACACATCGTGTCCGATACCTTCCATGGTGTAAAAAGTGTAGGGGTATCCCTGCTCCTTAAACCTTTTTGCCAAAGACTTTGAGCCAAAGACACCCAGTTTAAAGAACCGGGTTTTGTTGTAGGGAACCAGCTTGTCTTTACTCCCGTGGAAAAACAGGGTGGGGGCGGGAGCCGTGTCGTAGGAAGGAGTCCCTTCTTTACTGAAAACTGATCCCGCGAAAGCAATCACGCCGGCATACTGGAAGCCATCCGGCAATACTCTTGTTGTCTCCCGGTGGTCACGCTTCTCGTAATCTGCCTGTAAAACCGTCATCGCGCCAGCACTTGAACCACTGATGATAATTCTTGAAGTGTCGATATTCAACTCATCGGCATGCTGAAGCAAATAATTGGTGGCGGAGTATACATCCTCTACTGCCAGGGCAATAGCATGCTGCAACGGTTTGTTGTTGAATATGCCGGGTGCTTTTTGCCCTTTCATTCCCAACCGGTAATCGATGGAAACCACCTGGAAGCCTTTGTCTGCAAAATAACGGAAGTAATCGGTGTACAGTGCGGCATCGCGTGTTCCTTCCTTAAACCCGCCCCCGAAAACAAACAGCAGGCACGGTTGGGCGGATACCGATGAGGTACAGGAAGAATAAATATCCATCTTCAGTTCCTGCTGATCTTTTACGGCGAAAATCCGGGTTTCTTTCCTTATCTCCTCAGGATAAAGAAAAAACGGAGTGAGCAGGACGATAAATAATGCTGTTAATTTTCTGCGGTTCATACGGATTTTTGTTTATTGTCTTTTGACTTCCGGTTTTCCGTACCTTAATCCTTTTCTATAAACGCTTTAATGGCTTTGTATGCTTCTTCTTTTGCCCTGTCGAAATCATCGTTCAGGACAATCAGGTCGAACCGGGAGGCATAGCTCATTTCAAATTCGGCTTTTGCCAGGCGCCCTTCAATGATTGCGGGAGAGTCGGTTCCGCGTTTCTCCAGTCGTTCGCGGAGGACCTGTACAGACGGTGGCATCACAAAAATACTCAATGCACGGTCTCCGTATATTTGCTTTACGTTAAGCCCGCCGATACAGTCGATATCAAAAACCACGTTTTTCCCTTCAGCGAGAATACGGTCTACTTCACTTTTTAACGTGCCGTAGAATTTATCGGGATAGACCTCCTCGTATTCCAGAAAATCACCTTCAGCAATCTTGTTTTTAAATTCCTGGGGGGTGAGAAAAAAATACTCCACGCCATTTTTTTCTTCACCGCGCGGTAAGCGGCTGGTAGCCGAGATAGAAAACTGTAAGTTTAAATCCTGTGCCAGCATGTATCGTACGATGGTGGATTTACCTGCTCCCGATGGTGCTGAAAATATAATTAGTTTTGACATAACTATAAAACATTCAATATCTGTTCTTTTATTTGCTCCAGTTCGTCTTTCATCCGGACTACGATCCGCTGCATATCGCTATGGTTTGATTTTGAACCTAATGTATTGATTTCGCGTCCCATTTCCTGTGCAATAAATCCCAGCTTTTTGCCTTGAGATTTTTTCTCGTCCAGTGTTTCTATAAAATAATCCAAATGGTTGGTTAAGCGCGATTTCTCTTCGTTCACATCCAGCTTCTCGATGTAATAAATCATTTCCTGCTCAAACCGGTTGGTATCGTATTCCTTGTTTTCGAGTGTTGCCAGCCCGTCGTGAATGCGTGATTTTACTTTTTCGATCCTTTCACTTTCGTAGGGTTCTATTTCCTGTAGCAATTGGCGGATATTTTCTATTTTTTCCTCCAGCAGGTTTCGAAGCATCTCTCCTTCCTGAACCCGGAATCCGATCAGTTCATTTACTGCTTTTTGAATAGTTTTTTCGATGATGGACCATTCCTCCTCGTTCAATTCTTCCGCGTCCTGTTTCATGACATCGGGCAAACGCAGCAAGGTCTGGAACCAATCCTGAGGGAGGCTGATATTGAGTTCATGCGACAGCGCGGTTATTTCCTGGTGATATTGTTTTAAAAGCGTGTGATCGATAGTGGCGGAAACATCTTTTGAAATATGTTCCACCGTAAACGACAGGTCTATTTTACCGCGTTCCAGTTCTTTCGACAGCCAATTTCGCAAACCGATTTCTTTTTCCCTGTAAATCATTGGAATTCGGGTGAATAAATCGAACTGTTTGCTGTTCAGAGATTTAATCTCTATGGTCAGTTTCTTGTGCGGAAGTTCTACAGCGGCTTTTCCGTAGCCGGTCATTGAGTGTACCATTTCAACTTTTTTACAAAGGTAGTTATATTCATCGGTTTTTGGGTGAAAGAGCACAAAAAAAGCCGTTCTCAAGAACGGCTTTTTTTCGTATTTCATTCGGGATCAAGCATTTTCGTTTTCATCTTCGGTGGGCACAATAAGTTTGTATCCTTTGCCGTGAATGTTGATGATCTCGATGTTCGATTCGGGTTTCAGTAATTTGCGTAACTTAGTGATATACACATCCATACTGCGAGCGTTGAAATAGGTGTCTTCCTCCCAGATCTGTTTCAGCGCATGGTTGCGTTCCAGAATATCGTTGGCATGTGAGCAAAGTAGGGAAAGCAGCTCCGATTCTTTCGTTGTGAGCTTGGTTTGCTCGTCTCCGATGTAAAGAATTTGCTTTTGCGTATCAAAAGTCATTTCGCCGAATTTATAAATCTGCTGTTCTTTTGACTTTTTGCCTTTCACACGACGGATGATGGCTTCGATGCGAAGTACCAGTTCCTCCATGCTGAATGGCTTGGTAATGTAGTCGTCCGCACCCGCTTTAAATCCTTCCAACACATCGTCTTTCATGTTTTTGGCCGTCAAAAATATAACGGGAATCTCGGTGTTGATGCTTCTGATTTCCTTTACCAGCGTGATACCGTCTTTCTTGGGCATCATTACGTCAACAATGCACAGGTCGTACTTTGTTTTCACAAATCCCTTGAAACCTGCTTCTCCATCGGGGAAAAGGTCCGTTTCAAATCCTTTTGCCTGCAGATATTCTCTGAGCAACATGCCAAGATTTTCGTCATCTTCGCATAAAAATAGTTTTAATTTTTCTTCCATTTTATTTCTGTGTTATTACGGGTAAACTTATTATAAATTTTGTTCCTTTGCCCAATTCGCTTTCTGCCCGAATTGAACCTCCCAAGTCGGTTACGATTTTCTTCACGTAAGCAAGTCCCAATCCAAATCCTTTCACATCGTGAATGTTTCCGGTGGAAACGCGATAAAACCGGTCAAATATCTTTTTCACATCTTCTCTCTTTATCCCAATTCCGTTATCTTCTACCCATATAATGATTTTGTTACCTTCGTTCCGGGTACGAATCATCAATACAGGCGGCACATCTTCTCTTTTGTACTTCAGTGCATTGTCGAGCAGATTAAAGAGCACGTTGGTAAAGTGCATTTCGTCGATATTGACCATCGTATTTTCTGCCTGCAGGTCGATATCGAGTTCTCCATTGAATTTTTCTACCTTCAATATATGGGTGTTGGCCACATTTACAATGATATCATTCAGATCTACTTCCTTAATTTTCAATGTGGCTTTCTGTTTATCGAACAGCGACATTTGCAGTACCTTTTCTACCTGAAAACTCAATCGTTTTGTTTCGTCGTTTATCACACCTGCCACGTGTTTGAATACTTCGGGCGATTTGGTGATGGATTCGTCCTTCAACATTTGTGATGCCAGTGAGATGGTCGAAACGGGCGTTTTAAGCTCGTGAGTCATGTTGTTGATAAAATCGTTTTTCATTTCTGACAGCCGTTTTTGCCTGAACAGACTCACAATCGTAAAAATGAACGTAACCAAAAGGATGAACGTAAAAATCATGGAGGGCACAAAAAATGAGAGTTCGCTGTACACAAAGTCCCTTTTTGTTGGGAAATATACTTTCAGCGAGTTCAGTCTCGACGGTGGATCGTTTGGAAACAGAATCTGAGTATAGGTTGATTTTTCATCCCTGGCTGAAAATCCGGGTGAAGAATAAACTATCCTGTTGTTGAAGTCGATGACCTGAAAACTGTAAGGAACGTTTAAAGCGCTGTTTAGCAACTCTGACCGGATATATTTGTCCAAATCGTAAAAGTTTATCCGTTCCTCAATCGGATCGCTGCTTGCCCTGTACAGGAGTTTTAAAATAACCTCATTCATCAGCGCCTGTTCGTACAGGTAACGTTTTGAAAACGATTGTTGCAAGTCAAACGAAGTTTTTGAGATCGTGTTTACGCCGTGCCGTGGCGATAAAAATACTCCCCCTCTTCCTATTTCGTCTATTGAACTTTGGTTTTGAATGATCTGCTCAATCCTTGTTTCACTTCCATCGGGATTCGTAATGGTTGCCCGGGTTTGTTCGGTAACGATGTTGGTTGAAGATCCGGACTGTTTGTACTGAGAGTACCTGTTTTCCGATTCCAGCATATCTTCCTCCAGGTATCGCCGGGTTTGTTCCTGTTCCAAATCTCTCGATACATTAATAAGGCTTCTCTTCACCATCTCGTTAAATTGCTGCTCCCTCACAGACATACTTGCTTTCATATATCTTACCTGAAGGAATAGCAACGAGAAGAAAGCTACGAACATAACTACTGCAAGCAACCAGATAGTCGATTTTTTCATACTTTTGCTTTACCTATCTCCGTTTTTTTTAGTTGACAAATTTAAAAATATTAAAGATCGTTTTTAGTTATCAATTTAACAAATAAACGGCTTTTTTGTTTAACATATCCCCTTAAAATTATAAAAAATCGTAAAAGTAGTTGGCTTACAACATTATTTAAGAGAATAGTTAAAGCGCAGCTTTCTTTTTAGGGAAAATTTGCGTTGGCTGAGGCAGTCAATGCCTGCCGAAAATTTTATTGCCAATAAAAAACCCGATAGGATGATATCGGGGTCTTGCTGGTATTGCGGAGGATCAGGCGTTTTCTCTTTGCCGGTTTTGAAGATCCTCTGCTTTAATTCTTTTCTCTTCCACATCACGTTTATCGGCAAGTTTTAGTAATTTTTTTGCTTCCACGAAATTTGAATAGAGCAAAAAGGCTGTTGCCAATGTAGTGAGGTAATATATGGAATGGGGAATAAATGCTTCCAAGGTAATAATTGCTCCCAGGATGATGCGGACTTCGGTGGGCCCGAATATGCCCGAATCGATGGAATATTGTCCGCCTACCTTATACCTCAGTTGTGCCGTGATCATCTGCCATCCGTACAGAACGACGAACAGAAAGCCCAAGTATTTCCAGACCCCTTCTGCATAAACCGTAAATCCGAGTCCTATTAAGATGGTACCTACCCAATCGACGGTAACGTCCAACGAAAATCCGTACCATTTACGTGGATTGTTCCGGTAATAGGCAATTCTGCCGTCGAGTGAGTCGCCAAACCAGTTAATCGCAAATCCAACGATGGATAGCAGTAGCCAGTAGCGGCTGAAAAAAGCACCTAACACAATACTGGACGCGACCATGACATTTCCAAAAAAACCGATGGCGGTCAGTCCATCCGAATTTATCCATAACGGAACTTTTTGAACCAGGTATGCTATTAATTTTTGCTCCGAGCTTTTTAATATATTGGTTCTTTTTCGGTCTTTCGCTATGATATTTAGCGTTTTAACCATTTTTTCTCTTGTTTCTTTTTTCATTTCCGTAATTTTTACACGTGGAAATACAGTATAGTCACGAAGTAATTAATCTACAAATTTAGCTTTAAAAATGGATGTTTCGAATTTGTTAAGGATAATTTATCTTTAAAAAAAGTTAACAATTTGTGGCAAAACAAAAAAAATGCGCCGGTCAGGCGCATTTAAAAAGGTATGTGGTAGACTGATTATTCCGCTTTTGGCTCTTCAGCCGGAGCTTCATTAGCCGGAGCTTCTGTTTTTGGTTCTACGGATTCATTTTCAGTTGTTTCCGTAACTTCAGTTGTTTCTGCAGCCTCAACGGTCTCTTCTACTGTTTCTTCTGCAACCGGATTGTTTTCAGCTTCCGCTTCGGCTTTTTTCTTCGCCAATGCTTCCGCTTTTGCTTTGTTCACTTCTTTTTCAGCATCCAGGCGGGCCTTTTCTGCTGCACGTTGTGCTTCTTCGTCTTTGTTTTTCAGCTTTTGGCTGGCTTGCAGTTTGGAGTTCATCCATGCTTCGAATCTCTTTTCAGCTTCTGCCTCATCGAAAGCGCCCTTTGCTACACCTCCCAGGAGATGTTTTTTCATTAATACTCCTTCGTCCGACAAAATATTACGGACGGTGTCTGTGGGTTGCGCACCCACTTGCAGCCAATACAAAGCTCTGTCGAAATCTAAAGTGATAGTAGCAGGATTTGTGTTCGGATTGTAAGATCCGATCCTTTCAATGTACTTTCCATCACGTGGAGCTCTGCTATCTGCAACGATAATCTGGTAGAAGGCGTAATTTTTACGGCCTCTTCTTTGTAAACGCAGTTTTGTTGCCATTTAGTAGTTTTTGTGAATGTTAGAAATTTTGTATGTATGAAATAAAACTCCTGTTTTTTTGTGCAGGAGTTCAGTATTCGTGATCCGCCCGGGATTTGTTTTTATCTTGGATTGCTCTGGCAATCAATAATTTACAAATCAAAAATAAGATTACTCCACTGAATAGGCGATTGCTGATTTTCTGCAAATTTCACCTTATTTCATTTTGCGACTGCAAAGGTATGAATTTATTTTAATATTTACCAAAAATAAAATTGAAAATATTTTTTTGCACATTTCTTTACTTCACTTTTAATTTTGTAAGAGATATAGTATGGTGCATTCAAATCGTTAATCATAGTTTCAACCGGTAACAGTGAATCATTGTATTTTCTATTATCGTTTTTCATCTGCTTTCTTATCTTCATAGGAAAAAAAGTTGCGCTGAAGGGAAGAGACAACTTAACATCAGAAGTAGCTAGTTTAAACTTTTCCATAACTCCGCGGTAATATTGGTATCCAAGTCGTAGTCAAATGTACCAATGTCATGTTTGAATAAGTTGATGATGGCTAAAGCCAATGCATCCACTACATCTTCCAATTCGGCTTTTAAGAAAAGAACGATACACATTTTTAACTTGTGCCTTTTTGTTTATTTTTATTTCCGTAAGTCTAATTTTTTACCACCTTTTCATCTATATCATCTTGCATATGCTTCAATTCATAATATTCATCTCCTTTTTTTGTGACTAGATTAAATGTGCAATCCATCTCTTTAAGATAATTTCTTAATTTGTTAATTGCACTCATCAGATTTTGATCAGCAGTATATTGATTATCAGGCCACAGTATTTTTTTTAGTGCGTTTTTTCTGACTACGTGTTCATCACTCTGGAGAAACATCAAAAGCATTTCAGATGGTTGCTTGGTAACAGCGACGATTTCTCCCTTTTGTCCAATTAATTCACATTTACGCGTATCGAAAATAGTTTTACCAAGATAATAATATTTTCCTCGTTTCACAATTTTATCGGGTTTTATTTTTCTTTTCTCTATAAATAAATATGCGGTTACACCCAACATTAAAATTTCAATAAATAGTAATATGATCAATAATCTCTTAGACATCAACTTAAAGACGACAAAAGGTGAATAGTAAACAAATCCCTCATAGTCAATTTCATCAAAAACTCCACCTTTTACAATTGGCATCCGGTAATAAGAACTAAGTTTGGTAGTGTCACCGCTTGTTTGTGTCCGTTGATTGTGGCGTATTAGAACGACAGAAGAACACATAAGTTTGTTTTCCTCCAGTTCGGAGTCGAAAATTTGCTGCAATTCTTGCGGTTGAATACGTTTCCGAAGGAACAGATAGGTTTGCGAATCTCTAAATAGATCCAATCCCATATCTCCACTCACTTCAACTTCTTTTGTAATAATTGTATCTTCTGTAATAACTCTTTGGGTTCGAAATGTTCCTTTTTTTATTGATGAATTCATTGGACTATGCATTACTACAAATTCTCCTTCCATATTTAGTCTAACCTGCTTTTGTATGGATTGGTTAAATATGGATGATAATTCTTGTTGTAATTTGTGCTCGGATTCTTTATACTCAGCAGTTCCCAAAACCGCCAATAACGTAAAGATGGAAGAAGCTGCAATAATAAGATACAAAATTATCTTTCTATATGTTGAATCGGTGAAAAACATCGCTCTTGGTTTTGAACCGTAAAGGTAGAAATAATCTTGAAAGACACAAAATTCACGACAAAATCGGACATGAGCAAACAATCTATGCCGCTCATTTTTACACAATTACACGAAATGAGTTATAAATGAGCCAGCATTTTTTATTAATTGATTATTAAATTCTATCTTCGTCCGGTTAAGATTAATTTCTCAAGATCATGAAAAAGAAAAAAGTAATTTTGTCACTATTTATGGCAGTATCAGTATTGTCTCTTGTGTATTTAAAAAGCCAACGAAACGGCATAAAATCCGAATTGGTGCTTTCAAATATTGAAGCGCTGGCATCAGGAGAAGATGGAGAAAATTATCGGTGTTTGGGGCTTGGCAGCTTAGACTGTCCGCAGATTTCCACCAAAGTTGCTTATATTAGAATACTTTAATCGGAATGAGGAAGTACCTAAGCTACAATCTTCTTATCTGCTGTTTACTTACGGTTGCCATAGGGTGTAAGAACACCAACAACAACCTCTCTTATGACTCGTTTCCCGTCAACATCTCACTTACAGGAAAGAGTATTGAAACGGATTCTGTCATGTTGCGCTATCCGTTCAGGATTAAGCATCAAGACAGTTTGGCCATTGTAATGGATTTGCATCATCCCGACTATTTCTATCATTCTTTTACCTATCCACAATTCCGGTATATATCTTCTTTCAGAAAGCGTGGTCAAGCACCCGAAGAGAATCTGTCAGTTGAAAATTTCAGATTAGCCGGGGGAAAGATGTGGGGATTGGATGCGAACAAGCACTTGATTACGAATTTGTCATTGCAACGTGTTCATGAAAAGACGAGTACAAAGGAAATATCTTTAGACAAAGAGATTATTCGCGCATTGGATTTTGCCTTGTATGATGATTCCTGCTTTATCATTCCCGACTATTCTGGCAAACACCGTTTTCATATTATTGATATGAATGGGGATATAAAATCCAGCCGTGGTGAAATACCAAGCGTAGAACATAAAAACAAAGACATAGCTTTAGCCCAGGCATGGCGTTCCTTCATAGACTATAACCCAGATAACGGAATTCTGGCTATGGTAACCCAGTTGGGAGAAGTGCTGGAAATTTTTAACTTAAAAGACGGTACGCATATCGTGAAGTTTGGCCCTCACGGAGAGCCGGAATATAATGAGGCGAAAGGAATGGCAATCCCTTCGGGAATTATGGGATTCAGCGACATTCAGGTAACGGATAAATATATTTATGCCGTTTTTCACGGCAGAAGCTTTAAAGAGATTGCACAACAGCGGCAACCCGCGACAGACGGCGGTCAATATATCTACGTTTTTTCGGTAAAAGGAGAACCGCTCGTCAAATATACATTGGATCGGTTTATTTACGGTATTGATGTAAATGAAGAGACAAAAGAGATGTATGCCGTTGATGTAAACTCCAATCTACCCGTGGTAAAATTTAAATTAGAGCATTTGTAACATGAGATTATCTTATTTTGTTTTGTTGACGGGTGTATGCGGATTGATGCTTTCTTGTAAAAATAATCCGCAAAAAGAAATTGCCAAAGTCGTTACCGAATGGCAGAACAGGGAAATAATTTTCCCGAAAGGTCTTGTTTTTACGCTGCACGGCAGAGACACCACAGATTACACCATTCCTCCGGCATCTCACAAAATATTGGTGTATGTGGATTCCATCGGTTGCACCAGTTGCAAACTGCAACTGCATAAGTGGAAAGAGTTTATAAAAGAGGCAGATTCCATGACTCACGGTACCGTTCCCGTTATCTTCGTATTCCATCCTAAAGATTTGCGAGAAATATCGTATCTCTTAAAAAGAGACAGTCTTGACATCCCGGTTTGTATTGATATGGAAGATAAACTGAATGCGGTGAATCGTTTTCCGACACATCAGCAATTTCAGACTTTTTTGCTCGACGATGAGAATAAAGTCGTGTTTATCGGAAATCCCGTTCATAATTTGCGGGTTAAGGAGATGTATTTATCCGAAATATCACAGAATGCATATCAAAGCAGAGGAACACCATCATCTCGCAACACACAAATTGAAGTAGGTAACACGGAGTTTGATCTGGGAACTATCCCCAAAGGAGAGGCTAAAACGGTTAGCATTTCAATAAAGAATGTGGGCGGATCGCCTTTGATGATATTCGATACCCGCGCCTCGTGCGGATGCACGCATATTGAATACGAAAAGAGACCGATACTGCCGGACAGCACAACCCGGATAAGCATCACCTACAATGCCGACGACCGGGGGTATTTCAATAAAACCGTTTCGGTGTACGGCAATATGGACAACTCGCCGTTGATTATACGGCTAAAAGGAAATACGGAATAAAAATCCTCTGCAAAAGAGGCAGAAATCAATAGTTTTAAACAATTAAATTTTTAAAGGAATGAAGAAGAAAATTCTTTCGGGCCTGTTCGCCCTCGTACTCCTTGCAACCGCAGGTTTCGGAATGTACAAAAGTATGAACGGTAATGCCAATTTGAATGATTTGGCGTTGGCAAATGTGGAGGCATTGGCACAAGGTGAAGATGGAACAAATGTTGGTTATTGTTATATGGAACAATCATTTTCAAGTAATAATGGGTGGAAAAAGTTTTGTGATAGTAGAACAAATGATAATACGATTTATCCCTGTCCCTCCAATGATAAGTTAAGTGGATATTCAGAATCGTATAAAGATCGATGTACAAAATAATTTAGTTGTAAAATGATGAGGTTGATTGACTAAATGACCTCATCATATTTTTTATATTTTACAATATCAATAGGTGCTTAAACATTTGTATATAATACTCATAATCATTGAATTGAGTGCAGATTTAAATTGTTCGGATAAGTTGGTGATCAGTCTTGCTACAGCGATAGCTTAAAAACTTATCGAACCATTGAATATGGTATTTTATTAATAATCATAAATAACAACTAATTTGATGAAAGAAATATATAGAATACTCTGGATTATATCAATATTAATTTTTATTATTGGTTGCATAGAATATAATGATGACATTTATTTCAATGGAAATATTCACGATATTAACAGCAAGATTAAAAAAGTGAAATCGGTTTCATTGAATCCTGTACCGTTAGAGGGTCCTAATTATGGACGGATTGCAGTACACGATTCATTGATGTTTTTCATGAATCCAAAATTACCGAATCATTTCTTTAATGTATTTAACCTTGATACAGGAAAGGAAATTGGTCTATTTTGCAACAAGGGACAAGGGCCGAATGAGGTAGCTGCTGTTAGTTATATTTATCAATTTTTCGAAGAGAAAAATGAATTAAAAACTTTATTATTTGCAGCAAATGAAAATGTAATAATAAAATGGAATATTAGTCAATCAATCAAGCAGAAAACAACTGTAATAGACTCCATCATTCCATATTCCAACAATAGAGGGGTTATGGGAGCACGTTACAATTATATATTTTATCAAGATATAGACACATTATTTACCTATATACAATCTTTACCAATAAATGACGAAGAGGCATCTTTACCTTTTTACCAAAAGCGAACACTTTACACCGACAAAACATTAAAAGATTATCCTATTTACAGAAATTCAATTAAAAATGGTCTGGCATATATTATTCCTGAAGCTTTCTTCAATTCCAACGATACTTTCAAACCCGATGGCACTAAAATTGTACAAGCCATGACACATCTATATCAACTTAATATTATTGATACCAAAACGGGAGAAATTAACGGGTTTCGAATGCATGGCAGTCCCGATTTTTCCATTTTTCAGAAAAAAAAGAAAGTTATCAATACTAACTATGTGCGTATACAAGCAGATGATCAATATATTTATGCGACATATTGGGGTAAAGATCCATGGAGTAATGAGTTGCCCTTCATCAACACCATTCACGTATTTGATTGGAATGGATGTTTACTCTATGAACTTATATCGGATCACCCGATTCATGAAATATGGCTGGATAATGTTCGAAATAGATTATATACAACAAATATGGATACGGATGAAGTGTTCTATATAAATCTTGAAAAAGTAATTGATAGTACGTTCGAATGACAATCTATCTAATTTTTACTCTCGCACTCCTAGCAACCGCAGGTTTTGGAGTGCACAAAAGTTTGAAAAGTAATGCCAATCTGAGTGATTTGGCGTTGGCAAATGTGGAAGCTTTGGCGCAAGATGAAAGTGGTGGAGGATCAACGTGTTCTGTAAAGATCACTTGTTTAGATGGTGCTGAAATTTCTTGTTCGGGAAGCTCTTGTCGGTATACAAGAGATGAGAGCCATACAATTGGTTATGTATGTTGTGACGATAATTATACATATTGCCAAGGCTAAGTTTAACAAAAGAGTGTCCAACATGCATTAATATAGACTTATAATAATACATTTGGACACTTCTTCAAAATTCAATTCCAATGATCAACTATTTATCTAAAAAACCGGTATTCTTTATATTATTTATCATTTTCATTTGTTCTTGTAAAAAATACAATGCTGATTTTAAAATTATTTCCTGCGTTTTGGAAAGCAGTATGGATGTTCTTCCGGATTCAATTTTCATGTCAGACGCAATAAAAATGCAAATTACAGAAAATCATATTTATTTCTTGGAAAGAACAAGCCGTCAACTAATAAAGCTAAACACAGATTTTAGTATAAATACAAGAATTGGTGAATGGGGAATAGGACCACACGATTTAACGGAACCACGAAATTTTTTTCTTGTTAATGACAGTGTGTATATCATGGATATAGGTAGCAAATCCATAAAATGTTTTTTAGCCGACAATAACTATATCTATAGCTTTAATACGGAAGGTATTCTCTGAACAGAGAATATTTACCCATAATAATTTTCTGTATATGGGTTCATATAATAGGGATTTAAAAACCAGTATTTCACTTTTAAATCTCACAAATAAAAAAGACATAAGTTCATTTGGAGAATCATTTGATTTTAATCATTCTCTCCAAAATATTATAAAAAATAAAAGGGACTTATTAAAAGATCATGAATATTTCTATGCCGTATCTGATAATCAACCAATAATAGAGAAGTATGACCTTATTAACAAGGAAAAACTTGAATCATTTAATTACTCTTTTATTCCGATAATTCAGAAAAATATAGAATTCATTAATTCAAAGCCTGATAGTCCTAATTCTTATACAGCTTTTGTAAGGGAATCCTATATAGACAATGGTGAATTATATCTTCTTATTTCCACTCAAGGAGATAAGTTTCTGGCGAACACTATACTACGAATTAAATTACGCCCAAATTTTGAGCTAAATACAATTTATCACTTACCTGGAAATATATATTCGACTTTTTGCATAGAGAATGATACATTTTATGCTTTTAATAGTGAAACTGCATCAATTGAAAAAATAAGACAAAACTAAAAATGAAACATTACCATTTGAACAAATAGTCAGCCGCGGTTGTGGCCTCGTCATACAAAAGAAATGGTTTGTACGTTCTTAGCTAATGAGTTGGAATAAATTTGCCCCGGAAAACAAAGAGAGAAATAATAATCAGCAGATATGGGAGTAAAATTTCAATTAAGAAAATGTCGGCATAAGTTTTGGATTTGTGTACTGGCAACTTTGATTACAATTACTTCTTGTAATCAAAAGGAGAACAAGCTATTGCATCATGCCTTAAAATTATCCGGCACAAACAGGCCTGAATTGGAAAAGGTTTTTAACCATTATAAGGACGATACGTTAAAGCTTAAAGCCGCCAGATTCCTTATAACAAATATGTACGGGTCTTTTTCTCAAAATAAGGAGATATTAAATTTATGCGCTCCATTCTATGAGGAATATAATGCATTAGCGAAGGAATACAATTATACCATGAACGCCGACAGAGGACAAAAAATCGACAGCCTTTGGAACGCTTTTTCTACCCGAAATCCTCAATTACGCAGCCTGCCTTTCCAATTGGATTTGGAAACCATCTCGGCTAAACAATTAATTTCCGAGATTGACTTGGCTTTTAGTGCGTGGCAAGAGAATGTATATACAAAAAATTGTAGCTTCGATGAGTTTTGTGAATATATCCTTCCTTACAGACGAGTGAACGGTTTGGTAATTGATAGCGCAAGGACAAGGTTCCATGACAGACACAAAAGGCGATATTTCACTCAGCCCGGAAAAGATATGATAGACGAAGCCGATTCGTTACTGTATCAATACCGGCACATCACATATTTGAGATCTTGGGGCATACAAGTTCCTATTTTAAATGCATCGACCTTGGAGTGTCTTCGCCACGGTTTATGTACGAATCGCTGTTGGTATAATTCTTTATTATTTTCATCGTTGGGTATGGCCATTGCTATTGATTTTGTTCCGGCATGGGGTAACAGGTACAACGATCATTCATGGAATGTGTTAATCAAAGACGGTGAGTCATTTGCATTCGAGCCTTTTTGGGATCAGGACAGGTGGAAATATAAACGAATTTATAACAATAAAACATTTGATTATATTTATGGGCGTTTCAGAGCACCTAAGATATACAGGCACACTTTCAAAAATTATTTTGATGGTCCAATTACCGATACTAGAGTGGATATTGAAGATATTCCCCCACTTTTCAGAAATTTCAAGAAAAAGGATGTTTCTCATGAATATTTTGATACTGCAAATGTCTCTGTTCCATTATCAAATCTTTCTGAAAATGTTTACTACGCTTATCTATGTGTTTGGAGTGCAAACGGTTGGCGTCCAGTACAGTGGGGGCGGATTAAGAAAAACAAAGCTGTTTTTAAAGGGATGGGAAAGGATATCGTTTATTTACCTTGTTATTATATAAATAAATCTCTCAATCCTGCCGGGGAACCATTTTTATTAAATGAATCCGGTGAAATTGAATATTTTAATTCAGATCTTAAGGATACTGAGGATTTGTGTATTAAACATTATGGTTCACAATCACTCCTGAGCAATCTATCTAACCATCTAATTATCAGCGGGACTGTGGTGAAAGGAAGTTGTGACCGATCGTTTAAGAAATCAGACACCCTATGTGTTTTTCCCGATTCAGTGGAGATATATGGTGATAAGATAGGTTCATACTCAAATAGAACAGTCAGATATATTCGTTTGTCTTTACCCAGTAAAACCCTGGCTTATAGTGATTTGTCCTTCTTTCAAAGAGATAGTGAAAAAAAAGAGAAAAAAATTAATCACGTAAAGTTAGTTCACCCTCTTGATTCTATAGAAAACGGAGAACAAGTTTCTTATATTTTTGATGAATATAAGTCTACAGGATATATTAAGGAGTTAAATAAGAATTTCATCGATATTGACTTAGGGGCAGAATATTGTATCTCAAGTGTGGATTTTACACCTTATATTGACTCCGGATTGAAAAAAGAGTTTGAGTTTGAGTTATTTTATTGGAATAATGGATGGCAATCCATTCAAAAGCAAATGGGGACTGGCAAACATATGATATACAAGGATGTTCCGAAAAATGCTCTGTTTATCCTATTACATCAGGATAAAAATAATAGGCAGGGTTCACGGCTTTTTATTTACAGGGATAAAGAGATTTTATGGTATTAAATGAATGCAATAAATCCAAATAAGCGTTTAATAAATACTAATATCGATATATTTATCGATCTGATAGTTTTTTCCTTTATTGTAGTGATAGCCGTCAACTACGACTATCAGGGACATCTTGCACCTGTATCATTATATACTGTCTTTCTATTGGGTATATTGTGGTGCATTTGTCGTGTGTGCTTTTTTTTGTTTCCTGTTTTCTCAAAGCAAGTAACCTATGCTATTATCATATTGGGTTTAGTGGAAGGTGTTTGGGGTTTGGGACAACTCTATAACTTACTGCCTTCTAGCCACTTTGTGTTCAAAACCACCGGCTCGTTTTTCAATCCAGGTCCTTACGGCGGGTTTATCGCCCTGATTTTTCCGCTGACGTTACACTTTTGGCTCGTTTTCAGGCACAAAAACAAGATTTTAGAACATGTTTTTCTTGCTGTCGGTATAATTCTTCTGTCGGTATTTCCCGCCACATTGAGTCGTACGGCATGGATTGCGGCAATTATTGGGTGTATATTGGTACTGTTTTTTGATACTAATGCAATTGCGAAGTTAAGAAACATCGAAAAACGAAATCCGCCAAGAGTTATTTTGGCTACGGCTATAATGATCGTCCTGTTTATCGGAGGGATTTACGGCATTTTCCACCTAAAAAAAAACTCCGCCAACGGTCGTCTGTTTATGTGGAAAATTACCGCGTTGGCAATCAAAGAATCGCCGGCGAAAGGTGTGGGTTTGGGTGGTTTTCCCGCCGCTTATGCACAGGCACAAATGGATTACTTTAAAAGCGGAATAGGTTCCGAAACCGAAAAGTTGGTTGCCGGAAGTCCCGAATATGCTTTTAACGAATACTTGCGAATATTTCTCGAACAGGGCGTTTTGGGCGGCATCCTGTTCTTGCTCCTCACCGTTTTCATCATTCGAAGTGGCATACGAAACAAACAAATCGGTGCTTCCGGAAGTTTTTTAACATTATCCGTTTTTGCCTTTGCCTCTTATCCCTATTATTTATGGGAATTTCTGGTAATGTGGGTACTGCTTGGCTCGGTTTGCGTTTCAAAAACAGAGAAAGCTCATCGAAAGAAAAAAACAAAGCGAAACATTTATAATTCTATTTTATTTTTAATTGTACTCTTTGCCTGTACGCTGCTTTGTCTGAAACAACTGCAACTCTATAGCCAAGCAAAAAAAGAGTGGACCAAAATCCGTCCTCTCTATAATATGCGCTCATACCAAAGTGTGATGGATGGGTATGCCCAGCTTTATCCAAGGTTAAATCACGACCAAAAATTTGTTTTTGAATATGCTGTCGCGCTTAATGCTATGCAGGAATACGGAAAAGCCGACAGCATACTCGCACGTGGTCTTCAATTGAGTTGCGACCCGATGTTTTACAACGTGAAAGGACGCAATTACCACGAAATGAAAAAATACAAGGAAGCCGAGACGTGCTATTTAAACTCGACATATTTGCTGCCCGAAAGAATTTATCCCTATTACCTGCTCACGAAGCTCTATGCCGATTCCGCCAACTATCAACCGCAAAAAATGAAACGGGCGGCTCATGCGGTTCTGGAAAAAGAACCCAAGGTACACTCGACGGCCATCAATGAGATGCGCGATGAAGTAAAGAAAATATTGAAAAGCAAGGAAATTGAAGATGAAAAGTGAACAACGAAATGTAATAAAAAGAATCGGCAATATCGGGCTGAATATCTTCTACTACAGCTCAATTCTGGTGTTTGGTTTCATCCTGCTGCGCGTATTCGTTTTCGGTTCGTACAGAATCCCCACCGATTCGATGGAGCCGGCAATCATCCCCGGCGATTATGTGCTGGTAAACAAACTGGCGTATGGCGCCCGGTTGTTCGACCTGTTCGATGCCGTGGAAGGGAAAAAGGTAAACATCCGGCGTGCGCCCGGCTATACCCGCATTAAAAACAACGATGTGGTTGTCTTCCATATTCCCCATCCCGATACTTGGGACAGGATCGAAATGGATATGTCAAAATACTTCATCAAACGCTGTATCGGAGTTCCCGGCGACACGCTCCGGATAATTAACGGGTTTTACGTGATAAATGCCGATACGGGCAAAAGATACGGGAACATCGCGGCGGAGCGACAATTGAGCCGAACAACAAAAGAACAATTGCACGACGGCGTGTTTCATGCCTTCCCGTGGGACAGCACGCTCGACTGGAACATCAAGGATTTCGGGCCTCTATACATCCCCCGAAAAGGAGATAAAATAGTGTTGGACAGGACAAACAGCCTTTTATACAAGAAAATAATCGAGTGGGAGAAAGGCTATTCGCTCACACTCGGCAAAGATACGTTGTGGGACAATGCTACTCCTCTTCCATCGTACATTTTCTCACATAATTATTTTTTTATGGGCGGAGACAAGGTGGAGAACTCGCAGGATTCGCGTTATTGGGGCTTGCTCCCCGATGATCTGATTGTGGGAAAGGCTTCCTTTATCTGGAAATCCAAAGAGCCGTATTCGGGAAAAATCCGGTGGAAGCGAATACTGAAAAAAATTGAATGAACCGGATGTCAGCATTGAGACAGAATCTTAACACTTTATTTTTAGGAGGATGAGTTTTTATTCTAATAATTTGCACTTGCTTTCTTTGTGCCCGATAAAGAGAACAACAATACATACTGCTCATTACATGACAATTAAGCGAAATGAGTTATAAATGAGTTATGATTTATTGCTGATTCATTATGAAGTTCTATTTTTAAAAACTTGTTTCACTTGAATGATTTTACAAACATAAAAAAGGAGGTAGCAGACAAAGAAGAAAAAAGCGACAAACATCACAGGCTACGGGCTTGAGCCATTGAAAGGATAGATATGGCACAACAACAGTATTTTATAAATCAAAAAAGACGTTATTATGACTAAAAAAGCAATTTTAAGCAGTATTTTCGCAATTGCATTTCTTGTAACTGCAGGTTACGGAGTAAACCTTAGTATGAATAATAAAGCTAATTATTCATATCTAGTACTAGATAATGTAGAGGCATTAGCTCAAAGTGAACAGGGATGTATAACCCGACCAGGTCAAAACGACGGACATTGTACAACCAATGGTACAGTTTATTTTTGTGAGAATGCTGCATGGTTCGACAAAAAAGACTGTGTAAAGTAATTTTAAGCAGTGCTTATAGGTTGCCTCTTTTTGAGGCATCCTATCTGCATAGATAAAATAAAAAACAAGACTCCCTTTTTGAATAAGTCTGCTCCGAAAACCCCAAAACCCAATTTCAGTGGCTTACAACTCGCTTAAAATCAATAGGATTTTCAGGAACTTTTTAGCGAAAAAAACTTATCGGAGGGGACTCAACGATATATTCTGCATACTTAGTACAAACTTAGTAAAAAACTAAAAATTAAATAATTGATAATCATTGAATTTTAAATAATTAGTGTTTATAATAAATTTTAAGTAAGATGAATAATAAGAGAATCATATTATTAATAAAGCTGCTTACGCTATTGTTAATATCATGCAATTACGATAAAGTGAATATAAATCCTCAGACCAACCACACAAACAATCATTCTTTACAAGAATATGAATCTATATCTTATAAATTAGATTCTTTAACCTCTGATATTTCAATATCATCACAATACCTCGAAGACAAAGAATTGTTTACATTTCTATCGAATAAAAATGAAATTCTTATTTATGATAATAGCAATAATCTAAAAAATGTAATTCCCTTACCGAACAAAGGTATAAGTACTTATCTGATCTCAGGAGATACTATTTTTTTATTTGATTACAATAACAATAGCATAATAATACAAAATACCCGACTGAACGAAAGGATCGAAATACCAGTAAAAAAAGAAATTCTATATTATCCTGCACCTCCGCATGGTGCTTCAAAATTAATATATAAAAATAACAATCTAATTTTCTTTGGTAATATCTCAGGAGAATACAATGATGAGAATAAATTAAATAGAATGATCTGTGGTAAAATAAATCTAAAAAATAATGACGTTGATTATTATTTATCTTATCCGGACATATATTTTAAGTATAACTGGGGAGGTGGATTGTATAGGTGGATATATTCAACTTACAATAATATAGATGATATGCTAATTTTTAGCTTCCCTATTGATCATTATATCTATAAAAGTAATTTAAAGTTCGAACCATACGAAAGATTTTATGCTGGAAGTCAAAAAATAGACAAAATACCACCGTTAAAAAAAAGAAAGAAATACGTCAATACAGAAGCAGCTACACAGTATTTTACTGAAAATTACAGTTATTCAGATATTAAATATGACAAATTTAACAATGTTTATTATCGCATAGCCGAAATGAAAACTAAATATGAGGGAATACCTAAATGGATTAAAGAAATCTCAGTTATAATATTAGATAATGAGTTAAGGAAAATCGGAGAAACATATATTGGAAGATGTCATCCATGTAATAATTTCACAATGCATGTCAGTCAGAAAGGATTACATATTCAAAAAGAGAGTACTGATGAAGACCTCATGTTATTTACAATTTATAAATTAATGAAAAATGAAAAATAAATTTTTCATACTTATGATAATTGGACTTATAGGATTTTCCTGTAATAAAAAAGATTATATGGAAAGTTTCGATATTCAATTAAGAACCGATTTTACAGAAAAGCAATTAGAAAAGATAGATTTTGTCATAATTATTCCTAATGAAGGCTGTGGTGGATGTATTACTTACAATACTTCGGTAAATATTCAATTAACTAATTAAAATTCAATGATTTACATAACATAGTTTAACATAAAAAAGATGGTTAAGTATCTGATTATCAGTATCTTTATAGCTGATCAAAGCCTAATAAAGATGGATAGAACCAGCATACTTAACCAATATAAAGGTATCTGTAGTGATGTTCTAGGTGAACTAACTACGAAGTTAAACAAAAGTTTCAAATCATTCCTTATGGAGACGCTTATTTTGTATCTGGTCATTCCCGGCAGGATTAATTTCCTACAATTGGGGAGATATGGCAAGTCGTGTGAACAGCGATTTCGCCAGAACTTCTCGAAGGATTTTGATTGGCTGGAGTTTAACTTGTCTTTGTCTGATAGGGTATTAACCGGAGATCGCAAGGCAATTGCCATTGATCCCAGTTATATATCCAAATCAGGAAAGAATACCCCTTGGATTGGTTACTTCTGGTCGGGTGCAGCCGGTCAGGCGAAAAGAGGATTGGAAATCCTGGGAGTGGGCCTTATAGACGTCGACAACAAGGATTGCATCAACCTACAGGCCGTTCAGACTCCGGACCGTCAAACCCTGGAGAGTCGTGATGCCAACCTGATTGGCTGGTACCTTTTGGTCCTTAAATCGATGCAGGAGAAACTCCATCGGGCAAGCCGTCACGTGGTTGCTGATGCCTACTTCGCAAAGAACAACTTCGTTACGGGTCTGCAAGAGATGAAGTTTGATCTGGTCAGCCGTTTCAGGGATGACGCCGCACTTTATTATCCAACACTGCAGAAACCGACAGGCAAGAAAGGCAGGCCTAAACTCTACGACGGAAAGATTGACATGGCCAACCTGAATACAACCAGAGTGCAAAAGATCAATATTGATAACGGTGATCTCTACACCTTGATAGCCTATTCCAAATCATTTAAACAGATGGTCAGGCTTGTCATCTGGTATTCCAAGGATGGGAAAAATCCCAAACTGTTCTTCTCTACCAATCCTGAGATGAGTGGAAAAGATGTTATAGAATTTTACCGCACCCGTTTTCAGATCGAGTTTTGCTTCAGGGATGCCAAAGGCTTCACAGGACTGATGCAATCGCAGGCAAGGGACGTAGCAAAGCTATCGTTCAACTTTAATGCATCTCTTACCTCGGTCAACCTGGCAAAGGTGCTGGCAAGGGAAAGAGGTATTCCTTTTTCGATGGCATCATGTAAAACGATGATACACAACGCCTACTTGCTTGAACGATTTATTTGCGTGTCCGGCATTAAACCGAACAGAAGATTAAATGATAAACTTGTCAAGGAACTCATTGAGTTTGCAGCAAGTGCTGCTTGACTCCAAACTATATTTTTAACGAACTATTGTTACTTACGCTGAAGAATTTTATTCATCAAATAAAGACAAGAATAATATGATCTTTATTTTTACTAATATTATTTCAATGAAAGATCTTAAATACAAAATAGATGTAAACACCAATACAACTTTTTTAGATACAGAAAATAGATACCTTTCTGCCTATCCAAAAGATAAACAAATATATCCCTGCATTTTAAAAATTAAGAATGGAAAGATAGATCAAATAAAATTTCAAACTCCAACAGAAGAATCATTAAAATTAATTTTGTGAATTAAATGAAAAAATTACCAATTATTTTATATATATTAGTATTTCTTATTCTATCATGTACTAAAAGCAATGATAAGGGAAATCTACAAACATTAAAAGTATACGAAAATATAGACAAACAGAAAAGATCTTTTTTAATGGATCAAATGGCAGGATACAAAGAGATAATTAAGCTTGAGACTACTGACAGTTCCTTAATTTCTAATGTTAATATAAAATTCACCACTCTCCAGTATATATGCTTATTAGATAATAATATGATCTTTTTCTTCGACCAAACCGGAAAATTTAAATTTAAAATAAATTCTAAGGGAGAGGGTCCGAACGAATATAATTCCATATCAAATGTTGTTTACAATTCAATTGACTCTACATTCTATATCCACGATATGTTTAAGAAAAAGATGTTGGAGTATCAACTTAATGGAAGATACCTCGGAGAAATTACAATTGACAATATAGGAAGTATTACAGATTTAGATAATAATTTTTATGTAGTCAGTTATTCACCTTATGCTAATAAGAGTAAATTAGTAGGTATTTTGGATCATTCTTTCAATATCATGAATGAATTCATTGGCACAAATTTTAATAATGAAAATTATGCTGACAGGGGATATATTTTAATTAATGATTTTATACAAAGCAATCATACTAAATGTATTAAACCGATCTCTTCGGATACCATTTATAAAATATACCCAAATAAAGTGCAACCTTACTTCTTTATTGAAAAAGGAAGGCTAGCCATCCCAATTGAAATACTTTCTGATGTTTCCCAAAACAATAAATTCAAGAATTATATAACCTACGATTATGGTTTAATAATCAATAATTTATATTTTATGACTTTTTATTATAATAATAAATTATATCAAGACATTTGGAATATTGAAACGAGCAAGTTGTTATATAGAAATATTGCTTGTTCGGTTAATGACAAATATGGCGCTCCTATACATTTAAATGATGAAATAATAAATGTATGGCCTATATTTGTAGACAGTCAATCAGTTTATTGCAAAATTGATGAACGAGATCAACTATTGTTAAAAACGAACATAGAAGAGAATGACATACTGCTGAAAATTAAAGTTGAAAAATAAACATATTTACTTATCTTATTCAGCGTAAGCAGATTGAATCCGTAAATTTTCTTATAAACCTTTTAATTATAGATACATATTTCTAACAACAACGCTTATATTTCGAATGAGACATTTCTATTATATTTTACTGATTTTCTTAGTGGTTTCAAGTTTATTGATTTGTAGTTACTTTCTCTGTGACCTATAGAACAAACAGCGACAATATATATTGCTCATTATCTGTCAATTTAATGAAATGAGCTATAAGCAACAAACATTACAAGCTACGGGCTTGAGCTATTGAAAGGATAGATATGGCAAACTAATAAACGAATCAGGAAAAGTAATAATTTTAAAACTGAAATTCATGAAAAAGAAAATACTTTTTATATGTACGGCAGCACTATTTGTCTTGGCTGCTTTGAATTTGAAACTTGCATTTAATAACGGATTAGATGTTAACTTCTCTTTGGCTAGCATAGAAGCTCTTGCTCGTGGGGAGACTCTATATTGTTCAGTCTGTGGTGAACAGGTTGATGCCTGTCGGTGCTCACCTGCTATCACATGCGACTATGGACATTGTCTTGGGAAAGAATGTCATGAATTTACTGGTAATTTGATTTGTTCATGCAGAGCAAATGGAGATCCATTTTCTATTTGTCCATTATAATAACAATACAAAAAGATGTTCGGTGCCAATAACGTCGGACATCTTTTTAGAATTTTAATTTGATAAGCAATAATGAAGAAAGTATTCATACTCTTGATTGTGGTATTCTTCACAATGTGTAAGCAAAAGCCACAGACAGATGGTGCTATTTTTGTCGATCTGGACCGTCCGGAGAAAGTCTCTCTTTTCGATTATTTTCGATCTATTGAATTAATTCCACTAGAAACGTCAAATGATGTGCTTCTTGTAGGTGTGAAAAAGATGCTAATTCATCAAGATAATTATTACATATTAGATCCAAAACAAAGCATAATTTTTGTTTTTGATAAATTTGGCAGATTTAAATCCAAAATAGATAACAAAGGACAAGGCAAGGGTGAATATTCTATGATACAAGATTTTACAATCAACCCTTTTTCAAGTAATCTTGAAGTATTGGAAGCTTACGGCAAGGTGCATGTTTATGATTTATTGGGGAATTATATCGAAACAAAAACAATTACTTTTCCCGGTTTTCGCGTTGTTCATACCATTGCTGCTATAGATGCACAGACTCATGTTTTTCATACAATGTTCGAACCTGAAAAAATTATTTATTTTAACCTTGACGAGCAAAAGTTGTTACATCAAGAATTTAAAGAAAATAGTCGTTTGGGTAGTTTTTCTAATAATCCATATCAGTACCGAGGAGATTGGTTTTTTTTTCGACCTGTTCATCCTATAGTATACAAAATGGGTAGTAGAAAACTTGAAGCCGCTTTTCGATTCGATTTTGGCACGTATACCAGGGAAGGAAAAACTGCTGTTTTCTCAAAAGAATCAGAAAGATCCCTATCTAAATGTGTAGAAGAATTATTCGATCAATTTCCTTACCTGATACACTCAGTAAGACATAACAGTAAATATGTATTTGCCTCGCTTTCAAGAATTGATTTGGATGACAAAGTAAATGTGATATACGACAGGGCGAGCAGAAAGTCAAAATATATTTCTGAATTTACCGAAAAAGTTCAATTTAACTCATATCGAGGCGAGGAGATAATTGTTACGGACGAATATGTTTTGATGCCCTGTCAATGGGTTGATTTAGAAAAACGTATCACAAAAGAGATGTTGGATGATAACCAAAAAGAAATTTTTGAAGAATTGTTGAAATCTGAAATGGAAGAAAATCCTATATTAATTAAATACTGGTTCAAATGAAAAATAAATCAAAGTCAATAATTTTATTATGTATTACAATATGTTTTTTGTTATTTAATGTCGGCTTATTGTTTTTAATCCAATTATATAAGACTGAGTTAAATAATGTGAAACACAGATTGGAACACTTGGAGAGCATCGAATTCATGTTTGATGAATCCAAGGGAATAACGATCAATAGGTTTAAATATGAACAATACAGTATAGGCAATTCACCAATTTATGTGGGATCAAATGACGGCAATATCATTCCTATTCTTTCTATTACGGATCAACCCAAATTGGTAGTAGGGTTAAATCAGAATATGTGTCGCCCATGTGTTGAAGCAGTTTTTAATGATGTAAAGGAGTTTTTTTCCTGATTTCGAAACCAATCCAAACATTTTATGTATTGCTGATATAGAACAACGTTTTAAAGAGAATTATTACGGTAAGGTGGTATTAGTTTTTACAAAAAAGATGATTTTCCTCTGTATGAAATAGGAACAAAACCATATTTTTTTATTCTTGATAAAGATTTATGTGTGAAAATGCTGTTTATTACTGATATAACAAGCCCTGAATTAACGAAGACGGTTCAAAACCGCCTTTTATGTCTCTCACCGAAGACAGTAATCCGGTATTGGTAAAAATAAAGTTGAAATAAGAACAGTTTTTACGTTAAAAGATCACCATAATGAGTAAAAAACAACTCTTCTTTCTGATAATTTCTGTCGCTTTTATTGCATGTACAGGCAGTAAGCACCGAGATCCTTTACAAGTTGTTGAAAACCCCATTCCCGTCATCGATTTGGAAAAGGCCGTTCAATCGCCCACTGAGCCGATGAAAATGAGTGATTTTATAGAAAGTATCGAATACATACGTCCGGAATATCCCGCTTCGCTCGTCGGCACCATTTTTGGAGTGTCGATAAACGATAAGTACCTGCTTCTGGAAGTTCCCGACCGATTGCTTTGTTATACCCGGCAAGGGAAATTCCTGCGCGAAATCGGGAAAAAAGGACAAGGCCCTACAGAGCATCTGGGCATTCGTTCTTCCACCCTGCTCGACACCGTCGTAGCCATCAACAGCAACTTCAACCGCAAAATACTTCGATATGATGTTCAAGGAAACTACCTGAGTTCATTGCCCGTTTCCGACGAAGTGTTCAAAATAAACATGTCCGATACCAATCGGTTTGTCATTAACCTGCATCACGGAATTGCCATGGATGACCCAAATCTTTTTGTAACCGGGATACTCAATGACAAAGGCGATACGGTGCAGTTGAAGAAATTGCAGCCGTATTATCCAAAAGGAATGGCGCACAGTCCCACGATATGGTGGTATGGGGACACGGTTTGCGTACACACTTGCGTAACCGACACCGTGTATTCCGTAAGCAAAAATACTATTACGCCAAGATACATCCTGCATCAGGGCAAATATAAAATCAACCGGGAAGCATTCAAAGACATTCGTCTGTTGGAAGCGGAAAGGAGTAATTTTATTGATGGATTAAGTTGCTGTGAAACCGATGGTTATCTGTTGGCGTCTTTTTCGTTGGATAAAAAACGTTGGTTGGTTTATTACGATAAACATTCGCACGAAACCAAATCTTGGACGCAATATCCCGATGAAGTGAGCAAATATGGGACACTTGTTGGTGGAGGTTGGGAAAACGATGTGGATGGTGGATACAAATTGTCGCAATTGAATGCTATCAATCCTGATTATATTGCTGTTAGCATTCTTCCCGCCAAGCTAAAAGAGGTTTATACTGAAAATAAAAAGAAGGGAATCAAAGTAAAATGCCCTAAACGCCAACAAGAGTTAGAAAAATTAGTCAATTTATTAAACGAAGACGAAAATCCGGTAATCATATTGTATAAATTGAAAGCTAAAATTTAATATTAATACGCATTTAAAAAACAAAGAATAAAAACATTACGATTTATTCGTAGATTGCCGATTTTTTATATATTTGTAAAAAATTTATACGCTGAACAAAATGAAACACATTTTCTGTATCGTCACAACCATTATAATGGTAATATCGCTTCTCATATTCACATCGTGTAAAGCCGACAAGAAAAAAAAGCCCGACGAAACCGTCCAACAACTGTTGCCCGACGCTCCGGCGGAAGTAACCGCCATCACGCTCAAAACAGTAGATTTTGAACACGAATTGGTGAGTAACGGAAAAATATCGGCACGCACGGTGGCGGAACTCAAATTTCAAACCTCAGAAACCATCTCACAGATATTCGTAAAAAATGGTTCACGAGTTTCTCAGGGACAGCGCATCGCTATACTTGACACCTACTCCATTAATAATCGGATGGAGCAGGCAAAAGATGCGTTAGACCGAAGTCGGTTGGAGATGCAAGACGTACTTATCGGGCAAGGTTACAAATTAGACAGCCTTAATAAAGTTCCGACAGATGTGATGGAGCTTGCACGGGTAAAAAGCGGATTCAATTCGGCGCAAACGCAGTTCAATATGGCAACGCACGATTTGCAGCGCGCCACGCTCACCGCGCCCATCGGCGGTGTCATAGCCAACCTGTTTGCCAAACCGCATACGCTCTCTTCTCCAAGCGAAGTGTTTTGCAACATCATTGATACACGCAGCCTCGAAGTGCAGTTTACCGTGCTGGAAAACGAACTTGGCTTTATTAACATTGACGATAACATGAAAATCGTTCCTTTTTCGATGCCCGGATTGGAGGTAAGCGGACGTGTTTCGGAAATCAACCCGTGGGTAAACGAAAACGGAATGGTGCAGATAAAAGCCGCTGTTAATTATCACGCGCGATTGGTGGAAGGAATGAATGTACGTGTGAGTACGTTCCGCTCGGCAGGCAAGCAGTGGGTTGTTCCAAAAACTGCCGTTGTGCTCCGTACTGGAAAACAGGTGGTTTTTACCGTTGTAGATGGAAAAGCCATTTGGAATTACGTACAAACCGGATTGGAAAACGCCACCGAATACACCATCACCAGCGAAACGCTGAAAGAAGGCGACCAAATTATCGTGAGCGGAAACATTAATCTGGCGCACGAATCGCCCGTAACGGTAACAGAAAAGGCCGAAGACAATGAATGAAAACGCATCTTAAAAAAGGGTTGAAAACTCGCTATCATAAACAGGAATTTGTGAGATCCGTCGGTAAAAATATCCTATTAGTTACAAACCGAATTATAGATGGGGATATTTTTGTTTTCGATAGAAAAACAGGAAAAGGATTGAGGAAAATAAACCGTTTTGGGCAAAGCGGTGAAGAATACACTCAAATAAATGAAATTGTGCTGGACGAAGAAAAAAATGAACTGTTTGTTGTAAACTACACTGCGAGAAAAATATTGGTATATGATTTAAACGGAAACTTCAACACCCTTTATGACAAGAACACCTTCCATACATACTATGGAGCCACAAGTGTTCCTTTTCCCAACAGTTATTACGGAACAATACGTTTTTATGCAAGCGCTTAAAAAAGAATTCGATTTGGAACGGATGAAAGGGTTTCCTGTTACCGATTTGTTGTACGATAAACAGGAAAAAGCCATTTTCGAGTATTCGATTTATAACGATGATTTTATAAATAAGAAATCAGTCTATTTCGGGTCGAATTCCATAAGCAGGGAAATTGCGCAACATCAACTTCTACAATCCTCGGATCTTGTTGAAGCCTACGAGAAAGGAGAGCTGAAAGGTAAATTAAAAGAAATTGCCTCGGAATTGGAGGAAGAAGACAACCCGGTAATCATGCTGATAAAACATAAAAAATGAAAACGATAAAATTCACTCTGACAATCTTCCTATTAACAATAATTGTTGGATGTACAGAAAAAATTAAAAAATCATCCGATGATCTAATAACCGTAGATGTTACAAAAAGGGATTATCCCAAAAAGGATTTGATCCTTCAGGATTTCATGGATGTGGAATATGTCGCGTTGGAGACGAATGATGATTTTGTTAATCAGGGCTTTGTTCAGGACATCGGTAAGAACTTTATTTTAGTAATAAATCGAAATGATGATGGGAATATTTTTGTTTACGATAGGAATGGCAAATCTGTTAGGAAAATAAATCATAAGGGACAAAGCGGAACAGAATATACAGATATTTTAGGAATCACATTAGATGAGGATATGGGAGAAATGTTCGTCAATGACCTATTTGCACGAAAAATTGTTGTATATGACCTATTTGGAAATTTTAAAAGAAGTTTTAAACACCAAGATACTGACAGGGCTATTGTCTATACAGATATATTAAATTACGACAAAGAAAATCTAATGTGTTATGATTACTTAAACAAGAAGACATCATTCTTTCTTATATCTAAAGAGGATGGGAGTATTACCAAGGAAATTGAGATTCCGGTTAAGCAGAAGTTATTCCTACGGCAACAACTAAAAGATGAAGTAAATGACATGGTGTATACTGTATCTCCAGGTGAGTATAGTAATATAATTCCTTCTAAAGATGGCTTGATATTACTAGAACTTTCATCCGATACGATTTACACGCTTTTACCGAACAATAATTTGACTTCAATAATCGTAAGAAACCCACCTATCCAAAATACGGAACCACAATTTTTTTTGATTTTGAGGTTAATTTCGGACCGATATTATTTTATGGAAACCATTAAAAACGTGTATGACTTTAATACAAAAGATGGATTTCCAAGATCATTTATGATGTATGATGAACAGGAAAAAGCTATGTTCAATTATACAGTATACAATGGAGATTTTTCAATTAAGAAAGTAATCTATATGGACATGATAAGACTTGTTAACCATGAAATAGGATACTGGTATCCCCTGGAAGCTTATCAATTGCTTAAATCTTTCGAGAAGGGAGAATTGAAAGGTAAGTTGAAAGAAATTGCTTCGACATTAGATGAAGACTCGAATCCAATAATCATGCTTATAAAACATAAAAAATGAGTTCATCAAAATTATACCTGGCACTCATCTTGTTTGCGATTATATCTGGCTGCACAGATGGAAATAAACAATCAACCGATAAATTAATAACAGTTGATGTAACAAAAACGAATTACCCCAAAAAGGAACTGATCCTTCAGGATTTTATGGATGTAGAGTATATTCCGCTGGAAACCAACGATGAATTTCTTAATCAAGGTTTTGTGCAGGATGTTGGCAAAGAAATTATATTGGTAAGAAACCGAACAGGGGACGGAAATATTTTTGTTTATGACAGAAACGGGAAAGCATTGAGGGTAATAAACCGTAAAGGGCAAGGAGGCGAAGAATATGTATCTTCGTTGATCATCAGGCTGGATGAAGAGAACGGAGAAATTTTCATAAACGACCATTCAAGAAGAAAAATTGTGGTATATGACTTAAATGGGAAATATAAAAGAAGCTTTAATCACAAAGAAGGTGGCGGTTCTATGTTTTACACCGAGATGTTCAATTACGATAAAGATAATTTGATCTGTTACGATGAGTATAATAAAGAGATATCTTTCGTTATTGTATCCAAAAAAGATGGAAGTATTACCAAAGAGATAAAAATTCCATATAAAGAAAGGTTGTATTTAGAGCAACAGAAGATCGACAGAGCAAGCGAGACGACGTATACCATATCTCCAGGATATTATCGCACCATAATCCCATTCAAAGGAGATTGGTTTTTGTTAGACCACTCGTGTGATACCATATATTCATTGTTGCCGGATTATAGTATACATCCGTCTATCGCAAGAACGCCGCCAATCAGATCTATGGATCCCGGAGTCTTCCTTATGTTGAGACAACTTTCAGACCATTATTTCTTCTTCGAAACAATAAAAAATGTATTTGACTGGGACACTGAAAGAGGATTTCCAAAAACTTTTATGATGTACGACAGGCAGGAAAAAGCTTTTTTTAATTACACGGTATATAACGGCGATTATTCAACAAAAAAAGAGCTATACATGAACTGGTTAAGACCTGTGAATCACGAAATCGAGTCTTGGCAACCTTTAGAAGCTCATCAATTGGTTGAATCTTACAAAAAAGGGGAACTGAAAGGCAGATTAAAAGAGATTGCAGCGACATTGAACGAAGAATCCAATCCGGTAATTATGTTGATAAAGCACAAGAATTAAAACATATAGGATAAATTAAAAACTAATTTATGATGAAACAAATATTCTTTTTTATTAGTTTTATATTGTTTTTTTTGGCATGTACTCATAAAGAAGTACCATTAGAATATCCTGTTATAGATTTGGTCGGAAGTGTGGAAAAACATCAGAGAGTTTATTGTTCTGACCTATTTTCATCGATCGATCTTGTTCCTTTGGAAACTAAGGAAAAATGTTTAGTGGTATATACCCCTTTCCCTAAAATAATACTCAAGGATAGTGTCATTTTCATATCAGGAAATACATTTTACGCTTTCGATGTTTCCGGAAAATTTTTAAATCAAATTGGAACAAAGGGACAAGGTCCCCAAGAATATTTGCACTCAACGAGGTTTTTTATAAATACTGACACACCCACAATATATATGGAAGATCTCAGAAAAATAGTAGAGTATGATTTTTCAAGAAATTATATACGAACTATTCAAACACCTGAAATTAATGATACTAAATTAATTAAATCTCACAACTCTGTCAGCAACTAAGAGTAGATAGTCAATAATACACAATATGATCAAATTCCTCCTCCGCCGTCCCATCGCCGTCCTCATGGTCTTTCTGGCCTGCGTAATTATCGGCATCATCACCTACAACACGCTGCCCGTGTCGCTGCTGCCCGACATTGCCATTCCCGAAATTACCGTGCAGGTGACGGGCGACAACATGTCGGCACGCGAACTGGAAAACACCGTGGTCAAACCCGTCCGCCGCCAATTGATGCAGGTGGGCAAACTGCGCGACATCCGCAGCGAAACCCGCGACGGCTCGGCATTGGTGCGCCTGAAATTCGATTTCGGCACCAACACCGACCTGGCATTTATCGAGGTGAACGAAAAGATTGACGCCGCGATGAACAGCCTGCCCCGCGATTTCCGCCGTCCGCGAGTAATTAAAGCCAGCGCTACCGATATTCCCGTGTTCTACCTGAACCTCACGCTAAAAGACGATGCGCCTTACACCGATACCGACGAGCAAAAATTCTTAGACCTGTCCGATTTTGCCGACAACGTGGTGAAACGCCGCATCGAGCAACTGCCCGAAGTGGCCATGGCGGACATGACCGGACTGATGTACCGGCATCTTCAGATCGTACCCGACCTTCCCATGCTGGAATCCGCCTCCATCAGTTTAAACGATATCGAAAACACCCTCGCGGCCAACAACATCGAGCCCGGAAGCATGATTGTGCGCGACGGCTATTACGAGTACAACATCAAGTTCTCCTCGCTGCTGCGCACGCCCGAAGATGTGCGCAATATCTACCTGCGCAAGGGCGACCGCATTTTTCAGCTCAAAGATCTGGCAAAAATTGAGGTGGCGCGCCAACCCGAAACGGGAATGTCTCTTATTAACGGAAAACGGGCGGTTACCTTAGGAGTTATTAAACAGGCGGACGAAACCATGAAAAGCCTCAAGAAATCGCTCCACGCCACGCTTGCCGACCTGGAACGCACCTATCCCGACGTGCAATTTACTGTGAACCGCAACCAGACCGAACTGCTGGATTACACCATCGCCAACCTGCGGGAAAACCTCACGCTCGGCTTTCTGCTCGTCTTCATCGTGGCGCTGCTTTTCCTGGGCGATGCCAAATCTCCGATAATTATCGGTATCAGTATGACAACCGCGCTGCTCACCACGTTTATCTTTTTCTACCTCTTCGGGCAATCGCTCAACATCATCACCCTTTCGGGACTGATCCTCGCCGTGGGAATGATGATCGACAGCGCCATCATCGTAACCGACATCATCAGCCAATACCGGATGCAGGGTTACTCGCTGGAAGAGTCGTGCATCAAGGGAACCAACGAGGTCATCACGCCCGTGCTCAGCTCCACGCTCACCACCATTGCCGTGTTCGTGCCGCTGGTGTTCATGAGCGGCATAGCCGGAGCCATCTTCTTTGCACAGGCGTTTGCCGTAAGCGTGGGTCTGCTTATCTCCTACTTCACGGGAATAATTTTGCTGCCCGTGCTGTACAAGTTGGTGTACGGCATGAAAATACGCCCCAACAAGATTGGCGATTTCTTTGCCCGGACACAACAGCAGGCCGATAAACGGGCTTTCAGTTGGTACGACCGCGGAATCGAAATTTTCTTTCGCCACAAAACTGTCACGTTTCTGTTTATCATCCTTTCCGTTCCGTTTTGCGTACTGATGTTTCGCGTCATGCCCAAATCTTCCATGCCGCACATCGACCACACCGAAACCGTGGCAATGGTGGAGTGGAACGAAAACATTCACGTGGACGAAAACAGGGAGCGGGTTTTCAATCTGATGAAATCGACGGACGAAATGACCACCGAACATGCCGCGTACGTTGGACACCGGCAGTACCTGCTCGACAAGGAAAACGACCTCACACCCTCTGAAGCGCAACTCTATTTCCGCACCGGTAAAGCATCGCAAATAGACAAGCTGAAACAATACATTTCCGGGTGGATAAAAAAGAATTACCCGCACGCCGTGGTTACGTTCTCGCCTCCCGAAAACGTGTTCGAGAAGATATTCGATACTTCCGAGGCAGACATTGCCCTGCAACTCTATCCCGCCAACCGCGGGGAGGTTCCCGATGCCGAAACCATCCGCACAACGGAGCGAAAACTGCTTGCCGCCACCGGAGAGGAAGCCGAGGGTGTGCCCTTTGAACAGCAATACACGGTGAGCATCGACAAGGAGAAACTGTTGCTTTACAGCGTCGATTACGCCGAAGTATATCGCACGCTGCGCACCGCTTTCCGCGAAAACCAGATTGCCGTGCTGCGTTCGTACCAGCAATACCTGCCCATTTCGTTGGCGGGAAAACAGCAACCCGTGCAGCAAGTGCTGCGTGAAACGCTGGTTAAAACCAACGCCACTTCAGGCAATCCGGGAACGATGATACCGTTGCAGTCACTCGTGAAAGTGCATCGTGGCGAAGACATCAAAACCATCGTGGCGGGCAAGAACGGCGAGTACATCCCGATGAATTACTACAACGTGAAGCATCCCGAAACGCTTATAAAAAACGCTGAAACGGTTATCAGACAAGATAATGTGTGGGAAGCGGCCTTTTCGGGCAGCTTCTTCTCCAACCGGAAGATGCTGGGCGAGCTGGTGGTTATTCTGCTGGTCTCCGTGCTGCTGATGTATTTTATCCTCTCCTCGCAGTTCGAGAACTTCCTGCAGCCGCTCATCGTACTGGTGGAAATACCCATCGACATCGCTTTTGCATTGGTGTTGCTCTGGGTAACGGGACATACGCTCAACCTGATGAGTGCCATCGGGCTGATCGTGTCGAGCGGTATCATCATCAACGACAGCATCCTGAAACTGGATATGATCAACGAACTTCGCAAACAGGGTGTTCCGCTGATGGAAGCCATCCACACGGGCGGCGTAAAGCGCTTGCGTGCCATTATAATGACGTCGCTCACTACCATTCTGGCAATGGTTCCGCTGCTCTTTTCGTTCGATTTGGGTTCGGAATTGCAGAAACCGCTTGCCGTCGGTATGATCGGAACCATGGTAATCGGGATGCTGGTCAGCCTCTTTGTGGTGCCAGTGGTTTATTGGGCGATATATAGAAATAAAACGTCGGATATGAAGACTGTGGAGAATGATTAATGTGTTAATTGTATAATGTGCCAATTTGATATCTTTATTCTAAAATAATAAAAATATGAAATATAACCGTTTATTATTCCTTTTCGCGGTTATGGGTTGGTTCGGTTCAGTCACTGTTTCCGCCCAACAATCTGAAATAACCCTCGATTTGCAGCGCACCGTGGCGTTGGCAAACGACAGTTCGCTCTCGGCGTTTCGTGCCAAGAACATGTATATGGCAAGCCGGTGGGAATACCTTACGTTTAAGGCGGCACGGCTGCCGTCACTCACGCTTTATGCCACGCCACTGCGCTACAACCGCGATTTTACCCGCCGTTACGATTCGGAACAGAACATCGACGTGTATCGCCGCCAGCAGTCGCTCTATTCCTACGGAAACTTGGCCGCTCAGCAAAACTTCGACTTCACGGGTGGAACGTTTTTCGTGGATACCGAACTGGGCTACATCCGCAACTTCGGTGACCTGGCACGAAGCCAGTTTAACAGCGTGCCCGTCCGTATCGGTTACCGGCAGGAGTTGTTGGGCTACAACCGGTTTAAGTGGGAAAAGAAGATTGAGCCGCTCAAGTTCGAACGGGCGCAAAAGGAATTGATCTCCAATCTGGAAACCACGGCTGAAACTGCGTCGGGTTACTTTTTCGACTTGGCGATGGCGCAAGCCGAACATCAACTGGCGTTGGAAAATCGAAGGAACTCGGAACGGTTATACCGGATCGGTGAGGAGAAACACAAAATCGCCTCCATCGGACAATCGGAACTGCTCACGCTGAAACTCGACCGCGTAAACGCTCAAAACTCGCTTCAAAATGCCGAACTGCGCTTGAAACGGGCGATGTTCGCCCTGGCGGCCTACCTCAATCTGGATAAGGACACGAAAATAACGCTGCAACTGCCCGATTATCCCAAAGATGTCATCGTAAACGTGGACGATGCCCTGATGTTCGCCAAAGAGAACAACCCGCAGTATCTGGAACACAAGCAGCGTATTCTGGAATCGGAGCAAACGCTCGACCGCACCCGTCGTGAATCGCTGTTCAGCATCGGGTTGAACGCAAGCATGGGGTTCAACCAGATTGCTCCCACGTTCCGTGATGTATACCGCAATCCGCTGCGGCAGGACATTCTGGCGCTGACGCTCACCATCCCCATTGTGGACTGGGGCGTTCGCAAAGGACGGTACAACATGGCGAAAAACAACCTGAACATCACGCAACTTTCGGCACAGGAAAGCGAAATCCGGCTGGAAGAAGACGTGATCATGACCGTGGGTGACTTCTCGGTACAGCAACAGATGATCCGCAGCGCTGAAGAGGCGATGGAACTTGCCAAAGTGGCGTATGAACAAACGCAGGAGCGTTTTATCATCGGAAAGGCGGACATCAACAGCCTGACACTGTCCACCAGCCGCCGTCAGGAAGCACAGCGCAACTACATCTCCGCCCTGCGCAACTATTGGCAGAGCTATTTCAAGCTTCGGAAACTGACGCTGCATGATTTTGAAAAGAACAAACCGATAGAAGTGGATTTTAATGTGATGAACTGACGAATTAATAAATGAGCAAAAAAAACTCCATATCCTCCTTTACCGTCATTGTCGCTTTCCTCAGCATCGCGATGATGGGCATTGCCCTTATCCCGATGTTGCCGGTTAAGCTGGCTCCCTCACGCACACTGCCGAGTTTAACGGTCTATTTCTCGATGCCCGGCAACTCCGCCCGTATCGTGGAAATGGAAGCCACCTCGAAGCTCGAAGCGATGCTGGCACGTATCAATGGTGTGAAAAACATCTATTCCACATCGGGTAACGGCTGGGGAAACATCACCCTCGAACTGGACAAGCATACGCCCGTCGACGCCGCCCGCTTTGAAGCCTCCACCATTGTCCGGCAGACGTGGAACGATCTGCCCCGTGAAGTTTCCTATCCCTACATATCCGTCCGCAGTCCCGATGAGAATGCATCGCGGCCTTTTATGACCTTTACGGTTAATTCAGCCGCCACGCCCATCGTCATCCAGAGATACACCGAAAACACCATTAAACAACGATTGAGCGATATTGCCGGATTGTACAAAATCGACGTTCGCGGCGCTACGCCGTTGGAGTGGCAACTGACCTACGATGCCGACAGGCTGCAAGCTCTCGGAATAACGGTAAACGACATCCGCCAGGCCGTTTCAATGTACCATTCCACCGATTTTCTGGGGATGGCGGAAACGGAAAGCGGAAACGATACGCCCTCGTGGATGCGCCTTATGCTGGTATCGGGGGGCGATACCAACGCTTTCGACGCGTCTGCCATTACCGTGAAGAACCGCGACGGTGCGCTTATCCGCTTGGATCAATTGGTAAAAGTTGTGCACACCGAACAAGCGCCCAACAGCCATTACCGCATCAACGGGCTGAATTCGATTTACCTGTCGCTCACAGCGGAAGAAACCGCCAACCAGCTGCGGTTGAGTAGGCAGGTGCACGAAACCATCGACGAACTCCGCCGCACACTTCCTCCCGGATACGAAATTCACAACAGCTACGATGCCACGGAATACATCCATACCGAACTGAACAAGATTTACCTGCGAAGCGGGTTGACGGTGCTTATCCTGCTGCTTTTCGTCTTGCTCATTACCCGAAATCCGCGTTACCTGTTTCTTATTGCCGTTACGCTGGCAATTAACCTTGCCGTTGCCGTCATCTTTTATTACCTCTTCGGTTTGGAGATCCAGCTTTATTCGCTGGCGGGCATTACCATTTCGCTCAGTCTGATTATCGACAATACCATCATCATGACCGACCACCTGGTGCACCGGCAAAACCGCAACGCCTTCATGCCCATTCTGGCGGCAACGATGACCACGGTGGGCGCCTTGTCCATCATTTTCTTTCTGGATGAAAAGATACGGCTCAACTTGCAGGATTTCGCCGCCGTGGTAATGATCAATCTCTCGGTATCGCTGGCGGTGGCGCTGTTTTTCGTGCCGGCGATGGTGGAGAAAATCAAACTGAAAAAGCGCAGCCCGATGAAAAGACGGGGTTGGCTTCGCCGTCTGCCTATCCGTCCACGACGGCTGACCGTTTATTTCAACCGCTTTTACGGCGGAATGATCCGCATACTTTCAAGATATAAATGGATTCCCTTTACGGCAATCGTGCTGCTGTTCGGTTTGCCCGTTTTCCTGATTCCCGACAAAATCGAAAAAGAGACCCGATTCGCCGAATGGTACAATAAGATTTTTGACAATTCCACCTACAAGGAGAAAGTAAAACCGGTTGTAAACAAAGCTCTGGGTGGTACGTTGCGCCTGTTTTCGGAAAAAGTGTATCAAGGAAGTTACTTCACGCGAAGCGAAGAGGTGGTGCTTACCATCACCGCTTCGATGCCCAACGGAACCACCCTGCCACAGATGAACGCGCTGATTGAAAAGATGGAACGATACCTGAGCGGGTTCTCCGAAATCCGACAGTTCCAAACCGATATTCCCAACGCGCGGCGGGCATCCATCCGGGTATTTTTCAACAGGGAATCGGAACGGAGCGGTTTCCCGTATCAACTCAAAAGCAGCGTTATTACCAAAGCGTTGGAATTGGGCGGCGGAAGCTGGGGCGTTTACGGTTTACAAGATCAGGGGTTCAGTAACGACGTGACCGAATTTGCCGGAAGTTACCGCGTGAAACTCTACGGCTACAACTACGACGAATTGACGGCCTGGGCTGACACGCTCAAAAACCGGTTGCTGACCTACAGGCGTATCAAGGAGGTACTGATTAATTCCAATTTCTCGTGGTACAAGGACGATTACCGGGAATTCTCGTTCGATCTGAACAGGCAGCGGCTGGCTTCCGAAGGCTTTATGCCGGGCGAACTGTTTGCCTCGCTGCAACCCGTTTTTGCCAAAGATGTATGGGCTGGCTCCTTGGTTATCGACGGCGAACGCGAAGATATCAAGCTGGCGAGCCGTCAAAGCAAGGATTACGATATTTGGGCGCTGCAATACATCGCGCATAACCTGGGCAACCGGATGTATCGGTTGGACGAGCTGGCGGATATCTCCAAAGGGCAGGCTCCGCAGGAAGTGGGCAAGGAAAATCAGCAATACCGCCTGGCGGTGCAGTTCGATTACATCGGTGCAAACACGCAGGCGGGGCGCGTGTTAGACCGCGAAGTGGAAGCGCTCAACAAAATCCTGCCGATGGGCTACACCGCCGAAAAGGAAGAATCCGGCTGGGGATGGGGTAAAAAAGAGAACAAGCAATATTGGCTGATCGGTTTGTTGATTGTAATCATATTTTTTACCACTACCGTATTGTTTAACTCCATCAAACAGCCGTTGGCGGTGATCTTCGTCATTCCGGTGTCCTTTATCGGGGTGTTTCTTACGTTTTACGGGTTCAAGCTGAACTTCGACCAGGGCGGTTTCGCATCATTTATCCTGCTTTCGGGCATTACCGTGAATGCCAGTATTTACATTCTGAATGACTTTAACCGGATTCGAAAAGTCTGCCCGAAAATGGCTCCACTGCGTGCTTACATTAAGGCGTGGAACTCCAAAATCATTCCGATATTCCTTACGGTGGTTTCCACGATGCTCGGATTCATTCCGTTTATGGTGGGAACAACCAAAGAAGCGTTTTGGTTTCCGTTGGCTGCTGGCACAATCGGCGGGTTGGCGATGTCAATTGTGGGGATATGGGTATTTTTGCCGTTAATGGTGGTGAGGAGGGACAAAATTAAGAAGCTAAAAAAAATAAGAGTAACTAAATCGAAAAAATGAGGTCCAATAATCTTACCTTTTTATCCCTCAAAAAAAGATTGACAAACACCCTTCATCCCCGCAGAGGATTCGTGAAGATATACTCGTCAATCGCTTTCTCTCGGAAATTGTGTCCTAAACGTCTGCTAATTTGGATTTTAAAACCTAAAAATACCGGATAGAAAAAAGTCGAAATGGATGGGAAGTGTCTTCGGGTAAAAGCAATTCGTCAGAAAAAAAGTGCACTACTTTCAAAAATAACGAAGACGTTTGCGCTTATTTTGAAGAAATATTGATGGGGGTATATCGGGAATGTATTGAGAAAGGAATGATATTGGAAACTTAAATGAAAACCTATCAACATTTTCTTGTTTGCAATTTTAATGGTGCCACTATGCGGTTGCACACAATCGGCAGAAAAAAAAGCACTCGGGCTTGATGATTGCCTGGTTGTTGCTTCTAAAAGCCTTATTAACGGCGACACGGTTATCACGTGTGATTTTTCGTTGGTAAAAGATACTATCGATTTTCCTTTGAGCAACATAATGTCTGATTTGGAGATGATAAAACTTGAAAACTCCGATTCGGCGTTAGTTTCGCGCTACCACACGTTTGTAAGCGAAAATTATATGGGTGTTTATACCATGGAAAATGAATACAAACTGTTTGACAGACAAGGCAATTTCCTTTGTGAAATCGGTAGGAAAGGACAAGGTCCTGGAGAATATATGTTCTTGTATGATTCGCAAATTGACGAGAAAAACAACCGCATTTACCTGATGCCGTGGATGCAAAAAAAGATATTGGTATATAATCTTCAAGGCAAATTTCTGTCGGATATCCCCTTACCCGAATTTGTGCCTAAAGCCCGCTTCAACATAAACACGAACAAACAGATTGCTACCATTATGATTTTACCATTCAAAGGGCAGAATAATTATGTTGTGTGGCAGCAAGATTTTCAAGGCAATATTCTGCAAAGAATCAGCAGTGAATATTTCGCTCTTGAACCGGATTACGGAAACGAAGTTATTTCATATAGAAACACACAAAACATCGATTTTTACCTGGCAGGGTGGCCCGATAAACAAGACACATTGTACTACTATATGGGCAACGAAAACCGCTTGAAACCGGTCTTTACATTTACAGCAACCGAACCGTTCAGTCATTGGTATATCGATTTACCAGACCATGTGATAACCATAATCGCCCAACAGGAGCGGATGGATGAAAACGGACAGTTTTATGCTCCTGTCCCCAAACAATTTATAGTGGATAAACGCACGTTGAAAGGCGCTTACATAAAACCGGTTATCGATCAATTGGGTGGTATTTCCATTCCTTCACGTGTTTTGTATCAGGACGGCTATTTTATTGCCAATATGTATCCGCACGAACTGAAAGATGGATTGGGAAAAATAATCCGTAACACAGAAAACAACTTGTCTGAACAGAAATTGCCCAACATCAAAACTCTTTACGAAGATATTGATGAGGAGGGGAATAATTATATTTTGATTGGGAAACTGAAATCGGTAAAATAATTATCAAATACCAATCGGGGCAAATCTATGATAGATTTTTCGGGTTGTAAATCCTGATAAAAGTTTTGTTGAATTCTTGGGAATCGTTTCGGATAATGATAATGCGGTGGTTGTTATTTCAAAACTAAAATGATCGTCCTTGAAAAACAATATTTATAATCAAGTAGTTATGCTTTATGTGGAAAATGGTTCAGTTATTTGAAAAAATATTTAATGATAACTGGATTCATTTCTTCTTTTGCATTTACCAAATCCCGAAATTTTTGTCGATTATTTTCATTTAGCATTCCTTCGGAAACGTACTTTTCTAATGTTCCATGATCACACCAGGAAAGAGCAAATTCGTTCGTTACTTTTCTGGGCAGAAAATCTACCTGTTCAGTAAAATATTCAATATATTTACATTCATCGATAGACTTATCATATATCAAATAAACTCCCGTATCCGCCTTAGAATTTTTTAATGCTATCTGGGCCAATAAATACCTGTTATTTTGACCTTGAAGATTTATTTTGTATGGAAGCATGGATATACTCGACGGTTTATTCGGTAAATTTAAATTCTTTGCATCATAGTTTAGTTTACCAAAATTCCACGTGTACGCAGGTTTCAAAGAATCTGTACCAACTTCGTAAGTCGTATTATCAACAAAACGATAAAAATACCATTTCCCGTGATACTCGTAAAATGGAGTATGTGAGTTGGTCGATACAAAAAAATAGGTATTTAAAAGTATATCATCTTCATATTCTTTACGAATAATTGTATTCTTCCCCACATCGTAATAATTAATTTTATACGGGTCTAAACTCATCCCTACATAACAAACGTACAGGTTTGCATTAACCGGTATGAAGTTCCAATAATAACCAGATGAGTTCTCAGGGCGAAATAAGGTTTTTATATATTTACCCGACAAGTCGTAACTATAAATATTTCCCAAGCCCGTGAGGTCTATATTACCAGTGAAAGGATTAATGATCATACTTGTTATATCAATATATTCCCCAGGACCTTGACCGTGTTTACTTATTTTAAATATGAATTTTCCCGTGTCATCAAACACATGAATACTAAGTGAATTCCTGTCAAAAATATAATACCTGTTTTGATAATGAATAATTTCCTCACAATAGCCGATTAGAATATTATCACTTGTTTCCAAAGGAATCAATTCAATATGACTGAAATAATCAAACAAAGAGGCCTTTTGCGGTTTATTAAGGTTAACTTTAATTTGATTGTCTTTTACCGGATAATACACATACGAATCCTCAATCAGAGGTACAATCTCTTTTACCTCTGTAACCTTTACCTGTTTCGTTTTATTGCAGGATACGGAAACTAAAGAAAAGATAATAAATATTATCTTTATCAAGTTTTGATGGCCGATGGGTTTGTGGTATATCGCGTAGATTATCATTCCTAAGTTCAATTATTAAGTATAGCAGAAAGTGAAAAATCATAGAGCGACTCTGTCCAATGTTGTAAATCAAACAATTCTCGTTTGAAGTGAAAAAAATCATTTGACTATTAAAACAAAGATACGAAATTGAATCATACCGCATAACGGACTGATGAATTTTTAACCTCGTCCCATCGGATTTAGTCGGTCGGCGGGATTTGTCTAATCCCGCCTGAAATGCTGCAAGGATTTTTAATCCGATACAAATACCAATCCGGGCAAATTTTTTGCAGTCGCAGCAGATTTGCAGCGGCATTTTCAATTTGTTTACTGCCTAATTTAACCTCAATTGCCGCCCATTTTCCGTTACGCAACTTGACAATCATATCGGCTTCCAGTTCAGTTTTATCTCTGTAGTGAAACAGGTCGCCATCGTTGGCTTGCGCATAAATTCTCATATCACGGGTGCAAAGAGCTTCAAAGAGAAAGCCGAATGTTTCAAAATCGTGCAAAATGCTATCGGGATTGGCACGCATAACAGCCGTGGCAATAGACGGATCAACAAAATGTCGTTTAGATGATGTGCGAATAGCCGTTTTGGAGCGGATTGACGGTTGCCATGCCGGTAAATCTTCAACCACAAAAATTCGACGTAGAGCATTGAGATAGGATGAAATTGTTTTGTCGGAGATGCCGGTTTCGTGAGCTTCAATGTCGGTTTTATGGTTTGTATGGATGCTGTGGTAGCGATATTACGCGCCAATGAGCGTAGCAACATACGCACGCGATCCGGACTTTTATCTATTTCGTCCACACGCTGAACATCCATAGTGATAACAGCTTCCACGTAGTTTGTAGCCATCTGCAAAGCGGTTTCCTTTTCTTGCCCAACGGTGGCAGGCCATCCTCCCCGACAAGTTAAAAAGGCAATTTCTTCGATGCTTAACCGGCTCATTCCTTCAATTTGTTGTTTGCCTTCAAATAATTCTCGAAGCGAAACCGTCCCGGTCGAATCCATTGATTCAAACAGGCTCATTGGTCGCAGCAGCAACCTTGCAATACGTCCCGTTCCGGTATGGGCGGTTACATTGTTGGACGGGACGGCCGATCCGGTCAAAATAAACTGTCCCTGCAACTCTCTTTTATCCACTTCAAAACGGACAGCATCCCATAATACGGGAGCCATTTGCCACTCATCTAATAAACGCGGCGCCTTGCCGGCGAGCAGCATAGAGGGCTTGGTGTCTGCCATAGCGATGTAGGATGCCGAATTATCGGGGTCTTGCATGTATAGCACGTTCTCTGATGCGCGACGTGCCGTTCTGGTTTTTCCACACCACTTGGCGCCTTCTATAAGTACTGCACCGGATGACTTTAAGAGCGCTTTCAGTAAATTATCGCAAATGCGAGGTAAATAGGTGTTATTCTTCATTTTTGCGTGTTTTGTGATAGAGCAAAAAAAGACAATTTCTTTATGACTACAAAGAATTTTCCGTGTTTGGACGTATTTTATTTCCGTGTTTGGTGGATAATCACTTCCGTATTTGGCTGAAAACTACTTCTGGGTTCGGTGATTTTGTGTTTAAAGAAGATAAAAGGCTATGAGTTCAACTTCGCTCTCTAAACAATGTAATTTTAATATTCACGTTCACGATTTTCGGCTTTTTGTTTCAGGTTTTCAATTATTTTTTCTTTTTCGTCAGCGATTTGTTGGAGCAATTCTACTTCCTGTTCCAACTGCCGAAACTTCAGCGTTCACAATTACAATTAGAACCTTCAACATCTCTGCTTAATTGCATTTCTGCCCTTTTGCCGTTCACGGTAATTCTGAGGCAAATGGGTGCCTCACCGTTTTTTAATAATCGTGTTTTCCGAATGAAAAACAGAAGCGAAAAATAATTTGTTTTCATCTCCACCTAATTTAGTTGATTTAACATTGTAAAATTACTATTTGCAAACCAAAAATAAAGAGTGTAAATTGCATATAATCAATGCAAAACAATCAAATAGGTGGACTAAATTTCTTAAAATTAAAAGTCCACCTATTTGGCCGATTTTTCTGCTCTTTTTCGCACTATTTCGGGTGGACATAAATAAAGAAAACCCCTGAAATCGACTGATATTCAGGGGTTTTCTTTATTTTGATTTGTTAGAAAGTGATCCGCCTGGGGCTCGAACCCAGGACCCCATCCTTAAAAGGGATGTGCTCTACCTGCTGAGCTAGCGAATCAGCCTAAATGCTTTCTTTCAAAAGCGAGTGCAAAGGTAAATCAAAATATTTTAATAAGCAAAACTTGTGGAAATAAAATTGCAATAATTTTTTAACAGTCCTGCTAACGTGTTAATACCTATAATGTTCCGGCTTGTATGGCCCGTCGATATTTACCCCGATATAGCCGGCCTGTTCGGGGGTAAGTGTTGTCAGTTTCACCCCGATTTGTTCCAGGTGAAGCCGGGCAACTTCTTCATCCAGCTGTTTGGAAAGCCGGTATACACCTGTTTCGTAATCGTTTTTCCACAAATCAATCTGTGCCAGGGTTTGGTTGGCAAACGAATTGCTCATCACAAACGAAGGATGGCCGGTTGCACAACCCAGGTTCACCAGACGGCCTTCGGCAAGCAGGAATATGGAGTTCCCTTTAGGGAAAGTATATTTGTCTACCTGCGGTTTGATATTAGTGTGAGCGATCCCTGGAAAACTGATCAGTTTGTCCACCTGTATTTCGTTGTCGAAATGCCCGATATTGCACACAATGGATTGGTCTTTCATGTTGTGCATATGCTCGATGGTAACCACGTCCCGGTTTCCGGTGGTGGTCACAAAGATGTTGCCTTCTTTCACGGCTTCTTCCATGGTGGTTACCTGAAATCCTTCCATGGCGGCCTGCAGGGCACATATGGGATCGATCTCCGTAACGATAACCCGGGCTCCGTAGGAGCGCATGGATTTGGCACAGCCTTTTCCCACGTCGCCGTAACCCAGCACGACCACTACTTTTCCTGCAATCATCACGTCGGTGGCTCGTTTTATGCCGTCGGCCAGTGATTCGCGGCAACCGTACAGGTTGTCAAATTTCGATTTGGTAACCGAATCGTTGACGTTGATGGCGGGAACCAGCAGCTCCCCTTTTTCCATCATCTGGTACAACCGATGAACGCCGGTTGTGGTCTCTTCCGAAATACCCTTCAGTTCGGCAACAGTGCGGTGCCAGCGTTGGCTGTCTTCTCTCAGTATACGGTTTAACGTATCCAGAACTACCTGTTCTTCACGATTGGCCCCTTTTCTATCAATGGTTTTCGCATCTTTTTCTGCCCGATAACCCAAGTGCACGAGCAACGAAGCATCTCCTCCGTCGTCAACGATCAGGTTCGGACCTTTCCCGCCGGGGAATCGTAGTGCCATCTCCGTACACCACCAATATTCTTCCAGCGTTTCGCCCTTCCATGCATAAACGGGGATTCCGGCTGCGGCAATCGCAGCAGCAGCGTGGTCTTGAGTGGAGAAGATGTTGCAACTGGCCCACCGTACGTCGGCTCCTAATTCAACCAGTGTTTCTATCAGTACGGCAGTCTGTATGGTCATGTGCAGTGAACCCGTGATGCGGGCCCCCTGGAGAGGTTTTTCCGATGCATATTTTTTGCGGATTGACATCAATCCAGGCATTTCGTGTTCAGCAATTTCAATTTCCTTCCGTCCGAAACCGGCCAGGGAGATATCCGCTATTTTATAAGGTAAATCCAAAGAAAAATTTTTATCCATTTCCGTTTTATTTATTTTTAAGCCTACAAAGTTACAAAATTTACAGAATGTTTTTACCTTTGAAACCAGTAATCACTGAATTTGTTACTGAATTTTAGCATGTGTTACGGTATCAGCAAATATTGACAGCTTGAAGATTATCTATTCTAAATACCTTCCTGTGAAGGGTTTTCGCGCGATCAATCTTTTTGGGATCATTTTTGCCAGAAAGGAACAGCCGGAGTTAAGCAGGCAGATTATCAACCACGAGTTGATTCATACCCGGCAGATGCTGGAGTTATTGGTTATCGGATTTTATGTCTGGTACATTACGGAATGGGTAATTAAATGGATTATTTACAAGAACCGGTTTCTGGCGTACAGAAACATTGGATTTGAGCGTGAAGCATTTGATAACGATGCGAATTTAGATTACTTGAAGTATCGGAGACGGTATGGATTTGCAGGTTACGTTTTGTAACAAGATACATTTCACTTAAAAATCACAGAAATATGGAACCGACAAAAATTCCACCTGACTTTCATGCAAAAAACAAGCAGGTGAAATGTCTGCGGATATTTTTTTTACTGGCTCTTGTCAGCACAACCTTCACCATGTGTGCGCAAAAAAGTAAAAAGGAAATCAATTTAAAACAATATACAACTATGGGATACAATCAATTGACTCCTGAAGAAGAGTTTGTTATTTTACATAAAGGAACCGAACGCCCTTTCACGGGAGAACTGTTGGAAAACAAAGCCAAAGGAACCTACGTTTGTAAACGGTGCGATGCGCCGCTCTACCGTTCCGAAGACAAGTTCGAATCGAATTGCGGGTGGCCGTCTTTCGACGATGAAATTGTCGGTGCTGTAAAACGCGTCCGGGATGCAGATGGACGACGTACCGAAATTCTTTGCAACAATTGCGGGGCGCACCTGGGTCACGTTTTTCTGGGCGAGGGTTTTACGGCCAAGCAGACGCGCCATTGCGTGAACTCCATCTCCATGAAGTTTATTCCTGCAGGCCATACGGATCTGCGAAAGGGTTACTTTGCCTCCGGCTGTTTCTGGGGGACTGAATATTTTTTTATGAAAGCCAAAGGCGTGAAAGAGACCCATGTCGGATTTATGGGCGGCCACGTGGATAATCCCACCTACGAACAGGTTTGTCAGAAAAATACTGGACACCTGGAGACGACTGAAGTGGTTTTTGATCCGGCGGAAACAACCTATGAAGAAATGGTTAAGCTGTTCTTCGAAACCCACGATTTCACACAAACCAACGGACAAGGCCCCGATATTGGCCCGCAGTACCTGTCCTGTATCTTCTATTCAACACCTCGGGAGAAAGAGATTGCTGAAAAATACATCGCCCTACTGACAAATAAAGGATACAAAGTGGCTACAACACTTAAGCCGGCTTCTACATTCTGGAAAGCAGAGAATTACCACCAGCAGTACTACGAGCATAAGGGAACAAAACCGTATTGCCACAAGTATACCAAAGTTTTCTGAATTTATTGTTTTTTATAAAACTTTTCGATGATCCGATGCGTTTATTACATGTATTGTTTAAATATAAAATGATCAAAAGTTTAACTAACTAAAAACAGTAAATTATGAAAGTATTTCGTTTGGTATCGATGCTCGCATTGATCCTTGCAGTTGGGGTTGCAACAACCTCCTGCAAAAAAGTAAAAGACGCTGATGTGCAAGCTGCTGCCCAAATGGCGTTGGTCGCTAATCCCGATTTGGCAGACGTTTCAGTGGCTGTATTGGATCAGGTAGCCACACTCTCGGGAACGGTAAAAGATGATGCATCCAAAGCTTACGCAGAAACTACTGTGGCAGCGGTTGAAAATGTTAAATCGGTGGTTAATAACATCGAAGTTGTTCCTCCTGCCCCTGATTTTACAGCTATTGACGCTGCCCTTAATTCCGGCTTGGCTGATGCGTTGAAGGACCACGCAACCGTTAAGGCAGAAGTAAAGGACGGTGTGGTTACGTTGACAGGTGAAATTCGCAAGAGGGATTTACAGAAGTTGATGGAAAAGGTAAATGCGCTTAATCCGCAGCAAGTTGTCAATAACATTACTGTAAAATAACCGGAGATATGGCATTACAGGAAAAATACAAGGAACTGGTTGACCTTGCCCGGCAATATGGCGCAACCGTAAGTGATGAAGGCAACGTGTTAAGAGTGAGGGGAGAGGTCCCCTCGGGTGCTTTGAAAGACAAAATGTGGGAGATCTACGACAGGATTGATCCCAATTTTAAAAACAACGACCTGATACTCGACGTAAATGTTAAAGCTACCGAAGGTGGAAAAGTAAAAGTGGTTACCCGTGAGAGCAACCTGAACATCCGTAAAGGCCCTGGAACAGACCAGCCGATTGTGGGAAAAGCAGCTCACGGAGATGTGATCACGCTTATCAGCAAAGCGAACAATCAATGGTGGTTGGTACGTGACAACGACGGTGAAGAGGGGTATTGCTACTCCCAGTACCTTGAACCCGTACAGTAGGCTGAAGGCATTTGATGGAGAAAAGCTTCCGTTCCTAAAAGGAGCGGAAGTTTTTTTATGGAAAAATGATGCTTGATTCATGTATAAACTTTGCGGTAAACATTCCGGCTGAACAGAAAAATAACTACATTTGCAGATTAATTTATCGTAAAGTCAACGATTACTTTTGAGTTGATTTAAAGTTATGCAGACCAGTACAAATCAAACGGGGCAGTACACCTTTACCATTATTGTCCCTGTTTATAATGAAGAAGACAACATTGCCCGGTTAGAAGAAAAACTCAGCAATTATTTGCCTCAGTCGCTTTATAAAACGTGTGTCTTGTTTGTGAACGATGGTTCAACGGACGATAGTGGAAGCCGCATACACCAGATGTGCGACAGACATCCCGGTTTTTTCTATATTGAGATGAAAAGAAACGGCGGGCTCAGTGCTGCGCTTAAAGCTGGCTTCGATTACTGCTTTTCGGAATACGTAGGGTACATGGATGCGGATATGCAAACCGATGCGGATGATTTTAACCTTCTGCTCCCCGGTTTGGCTAATTGTGAATTTGTTACGGGTATTCGTGCCAACCGCAAGGATTCTTTTTTCAAAAACCTGCAATCGAAGATAGCGAACGGTTACCGGCGGATGATGACGGGAGATGGTGTTTCTGATACGGGGTGCCCGCTTAAAGTGATGTATACAGATTATGCCAAGCGTATTCCTATGTTCAGGGGGATGCACCGGTTTCTTCCGGCGCTCATTTTGTTGCAGAACGGCAACGTGCAACAAATTCCTGTAAGGCATTATCCACGTATAGCGGGAAAATCGAAATATCATTTGTGGAATCGCCTCACCGGGCCTTTTATCGACTGTTTTGCCTATCGGTGGATGAAAAAAAGGTACATAAACTACCACATCGTTACCAGTAATTTACATTGATTATGCAAGGAAGTCCGGCCTGGGTATACGCGATTGGTTTTCTGGCGCAAGCTTTTTTTTCGGCACGGCTGTTGTACCAATGGATTGTCACCGAAAAGGCCAAAAAAGTACTTTCTCCTGCTGCATTCTGGATACTAAGTATTTTTGGATCGTACCTGCTGTTTATTTACGGTGTGCTCAGGAATGATTTTGCGATTATTCTGGGGCAGTTTATTTCGTATTACATCTATTTGTGGAACCTCGATCTGAAAGGGCTCTGGAAGGGCCTCCCTTTTGCATTAAAATCCATTCTGTTGCTCACCCCCCTCGCAGCTACGTTTTTCCTGATGCGGGATATTCCGGCCTTTGCCGCCGCATTTTTTCAGAACAAGAATGTTCCTTTCTGGTTGTTGGTCTTCGGTTCTGTCGGCCAGCTCCTGTTTACTTTCCGGTTTATTTATCAATGGATATATTCGACACATCGTCGTGAATCTGCACTGCCCATTGGATTCTGGGTGATCAGCCTGTTGGGATCGGCCAGCATCATTGCCTACGGGATTTTCCGGCTCGATCCGGTATTGATTCTCGGACAATCGTTTGGTTTCGTGGCGTATATCCGGAATATAATGATTGATTATTCAAACAAAAAACATATATCGGATGAAGAATAAATACCTGTACCTTATTTGGTTTGTTGCCTTACTTCCGGTAATGATTCTCCGTGATTATACGCCCGATAACGAACTGCGGTATTTAAGCATTGTGGATGAGGCATTGCAAAACGGTGATGTTTTCACGTTTACCAACCAGGGTGAAATTTATGCCGATAAACCGCCGCTCTATTTTTGGCTGATGATGGCCGGAAAAATATTGCTTGGAGGGCATCGGATGTGGTTTTTGTCCTTGTTGTCGTTTGTTCCGGCGGTAATAGTTCTCACGACTATGGCAAAATGGGTCCGGAAAGAAAACGCAGAAAATCAGACCGAAGCTTTGCTGATGTTGATGACGGCGGGGTTGTTTACCGGCCTTGCTCTTGTGGTTCGGATGGATATGCTGATGTGCATGTTTATCGTATTGGCGCTCTATACGTTCTTTAAAATATATAAAGGGGAAGGAGGAAAACGCGACTCTTTTTTGTTTCCGGCATATGTTTTCCTCGCACTTTTTACGAAAGGGCCTGTGGGAATCCTGGTCCCGTTGTTGTCGACACTTGTCTTTCTTCTCTATCAACGGAAAATTCATACGTGGAGACAGTATTGGGGCTGGAAAAGCCTGCTTGTCCTGTTGTTGGGATGCGGTATCTGGTTTGCCGGAGCTTACATGGAATCGGGGAGTGAGTACCTCAATAACCTGTTGGTGCATCAGACGGTGGGCAGGGGAATCAACGCCTTTCATCACAAACGCCCGTTTTATTATTACGTCCTGTCTGTTTGGTACTCGTTGGCACCGTGGATGTTTCTCTCCGTCGGATTGATTGCCTTTGGGGGAGTACGAAGAAAAATTCAAACCGAAATTGAGCGTTTCTTCTTGATTATTATACTGACAACGTTTGTCATGCTGTCGGTTATCAGTTCGAAGCTGGCTGTTTACCTGCTTCCTTCTTTTCCATTTTTCATTTTCCTTCCGGCACTTCTGTTGAAAAAATTTGATCCAACGAATATCTGGTTGCGTATTTCATTAGCTGTTCCGGCAATAATCTTTACATTGGCCTTACCTGCTGTGTTTTATCTTTCTGGAACAGATGATGCTTTTTTTGCCGGTGTTTTTCTGGTTTATCTTGCTGCGGGCATCATCACGCTTAGCGGGTTAATAGTTTTATACCTGTTGTTTTTTAAAAAACAGTTGCAACGCCCGGTTCGGGTGATGGCTGCCGGGGTGCTGCTGACGGTATTTGTTGCCGGGTTGGCCATGCCGCAACTGAATCCCTATTTGGGGTGGAGCCGGTTGTGTGAGAAAGCCTCTGCCGTGGCATCCGAAAAACGAACAACGGATTATTACGTTTATGGTATTTCACGTGCCGAAAGCATGGATGTTTTTTTGAAAAAAGACGTGATTTTTGCTGATAAGGAGGAAATCGTGAAAAATAAGCTGGACGGACAACTTCTTTTGATTTCCGATAAGGCTATAAAAAAAGACGAGGATATCCGGTCGTTTCTTTTCGGTAAAGAGCAATATGCGGTTGGTAAGTATTTAGTCGTAGCATTATAAGTGTAAAAAAATGAAAGTATTGGTCACCGGTGCTGCCGGATTTATTGGTTACCACGTTGTCAAAAAACTGCTTACTCAAGATCTAGAGGTGGTTGGGCTCGACAACATCAACGGTTATTACGATGTAGGATTAAAGTTTGCCCGCCTGGCAGATTCAGGCATTCCGAAAGAAAAAATAAAAAAAAGCCAATGTGTACAAAGCCATAAATTTCCGGCCTATCGTTTTATCCAACTCGATCTAACCGACCGGGAAGATGTTTTTTTACTTTTTAGAAATGAAAGATTTACTCATGTGATCAATCTCGCCGCACAGGCGGGTGTCAGGTATTCGCTCGAAAATCCGTTGTCTTACATTCACTCAAATATTGTCGGTTTTACCAACTTGCTTGAGGCTTGCCGCACATCGTCCATACGGCATCTTGTGTATGCCAGCTCAAGCAGCGTGTATGGTGAAGATACGCCCGTCCCCTACAAGGAGTCTGCCCGGACCGATCATCCGGTAAGCTTATATGCCGCAACTAAGAAATCCAATGAGTTGTTGGCGTATACTTACAGCCGGTTGTATAAACTGCCGGTAACCGGCATCCGTTTTTTTACCGTTTACGGGCCGTGGGGCCGTCCCGATATGGCACCCTGGCTGTTCATGTCTGCTATATCGAAAGGTATGCCCATAAAAGTATTCAATAAAGGGGAGATGCAGCGTGATTTTACATACATTGATGATGTAGTGGAAGGTGTGATGAAAATTATCCCTTCCCCTCCGCAAACCGGAATTCCGAGCATGGTTTATAACATGGGGTGCTCGTCACCGCTGCAATTGATGGATTTTATCGGTATTATCGAAAAGACAACGGGGAAAAAGGCCATTGTCGAAATGGCCGATATGCAACCCGGCGACGTTGTTTCCACTTTTGCCGATACGTCATTGCTAGAAGCCGACTTCGGGTACAAACCTTCCACGCCGGTTGAAACAGGGATCCGGAAGCTTTTTGAGTGGTTCGGCGATTACGAAGCGAAAAGACCGAGATAGACAGGGGATTATTTTGCCAGTAGCTTTCCCAAAATGGCCGAAGAGATAAAATCTGCCGCTTTTGTATTCAACCCTCCGCCCATCACCAGCATATCGGCACGTTCCCGCGATGGTTTTATGAACTCCTCGTGCATGGGCCGCACCGTTTGATAGTAACGTTTTATTACCTCCTGAGCTGTTCTTCCGCGCGATTCCATGTCGCGTTCGATAATGCGCGAAAGCCGGTAGTCCGACTCTACCTCCAGGTAAATACGCATATCCATTTCGTCGCAGAGTTCGGGTTGCGTGAGAATCAGGATTCCCTCAATCAGCAGTATCTTATTGGGTTTTATGCGGATCGTTTCGGGCTGGCGGGTACAGGTAAGGTAGGAGTAGGTGGGGGAATCTATCTCCTGTCCCGATTTCAGTTTTTGGATATCGCCCCGCATCAGCTCCCATTCAATGGAGTCGGGATGGTCGAAATTCAGCACCCGACGTTGCTCAATGGGCAAATGGCTGCTGTCTTTATAGTACGAATCCTGCGTGAGCAGTGAAATCTGGTCGTAAGGAACTCTTTCGAGGATGGAGTTAACCAAAGTGGTTTTTCCCGAGCCGGAACCCCCGGCAATACCAATAATGAACATATATATAAATTTGGGCTTGAATGCTTGTTGGGTTTATTCCCTGGCAAATAGCAGTTTAAGTGAAAGGATGATATCGGCTTTGTTGCTGTTTTCACGAAGAATTACAAGTACCGTATCGTTGCCGGCAATGGTTGCCATGATACCCGGGATGTTGTTGGTGTCTATGTCCTGGGCCACGCCTCGGGCATATCCTCCGGGGGTTTTCAGGACAGCAAACTGGCCCGAAAATTCAATATTGATAATGCCGTGACGGAAAAAAGGAGAGGTCATCCCAAACTTTTCCGATTTTGGCTGGGGCAACTGGATCCCGGGTAGCCGGTAAAAATAGTTGCCGGCGGCATCGGGCGTTTTAGCCACCTTCATCTCCCGGAAATCGCGCGACAACGTGGCTTGTGTCAGTTCAAAACCTCTGTCGGAAAGCTGTTTCAAGAGCTCCTCCTGGCTTTCGATAGAGCTATTGCCCAAAATCTGAGCAATAGCTTCCTGACGTTCCTCTTTACCGGGTTTCTTCATAGACGGTGTGGTTGGCTCACGGATTACTTCCCCCAAAAGTAAAAACAACCGGTATGGGTGCCGGAACTTTGACGGGCCTGTTTCCCACCATAAGCTTAGGCCAAAGTTTCACCGTCACCTTTGTTTCATCGGACGACAAACCTAAAAAGCCACTCATCTCACGGGCGACACGATCGCGGGAATACCTGTTTATCAGGTTTTTTAGATCCACCCCGATAGATAAGGGCAACACGGCTGTTTGTCCGGGTTCAACGCGAAGAGGAACATCCATTTTCCCGGTTGTAAACTCCATTTCATTGATTTCAATGGCATACTCGAGTGCATTTAGAAATGCGGCCGCCTGATTGGGATTTTTTACATCCATGTTGAGGGTCATGCTGAAAGGGATGGTTTGTAAATTTCCTCCGGTCAGGATACTCGAAATGGAAGCAAAGTTAGAAAGTGAGATGGTTGAACCATTCCCCAGGTTTATTCCGGCCAACTGTATATCGGCGACGGAGTTATACGTGTATTCACACTGCGATAACTGAATGGCTCCGCCAATCTGATTAAGCACGTCACAGCTTGATAACGAGAAAATCAGCAGTATAATAAGCACTGTTTTTTTCATCTCTCCAGGGTTATTTTGTTATTTGTTTAATTACCGGATAGTTACCATGGTTGCTCCGAATCCATATTCGCGGAACGAAGCGTCTTGATAGTAACAACTTTTGTATTTATTTTTTATCTCCTTGAGTAGCGTATTTTTTAATACGCCGTCGCCCTTCCCATGAATAAAGACTATTTTCTGGCCTTTTCGTTTAAGGTTTTCCTGCATCACCTCGTTAAATTTCGCGAGTTGATATTCGAGTATTTCGGCATTGTTCATGCCTTTTGTGTTGTCTATAAGTTCATTGATGTGTAAATCCACTTCAATTGCGGGTTGGTGCTCTTTCTTTTCTATTCTTTGTATGCGGGGACGTTCTTCTGAAACAGTTTTTTCTTGCATTGCACGCTGGATTTCTCCTGCAGAAACCAGCATTTCCCGTTCTGGAATATCGTTCCGGGTAATGTAATAGACAAGTGCATTTTCGTCAAAATAATCGTTCTCCGTAAAACTGTGCAGCTTGTAAAACTTTACCGTATCGATACGTAATTCAACCGAAACCGGACTCTTGAAGCGGAACGTTTTGTTGTGCTTAAACGATACAAACTGAACACAAACTTTTTCCAGATCGTTCAGTTGGGATTTGTCGAACTCTTCGATAAAAATCTGTGTGTTGGGTTCTACGATACCGTTGAAACGACTTTTCCAAGAGTTGTTCTCCCGGCTCATGTAATTGAGGAAAAGGTAGTAATTGCTGTCGTTCACGAAATAGCATTCAAACGAAGTCTGAGTCATGTTCCGGGCATCGGCAGGCAGGTAAACCAGGCAGGTGGTGATCTTCTCGCCTTCGGCGGTTTCGGTGACCGGCCCCGTTTCATCGAGACGGGCAGAAGGCTTCGGTTCCTTAACCGGAACTTCGGTTTCGGGTTGTCCCAATTTTTCGTTTCCTGCGGCTTCCACAACCACACATTCCGAAACAAGAACAGGTACGTCGAATCCGTTTTCGTCTTCTACAATAACCAGTTGTTTGTTTAAAAACCCTTTTACCTGTCCTCCCCCCACGGTGTTCAGAAAACGAACCTTGTCGCCGATTTGTAATTTTTTCATTTGAACGTGCAGTTTCTTATATGCATTTTTTGATGCAAACACAAAGTTGCCTAATTTTGTCGGATTATTTACAGAAATTGTAATAAAAAAAAGACTAATTTTCTTAAAAATGAAAAAATGCGACGCGGAAAAGATCAGAATTGCCGATTATAGCTATACGCTTCCTCCCGAAAAAATAGCCAGATATCCGTTGGAAAAAAGAGATTCATCGAAACTGTTGCTCTTCAGAAACAATACGATATCTACTCGGCCTTTCTCCGGGATTGGTGCAGAAATACCCGAAGGCAGCTTACTGGTTTTCAACGACACCCGTGTGATTCATGCCCGGTTGATTTTCGAAAAAAGTACGGGTGCCGTTATCGAAATTTTTTGCCTTTCGCCGCATGCTCCAAGGGACTATTCGGTAAATTTTCAACAACGAACATCCTGTTCCTGGCATTGTATGATTGGCAATGCCAAACGCTGGAAAGATGATGTGTTGCAGATGAAAGTTTCTGTAAATAATGAAAATGTGTTGCTTTCTGCACGAAAGATAGAGAGTAATGCGGACGATGTGATTGTTGAGTTTTCGTGGAATAATCCGGGTTTTACGTTTTCCGAATTACTGGAAATTGCCGGAAAACTGCCCATTCCTCCTTATTTAAATCGTGCTTCGGAAGCAAGGGATGATGAAACGTATCAAACGGTTTATTCTGCGGTGGAAGGGTCGGTAGCTGCTCCAACGGCAGGGTTACACTTCACCTCCGAAGTAATGAGGTCTTTTCGGAAAAAAGGAATCCAATCTGCCCGGGTTACCTTGCATGTAGGAGCGGGCACCTTCAAGCCGGTGAAATCCGAAACCATCGGTGACCACGATATGCATATGGAGTTTATCTCCGTTTCAAGAGAAACGGTTCAGGCCTTGTACGAAAATGAAAATAACCTGATTGTCGTAGGGACCACGTCCATGCGTACCGTGGAGAGTCTGTACTACCTGGGGAAAAAAATACTTCTTCAGCCGGATATTCAACCGGAGGAATTAGTGGTTTTTCAATGGGAGCCTTACGGTGAAGAAAATCCGGTTTCTCCTAAACTAGCCCTTAAATCCATCATCGATTATCTTATTAGAAATAATGCAGATCAATTGCTTGCCTTTACTCAGGTTATGATTGTTCCCGGTTACACGTTCCATTATCCCCAGGCGCTCATCACCAATTTCCACCAGCCTCAGAGTACATTATTGTTGTTGATTGCTTCGGGTATCGGCAAGTATTGGCGGGATGTTTACGATTACGCGTTACAAAACGATTACCGCTTCTTGAGTTATGGCGATAGTTCATTGCTTTGGCTTACAGCCAATCAAGCGATATAGCTGCTATAGTCCTATGCTTATTGAACGATAAGGGGTAGAGGTGGATTATTGGATATGATAAAAAGAAGATAGTATAACGCTTTTTGTTTTGATTTGAAAGGTTTGGTGCTATTTTAATAAAAATATTTTAGTATATTTGTACCTTGGATTTATACTTCGGAAGCATAAATCATCTTTCCTAATATATGTATTAATAGGTTATCAATTTGAAAATAAGATAATTTTATGGAAAATATAAACGAAGCATTGAGCCTTTTACTGGTAGGTTTAACAACCGTATTTGTTATTTTGTATCTGGTAGTTTTGATCGGTAATGGGGTTATTCGTTTTACCAACCGGTTTATTCCGGCAGAAACCATGGCCGTGAAAAAGGAGTTTGCCACCGGGAAAGCCAAACCTACCAATCCCGCGAAGATTGCTGCCGTTATTGCTGCTGTTGAAGCCATAACCGGAGGCAAAGGGAAAATAGAGAAGATCGACAAAATAGAAAAATAAAAATAATCATACAAAACATGGCAAAAGAAATAAAATTCAGTTTACTGTACAGAGACATGTGGCAATCGTCGGGCAAGTATGTCCCGACGGTTGAACAACTGCTGGAGGTGGCTCCGGCAATCGTGGATATGGGGTGCTTTGCGAGAGTTGAAACCAATGGAGGAGGGTTTGAACAGATCAATCTTCTTTTCGGCGAGAACCCTAATGTGGCCGTCCGGAAATGGACACAACCGTTTAACGACGCAGGTATTCAGACGCATATGCTGGAGCGCGGGCTGAACGGTATCCGCATGAGTCCTGTCCCGGCTGATGTTCGTCGGCTGATGTTTCAGGTAAAGAAAAAGCAGGGGACCGATATCGCCCGGTCGTTTGACGGCCTTAACGATCCGCGTAACCTGGAGAGTTCCATCAGGTTTGCCAAGGAGGCTGGTATGATTTCACAAGCTGCGCTTAGCCTTACGGTATCGGAAGTACACACTGTAGAATACTATACCGAACTGGCTGACACGCTGATTGGAATGGGTGCCGATGAAATTTGTGTGAAGGATATGGCGGGAATTGCCCGTCCGGCAACCGTTGGGAAAATAATTAAAAACATAAAAGAGAAGCATCCGGATATTCCTGTTACTTATCATGGACACGCAGGACCCGGATTCCAGATGGCTTCCATACTCGAAGCCGCTTACGCAGGCGTCGATTACGTGGATACGGCCATGGAACCGCTGGCGTGGGGAACCGGACATGCGGATGTGCTGGCTATCCAGGCCATGCTTAAGGATGCAGGCTTTAAAGTGCCGGACATCAATATGAAAGCGTACATGAAAGTTCGCTCCCTGACACAAAAATATATAGATGATTTTCTAGGATATTACATCAACCCGAAGAACAGGTTGATGAACTCGTTGCTTATCGGACCCGGACTTCCGGGCGGTATGATGGGTAGTCTGATGGCTGATTTGGAGAGCAACCTGGAGTCATTGAACAAGTGGCTGTCAAAAAATGGCAAAGAAGAAATTACTCTGGATGATTTACTGATCAAGCTTTTTAACGAAGTGGCTTATGTATGGCCTAAGATCGGAAATCCACCTTTAGTCACTCCGTTCAGCCAGTATGTAAAGAACCTGGCACTGATGAATGTTATGCAGATAGAAAGAGGCAAGGAGCGCTGGTCGGTCATTGCTGATAATATATGGGACATGATCCTGGGCCGGTCGGGAAAACTGCCGGGAACGTTGGCACCTGAAATTGTTCAGTTGATAAAAGAACAGGGCAGGGAGTTTTACAATGGAAATCCGCAAGACCTTTATCCTAATCAGCTGGATGAGTTCCGTGCTGAGATGAAAAAAAACAACTGGGATTTTGGGCAGGACGATGAAGAGTTGTTTGAGCTTGCCATGCATCCCGAACAGTACAGAGCCTACAAGTCGGGCGCTGCAAAAAAAGCTTTTGAAGAGGATCTGGCCAAGCGAAAGGCTGCGGCACAAGTTGAAAAAACTCAGCCTTCACCGGTTGAAGCTCCGGCAAACGGTGCAACAAACAATTTCCAACCCCGGCAGCTAGTGATCAACGTAGATAACGAAGAATACAGGGTCTATATATCCTATCCCGAGAACGACGGTATTCCGTTTCACCCCGTAAACAAAGATGTTCCGCCTCAGCCGAAAGTTGTTGACAGTCCTTCCGCTGTTCTTCCCGGTGGAAAAGTAAAAGAGGTAATCTCTCCCCTCGAAGGGAAGTTCTACTTAACCAAAGATTCTTCTGAAACACCATTGAAAGTGGGGAGTGAAGTGAAAATAGGAGAAGTTATCGGCTACATTGAATCCATGAAAACCTACAATGCCGTATCTGCTGAGGAAAGCGGTAAAGTGATTGAAATCTGTTTCTCAAACGGTGATTCGGTGGAAGAGGACGATATCCTTGTAAAATTGCAATGAAGCTATGAATGAGATTTTTTCGAACTTAGTAGATATGACGGCTTTTGGAAGCATTTCCTGGGGTACCTTACTTATGTGGATCATCGCTTTCATCCTGTTGTATCTGGGTATAAAAAAACAATATGAGCCGTTGCTCCTTGTTCCTATAGGGTTTGGTGTGCTGCTGGCAAACCTCCCCTTGGCTGGTTTGGGCATAGTGGATAACTCGCTCGTTCAATCGCCTGACGGAAGTTATATGAACCTGCTTGATATTGCCAGTGAGTACGGGATTATGAATTTCCTTTATTATGCGCTTATCAAGACTGGACTGCTGCCACCCATTATTTTTATGGGAGTAGGTGCATTGACGGATTTCGGACCCATGCTTCGTAACCTGAAACTTTCGTTGTTCGGTGGTGCTGCGCAATTGGGCATTTTTACCGTGCTTATTATAGCCGTACTTGTTGGTTTCAATATGAAGGAAGCCGCATCGTTAGCCATTATCGGTGGTGCAGACGGGCCTACGGCCATTTACACTACCATCAAGTTAGCACCCCATTTATTGGGTCCCATAGCTATTGCCGCTTATTCTTATATGGCGTTGGTTCCGGTGATTATTCCGTTGGTAGCCAATTTGCTGATGACCAAGAAGGAATTTCGTATCCACATGAAGAAAATGGATAAGCAGTTTCCCCCCAAGCACGAAATCAAACACCTGAAGACGGTGAAAATTGTTTTTCCAATAGTTTTGGGTGTTGTGGTAGCTGTTTTTGTACCTTCTGCGGCTCCGTTGGTGGGGATGTTGCTGTTCGGAAACCTTGTGAAGGAAATCGGGGCCAACACCAGCCGGCTCGCAGATGCAGCTTCCGGGCCCATTATGAATACGGCAACCATTTTCCTCGGATTAACAGTCGGGGCAACCATGACCTCTGAAGTGTTCCTGTCGCCACGGACGCTGGGAATTATCGTGGGTGGTTTTCTGGCGTTTGCTATCTCCGTTGCGGGAGGCATACTGGCCGTGAAACTGTTTAACCTGTTTTCGAAGAAAAAGATCAACCCGCTCGTGGGTGCTACGGGGCTGAGTGCTGTCCCAATGGCCTCACGCGTGGCCAATGAGATGGCGTTAAAATACGATAAATCCAACCACATCCTGCAGTATTGCATGGCCAGCAACGTGTCGGGAGTTATTGGGTCGGCTGTTGCTGCGGGTGTATTGATATCATTCTTGGGGTAAGATCACTCGCTCACAAACAACCGTTTACTGGAGAATAGCGGGTCGCAGGTTACGTTGATTTTTAATTTACGTAACCCGGCTTCATCTCCCGGAGTAGGTATATGAGTGGAGTGCATTTCGCAATTGTTCAGTTCGGTCAGTTTCTGCAATGCCATTTGTGCTGCAGGGTTGGATATCGCGCTAATCGCCAATGCTATAAGGGTCTCTTCCACATCAAGGCTGGCATTCTTCCCGTTCAAGATATCTTTCTTCAGGTGGGTAACCGAGTCGATAATATTTTCGGGCAGGAGAATCATGTTGTCGGGTAACCCTGCCAGGTGTTTGATAGCATTCAGGATCATACTGGAGGAGGCGTGCAGCAACGATGAATTCTTTCCGGTAACAAGGGTGCCGTCGTTCAGTTCAATGGCAGCGCCGCAATAGATTCCCCCGTATCCCTTTCCGTTCGTTTCGGCATCCTTGGCCGCTCTTCGGGCAGGTTCAACCACAAGACGATCTTCATCTTTCGCCCCGACTCTTTCCATGATCTCGGCGTTACGTTCGAGTGTTTCCGTGTCGATCTGGCCCATTGCGTAATCAACAAATCCCCGTAAATGCCGGCGGATAATTTCCTGATAAGCCGCCTCTTTGCATCGTTCATCATCAATAATCCCCGCACTGATCCGGTTTACCCCCATGTCGGTGGGAGAGAGATAGACGGAATTATTGCCAGTGATTTTCGTCAGAATCTCTTTCAGAAGATTGAAAGCCTCTATATCGCGGTTGTAATTCACCGCTTCCAATCCATATGCCTTCAGGTGGTAAGGGTCTATCATATTAACATCGCCTAAGTCTGCGGTTGCTGCTTCGTAGGCAATGTTGACCAGATGGTCTATGGGTAAATCCCAAATAGGGAATGTTTCAAATTTTGCATAACCGGCATCCTTCCCCTTTTTATAATCGTGATAAAGGTTGCTCAGGGCTGTGGCAAGCTTCCCGCTGCCGGGTCCGGGTCCGGTAACCACCACGATGGGTTTGGTGGTTTCGATGTATTCATTGGAGCCGTATCCTTCGTCGCTCACAATCAAATCGATGTTTTTCGGATAACCTCGCGTAGGATAGTGCAGGTAAACTTTAATGCCTTTCAACTCGAGTTTGTTCTTGAAGATTACTGCGGCGGGTTGTTTTTCGTACCGGGTAATAACAACGGCAGCTACATTGATGCCATACCATTTCAGGTCGTCGATGCTCTTCAATACGTCCACATCATAGGTGATGCCGAAATCGGCCCTGATTTTGCTTCGTTCGATATCTCCGGCATACACGCACATAATAACCTCTACCTGGTCTTTCAGTTTTTGCAAAAGACGCATTTTAACGTTCGGAGTGAAGCCGGGCAAAACCCGTGCTGCATGATAATCATACAAAATTTTTCCTCCGAATTCGAGGTATAATTTATCGTTGAACCGGCTTACGCGTTCGAGAATAGCAGAGGTTTGTTCTTGCAGGTATTTTTCATTGTCAAAACCAACACGACTAAAATTTTCCATCTTTTAATTTTCCGAATAATAAATAATAGATACAACTTACTTTCGGGACTCAAAATTACTCAAAATTTAGGAGAAATCCGCCTTAAATCGAGGAAAAGTAAGGGAGAAGAAGGTAAAACGGATAAGCCTTCTATCCAATTTTCAGCGCGGTCATTACCAATGATCCGCCGACAAATCCCCGGTTGAAGAATTCAACTTTTTCGTTATCTGTCTGTAGTGCGAGCGCATAGAGCATGGGCAGGTAATGTTCGGGAGTAGGAATGGAGAGCCGGAAGTCTTCACCTTGGGTAAAATAATCGATAAGCGGAGCGTGATTATTTGCGGTAATATATCCGTACATTTTTTCTGCAGCGGAAATTGCCCATCCAAACCCGTAATCATCATCGTTGATCCTTCCCCAATCCAGCAGGTGCAGGTTGTGAACCATATTTCCGCTTCCCATGATCAAGATGCCGCGATTACGAAAATCCGACAAGCATCTGGCCAGGGAGTAATGCTCCTGCGGTGTTTTAGAACGGTCGAGGCTTAGCTGAACAACCGGTATGTCCGCATCGGGATACATGTGTTTCAGTACGGTCCACGTTCCGTGATCCAGCCCCCATTGATAATCGGGGCCAACCGAATACTGGCGGAGCGTATCGATTATCTCTCCTGCCAGTTCCGGATTTCCCGGGGCAGGATACTGAACTTCGTACAATTCCCGGGGAAACCCTCCGAAATCGTGAATGGTGCGAGGTGTTTCCATCCCCGTGACGAATGTTCCCTCAGTTTCCCAATGAGCTGAAATGCAAATAATGACATCGGGTTTGGGTATTTCCGCCGTTACTTGCCGGAACCCCCGGGTGAAGTTGTTTTCTTCCAAGGCAATCATCGGACTGCCGTGTCCGACGAAAAGAACGGGCATTTTAGTTGACATAAGGCGATTTTGTATATAATTTTATTAACCGTTGAAACAAAAGGCTCTGCGCAAGGATAACCGGACAACAGTAGTATGTGTCTGTCCATTAAAAAGTAAACCGGTATACGTTGGTCTCTCTTTTCCTGAATCCTAACTTTTGGTAAAGCCGGTTAGCCGCTACGCGGGCAGGAGTGGAGGTCAGGTCTACTTTTTCGATGCCTTTTTCGCGTGCGACTTTCAACGCATGATATACCAATGACGCAGCTACTCCTTTTCCCCGGGCGTTCTCATCCACCACTACGTCTTCGATCCACGCTTTTTTCCCCGTGGGAATTTTATAAACGACAAGCGATAGTGTTCCTAAAATTTCATCGTTTTCCCGGGCTATGAAAAGAAAAGTATTTCCGGCTTGCAGAATTTCCTGCAACTCTTCACGGGAAGGATAACTGTTTCTATCGATAAGCTGGGGTATCAATATTTTGAACGCTTTCAGAACAGTGTCGTCAATATTTTTTAATTGTTCTATGTGCATGTCCTCGTTTTTTGACTGTGTGGAATTTTACGGATATGTTTTTTTAAGCCTGAAGGCATAGGTTGAATGGAAACATAAAGGTAATTATAAATATGGCAACAAATCATAATTTGCTACAAGAAAATAATCGGCGTAAACAGGCATTTACGCCGATTATGTATTTACATAGTGAGTTTTATGCCAGCAAAGAACGTGCGAGGAAGTGAAGGCCCGTACATGTATCCGGCATCACGAAGCGGTCCCCGGTCGAAATCTTTTTGAAAACTGTTGAGTATATTTTGAACACCCCCGTTGAGTTGCCAGGTTGTTTTGTCCGTTGCAAAAAAGTTATAAGCGAGTTTAATCGTGGAATCAAAAAAACCGGGTGTGCGAAATTCGGTATCTTCCGGTATGTAACCGGCAAAATGTTGTACCAACATGGGACCTGTGTATACACCGGATAGCGAAATGTTGAATGCTTCAGTCGGTGTACAGGTTGCTGTGAAATAGCCGTAGATATCGGGAGTGCGAAACATCTTGCGTTGCGGGTCGACGTTTGGATTGTTGCTCCACGATTCCGGTTTGTTATACATGCTTTCCTGGATTGTTCCGCCCATCTGTAATTGAAACTTTCGGCCCGGAGCAATTTTTCCTTCAATGTTTACACCTTTCACGACGGCTCCCGACCCGTTCCGCCTTTCCTTTAACAGGTTGCCCTGCGGATCTTTTCCAATCTCTTCCAACAGAAATACGTCTTTCAGATGTGTATAAAAGCCTTCGATCAGTAAATTCGTTTCTACAGGGCCGAACGCTTTGTACAAATCGGCAGAAATACTGACTGTTTGTGAGTATTCGGGTTTCAGACCAGGCGATAGCTGAATGATGCTTACTTCTCCGCCCACAGCGGTAATGTGAAGGTCTTCGTCGAAGGCTTGTGGGGCGCGAAACCCGGTGGAATAACCGCCGCGGAGGACAACAAGGGGGGTAGGAGCGTAGCGTATGTTAATTCTCGGACTCAGAATAGCTTTTTTGATCAGGTTGTGCTTATCCAGTCTCACTCCTGTTAAAATACTCCAAGCCGCATTTTTCCATTCGTTTTGCAGGAAAGTGCTTTTTGTGTTCACCTCTTGGTCCAACTTTCGGTTATAACCCAGCATTTCATCACTCATCGTATTGTAATTCAGTTCTACTCCTGTTGTAACTACAGACGGCATAAACAAAAACCTTTCCGAGGAATAACTGTATTGTACTCCTCCCATCATACTGTTGTCAGCGGTTGTTCCGTAGGCGTTCGGATCTCTTTGGGTCCCGTAATAGCTTTGACGGTAGATAAATTGCCCGGACAGGTAAGCATTTATTTTGTGCTTGTAATTTCGCGAAAGAAAGTTGTAATTGGTGTTTGCCGAATGAATGTTGTGTTCCGTTTGTTCGGTAATGTCGGTAGTATGAGGAGGTTTGTCGAGCATGTTCCCTCCGCGCCGGAATTCATTGATAAAATGATACTCTATAGTTAGTTTGTTGTAATTGTTAAACTTGTAGAATCCGCGCAACCCCATGGTGTTGCCTCGCAGTTTGCCTATCTCCGTGAAGCCGTCGTCGTCGTAATCCAATGCTTCGCGTTGGCGATTGGATGCAAAAACAAGCAGGCCGGTCTTTAGGCTGTTGTCCACCAGCGAAGCGTGGAACGATAGGTTGTTGTCGGGAGAAGATGCACCGATAATGTTTGTTACGTTACTCACGGAAAGGTTGTTTGTTTTGGGTTCTTTTGTGATAATATTGATGGTCCCTGCTATGGCATTGGACCCGAAAAGGGCGGATCCTCCACCTCGCATCACCTCCACGCGCTCTATCATGTTGGCCGGTATTTGTTCGATACCATATACGCCAGCCAGAGCGCTGAATATCGGACGGCTATCGATGAGAATTTGGGAGTAGGGGCCGTCGAGCCCATTGATGCGAACTTGTTGAAATCCGCAGTTCTGGCAGTTGCTTTCAATCCGTAGTCCCGGCTGAAAATTCAGTCCTTGTGCCAGGGTCACCGAATTGGTGTTCTCCATCAGCAAGGGGGTTATCACGCTGACCACCGAGGGAGCTTCTTTCCTTTTTGTTTCTGTCCGGTTTGCCGAAACAACGACGGTTTCAAGCAATACCTCATCATCTTCCATTACAAAGTTCACTTCGATGGTTTTCCCGCCCTCCAGGGTTACGGGGCTCTCTACAGATTTATATCCTACCCCAGACGCAACAAGTATGAAGTTGCCTTTGGGAAGATCCTTCAGGTAGTAATGTCCCGTTTCATCGGTGGCGGTGACATGCGAAGTTTCTTTTAAAGAAACGGTTACGAACGGGATATGTTCTTTTGTAGACTGATGTAATATGTGGCCGACTATGTTAGCGTCGCTTCTTCCATGCTGGTGCCTGTGTTGCATACGCACCTGATTTTTTTGTTGGGGAAAAACCGCAAGAGTATATACAATTGCGAACAAAACCCATATAAGTTTCTTCATTTCAATTTTTTAATTAATTACACGTGTTTGCCTGGACATGCACATGAGTTGTGCTGCCCGTGTTGTGGCCAAGAAAAAAATATTCTTACCGAAAATCTATGTGTGTAATTGAATTGGAGGCGCACGCCACCCATTTGCCCGGATGAGCACGCGTTTTAGGGCGAAATGTTCTTGCTTGGGACGGATATAGCCGCTTATCTGCTTGCTTAGTGCAGCATATGCAGCACACAGGAACAAGCCCGTGAAATAGAAATGCGAGAGTGCCTGGATGAGGTTAAGTGAGGAAGTACCGTGCTGGTGATCGGTTTTGTTTCCGTCTTGAGCCAAAAAATTAAAGTGGGAATGGACAATGCGTTCGCCGTTAACTTCATGGGTATGAATAAATAAAGAAATATTTCCGTAATAACTTACGAAAAGCACCAGCAGAAAATATCCCGATAGTATGCTGAACCGTTGTCTCATTGCTATAACAAAGATACGGCTATCCGGAATTCTGTTTAAACAGTATTGATAAAATTGATTATTCGGGAAAAGCTATAATACAGTCAAGTGAAGTTATTCCTCCCTTATGATATTCTCAATCTCCTTCATTACCAGCGGTAATGCTGGATATACCATGCCGTGATCGTAGCCGTCGAGTTCGAGAAGGCGGGTTTTCTTGTGTCCCGCCACTTTCATCATTCGAGCAAGATATGCGTTTTCTTCGTACCTGCCAAGCATCTCCAATTCCCTGTCTCCGGTAATGAGCAGGAGTGGCGGAGCATCGTGACGGACGTGAAAAAGAGGAGCAAATTCATCCACAACGGGTTGTGTGTTTTTTATTCCCCGCTGTTCGCGGATATTAAAGTGTGTGATGGTTTGTGCGCTGAGGGGAATAAGCCCTGCAATGCGGTTGGCATCAATATTGTGCGCTGCCAGGTATTTTTTGTCTAAACCCGCCATACAGGTAAGGTAACCGCCGGCAGAATGTCCCGATACGAAAATTTTGGATGCGTCACCACTGTATTTTTCGATGTTTTTGAATGCCCAGGCTATTGCAGCAGCTGCATCTTCTATATAGGCGGGTGCCTTAACTTTTGGTGAGAGCCGGTAATTAACGCCGATGATGCAGGTATTTTTATGTTTGAACCCGTCGGGAAGCTCTTTCTCTCCGCCTGTTAATCCGCCACCGTGAAACCAAACGACGGTGGTAAAATCTTTTTTGTCGGTTGGATAGTAAATATCGAGAATACAACGTTCCCTGATGTATGCATCTGACTCCATCTTCGCATCATCGTAATAGGGGATATTCCTGATGATTCTGTAGTTCGTTTCCTGCGCAATACCACTCAGTGAAGTGCTGATTAACAAAGAGATAAGAAGACTCTTTTTCATTACCAATTATACATTATGAATTGTTAATTATAAATATTATCTTGATTAGAACACCCATTCTTCGTTTTGGGGAGATGACGTTTGGGATTTACCTGTTCCGAAACTCAGTAGCCGGCCTTTTAAATCGAAAGACAGCCATCGATCGGAAAGTTGCAGTTCTGAACGGTGGGTGTAGAAAACCTGTTTGGCCTTAAAATTGGCCAGTTCAGGAAGCAAATCATACACATCCTCAACAATCATTCCGGGTTGCAATTGATTCCATCTTTCACTGAAACGATTGTTCGCCAAGGCTGTAGTCCTCCGTATCATATCGTCTGCATGGTCTAGGTAATTGTTTTTGGCTTCTTCGTTTTGGAATATTTTTATCACGTATGTACGTTCGCCTTCATCCAGAAGATAATTGGATTGAAACAGCTGCACATAATTTTTGTACCGGTACCTGTTGAGTATCTCACGGATAAAAGCTCTGAATTCCCGTTCAACATCCGCTTCCGAAGAATTTACATCCCACCGGATGGTTTGATAAGCCACGTCATTCTTTATTTTTACGACCGTTTTTCCACCGAAAGTCAACGTCTCACAACTGCTTAACGAAATAAGCATCACACCTGAAATGATGAGTTTAAGAATCGTTGTTTTCATCTGCCTGTTTCTTTAGTTTACGTTAAAAAGCACCTTTTTTAGAGTGTGCAAGTGCGAGAATGGTTATAAAAAAGCTAAAAATCCGGTAATCATCAGCACGTTGATAAAATCGATAAAGAACGCTCCCACTACAGGAACAATAAAATAGGCCACACGAGAATAGCCGAACTTATCGCAAATGGAATCCAGGTTCGCCATTGCGTTGGCGGTGGAACCCATTGCAAAACCGATCAGTCCCGATGTGGAAACCGCCGAATCGTAATTTCGCCCCATCGCCGGAAAGGCTACGAACCGGGGGAAAACATACATCAACATTACCTGTGCGAGCAACAAAACCATCAGCGGTAATGCCAGACTGCTCAATTCCCAGAGGCGCATTGTCATAATGGCTATGGATATGAAAATGTTCAGGCAGATATCGCCAATCAGTTGGATTTCGGTGTTGAGTGTAAAATCTTCCCTAGTATCCATAATGTTACGGATAATGGCTGCCACGATCATTGGTCCGATATAAATAGGAAATTTTACCGTACCGATAAACATTCCCATAAAATTATTCAGTAAATCGGTAAAGATTACGCCGATACCCATCGAAACAAGGATAAGGAACGATGCTTTGGTAATTCGTTCTCCGTCCATTGGGACCGGGTGAGCTTGCATCGCATCGATTTTCTGTTCTTCTTCATCGGCTTTTCGAGTGCTCAGCAGCTTCTTTCGCACAATCAGGTTATTTCCAATGGGAGCACCCATCAGTGACCCCATCAGCAAACCGAAAGTGGCGGATGCTATTGCCACGGCGTGAGCACCCGAAATACCTGTAGCTTCCACTTCGGGGGCAATGGCCGCCGAAGTGCCTAGCCCGCCCATCAGTGCGGTAGAACCGGTCATCATCGCCAGTTGAGGCGAGAGATTGAGCGGTTTTGCCAACCCAATAGCTACAAGGTTCTGCAACAGGCTGAAAATCGTGGCCAATCCGAGGAAGATAAGCAAAACTGTACCGCCTTTCCTCAGCAATTTAAGGCTTACGTTGAAGCCTATAGAAGTAAAGAAAACGGTCATAAAAAAAGCCTGTAATACGTTGTCGAACTGTAAAAAAAGGATCTCTGACGAATGAAGTGCCAACGATGCCAACGCAAACAGCAATCCGCCGATTACGGGCGAAGGAATGGCATATTTACGAAAAAAATAAACTTTTACTTTCAGGAATTTCCCCAGCAACAACAGCAAAACTGCCAGGCCAACGGTCACATACATATTTATGGTTAAGGTCATTGCCGGAAAAGTATGGGTTAAAAATTGTCGGGTGGTGTGCTCAGTGCGGTTATGGTAACCTCCTGAAAATCCGTATCAAAATTAGCCAGTAACATTTCAACGAATTTGGCATGAAAGAATGTATACAGTTTTGAGGTTACGTGTCTGCGGTCTTTTCGCTTAAGCAATCCGAATCGCAATTCATTCTCCTCCACCCATATCTGCGGTTTCAAAAAGGCTTCGTTTTTCCACAACAAAGGTGAAGGGGTGATGCGTCCGTCTGTCATAACAGTCCATTTCTCCACTTTTCGGGTTGCAATACCTTCGTATATTTTGTCGAGCAGTAAATTGGGGTTGTGGGTCTTTATGATGATAGCCATTGGAACGGTTATTTTTGTTGATTTTTATATATCTCTATCGCTGTTTTTACATTTCCATGTAGCAGGAGCAGGTTTTTTGCCTGCTCATAAGATAACCCGAGTTCGTCAACGATCATCCGGGTTCCCCTGTCCACGAGTTTTTGATTGGTTAGTTGCATATTTACCATTTTGTTGCCTTTTACTCTTCCCAATTTTATCATTGTGGCTGTGGTAATCATGTTGAGCACGAGTTTTTGTGCAGTACCCGATTTCATTCGGGTACTTCCGGTAACATATTCAGGACCTACGACTGGTTCAATTTTTATCTCAGCTTCCGCGGCTACGGGCGAGCCCGGATTGCAGCTTATTGCCCCGGTAAGGATTCCTTTCTCCCTTGCTTTACGTAATGCTCCGATAACGTATGGAGTGGTGCCCGATGCGGCGATGCCTACCAGCGTGTCGTTTTGATTGATTTTGTATTCCAACAGTTCTTCCCAAGCCTGGTCGTAGTTATCCTCCGCCGCTTCTACCGGGTTGCGCAGAGCGGAATCACCACCTGCAATCAGCCCGATAACGTATGTGTCGGGCATTCCATATGTGGGGGGAATCTCCGACGCATCCAGCACGCCAAGCCTTCCGCTGGTTCCGGCCCCTATATAGAAAAGCCTCCCGCCTCGTTTCATGCGTTCCACAATTCCTGTAACGAGCTTTTCTAATTCGGAAAGGGTCTTTTGTACGGCAAGAGCTACTTTTTGGTCTTCCTGATTGATTTCTGCAAGAATTTCGAATATCGGTTTTTTCTCCAAATCGTTGTAAAGCGAGGGTTGTTCGGTTATTTTGATGAAAGTCATACGGGTTATAAGTTACGAATAAAATTTTATTAATCCTTCCATGGGCGATTGTTCAATCTTTCCGATCTTTATTTTTTTTTCTTCAGCAACTTTGCGTAAAACACCGGAAAAATACCAGGCGATTGAGCCTACAAAATTAACCTTATTTTTCTGATAATTGTATTGCATCACATTTCGTTCGAAGAAATCGGAGAAACTTCGTTCAACAATACGCCGAATGGATTGCTCTTCGATATGTTTCCATAAAAAGGGTGCAAGTGTTGCCAGAAACCTGCTGGGGAAAGGTTGTCTATATACTTTATCGATAATGGTTGCCTGGTCCAGATCGTATTCGGCGAGGAGTTTCTCTTTTAATCCTTCCGACAACTGATTTTTCAGCGCATCGCTGACCAATTGCTTGCCCAGTACTGCGCCACTTCCTTCATCGCCCAGGATAAACCCCAGTGGAGATACCTGTTTGACCATGTTGTAGCCATCCCATTCACAGGAGTTGCTTCCGGTACCCAGGATACAGGCGATCCCGGCATTATGCCCGCAGAGGCTGTGCGCTGCAGCCATCAAGTCGCTATATATACAGATGGCATCGATGGGAAACGAACGGTATATGGCGTTCTTCACAAGAACGATTTTTTCCGGGATACAGCCGGACCCGTAAAAATGGATCGACTGAACCTTTTTTCCCTTCAGGAGAGGGTAGGCATGTAACCTGATTTCTTCTGCGATCTCCTCCTCGGTCTGATAGACCGGGCTGATTCCTTTTGTGGAAAACCGCTGCACGATCTCTCCTCCGTATGTCAGGCACCAGTCGGTCTTGGTAGCGCCGCTGTCGGCGATCAGTATATTACCTCCTGATTGTGAATGATCCATTTTGATTGGTTGTTTATAGTTTAATATAAATCTTTTTTCTGTACAGTATATATCCGAACAGCCAACAGAACGTAATGAACAGCAGCGCATAGAGCAGCGATCCGAAATAGTCCCCCGCCCACGGGCGCAGCAGCACTTCGTAAATAAACCCTTTTACAGAGATTATCTCTCCCTGCCAGTTAAGCCGGATGTTGGCGACCAGGTTGGCCATTACGCCTGCAAAAACATATACGATGAGTGGATTTACCCCGAAGGCGTGAAAGAAACGGCTCCATCGCTCTTTTTGATGGATATCGATGATCCAGATCAGCAGTCCCAGCAGTTGCGCGGCAAAGCCGGTGGTAGTTAGCACGAATGTGGAGCTCCATATCTTCTTGTTAATGGGGCATCCGTACTGCAGGAGTAATCCCGAAAATGCCAGTATCGTACCCCATATCAGCAGTTTCTCCACCCGGGTGTGGTTGTCTTTGTTCTCCACAATCAGTTTTCCGGAAAGAAAACCGATCAGTACGTGGGCGACGGAGGGGAGGGTGCTGAGCAGCCCTTCGGGTTCGAATGCGATGCGTACTCCTTCCGGTGTAGTGTCCTTGTACATATGGGAAGTACCCATGAGTGCTTTGTCGACCACCGCTATAATATTCTCTTCCGACATCTCAAACCCTTTTCCGAAACGAAGAATCAGGTAATACCCCAGGAGCAGGATGCCAACCACCCACGGGAGCAGTTTACCCTTCACAAGAACAGCAGTCAGGGCGGCAAAGCCGTATGCCAACGCCAGTCTTTGCAGTACTCCGAGTATGCGCAGGGTGTCGAAATGGCTTGCCGCCACACCGAAGGGTTCTCCGGAAGCAAGACCCCGCGTAAGTTGCCCAAACCATCCCAGTGCCAGTCCGATCACGAAGATGAGGAAGGTACGCCGTACAATTTTCCAGACGGCTGTTTTGGAGGGTTCAAAGTTAAATTTTCGCAGTGACATAAAGGTAGATACCCCCATGATAAACATGAAGAAGGGAAATACCAGGTCAGTCGGTGTGAGTCCATGCCAGTGAGCGTGTTTGAGTGGCGCATAGGCGTAAGTCCACGAACCGGGGTTGTTGACCATGATCATACCGGCAATGGTAATGCCGCGGAGGATGTCGAGTGACAGGAGGCGGTTGTCCTGTCTGGGGGAAAGAGTCACGTTCATAGATGATTGTTAATAATGTTAATTTCTTAGAGGTTATCAACTTGTAAGAATATCGCTACAGATTCTTTAGATTATGATTCCCAGGAAGAAAGAACAAAAATTGATACAGATTTATATGTATGTGTCTTATGCGACCAGGAACTGAAATATTATTGCCAAAGATACAGCAATAATTCGAATCCTGCTTTTACCGGTCAGGAAATAATGACCATCTGTCTGTTTCATTCTGTCTCACTCCATGATATTCGTGCTTCAGGTAGTGTTAGTAGTGTTATCCCTAAAACCGCATTGAATGTTTTTGATTAAAAACAAGCAATGCGGTGAAAGTTCAACCCCGGTATGATGATTACCGTGGATGGCTATGGAATGAAGGGCCGGCAAGAGCTATAAGGCAGCCTTCACCGAATCAGCCAGGGGAGTGGTAGGCCTGCCAATCAATGCAGAGAGCTGATGGGAATCATCAAACAGATCGTCCTTCGATGCCGAAACATCCCAACTGGCGATGGCAGCTGCAAATCCCGCAGGAATCTCAAAACTTTCCAGGATTTTGGTATATTCAGCTTCAGTCAGGTTTCTGTAGGGGATGTTTGTCCCGGTCTGGTTTGAGATTTCGGCCGCTAAATCAGCTAGTGTATAATAATCGTCTCCGGCTAATTCGTACACTTTTCCCTTGTGTGATTCGTCGGTTATAGCCACTGCTGCTGCTTCGGCATAATCGACACGGGCGGCAGATGATATTTTTCCGTTGCCGGCACTTCCGATGAAGGCACCTCCTGCTAATGCACCTCCAATGGAACCGGTATAGTTTTCGGTATACCATCCGTTGCGAAGGATAGTATAATTGATACCGGAAGCTTTTAACGCTTCTTCCGTGGTCATATGTTCCCCAGCAAGATTCAACGTGGTGGAATCCGCATGCAACAGGCTGGTGTATACGATCCATTCCACACCGGCTTTACCGGCTGCCTCTATCACATTGAAATGCTGACGGGCACGCTGGCCAATTTCGTTGCCTGAGATAAGTACCAGCCGGTCTACTCCGGCAAGTGCTGCTGTCATCGTTTCGGGTTGGTTGTAATCAAAGGCTCGTACCTCTACTTCCAGGGCAGATGCTTTCCCCGGTGTGCGGACAAGTGCCACGATGTTTTCATTGGAAACCCTCTTTTTTAACTCTTCCACAACAAAGGTTCCTAAATGCCCGGTTGCTCCAGTGACTGCTATTTTCATACGATTATTTTTATTTTTATGTACGTTTTTATTTCAGAACCAGTTTGATGTCCAGCGTGAACATGTCGTCAATTACTTTGTCGCCCAAGTTGTTAAAGAATGATTTGGAACCGTATCGCACACCAAATTTAGAGCGGTCTACCTTCAGTTGTGTCGAATAAACATTGTCTTTTCTGTTTACCACAAACGATACCTTCTCTGTCTTTCCCTTGATGGTCAGCAAGCCCGTGACCAGTGCTTTATCCGAATTGAATTTACCCGCTCTGGTTATTTTAAACGTAGCGGTGGGGTGATTGTTCACACCAAAAAAATCGTCCGATTTCAAGTGATCCACCAACTGCTTGTTGTAACCTGCATCTTTCAGGTCGTCGTTGGTGAGGCTGTTCATGTCGATCACCACATTTCCGCTTACAACCTCACCGTTTTTTAACTCAAAAGATCCGCTCTGTATCTGAATTTTTCCATTGTGAGAGCCCCCTATTTTTTTCCCGGTCCATAGAACCTGCGATTTACTCAGGTCGATTTCACTTTTTTGTGCCGATGCTGATAAAGTTCCTATCAATAAAAGGATTGCCAATAAATTAATTGTTTTCATACGTTTTTTAGTTTTTTTGTGGGTGAAACTACTCAGATATGACTGTCCGTTTCAACCGGTCTGATTTTGAATTGTTTCTTTAATTATTACGGCACAAAGGTAGCGTAGTGCCGTGCCTCCAACACTTGATCTATGGTAAGAAATGAAACGCATCTGAATTAAATTCTCTTCCTGATGCGGCTCAAACTTTCCGGAGTGATGCCCAGGTAGGAGGCAATGTAGATTAAGGGAACCCGCTGAAACATCATGGGATGTTCCTTCAGCATGTCGCTGTAACGATCCATGGCCGTTTCCCACATGTTTGCATTGAGTCGTTTCAGTGCGTTGATGTACGCCTTCTGAAAAAGGATGCGAAAATATCTTTCCAGTTTCGGCACTTCCTCATACAGCTGCTCCAGTCGTTGAAAGGAAATGCGGAGCATCTGTGTGTCCTCCAATGCCTCAATGTTGTACTTGGAAGGTGTTTGCGTGAAGAAACTCTCCAGGTCACTGATCCAGCTATTGTCCATCCTGATCTGGTAGATGTGTTCTGTCCCCTTTGAATCGATATAAAAAGAGCGCAAGCAGCCTGTGGTAATGAAATATAAGTATTTGCAAGTTTTGCCAGACACCAGCAGGTCTTTTTTTTTCCTGATGGAACACGGTTCAAAAGCAGACAGGATAACCGATTCATCTTCAGGAGTTATTTCCGTCCACTTTTTAAAATAATAGAGCAGCTTGTTATCTTTTGTCATTTGGTTTTCAGTCATTCATCATCTATATCATGCAATAAACAACTGCTTTTTTGAAATGTTCACCGTTATAAACCCGCTGTTAATAATGTCTGTCAGAGCCATTACCGTCTTAGTGAAGATTGTTGCAAGGGTATATCCCTTATTGATTCGCATTAACAATCAGTCTGTTTTTCTTTTTTTGATCTGCCAAATTCCGGATCCACTTTCATGAAAGGGATCAGTACCAATGTGGGTATTGTGAGAATCATAATCAGGATAAAGAAATGCTGGTATCCCAGTTGCTCCTGTATCCATCCGGCAGCCATACCAGGTAGCATCATACCCAGGGCCATGAATCCCGTACAGATGGAATAATGAGCTGTTTTATGCTCACCCTGAGAAAAATAAATCAGGTAAAGCATGTAGGCCGTAAATCCGAAACCGTATCCGAATTGTTCAACAGCCACTGCCGTATTCACCCAGATCATGTTATCGGGTTGATAAAATGCAAGGTACAGATAAGCCGCATTGGGAAGGGTGATGGCTAGTGCCATGGGCCAAAGCCAATACTTGAGCCCTTGGCGTGAAGCTAAAATTCCACCGATGATTCCGCCGAGTGTAAGGGCGATCACTCCCACTGTACCATAAGTAATGCCGACTTCGGAGGTATGTAATCCCAATCCGCCCACATCACGGCTGTCGAGTAGAAAGGGCGAGGTAAGCTTGACAAGCATCGCTTCAGCCAGTCTGTACAGTAACATGAAAGCGATGGCCAATCCTATCCCTTTTTTTGTAAAAAAAGATTGGAAAGTATTTCCAAATTCTGTTACCACTTCATGGGATGTGCGGGCCGATTTTCCGGTATCTGTGTTTGGGTAGGGCAGAACAAAACGGTGATAGACAAAAAATGCCAGAAAAATGCCTGCCAGAATGAAGAAGGTGAGGCTCCAGGCATATGGAATTTTGCCGGTCGATTTTTCCAGAAATCCTGCCAGTACTACCAACAATCCCTGACCGGTGATCGAAGCAAGGCGATAGAAGGTGCTGCGAATGCCTACGAAGAAGGATTGCTGCGAATCGTCCAGCGCTAGCATGTAGAAGCCGTCTGCAGCGATATCGTGTGTGGCTGAACTGAAAGCCATGAGCCAGAAGAAGGCAAGTGATGCCTGCAGGTAGAACGGCGTGGGCAGGGTAAATGCTACGCCCGCCAGGCCGGCACCAATCAGCAATTGCATCGAGACGATCCACCACCGTTTGGTTTTCAGGATATCCACAAACGGGCTCCAGAAAGGTTTGATTACCCAGGGGAGGTATAACCAGCTTGTGTAGAGGGCTATTTCCGTGTTGGAGAGTCCGAAACGTTTGTACATGATTACCGAAACGGTCATTACGGCTACATAGGGCAGTCCTTCAGCAAAATAGAGCGTCGGAATCCAGCTCCAGGGAGAGCGTATTGTTTTTTTCATCGTGATGGTTGTTTAGTATTTCTTTTCAATGGTTGTGTGTGGAAAATAGTGACGGAGAATCGCTTCATGACTGTAGCCCTTTTCCGCCATCATGGCAGCTCCAATCTGGCACAATCCCACACCATGACCCCATCCGGCACCGGTGAACGTGAACTTCTGCGGGATCCCCCTGTCGTTCTTCTCTTCAGCATCTACTACAAAAGCGGCGCTGTAGAGGTGTGAGGGAGAGAGAGTACGCCGTATTTCCAGTTCCTTTCCGATAATCATGGTGCGTTTTGTCCCGATGATCCTGAGTCGGGTGATGCGTCCCGAAGTACCCCGTCCGAGCGGTTGCAGATCGATGATCTCACCGTAGTTGGTACCCGAGCGCTCTTTGATCAGGCGGCCGAGTTCCTCCTGTGAGTAGGTCACCTTCCAGCGGTAGAAGTCGGCTGTTTCCCGGTCGTAATCGTTAAGCACCTGCCTGAGCACCTGTTTGTCTTGGGTATTGCAGAAGGCGGGAGGCACTGAGCGGATCCACGTTTCGGCCTGCTTTTCGAGGGTGAGGTCGGGCAGGGGAGCATCGTTGGTGAAATCGACTTTCCCTTGCAGGTAAGGATGCGCGATGGGTTCCCATACATTCTCGAAAGCCTCCATCCCGCCTCCGCAGCATTTTGAGAAACGGGCGTCGCAAATGGTCCCGTTATATGTGAGCACTTCGCCGCGTGTTTGCTCGACAACCTGTTTCACCAACGGCGTCGATTGTTTTGTAACTCCCTGATAACGTTGACAATGATCGTCAGCGCAAACATCGAAACTGGCATGGTCTTCACGGTCGTACCAGCGGATGATCTCGGTAGGAGTGACAAAAGAGGTTTGGTAGTTGCTTTTGACTTCCTTTCTCTTCTCCATCTGCGCCAACAGCCAGCTGCGGGAGATGACGGCGTGTGCCTTCAGCAGTTCTTCAGAGCTGGTGGCGCTCATTTCGGACGAGATGACGCTTTTGAGGTAATCCTCCAGGAAGACGATGTTGATGGCAGTGATGCCGTTCTTTTCGGTGATGAATTTCAAACCTCCCTGAAAACGTTGATTTTCGGTGCGCTCCCAGTGAAAGTTAACGCCGATAATAACATTCTTCAGTTCAAAACGATTTTCCTGCGGACGATCTGCCTCGAAAGAAATTTCATCGTATAATTCGCCATTGAAGAGAATTTCTCCACCCGAAATCTCAACCGAATAGTCGCCTGGTGCATATTCCTTTCCTTTAAATTTATAGGCTGTCAACAGCGAAAAACTGATCATTGGCTGCTCCAGTAAAACGCCAGCGTGAATAAACGGTTCATTTATTTGAGTTTTTTTCTGGCCTGTAGTTCCCATGTTCTTATTTTGTCTTTGTAAAGGTTATTTGTATTCATCTTCACAATGTCGAGCGAGGCGTCGCTGTTATCTTCCCAGCGACGGCAAAGGTACAGTACATCATAGATCCGCCCGATCTGATAACGACGGGAGATGCTCAGTCCCAGGGCATAATCCTCGCCGTAGCTGGTGTTGGGTACCTTGATTTCCCGCAGCACCGGCGTATAGAAAGCCCGCGGAGCACCGAGCCCGTTTATGCGCAGTGCGTTGTTCCGTCCGTTTTCGGGAGTCCACTCCCGGTGATCGATGATGCCGGGAGGGATCGTCTCCATGTTGAAGTTGGTCATCCGATAGGTACCCACCACCATGGCGCACTGCTGCTCGTAGAAGGCATCGACAATCTTTTGCAGTGTGTCATTTCCGCTATATACATCATCGCTGTCGAGCTGCACGGCAAACTTGCCACATTGTCTGTGGTGTACGCCCATGTTCCAGCATCCGCCGATCCCCAGGTCGTCTCTTTCCGGGACGATATGTATCAGTCGTTCGTCATTTCTGAATTCTGCGATGGCTTCCGTAGTGCCGTCGATGGAGTGATTGTCTACGACGATCAGGTTAAAAGGAAAACGGGTTTTTTGTCTCAATACCGAGGTGATGGCGTCACGGATGGTTTTGATGCGGTTGCGCACCGGGATGATGACCGATGCCTCCACTGCAAAGGTATCTTTGTTGAATTCAATGTTCCCGAATTTGGGGTCCAGGTAGCCGCCCACATCTTTCAGGTGCTGTGTGCAAGCCTGTTCCATTTCCAGTTGTACTTGTCTGTTTTTGGGATCCACATAGTCGAATATTTTTTCTCCCGAGGCACGCGTATCCTCCTCTATCTCTGAATAGAGGAACTCGTTGATATGCACCAACGGATGTTTTTGTGACACTTTAAGCCTGAGGTCATAGAGTCCGGCATAGGTATATTCTCCTGCCTTCATCCGTCGGGCGGCTTTCTTCAACGCTCCGGCATGGTAAAGGAGCAATGAGCCAAAATTGAAATCGTCGCGTAAACTGCCTTCCTGGTAGTCGATTACCGGATGGTTGCTTTTTACACCCTGGATGTTTGCGTAATAATCGGAATAGACCATCCCTGCGCCGCTGTCCTCAGCAATGCAAATCATCCTTTCGAGAGCGAAGTAGCCGGGTTTCAGCGGGGTTGGCTTCTGATAGATCAGCGTATAATCGGCATTCGATTTCTGTGCGATCTTTTTTACCGTGGCGCTGCTGTGAAGGGTGTCAATGGGTATGGTTACGCATCCTTTTAGTTTTTCTTTGTTGTTCTCCGGTGTCAGCAAGAAAATTTTGCTGATTGAATCGGACTGTCTCAATTCGTCCACTGTCTTCTTTGCCTGTTCTGGATCGGAGAAAAGGATAAAAGCGTTTATTTTTTTCATATATTTTTATTTATTTGCTATTGATTATTCCTCCCACGCTTTCATGATGTTTTTAATCAGTCTGTTCCTGCTTTCCTGGTCTCTGATTGATTCGACCGGGAAGCCCAGTATGCACGTGCCGTATTTTTCGCCTTTGTAGAGAATGCCTGCGCTCAAGTTGTTCTCCGAATAACGAAACACGGTGAAGGCATGATTGTCTGCCGGTTCTATGGCGTCGGGATGTTCCACCACGTAGCTCTCGCTGTTCAGTTCATGGTAGTATTGATAATGCCCCGTGAGGGAGGGGAAGGGAGAGGGTACGGCCTTGACATGTCCGGTCACTGCACCATTGTTGTTGCGCCATTTGTATTTGAGGGTGTTTTGGGCCCACTCCCGGTCTTCTTTTGTTGCGTATGGGTTGTCCCACAGGTCGGTGCCGACAAAAGCACCGCTCACGATGATGTTGCCACCTTCGCTGCAAAAGCGGGTGATGGCCTGTTGTTGTGTTGGGGAGAAAGTTTTAAATTGGGGTGGTTTAGCACCGCGACCCACTTTCCATTCCCGTTGTTTTCCCAGTATCCAGTCAACCGTCTCATAATCGTTCAGGTTTACTGATCCGTTCTCCACAGCGGATGCGGCACAGGAAACGAACGAATAGCCTCCTTCCGCGAACGCTTGCCCGTGGAGGTAGGGATAATCGAAGTTGTTGCCCGCGATAGCAGTGGTTTCGTAGTTGGCATTGCTGTCGCCGAACCCTGATGCATCGTCGTCCATCCAGGGAATAACACGCCGAAATTCGTTTTGCTGACCAATAAAATGGTGGTCAGCCATATAGGGTACGCCATTATCCACGTTACCGGCGAAGCCTGCGAGGCTGTCGCAGGAAACGGTGAAGCTGTGAGGTGCAGAAACCCGTGTAAACCCGTTCACAATGAGTACTTCTCCTTTTTCTTCTGATTTTCTGCAGAGGGAGAGCGTTTCCGACGGGAAACTTTTGCCTCCCCCGTTCACGGCCTCAACGCGGAAGCTGTAGATGCTGTTTTTTTGAATTGTTGTGCTGTAGCTGTTGCTCTCAACCCTTGTGCCATTGTCGAAGCCGCCGTTATTGATACGGGTGTAGACAATGTAATACGAAGGGGTGGCAGTGGTTTCTGCAGGGTCAGCCGTAGGCTGCCAGTTCAGTGTAACGCCTGTCTCACTGGTGAAACGAGCGGAAAACTCCCGTACCGGCAAGGGTTGCACCGCATAGGGGCGGTTGTACTGCGATGCCAGGAACTTGAGTATTCCCTTGTAGATGGAGCGGCTTACGGTGAAGCGGAAGGTGGGGTCCAGGCCATACCGCATGTCGGCGAAGTTCTGGTGGGAAAGAAGTTCCAGTAGCATTGTGGGGACGTTGGGAATACGTGCCTCTGCATAGGAACGGTTCCAGAGGGGGCGGCGTGTCCATTCCGGTTCGAACTCCCTTCGTATATCTGAGGTGATCTCCTCCATTATCAATTCCGACAGGTCTCGTGATGCCCATCGCGACCTTCCGTTTTCGAATCGTTCGCCGTTGTGGTGTGTCATGTAGATGCCCAGCGTGCCGACGATGGTGTCGCCCCAGAAAGTACCTGCATCGGTATGGAAAGCAAAGGCCAGATCCAAGGGAATGTTCAGCCCTTTGGCATCAGGCAGTACCGACGACCCTCCCGCCAGCCAATTGACCCATACGCCGCGGCTGGCGTAGTCGTCAGTATAGTCATTTTTCCCTTCTGTTCGATTGTAAATTGTGTCGGGGACTCCTGCCCACTGCATCCAGTAGCGTGCTCCTTCGGCATATCTCGGGTATCCGCTAGGGGATGAGAACCGGGCAATATTACCCATGCCACCTCCTATTTTTACAGCATCAGCCGTTACAACTTTACCTGTTCGCTTGCTCCTGTTGGAGAGGGTAATTCTGTGGGAGGTACCCTCTTCAAAATCAAAATTGCCAAGAAAAATCCATGTGCCGCCACCCATCTGTTGATTTACCCTGAAGTCGGTTTTGCCGCCGGCATGATATACACTGTACCGTGCATCGTCGCTACTGTTTTTGACCGTTTGATAAGAGACAAACACCGCATATCGCCCTTTCTCCGGAATATCGGGTGTCCAGGAGGCGATGCTTTCCTCACCCCGTGAGACGGTTTTTGTTTGCCTTGCCGTGCCCATCCGGAAGGGATTTTCGCCATTCAGCCAGATCTCGCGAAGGTTTGCAAAACCGGCTGAGTCGCTATTCCGCCAGGTTTCTTTGCCATTCATTTCACTATAGGTAGAGCCTCCTTTGCTGCCATCGTTATCGATGATAACCTCCTGTTTATTGTAATCACGTTCACGTGGAAGCAACACATTGGCCCCGGCATTTTCCAGCATCGGCACAAGAAATGGCAGCACGTAACTCTGTGTATAGAGATCTTCCACCGTTTGAAAAATACGTGCCCGCTGCCACTCCCACCGGCCGAGTTTTTGTTCGTAATACCATCCGTGGCTTTGCCAAAGAGCGATATGATTGTTTGTGAGACCCTTATCGAATGAGTTTTCGGGTGCGGAAACGTTGGTTACGAGGGGGGGCTTCACTTTGTGCAAAATCATCCGGTTTTTATCCTTCCTCGATTGACGGTAAAAATTGGGCACAAGCGTGCTTATTTCCTGTTTATCAGAAAACACGCTGATGCGATATTTCTTTTGTGCCGAAGGCAAGTGATATCGTATGCTATCGTAAATTTGGCGTACGGTATTTTCGCGCATCGGCAGGTAGGAGAGGGAAAGGTTGGTATGCAACTCAAAACTTTTTTTATGTTTATTCAGTGCGATACTATCTACCGTTACCCTTCCAGGGCGCAGCAATACCTCCCGGTAGATATGGCTCAACGATTTGTCGAGTTTGTGTCTCAGAGAATCCTCCTGAAGATTTTGTGAAAAAGAAGAATAGGACGCAGCCAGAATGAATGCCATAAAAACATATTTCTTCATTGGACGCTCGGTTTATTTTTTCAATTTTACATTTCAACACGTTATCCTTCACCAAAGATCTGTTTGTCTTCAACGCACAGGCAAAAAAGCTCCTGTTCTTTGCCCATCGCTGTATGACTATTTTTTGTTATAAGTTAAAAATGTATATGCATATGGATGTTTATCGTCGTCCTCGTGCGACTCTTTTTCAACGAGTTCCCATTCCGTAAAAGGGATTTCCGGAAAAAAAGTATCCGCATCGTCAAAGGTGTGATGGATGCGTGTAAGGTAGAGTTGGGTCGCCAGGTGAAGCGTGGATCGATACAATTTCCCGCCACCTATGATGAATGCTTTTCCCTGATTGCTGCAACGAGAAAGCGCCTCTTCGACAGAGCGAACAACCGTGCATCCGGGGTAGTTCTCCGGTTCACCGGAGGTAATCACGATATTGGTACGGTTGGGTAATGCTCCTTTGGGTAAAGATTCATAGGTTTTCCGGCCCATGATCACAGCGTATCCGGTGGTGATCTTTTTAAAGTGCTTCAGGTCGCTAGGTAGATGGCAGAGCAGATCGCCGTTGCTACCAATGGCATTTTGTTCATCGAGAGCGACGATGATGGCAATGGTTTGAGGAGTGTCTGTCATACGGCTACTTCACCTTTTATATGTGGATGCGGATCGTAATTTACCAGTTCAAAATCGTCGAAACGGAAACTGAAAATATCCTTCACATCGGGATTGATCTTCATCTCGGGTAACGGACGCGGTTCGCGAGAAAGTTGCAGCTTTACCTGTTCCAGGTGGTTAAGGTAGATATGGGCATCGCCGAAGGTGTGGATAAAATCACCTTCATCCAGCCCGGTAACCTGTGCCATCATTTTCAACAGCAACGCATAGGACGCAATGTTAAAGGGTACACCCAGAAAAATATCGGCGCTGCGCTGATAGAGTTGCAGGCTCAGTTTTCCATCGGCTACATAGAACTGGAAGAAGGCGTGACAGGGCGGAAGGTTCATGTTGGGAATATCGGCCACGTTCCACGAACTTACAATGATGCGGCGAGAATCAGGGTTATTTTTAATGGTGTTGACTACCTGAGTTATTTGATCGATATGTTCCCCGTTGTAGTCCGGCCATGAACGCCACTGGTAGCCGTATATATGTCCGAGATTCCCATCCTCGTCCGCCCATTCGTTCCATATACGCACGCCGTTGTCGTTCAGGTATTTTACGTTGGTATCCCCGTTAAGGAACCATAACAATTCATGTATAATCGATTTCAAGTGAAGTTTCTTGGTAGTGAGGACGGGAAATCCGTCGCTCATCCGGAACCGGCTCTGGTGCCCGAAAATGCTGATGGTACCCGTTCCAGTACGGTCTTCTTTCCGCACGCCTTCATCCAGCACGCGCTGAAGTAAATCTAAATATTGTTTCATTCTTAAAAGAGTTTCACACAAAAATACAAGTTTATTTTCTTATCTCAAACTGTATTATCCGAAAGATAGCCGGATGAAAATTCCAAAATAGCCCTATCAAGACGGATTGTTGATTTTTTCCACGGATTCTTATTTTTACAAAACTAAATGGGTGTTACGGTGTTAAATAAATATCTTTATAAAATTCTTAATCAATTTAACAACATGGACTTATCGGAATTATTAAGCGGTCCAATCGGACAAACGGTTATAAACAATGTATCCAAACAGTTGGGTATGGATGAAAGACAGGCTGCAAACGCTATTAGTGTTGCTCTGCCGGCTATCTTGGGTGGACTGCAAAGAAATGTTCAATCCCGGGAAGGTGCACAAAGTCTGGACAATGCCTTGAACGATGCAAGGCATGACGGAAGCCTGTTGGAAAACCTCGCTAGCCTTTTAGGCGGCGATACTCAGCCTATCAGTCAGGATGGCGGAAAAATCCTGGGGCATATTTTTGGAGACAACAAACCGGCTGTGGAACAGGGAATCTCTCAAAAGACCGGGCTCAGTTTACAAAAGATTGGTCCGCTTCTGGCTCTCCTGGCTCCTGTTGTGATGGCCTATCTGGGAAAGGAAAAACGTCAGTCTAACACCAACGCTGGCGGGCTTGAAGACCTGCTGGGCGGTTTATTGGGCGGAGGTCAATCCCAAAGACGTGGCGGAGGCGGATTAATGGATATGGTTGGAGGCTTGCTGGACAAAAACCGTGACGGTAATGTGCTCGATGATATTCTGGGAATGATCAAATAAAAGACACCTCATCCTGTTTTTTTCTGTAAAAAGTCCTGAATAAGGACTTTTTTTGCTTATTTTTGAAGCAAATAAACAATTGATTAAAAAATACGTTTTAACAGTTAAACGAGTGCAGTTTTTTTCAGTCAATGAATCAAGAAAAAACTCTTAATGCTTACACTTATGAAAAGAAATTTTTTTACTTCTCTCCTTGCAGGATTTTTATTATCAGGAATGATTTTTATGGGGACTTCATGCAGTAATGACGACTATTTAAAAGATTATGAAATTCAGAAAATGATAGACGAATCGCTTAACGGTCAATGGAAGATAAAGAATATTGCAGTTGATAAGGACCATTGGGTATGGAATGCATCCATGAGCCAATATGAGGCTATATATGATTTACCTGAATTAACCAAATCCATTTATGAAGAAGGTGCTGTTTTGGGTTATATATTTTTGGGCCAGCAAGGAGTAGACGAAGTACAAAAACCCCTTCCTTTTGTAAATACATATTTTGGTGGTAATGATACAGAGGGTAAACCAATTTATTTTACTGAAACCATCAGTTATGACGTTCAATATAAAGATAACAGTAAAAGTACGGTTGCTTTCTTTATAAAAGATTCGCAATTGGAAAACGATCCAGATGCACCGCAAAACTACAATTTCCGGATCGTATTGATCTGGTAATATAAAAATCGGTAGAGTAGCCTCTATCGGTCTTTGCTTTTTTTAACTTTCTCTTCCATGCAAAATACTTACCTTTGGGCATGGATAAGAAATGTTATAAAAGTTCATTTATCATGGTAAAAAAACTGGTTGTTGTCTTTCTTATACCTTTGTTGGCTGCGGGAGTTCTCCTCGGAGGACATTCCTGTACATCACCATCGGAAGATTATGTTACGGAACAGGAGTTACGCTCAATTATTCGTGAAGAATTGAGGAGTTACCTGACGCAGGAACAAATTATACAGCTCATTAGCAACTCAATTCCTCCAAACGTAAGTGAAGAGCGTATCCGTCAAATAATTACCGATGAATTAAAAGGTGCGTTGACTCCTGCACAGATTGATCAGATTATTCAGGCGGTTGGACAAGGGCTTACGGAAGCACAGATTCGGGAAATTATCAAGCAGGAGGTGGAAAAAGCCGCTACTGGTTGGAAAATTGTAAACATCAACGTAAAGAAAGAGGATTGGAAATGGAACGACGAAATCTCACAATATGAAATCATCTTTGATTTTCCGGAACTAACAGAGTTTATTTATAAGGATGGAGCAACCCTCGGTTATGTTTTTATCGGGACTCAGGGTGTTGATGAGGTGCAAAAAATGCTTCCCTATGTAAATACTTACAGTGCGGGAACTGACAATGAGGGTAACCCGATAACTTTTACGGAAACGATAAGTTTTGATATTCAGTTCGGAGATCCCAGTACAATTGCATTTTTCATAAAAGATTCGCAATTGGCAAAAGACCCTGAGGCACCGCAAAACTACAATTTCAGGATTGTGTTAGTTTGGTAAAAGACTTTAATAGGATTTTTAAAACAACAACAAGTCTATTTTTTGGCTTGTTGTTGTTTTTATACTCTTGATTTTATTTCTACAATGTTAGTATTTGATACTGGTATAATTGTTGCATTGTGAGGTTTACTGTAGGTACAGAGTTCAATAAATCTCTTATGCCATAAGTATCAATTATAAAATTATCATATATTGAAAAGGCATATTTACTTGTTCCATTATCATATAATAAATATGTTAATCCAGATTCAGAATTGATAAATTTTTTCATTTTTGTTTTGTCGAGTGCATAAACGAATGAATAACGATCTCCCCGGGAACTATTATTATCCCTTGTTTGCAAAGAAACAATCTGAGAAAAAGAAGAATTGGTTCTACCCTGAGTGACATGAATTATTTTTAACGCTTTGAAGTGGCTTCGCAAATAATCCGCAATAGCATCTGCGGTCGTTAATTCTGATGGAATAGTAACTAAAACGTTGTACCCTAACCTGGTATATAGTGATACTCTAAATGTTGTACCTGCACGAGTTGTTTGCTGATAGATTTCAAAATATGGTATTCTAATTTTAGGTGATAAACTTTCATGCATTGTTAGGGTAGTAGTAATTCCATTCTTTATATCTGTTTCAAGAATTATATCGCTTAACGGTAAAACTCCTCCATCCGTCAACTCTATCATTGCATGAGTGCTTTCGTCAGTATCTAATGAGTTACCCCATGTCGAGAGATTTATATTTATATTACTAAATTTTATTGGGATGCTAAAAGATGCCGGATAGCCAGAATTTCCTCCAATTGTTTTAGTAGATGCAAATATTCCAGAAGTTATATGATTTGTCGATGATGTATTGCTATTACTGTAACCTAATGAAATATTTAAGCTTCCATTAATAGATTCTGTTTTATATCCTGCTCTAATACTATCTTTTAAAACAGTTTCCCTTGTCGTTTGATTATAAATATTTTGAAATTTAGCTCCAAAAAAGGCAGTTGCCCTGCCACCTGTATAAAAGCCTTTTAGCATGAATTCACCATATTTATTTAATAATTCAGCAGCAGAAGAATTATATAAATCTTCTATAAAAATCGGATATAGATAACTAAAAGCTAATTTCTGTTTATCGTATTGAGTCTCTGCGTTTAGTTTGTAAATGTGTTTGTAAATATTAATATTTAACTCACCATATGCAACAGAATCAGTCGTTAAAAAATAGTTTTTGTAAACGTTCTGAATTGAATTATTCGCACCTAAGTTGAATAATTTGAATCCTACATCCCATCCTTGAGATATTTTATTACTTACTACTGAATTAGTGGTGTATCTGCTCGAATTCGAAAAGGTGAAATATGTAGCTTCTGTATTATAGTATCTCCTTTTGCTTACAAAGCTAGAATCAGGACCTTTTATCAATTTTCCTATATTTATTATAGGTTGTTTTGCGAATATAGCATCTGCTATTGGTATTGATTGTATTGAATAACCATTACCTAAATAATTCATATAGCTCAGAGAAGGATTTTCCGGTTGAACTCCTCTTGTCCTTTGTAGATAGCTGTCACTTACTAATTTAAGAGGATATTTTTGATCCCTTTCATATAAAACTGTTACAATCTCATTATTACTATCAGTAGTTAAGACTCTTTCGATTTCCTTATCACAAGAAAATAAAAAGAAAAACACAATAACATAATAAAATAAACTCTTTCTCATGAGTGTAAATAATTTAAATTAAGTGATATAAATACAATAACACTTCAAAGAAAGAAAATATAATTGTTAAATCAAATATATGTTAGTCGTTTTAACGTTGAATATATTGTTATGTATCTAGTAATCAGTGTTGTAATTGCTTTTATTTTAATGATGAGCATTAATCGTTTCTAGTGCATCTGCTACAATGAACGAACTTCCGCCGATGAAAATAAAATCGTTTTCGTCGGCATTTTCTTTGGCTGCATTTATGGCCGTAGACACATCTTCGAAAGTGTTTCCTTTCAACCCGAAGGAAGCAGCCTCCCTGGCAAGCGTCTTTTCGTTCAATGCTCTTTCTACCGATGCCCGGGTGAAATAATAGACGGCTTGTCGGGGCAACATAGCCAACACGGATGTAATGTCTTTATCGTTGACCATTCCAAAAACAACGTGTAACCGGTTGTATTTTTCCTGCTTCAGTTGTTCCACGACGTATCGGATTCCGTGTGCGTTGTGTCCTGTGTCGCAAACAATTTTTGGTTTCTCCTGCAGTACCTGCCAACGCCCCTTCAGCCCGGTTAATTCCACAACCTGGGCAAAGCCGCTGTAAACTGCTTCCTTCGGGATCCTGTAACCTATTTTTTTTAATTCCGCTACCGCCGCTAGGACTGTTTTTGCATTTTTCTCCTGAGCGAAGCCACCCAGCTTGTTTTTTAAGTCAGGGTATTCGTGTGTGTTTATTATCCATTCGTCGTCAGCCCTGTGAGCAGAGAAATCGTTTAAAACTGCTTCGGCAAAAATGATGGGTGCATTTTCGGATTCAGCTTTGACGGTAAAAACTTTTTTCACCTCTTCATCATCGGATTCGCCAATCACCACAGGTGTATGTGGCTTTATAATACCGGCTTTTTCTGCAGCAATTTCGGGTAATGTGTTCCCAAGGTACTGCATGTGGTCAAACCCGATATTGGTGATGACGCATAGGTCGGGCGAGATGATGTTAGTGCTGTCGAGCCTTCCACCCAAACCAACTTCAACAACGGCTACATCAACTTCTTGCTCTTCAAAATAAAGAAAAGCCATTTCCATTGTCAATTCAAAAAAGGAGGGCATTACAGGCTCAAACCGTTCACGGTATTTCTTTACGAAATCAACCACATACTTTTTGGGAACCATCTCCCCGTTTACCCTGATCCGTTCACGGAAATCCACCAAATGGGGCGAAGTGTACAACCCGACTTTGTAGCCCGACTGTTGGAGGATGGCTGCCAGCAAATGCGATGTGGAACCTTTGCCGTTGGTTCCTCCGATGTGAATGGTTTTGTAGTGTTGGTGCGGATGATTGAAAACGGCATCGAGCCGGAGGCTGTTTCCCAATCCTGGCTTATAGGCGAGGTGCCCGACGCGTTGGTATTCGGGCATTTGGATGTAGAGGTATTCCAATGTTTCGAGGTAGGTCATGTTTATTCTTTTACTTAGAAAGCTCGGACAAATATATAACTATAAAGAAAAATGCACTCATTGAGTGCATTTTTTTAACTCTTGTAACGCGAGACTCCTTTAATTCTTCAGGGGAAGTACGGAGTATTGTTTCGAATAACGTAACTGCTGATCAACATAGTTTTCATCGTATGAGATCGTTACATCAGACACCTTGCCGCTTTCGTCGGTTACTAGCTTATAAACCGGATTTACAAAACCTTTGTAGGGAGCCAGGTCCAATCTGGCGTAGCGCTCCAGGATTTCTTTGTGCAACGCCTGATTCACTTTCACACCGTACGATTCCACGAGTTTTTTGCCTGCTTCGAAATCGCCTTCCGACTTGATGCGTTGCACTTCCGAAAGCAGCTTGCCAAATAGATCGCGTAGTTTCGCGTAATCGTTTACTACAACAAATGTTTTGCCGTCTTGCTGCTTTATCTCCACTACGTTTTCGTTTTTTCCGTTTTCGATCACCCAGTTCGATATAAGGGCCCTGTTGCGCATGTGTGCTTGTTCAATGTCTTTTCCGGGCTGGATGCGCGTCAGTTGTGTCATGGCACCGTTCATGATGTACTTGTAATACTCGGCTTTGTATGCCTCCGCATCGGGAAGAAGCTCCAGTTCCACCATTTTTGCGTCGCCCAGGTAATACAAAGCGAACAGATCAGCTCTGGCCTCCTCCAAAGGAGATCCATAGGCTTTCAGTGCATCGCCGTCAATACCGGGAAGTAGTTTGCCCGATCCGTGTCCAAGGCATTCGTGCAAGTCGGTGTGCAGGTTATCGGTTAACGAACCGTATTTTTTCGACAGTTCACGTTCGGCATCACTCCACATGAACTCCTCGTTGAACCCGCTTCCCTGAGCCGCATTGTCGTAAGCCGATGTAATGTTGTCGATAGTCACTGATTTTGATCCGTGGTCGCGGCGAATCCAGTTGGCGTTGGGAAGATTTATTCCAATGGGGGTTGCCGGATAGCAGTCTCCTCCCAGGATGGCTGCCGTGATTACTTTTGCCGATACGCCTTTTACCTCTTCTTTTTTAAATTTGTCGTCAATGGGTGAGTGGGTCTCAAACCACTGTGCGTTATCGCTGATAAGTTGCGTACGTTTGGACGCTTCTTCGCTTTTGAAGTTCACCATGGATTCCCAGGTTGCTTTCATTCCCAGCGGATCGGTATAGGTCTCTATAAAACCGTTGACAAAATCTACGCGCGAAGCGGTATCGGTTACCCATTTAACCGAGTAATCGTCGAATGTTTTCAGATCACCCGACCTGTAATAGGAAATCAACGTGTTGATGACTTCTTTCTGCTGCTCATTTTCAGCGACACCGGCTGCTTTTTCCAGCCATCCGATAATGCGCTCAATGGCTTTGTCATACATTCCACCCAACTTCCACACTTGTTCGGATACAACACCGTCTTTTTTCACAACCTTGCTGTTTAATCCGTAGGAAACCGGCGTGAGGTTGTTCGGATCTTTCATTGTGTTGTAGAAATCTTCTACCTCTTTTTGGGTCACCCCTTCGTAGAAGTTCACTGCCGATGTTGCTACAATATCGGCTCCGGCAGACTGGTTCATTCTCTTAGGCATCACGTTGGCGTCGAACATCACCGGAAGGATTTCCTTCAATGTCAAATCGGCTGCCATTCCGTCGCGGAAAGGCATACGGCCGGGGTCCACCCCTTTGACGATCGACACGAAATAGTCCTGCGAAAATTTCGGCAGGATTTTATCTTCGGAATAGTGGTGATGGATGCCGTTTGCCATCCAAATCTGTTTCAGGTAAGTTTCGAAGTTCTTCCAGTCCTCCGAAGATTTGTCGCCCATGTAATTTTCATAAACGCCTTCGCATACCCTACGAATAGTCAGGTTGTACCGGTTATGCTGGTCGAATAGGATATCGCGTCCTTCAAGAGCTGCTTGAGACAGGTAATAGATTAATTCTTTTTGCGCTAAAGGCAAAGTCTTAAATCCCGGGACATAATAACGGAGTATTTCCACATCGGCGAACCGGTCAACTTTATACTGGAAAGTGGAATCCGGCAGATCCGGTTCAGCAGATACCTGCGAGGTTTCTGATTTGTTGCCTGTGCAGGCAGCCAACAGAAAAAGGGTTGATAGCATAAAAAAAACTTTTTTCATTTTTTATTATAGATTTGTTTAGTTTGGATGCAAAGATAATAAATTTAACTTCACAAATTATACGTAAAAATTACGTTTTTTGTTGGAAAATTGTAACTTTGGACTTTCGAAATGATACTTTATCTGTCGTTTTCTGGCCTCTAACGGTTGAATTCTGAATTATATATGATAACGCTCCAACTGATAAACCCGAAAAGCATTGCCGTGATCGGTGCTTCGGAGAACATCGAAAAACCCGGCGGAAAAGCACTTTATAACGTGAAAAACGGAACGTTTGAAGGAGGCCTCTATGCTGTAAACCCAAAGCACGAAAACATTCAGGGGGTGCAAACCTTCAGGAATGTATCGGAACTGCCACAGATCGATCTGGCCATCCTGGCTATTCCGGCCAACCTGTGTGTCCCGGTTATAAAAAGCCTTCTTGAAGAGAAAAATACCAAAGCTGTCGTTGTGCTCTCTGCCGGATTTTCCGAAATGGGACCGATAGGTAAAAAAATGGAGAAAGAGATGGCGCTCCTGGCGGACAAGCATCAGGCAACGCTGATTGGCCCCAACTGCATCGGGGTTATGAATCCATATCATCAGTCGGTTTTCGTCTCTCCCGTACCGAAAATGGAGTGGGGAGGCACAGCACTTGTTTCCAGCTCAGGAGCTACTTGTGTATTTATCCTGGAATCGGCATTGAGCAAAGGGCTTACTTTTTCTTCCGTATTCTCGGTAGGAAATGCAGTTCAAACCTGCGTAGAAGATGTGGTGGAATACCTGAATGAAACATATGAGGAAGGGAAGTCGCCCCAAACAATCTTGATGTACATCGAAAGCATTAAAAAACCACAACTCCTATTAAAAAATGCGCGGGAACTTTTTGGCAAGGGTTGTCGTCTGGCTGCTGTAAAATCAGGAATATCCGATGCCGGAGGCCGTGCTGCTGCCTCCCACACGGGTGCTATGCTGAATTCGGATATGGCAGTTGATGCGTTGTTCCGGAAAGCAGGCATTGTCCGATGCAACAGCCGTGGTGAACTGACGGCCATGGGGGCTGTGCTCCAACATCCCAAACTAACCGGGAAACGTATAGCCATTATCACACATGCCGGAGGCCCCGGGGTTATGCTAACGGATGTTCTCTCTACCGGCGGGATGAAGGTGCCCCGCTTATCCGACGAGCTGATGAGGAATTTGCGTGACGAACTGTTCGAAGGTGCCTCTACTGCCAATCCAATAGATATTCTCGCTACGGGGACAGCCGAACAATTGGAAAAATGCATCCGTTTTTGTGACAGGTTGGAAAGCATTGATGGAATTGTGGTTATTTTTGGTAGTCCGGGATTGTTCTCCAACATTGACACTTACCGGGTAATCCGTGAACAACAGAACAGCTGCCTTAAACCCATATATACCATACTGCCATCTATCCTTAACGCTAAGGAAGAGATGGATCAATTTGTAGATGAAGGCGGAGTATTCTTCGAAGATGAATTTGTGTTGGGTAATGCGCTGCTGAACGAAAGCCGGTATGTTGCGCCTGTTGAGGAGAAAGAGACAGGAAAGCTAAAAAATGAAAAGAAAATTAAAGCTTTATTAAAAGACAGAAAAGGGCTGATAGATAGCCATGTGGGATTTGAGTTGTTGGATCTAATGGGTGTGAGCCGTCCTAGAAATAAATTCATTTCAACGGAGGAAGAAGCAATAAATGCGGCGCAGGAATTAGGTTTTCCGTTGGTGATGAAAGTGGTGGGTCCTGCGCATAAATCAGATGTAGGGGGCGTTGTGCTGGATGTGGTAACCCTGGAGGCCGTTAGAGAAAATTTCAAACGGTTGATCGGAATAAAAAACGCTGCCGGGGTAGAAGTTTGCCAGATGGAACGGGGACTGGAAGTACTTATCGGTGTGAAAAAAGAGCCGGGATTCGGCCATATCATTACGTGTGGCTTAGGGGGGATTTTTGTTGAAATCCTTAAAGATATCCAGTATACGTTGGCACCCGTCACACGGACGGAAGCGTTGCGGATGATCCGTTCGCTGAAGTCATATAAGTTGATCCAGGGTGCCCGCGGAAAAGAGGGCATAAGCGAAGAAGTTTTTGCCGAAGTGATATGTAAAGTATCTGACCTTCTAGTACTTGTTCCTGAGATTGAAGAAATGGACTTGAATCCGCTTATGGGGCGAGGACATCATCTTTCGGCCGTAGATGTGGTGATCAAAATGTGACGGAAAATGTCCTGAAAATTGAAAAAATAGGTAACAAATAGTTTGTATATAAACAAAATGTGTTTACTTTGCGTAATAATGTTACTCTGTATATATGACGAAGAAGGAACAAATTATACAAACTGCTGAAGATCTTTTTTTACATTTTGGATTTAAAAGACTGACGATAAGTGAAATATGCGATAAGTCGGGAATAAGCCGAAAAACATTTTACTCTTATTTCGGGAGTAAAGATGATCTTGTGCAGCAAATTGTTGAGGCATTTATGGAAAATGCCTTTAACCTTTTTGAGAATATCCTGAATGATAATACACTCACCTTTGCCGAAAAACTCGAGAAATCAATCCTTATGAAATATGATATGGGAAAGAAGTGGTCTTTTGCTTTTTTCTCAGACTTGTTATCGGATGAAAAAATATCGGTTTATTACCATTCCTTGACTGGCCGTTCTGCGTCCATGGTGCGTCAAATGTTGGAGTCGGCACAGAAAAATGAGGAAATAGATCCGGATTTAAACATAGATTATATCATTTGGTTGCTGAAAAAACAAAGCGAACATTTGAACGACAAGGAGCTTCTCCGTTTTTTTACGGACATTGAAGATATGATCCGTCAGATGACCCGGGTTTTTGTGTACGGTATTTCCACACCTCCGAAAGCATGAAAATGTCGTTTATAACCCTGTTGTTCATTGCTGTTTTTCCTTTACACGCACAAGAACCGTCGGATAGTGCCGGTTCCGTTTCTGACGATGGTTTGCACAGAATTCATTTTGTTTTAAACGGACAGATAACCGGATGGGAAACAACGCAACTCTCCAATTCGGTGAATTGGCAGCCTGGTTGCCGTTTTTTGCCTGTATTGCTCGGAAACTTTAGTTGGGGAGAAAATTCAAAACTCGATGCTGAAGCATCTGTCCACCTCTATGGGCTGTTAAATTTTACAGGGTGGGATTATATCAATAAGGAAGGAAAACTAAAACCTTACCGGGTTTGGTTACGCTATTCGGGCAAAAACTGGGAGCTGCGCGGCGGTTTGCAAAAAATCAATTTCGGTACAGCCCGCATGTTTCGTCCGCTGATGTGGTTCGACGCTATGGATGTACGTGACCCGTTGCAACTGACAGACGGCGTGTACGGCATTCTGGGCAAGTATTTTTTCGAAAACAATGCTTCCGTCTGGCTTTGGTCGCTACTTGGAAACAAACGGCCAAAAGGTTGGGAGTTAATCGGTAGTGCCCGCCGTCGTCCCGAAATTGGTGGGCGATTTGAGTTCCCGGCTTTCGCCGGTGAAATGGGCGTAAGTACTCATCATCGAAAAACAGATGTGCACCATTTGTTGCCGGATGTTCCGGAGAATACGCTGCTGGACGAAAACCGTCTCGGACTGGATGGGCGGTGGGACGTGGGGGTTGGCTTGTGGTTTGAAACCAGTTTTACCCGGTTGCAGAAGAATAATTACAAGATGGCACTCCATCAGGATGCCATAAACGTAGGGATGGATTACACTTTCCCGTTAGGAAACGGATTGGGGTTAACGGTGGAGTATTTTCGTTACCATACCGGAGATGGATTTATGCGAAAAGGTATGAACTTGAACGTGATTGGAGAAATGCTCTCGTATCCGGTCTCGGTTCTGGATAACCTGACGGCAATGTTTTTCTATGTCGGTAACGATTTGAATATGTGGTTGAACTATATCAGCTGGGCCAGGACATACGATAAATGGAGTTTTTATCTGATGGGCTTTTGGAATCCTGAGATAAACTTGCCGTTGGGCGGGCAGGTAGGGGGCAAGAATCTGTTTATGGGAAAAGGCATCCAATTAATGGCGAGTTATAATTTTTAGAAACTGTAAGACGCAACATGCGGTTTCTTACGGTGAAAAACTTCGATAAAGATAAAAGCACTAAATTTATGGACAGCAAAAACAACTTGATTGTTGATGTTAACGGACTGGTTAAGAGGTTTCCGATAGGCTTTTCAGGATTCTTTACGGCGTTGAAGGGTATTGACTTAACCGTATCGGAAGGTGAGTTTATGGGCCTGGTTGGGCCAAGCGGTTCGGGGAAAACTACGTTTTTGAACATTATTGGAACACTCGATAAACCGTCTGAAGGTCGGGTAAACGTGTTGGACAGGAACGCAGGGAACCTTACTCCCAGGCAAGCTGCACAGCTGAGGAAGGAGGAAATGGGTTTTATCTTTCAAAGTTTCAACTTGCTACCTGTTTACACGGTTTTTGAAAATGTGGAGTTTCCGTTGTTGTTGCTTAACCTATCTTATGGGGAACGCAAAAAACGGGTGATGGAGACGTTGGAATGGCTGGGATTGACTTCGAAAATAAATTCCCGACCGCCTCAATTATCGGGAGGGGAGTGTCAACGGGTGGCGATTGCAAGGGCGATGGTAAAACGTCCGAAACTGGTATTGGCTGACGAACCGACTGCTAATCTGGATGCTGACAATTCGCACCGCATTCTGAAAACCATGGTGAAACTGAACGAAGAACTGAAAACCTGTTTCATTTTTGCCACGCACGATGAAAAAGTGATCAGCTACCTGAAGCGAATCGTACATTTGGAAGATGGCCGTATTGTAAAAGATATCAGCAGGCAAAAGTCGGAGTTACAATAAGAAAAGTGAGGTATGAAAATATTGAAACTAGTCTTCCGAAACCTCATTGGCAACGGGCTGAAAACGTGGCTGAACGTTTTTGTGCTGTCGATTGCGTTCGTGTTGATCATTTTTATGCAGGCGATTTTGCAGGGCTGGGATAGGCAGGCTATGTCCGATACCGTAAAATGGGAAATTGCCGACGGGCAGTATTGGAATGCGAATTACGACCCGTTTGATCCCTTTACACTGGACAGCGCTGTGTCGATTATCCCGAAACAGCTTGTCAACCAATACGAAACCGGACAAGTTGAGCCTGTTTTGATAGTTGCCGGCACTATTTATCCGTCGGGCCGGAGCATGCCGGTGTTGATGAAAGGCATCCGCTCCGGACAACAATTGCTGGAGCTTCCCACGTCGTTGTTGATGAACCCGACTGACAGCGCCGATATCCCGGCAATTATCGGATCGAATATGGCACACCAGTCTGGACTGACGGAAAACGATATTGTAACGCTACGGTGGCGCGATGCCAACGGTACTTTCGAAGCGCGGGATATTCGCATTGCCGGCGTATTCAGAACATTTGTTCCGACGGTAGACGCCGGGCAGATCTGGCTTCCGCTTGACATATTGCAGAAGATAACGCTGAATTCTGGTAAAGTTAGCCTTCTTGTTAAATCGAAAGAGGTGAGCGTCGTGCCGGTTGACGGCTGGAATTTCAAGGACGTAGATGAACTCACTCGACCGCTGAGGGAGACCTTGCGATCAAAAACCGTTGGACAAAGCGTTTTTTACGTGATCTTCCTGTTGTTGGCTTTGTTGGCTGTTTTCGATACACAAACGCTTTCCATCTTCTATCGCCAGCGCGAGATCGGCACCTTTGTGGCCCTCGGAATGACTAAAAAAGAAGTGATGGGTTTGTTTACGCTCGAAGGGACCATGAATGCTATCCTTGCCATCGCTCTCGGTGCTGTTTACGGCGTTCCCATGTTTCTTTATTTTGCTGTAAACGGTATCCCGATGCCATCCGGCACAAGTGATTTCGGGGTTGCCATAGCCGACAAGATTTATCCGGCATTTCCCCCTAAACTTATTATCGGAACCATCCTGTTTATTATTTTAATCACGGCATGGGTAAGCTATCTCCCTGCCCGGAAAATTGTAAAAATGAATCCGACCGATGCCATCAAGGGGAAAATACAATAAAGTAAACATCCGATGTCAGGCATCAGGTTTCAGAAAATTAGCCATTAGACTTCTGTCAGCGAAGCGGTCTGATACCTGGCATCTAATAAAAAAACTATGTTAAAGTTTCTGTTAAAAGGATTAATGCGGGATCGAAGCCGGAGCCTCTTGCCGGTTGTTGTTGTGACACTGGGGGTGATGATTACCGTGTTCATGCATGCTTATTTGAGCGGTGTGCTTGGCGAGAGTCTGGAAAAAACGGCTAATTTCTCCGAGGGTCACGTAAGGGTGGAAACCAGGGCCTATGCCGATAATTTTTCGCAATTGCCCAACGATCTGGCGCTTGTGGGTGTTGATACGTTGGAAAAAAGCCTTGAAAGGCTCTATCCCGAATACGATTGGGTGCAGCGGATTGATTTCGGTGGGTTGTTGGACGTGCCTGATAGTTCGGGAAATACGAAAATGCAAGGCACGGTGATGGGAAAAGGCGTCGATCTGCTGCAATCGGATGGTGAAGCCACCCGTATGGAACTCAAAAAACTGCTGGTGAAGGGACGGTTTCCTTCCAAAGCCGGAGAAATACTGGTCAGCGATGAACTTTTCGAAAAATTGTACCTAAGTCTGGGCGACAAGGTTACACTGATTTCTTCCACCATGTTTGGCGAAATGGCTATGTACAATTTTACGGTGGCCGGTTCGTTGCATTTTGGAGTAAATGTACTCGACCGGGGAATGATGATTGCCGATATACGCGACGTGAAGGCAGCCTTGAATATGGAGGATGCTGCGGGAACCCTGCTCGGTTTCTCTAAAAACAAGTTGTACAACGATAGACAAGCTGTTGCAACAAAAACAGATTTCAACAAACGGTATGAAAACGACGAAGATAAGTTCGCACCGGTGATGTCTTCCCTTTCGGACAACGGCTTGATGGGTTTCTCTTACGCTTTTATCAAAAATATCGCCGGATTCATCATTCTGGTTTTTATTTTTGCCATGTCTATCGTACTTTGGAATGCCGGTTTGATTAGCGGCTTGAGGAGATACGGTGAGTTCGGACTGCGGATGGCTATTGGCGAAAATAAATCGGAAATTTACAGGTCGCTTATCGGGGAAGCCGCATTGGTAGGAATTATCGGAACTATTTTCGGCTCAATGCTGGGATTATCGGCATCGTGGTTGATGCAGGAATACGGCATCAACGTGGGTAGCATGATGAATAACTCATCGTTGATGATTTCCGACACGTTACGAACACAGATAACTCCTTTCACCTGGTTTATCGGGTTTATCCCAGGAATTTTTTCGACGGTTATTGGAGCCATGTTGTCGGGAGTCGGGATTTATAAACGACAGACGGCTAACTTATTTAAAGAGTTACAGAATTAATTGGAATGCCTCCAAGGCGACCTGGGCAGCCAGGGCAAAATGAGAGTCGTGCGGAAACGGCTACCTGTAGACTGTGTGAAACCTTGAGGCAGGGATAAAAAAGATTTAACAACACTGAAGACATTCAAGCAATGAACAAAAAAACGATAGTAATATTCCTCTCTTTTTTCAGCCCCTTATTGTATGCACAAAATTACCCTTCGGGAAATTCCCTGTTGGACAAGATAGATGCCAATATGTCGTCAGAAACAACTGTCATGACGGCTTCGATGCAGGTGAACAGTGCACGCGCCACGCGTACGATGACGTTGAAAACATGGATGGAAGGCGACAAGAAGGCCTTTACTGAATATCTCTCGCCGGCAAGGGAGAAAGGAACCAAAATGTTGAAGCTCGATAATCAACTGTGGCTTTACTCACCATCGACCGACCGCACCATCCAGATTTCGGGTCACATGCTGCGTCAGTCGGTTATGGGAAGCGACTTGTCTTACGAGGATATGATGAACGATACACCAATGCAGGAGCAATATAATGCCGTAGTTACCGGAGAAGAAACAATAAACGGTAGAAAATGCTGGGTGGTTGACATGACCGCCAGGATAAGCGATATTAATTATTACTCCCGGAAATTATGGGTCGATCAGGAACGGTTCGTCCCGATCAAGATGCAACTGTTTGCCAAAAGCGGAAAGCAATTGAAGGAGATTGCTTTATCGGATATACGGCAGATACAAGGACGTTGGTATCCAATGAAAACGGTCTACAAGGATGTGCTGAAAGACGGAAAAGGAACAGAGTTTACCATAAGCGAAATTTCGTTCAACCAACGTATTCCCGGGAATGTTTTCAATAAATCGAATTTGAAGTAGAACCATCAGTAACACAATGCCGCTGCTCCCAGAATTCCGGGATGGTTTAGTTCCGATCCCAGTATTTTCAGGTTTTTGATGGAATTGGGGTAGGGAAAGTCGTTCAAGTGTTCGTACATCGATTCTTTAAATAAAGGAAGCGATTTGGCAATCGCACCTCCGAAGATAATGGCTTGCGGATCAACGGTAAGAACAATCATTTTTACCAGTACAGCAATATGTTTTCCATATTCATGCATGATTTCCAACGCTTTTTTATCGTTCTGCCCTACTTTCCGGGCGACTTCATATCCCGTTGTACCGTAGTTGTTTGTGAAGAAAAAGCTTCCACAATATTGCTCGAGGATACCGTCCAGGTAAGGCATTTCTCCAAATTCTCCCGATCCGCAGTTGGCATCGCTCAGCAGGTTCCCTTTTTGTATTATTCCACCGCCCACGCCTGTGCCCAGAGTAATTCCGACAAAATTCTCAAAATCCCGGCCAAGTCCGTAAATACGTTCTCCCTTGGCAAAACAGTTGGCGTCGTTATCGATGTGTACCGGTATGTTGAATTCCTTTTCTAGCAGCTGCTTCAGGTGTACCTCATTCCAATCTTTGATGTTTTGTACGTGGTAAACGATGCCTTGGGTACGATCCACAACGCTCGGGACGCCAATCCCTATGGCATGGATTTTATCGGTTTTCAACTTGCGGATAATGTCTTTCAGCACAGTTAAAGTAACTTCCCCGCCTTCCGGTGCCCGTGTATCGGCCACCTCTTCTTTTACCAGGTTTTGCCCTTCTATTAAACCGCCTTTGATGGTGGTTCCACCCAAATCTATTCCGATGATCTGTTTCATTGTGTTGTATTTTAATGGTTGAGATGTACAAAACTAAGCAAAATTGACGAGTTAAACGACAAAGGTTCGGAATTTCTGTCTATACTTGTGAGCGGCGATCAATCGTTGGATGAATGATCAATCAATCTGTCAAAAACAGCTCTGTAGCCGTTTACCATAATTTCCCACGAATAATGTTCCCGGGTAAATTCTTTTCCCTGTTTTGATACTGTGTTCAGTTCTTCCTTATCCGAAAGTAACTCATGTATTTTGTCAATCCATACGGAAGCATTTTCACTGGGCAGCAAACAACCGTTCTTACTGTCAGTCACTGCGTCAGTGATTCCTTCAATGCCGGACGCTATCACGAAAGTCCCGCGTATGCTGGCTTCCAATGCTACTAATCCAAACCCTTCAATATCGCCCGGAACACTGATGTTGGGCATAATAAACAAATCGGCGAGCGAGAGAACCTGTAGCAGATCGGGGCGGGGCAGGCTGCCCAAGTGAAAAACATTATCCTGTAGTTTCAGCTGTTCCCCTACCTCCCGGGCATCGGAAGCCGAACCAAGCATGAGTTGGATACAACGGTTAATCCCATGGGGTGTAGCCTGCCATGCGTTTTCAAAAAAAGAGTATTTTGTTTTCATGGGGCCGACCATAAGCAGGCAGATATTTTTGTTAAGATTCGGCATGACACTCTTCAGAAACCATGAAAAACCTTTTCTTTTTACCGGCCTTCCCAACGCCATAAGAATGTGTTTATCCGTTATGTCAATTCCAAAGTCACGTCGAAGTTTTTTAATTATTCCTCTATCAAAAGGGATATCGGCCATATTACTGTCGACACCGTTCCTTACTACATACGTTTTTTTCTCGTTGAATCCCCTTCGAAGACATTCGTTCCGGGTAGCTTGGCTCACGCACACCGCACCGGCAAACTCCGATAGTTTCGGTACCAGTTTTTGTTGAAAGAAATCGAGTGGAAATGTTATATCCAGTCCGTGATAGGTGACGACAACCGGGATATTTGTCTGTTTTCTCAGCCACAGACACGCGACTCCCATCGATCCGTCGTTTAGGTGAATAAGCTTGATGTCCGGATTTTCCCTCAACACGGTTAGAATTCTGGATTTTAGTTTCCCGAACCATAAAGCTTTATTTCCTACGTTTTTATAGGCAATGACGTGTGTTTTATAATGATTGGACAACCCTTTTATCAATTCAAAACTTTGTTGTTCCATTCCTCCGATCGTAGGCGGGTACTTATGTGTAATGCACAGGATCTCAGTCATCTGTGGAAATTTCCTTTTGATTGTTTTTAGAAATAACAATAGCAAATATACCGGCGATACCCAACCAGAACAGTTGGCGCGATCTTCTCATTAGCGTTATAACCAACCATATCTCATTGCCGTGCACACCAATGGTGTCTAGCATCACTTTATTTCCATACTCTTCTATTCCTAATTGTCCGGGCACGACTGCACCAACGGTTTTAAAGAAAATAACGCCCATTTCAACGGCTACCGCGTCGGGAAATACAACCGGAACAGACAACATACGAAGGACTATGAAAAACTCCAAAGCTCCAAACATCCATTGTGCTGCTGATAAAAGAAATGCTGATATAAAGCTTGTCTTCCTGTAACGAAAAAAGTCAGATAAAAGTTGGTTTATGTCGTAGATGGATGCAACCGATTTATCGGTAATGAAAGTGAATTTTTTTTTTGATTTCAGTATTTTTGCCATTTTCCCGAGATAGAGATTTTTGTGTAAGCCCAGTATCGATAGAAAAACGGCACCCAGGCCGATGGTTATTACTCCTGTCAAAATGCGGGCAGACGATTCATTATTGCCTGTTTTGCTGATGATGATGTAGACCGTAGAAATAACGAGAAGCGAGATACCCGACAGAAAAATTAGCGCTCGGGATAACAGGATGGAACTTAATCCGTCTTTTTTGTCAACCCCTTTTTGAAAAATATAGGTTGCTTTTAACCCATCTCCTGCAACAATACCCGTTGGGTTAAAAACGGTAAGCATTTCGCCAAGATGTTTAAAAGCAAATAACTCAGAGAAAGTTGTTTTTTTGCGTTCTTTTCCCAGGCATAGCCACCAGGCAGCGGTGGAAGAAATGTAAGCAAGCACAGAGGCGAGGAGAACGCCGCCAATCATGACGGGCATTTCCAGTAAGTATTTCTTGAGCTTCACGAAGTCGATGGTTGTGATAAACCTGCCGATAAGAGCAAATACAACCACCAACAGGACGGCAATGAAGTATCTCTTATTTTTCTTGATAAAGTGAAAAGTGTTCATTCCCCGTTTCTGGACGAGCCGTGAGCCAGTCTTTGCATGTCGTTGAAATATTCTTCCGCCAGACTGTCCCAGCTTAGCGGCAAAACAAATTCATAGCCTGCCTGTTGCATTTTCTCCCTGATTTCCATGTTGTTGAGTAGAATTTTTATCTTGTCAATGTAGTCGACAGGGTTGTCCGGCTCACACAAAAAACCGGTAACTCCGTTTTTTACCAGTGCCTGTGATCCTCCTCCGTTGGCAATTACCGGAACGCATCCGCTTGACATGGCTTCCACAACCACATTTCCGTATGTTTCGGATATGGAGGTGAAAACAAAAACATCACTCGACGCATAAACGGTAGCCAAATCGTCGTGATTCAGAAATCCCAGAAAGATGGCATTTTTCATCCTTTGCCTGGCACTCTCTTCGGCTACACCATTTCCGGCAATAATAAAATTTACCTCCATACCCCGGGATTCCATCTCATCGTAGATCCCAAACAGTGTTTCCACGTTTTTCTCCCAAACCAGCCGGGATACAAACAGGATACACGGATTATCGTTTCCGGTAAGCCTCCTTATGAAACGGATGTCTCTTTTCGATGGATTAAATAAATGAGAGTTTATCCCCCGTTGCCACAATTTCATCACATTTTTAGAGACTCCGTACTCCTCCAGTTCTTTCATGATTCTCACACTGGGTACATACACCACATCGCACCGGTTGTAAAACGATTGATACATTTTTTTCACCAGTAACTCGGCCGTTTTAACAAGGAAAGGCGCGTATTTGAAATAGTACTTCATGTAGGAAATAAAATGGGTGTGATAAACGGATAATACCGGCTTGTTGTTTTTTTTCGCATAATTTAATCCGAAAAAGCCGAGAGCGGAAGGAGTAGTGATATGAATTACGTCGGGATTGAATTTAGACAGCGACAGCCAAAGTTTTATTTTTCTAAATCGCGGCACTGCCATTTTGTAGCTTATGTTAAACGGGACTCTTACGGCAGGGATTCTGATGACGTTGTGTTTAAATGAGTGTTTTGGCCGCGTGCCCGTATAAAATGTGTATTCGAATCCCCGGGAGGGAATTCGCTCTATCAATTGATACATCGTTTTTATGGCTCCGTCGAAATCTTTTGTTAGGATGTCGGCGAAAAAAGCGACTTTGACTACCGCTCCAAAACTATTTTCCATACCAACCCATACAACTAAAATGCATTATTTACCGATACAAAAATAATTCGTCTTGATCGATGGAGATAATTTATCGGGTTACATTATTGTTAAGTTTTCAGGTCGCAGGCTCAAGTGGATTAAGCGGTGCCGGAAAATGAATAAATTTACGGTTTGTGCAAACCTTAAACCAAGTTATTCGTTATAGTCTGTAGTTTTACATTTTAAAATCATTCCAAATAATTCACTTTCGTATGTTTTCTGACGAGATGAATGCAGCTAAAGATAAGACCTTATGATTTTTGAAGAGTTCAATCCATCGGAAGATAAGATCCTCAGAATTATCGATAACGATGGTCGTATTTTACGTCCCGACCTATTCCCGGAAATATCCGACGATACTATTGTGAAAGCCTGGAAAGCCATGCTCTTTGAACGGGTAGCCGATGAGATGGCTGTATCCTTTCAACGCCAGGGACGCATGTTCACTTATCCCCCCAACAAAGGACAAGAAGCTATTCATATTGCGGCCGGCAACGTGATACGCGAAAACGACTGGCTCGTTCCTGCTTTTAGGGAAGTGGGGCTAATGTTGGCTAAAGGCGTTACAATGAAAGAGATTTTCCTGTATTACAACGGCAACGAACAGGGGAGTAACTTTAAAAATGCCCCGCGTGTATTACCCATAAACGTTCCTATCGGTACACAGTTGCCCCATGCCGTTGGGATAGGATATTCCATTAAATACAGGAAGGAAGGCGATATTGTGTTTACTTATATTGGGGATGGCGGTACGTCGGAAGGTGACTTCAGCGAAGCGTTGAACTTTGCCGGTGTGTGGCAGGTTCCGGTAGTGTTTACCATACAAAACAACCAGTACGCTATTTCCGTTCCGGTAACCACGCAAACCAAATCCATAAATTTAGCTGTTAAATCGGTAGCGTTTGGCATTCCGGGCATCAAAGTCGACGGAAACGATTTCTTCGCCATGTACCTGGTCTACCAAAAGGCATCGGAACATGCGCGAACCGGTAAAGGGCCGGTGCTTATTGAGGCACTTACGTACAGGTGTGGCGCCCATACCACTTCCGACGATCCCAGCCGTTATCGGACAAAAGAGGAGGAGGCAGCGTGGGAGCTGTCGGATCCGTTGTTCCGGTTGAAAAAATTTATGGAACACAAAGGGATATTTAGGGAGAACGAAGAAAAGCTGAGGGAGCAGTATAAAAAAGAAGTGGAGAAACAATTTCTGGATGCTGAAAACGTTGCCCCGTATGCTTTGGAGGATGTTTTCAATTACATGTATGTGGAAATGCCTGACGACCTGAAAAAACAGAAAGAAGAATATCAACAATTTTTAGCTTGGAAAGGGAATCGAAAATGAGCGTAATGACAATGGTTCAGGCGATCAACAACGCGTTGGATATTAAGCTTGCCGAGGATAACGGTGTTGTGGTTTATGGGGAAGATGTAGGAGTTGTGGGAGGAGTATTCCGGGTAACCGAGGGGTTGCAGAAAAAATACGGTGTGGAGCGTGTGTTCGATTCGCCTCTGGCGGAGTCGGCTATCGTGGGAACAGGAGTGGGTATGGCCCTTTCCGGCTTACGGCCCGTGGTGGAAATGCAATTCGAAGGGTTTTCCTATCCTGCATTTAATCAGATAATCTCCAATGTATCGCGCATGCACAACCGTTCACGCGGAAGGTTCAGGATTCCCATGGTCATCCGGTTTCCCTACGGTGGAGGCATCAATGCCATCGAACACCATTCGGAAAGCCCCGAAGCACTTTATAGCCATATTCCCGGTTTAAAAGTAGTGGTTCCTTCAACGCCGCACGATGCAAAAGGGTTGCTGATATCTGCTATTGAAAGTGACGATCCGGTTATTTTTATGGAGCCCAAACGAATCTATAGGGCCATCAAGCAGGAGGTGGTTACCGGTAAATTTACCATTCCAATTGGAAAAGCCAGCGTGCTTACCGAGGGTACAGATGTTACCGTCGTGGCTTTCGGAGCGATGATTCGCGAATGCCAGCGGGCAATGGTAATGGCGAAGGAGGCAGGTATATCGGTGGAGTTAATCGATCTCCGGACGATCTATCCCATAGACAAGGAGACCATCCGGAACTCGTTGCAGAAAACAGGCCGGTTAGTGGTTGTGGCAGAAGCACAACGATCATTCAGCGTGGGTTCGGAGTTGATAGCCATAGCCAACGAAGAGGCTTTCCTCTACCTGGAAGCACCTCCAAAAAGGGTGATGGGTTTTGATACCATTATTCCGTTGGCGCAAGGTGAGAAATATTTTATGATAACTCCCGAAAGGATTTTTTATGAAATAGAAAAAACGGTTAAGTTTTAAAAACAGCATGAATGAAGTAACTGTGCGAAGCGAGTAACACGAAGTGAATTTCGCCGTAGGCCAATTACAATTAATGTTCAAACCATAAATGATTAAACGAACTTAAATGAGGTATATTTTTAATTTTCCCGATATAGGAGAGGGACTCGAGGAAGGAACCATCCTGGAGTGGTACGTTATGAAAGGACAGGCGGTAAGTACGGGCGATTCCTTGGTGAAAATGGAAACCGACAAGGTAGTGGCCGATATTCCGTCACCGAGAACGGGAATAGTTGCTGCCCGGTTTGGAGAAGTAGGTGATGTCATAAAAGTAGGCAGCCCGCTAGTTGAAATTGAAATAGAAGGAGTTTTTGCGGAAGAGGCTCAGGCCGAGGCGAAAAGAGGATTTGACCCTGAACCGGAGGAGAAAGCCGAAACGGTGGTGGGTACGATGGAGGTGGCTTCGCGAAATGCTTTTTTGCCTGCGAGCAACGAAGGCACAACGGAGCAGCCTCCCGTAACGGAAAAACCACGCCGTAAAGCTTTGTCTACGCCCGTTGCGCGGGCTATGGCCAGGGATTTAGGCATCGATATAAATGAAGTCTGTGGCACAGGGCCTTCGGGGCGGGTCACAAAAGCAGATGTTGAAAACCATAAGTCCGTCAGAAAGCCATCCTCCCTCCGGGTTTCGGAACAAGAGGACGATGAGGTAACTTATGAGCCCCTTACCCAGATCCGCAAGGCTATTGCCCGGAACATGATCCAGTCCAAGCACAACGCTGCCCACATGTCGTTGTTCGAAGAAGTGGAGATATCCGATCTGGTAAGGGTTCGGGAGAAGTATAAGGGGAAATTTGCCGAAAGAGGGGTTAAGCTGACCTACCTCGCTTTTATTGTAAAGGCTGCCGTCAATGCCCTCAAGCAACACAGGCAGTTAAATTCGCAGATCGACCTGGAGAATGACCGGATGATCTTCAACAACCGCTATAACATAGCGTTGGCCGTGGATACCCCTGCCGGACTGGTGGTCCCTGTTGTTAGGGATGCCGACCGTTTAAGCATTTTTGAAATTGCTCAACGCATCGACGAAATATCGGAGAAAGCCAGAAAAAGAGACCTTACCCTGGAAGACATGAAAGGCGGAACATTTACCATTACCAACTACGGTTCCATCGGAGGAATATTTGCCACGCCGGTGATTAATTATCCCCAGGCGGCTATTTTGGGAGTGGGCAGGATCCTCAAAACCCCTGTGGTGAAAGACGATGCCATTGTTGTAGGCCGTGTAATGGCATTGTCGCTCTCGGTAGATCACCGTATCGTTGATGGGGGAGAAGTTACCCGGTTTATCAACAAGGTAATGGAATATCTTGCCGATCCCATGGCGTTACTGATGGAATAACACACCTTATTTGAAACACAAAACAACTCATAGTATGGATTACGACGTATTGATCATCGGTGCCGGACCATCCGGTTATGTAGCCGCCATCCGGGCGGGGCAGGTGGGTTTGAAAACAGCTATCGTGGAAAAACAGTATATCGGGGGAATGTGCCTCAATTGGGGTTGTATTCCTACAAAGGCTATTCTGGAAAGTGCGAAGAAGTTTAAAAAACTGGGAGAGATTGAGGATTTTGGTATTGATGGAATAGATACCGGTAAAATTGCCTTTAACTGGGACAAGGTGAAGTCAAGGTCGAAACGCATCACCCGGAAACTGACGGCAGGGGTAAATTTCCTGCTTAAAAAAAATGGCATTGAAGTGATAAGTGGAACCGCCCGAATAGGGTCGGACCGCTCTGTGTGGGTTGACGATAAAAAAATTTCGGCAAAGCACATCATCATTGCAACCGGTTCAAAGCCGAAACCGATGGGCGATGCATTCTCCAATGCTCCTGTCGTGGAGATGGAAAACCTGTTTGAAAGGGAGGCTTTTCCGGAGAACATTGTCGTTACCGGTAACCACATTTCCTCGGTCGAGATGGCCCAGTTTTTCAGGCTTATCCATAAAAACGTTACGCTGGTTACCAACAGCGGTTACTTTCTGGACGGATTGGATACCTTTCTTGTCGAGTACATCACGAAGAAACTGGCATCCGATAACATTGAACTGATCACGGATGCCTATCCGGAGAAATATGCGGATGGAGGACTGACTGTTGGTGGTAAGAAAGTAAAATGCGACCTGATCGTTAATTGCAATTCGCGCAAGGCAATTATCCCGGAAAGCGAAACACCCCTGCAGCTCACGGAACGCGGATTTATCAAAACAACCGATAATTTCCAGACCAGTATCGATGGGGTTTATGCCATCGGTGATGTCGCCGGAAGAAGTTTTCTGGCACACATGGCTTCGGCTCAAGGGATTCACGTCATAAACGCCATAAAAGGGATACAAGCCCATTTTGATTACTCCACTTATCCGATAAACATGTATACCACGCCCGAAATCGCTCAGATCGGGATGACGGAACAAAAAATTAAGGAGGAAGGTTACGATTACAAAATAAGCGAGTTTCCGCTGTCTGCAAATGGGAAGGCACTGATTGAAAACAATACGGAGGGTTTGATCCGGCTGCTTTCCGATAAGAAATACGGGCAGGTCCTGGGGGTTCAGGTTGTGGCTGAGAATGCCACCGATATGATTGCCGAAGCCGGCGCATACCTGAAAGTCGAAGCCACGGTTTACGACGTGGCCCATACCATTCACGCCCATCCCACCGTTTCGGAAATATTTTTTGAAGCCGGTTTCGATGCCATGGACAAGGCCATCCACAAGTGAACGGGAGAGAAAAATTTACTTCCAGAAAACAATTCCTCCCCTGAGGTTGTAAACGGCAGGAAATCCTTTTTTAACCAATACCTTGGCGGCATACATGCTTCGTGCCCCGCTGTGGCAGAAAACGGCTACAGGACAGGATTTATCGAGTTTTTCTATTTCTTGCTCAAAATCCATGGAGGAAACATCCATTAACCGGGCTCTGTTTATGGTGCCTTGAGCATATTCCTGAGCAGTCCGGACGTCTATAAGCTGAACATCCTTACCGGCGATGATTGTTTTGAAATCCGCGGGGTTAAGGGATTGGATTTGACTTCTGTGATTTTTTAGGAAAGAAAAAACTGCCATACTTAGAAACTATTTTGGATTTTTTTATGTGACGATTTTTAGTCATTTTTTGACGGATTCGGGCTTTTATTTTCATAATCCGAATCTACAACCGATTATTGTTGATTTTCAAGAGAAACCCGCATTTCGCATTTCCGGCAATCGAACGAGAGTTTTAATTTGTTCTGTTGATTGATCAGATAGAACGGCTCACGAAAACCGGCTTTCTCTTTGGTCTCACGCGGACACCAACCCAATGCAAACTTGATGCAATGTTTGGTGAACATGAGTGGAACGTTTTTTTGCTGAACTTGTTCAAATGCGGGTTGTAAAATTTTCGTCCGGTGTTGTAAGTAAAAAGAACCGCTGTTGCTGTTGGAGACGTTACCTAAGTAGGTAAGCTCTTTTTCGGGATAAGCGTGTGTTGTGGGTGGGATCGGGCTGCGTTCCTGCCGGTAATTGATTTTTCTGACCGCTAGTAAACCTGAAATCAGTTGTTTACGCCATTCTCCTAGCAGGGAGGAGGGGATGAACCACTCCTTGGAAAACCGGATGTCGATGGATTTTACGCTGAACAGGGTAGTTCCCGTTTTGGAGAGCTGAGTACGGATATTTTCCTGTTGCGGCTTTTGCGCGGTCTGCTTTTCTAGAATTACTGAAAACGTGTAGGAGTGGTTGTCCTCGTCAGAGATTTGTAATGCGAACCCGGTAGGGATCTCTCGGATAAAAATATTCGCAGCAATTTTTCGCTCCGCTGTTTTTTTGGTTAACCAGTTTTCAAAGTCGTGATCGTAATTTCTATACACCTTTGTTCCTGCGCTGAGGCCGGGCATTACGGCCGGAAAAATCCTGCCGCCTTCAGAGCGGTTTACGCGAAAACCATTTAACCCGTCTTTATCCATAAAACACAATCCGTCACCGTTGTTAATGGTGAGTGTTGTGCTTAACGAAAGCCAGTTTCTGCCCACGGTTTTTACCGTTCCCACAAATTCACCGATGGATTTGGGAGATTCGAAAGAGCCGATATCGTGTTGCCTGCCGTTGAAAAGATAGTGGGTAAATCCCCGGTTAAAACTCTTTGATAAATTGGGTGTAAAATTGATTTCGCTTCTCCCCGATGAAGCTTGCACATACTCGGGCCGTTTCCTGAAAATGCTGTCCAATCGCTGCCGGTAGGCAGCAACTACGTTTTTAACATACGTAACGTCTTTCAGCCGTCCTTCTATCTTGAGCGATGAAACGCCGGCATCCAGCAGCTCTTCGAGGTTATCGTACTGATTGAAGTCTTTTAAGGAAAGCAGGTGTGCATTTTTTCGAACAATACGCCCATCGGCATCCTGCAAATCAAAAGGTAGCCTGCAAATTTGTGCACACTCTCCGCGGTTGGCGCTCCGACCCGTTATGGCTTGGCTGATGTAGCATTGCCCGCTGTAGGAAACACAGAGGGCACCGTGAACAAAAACCTCCAGCGCAATGCTGGTTTGTGACGAAATTTCGGCAATCTGATCCCGGGATAATTCCCGTGCAAGCACTACCTGTGTGAATCCCGCGTTTTCTAAAAACTGCACTTTTTCCACGGTACGATTATCGGTCTGCGTGCTGGCGTGGAGCGGGATAGGAGGCAGGTTCAGTTGCAAAATGCCCATGTCCTGGACGATAACGGCATCGGCGTGTATACGGTATAACTCCCGGATGAGCTTCTCCACCTGTAAGAGTTCATGGTCGTAAAGGATGGTGTTCAACGCAACATACACTTTGGCGTTGTACTGATGCGCAAATTCCACCAACTCGGCAATATCTTCGATACTGTTTCCTGCAGCCATCCGTGCACTGAATCCCGAGATACCTATGTAGACGGCATCGGCACCGTGAAGGATGGCTTCTTTTCCGATCTCCTTATTTTTGGCAGGGGCGAGAAGTTCAACGATTCGTGGAGCTTTCATCTTTCCATTCATCCAAGCGGGATCAGGTTAAATCCCCTAACTCTTTTATCTTTTTCAAATCAAATGGAGTTGCCTGATATACAAAGTAATTGAGCCAGTTTATAAACAAAAGGTTTGCGTGGCTTCTCCACAAGACAACCGGTTGTTTTTGTGGGTCGTTATCCTTGTAATAGTTTTTGGGGAGTTCCACCGAGTCCAATCCCTTTTGCATATCACGCGTATATTCGTTGTGTAGCGTGAGGGGTGAATATTCAGAATGCCCGGTGACGTAGAACTCACGTCCACCGCGGGAGGCCACGATGTATACTCCTGCTTCTTCAGACTGTGAGAGGATGGTCAGTTCGGGATGTTGGGAAATCTCCTCGGCAGAAACCGTCGTGTGGCGGCTGTGTGGAGCAAAAAACTCGTCGTCGAATCCGCGGAAAAGCGGGAACGCTTTATCGTTGACGGTATGTGGAAACACTCCAAAAATTTTCTTGTCCAGCGGATATTTCCGGATGCCATAAAAATGATACATCGCCGCTTGTCCTGCCCAGCAGATGTAATACGTGGAGGTCACATGCGTACGGGCCCAATCGAAGATCCCGGTCAGCTCCTGCCAATACCGCACTTCTTCGAACGGCAATAATTCCACGGGTGCGCCGGTAACGATAAAGCCGTCGTAATAGCTTTCTTTTACTTTAGGAAACGTTTTGTAAAACGTCTGCAAATGCTCGATGGGTGTATTTTTAGGCGTATGGGATTTCAATCCCAGAAACTCAATTTCCAGTTGCAGGGGAGAGTTGGATAGCAGCCTTATTAAATCGGTTTCGGTAGTGATCTTAAGCGGCATCAGGTTGAGGATGAGTATCTTCAACGGACGGATATCCTGCGTGGAGGCACGCAGGTCGCTCATCACGAAAATATGTTCCTTGCTCAGGATCTCTATGGCTGGGAGTTTATCGGGTAAATTTACGGGCATATGGTTTATTTAACTCTTATCATTTTTTTTTCTTCACACTCCATCCGAATTTTCCAATATGTTCACCCAGTCCGTAATAATTGCCGTGCGAGTAGGCGAGGAGCCTGGCGTTTTGCATATCGAATTTTCCGGTTTCGGCATCAAAATACTTGTCATCCGCCTGCACGTTTACCACATCGGCGATAAACATGTCGTGCGATCCGAGCGTGATAATTTCCTTTACGCGGCACTCGATGCAGAGCGGGGATTCTTCGATGACGGGAGCGTTTACCGCTACTGCTTTTGCAGGTGTTAATCCCGTTTCGTGGAACTTATTGTAATCCTTCCCCGAGCGTACCCCACACCAGTCGGTGGCCTGAGCCAGTTCTTCGGTGGTGAGGTTGATAACAAACTCCATGTTTCGCTTGATGATTTCGTACGAATGCCGTTCGGGACGAATGGAAATATAACACATCGGCGGATTGGTGCAAAGGGTTCCCAGCCAACTGACGGTGATTATGTTGTACTCGTCGGGATGGCTTCCGCACGATATCATTGCCGCGGGAAGGGGATAGATCAGTGTTCCCGGCTTCCAGTTCTGTTTCATTTGTATTCGTGTTACCCGACAACTACTTTAAGACGATTTCTTCTTTCTTGATTTTCAATTCGCAATAGTGGCACTGCAACACCACATTTTCTTTGTCCACCACTTCGAAGCGGGTTTTCATCGGTTCGTTATTGGTGATGCATTTCGGGTTATTGCATTTTACAATTTCGATAATTTCATCGGGGAGTGTCACTTTTTTCTTTTCAATCACTTCGTAATCCCGGATAATGTTCAGGTTGACGTTGGGGGCAACCAGTGCAATGCGGTTTATCTCGTCTTCCTTGAAGAATTTGTTGGAGACCTTGATGATTCCCTTTGCACCCATCTTGCTACTTTTTAAGTTATTCCCGATAGTGATCCGGTTATCCAGCTTTTGTAACTGGAGCAAGGCAACCACCTTGAATAACTCCCGGGTCGGAATATGGTCGATTGCCGTTCCGTTCTCCAGTGCCGCTACTTGTAATTCTTTTCCCATCTTGTACGTTTGTTATGATAATCTACCTTATTCAATCCAGACGGATATCCAGCAAATCACAGATGACAGCCTGACGGGTATAAACGCCGTTTTCAGCCTGTTGAAAATAATAGGCTTTTGGATTCTCATCCACATCCTGATTGATTTCTTTCACACGCGGAAGCGGATGGAGTACCTTCAGGTTATCCCTGGAGTTGTTCAACATTTCATTGTGAAGAACATAGATGTTCTTTACCTTTTCGTATTCCATCAGGTCGGTAAAACGTTCGCGCTGAACCCGGGTCATGTAAAGAATATCTGCGGAAGCAATGGCTTCGGATGAAAATTCGGTATATTCCCTGTAGGGGATATTCAGGTTGTCACAAAACACTTTGTACTTCTCGGGAATTTTTAATTCCTCCGGTGCCACAAAGTTGAACGATGGATGGAAATGGGATAATCCCTGAATGAGTGAGTGCACGGCACGGCCGTATTTCAGATCTCCCACGATGGTAATGGTGAGGTTCTCCATCGTCCCTTGAGTCTCGTAGATGGTGAATAAATCGAGCAAAGTTTGCGTGGGATGCTGGTTGGAACCATCACCGGCGTTGATGATCGGTACCGGAGAGACTTCAGATGCATAGCGCGCCGATCCTTCCAGGTGGTGGCGCATGATAATGAGGTCGGCGTAGTTGCCCACCATCATGATGGTATCTTTCAGTGATTCCCCTTTGGTGGAGCTGCTGGTGGCTGCATCGGAAAATCCGACAATTCTTCCCCTGAGCCGGTTCACGGCCGTCTCGAAACTTAAGCGTGTACGCGTGGAAGGCTCAAAAAACAATGTAGCGCATACCTTTCCCTGCAATAAATCGCGGTTGGGATTGGCTTTGAACGCTGTAGCTGCTTTCAGTATCCGGAGGATATCTTCTTTGCCGTAGTCGCTGATATTTACTAAACTTTTGGCTTTCATATGACGTGAGGATTTACATCAAACTTCCAGATCCACATCAAACAATTCGTGCCAGGGGAGGCCTTGCTTGTTGAGCTGTTCCATGAACGGGTCGGGATTAAATTCTTCCACGTTAAACACGCCCGGTTTTTTCCATAGCCCCTGCATAAACATCATCGCGCCTATGGTTGCCGGAACTCCCGTGGTATAACTTACACCCTGTGCTCCTGTTTCCTCGTAAGCGGCCTGATGGCTGCAATTGTTGTAGATATAGTATGTCCGCTCTTTTCCGTCTTTAATTCCGCGGATACGGCACCCGATAGATGTTTCGCCCGTGTAGTTTTCTCCCAGTTCGCCCGGATCGGGCAGAACGGCTTTGAGGAACTGGATGGGTACAATCTTCTGCCCGTTATATTCCACCTCGTCGATGCGTGCCATTCCGATATTTTGAATTACGCGTAAGTGCGTGAGGTATTCTTGTCCAAAGGTCATCCAGAAACGTGCGCGCTTGAGGGTTGGAAAATTTTTCACAAGCGATTCCAGCTCTTCGTGATAAATGACGTACGACTCTTTTGGGCCTATGTTGGGATAGTTGAGCGGTTGATGGATCTCGTGCGGTTCGGTCTCTACCCATTTCCCGTTTTCCCAGTATTTCCCTTTCTGGGTAACTTCGCGTATGTTGATCTCGGGGTTGAAGTTGGTAGCAAAGGCTTTGCCGTGGTCGCCCGCATTACAGTCTACAATATCCAGGTAATGTATCTCATCGAAATGATGCTTCGCGGCATACGCCGTGAAAATGCTGGTTACGCCCGGATCAAATCCGCAACCCAGGATGGCTGTCAGCCCTGCCTCACGGAACTTGTCCCGATAGGCCCACTGCCATTTATATTCGAATTTGGCTACATCCTTGGGTTCGTAGTTAGCTGTGTCTAAATAGTTTACTCCACATGCTAAACAGGCATCCATGATGGTTAGATCCTGGTAGGGCAGCGCTACATTAATGACCAGCTCCGGTTTGAATTTGTTGAAGAGCGTTACCAGTTCGGGTACGCTATCGGCATCTACTTTAGCCGTTTTGATGGTAACACCCGTTCTCCGTTTAACATCTTCAGCAATGGCATCACACTTGCTTTTTGTGCGGCTTGCCAGCATAATATCCGTGAAAATCCGGCTGTTTTGAGCTACTTTATTGGCAACAACAGTACCTACGCCGCCTGCACCGATAATCAATACTTTTCCCATTTTTCCTTTTTTTAGATTAATTACATCAGATTTGAAGTTGTTGGTCAACCTAAGGATGTTATGTTGCATCCCGCTGTTATTCGACGCCTGTTCTCCTTTTCTGAGGACACAAATATACGTTTATTTCATTAAATACAACCTGTTTTTCATAGGTATTTAAGAAACTGTTTTGAATTTTTCACGCCCTGTTTCAGGCCTATTTTGGGATGGATTTGGATTTTCAGTGTGCACACAGTAGCGGGTTATTTTGAAGAGATGAAAATACAAAACAGTTTCTTAAGCTTCATTTAGAGTTTTAAAGGGTTGTCTATACCAATAATGTTTACCTTTGTATTTCAGAAACGGAAAGACTAAAAGAGCGTTATGATACAAGACGAAATGGAACAATTGAAAGACAACGTAGCCAGTGACAGGGTAGAGAGTTTTTCGCAGCAAGTAACGAACCTGATCAGCGGTTGGTCGAAGGATTTTCTTCACGGTACAGGCGTCCCGGACACCTACATTGGGGTTATCAACTCTATCTTCCTGTCTGTCATTCTCGTTGTACTCGTGTATGTGATGCAAACGATGTTGCGCAAGCTTATTACGGTTATTCTCAACAAAGCCGTAAAAATAAACCGTCTGACCATCAGCCGCCACTTGATAAACAACAAGTTCCCGAAGTACTTGGCGATGATCATCCCCATCAGCATAATCAAAGGAGCTATTCCAATTATCTTTAACGATTTTCCTGTTGCGATGAGGCTTTCGCTCAAAGTGTTCGACGTGTTTTTTGTCTTTTATTTCATGTGGTTGAGCGTGTCGGTTATTAATGCGTTCACAGACACCCTTAAAACAAAAGACAACTTTAAGGATAAACCGGTGGAAAGTTTCGGACAACTCATCCGGATATTTGTCTACGCCATTGGCGCCATCGTCATTATATCTCTTTTTATCGGAAAAACCCCAACCACTATCCTGGCTGGCCTGGGTGCGGCATCAGCCATATTACTGTTGATTTTTAAGGATACCATTCTGGGCCTTGTGGCGAGTATCCAGGTGTCTTCCAATGACATGGTCCGCATCGGTGACTGGATAACCATGCCCAAGTACGGCGTGGACGGTGATGTCATCAAAATAAACCTTACGACCGTTAAGATCCTGAATTTCGATAAAACCATCACCACCATTCCTCCATACTCCCTGGTTACGGAGGCTTTTCAAAACTGGCGTGGGATGACTGAAGCGGGTGGGCGGCGTATCAAGAGAGCCATAAACATAAAACAATCCACCATCCATTATGTAAACGAGGAGGAGTTGGAACATTTCAGAAAAATACAACTTCTTTCAGGCTATATCGATGAGCGAAAACAAATTATCGATTCGTTCAACAACGCAACGGGTGCTGACAGAAGCCTTCCCCTGAACGGTCGGAATTTTACCAACATGGGCCTTTTCAGAAAATACGTGGAGTTGTATCTGAAAAACCATCCCCAGGTACATCAGGAACTCTTGCTTTTGGTACGTCAGCTAGCTCCTACTGCCCAGGGACTACCGCTGGAACTTTATCTTTTTACGGCGACTACCAGCTGGACGGAATATGAGAACATCATGTCGGATATTTTCGATCACGTAACGGCGGCTGTCTCCTATTTCGGTCTGGAAATTTTTGAGGATGTATCCAATCCCTTACGGATGAGTTCTGCAAAAACGGATACGGAAAAGATGCCGGTACCGGTGAAAAAGTAGATGAAAGCCAATAATGGGACAAATAAATAGGGGTTAACTTTGCAATGTTTTGTACCTTTGTGTTTCATTTACAATAAAAATTTATGCGAAGTTTCGGAAGCGATAATAATTCGGGTGTCCATCCGCTGATGTTGCAGGCGATAATTGATGCCAACAGAAATCATACAATTGGTTACGGTGATGATGACTGGACACGGGAAGCGGAGAAAGCAGTGAAACGACTGATTGGAAAAGAGGATATTGAACCCCTTTTTGTTTTTAACGGTACCGGAGCAAACATTACTGCTTTGCAAGCCTGTACGTTGCCGTTTCATCACATCATTTGCGCCTCAACCGCCCATATTGCAGTGGACGAGTGTGGTGCTCCCACCAAATTCACCGGTTGTGCGTTGAAGGAAATTGTAACGTCCGACGGAAAACTTACTCCCGAGATGGTTCGTCCGTTATTGCACGGATTTGGTGTGGAACATCATTCCCAGCCGAAGGTAATCGCTATCTCGCAAACAACCGAGATGGGAACAGCCTATACGCCCCGGGAAATAAAGCTGCTTGCCGATCTCGCACACGAACACGGTATGTACCTTTTTGTTGATGGGACTCGTATGGCCAATGCCTGTGCTTTTCTCAATGTTTCAGTGAAAGAGATGACGGTGGATTGCGGAGTGGATATCTTTACTTTTGGAGGGACGAAAAACGGACTAATGGTAGGCGAAGTACTTGTTCCCTTACGCAAAGAACTGGCAGAAAACATAAGGTATTACCGCAAGCAGGCTTCCCAGTTGTATTCCAAAATGAGGTTTATATCGGCACAGTTTATTCCCTACTTCAACGAGGGTATCTGGCTGGAAAACGCACAAAATTCGAATGCTGCGGCACAAAAGCTGGCAGCCGGGATGCGAAAGGCCGGAGTTAAGCTGACGCAGGAAGTTCAATCGAATGCCGTATTTTTTACTCTTTCGGAAGAAGGAACAACTCAGCTTCGTGAGCGCTATTTCTTTTACGACTGGGATGTGGAGCAGAACGAAAGACGCCTTGTCTGTTCGTGGGATACTACGAAGGAAGATCTTGCAGGCTTTGTTTCCTATTTGAGGACTATCGTTAAATAACAATATATTTTGGAAGATTATAAATTCGAAACAATAAAATCATAAAATTATAAATTGAATATGTTTGACTTTCTGGATGTTTATCCCTGGCTTTTGCCGGTTATGATATTTTTCGGGCGGATTTTTGATGTGTCGCTGGGTACGTTACGCATCATTTTTGTATCGAAAGGTGAAAAATACATAGCCCCTGCCATCGGTTTTTTCGAAGTGTTTATCTGGGTGGTTATCATATCGCAGATACTTACCCGTGCCAATGACCTGGTGGCTTACCTGTCGTATGCCGCCGGATACGCTTCGGGAAATTATATAGGTATTCTTCTCGAGCAACGGATTGCCTACGGTATTATACTGTGCCGTATTTACACGCAGAAAAACGGTATGGAGCTGGTGCAGGTCCTGAACAAGATGAATTTCGGGGCAACGATGACGCACGGTAAAGGGTCGACCAATGAAGTGGATATAATTGAAACCGTTATCGATCGTAATCAAATGAAAGCCCTTGAAGATACGCTTACCGGTTTTGATGCCAATATCTTTTACGTGATTGAGGATGTGCGTACAAAACAGAACGGCATCTTTGCCAAAAGAAAAAATATCCTTACCCGGTGGAGGGTAGGGAAGTGAGGCCTAGAACTTATCCGTAAGCATATTGACCGTTCCTTTCCACGAACAGCCCAAACAGTACAACAGGGAAGTGTCGAATCCGTCCAGTGATTCGGCTTCGTGGATGGGATGTATTTCTTTATCTTCGGTAACGGTTACCACCAACCGTTCGCCTACCGCGTTCAGAACGTAGAACCGCCGGATTTTGCATTGGGGACAGAGGAGATTCTTCATACCCGTTTCGCTTCCTGCCAGATTTGTTCCATTTCGTCCAGCGTCATCTCTTTCAGTGAACGCCCCTGTTCCTTTACTTTCTGTTCCATGTAATTGAAACGGTAAATAAATTTTTGGTTGGTCCGTTCCAGCGCGTTGTCGGGATTAACCTGGTAGAGCCTGGCTGCATTAATAAGGCTGAAAAGTACATCGCCGAATTCTTGTTCGGTCCTCTCTTTGTCCAGATTCTCAATCTCGGTTTCCAATTCACCGATCTCTTCCTTTACTTTGTCCCACACATCGTGACGCTTATTCCAATCGAAACCTGAATTCCGGGCTTTATCCTGGATGCGGTACGCTTTTACGAGTGAGGGCAGGGAAGGGGGAACACCTTCTAGCACAGTGCCGTTTCCACCCTTTTCCTTAAGCTTGATTTGTTCCCACGATTTCTCGACAAAACTGGCCGAGTCAGCGTGTAAGTCTCCAAACACGTGCGGATGGCGAAAGATGAGCTTGTCACAGATAGCGTGGCAAACATCGGCAATATCAAAAGCTTGTTTCTCTTCGCCGATTTTGGCATAAAACACTACGTGCAGCAACAAGTCTCCGAGTTCTTTTTTTATTTCCAGGTCGCTGTTGTTGATGATGGCCTCAGCGAGTTCATACGTTTCTTCTATGGTGTTGGCCCGCAGACTTTCGTTGGTTTGCACATTGTCCCACGGGCATTTTTCACGCAGTTCGTCCATTATGTCGAGCAGTCGTCCGAATGCTTCCAGTTTTTGTTGCCGGGTGTTCATGGATTTATTTCTTGAAATTTCTCAGTCCTGTTTCGAGGAAATTTACATAATTGACAATGTTTTCATCGAAAGCGTGTGCCGGAGCAACCGGCTTTCCGGAATGGTCCAGAATAACGTAGTAGGGTTGCGATTGCGCGGCAAATTTGTGCCGTTGCAGGTAACTCCATTTGTCACCAACGGTTTTCAATTTGGTTTTTCTCCCGTTTTCTTCCACTTCGATCATTTCGGGCAATTTGGCTCTTTCGTCCACCATCAGTGTGATGTACACGAATTCGTTGTCGATCAGTCCCTTTACCCGTTCATCCACTAAAACTGTAGCATCCATTTTGTGGCAGTTCACGCATCCGTGTCCTCCGAAGCTGACTAACGCGGGTTTTCCGGTTTGTGCAGCGACAGCCATGCCAGTCTCGTAATCGGTATAAACTGTGTTGAGCGAGACTTCGTTCAATTTAAAATCTTGTGTGGATAGCGGAGGCAGGATAGAACTGATGGGCTTAAGGGGTGCACCCCACAATCCCGGAACAAGGTATAGGGCGAAAGCAAACGAAAAGACGGATAGGAACAGCCGGGGAATAGTCACGTGAGGAACATCGCTGTCGCCATGGAATTTCAGTTTTCCCAGCAGGTAGAATCCCAGGATACCGAAGATAACGATCCACAGAACCAGGAATATGTCGCGGTTGAGAATTCCCCATCCGTTTGACAAATCGGCTACCGACAAGAATTTCATTGAAACGGCTAACACAATGAATCCGAGCACTACCTTCACGGAGTTGAGCCAACTTCCCGATTTCGGAAGCGTTTTCAGCCACGACGGGAAAACAGCGAACAACGTGAACGGTATGGCTAAAGCAATGGCAAAGCCAAGCATTCCGATAGCGGGGGCCAGGTAACTTCCTTGTGTGGCAGCCTCTACAAGCAACCATCCGATGATCGGGCCAGTGCATGAGAAAGAAACCAACGCCAGCGTGAAAGCCATGAAAAAGAGGCTTATCAGGCCTGAGGTGCTGTCTACTTTGCTGTCCATCTTGTTGGTCCACGATGCCGGAAGCACCAGTTCAAACGCTCCCAGGAAAGACATGGCGAAAACGAGCAGCAACGCAAAGAAAATAAGATTGAACACGGCGCTCGTTGCTATATTGTTAAGTGCGCTTGCTCCGAAAATGGCGGTGATAATAAGGCCTAACGCAACGTATATAAAGATGATAGAGGCCCCGTACAGGGTTGCGTCGGCAACGGCTTTTCTACGGACTTTTTTGTTCCTGTTCAGAAAGAAGCTGACGGTGATGGGAATCATCGGCCAAACGCAGGGGGTAAGCAGTGCGGCAAAACCCCACAGCAACCCTTTCAGGAAAATGCTCCAAAGCGATGAGCTGCCGTCGTGTTGTGTGCCAAAAGCGTTCAATTCTTCGGTAACGGGTGTCCAGAGCAACTCTTTGTCAACCGAAATGGGTACTGCTGCCGGTGAGGAAATTAGTGAAGAGTCCTGCGAAAGGTTTCCGGTAGGGAGAACTGCGGTGCCAGGAGCCTCTGTCTCGGATGCTGCGGTTGATGCAGTTGCGGTAACCGTCTTAGGCAGATCCGCCGAGGTAAAAGAAAATTCATTGGGCAGCGGGGGAGTGCAACTCTTATCATCGCAAGCCTGAGCGCGTACATCGCCTGTGATGAGGAAGCTACCTTTGTCGGTAACTTTTATGCGTTGAATGAACCTCGCAGAGTTGTCAAAAGTCCCGATATTCATTTGAAAGACAGGGTCGTACTTAACTGTTGCCTGTTTTCCTGTGGCATTAAAATCACCTACGGCTTCCGCCCCTTTTATTTCATCGAAGTTCAATGAAGTGGGGTAGGGTCCGTTATCGGGAATTTTTGAGTCGTACATATGCCAGCCTTGCTGGATGGTTGCATCAGCGATCAGCTCAATTTCGCCATTTCCCTTGTCTTGCAGGCTGAACTTCCAGCTGATAACATGTTGTGGAAATGCCTGAGATAACACAAAGAGAAAAAATAACGAAGTAATTGTTCTTTTGAAATTCATTATCCGGTGGTTTTACGGTTTAACGCACAAAGATAGTAAAAGTTGAATAAACATCTTACGGATAGCAGGGTTATAAATCGAAAAAATGAGTTATAAACTTAGGTTATAACAGATTAATTATACGGTTATTCTTACTGTCTTACCGGTGGCCTGAACCATCTCTTTCTGAACCAAAAGGCTACGTTGACCAATGCAATCATTACCGGAACTTCCACTAAAGGGCCTATAACCGCAGCAAAAGCTTCACCCGAATGGATGCCGAATACAGCAATGGCCACCGCAATAGCCAGTTCAAAATTATTGCTTGCTGCCGTGAACGAAAGGGTGGTGGACTGCTCGTAATTTGCTCCCGCTCTCTTGCTCATGTAGAAAGAAACCACAAACATGATCACGAAGTACAGTATCAGGGGAATGGCAATACGGACCACATCCAGCGGCAGTTTTACGATGTACTCGCCTTTCAGTGAAAACATGACAAAAATAGTGAATAACAATGCGATAAGCGTAAACGGACTGATTTTAGGAACAATTTTCCGGTTATACCAGTTCTCGTCCTTTACCTTAAGGCTGATATAGCGGGTAAGAAACCCTGCCAGCATGGGGATTCCCAAATAGATAAGGACGCTTTTTGCAATTTCCGCCATCGTTATGTTGGCTACCGAGTCGTTGGTGGGTAACCCAAACCATCCGGGCAGGACGGCTATGAAAAAATAGGCGTACAACGAAAAGAAAAGGATTTGGAACAGTGAGTTGAAAGCCACCAATCCGGCGGCATACTGACGGTCACCGTGAGCCAGGTCGTTCCATACGATCACCATGGCAATGCATCGGGCCAACCCGATGAGGATAAGACCGTACATATAATCGACATTGAACTGCAAAAACAAAATGGCCAGAAAGAACATCAGGACGGGACCGATGATCCAGTTCTGGACCAGCGATAAACCTAAAATCCGGGTGTTTTTGAAAACATCCCCCAGTTCTTCGTATTTTACTTTTGCCAAAGGTGGATACATCATGATAATCAGTCCGATGGCGATGGGGATATGGGTTGTTCCGACGGACAACGAATCCCAAAAACTGGCGATTGAGGGGAACAGCCATCCCGATAACACTCCGGAGAGCATCGCCATAAAGATCCAGAGCGTAAGGTAGCGGTCGAGTATTTTTAGTTTTGCTTTCATGCTTTACAATTGAGCTTTGATTTCTTCATCGTAGAGTTTTCTGAATGCTTCCTTTATCTCATGGCGAACACGGCGAAACTCGCTTTCTATAAATTCGGGTGTGCCGACGGCGTGGCTCGGATCGTCAAAGCCGATATGCAGCCTTTTCTTTACTTTTCCGGTAAATGCCGGACACACTTCGTTAGCGCCGCCACAAACGGTAATTACATAATCCCACGCATCGTTGAGGTATTTGCCTACCGGGTCGGATGTGTGGTGGCTGATGTCGATACCCACTTCCGCCATCGCTTTCACCGCACCGGGATTTAATTTCCCCGATGCCTCTGTTCCTGCTGAACAAACCGTGATATCCGGATTGAACGATTGCAGGAAACCGTGAGCCATCTGACTGCGGCAACTGTTCCCTGTACAAAGAATTAATATTTTCATACTGATTTGATTTTTAAAATGTTATTAATGTCTTTTAAACTGTGAATTTGAATATATAAGGACTTCCATTGTCAAAATTTTTCATGTAATTATAACGACTTATAGCCGGATACGGTAATGCTGAAAATTCCTGTTTCTCCTTTTTTGAAATCTTTAATTTCTTCCTCAGACATATATTTCGAAAGAACTTTATAGGGAATTGGTATTGGCTTCAACTTGTGAATTGCTACGTTCTCAAAACCGTTGTCATGGATGATATTGATATATTGATCCCGCGTAATGGCACCCGAAACACATCCTACATACATTTCTGCATCAGAGCGCAGGGTTTCAGGCAACTCACCTTTGGTCACTACATCGGAAACACAAAAATGTCCTCCGGGTTTCAGTACGCGAATCATTTCAGCAAATGCTTTGTGCTTATTGGGCACCAGATTTAGAACGCAGTTCGATACAATCACATCAAAATCGTTGTCAGAAAAAGGCATTTCTTCGATGTCGCCTTGCACAAATTCCACATTCATGAATCTGAGTTTCCGATTGTTTTCAATAGCTTTGGCAACCATCATGTCCGTGAAATCCAGACCCACGATTTTGCCTGTTTCTCCCACAATGGCGCGGGCTACAAAGCAATCGTTTCCGGCACCGCTTCCCAAGTCGAGCACACAGTCGCCAGTTTTCAGATTGGCAAACTGAGTAGGGAGTCCGCACCCCAAGCCCAAATCTGCATCGGGATTATAGCCTTCTACGGTGTTGTAGTCATCGCCAATCATGCTGAATTCAATTTTCTCACAACAACCCGAAGTTCCGCAACAGGATGATTTAATCTTATCATTTGACAAGCTTTGTTTGGCTATTGAACCATATTTTTCCTTTACAACCACTTTTAAATCTTTAGCATTCATATGTTTAATTTGATTTTAGCTTTACTTAATTATAAACTTCCAAAAATTAATCCGGATAGGGTTGACAAAATAATGACTAACGCAGCATAGACAACTGTTTTCTGTGTTCCAATAATTCCACGGATAACCAATAAATTTGGCAAAGACATCGATGGCCCTGAAAGTAACAGTGCCAATGCCGGACCTTTCCCCATTCCCGAGGCGATTAATCCCTGAATAATTGGAACTTCTGTAAGTGTGGCAAAATACATAAACGCACCCACAACGGAGGAAAGAAAATTCGATTTGAATGAGTTTCCGCCCACAGCCCAAGCAATCCATTCGTTCGGAATTATTCCGGGAATAGCCACATTATCGTGCGTGGAACCCAGCAAAAATCCGGCAATGACCACGCCTATTGCCAATAAGGGAACAATTTGTTTCGTAAACTCCCACGATGAAAGAATCCACTTCTTGTTTTCTTCGTCGTCCGCTTTGTCCGTTAATCCAAGGAATGCGACGGCAGCAATTCCTATTACCATTGAAATGACTGGATTCCTGAAAATAAATGTACTTACGGCTGTAACCACTACGGCAGCAACTACTTTCCATGTTTTCATCTTCAGAATGAAAATCAGGGCTGTAGCCAGTACCAGACTAAAAACACCGGTAATGTACCACTTGTTTTCCCATATAAAATGCCAAAAGCTGTTTGTGTCGTCTGATGTGGGTTTTCCCCAATTGGCAAAAACCAAAATCAGTACCAGTGTGAAAAAGAAAATAGATGTTTGCCACAACGGTCGTTTTTCGGGTTCAGGAATAATGTTCATCTGTTCATCGGCCCGTACTTTTTCCTCTTTTCGGTAAATGAACGCCATAATCAACCCGATGATAATGCTGAACGAAACGGCTCCAATAACGCGTGCTGCTCCCAATTCCCAACCTAAAATTCGGGCGGTAAGAATTATAGCAAGAATGTTAATGGCAGGACCTGAATATAAAAAAGCGATAGCGGGTCCTAATCCGGCACCACGTTTATGAATACTCGAAAACAAGGGTAAAATCGTGCAGGAACAAACCGCCAGAACAGTTCCCGAAACAGCAGCCACCGTATAGGCAACCCATTTTTTTGCTTTTGCTCCAAAATATCTGATAACGGAGCCTTGACTGATAAAAACCGAAATAACTCCCGCTATTAAAAAAGCGGGTAACAAACAAAGTACCACGTGCTCCCGGGCGTACCATTTCGATAAATCGAAAGTGGCATCCATGGCCGTGTTGAACACGTTGCTGTGAATAGGCAAGAAATATATCGCCAAGAACACAACAACAAAAGTGACAAGTATCTTAAATTCTTTTCTGATTTCCATTTTCTAAAAATAAAAGCTGTACGTGTAATAAATTCCTATAATGATAAAGATTAAGGCAATGGCTTTACTAAACCATTTTTCGAATTTCTGAACGCTGTTGTAAAACCGCCCAACTTCGGCAAAACTGAAAGCCAGTAGCCACGCCACAATAATTACAGGCAATGCTGTTGCAATAGCAAATACAACTGGAAAAAAATATCCTCCTGCTTCCATTGCCGACATCGGTATAAGCATTCCGAAGTAGAATATTCCGCTTGTCGGACAAAATGCCAAGGCGAAAAGTACACCCAGCCAAAGTGCACCCCAACCACCTTTTTTTCTGATTTTTTCAGAGTTTTTCCCACTGAACCCGAATTTGGGCAAATTCAGCTTGTGTCCGTACAACATAAACAGCCCGATAATAATTAATAGTGGGCCGATAATGACACCGCCGAATTTCGCAATGAACTTTTGAATTCCGTAAAGGCTTGAACCTTGTTTGAGGATGAAAATCAGAATGATGCCTAATGCCGTGTATGAAACTATTCTGCCCAATGTGTATAGTAACCCGTTTCTGAAAATTCTTTTTTTATCTTCAATGTCTTTACTTATGTAGCCAATAGCGGTAATGTTGGTAGCTAGCGGACAAGGACTGATTGCGGTAAGCAACCCGAGAATGAATGCCGTAATAAACGGAATGTTACTGCTTTCGAGTAAGTTTTGAAGAAACTGCTCCATATAAGGATTAATTGGCCAAAAATTCGTTTATTTTTTCGCTTAATCCCCTTTTGAAGGCATCGGGATTGTTGCGGGCATTGGTAAAAGCAAACTCTGTGAGATTGTTTACTGATTCCTGATCTTTTTTCCAGTCGTTGACAAAAAGCGATGACCACGCCACTTCGTACCTGTCGGCGATGGCCTTATTTTCCGGCTTGGAGATATCCACTATTTTGAATATCAATTTTTTGCTGTTAATGGCGTCAGCGAAACTGCTTTCGATCAGACTTTTGGTTTCTGCTTCGATGGCCTGACAGGTTGGACAACGCTGTGTGCCGTGAAAATAAATTACCTCCACCACGTCGCCCGATGGAGCAAATTCATCTGTGGATTGATTGGTGGTTTGTTCCGCTTTTTTATTTTGATTACAACTTATCGTGAATAGTCCGATAAGGCAGATAAAGATTAACTGTTTCATTGCGCTACTTTTTCAATAGATTTTTTACTTGTTCGAGTGATAATTTTTTTCCTGACGATACCACTTTTTCGTTGATAACCAATGCCGGAACGGAGAACACATTGTACTGCATAATTTTTACCATGTCCTCTTCTTTTATCACATTAGCCTCAATACCAAGTTCAATTACCGCTTGTTTTGTAGTTTCGTACAGTGTTTTGCAACTTGGACATCCTGTTCCTAAAATTTTAATTTCCATAATTTCTGTATTTTATTGATTTTATTGTTTATAGTTCGTCAAACAACGAACATTGTTTGTAAAAAATTTTTAGCAATTATTTTTGATTTCCGATGCGAAAAAGTTTCCAAACAGGTTGCGGGCAATTTCCCAGTTCTCTTTGTTGATGCAATACTTCACTTTGGGAGTTTCAATTTCACCCTGAATAAGCCCGGCGTTTTTCAACTCTTTCAGGTGTTGCGATACGGTTGCCTTGGCATTGGGAAACACATCGTGGATATCGCCGAAATAACACGACTCCTGCGACAGCAAAAACTGGATGATCGCCACCCGGGTAGGATGTCCCAGCGCTTTAGCGAATGCTGCAATTTGTTTGTCTGTTGCTTGTTGGGCACTCTCTTTTTTCTTAACCATAGCAATTTGTTGTTCGCAAAAGTACGAACAAAATGTATATTTGCAAATTTTTTTTAAAAAAAAAGAGGCTGTTTTAAAACACCAACCTCCGGAGAGATGAATATTTGGATATTTGTTCTCAGATAGGTTTCCTTATAAAAAATGAGGGTGAAATCACATTGTGATACACCCTCGTATAAGTTTTCCGGTAACGAAAATCACTTAAAGACCAATACGCGTTTTTCCAACGGTTCGTGCGTTTTTTCACCCGGTTCCGCTGAGGGAGTGCCAAAAGGCATTTGTGCGACAAGTTTCCAGTCTTGGCTAATGCCCCATTCTTTTTGAATCCCTTCATCGATAAGCGGATTGTAATGTTGCAACGACGCCCCAAACCCTTCATTCTCCAACGCCATCCAAACCAGTATTTGGTTTATAGCGGTAGAATGCTCGCTCCATTGCGCAAACTTTTCGCTGTATGAGGGCATGTTACCTTGTAAGCCTTTAACCACAGACATGTCTTCGAAAAAGAGTACCGTACCGTACCCTGCAAGAAAAGAGCCGTTCACTTTTTCTTCGGTTTTTTTCCATGCCTCCTCCGAATGGCTTATCTTTTTTAACTCAGCTTTGGTGAGTTCCCATAATTTTTTATGATTTTCACCCAGAAGTAATACCATTCTCGCCGATTGCGAATTGAAAGGCGATGGGGCCCAATAGGCCACATGTTCAATGATTTTCTGTATTTCTTCGTCCGAAACGGGTGATTCATTGCTCAATTGATAATAGGTCCTTCTATCTTGGATTGAATCTTGCAAACTTTTATTTTTCATATTTCAATTTTATGTTTTTTATGTTGTATCTATATAACAAAAATAATATAAAAAAGTTTTTGATATAGATTTGATCTATATTGTGAGGCGTCAAAAAAGTTTTCAACATATTTTGTTGATAAACTCATCATAATAAAAACGCCAAAAATTGGGATGTTTAAAATTTACGGGATAACTTTGAAGTCTTTTTGGAAAAGATCTTGTATAACAAAATGGAGAAACAGAAGCGACAAAGAAACACAAAAATCATCGAAAAAACTGTCATTGTACCCGAAATCGGAAAATTACCGCCGCAAGTACCGGAATTGGAAGAAGCAGTGTTGGGAGCATTGATGCTTGAAAAAGATGCTTATTCAGTGGTGAGCGATATATTAAAACCCGAAAGTTTTTACAATCCCGTTCACAACATAATCTTCGGAGCCATCCAAGGCTTGGCAGTTCAGCAAAAACCGGTGGATGTCCTCACCGTCGTGGAAGAATTAAAACGGCGGGGTGAACTTCAATCTGCCGGGGGAGCAGTCTATATTGCCGAGTTATCTGAAAAGGTGGCATCAGCAGCGCATATCGAATACCATTCCCGGATTATTGCCCAAAAATACTTGGCCCGGGAATTGATTTCATTTTCTTCTGAAGTGACGCAGCAGGCTTTTGATGAAACCATTGATGTGGATGATTTGATGCAGGAGACGGAAGGACGCCTTTTCGAAATTTCACAGCGAAACGTAAAAAAAGATGTTATTCAGATTAATCCCGTTATCAAGGAAGCGATGAAGATTATTCAACTCGCTGCAAACCGAAAAGATGGGATGAGCGGTATTCCTACCGGATTTAACCAATTGGACAAGCTGACCATGGGATGGCAAAATTCCGACCTTATCATTATTGCCGCCCGGCCCGCCATGGGAAAAACGGCTTTTGTGCTTTCCATGGCGAAGAATATAGCCATCAATTTCGAACATCCTGTGGGTTTTTTCTCGCTTGAGATGTCCAATGTACAACTGGTAAACCGTTTGATTGTGAATGTTTGCCAGATAAAGGGTGAAAGCATCAAGAGCGGAAGGTTGTCGCAAGACGAGTGGGATCGGCTGGATATTAAAATTAAAGAACTTTACGATGCACCGATATTTATTGATGATACCCCCAGTTTATCGGTGTTTGAATTGCGAACCAAGGCCCGTCGACTGGTGCGTGAGCATAATGTGAAGATTCTGGTCATTGACTATTTGCAGCTGATGAATGCCAGCGGGATGAGTTTTGGTAGTCGTGAGCAGGAGGTCAGCATGATATCCCGGTCGCTGAAAGGTTTGGCAAAGGAGTTGAACATTCCCATAATTGCGTTGTCGCAATTAAATCGTGGTGTGGAGAGCCGCCAGGGTAACGAAGGAAAACGTCCGCAGCTTGCCGACCTGCGTGAGTCGGGGGCCATTGAACAGGACGCTGACCTGGTTTGTTTTATTCACCGGCCTGAATACTATCGGATTACGGAGGATGAAAGTGGAAACTCACTCATCGGTATGGCAGAAATAATTGTGGCAAAACACCGTAACGGGCCGACAGGTATTGCTACCATGCGTTTTGATAATGAATATGCCCGGTTCGAAAACCTGGACGATCATAACACCAGCCGAAAAAGAACCAACTACATTGAACGCACTTCAAGGATGAATTCAAGGCAATCTGACAGAGAGTCAGAGGCTGTTCCCGAGATGACTTCGACCGATTTCATGACCGAAAACAGAAAAGAAGAACTCCCTTTTTAAAAAATTCAAGAATGAAATAACAATGAACAAAGTTCAACATTTTTTTTCAATACTTATCTTGCCTGCATTTGTTATGTTTGCGGTTTCTTGTGACAGTGTGAATTCCGATGCAAAGAAGGCGGCTACCTTTACCAATAAATCCATTGAAAAGACCAGCCAGTTGAAGTTGGAAGAAGCAGAAAAGCTGTACAGAAAATCACAGATAATCATTAAAAAGTACGAGTCGCACCGGAAAGGGGAAAAATTCAGTAAACTTTACCAACAATACCGTGACGAAGGAAAAATCAATCCTCAAGAACAGAATCGCCGATAAAGTTGTTATCACTTTAATTAACACAAGCGAAGACACATAAATAATTATTATTTGTAATTTTGCCCTTTACTAGTTTTTATTGGAAAATTTAAAACAAACGGAATGCATACGTCACTCGGAATGAGAAAAATAGTGTTGGTCATCCTTTTTGCTGCCTTCTTTACGGCGATTAGTGGTGCCCAAATACCTGCACTTGAAAAAATCACTACAAACGGGCAACCCTTTTATAAGTATAAAGTTAAATCGGGTGAAGGGTTACTGGCCATTTCACGGACTTTCAATGTTACGGTAGACGAAATTCTAAAGCATAATCCTACAGCAGGTTCAGGATTGAAAAATGGCCAGGAGCTGCTGATTCCGGTTCGAGAGGGCTTAACGGCCTCAACCGTTTCCGCTCCACTAACCCAATCCGGCCAGCAACCCCCTCTTGACCAAAATCACACTTTCCGACATACTATAGCCCGGGGAGAAACCCTGTATGGTATTGCACAGATGTACAACACGAGTGTTGACGAAATTATCCGTAACAATTCAGGGCTGACAGAAAATATTGCCGAAGGACAGGTTATCGTTGTGCCGCAGCAAAGATCACTTTCGTCTACCCGTGAAAATTACCGCTACCATACGATTCTCCCGAAAGAAACGCTTTATTCGGTTTCAAGGACATATTCGTTAAAACCGGAAGACCTGATCGCCGCCAATACCGGCTTGTCCGTAGAAACATTCCAAATAGGGAAAACCATCCGGGTTCCTTTCTATCAGATGCAGGCAGATTTTATTCCGTATGAGCAACAGACTCAAAACGTGACGCATAAAGTAAAAAGGGGAGAAACACTCTATTCTATTTCGCAGGCTTACGATGTTCCTGTTGAATCAATTGAAAAAGCAAATCCCATACTTGTTGCAGGGCTGAAAACAAATATGGAGTTAATTGTTCCTGTCAAAGTTTCCCGGTTGGATGAAAATGCCCGCATGAGAGAAATTGAGGCAAACCGGTTACTCAGCCTGAGCAATGAAACGCAAAAGACAGACGTGATCAGGGTGGGCCTTCTCCTTCCTTTCCTGGACAAATCAGGTGGACAGCACCTACGATTGCAGGAGTATTATGAAGGTTTTCTGTTGGCTGTGGAGAAAATGAAAAAAGAGGGGGCCAACATAGAAGTGTATGTTTTTGAAATCGGCAGCAGGGCAAAGCTAGAAAGCTTACTGGGAACTCTGGAAATGGAATCACTTCATCTTTTGATTGGGGGCATGACGGATGATCAGATCAGCCTTATATCCAATTTTTCTAAAAAGCACAACATCAAATACATCATTCCCTTTTCTTCGAAAAACAGTGAGGTTCAGAACAACAACCATGTATTTCAGGTAAATTCGCCTCAGTCTTATTTTTATTCCAAGGCATCCGGAGTCTTTATGGAAACATTCAGGAATGCCAACGTAGTTATTGTGAATGCTCCCGGACGATCCGATAAAGCCGAGTTTCTCTCTACCCTAAAAGCGGACTTGAGGCGGAGAAATATTCGCTATCAGGAACTTTCCCTCACATCAAACCTTTCAACGGACATGTTGCCGTTACTTAATAGCAATGGAGAAAATGTAATTGTTCCCTCTACCGGAGATTCGGGTTCGTTGCGAGAAATTACCGCTGCCCTCACACAAGCACATCAGGCTCGCCAGGGAGTTATAACGCGGCTGTTCGGATACCCGGAGTGGCAGACATACAGTACAGAGATGAAAAAATTGTTTCACCAGTACGGAACTTATTTTTATACATCGTTTTATGTGGATGAACAGGATGTGGAAACCCGGCAATTCGCTGAAAACTTTAAGTTGTGGTATGGCCGTGACCTGATCAATACTTATCCCAAATACGGTATGTTTGGATACGATACCGGAATGTTTTTCCTGAATGCTGTTTATCGTTATGGAACAAATTTCGAACAACGAATAAACCGGATACCGTCGAATTCACTCCAGTTTTCTTTCAAATTTGACCGGGTTAATAACTGGGGAGGGTTCATTAACACCGGATTGTATCTTATTCATTACGATGCAGGAAACGTTGTACACAAAATCAATAAAAGCCGCTAAATGAAACGTTTGTTGCCGGGAATTTTGTTGTTTATCCTTTCCTCTGTGCAGGTTTTTGCACAAAAAAATGATTTTGAGAAAGAGTTTTATATCGGAGTGGGAGGGGGAGCACTTATGTCGACAGTTGATTTTGTTCCGGCTATTTTACAGAAATCTTCTCTGGGTATTCACGGTGGCATTTCGGCAAAATACATTTCGGAAAAACACCTGGGATTGATGGTCGAATTGAACTACGCCCAGCGGGGGTGGACAGAGGATTTTCCCGCCGAAAGTGGATTTTCTTACAACAAAACACTGAATTACCTGGAGGTTCCTTTTATGACACATATCTACTTCGGCAATAATGTCCGGTTTATTATCAACGCGGGACCACAACTTGGCTTTCTGTTGGGAAGCTCTGACCATATGAACGAGGCCCTGTCTGCCGATATTGCCGCTAAAAGAGAGGAAAATCCTGAAGCACAAGTAGGCATGCAATACATTTTGAAGCCCAGGAGTTTTGATTATGGCCTTATCGGTGGTGTTGGAATGGAACTGAAAACGGGAGCGGGTAATGTAGAACTCGAAGGCAGATATTATTTCGGGTTGGGTGATATTTTCGAAAACAGGAAAACGAAAGAAAATTTCTTTTTTAACCGTTCTGCCCATCGCATCATCGAGGCGAAACTTTCCTATTTCTTTAAAGTGAAGTAACGTACAATACAGTCGGGAGCAACCTGTAAAAATCAAGTAAATATTTTTTTGCTATTTAGTTGGTGAATAAAAAAAAATGGACTACTTTTGAACAAAAATATATGAATATATGTTCATATGTTGATTTGATAAAAAAACAATGGAGTTTAGCATGCTGGAAATAAAGGAACAAAAGGTGGATAAAGCGCAATTCGAAGAGGCAGCGTACATGCTGAAAGCCTTGGCAAATGAAATCAGGTTAAGTGTGATTACCTTGTTGTCTAACGAGAAGGAAAAATCGGTATCTGAGTTGCAGGAAGCTATTGATTGTGAACAATCGCTGCTTTCGTATCACCTGACCGACATGCGTGCAAAAGGTATTTTAAATTGTCGCAGGAGCGGAAAAAATTGTTTTTATTCCATTAGAAACAATCGGGTTATCCAACTGTTGAGTTGTATCATAGATTGTAATTGACAAAAAATAAATATGAAGGAATTTTTCTCAAAACATGGATTGAAAGTTGCAGGAGTCATTGTTGGTGCCATCGGAGGTTACCTGTATTACTATTTCGTTGGCTGCGGCACGGGCAGTTGTCCCATCACTTCAAATCCGTGGAGAATGACGATTTACGGTGCCATTTTGGGACTGCTAATTTTTGATATTTTTAAGAAAGAAGAAGGTAGAGGCAAAGAGATAAAGAACATTAAATAAAGAAATTATATACAAAATAAACAACAATATGAAAATTAAACTTATTATCGCCGCACTTGTGACATCGTTTATGTTTGCCGCGTGCAGCAATAACACCGGCAAATCAACATCATCGCCACAGGCAGCTGTAACTCAACAGGAAACTAATTTAAATAAAACAAATATGACTAAAACAATTCATTTAACAAAAGCTGATTTTCTAACGAAAGTTGCAAACTACGAAAAAAATTCCCAAACATGGGAATACCTGGGTGATAAACCCGCTATTATAGATTTTTATGCCGATTGGTGTGGTCCGTGTAAAATGGTAGCCCCTATACTGGAACAACTGGCTGCAGAATACGAAGGACAGATTTACATTTATAAAGTGGATACCGAAGCAGAGCAGGAACTGGCTGCCGATTTTGGAATCCGCAGTATCCCGACGTTGCTTTTCGTCCCGATGAACGAAGCTCCGCAAATGGCACAGGGTGCATTACCGAAAGATGCTTTTAAGCAGGCTATCGACGAAGTTTTACTCAAAAATTAAAAGCCCGGGATCATGGACAAAATGTTTTTCGAGAGTAAAAGCAGGTATGCTTTCGACGAGACGGTTGAAAGACTCAACAATATCATCGCTGAAGCAGGATGGCGTGTTACGCACACCCACGATCTGAAAGAGACGATGAATAAGAACGGGTATGAAGTTCTCCCTGTAAAAGTCATAGAACTCTGCAATCCGAAATATGCTTACCGTATGCTTTCGGCCGATGAGTTGAGAATTTATGGAAACATGATGCCCTGTCGCATTTCTGTACACGAAAAAGCCGATGGGAAAACCTATGTTTCACGCATGAACTCGGCTTTGTTTGCTTCTCAAATAGGTGGAGTAGTGGAGGAGGTTATGAGTGGTGCGTATCACGATGCCGAAAGTTTTGTGGCACAAATTGCGGAATAGCACTTGAGATTTATTTTTGTTTTAATAACTTGTTATGAATGAAAAGCGGGTGCACTCGGGATGAGTGTGCCCGCTTTGCCTGAATTCACGATTATATATTCATCCAACGGGTGATAGCCGTGAAAATATTTTCTCTTTCTTTCACCGGTTTTTCTTCAACTTGCTTTGGGGCAAGTACCTTTAATCCCTTGTGGTACATTTTCACTTCAATGTCCTTTTCGGTATTCACCGGTTCCCCGTCAACGTGCAATATGCCTGGTTTTTTTCTTTTAATGATGAGGTTGCTGGTGACTAACGAGATCATCTTGCTGTTTTTATCGATATTCCGGGTAAAAAGTTGCAGCGTGGTTTGTGGAATTTCATTGGGATTAAGCGGCTTCAGTATAGATACATTCATTTTCCCGTCTTCCATATCGGCACCGGGTGCAATGTATACTTCGTTCCCGTATTGGGAGGCATTGGCACAGGTAAGAAGAAATGCCCGTTCGTTAAGTGTACCTTCGTCGTGCGTGATTTCGTACTCTTCCGACCTGAACTCGACCACGCCTTCCACAATGTTGCGGACGTAGCCCAGGGGGCCGCGTTTTTTTTCTTCGGCAAACTTGTCGCTGATAAACGCATCAAATCCAACGCCGCAGGTGCAAAAGAAAATATGCCCGTTGGCAGAGCCGTAATCGATGGTTCGGACATTGCCTTCGAGTATGGTTTGTATGGCTTTTTCTGAATCTATGGAGATATGCAGGTCGCGTGCCAGTCCGTTCCCCGATCCAAAAGGAATGATTCCCAGAATGGTATCGGTATTCACCAGGGCTTTTGCCACTTCATTTACCGTGCCGTCGCCTCCGACAGTCAGCACATAAGCAAATTTGTTCTTCACAGCCTGTTTGGCAATTTCAGTGGCATGCCCGGGATAGCCGGTGATCCGGATAATTACATCGAATTGGGTTTGATCGAATGCGGAGGCCACTTCTTCAGGGATATTTTTCTTCGATTCTGTTCCCGATACCGGATTGATTATGACGCAAACGCGGGTCTTCTCCATAGCTTGTATTTTGTACAAAAATAAGATAAAAACTGTTTCTCCGGTATTTTAATGATTATTTATTTGCCCTTTCGGGCATTGTTGAGTACTTTTGCAGCTTACAAACAAAAAAGTTTTCCGGCTTACAGGATGCCTTTATTCAACAGGTACCCGTTGTTTTGTTAAGACTATTGCTGCTGAAATGAATCGGCCTGCCGGCTGGCAGGTAAGATGAAGCCGGATAACAACTATTCAATGTATGACAAACCCCGACAGTTTAATTTTTGATATGGACGGAACCCTTTGGGACAATGTTGATTCTTACGTCATTGTCTGGAATAAGGGATTGGAAATAAATGGTTATCGTTCACGGGTTACCCGTGACGACCTACTGGGCCTTATGGGAAAAGAAGCGCGTGTCATGCTCGACGCTGTTCTCCCCAGTGCGTCAAGAGCGGCTCAGGATGAGTTGTTTGACGAGGTTGTCCGGCAATACCATTTGCTGGTCCCCGTTATGAAACCGCATATTTACGAAGGTGTTTATGAGGGATTGGAGAAATTATCGAAAAAATATCCGTTATTTCTGCTCAGCAACTGTGAGAAAGGAGGCTTGGTAAACTTTATGAAGCACACCGGAACTGCACACCTCTTTACCGATTATATGGAGCATGGAGAAAACCTGAAACCCAAGTCGTTTAATATGAAACTACTCAAGGAACGGAATAACCTGCAATTTCCTTTGTATATAGGTGATACCGATTCGGACAGCAAAGCTTCTTCAGAGGCCGATGTGCCGTTTGTGTTTGTGACTTACGGATTTGGGAAAACAGACAAGTATACCTACACATTCGATTCGTTTCCACAGCTTGTCGAATTCTTTTTAAATATATAGTTTGTCCTTGTTCTGGGGTACAGGTATGTGTTTTGAGCTCTTTTATTCTTTATTCTAAAAAATATGCAAAGCAGCTTTATTCTTATCGTTATAGCCGTCTATTTCCTGTTGCTGATGTTCATTTCCCACCTCACTAGCCGGAAGGGGTCGGACAACGATGCTTTTTTCCGTGCCAACAAATCATCCAAATGGTACATTGTGGCGTTCGCTATGATCGGAACGTCTATTTCGGGTGTAACGTTTGTATCTGTCCCGGGAATGGTCCGTAACCTCGATATGACCTATATGCAGATGGTACTGGGATTCTTTTTTGGATATCTGGTCATTGCCTACGTACTTTTACCGTTGTATTACAGGCTGAACCTGACAACCATATACGGTTATCTTGAACAGCGTTACGGACAACGATCCTATAAAACCGGGGCGTGGTTTTTCCTGCTTTCTAAAATTGTGGGTGCAGCCGCCCGGCTATACCTGGTCGCGTTTATTCTTCAGTCGTTGGTTTTTGATGCCTGGGGTGTTCCCTTTGTTGTAACGGTTGTCGGGATTATTCTCATTATATGGCTGTACAGCCATAAAAGCGGCATCAAAACCATCATATGGACGGATTGGGTTCAGACCCTGCTTTTTCTGACTGCCCTGGTGCTGATCATCTGGCAGGTAATGGCACGCCTTGATTTTAGTTGGGGCGACACATTCCGGGCAATAAGCGAGAGTCCGCATGCGCGTATTTTCGTGTTTGACGATTGGGCAAGTACGCAAAATTTCTTCAAACAATTTTTCAGCGGGATGTTTATTACCATTGTGATGACGGGGTTGGATCAGGACCAGATGCAGAAGAACCTGACGATAAAGAACCTGAAAGATGCCCAGAAAAATGTGGTCTCCTATGGCCTTGCTTTTGCCCCGATCAACCTGTTGTTCTTGTCGCTGGGTGTTTTGCTTCTTATTTATACGCAGCAAAACGGAATTGTACTTCCCGAAGTGTCCGACAATATTCTTCCGGTCATTGCCAGTCAGCACCTGGGACAAGTGGTATTGGGAATTTTCATAACGGGGATTGTGGCGGCTGCCTTTTCAAGTGCCGACTCAGCGCTGACAGCACTCACTACATCGTTTTGCGTAGATATCCTGGAGATGAAAAAGACCGACAATCCCGATACGGAGCGTAAGAACGTAGCAACACGCCGCCGGGTACATCTGGTTATAAGCGTTATTTTTGTTCTTATTATCCTGCTGATAGAGGCCATCGGTTCCGACAGCATCATCACTGCGATTTATAAACTGGCCTCTTATACCTACGGCCCGCTGCTCGGATTGTATTTCTGCGGATTGTATACCCGGGTAAAGCCTGTCGACAAATGGGTGCCGTACATTGCCGTCGCTGCACCGGTTATCTGTTTTGTTTTTGAAACCGTGATGAAACAGGTTTTGGGCTACCAGGTGGGTTATGAACTCTTGCTTGTCAATGCTGCACTTACCGGAACCGGCCTTTGGATATTGTCGTTAAACAACTATAAACCTTTAACCCTCAACCCGTAACCCTATGCTTATCAAATCTGCCGAATTTATCATCAGTAACACCGATTACCTGAAGTGTCCGCAGGACGGAAAGCCTGAATATGCTTTTATCGGACGTTCCAATGTTGGAAAATCATCGCTTATCAATATGCTGACCAACCGGAAAGGATTGGCCATGACCTCATCCACACCTGGAAAAACGATGCTGATCAACCATTTTCTGATTAACGGAGAATGGTATCTGGTAGATTTACCGGGATACGGCTATGCCCGACGTGGAAAGGAAAACCGGGATCGGTTGCAACAGATAATCGAAGATTACGTGCTGGAACGTGAAGCGCTGACCTCACTTTTTGTATTGGTGGACAGCCGCCACGAGCCTCAGAAAATAGATTTGGAGTTTATGGAATGGCTGGGCGAAAACGGCGTTCCCTTCGGCATTGTTTTTACCAAAGGCGATAAGCAGGGACCCGTTCGCCTGCAGCAAAACGTGGATGCTTACAAACAGAAATTGCTGGAAAGGTGGGAAGAACTTCCACCCGTCTTTGTTACCTCCTCCGAAAAAAAATTGGGTAGGGAAGAGTTGCTCGATTATATTGAGAAAATAAACAAACTCCTTCGTTAAATAATTGAAAACCTTATTGATATTCGATTAATCTGTCGGAGAAAGGGGCGGCTTATCCCGTGTCGAGAATTTTTTACGGAAACCAGAAGGACTATGCCCGGTGTTCTTTTTGAAAATCCGATACGCATTTCTCACATCGTTAAACCCGGCCTCAATAGCGATATCCAACGAGCTTTCCTGAGTTGTCAATAATTTATAAGAGAAAAATTCTATTTTCTTGTCTATTATAAATTGATAAATGGAGGTGCCCATGGCTTCTTTGAACTTTTTTTCAAGGCTTCTTCGGCCCAGCGGAACCATTTGTGTCAGTTCATCGATGGAGAGATCAGAAGCGAAATTTTTTTCAAGATGTTCAATTATCTTTAAGATATATTTGTTTGCAATATTGTATTTTTCTGTAGATTGCCGTTGTTCAATACGTATTGGCTTCTTGATGATGTTGAAAGGAATATTTTTTTTGTTTATAATCAGTTTATGAAGTTTCTTGCCAGCAACATATCCGATATTTTCGTCATCGGTCACTATGGATGAGATGGACGGATAGGATAAGTTACAGATAAGCTCGTCATTATCTACACCCAGTAAAGATATTTCATTCGGGATGTCGATATGGTTTATTTTACACATTTCGGCCACCTGCAGAGCAAAATAGTCGTCACAAGCAAAAACGGCAACCGGCTTTGGAAGGGAAGATAACCATTTATTTAATTTTATGTGACTTCGGCTCCATTGACTGTTGGTTAGATATTCCGATTCAAAATAGTAATAGTTTCCTCCTAATTTTTCTACTTCGATACGGTACCCCTCCGCTCTGCCTTTTGACCACAAAAAATTTTTATTGCCATAAAAAGCAAAATTCTTAAACCTTTTTTGGGCAAAAAAATTAGCGGCGATCGCACCCACTTCCATATAATCACCGGAAATTTTTGAAAACCAATCGGCATTATCTTCATAGTTTTGAAGAAATACAGGAATATCCAGTTTTTTTAAAAATTTAATTTCACGGTATTCCCATTGAACAATAACCGCATCGATCCCCCATTCTTTAATTTGCTCTAAGACCCCCTCTTCACCGTACAACATTTTATAATACAGAGGCAACCGGTAAAATATCCAAGGGCCGTTTTCATGGGCATAACGAACCAGCCCGGACAGAAAACGACGGCTAAACTCAGTGGCAGAATCTATAAGGACAAGTATTTTAATCATTGCTTATTGTTGGAATTTATTTACCCGAATTTAAATCAACGTTCTCATAGTAACACTAGAAACCGTAGAATGTTCCATAATTGTGATTATTTCTATGAATATATTCGTGATAAGCCACATTGGATTCGTTAATTATATCATAAGATGTTGTAACGGAGACTATCTTTGCTAAAAGATAAACCGGTTACACCAGAATACGGATAAGGTTCATGGGAAAAACCGGAAAAGGGTATTTATCTTGAAGCAGATGAAAATGTTTATTGATGAAACTTTATAATTAAGATAAGAAATGACAACTGAAATTAAACAATTCAAGAAAGAAAATCTTACGGTTCGTATTTTTACGGACGAGGCTTCTGCCGGAAAAGGCAGCGCGGACTTTGTGGCCAAACATTTGAATTACGCTATTCGGGCCAAGGGGCATGCTAATCTGATCTTAGCCACCGGCGCATCGCAATTTGCCTTTATCGAGGCAATAAAAACGCTCCCCGTCGATTGGAGTAAAATTACCGTATTCCATTTGGATGAGTATAGGGATTTGCCCGAAACCCATCCGGCCAGTTTCCGAAAATACCTGAAAGAAAGAATCCTCGATGAAGTAAAACCATATCAGGTTAATTACATTCATGGCGATGCCAAGGATATTGAACGTGAAATAGCCCGCTATGAAGAACTGTTGAAAGCTGCCAAGATTGATGTAGCATGCATAGGTATTGGGGAGAATGGGCATATCGCCTTTAATGATCCCGAAGTTGCCGATTTCAACGATCCGCAATTGGTGAAAATAGTGCAGTTGGATGATATCTCACGCCGGCAGCAATTGGGAGAGGGATGGTTCTCTACTCTCGAAGAGGTACCTAGAGAAGCTGTTAGCCTGACAATTCCTGCCATCATGCGTTGTAACGTAATCAGTTGTATGGTGCCGGATAAGCGAAAAGCCAATGCTGTTTACAATACACTGAATGCGGAAATAACGACGGCATGCCCGGCGACGATTTTAAGGAGGCATCCTTATACAGTACTGTTTTTGGATGGAAACTCCGCCTCTCAATTAAAATAAAAATAGATTTCTCCATGCAAATCAATAGAAGAAATTTCCTTAAAGCGGCAGGAGTTGCAACTGTATCTGCCATGCTGCCGACCAAAGGGATAAGCCGTGAAATACCTGCGGAGAAACAACAGTCGAGCAAGTCTTTAGAAAAAATATACCGTGAAGCCTATAAAAAACATTCGCAAAAATTTAATATGTGCGGGTATACTGCACCCAAACTGGAAACAGTAAGAGTGGGGTTTGTAGGCGTGGGGAACAGGGGAAGTGCGGCCGTAGAAAGAATCAGCCGCATTGACGGAGTTAAAATTGTGGCCATTTGCGATGAACTTTCCGAGCATGCGGAGAAAGCCAAAGCGCGTATTCAAACACCTGGACATCCGGCCCTTGTTTATTCGGGAAAAGAAGATAGCTGGATGGAGATGTGCCGGAGAGATGATATTGATCTTGTATATGTTGCCGCCCCCTGGGAATGGCATGCACCCATTGGGGTATATTCCATGAGGCAAGGCAAGCACGTGGCACTGGAAATCCCAGTCGCAACCACAGTAGAGGATTGTTGGCAATTAGTAGAAACTTCAGAGGAAACCAAAAAACATTGTGTGATTCTGGAGAACTGTTGTTACGATTTTTTTGAATTACTGACTTTGAATCTCGCACGCAATGGTTTTTTTGGAGAAATAGTGCATGCGGAGGGAGGATATATTCATGAAATAGGGGAGAGCTTATTCTTCAGGGGAAAGCCCGGAAGAAGCTGGAGGCTTAAGGAAAACATGAGAAGAAACGGAAATCTCTACCCTACACATGGATTAGGGCCCGTGGCTCAAATCATGAATATCAATCGGGGGAACCGGATGGAATATATGGTGTCGATGTCATCCGATGATTTTTTGATGAATCAATATTCCCAAGAACTATCCCTGAAGGAAGATTATTTTAAGCAGTTTGAAGGAGCCTCATTCCGAGGGAACATGAATAGCTCGATCATCAAAACAATCAAAGGGCAAACAATCCTTATTCAGCACGATATCACCACGCCTCGCCCTTATTCACGATTACATACCATAAGCGGGACAAAAGCAACAGCGCAGAAATATCCTCTTCCTCCCCGCCTATCCATGGCTGGAGACCACAAAGAGTGGCTGTCTGAAGATAAATTTAAGGAAATTGAACGGAGATATAATCCACCCATCATCAAGAAAATGCAAGATATTGCCAAGGAGATTGGCGGGCACGGAGGAATGGACTTTTTGATGGATTGGAGATTGATTGATTGTTTAAGGAATGGCCTGCCTGTCGATATGGATGTGTACGACGCAGCGTCGTGGAGCGTGATAGGTCCGTTAAGCGAATGGTCGGTCGCCAATCGATCGGCACCGATCGATATCCCGGACTTTACGAATGGAGCATGGAAAAAAAATCAACCCCATGATATTTCTTTAAAGCATGGAGGAACTACGGGCGTTGTCACCAAATAATATTTCCTTTATGAACAAAAAAGTTTTTTATATCTCGATGGGTATTTTGGCCGTGATGTATTTTGTCATCGGCTTGGTGTCATGGGTTAACGCCATCCTTATCCCTTATTTTAAGATTGCCCTTGAACTGACACACTTTCAGTCCTATTTCGTCACTTTTGCCTTTTATATTGCCTATTTTGTGATGGCCGTCCCGTCGGGTTTATTATTAAACAGGACGGGATATAAGAAAGGAATCATGTACGGATTTTTATTCCTGTCGTTAGGTGCCCTTATCTTTATCCCGGCAGCACTTATGCGGCAATATGCGGTTTTTCTTGTGGGATTGTATTGCCTCGGAACAGGGCTTGCTATCCTTCAAACGGCAGCAAACCCTTACGTCACCATAGTCGGGCCGATAGATAGTGCTGCGCAGCGAATGAGTGTGATGGGCATTTTTAACAAATCTGCAGGCATTATTGCTCCTTTACTTTTTGCAGCGGTAGTGTTCAAATCGACTGATGACGGAACTTTTGCGTTACTTGAGTCAGGAGCGCTTTCCGAAACGGAGAAAAACATTATTCTTCAGGAACTCATCAGGAGGGTAATTATGCCCTATTCCATCCTTGCCGTTCTTTTGGTATTGGTGGGTTTCGGTATAAGGTATTCAGTACTGCCGGAGTTAGAAGAGAAAGAGGATAAAGCTCAAGAGCAGAATAGTGATTTACCGCCGGTTGCAGGCACACCAAGAAAATCTCTTTTGGATTATCCCTACCTCGTTTTTGGAGCTATTGCGATTTTTCTACACGTAGGTACCCAGGTAGTGGCAATAGATACCATCATCAATTATGCCGGTTCGATGGGGATCGGTTTGTTGGATGCGAAGTTTTTCCCTTCTTATACGCTTCTGTGTACAATTATCGGTTATTTGCTGGGTATCTTGCTTATCCCCCGGTTTATTCCGCAAAAAGCCGCTTTAAAATTCTGTACCGTACTGGGGTTTCTTCTTTCTTTAGGGGTAGTGTTTGCTAACCAACCCGTTTCACTATTCGGGCATACAGCAAACATCTCGATATGGCTCCTAGCCTCAATAGGATTTCCTAACGCATTGATATATGCCGGTATCTGGCCCTTGTCGATTCATGGCTTGGGAAAATTAACCAAGACAGGTTCTTCTCTTTTGATTATGGGATTAAGCGGAAATGCCATACTACCCTTGATCTACGGTGCGATAGGAGATCAGCACGGTTTAAGAGCAGGGTATTGGGTATTGATCCCGTGCTTTATCTATTTGGTGTGGTTTGCTTTTTATGGGCATACCATCAATGACTGGAAGAGAGAAAGAAAACAGTAAAATAATTTGCCGTTATGTGCGGAACTCCCCAGGTGTCCCAGGCAATCTGGGTGGGTTCGCCCCCCTCCTGAGAACATGACGGAGTGTATATAAACAACAGGAAAACAGGTATTAACCGTAAAGAGCATATCGTTCTCATAACCCAACGCTGTCCCGGTAAAAATCAAGCGACTGAAAAATCAAATCTTTACTGGCAACTCGGTTAATTTGTATTTTTCCGATACCGGCGAGGAGCGTGAAGTTGACTGAAGAGGCATTTGCGTTCTTCTTGTCGTGCGTCATAATATTGTAGAGGTGTTCGTAATCGTCGCAATCCAAGGCAAATGCACCGTAATTCCGGTGGATAAAACGAACGGTTTTTTGCAGTTCCTCTTTGGGAAACTCGCATATGCGATGCGACAGATACAACTCCGAGATTAGCCCCCACGCCACGGCATAACCGTGCAAGACGGGCCTCTCCGTTTCCAGGGCAAAGCTCTCGAAAGCGTGTCCGACAGTATGTCCGAGGTTCAACGCTTTGCGGATATTGTGCTCAAACGGGTCTTTTTTTACAATCTCTTCCTTGATGGAGACCGAACGGAAAACTGCATCGGTAAGCCATTCGTAATCAATATCTCCGGCATCAAAAGCCAGCAGCTTTTCCCACTCTGCCTCGGAATTGATAAGTGCGTGCTTGAGCATTTCGGAAAAGCCCGAAAGAATGTCTTTACGGCCGAGCGAGGAAAAGAAGCGTGAAGAGATTAACACACATTCTGCCGGGTAAAATGCCCCTATTTCGTTTTTGAATCCCTCAAAATTAATTCCTGTTTTTCCGCCGACAGCAGCATCCACCGCTCCCAACAAGGTAGTGGGGATGTTGATGTATGTGATCCCGCGCTTGAACGTAGCTGCCGCAAACCCACCGATATCGGTGACCATTCCACCCCCAAGGTTTATCAACAATGAGTGTCGTGTTGCACCGTTTTGGGTAAGGTGCTTCCAGATGTATGCCAGGTTTTCGAGCGTTTTGTTGGTGTCGTTTGCCGGAATTACAACCCGGCTTACATCCTTAACAGCAATCCAGGGGTCAAGCAGGGGAAGGCAAAGGTTCGCCGTATGTTCGTCCGTTAGCACAAAAAGTTTATCGTGCTTGATTTCCGCCACTATTTTTTCGATATCGCTTATCAGGTTGGTGCTTTTGATGATTCGTTGCATGTTCATTTCTATATGTTGGTGTGCCAATGTATTAATGTGCTCCTTGTTCTTAAATTATGCATTATTACTCCTTGTTCAGTGCCTTATAGAGTTCATCCTGGATGCGTTCCCTGATTTTCAACGTCGATAATCGATTGGGAGAACGCTCGGGAAAAACCCGGTTCGACAAAAAGATGTAAATCATCTTGTTGTCGGGATCCACCCAGAAACTGGTTCCGGTAAAACCCGTGTGGCCATAAACGGAGACAGGGGTAAGCGGACTGGTAGGGCTTGCATTGTTGTTCCGAGGGTCAGGTTTGTCGAATCCCAATCCTCGTCGGCTGTTGCTACTTTTTGTTTTAGTAAACAGGTTTACGGTCTCTTCGCTTAAAAATCTTTCCCCACCGTATTCTCCTCCGTTCAGCCACATTTGGGAGAGTTTTGCCAGGTCGTTGGCGTTGGAGAATAATCCGGCATTACCCGAGATCCCGCCAAACAAGGCTGCTCCTTCGTCGTGGACATACCCCCTTAATTGCTGTTTTCGAAAAAAAGGATCATTCTCGGTGGGAGCAATGTTGTCCACCGGCATGTGGTCTAACGGACGGAATGTCAGTGTTTCCGCACCCAGTTTTTTGTAGAAGTTGTCTTTTACGAAGTTGTCCAGATCGGTTTTGGAAATGTGCTCAATGGCTTCTTTCAGCAACATAAAATTCAGACAGCTATACCGATAGGTCTTTGAGCGAAGTTCGGTGGCGATCACCTCTTTCAGCAAGGCCTGGTGCATTTTGTTGCTCGCATACAGATCCCTGGCCACAGGTAAGTGAAAGGTCCCGGAAGGTTTATCCGAGATGAACGACGGGATAAACGCGTAGTCGGTCCGGCCCCACGCACCGGCATAACGGACGTGGTGGAGTGTCGACTTTCTTCCGAACAGCGGTCCGTTAAAACTGTTCGGATCTATGGCCGTTGTGTAATAAGGAATAAAAGAAACAATTCCCGTTTCGTGAAAAAGTGCGTCACGGATGGTTAGGTTTGCTTTGTTGGTTCCCCGAGTTTCGGGTACAAATTTCCCGATATTGTCTTGCAGCCGGATCTTTTTCTCATCGTACATCTTCATGATCGCCGGAACAGTGGCTGCTGCCTTGGTTATCGAGGCCAGGTCATAAACGGTTTCGGCGTCAACTTTTGCCCCGGAAGAGTATTCCATATTGCCGAATCCTTTGTTGTAAATAACTGTCCCGTCTTTTACCACCATTACGTAACATCCGGGATAGGCCCGCTGGCGGATGCCTTCGAGCGCGATTTTTTCCACATCCTGCAGGCTTTCGGACAACATTCCGACTTCTTCGGGAAGCGAGTAGGAGAGACGTGTCTTTTGGGTGCCGATACCACTGTTAACTTCAAATCCTCCTGCTGAAACAGGCAGTTTCCCCGAGAAGCCAATGCCTCCGAAAACGGCTTGTGCTGCACTCATCTGGGCAAAATCGGTGTTGTCGTAAGCCACTACGACTGAGGATGCAAGGTCAGTAGCCGGTTTTAAATTATCGAGTGTGTACGGTGAATCGAACAATACCAGAACCGATTTTGCAGCGTTTTTTATCATTTGTTGAAGCGCGGTCGAGCCGCCTGCAGGAACGGAGTGCACAGAGATCAGAACGATATCGAACTCTTTCAGTTTGTCGGATAATGGCGCTATGCTATCGACAGTAATTACTTGAAAAGTGTTAACCCCGGCATATTTTTTCAACCATTTCTGAAAGGTGTTTTGCTCCGGGGTGCCAATCGCCACGGCGGCAATCCGGTTTTTATCCAATGCCCTTACCGGCAGGATAGAATCGTTGTTTTTAACCAGTGTAATGGCCTTGTCATAGATTTTTCGTTGTGTCCACTCACTTTCCGGAGCGTGTATGTTGCGGTTTAACGTACGGATGTCTATCGGTTTAACGTGATGAACACCGAGTATGTATTTGTATGTCAGTATTTTTCTTACTTTTTCTTCGAGCAGAGCCGGGGAAATAACTCCTTTTTCAACCGCCTGTTTCACCTGTTGAAATTCCTTCTCCTGATTGATTACCCCCAGAATCACATCGTTTCCGGCCAGCAGTGCTTTTACGCTCATATCGGGTTGATTGGAAACCCCTTTCATCGCCATCCCGTCGGTAAAAGTAAGCCCGGTAAAACCCATCCGGTCCTTCAGCAGTTTCTGCCCCACGTTTATCGATAATGATGCCGGTAATCCATTTGTGTTCAGTACGGGAACGTTCAGATGCCCGAGCATCATCCCCGACAGTCCTGCATTGACGTATTGCTGGAAAGGATGTAATTCCACCGAGTCTAGCCGGGCTAAATCGTGGCTTATGGTCGGCAAGGTCCGGTGCGAATCTTCCGATGTGTCGCCGTGACCGGGAAAGTGTTTGGCAACCGCCATCACACCGTTTTCTTCCATTCCCCTGGCAAAGGCGATACCTTGTCGGGCTACGTTGGCGGGAAGTTCGCCGAAGGACCGTGAACCTATGACCGGGTTGTCGGGATTGCTATGCACATCGATGGACGGGGCAAAGTTAATGTGGATACCCATTTCACGACATTGCCGGGCAACCTCTTTTCCATACTGCTTCAGCGTTTCTTCATCGTGAATAGCACCGGTGATCAGGTTTCGCGGAAAACGAGGTGCATCCCTCAGGCGCATGGAGAGTCCCCACTCACCGTCCAGCGCCACAAAAAGCGGTGTTTTGGCTATGCTTTGGAGGTAGTTGGTCATTTCGGCCTGCATGGCCAGCGTACCTTTCGAAAACAATACCCCCCCGATTTTCTGGTTGTTTATATAACCCGCAATTTTTGTTTTCCAGCTGCTCTTCGATTCCACGACAGGCATAAAAAGCTGGCCGATCTTTTCGTCCAGGCTCAGGCTGTTGTATACGGAATCCACCCATGGGTTCAATTCTGTTTTGTCGGCCTGCCGATAGAGATTGGTTTCGGTTTGAGCGGTAAGTACTGCGGTGAATAAATAAAATGTAAAAAACAGGATATCTCTTTTTTTGAACATGATCGGTTTATTTGTATCAACTTCAGACATTAAGGTTCGGAGCGGCAATCTGTCCTCAACTTATTACTTCACTTTCTCGAGTTCTACATCAATTCTTCCGACATAGATTCCTCTTCCTGCTGTTTGAAAAACCATAACATCTTTGTTGTCGATATTTTTCAACATATCCGGAGTTTTCATATTGGTGTGGCTGTGGCCGCCGATAATAATATCAATGTTTCTAGTTTGTTCCACCAATCGCTTATCGGCTGTGTAACCCAAGTGCGACAGGCAGATAACCATATCGCACCGGTCTGTTGTCTTCAGCTTTAAAGCCAGTTCGTTTGCCACCCGTTCCGGTTGAAGGAATTTCATTCCGTCGTAATTACCCGAAGCAATCAGTCCCTTGGGCTGAATATTGATAGCGATCACACCAATTTTCACCCCGTCTTTTTTAAATATAAGGTACGGTTTGATCAAATTGTTCAGCGGTGTGCCGGAAAAATCGTAATTACTGCTGATGATGGGGAATTTTGCCCGGCGTACAACTTTTTCCAATGCTTCCAGTCCGTAGTCAAATTCATGATTTCCAAGCGTAACGGCATCGTAACGCATCATATTCATGGCTTCTGTCTCCACCTCACCTTTGAAAAGGTTAAAGTAGGGTGTCCCCTGCAAAAAATCCCCGGCATCGAAGAGTAAAACATTTTTATTTTCTTTTCGTACCTGTTCGATGTAGTTCATCCTGCGGGCAACTCCTCCCTTGTTCCCGGCAATGCGGTCAGATTCAGGAATAGGCTCGATGCGGCTGTGTGTATCGTTTGTATGAAGAATGACAATGCTCTTTTGCCCGAAGGCAACGGTTCCGCACATAAAAACAGTGAGGATGAGAAGGAAAAAATATTTTTTGTTCATAAGGTGTTGAGGGTTATTCAATAACGGTGATCCTTCCATCGAGAAGAGAGGTAATCTCATTCCCCTGGCGGGTTTGTTCCTTCACATAGTCGATCATCACATCGCGGAGCGTGATACCCGTGTTTGTGGTCTTTAGTGCGTTGCGCAAGGCATCCATGTCGTTATTGCCGTCGGCAAGATAGTCGAGTGTGGAAACCGTGTAAACTTTGTTCTCGTCAATGGGTTTTCCGTCTACAGTAACCGATTGAACTTTCCGGTCCTTGATCGCCAGCCTTACGTTGGAAGAGATTCCCGCTCCACCAATCCAGGCGTAGGAATCGAAAATCTTCTTCAAATCGGTTCCTTTCAGCTCGAGAAAGGTTATGGCGTTGTCGAAAGAGTAAATCTCATACAGGTTTCCAACCGTTATTTTACCCTTCGGCATATTGGCACGATGTCCGTTAACGTTCATGATAGCTACGTCGGCACCGCCGGAAATATGTTCATCGCCGTAGATTTTCATCACATCGGAAGTGAAATTGGTGAGTAAACTTTCGGGACGGCCATAATCCAGCAGCTGTGCAGAAGTGCCGATCACTTCATTCATCTCACGATCGAGCTCGGTTTTGTAGTTGCGTACCAGGGCTTCCATTTTTTTATTCGGATTCGCATCGAAACGGCTGTTCATTTCAACGACGGTGCCGTTCATGCTGCTTATCCGGTACTGGTACGACTTACAAGAAATCAGCAGGATAGCAGCAAGTACGAGAATGATCAGTTGTCTATTCATTCTTAATGATGGGTTTGTTTGATGTTTATTTTGTCAAAAATACACTATTTTTGTCAGTTTAACAACGTGTGTAACCTATTTTTACGAATAAAAGGAATCACAGTATTGTGATTTAAATAATTATTGCTACCTTTGCAACCGCTTTGCGCAATCTCTGTCGATGTGTTGTCGTTATATTGCGTCCTGTAGAGTTAAATATTAACATAAAGCTTTTATAAACAATGGATTTAATTAAAATTGCAGAAGAGTCTTTCGCTTCGGGAAAGAAAGAATTGCCCAAGTTTAAGAGTGGCGACACCATAACGGTTGCTTACCGTATTGTGGAAGGGAATAAGGAGCGTATTCAGCAATATCGCGGCGTGGTGATCCGTATATCGGGTGACGGCGACAACAAACGCTTTACGGTTCGTAAGATGTCGGACAATATCGGTGTTGAACGTATCTTCCCGATAAATTCTCCGTTCATCGACAGCATAACAGTGAACAGCGAAGGTAAGGTCAGGAGAACCAAACTGTATTACCTCCGTCAGTTACGCGGAAAAGCAGCCCGCATCAAAAAGAAAACGTTTTAAAAGATTTGAAAACAAACACCCGGACGCTCCGACTTTTATCGGGGCGTTTTTTCATCCATCATCCATCAGCAAATGCACTACAAGACAGAGGGCATTGTTCTGAGCAATGCCGGATACAACGATAAGTACTCCATCTCGCATGTGTTTACGCGCGATTTTGGACGTGTCTCATACTTGCTTCCCAAAATACGTGGCAGACGTTCAAAAATCAACCCTGCGTTGTTTTCCCCGCTTTCCATATTGAATCTGGAAGTGGAACATCTTCCACTTCGTGAAATCCAGCGCTTGAAAGAAGCCGACCGTCAGACGTTACTCTACGATATTGGTGTAAATTTAACCAAAGTTTCACTGACTTTTTTTCTCTCGGAATTTTTATCGAAAGTGCTGCGGGAAACCGACAACAACGAATTGCTTTTCGATTACTTGAAACAGGCTGTCGAGGTGCTGGAAGAGACAAAAACAGGATTGGCCAATTTTCATCTGACTTTTGTCTTTGGCCTTACCCGGTTTCTGGGGGTTTATCCCAATCTTGAAAATTATACCCGGGGATGTTGCTTCGACATGCTGAACGGGGAGTTTACCTGCCGGACTCCGGATCACGCCTATTACTTGCGTGAGCGGGAAAGCGCTTTTCTTAATCGATTGTCACGGATAAATTTCTCGAACATGCATCTGTTCATTCTGTCGCGGAACGACAGGAACCTGATCATCGACCGGATGTTGACTTATTACCGGCTGCATTTGTACGATTTTCAACCGATCAAATCACTGGATGTGCTTCGTGAGTTGTCTTGATCCTTTTCGCTATCAAACACCTGAAAAACAAGCACTCTCCCACAAGTATCCACCGTAAACCTATCGCCCAGTGATTCATTCAGCGTGCCTTGCCACCAGTTGGTGAGAATCCTGTTTTCTAAGGGATATTTCAACCCGTCGGTGGTAATAGGTTTTTGTCCGATGGAAAACAGGGAGACTTTTTCACCCGCAAAACTATTGAAAGTGGTTTTTGAGCTGATGGGTGTAAAAATACCGTAGTTGGTAACCATCTTCACGTTTGCCATCGCCTCATAATCTGTAAGAAGCGAGATGTTTCCGATGCTGTGGTCCTCACGTATCCCGGTTCCGCCCACAATAATGATGTTTCTCCTTCCGTTCTCCACACAAAACAGAACCGATTTGGTCAGGTCGTTGGTCTCCTGTTCTTTGTCGGGAAATAATTTATCCGCGAAGCGGACCCTGTTCTCCTCGGAGATGGAGTCGCAGTCGCCCACAATAGCATCGGGATATCCGCCGGCTTCGATAAAATGGTTAGCCGCCCCATCGCAGCAAACGATGTAGGGTGCGTTCTTTATTACCGATAGCGGCACAGGGTGATGGGGATACCTTCCGTTTGCAACAATTACTGCTTTTGAGCCGTCATCTTTGTTTCCTGATCTCATTTTACGGGTTCTTTGATACAAAGATAAAAACAGTAATCGAATTTTACGTGTGAGTGGAGAAAATAACGCGTTCAAACTCTATCGCAGCAGGGAACAGAATATTGTTTTCCAGGTGGATGTGCCTGTGGAGGTCATCTTCGAATTCTTTGAGCAAATTCAGGGTTACCCTGTAGGTATTGCAGCCGTCTTGAGGTGTTTCGTAGTTCCTGCTCAGTTCACTGATTCTTCTGAAACGAACGCCTTCATTGTCGTGCTCTGCATGCATCGTTTTAATTGGGTTTTCAATGCTTCCGAAAGGAGGCCTTTTAAATTTTTCGCCCGTTGTTCTTTTATCCACCATTTCCCGGATTAAAGGGAACAAAATGTTTTCTTCTTTTTTCATGTGTGCCGATAACGCTTCTGCAGATTGAGAAAACAACTCGTTTATTTCATGTAGTTCGGGATGTATATTACCGTGAACATCCGTAATCTTTGCCAGGTAGGCCGTTATTTCAGGAATTTTTGCAAACACATACCTGTGATGTTTCTTCTCGATATAATCGGCGAGCAGGTCAATCGACCACGATTTAAAATCAATGTCCGAATCTTCTTTCTTGTTCAGTACTTCCGATAACTCTTTCAGAATTACTTTTTCGTCGATGTTCTTTTCTTTACTGGCAGCCGCAATGCTACGGTTTCCGTTGCAACAGAAATCGATGTTGTATGATTTGAAGACAGCTGCCGTTTTGTAGTTTTCAGCTACAATTTTTCCAATAATACTTTCTGAATTGATGAGCATGTTTTTTTATTTTATATAAAGGATTGCACATCCGTTAAACAACCGGACGTGCAATCCGTGAATGAATGGACTAATTTGTTGATTTATTTTTTTTCAGGGTTAATTGATAAACAAACAGGAAGAGCGTAAGGGTTCCTATGCCGAACACGGTGTCTCCGATGATCCTCGACCATTTGAATACATTTACCACCGGTTGTTGCATAAATTCAGCCGAACGTGCATACCACATTCCGTGGTTTACACTGGCAAACGTTTGCATTAATCCAACGGGCAGTAAGCTGACGACCACCATTAAAAGCAAGCCGGCGTTCAGTGTCCAGAACGTGAATTTAATAAGTTTGTCGTTCCATTTTTGTTTGCGGTACATGCTGCGGAGCACAAACAGCATCAACCCTATTCCCAACATGCCGTACACACCGAAAAGTGCTGCGTGTCCGTGTACGGGAGTGGTGTTTAGCCCCTGCATATAATACAATGCGATGGGCGGGTTGATGATAAATCCAAAAATACCAGCCCCCAGGAAGTTCCAGAAGGCTACCGACAACAGGAAATAGATGGGCCACTTGTAATCTGCCAGCCATTCGGTTGATTTACTCATCCGGTAATTGTGGAATGCCTCAAACCCGATCAACACCAGCGGAACAACCTCCAAGGCGCTAAATGTCGCTCCCAGTGCCATGACACCTGTGGGTGTTCCCGTGAAGTAAAGGTGGTGGAATGTTCCCAGGATACCGCCCGAAAGGAAGATAATGGTGGCGAACAGCACGTTGTTGGTTGCCGATTTTATCCTCAGTAACCCCATCCGGGTAAACAAGAACGCGGCAACTACCGTTGCAAATACTTCGAAGAAGCCTTCAACCCACAAATGCACAACCCACCAGCGCCAGTATTCAGCAATGGCCAAGTTGGTGGTGCGCCCCCACATCAGGCCTGCAGCGTAGAAAAATGCGATAGCAAAGCAGGAGATCAGGAAGAGTATGAGCAATCCCCTTTCACTGGTTCCTTTTTTGATGATAGGGACAATGGGCCGGATCATCAGTGTAAGCCACAGGAATAATCCTATGACCAGCAGTAACTGCCAGAATCTCCCCAGGTCAACATATTCATAACCCTGGTGTCCGAACCAGAAGTTCTCGACCAGTCCCAGTTTTTGCATCACGCCAAACCATTGTCCGATAAGTGAACCGGCAACAACAATGAGCAACGCCACGAAAAGCACGTTCACGCCGAGCTTTTGAAATTTGGGATCCCTGCCGCTTAACGACGGAGCAATATAGAGTCCGGTGGCTAACCAGGCGCTTGCAATCCAGAAAATAGCAATCTGAACGTGCCATGTGCGTGTGATGGAGTAGGGAAGGAAGCTGGCAATATCAATGCCGTAGAGCGCATCGCCTTCCACGCCGTAGTGTGCGGTGAGAATCCCCAGCATTACCTGTGCCAGGATCAGGATGTTTACGATCCAGAAATATTTCTTTGTCGCTCGCATCGACGGGGTAATCACCTGGTTCATTAACGGGTCATTCACCGGCTTCAACACTTCCTCCTGTTGTGTACGGGCCTGTACGAAAACAAGAATACCAATTCCAATTAACAACATGATGATGCTGAAGCCTGTCCAGATTACCAGATCGCCGGTCGGTACGTTCCCGATCTGAGCATCGTTGGGCCAGTTGTGGGTATAGGTTATGCTTTCCCCGGGCCTTTCCGTTACGCATGCCCACGATGCCCAAAAGAAAAATTGTGCCATTTTCTCCATCCTCGACTCGTCCTTGATGGCATTCTTCGGTATGGCGTAATCGGAACGCAATTTATCCAGCGCCGGGTCATTCATAAACAAGGATGTATAATGAGCCTTGTTGTGCTCAAACGCCTCGATCCTTTCTGCGGCAAGGGTCAGCGTTTTTGTAGCTTCGTCGTAGGTGTTTTTGCGTAAAAATATCTGAAGACGCCTTTCCAGCAGAGCTTTTTGTTCGGAGCTCTGAGACTCAAAATCGCCTCCGGCCCATTTGTTCAGCAAATATTGTGCTTCCCGGTGCAGGTAGTCGGCTGTCCAGTCCGGTGCAACATAGGCACCGTGCCCCCAAACCGTTCCTACTTCCTGTCCACCCATGCTTTGCCAAACGTTCTGCCCGTCTTTTATGTTACTTCCGGTAAAAAGAACGTTTCCCGATTCATCCACCACCTGTTCGGGTACCGGTGGTGCTTTCTGGTAGATCTGATTGCCGTAAAACAATAATACGGCAAATGAAATTCCTACTACCAGTGAGAGTGCAATCCAAAGTTTTTTGTGATTCATAATTAAACACGTTTAATGATTAGTAATTGGATTAAATTTATTTTATAGCGTACTGAAAATCAATTGTTTGATATATTTCGGATAAAAGTGTCGGAAATTAATTAAAAAAAAACTTACCTTAATAAAACCTGTATGTTCGATTTTAACTCCGTTGCCATATCGTAAACGGTTGTAGATACTAACATGGCGGTTAATTTCGTTCTAATTTCGGCAAATTGATGATGCACGGGGCAGGGATTTTCATCGTTGCAACCGGTGAGCCCCAACGGACATTGCCAAATGATCTCATCTCCATCAATAACCGATACGATATCGCTCATCTTCACCGCCTTCATTTTGTCGGGGCTGATTTCAAAACCACCGTTGGGTCCGGTAAAAGAAGAAACTAATCCGTTTTTCGATAATGTTCCCAGAATTTTTGCGGTAAAGGCTTCGGGCGTATCGGTCTTTTTTGAAATCTCTCCCAAGGTAACTCTTTTTCCTTCAATGGATTGAATAGCGATATAAACGAGTGCCTTGATGCCGTATTTACAAGCTTTTGAGAACATTCATGATTCTTTGCCTGCAAATATATGTTATATTTGGTACAAACAAAAAAATAATACCGTTTTTTTTCTTCCCCATAAAAAATTACGCCTTAATCAAGAGGGATAATGCCGGCACCGATAATGTGGCTTGCTAGTCCGAAAAGCACAAACAGGTGAAAAACTGCGTGAACAAATTCACGCCTGGCTGTAGCGTAGATGATGGCGCCGGTAATGTAAAAGACGCCTCCGGCTATAAGCCACCCAATAACTTCGATGCAGTTTTTTTCGTTTGCCGTTTCTATGAGCGGTTTAAAAGCAACCAAAACCACTAAACCCATAAAAACATACGATGCGGTCTTTAAATGACTGTTTTTCTTTAGTTCACCAAAACTGACGGCAATACCAACAAGCGCGATGATCCAGACCAGTCCGAACAGTAGCCATCCCCAGAAGCGCTCCTCGCGCAATAAAATCAGCGTGAACGGTGAGTAGCTTGCCGCGATCAGGAGGTAGATGCTTGCATGGTCGAAGTGGCGCCATTTCACTTTTCGTCCAGGCTCCTGCACAAAATGATAAACGGTGGATGAAAGCATGCAGGCCAGCATCCCGAAACCGAAAATGGCGTAAGCTAGCATTGCCCAACGGTTATCGGCAAGTATCGCCTTGCGAAGCAGGAGGACAGTCGCAACCAGGGCCATTGAAACCCCGGCAGCGTGGGTGAGGTAATTGGCCTTTTCTTCCCGCGCGGTGTAAAATTTTTCGTTACTCATTCAATGTCCAATTTAACGTTACTTTCCGGTTACGTTCCGACCAGGGAGGAGATCCCAACAACAACCGCTTGATCTCGGTCTCCAATTTCTGGCACGAGTTTTCTTTAATAGCGATGCTGCCTGGTCGTCCTTGCCCGTTCACATAAAATTCCACTTTAATCGAAATCGGCTCATCCGGACAAACGGTTTTATCGTGATTTTTTTCGAAATAATGCCTGAATTCAGCTTCTCCGAAAACAGGAGCAGGGTCTTTTACCGTTGATGCGGAACCTACGATTGATTCATTTTTCTGAGTTCCAAAAGCAACAACAACCACTTCATCCAAAGCCATATCGTTTGATTTCATCACAACGTCACCTAAATGTTCTTTTAAAGGCATTTCAACATTTTTCATTCCTATGAAAGAAGCAACCAGCATGCCTTTCTCATCTTTGGGAACGGTTAACCGGAAGTTCCCGTCCATATCGGTGACTGCTCCTAGATGGGTATTTTTGACGTTTACGGTTGCTCCGATAATGGGTTCTCCAATCTCATCCACAATTTTTCCCGAAATGGTTTTTGTATTCGGGGAGACGGCAGTTACGGCAGCCACCTTACCCTGAATGGCTTTCTGTTTGGGTAAGGCGGCTCTTGCAACTGATACCCGTTCCGGTTCAATAGCCTCTGCCATCCTTTCGGGTGCTTGAAGTTGCAAAATTTCTTCGCTGACAATTTCGGCAGTTTTTTCAGCCTCAACAGCTTGCTGTACTTCTTTTACCCGAACTTCAACTTTTTTTTGCACGGTAGTTGCCGTTCTTTCTTCTGCTGTTTTTGGCGGCGTGTGATTGGCCACGAGAAGGGAATCTCTTTTGGGAGAAAGAGTGGTTTCTTCTTTTTTCAGGGATTCTACCGATGCAACCTGAACGTCTTTTGTATCGGGTTGGCGAAGCAGAAAGGGTAGGCCGATAAGCAAAACAAGCACGGCAGCCGCAGCCCATAGCCAGACGCGTTTATCGATGTGTTTGGGTTGCGGAGCAAACCGTTTTTCCAGCTTTTCTATAGCTTCAACATGGTTGCCCGGCACCGAATCGTAACCGTCGATGGTGTCTTGCAGGAACGGATCGTTCATGGCTTCCCGTTCTAAGCGGTTAGCCTCTTTCCCGTACCGTTTTCCGTGTATGTAATCTTTTAAATTCACTTTGTCAAAATGTCGCGTGTTACGTGTTGCGTGTTTGGACCCTTTGCTCTTCGTTTAATGCTCTTAGCCGTAAAATGCAATTCTTCAAATTCCTTTTTCCGTTCTGGATGTAACTTTTTACTTTCTCTAACGTATAGCCTGTCAGGGAAACGATGTCGGCATACGACTTGCTTTCGTAATAAAAATACTCGATGCTCGTCCGCTGCTCTGAACCTAACTTTGCCATACAATAATCCAGCGCCGATTTTTCTTCGTTCGTCTTCTCTTCATCTAATGGAGTAAAAAAATCGCCGTTTTCCATAACCGATTCGTTTATATCTTCGAAAAAAACGTGCTTGTCTTTCCTTATCTTCAATAAACAGTGATTTTTAGCCACGGTATAAAGCCATGAATGAAAGTTGCTTATCTCGTAGTTTGTGATCTTTTGATTCAGATCTTCGAATAAATCCATTACGGCGTCTTGCGCATCGGGCTCATTACCGAGGTATTTCAGGCATAATCCGTACAGCATCGGAATGTATCGACGGAACAATTCGTGGAAGTACATTGTTTGACGTCCTTTTTTATACCGTTCAAACAATTCTCCGTTCGATAGGTTTGTTATTTTCCTATTGGTTTTCAAGAATTTACTGTTTCAATACATTTATCCCGATTCACAAAAATAAGAAATTTATCGGTTTATTTATGGAATTTCATCCCCATTTGTATCCATAAGGCAGAAGATTCAAAAAAGTATTCATGTTAAAAACGAAAGAATTATGAAAACAACATTACAACGAATCGGGATGATTCTGTTTATGACAGGATTTTTTTTTTCTGTCTGGGCACAAGAAATGGAAGTGAGCGGAACGGTGTACGATGCTCAAGGCAAATCGCCGCTGATTGGTGTGACCGTGATGGTTAAAGGTACACAAAAGGGGACAGTTACCGATATAAATGGAAGATACAGGATAAAAGCGGAGAAGGGCAATACCCTCACTTTTTCGTATATCGGGTACTTGATACAAGAAATTAAAGTAAAAAAACTACAGTTGGATGTGTATCTGAAACAAGATGAAGCGACGTTGGATGAAGTGGTTGTTGTTGCTTTTGGAACACAGAAAAAAAATGCTGTGGCAGGCAGCGTTATGCGTGTTGCTGATCAGTCATATTACCTGCCGTCTGTGATTTTTCCGTATCCTCGTGAGGTAAATACGGAAGAATACGAAGCGTTTAAAGAAAACCGATTTCTGTCTGCCATTCAGCATCCGTTATCTACTTTCTCGTTGGACGTGGATGGCGCATCCTACAGCAATATCCGGCGGATGATAAATCAGGGCCAAATGCCTTCGAAGGATGTAGTCCGCGTGGAGGAGATCGTCAATTATTTCAATTACGACTATCCGCAGCCTTCGGACGGGTATCCGGTGCGGATTGTTACCGAAACGGCGGTTTGTCCCTGGAACAAAAAGCATAACATGGTGCGCATCGGGGTAAAGGCAAAAGAGATTCCTTCGGAAACGTTGCCGGTAAGCAACTTCGTATTTTTGCTCGATGTTTCCGGATCAATGTTCAGCGCCAATAAACTGCCGTTGGTAAAAGCATCAATGAAGCTGTTGGTAAACAATCTGCGCCCGAAAGACCGGGTAGCCATTGTTACGTATGCCGGAGCCGCGGGCGAAGTATTGCCATCGACAAGCGCTTCGGATAAACAGAAGATAATGGAAGCGTTGGATAATCTTCAGGCCGGAGGCTCCACCGCCGGAGGCGCGGGAATTCAATTGGCGTATAAAATTGCGGAAAAAAATTTAGTGAAAGGCGGAAATAACCGGGTGATTTTGTGTACCGACGGCGATTTTAACGTGGGCGTATCGAGTACCGGTGAACTGGAATCGTTGATTGAGGCCAAACGTAAATGGGGAGTTTTCCTGACTGTTCTTGGTTACGGAATGGGTAATTACAAAGACAATAAACTGCAAACGCTGGCGCAAAAAGGTAACGGGAATCACGCGTATATCGATAACCTGCAGGAAGCGAATAAAGTGCTGGTAAACGAGTTTGGCAGCACTATGTATGCGGTGGCAAAAGACGTGAAATTGCAGATGGAATTTAATCCCAATTTTGTAAACGCGTATCGGTTGATTGGCTATGAAAGCCGTTTGCTCAACGACGAAGATTTCAACGACGACTCCAAAGACGCGGGCGAATTAGGCGCCGGACATACGGTTACGGCTCTGTACGAAATTGTTCCCGTTGGTGTGGATGTGCCTGTCGGCAGTGTGGATAAACTGAAATACCAACAAACCAAAAACGATGCATCGTTACGCAAATTCCCCGATTCCAAAGAATTGCTGACCGTAAAACTTCGTTACAAAGAGCCGGATAAAGATGTGAGCAGGAAACTGGAAGTTCCCGTGCCGGCAAACAAAGTGAATGTTAATGTTTCGCCGGACTTCAATTTCGCCATGGCCGCAGCCCTGTTCGGACAACTGTTGCGCGACAGCGATTTCACGGGCAATGCAAAATATTCCGATGTGATAAATCTTGCCCGTAAAGGATTGGACAACGATCCGAACGGGTATCGGCACGAGTTTATCCGGTTGGTAGAAGCCGTGGAACAGTTGGAGAAGTGAGTCCCTGCCAAATCGTCATAAATTTCTCTTTGGCAAGAAAATTGCACCTGAAAAGTAGAACGCCAAGATGCAAGAAACAAGACTTTTAACAAAAAGATCTACCCGACTGACAGTCTCTTTTCGTCTTTCTTGATTCTTGGCGCCGAGGTTTGAAAATCTAAAAAAACAACATATGAACTTTAACAATTTTACAATCAAAGCACAGGAAGCGGTGCAAAAAGCCATTGACCTGGCGCAGGCAAGCAATCAGCAGATGATTGAGCCCGCTCACCTGCTCAAAGGTGTGATGCTGGTGGGCGAAAACGTTACCCATTTTCTGTTTCAGAAGTTGGGAGTGAATGTGAGAAACTTGGAGGCAACTGTGGATAAGGAGATTGAATCGTACCCACGCGTTTCAGGCGGAGATCCGATGCTGAGCCGTGAAACCAATGCGGTTTTTCAGAAATCTACCGATTTTGCGAACAAAATGGGCGACCAGTTCGTGTCGCTCGAGCATTTACTGCTGGCAATCATCAGCGAGAAGAACACTGCTTCGCAGTTGATGAAAAATGCCGGAATTTCACAGAACACGCTCCAATCGGCCATTAACGAGTTGCGCAAAGGTGAAAAAGTGACCAGCCAATCTGCGGAAGATACCTATCAATCGCTGGGAAAATATGCCGTGAATCTGAACGACAGGGCCAGAAACGGCAAGCTCGACCCCGTTATTGGCCGCGATGAGGAGATTCGCCGCGTGCTCCAGATCCTGAGCAGGCGTACTAAAAATAACCCCATTCTCATCGGTGAGCCGGGAACCGGAAAAACAGCCATTGCCGAAGGAATCGCACACCGTATCGTTCGTGGAGATGTACCCGAGAACCTCAAGAGCAAAGAGATTTATTCCCTCGATATGGGTGCGCTCATTGCCGGGGCAAAATATAAAGGAGAGTTTGAGGAACGGTTGAAATCGGTGGTCAACGAGGTGGTGAAGGCAGAGGGAGAGATTATTCTTTTTATCGATGAAATCCACACGCTTGTGGGTGCCGGAAAAAGCGATGGAGCCATGGATGCTGCAAACATACTGAAACCTGCGTTGGCACGGGGTGAGTTGCGCGCTATCGGTGCTACCACGCTGGATGAATATCAGAAGTATTTTGAGAAGGACAAGGCGCTAGAACGACGCTTCCAAACGGTTGTGGTGGATGAGCCCACGGAATCGGACAGTATTTCCATCCTTCGGGGATTGAAAGAAAAGTATGAAAACCACCACAAGGTGCGTATCAAGGACGAAGCGATCATTGCTGCCGTGCAACTGTCGCACAGGTATATCACCGACCGGTTCCTGCCCGACAAGGCCATTGACCTGATGGACGAGGCAGCGGCAAAATTACGCATGGAGGTGGATTCAGTACCGTATGAACTGGACGAGATTATGCGTCGCGTTAAGCAGTTGGAAATTGAACGTGAAGCTATCCGTCGCGAGAATGATACAGCCAAGGAAGAAATGCTGACCAGGCAGATCGAGAACCTGCGCGAAGAGGAAAATGTGCTGAAGGCGCGGTGGCAATCGGAGAAGGAGCTGATCAACCGGATACAGCAGAACAAGATTGACATTGAAGATGCTAAATTCCAGGCAGAAAAAGCCGAACGGGAAGGTGACTACGGAAAAGTGGCCGAATTGCGATACGGGAAAATAAAGGAAAAGGAGGCGGAAATCGAGCAACTGAAAAATCAGTTGCACGAAACACAGGGTGGCAGCGCCATGATTAAAGAAGAAGTGGATGCTGAAGATATTGCAGACGTGGTTTCACGGTGGACCGGAATTCCCGTGAGCAAAATGTTGCAAAGCGAACGCGAGAAACTGCTCCACCTGGAGGAAGAGCTGCATAAACGCGTTGTCGGACAAGAAGAAGCCATTACCGCCGTTGCCGATGCCGTACGCCGTAATCGTGCCGGGCTGAGCGACCCGAAACGCCCGATCGGTTCGTTTATCTTCCTGGGAACGACCGGAGTGGGAAAAACTGAGCTGGCAAAAGCCTTGGCTGATTATCTGTTCGACGATGAAAACATGATGACCCGCATCGACATGAGCGAATATCAGGAGAAATTCAGCGCAACACGGCTGATCGGGGCGCCTCCCGGATACGTGGGTTACGATGAAGGGGGGCAGTTGACCGAAGCCATCCGCCGAAAACCATACTCCGTGGTGCTGTTTGATGAAATTGAGAAAGCACATCCCGATGTTTTCAATATCCTGCTGCAGGTGCTGGACGATGGCCGGCTGACTGACAACAAGGGTAGGGTAGTGAACTTCAAAAATACGATCATCATCATGACTTCCAACATGGGGTCGAACGTTATCCGGGAGAATTTTGAGAAAATCACCGAACGTAATCGGGAAGAGATTGTCGAAAACACCAAGAACCTGGTGATGAATATGCTGAAGCAAACTATTCGCCCCGAATTCCTGAACCGTATAGACGATATTATTATGTTTGCCCCGCTCAAACAGGAGGAAATAGCACAAATCGTACGTATTCAGCTGAACAGCGTAAAGAAAATGCTGGCGGGGAACGGTATCGCACTGGAATATACCGACGAGGCAGTACGGAGCATATCGGAAGCGGGATACGATCCCGAGTTTGGTGCGCGTCCCGTGAAACGGGTTATACAGCGTAAAGTACTCAATCAGTTGTCGAAAGATATTCTTTCCGGTAAGGTGGATAACTCCAGACCGATTGTAGTTGATGCTATTGATGAAAACGTGTATTTCAGAAACTAGCCCGCTGCCATCTCAATTTTGATCGTTTGTTTTTTTATATGCAGACTCCTGTTCATCGATTTTTTGTGTAGCTTTGCGTTACGAAAAAAATAAAATATGATCGACTTCAGTAAAATTCCTTCCCCGTGTTATGTAATGGAAGAACGGTTGCTTCGCAAAAATTTGCAACGGATAAAATCGGTAGAAGAGAGGGCAGGAGTTAATATTATATTGGCATTTAAAGCGTTTGCCATGTGGAAAGCATTTCCCATTGTACGGGAATACATTGGCCATTCCACAGCAAGCTCGATAGCCGAAGCACGGCTGGCCTTCGAGGAAATGGGCAGTCCTGCGCATACTTATGCACCGTCGTATACCGATTGTGATTTTCCGCTGTTTCTGAAATATAGCAGTCACATCACTTTCAACTCATTGTCTCAGTTTCATCGGTTTTACCCGCAGGTAGTTGCTTCTGCCGGTGCAATTAAATGCGGGATCCGCATCAATCCCGAATTTTCGGTGGTGGAGACCGATCTCTACAATCCCAGCATGCCGGGTTCACGGTTGGGGGTTACGGCAAAAAATATGGGTGATACCCTGCCGGAAGGAGTTTCCGGGCTACACCTGCACAACTTGTGTGAAAATAATTCATACGACCTGGAAAAAACATTGGAGGCTGTAGAACGGAAGTTTGGGCATTTTCTGAAAAAGGTGGAGTGGCTGAACTTGGGCGGAGGCCATCTGATGACACACGAAGATTACGATGTGGAACATTTAATCGGGTTGCTTATCCATTTTAAGAAAAAATATCCCAACCTGGAGATCATTATGGAGCCCGGCAGCGCGTTTGCGTGGCAGACGGGAGTCTTGGTGGCCGACGTTGCCGATATAGTGGAAAACGAAGGTGTCCTGACCGCTATGCTTAACGTTTCTTTCTCCTGTCATATGCCCGACTGCTTAGAGATGCCCTACAAACCGCGGATCCGTGGTGCGTATCACGATCCTGTGGCCGGGAAGCCCACTTACCGGATGGGAGGCAACAGTTGTTTGAGCGGTGACTTTATGGGCGAATGGTCTTTTGAGGCTCCGTTGCAAGTGGGCGATAAGGTTGTTTTTGAAGATATGATTCACTACACCACCGTAAAAACCACCATGTTCAACGGTGTTTCGCATCCCTCTATCGGCCTTTGGACAAAAGACGGCGAGTTCAAACTGTATAGGCAGTTCGGTTACGAGGACTATAAAAACCGAATGAGTTAGGTGATTTACCGAAAAAATGAAAACAAATCAACGCCTTTCTCTGTTTATCTCTTGATAAGTAAACTTTTAAAAAAATAAATGGTATGGGTTGGTTGTGGTTTATCATTATTGGAGCAGTGGCCGGATGGCTCGCGGGGAATATTATGCGTGGCGGTGGTTTCGGACTGCTGATGAATATCGTTGTTGGCGTTGTGGGTGCGCTTATCGGTGGCTGGGTTTTCGATCTGTTGGGAATAGGTACGGGTGACGGATTGATAGGAAGCCTGATTACCGCGTTGGTAGGAGCCATTCTCCTGCTTTGGGTCATATCCCTGTTTAAGCGAGCGTAGCCTATAGGCGGTTGAAGTATAGAGTTGATGAGGAAAAAGCAAGTCGGCATCTTTTCGGGTTCCTTTAATCCGATTCACATCGGGCATTTGATACTGGCAAACTATATGCTGGAATTCACTTATCTCGATGAGGTTTGGTTTTTGGTCACGCCGCATAATCCGTTAAAGGAGGCCGAGAGCCTGCTTGGGGACAATATCCGGTTAGAGATGACGAGGCTGGCGGTTAAGGATTTTGACCGCCTGCTTGTTTCGGATATCGAATTCGACATGCCGAAACCCTCTTACACGATAGAAACATTGACAAAGCTGAAAGCCGTAAATCCCGGTTTGGAATTTACGCTTCTTATCGGTAGCGACAACTGGACAAAGTTTCCGCAGTGGAAAGACAATGAACGCTTGACAAAAGAATTTAAAATTCTGATCTATCCGCGATTGGGTGAAGATGTTAGGATAAATAACACATATGCGGAAAATGTCCGGTTGGTGAACGCACCCGTTGTGGAAATTTCCTCTACTTTTATCCGGGAAAGCATCCGTGCGGGAAAGGATATACGTGCTTTTTTGCCTAACCGGGTTTATGATTACATCCTGTCCAATAAATTGTACAAATAATCCACATTTAGTTTTTTTAAGGGAAAGATTAGAGCAACCTTTTTCGTATTGACTATTTTTGTCAGGAATAATTTATTCCAAAAACAGAACGATATGAAAAGATTTTTATCGATAGGGGTAATGCTGTCTTTGATTGTAGCATTTTCATCGTGCAGCAGCAAACCCGATGATTTACCCGTTTCGCAAAATGCTTCAGCCACAAAGTCAACCAGTATAATTGCTGCAGCTGGAAATACAACTTCTTCCGAAATAACGTTTAAATTAAGTGATTTCTCAGCATTATCACAATATGAGAAATGGGTCGAAAGTGGATTAGTACAGACAACATCCGTAATATCTGTAGGTGGAATTACTTCGGGTCAGGTTGTTGAATTAACCAATGTGAAGTTGTCTTTGAAAAGTAATACCAAGACAAGCCTGGACTTGCCGACGATTACGGCCAATGCCTCATTTAAAGAGTTGCCTCAGTTAAATTTCTTGCAAAAAGTGCTCGATGAGGTTGTCAATAAGGGTATCTCTACCGTTGTTTTATCATATAAGGCAACAAATGACATCACAACATCCGTTACGTTTTCAATGAAAATCGACGGAAAGTTTTCGTTCTAAACCGATTTAAAGGTATTAAAAAAGGCCGTTTTGCGGCCTTTTTTAATTGGGATTATTCATTTTACTCCAGATAGGTATATCCATACAGTCCGGAACGGTAATTCGACAGAAACTCTTTTCCTTCTTCCACCGAAATTTGTCCTTTTTTCACCGAGCTCATTACCCAGGTTTCAACCGTACGAACCAACTTCTTGGCGTTATACTGCGCATACTCCAATACTTCGGCAACCGTCTCCCCATCAATTACCTGCTCTATTTTATATCCTGTATTATCGTCCGTCGTTGCAACGTGTACCACGTTGGTGTCTCCAAAAAGGTTATGCAGGTCGCCTAAGATTTCCTGGTAAGCCCCCACCAGGAAAACCCCGATGTAGTACGATTCATTTTTCTTCAGTGAATGGACCGGGATGAACGATTGATGAAAACCGCCCTGGGCTGTGTAGCTGGCAATTTTGCCGTCGGAATCGCAGGTGATGTCTTGAAGTGTGGCCGTTCTTTCCGGTTTCTCATCCAGCCGATGGATGGGGATAATGGGAAATACCTGGTCTATGGCCCACGAGTCGGGCAGGGATTGGAACAACGAGAAGTTGCAGAAATACTTGTCGGGCAGCAGCGAAGAGAGCTGGCGCAACTCTTCCGGGGCGTGCTTTGTACGGTTGATCGTAAAGTTAATTTCCCGGATAATGGAAAAATAAAGCTGCTCCACCTGAGCACGTGTTTTTAGCTCAAGCATTCCCAGACTGAACAGGTCGAGAGACTCCTCCCTGATTTGTTGCGCGTCGTGCCACGCTTCCAGCATACGCGTCTGGGACAGGTTGTCCCAGATCTTGTACAGCTCTTTTACCAGTTCATGATCGTTTTCCTGAATTTCCACCTCCTCTCCCCATTCGGGTAACGTTGCCGTTTCCAGCACTTCAAAGATAAGTACCGAATGGTGTGCCGTAAGGGCACGTCCCGACTCGGTGATGATCTTGGGGTGGGGGATTTCGTTTTTGTTTGCTGCATCCACGAACGAGAATACCGAGTCGTTCACATATTCCTGAATGGAGTAGTTGATGCTGTTTTCACTGTACGATGAACGTGTTCCGTCGTAATCCACACCCAGTCCGCCGCCGATATCCACAAATTCAACGTTGAATCCCAGTAGATGAAGCTGGACGTAAAATTGAGATGCTTCACGCAGAGCGGTTTTCACACGCCGTATTTTTGTAATCTGGCTACCTATGTGGAAATGGATCAACCGGAAACAGTCGGTCATTTTGTGTTTCTTAAGCAAGTCGAGCGCCTCGAGCAATTCACTGGAGTTTAACCCGAATTTACTTCCGTCACCGCCCGATTCTTCCCATTTTCCGCTGCCCGAACTGGCTAATTTAATGCGGATACCGATATTTGGCTTCACTTTCAGCCGCTTGGCAATTTCGATGGTCAGTTCAAGTTCATTCAGTTTTTCAATCACGATGAAAACTTCTTTTCCCATTTTTTTCGCCAGCAAAGCCAGTTCTATATAACTTTCGTCTTTGTAGCCGTTGCAAATAATGATGGAATCCTCGCTGGTATTAATGGCCAGAACAGCGTGTAGTTCGGGTTTGGATCCCGCCTCAAGGCCAATGTTAAATCGTTTTCCGTAAGTCACGATCTCCTCTACTACCTGACGCATCTGATTGACTTTAATGGGATAGACGATGTAATTTTGAGATGCGTAACCGTACTCCTTGGCTGCAATTTCAAAACAGGTCGATATTTTTTCGATCCGGTTGTCCAGAATTTGGGGGAACCTTACCAGAACCGGAGCGGAAACGTCGCGCAGATAGAGCTCGCGCATCAGTTCGTTCAAATCGACGGATCCGCCCGGTTTCTTACGGGGTGAAACTTCTACGTTTCCCTTTTCGTTTATAGAGAAGTATCCGTTTCCCCAACCGTCTATGTTGTAGAGTTCTTCCGAATCTTCAATACGCCATTTTCTCATTATCAGTCAATTAAAAAAAGTGATGAATTTAAGGATACAAAAATAATTAAATTATTTGTTTTTCAGTTGATTTGATGACAACATCCTTCGGAAACGGGAGAAAAATTGTGTTTTATGTTTTTTTAACGGTGTCTCGCGCAGCGTTTTTACCCTATTCACATCTATTGTTTATATAGATTCAACTTTCGCAAGTATCAGTTATCAGACCTTGTGTACTAACAACGAGACATTTAGCTGTTTTGCGGGGACACATTCCGCGCAGCCTTGCGTTAAAAAAGAAAAGTTGTTTGAGTGTAAGCGAGTTCTTTTCTTTTAGTAAGCAAGCGGCAGACGGGTCGCAAAAGCAGCGGGACTCGAGTGTTAGTGCCAACCAAAGGGGCTTGCGAAACTTAAATATAGACATAACCCTAAAAATTAATTTTATGAACCCGACAATTAAACGTGTTTCAATAGCATTGCTTGTGTCGGCAATGCTTTTCGGTTGCAATAAATCGGATAACGACATTGAACTGAAAAATCTTCCCGAGCCGATAAAAATTGAACTTCGTGCCACTGCCGAAAAAGAACTTTTAAAATCCGACCAACAGTTTGCATTCGAGTTTTTTTCCAACGTTTTCGATGAAGAAGCGCGAGGAAAAGACAAAAGCTTTATGGTATCGCCTTTCAGCCTGAGCATGGCTTTGGCCATGACCTGGAACGGTGCTGCGGGAGAGACCGGAACCGCGATGCGGGAAACATTAAAAATGGGCGATTGGAAAGATGAAGAGATTAACGGTTACTACAAAAAACTAAAAGAAGCTTTGCTGAAAACCGATCCTTCCACTCAGTTATCCATCGCCAATGCTATTTTTACCAATAAATTTGTTACGATAAAGCCCGGTTTCATCAAAACCAATACCGATTATTACGACGCAACGGTGCAGCCGGTGGATTTTTCACTTCCGGTAACGAAAGATATCATTAACCAATGGGCAGCGGACAATACCAATAACCTGATTAAAGAGGTCATTGATAAAACCAATGCCTATGACTTGATGTACCTGTTGAATGCGATTTACTTCAAAGGAAGCTGGACAACAAAATTTGATGCAAAAAACACATCGAAGAAACCGTTCACAACCGAAAACGGTACAAAACAAACGGTAGACATGATGTGTCAAACCACAAAATTCAATTACACCGAAGATGAAACCATGCAGGTGATCCAGTTGCCTTACGGAAATCAGGCGTTCAGCATGTTGGTTCTGTTGCCTAAAAGCAATAAAAAACAGGCCGATGTGGTGTCTGCGTTGCAAAACAAGGAGTACTGGGGAGAAATAAGAGCTGCATTGCATGAATACGAAGTGGAATTATATCTTCCGAAATTCAAAACCAAATACAGCAAGAAACTGAACGAAGTTCTTACAAATATGGGGATGGGATTGGCTTTTAGCGATGCTGCCGATTTTAGCCGGATGTCGGCTTTTCCGGCCCGGATTGCTTTTGTAAAACAAGATACCTACATCAGCACAGACGAGCAAGGAACGGAAGCTGCTGCTGTTACGACCGTAGGTATGGAACTAACCTCCATGCCCGCAATTCCGCAAAAAGTAGTTTTCAATGCAGACAAACCTTTTATTTATCTTATCCAAGAAAACTCTACCGGTGCCGTTTTGTTTATGGGAGCGGTGAAAGATATTTAATAAACCGGTATCCGATTTATTCATATTTCAATAATTTTTTATTCAATTGTCAAAACACTCAGCGATTTACAGCCGCTGGGTGTTTTTTTAGTTTAAGTTTGGACGGAAAGTTGAACTCTGAAAAATTATTAATGTAAACGATTGATTAACTTATGAGTTGAACAAAATAGAAAACTTTTCTTGCTTCTTGAAAACTTAAAATGCTTTAAATAAGATAACTAAAAATTTATTTGGAAAACTTTACACTTTGTTGAAAACTTTTTATTGATTCGTTTTGTTAACTTTGAAACATTTCTTAAACTTGTAATCCCAAATAACCATACTGTGGGAAACGTTGTGTTTTGTTATTTGGGAAATAGTTGAATTAATCGGTCAAAAAAAAATTAATTGATGAAAAAAGAAATTTATACTTTCGACGAGGCTTACAACGCATCGTTGGAGTATTTTAGAGGCGATGAACTGGCTGCAAAGGTTTGGGTCAGCAAGTACGCTTTGAAGGACAGTGAAGGCAATATCTACGAGAAGACGCCTGAAGATATGCATTGGAGGCTGGCAAACGAAGTGGGAAGAATAGAGAAAAAATACGCCAATCCGTTGAGCGAAAAAGAATTGTTCGATTTGTTTGACCAGTTTAAATACATCATTCCGCAGGGAAGCCCGATGACGGGGATCGGAAACGATTTTCAGGTAGCATCGTTGTCCAACTGTTTTGTGATCGGGATGGGTGGCAGCGCCGACTCTTACGGGGCGATCATCCGTATCGATGAAGAACAGGTGCAGCTGATGAAGCGTCGTGGCGGAGTGGGGCACGACCTGTCGCACATCCGTCCCAAGGGATCGCCCGTTAAGAATTCCGCACTCACGTCTACGGGGCTGGTTCCGTTTATGGAAAGGTATTCCAATTCCACGCGCGAAGTGGCGCAGGACGGACGTCGGGGCGCGCTGATGCTGAGCGTTTCCATCAAACATCCGGATGCCGAGGATTTTATCGACGCCAAACTGGAGCAGGGAAAAGTTACCGGAGCCAATATTTCGGTGAAAATCGATGATGATTTCATGAAGGCTGCATCCGAAGGAAAACCGTACGTTCAAAAGTATCCCATTGATTCGGACACGCCGAAATACGAAAAAACGATAAACGCGCAGGAGCTTTGGGAAAAAATTGTGCATAATGCATGGCGTTCGGCCGAGCCGGGAGTGTTGTTCTGGGACACGATTATCCGTGAATCGGTTCCCGATTGTTATGCCGACCTGGGTTTCCAGACGGTTTCAACCAATCCTTGCGGTGAAATTCCGTTGTGCCCTTACGACAGCTGCCGCCTGCTGGCAATTAACCTCTACTCTTACGTGATGAACCCGTTCAAGGAAAACGCTTATTTCGATTTTGAGCTTTTCGGAAAACACGTTCGTCTGGCTCAGCGCATCATGGACGATATTATTGATCTGGAGTCGGAAAAGATTGATAAGATCCTCGACAAGATCAACAGCGATCCCGAATCGGAAGAAGTGAAATCATCGGAACGTAACTTGTGGGAGAAAATCCGCAGGAAAACACTCGAAGGCCGTCGCACAGGGGTAGGCATAACTGCCGAAGGCGATATGCTCGCCGCTTTGGGAATCCGCTACGGTTCGGAAGAAGGAAACGACTTCTCAGAGAGGGTGCACAAGATGGTGGCGCTCAACGCTTATGCTTCCTCGGTGGAGATGGCGAAAGAACGCGGAGCATTTGAAATATATGATACCGAAAGGGAGAAGAACAACCCGTTTGTGAACAGGCTTAAGAAAGAAGACCCCCAGCTTTACAAGGACATGGTGAAGCATGGCCGTCGAAACATTGCCTGCCTGACCATTGCTCCTACGGGGACAACCAGTTTGATGTCGCAGACCACATCGGGAATAGAACCCGTTTTTATGCCGGTTTACAAGCGTCGCCGCAAGGTCAATCCGAGCGATAAGGACGTGAAAATCGATTTTGTGGATGAAAACGGAGATTCGTGGGAGGAATACGTGGTCTTCCACCACAAATTTGTGAACTGGATGGAAGCAAACGGTTATCCTACCGCAAAAAAGTATTCGAACGAAGAGATTGACGAGCTGGTTGAGAAATCACCATACTACAAAGCTACTTCCAACGACGTGGACTGGCTCATGAAGGTGCGTATGCAGGGGCGCGTGCAAAAATGGGTGGACCACAGCATCAGCGTAACCATCAACCTACCCGGTGATGTGACCGAAGAACTCGTGGGTGAGCTTTATATGGAAGCCTGGAGAAGCGGGTGTAAGGGTTGTACGGTGTATCGCGACGGATCACGCTCGGGTGTGCTTATTACAAACGACAACAAGGAGGAAGAAAAGACAAGTGCGGATTGTTACGAACTGCCGCAGGTAGTCACTTCCCGTCCTACCGAACTGGATGCCGATGTGATTAAATTCCAGAACAACAAAGAGAAGTGGATTGCTTTTATCGGGTTGCTCAACGGAAGGCCTTACGAGATCTTTACGGGTATCAACGATGAGGACGATGGTATCATGGTGCCTAAAAACGTTACCTCCGGGAAGATCATCAAAGCATACGATAACGACGGTCGCAAACATTACGACTTCCAGTTCCAGAACAGGAGGGGGTACAAGGTGACTATTGAAGGGTTGGACGGGAAGTTTAATCCGGAGTTCTGGAACTACGCGAAACTGATTTCGGGAGTGTTGCGTTACGGCATGCCTATCGATCAGGTGATTAAGCTGGTATCGGGATTGGAATTGGACAGCGAAACCATCAACACGTGGAAGAACGGCGTTGAACGGGCGTTGAAGCGCTATCTACCTAACGAAACCGAAGCGAAAGGCCAGAAATGCCCCGTATGCGGCTTCGAATCGCTGGTCTTTGAAGAGGGATGCCTCAAATGCCGCAACTGCGGAGCTTCGAAGTGCGGATAATCCGGTATATGTCCGGCGTTTTACAAAACCAAAAAGGCGATACCAACCGGTATCGCTTTTTTGATGGTAATTTACTACTTTTGTCCTATGCAAGACACCTATAAGACTATCGAACAAGCGGCCGAAGGTTATATCATCGAAAAAAAAAGCAAATTCCTTTCGTTTGTTTTTCACGTGGAATCGCCCGAGGAAGTAAAAGGAATTGTGGATGAGCACCGCAAAAAATATTACGATGCACGACACGTTTGTTGGGCGTATATGCTGGGGCCGGAAAGGGAGGAGTACCGTTCAAACGACGATGGCGAGCCTTCCGGAACAGCAGGAAGGCCCATACTGGGACAAATAAATTCGTACGGACTTACCAACGTCTTAATTATTGTTATCCGGTATTTCGGCGGAACACTCCTGGGTACAAGCGGACTGATCAAAGCTTATAAAGAAGCGGCGGAAGATGCCGTTAAAAATGCTGAAATTGTTGAGAAGACGGTTGACCGGGCCCTTACCGTTCGTTTCGAATATGTGTTGCTTAACGACGTGATGCGTACCCTGAAGCAATTTGAAGAGGTTTCTTGGGAACAGAACTTCAAAGAGAGCTGTACGATGAAGCTCCGCATCCGGAAGTCGGAATTCCAACGGTTACACGATAGCCTTTCACAAATTTATGGCGTAAAAATTGAAAAAGAGTGAAAAATTCTTTTTGCTAATACAAAATTACTACTTTTGCTACCGAAAATGAAGTGAAATATCCCGACGGGAATATAAAACAAGATGAATGGCAAAGAATTTGGTTATCGTTGAGTCGCCTGCAAAGGCAAAAACTATTGAGAAATTCCTGGGCAGCGATTTTAAAGTGATGTCGAGTTACGGACACATCCGTGATCTCAAAAAAAAAGATTTTAGCATTGATATAGACAATAATTTCGAACCCATTTACGAGATCCCGGCAGATAAGAAAAAGGTTGTGACGGAGTTGAAAGCTTCCGCTAAAAACGCAGAAACTGTCTGGCTCGCATCTGATGAAGACCGTGAAGGAGAAGCCATATCCTGGCATTTATACGATGTGTTGGATTTGAAAAATAAAGACACTAAACGGATTGTTTTTCACGAAATAACCAAGCCTGCCATCCAGGAAGCCGTAAAAAATCCCCGGGAGATAAACCGAAATTTAGTCGATGCCCAGCAGGCACGACGCGTATTGGACAGGATTGTCGGGTTTGAACTTTCACCCGTTTTATGGCGAAAAATAAAACCCGCACTTTCTGCGGGAAGGGTCCAGTCGGTGGCTGTAAGGCTTATTGTTGAACGTGAGCGCGAAATCCAGAACTTCAAGACAGAGGCTGCCTACCGTGTTGTGGCCTTGTTTATCAAGGAAGAAAACGGACAACAATACGAGATAAAAGCCGAATACAACAAACGGTTGAAAACAAAGGAGGAGGCATTGGCCTTGCTGGAAAAACTAAAAACTTCGGTTTTCAGCGTGGGAGATGTTACTACCAAGCCGGCCAGGAAATCGCCTGCGCCACCGTTCACCACATCTACCCTTCAACAGGAAGCATCCCGAAAACTTGGTTTTTCCGTGGCACAGACGATGATGGTGGCACAACGCTTATACGAATCGGGAAGGATAACCTATATGAGGACGGACTCCTTTAATTTGTCGGCCCTTGCCATAAACACCGCCAAGGCCGAGATCATCGGGCAGTACGGGGAGAATTACCTGAAAATCAGAAAATATACAACGAAATCCAAAGGTGCACAGGAAGCACACGAAGCCATCCGGCCGACTTACATCAACGAGCATGAAGCGGGGGGGACTGCCCAGGAAAAGCGTTTGTACGATTTGATCTGGAAACGCACCATCGCTTCGCAGATGGCAGATGCCGAGTTGGAAAGGACGGTGGCCACCATAGATATATCCAATGCCGAAGGAAAATTTGTTGCCACGGGAGAAGTAATCAAATTTGATGGGTTCTTGCGTGTTTACCTGGAAGGTACCGACGAGGAAAACGGTGAAAATGAAGAAGGGTTGCTCCCCCCGATGAAGGTGAAAGAGGTGTTGCCTATGCAGGAAACGATTGCCACGGAACGCTTTACCCAACGTCCACCAAGGTATACCGAAGCTTCGCTGGTACGCAAAATGGAAGAATTGGGGATAGGCCGTCCATCAACATACGCACCCACCATTTCAACCATTCAGAATCGTGAGTATGTTGAAAAGAAAACCGTGGACGGTGTAGAAAGGTTGTACAACATCCTTACCCTGAAAAACGGAAAAATAAAGGATGCCGATAAAAAGGAAACGGCAGGAACCGATAAAAATAAATTGGTACCCACCGATATAGGCACGGTGGTGAATGACTTCCTGGTGGAGTTTTTTCCGAAAATTGTGGATTACCATTTCACCGCGAACGTTGAAAAAGATTTTGACACAATTGCTGAAGGTAAACGTCAGTGGAACAGCGCTATAAAAGATTTCTATAAAGTGTTTCATCCGATTGTGGAAGAGACCATGGAGATGAGGATGGAGCACAAGGCCGGCGAACGGGTGCTGGGACAAGACCCTAAAACGGGGCGTCAGGTATCGGTTAAAATAGGCAGGTATGGCCCGTTGGTGCAGGTCGGTACTCCTGATGAAGAAGAAAAACCGTTGTTCGCTTCTTTGCAAAAGACGCAGTCGATAGAAACCATAACGCTGGAGGAGGCACTCCGGTTGTTTGACTTGCCCCGTTCGCTCGGTGAGTTTCGTGAAAAAGAGATGACCGTTGGTGTAGGCCGCTTCGGACCCTATATCCGTCACAATAATAAATTTGTTTCATTGCCTAAAGGTGTTGATCCCTTGAAGATTACCGCCCAAGAAGCGGTTGAGCTGATTGAAGCCAAGGAGAAAAAGGACAGGGAGAAAATCATTAAAACGTTTACGGAAGATCCGGAATTACAGGTTCTAAACGGCAGATACGGCCCCTATATTGCTTACAACAAGAAAAATTTTAAAATTCCGAAATCGCAAAAACCCGAAGAATTGACATTTGAACAATGCAAAGGGATTATTGACGACGGGACGCAAAAAACCGATTCTACCAAAGAGGCTCCCCAAAAAAAATCTAAAACGGCTAAAACTCCGGCAAAAAAAACGAAGAAATAAACGGGTCGCTTATGCTCATAAGAATCCACCCCTCACAACCGGCCGATTTGCCACAACTAATGCAAATCTATGAGACCGCACGCCGTTTTATGCAACAAACCGGTAATGCAGGACAATGGGTGGACGGTTATCCGAAAAAAGAACTTCTCGTTGAGGATATAGGTCGGGAACACAGTTACGTTTGTCTGGACGAAGATAACGGGATTGCAGGAACATTTTATTTTAGGGTGGGTGAGGAGCCCACTTATCTTAATATCTTTGAAGGATCGTGGCTGAACGATGATCCTTACGGGGTTATTCACCGCATTGCCTCTTCCGGAAAACACAAGGGTGTTGCAGCAACCTGCATCTCCTGGTGCCTGGAAAAATGCGGTAACATCCGTATTGATACACACCGAGACAATAAAGTGATGCAAAACATACTGCAAAAGCTCGGATTTTCCTATTGCGGAATCATCTACCTGGAGAATGGCGCTGAAAGACTGGCCTATCAGTATACGATCAATCCTGCCACACCCGATAAGAAGATCAACAAAATCGGATCTACTTTTTTAAAGGAAGCCAGGAATACCCCTCCAAAAATGATCCAACTCTTGTAATCGATGAAATTGTAATTGTTCATCAACATCAGTGCAGCTGCCGCAATCAATCCGATGACAGCCGGTTTCAGAACCGACAGGGAGGCGCGCATCCAAGGATTGTTGTTTAGTCTGGCGAAGAAGGCGCAGACAACCGTCATAATAACCAGCGAGGGAATGCTGACAGCCAGTGTGCATACAGCCGATCCGATAATGCCGTGAAAAGTGCTGAATCCCATGTCGGTAACAGCGGAATAACCGATGTATGTGGCCGAATTAAAGGCAATGGGTCCGGGGGTGGTTTGAGAAATGGCGACAATATCCGTAAAATCGGCTACCGATATCCACTTGTGCGTATCCACTACTTCCTGTTGAATAAGAGGGAGCATAGCATACCCTCCACCGAAACCGAAAAGGCCTATCTTGAGGAAAGCGGCAAACAACGATACATATACATCCAAAAGTTCCATCCGTCAGCTTTTGATCTTTCGTTTGACATGAGCGAAATGCAATATCCCCAGCAAAATAGCTGCCAAGACAATATAAACTGGTGAAACCCCGGCCAGTGATACCGAAAGAGCTACCGCCACCGGAATCCATACGTTCTTCAGCGATATTCTTGCCGATCTTCCCAGGCCCAGCAACGGTGCGGCAATCAATGCTACTACAGCCGGCCGGATACCCTTGAAAATTCGTTCCACAACCGGATTATCCTTGAACTGTACAAAGAAAATGGCAATGAGCAGGATAACCAGAAACGAAGGCAGGATAATTCCCAATCCTGAAAACAGACTTCCCTTAAATCCCATCCTTTTGTTTCCTACAAACAGGGAAGTGTTCAGTGCAATCGGCCCGGGCATGGATTGAGCAATGGCAAGCATATCCATAAATTCTTCATCATCGAGCCAGTTCTTCTTTTTGACAACTTCATTCCGGATTAACGGAACCATGGCGTAGCCGCCACCAAAGGTGAAGGCTCCGATTTTAAAAAAAACCAGAAACAATTCCCAGTATTGTTTAAAGATAGGTTTCATAGTTAATTTAGCGGCTTACCGGCCGGACAGCAAAGGAGATAAAATTGAAAAAGCAGACTGCAAATTGATGTAATCGCTTGCTAATCTGCTTTCTATAAGAAGCCGCATCGGTGGAATAAGTCGAAACTCCTTATGACAGGATTTGAGTGTCCCGGTATCTTTGTAATCCGCCGTTCCGATAAATCGGAATACCCGAAGGCGCGGCCCGCCATTAATACCCAAAACGAGTCTCGGTTTATAAAATGTAATTGATGAGTTTCCCAATCGACCAATGCGGCAATAACTCATTCATCTTTCTAATGTCAAAGATACAAAGCAGAAGTGAAACAGACAAATATTTTTCTGTTTTTTTTCACCTGAAATGCCTGCTTATGTTGTATAACAGTTTCTTAATCCTGTAAATATTTTTCGATCTCAAGGGTTGAGATCTCGTAATTTTTTAAATCGCCTGCCAGGTATTGATCGTACGCGCTCATATCCACCAGTCCGTGTCCCGAAAGATTGAAGAGGATTACTTTTTGGATACCTTCTTCCTTGGCCATCTTAGCTTCACGAATGGCAGACGCGATGGCATGAGTGGATTCGGGAGCTGGGATAATACCCTCTGTCTGGGCAAAAAGAACGCCGGCTTCGAATGTTTCCAGCTGCGGGATATCTATTGCTTCGATGAAGTTGTCTTTCTTCAGTTGGCTTACGATGCTTCCAGCACCGTGATAACGCAATCCGCCTGCGTGGATGTTGGCGGGAGAAAAGTTATGTCCGAGCGTGTACATCGGGATAAGGGGGGTAAACCCTGCTTCATCACCGAAATCGTATTTAAAAGTTCCGCGGGTGAGTTTCGGGCACGAAGCCGGTTCTGCAGCAATAAACCGTGTCTTTTTGTCCCCTTTTATAACGTGGCGCAGGAAAGGGAAAGAAATCCCCGAGAAATTGGAACCTCCTCCAAAACAACCGATAACAATATCGGGATATTCACCGGCCATCTCCATTTGTTTTTCGGCTTCCAAGCCAATAATCGTCTGGTGCAATGAAACGTGGTTCAATACGCTGCCTAGCGCGTATTTGCAGTTGGGCGTCTGCATCGCCAGCTCGATCGCCTCTGAAATGGCTGTTCCCAGGCTCCCCTGATAAGTGGGACGTTCTGTCAATACTTTTCTTCCCGATTTGGTGGACATGCTGGGCGATGCAATTACCTGCGCACCCCATGTCTGCATCAGCGAACGTCGGTAGGGTTTCTGTTCGTAACTGATCTTCACCATATAAACCGCAATCTCCAATCCGAAAGCCTTTCCGGCAAATGCCAAAGCGGTTCCCCATTGTCCAGCACCGGTTTCGGTAGTGAGGTTGGTTGTACCGTCTATTTTGTTGTAATATACCTGTGGAAGAGCCGAATTTAATTTATGCGACCCCACGGGGCTGACACTTTCATTTTTGAAGTAAATGTGGGCCGGAGTATCCAGCGCTTTTTCCAGGCTGTAAGCCCTCACCAGCGGGGAAGGACGGTATATTTTGTATTTGTCGCGTACTTCTTCGGGTATTTCAATCCACCGGTCAGTTTCATTGAATTCCTGACGGGAAAGTTCTTCTGCAAACAACGGAAACAGGTCTTCCGGTTTCAACGGTTCTTTCGTTCCCGGATTTATCATCCGCTGCGGCTTGTTTTGCATGTCTGCCACTACATTGTACCAATGCGTGGGAATCTCCCTCTCGGGTAATAAAAATTTCTTTGTTTTCATCAGCTGTATTTTTTTATTTTCGTTTCTTTGGATGCTAATAAAAAAGCCTGAAGCTGAGAACATCAGGCAGTAATGTCATCTCGACCTGTAAAAGTCGGTTTTGATGTACAAAAGTATAATTTATTTTTTATAAAGCAAATAAAACGACAGCTTTAAACCGCAAAAAAGATGCCTGCTGCCTCGTAGCAACAAATTTTCCCGATTATTCCCATTTTGTTCGCAAATCGTTTCGTTTCTTAAAAACTTTGTGTTATTTTTGCACAAACATATCATAATTGTGCATTTATGACTGTCGCAACACCCAAAACAAAACGAAACCTCATCGAAGTAGCCCGGCAACTTTTTGCAAAAAAAGGCGTTGACAGCACGACAATGAACGAGATTGCAGAAGCATCGGGATATGGACGCAGAACGCTTTATACCTATTTTAAAAACAAGAAAGATGTTTATAAAGCGGTTATCGGGTCGGAACTCCAAAAGCTGTATGCTGCCCTGGAGGATGTGATTAAACGTGACCTGCCAGCCGATGATAAGTTGATGATGTTTACCTTTTCCCGGCTCAGCATAATCAAAGAGGTTGTCACACGCAACGGAACGCTTCGTGCCGACTTTTTCCGGGATATATGGTTGGTGGAAAATGTTCGCAAGGAATTTGACAAAAAAGAGATACACTACCTGGAAACCATTCTTGCCGACGGTTCCAAATCGGCTGTGTTTACGGTTAACGACATACCCAGAACGGCAGAGATACTGCATTTTGCGTTGAAGGGACTGGAAGTTCCGGTTATAAGAGGAGTGCTGAACTTAAGACTGGACAGGCAGGAAGACAGGGAAATAGTCTATAATCTCGTTTTTAAGGGATTAAACAAGAGATAATATAATCAGAGAGATAAAATAAAAAAATAAACACATGAAATTATTAGAAGGAAAAACAGCGCTTATCACTGGTGCAGCGCGCGGTATCGGAAAAGCCATCGCACTGAAATACGCTTCGGAAGGAGCCAACATTGCTTTTACCGATTTAACTATCGATGAAGTGGGTAAAGCTACCGAAAGCGAAATAGCATCGCTGGGCGTGAAATGCAAAGGATATGCCTCCAACGCTGCAAACTTTGACGAAACACACAAGGTAGTGGAAGAAGTCCTCAGCGATTTCGGGCGGATCGATATATTGGTCAACAATGCCGGGATTACCAAAGACGGATTAATGATGCGTATGACCGAGCAGCAATGGGATGCCGTAATCAATGTGAACCTGAAATCGGCATTTAATTTTACCCATGCAGTCACTCCGGTAATGATGCGCCAGAAAGCAGGAAGCATAATCAACATGAGTTCCGTAGTGGGTGTATCCGGAAATGCCGGACAGTCAAACTATTCCGCTTCCAAAGCAGGGATGATCGGGCTGACAAAGTCGATGGCAAAAGAGGTGGGTTCAAGGGGAATCCGTGTAAATGCCATTGCTCCGGGTTTTATAATTACAGATATGACTGCTGCGCTCTCTGAAGAGGTTCGCAACGAGTGGGCAAAACAAATTCCGTTACGCCGTGGTGGGACACCCGATGATGTTGCTAATACGGCTGTCTATCTTGCATCGGAACTCTCTTCGTACGTGAGCGGACAGGTGATTCACGTGTGTGGAGGAATGAACATGTAAAAAAATGACCGTTTTATACGAAGACAACCATCTGGTTGTCGTTAACAAGGCTCCGGGAGAGATTGTGCAAGGCGATAAAACCGGGGACAAACCACTTTCTGAAGAGGTGAAAGAGTACCTGAAGGTGAAGTATAACAAGCCCGGAAATGTATTCTGCGGGGTGACACACCGCCTGGATCGGCCGACGAGTGGAATAGTGGTTTTTGCCAAAACAAGCAAAGCGTTGTCCCGGTTGAATGCGATGTTCAAAAACAATGAGATCGACAAAACCTATTGGGCAGTTGTGAAAAAACTTCCGGAGAAAACCGAAGCCACGCTGACGCATTACCTCATTAAAAATGAGCGAACCAATAAATCAACGGCATATGATGTGGAGAAACCCAACACGAAGAAGTCGGTATTGCACTACAAGGTGATTGGACAATCGCAAAACTACAATTTACTGGAGGTTGATCTGGAAACAGGCCGGCATCATCAGATCCGTTGTCAGTTATCAAAAATTGGAAGTCCGATAAAAGGAGATCTGAAATACGGTGCCGAACGGTCGAATCCGGATGGGAGCATCAGTCTTCATGCACGGAAAATAGCATTTATTCATCCGGTCTCGAAAGAAAAAATAGAAGTAGTGGCGCCAACGCCTGATGATGTGTTGTGGAATGCGTTGATCAATACAAACGTTCACTGAAACAGGCTTTGTTGAGTGTTCTCAAAAATTTTCCGATCTACGCCTTTTTTTCTCAGATAGCTGTTTTTTGTTGTCGAGCCTTTTCTGAATGGAGCTCAGGGTACGTTTCGTGGCCACGCGTTTTTTTTCTTCGCGACATGCTTTCTTCAGGAGGTTCTCTAATTTTACAATTACCGCTTTCTTGTTCATTGCCTGGGAACGTTCTGTGTCGCTGCTGATCTGCAAGATTCCTTCCTGGCTGATACGGTTTCTCAACTTCTGTTGTATCCGCTGCTTTTGTTCGGTCGACAAAATCTGTGATTGACCGATATTCAAAGACAACGTAACTTTGGTCTCGACCTTGTTTACATGCTGTCCACCACTTCCACTGCTGCGTACAGTCGAAAAAGTACACTCGTTCATTAATTTATCAATGTCCGGCTCCGTCATATCGTAAAAATACGTTCTTTAGAACAAAGATAAGCCATTAGGGCGGGAAAAAGAAATCGACATTTGTTAATAATCTTTTCCGTATATGCTGTTTTTCGTCAATCTTTTTCCTTAAATTTGTGCATCAGAACAGTTTTTTAAATTAGATAAATCATCAATGAAACCAACATTATTTGTATTGGCTGCCGGGATGGGCAGCCGTTACGGCGGCTTAAAACAGTTAGACGGCGTAGGGCCGAGCGGTGAAACCATTATGGATTATTCCATTTTTGATGCTGTAAATGCCGGATTCGGGAAACTCGTATTTGTTATTCGTCAGTCGTTTGAAGAAGATTTCAGGGAGAAGATCGTTAAAAAGTACGAAAAGAAAATCCCCGTAGAACTTGTTTTTCAGGAACTGGACGCCCTCCCCGAAGGATTTGTCGTTCCCGAGGGACGTGTAAAACCATGGGGTACCAATCACGCGGTGATGATGGGTAAAGAAGTGATTCAGGAGCCGTTTGCCGTAATTAATGCCGATGATTTCTACGGCCGTGAAAGCTTCGGCGTGCTGGCCGATTACCTGAAGACATTGGAAAATTCGGAGAACAAGTACGGTATGATTGGTTACCGGGTAGGAAACACACTTTCGGAAAGCGGAACGGTAGCCCGTGGGGTTTGCGAAACTGACGAAAACGGAAACCTGACGGGAGTTGTTGAACGTACTCAGGTAAAGCGTATAGATGGTGCTGTCTGCTACCGGGAAGATAACGGAAATTGGATAGCAATTGACGATAATACACCGGTATCTATGAATATGTGGGGCTTCACCCCTGATTATTTCAACCATTCGGATGATTATTTTGTGCATTTCTTAAAAGAAAACGCAGAGAACACAAAAGCGGAATACTTTATCCCATTACTGGTTAACCACCTTATCGTGAATGGAGTCTCTACCGTGAAGGTGCTGGATACACCTTCCAAATGGTTTGGTGTGACTTATGCCGAAGATCGTCCCGGGGTAGTTAAAAAATTGCAAGAACTGTCAGACGAGAAAGTTTATCCGTCGCCATTGTGGTAGACAAAATGATTGATATATTCATCATATTCTTTCTGATTATCCTCAACGGTTTTTTTGCCATGTCCGAAATTGCTGTGGTATCGGCAAAAAAGACCAAACTCGAAACGGAACGGAAAAAAGGAAACAAAGGAGCGGAAAAAGCATTGAAATTGCAGTCCGATCCCGATAGTTTTTTGTCTTCAGTGCAAGTGGGAATCACCCTCATCGGAATCGTAAACGGAGCCTATGGAGGAGCCACACTCTCTGTTTACCTGATACCTTTTTTCGATCGGTTTGCCTGGAGTGCGCCATACGCGGAAACAATATCCATGGTGGTTGTAGTAGTGGGTATAACCTATTTGTCAATCGTTATCGGTGAACTGGTACCCAAGACCGTTGCACTGAACAGTGCCGAGAAAGTGGCTGTGGCCGTCTCCAGGCCCATCCATTTTGTCAGCGTCATCTTTTATCCGTTTGTTCGGTTTCTGGCTCTTTCCACCAGTTTGTTCAACAAACTTATCGGGTTGAAGCCCAAGGATGATGTGGTTTCGGAAATGGAGCTTCGGGCCATGCTGAAAACGGCATCAAAAGAAGGAGTTATAGAAAGGGAAGAGAACATCATTCATGAGCAGGTTTTCTATTTTTCCGATAAACGTGCACGTCATTTAATGACTCACAGAACAGATGTGGAGTGGGTAGATATTTCGAAAGAAAAAGAAGAAGTAATTGCCGATCTGTTGCAAACCAAGCACGGAAGGGTACTTGTTTGCAACAAGACACTGGATGAGTTTGTGGGTATTGTAACCATGAAGGAATTGCTTTCGGAATTATACAGGAAAGGAGAGATCGATATCCATAAACTGGTTCATGACCCCCTGATAATACCTTCTACCCTCCGCGCAAGAAAGGTACTGGAGCAGTTTCGCCAACAGCACAAGTTTTTCGCTGTTGTAGTGGACGAATACGGAAGCCTGGATGGAATTATTACGTTGCACGACATTATTGAAAATCTGGTAGGTTCAATCCCTGACGAGAATGAAATGGAGGAACCTGATGTTTTTATGCGCAACGAGAACTCCGCTTTAATCAACGGTGAGGCACCCATAGAGGTGTTGACCAATTTTATTGACGATTTTATTATCGACTTCGAAGAGATCGATTATTCTACGGTTGCAGGATTTGTATTGTCCAACATTAATAAAATTCCGCAAGTGGGGGATGTATTCACGTATGAAAATACAACGTTTGAGGTTGTGGATGTAGACGGCAATAAAATCGACAAAGTAATGGTTACAAAAAAAACGAAAGTAAGCCACGAATATTTGTGATTTTTCTTTTGTTTCTCATAAACAAAAATTATGCCTGATTTATATAATTAATAGGCAAAAAATCAGGTGATTATAAATTTTTAACGGAAGTATATTCCTCAAAAAAAGGATTTTATGACTAAAAATATGTTTTATAACACAATTTTAAATTTGCTGAATAAATTAAAAATGTGTTATTTTTACACGAATTTTCAAAGAAAGATCCAATCTTCATCACCATCTTATTTTTAAAACCTCAAAAACATGGATAATATGTATAGCAAGTCCGGTTTGCTATCAGGCGCGTTCGCAAAAGAGCTCGATGGAGAGCAAACCGGCTTATACGTCCTAACCAATAAACTAGGAAGCGAAATTACCATCACAAATTACGGTGCAAAAATTGTTTCGTTAATGGTTCCCGATAAAAGCGGAACCCTTACGGATATTGTATTGGGTCATTCCTCCATCGAAGAATACCTGACCTCGGAAGAGCCCTACTTCGGGGCTGTTTGTGGCAGGACAGCCAACCGGATTGCCTGCGGTAAGTTCACGTTGGGAGATAAAGAGTACAAACTTGCCGTTAACAACGGACCCAATTCTCTTCACGGTGGCCTAAAAGGGTTTAATGCTGTTGTCTGGAACGTGGTAAATGTTTCGGAAAACAGTATCGAACTACACTACTTATCGGTAGATGGAGAGGAAGGTTTCCCAGGAAATCTGGATGTATACGTTACTTACACGCTTACAAACGATAATGCCCTCGATATTTTTTACAAAGCGGTGACTGATCAAACCACGATCCTTAACCTCACGAACCATTCCTATTTCAATCTTTCGGGTGAGGGAGATCCCTATATCGGCGATCACGTACTGACGTTGAATGCAGATGCCTATCTGCCTACCGATGCAACAGCCATTCCGTACGGAGCTGCGGAGCCTGTGAAGGATACCCCAATGGATTTTACAACTCCTCGCACCATTGGGGAACGGATTAACGACGATTTTGAACAACTTCGTTTTGGAAAAGGATACGATCACACTTTTGTGTTGAACAAACAAAGCGATAATGAATATTCGTACGTTGGCGTTTGTGAATCGCCCAAAACCGGAATTAAAATGGAAATGTTTACTACAGAGCCTGGAGTACAGGTGTATACGGGGAACTGGATGACGGGCGGATTTTCTGCAAAGAAAGGACATCGTTACCCCGAGCGTTCTGCGGTATGTTTTGAAACGCAGCACTTCCCCGATAGTATAAATAAACCCGAATATCCTTCGGTAGTTTTAAAACCCGGTGAAATATTCAATTCAAGGACAACGTACAAATTTTCCACATAACAGACAATGCTCAAAATAAATCAACATTTTTATTAATATCAAAAAGTATGAATACAACAACTAATCAGAAAAGTAACCGGATAGTGCCCATCGTCATGATGATCGCACTGTTTGGAATGATCGCATTCGTGACCAACCTGGCGGCGCCGATGGGACAAGTATTAAAAGAACAATTTGGAGCCTCCAATTTCCAGGGATTACTGGGAAATATGGCGAACTTCATCGCGTATGCCGTTATGGGAATTCCGGGAGGGATACTCCTGCAGCGCGTGGGCTATAAAAAAACAGCTCTCATTGCCATTGTAATCGGTTTTGTTGGAGTTTTCACCCAATTCCTTTCCGGACATGCTCCTCAAACGGCCGCTTTCGGTGTTTATTTGCTCGGAGCTTTTATCGCAGGTTTTTCCATGTGTTTGTTAAATATTGTGGTTAACCCTATGTTGAATACATTGGGAGGCGGGGGAAACAAAGGAAACCAGCTTATTCAGGTTGGAGGATCGTTTAACTCCGTAATGGCAACTTTTACTCCGGCTTTTGTAGGAATCTTAATCGGTGAAACGGCTAAGGCAAACATAAAAGACGTATTTCCGGTAATGTATATCGCGATGGGTGTTTTTGCCCTTGTTTTCTTTGTGCTGTTGGTCGTAAACATTCCTGAACCTCATGCTACGAAAACCAAAGAACCACTAAAGAACCTGATGAGCGGCGCAATGAAATTCAGGCATTTCATTTTAGGTGCCATCGCAATTTTTGTTTATGTGGGTGTTGAAGTGGGTACGCCCGGTATCTTGATTTTATGGTTATCCGATACACCGGTTGGAAAAACAACGGCAGGGTTCGTTGCTGGGACGTATTGGTTTTTAATGTTAATGGGCAGGTTGCTGGGAGCATCTCTGGGCAGTAAAGTATCCAGCAAGACCATGCTTGCGACCGTTTCTTCAATTGGAATAATTCTTGTGTTGGCAGCGATCTTGTCACCCACCACTACGCAGGTGGCGATTCCGGCACTTCAAACTTCTGCCACCGGCGCCCTTTCCTTTGGAATGGCACAAGTACCCATCAACGCCATGTTTATCGTTATAATCGGTATTTGTACATCCATTATGTGGGGCAGTATTTTTAATCTTTCGGTAGAAGGGTTGGGCAAGTTTACGCCGGCTGCTTCGGGAATATTTATGACCTTGGTTTGCGGAGGAGGAATTCTTCCTGGTATTCAAGGTGCTGTGGCTGATTTAGGCAACGATTACCTGGTAAGCTATTGGGTAATCTTTATTGGGTTGGCATACTTGCTATACTATGCGTTGATCGGATCCAAAAACGTAAACAAGGATATTTCTACCACAGATGTGGAATAACTCCCTGTGAAAACAGCCTCTAACATTAAGTTTTCACAGATGCGCAAATGAAATAATTATAAAAAATATGACTAAAGAACAGGTTTTAAAAATTTATCAAGAAAAATTTGGTAACAATACACCTGAAGTTTACGCGTCTCCCGGACGCGTAAACCTTATAGGTGAGCATACCGATTACAACGGAAGTTTTGTTTTTCCCGGAGCTATCGATAAAGGAATGATAGCCGCTATACGGTTAAACGGAACGGAGAAGGTCCGTGCTTTTGCCATAGATTTAAACGAAAGTTCGGAGTTTGGGCTCAATGAAGAGGATCTACCCCAGGAAGGCTGGGCAAAATACATATTCGGGGTATGCCGTGAGATTATTAAACGCGGTGGAGCCGTAGCAGGTTTCGATACTGTATTTGCAGGAGATGTTCCGTTAGGAGCAGGGATGTCGTCATCTGCTGCCCTGGAAAGTACTTATGCATATGCACTGAACGACATGTTCAATCTGGGGATTGATACCTTCGAACTGGCACGTATCGGACAATCTACCGAGCATAACTACGTAGGTGTGAAATGTGGCATTATGGATCAGTTTGCATCGCTTTTTGGCAAAAAGGGGCATTTGATAAGGCTCGACACAAAAACGATGGAATACCAGTACTTCCCGTTTGATCCCGAAGGGTATAAATTGGTGTTGCTCGATACCGTTGTGAAACACGAATTGGCTTCATCGGCGTATAACAAACGCCGGGAATCGTGTGAGCACGCTGCGGAAACTATTGCCAAACGTCATCCCGAAGTGAAGTTCCTACGTGATGCAACAATGGATATGCTTAAAGAAGTCAAAAACGAAATCTCGGAAGAAGATTATATGCGCGCCGAGTACGTGATTGAAGAAACTCAACGGGTTAGAGATGTGAGCGATGCCCTGGAACGTGGAGATTACGAAACCGTTGGGGAGAAAATGTATGAGACGCATCACGGAATGAGCAAACTTTATGAAGTGAGCTGCGAAGAACTCGATTTCCTCAATGATGTGGCAAAAGAACACGGAGTTACAGGTTCTCGGGTTATGGGCGGTGGCTTTGGTGGTTGTACCATCAATCTTGTTAAAGACGAATTGTATGATTCGTTCATAGCTGACGCTAAATTAAAGTTCAAAGAAAAATACGGACATGAACCTAAGGTATACGACGTTGTCATAAGTGACGGTGCACGTAAACTCTGAAGTAGTTTAATAATATGCTTCGCCGGTAATAGCGCTTCGCGGGTGATATTCCGGACGTCAAACTTTTATCGGCGAAGTTGTTTTTTCTTGCCTGTTGATCCATAACTTCTAAAATTCTAATATTATGTCCACCGGATTTTATTCTCACGATGCGAAATTCCTTGTTGCAGTAGATTGCATTATTTTCGGATTCAAAAACCAGGAACTTAATATCTTGTTAACTCGTCGCCCGCTTGAACCCAACAAAGGAGAATGGTCGCTTATGGGGGGATTTATGGACGAAAATGAGAGTCTTGACAAAGCTGCAGAAAAAGTACTGTTCCGGTACACCCGACAGAGAGGTATTTATATGGAACAGGTTGGGGCCTATGGTGAAATTGAACGTGATCCGGGCGACAGGGTCGTGTCCGTAACCTATTATGCATTGGTACGGTTGGAGGAGTTTGACACGAGCCTGGCCAAAGCATTCGACGCCAAATGGGTGAACATTCAGCAACTTCCCCGGCTGATTTTCGATCACAACCTTATGGTGGATGATGCATTGAGGTTATTGAGGTATAAAGTCTCCCTGCAACCCATCATTTTTGAATTTTTTGAAGGAAAATTCACGCTTCCCGCTTTGCAGGATTTATGGGAAGCCATCTATCAGATGCCAATTGACAAGCGTAATTTCCGGAAGAAAATCGCAGCGATGGGCATTCTCGATAAACTGGATGTAAAAGATAAGTCTTCCTCCAAAAGAGGAGCGTTTTACTATACCTTCAATCAAAAGAAATTCAACGAGTTTATTGAGTCTGGAAACAGGTTTTCCCTGTAATTTATTTCTGGTACTTAAACCTTCTAATGCTCCGCTTAGGCGTTTTTTCAAACTCCTCGGCCTGAAGCCTGAATGAAGCTATTTTGCTGTAATTGGCTAGTTTTGCGTTTATTGCGTTTATTTCCTTATCGAAGACAGGGTTATACTGTTCTGGTGATATGTTTTCAGCTTTCAGCACCTCAGTGTCGGGAACGATGAGTGCAATAATTTTGCCCTTTTCTTCTATTGCCAGTGACTCCAATATATAGGGAGAGTTGTTTAGCTTATCTTCAATCTCTTCGGGATAGATGTTTTGCCCGGAAGGGCCGAGAATCATATTTTTGTTCCTGCCTCTGATAAATACAACGTTGTCTTTATCCAATATTCCAAGATCGCCTGTCCTGAGCCACCCATCTTCCGTAAAAACAGCTTTTGTAGCTTCTTCGTTTTTATAATAACCGAGCATCAGGTTTGTACCTTTGGTCAAGATTTCCCCAACAACGTTTTGCGGATCATCCGAATCAATTTTAACCTGCATTCTGTCCACTACCTTTCCACACGATCGTTCTTTGAATTCTGTCCAGAACGAGTAAGAAATAAGCGGCCCACATTCGGTCATCCCGTACCCAACCGTGTAGGGAAATTTTATTTTTCGCAGAAATTTTTCTACGTCTGCGTTCAAAGCTGCTCCTCCGATGACGACTTCTACCAGATTTCCTCCGAAAACGTCAATAAGCGATTTCCTTATTTTGTGGTAAACAACAGCATTCAGCAGTGGAATTTTAATCAATGTTTTGGCTGCTCCCTTCTGAAGTTTCGGAAAGACATTTTTAATAACGATTTTTTCGATAATCAGAGGGACGGCTAATACCAGCTTGGGTTTTATTCTTGCAAAAGCATCAAGCAGTACCTTGGGAGAAGGCGTTTTTCCTAAAAAATGGATGTGGAAACCCATAGAAATGGCGTTGAGCACCTCGAAAGCAAGTCCGTAAGTGTGAGCCATGGGTAACATGCAAATCATGTTGTCTCCCGAGTGGATAAAATCAAGGCTGTCGTTTGCAAACCGGGTGTTCGACCATAAACTCCGGTAAGGGATCATCACTCCTTTCGGGCTGCTGGTGGTTCCCGATGTATAGTTTATAACAGCCACTTCTTCCGGTTTATCGGTCCTGAAAGCAATGTCATTGACAAAGAATCCCTTCTCGTATTTCTTGTCGAAAAAAGAAAACGAGTTGGACACAAATATCTTGAACTCTTTCGATGTCACTTTCAACAAGGAAAAATCATCGAGCGAGAGGACAGTTTCTGCCTTCGGTATCTTGGTCTCATCTATTTCTCTCCAAATGGCTTCATCAACGAAAAACATCTTGGAATCCGAATGATCCACAATGTACTGAACACTTTCTTTCTCAAACTCATGCAAAATACTCACTGCTACAGCTCCGTATGAGAGCGTAGCGAAAAAAGAGATGGCCCAATGGGACGAATTTTTACCACATATCGCAATTTTATCACCGCGTTGAATGCCGGCAGAGTTGAAATATTCGTGCAGCATATCAATTTCACGGGCAAAATCTTTGAAATAAAGTGTTTTGCCCTGAAAGTCGCTCATTGCAGGTAAATCCCAATGATTTCGTATACTTTGCTCGATTAATCCAAGAAAAGAGTTCTGATTCATTATTGTATGTTTTTGTTATTATACAAACAATTAAGTTTGAGGATTGTTTGTTCGGATTTAATATAAATAAATGTCAAATTCTTGCTTATACTGATAAAATAATTAAATTTGTGCGGACGTAAAGTCAACATGTTACAAATTTAGTAAACTTTGTCATAAATGAAAAACAGCCTCACTGTTTTTGTTTTTTGCTTCACGGTGATTTCTCTCTGGGAACGAAGTGCTACTACTCTTGTTGAGAAACCCCTTGTTCACCCTGACGGAAATAAATAGAAATTCTAAATTTAAAACAGTTCCTAAATGTACAATAACTATTAAAAGGATGAGAAAGATGCTATTTCTGTACAGATTAATGAGGCAAAGCTACCGCAAAACATATGTAATCGGTTGCTTTATTATCTTTTTGATTACTTCATGTACAAGTTCTCAATCAACTGATCTTGTTGATTTTGTTAACCCTTACCTGGGGAACATCAGCCACCTGTTGGTGCCGACGTACCCCACGGTTCATTTGCCGAACAGCATGTTGCGTGTTTATCCGGAACGCGCGGATTACACGGGTGATTTGCTGAACGGCTTGCCCGTTGCGGTGACCAGCCACCGGGGAAGTTCGGCATTTAACCTGAGCGTCTTCCAAGGGGACGAGCTGGAATTGAAGCCGGTTATTCCCTATAGCTACGACCGTGAAAAAATCACACCCTACGATTATTTTGTCTATCTCGACGAGCAGGAGACCAGCGTATATTACGCCGTTTCCCACCAATCGGGGATCTATGAGCTGACATTCGGACATACCGACCCTGTATACCTGATCCTGAACTCCCGGCGTGGTGAACTTCAATGGGACGGGAAAGCATTTTCGGGTTATCAACAGCTGCAAAACAACACGCGGATATTTGTATATATGGAACCGGACATACAGCCCCAGGGAGCAAATGACAAAGCTGCTTCCGGCCAAAATGCCCACCTTGTTTTGTCGTACCCCTCAAACACAAAGCAGTTGAAACTTCGTTACGGGATTTCGTTTATCGATACAGTTCAGGCAAAGAAGAACCTCTACCGGGAAATGTCCGGGTTTGACCCCTCGGGCGTTGCCGAAAAAGGACGTCAAACCTGGAATGAAACCCTCGGTAAAATTAAAGTGGATGGTGGTTCGTATGACGATAAAGTTGTTTTCTACACTTCGTTGTACCGAACCTACGAACGTCCGGTATGTATATCGGAAGACGGACGCTACTTCAGCGCCTTTGATGGGGAAATCCACAACGACAACGGGGCGCCTTTCTATACGGATGACTGGATCTGGGATACCTATCGGGCAACGCATCCGCTTCGTACGATTATCGAAACAGAAATGGAGTCGGATATTCTCAATTCTTTCCTGAAGATGTCCGAACAAATGCCCGAATTCTGGTGGCCCACCTTCCCCGAGATTACGGGCGACAGCCGCCGGATGAACTCCAACCACGGGATAGCCACCGTTATAGACGCTTACCGCAAAGGATTGAAGGGCATTGACCTGGCAAGGATCTACCCGGCCGTTCGCAATGCCGTTATGGAGAAGACGCTGGCTCCTTGGTCCGGCAAACCCTCGGGTGAGTTGGATCGGTTTTATCACGAGAAAGGATATGTTCCTGCTCTTAGGGAAGGGGAGGAAGAAACCATTCCCGAAGTTCACGGTTTTGAATGTCGCCAGCCGGTGGCTGTAACGCTGGGCACCTCCTACGATGAGTGGTGCCTGGCACAAATTGCCCGGGAGTTGGGGAAGGAGGATGATTATGAATACTTCCTGAAGAAATCCTACAATTATCGCCATCTTTTCAATCCCCAGACCGGCTTTTTTCACCCTAAGGACAAGGATGGAAACTTCATCGAACCCTTCGATTATCGTTTTTCAGGAGGGGTGGGTGCACGACAGTATTACGGTGAGAACAACGCATGGGTATACCGTTGGGATGTGCAGCACAACGTAGCCGACCTGATCCACTTAATGGGGGGGCGGGAAAACTTTATACGCAACCTCGATCAAACATTTCGCGAACCTCTTGGGAAAAGCAAATACGACTTTTACAGTCAGTTGCCCGACCATACCGGCAATGTGGGTCAATTCTCGATGGCTAACGAGCCGTCGTTGCATATTCCTTATTTATACAATTATGCAGGACAGCCCTGGAAGACGCAAAAGCGGATTCACATACTCCTGAATCAATGGTTCAGAAACGACCTGATGGGAGTTCCCGGAGATGAAGACGGAGGCGGAATGTCGGCTTTTGTGGTGTTTTCGCAGATGGGGTTTTATCCGGTAACGCCCGGAATTCCGGCATACAATATCGGGAGTCCGTTCTTTGCAAAGACGGTCATTAGCCTTCCTGGGGGTAAAGCCTTCACCGTTATAGCCCGTAATTTTTCCGAAGAGAACAAATACATCCAATCGGCGGAACTCAACGGAATACCCTGGGAAAAACCCTGGTTCAGCCACGATGACCTCAAAAACGGCGGAACCCTGGAACTTATCATGGGCAATAAAGCGAACAAACAATGGGGTAGTGCTTCGCAAGACGCGCCTCCTTCGGAAGGAGAATTAACAGACTAAAAAACAGTAAAAATGAAAGAAGAATTATTTATAACCTTTTTGCTAGTTTCGAGTTTTTTGACTGGACAACAAAAATTATGATTAAAGTATGTCCCGGTAGAGAAAAGGAAATAATTCTAAAAAAATTTACAGACAGATGTTTTAAATGCGTTAAGGGAATTGCAAGTGGCAGTTATTCGTTTGGTCCGGTTGCTGTTTTGCTGATGAATATCACTAGATGGATAGTATTGGACGAAAAGAAACCAGGCCAAGAATGGTGAATACAAACTGGGATAGCATTGTAATAAGCATGAAGTTGTTCATTTTTCAACATCCAACGTTGATTTAGATAGTTCGCATGAAGTAACAGTATTTCTGCCGGATATAAATGGCAGAACAATCCTGGGAGGAGATCCTGACTTCGCCAAACCTGACAGATCATAATACTTTTGAGAATCCTTATAAAGTAAGAGTTATTCTTTTTAACGATACGGTAAAATCAAGGGATGGCCTGAATATAGAACTTCCGGCAAAATCAATCGTAACACTAAAGATTAAATGACAAATCTGCTTTTACTAATTCAAATTAATTTTTTTAACTAATGTATGGCTTTGTTTTTAGAGTAAATAATACCATAGATATCAAATCCTTTTTTTATTGAAATTCTTCAATCAAATGTTATCTACTGACTTAATTGCATATAATTGGGTACCTGGCTGGAGCATACCCTTTACTGTGGCAATTCTCATTCTGATTATTTTTCTATCCCTTTTTCGGGAGAATCTGAACAAAAATAAATAATACTTTGCCTGAGACTGTGTGACAGGAATGAGTCACTTGTCCTCTTTGCTATTTTGCTACTATCAATGCTGCAATGTCAGTCAGGTAGAGCCATGTATCAGATTATAAGGTTGTTTAATGAACAATGGTTGGTATAGATTGTCTATATAAGCCTACGGAGGTGTTCTTGTTAAGTTTGATTACTTTTCCGACACTTCACTTATCTTCGGTGTCTTGATGGATAGTAATAGTATAAGAATTAGCGTCTGAGATCCGGTCTGTGTTATTTTTTAGTTGTTCAATCTCCACCTTTAACCGTTCATTCTCCCTGATAACCTTTTCGTATCTATCCAACAGGTTATTATTGTCTTCTGGTGGAACCACTATGGGATTTTTTTCTGTTTTTAGCATCGCTCCTTTCCCCGTAATTAGCCACCTGGTATTAATTGTCTCATCTGAATTGACAAGCCTTTCAATATTATCAAAAGAGGGCTTACTCATTCTGTTCCCAACAATATTATTTAAAGTCGGTTGAGGGATTCCGTATCGTCTCGCCATCTCTGATACGTTCCCTTCAAATTTGGTATTTAATATTTTTCTTAATCTTTCATTTATGTTGCCCATAAATAGTCTATTGATTGAATATATTATTTATAATCAGTATAAATTAATTCAATTAGAGTGTTTTGTCCTTTTTTAATGATGGTTATTAATTCAAATGAATTATATTTGCGTTTGATAATACAATGAAAGCTTCAATGTAATACATAGATACAACATATAAAGATATGGATAATAAATTAAAAGAAACGGGATTGATTAAAAAAATTTCCATTCCGGAAACACTTTTGTCTTTGCCAATAGGTAAACCTATGCTAATTCCAACTTCTAAAATCAAGACTTCCTCTATCAGGACGGCAAAGACAAGGCTTGAAAAAGCCCAAAAAGCAAGATTCGAAGTTACTACAGATGGATTGATTAATGAAACGAAAGTAATCAGGTTATTGTGAAAAGTTATATGAACCCTACAATTCCATGGAGAATAGATATGGTCGAACTCTTTGGATCTTGGAATGGGTAGGGGCATGAATGTATTTGCGGATTACAATAAATTGAGAAATAGCATTATGGAATTGATTGGATTTTTTACAAAAGTCTCGCAACCATTTGCGGGATAGGTTGAGGATTTCAATTAAACATAAAGTATCGATAAAAAAATTAATAATGGGACACAAAAACACAAAAACACGACTTTCCCTGATGATGTTCTTTCAATTTTTTATTCAGGGATCATGGTATGTCACCATGGGGACTTATCTGGGACAGACACTTCATTTTACAGGTGTTCAGATCGGGTTGGCGTATAGTACGGCAGCTATAGCAGCCATTATATCCCCTGTGATCGTGGGAATGATAGCCGATCGTTTTTTCTCTGCCAACAAGGTCTTGGCATTCTTAAATATCACGGGTGCCGTATTGTTAGGCTGTTTGACACAAATTGATAATTTCTCATTGTTTTTTCTTGTGTTGCTGCTTTATACGATTTGTTTCATGCCCACTATGTCGCTATGTAATTCCATCTCTTTTGATAACCTGCCTGAACCCTCGAAAGAATTCTCCCGTATCCGTTTGTTCGGATCGTTCGGATGGATTATTGCTGGAATTCTTATCAGTTCGTTGAATCTGGAACCATTGTCTACTCCTTTCCTTGTTGCTGCAGGAATATCTTTTATTGCCGGTTTATATGCTTTTATACTTCCTTTCAAGGCACCGGGAAAACGCGTTGAAAAGGTGACTGTAGGACAGATACTCGGATTCGATGCGTTTAAGCTTACCAAAGACAGATCGTTCTTGGTGCTGCTAGTATTTTCGGCGTTGGCTTGTATTCCCCTTGCTTTCTATGATTCGTTTACCAATCTGTTCATTGTTAACGTAGGCATTAATAACGCCGCTGCGGCCATGAGCATGGGACAGGTTACCGAAGTAATCTTCCTTTTCGCATTTCCGTTGATGTTTCTCAAATTACGGTATAAAGGAAGTATTGTTGCCGCAATTGTAGCATGGGTGTTGATGTACGGATTCTTTGCCCTTGGAGCGCATACCGGACACATCGGTTTCATCTATGGAGTATTACCGCTCCATGGATTCTGTTTTACTTTCTTCTTTGTTTCAGGACAACTTTTTGTGGATGAAAAGGCGCCTTCGTCTCTACGAAATTCGGCACAGGGATTGATTGCCTTTGCCACCTATGGGATAGGGAAATACCTGGGAACGCTGGTAGCAGGCAATGTGGTGCATCAATATACTACTGAGCAGGGTATATACAACTGGGTATCAGTCTGGACTGTGCCTTTTGTTATGGCTGTCGTTATCTTGATAGGTTTTGTAGCATTATTCAGGGAAAACAAGAAAAATAATCTTGTATTATGATATATCCATTTTTAACCTATGGATATTTAGATCAATTAATTCTTTTATCCGGAAAAGATATAATAACTGTCTTTGAGAACTTCTTTGTAAAAATAATTAAATCGTCAGAACATGAATGAAACATCAACTGTAAATGAAATGAAAACAAAATTGAAACAACATTTATCAAAATTTTTGATGTTCCTGTTTTTTGTATTGTGTGCGGTTTCCGCATCGGCACAAAAGAGTGTAAGAGGAACTGTGAGTGATGTAAATGGAGAACCTTTGATTGGTGTAAATGTAGTAGTAAAAAATGCTACTACCGGAACTGTAACAGATATTGATGGTAAATACTCATTAGAGGTGTCTGGGGAGAGTTCCGTTCTGGTTTTTTCATATATCGGATATGTTACCTCTGAAGTTACCGTGGGAACACAAACCGTTATAGATCAAATTCTGGCAGAAGAAACTCATATGATCGATGAACTGGTTGTCGTCGGTTATGGTGTCCAGAAGAAAGTAACCGTAACAGGTGCCGTGGCGAGTGTGTCCGGTAATGAACTCAAGGTATCTCCCACTACTAATCTTTCTAATGCCGTGGTGGGACGTATGCCGGGAGTAATCGGTTTCCAGCGTTCGGATGAGCCTGGTGGCGGCGGAACAACCCTTCGTATCCGTGGTACGAATACACTTGGATCTAAAGACCCGTTAATTGTCGTCGACGGAGTACCTGGACGTGCGGGAGGATTAAATCGTATTAATCCGAATGAAATTGAATCCATGTCGGTGTTAAAGGATGCTTCGGCGGCTATCTATGGTTCTCGTGCTGCCAATGGGGTTATTTTGATTACCACCAAACGGGGTAAAGAAGGAAAGCCCACAATTACGTATACCGGCAATATGGGATTCTCTCAACCCTCACGTATCCCCGAGTTGGCTAATGCTTTTGAGTATGCGACGATGGTCAATGAAATTGATAAATATTCGGGGCGTGAACCCCGTTATTCCCAGGAGGATCTGAGATTATGGCAGGACGGATCAGACCCATGGGGACATCCCGACACAAACTGGTATAAAGAAACAATTAAGGATGTTTCGCCCATGTATCGTCATGATGTGAGCATAACCGGAGGAAGCGACCGGTACAAGTTTTTCGTCAGTCTGGCTGCTAATGGAGAAGATGGTATCTATAAGAATTCAGCGAATCGCTACGATCAATACAGTACACGTATCAATCTGGATATGAAAGTAAATGATTACTTTGATATATCCTATGGTAACGTAAACCGTTTACAAGTAACCAATTATCCGGCACGTGGGGCGACAGATATCTTCAGTTCCATGGTGCGTAGTAAACCTATCTTACCCGCTTATTGGCCAACCGGAGAACCAGGGCCGGATATTGAATACGGAGATAATCCGGTGGTGCGTGCCACTCCGGCAACCGGGAAAGACCTTCACAAAGCATATTATATCCAGAATACACTGAGGGCGACACTTAAAATCCCTGGAGTTGAGGGATTGTCGCTTATAGGAACTGTGTCATATGACCAACATTTCAATAACCGGCGTCGTTTTGAAACTCCGTTTACCCTTTATACTTGGGATGGTAACCCTGAACACAAGTTGACCCCCTCGTTAAAAGGGGTTTCCCAACCGGTGTTAGAGGAGAGAAGGGATGAGCAGACAGACTGGATGACCAATTTGGTAGTCAACTACGACCGTTCTATTGGAGACCATAACTTTGGCGCTACCCTTGGTGTTGAAGCGCAGAGTAACGAATGGCGCAGGGTAAGGGCAACCCGTAAATATTTTATTTCAGATGCACTGGATGAAATAAATAATGGTTCGGTAACCGATATGGAAACAGAAGGCTATTCCTGGAAAGAAAGCCGTGTCAACTACTTTGGACGTGTGAACTATAACTATCTCGAAAAGTACCTGTTTGAATTTGTGTACCGTTACGACGGATCGTATCGTTTCCCGAAAGATAAACGGTATGGTTTCTTCCCGGGGGTATCTGCCGCATGGCGTGCATCCGAAGAAGATTTCTGGAAGGAAAACCTCAGTTTCATCAACTATTTTAAGCTGCGTAGTTCTGTCTCCCAAACCGGTAGTGATTATCTGTTAGATCCTGACGGAAATCTCGATAGAAGTATTCAATACCTGAATACCTACGGTTTCGGTACTGAATATATGTTTGGAACAACATTCCAGAAGACATTATATCCGACGCGTACTCCCAACCCCAATATTACCTGGGAAGTAGGGACTACGTATGACCTTGGTCTCGAATTTAAGTTTCTGGATAACAGATTAAGCTTGGAGACCGACCTTTTCCACCATAAGCGTACCAATATGTTGATTTACAGAAACGCTTCATTACCCCAGATTTCGGGTATTACGCTCCCAAGAGAAAATATCGGTGAAATGCAGAACAGAGGCATAGAAGGATTAATTTCCTGGGTAGACAGGGCTGGTAAAGTGGAATATGATGTTTCGTTCAATATGACGTATGCAAAAAATAAACTGTTATTCTGGGATGAAACCCCCGGTATACCCGATTATCAGAAAAGGACCGGAATGCCGGTAAATACCGAGTTGTGGTATATTGCCGACGGTGTATTCAATACACAGGAAGAACTGGACAGCTATCCGCATTGGGCCAATGCACGTACTGGAGATATTAAATTTGTAGACGTAAATGGTGATAAGAAAATTGATGCGAATGACCGCGTCCGTTCCGACAAAAACTCGGAGCCACGTTTTGTATTCGGTCTCACTACCGGTCTCAGTTGGAATAACTTCGATTTGAGGGCATTATTCCAGGGCGCAACAGGAGGTATTACCTATATTTGGCGTGAAAGAGCCGGTGAAGCCGGGAACTACTATAAGTTCATGTATAAAAACCGTTGGACAGAAGAAAACCCCATGGTGGAACATCCGCGTGCTTATAACCGCGAGAATGAATATTGGGCGAAGCAGGGTACAGACCAGAAGAATACCTACTATCAGTTCAAAACCGATTATCTGCGTCTGAAAAATATGGAAATCGGATATACGTTTAATTCAACGCCTCTCCGCAGTGCAGGAATCCAGGATTTGCGTGTATATGTAAATGGTACAAATATATTTACGATAGATAATGTCAAAGTACAAGATCCGGAAGCCAATGATACCGGTCGGGAATATCCACAACGTCGTATATGGAACGCCGGTGTATCTATAACATTTTAAAAATAAGAGATTATGAGAAATATAAAACAAATAGTAACCATTATCGTTTTGGGATTTGCCGTTGTCCTCAATTCTTGTTCGGACTTTATGGATATCGTACCTTCTACTTCTTATACAGAGCAGATGGTTTTTACCGATGCTGCTTTGACGCAAGCTTTTGTAAATGATCTATACAATAACATACACCCGGGTGCTCAAGAACATTCTTTGGACGGATTGACCGACGATGCTTATTTTACCCATAACTACGGGCAAAAAGATATTGTTGAAGCTGTTTCTATTTCACAAAGCAATCTTCAATGGTATGACAATAATAATAATCCTTTTAAATGGCAAAACAGGTATAGGGGTATCCGCTATGCCAATATTATCATCAATAACATTGACAATGTGCCGGAAAAGGTTGGCTTTAACCTGGATCGTATGAAAGGTGAAGCCTATTATATGCGTGCACATATGTATCACGAACTTGTACGCGGTTTTGGGGGAGTACCTATCGTTACGGAAGATTTTTCACTGGCAGAAGTAGAAGAAATGAAGAAGCCTCGTAATACCATGCGCGAGTGTCTTGAATTTATTGTGAGCGACCTGGAAAAGGCCGAAGAATATCTTCCGGCAACTGTTGGCTCGAACGAATGGGGCCGTGTAACCAAGTTTGTGGCAACCGGTTTAAAAGCCCGTATTTTATTGCATGTTGCCAGTCCTCTCTATGCAGACCGCACGATAAATACTTTAGCTGTTAACCAATTCGACGGTGATCGTATGGCTACTTATCGTGCAGCCAGGGATGCTGCAATTAAAGTGATCGAGGATGGTCCATTTGAGTTGATTGATTGTAGAGGAGGTGTCAATACTGAAAGGGCTGAGAAATTCAAAGCTATTATGACGGATATTCGAAACAGTGAGCAAATGTTTGTCCGTAATTACCACACTTCTATTGGTGCTGCGAATAATATGGGATTATGGCATGGGCCGAATGGTTATCATAACTGGGCCGGAACTACGCCAACACAGGATCTGGTAATGGCGTTTGAATTCGAGGATGGAACTATGCCGGAAGGGATGACCAAACCCGGAGAATTCCAGAAAGGAAATCCCTATAATGGTCGTGAACCTCGCTTTTATGCCACTGTAGCTACCGATGGAAATACGTGGGGACGTCCGCGTCCGGCTGATGCGGCCACATTAGACCCGACACCTATGGGAACCCTACAGTCCGGGAAATATGAAGTGACAAACGGAGACGTGGAAATTGAATACCGCGATGGAGTAGTGCGCCGCTCAATGTGGGGTGTGGATACCCGCCAGGGACCTATTGAGGACTGGAACGGGTCATGGACAGGTTATTATGAAAAGAAACTTATCGATACTTCCGTTGATGCTCAGTATTTTAGACAAACCGTGCCACATGTCTATATGCGGTTAGCCGAGATGTACCTGATTGCTGCGGAAGCGAGTATTGAATTGAATGAATTGGAGGAAGCGGCAAAGTGGCTGGATATCTTGCGCGGGCGTATTGAGTTGAAAGATACCAGATCGACTCTGACTATCCGTGGAAAACAATTTTCTCAAGCTGACATGCGTGATTTTCTGCGTCAGCAACGTCGTGCAGAATTCGCCTATGAGCAACACCGTTATTTTGATGTTCGCCGTTGGATGATCGCTCCGGAAGCAGGAAATAAACCATTGACAGGAATTATCGTGGAGGGTATTTTAAAACCGGGTAAGTCATCAATGAAGCCTTATATTCACAATGAAGAGATTTACGACTATTATTATTATGTAAATGATCTCTCCAGTCGTGAAAACAGGAGATGGCTGGATAAGATGTATTTTGCCCCAATCCATCAGGATGAAATTCGTCGTAATCCAAACTTGGTTCAAAATCCTGGAATGGAATAATTATTTTATCTGCCCTATCCTATGGTGAGTTGATCTGTCCTATCATTGACTTATCACAGGGTAGGGCAAATTTCCGGATTTTTCCGATTGACTATATTTATTTTGTCCGTTCGATAAAAAGATGTAGATTTGGATTTATTTTTTACCAATTATTAGTTAATATCATTTTTTATGAAAAAAAAACTTAAAATGGGTATGGTTGGTGGCGGAAGTGATGCTTTTATAGGGGCAATTCATCGTAACGCTGCTTTTATGGACAATCTGATTGAATTGGTATGCGGTTGTTTCAGCGTAAATCCGGAAATATCCCGGAGTTCCGGAAGGGAATATTTTCTCCCCGACAACAGAATATACACTACCTATCAGGAGATGTTCGAAAAAGAAATGCTCCTGCCCGAAGAAGAACGGATGGATTTTGTGACCATCGTAACCCCCAACAAATGGCATTTTGAACCGGCCATGATGGCCTTGGAGAGAGGTTTTCACGTAGTTATTGACAAACCCATGACCTTTTCGTTGGAAGAAGCAAAAATACTCCAAAAGAAAGTGGAAGAAACGGGCCTTGTTCTGGCTCTTACACACGTCTATTCAGGTTATCCGGCGGTTAAGGAAGCCAAAGCCAGGATTGCTGAAGGTAAAATAGGAAAACTGAGGCGGGTTTACGTAGAATATACACAAGGCTGGTTGTCGAAAAGAATTGAAATATTGGGCGGAAACAATGCGGGATGGCGTACAGATCCAGCCCGTACTGGTAAAGCAGGTACCATGGGAGATGTGGGTACCCACGCTTGGCATCTGGCGGAATACATCACCGGGTTGAAAGTGGAGGAGGTATGTGCCGATCTGCGAACCTTTGTGGAAGGACGCCCGGTAGATGATGACGGAGCTGCCCTTTTACGCTTTGAGAACGGAGTTGCCGGAGTACTTATGGCAACGCAAATTGCAACAGGTGAAGCAAACAATATCCGAATCAGGGTTTACGGTGAGAAGGGGGGCATGGAATGGCGTCAGATGGATCCGAACCGGTTGATCCTGAGATGGGAAGACAGGCCGACAGAAGAGCTTTACATGGGCAGCAACGAATACATGAGCGATTTGGCTTTGTGGAACACAAGAATTCCTTCCGGACATCCCGAAGGGTTTATAGAAGCCTTTGCCAACATATACAGAAACTTCGCGCTGACGGTGTTGGCAAAAAAAAGAGGAGAGGCTCCCGATTATAAGATCCTGGATTTTCCTACTGTAGCCGATGGCGTTCGCGGCATGCAGTTTATAGAAACAATAATTGCTTCTGGTAACGATCACTGCAACAAATGGTGTAAATGGATTGAATAATATTTATCTGCGATTTAAATTGCTTTTTTGTACAAATTAAACCTGCAAACCATTAAATTTTCATATATTTGCAAGCTTAAGATATCATTTTATTTTTTACGCGTTAAAAAGCAACAATTAAATATTTAATTCATTAATTAATAGATAGATGGCTAAATCTAAAAACATCTATGGTGATCAACACAAAAAAAACCGGAAAAAATTTCATCAACGTAAAGGGTTCATTTTGCTGTTGGGTATTGCGATAGGCATAATTTTCATCGGAGCATTGTATCAAACATCCGTTTATTTTTCTACCAACGAATCATGCATGATGTGTCATGTTCATCCTCACGCAGAAGAAAGTTGGAAACTTTCTGTTCACGTGAACAACGGAAGTGGCGTAATGGTCAACTGCGTGGATTGTCATTTGCCGCCAAAAGACGACACATGGGCTCATTACACGGCTAAAGCCGCTTTGGGTATCAGAGACGTATGGGGATATCTTACCAAGGACAGTGCAGACTTCGACTGGGATAGAAAATCTGAACTCGAACATGCTATAAAATATATTCCAAATGCTTCCTGCGTAAAATGTCATCAGAATTTATTCCCTCAGGGAATAACCGATGATGGCATTACCGCGCATATGTATTACGACGAGAATCATGAAAAGCTCAATCTGCAGTGTATCAGCTGCCACCTCGATGCAGGGCATTATAACCCGAACTATTCGCACGGACAAATGGTGGGAATACCTGGGATGAATGTAGCTACTGCTGTGGATTCAAGCAAGTTTTTTAAAGAAGCTACCGCAGTAACGGCTTTTGAAAATTATACCGAACAGATCCCCGGTACGGCAGTCTCGTTCAACATGAAAGCGGTACCCGGAGGAACTTACACTATGGGTAGTTCACCCAAGGAACCTTTCCACAAAACGGATGAAGCCCCACAACATGAAGTGAAGGTAAGTCCCTTCTTCATGGCTGAAGTAGAAACTACCTGGGATCAGTACTGGGCTTTTTATGCCAATACCATGAGCGAAGGAAGAACTCCTCCCGAAGTGGTTTACGAAAACAACTTGAAAGCTATGGGTGTAGATGCAATCTCCGGTCCAACACCTCCGTTTGGATATCCTGACCAGGGATGGGGCTCGGGCGACAGGCCGGCCATTACAATGACGCATTATGCCGCAGAAACATTCTGTCAGTGGCTGTCGCAGAAAACAGGCAAAAAGTACCGCTTACCTACCGAAGCCGAATGGGAATATGCGGCACGCGGTGGTACGCAAACACCCTATTTCTTTACAGGAAGCCCCAAAGATTTTTCCGATGAAGGGTTTATGCGGAAGTTCTTCCCTGCAAAAACAGACAGTATAAGCGCATTCGTTATCTACGGTAAAAACAGCGATAACCGTACGCAGGAACCGTCGTTGGTGAAGCCTAATCCATTCGGATTAAAAAATATGCTGGGTAACGTAATGGAATACACCGCTGACAAGTATGATGAAGCTGCATACGGAAAAAGAAGCGGCGTTACAAGTGATCCCCTGGTCACCCAAGGTGAAGAATGGGTGGTGAGAGGCGGAAGTTACTTGTCGGATGCAGCCGATGTTCGTTCGGCCGCACGCAGCCACACCCGGCATGACGATTGGTTAAAAACCGATCCACAACAGCCAAAGAGTATCTGGTGGTATTCCGATATAAAAGGAATTGGATTCAGGGTAGTTTGTGAGCCAGACAGTTCATTAATTGCAAAATAAAACATTTCTAAAACAAATTTAAGTATATGAAAAGAGAGAACAACTTAACGAGAAGAACATTTCTTAAAACTTCGGCTGTTGCCGGAGCAGCAGGCGTGATCGGGACCGGAACGACGGGTTTTTTAACCTCTTGCAGCGGTGAGAAAAAGGATGTAACGGTTCCCCTGAAAGAACCCGGAACGTATTACGTGCCGGAGTTGGTGGACCTGGCTACAGACGGAAAAGAGTTGAAAGCTGGTGTTGTCGGTTGCGGAGGAAGAGGATCGGGCGCCGCCATGAATTTCCTGAATGCCGCTAACGGTGTTACGATCGTGGCGTTGGGCGACGTGTTCGAAGACAAGGTGAACGGCCTGGCCGACAAGCTGAAAGCGGAAAAAAGCATCGATGTACCGGCCGACAAGCGTTTCGTGGGCCTGGATGCGTACAAGCAGGTCATTGACAGCGGGATTGATATCCTGATCGACTGCACGCCGCCGTTTTTCCGCGCGGAACATTTCAAGTATGCCGTGGAACAGGGCAAGCATTGTTTCCTGGAAAAACCGGTTTGCGTGGATTCGGTAGGATACCGCACCATCGTGGCGACAGCCAAACAGGCCCAGGCCAAGAATTTAAGCGTTGTCACCGGAACGCAGCGCCACCACCAACGCTCATACGTTGAGTCATACAAACAGATCATGGGCGGCCTTATCGGGGAGATCACCGGGGGAGCCGTCTACTGGAACCAGAGCATGTTGTGGTACCGCGACCGCCAACCCGCCTGGAGCGATTTCGAATTCATGGTCCGCGACTGGGTGAACTGGAAATGGTTGTCGGGAGACCACATCGTGGAACAGCACGTCCACAACATCGACGTGTTTACCTGGTTCAGCGGGTTGAAACCGGCGAAAGCAGTCGCCTTCGGCTCCCGCCAGCGCCGTGTGACCGGAGACCAGTACGATAATTTCAGTGTGGATTTCACCATGGAGAACGGGATCCACCTGCACAGCATGTGCCGCCAGATTGACGGATGCGCCAACAACGTGAGCGAATTCATCCAGGGAACAAAAGGTTCGTGGACAAGCCAGGGCGGGCACGTGATCAAGGATCTGGCCGGAAACGTCCTCTGGCAATACGACGGTGAGGCTGAAAAGGCGAACTTCAAGCAGACCGACCCCTACACGCTGGAACACGTGAACCTGATTAACTGTATCCGGGCAAACACCCCCATCGAGCAGGCATCCGAAACGGCAGTTTCCAACCTGGCAGCCATCATGGGACGCGAGGCGGCCTACAGCGGCCAGGAGACCACCTGGGACGCCATGGCGGCGGCTCCCCTGGATTATACCCCGGCAGACCTGAACATCGGCAAGATGGACATGAAAGGCTTTACTGTCCCTGTGCCGGGAAGTGCCAAATAAAAGAATAAATACGTTATAATCATGACGATAGACAGAAGAAAATTCATCAAATCATCACTTGCCGGTGCCGCTGTAGCCGGCCTTGGAAAGTCCCTGAGCGCTTTCGCGGGTGAAACCCCGGCCGGTACTCCTCCCGCCTTTCCGATCAAGGCAGAGCTCAGAATATCGTTTCAGGAAGGGACAGCTCCCGGTGCAAACCTGAACGAAAAGTTCGACTTTATGGAAGAACACGGCGTGGTGGGGTTCGAGCCCCACGGCAGGGGGATGAAAGGCAGGATGCAAGAGTTCAAGGATGCGTTAAAAGGGCGTAACATCAAAGTTAGCGCCGTTTGCGCCGGCTTCGAAGGATTCATTCTTTCTACCGATCCCGCTATCCGCAAGAAATGCCGTGACACGATGGAAGAACTGATCATCCTGGGCGGTGAACTTGGCTCAACGGGAGTGATCATCGTTCCGGCGTTCAATTCGCAGGTGCCGGTGATGCCACATACACAAGAAACGCGCGATTTCCTGTGTGAGCAGTTCAACGAAATGGGCAACACGGCTCAAAAGTATGGCACAACGGTTATCCTGGAGCCTCTGAACCGAAAGGAAGCCTTTTACCTCCGCCAGGTGGCGGATGCTGCATCCATATGCCGCGACATCAACAACCCCGGAGTTACCTGTCTGGGAGACTTCTGGCACATGACGTGGGAAGAAACGTGTGACATGGCGGCTTTCGTTTCAGCGGGAAAATACCTGCAACACGTGCATATGGCCAGCCGTAAGCGCCGCAGCATGCCGGGAGAAGACGGAGAAGCCGACAACTACGTGAACGGTTTCCGCGGATTGAAAATGATCGGTTACGATAAGTACGTCAGCTTTGAATGCGGCTGCCAGGGCGACCGAAAGGTAGTTGTCCCGGCTGCGCTCGACTTGTTGAGAAAACAATGGAAAGAGGCCTGAAAAAGAACAAGTAAGTTAATACGAGCTTTGGCTTGATCTCAAAATCCCCGGAACACCGCTGTTTCGGGGATTTTTATCAGATAATATAACGCATCAACCGGTTATTTTTATATTTTTGTGAAAGCCTGTACCGTATAGAAACGATATTAAGTTGAAATACGGGGACAACTGTTTCAATATCAATTAAACTATGGAAAAAATAAGACAACTTCTCGCATCCTATAAAACAACAATAGTTCTTTTACTTGTTTATGCCTTTTTAATGGCGCTTGCTACGTTTATCGAAAAAGAGATGACTACCGAAGCGGCCAAAGTGATGATTTATTATTCACCCGTTTTCTTTTTCCTCCAATTCCTGTTGGTTGTAAATTTCATTTTAACGTTTATTGATCACCGTTTTATAAAAAGACGCCGTTGGGCACTTACGGTTATCCACTTTGCGTTTGTTGTTATTCTCGCCGGGGCTTTAACAACACATGTCTTTGGAAAAGAAGGAACAATGCACATCCGTGAAGGGGAAACAAACAATGTAATGGTTATGCACACGTCGAAAGGGGTGTTTAAGGAAGAACTCCCGTTCACGCTGGAGCTTACCCAATTCAGGTTGATCAGGTATCCCGGTTCCATGAGCCCTTCCTCCTATGAGAGCGATTTACGGATACATATCGATGGTGAAGTGCGTGAGGCACGTGTTTACATGAACAATGTACTCGATTTGAAAGGATATCGTTTTTTTCAGGCCTCTTACGACGAGGACGAGCAAGGCACTGTTTTATCCGTCAACAAGGATGTAGCGGGACGAAACATTACTTACGCCGGATATTTTTTCCTGGTAGCCGGGTTTGTATTGATGTTCGTTACTCCAAACTCCCGGTTAAATAAGCTTAGCCGCCAGTTAAACGAATTGAGGCGTTCGGCAAAGCTGACGGCCGTTTTTTTGCTTGTAACCTTTAGCGCCGGCGCACAGGACTTTACCAGCCAGGCTGTTTTTCAGGCCGTGCAAAGAAATGCTGTCCCGGTGGAACATGCTGCGGAGTTCGGACAGTTACCGGTTCAATTCGCAGGCAGGATTATACCGATGAATACGTTTTCAGCGGAGCTATTGAGAAAGATACATAAGAACAATAAAATTGGAAGACTAAATTCCGATCAGTTCTTGCTGGGGATACTCACGATGCCACAGATGTGGATGCAGGTGCCGTTCATTGCCAACTCCAACGAAGAGGTGGCAAAAATGTTTCAGTTACCGGAACAGCATTTTGCGTATGCCCAGGTCTTTGACCCGAAGGGAAACTACAAACTTCTTGCCCGGGTAAATGAAGCCTATCATAAACCCGAATCGCAAAGAAATGAGTTTGATAAAGATATTATCAAACTCGATGAAAAGATAAACATTCTTTTCTTGTTGCTGAACCATAAACTGCTGACACTTTTTCCAAAAGCAGATGCTCCTAACGATACCTGGTATGCTCCGGGAGATGATTTGTCGGGAATACCTGAAGAAGACTCCTTGTTTATTTCCCGCTCTTTGCCCCTGTATCTTTCGGAAGTAAACCGGTCGCTTGAAAGCGGAGACTGGCAGCAACCCAACACAATTCTTGATTCAATAGCTGCCTTTCAACAAAAGGCAGATCAAGCCGGTCACATAAACCCCAAGAAAATACGCACGGAGATCCGTTACAACAAACAAAATATTTTCAGTAAAACCCGCACCGGTTATTTTGCCCTGGGCCTCCTGTTGCTTATGACGGCTTTTTTACGGCTTTTCAAAGAAGCAATGTGGACAAATATTCTCTCCAAGGTACTCGTCTGGGGTATTTTTCTGGTTTTTCTGTATCACGTCTACGGCATGGCTATGCGTTGGTATATATCGGGATACGCACCCTGGAGCAACTCGTACGAAACCATGGTATATGTAGCCTGGGCTACCATACTGGCCGGATTGATTTTCGGACGGAAAAGTGATCTCACCCTGGCAACGGCAACCATCTTCGGAGGAATAATTCTTTTTGTTTCCGGTCTGAACTGGATGGAACCCCAGATTACAACGCTTGTACCCGTACTTAAATCTCCGTGGCTTATGTTCCACGTTGCTGTAACGGTGGCTGCTTACGGTTTTTTTGGGATAAGCCTGTTGTTGGGGTTATCTAACCTCCTTATTCTAAGTGTGGCTAAAAAAGAGACGGCAATGCTTCACGTCAGGGAACTGAGTATTATCAACAACATGTCATTGTTGGTGGGGTTGGCCCTGATGACTATCGGTACTTTTTTGGGCGGTATTTGGGCTAACGAATCGTGGGGCCGCTACTGGAGCTGGGATCCTAAAGAGACCTGGGCACTGATTACCGTTGTTGTCTATAGCGTGGTCACCCATATCCATCTGGTCAGGAAATTGAATAACGATTGGTTCTTTAACCTGGCATCGGTAATGGCATTTGCTTCGGTGCTGATGACATTTTGGGGAGTAAATTACCTCTTGAGCGGTTTACATTCCTACGGAGAAAACGAAGGGGTTTCGGAGGTCTTTGTATACCTGTATGCGATATTGTTCGGAGTTATTGTTCTGGCGCTTGTTTCTTACAGAGGATATAAGAAATTCAAGAGCCAAGGGTCAACCTCTAATTTCTATTAAAATATGATTAACTGGGGTTTTATCGGTTGCGGAAATGTAACGGAAAAGAAAAGCGGCCCGGCTTTCCGCAAAGTCGATGGGTCGGATGTAGTTGCGGTGATGCGCCGTGATGCAGAATCAGCCAAGGATTACGCGTTGCGGCACCATATAGCCAAGTGGTATTCCGATGCGGATGCGTTGATTAATGACTCCGCTGTGAATGCGGTATACGTTGCTACGCCACCCGGATCACATGCCGAATATGCTGTTGCGGCCATGAAAGCCGGAAAACCGGTGTATGTGGAGAAACCCATGGCTGCTTCGTTCGAAGAGTGTGTGATCATGGCGGAAGCTGCAAAAGAGACGGGAGTTCCCTGTTTTGTGGCGTATTACCGCAGGACGTTGCCCTATTTTCTGCGTATAAGGCAGTTGCTGGAAAGTGGAGAGATAGGAGAGGTCCGCGAAGTGAAAATCCGGTTCATTATACCGCCGTATCCATCCGATTTAAGCCGGGAAACACTTCCCTGGCGGGTGAAGAAAGAGGTTGCGGGAGCCGGGTATTTCTACGATCTGGCTTCGCATCAACTGGATTACCTGGATTTTGTTTTCGGTGAAATAACCGAAGTAGGCGGAACGGCTAAAAACGTAGCCGGATTGTACGATGTGGAAGATACGGTGGACGGAGAGTGGTTGCATAAGACGGGTGTGAGAGGCAGCGGACACTGGGAATTTGCAGCTCCCGTGAGTGAACGTACGGATGAGGTGGAAATTATTGGATCGAAGGGATCTATCCGGTTTTCTACGTTTCATTTCACACCTATCGTCCTCAACCGTGCCTCCGGCGAAAAAATCTATACCGAAGAAAATCCCGAAAACATTCAGTTTTACCTGATTCAGAGCATTGTGAATTACCTGAATGGCAACGGACCCTATCCCGTAAGTGATTTTCGTTCTGCCATGCGAACCAATTGGGTAATGGACAAGATGCTGGGAAGAATACCTTGACAGGTATGCCCTCACCGGATAGCGGTGCGTTTTATTCTTGAAGTAACTGGTCAATTGTGCCGGTAACCTTCCTGCTGCTCCAATCGGCGGCGCCTACTTTCCGGATGGCAATACCGCCGTTTTTTCCAATCAAAAAAGTGATGGGAATGGTGTTGGAAGCCAGTTGAGGGGGTGGGGCAGATTGAATGTAATACACCGGCAAATTGTACCCTTTGTCGGTCATGAATTTATCCACCGTATTCTTCGGATCTGTGGTTGCAAACACAAACACCACATCGGGATTATTTTTGTACTTGTTGTAAAGTTCCTGTAAGGCAGGCATCTCTGCAATGCAAGGTGGGCACCATGTTGCCCAGGTATTCAGGAAAATCACTTTCCCCTGCGCCTGACTTAAATCGAAAGATTGACTGTTGTTATCGGTCAGCAGCCAGTGGTAATCGGTTAATTTTTCGCGTTTCTCCACTTTTTGCACCGATGGAGTAAAAGAAGCCATCAGTTTGCTTGTCCAATACTTCAATTTGCTACCAACCGGTGTAAACAAAATCAAGGCAATTAACCCGATAAAAATTATATTAAAAATCCACGATCCCTTTTTGTTGGTTTTCTGCGTTGTCTTTTTTTCCATCTTTACGTTCTTTCCCTTTGAACGTATTTTTCAATAAAAAGTTCTACGGAGCGGAAGAATGAACTTCCGCTCCGCATCTGCAAGACACACCGGCTCCTGTTACTGTCCGGACAATGATTATTGAGTCTTTTACTTGGCTTCGCTTCCCTTCTCTTCCTTGTGGCCGGGTAAAATCAAGTTCAGGACTACACCGACCATAGCCGCTAACCCGATGCCGGCAAAGGTAAAATCACCTATCTTAAAAATAGCCCCACCGATTCCCGTAGTCAGGATAAGCGAGACAATAATCAGGTTGCGTGTAACGCTCATATCGGTTTTGTTGGCGATCATGTTGTTGACGCCGGTAGCTGCAATCATGCCGAAAAGCAACAACATAATTCCACCTAGCACCGCGTTGGGTATGGTTTTAAGGAAGAAGCTTATTTTCCCAATTAACGAAAAAACAATGCCCGTCACCGCCGCAATGCGAATCACTACCGGATCGGTCACTTTGGTCAGCACCATTGCGCCGGTAACTTCCGAATAAGTGGTAACCGGAGGTCCGCCGATAAGCCCGGCTATGCTGCATGCAATGCCGTCGCCCAACATCGTTCGGTGAAGTCCCGGCTTTTTTACGAAATCTTTTCCAGCTACCTGGCTCACAGCATAAACGTCGCCAACATGTTCAATAACCGGAGCGATGGCTACCGGAGCCATAAACAGGATGGCTTGCCACGAAAATTTTGGGGTGACAAATTGCGGCAGACTGAACCAGGGAGCTTCAATGACGGGTGTAAAATCGATCTTCCCCATAAAAACAGCAGCAATGTATCCCACAATGATTCCGCTGAAAATAGGAATCAGTTTCAGCAACCCTTTGGCAAACATGCTCACGATAATGGCAGTTACAAGCGCAATAATAGCCAACAGCCAGTTTTCTGCAGCCATATTCACACCCGTTCCGGAAAGCGACAAACCGATAAGCATGATAACCGGGCCAATAACTACGGGTGGGAACAACCGCTGGATAACTTTCATCCCCTGCCACTTGACGAGTGCACTCATCAGAAAATAAACAGCGCCTACGGCCACTAACCCCGATAAGGTCCCGGCCAATCCGTAAAGCTCGGTGGCTTTAACAATCGGCGCGATAAAAGCGAAACTGCTGCCTAAAAAGATAGGGACAATGCCTTTCGTTACCAGATGAAAGACCAGTGTCCCGATTCCGGCAGTGAATAATGCTGTGGAAGGATCCAGGCCGACTAAAAGAGGTACCAAAACTGTGGCACCGAAAGCCACAAAAAGAAACTGAACCCCAACTACAGTTTTGGACAGGGGGGTGAGCGGTTTTACATTTTCCATGCTAAAAAATATGTTTACTTTTTTTGATTCGCGCAAAGTTAACGTATTTATCGAAATTTTTAGTTAATCATTCGCGATTTATGAAAAAAACAATCTTCCGGCTTCCGGTTTCCGACTTCTGACTTTTTTTAGTTACTTTTGTACGTTAAATAGTTTTTTATGCAGGAAGATAAGAGTCAGTTGATGAACTATGCCATGTATGGTGGCGTTTTTTTGGGTCTGTTTTGGATGTTGAAATATCTTTTTGTGATGGGTGCGGGCCGGATTCCGGCTTTAAGTATCCTCGGATCATTCTTGGCTATAGGCACTCCGCTTATTCTTTTTTATTTTCTGGTAAAGTATAAAACCGCAATCGTAAACAACAATATGGGATATTGGCACGGAGTCCAGTTTGGTATCATGCTGTTTTTTTTTGCATCACTTCTGGAAGCTGTGATTGTCTTCATACATATCACTTGGGTTGACCAGGCTTTTGTAGGGAAGCTGTATGAAAATATGATCGAGACCGTAAGGATGATGAATTTGAGTGAGAGCATGGTAAATTCCCTTGAAGACCAGCCGCTACCGACAACCGTGAACTATATCTTCAGTAACGTGATCCTGGCCGATGTTTTTATCGGAACGATTTTGTCGTTATTTGTTGTGCCGTTTGCCCGCAGGTACACACCTGCAAATCGTAAATCGTCAATCTAAAATCGTCAAATAAAAAATTATGGATATTTCTGTTGTAATTCCACTCTACAACGAAGAGGAATCCCTTCCAGAACTGCACGCATGGATTAAGCGGGTGATGGAACAAAACGGATTTTCGTACGAAATTATCTTTGTAGACGATGGGAGTACCGATCATTCGTGGGAAGTGATTACCGGATTTCGTGAACAGTCGGACCGGGTGAAGGCGATTAAGTTCCAACGCAATTACGGAAAATCACCCGCTTTGCACTGTGCCTTCCGGAAAGTTAAAGGAGACGTGGTGATTACCATGGATGCCGACCTGCAGGACAGCCCCGATGAAATTCCCGAACTTTACCGGATGATAAGGGAAGAGGGTTACGACCTGGTTTCGGGATGGAAACGCAAGCGTTACGATGCCACACTGACCAAAAACCTGCCGTCGAAGCTTTTTAATGCCACGGCAAGAAAAGTATCGGGTATCCGCCTTCACGATTTCAATTGCGGTCTAAAAGCCTACAAACGCTCATTGGCCCAAAGCATTGAAGTGTATAACGACATGCACCGCTATATTCCCATTCTGGCAAAAGATGCAGGATTTAAACAGATCGGCGAGAAAGAGGTCCGTCATCAGGCGCGCAAATACGGAAAAAGCAAGTTCGGCGCAGACCGTTTTGTGAACGGTTACCTCGATTTGTTGACCATCTGGTTTTTGAATAAATTCGGCAAGAAACCGATGCATTTCTTTGGGCTCTTGGGCAGTATAATGTTTATTCTGGGGTTTATTGCCAGCATCCTGGTAGGCGCCACTAAACTGTACGATATGCATGTAGGAAATCCGTACCGGCTGGTAACCGAATCGCCCTACTTTTACATATCACTAACGATGATGATTCTGGGAACACTGCTTTTCCTTACCGGTTTTCTGGGTGAATTGATTTCGCGCAATTCTCCCGACCGGAATAATTACAGGATTGAAGAAGAATTTTAAGGGATAACAGATGAAACTTGACGAGATAATCCAGTTACGCAGATCGGTAAGAAAATTCAAGGATCAATCTATTGATAAAGAAGTTATTGGTGAGATAATCGAAAGTGCCCGTTTAGCTCCTTCAGCCGTTAATTTTCAACCGTGGAAATTCTACATATGCCGATCGGAAGAAGCCAAAAAAATAGTACGTCAGAGCTATCCGCGAGAGTGGTTCAATAGTGCCCCGCTATACATCCTTGCCTGCGGAGACCATCAACAATCGTGGAAACGCCCGTGTGACGGCAAGGACCACCTCGATATCGATATAGCGATTGCCGTGGAACACATGGTGTTAAAAATCACTGAACTTGGACTTGGAACTTGTTGGGTTTGCAACTTCAATCCGCAAACCGTAAAGGAGGGATTACAACTCAGTGAAAATGAGGAACCCATCGTTCTATTACCCGTTGGTTATCCGGAAAACGTTGATCCGGATCCCAGAAACAAGAAACGGAAATCGCCGGAAGAAATAACGAAGTGGATCTAATGATATTTCAATTAATTAAAACACAGATGAAGACAAAAATATCTTTTCTAACGGTATCCGTACTTATTTTTACAATTATTGTATCTTCGTGTAATCCTAAAAAACAAAACTACTCCTATTTTCAAAACAGCGGTGAAATTTTCCATACCTCTTACCACATCAAATACGCTTACAAGAGATCATTGGAGGATGAGATTCTGGCTGAACTGGACAGGTTTGAGCAATCTTTGAATCCTTTCCGGGAAAATACGGTCATCACCAAAATAAACAGCAATATACCCGTGAAGCCCGATTCACTTTTTATGGAAGTATTCAACAAAGCTACGGAAGTTTCACGGATGACGGACGGAAAATTTGATATTACGGCCTCGCCGCTTATTGATGCCTGGGGATTCGGTTTCAGGAATATGGACAGCATCACGCCCGAAATTATCGACAGCCTGAAAGAATTTGTGGGATACGATAAGATCCGGATCGACAGTGAAGGAAATGTCGTAAAATCCGATCCGCGGCTACAGTTAAACACTTCCGCCATATCCAAAGGTTATGCCTGTGATTTGGTTGCCCGTTTGTTCGATAGCTATGGGATTGAAAATTACATGATAGAGATTGGCGGTGAGATCGTGACCAAAGGCGTGAACGATAAAGGTGTATGCTGGCGCATCGGAGTAGATAAGCCTATTGATGACAGTACGGGTATGCAGCATGAATTGCAAACCATCTTATCGCTATGCGATAAGTCGCTGGCGACATCGGGGAATTACCGGAATTTCTACGTGAAAGACGGAAAAAAGTATGCCCATACCATCGACCCGCAAACCGGGTATCCTTCGGAACAGGATATTTTAGGCGCAACCGTTATTGCTGAAGATTGTATGACTGCCGATGCCTATGCTACGGCATTTATGGCTTCGGGCTTGGAAAAGTCGAAGGAGATTGCCCGGAAAATACCGGGACTGCATTATTATTTTATTTACGTGAAACCCGACAGTACGCTGGACATAGCTTATTCCGAAGGGTTTGAACAGTTTTTTGCCAACTGATATGAACAACATTGTTTCCATTGTTCCTCTGAACAAAAAAGAGGTGAAAGATACGGTTGTCAGCTATTTCTTTTATGAAACCGACTACGGACTGGCAGTTATTGCTTCCACTTCAAAAGGTATTTGTTATGTGGGTTTCGGAGAAAAGGAACCGATGCTGAATGATTTGAAAAAGAGATACTCCGGCACGGCTCTTCAGGAACAAAAAGCCGGTTTACATAAACTCGCGTTGAGCTTTATTAAAAACGAAAGAGTTTCGGAGCTTCCGTTACATATTGCAGGAACCGATTTTCAGTTAAGTGTCTGGAAAGCGTTGCTGCAAATCCCCGTTGGAAAATTATCTTCCTATAAAGCCATCGCGAAGGCTGTAAACAATCCGAAAGCGGTACGCGCAGTCGGATCCGCTATCGGGGATAATCCCGTTTCCTACATTATTCCCTGTCACCGTGTTATCCGCTCCGACGGCGGATTGGGTGGCTACTTCTGGGGACTGGAGATCAAAAAGAAAATGATTGAAAGGGAAGCACAAATAGCGGAAATCGAAAATTAAGTAAATGTTAAACGTCAAACAATCCATGTCGTTGAAAAAACTATTCGTTGCTATTTTTATGATGTTTTCCCTGCTGACACCGGCACAGGAAACAGATTCCGTTCGTTATCCCACTTTTAAGGTTGATGGAACGATGAAAAATAAATTTGAGTATGCCTCTGAAACCGGAAGTTCCAGGTTCTCCGTCAGAAATTCCAGGATGGGCGTACGCGGTTACCTGACCCCTTTCTTTTCCTACCGTGGACAGATAGAGCTCAGCGATAACGGTAACTTTAAAGTGCTGGATTTGTACGGTTCTTTTGAACCCGTCAGGGGACTGTCTCTTTCTCTGGGGCAGACTAGTATTCCAATTTTTAATTCTTACGTTGTTTCGCCAGCCAACCTGATGTTTGCCAACCGTGCTTTTATAGGAAAATATTTTATAAGCACACGCGATATCGGTTTTCTGGCCGATTATAATTTTAAGATTGATGCGGTTCCGGCTTCCATTGAGTTTGGTGCATATAATGGGAACACGATCAACGATCCGGTCTGGCGTGAAAAATTGTCGTACGGCGGGCGTCTCGAACTCGGTAGTATGAAAGGGCTGCGGTCGACGTTCAAGTTTTACGATTACCTGAATACACCCACAGTACATTACTTTTTTTACGGAGCAGATTTGCGTTATGAGGGCGCTAACTGGAAAGTAGAAACGGAATTTATGAAACGTGATAACAAAGAGGTCGACGAAGATCAGATGTTTTCCTATTACCTGCAGGGCGCTTATGCAGTTCCTCTTAAGGAAACCTATTTTTTCAAGAATATTGTGCCTGCCGTTCGATGGGATGCCATTGACAAGCATATGAACGAAAAGGGTTTTGATGTGGATAGGTTGACAGTCGGGCTTGGTTTTGGGCTTACTAAAAAATATTTTTCATCGATATTGCGGTTCGATTACGAATGGTATTTTATAAATCAAGAGCTTGATATTTTGAATCTCTACGAAGAAATGGATTCGGACAAGTTTACAGTTGAATTATTATTGACCTTCTGAAAAATTTAAAACTATGGCAAAAAAAATTCTATCGTTCTTGTGTGTTGTTTCTCTCATATTGCCGGGCTGTACCGAGCAGAACAAGAAAAAAATCCTTTTTGACGGAAAAGATGTGACGAACTGGCTGACTGAAGGGCCGGTGACGGTTTCGGATTCCGTAGTCCGAATGGATGGTGTCGGTAAAATGACCTTGAAAAACGGAATGTTCACCGATTTTGAACTGCTTCTTACGGCAAAAACGATGGATAACGGGAAGGGAGAGGTCCGTTTTCATACCGATGAAAACGGTAACGGCGGTTACGCTGTTGCGCTCAACAACGATCTGGATCATCAACAATGGTGGACAAAGACGGGAAGTTTATTGTCAGTCAGGAACCTGACAAAATCTATTGTGAAAAACAACGAATGGTTTAACCTTCGTATCCGGGTAGAAGGTAAAAAGATAGAGGTGGCTGTTAACGATGAATTACTAGTAGACTATATTGAACCTGCACAACCGTACCGTACACCGGAAAACAGGTCGCAAATCCTTTCAGGAGGAACTTTTTGCCTGCAAAGTACTGAAGGTATCGTTGAAGTGAAATTCATTGAAGTTACGCCGTTAAAAATCGAAAAAACGGTGATTGACAGCCAGCTTGTCCAAGCTATCGACGAATCATCGGACGAGATCATAAAACTGCATCAGGCGAATTTTCCGGTACTCGATTATCACGTGCACCTGAAAGAAGACCTGACGTTGGAGCTGGCTAGGTCCCAATCACGCAAGTATGGCATCAATTATGCATTGGCACCCAACTGCGGTATAGGATTTCCCATTCAAAATGATGCGCAGGTACTGGAGTATTTCAATGGAATGAAAGGCCAGCCGTTTGTTCAGGCCATGCAGGGAGAAGGGCGTGAATGGCCGGCCACTTTTTCTAAAGAAGTGCGTGACCTGTTCGATTATGTTTTTACGGATGCCATGACGTTTACAGATCGAAAAGGCAACAGAACCCGCTTGTGGATGCCGGATGAAGTATTCATAGACGATGAACAAAAATACATGGATCTGATTGTTGAGAACATTGTGAAGGTTATGGACGAACCGATGGATGTGTATGTAAACCCCAATTTTCTTCCCGATGCGATGAACGACCGTTACGACCTTTTTTGGACGGATGAACGTCAAAACAAAGTGATTGAGGCTATGGTGAGAACTCATAAAGCATTGGAGATCAACCATCGGTATAAGATACCGAACAAGTCTTTTATTCAGAAAGCCAAAGCTGCCGGGCTGAAATTCACATTCGGTACCAACAACTCCAATTCCGATTTCGGTAAAATGGAATATTGCATACAGATGATGAAGGAATGTGGCATTACTGCACAGGATATGTATAAACCCGCTATGACAGAGTAAAAAAGCTGTGGGTAATTAGTTTTTCATCCTTTTGTAATCCCTTGCGAGCCCGCCCTCTCCGGTTTCTTTGTAGAGCGAGGGTAAATCATGGCCGGTTTGTTTCATTACTTCAACCACACGGTCGAACGATACCAGATGGATACCGTCGGTAAACGATGAGTAGAGGTTGGCATCCAATGCGCGCGCAGCGGCATAAGCATTTCGCTCGATGCAAGGTACTTGTACCAGTCCGCAAACCGGATCGCATGTCATTCCCAGGTGATGCTCCAATCCCATTTCGGCCGCATATTCAATCTGAGCCGGACTACCCCCGAACAACTGGCTGGCTGCTGCTGCCGCCATGGAGCAGGCTACACCCACTTCGCCCTGACAACCCACTTCAGCCCCCGATATCGATGCGTTTTGCTTGACCACGTTGCCGAACAAACCGGCTGTAGCCAACGCCCGCAAGATGCGGGTTTCGCTGAAATCGCGGCTTTCTTCCAGGTAGTACAGGATAGCTGGAAGTACTCCGCACGAACCACACGTAGGCGCAGTGACAATCTTTCCCCCGGAGGCGTTTTCCTCCGAGACCGCCAGCGCATAAGCAAACACCAGCCCGCGCGACTGAAGCGATGCCTTGTAGCCTTTGGCTTTGATGAAATAGGATGCGGCTTTGCGTTGCAGGTTCAACGGACCCGGTAACACCCCCTCGTTATCCAAACCACTTTTTACGGCTGCTTTCATCACCTGCCACACGTCCCGCAAATGCTCCCAAATATCATTATCCTCATGTATTTCAACGTATTCCCAGTACGTTCTGCCGTTTTGCTCACACCATGCCTGTATATCGGCAATGGTTGTCATCGGATAGATATCTTTTTGTGCGGCTTCCGATAGCCCCACAACAGTGGTACCGTCGCTTAATGCTCCGCCACCTACGCTGTAGACCGTCCAAGAATCGAGTTTATTGCCTGTTGCGTCGAGAGCGTCGTACCTCATCGCATTGGGATGAAACGGCAGGAATGTCCTGGGTAGCCACTCGATGGTGGTTGGGGCATGCGGTTCCAACACGTTCAGGATGGCAGTGTCGGTTAAATGCCCTTTTCCGGTAGCTGCCAGGCTTCCGTACAGCGTTACCACGTATTTCGCAGCTCCGGGAGCCCTTTCCAGGAATAGCTCTGCAGCCTTTTTAGGTCCCATGGTGTGGCTGCTGGACGGGCCGTTCCCAATTCTATACAGTTCTTTTAATGATTTCATGTTTACTTTTAAACTTTCTTCAGTACGTCTCCCTAATATGCCTTACGGTAACCGGTGTTTTTGCTGATGCTTTCAGTTCGGGAGAGGTTATTTCTATTACCTTTTTTTCTCCCGGAAGCAGATCAATGAAGTTATCGGTAAACTTCGCGCCCATTACAGGGATCTCGATAAAAACGTCCTTCGCCAACTTTTTGCTTGTGAGCGTAACGGTATATTTGCCGTCGGCATATTTTACCGAAGTTTGTACGGTGGTTTGCGGCAGGTTTAGTTTGTTGGGCCAGTAGAAGAAATGATCTTTGACGGAAAGTTTTTTTCCCTTGCTGTCGGTTAACCACGCTCGGATCATCCTGTTTGACTTATCGGCTTCAGATAGTAATTCTTCTACGTTGAAAGTTTTTACCACGTTGCTGGAGTTGGCTTTTGCGTTCACTTTTTCCTTGAACTGTTTCACTACGCCTTTGTTGAAATCCACTACCTGCACGGTTAACTGCAAGCCATTCCTATCGATGAGGAAGTCCGACAGGGTGTAATAATTCAGTTGATTATCCTTGAATTCTACACCCAATGCCAACGGAGCCAGCACGTCTCGCATGCGGTAGTGTTGTGCTTTCCAGTTGCCGTAATAATCGATGCTCGACCAGGAAACCACCGGCCAGTCATCGTTTATCTGCCAATAGAGTGCACCCATGCAATAGGGACGGCCACGGCGCATAGCTTCAACGGATTCTTCCATACCGTTGCCTTGCATTACCAGTCCGATATAAACGAAATCTTCAAAATTCCGGGGTTCGTGGTAATACATGTCCATGTATTTTTTGATGAGTGAGTTTCCGGTGGATGCTTTTTGATGAACTTTCATTACTTCACTTTCCAGGCTCCATTCATTTTCAGGTGAGAAAGAGCGGATGGTTTTCATTTCGGGGAACGACTGGAAGCCGAATTCACTGGCAAAGCGCGGAAGTCGGCCGGCCATTCCTTCGAACGGCAGGTGTCCGTACCAGAGCCCCCAGTCGTGCACATCGCTCGATGCGAACGTTTCGGGATTTCCCCAGTTGGAATCGTATGGCGAACCGTGGATATAGCTGCGTGTTCCGTCGAACTCATTTACCAGGCCAGGAATGAGTTCACGGAACGTCTTGTCGTAACCTTCGAGCCAGACGTTGTAAATATCCTCCGGGTATTGTTTGTCCCAACCCCAGTGTTGAAGCCCTTCTTCCACCTCATTGTTCCCGCACCAGAACGCCAGGGAAGCACGGTTGCGCAGGCGTTTGAGGTTATATATAACTTCGTCTTTCACGTTGGCCAGAAAACGATCGTCGGACGGGTAGGGCACACAGCCGAAAATGAAATCCTGCCAAACCAGGATGCCTCTTTTATCGGCCTGGCGGTAAAATTCTTCGTTCTCGTAGATTCCGCCGCCCCACACACGGACAAAGTTCATATTTGCCGCTTCAATGTTATCAAAAAGTTTGGTGTAATAATCTTCGTTTTGTTGAGTAGTGAAAATCTCGCCCGGGATATAATTAGCGCCCTTGGCAAAGAGAGGAATGCCGTTTACTTCGAAATAAAATGATTTTCCGTACTTGTCCGGCTCCTGAACCAGTCTGACAGAACGTAAGCCTATTTTTTCTGTTTTTTCAGTAATTACCCGGTTTTCCGCAGCAACGTTTGCTGTGAAATCATACAGGTGTTGATCCCCCCAGCCGGTTGGCATCCATCTTTTGGGATATGCAATTTCCAACTCCAAGAAAACGGTATTGTTGCCTCGGTGTAGCGTTACTTGTTTTGATACCGATCTTTTGGCTTCACCCGCTGCGGCATATTCAACCGTAACAATTGCAGAAACAGGTTTTTCGGCGATGGAAAACACTTCGACTATATTTTCGATTTTAGCCGATTGTGCTGTAACAGATGTCTGTTTTACGAAAAAATCATCGATCCGTACCTTGTCATAAAATACCAAGGATACCGGTTTCCAGATCCCCATCTGTGCTATGCGGATTCCCCAGTCCCAACCAAACTGGTAAGGTGCTTTCCGGTTGTATATGCTCAGTTTTTCATCGCGGTGGTCGTTTCCGGCCGGATAATCGTACCCTGCGGTCAGCCGTGCAGGCATCAGCGATTGTACGGGTGAATAAAACCGGATGTATAAACTGTTTTCACCCTCTTTAAGTATGTTTTTTACCGATATTTTGTAGCCAACAAACATATTTTCGGAACGTAGAATCCGAGCGCCGTTCAGGAAAACATCGGCTTGCGTGTCTAATCCCTCGAAGAAGATAACCGCATCGTCATGCCTGAGTTGTTCGGCAGAAACGGTGAACGTTTTTTTGAAATCCCAGTTTTCGTCTTCTACCCATTGAACCAGCCTTTCGTTGGTCCCGTAAAACGGATCGGGCAACACTTTATGACGGATGAGGTCGTGCTGTACCGAACCCGGGACCTGAGCTTCGTACCAGGTGTCCTTACCGGTTTGCGAGAATGTCCACCCTTCGTTCAACCATAACGTTTCTCCGTTTTTCTGTGCGTACCCAAACACCGGCAAAAATGCCAACAACCAAAGTGATAGTTTTTTCATTTCTTTTATCAATCCTTTTTACAGGGTTTTTAATCGGATATTTCTGAACTCCACTTTCATGGGGGGGCCTACATGAACCTGAACGCCTATTAATCCTTGTTTCTTTCCGTTAAGCAAATCATTATCCGTTACCTCACTCATTAAAACACCGTTCAGAATGTGCTTCATTTTATTGCCGTTTACAATTAGGTGACAGGAGTTCCAATCGTTATTTTTGATGTGGCTTTTTAATTCGGCAACATCGGCTAATTCAACTATTTCTGCTTTTGTCCAGGCATTGTTCTTGACCAGGTCCGAAACCGGAAGGCTGGATAACGAGTCAGGTAAAGGATTTAACACCACCGTTTGTCCTTGATAGGCGAGTGTTGTTCTCCGTCGCTCTTCGTAGTTCTGCCCTGTATAGTTGTTTTTGCCGTCGATATCAAACTGATATCCCCTGAGTGCATGGGGAAGATCTGCAATTTCCTCACTCCTGTAGTTGATACCGCTGTTCCCGTCTTCGCTAATGCGGTATTCCAATTTTAATTCAAAGTTTTCGGGAGCTCCGTCTTGCCAGACAATGAAAGAGTTTCTCGATAAAACGGTTTCAGGAGTTATCTCACCGGTAAGAATACCGTTCTCTATACGCCAGTAAGTGGAGTCGCCTTTCCATCCGTCCAACGATTTCCCATCGAAAATAGGTACAAATCCATCGTCGGTTTTTTTGTTCTGACATCCTGCGACAATTCCGAAAATTAACGGGACTGCGGCAATGAATAAGTTTTTCATTTGCTTGTTTTTAGAAATACAAAAGTAATAAATAAACCGCTAATTGGAAAAGATTGCAGTATGGAAACCTGATAACAAACCTGATTTTTTAATCTTTCCCGTGACAAGTTTATGGGTAAAACAGCCAATTTATTTCAAAAAATTGTAATTTTACGTTACAAACCGGATATGAGCTGACAAAAATGAAAACAATACCCACTATATCTTTCGATGACTATGTTCTTTTGCACCGGAGGCTGTATGGTTTATTCCGGCAGAGATGGAGCTTGCAGAAAACCGGCTTTTTGAAAAGAGTCTGGGAGGATTCTCTGCAGAGGTCCGTAGATGAAGGCTCGGAAGATTTGTTGCAAGGCCTTTTGTTTGATATGAAAACAGCGGTGATATTAGTCGACGAGATTGGCTTAAAGTATGCAGTGGTCTGTGCGGTTTTAATGTTCAGGCCGTTGATGAAAGGCTATGTTACGGTTGATGAAATCAGGAAGGAGTTTGGTGAAGAGGTAGCTGTCATTATTCGGGGTTTGAAGAAAGTGAACGACCTGACTGAAAAAAAATCGCGTGTTGAGTCGGAGAATTATATCAAGCTGCTCCTCTCCATAGCCGAAGATATCCGTGTGGTTTTCATACTGTTGGCCGAACAATTGCAGTTGATGCGCGATGCGAAAAAGTCGACTCCGGAAAATCGATTGGATCTTTCCGTTGAATCCACTTACCTGTATGCGCCGTTGGCACACCGATTGGGTTTATATACTATTAAGTCGGAACTGGAAGACTTGTCGCTGAAGTATACGGATAGGGAGACTTACGATTTCATTGCCCGGAAACTTAATGAAAGCAAACGTTCTCGAGATAAATATATCGAGGAGTTTATTCATCCGTTAAAGGAACGTCTGGATAAAACAAACCTGAAATACGATATCAAAGGCCGTACAAAATCCATTCATTCCATTAATAACAAGCTGAAAAAACAAAAGATTGAATTCGATAATATTTACGATCTCTTTGCTATACGCATCATCCTTGATTCTCCTTCGGAAATGGAAAAGGCACATTGCTGGCAAGTATATTCCATTGTGACCGATATGTATCAGCCAAATCCGAAGCGGTTGAAAGACTGGTTGTCCATACCCAAAAGCAACGGATACGAGTCATTACATATCACGGTGATGGGGCCGGACTCAAAATGGGTGGAAGTCCAGATCAGGACCCGGCGAATGGATGATATTGCCGAGCGGGGTTTGGCCGCCCACTGGAAATATAAGGGAATAAAAGAAGAATCCACGCTGGACGATTGGTTGAAATCGTTGCGGGAATCCCTGGAGAGCAGAGATGTGGATATCAGGGATAAACTGGGCGATTTTAAACTCGATTTGTACGACGAGGAAATCTTTGTTTTCACCCCGAAAGGCGATCTGTTCAAGCTCCCTAAAGGTGCGTCGGTCCTCGATTTTGCTTTTGCCATACATTCTAAATTGGGTGCTACTTGTGTGTCTGGAAAGGTGAACGGAAAGAATGTGCCGATAAAACACATGCTGAAAAGCGGAGACCAGGTTGAGATAAACACCTCGTCGCACCAGTCTCCCAAACAGGACTGGTTGAATTATGTGGTGACCTCGAAGGCCAAAACCCGGATTCGGCAGTTGCTCAAGGAAGAAGCAGGAAAACAGGTGGATATTGCCAAGGAAATGTTGTCACGACGGATGAAAAACCGCAAGATAGACCTGGACGATCCGCTGTTGATGCAACTGATTAAAAAATTAAAATATAAAACGGTAACAGACTTTTACATCGATATCGCCGCTGAGAAACTGGAAGTGAACTGGGTGATAGACCGTTACTTGGAATTGGGAAGTAAAGAGTTTGAACACAGGGACTTCCTTTCAGCTACTAGCGCTGATAGTTTTGTCCTTAAACCATCTTCGCAAGAAATAAAAAGCTCTGACGAGCTTATTATTGATCAGAACCTGACCGGGGTGGACTACCGGTTGGCAAAATGCTGTAACCCCATTTACGGTGATGAGATTTTTGGATTTGTGTCGTCGCAAGGAATTAAAATTCACCGTACAAGTTGTCCCAACGCACACGATCTGTTCTCGCGTTTTGGTTATCGGATTTTAAAAGCCCGGTGGTCGGGCAAAACCTCGGGGACGGCAAACTATACATCCGTACTGCGCATCATTGGAAATGATCAGCTCAATATTGTAGCTAATCTGATGTCGATCATTTCAAAAGAAGACGGAGTGCAGATGCGCTCCATCTCCATCGATTCAAACGACGGATTATTTCAGGGAAACATCGCTGTAATGCTGGCTAGCACCTCTATGCTGGAACAATTAATAAAAAAACTGAAAGCGGTGAAAGGGGTAAAATCTGTTTCGAGATTGAATTGAACTGAGCTGCTAGTAACGGGGCATTGGAGGAGAAGGGTTTATTTGAAACATGCTGAATCAACTGATTAATCGGGTCAATAATGCTTGCACATAAGCTCTCTCATAGTCATCCGGACGAAGAATTTCGTCACCATACTGAAGCAAATCGATATCTATAGTAACCTTTCCTGTATCTTTATCGCGCGGTTGCCGTCCCATAGCAAACTCTATCATTTTTAATTTTTGAACAATTTCTTCCGATGGTAAATCGCTGTAAAAAACTGCCAATACATTCCGGAACGGGAAAGAATATTTCTCATCAGTCGCCGTAGTTATTATCGATGGGGTGAAAACAACATCGGGGAAATAATGAGCGAGCATCCTTCTTGCCCTGTCAATATTTTGTTTTGAGTATATATTCGAGCCTAAACTGACTAAGATTTTAACCATAGTAGATTTAAATTTTAAAAGGCAAATATAATCAGTTTTTTTTAAAAGGGGCAACCTAGAAACGAAAAACAACTATCTTTGTAGAAATAAACCTGTTGAATGATGAAAAATATCAGGCTGATTTTCGTTTTGTTTTTCATTCTGTTTGTCTATGTGACGTATGGACAGCATTCAAATCCACTGATTTACAAAATCAATATAAAAGAGAACATTGGAAGCAACACCTGGGTATATTTGCAGAACGGAATGCATCAGGCCCTGAACAAGAATGCCGATTGTATACTTCTTCACATGAATACGTACGGTGGCTCTGTTACAGAAGCCGACTCCATGCGTACCGCCATTTTAAATTTTCAGCTTCCCGTTTACGTATTTATAGATAACAACGCTGCTTCTGCCGGTGCACTGATTTCCATTGCGTGCGACAGTATTTTTATGAGATCGGCGGCCTCCATTGGAGCGGCAACTGTAGTGAGCGGCCAGGACGGTTCCAAAGCTCCCGACAAATACCAGTCGTACATGCGTGGAATGATGCGCGCAACAGCAGAAAGTCACGGAAGAGACACGGTCATTCAAAACAGGGATACATTGATAGAGTGGAAACGCGATCCGAAAGTTGCCGAGGCAATGGTGGATGAAAAAATTGTGATACCCGGCTTTGCGGATTCTACCCAGATTCTGACGTTAACGGCAAGTCAGGCCGTTGAGTTGCGTTACTGTGACGGCATTGCGGAAAATATCAACCAGATTGCCGTACAGTACCTGGGTTATCGTGATTACGACCTTGAAACGTATAATCCAACGCTTTACGACAGAATTAAAGGCTTATTGATGAACGGAGTTTTGCAGGCCATTTTAATCATGTTAATCATTGGAGGAATTTATTTCGAATTGCAAACGCCGGGGATCGGCTTTCCTACCGCGGTAGCTGTGACGGCTGCCTTGTTGTATTTTACGCCGCTTTACCTGACCGGCTATGCGCAAAACTGGGAGGTTTTGTTGTTTGTATTGGGTTTAATTTTGATTGTCTTTGAGATTTTTGTTATTCCCGGATTCGGAGTGGCAGGTATCTCGGGGATAATACTTGTTTTTACGGCTTTAATACTTGCTCTGGTCGGGAACATCCATTTCGATTTCAGCGGTTTATCTCTCAGGCAACTGTTTCGTGCGATAATGGTTGTTTTTGCAGGAATAGGAATGGGGTTGGCCCTGATAATCTATATGTCGAGCCGGATCGGAAAACCGGGAATTTTCAGCCGCGTTGCCTTGGTTTCCGATCAGGAAGGATATGTTTCTGTGCCTATGGAACCGCTGACATTAGTCGGACAAACCGGAATAGCCTCTACTGTGCTTCGTCCGTCCGGAAAAATAAGGATAGGAGACCAGCATTACGACGCGGTATCGATGAAAGGATTTATAGAAAAGGGAGACGAAGTAGTTGTAAAACGTTACGAAAACTTCCAGCTTTATGTGATGAAGAAATAAACGCTATAAATCCCCGTACTCCGGTATTTCCTGTAAATAATCAAACGACATATCTTCGTAGTTCATTTTACAGCAATAGTGAGACATCCCGTTGGATACAATCAGGTATTTCACTTTCAATACGATATTGTATCTCACTACCTGATCGAAAACCTGTTGAGTAATCTCTATATCGGGTTTCTTAAATTCACAGATAACCACCGGACGGAGGCTGTTGTCATACACAACGGTATCGCATCGTTTGGTGAGCGAGTTTAACCTGATCATCGTTTCATTTGCCATTAAAGAAGCTGGATATCCTTTCTCTGAAATCAGGTAATGCACAAAATGCTGGCGTACCCACTCTTCGGGGGTCAAGGATACATATTTCCTGCGTAACGGATCGAAAATTTCCAAACCGTTAGGGGTTTTTCGGATTTTAGCATCGAAAGTTGGCAAATTTAACGCATACATATGTTATCTTTGTTCATCGGGAAAAGTGATCAGACAAAAGTAAATTAAATATGAGAACCAAACAAGAAATTGTTGAAAATTGGCTTCCACGTTATACAAAGCGCTCTTTGGAAGATTTCACCAAATTCATTCTGTTGACCAATTTTCAAAAATATGTCGAAATTTTTGCCCATCATTTTAACGTTCCTATCTTGGGACTGGATGCCAATATGCCCAGCGCATCGTCCGATGGAGTTACCATCATTAATTTTGGTATGGGGAGCGCCAATGCCGCGACTATCATGGATTTACTGAGTGCGGTTTCTCCAACAGCGGTGTTGTTTCTGGGAAAATGCGGCGGAATAAAAGCACAAAATGAACTTGGTGACTATATATTACCTATTGCTGCTATTCGCGGAGAAGGAACCTCAAACGATTATCTTCCACCCGAAGTGCCTTCATTGCCGGCATTTAGCCTTATGCGTGCCGTTTCTTCAAATATCCGGGATTTTGGGCGTGATTACTGGACCGGAACAGTTTACACCACGAATCGTCGCGTGTGGGAATATGACGATGAATTCAAAAACTACCTGCGGAAATTGCGCGTAATGGCTGTGGACATGGAAACGGCAACATTATTCACGTGCGGCTTTGCCAATCATATTCCTACGGGTGCCCTGCTGTTGGTTTCGGACCAACCCATGATTTCTACAGGCGTAAAGACCGATAAAAGCGATAAGGTCATTACCGAGAATTTCGTGGAAGAACACGTTAAGATTGGCATTAAATCGCTTACCACACTTATCAACAGAGGTTCAACGGTAAAACATCTCCGGTTTGACTGGTAATGATGACGGATGCTGAAATCTTTATATCTAAAAATTTAAAAGTCAAAAATAAATGGCCAACATTACCTTCGATTCACTGAAAAAAGACATTTCCAACCGGAATTTTGCCCCCGTCTATTTGTTGATGGGGGACGAAGCCTATTTCATAGATCAACTGACGGAGCTGTTGTTGGAGAAAGTACTTACTGAGACCGAAAAAGATTTCAACCTGCTCACATTTTACGGGGTGGATTCTGATGTGAATGCCATTGTAGCTGCAGCACGACGTTTTCCGATGATGGCTGAATACCAGCTTATTGTAGTGAAAGAGGCGCAGGAACTCAATAAGTTTGACCTGTTGGATTCTTACGTCAAAAATCCATTGAAAAGTACGGTGTTGGTTATTAGCTACAAACACGGTACCGTAGATAAAAGAAAGGCTGTGATAAAGCATATTGAAAAAAACGGAGGAGTAGTGTTTGAGTCGAAAAAGTGGTACGAAAACCAGGTACCGTCTTTTATAAAAAACTATTTTTCCGAGAGAAGGATCCGGATCGATGAGAAATCGGCTCAGATGATTACCGATTTTGTAGGGAACGACATCAGTAAACTTATTCAGCAGCTTCAAAAACTGGAAGTTTCCCTTCCCGAAGGTTCCAACACGGTTACTTCGGAACTTATAGAAAAAAATGTGGGTATCAGCAAAGATTACAACAATTTTGAGTTGTTAAAAGCCATTGCTGAAAAAAACATCTTGAAAGCCAATACAATAGTCGATTATTTCGGTAAAAATCAAAAGGACAACCCCAGCGTTGTCACGTTGTCGGTTTTGTTCAACTACTTCAGCAATTTGTTGGAATGCTTTTGGTTACCGCAAAAAAACGAGCAAAACGTGATGTTGGCGCTTAACCTGAAATCATCGTTTTTCGCCCGTGATTACATGACCGGTCTACGGAATTACAACGCTGTAAAAGTAATGGAGATTATCACCTGCTTACGCATTTTCGACGGGAAATCCAAAGGGATCGATAATGTCTCTGCTTCTCCCGGAGAATTACTTAAAGAATTGGTTTACAAAATAATGCATTAGTCTTTTGTCAACCAATCCAGAATGACTTTGCTTTTGGGACTTTCTTTAGGCATCACCACATCCACCAGGTTTCCTTTCTTATCAATCAGGAATTTTTGGAAATTCCAAGTGACTTCCTGGTCAATTTTTCCATTTTCAGATTTTTGGGTCAGCCATTTATAAAGAGGAGCTTGATCATTGCCGGCAACACTAATTTTTTCCATCATCGGGAAAGTCACGCCGTAATTCAAGGTACAAAACTCTTTTATCTCTTTGTTGGATCCGGGTTCCTGATCCTTGAAGTTATTCGCAGGGAATCCAATGATAACGAAGCCCGTGTCCTTATATTCATCGTAGAGTTCCTGAAGAAGTTCGTATTGGGGAGTGAACCCGCATTTTGAAGCAACATTAACGATCATGACTTTTTTTCCCTTAAACTGAGAAAGGTCGAATTTCTTTCCGTCGATATCAATAACTGTAAAATCGTATAGATTTTTTTGTTTGTTTTGGGCAGATGCCAGCAGAACAACGGTGATGAACAGTAAAACTGAAATTATTCCTTTTTTCATTTTTTTATACGTTTAAAGTTTCACAAATTAAATCATTTTTCTCTGATTTTTCATTTTTTACTCTTATTATTTATCAGATCACTTTTTTTAGCATAGATTTTTAGTATCAATTGTTTGATTATCAGTAAATAATAGTTTTTTGAATCCTACGAGAATCGATTATTTCTATTGACATGGGGAGTTCCCGGTATTTTTTTGTTTTTAGTGGAGTTCTGGTGTATTTCGAGTATTTATCCTCTGTCTTCTCAAACGCTACTGATTGCTTGACGAAAAAATACGGTTCGGCTTAAATAAATTTTCAACAGTCGTTGAATAATTACAAGCAATAAGACACATACAAATAATTTACTTTTGTATCCATTTCAAAAGTAAACAACAAATGTACCAAGACTAAGATCAAACATAAATACCAAAAAGTATAAAACATTTGTATATTTATTATTTTAACAAACAGATAATCAATTTATTTATAGATGCTAAATATCTATAAATCATATAGTTAAAATCATTTATTAAATTTATAGATTAGTTTTTAGCGATTTTCAACTCTAAGAATGCGGATAATTTGTTAAATAATAGCATTATATATTATTTATAATGATATATATCAGTACTATAGATTAATATTTTAAAGTTTATATTTTTTCAGTTTTTGACGTTGTTAACCGTTGTTGTTTTATTTGCAAGTACAATTGTTTATTGATTAGATACTTTTGTAATTAACAAATATATATTCTAATAATTTCTATTTGTAAATAATGTTTCGTACATTTGTATCTAAATTAAATACTGAATATTTATTCATTATTCATATTCTTGCATCATGAGAGAACGAATTAGACAAATAATGGAAAATGAAAATTTGACGCCGGCAAAATTTGCCGATAGACTTCAGATTAACCGGGCCAATATTTCTCATATTCTAAACGGAAGAAACAACCCTAGCCTCGATGTCGTTACCAAAATTTTATCAGGAATGCCGTACATCAATACTGAGTGGCTAATCAATGGTACAGGACAGATGTATAAAGATGGATTTGATATGGATTCTATACCTAAAGAACATGATTTATTCCATCAGGGCCCTCCTGCAACACTCCAGGAGAAAGAAACGGTCGTTAAACCTGAAGGAATTGACGTTAATAAGCCTGAAAAAAATATTCAAGTTATTGAAAATAAGATTATTGATGCTCAGAAAAATAATGATAAAAAAATCAGGCAAATAATTATTTATTACAACGACAGCACATTTGAAACTTTTGTACCGCAGCCGGTTAAATAATGTGTTGTTTTTGACGCTTTCCCTATTCCTCAAAAATTAAATTTCCTTTCCCGTTCAATCCGGAACCCTTGTTTTATTTGACGGATACCTGTAGAACATTAATAAATTAATTATTTGTATCTTTGGATTTGCGATAACTGATGGTGTTATGCAAAAGAACAACGCAAATACAGGCAACGGATCAACAGTTGACAGCAGGATTTCTTCGGATCAAAACGAGATATGTCCGCCCGCAGCTCCCAAACCTACATTACGCCTTATAGACGCTATTGTTCTGATTACAGGCATTGTGATCGGTGCTGGAATTTTCAGAACACCGTCGGTGGTTGCAGCGAACACTCCCGATGGATTTTGGTTCTTGAGTGTCTGGGTGCTGGGAGGCCTGGTTTCTCTTGCCGGTGCGCTTTGCTATTCGGAGCTTAGCTCTGCCTTTCCCAGTGCTGGAGGCGATTACCATTTTTTAAGAATGGCGTTTGGTAATGGGTTCTCTTTCTTGTTTGCCTGGGCGCGTATTGCGGTTATTCAAACAGGCTCCATTGCTATACTGGCTTATATTGCGGGTGACTATATGTCGAAACTGCTATCGTTTGGCGAACATTCAGCCTCTTTTTATGCTGTTCTCGTAGTGGTTCTGCTCACCCTGGTAAATAGGCTGGGAATTCAATTCGGAACTGGCCTTCAAAAGCTTCTGTCCGCATTGCAGTTTACCGGCATACTGATCATCATCGTAGTGGGTTTTTTTGTAGAGCCCGATATTTCGTCAACAGCCTCTCCGGGTATTGAATCATCGCCCTCTTTTCAATCATTCAGCCTGGCTCTTATTTTTGTTTTATTGACTTTTGGCGGATGGAATGAGGCAGCTTATGTCTCTTCGGAGTTGAAGGCTGGCAGTAGGAAGATGGTATTTGTGCTGGTTGCGGGTATTTTGATCATAACCGCGGTGTACCTTCTTATCAATATGGCTTTTTTGAATGTGTTGGGACTTCCTGGGATGGCTGCGTCGGATGCCGTTGGGGTGGATATGATGAGGGTTACGCTTGGAAAAAAAGGGGTTGTTTTAATAGGCTTGCTGGTAATATTCTCTGCTTTAACATCATTAAACACAACTATTTTTACGGGTGCACGATCCAATTATGCACTGGGAAAAGATTTCAGTCTGTTTGCCACTCTCGGAAAATGGAACGAAAGAAAGTCTGCGCCGCTCAATTCCCTTCTTATTCAAGGTGTCATTGCTGTTTTGCTTATAATTTTCGGAGCATTTAGCCGGAGCGGATTCGAATCCATGGTCGATTTTACAGCACCCGTTTTTTGGTTTTTCTTTTTGTGTATGGGCATTGGATTGATTGTACTGCGGGTAAAGATGCCTGACGTACCACGACCGTTCAAAGTTCCGTTGTTCCCGGTAACCCCGCTCTTGTTTGTTGTGTTTTGTGGATATTTACTTTATTCGAGTCTGTCTTATACCGGCAAAGGTGCTTTATTGGGGGCGGCACTTTTAATCATCGGGCTGATTTTTTACCTTCTTTTCAAAAACAAGATTGTAGCCAGGAAGGATTAACAGTCTTAAATTGTTAATTTTACCTTATTTATTCTTACATCGGTTGAACAATTAACGGTACCCGTTGATTTATTACATAAGACCCTTATTTTCTAACAATTAAAAATTACACAACATGAAATCAGTCAAGTGCTTGTTTGTTTTGTTATTCACGTTGGCATTCACACAGTTAAATGCCCAGATAGATCTTGACGTTCCCTATGTTCCTACTCCGATGGAGGTGGTAGATGTTATGCTTGATTTGGCAAAAGTGAACAGGAGCGATGTCGTTTACGATTTGGGATGCGGTGATGGGCGTATAGTGATAACTGCTGCCAAAAAATATGGAGCTACCGGGATAGGAGTGGATCTGAACCCGGAAAGGATTGAGGAGGCCAATGCTTATGCTAAGAAAAAAGGAGTAGAAAAGAAAGTGAAATTTTACGAAGGAAATCTTTTCGATTTTGATTTCAGTAAAGCTACTGTGCTAACCCTTTATCTGCTACCGGATGTCAACCTGAAATTAATGCCGAAAATACTGAAAGAAATGAAACCGGGAAGCAGGGTTGTTTCTCATGCTTTTGACATGGGTGACTGGAAGCCAGATAAGCAGGTATCAGTAGATGGTAGAACGGTATATTTGTGGACGGTTCCCAAAAGAAAAGATAGCAGCCGGATAAAATAGAGAAAAGGGGTTTTTAAAAAACCGTAATCCTGCTTCAGAACCAGGTTTGCCCTTTGCAAGCCTGGTTTTATTTTTGTGCGCCTGTGCAGGAATTGAAAATTATAGTGTAAATTTGTACCCAATAAAGTTTTCACCGATGAAAGTACTCGACTTCATTGTTCGCTCAAACGAACCTCTTAATTACCAGAACAACCTGATCAAGGTTACTCCGGCAGATAATGATACGTTGCCCGATATGTTTCCGGGACAGTTTGTTCAGGTTTTAGTAAGTAATTCAGGCAATGTGTTTCTTCGAAGGCCTATATCCATAAACTTTGTAGATAAGGAAAAAAATGAAATGTGGCTTTTGATACAGCGTGTGGGTGAAGGAACCCGAAAAATATGTGAAACACCTGCTGGTCAACTATTGAATCTGATTTTTCCGCTGGGCAACTCCTTTACCATTCCGAAGAAAGAGGGCAAATACCTGCTTGTGGGAGGGGGAGTGGGCACTGCTCCCATGCTTTTTCTGGGGAAAAAACTCAATGAAAAAGGGTATTCTCCCGAGTTCCTGTTAGGGGGACGTTCCCAAAGGGATATACTTCAATTGAGTGATTTTGAGGCGTTGGGAACAGTGTACTGTACTACTGAGGACGGATCGTTGGGCGAAAAAGGATTTGTAACCGATCATTCTGTTCTTCGGAACAACGTATACGACTTTATTTATACATGCGGACCAAAACCTATGATGGTGGCGGTAGCCCGGTATGCACGCACGAACAAAACCGGATGTGAAGCATCATTGGAAAATCTTATGGCGTGCGGTTTCGGAGCTTGCCTCTGCTGCATCGAGAAAACAACCCGGGGAAATCTTTGCGCCTGCACCGATGGACCCGTCTTTAACATTAACGAACTCACATGGATCGATTAAAAGTAAATATCGGAGAACTGGAATTGCAAAATCCGGTAACCACGGCATCGGGAACCTTCGGTTACGGAGTGGAATATGCTGATTTCATTGACTTGAACCGGTTGGGGGCAATTTTTGTCAAGGGAACTACCCTGGAGCCGAGACAAGGCAACGACTATCCCAGGATGGCTGAAACACCTTCCGGAATGCTTAATTCTGTCGGCTTGCAAAATAAAGGTGTGGACTACTTTGTCGAACATATTTATCCCGGAATAAAAGGGTACAATACCTGCATAATCGTTAATGTATCGGGCTCAACGCTCGATGATTACGTAAAATGTTCCGAAAGACTGGCCGATTTGGATAAAGTTCCTGCCATTGAACTGAACATTTCCTGCCCCAACATCAAAGAGGGCGGAATGGCTTTTGGTACTTCGTGCCAGTCGGCTGCAAACGTTACCAGAGCAGTTCGCAATGTTTACCATAAGACATTGATTGTAAAGTTATCGCCCAACGTTACCGATATAGCTGATATTGCGAGAGCGGTTGAGGATGAGGGGGCTGATTCTGTCTCGCTGGTAAATACATTTCTGGGAATGGCTATCGATGCGGAAACCAGAAGGCCCAGGCTCTCCACCGTGACGGGAGGGTTGTCGGGTCCGTGTATAAAGCCTATCGCGCTGCGAATGGTTTGGCAAGTATACAATGCCGTGAAAATTCCGGTTATCGGGATGGGAGGAATTTCAAATGCAGCCGATGCCATTGAATTTATGCTTGCCGGGTCGACAGCCATACAAATCGGGACCTATAACTTTATAGATCCTGCGGTTTCCATGAAAGTAATCGACGGAATTACCGATTACCTGGATAGGCATAATTTGAAGTCAGTCAGCGAAATAATAGGCAAACTAGAGGTTTAATGCTCTTTTGATCTTATTTTATTAAAAAAATTGTCAAAATGAGTATTTGTGATGAAAATATTTGACAAACTGAATAATTGATGTATCTTTGCAGACGATTACATCAAAACGGTATAAAATGTCAAACCTGATTGTTCCAAAAGGATATAAACCCTTGTTAAATCTAAGGCAGACGGAGCTTGGAATTAAAAAAATCAAGGATTTTTTTCAGCAAAATTTAGCATCGGAGTTACGTTTACGGCGTGTTACCGCACCTCTTTTTGTGGAAAAGGGAACCGGAATCAACGACGACCTGAATGGAATAGAGCGTCCGGTGAGTTTTCCTATTAAGGATATGAACGATACCGTTGCTGAAATTGTACATTCTCTTGCCAAATGGAAAAGAATGACTCTGGCCGATTACGGAATAGAAAAGGGGTATGGTATTTATACCGACATGAATGCTATCAGAGCTGATGAAGAATTGGACAACCTGCATTCGCTTTATGTTGACCAGTGGGATTGGGAGTTGGTAATCGATGAAAAAGAAAGAACGGTTACGTTCCTGAAAGATGTTGTAAAGCGGATTTACAGCGCTATGCTCCGTACCGAATATCTGGTACATGAATATTTTCCTCAGTTAACACCTGAGCTTCCACGCGAAATAACCTTCATTTCTTCTGAAGATTTGTTGCAAAAATATCCGGATCTGGCGGCAAAGGAACGAGAAGATGCCATAGCAAGAGAATGCGGAGCCGTTTTTATTATTGGTATCGGGGGGAGCTTATCTAACGGTGAGCCACACGATGGACGTTCTGCCGATTACGACGACTGGACAACACTCAACGAGGAGGGTTTCGAGGGATTGAATGGCGATTTGCTTGTTTGGAACTCCGTGCTAGATAGGGCTGTGGAACTGTCATCCATGGGAATTCGGGTGGACAAGAAAGCCTTGTTGAAGCAGTTAAAAATCAAAAATCAGGAGGAAAAACTCCGTTTGTTTTTTCACAAACGGTTGGTCAACGATGAACTTCCCCTTTCCATAGGTGGAGGGATAGGACAGTCACGCTTGTGTATGTACTATTTGCGTAAAGCGCATATCGGGGAGATCCAGGCCAGCATATGGTCGAAAGAAATGAGAAGAGAAGCTGCAGAGAACGATATCTTCCTGATATAAGCCGAAGACTTTTCTGTTGAATTTCATTGAAAATTCCTGTTTCTGCTTGTTTTTTTGTATTTTTACTCACCAAAAACCAACTGTTGCGTCAGGCTATGCGAACAGACAATGCTTAAGCCTGCATGAGTCATGCCTTAGCAAGCAATAGTCTAGCTTTATAAACCGTTATGACTGTAAAAATAGAAGAGAGCTGGAAACAACGACTGAGTGAAGAGTTTGAAAAACCTTATTTTAAAACCCTGACTGATTTCGTACGGCAGGAGTATTCCACACGAGCCGTTTATCCGCCGGCAAAGCTGATTTTTAACGCTTTTGACCAATGCCCTTTTGAGCAGGTAAAGGTGGTTATTGTGGGTCAAGATCCGTATCACGAACCCGGACAGGCTCATGGATTGTGTTTTTCAGTGAACGATGGAGTACAAATTCCTCCATCGCTGGTCAATATATACAAAGAGATTCACAACGATTTAGGAAACCCCGTTCCGGCATCGGGAAACTTGGAAAGATGGAGCAGGCAGGGGGTTCTTTTATTGAATGCAACGCTAACTGTCCGTGCCCATCAGGCCGGCTCACACCAACACAAAGGATGGGAAGAATTTACCGATTCCGCTATTTATCACCTCGCCAACGAACGTGAAAATCTGGTTTTCCTCCTTTGGGGAGCCTATGCACAGCGTAAAGGTTCCGTTGTTGATACGAATAGACATCTTGTGTTGAAATCCCCGCACCCTTCGCCATTATCTGCACATCGGGGATTCTTTGGAAACAAGCATTTTAGTAAAACAAATACGTATTTACGGGCTCACGGTATTTCCCCCATAGATTGGTAAATGTAAACTTCAACAAATCTTCAAATGTTGCCTAAACCCATTCATTTTTTCTTATTTTTCTCATTTTTTTTTGATGTTCAGGTCTCCTTTACCCAATCCATCGATTGGGAACCGCAGGACAAAATTATTTTCGAGCATTACAGAAAACACATAGACCCTATCCGGTCAAAATCAAAAGAACTGATTTTGCAACAGACAGCGGAATTTTTTCTCAATGCGCCTTATGTTACCGGGACTTTGGATAAAAACGATACCGAAAGACTGGTGATAAATTTACGGGAATTCGATTGTGTGACTTTTGTGGAAACAGTTATTGCCCTTGCCAACACAGTTGTTTCGGACGATCTTTCGTTTGACAATTTTGCTTCGCAACTAAAACGAATCAGGTATAGAAATGGTGTTGTCGATGGTTACGATTCCCGGCTGCATTACACTTCTGACTGGATTTACGATAACGTGAAAAAGAAAATTTTATCGGAAGCAAGCCAACGGTTGGGTGGAATATCTGAAACGAAAACCATCGATTTTATGACTTCGCACCGCACTGCTTACCGTTTGTTGAAAACAGACGATCAAATGCTCGAAAGAATAAGGAATATTGAAGGCGAGATAAACGCCAGGGGAGGATTTTACTACCTCCCTAAAGAAAAGTTAGAGTCAGCGAAAGTAGATATTCCACACATGGCGATGATTGCCTTTACCACCTCCATCAAAGGGTTGGACACCACACACACGGGGTTTTCCTACAAAAAGGACGGTAAACTGACGTTTATCCACGCATCGAGTGCGAAAAACAACGTGGTGATTGATGAAAAAACGTTGAGTGATTATTGTAAGAAGCAAAAATCCTGTACGGGAATCACGGTAATGCTTGTCCGTTGATTTCTATTCGAATGAATGATCGTTGTTATTTCCGGCTTTCTTTTTCTTCTCTCCCATAAACCATTTGTCCGCTTTCTTGAAGGCCGTATTGACCAGGATAATCAACAGGGCGGAAATCAACAGCTCCACATACAAACCCAATCCGGCAAGGGAGCCCAGGGCGGCGCTGCACCATATCGTAGCCGCAGTGGTGAGGCCCTGGACATTGATGCCCCTGTGCAGGATCACACCCGCTCCCAGAAAGCCGATTCCCGTTACGATCTGGCCGATTATCCGGGTAGGGTCTCCGCCGTTTTCGGTTAAAATTACATTGATCAGCACGTAAATACAGGCACCTACCGATACCAGGGTATTGGTACGGAATCCCGCACTTTTATTATTGATTTGACGTTCAAGTCCCACGGCGCCACCGGCAGCAACTGCCGCCAGCAGGCGAAAAACAAACTCCCATGTTGGCATAGCTTAAAACGATCCAATTAGTTGATCGGCCTTGGTTGCAAAGATATTCATTTTTTGCCATTCTTCCGGGGTTAGCTCCGGAATTGCCTTTTTTTTGTGTTCCTCTACCGGAATGACCGTGTATTTCAACTTCCCGTTTTCGGTATGTTTTCTCACCCAGATCAACGAGTAACTGCACGATATTATCTTCACCGGACTGTTATCATCCGCCATATGGATAACTATCTCAGCCATTGCCCCGCCGTCGGTATTTATTTTTTGCTGGTTGGAGACGAAATTACCGAGCGAATAATAAACAACGGTCTCAATCTCGTTGTTTGTTTTATTCTTAGCCAACGGTTGTACTACGTGCGGATGATTGCCGATAATGATTCTGACACCGTTCCTGAAAAGAAAACTGGCCAGCCTTTTCTGTTCGGCATTCGGACGGGTTACGTATTCATCGCCCCAATGCATATTGGCGATAACGATATCGGGGTTATAAAGTTGCGTGAGCCTTAAATCGCTTTTCATTTGCAGCGTATCGATGACGTTCACCATATGGGGCGCAGTAACCGGGAGTCCGTTGGTGTCGTACGTGTAGTTCAGGAAAGCAATCCGGATACCGTTTTTAATAACCATAAGAGGGTAGTTCAATGCCCGGAAGTCTTTCGAACGGAATACTCCTGTATGTTTTATCCCGATGGAATCCAGCACGCCGAGTGTGCGCTCAACTCCCCTGCGCCCTTTATCAACGACGTGGTTGTTGGCCAGAAAGAAAATATCAAATCCCGCATCTTTCAATCCGGAAGCAAACTCGTCGGGAGCACTAAATTGTGGATATCCCGAATAAGGTTTTCCAGCTAATGTGGTCTCGAAATTCACACAAGCGATGTCTGCAGACGCTATTTTCTCCTTCAGCAAATAAAAACAGGAATCGTAATTGTATCCGTCAGGGGTTTGTGCTGCACGTATTTGCGGCAGGTGTTGCATAGCGTCTCCGGCAAAAATCAACCTTACCTGTTTCTCCTGGGCTTGTGAAAGTGAAAAGGCAAGGAACAGAAATAAAGTTGAAGCAGTGAAACGCACGGCAAGTGGGTTATTGAGGTCCGGTTACGGGTTGCGGCTGGAGCGTGCGAGCGTAAAGTTGTTTGTCTTTCAGCACTTCTTTGGCCTTCTTCAGTGCCACATCATCCTTCAGCTCATACATCAGTACACCTTCTTTGTAATAGTACCGCTGAACAATCTCGGTTTCGATCATCTGCCTGATCTCTTTACTGAAAAGTTCCAGGTCACGATCGAGGTTGGGTTGCAATTTTTCTTCCAGTGCCTTGAATTCTTCCGAAGCTGTGTTGAAATATCCCTCGAACTCCATGATGTTTTTTAACGACTGTAACGAGCGGTTGCTCATTTGGTCGTACTGAAAATCCTTGCTTTTTACAAACTGTTTAAACAGTTCGTAATCAGCGTCGGAAAGATAAAAATTGGCGGGAGGTGCAACGGACGGATGTTTTAGGGCCCAATCGGTGACGTAGTCGAAAATAATGTTTTCGGTAAGTAAATAATAACCGATCGTGCCGCTTTTTTCCTGGGGAATGACGTAGTCAGGGGTGATACCGCCGCCATCACGCACTTCACGACCGCTTTTAGTTTTGAAAACATGCGTCAAACTATCCGGAACACGTGCTACGGAACCATCGGGATTGCGGTGCGAATAATCCAGGGCCTGAATACAACGTCCGCTTGGAATGTAATACTTCGATGTAGTGATTTTGATGTTTCCACCGTAAGGTAAATCACGTGGTGTCTGCACCAAGCCTTTTCCGAAGGAGCGATTGCCGATAATAACAGCCCGGTCCAAATCCTGAAGTGAGCCGGCAACAATTTCAGAGGCAGAAGCCGAGCCGGTATCGATAAGCACAACAATCGGCATAAGTGTATCGATCGGTTGGTTTTGAGTGTGATACGATCTGTCCCATTGTTTTACCTTGCCTCTTGTGGAAACAATCTCAAGCCCTTTCTGCACGAAGAAGTTGACAACGTTGACGGCTTCATCCAAAATACCTCCACCGTTTCCGCGCAGGTCAATAACCAGAGATTCAGCGCCTTTTTTCTTCAGATCCAGGATCGTTTCCTTAACCCGGTTCGAGCTGCCGTTGGTAAAGCCGGAATAATGCAAATATCCCACGGCATCATCCAAAACGGCAGAATAGGTGATGGGGTCGATTTCTATTTTTTCGCGAACAAGGGTTATCTCGCGGGATTTGTTTTCTCCGGGACGTTGAATTTTCAGTTTCAACGTTGTTCCGGGAGTTCCTTTTAACTTATCGCTGACCTCTTTTACGGATGCTTTTACCATATCCGCTCCGTCAATTTCCAGAATGGCATCGCCTGCCTTTAGGCCTGCTTTATCGGCCGCAAGTCCTTTGTAGGGTTCGTTGATAATCACCCGGTTGTTGTTGTAGGAAATGATTGACCCTATGCCGCCATATTCGCCTGTAGTCATAAATTGAAGATCACCGATATTCTCTTCGGCATAGTACTCCGTATAGGGATCCATCCGGGCCAGCATGGTGCGGATGGTTCCGTTGATCAAACTGTCTACCTTTACGCTGTCCACGTAGAACATATCCAATTCCCTGATCACGGAGTTGAAAATATCGATGCTTTTGTTGATATCGAAATACCGTTGATTTTTATCGGTTTGCGTGGTTTGGGCTTTAACGGTTGTTGCGATTAATACGATTAATAGAAGAAAAGAAATTTTTTTCATATTTAAAGAAATCCGAAAATGATCGTTTTGTATGTTGTTTTTTGTATTTAGCTGACAAAGAAACGAATTTTTCAGGAATTTAAGGGATTGTTTTAGTTATATGTTTTTAAAATTGAGCGTGGAGTCATGTTTTTAAATTATCTTTGAGACGTTTTTTGCAAAACGATGTCCCTATATGAATAATTATCTCCGTCATATTCTTCTTCCCGTTTTTGTTGGATTCCTGATTTTCACCGTAACCTGCTTGATTAGTTCTGATGATGTCCCTCAACTTCCACAAATTATAGCTTGGGACAAGATAGCTCACTTCGGAATGTTTTTTGTATTGTCGGCCGTCTCCTTGTTTGATTATTATCGCTTGCATAACGGTCGTCCCAGAATGAGCCGCTGGGTTTTCTGGGGATTTATTTTACCTGTTATATACGGAGCAGCTATTGAACTGATGCAGAAGTACTTCTTTAGCTCGCGCAGTGCAGAACTGGCCGATTTTTTGGCCGACCTCCTGGGTTCCCTTACCGCTTGGCTTATCGCTTTATTTTTATACAAAAAAAATCGGAAACAGGAAAAAAAACTATCTTTGTGAAGTGTAAACGAAGAACAAAGCGTTTAGCGTAAAAGATTTATTTTTGAAAACCGTTAAAATCATATGCTTAAAGGATTATCTTTCATTTTTTTATTTGTCCTGGCGTTGGTATCGTGTAACCCCTCCGTGAAAAAGAACGGTGTTAATACGCAAAAACAAAATACCGTTCAGGTTCAGGATACCCTTGACCGCCAATACCGGGTAAAAGTAGGAGACCCTGCTCCCGATTTTGAGATGGCTTTGCCCGACGGTAAAAAAATAAAACTATCCGATTTGCGCGGGAGAGTGGTGATGCTGCAATTTACCGCCAGTTGGTGCGGGGTTTGTCGGAAAGAAATGCCGCACATCGAGAAAGAGATATGGCAAAAACACAAAGACAATCCCCAGTTTGCGTTGTATGGTATTGACCGGGAGGAACCGGCAGAAAAAATTCAGGTGCTGCGTGAGGCAACCGGTGTTACCTATCCCATTGGAATGGATCCGGATGCGGGAATCTTCGGGTTGTACGCCGAAAAAGATGCCGGCATCACGCGCAATATCATTATTGACAGGGAGGGTAAGATCGTTATGCTTACCCGGTTGTTTGAAGAAGAGGAATTCAACGAAATGGTTTCCTTGATTGACAAGTTGCTGAGAGCTATGAGTTAAGATTAAATGTACTACATAACACAAAAAAGATCATGAAATACGAAGATTTAAAAATTCTGGACCAACTTCGTGAAAAAGGAAGCATCACCGAAGAAGAATACCAACGTGAAAAAGCGAAGATATTGAATGAAACAATTTCGTCGTCGACATCGTCGGGCAGTAAGCCTCTTTTCGGACTGGAAGAAAACACTTACCTCATGTTGATGCATGTTTCCCAATTGCTGGGTTTGCTGATACCGTTAGCTGGGTTTGTGGCGCCCGTACTCATGTGGGTTATCAATAAGGATATCAACGCCAACGTGGATCTTCACGGAAAAAATATATTGAATTTTACGATCAGCTATCTCATTTACAGTGCGGTACTAGCTATTACTATTATCGGTATTCCGTTGCTCGTCGTTCTGGGTATTGTTTACCTGGTTTTTGTTATTTTGGCTGCTGTTAAAGCCAATAACGGCGAATACTGGAGATATCCGTTTATTATTCAATTTTTAAAATAATGAGTGACGATTTTTTGATAAAATATACCGGAGTACAACTCAACAGAGAGGAAAATATAATTTTACGTGATGTGAACCTGGAGGTCAACCGGGGTGATTTTTTATACATTATCGGTAAAGTAGGGTCGGGGAAAAGTACATTACTGAAGAGTATGTATGCTGAAATTCCGATTGAGTCCGGCGATGCCCGTGTCTTCGATTACCACTTGCAAGCCTTGAAAAGAAAACAGATCCCTTACCTGCGTAGAAAGATCGGTATCGTTTTCCAGGATTTTCAGCTTCTCATCGACCGTACGGTAGAAAAGAACCTGGAGTTTGTGCTCCGGGCGACGGGTTGGAAAGACAAAATAATTATTAAGGACCGTATTATTGAGGTATTGACTCAGGTTGGAATGCAAAACAAAACCTACAAAATGCCGCACGAACTTTCAGGTGGCGAACAGCAACGTGTGGTAATTGCCCGGGCGTTGCTCAATTCGCCATTGCTGATTCTTGCCGATGAGCCTACAGGAAATCTGGATCCCGAAACCGGTAGCCAGATTGTAGACTTACTGCAACAGATTTCCAGTGGGGGCACTGCTGTTATTATGTCGACCCACAATTATTCCATTGTTCAGACTTTTCCCGGACGTATCATGAAATGTGAAAACACGGAATTGGTCGATTTGAAGAATTTCGGCTATTAGAGAATTGTTAGGAGGATTCTCAATAGTTTTTACTATAATTGCAAAAATATTTTTTAACTCAAATACTATGGTTTTCAAAATTAATGTAAATTTTTTTTTAAAGTTGTCCGTATGGATGGCATGCTGTATGGCAGTAACTTCATGTACCGATAAAAAAAACACGGTTAAGGAGAGCAGTAATAATTCTGAGTATTACGTTGCAGCCTACATTTGGCCATCGTGCCATCACGACGAGCGTTTCGGTGATATGTTGTGGCCCGAAGGAACCGGGGAATGGGAGGTGATCAAGAAAGGAAACCCACGATTTGAAGGCCATTACCAGCCGAGGCTTCCGTTGTGGGGTTATGAGATGGATAACGACCCTAAGGTGGTTGAGAAATGGATTGACCTGGCAGTGGAACATGGAGTCAATGTCTTTGTGTATGACTGGTACTGGTATGACGAGGGACCATTTCTGGAAAGTGCGCTGAACGATGGATTCCTGAAAGCAAAAAATAACTCGAAGATGCAGTTTTATATCATGTGGGCCAATCACGATGTAAAGCGCAATTATTGGAATGTTCACAAATATAAGGACGATACGTCGGTTTTGTGGAACGCTGTTGTTGATGAAAATAATTTTAAGATTATCGTTGACCGGGTGATCAATCAATATTTCAAGCAACCGAATTATTTTAAGATTGACGGCAAGCCCGTTTTCTCTATTTTCAGTATTGACAAGCTGATGGAGAGCTTCGGAGGAGATGCGAAGAGAACACGGGAAGCACTGGATTATTTCCGGGAGGAAGTTAAAAAAGCGGGATTCCCGGACCTGCATATTCAATGGAACCAGGGGGGAGGCTCCCTCATGTCGAAAGAGTCGGCTGAAAAATTTTCAAACAAAGTAGAGGAGATGGGGTTCAACAGTGTTGCCATGTATAACATGGGAGGACTCAACGAAGATTATTTGGTATACGGCGACAATTCAAGAAAAATACGGACTCAAATGGATTCCATATTGAACGTACCGTTATTCCCATGTGTATCTGTTGGCTGGGATGATACGCCGCGTTTTCCAGCGAAAGGCATGAAGGATGTGGTTCATTACCACAACACCCCCGAAAGCTTCGCAGCTTTGTTGTATCAAGCTAAGAAGTATGCTGATAGTCATCCTGAACAAACGAAACTCATTACCATAAATGCCTGGAATGAATGGGTGGAGGGGAGCTATCTCCTGCCTGATATGCAGAATGGATTTGGCTATTTAAAAGCCGTAAAAGAGGTGATGAGCGGGGAATACGAGCCCTAAAAGTACCCGCTACCGGTTCAAATTCAACCGCAGGCTCATTCCTGCACTTGTGTTGGCTGTGGGGTATGCTGTGTAATATCAAGTTTTTTTATTGTTTTTCCAAATTGGTTACCTTTGCAGATGAAGAGAAAAAATACCTGAATTGCAAAACGGTCGATTAAGAGATATGATACCCTGTGGCGATGAAAAGCAAGTAAAAAAAATTTACCTGCAACAGGCTCCTCAGTTAATCGCCTTTGCCAGAAAGTTTGTCGATAACTTCACAGCTGAAGATATTGTACATGATGTGTTTCTTAAGTTTTATCACCAAAATTCAGAGAAGTTTAATGAAAACGGAATAAAGGCTTACCTTTTCCGCATGGTAAGAAATGCCTGTCTCGATTATCTGGAGCATCTTAAAGTTGAAGAGACTTATGTGTCAAGGATTCAGGCAGAACTGAAGATTGAAGAATTAAGATGGTATGATTTAAACGAAGATATTTTATTTAATGAGAAAATCAATGCTGTCTATGATGAAATAGAGAGACTTCCCCCACAATGTAAAAGAATTTTTATTAAAGCTTACCTTGAAGAAGAAAAACATGCCAGAATTGCTAAAGATTTAAATATCTCCGTAAGAACCGTAGAAACACAAGTTTATAAAGCTTTGAAAATAATTCGTGATAATTTAATGCCTTTACTTCTCTCCATTTTTTTTGTTTTATTGTGAAAATTATTTAATTTTTTGTAATTTATATACGTAGTTTTTGTTCTTAAACCGTATATATATCAAAAGACGCTATAAAGGCCGTAGAGTCTTTTTGATTATTAGAAGAAATAAGTAATTGATGGACTTTAATATAGAGGAAATAATCATTCGGGTTTTACAAAATACCGTTTCGGAAGAAGAAATGCATTTCTTTTCTGAATGGATTCATTTAACCGACAAAAACAAAAAATTGTTTTTCGAACTAAAAAATATCTATGATTATCGAAAAGGAGATTTGTATATTGATGGTGTTGAGTTGGAAACCGGATGGAATCGCCTATGGGCAAAACTTCAAAAAAGTAAAAGTAAGGATGAGATAGTTGTTACAAAGAAAAAATCAATACTGTTCAACCGTTGGAAAATAGCTACAACTGCCGCTGTCGCTGGATTCTTAATTTGGGGCGTTACTTTGTTTTACATACGGCAGGAAACATCCGTTACCTGGGTGGAAGTTCATAATCCCGCGTGTAGTCTTCCTAAAACCATTCATTTACCCGATGGTTCGTGGGTACAACTAAATGCGTCGTCTTATTTAAGATATCCGAAGAAATTTAAAAATGAAGAACGTAAAGTATACCTCGATGGTGAAGCATTGTTCAACGTAATAAAGCAGGAAAACAAATTATTTATTGTTCACAGCAATAAACAACAAATCAATGTGCTGGGAACGAGATTTAATGTTATGGATTATTCAACAGATGCATATTCCGTCACTACCCTGATCAGTGGAAAAGTGCAACTGGAAACTTTTGACGAAGAGAAAAATTTAAGGGATCGTATTGTAATGAGTCCTGAGCAACAACTTCGCTTTGATGCATATACCGGACAAATAACCTTGAACCAGACCGATACCCATGAGGTAATATCTTGGACCAACGGGATATATTCGTTTCAGGATGTTCCTTTGCAACAAATAACTGATCGGTTGAGTAAAATGTACGGTGTAACCATTATTGTTACTGATAAAGAAAGCCGTGCGGAGAAGTATACCGGTAAATTCTCATCGAATCAGAGCATAGAAGAGGTTATGCGGATTATTAATTTTCATGGAGAATTCCGGACAATTTTTAGCAACGACTCCATTACAATTGCGTTAAAATAAACATTAAATCATTTAAAATTAAAACCTATGGACGGATAAAAGAAGAATAAAAAGAACCGGGCAATTCGATAGACTACCCGATTCAAGATAAGGCGTTTTTAATCAATTAACAACTGTTCCGGGTGTCTGGTAAACTAACGGAACAATTAGTTCTAACCCAATCAAAAACATGCAAATATATGAATAAAATAGTAATCTTACGAGGATTTATACCCGGAAAAATAGTATTAACCATGAAGTTTATCGTAATTTTTATGTTGGCGGGCATTTGTAATGCATTTGCTCTGAGTCACGCACAAAGTGAAAAAATTACTGTTAAAGCAAAGGATGCCACTTTTAACGAGGTGGTTTCCATAATTGAAAAACAATCGAGTTATGTGTTTTTTTATAAAAACCGCGATGTGGATAATTCTTACCGGTTCAATTTAGATATGACTGATAAAACGGTTAAAGAAATTCTGGAAGTGATGACCCAAAACACTTCTTTGTCATATTCTGTTTCCGACAAGTATATTTTTTTCGATCGCAAACGCACTATCGAACTGGTATCTGAACAACAACCCCAGCAAAAAGTTGTTACGGGAAAGGTTACCGATGTAAACGGTGAACCTGTTATTGGTGCTAACATTATAGAGAAAGGAACAAGTAATGGCACTATCACCGATGTTAATGGGAGTTTTTCGTTGCGTGTGGCTCTTGATGCCATTCTACATGTATCTTATATTGGTTATCTTCCTTATGAAATAACAACAACCGGACAAACATCATTAAGTGTTATAATACAGGAAGATACAAAAACATTGGATGAAGTAGTGGTCGTTGGGTATGGTACTATGAAGAAAAGTGACTTGACAGGTTCTGTTGCTAGTGTCAAAGGAGAAGATTTAACCGGAATACCGGTTAGATCTGCATCAGAAGCATTACAAGGAAAAGTCCCTGGGGTTACCATTATGTCAACAGGAGGCAGCCCGGGAACACCCCCGTCGGTAAGGATTAGGGGTATCGGAACGGTTAACGGGAACGATCCTCTTTATGTGGTTGATGGTTTTCCTCAATCAGATATAGGGTGGCTTAATCAAAATGATATCCAATCGATGGAAATTCTGAAGGATGCATCAGCAGAAGCCATTTATGGATCACGTGGTGCCAACGGAGTTGTTATTATTACTACAAAAAAAGGGACAATGAGTAGCACTCATAGAATGAATGTGAACTTAGATGTTTATTTTGGCAAACAAAATGTTACAAAAAAATTCGATCTTTTAGATGCTGAAGAGTTTATTGATTATCGGAACTTAGCCTATACAAACGGAACTGGACAACCTTGGATTTCGTCAAGTGACAAGCAACAATTATTGGATTTCTTGAAGAATAATTTCGGTAGTACAAAAGGTACGGACTGGCAGGAGCAAATATTTCAATCTGCTCCCATCCGTAATTATAATTTATCCATCTCCAACGGAACAGAAAAAACCTCTTATTATTCTTCCCTTGGTTATATGTCTCAGGATGGAATTGTGAAAGAATCTGACTTTAAAAGAGTTTCATGGAGAACAACCGTGGACAATCAGTTAACCAGCTGGGCCAGGCTTTCCAGCAATTTTTCCATTGTTTCGCAAGAACGCCGCAATGTAGTGGAAAACACTATTTACGATGGAACAATATTCTCCTCATTAACAGTAGATCCGGTTACCCCAATTTTTAGAACCAATTTAAATAACGTAGCTCCTTTATTGGCCAACTTATTGTTGATTGACAAAATTGACGCAAGTAATCCTTATACGGCTTACAGTCCTGTTTTTTTTAACAACAGAGCCAATCCGGTTGCACAATTGGATATAAATAAGAATAATAGGTGGAAGGATGTTACCTTTAGAGGAGGAAGCACGTTGGATATTGACATCTTCAAATGGTTGAAATACAGAGGGACAGTAAATTTATCGATATACAGGGCTAATCCTGAGTATTTTACGCCCTCCTATTATATTGGGGCTTATCAAAATAATATAGACGGATATGTAGGTTCAGCATCCTATTTTTCAAATTATACGGTGATTGATAACTTATTAACTTTGGACAAAACATACGATTGGAATGGAAAGCAACACACGACATTTTTATTGGGGAATTCTGTTGAAATGACTAAAGGTGGGGCATTCAGTGCATCAAAAACAGGTATTGTAACCAATGCGGAAAGTCAGACAGTAATTGATGCAGCCACTAAGAATCCATCTGCCGGGGGAAGTAAATACAATGGATCGATGGTTTCCTATTTTGGACGTCTTTTCCATTCGTGGCAAGATAGATATTTGTTAACCGCCACTCTAAGATACGATGGTTCGTCCAGTTTCGGTATCGGAAATAGGTGGGGAGTATTTCCGTCGGCATCAGCTGCTTGGGTGTTTTCAGAAGAAAGTTTTCTGAAAAACATGGATAGTCATCTATCTAATGGAAAACTGCGTTTAAGCTGGGGACAAATAGGAAACCAAGCAATAGACGGAGGAGCGTATCGTTCAACATATAGTCTTAACAGTGGATATTTCTTCTTTAACGGGATTTTCCAGTTAGCCGGTGGAAAAAGCTATATGGGTAATCCAAACGTAAAATGGGAAACTACAGAACAGACGGATTTAGGTATAGATTTGGGTTTTTTTGATAACAAATTAACTTTTGTTGGTGACTTATTCTATAAAAAGACAAAAGACATGCTTTTGCAGGTACCACTACCTCACTATTTAGGTTATACTAATAACCCATGGACAAATGCAGGAAGTATTGAGAATAAAGGAATAGAATTAAGTATTAATTATCTGGGAAGTACCGGAGATCTTAATTATTCTTTAGGTGGTAATTTCTTTACTTACTCCAATAAAGTTCTTTCATTAGGTGGAGGTCAGCCTTTATACGGAGTTGGGTATGATAATAAAACCATTACGAAAACTGAAGTTGGTCAGCCAGTAGGTTATTTTTACGGTTTAAAGACCAACGGAATTTTTCAATCACAACAAGAAATCGACAGCTATAAAAATGCCGAAGGCAAACAAGTCGTTCAAGATAAAGCTCGACCGGGTGACTTGAGATATGTTGACGTTAATAATGACGGAATAATTTCTGACGCTGATCGAACATATTTGGGTAGCCCGTTTCCGAAATTTACTTTCGGATTAAATGCAAGTTTCGATTACAAAGGTTTTGATTTATTAATGGATTTCTACGGTGTACAAGGAAATACCATTATGAATATGAAAAAATTGGATTTATATTCGGGAACTGCTTACTATAATGCACCAAAGGATTTGATGGAGAATGCTTGGAGTGAAACAAACAAATCCAATACGCAATTCCGCATTACAACCGACAATTCAACAAATGTCCAAGTATCAGATTGGTTAGCCGAAGACGGCTCATATTTTCAAATGAAAAATATTCAAATTGGATACAGATTGCCTGCAAATCTTCTCAAAAAAATATATATGCAGGAAATGAGAATTTGGATAGGCGCATACAATTTATTCACGTTAACCAAGTACACGGGCATGTCTCCTGAAATTGCTGATAGCAGACCTTTATTCAACGGAGTGGATATTGCGTTTTACCCGCAAGCACGTCAGTATCTAATAGGATTAAGTGTTAAATTTTAAAAAAATCGCAATATGAAAAAAATAATATATATACCCATCATTTTTTTGTTGTTTTTAGTTTATTCTTGTTCAGATAGTTTTTTAAATTCGAAACAATATGCTTCTATTGATGAGGCAGGATATTATAATACCCCAGATGCTGCTTTTAAAGCCGTAACAAATTGTTACATAAATATGATTCCATGGGGAGACTGGGATTATTATCTGAATAGGATAGAACTTGGAAGTAATATAACGGATGATGCGGATGCCGGCGGTTCAGATGCAAATGATCGAGCTGAAACGAAAGAGGTAGCTACTGGAAGGCCATTAACCTCAAACGGTGAATTATTGAATATGTGGACGCGAAGGTATACCGGAATATCTCGTTGTAATTCAGCAATTGAAGGTATTAGTACTGCTACATCTTTAGTGGCAGCAGATGGAAGTTTGCTTTCTGAACAAGTAAAATCACGGTATGTCTCCGAAGTGAAATTTCTTCGAGCCTGGTATTATTTTGATTTAGTTTCAACTTTTGGAACTGTTCCTTTATTAACGGGCACCCCTGCACCTTCTGAATTACCCGAAAAAGCCTCTATTGAAGATTTACGAACACAAATACTGAAAGATATTGATGAATGTTTAGCTGATCCGAATATGCCAATACAGGTAACTGGCAATGAATATGGTCGGATATCTAAGCACGTAGCTAACGCTTTCAAAGCAAGAGTTTGTTTATTTTTTGCCGGATTAATGGAAACGGGAAAACTACAAGGTAATGCCGGCGTAGAATATACTCTAGCTTTGAATGCGGCAAAAACTGTTTATGACAGCAAATCTTTTGCTTTAGTTTCAGATTATCAAAACCTTTTTAGGGGAGATTATTTCGCCGGTGAACACAGTGCAGAACTTTATAAAGAAACCATATTTACTGTAATAAGAAAATATGTTCCCGGATATCTTGATATTGGTTATTGTACTGCCGTTATGTATGCCGGACGCGGGGAGGTTGGCGGTTGGGGAGGTAACTGCCCTACAATTGACTTTGCCGAGTCTTTTGACAAAAGAGATCCCAGAAAATTGTTTTCCGTTATAAAATCAGGAGATATCTTTCCGAACGTGGGAGGTAAGCAAATTGAACACTCTTATAAAGGTTATGATAATGTTCATTTTCAGCAAAGCAGGAAAGCATTTGTACCCGATAAATTTAGAGCAGGGTATTCTTTGGGTGATATTCGTTCAGATTGGACTCCATACTATATTCGCTACGCAGATCTCATATTGATGTATGCTGAGGCGCTTTTAAAAACTGGAGGCGATAATCAGAAAGTGGCTAGTTTAGTTAATGAAGTTCGTTACAGGGCTTTTGTTACCACTTCAAAAAAAGATGAAGAAGCCAGCTTCAGGGCTTTTGAAGCTGATTTGATTCCTATTGATGATGTATATTTTGAAACGAATTTAGCAGTTAAGGCTTCTGATGATTTACTGAAAGCGATTAAAAATGAACGAAGATGGGAGCTTGGATTAGAAGGATATAGATTTATAGATCTTTTGCGTTGGGGTGATTTTGTGACCGTTATGAATACTTATAACGTAAAACAGCCCTACGCCAATAAAGGTAAATTAGTTACGGATAAAAGTTGGCCATTTCCAATTCCTCAAACTGAAATTGACACTTCAAACGGAGTGTTGATTCAAAATGATAATTACAAATAGTTTCCAAAATTTTAAAACAATGAACACATATTCACGCAGAAAATTTTTAAAAACAGCGGCAGCAGGCGCTGCCGGGTTGACCATCGTACCTGACAGCATATTAGGTAAATCTTTTGGCCATATGGCTCCCAGCGACAAGCTCAATATTGCGGGTGTTGGCGTTGGGGGCATGGGGCGCCGCAACCTGGCCAACATGAAAACGGAGAACATCATAGCCCTTTGCGACGTGGACTGGAAATATGCCGCAAAGACATTCGGCGATCATCCAAAGGCCAGGCAGTTTAAAGACTGGCGGGAAATGTTCGACAAGATGGGAAACTCCATCGATGCCATCCTGGTGGCGACACCCGACCACACCCACGCGGGCGTGGCCGCCCACGCCATCACCCTGGGGAAGCACACTTATGTACAAAAACCGCTGACACACAGCGTGTATGAATCCAGGCTGCTGACCAGGCTGGCTAAAAAATACAAGGTTGCCACCCAGATGGGCAACCAGGGCAACTCCTTCGACTGGTGCAGACAAGTGGCAGAGTGGGTAAAGTCAGGTGTCATCGGGGATGTCCACGAAGCCCACTGCTGGACGGACCGCCCCATCTGGCCGCAAGGGCTGGCAGAGCCCAAGGGAGGTGTCCCCGTTCCGGCGGCTCTCGACTGGGACCTGTTCATCGGTCCGGCCGCAAGACGGCCCTACGACCCGGCATACACCCCGTGGAACTGGCGGGGATTCTGGGATTTCGGCACAGGCGCCCTGGGAGACATGGCCTGCCACATCATGGACCCGCTCTACTGGGCACTCGACTTGAAATACCCCTCTTCGGTAGAAGGCAGCTCCACGCTTTCCAACCTCTATTCACCGCCGCAGGCACAGAAGGTAACCTATAAATTCCCGGCAAGGCCTCCCAAAGGCAATGTAAACATGCCAGAGCTCACCGTTTACTGGTATGATGGCGGTCTGGTTCCCGACCGTCCCAAGGAACTGAAAGACGGAGAGATGATGGGCGATTCAAACGGCGGCATCATACTGGTGGGAACCAAAGGAAAGATCATGACCGGATGTTACGGCATGAACCCGACGCTCCTGCCGACCTCCCTGATGGCAGACTTCAAAGAGCCGGAGCCCACCATTCCCAGGGTTAAGGGAGGAAACGGGAATATTTGGGCTACCGATGCCCACGAGCAAGACTGGATAAGGGCATGTAAGGAGTCTCCAAATAACCGGAAAGAGTCCTCGTCCAACTTCCAGTTCTCGGGACCGTTTAATGAAATGGTCGTAATGGGCGTACTGGCAACCAGGCTCTCCGGGCTGCACGGCCTGCACCGGGAACTGAAGTGGGATGGAGAGAATATGAAGTTCACCAATATCTCCCCGACCGACAAGATAAAGATTGTGACGGTGGATGAGTATGCGGTGATAGACGGGGACCCGAAGTTCGACCGCAGGTTTGCCGAATTCAACGCCCTGGAGATGGCCAATGAGTGGATTAGGCATACATACCAAAACGGGTTCACGCTGCCGGAAATGCCAAACATTTGAGAATTAATGAAAAAACGATAGTGCTCCGGGGACCGGATGCACTATCGTTATAAAACAAACCGTATGAAAATTAAAAAATTGCTGTTTTTTCTTTTGGCCGGCTGCCTGTCGGCTTGCGTTGCTTCATCCAAGACGGAAACCAAAGCGGAAAAGCAAGGCTGGAGACTTTCCATGCAATCCTACACCTTTCACCTGTTTTCCGTAGTGGAATCATTGGAGAAGACCCGGGAACTGGGACTGCATTACATTGAAATCTATCCCGGACAAAAGATGGGAGAAGGGTTTGGCGATGCTGTTTTCGGTTATGGCCTGACTACGGAGCAACAAGAACAATTGAGGGAGCTGGCCGCATCCAGGGAGGTGAAAATCGTATCTTCCGGTGTCTGGACTTCCTCGCGCGATGAATGGGAGAAGGTTTTCTCGTTTGCCAAAGATATGGGAATGGAATTCATCAGCGCCGAGCCGGCACGCGAGGACTGGGATATCGTGGAACTCTTTGCCAAAGAATATGGCATAAAGGTAGCCACCCACAATCATCCGAACGGGGACTCCTATTGGAAACCTGAACTTTTGCTGGAGTACATCGGACAAAGAGATCCGCTATTGGGATCAAGCGCCGATGTAGGCCATTTCAAGAGAATGGGAATCGATCCGATACCGGCGCTGGGGCAACTGGAGGGAAGGCTCATGGCCATGCACTTTAAGGACATTGCCCCTGAAGGGCCGGAGGGAGTCCTGGAAGATGTGGTCTGGGGAACCGGAGTGTTGAATGTGAAGGGAATGCTGGAAGAGTTGAAGCGTCAGGACTTCAGCGGGTATTTCACCATTGAATATGAAGCAAACTGGGAAAACAACCTGCCGGAAATCAGACAGTCTATTGATTATTTCAATAAAGTTGCGGATGAGGTTTTGTAAAACACTAAAATATTGATCATTAGAAAATTTTAACCCGTCGGAACCATAACTTTTCCGGCGGGTTCTTTTTTGTCTTTAGAAATTGGATGAAGACTGGCTGCATTTATTATTTGAACAGAATTTTATAGAATTTATTCAATTAAAGGTACTTAGTTCGTTCCAAACCTCGATGTATCCACCTGCTTGTGTTCTTTTTCCTTGTAACCGCCAAAGCGGTAGATGAAGGAGAGGGAAACGGTGCGGGTGTCTCGGAAAGCGTTTAGCGTGCTTTTTTGCCCTTTAAAATCGATGGAGGCAAGAGGCGTGCGGGTGTTGAGAACATCGTCAGCTTTTAGGATGATTTGGGTGCGGTTGCGGTCGAATGTCCACGTGAGCGCACCCGCGAGGTTACCTGACGCACCCAAATCGTAAATTCCCTGAATCCCTGTGGGCGTGGAAACGTATCCTGAAACATTCATTTTCACGTCGGGTTTTGCCGACAATGTAATATCGTGGTTCATCTGAAAAATACCCAAAACGGTTTTACGGTCAAACGACAAATTGAAAAACTCGTCGTCTTTCTCGCGCCAGTGCATCACGTTGGTAACCAGTCGCGACGAAACGCGCTTGCCGATAGTGAACGGCAAAACACCCATCAACCCGACAACTTGCCTGTATGTGTAGTTTTGTTCCACAAACTCCTGTTGCAATTTTTCGGGTGACTGATAGGGCAACTGCACAAAATAATGGGGAATGTAATTGAAATAAGGACGAATTACATATTTCCGTTTGTGGATATAGGTGAGGCCGATGCTGTAATCGCGGCTTGGTCGCAGGTGCGGATTTCCATAAGTTACGCCGTAGGTACTGAAATAAAACACGCTTGGATTGAGGCTCCAATACGAGGGATAGGTTTTGTCGGACGAAACGGCAAACTGAAAAATATGGTCGGACGAAGGCTTGTAACTCGCGTTGAGCGTCGGAAACCAAGCTACATCGTTCCAAAGCGGATTGGTATGGCCTTTGGATGTTTCGGAAGCTTTGTAATATTCTGCCGCCAACGATGCTTGCATGGATAGTTTTTCGGAAAACGATTTGGAAAATCCCGCGAAGAAATTCCAGATATGTTCGCGCTGCCGCGTGTCGAAAGTAGCGTCGTCAAATCCCTCGCCGTTTTTGAGCGCGCGGGAACGGTTTTGGGTGTGCGCACCCGAATAGTTGAGCCCGTAATTGATGCTCCAATCGTTGTTGAGCGTGTGTAATTGGGTGACATAAAACATCGTTCGGCGGACTTCCTGCTCGGACTGATAGGTAAGTTTGTTGGCAAGCGCGGAAGATGCCAACGACGTGTTTTCGAGAAAATAATCCGATTTATCGTTATACGCGGTGTAATCTGCTCCGATGTTTAGCCCGAAATGCGCGGAATAATCGGCTTTGATGTTGTGTGTGGACGAGGGCCCCGACGTTCCTGTTTTCGAATTGGTTACCGTGCCTGAAATATCGGTGGACGCGGTTCGGTTGGACCGCCCGTCATCGAAGATTCCCGTGTAGGAAACATCGCCTTTGTCTTTGTTGCCGAACGTGTGTTGAAGCGCCATGTGCACGTTGTGTCCATCGCCTTTGTTCGTTCCTTCGCTGTGTTGACGAATATCGTACACCGTACCGTTGAGTGTATGTGCTGCCGTGAGTTCTTCTTCGCTGAACTCCCTTCCGTTTCGGTACGCATAGAGTGCTTCTGCCGTTGTGCGTTTTCCCACATAAAGCATACTTGCCCGCAATCCGCCCACAGCGTAGGTGCGTTGGCGGTATTCGCTTGTTACTTCGCCCTGCCACGCGTTTTGCTCGTCATCGCCCTGCTGTTTCAAAACCACGTTGATGGCCGCTCCGCGAATGTTGTATTGCGGCGGCGTGCTGTACATGATTTCCACGTCTTCCACGCGCGAGAGTGGAATGCTTTTGAGCATCGCCATCAGTTGCTCGTAAGTCATTGATGTTTTTCGTCCGTTGAGCAGCACCGTCATGCCGCTTGTACCGATGAGGGTGAGGCGTTCGCCCTGCTCCATCACGCCCGGGATTTCTTTGAGTGCGTCGTAAGCGTTGGTTACACCTTTCCCGCGCAAAAGCGTGGGTGTGTGGTAGATAAGTTTTCCGTTTTCGGTTTTCAGGGCGGGGCGTTGGCCTTCCACCACAAGTTCCTGCAACACGGTTTCGTCGGCGGGTAACGTGAAATTGCGCACGATGGGCTGACGGTTTTCGTCCGATACCACAAACTCCGAATACTGTGTTTTGTAGCCGATAAACGACACTTGTAGACGGTATGTGGCGGGCTTCACGTTGGCCAATTTGTAGTAGCCCGCCTCGTCGGTAACTGCACCATAGCCCAGTTTGGTGGTATCGTCGGGTTGCAGCAGCACCACGTTGGCGTAAGGCACGGGTAAGCCTTTTTCATCGATAACCGTGCCGAAAACCTCCGCCCGCTGGCTCTCATATCGGTGTTTGGTGATGATAATGAGTTCGTCCGACTGCATGATGTATGTTAAATCCGTGCCTTCCAATATCATGTGCAGGATTTTTTTTACCGATGTGTTTTCGGCGGTTACCGATACGCGTAAATCATCCGTCACCACTTTGTCATTATATAAAATACGGTAGCCCGATTTTTGTTGGATTTCGGCGAAAACTTGTTTTATGGGCGTGTTTTTTGCCGAGATGGAAATGGGTTTGGTTTGGGCAAATGTGCCGAAGGAAAATAAAAATAGTAAAATGAAAATGACTATTTTTGTTTGATACACAAGGCATTGCGTCTCTACAGTGGTGTGAATGTTATTGTTGTGCATAGTGGTTTGTTTTTTTTGTCTATCAGTCTATCGGTCTAATAGTCTATTGTCATCTATCCTGGTTCCTGTCTCTTGGTTCTAATTTTCTATCTAATTAGGACTGTCTTCCCGTCAATCTCATACTCAAACGGATACGATTGTTTTAGTGCGTCCAGCATTTGCGTAAGACTTTCGTTCTTGATGCTGCCCGTGAATTGCTGTTCGGCAATGGTGGGATTGAGGAGCGTGATTTCCACGCCAAACCGGACTTCCATCAGTTTAGCCAAATTGGTAAAGCGTTGTTTTTGGAAAACGAGCGCGTCGCCCAACCATTGGGTTTCGAGAACGATGGTGTCGTTGGTTTGCGTAACTTGGTAATTGTGTTCGTTTAACACGAGTTTTCCATGGCCTACTGTCGCTTTCTGGTTGGGATACAACAAGAACGCTTCGGTGTCTTTTCGGCGATTCTCTTTCACAGACACCAGCCCGCGGACGAGCACAACCTCTACATCGGGTTGCGTCGCATTCACATTAAACGCCGTGCCTTTCACGGTTATATCCACCTCGTTCGCCGAAACCGTCAGCGGTACTTCGGGGCGATGCGCCACATCGAAGAACGCTTCGCCTGAGAGACGTATTTTTCGTTTTTTTTCACCAAAATTCTTATTGTATGCCAATTGAGAGTGCTTGCTCAACCATACCTGCGTGCCATCGTCTAGCACGGCATAAAGGTTTTCATCTCCGGTTTGCAATGTTTGCGTATGGAGCATCCGCTCGTTCGGCAAATGGTTGTACGCCAGTATGCCCAATCCCACGATTATTGCCACCGATGCGGCTACATGTGCCCACAACGGAACAATCCGCTTGGGAGTATCCGGCTCTTCCGGCTCCAGTTGTGTATGGATACGACGCCACACTTCATCGAGTTTGCCTTCCACGTCCACGACAGGTTGATGGTGTTTCGTCTGCATAAATCGCTGCACTTCGGTATAAACCCGGTCGAATGTCGGATTTTCTTCCCGACTTTCGTCCAACATTTTTTTCTCATCCGTTGAAATAGTCCCTGATATTTCTTTGGCGAGCAGGTGAAGAAACGATTTTTTTGTCATTGTATTACGTTGTTTAATGGGGGTAGAGCAATATCCAACTCGCTTTGTAGATAAGCGGCTTGCGGGCTGCTTCACCTGGGTTCTGTAATAAGGACACGGGAAAGAAAAGGAATACGTAGTGGAAAAACGGAAAATCTACGATATATGAAAACTCTTTATCTCACAATGCCAACGTGATCATCCGATTTACCGTTTTTTTCTTGGGCGAATAACCCAGATATCCGGTAATCTCTTCCTCGAGTCGCTTTACGGCTTTATAGATATGGGTTTCCACGGTTCGAGGCGAAAGCTGTAGGATTTTAGCCGTTTGTTTGGCTGTTAATCCGTTCTCTTTAATCATGCGAAAAATAACTTGCTGTTGCTCTGGAAGCTGACTGATCAAACGGTTTAATTTCTCATACAACTCCCGATGTTCCATTACTTCCTGCGGATTTTCATATTCCAGCATTTTTACATCAGGTTGTGTTTCAGGGGCTACGGCAAAAATTTTGCTCCGCGAGGCGTTAAGGCACCTGTTTTTCACGGATACGTACAAGTAAGTATCTGCGTGATTAACAGTGGCCAATTTTTGGCGATTTATCCAAAGCGATACAAAAACATCCGACACCACTTCTTCCGCCAGACCGCTTTCGGAAACAAAGGTTTGGGCAAAACCCACCAATCTCGCATACCAATCCCGAAAAAGCATATCAAATGCTTTCTGATTCCCAGTAGATAGTTGATTAAATAAATATTTTGTATTACCTGCGGATTTTTGCAAAATAATGGGTTTATATTGTAAAGGACACCTCAAAAGAGGAAAATACGTATCCTGTTTGTGATTTGCCGTATGCAAAGATACTTTTTTCACGGAAAGTCGCAAATCTCCACCTGTTGTAATCCGGATCACCGGTTCAAATTCAGCCGCAGGCTCATTCCTGCACTTGTGTTGGCTGTGGGGTATGCTGCTGAGGAGACCAACGGCACATGAATGGTTTTATCGAAGAATGCACGGAGCGTGAGTGACCGGCTCAACGCATAGTCCGCAGAAAAGCGGATGGCGGTGGTTTTTAATCCGCTGGTGGCTTGGGTAAACCGGTCTTCGATCTTACGGATAAGGGCCTGTGTGATTTTGTGCGACACATCTACCCGGATGTTCAGGTCGTTGTTGAATTCCGGCAGGTTATCGGCGTTCTCTGTTTGCGTTGCTTGTGCGCGGTTAACACGTGTTTGCCTGCGACCGGCTTTTACCGAGTTAGAGCCAAAGCCGATAATGCGGTTAAAATCGGGTAGTCGGTAACCTAACCCGAAAACCATATCGTTGTCGTTCGTTTCCACGACTTGGTAAGATGCGATGTTCAGGTTGAGCGAACGCGTGTGGTTAATGCGGAAATTGAAGGTCATGTTGTTATCGAGTACCCCCCGTGCCTCGATAAGCGGACTAAAAGTTTCGATCAGGTTTACCGCAGAGATGTCGTATGGTGACGACGGAACAGGCGAACCGGTAAGCACATCGCGGACATATCCCAAATCGGACGTATCATCCAGGGGTACCCAGCTGAGGAACGAGGAGAACGCTCCTACACGATACTGCGACACATATTTGTGCGTAAGCAGCAGCGATTTGAAGTTTGCCCGGAGCGCAGGCAGCATTTGTAAAACGTTGTACGAAATGTCCCAGTTGGGCAGTAGCGATAGCAGGTCAGGAAAAGCGGTCAATCCGATTTTTTGAGCATCCCGTCCCGTGTAGGCGGCCAGGAAAGAGGGTATCAGCACATCTGCCGAATGGAGGTTCACGTCGCCGTTTTCCGGACTAAAGGGCTGGTTTTGAAATGCCGTTTCAGCAATAAACCCCCGATTGGGGTAGGTGGAGTTTTGGTACCGGCTGCGTACCCTGCCGGCGACGACTTCCCGGTTTGCCAGGAACCGGTCGAACGATGGCGAGGCGTAATCATTTCTAGCCTTGGAGTTCTCAAAAGCCGAAGCCAAGGCTAATGTACTTATCGCAAAACTTCCGCCGTAAATTTTGGGCATTCCGTCGAACATATATTGGATTTCCGTACGGCGGCTATTTTCATACAGCGCATTTAAATCAATTTTCAGGCCGCGGAGCGGTTCAAGTGTGGCCTCCATACGCACGTTATGTGTTTGTTGGTATAGAGCCGGCGAGATATTGTCTGCGTTTTTAACTAACCAGTTGTTGGCATCAGACTTTTCCAGAAAACGTTCACCTCCATCAAATCCAAAAGCAAAGCCCAGCCCGGGGATCAGTCCCGCAGGCGTGTGGCTTTGTCCGAAAAAATCACCGACCATAGGATCAAAACCCGGAATATCTGTCCTGGACCTGTACCCGAAATTTACGTTCACACTGCGCACCATCATCAGGCTGCGTGCCAGGTATTGGGCAACGTCTGCATCAAAGCGTTGTCCGGTTTTTCGCAGAAACCCTATTTTGTTGTACAGCTGTACCAGGTTCAGCCGTCCGTTTACGGTGAGCGACAGGTCGTTTTGCAAAATGTTTCCGATATTTTCATCGCGGATAAACGCACCTCGTTCCCACCGGTAACGCGAATTGTATGCTGTGCTTACACTCATCCAGTCCAGAACAGGAATTTGCGCAAACGGAAGTGTGTAGCTTATATCTGCCGTTTGTTCGTAATTGAGTGGCTTTCCCAGGTTCTGAATACTCTGAATGACAGAATCTTTCCAAAGCTCATAGTCGTCGCGGTTAAGTTTTTTGTTTACCTGTAGATAAGGTTCTTCTATTTCAGCAATGGTGCCCGAACGGAACGAGGTCTTCAGGTTTCGGGTCAGGTCCCAGGTAATCGAAAAATCCCTGTCCCAAGTGAAGAATTGGCTGAACGTTAAATACTGCCGTTGCGACTGTGAAAATCCCGACATGTGTGCGTTCAGATCGCGTAGCTGCGTTTCCTGGTAGTTTCGCATCAGTTGGGAACTGATCTGGATATTGTTGGGGAGGTAGTTGAAACTGAAATTTTTAAAAGGTTCAAACGGTTTCACAAGCGGAGTGTAACCGTAATTCGCCTGCAAGCGCTGATGGATGCTGTTGTTGTATTCGGTATCGGGGCTTTGAAAATGGTTCTCGCTGTAGGAATATCCGAAACTGAAATTCGTTGGGTCGTACGGCATCGGATTCTTACTCTTTATATTCATTTTTATATTGTTCAGAATCAAACTTTTGTTTAGTGTTTGTGTGACAGCCAGGCGAATAACCGAATCCCGTTCTTGTTTGTTTCGCGTGTTTTTTAACGATTCCGAAAGCAAAATATCCCGGTTGAGCGGATCATATTGTGGTGCGGTAGTTTGATTGGAATAGGAATAGTAGAGGGGAGCCGATATCTTTAACGGCTCAGGTAGGAATCGTCCCAGTTCCATATTCATGGCGACATTTATTGATGAATAATCGTCGTTCCGTCTTTCCAGCAAGCTTTGGTCAAGTGTACCGAAGCCCACTGTCTCCTTTCTTCCCGAAACCGTTAACGACCCGATATCCGATAACGCGAGATTAACGTTCCCCTGTACCGCCCAACCTCCTTTCTCGTCGAACTCGCTTAATCGGAGTTCGTTTGCCCACACTTCGGAAGACTTGGCGCTGACGGAGTTATTTCTAACGCCGATCATTATCACTTTCACTTCGGCAAGTGACGGATTTCCCACAACGGTTAACCTGTTCTCCGGCTTTTGGGGATCTGCTTCGGAATAAGGAGTAAGGTAGGTCACACCGCTTCCACGACGTTTTTCCGCATTGCGTTTCAGTTTCAGGCTTGTCAGCAGTTCAAGCGGAAAATCGAACTTGTTCCCGGGTTTCCATACCGTTTCCTGGTGATCGGGGATGTTCGAACTGTAGCGTCCTGCAGGAGTTAATTTAAGTGGAATTTCGTACTCGTAATAATTGTTCCGGTAATCAGAACCGATACGTAAAAAAATACTCATCTCGTCGTCTTGCAGATCGCTGCTGCCGTCTGCCGTTTCTTCGGCATGTATGAACATCTGGAGGCGTTTGTAGCGACGCAGGTCGTACTCGGTGTTTTTGTAAATGGCGCGTGAGTCGCCCGGATCGAGATCCTTCACTTTCAATGCGATGGCTTGCTCGTTTTGTTGACGAAGTTGCGGCTGGCTAGGATCGAGGATACGTGTCACACCCGGAGGTAAAACGTAATTCACGGGAGTACGGTCTCCGTTCTCTTCGATGCTTACGGTTGAGACTTCCAGCTTACCCGGTCCCGCTACGGTTCCGCCTGATTGAAGGCTTTGAGTGTATGTCCGCCATTCACTGCGCACGAGTTCCAGCGTGGCAAACCGAAGAAATACAGGTTGTCCGAAACCGGTAAGAAACATTCTCATAAACCGGATGTTGTTGAATCCCCTCATATTACCTACCCGGGACTGGTAATCACGTAGGGGAATCTTAAATTGATACCAGTTCACTTTTCCCGTTTTTCCGTTGCGCAACGAAACGTTTGCTTCTCGTTTATCAACGATATAGTTGCTACCCACTGTCATGTTTCCGGGACGAAGCTGCACTTTATACTGGTAATACGACTCGTTCTCATTCAGCGTATTGTCGTTGTCAATATCTTCCACATCGGGTGTTGTGCGCGATGCGGTGGAGTAGGGCTGTGTTTCATCGGGCACGAGAGAATTTCCTTCGGTCCCGTTGTAGTATTTATAACGGTCCAGAATACTCAGTTGCGCCCGGTCCTGTTCTTGTCCCCTGTAATGCCTGAAATTGTCTCCTGAAGGGTCGTTGAGCAATGAATGTCTGTCTGCCCGCATTCTTGGCAATACCTCTTCAGAAAGTTTAGGAATAATTTCATCCAAATAGGCGGCGTAGGTAGGAAACGCTTTTTCTTCTTCCGTACTCAATCCGTTCAGGCCCACGTCCTGTACACGGCGCGATTCATCTCCCTGCGAATTATCGAAAGCATAGACGGTGGACTGGCGCAAGGGGTATTTTCCCCAAATACTGGTACCGGAGGTACTCGCATCACCGTTAACAGGTAATCCGTTTTCAAAAAACTTTTTTCCATCTTTCAGCACGTCTTCCGAAATTTCACCCAGGTTAAAATACAAATCGCCGCCACGGTCAGCTCCCGTTTTATCGTTCACAAACGGGTCCATCAGCCAGAATTCGATATATTCGATGTTAGCCGCTTCAAAATCGCGAATGTCCATTTTTCGTGTGATTCCTCCCCACCGCTTTTCCGGGTTAAGTAATTTTCCTTCGGGATCGATGCTGGTGTCGAGGTTGTATGGGCCGCGTTCGTCGGGGTAAAAAGAGATGTTCATCACCGGAAGTGTAGGGGGATCGCCGTAAACGGCTTCCTTGTCGGGAAAAATCTCACGTTCGTAGATTTCGCGTACCAGGTGATTGGATAGCTGCTCCTTGTCGTTTTTTATGTGTGCGGGGGTGAGTGAGGAGTTCCGGTGTGTAAACAGCCCGTCAATATAGAACCACGCCATGTGCGCCCGGTTTTTTCCGTAATCGATATTGTTGGTTAATGCCGCTTCGGGAAACAGCCCGGTGGAGGTATCGTTGAATGGTGTTGATGCCAGCGACCAACCGTAGGGTGACCGTAAGTCGATTCTTGAGGTAGATGTTTCAAAATCGTCCAGGTAAGAATATCCGCCTGTGTACTTGTTGCGGTAATGTCCGGGAATCATGTGGGCAAATTCCAGGTTGGCTGTCAGTTGGGATGGGGCGGAGGCGTCCACGAAGGGCAGTATATCGAGCAGGCGGGTTAGCGCATACGATTGTTTCCTAAACGAGGTATTCAGGCCCCAAAGGGTGTTTTTTACAGATTCTTCGCCAAAAACGGTTTTCACGGTAAGGGGTTTTTCGTAATAGTGCATAACAGTAGCTCCAACCCTGAAATCTTTCGAGAAGTTGTACGCCAGGTCAACTCCCATCATTGTTTTACGCTGCATGTTGAACACCGATTGATTTTCGAGTGTCACGGTCACAGGTGTTCCCGCATCCAGGATCGCCTGGTTGATGATAGTCACCGTCCCGGAAATATAATCCACCGTATAGTCGGTGCCCTCGATTAACGCTACGCCGTTAGCTGTGACCCGCACGGATCCGCGCGTAATGTTCGTGGCATTCAGGTTGAGTTCCGCGCCCGAACTGCCCCGGTATTCGCCCGAAATCCTGAATTTATTTTTCTCTGCAAACTGCCGGGCAACGGTCAGTGTGGAGTCATAAAGTTGTTGAAAAACGTATTTTTCAGCAACGGCATCGTCAGCGATCATTTTTCGCAAGTGTGAACCGAAAGGTTCCACTACAGGAAAGATGATCCGTCCGTTATCGGCCATAACGGTGTAACCGTCCAGAAAGTCAAAAATACCGTCAGGATGAGGGTCGTTAGCTGAATTCAGGTTGTCCAGATTCATCACGCTCAGCAATAGGTGATCGCGGATATCGCCTTCGGGAATATAATTCAGGTAAACGCCGGTGGTGTCGCTCTGGTAAGTGATACTGAGCTTAAACCGGTCTTTCTGTATGTTGTACGCATTGTATCCCAGTGAATAGATATTTTTCATCATCAAATCCCAGGTATAGGCTTGCGGAGAAAGGGAGACAGGCTTCAAGAGCTTCAGAAAAAGGGCACCAACGTTTTGGTTGGATGAAAATTCCCCCACCTGATAAGCTTTTCCGTTGTAGATGTATTCGTAGGCAACAGCTAGTACTTCATCGGCCTGCAACGGTGTACGCAACGAAACATAACCCAATTGCGGCTGGAAAGTATATTCGGAAGGAGTGAGCAGCCGTGCGCTTTCAATTTTCTCGTAATCGCGGCCCATAATCACGGTTGAAGGAAGGACTGCCGCGGTTTGGCTGATATCGCGTGCGGCAACGTAAGTGGAGATCAGTTCCCGGTGCATCGTATTGGCATCGTTATGCGGCACAGTTTCTGTACCGGTAGTCGACCACAGGGGATTATGGATGGAGCTGTGCTCCCCCAGATCAGCTAAAGCCAGTATGTCCCGTGCCTGGTCATAGCTGCTTCGTTTGTTGGTCACCCATACTTCTAACCGGGTTATCGAGACCGCCGATTGGACGTAAGGCAATTTTGCCAGTGCTTTGTCGTAATTGTCCCTGAAGTAATGACTTAAAAAGAAATGACGGTTTTCGTCGTACTGATCGGCATTAATTTCGAAAGGTGTGGTTTGAACGGCACCGCGAGAACTGATGGTCCGGGATTCCGACTCCTGTTGCGACAAAACAGTGCTTACGCGCAATTTGCCGAACTGTAGGTCTGATTTGATACCGAAAAGAGCCGTTCCGCCGTTGATAAGCGAGTTTTCGGTGGTCATACTCACGTTTCCGGCTTCCATGTTTTTGATGATTTCGTCTTCATCACCCTGATAAGCGAGTTTTACACGTCTGGCATCGAAATTGAACGCAGCATCGGTATCGTAATTCAGTCCGAAATTAATCTTGTTGCCGACTTTGGCATTGACGTTAAGCTGAATTTGTGGATCGAGATCGAACCGGGTTCGCTTTCGGGAGCGCTCGGGGAGGGTGGGGTTGTCGATTACGTTTCTTATTAACCCGCTGCTGAGTTCTATCGATCCCTGAGTGGTCAACTGGATTCCGCCAGGCCCGAAAACGTCTTCCAGCAGCGTGTTGCTCCGACGTAGGTTGAAAAACGGTAACGGCTCCTTGCCTGCAGGTTTGTCCTCTTTCCTGATGGCATTTCTATCTTTGAAATACTTGTCGTTCGATTCTTTCAACGTATATTCCATGTACTCCGCAGGCGTCATGGTAAATGGAATTCCTGTTACCTTATCGCCGACTTTGTTTTGGAAAACATACCGGTTGGTTTTGTAATCATAAAACACTTCCGTTCTTATGTTCGAGGGTGTTTGGAGATCTGCAGGTAATTTTTTAGTTAGGTCTTCCACCATTTCAACGGTCGTTTTCTGCACCGGAAACCTTGATTTGGTGGTGTCTTGCTGAGCAACAACAGGTTGTATTCTGCTCACAGCAAGCAGAACAATGAGAAAGAGGTTATATAATGCTGTTCTTTTCAATTATCCAGTGAGTGGATAGATAACATAACTCACAACTCATTTTACATCCGTTTCAACGCCTCTTTAATAATGGCCTCTACCGATAGTGACGGTGATTCTTTCGCTATTTTTGCCACTGCCTTTTCCGAAGCTTGTTTGGTAAATCCTAGCATCACCAGTGCAGAAACAGCTTCCAGGGCCGCTCCCGAGATAAACAAGGCAGCCGGTATTTTCACCGTTGAACCCTCTTCCGTATACTTGATCTTATCCTTCAGATCGATGATGATGCGTTGTGCGGTTTTTGCACCGATACCCTTTACAGACTGGAGTACAGTCGCGTTTTCAGAAGCAATAACCGCTTCCAGTTCACGGGAACTGAGTGACGACAAAATCATTCGTCCTGTGCTTGGGCCGACACCCGATACGCTGATAAGGTGTAGAAAAATTTCGCGTTCGTGTTTGTCGGCAAAACCAAAAAGCACGTGTGCGTCTTCGCGGATGGATTCAAAAATGTAAAGCTTGGCCGATTGTTTGCCGTTGAGTGCGGTGTACGTGTTCAGGGAAATATTTGCCATATAGCCAATGCCATTGCATTCAATTGTAATGGAAGCAGGTGTTAACTCAGCGATTTCACCTTTGATATAGTCAATCATAAATTCAAAAAGTTGTAACGATACTCGATTCAGTAAATATAACGGAAATTTTGGTTAAAACGTATAAATCAGGGGGAGAAAAATCGTGTATAAGCAAAAACCTTAAAACAACCTTTCCGGACACAGGCAACTCAGTAGGTTTTCACTTGACTTTCCTTCCTATGAACCGGATTACGTTACCGGTACCTATGTGGCTGCTTCCTTCGGAAAGTTCCACCTCTCCTTCACTTGATTCGATGGGCTCAAAATCGTCAAAATCACTCCGGATCATCTCCAGGGTATACAACATCCCGATATTTCGTGGCCCACCGATATTGGGATATTTTTTCTGATATTCGATGTGCTGTTGGCTGAATCCCTCCACAATAATAAGACCCTCGGGCTTGATAAGTTTACCGATCAACCGGTGATACTCCAAACGCAGTTGTGGGGTAAAATGAGCATAAATAAGAGCGGCAGCGGTGAAAATTTCTCCCTCCAACGGAAGATCGGGAAGTTCACCTACTCGATAATCAATTTTTACACCGGCTTTGTCAGCCAGTTTTAGGGCTTTCTTCTTTCCTTCTTTGCTTTGGTCGAACGCGACTACCTCCAAGCCTTTCTTGACAGCATACACGGCATTCCGACCTTCTCCTTCGGCCGGTAGAAGTAATCTTCCGGCCGGTAGAAAAGTATCTATTGCGTACTTGAAGTATTCATTCGGTTCTTCTCCGTAAACATATTCATTTGTGGAATATTTGTTGTCCCAGAATTCTTTCATTCCGATTCTCGTGTTAATTCTTCGAGTGCGTAAATCAAGCGGGTTTGGGAGCCATCCTGCGATCCGAAAATTGACCGGGTCGGGTTGCCTTCTTTATCCAACAGAATCCAATGGGGTGTGCCCTCGCATTCAAACGTTTCGTAATTTGTTTTTTCAATGTCAAAATAGATAGGGAATGGTAGCTCCTTCATTGTAAATAAGTTGAGGATGTCGTCTTTGGAGATCATCTCTTTCCCAAAAGTGGTGTGGATGGCCACTACGTTCAGGTCTTTGAATTCCTGCAGGTAGTCGTAGGCCAAGGGGATTGCCCTGCCCACACATCCCAGGCAATGGATGTTGAAAAACAAGATTAGCAGAGGTTTTCCCCGATAAATATCCATTAAATTCAGCGTGTTGCCGTCCAGAGACTTTACGGTGATTTTTTCTGTTTTAGTTTGCATCTTTTTTGTTTTTATATTTGTCAAGCATTTTTATCATCTGTAGGATAGCCATGTTGGTTGTTCTGTTTATGTTTTCTTCGCGGGAAGTACCGAATTGATATTTTTTCGTTACCGTTTCGCGATGCATCCGGGTGCAAATCCATACCGTTCCCACTGGTTTTTCGGGTGTGCCTCCATCAGGGCCGGCAATACCTGATACGGCTATGGAGCAGTCGGTCTTCATTTTTTCAGATACATTCTGCGCCATTTGCTCCACTACTTCGCGGCTGACGGCACCGTACGTTTCAATTGCTTGGTTTGAAACCTCCAGCAGGGAGATTTTAACTCTGTTGTCGTACGATACAACCGTACCTTTGTAATACTCCGACGCGCCCGGAACAAGCGTTATCCGGTGGGCAATGTTTCCTCCGGTGCAACTCTCGGCTGTGGAGAGGGTGAGCTTTTCTTTTCTCAAAGCTTCACCCAGCAATGCTTCAAGCGGTTCATCACTATCAGCAACAAGGAAATCGCACAACACTTCCCTGAGTTTTTTCTCTTGAAACCTCATTTCCGGAAGGTTCTCTTTGCCCCGGGCCGACAGTCGTAAGCGGATCAATCCGTAGGAGGGGAGATAGGCGAGTGAGAAATTGCCTGGAAGTGTCGCTTCAAAGTCTTCCAGCAGGATGGCCAATGACGATTCCGTGATTCCCGATACGAGGAATGAAGACTTCAGGTAGTCAACCGATAGGAATCGTTTTTTTAATCGGGGAATGATTTCAGTGGTTACTGCTGTTTTCATCTCGAAAGGAACACCTGGCATTGAAACCAATATGTGGTTTCTTTGTTCAAACCAAAGAAGGGGGGCTGTTCCGACTCTGTTCTGTATAACAGTACAACCTTTCGGAACAAAAGCCTGGTTCTTTGTCAATTCATTCATCGGATAATTTTTGTGTGCAAAGAGACGGTTGATTTGTCGAAAGACCTTTTCGTTGAAAATTAATTCGGTACGGAAGTAGTTGCAGAGTGTTTTCTTGGTAATATCGTCCCGGGTGGGTCCAACTCCTCCGGTCATCAACAGCACATCCGCCCTGTAAAAGCCCGTGTCAATGGCTTTCGCCATATCTTCTTCCCGATCGCCGACGGTTGTAATTGCCACGATTTCAAATCCCTGCCGGGTGAGTTCTGCAGCCATCCAGGCGGAATTGGTATCAATAATTTGCCCGATAAGAATTTCATCTCCAACGGTTATAATCTCTATTTTCATTTGTGTGTAACCGATTTACATGCTTGTTTCTTTTTAGCTTTCCAATTTCGTACAAAATTAAGCTATCGGAATCGATTTTTTCTAAATTATTTCTATTTAATTTTTCTATTTCAATGAATTGTTATATCTTTGCATTCCGAAAATCCAAAGCAACAAAAAATAAAACAAATCATATAACAATGAAAAAAGAAATACATCCAAGCAATTATCGCCCGGTAGTTTTCAAAGATATGTCGAACGAAGAAATTTTTATTTCACGTTCTACTATAAACGCCAAGGAAACCATTGAGATTGACGGTGTTACTTATCCTTTGGTGAAACTTGAAATTACCAGTTCATCGCATCCGTTTTACACCGGAAAACAAAAATTGGTGGATACAGCCGGACGTGTCGACAAGTTTATGAGCCGTTACGGAGATCGTAAGAAAAAATAAATCCTTTTTCAGGTAATAATAAAAAACGGTGGTTTTCGAAAGAGAATCACCGTTTTTGTTAACGAACAATGCGAAGCCGGCAAACTATTTGGGATAGCCAACCGTTTGTGTGAGCAGCACTTCCTGATTTGCCGGTAATTGCAGGAGCTCTTCAAGTACCTTTTTGTCGTACGAACCGCGTACAACCGTTGCCAATCCTTCGGAGGCGCAGAACAAATAAATATTTTGCGAAACAAAGCCGCAATCGGTGTATGCATAGTTTTTGCCCGATGCTTTTCCGGAATCGGAAACAAAAAGGATATTCACCGGTGCGTTGGCAACATAGGTTTGTGTACCAGCACTTTTCCTATAATCGCCTTTTTTTACCAACGCCAGTCTATGTTCCCGGGCATTGTAAAAATAAATACCGCTTTTCATCACCAGGTAAAGTTCGAGTTCCTGCCTGTTGTTGGCTGTTGGGGCAGTACGCTTATCTTCGCGGTTAAATCCGTTGGCCGCCCAAAGTAAATTGGATAGAACCTCGTCCGGCAGTTCTTTTTCCTGAAACTCACGGGCGGATTTGCGTTCACTCAACGCCTGCATTAGGGGTTTTCCGCCTTTTTTATCCGGAGCGGAGAGTTGAATGTCCTGAGCATCCAAGGGTAGTGTCAGCCATGAAAATAAAAGAAAAATAACCAATTTGTTCATGCTTAAAATTTTAGATTTACGACGTACAAACTTACATAAAAAAGCTGTTTTTATATACGCCTTTCGATAAAAATCGGGACCGTGACTGTTCTATAGATGATAAAGGTGCTTAAAGGCACAATTGTTTCACTTTTAAAATTTTATCTTTTATGAGAACAGTCAGCGGCCTCGACATCCACAAAGATAGCATATTTATGTGCATTTTGGACGAACAAGGCAAAAAGACAGAAGAAAAATTTGGTGTAACTACACGTGAAATAAAGCGAATGTCCTCTGTACTGCATACACATTACGTGAGTGATATTTGTATGGAAAGTACCGGTATTTATTGGATTCCGATTTGGCGGTTGCTTGAAAACGATTTCTCTCTTCATCTGGTAAACCCTCAGTTTCTTAAACAATTGCCCGGACGCAAGAGCGATGTGAAGGACGCGCAATGGATTGCAACCGCGTTGCTTAAAGAATTAGTCAGAGACAGTTTTGTTCCGGACGGGAACATTCAGCGACTTCGTCAATATGGGCGTCGCATTAACGAGATAAACAAAGATTTGGTTCGCTGCGAGCAACGTATCGACATGCTTCTACAACGCTGCAACATTCGTTTGAGCAATTATGTTTCACGCACCAAAAACAAGAGTTACCGTAAAGTAGTGGATGCCCTGATTGCGGGAGAGACATCAGCCGATGCGCTGGTCAAACTCATTCATGGACGCACGGTTAACCGATACGGGAAATCAGCCGTACACGAGGCATTGGAAGGGTGTATTTGTGAAAGTGACAGCGATTTATTGCAGCAGTACACTCAAAGCTTTGACATGCTTCAACTCCAAAAACAACAATGCCTTGATGCCATGGTGCGCATGTGCAATCAACTCTACCCCGAAGCCTTCTCGTTTTTACTGACCGTGCCGGGTATAAAGCTTGTCTCGGCAGCCATTATCATTTCGGAAATAGGCGATAATATGGAACTTTTTGCTACTGCAGCAGCCCTGGTGTCATGGGCAGGACTCCGACCGCGCAATGATGAAAGCGCAGGAAAAATTAAGAGCCGCCAAATAACACACGGGAACAAGTATCTGCGTAAAGCCTTGATGGAATGTGCCAATGGTGCTGCCCGAACGAAAGGTTCGGTGTTTTACTTCCGGTTTTGGCATTTGAAAGGGATGAAAAAACATCATAACGCCATTATCGTAGCTATCGCCAGGCAGATACTTACCATCATATGGACACTGCTTTCCAAAAAAGAAAACTTTGATCAAATGTATCGGATAAAGAAAAAAACTGCTTCTTAAAAAGGGATATTCTCCGTTTTAAGAGGCATTCGGGTTGTTTGTAAGGTCTTTATATTTGTGGTGGATTGATACCCCGATTTGCAAACTGACTGTAGCATACAATCCGTATTGAACGCCACTCAAGAAACAGAAGAGTTCGAAGAGGAAATTAATTATAATTTGACGAAAGACTTTGTTCTTCCGTCAGTGTACTTATTTGCCTAAAATGTCCTAAACTAACTGTATGGGTTTATTTAAACCGAGAAAGAATGGGATTTATAGAGGAAATATAGCCAAAAATGCCGAACGTATGGTTTAAAAACAGGTTAAAATATAGCGGATTATCCCATTTTTCAGGCATCGGTTGTGTCAGAAACCGAGAGGTAGGTGGAGGTCCTGTGGTTTTTCCATTGATTGAAAAGCCGTGAAAATAAACTTTTATATGTAAATTTGCATTTCCAACATAAGTTCAGTCGATAATGAAAAAATATTTTTTTGCCCTGATTCTTATCACGATGTCGGTTTTTGCAAATGCCCAGGTAGTATTGAGCGACAGTGCCAAAATAAGCCTGATGACCTGCGGGCCATGGTCGGGAGCAGTTTATGCGTTTTACGGACATACGGCGTTGCGTGTACAGGACGATTCCGCACACATGGATATTGTATTCAATTACGGTTTTTTTGATCCTACCCAGCCCAATTTTATGTATCACTTTGTAAGGGGAGAAACCGATTATATTTTGGGAACAACATCTTTTGAAGGATTTATCAATGAATATGCCTACAAGAAGGTCGCCGTTTATGAACAGGAGCTTAATTTAGCTCAACCGGAAAAGCAACAGTTATGGGAGGCCTTGTACCTCAATCATTTGCCGGAAAACAGGGGGTATCGGTATAATTATTTTTACGACAACTGCGCCACACGTCCGCGCGATATGGTGGAGAAATTCGCCGGAGGTAAGATTATATACCCACCCACAAAGGAAGGACAAACCTATCGGGATCTCTTGCACGAATGTTTACAACCCTATCCGTGGAACAAATTCGGTATTGATTTGGTCATAGGTGCGGGAGCCGATTCCCCTATTGATGTTCGTGCAAAAATGTTTATTCCTTCTTATTTGATGAATTCATTTGAGGGGGCAACCGTTGTTAAGAACGACTCTGTTAGCTATCCCCTTATCAGAAGTACAACTACGGTATTGGTTTCAAATGAGGAGGACAATGGTAGCGAACAGATTATATTTTCTCCGTTAATAGCGGCATTCGCGCTTTTTTTTATAACCTTGCTGGTATCGATTATTCAATACATAAAGTGGAATAAAACCCAGTTGCCCCAAATTTATGACACGATTTTGTTCGCTGTTTACGGCTTGGGAGGATGTATCCTGTTTCTCCTGATGTTTTTTTCGGAGCATCCGGCTACAAATCCTAACTGGAATTTTGTATGGCTAAACATTTTTGCGCTTGTCGCTGCCATTTTATTTTGGGCAAAGCCGGTGAAAAAAGCGGTAAATATCTATCATTTTATTAACTTTGCAGCCCTAACCCTCTTTCTGCTTTTCTGGTGGTTGCTGCCACAACAATTACCGGTGGCAGGCATTCTTTTTTCAATGAGTATGTGGCTCAGATCGGGAATGAATGTATTTATGCAGACGAAAAGGAGAAAGGTTAATAAGCGGTATGTTTCGTCGAAATACATGAAGGCAGGTTGGGGGCAATGATGTGAATCAAAACGTAGCACGGTTTTTGCATGATACAATAAGAACTGTATTGCGCACATAAAGAAGCCAACAGAACAAGCTTAAATGAAAGATATACTCTCAAATGAATAAAATATTATCCTCTCTTGTCGCTCTTTTTTCGGTAACCGCTCTTTGTGCCCAGGACACACCAATCGTCCCCAAGTTGGTTGTGGGGATCACCATAGATCAATTACGCGGCGATTACCTGGAGATGTTTCAACATACTTTCGGAGAAAAAGGATTTAAAAGGCTCCTGAATGGGGGGTTGGTTTATGCAGATCTGGAATTTGATTTTCCCCACCTTGATCGTGCTTCCACCATCACTACCATTTTCACGGGTGCCAATCCCGCTTACCACGGAATTACCGGAGAAAACAGGTTTATACTGAAAGAAAACCGGGAAATTCCTGCTTTTTCCGATAACAATTATGCCGGAAATTTCACTACCGAACGTTATTCTCCATTACCTGTAAAGGTTTCTACCCTTGCCGACGAACTCAAAATCGCTTCCGGAGGACAATCGGATGTGTTTGCTTTTGCGCCTCACGCTTCACAGGCATTGGCATCCGGAGGACACGCTGCCAGTGGTGCGTACTGGGTTGAAGACATGACCGGAAACTGGGCAACGACGGCTTTTTATAAAACCCGGCAACCCATCGTGGATCAACATAACCGTACACCGGAGTCATTGAGTAAGAAAATTGGTTCCATCACGTGGCGCCCAGCTATCGACATATCGAATTACAAAGCGTTTCCTTATACCAAGAACCTGTATAACTTCCAGCATTACTTCGGTGTGGATAAAAAAAATCACGTTCGGTTATTGAAACAGTCGCCTTATGTTAACACGGAAGTTCGTGAAATTGCAGAGAAGGTACTAAAATCCAGCTCGTTGGGAAAACGTCAAAATCCTGATTTCCTGGCGTTGACTTTCTATGCCGGCAATTTTGAAAATTCGCTCGACAAAAACTATTCCGTTGAAGTGCAAGACACTTACTACCGGCTGGATCAGGAAATAGAGAAACTGCTCGAAGCTATTGATTCAGCTGTAGGCCTGCAGAACACCCTGATCTTTGTGGTTTCCACCGGATATTTCAACGAACAGGAGATCCACCCTTCGGATATGGTTACTTCAGGCGGAGATTTTTATCCCGACAGGAGCATCGCATTGCTCAACATGTACCTCATGGCCATTTACGGTCGCGAACAATGGGTAAGCAAATATTACAACCAGCAGCTGTTTTTCAACCGGAAACTGATTGAAGACCGGAAAATCAATTTCGTGGAATTTCAGCAAAAAGCGGCTGAATTTCTTGTTCAGTCGGCCGGTATACAGGATGTCATTACCTCTCACCAGATGCTGCACGGTGCTTACAATCAACGTGTGCAACATTACAGAAATGGTTTCTACAAAGGAATATCGGGTGATCTTTACCTGGAATTACAGCCCGGATGGAAGGTAGTGGTTGAGAATGACCTCAACAACAACGTCCGCGTAAGAGACAATGCCGTTCATGCGCCGGTCATCTTTTTCGGAAACAACATTAAACCGCAGCGGATCAATCGTGTGATTGATGCAACGGAGATCGCCCCCAGCGTTTCACACCGCTTGCGGATTCGTGCTCCCAACGCTGCCCAAGCCAATATTTTGGAAGAACTGTTTTAAATAGAGAAGTTAACAATTAACAATTAAAATTAAGGGGACCGGATAAATCCGTACAACAGGTCGGACCTGAAATCCGAAACCCGCAATACAAAACAATATGGGATTCAATTCATTTATAAGTAAAATATTTGGTAATAAGGCACAGAGGGACCTGAACGAGATAAACCCCATTGTAAATTTAATAAAGGAGGCTTATCCGGGAATAGCCAAGCTCTCAAACGATGAGTTACGTGCAAAAACCAAAGAACTCGAAAAGAAAATAGAAGAATACATTACCGGGGATAATGCCCGTATCGCGGAGCTAAAAGCCAGTATTGAAGAAGTGGAACTCGAAAAACGCGAGTCGGTTTGGAACGAGATAGATAAAATTGAAAAGGAGATTACATCGAAATTGGGGAAAATATTATCGGAAATTCTTCCCGAAGCATTTTCTATTGTCAAGGAAACAGCTAAAAGATTTAAGGAAAACCCGGAAACTGTGGTTACGGCCACCGATTTTGACCGTGATTTAGCGGCCAGTCACGATTTTGTGCGTATAGAGGGAGATAAGGCTGTTTACCTGAATCGCTGGGTTGCCGGTGGCAATGAAATAACCTGGGACATGGTGCATTACGATGTGCAGCTGTTTGGGGGCGTGGTGCTTCACCAGGGTAAGATTGCCGAAATGGCAACCGGTGAAGGGAAAACACTGGTGGCTACCCTGCCTGTATTCCTTAATGCTCTTACACACAGAGGAGTGCATGTGGTTACCGTAAACGATTACTTGTCCAAACGTGACTCGGAGTGGATGGGGCCAATATACATGTTCCACGGGCTTTCGGTAGATTGTATCGATAAGCATGAACCCAACTCCGACGCCCGCCGCAAGGCTTACGAAGCCGACATTACCTTTGGTACGAACAACGAGTTTGGGTTCGATTACCTTCGCGACAATATGGCTGTTTCACCCAAAGATCTGGTGCAACGTATACACAACTATGCCATCGTGGACGAGGTTGACTCCGTATTAATTGACGATGCGCGTACCCCCTTGATCATATCGGGACCCGTTCCGAAAGGCGATGATCAGTTGTTTGATCTTTTCCGTCCGCGGGTGGAGCAGGTGGTAAAAGTCCAGCGTGAGTTCACTACCCGGTTGCTCGCTGATGCAAAAGCCAAAATGGCTTCGGCAGATAAAAAGGAACAGGAAGAAGGCGCTCTATTGCTGTTCCGTTCCTACAAAGGTATGCCGAAATATAAGCCGCTCATCAAGTTTTTGAGTGAACAGGGCGTGAAAGCGGCCATGCTGAAGACCGAGGAGTTTTATATGCAGGAGCAGTCGCGCAACATGCATATCGCCACTGACCCGTTGTACTTCGTTATTGACGAAAAACAAAACAGCATCGAGTTGACTGATAAAGGGATCGACTTGCTGACCGGGAAGTCGGACGACCCGTACTTTTTCGTGTTGCCTGATATTGCATCGCAACTGGCTGAACTCGATAACCTACCTCTTTCCGACGAAGAAAAAGCGGCTAAAAAGGATGAGTTATTACAGAATTATGCGATAAAATCGGAACGTGTTCATACGGTAAACCAGCTTCTTAAAGCTTACACCCTGTTCGAGAAAGACGACGAGTACGTGGTGATCGACAACAAAGTGAAAATCGTGGATGAACAAACAGGCCGTATCATGGAAGGACGCCGTTATTCCGACGGGTTGCATCAAGCTATTGAGGCAAAGGAACGGGTGAAAGTGGAAGCTGCCACGCAAACCTTTGCAACCATTACCTTGCAAAACTACTTCAGGATGTACAGCAAGCTTGCGGGTATGACCGGAACAGCAGAAACAGAGGCTGGAGAACTTTGGGACATTTACAAGCTGGACGTGGTGGTGATTCCAACTAACCGACCCATTGTCCGTAACGATATGAACGACCGCATCTATAAAACCAAACGTGAGAAATATACAGCGGTAATCGACGAAATAGAAAATACCATTTCTAAAGGCCGCCCGGTTCTGGTGGGAACAACCTCAGTAGAGATTTCCGAACTGTTAAGCAGGATGCTTACACTTCGAAAAATAAAACACAACGTGTTGAACGCCAAATTACATCAACGCGAAGCGGAAATTGTTGCCAATGCCGGACAGCGTGGAATGGTAACCATCGCTACCAACATGGCGGGGCGTGGTACCGATATTAAACTTACGCCGGAGGTAAAAGATGCCGGAGGGTTGGCTATTATAGGTACGGAACGGCATGAAAGTCGCCGTGTCGACCGTCAGTTACGTGGCCGTGCCGGCCGTCAGGGAGATCCGGGCTCTTCGGTTTTTTTCGTATCTCTCGAAGATGACCTGATGCGCTTGTTTGCCACCGAACGGATTGCCGGGCTTATGGACCGGATGGGCTTCAAGGAAGGCGATATGCTTGAGCACGACATGTTGAACAAATCGGTGGAACGTGCCCAGAAAAAAGTGGAGGAAAACAACTTTGGTATTCGTAAACGGTTGTTGGAATACGATGACGTGATGAATTCTCAACGCGAAGTGATCTATAAACGTCGCCGTCATGCATTGATGGGCGACCGTATCGAGATTGATGTTACCAACATGATAACGGAGACGGCCAAGAATGTGGTGGAGGCTAACGAGGACGATTTCGAAAACATGAAACTGGACCTTTTCCGTGTAATGGCAGTTGAGATTCCTTTCTCCGAAAAAGAGATGAAGGAGATGAAAATCGACGTGCAAGTTGAAAAAGTGGTTCAAAAGGCTATTTCGGGATTCAAGCGCAAAACGGATCGATTGGCAGAAATTGCCCAGCCGGTTATCAAGGATGTGTACGAAAAACAGGGTGCCATGTATGAAAACATCCTTATCCCCATTTCCGATGGAAAAAGAATATACAACATTGCTACCAACCTGAAAGAAGCGTATGAATCGGGGTCAAAAGCGCTGGTCAAATCGTTTGAAAAATCAATTTTACTCCACACCATCGACGAAGACTGGAAGGAACATCTCCGGGAAATGGACGAATTACGACATTCGGTTCAAAACGCCAGTTACGAACAAAAAGACCCGCTACTGATTTATAAGCTTGAATCGTTTAGTCTATTTAAAATAATGGTCAACGACATCAATTCAAAGGCGGTTTCTATCCTCATGCGTGGCCAGATTCCCGTTCAGGATCCTAAAAACGTTCGCCAGGCTGCCCCTGAACAGAAAACCGATTACAGCAAATACCGTACTCAAAAGGATGAAATTGAAGGGGGGCCCTCATCCAATGGTTCACCTAGACAGCCTGAACAAAGAAAACTAGAGCCAGTCCGCGTGGAAAAGAAAGTGGGTCGAAACGATCCATGCCCTTGCGGAAGCGGGAAAAAATTCAAAAATTGTCACGGACAAGGTGCCTGATAGTAGCCTAAAAGATAAAACAACAGAACAAACAAACCCGAAGCAAATTTAACTTGCTTCGGGTTGTTTTTTGTTGGAAAAAACCTTCTGGAACAAACAATAAAAAACATTAATTACGGCCTGAGGTAAACGATTTTTGATTGGATTTCTTTTGTTAAACCGTGGAAAATCCGTACCTTAGTACGTTATTTAAAAAGAAGTAAAAGGCCTGTTTATTATTCTGTATTTCAACAAAATATAAGACATGTCTGAAGAAAAAAATTACATTTTAATATGATTGACCAAGAAGACAGAGTCATTAAGATCAACATTGAAGATGAAATGAAGTCGGCGTACATCGATTATTCGATGTCCGTAATCGTTTCACGTGCATTACCTGACGTTCGTGACGGTTTTAAACCCGTGCACAGACGTATCCTTTTCGGAATGTCCGAATTAGGGAACACATCGGATAAGCCGCACAAGAAATCGGCTAGAATCGTAGGGGAGGTACTCGGGAAGTACCATCCGCATGGCGATTCATCGGTTTATAATGCCATGGTGCGCCTGGCGCAAGAGTGGAGTATGCGCTACACGCTGGTTGACGGTCAGGGAAACATGGGAAGTGTTGACGGTGACAGCCCTGCGGCTATGCGTTATACCGAAGCCAGGATGAACAAACTTGGCGAAGAAATGTTGCGCGATATCGATAAAGAAACTGTAGATTTTCAATTCAATTTCGACGATACTCTTCAGGAGCCAACGGTTTTGCCGACACGGATACCCAACCTGCTCATCAACGGCGCATCGGGTATTGCGGTAGGGATGGCCACCAACATGGCACCGCACAATTTAACGGAAGTAATTAATGGAATTATAGCATATATCGATGATAGAGAGATAGATACTGAGGGGTTGATGCATTACATCAAGGCGCCCGATTTTCCAACAGGCGGCTACATTTATGGTTATAAAGGTGTTATTGATGCTTTTGAAACGGGTAGGGGACGCATCGTTATGCGTGGAAAAGCCGAAATTGAATCGGGAAAAAACCACGATAAAATAATCATTTCAGAGATTCCGTATCTGGTAAACAAAGCGGAAATGATCAGGCACATTGCCGACCTGGTGGGTGAAAAGAGGATTGAGGGAATATCAAACGTAAATGATGAGTCGGACCGCCAGGGAATGCGTATAGTTGTTGACGTTAAACGAGACGCTAATGCAAACGTTGTTCTTAACAAACTATACAAATTAACTGCCATGCAGTCGTCTTTCAGTGTGAACAATATTGCGTTGGTGAATGGCCGTCCGGAAATGCTTAACCTGAAGCGGATGATTGAACTGTTCGTTGAACACCGCCACGATGTGGTTGTGCGACGTACAAAATATGAACTTCGCAAAGCAGAAGAAAGGGCACACATATTGCAAGGTCTGATTATTGCCTCCGATAATATTGACGAGGTAATTGCCATAATCCGCGGTTCAAGCACACCGCAAGAGGCCATTCAACGGTTGATCGAACGCTTTGAGTTGTCCGATATCCAGGCACGTGCCATAGTAGAGATGCGGTTAAGGCAACTTACCGGGCTGGAGCAAGATAAGCTTCATGCCGAATTCGAAGAAATTCAACGGTTGATCGCTCATTTAAACGATGTCCTGAATAATGAGGAACTACGTATGCAGATCATCAAAGAGGAGTTGATTGAAGTGCGCGACAAGTTCGGTGATCAACGCCGTTCTGAAATCATTTTTGCTTCGGAAGAGATGAATCCCGAAGATTTTTACTCCGATGATGAAATGATTATTACCATCTCTCATTTTGGTTACATCAAACGTACCCCACTGACGGAGTTCCGCACGCAGAACAGGGGTGGAGTAGGAGCTAAAGGGTCGCAAACAAGGGACGAAGATTTTGTGGAATACATTTATCCCGCTACCAACCACAATTATATGCTCTTCTTTACTCAAAAAGGCAAATGTTACTGGTTGAAGGTTTACGAAATTCCGGAAGGAACCAAGACATCGAAAGGAAGAGCCATTCAAAACCTGCTAAACATTGATTCAGATGACAGCATCACCGCTTTTGTACGAGTGCTTACCCTGGATGACGAAGAGTACATCAACTCCAATTACCTGGTTTTCGGAACACAATCGGGGGTTGTTAAGAAAACATTGCTGGAGGCTTATTCGCGACCGCGTCAAAATGGGGTGATTGCCATAGGATTGAGGGAGGATGATCAGGTGATTTCCGTAAGGTTGACTGACGGTAAAAAGGACATCATTATGGCTAACCGAAATGGCCGGGCTATTCGTTTCAACGAAGAGGATGTGAGACCGATGGGCCGTACTGCAACCGGAGTAAAAGGAATGACGTTGGATGAGGACGGCGAAGATTATGTAATCGGTATGATTTGCATGGATCCCGACTCAAAAGACACTATCCTGGTTGTATCCGAACAAGGGTACGGTAAGCGAACAATGCTTAATGACGAGGATGGGGAACCGGTTTATAGGATTACCTACCGAGGCGGGAAAGGGGTTAAAACGCTGAACATTACAGAAAAGACCGGAAAACTTGTCGCAATAAAAAGTGTAACAGACGATAATGATTTAATGATTATTAACAAATCGGGCATAACAATACGTGTGAAAATTTCCGATATTCGCACAATGGGACGTGCTACACAGGGAGTTCGGCTCATAAACCTGGAAAAACGAAACGATGAAATCGCTTCGGTATGTAAAGTTAATTCCGAAGAAGAAATAGATGAGGTGGAAACCGTTTTGCCGGAAGATGTCGATAGTGAGGAAAATTTTACGGATGAGGTCAACGAATAATGTACATATTTTAAACTTTTTGTATTTTTACAGTCAAATAAATCAATAGAAATTTTAAACAATTAAGAAAAGACGAATACTTAACTTAAAACGATGAATAAAATGAGAAAATTATTTTTCCTTACTGCGGTGGCTGTCTTTGCTGCAAGTTCCATGTTTGCACAAAAGTCGGCTCTGAGAGACGCCAAGAGATCTTTAGGAAGCAACGACCTGAATGAAGCTCGCACCCTGATAAAACAGGCCACTACTAACGCAGAAACCGCCAATGATCCTGAAACCTGGAAAATCTTTGGAGATATCGGTAACAAGGCATTCGACAACGAGAGAACCAATGAAATGTTGGGAAAACAAGCAAACCAAGAAGTGATGTACAACGGACTGTTGGAATCTTACACACCGTATCTGAAAGCCGATTCTCTAGGTGAGTTGCCGGATGAAAAAGGCAAAGTGAAAAACAAATTCAGAAAAGACATCGCCGGAGTTTTAAAAGCTAATCATCCTTTCTACATCAACGGGGGAATTTTCTTTAACGAAAAACAACAATATGCCAAAGCTTCCGATTTCTTCGAAATATACTGGAACATTCCTTCGTTACCGATGTTTGCCGGACAGAAAGACCCTTTTCTGATCGACAGTACTTTTCAAACCATTAAATATTATGCCATTATCACGGCTATTCAGGCGCAAGACCACAAAAGAGCATTAGCTATGCTGAAAAGAGCGGCCGGAGAACCTTTTATCGCTAACAGTGCTTATCAGGAAAGCGATATTTACGAACTTATTGCCAGCGAATATATTCAACAGGGAGATACGGCTAAATATATAGAAACTCTTTACGAAGGAGCGGAAAAATTCCCCAAAAGCAAGTATTTTACTCCTAATCTGGTAAACGTTTTTATCCGTCAGGGCGACAATCAGAAAGCCATGGAATACCTGGATGAAGCCATTAAGAACGATCCTTCCAACGCGTGTGATTTAAACAGTGTAAAAGGGGCATTATTGGCAGAAAAAGGAGATTTTGCAGCAGCTGAAGAAGAATATAACAAGGCATTAACGCAAGATCCCAATTGTGAAAGAGCGCTTGAAGCACTTGCGGTGAACTTTATCCTGCAGGCTCAGAATTTAAAGGAAAAAACAGCAACCATGTCGGACCGCAAATTGCAGTTGGAAAATGACAAAAAAACGGTCGATTTTTACCAAAGAGCATTGCCGCACCTGGAGAAATTTACCAAGTCATTGAAAGACAGGACTGCCGACAAAACAGAGATTGACGGCGCTTTAATGAAACTCAGAAATGTTTATTATAACTTAAGCATGATGGGTGTTGACAAATCTGCACAACTGAAACAAGTGGAAGCAGAACTTGGTTTGTAAATTGAAACGATTATTTAATAGCATAAAGAGAAGCGGCATCGGTAAAAACCGATGCCACTTTTTTTATCTATGCAAACAGGATAGAGATTGAATTAAACATAATAGTAATTATAGGAAATTTATTTGCGTTTGAATTAATGGGCGAAAATTCGTAGTTTTTTATTACTTTTGCACGGTAACATTATTTGACATTGTCTTCGGTTCAGGATATGAATAAAAAAAACGATCAACGATACAACCTTCGCGGTGTTTCCGCCTCAAAAGAAGATGTGCATGATGCCATAAAAAATATCGATAAAGGAATTTATCCGAAAGCATTCTGCAAAATAATTCCCGATATACTTGGCGATGACCCGGATTTTTGTAACATCATGCATGCTGACGGTGCCGGAACTAAATCGTCACTGGCGTATGTTTACTGGCGGGAAACCGGCGATATTTCCGTTTGGAAAGGAATCGCGCAGGATGCGCTCATCATGAATATTGATGACTTGTTGTGCGTTGGCGCTACCGATAACATACTGTTGTCTTCCACCATTGGGCGCAATAAAAACCTGATCCCAGGAGAAGTAATTTCCGCCATTATAAACGGCACAAACGAGCTTTGCGAAGAACTATCGTCGCTGGGCGTACGTATTTATCCTACAGGCGGAGAAACGGCTGACGTGGGCGATTTGGTGAGGACGATCATTGTGGATAGTACGGTGACTTGCCGCATGAAACGCAAGGATGTTATTGATAATGCCAATATACAGGCCGGAGACGTTATTGTTGGTTTATCCTCTTCCGGGCAAGCCACCTACGAAAGTGAATATAACGGCGGTATGGGGAGTAATGGCCTAACCTCTGCCCGCCACGATGTATTTGCCCATTATCTGGCACAGGATTATCCCGAAAGTTACGATGCTGCCATTCCTGAAGATTTAATCTATTCGGGCAATATGCGGCTCACTGAACAAATAGAAAACCTGGGAATGGATGCCGGGAAGTTGATTCTGTCCCCTACCCGCACCTATTCGCCAATTATATCATTGATATTAAGGGATTTGCGTAGGCATATCCACGGAATGGTACATTGCTCCGGAGGTGCACAAACAAAAATTATGCATTTTCTTAACGATGGTCTGCGCGTTACAAAAGACAACCTCTTCCCTCTTCCTCCTTTGTTCAAACTTATTCATGATCAATCGAATACCGATTGGAAAGAAATGTACAGAGTTTTTAATATGGGACATCGAATGGAAATTTACCTGCCGGAAGTTTATGCTTCGAAGGTGATTGAGATTTCCAGATCGTTTAATGTTGATGCACAGGTAGTTGGACGTGTGGAGAAATCGAATATCCGGGAATTGGTGATTGAGAGTGAATTTGGAAGGTTTGTTTATTCCTAAATCCTCATTCGTTGTACCTCCCAATGGAAAAACATAATATCATCAAACAAAACGATTAAATTCCTTTCAAGAAAATCAGAGGCATCATACTATGTCAGAAAACTCATTATTGGATAAACTCAATCATTTGGTCACCCGTTTCGAAGAGATAGGAACGTTGATTACCGACCCTACAATCATAGGCGATATGAAGCGTTTTGTAAAACTCAACAAAGAATACCGGGAGTTGGAAGAAATTGTGGAAGCCCGAAACGAGTATAAACAGGCACTAGACTCCATCGAAGAAGCCAAAATAATTCTGGAAACCGAATCGGACACTGATTTACGTTTGCTTGCCAACGAGGAACTCTCTGCCAACACCCAGAAACTTCCGGAATTGGAAGAGAAAATAAAGCTTTTGCTTATTCCGGCCGATCCTGAAGACGAAAAAAATGTGATCATGGAAATTCGTGGCGGTACGGGAGGCGATGAAGCATCGATTTTTGCAGGGGATCTGTACAAAATGTACACCCGGTATTGCGAAAGCAAAGGGTGGAAAACCGAAGTATCCAGTTACACAGAAGGTACAGCGGGTGGTTTCAAGGAGATCATATTTACGGTTAGTGGCGAAAATGTTTACGGAACTTTGAAATACGAGTCGGGCGTTCACCGGGTGCAACGTGTTCCGGCGACCGAAACTCAAGGCCGTGTGCACACCTCGGCTGCCACTGTTGCCGTGCTGCCTGAGGCGGAAGAATTTGATGTAGAAATCAATCCTGCCGATATAGATTTTCATACAGCACGTTCAAGTGGCGCCGGAGGGCAGAATGTAAACAAGGTGGAAACAAAGGTTCAGCTTACCCATAAACCCACCGGTATTGTGGTGGTTTGCCAGCAGGCCCGTTCGCAATTGGCTAACCGTGAACTGGCCATGCAGATGTTGCGTGCCAAGCTATACGATATTGAACTTACCAAACGCCAGGGCGACATAGCTTCGCGGCGAAAGACCATGGTGTCCACCGGTGACCGTTCGGCTAAAATCCGCACGTACAACTATCCGCAGGGACGCATTACCGATCACCGCATCAATTACACCGTTTATAACCTTTCCGCATTTATGGACGGTGACATCCAGGATGTCATCAATCAGCTTATCGTAAGCGAAAATGCTGAACGGATGAAGGAAGCGGAAATCTAGTTGAATCTAGACAAAAACACAAGTTATATTTAATTATATGATCTATGAAACAAAAAATTTTGTTACCGACACTTCTGTTGTTAATCAGCGTATCTTTATCCGCACAAACGGAATACAAGATACCGCGTTTACGCATTAGTACATCGGGAGGATTGGGTTATTTGGTTGCGGAAGGAAGTACCGGCGATGCCGGTTCTATCGTCAATGTTGAAAAAATCACGCAATTCAACAATGATTTGAGGTGGACTCCCTCCTTGAACGCAGATGTGCATTATCTATTCAAAGATTGGGGATTGGGAGTGAAGTATATTTTCAATACTTCCTCTGCCACGGCGACGGATCTCATTGTGGATGTCCAGGATAACCAGCATTATCTGGTTGGCGATGCATTGGAAAAGATGTATGTAAACTACGTGGGACTTTCTGTATCAGGACAATACAGGTTTGGAAGAGAAGAGAGATTTCAGTTTTTTGCTTCTTCTTCAGGCGGTTATGCCCGATTGCGGGACGAAAGCCACGTATTAATGAGGAACATGTTGATTACGGGAAATGCTTACGGTGTAAATTACGAGATGGGAATTGAATATTTTTTAAATTCGAACTTTTCATGGGGATTGAATACCGCATTTTTCTGGACAAATTTTTATACGGTGAAAGTGACGGACGGTATCAGTACCGAAGTGAAAAAATTGGGAAGAGAAGACAACATCAATGTTTCCAACGTAAATTTAACAACCGGTCTGCGGTATTACATCAACAAATAAATGAAGCGTCATGAAAAAGAAGATCATTTATCTGCTTACTGTTGTTGTCCTGTTCATTTCCTCTTCGTGCAACAACGATTTTCTGGAAGAAAACAAAAAACAGGTTGATGGATATCATCTCGATACACCTCTTTTTGTGCAGCCTGTCTCAGCATACACCGAAGCCTCAGTTACCCTTCCCGATTTAAAAAACAAAGGTTTCAGGATACTCCAGTATCCGAAAATTATTCATTTTGAAACTTTTGACGGACATATAGATGAGTCGGGAAAATTGTCATTCCGAATAAAAGTGGATGCATACGATAATCCCGTTCAACTGGAGCCACAAAACCTGGGAAGCATCATTTTAAATGTAGAAGAATTTGGACTCCTGTCTATAAACGTTCAAAGCATAAACTGGGGAATGCCAAAAGCATCCGTTCGCGAAACGCTGGTTGACTTTGATTTGTTAAGGGACAGAAAAGAACTTAGAATTGAGAATTTTGCCGACGGAATACTTTTCTATAAATTGACGAAAAAGCCGTCGTGGCTGGAGGTGAGCAAGTCATCCTGGGACAGTGATAATATAAAGACAGGAGATGTAAACTATCTGGAACCAAACAGATACTATACCCTTTTTCTAATTCCTGATGCTGATGAATTAAGCCCGGGAGTGCATGAAGGTGAAATTGTCTTCGAAACATCCGACCCGGAACACCCTCTTCTCAAGATTAACGTAAAAATTAGAGAAAGGACATACGAAAATCCGGAAACGATGATCCCCATAGAAGGTGAAGTGGTGGATGCAGAATTTGATAAAACCACAAACACAGCGGTCTTTATTACCCGCAATCCGGCAAAACTGGTTGCGTTCAATGCCGACACCGGTATGAAAAAAGAAAAACTGTTGGACAAAAATCCCTATTGCGTTGGCTTGTCTGCCGAAAGTAACACAATTCTGCTAGGAGAAAGTGGGCAGATGAAGTTCATCGATTTATCCACGTTCACCGTAAAAGAAAAGGTTGTTCTACCGTATATTGTTGTGGATATTGTTGATGGTGAAAATGGTCATTACTATTATTCGAATAAGGAAGGGGAGATCTACTCCTTTAACCTTTCGTCCAAAGAGGTAAAAAAACAGTTCATTGCCGATTCATTCGGGTACGGAATAAAAGCGGATATCCTATTGAAAGTAGGAAATAAATCGCAGTTGGCATTAACCGGAAGTTTTGTTTCCCCAAATGGCTTTTATCTGATTGACGCAGCCGTGCCGGATGATTTGAAACTCGTCCATTATTGGCACGAAAGCTTTGGAAAGAAATTACTGACCTCCGAAGATTGCAAATACCTGTTTTCTTTTACCAGTTCCATCTACAAATTTCCGGATGAAAATACCGGCAATACGATTCACCTGTTGGGTGAATTAAGCTTGCAGTCACATACTGGAATTACCTGGATGCATCATTCGGCCTTAACCTCTTCTGTTTGGATCTCCTACAGTCCTTATGATCCTTCCCAAAGTTGGTTTAAAGAGGTTATTGCGGAATACGACGACAAAACCTTTGACCTAAAACGTACTATCGCACTAAACGAATATGTGGCGACATACAATGGAACAAAGGATTATTACCATACGTCTGCCCGTTATTTTTTCTCCACCAAAGCGGGGAATAAATTATTTCTGATAAAAAATATCGATGTTGCTAGTCCTCCGGCCGACACTTGGCACATCGAAATTATTGATGTTTAAAAATAGCACTATCGCGTTGTGCCATAAAAGCAGCAGCCAAACTTGTCTGAATTATGCCACGGCGAGCAATATTCTGATAAAATTGAACAAGATATGACCAAACAACAGCTTTTTGCACAAATTCAAAAAAAGAAATCTTTTCTTTGTGTGGGATTGGATACCGATATCAAGAAAATTCCGGAACATCTGCTGGAAAAAGAAGATCCGGTTTATGCCTTTAACAAAGAAATTATCGATAAAACGGCACCCTATTGCGTGGCATACAAGCCTAACCTGGCTTTTTACGAAAGTCAGGGCGTGACCGGTTGGCTAGCGTTCGAAAAAACGGTAGCCTACATCAGGCAGCGGTATCCCGACCAATTTGTGATAGCCGATGCCAAACGGGGCGATATCGGCAATACCAGTGAAATGTATGCTCGTACATTTTTTGAAACTGCCAGGGTGGATGCCGTAACTGTAGCACCGTACATGGGCGAAGACAGCGTAACTCCTTTTCTGAATTACAACGGGAAATGGGTTATTCTGCTCCTTCTTACAAGCAATAAAGGGTCACAAGATTTTCAGTTTGTTCAGGATCAAAACGGTGAGCGTTTGTTTGAGAAAGTACTCCGCAGGTCGCAGGCATGGGCGTCGGAAGACCAAATGATGTACGTTGTGGGCGCTACACAGGGAAAATTATTCGAAGAGGTAAGAAAACTCGCTCCCGATCATTTCTTCCTTGTTCCAGGCGTAGGAGCTCAGGGTGGGTCGCTGGAAGAGGTTTGCCGATACGGAATGAACACAGCATGTGGCTTATTGGTCAACTCTTCGCGCAGTATTATCTATGCCGACAGTACCGAGACATTTGCGGAAGCTGCCGGCAAGGAAGCCCGAAAACTGCAGGTGGAGATGGCGGAAATGCTGGAAAGGTTTTTATAATTTCGTTCCTATCACCCAGATCTTCTCGCTGTCGGCAACAGTGGTAGCAAAAAGGTACACGTCCCCACCCTCTCTCAATCCGGTTTTTCGTCGGATCTCGGCAACGGACAATGGAAAATTGCGGACAGCGATGTTCGCTTTTTTTGTCAGTGATAGAAATGATTTTACGTTTTTTTTGTTCGGTACAAACCATTCCTTCACTTCAAACACGCGTCCGGGAAAAGTGGAAATTTGGTTATCGGAAGTATACAGGTGGCTGTTTACGTGCAGTTTTTGAACAGCATACTGTTGTGCTACACTTTTGAAGGCTCCCGCTTTGAGGATGGAAGCATTGGGTTCGTAAAGGTATTTACCGATAGTTCTGGTAAAAGGAATCTCGAGGCTGCGCTCTTCCTCCGGAGTAAAGGAAAACACTTCAATGTTGCCTCCTTTATTCAGATTAACAGCATAGTACACCGTATCCTCAGCCTGGGAAGAAAGTAAAAACAGCAACTCTTTGCATTCGTTCTCCACGGAGACAACATGAACTTCACTCACCTTTTTCAGGCTTCTTACCGCTGATGAAATATCGAGCATGGGTGAGAATTTAATCACAACCAACTTTGCTTTGGTCAGCAAAGCATTCTGAATTTCAGACACATCTGGAGAACAGTCTTCTATCCGGATCACTTTGCGTCCTGCATCATCCCGGCGCGCCGGATCCAGGAAAACCATGTCTGTAAGGGACATTTTTTCTACAAAAGTTTCACTTGCTTCGTTCTTTACCACAAAGCCTTGCAGGCCAAGTGTTTGGAAATTATTGGCGGCTATCTCACAAAGTTCCGGGTCTTGTTCCACGTAAACCGACAGTATAAATCGTTGGGAGAGAATGGTGAAATCCACCCCCATCCCACCGGTCAAATCCACAAAGGTTTTGTATCCGTCAGGAATCAATGAAACCTTATAGTTGGCAGTGGCTTCAGACGATGCTTGTTCCAACGATAAATGAACCGGATAAATGATCTCATCGTTGGCATAAAAAAAAGGAAATTTCTCTTTTGCTGTTTGGCGTCCCGAGATTTGTTTTAAAATAAACTCAACATTCAATTCCCTCTGTTTCCCGTTATCGAGTTTCAACGCCAGTTCCCGTACATCGTGTTGTTCGTTCTGGCGGATAAAATTCTTTTGCTGCTGAGTCAGTTTCATTTTGTGAAAATAAAAAACAACCTGACTATCGAAATAGCAGGTTGTTCCTATCAACTAAAAAATTATTATTTTATGGATCAAGTATTCTTGATTTCAAGCAGGCAAAAGCCTTATGCTTCTGCTTCCACTTTCGGAAGAACCGATACGAATGAACGGTTGTTGTGACGTTTACGGAAAACCACAACACCGTCGATCAACGCAAAAAGCGTATGATCTTTACCGATTCCTACGTTTTCTCCTGGGTGATGAACCGTTCCCCGCTGGCGAACCAAAATGTTGCCCGCTTTTGTGGTTTCTCCACCAAATATTTTAACGCCCAATCGTTTACTTTCCGATTCGCGGCCGTTCTTTGAACTTCCTACACCTTTCTTGTGTGCCATTTTCTTCTGATTTTAACTGATTAAGCAATAATTTCTTTAACCCTTACTTCTGAAAACTGTTGACGGTGGCCGTTCAGTTTCCGGTAACCTTTTCTTCTTTTCTTCTTGAAAACGAGAACTTTATCTCCTTTTACGTGCGAAAGAACTTCTACAATCACTTTTGCTCCTTCAATGACGGGAGCACCCACTTGTACATCGCCATCGTTATCGATGAGCATCACTTTTCCAAATTCCACCTCACTGCCCTGATCGGCATTGATTCTGTGGACAAATAACTTTTGGTCTTGCTGAACTTTAAACTGCTGACCTTGGATATCTACAATTACGTACATATTAAATAACTTATACGTTATATGCCTGAGGCGAGCGGCGTTGTGCCCCTTCTTATTGAGCCTATTAGCGAATCGAGGTGCAAAAGTACATAATTTTTACGAAATTGCCAAATATGTGAAGTATAAATTTACCGACAGGATGATATGTAAGTTCATTTTTCAGTTTCCCCATTCCTTATTCGGGCCGGCTCCCATCTGTAGCGTCAATGTTCCGCCCCGGATGATGTCAGCGTAGTCGATATAACATTTGTTCCACGTTTTTCCGTTGAGGGTAGCACCCTGAATATAGCGGTTCTTCACAGAATTATCTTGGGCTTCGATGGTAAATATTTTCCCCTGTGCATACCGGGGATCTAACCTGATAGTTATTTTTGAAAACACCGGACTGGTAATCTCTAGACGGGTTTCACCGGGACACACGGGATGAAGTCCCGATGCAGCCAGCACGTACCAGGCCGACATCTGTCCGATATCCTCGTTTCCGACCAACCCCTCCACACTGTTGTGATATGCACGCGAACAGATTTCGCGCGTCCATCTTTGAGTTAGCCAGGGAGCACCCAGCCGGTTAAACAGAAACGGCACATGATGTACAGGTTCGTTGGCATGGTTGTAATAATCGTTCCATAACATATCTTCCGGTACATTTTCAAAAAAGGAGATAAGGTCTTTGATTACCTTCTCCCGGCCACCCATCAGGTTGGCCATACCTTCCAAGTCATGCGGCACAAACCATCCCTGCTGGTAGGGGTTGCTTTCCACACAGCCGTAATTCTGGGTCAACCTCCCTTTTTCAGGCCAAGGAAGCCAGTCACCGCTCCCTTTCTTCGGCCTGAACCAATTGACAGAAGGATCGAAAATATTCCGGTAGCTTTGTGCTCTGACAGCGTAAAGCTTTTCGTCTTCCGGTTTATTCAGGTGATGGGCCAGTTGCGAAAGACACCATTCGAAATAAGCATGTTCGAGGGTTGTTGAAATCCCGTCAGAGAATCCTTTTTCACCGTTGCCGAATTTTTCAACCGTCTGCCGGGAGTATGTATAAGCTTTAGCGATATCAAAATTCCGTATTCCCTTGGCATAGGCATCCGTGATGATAGAAACGGCCGGATTGCCGATCATGCACCCACTATAAGCGTTCAGAAATTCCCAGCGCTCCAGATAATCGTTTCCGCTTTCTTCGGCAAGGGTCACCAACGAGTTGATCATGTCACTGACCACCTCCGGGTTGATGATCGTTTGCAGAGGAAACTGGCTTCGGAAAACATCCCAGCCACTGAAAATAGTGCGTTTGGTAAATGTGGAGCGTTGACGGATTTTCCCGTCACCCCCGGGATAGTTTCCGTCCACATCGGTAAATGTTCGCGGATCGATCAGGGTGTGATAAAGGGCGGTATAGAAAATCGTTTTTTCATCTTTGGTGCCCCCTTCCACGCTAATCTTTTCAAGTGCTTCATTCCATAACTCCCTGGCAAGGACATGTATTCGGTCAAAATCCCAGTCGCTAATTTCCGCCTGCAGGTTCTTTTCGGCCCCCTCCAGGCTGACAAACGAGATGCCGGCTTTCAGCAAAACCTCTTCCCGGTCTTTGGTGGTAAATTCAGTGAAAAAACCCAGGTGCTTTCCTTCCATCTCCTGTACATTGCGGAATACCGGTGCTTGGGCAACAAGCGCCTGATACTCCGGACTAGTCACCTCTTCTCTTTTACGGACACACGAATCCGGGATTTCGGCACTCCAAACCCCCGTATTGATAAAAGGCTTACTGAATTGGGCATAAAAGTAGACGGTATAATCCGCTTTTCCGTCACCGTTTCCCCATCCGCCTCCTTCCGGAGTGCATTTCATCCATCCCCGGATTGTATGGTCGTCCATCACCTGGATAAACTGGTGAGTTGATGTGCCGCCGACTCTTCGCGCAAGGTCAACCTGAATACGTGATTGGTTATGCTCTGGAAACGTAAAGCGCATGATCCCACTATGAGGAGCGGCAGTCATTTCAGCGCGAATACCATAATCTGTCAACGTTACGCCGTAATACCCGGCAGATGCTGTTTCGTCTTCTTTTGAGTAGCGGGAGCGGTATCCTTCTTCCGGTTTTTCTTCTTTTCCGGCTGCTGTTTTTAATTCACCGGTTACGGGCATAACCAGAAAATTTCCCAGGTCGCCATACCATCCGGTACCGCTCATTTGGGTAAAGGCAAATCCTTCAATGGTCGTATGTTCATTGCTGTAACCGGAAGCATTGTCTCCTCCTGTGATTGTATTCGGACTGAGTTGAGTCAGTCCAAAAGGAGTAGCGGCGCCGGGAAATGTTTTTCCCAGTCCGTGACTGGCACCGGCTTTCTCCATGTTGGTACTGGCACCAATAAAGGGGTTCACGTAATCGGCAGGTTGTTGAACACGGTCGGAGCAACCTGTTATTAAAGCAAATAAAATAGCCACGGTGTTGGCTTTAATCAAATTCTTTTTAAGCATGTTGTTTGACTTAGTTTATTTTTCTTATCAACAGTACAATGTTTGAAATTGCTATTTCTCGATGTCAAAATAGGCATTTCCGATGTTATCGATAATGTCCGAAGCTGTAAAACTTCGGGCGTGAATCTTCGTTGCCGACAAGTTTGCCGTTAAACCGTGGATAAAAACACCTGCTTTAGCTGCGTCCAAAGGCTCATAACCTTGTGCGAGCAAGCTTGTGATGATACCTGTCAGTACATCCCCGCTTCCGGCTGTAGCCAACGCCGGGGTTCCGGAACTGTTGACATAAACATTTTCTGAATCGATAATCAGCGTGTAAGCTCCTTTCAGAACGATAATTAACCGGTATTTTTTTGCGAATTCCCTTGTTTTATATATCTTATCATAGTCTTCGTTCCACACCCCAATAAGTCTGAAAAGTTCTTTTGGATGAGGGGTCAAGATTGTTCTTGAGGGTAATAGGGCTAACCATTCTTTATTCTTCGACAAAATATTCAATCCGTCAGCATCGATAACCAGAGGGGATTTATTCTGCTGCAAAAAGCGGTAAAAAGCATGTTGTGTTTCCGGTGATTCGCTTAAGCCCACACCGGCCCCGACGGCATCCGGATGTATGGTGAAATCGATTCCCGTAATGTGTGTGTCGTTTCTGTCTTCAACCACCATCGCTTCGGGAAAAGCGGATTGAAGAACCGATGTTCCACATTTGGGTACATATGCAGTGACCAGTCCGCATCCTGTTTTCAAGGCCGCCCGGGATGCCAGGCAGACTGAGCCCATCTTCCCGATGCTTCCGCCGATAAGCAAACTGTGTCCTTGAGTACCTTTATGAGCAAATTTATCCAACGGTTTCAGCAGTTCTTTTATTTCTTGTTTTGTGATAAAGTAAAAAGCGGTTTTCGCATCACTGATGGCCGTTTCGTTTAGTCCAATGTTTATCAGATACACCTCTCCGGTGAAATTTCGGTTGTCCGGCAAATACAGTGCAAGCTTGGGGATCTGCATCGTTACCGTTTCTGTGGCGTGAACGGCAAAATAAGTTTTTCCGTTCATCGACAATCCGCTAGGTACGTCGATGCTGATGATTTTTTTCCCGCTCCTGTTGATTTTTTCAATCACTTCACGGGCTATGCCTGTCACTTCCCGATTAAGCCCTGTTCCAAAAATAGCATCAATAATTATCTCAAAGCCGGACAAGGAAGGGAGATCACCGGTTGAGGTAATTTTTTTAATCGGAATATTTTCAACTTTGGCACGACGAACATTGTGCGCGCAATCTTCGGAATAGTGCTGACTGTACTCTACTATAAAAACATTAACCTTGTATCCCGATTTCTGAAGCATTCTTGCGACAACCAATCCGTCACCGCCGTTATTTCCCGTTCCAGAAAATACCGAAACAGGAAGGTTTTTATCGGTAAACCTCGTTGTAAACCAGTCGAAGAAAGCCTTTGATGCTCTTTTCATCAGTTCCAGCGAAGAAATGTTTTCGTAGGTAGTTGTCTTTAAGTCAATCTCCCTGATTTGTTCGGCAGTGAGTATTTTCATTTTCATCGGTTTTAGCACGCTAAGTTATCTTTTTTCCCTGTAAAAACAAAAACAGGCATCCAATTTCTTGAATACCTGTTTTAGTTGTGCGCAGAATGAGACTCGAACTCACACGCCGTAACCGGCACTACCCCCTCAAAGTAGCGTGTATACCAATTTCACCACCTGCGCAAACATGTTTGCGAAGTGCCCGGAACAGGACTCGAACCTGCACATCGTTTCCAACACTAGTCCCTGAAACTAGCGCGTCTACCAATTCCGCCATCCGGGCGTGCTCCACTACTTATAGAAATATACGGCCACTGCCGTGTTCATTTTTTGTGGCTGCAAAGTTAAATCTTTTTTAAACCTTTACAAAATATTTTTCAGGTTTTATTTTCTCGGAAACTGTTTTAAATCCAATTTTGGGTCAATTTTCTGAGGAGTGTAAATCAATTCGTCCCACATTATCTTTTCTTGTTTCGAAGCAGCCTCTCTTCCCAGGATCGCACTCAACGTTGAGTGGCAGCCCGATTCCAGTTGGTTTAAATAATTCCCACTGGTAATGCTTTCGATGAAAGCTTTGCCTTTGTTGGGGTCGGCATCGTCCAGTGAAGATGAACTGGCACCTTTTGCTATGGATTCCGGAGTCAGTTCCGATGCAGAACGCACAATTCCCGAATCCCATTTGTTGTCGCCGTTGATAAAGACTCCTCCGCTGTAATGTGCTTCTGCCAACCCTTTGGTCCCGATGAATCGGGCGCATACATCACCAAAAACTTTTCCGAACTTGGAAGAATGAACAGATACGTTTACATCGTTGGGATATTTGTATATTACCTGGTAGTTGGTCCAGGCATTTCCAAAATCTGGTCCGCCCTTTTTGCTGCCGTCTCCAATTGCGTATAGCGGAGTGGTACCGAGAATCCAGTTGCAAACATCGATCATATGAATGGCCTGGTCGAGGTAACATCCTCCCGAAATTTCGTGGAAATGATAGTGGTTCCGGATACGCATCTCATCGTATGACATTCCTTCGTAAGGTATTATGGCAGCACCTGATGAGAAATAGTAAAGTTGTACTGTAACAAGTTCACCTATATCGCCTCTTTTTATTCTTTTTGCCATTTCAACGTAGGGTGTTGCGTAACGGATCTGAAAACCGTCGAAAGCCGAAATCTTTCCGTTAATGGTATTGGCTGTCCGGATAATCTGGTTGCATCCGTCCGCATCAACCGCTAACGGTTTTTCGCAATAAACATGTTTTCCGGCAGCTACGGTATCTTCCAGTATTTGAGGATGTGAGTAACCGGGAGAAGCAATGATGACAGCATCTACCTCTTTATCTTCCAATAACCTGAGATAAGCGTCTGATCCAACATATGTTTTGTTCTTAGCTACTGCCGCATAGTTTCTTTTTTTGTTCAGTCCATTAGCAAACTCTATTCCTTTGATGACTTTATCTTCAAAGATATCGGCAAGGGCAGTGATATGAATGTTGGCATTGTCGGCCATGCTGCCCAATATTCCCGTTGCGCGAGACCCACACCCAATCAGCCCGATCCTCACGGCAGAATTGGTATTGGATGCAAAAACAATTTCGGGCTTTAAAATGGTCAGCGTAGAGAGTGCAGATACATTTCTTATAAAATTTCGTCTGTTCATATGGCATACATATTTAAAATTTTACTAAATATCGAAATCCGAAACGGTGACGGTTAATTTTTCTCCGTTCCCGGTATGACAATTCTCTACGGTAAAAACGGTTTCAGGTCCAGGAATAGTTAGTAAGACGGTTTTATTTGCTGGGAGAATGTATAAATTATTGCCGGAAACTGCCCGGTAAGTAATGTCGGAGATATTAGTTACTTCTGCTCGTTTTTCATTGATGATACGTATTTTCACGGAGGCTTTCAGCAAGGCTTTCAGGTGTTCCTGTTTACCTGCCAGCTCACCGTGAAAATAAGCGATACTTCGTTTTGCAAACAGAGCTTCCTTGATGCTTTCCACACTTCGCTCTTTGGCCAGAACGAGTGTCATGGGACGGATTTTGTTCCCCGCACCGTAGTCGGTATTTATCAAACCATGAATATCTGTATTGGCCATAAAAGCCAGATTATTATTTTTGCTCCAGTCAAAAGTTACCGGATAATATTCCATGTAATTAAATACTTCTACACCGTGAATTTTTCCGGCTTTTATCAGTTCTTGGTGAACGGGGTAAAGGGTTGATTTGTCATCGGGCCAGCCGGGGTGATTCCACATAATGAACGCACCTTGTTGTAAAGCTTTCTCAATAGCCTCCAGGGGATCTTCAATATCCAAGGGCATGGCATCACTGATGAAAAGTGCGTTGAGATGACCCAGGGGTTTGCTTCGGGTGATTTCTGTTCCGTGAATAACCATAAATCCGGTGGCATCTCCGGCTCTTTTGGCAATTTTATACGATTCGTTCAGGTCTCCCTTGAGGGTTTCTTTGTTCGGCCGATACTCAATGTGATCGGTTATGGCAATGGCATCCAATCCTTCCTGCCAGGCTTCTGCTACCCGGATATCGGGCCAGACCTTTCCATCTGAAAAAACGGTGTGAATGTGAAAATCGCATTTCAATGTTTTATAACCGTCAATGTCAGGAATGTGAATTTCGCTTCTCACGCGCGAATTATCCATCTCCGTTACCTCGTAAACATCGTTGTTGCGTAGTTGTGCTTGAAGGGACAAAACGCTGCATAACATTAAAAAAACGGAAACCTTTTTCATGTTGCTTTAAATTTAGTACTATCGGTATAGGTTTTAATTGAGTTTAGAAAGCCCGGTTGTTAAGCAATATACGCTCCAAAACGATGGTTTTTGGAGCGTATATACTAACATTTGAGCGGAAAACGAGACTCGAACTCGCGACCCTAACCTTGGCAAGGTTATGCTCTACCAACTGAGCTATTTCCGCAAAGGGGTTTATTTTGTAAGGATTCAGCGGATGGACTGAATTCATGTTGCAAAGATAATTTGTTTTTTTGAACTTTAGAAATTTATTTCTCAGAATTTGATCCATCCCGCTATTTCCGACAGGAATTTCTCATCTGTCTCATCAAAATGGTTGAGAAATTCACTGTCCACATCCAAGACCGCAGTAATTTTTCCGTAATGAAAAACGGGAACGACAATTTCTGATCTGGACAAAGAACTACAGGCAATGTGTCCGGGAAATTCATCTACATTGGGAACAAGAATTGGTTTTTGCTCTTTCCATGCCGTGCCACACACTCCCTTTCCGTACCGGATACGCGTACAGGCAACCGGACCCTGAAAAGGTCCCAGTACCAACTGTTCGTCTCTGACGATATAAAAACCTACCCAAAAGAATCTGAAAATTTCTTTTAAGGCTGCAGAAATGTTTGCCATGTTGGCTATCACATCTGTTTCAGACTCTACCAATGGCTTTAATTGCAGGATTAAAGTTTCATATTTTTCTGCTTTTGAAATTCCTTCCGGAATAATTATCTCTTCTGCCATGCTTTTATTCAACTAAAAATCGCACTACCGAAACCGATAATGCGATTTTATATAGCCTACCTTTATTAATTATTTTACTTGTTCCTGAGCTTCTTTTACCATCTTGGCATTTGGAAGAATGAAAACTTCTACACGGCGGTTCTGAGCTCTTCCGGCGACTGTACTGTTGTCGGCAACCGGTTGGGAGGATCCGTAACCTTGAGAAGTCATGCGAGTTCCTGCTACACCTTTGGATACGAGGTAATTGTAAACTGATTCTGCACGACGATCAGAGAGCGGATTGTTGATAGCGTCACTACCCGTACTGTCGGTATGCCCATAGATTTTAACATCTGTATCGGGGTTATTCAACAGAGATGTGGCAAATTTGTCCAGGGAAGCACGTGATGCTGTGTTCAAGGTGCTTGAGTTGGTTGCAAAAAGGATTCCTGATTCGAAAGTAACCTTTATAGCCTCGCCTTCGTTGATCTTTTCAACCTGTGCTCCTTCAATTTGTTCCAGCTCAGCTGCCTGCTTATCCATCTTGTTTCCAATAATGGCACCAGCAGCTCCACCGAGAACAGCGCCGATTCCTGCACCCCAAGCTGCGCCTTTGCCTCCGCCTGCAATTGCACCTACACCGGCTCCTACTGCTGCGCCTGCACCTGCACCAATACCTGTACCTTTAACCGTGTTGCTTGTTCCGCAACCGGATAATACCAAAGCACCACCTAAAATAATGATGCCAAAAAATTTAAAAATCTGTTTCATAGTTAATGTTTTTGGAAAAATATAGTTAATTGATTTGTTAAAAGAATTATTCAAAAAGATTCAAAGTGTCGCAATACGCTAATTCACCGGCAACGATAGCTTCGACCTGTTCATCGGTAAAATCCCTGATCTTGTCTTTACGGGCGTTTTTAATAACATAGTCCAATAGCTCATCTTCGTCAATCTCAATGTCTTTGTCATCATCTTCATCCAGAAAGCCCTTCTCTTCGTAAAACTCATATACCAAATCAACGATGTAGTTGATTTCGTCATCCGAAAATTCGTTTTGCATTTCTTCAGGCAGACTTTTCCGTATAAATTTTACGGATTCATCTTCATCGTACTCAATAATAGTTTTCTCTTTACTCATACCGATAATATTTGTAGTTTACTTTTGATTGAATCAGTAGTATTATTTTTAATTTTCAACCTCAATCTTAAAACAACTATTCAAAAAATAAGTTCAACAAGTACTTGGGATTTTAGGGAAAACTTACTCTGCAACCTAAAAAAGAAGAAAATCAGGAAGAAAATTGTAAAAAGTCTTACCCAAGAGAAACTGATTGAGTTCGTAAGGTTATTGGCAGATTCGACGAAGATTAAGCTGGAGATAAAAATTGAAGATTCAATAGTGCTAAAATATCTTGTAACACTTGAAAAGGATGCGGCTGAACCAGAGAGTGCCAACAAGGGCACCTTGTAAACCTATTTTAAACAAATTGCCCAAAGGCATGCCGGTATGCCGATACCGGATGAAGAAGGTTCGGTTTAAAAGGAAAACAGCCCGAGAGAAAAATTCTCCCGGGCCATTTTCTATCGTTGAAATTATTGAAAATTCTACGTTTACTTGCGGTAATTTTTCTTTGCTGCTTCTTTTGCCCTTTCGCGAGCTTGTTTTTCCTGCATTTTTTGAGCTTCAGCCAGTCGAGCCATAAAACCCGATTGTTTTTTGGGCTTTTTCTTGTTGGCTTCCAGCTGGGCAAGCAGTTTATCTTCGTTCAGAAACTGTTTGAACAGGAACGTAAACCCAATGGTGAACAATGTGGATAAGAAATAATAGTAATTCAAACCTGCGGGATAAGAGTTCAGGAAAAAGAACATCATAACGGACATAAGAATGGGCATCGATTTCATTCCCGGCATTTGGGTCTGCCCGGTATCGGTGGCCGCCATGTTGTATTTGGTGTAAAACACGTTCACTACCGTCATCAATAAACAAAACAAGCTGATGTGGTTCCCGAGGAACTTCGAAATAAACGGAATATTAGCCTCCCACCTTATAATGGAGTCGAATGTGGAAAGGTCGTGTGCCCACAGAAAACTTTGCTGGCGCAACTCGATTGCCGAAGGGAAAAAGAAGAAAAAAGCAAGCAAAATAGGCATTTGAAGCAACATCGGGAAACATCCGCTCATAGGGCTTGCCCCAGCTTTGTTATAAAGTTCCATAGTGGCCTGTTGACGTTTGAGCATCATTTCCTTATCCTGTCCGGGATATTTGGCTTCAATTTCTTTGATTTGCGGGCGTAGCACACGCATTTTCGCAGATGATTTAAACGACTTATATGTCAACGGAAGAATGATCAACTTGATTAAAAGTGTCATTATAAGAATAATGATTCCCATTCCCCAATCGAATTTCAGGAAGTAATTAAATACGGGAATGGTGAAATATTTGTTGATCCAACTTAACCATTTGTATCCTAAATCTACCAGTTCTTCCAGATAAAGTTTCTGATTGTTCTCCTTGATCGCTTTATCGTAGTTTTTCAGTGTATAAAAATGGTTTGGCCCGAAATAGTAATTAAAAGATGCGGTGAGTTCGTCTTTCTGCGGGTCGGCAGTTACCGGAACCCAGGTTTCAGCCTTGTAATCCTTGATGTGCTCGGTTGTACTGAGCGGTTGGGATGTAAGGATGGTGTTGCTGAAAGGTTTTTCGGCAATAATGATCGTGCTGAAGAACTGATCTTTGAATGCAAACCATTTCACCGGTTCGGTAAGCTCTTTCCGCTCGTTTTTGCTATCACTTAATTTCTGGACATCTTGTCCCAGGTACCTGTAGTTTAATCGTGCAAAACGGTTCTCAAACTGGCGTCCCTGCTCTTGCTGACGGACTTTTTGTTCCCAGTTGACACGGAAATTTGTTAAACTCTCCGGATGCAAACCGTTTTTCATTCCGGCTATCCGGACATCAAAGTCCAGCATGAATTCATTGGCGGGAAGAGTGTAGATTAAGTCAATGTGTTGTTCCGGAGAACTTTCTAAACGCATCACTACCGACTTTCCGTCGGCGGTTGGTATTGGAGTAAACCATTGATCTTCCGTGGATAAACGAACGCTGTTGCGGTTAAAGAGTTCCAGGTTAAACCGGGCTTCGTCACCTTCGAAAAGATAGAGACTGTCGCCGTTAAATTTCTTCTCGCCTTTGAGTTGTACCGAATGAATGCTTCCGCCCAATGTGCTTAAGACCAATTTAAGCTTTTCATTTTCCAGGGTGACAAATTCTTCTACGGCGGCCTTTATTTCTGTTGTTGAATCGGTTGGAGCACCAATTGAATCATTGACAGCAGGTGTTCCGGTTGCGAAAAAATCGGTAACTCTACTTTGCTGTTTGATTTCAGAAGTTTGCCTGGGATCATCGGTTGCCAATCGCTCCGCTTCTAACGCAGCCTTTTGGGTTTCGACTTGTTGTATTGAATCGCGCAACCTTTGTTGCTCCGCTATCTGTTCCTGGCTGGGCCGGTTTAAAAACGTGAACGCAATAACGATTGCACCAATCAGTAAAAAACCAATAATTGTATTTTTATCCATTCTTACACAATAAAAGAGAGCGAATTGAATCACTCTCGCAATTATTCAAAATAATTATCTTTTTTAATCGAAACCAACATTTTCGTTGAGTAAATCAACCAGAAGCCAAGCTTGCCCGGATAATGAACATAGGCGACTCAAAATGGCACACTTTAATAAACTTGTTTTCTCGAAGCTACAAAGGTACAAAAAAAAGTAAAACGAATAACAGAAGAACTGTTTTTTAGTGAATCAGCTATTTGTTATCGACAAGGTGAAATATATTTCATAATTGATAAAATTATTGTTTTTTCGTATCATATTAAAATTATATTTGCCAATAACGTATTACTTTTGTAGTTTTGTGCCCGGAAATAAAAAATATTTACGAAATTTATGAATCCTGTTACAGAGAAAATAAAAATGGTGTGTGCCGGCAAAAATATTCCGGCGGAAGAGCTGGCGGCTAATGCAGGCTTGACTGTAGAACAGATTGAACTTATTTTTAACAGTGAAAAAATACCCTCGCTGTCATCGCTTATCAAAATCTCCAGGGCGCTGGGAGTTAGATTAGGAACCTTTCTTGACGACAATGAAAACATGGGCCCTGTTGTCAATAAAAACTCCAGGCAATCGCCTCCGGTTACTTTTACCAGCCATTTAACCAATGCCAATTCACACATCGATTTTTTTTCTTTAGCGGCAAGCAAATCAGGAAGGCATATGGAGCCGTTTCTTATCGACATAAAACCTTCCTATTCATCCAAAATGACTACTTCTTCGCACGAGGGAGAAGAGTTTTTGTACGTTTTAAAAGGATCGATAACTGTTTTATACGGATCGGATAAGTTTGTTTTGAATACCGGTGAAAGCATTTACTACGACTCAGTAGTAGAGCATCTGGTAATCTCGGCAAGCGATGAGCCTGCTCAGGTGCTTGCGGTAGTATACACCCCTAATTAATTCACCGTTTTATGCAACTTTTTGAGAAGACACTAGGTGATTGGCTCGAGTACTGGGCCAATGAAACCCCTGATAAAGAATATATTGTATATTCCGATCGAAACCTTCGCTTCACATGGAAGTCGTTCGATAAACGGGTAAACAACATGGCCAATGGGCTGTTATCGATCGGAGTAACCCGAGGAACTAACGTAGGGATTTGGGCACAAAATGTTCCCGATTGGTTAACAGTGCTTTATGCCACGGCAAAAATAGGTGCTGTGGCTGTGACTGTTAACACTAACTACAAAACCGAAGAACTGGCTTTTGTGCTGAAAAATGCGGATATGCACACGCTATGCCTAACTGAAGGAATCCCCGGTAGTGATTATATTGATATGATTTATGAACTTTTGCCGGAATTGAGAACCACACAACGCGGAAAACTCAAAAACGACCGTTTTCCCGGGATGAGGAATGTGGTATATATTGGACAGGAAAAATTCCGCGGGATGTACAACACAGCTGAGCTTCTTTTAGTAGGTGCCAGCCGTCCCAAAGATGAGTTCCGTGCGCTCCGAGAGCAGACCGGTTGCCACGATATAGTGAATATGCAGTATACATCGGGAACAACCGGATTTCCAAAAGGCGTGATGCTCAGCCACCACAACATCACCAACAACGGTTATTTAACGGGTGTCCACATGAAATTCACACCCGATGATAAGTGCTGTATCTGCGTTCCTTTGTTCCATTGTTTTGGCGTAGTGTTGGCTACGATGTGTTGCCTCACTCATGGGAGCACCCAGGTAATGGTGGAGAGATTTGATCCGCTATTGGTTCTGGCTTCTATTCACAAGGAGCGCTGTACCGTCTTGCACGGCGTTCCTACTATGTTTATTGCCGAGTTGAATCATCCCATGTTCCCTTTGTTCGATATGAGTTCGTTGCGGACGGGAATAATGGCTGGTTCGCTTTGTCCGGTAGAACTGATGAAGCAGGTAAACGAAAAAATGTTCATGGACATTACCAGCGTGTATGGACTTACTGAAACCTCGCCGGGAATGACACAAACCCATGTTGATGATCCATTCGGGGTACGTTGTTCAACCGTAGGGCGTGCCTATGAGTTTACCGATGTTAAGGTGCTTGATCCGGTTACAGGAAGAGAATGTCCCGTAGGAGTAGAAGGAGAAATGTGCTGTCGCGGTTATAATGTGATGAAGGGTTATTACAAAAACCCGGAAGCAACTGCTCAGGTAATTGATGCTAATGGATACCTGCACTCGGGCGACCTGGGTATGAAAGACGAAGACGGCAATTATCGTATCACGGGAAGGATCAAAGACATGGTTATTAGGGGCGGAGAAAACATTTCTCCCAAAGAAGTAGAGGATTTTCTTTATAAAATGCCTGAAGTCAGGGATGTGCAGGTAGTAGCAGTGGCTTCACCCAGATATGGGGAGGACGTGGGTGCTTTTATTATCCTAAAAGAGGGAAAAGAACTGACGCGTGAAGATGTCCGCGATTTTTGCAAGGATCATATTGCCCGGTACAAAATTCCAAGATACGTGTTCTTTATCAGTCAATTCCCAATGACAGGAAGCGGTAAAATACAAAAATTCCGTCTGCGCCAAATGGCATTGGAAATGTGCGAAGCGCAAGGCATTGAGATAATTTAAGGGTCGTCATCGACCTGAAGAATGAATCAGTTCCCTCGCTTTTTCGATAATGGAGTCTTTTCCTTTTGATTTGTCACTTTCAGTCATGGAAACATATACATCGGGTTCGATACCGAATTCGATATGTTCCTTGTTAACATTGTACATGGGTGATGCGGAAAACCGGATAGACCAGCCATTTGGTAGTTCCGACGAGAAAGGTAATCCGCTCCCGCCGCCGGTTTTATCCCCAATAATTGTAGCGTTTGGGGCATGTTTCATAACGTTTACGAAGTCGTTCGTGGCGCTGTAACAACTTCTGTTGGTCAGAACAATTACCGGCTTTTGATACCTTATCTTGTCGTAGCTGTTCACGTATTTGGGATAAAAATCAGAAAAGTCGGAATGCCCTTTACCAATCTTGTGGGAAATATATCCTACCAGTGTTTTTTCGTTGAAAAATCGTGAAGCAATTCGCTCTACGTTGGTTAAACTGCCTCCTCCATTGTTGCGGACATCAAAGATGATTCCTTTACAAACAGCCATCTGGCTTAATACCTGCGACATATTTGCGTCACCGATATCGTTCGAAAAGCTACCGTAGTAAACGTAGCCGATATTATCGTCCAAAATTTTATAATACATTCCACCGGCAATGGCGAAATCTCGCTCAAGGTATTTTTTCTGAATATTCGGGTCAAAGTTTAACGGGAAATCCTCCGTCCAACTCCAATAACGGGACATGTCGTGCGAGGCAATCAAGTTTACATGTCCGTCTTTCAGCTCGGAGAGCATTTCACCCATTAGGTTGAAAAGGGCGTAGTTTCCCATATCGTTCTTTACCCTTGAACCGTACTTTTTGTACACGGCATCCCAGTCAATTTCCTTGTATTCAAAGAAACAATAATTCTCATCGAGAATCTTCCAAAGTGCGTCGAAATTACTGCGTGGATCGTTATCAAAACGCATACTGTCTTCGCATCCCGAAACAACGGAAAGCGAAAAGAGAAAAATCAACAGGTGTTTTATTTTTCTGAATATCATTGCGCTAAGGTAATAACAATTTTTTAAAGTCATCAAATGAATTGCGGTAATAATTCAGGTCGATATCGTTAACAACACCGGAAATTTTTCCTGTATGCGAAAATTGCCACATTACCCAGTTCTTATAGTCACCGCCGGGTTCTTTATGTAAGTCGCATATCCATAACGGGTTGTCTGGAAAATTATCCTTTATATACATTTTATAGCATTCCTTGTTGGTATATATTACCGGACGTTTGCCGTATTGTTTAAACAGTGCCGACTCGAGGTTTCTGAGCTCTTTTATCATTCTCCCGTGCGACTCTTTATCGTTGCAGGCACGGTTGATAGCAGAATGTTCAACATCTATGGCTGGAATCATGTCGCCGGATTGCAGGGTCGAATTTCGTATGAAATGCTGTGCCTGTTTTTTACCGTCCCGTCCGAAAGTGTAAAAATGGTAGGAGCCAATTCTCAGGCCCGCATCTTTGGCTACTTTATAATTTTTCTTGTAATCCCTGTCTTTGTGCTTCGATCCTTCGGTTGATTTCAGATAGACAAACGTAATGTTTTCTTCCCGGAGTTGGTGCCAGTTGATATAAGAATTATGATGAGAGACGTCTACCCCGCGAACCAGGTACTTTTGAGAGAACTGTGGATGGTCAAAAGAATGAAATATTTCATTCGTCGAAAAGCGGATGAACCGATAAACGCCAACGGCAAAAAGAGCAGCCAGAAAAACGACAATAAGCCAAACAACCTGTCGTCCATTTTTGCTTAATTTTAGTCGTTTCCCGCGGCTGTATGCAGCCCGTCTTCTTTTTGCCATTGGCGTTCAAATACAACAAACTCTCTTATTCGCAGGGAATCTTGTTGATTCTTCTCTCGTGTCTACCACCTTCGAAAGGCGTATTGAGAAAGGTTACCAGGATTTCGTAAATTTCTTCCTCGTTTAGCAGCCTGCCTGGCAAGGCCAACACATTAGCATTGTTGTGAGCGCGCGCCAGATAAGCTACTTCTTTGTTCCAGCAGAGGGCGGAGCGAATATCCCGGTGCTTGTTCATCGTCATATTTATACCGTTCCCCGATCCACAAGCAGCAATTCCAGGATAACATTCTCCGTTCTCAACGGCTGTTGCCAGGGGATGGGCAAAATCGGCATAATCTGAACTTTCTTCGGAATAGGCACCAAAATCTTTGAAAGGAATTCCCTTTTCCGTCAACAGTTTGATAACAATTTGTTTGGCCGCAAAACCAGCATGGTCTGAAGCCAATCCAATGGGTTTCTCTGTTTTATCGAATAAAGACATGATTCTTTTATTTAAACTCAAAACTTGTTATAGTAATTTTTTCACTTGCTCATACACGTTTTTACCCGTGTAGCCGAGTTTTTCATCCAGGATCTTGTAGGGTGCCGAAAATCCAAAAGAATTCATTCCCCATACTTTTCCGTCTGCACCGACCAGGCCTTCTAGCGTTACAGGGAGTCCAGCGGTTAAACCGAATTTCTTTTTGCCTTCAGGCAGAATCGATTCCTGGTATTCTTTGGTTTGACTGCGGAACAATCCTTCTGATGGAACAGAGACGATTCGCGTTTTTATACCATCGGCTTTCAGTAGTTCTGCTCCCTCTGCAAGTGTGGAGACTTCCGAGCCCGAAGCCAGGAGAATCACATCATAGTCATTCTCATCCTGTACCACGTAAGCTCCTTTTTCAGCCTGTAATGCTTCTTTGTACCGGGATCCTGCAGCGGGTAGATCCTTGATGTTCTGTCTCGATAAGATCAACCCTGTAGGCGTCTGTGCATTTTCCAACGCCATTTTCCAGGCGACTGTCGTTTCATGCACATCTGCAGGACGGAGAACAAGCATCGAATTTTGTCCGTGGTGATTTTGTAGCTTTTCCAACAACCGGATTTGTGCTTCCTGTTCAACGGGTTGGTGTGTTGGCCCGTCTTCTCCTACTCGAAAAGCATCGTGAGTCCAGATGAAAATAACGGGCGTTCCCATCAAGGCGGCTACACGAATTGCCGGCTTCATGTAATCGGAGAAGGCGAAGAACGTACCGCACGCAGGAATAACGCCTCCGTGCAAACTCATTCCAATACACATGGCCGACAGGGTGAACTCGGCTACACCGGCTTGCAAAAATGCTCCGGAGAAATCATTCTTTTCAAATGCTTTCGTATACTTTAAAAAACCGTCTGTTTTGTCGGAATTTGACAAGTCGGCTGAAGCAACAATCATGTTTTCTACTTTTTGAGCCAAAACGCCCAGGACGGTCGCCGATGCTGCACGAGTAGCGTTATCCGGTTTTTGCCCGATAGAGGCCCAATCGATTTCGGGCAGTTCCCGGGCAAACCAGCGGTGTTTTTTCGCTGCAAGTTCGGGATTGGCTTTTGCCCATATATTGTACCTTGCTTTTTTAGCAGCTACGATATCGTTGAGTTCTTTTTTTCTCTTATCGTAAAGTGCTGTAACTTCGGGGAAAATAACAAAAGGATTTTCCGGATCACCTCCCAGGTTTTTAACGGTTTGAGCAAAATCAGCTCCTGCTGCACTTAGGGGTTGTCCGTGTGTGGATACCTGGCATTCAAACGATGTGCAATCGGCTGCCAAAGCACCACGCCCCATGATGGTATTACCGATAATCAGTGTCGGGCGTTCTTTTTCCGCCTTGGCTTCCGTTAACGCTTTGCGGATTTCATCCACATTGTTCCCGTCTATCGTGATCACTTTCCAGTTCCACGCTTCGTATTTCTTGGCTACATCTTCACTTGTAACGGCGTCTGTAGTGGTAGAAAGCTGAATGTTATTGGAATCATAAAACATGATGAAATTATCCAATCCCAAGTGGCCGGCAAGCCGTCCAACCCCTTGTGAAATCTCTTCCTGAATACCACCGTCCGTAATGTATGCATAAATAGTATGATCAATGGCATCTCCCAAGCGAGCTTTTAAAAACTTAGCGGCAACAGCGGCACCGGCACCGTAAGCGTGTCCTTGCCCCAGAGGCCCCGAAGTGTTTTCAATTCCCCGTTCGATATCCCGTTCCGGATGGCCGGGTGTGGGGCTACCCCACTGGCGGAATGCTTTGGTCTCGTCTATCGAGAACTTACCGCTTAAACACAAAACCGAATAGAACATAGGCGACATATGTCCCGCATCGAGGAAAAACCGGTCACGGCCTTCCCAATGAGGGTTTTCGGGATCGTATTCCAGAAATTCGCTGTAGAGAACGTTAATAAAATCAGCACCACCCATAGGGCCTCCCGGGTGTCCTGATTTTGCTTTTTCTACCATTGATGCCGACAGGATGCGGATATTATCGGCCGCTTTGTTCATTAATGCATTGTCATTCATAAGATTAGGAAATATTTATTTTTATCAGTTTCTAACGGATCCTTATTGATGTAATTCGTGGAACAGTTTCTTATCATACAAAGATACGGTTTTTTAAAAATAAAGGGGTGTGAAAATTGACATCATTTTGTGGATATTTGACTCTTTTAATTTATTAACTACCTTTGCAACGTTTAATACAACAGAAATGCCGCTGAGTAAAAACAGAATAAAACAGATTCGGTCTTTAAGTGAAAAAAAGTACCGCAGCGAACACGGTACGTTTGTTGCCGAAGGGAAAAAATTGGTTCTCGATTTGCTTGGTAATTGCCGGTGCCAGTTTTTAGCCGGATTACCGGATATTTTGCAGGAGATCCCGCGTTTATCGGCAGAAGAGATGGTAGAAGCTACCCCCGAGGAACTGAAAAAGGCATCTCACCTGAAAACCCCGCCGCAACTTATCGGTATTTTTTATCAGCCCAAAAACGCTCTTGAAGAAATTGAGTTTGTTGGTAAGTTGCACCTTGTCCTCGACGGAATTCAGGACCCGGGTAATATGGGTACCATTGTCCGGTTGAGCGACTGGTTTGGCATTCAACACGTTTTCTGTTCACCCGATACCGCCGACATTTTCAACCCCAAAACAGTACAAGCTACCATGGGGGCTATTGCACGGGTCAATGTTCATTATGTAGACCTGAAAGACTTGTTAACTAGAAATAACTCATTGCCTGTTTTCGGTACATTACTGGAAGGTGAAAACATTTACAAAGCAGAATTACCGAAAAACGGATTTATTGTTATGGGGAACGAGGGAAAAGGAATTTCCCCCGATATTCAAAAACTCATTACCCATAAACTGTTTATTCCTAATTATCCAACAAATTCTCAAACATCGGAATCACTAAATGTGGCTGTGGCTGCAGCCATTGTGTGCTCCGAATTCAGAAGAAGGGTCTGAACCGGCAGATTCAGTACTCCTGCCAGCTTTTGATTTTCAACTGCTCTACATCCAACATGCAGAAAGCAGTAATAAAAGCCGATGCCAACCGTGCGTTGGTGATAAGCGGAACGTTAAAATCCACCGCAGTGCGCCGGATAATGTAACCGTTGGTAAGCTCGCGTCGGGTAACATCCTTGGGAATATTGATAATCAGATCGAACTTATTGTGGGTAATCATCTCCTGAATGTTGTGTTCGCCTCCTTCATCCGGCCAATTCACATCGGTAGCTGCAACGCCGTTATCGGTCAGAAATTGTTGTGTCCCGTGGCTCGCATACAAGTCGTACCCTTTGGCATGGAGCAGTTTGCAGGCTTCCAACAAATCCACTTTCGATTTCACTTCTCCCGACGAAATCAGGATCCCTTTTCTGGGAATCCGGTATCCTACCGAAAGCATCGATTTAAGAATAGCCTCATTAAAGTCGTCGCCTATACAGCCCACTTCTCCCGTCGAGGCCATGTCTACTCCCAAAATCGGATCAAACTTCTGTAAGCGGGAATAGGAGAATTGTGACGATTTCACACCGATGTGGTCGAGATCGAAAACAGTGCCGTCCGGTTTGTTGTAAGAGGCTCCCAGCATTACACGGGTTGCTGTGTCGATAAAGTTATGCTTGATGACTTTGGAGACAAACGGGAATGAACGCGAGGCGCGCAAATTACACTCGATGACCTTTATTTCATTGTTTTTAGCTAGAAACTGAATATTAAACGGCCCACTTATATTCAACTCTTTGGCAATCTGCCGAGATATCTTCTTGATGCGGCGCATGGTTTCGAAGTATATTTTTTGTGCCGGGAAAACCAGTGTGGCGTCACCTGAATGCACACCTGCAAACTCCACGTGCTCAGAAATGGCATATTCCACAATTTCGCCTTCTTTTGCCACAGCATCCATTTCCACCTCCTTGGCATTTTGCATGAAAACAGAAACTACTACCGGATATTCTTTGGACACGTTGGCGGCCATTTCGAGAAAACGGTGCATCTGTTCTTTGTCATAACAAACGTTCATGGCTGCTCCCGAAAGCACATACGACGGACGGATCAATACCGGGAATCCTACTTCTTCAACAAACTTATCCACTTCTTCGTAGCTCGAAAGCTCTTTCCATCGCGGCTGGTCGATACCCAACCTATCGAGCATGGCAGAGAACTTGTGCCGGTTTTCCGCACGGTCAATCGATTCGGGAGATGTCCCTAAAATGGGCGCGTTTTGGCGATGCAGCTTCATGGCCAGGTTATTTGGAATCTGCCCACCCATGGATACGATTACTCCTTTGGGAACCTCAATGTCAATAACGTCGAGCGTACGTTCAAAAGTAAGTTCGTCGAAGTATAACCTGTCGCACATATCGTAATCGGTGGATACCGTTTCAGGGTTATAATTGATCATTACTGACTCGTAACCCAATTTACGTGCAGTCTCTACGGCATTTACCGAACACCAGTCGAACTCAACCGACGACCCGATGCGATACGCTCCCGAACCCAGGACGATGATTACTTCCTTACCCGATTTCACAGGTTGGTAGGCTTTGTCCGATCCGTACGTGAAATAGAGATAATTGGTTTTCTCCGGGTCTTCCGATGCCACTGTGTTGATACGCCGGACAACAGGCAAGACGTGTTGCTTTTTCCGCCATTCGCGCACACGGATCAATTCGGGTTCCATTGTTCCCTGTGGGTTTTCCACGTAACGGGCTATCTGAAAATCGGAGAATCCCAGTCTTTTCGCTTCCGCAAGGACCTCTTTTGGCAGGTCCTCTATTTTCTTGTATTGGGTAAGCACATGTGTGTAGTTGTAAATATTCTCCAGCTTTTCGAGAAACCATTTGTCAATCTTTGTCAGCGATTCAATCCGGTCTACCGTGAATCCTTTTTCAAAAGCATCGGCAATGGCAAAGATGCGCAAATCCGTAGGATTGTACAGTGCTTCTTCCACGTTATCGAATGTAAGGTCGCGGTTGCCTACAAAGCCGTGCATACCTTGCCCGATCATGCGCAACCCTTTCTGGATGATCTCTTCAAACGATTGCCCGATAGACATGATTTCACCCACTGATTTCATGGATGAGCCAATCTCACGACTCACTCCGGCGAATTTAGACAAGTCCCAGCGGGGGATTTTTACAATCATGTAATCCACTTTTGGGGCCACATAAGCCGAATTGAGCGTACCCATTTCGCCGATCTGATCAAGTGAATAACCCAATGCCAACTTGGTTGCCACAAACGCCAGCGGATAACCCGAAGCCTTGGAGGCCAGTGCCGATGAGCGGCTCAGGCGGGCATTGATTTCGATAATGCGATAATCATTGGTTTCCACGTTAAACGCATATTGGATGTTGCATTCACCCACTATCCCGATATGGCGTACAACACGGCGGGCTATGTCTTCCAACAAGGCTATCTGTTCCCTGGAAAGAGTAATGATGGGTGCCACAACAATACTTTCTCCCGTATGTATTCCCAACGGGTCAAAATTTTCCATGGGAACGACTGTAAAACAGTGGTCATTTTTGTCGCGGATAACTTCAAACTCAATTTCTTTCCATCCTTTCAGGCTCTCTTCCACCAGAATCTGTTTCGAGAACGAAAGGGCGCTTTCGCAAAGCGTAACAAACTCTTCTTCGTTGGTGCAAATTCCCGAGCCCAGGCCACCCAGTGCGTAAGCTGAGCGTACCATTACGGGAAAACCAATTGTATGAGCCGCTTTCAGTGCATCTTCCATGCTTTCCACCGCTTGCGAAACCGGTGTTTTGGCATCAATCTGGTTGAGTTTCTTTACAAACAAATCCCGGTCTTCGGTAATCATTATCGCTTCAACTGAGGTGCCCAGCACTTTTACATCATATTTATCCAGTACACCGCTTTGATACAGTTCCGTCCCGCAATTTAGTGCCGTTTGTCCGCCAAAAGCCAGCAAAATGCCATCGGGTTTTTCTTTCTGAATCACTTTCTCTACAAAAAACGGGGTGATCGGAAGGAAATAAACCGTGTCCGCCACCCCCTCGGAAGTTTGTATGGTTGCAATGTTAGGATTGATAAGTACCGTGCTTATTCCTTCCTCCCTCAAGGCCTTTAATGCTTGTGATCCTGAATAATCGAACTCACCTGCCTGTCCGATCTTTAATGCTCCTGACCCCAATAAGATAATTTTTTTGATTGATTTGTCCATTTTTATTTTTGTTCAAAACGTTCTGTATGTTTTTAATTGCTGACTTCAGGCTTCAGCTCTCTTCTCTAACAGATTTCAGTCGGAAGAACGTCCAAAAGGCTGATGCCTGTCACCTTCTACTTTGTATCATAAATCAGTACACGTGTCCACCAATTGGCGTATTTTTCGCGGAATTCGTCGTGGATGGGATGTGTCTGATACACATCGTGTCCATTTTCGTCATCGAAAACAACAAGCAGTGAAAACGTATATGTGGTATCAATAATTTCACGGTTTGTGGCTGCCGGAGTACCTATATGCCTGAACCGAACGGTTTCCACAGATGCCAGTTTAATTAACGCTTCGCGAAAGTCACGTTTTACTTTTTCATCGTCAGGCTGCTTAAGCCAGAAAAAAACGTGATGCATAAACTTACCGCTTATATCGTTTCCTTTTCCTTTTGAACGGCAACTTGTCAGTACTGGTGCTGCAGCAATAGCGCCCAAAGCTGCCGTTTGTTTTAAAAAGTTTCTTCTGTCAGAATGCTTCATACGGATAAAAAAATAAGTGATTTGCTGACTTGGAGGAAATCAACGAATGGATTGTAGAACCGGAAAGGAAGGAGTATTTGTACATTTACTGTTTTAGTTTGCAAATTTACACAAAAATAACCGAATTAAATCTCATTTTTTGACTAAAACGCCGACTGAAGAAGAATATTTGCTAACTCTTTTGTTTCCAAGGAAAAGATTTTCTTAACTTTGCCTCTGCATTAATCTACAAAGCCTCAATGAGAAAATTTAAACTTGTTATTGGATTGACAGCTATGTTTCTTGTGCTGCTTCTCACCGGATTTATATACGCTACCTTTTTCAGACCGCATTATGCGGTGCCCGAAAACAACACGTTGGGATTATTGATTTTTGGGTCGATCATCGGTGCGGTTATTGCTTTTTTGATTTTCAAATTGATTTACCCATCAAGCAGTATTGGCAGTTCAACGAACGTTACTTCCCATACCGTTGTTGAAAGTATCCGCAGGGTGTTTAAAATTGTGGTAGCTGAAGGCCAGTTGAATGAAATCTATAACTATGAGAACACAAAAAAACTGCTAAAGTTTATTCCTTCGACCAAAAAAGCCCTGGTCATTGTAAAAGCTAAAGTGCTGATAGGTTATGATATTGAAAAATGCAAATGGGAAGTGGATAATGAAAATAAAATAATAAAACTACTCACCTTCCCGGCTCCAGAGATTCTTTCCCTTGACCCGGATTTCGATTATTATTATTTCGAGGATGACCTGTTTAACTTTATTAGCCGGAAAGATTTGCAACTCATTCAAGGGCTGGCAAAAGAACAGGTAAAACAGGCAGCATTAAACAGCGGATTGATGAAAATTGCATCGATGCAGATGAAGACCCTGTTGACCGAAATGCTAAACGCGAATAAATGGCAACTGGAAGGTGTGGAGAAGATTGAGGATTATCACGTGATCCCAGTTGCCCCACAAAAATCAGAAATAACCATAGGTGACAACATTACCTTGTCGGAAGTGGACACCCTTCGCAAATAACCACAAAAAAACCGGGCAATCTATAAGGACAGCCCGGCACTAAAAAATTAACATGAATTATCTAAAACCTGTACCCGAGTGTCAGCAATCCTCTTACGGATCTGTTTTTCAGGGTAAAGGGAGATGCATCAATAACTAGTTCTTCCCGTGTATCACCGTTATAGGTAAACAGGTTCGGAAACGGATACAGCTGGTCTTCCTGGGTTTGATAAACCACCGCCAGATCGGCATAGAAATTTCTGTTGAACCGATAACCCAATCCTCCAGTGAGGTAATGGGTATCACCTTCCATTCTGTAGATGGTGTTTGAACCAGATACAGCGGCATCTCCTGCTTTAGAAAAATCAGCATCATACGGGTTCTGCATCCATGCGTAACCCAATCTTCCTGAAAATTGCGGAGTAAAACGGTATTCTGTACCCACCCTTACAGTAGATGCAACTTTAAAATCTTTTTTGATGTAATCGTTATCAATATCGTACCAATCTTTGCTGGAATAACTACCGGAAGGCACGCTCAGTTTCATGTTCCGATAGTTCATCACTTCGTAATCGGCACTCAAGATAAAACTGTTTCCTAAAACTGCGGCACCGCTCAATACCCATTTATCGGGAGTTTTCAAATCATAATGATTTGTAAATTTGGCAGAGTTAACCCAGCCTTTCTCATACTTCGGGTCATCGATATAAGCTCCCAGGTCATCATCAACCCTCGCCTGATAAATTTCCGACATGGAATACCATGTGGGTGTATGGTATGCCAAGCCAATCCTGAATGAATTTACGGGGCGGTAAATTACCCCCAGCTTGGCACCAACTCCGGCACCGTTTGTTATTATCTCGTTGTTCAGTGTATAACCTCCGCTGTTAAAGTCTTCCAGAAAATCGGTAGAAAGAGAGTGGTTGATGTCAGATATATTCAGTGCTAATCCAACATTCACCACATTATTTATAGTGGTTCCGATGGTAAAATCATAATTATCGATATATCCCCTTTCCGATGATTTTATTTCTTGTTTAGCTTGTTCTCCTTTCGTATCTAAAGGAGTATAATAATATTTTCCATCCGTGCCCATATGATCATTGATTAACCATGAGTTGAACCCCAGTACGGAAAGCCAGGGCTGATCGATGAACGGATCAGGTAAATTGTCTCCCATTTCCAGCTTGGTAGCGTCAACTCCAGAACTTCTGTCTGCCATGTAATCCAACATGGTGCTTTTGGCGTTTCCGATGGCGTTGATATCGGTATTGAACGTTTTTTGTTTGTTGTACGAAAAACCGAAATTAATCATGGGCATTACCTCGTTTCTCAAGGGAAAGTACCCGACAAATCCCAGGTTATGCAGGTTGAAATCACTCACTTTTTTGTCGATATCACCCACCTTGGCTGTGTTTTGTTGTATTCCTAACGTACCCACTACTTCTGAGCTCCTGTAAACAGCAATTCCGGCAGGATTGATGGAAACACCCGTGATGTCTCCTCCCAGTGCGCCAAAAGCATTGCCCATTGCCATAGAACGTGCTGTTCCGTAAAGCTCATTTCGGGAATACTTCAAAGCTTCCACTTCTCCTTGCGAGTAGGAGTAGTTGGCAATAAACACTAAAGAGAAAAGAAAATATGCAAATTTTTTCATTTTTATAGTTTTTATTTTTGTTTTCACTAAATTATGCTCTTTCCTGCCAGGCAAAATACAAGTAATCCAGGCATATACTCGTACGGTTTTACAAAATGTTGGATAAAAAATGACTGCCTCATTTAAACCCCTTCTGAGATTTTTGTGAAGCAGTCATTGTTTATTGTTTATAGTTTAACGACGTCCTCCACTGCTACGACCGCTGCTTCCGCTGCTATATGAGCCGGAAGAGGAACTTCTACTGGAACCCGATGAGGAGGAACCAAACGATGAGCTGCGGCTTGAAGAGTCGTACGAAGACGAACGACTTGAGCTTGAACTTCTGCTTGGAGCGGAATACGAACCGCTGCCCGACGAACTTCTCGAAGGTGTTGAGTAGGTATTGCTTCTGCTCGACGAGCTTCTTTCGTAAGTATTGCCACCGCTTCTCGCCGGCGAGGTGCTGGAACTACCCCTGCTGTTATATATCCTGGAATTGGCACCTAATGTGCCGGTGCTGGAGGAGCGGGAAGAAGATGAGCCTCTGTTTATGATTTGGCCGGACCGGGAGTCATAGACTCTTCCGGTGTTATCGATAATCCTTGTTCTTGGTGATGCAGATGAACTTCTGCTGTAAGCCGAGGAACTTCTGCCTGAGGCAGTTCTTGTGGAGCTACCAATCGCCGAGCGGCCTGATGTTGCGCTTGAACTTCTGCCTACACTTGCTACAGATGATCTGTTAGCAATGTTTGCCGAGCTTCTTCTGTAACTTCCCGTACTTCTGCCGGAGCGATTGTTGCTTAATCCGGAATAGTATCCGTCGTAGAAACCGCTATAATAACCACCTCCGTACCATCCGCCGTAACCGTAATACCAAGGATCATAGTAACCACCGTAGTACCAGGGAGAATACCAGGATGAGTACCACCCACCGTAATACCATGGGTTGTGCCAACGGCTGTAATACCACGGGCTGTACCAACGGTTGGAATAAGGATAACCCCATCCGTATCCGTAGTACCAGGGATCATACCAGGGATCGTACCACGGATAGTAGCTGTTCCAACCCCACCCTGTACCGAAATAGAGGTTAGAGCCCCACCCACGGTTATCGTAATAATCGGCGTAAATGTCGTCACCTACATAAACAGTAACCTCATCGGCACCGGTTATCTTGATACTCGATTCCGGGTCGTGATACTTGATAATCCTGTCTGTATATTCGTATTGCTGATAGGCTGTATCTTCAAGAATTACTGTGTCATTGGCAGCCAATTCTTTTTGTTCACGACGGTTATACTCGTCAATATTGCGGCCGTTTGCTCGGACTTCCATATTGGATGCTTTTCCCTCAACAACAACAATTTTCTTTTTTTGTGGTTCTTGTTTCTTCTGAACCTTTAGGGTTGTAGTGTTTTGAGCGGGATCGGCATAAATATCATCCCACTCCTGGGCAAAACCTATAACGGGCGCCAGGACCAGCAACCCCGAAATAATTAAGTTTTTAGTTTTCATAGCTTTTTCCCTTTATTTTTTGTTTTTGGTTGTTTTAAATAATTCATTCCGCAGAGTTTGACAATAATTCATTCATTTGGTTTAACTCACTGTTCCGTTATTTATCATCCACAAATATACAAATTTTTAAACGTCAACTCATCGATTTGTTTATTATATAGATGAAAAATGTATAAAAACGCTGCACTTTACGTAGTTAAAAAAATACAAAACTCCCCGTTTTTTACAGTGATAACTCTAATCCGTCATAAGCAAGGGTAAAGGATGAGGGCAAATCCTTGCTTATCGCTTTATGCAAACCGATCTGATGACTCATATGTGTAAAATAGGTTTGTTCCGCTCCAATTTTTTTTGCCAACGAAAGAGCTTCTTCCAGTGTTTGGTGTGAAGGGTGTTTCTCCTTTCTCAATGCGCTTACTATCAGTATATCTAGGGCGGCGAGTTTGCTTAGCTCTTCGTCGGGCAAATATTTTACGTCGGTAAGGTAAGCGACATTATTTATCCGGAAACCTAAGATGGGGAGTTTAAAATGCATGACCCGGATAGGAATAACTTTTGTGTTATTTATAAAGAAAGGATGAAGGCCGTCGGTTGTTCGTATCCTGATATCCGGAACGCCGGTGTACCTTTGTTCTCCAAAACAATAGGGTATTCGTTGCATCAACGCGCTTTTCACTTTAGTTTCGGCAAAAACATCGACGGGTCCAAACCTGCAAAAAGGCCTTAAGTCGTCCATCCCGCCCACGTGATCATAATGTTCGTGGGTGATGAGCAACCCGTCAATTTTCCTGAAAGGCAAATCCATCACCTGTTGCCTGAAGTCGGGTGTGCAATCGATGATAAGGCGTGAATCAGCAGTCTCCACTTGAAGAGAACATCTTAACCGTTTGTCTTTAGCATCGACTGATGTACATACTTCACAATTGCAACCTATTTCGGGAACTCCTGTAGATGTCCCCGTACCTAAAAACCGTACTTTCATTTTTTATTGTCCGTGTAAAATAATAAAAGCTACCCGTTTCAATAGCGGGCAGCTTTATTATACGTTCATTTCCTATTGGTCACCAGACATCCGGATCCGGTGTTTTAACATTTAATACTGTCTTTCTAAAATCCAAAGATCGTTGAAAGGAACGCCGTAAGTTCTTCGCAAGTAATCGGTATTGCCAAGGGCAGCATATTTTTGGTAAATCTCATCGCGTTTTGCAGCAGCCGATGCTTTGTCATCATAGCTTGCAACGATAACCCTGTACATGCCTTGCTCGTTTTCGGCCAGAATCACCGGATACCCTTCGTTTTGCATTCGTGTCTTCAACGATTCAGCATTAAGCTTTACACTTAAAGAAGCGATTACTACGCTGAAGTTCTTTAAATTGGCGGCATCTGAAGCAAGAACGGGTTCAACCTTCTCTTTTCTCACTGACACTTCAACCGGAGGCAGTGTGCCGGCATCTTTTACAACAGTTGGCTGTGACGCCGTTTGCTGCATTTCCCTTTCTTTGGCAGCTTCATATACTTGTTTATATGCACTTTGTTTTGGTTTACAGGAAATTGCTAAAACCAACATGGCAGAAAGCGCCATCATCAAATAGATTGATCTTTTCATTTGTGTCATTGTTTTATTGTTCGAATATCAAAACTAAAAGCAAAGATAGAAATAAGTAAATGATTATAACTCCTACAGATGTGAAAATAAATTAAATTGTTAAAAACATCTTTTCTCCAGACAGAAACTCAAGAGAACCAATGACTAAAGTTACAGTTTTTCGAGTTCGGAGAAGTTTATTTTCGGAATTTTGTTTTCCTTTTTCCTTGTGAATCTTGATTCGTAAAGAGTTGATTTGTTGAAGAATCCTCCGTTTTGAAGATAAAACAGGTTCTTTTGCTTGTTGTACCCGCCCCGGTAATCCAACCGGACTTGTTTTCGGGCAGTTTCATCGTATGTGAAAACCGATTCGCCGGCTTCTATCCATTTCCGGTTACTGGTCACAAACCATTGATTCCCAAACAATACCTTTCGGGTCAGGTATCCTTGTCCAGGAATAAAATTTTCGAGGAAAGAATGTGCACGGGTATAAAAAACATGGGTTTTGGGCCTAAGGAAGCTGGCTATCAGCCTCCATCGATTTTCATCGGAAGCAAAGAAATAAGAGGTATACACGGTGTTCCCCAGTCCGTCTGGCTTTATCCGGGTCAGGAATTTATAGGCCTTGCCGGCTTTCCAGTTGTACCGCAAAAAACTTTGTCCGCCCGAACCTTCGTTTCCAAATTCACCGATATAGACTCCTTCTCCTTTTCGTAAGAGTTTGATCTTTAAACTGTCGGGAATACGTTTTGGATCCTGTGTGTTGAACGGGCTCCAAACGGAGAACAGCACCCTTCGTTCGGTTTCGGAATTGCATTGAATTCCAAAATACCCTTCACCAAAACCGTTCGCCATGTAATAACTGCCCGGGATATCGTTTCCTGCCGGAACAGTGACTTCGTTATAAAACCATTCAACCGTATCTTCGGGCATTGTATAACGAAGATGAACAGAAGGCCCTCGCCTACCCCAATAGTCGGAGAAATCGTGCACATAAGTTGGTTGTTCCTCCGATTGAACAACAAACGATTCTATCTGGGCGAACTCTTTCCCTGACCTGCTTATACCCCGTAATTCTATGGGTTGATAACCCGTGTTGAGAATTTGAAAGATCCCTAGAGGAATTTTAAATCTTCCGGCAGGAACAGAAATTTTTGACCTCTTCCCTTGGAAAGTCGCTTCAATCACTGACTCTTTATCCGAATCTCCTTTTATTGAAATCACTATTTTTTCCGTTTTGTGGAAATAAACGAATGTCTTGATGACGGATTTTTCGTTGACCCATTCTTCAAGTCCGGACCGGGTGATGGATGCACCCTGTTGAAAAGAAGTCACGTAAGCATTTCCATTTAATTCAATTTCATACGTTACTTCTTGCGAAAACAAAAATAAGGCGGAACAGCAAAAGAGAACTGTTGAGCAAATCTTATTCATCTGTTTGAATTTATCTGCAAAGTTACGTGTAAAGACCAATAAAAACAACAAAGCCCCGGGAAAAGGGGCCTTGCTTTTTTTTACTCGATAGTATGCTAATACTTGTTGTATTACTTTACCAATGTAACGGTGCCTACATCTTTTATCTCGCCTTTAACAACCGGAACACTCTCCATTACAAAATTAGTATATTCCGTTGCCGTGTCGGCAATAAACTCCACTTTCCACGTACCTTCGTCAATACCGGGGAACAAGAATTTACCGTCCTCTTCGGGCAGCGAAATCAATGTGTCCGTTGCTTTGGTAATTTGAACAAAAGCGTTGGCTTCCGGCGGGAGGACAAAACCTCTCAATGTGGCGCCCCAAGCTTCTGCGTACGTACGAATAACCGGTTTTAAAATGTACTTGTTATTTCCCGTAGCGACTACCGAACGCGCAGCATCAAAATCAATGACGAAACTGTACATCATGTCGGCAAGTAAAGTTTCGTGAAGATTGAACTTCAACCCGCTTGTTTGTGCAGATGGTGTCTTAAGGGGATACTCTGTTCCATCCTTAGTTTCCACATAGCTGTCGGGGCCCAGCAGTAACCTGACCTGGCTTATTTTTCCAGCGGGAATTTCTCCACCGGCCAAGGCGATCATTTCTCCGTTTCTGTAATCCAGCAAATTATACAATCCGGGGTTGCTAATGTTCAGGGTAACCCATTCAACTTCGTCTAATTCATCGGTGTCATCATAAAAAGGATCGTTGTCATCCTCGTAATATTCATCCGCTACTCCAACTTTAACGCCCTGTATGTCAATAACCACTTTGGCGTAATCTAATGATGGGGCATCGGTCAGTTTAAACTGAATTTGAGCTTTTCCACTGGTCAAGCCTTCATTTTCGTTTGTACATCCTACAGCAAAAAGCAACAACGCCACAATGGACAGTGTCGACAAGAGAATTTTAAATTTTTCTTTTCTCATAAAATTTGATGTTTTAGTTAAATGTTTTAGTTAAAATTTTTTTCGTCAAAAAAAGACCCGTTATTACGAGTGTTATAATAAAACACCTCAACTCTTGTGTTTGTTGTTGGGTTTTACTTAAGAAAAACAAAAAACACCCCCCGTTTACTGGCAAAAAGATTAAAAAAGGGAAATTAGTACGACAAAACGTTTATTTTTTAAGGATAATCTTTGATTTTAACTCCCGTGTTTTGCCAGCAAATACGGAATCCACAAACAGTGTATCCCGGTAACCCAGGCTCGAAGCTGATAAAACGGCAATTTCCCATTCACCTGCTTTCAGGCCTTTAAAAAGAAACATCCCATCGGATTTTTCGGGTATGGTGAATAGCGTATCCTTGTCTTTTACGATTTTGACGATAGGCATGGCTTCCACGGGCAGGGCATACCCTTTTAACGACCCTCCAAACGCTTCTGGAAAAATACGCAATACCGGTTTAAGAAAATAATTCCCGTTGGATTCGTAGAACGAAAGGGCCGCATTGATATCAATCATTATGCTGGTGATGTAATTGGCATAGAGGTTCTCATTGACCTCCACAATAATACCGTCTTTAATCTCGGAATCCAAAATAAGGTCTTTTTCCCCTGTGTCTGTTTTAATCTTTGAATTGTTTCCAAACGTTATTTTTATTTTTCGCAATACCCCGGCCGGGAAAAACTGATCGATAATCTGTTTTGATTTTCCGTTCGAAAGCGGAAGAACGTTGTAAACCCCTCCCTGGAAATCAAGGGTCGTCCATTTTTCATCGCTGGTGGTGTTGTCGGTAGTAGAGATTTCAATTTTCTGAATGTCTACGTTAAATTCCGATATCAGTAATACGGGAGCATCCGTAAGTTTTATTCTCAGCCGGGTGGCGTTTATGCTCGGATCGTTCTTGGAGCATCCCGTAAAAGAGATTGCAAAAAGAAAAAGGGAAAATAGGGTTAGAATAGCCTTCATTTTTAGTCAATTTACCGCAAAGATAACGAATAACGGAAAAAAGATACGAGAAAAAAAACAAAATGTGTTTTAAACAAATGTTTAAAACACTTGTTTAATAAATGGGGATTGTATACTTTTGCATCAAAAAAATAAACCTGAAAATGGAAGACTTGACTACGGAACAGAAAATAGCAGCAGCTGCGAGAAAAATATTCACCCAAAAAGGGTATGCGGCGACCAAGACGCGGGACATCGCGGAGGAAGCCGGAATAAACCTGGCATTGGTCAATTACTACTTCGGCAGCAAGGAAAATCTGTTCAAACAGGTTTTGAAGGAAAAATTTGAAGCTCTTTTCGGCTTGATGATGCCCGTTTTATCGGATAGAGATATTTCTCTGGATGAGAAAATCAGGCTTCTTGTCAAGAATTACACGAAATTGTTAATAGAAAATGAAGAGCTACCCATTTTCGTGCTCAACGAACTAAGAAATAATGAAAATATATTTAACCCCATTTTACAGCAGGCGCGGACAATATCCCAGCCAACCATAGACGAGCAGCTTCAACACAACGGTTTTGCCATTTCCACACCTGACTTTATCATGAATATCGTCAGCCTGACCATCTTTCCCTTTATCGCCAAACCCCTGTTTATCACTTCAGGAATGGTGAAAGAAGAAGATTTTTTACAATTTATCGAAAACAGGGAAAAATTGATCCCTGAATGGATTTTTGCCATCTTAAAACAATCTCAGCAATGAAATACAGAAGATTTACATTATTTATACCGCTGTTTTTTATACCCGTGTTCACAGTTAATGCACAATCCCTCACTATCGAAGATTGTCAGGGGATGGCTCGCGAAAATTATCCAGCAATTGCACGGTTTAATGTCATTGAAAATATCAGGAGTTTTAATTTGGAAAACGCTAACAGAGCCTATTACCCGCAACTTTCCCTGAATGCAAAAGCAACATGGCAAAGCGATGTTACAAGGATTGATCTGGAGTTGCCTTCTAATTTTCCTCCTCTTGAGATTCCTATTCCCGATAAAGACCAGTATCAGGTCTATGGCCAATTGAATCAGCTTATCTGGGATGGTGGAAAGGTTTCAGCGCAAAAAGAGATGATCGTCGCCAATGCCGAAGTGGAGAAACAAAAACTTGAAACCGAAATCTATTCGCTTCAGGAACGGGTCAATCAGGTTTTTTTTGGTATTTTACTGCTTAACGAACAATTGACGCAACAGGGTATCCTGGAAAAAGAGTTGCAGCGAAACTTAGAGAAAGTGCAAAGCTACGTGTTAAACGGTGTGGCCAACGATGCCGATTTAAGCGCCGTAAAAGTGGAGCAACTAAAAACAAACCAGCAACGCATTCAAATGGAATCGGCGTTGGACAGTTATATCAAGATCCTTTCTGTTTTAACCGGACACCGTATAGACCCGAAAACCGTTTTTGTAAAACCACCGGTAGCTGAAGTGCCTGATCATGTGGTTATTGACCGTCCCGAGCTGCGGTTTTTTACGGCTCAGGAAAACCTGCTGAATTCACAAAAAACAGCCCTGACCGCCAGGAACAGGCCTGTTATCAGTGCGTTTGCCCAGGGCGGATACGGAAAGCCGGCATTGAACATGTTTGAAAATAAATTTAAACCGTATGTGATCGGAGGAGTGAGTTTCTCGTGGAATCTCGGCAGCCTGTATACCTACAAACAAGAGAAAAAAAGCATTGAACAGCAAAAACTGACGCTCGATTCAGAGCGTGAGACCTTTCTCTATAACCTGAACGTGCAGCTTCCGCAACAGCAAAACGAAATAAAAAAATACCGCCATACCATGCAGGATGATGACGAGATTATCCGGCTGAGAAAGCAAATAAAAGACGCTGCGGAAGCAAAAGTGGAGAACGGAACGCTGACGGTTTCTGATTTACTGCAGGAGATCAACGCTCTGGAAGCTGCCAGGCAGGCAAAATCGCTGCACGAAATTCAATACCTGATGTCGGTTTACAAGTTAAAATTCACAACGAATTTAAATTGAAAATCAATATAAACAGCAACAATATGAAGCCAACAAAACTTTTTATTTTTCCGGTTATACTTTTTCTTCTTGCTTCCTGTTCAGGCAATGACAGCGACTACGACGCCACCGGATCGTTCGAGGCCACAGAAATTATTGTGTCGGCGCAGGGAAGCGGTGAAATTCTGTCGCTGGACATTGCAGAAGGACAAACACTACAAGCCGGAGAAGTTGTGGGGCAGATAGACACCGTGCAACTTTTTCTACAAAAAATGAGCTTGGAGTCAAACATACAGGGTGTCCGGGTGCAACGTCCAAATATCGGTGCGCAAACAGCTGCCATTGAGAAACAAATTCAAACGTTGCAACGGGAGCACACCCGTACGCAGAACCTGATTGAGGCAAACGCAGCAAATAAAAAGCAACTGGACGACATAAACGCGCAAATTGAAGTTTTACAAAAACAATTGTCGGCCCAAACCTCCACCTTACAAAAGAGCAGCGAGAATATATACGCACAAAGCTCCGCCTTGCAGATTCAGGTAGCGCAATTGGATGATTTGTTGAAAAAATGCACCATAAAAAGCCCTGCTTCGGGTGTAGTGCTCAACAAATACGCCGAACGGGGTGAGCTTGCCGGTACGGGATCACCGCTTTTCAAAATCGCCGACATCGACAATATGTACCTACGTGCCTACATCACCAGCGATCAGCTATCTGGCATAAAACTTAACGATTCCGTGACCGTACGTGTGGATGCCGGAGAGGGTGACATGAAATCATACCCCGGTACCGTGTCGTGGATATCCGGAAAATCGGAATTCACGCCCAAAACGATTCAAACCAAAAATGAACGGGCAAACCTGGTGTATGCGATAAAAATTGCTGTAAAGAACGACGGTTTTCTTAAAATTGGCATGTACGGAGAAGTTAAATTCCGGAACCTGGAGGGAAGGCCATGATTACGGCAACAAATTTGCATAAAACGTACGGGAAGGTAACCGCGTTAAACGACCTTTCCTTTTCGGTAAACGACGGAGAAATCTTTGGTGTGATCGGGCCCGACGGTTCGGGGAAAACCACCCTTTTTCGCATTCTAGCCTCATTGTTGTTGCCTGATAGCGGATCTGCCGGAATAAATGGATGGGACTTAGTCAAAGATTTCCGGAAAATTCGTTGCATAATCGGATATATGCCGGGGAGGTTTTCGCTTTATCCGGATTTGAGCGTGGAAGAAAACCTCAAGTTTTTTGCCACCGTTTTCAATACCACCCTGGAGGAGAACTACCCGCTTATCAAGGATATTTACCAACAGATTGAACCTTTTAAGAAACGCCGGGCGGGAGCATTGTCGGGCGGGATGAAACAGAAACTTGCTCTCAGTTGCGCGTTGATACACAAACCCGGAGTACTGATTCTTGACGAACCCACAACCGGTGTGGACCCTGTTTCCCGGAAAGAATTCTGGGATATGCTGGAGCGGTTGAAATCCGAAGGGATAACCGTTTTGGTTTCCACGGCATATATGGACGAGGCAAGCCTATGCGACCGCATTGCGTTAATGCGCGAAGGAAGCTTTATCGCTACCGATACGCCGCAAAACATCATAAACCGTTATACAGAAACCTTGTGGACGGTACAAACTGAAAATTTATCGGCATCGTTGCACGATTTACGGGCGCATCCAAAGGTGAAAACCTGCTTTGCGTTCGGAAATGAACACCATGTTACCGTTCAGCCGGATTTACCGGTCGCCGGGCTTCAATACTATCTAAAAGAAAAAGGGTATTCAAAAGTGCAGATCAATGTTACGACGCCGACTGTGGAGGATTGTTTCATGGCGTTGACAAGTGAAACGTGAAGAATGGAAAGTGATATTGTAATAAATGTCTCGGGATTGACGAAAAAGTTTGGCAACTTCACCGCTGTTGACCGTATCTCCTTCGATGTCCGCAAAGGGGAAGTATTTGGTTTTCTGGGTGCTAACGGCGCTGGGAAGACCACTGCCATGCAGATGCTGTGCGGGATCAGCAAGCCTACATCAGGAAAAGGGACGGTGGCCGGATACGATATCCTGAAAGAAAACGAGAAGATAAAACGCAGCATCGGATATATGAGTCAGCGGTTTTCGTTGTACGAAGACCTGAAAGTATGGGAGAATATACGCCTTTTTGGTGGGATTTACGGGTTGACAGACAAAGAGATAAAAGAAAAAACGGATGAATTGCTTCACCGGTTGAGGTTCGAAAGTGAACGAAACACTTTGGTTAAATCCCTGCCGTTGGGTTGGAAGCAGAAACTCGCTTTTTCGGTAGCTGTTTTTCACACGCCTCAAATTGTTTTTCTTGATGAACCTACCGGCGGAGTCGATCCGGCCATGCGGCGCCAGTTCTGGGAAATGATTTACGAAGCTTCCGACCGTGGGATCACGGTTTTTGTAACCACGCACTACATGGATGAAGCCGAATATTGTCACCGAGTATCGATAATGGTCGACGGAAGAATTGAAACGTTGGACAGCCCCGGCAACCTCAAGGAAATTCATCAGGCGGAAAGCATGGATGAGGTATTCCGGAAGTTGGCCAGAAAAGCGACAAGAATGGATAATGGATAATAGACAATTGATATGAAGCAATTTTTCTCTTTCGTACATAAGGAATTCTACCACATACTCCGTGACGGGCGCACCATGCTGATCCTTCTGGGAATGCCGGTTGTGCAGATTTTGTTGTTCGGATTCGCTATCAATATGGAAGTACAACATATCCGTACCGTGGTCTTCGATCCGGCACAAGATGCCGCCACACGCGATATTACCGAACGCCTGGCGGCGAATCCCTATTTCCATATGCAGGGATACGTGTATTCGCCCGATGAGATAAACAAGTTGCTGCAACGGGGGGAAACGGATGTGGCTATCGTGTACGAACAAAATTTCAACGAGAACCTTGTCCATTCAAAGAAAGCTCAACTGCAGATCATTGCCGACGCATCCAATCCAAATACGGGAACCATTGTCGCGAACTACGTGACGGCAATCGTTAGCGAATATCGCCCCCACATTCCTTATCGGATTGAAGTGGAGAATAAACTGCTTTACAATCCCGAAATGAAATCGGCATACACTTTTGTGCCCGGAATCATGGGATTGGTGCTGATGATAATCTGTGCCATCATGACCTCGATCTCCATCGTCCGGGAAAAGGAGCGCGGTACGATGGAAGTACTCCTGGCATCGCCGCTAAAACCAGGAACGGTACTGATTTCTAAAACGGTCCCTTACTTGGCACTCTCGTTCATCAACCTGATTACCATCCTGTTGTTGTCTTATTTTGTGTTGGATGTTCCTATCCAGGGAAATTTGGCCCTGCTGATTGCCGTATCGGTTCTTTTCATTTTCCTGGCGCTCTCTCTGGGTTTGCTTATTTCTACCCTCGTACAAACACAGGTAACCGCTGTGCTTATCTCGGGAATAGGACTGATGATGCCTACTTTGATCCTGTCAGGAATGATTTTCCCCATTGACAATATGCCTGAACCGTTGCAATGGGCATCATCGGTTGTACCTGCACGTTGGTACATTGCTGCGGTGAAAAAGGTGATGATCGAAGGACTGGGATTTACCCATGTGGCAAAAGAAGTAGGTATCCTTGCCGGGATGGTTGTTTTTCTTATTGGGGCAAGCATTGCGAAAATCAAAAACCGACTTTAAACAATTAAAACAACATGAGTCAACTTAAATACCTCATTGAGAAAGAGTTCAAGCAGATCAGCAGGAATGCGATTATACCCAAGATGATCGTGCTGTATCCGGTTTTGGTACTGTTGATCTTTCCGTGGGCGATTAATTTTGAAGTGAAGAACATACAAATCCACGTGGTGGACAATGCCAGAAGTGTCTACTCCCAACGGTTGATAAACAAAATAGATGCATCAGCTTATTTTATTCTTACGGGTGTATCCACCCGTTACAACGATGCCATTGGCGATATAGAGAAAGAAAAGGCGGATATTGTCTTGGAAATTCCCGCTTCATTCGACACCGATATGGTGAAGGAGCGACGTGCTAAGGTAATGATTTCAGCAAACGCTGTAAACAGTACACAGGGGTTGTTGGGGAACAATTACCTGACGCAGATTATCAATGATTATTCGCAGGAACTTCGTACTGAACTCTTTCCGGCATCCGAACTGTCGGATGCATCGCACATTGATGCCGTAACCGATTACCGTTACAACAAACGCCTCGATTACAAAACCTTTATGCTGCCGGCGTTTATTGTGCTCATGATGACGCTGATATGCGGTATTTTGCCTTCACTGAACATCGTGATTGAAAAAGAGACCGGCACCATCCAGCAGATCAACGCCACGCCGGTGAGTAAATTTAATTTTATTCTGGCAAAGCTTATTCCGTACTGGATTATCGGGCTTGTTATCCTGACCCTGTCGTTCTTGGTCACGTGGGTGATTTACGGATTGCTTCCGTCGGGAAGTTTTGCCACGCTGTATATCTCCGCCGTTGTTTTCCTGCTGGGGATTACGGGATTGGGAATCATCATTTCCAACTATTCCGACACGTTACAGCAGTCGATGTTTCTGGTTATGTTTTTTATTCTGATCATTATCCTGCTCAGCGGGATGTTCACCCCTGTTTCCGCCATGCCCGGGTGGGCACAGGCTGTCGCTTATGCCAATCCCCTTACCTACTTCATCGAGATCATGCGGCTCGTATATCTGAAGGGCAGTGCATTGCCCGATCTTTTTAAGCCGTTGATGTGGCTAACCGGGTTTGCGGTGTTCTTCAATACGTGGGCGGTATTGAGTTATAAAAAACGTGGCTGAATAATTGAGAATAGGCTATTGAAACAAAAGTGCAAGAAAAGTGTTATTAAAAATATGAAACAAAACATTTCCACAATCGTTATTCTTGCCGTAGTCCTGTTAACGGGAGCGGCCTGTAACCGACAAGCGAAAGAAGCTGCCGGCGGTATTCAACAGCCTCCTAAGACAACTGTTGAAAAAACGGAGCAACTTTCGAAAAACCTTCACGACAAATTAATGTCGTCCTTCAGCCCCAACTGGGAAATGGAGGAACCGGCAGCAACCGACTACCCTCCATACTACGGTGGCTCTTTTATCGACAACGATGGAAAATTTGTGATCTGTGTGGTGGGGAATCCGGAACAGTACCGTCCGGTATTAGCCTCGATTCTTGGAACTGATGATTTTCTGACTGAACCCTGTACCTATTCTTACCGTGAAATGATGCAGGTGATGGATCGTCTCGACCAGTTCCTCAGCAATTCGTCCGTCCCGGCCGACCATCCCTTTCTAACCCGTTTTGCCGGTGCCGGTGCCGACGTTTTTGAGAACAGGGTGGTTGTTCAGTTGACGGAAATGAATGATGACGCCATACAATCCTTCAAAAAAGACATTTCCAATTCTCCGGCCGTTAAATTTGAAAAGGGAGAGGCGCCGGTTTTGATGTAAGAATGAAAAGAAACCCTACTAAAAATGACAGATTACAAAAATGAAGATGCACTTGTCCTTTTTTCAGGAGGACAAGATTCTACCACCTGCCTGTTTTGGGCAAAACAAACTTTTAGAAACGTTGAAGCGTTGTGCTTTTCCTACGGACAACGGCATTCGCTGGAAGTAGAGGTTGCCCGGAACATTGCCGAAATAGCCGGTGTGTCGTTTCAGCTGCTCGATGCTTCCGTTATCTCCCACCTATCGCCCAATTCGTTAACAGACGCGTCCATTGTTATGGATGAAGAACAACCTGCCGGTTCATATCCCAATACGTTTGTGCCGGGACGAAACATGTTATTTATCACATTTGCGGCAGCTGTCGCTTATGCAAAAAACATCAAGCATCTGGTAACAGGCGTTTCCGAGGCTGATTACAGCGGATACCCCGATTGCAGGGACACGTTTATCCATTCGTTAAACGCAACGATAAACCTTGCTATGGATAAGCATTTTGTCATCCACACCCCACTGATGCACCGGGATAAAGCAAAAGTATGGGCACTTGCCGACGATCTAGGGGTCTTTGATATCGTAAAAAATGAAACACTTACTTGCTACAACGGAATTAAAGCCGGGGGGTGCGGACACTGCCCCGCATGTAAGTTACGCAACCGGGGATTACAGGAATATCTTGCGGATAGAAAGTAAAACTTACCGTGTACACAAAAATGCGCCATGAAACCAGCCTGTAAATTCGTAAGTTTTTTCTTGGAAATTACTCATATTACTCGGTTTTTGATCAGTTTGTTCATTACCGGTGGTGCCTTTTTTCTGATAGAAAGAGAGGTCCCCGTTCTTTTTCGCTTAATGATTGCCTGGATTATTTTTTCGTGTGTTTTTCTAATCCTCAGTTGGATGGTTATCTTTTTGCGTCAGGTAGATCAGATTAAGAAAAAAGCGGTGGAAGATGACGGGAGTACAATATTTGTGTTCTTCATGGTGATCATCTCTTCTTTTACCAATATTTTTATCGTTCTGTTGTTGATGATGTCCAAGGATCAAACATTCATGGAAAACCCTTTTTTCGTTCCTCTTAATGTGGCAGGTATCCTTTTGAGTTGGGCGATGATGCATACGATTTATGTCTTTCATTACGCTCATGAATATTACAATGGAACGGGAATTAAAGGCGAACGATTTACGGGAGGTCTGGACTTTCCTTCAGAGAAAAACCCCGATTATATGGACTTTGCGTATTTCTCTTTTGTGATGGGCTCTACCTTTCAGGTTTCCGATGTTTCTATTGTTTCGAAGAGAATACGCCGTATTGCACTGGTGCATGGAGTCCTGTCTTTTTTGTTCAACACTTTTGTTGTGGCTCTTACCATTAACATTATTGCGGGACTCATGAAGTGACCGTATTATCAGAAACGCTTAAATAATAGGAGAACGGCGGATCGGATTTTCTCTTCTACAGAAAAACAGGAGAATATTTTATTTGTATTTTTTTTCGTATTATATTTGAAGAATAATCGACTTACAATTGAAATTATGTCTCAAACCGAAAACTTAAGCCTTCTCGGCAAAAAAACAGCATACAAGCAAGATTACGCTCCCGAGGTATTGGAAGCTTTTGAAAACAAGCACCAAAGTAACGATTACTGGGTTACCTTTGATTGTCCCGAGTTCACGAGTTTATGTCCCATAACAGGACAACCCGACTTCGCCACCATACGGATCGATTATATTCCCGACGTAAAAATGGTAGAGAGCAAATCGTTAAAGATCTATCTGTTCAGTTTTCGCAATCACGGTGCTTTTCACGAGGATTGTGTCAACATCATTATGAAAGACCTCATCGGGTTGATGGATCCGAAGTATATTGAAGTTACCGGAGTTTTTACTCCCCGCGGCGGCATCAGCATTTATCCGTATGTCAACTACGGCCGTTCCGGTACCCGATACGAGAGATTGGCTGAGGAAAGACTGTTTAACCATTCGTTTCCCCTAAATACCTGAAAATATGAAAAAGTTATCGCGTCGCAAATTTATCCAGGCATCCGTTGCGCTGGGAGCCGGATCTGTTTTACTGCCTGAGAATGTACTTGCACAGGGAATGATCCTCAATGCGGAGAGGGAGAGCACGGTTTTAAAAGGCAAGAAAGTTTTGTATGTTTATGGGGGCTGGGATGGCCATGAACCCCGGCAGTCCGTCGACATCTTCGTGCCGTGGCTCCGAGCTGAAGGTGCGGAGGTAATTGTTTCCAATAAACTGGATACGTATGCCGACAAGGAACTGATGGAGTCCCTTGATCTTATCGTTCAGGTTGTCACGATGGCCAAAATAACGCAGGAGCAGGAAAAAGGGCTGCTGGAAGCTGTTAAGGCAGGATGCGGTTTTGCCGGATGGCACGGAGGAATCGGGGATTCTTTCCGGGAAAATACGGAATATCAGTTTATGGTTGGCGGACAATGGGTGGCTCATCCCGGCGGAATTATCGATTACCGGGTGAAGATTACCGATCATAAGGATGGAGTTACCCGGGGATTGAACGATTTTGACATGCACTCCGAACAGTATTTCGTACACGTCGATCCCAACGTGAAAGTGCTTGCCACAACGACTTTTACTGGAGAGCATTCCTCATGGATTGATGGATGTGTTGTTCCTGTTGCGTGGAAAAAGTACTACGGGACCGGACGAATTTTTTACTCTTCCCTGGGGCATGTGATGAGTGACTTTAACGTTCCGCAGGCTCTGGAGATTCAAAAGAGGGGAATCCGATGGGTGGCCGAAAGCAAATACCGGCCGAAAGAACAATGGGTCAGTCCCGTGTATAAGTAACGGCTTAATTTTTCTTAGGCTCGTAATAGCGTACCCAGTCGATATACATCTCTACGGGTAGCTCCATCGGATTAACTGCTCCTACCCAACTGCCGCCCAACTGCATGTCGAGCAACAGGTAGAACTCCTGGTCAGCAAATGGAAACTGCCCTTCCTGAGGAGTTGCTATCCGCGGATAATTTTTTGTCCGGGTGCCGTTCACATAGAAAACCAGGCTGTCCGGGTATTTTTCAAGGACGTATACGTTGTAGGTATCGGGATTCATACCCACAATGGAACTGGCTGGCGGATTAACCCGTAAACTGTCGGTTTGTGTATACCTGGAATGTACGGTTTGATAAATAAGCTTGTCGTGGCTTAACCTTTCCATAATGTCTATTTCGCCTCCATCGGGCCATTTCCCTTCTTTCGGAAGCATCCAGAATGCAGGCCAGGCTCCTTTAGCGGGATTTAATTTTGCCTTTATTTCCAAACGGCCCAGTCCGAATGTCCGTTTGTCTTTGGTATAAACCCCGCCCGTCAGAAAAGGAGCCGTATCATTGGGCAAAACGTGGTTCTGGATACCCCTCAGCACCAGGTTACCGTCTTTCATAACATACAGTCCGTCATAATCGCTCATGTAATTGTTCCAATCGCTTTTTCCCCGGGGAATTTTAGACCATTGGGTAGTATCCAGTTGTTTCCCTTTGAAATCGTCTTCCCAGATCAGTGTCCATTTATCATTTTTCGAATCGCTTTTTTTTTGTTCCGAACAAGCGGAAAGATTTAACAATAGGGCCGGCATGAGAACCAGCAAAAAAGAGTTTTTCATTATTTCGTGATTTTAATTGTCTACAAATGTAAGAAAAATAAAACAGTTAACCGGAAACCAAAACACCCGATTTTGCAGCGTTTTGCAAAACCGGGTGTTTTTACAACGATTAATCCCGTTTCTCACGGTTCCCTGTATTTGCAACAAGCGGGCAAAGCGTTATAGACCTCGTCAGGTGCTTTGTCCTTGTCGGTATCGTGTCCAGCTGCGGCAATAGCCTTACTGATAGTCTCAATACTGGTTTTGTCGGGATCAAAATTCAGATGGAGTTCTTGCTTTTCCATATCCCAGCTTGCAAAAGTGACGTTTTCCACACTCTTTGCTGCCTTCTCGATACGATCCTTGCACATTTCACAACTTCCCTTTACGCCAAGCATGGCATGCTCTTCGTTGACCGTTCCGGGTGTCATCTCTATGTGCTCTCTCTCCGTTTTATTTTCTTTGGAGGTTCCTGAATTGCAGGAAATGAACAATAATCCGCTCAGTGCAAATGTCACTAAAATTTTTGTTTTCATTTTTGTTTTCACTTTTTGGTTTGTAAATCTGATTATTAATCTCTGTACTTGCAGCAAGAAGGTAACGCATCATATGTAGCCTTGTCTGCTTTGTATTTATCGGTATCGTGCCCGGCTTTGGCAATGGCTTTGCTAACAGCATCGACCGATGTTTTGGCCGGATCAAAATCAAGATGTAGTTGTTTTGTATTTAAATTCCAACTGGCAGTATTAACTCCAATAACTGATTTCGCAGCTTTTTCTATACGATCTTTACACATTTCACACAATCCCTGCACCGCCAGCATCGCATGTTCACTGCCCGAAGCGGCGGCCTGCATGTTGTGACCCTCATAACCCGTAGCTGGTGCCGTGGTTGCAGGAGTGGATCCATTCATTGTATGTCCTTCATGCCCCGTAACGGCCCGGCCCACTTCATCGTTCATCATGCTTCGTTTTCCAGCCAGTTGAGCACTGGCATCGATGGTAAAGGTGCCGTTAGTCACGATTTCATCCCCCTCGTTGAGGCCGGACAGAACCACGTAGGCATCTCCCAGCGATGGCCCAACTTCTATTTCCCGGAGCAGGAACGCCGGCGTCTCCGTATCCGGCTGCTTCACATAGACGATGGATCGTTTCCCGGTCCAAAGAATAGCCGACTTGGGTACAACAATTTCATTGTTATATTGTTTCAGCGGTGCACGGATGAAGGCATTGGCATACATCTCCGGTTTCAGTTCCATGCGGGGGTTGGCTGTCTCTACCCGCACCTTTGCTGTCCGCGTGGACGGATCGAGGATAGGATTGATAAAGGAGATTTTTCCCGAGAATGTTTTGCCTGGCAACGACTGGAGTGTATATTCCAGCCGGTCGCCCACTTTCAGGAAAGGGAGGTCCGATTCGTACGCATCGAACAGGGCCCAGACCTGTGATAAGTTGGCTACATCAAAGAGCACAGTACCGGTATTTACATAGTCACCCTGGTTCACTTTCTTTGCCATCACGACTCCACTTGTGGTGGCAGTCACATTGATCAGCGGAGAGACCTCGCCCGATTGTTCAATGCGCGCAATCTGTTCATCCGTCAGCTTCCATAGCCGCATTTTTTCCCGTACTGCCTGTAATAGTGCAGGCTGAAGGTCTTTCATTTTTACCGCCTCAATCAGTTCCTGCTGGGCATTTAACAACTCAGGGGAGTAGATGGTGGCGATGGGTTGTCCGCGGCGTACACTTTCGCCGGTGAAAGAGACATACAGCCTTTCGATGCGTCCGCTCACGTGCGATGTTTGCGATTGAGAAAGCCGCTCATCCACTTGGATGGTACCGTAAAGCTGCACTTCCTTCACCGGATTTTGTCTGCTTACGATCGTGGTTTGCACATTGGCTAGTGCAGCCGCTTCAACGGAGAGCTGAATAGCATCCGGATCGACGGAGATATCGCCCGATCCGTTGGTTTGCAAAGGAATCAGGTCCATTCCGCAAATGGGGCAATCACCGGGTTCTTCCATCCTTATCTGTGGATGCATGGAGCAAGTCCAAACTGAGGAATCCTCTCCGTGATCATGGTCATGATGGCCGACCGGAGATGTTACATCTCCGCCGGAAGGGCTACCGGAGAAAATTAGCCAGCCGAGAAATAATCCGGCCAGCAGGATCAGCCCGTACCTGAGGTAAGGGCGATGGAGAATTTCTTGTATTTTATGCTTATTCATAATGATTGTCTTGAGTTAATTGTTGGATGTTTGAAAAGAACGCAATTTCCGGATGGAAGCCACCTTTGTGTTGTATTCGGCAATGGCTTCAGCTTGTCGCAACCGGTAATCTAACAATTGCCGTTGAACCTGGATCACGTTGGTAAGATCACTTTTTGCTGAGACAAACTCCTGTACCACCAGTTGATAGGCTGTCAGCGCCAGTTGTTCCTGTTTCCGGTAAAGCGCGATCTTTCGCTCCGCATCATCGAGCTGGTGTTTCAGCCGTAACAAGTCGGATTGAAGTGTGTTCAGCGTGTTTCGGTACTTTTCCCGGGCTGCCTGCTGCATAAACCGGCTTTCCCGTTGTTGTGCCTTGTATTTGTTCCGGTAAATGGGAAGGGTGATGGAAATCATGGGCATGACCATGTCCATACCGCTCATGCCGTTGTCCATTCCCTGATCCATCGGTGTTGCAGCGTTTTTGCCGATCAGCATGTACTGCAGCCCGATGCCAAACATGGGATAACTCATTTTTTTTTCCATCTCACCTTTTGCCCGGAAAACCTGTTCCTCTTCCATCAACATACCTAGCATAGGGTTTTGGTTTTCAATCTCTCCCTGAGAAACGGCCTCATCAAAAAGAAAGGAAACTTTTGCTATGGAATCGGGCAGGGTTACTTCAAGACCTGTGGGACGACTTAATAACGCGTTGAATCTGGCTTTTTCAGCTGCAATCTCCGAAAGAATGCTTTCAATATTATTTTCGATTTCAACTACTTCCAGTTGTACACGGAGCACATCCGACATGCCTGGGGCAATGCTACCCATACCTGAAGACATACTACCTCCTGAACCGCTCATACTGGACATAGAGGAAGAGGAGGTACCGGAAGAAGTTGTGGATCCCCCCATCGAACCCATCCCCGCCATGCCACCGCCAGTTGGTGATGAGCTGCTGCTTTTTGTCGCCGGAGAAGGAGCAGGTACAGAATAACCTGAAGTAGAACCACTGAACGGAGAGGATACTTTGCGAAGGGCAAGCTCTTCGAGTTGTTTCAACAGTTGCAGATTCTCACGGTTGTTATTGAGCTGTTCCACCAGTGTAGAAAGAACGTACCACTGGGTATATACCTCCAGGTAAAGGTTGTCGCGTGTCTCCCTGAATTGTTCATACGCCATCCTCGCCATATGGGTGGCTTCGGTCTGTGCCGTCTTTTTGGTTCCAAACCAGGGGAACATCTGCATGAGGGTAAAATCGGCGATCTGCCGCCCACCCACAATGTCCATCGGCTTAAGAAAAAAACCGATATCCAGCTCCGGATCGGGCCAAGAACCGGCCTGCGGCACTTTTTCAAGTGAAGCTTTGTAAGTCAGGAAGTCAGCATTCAGCCCCGGATTATTCCTGCCGGCGACTTCAAGGTAGTGGCTGAGCGAATCCGTTTCCTGTGCGAAGATGGATATTATGCTCCAGGTAATCGCCACGGTTGCGGTAAGAAAAAGTCTTAATCTTATGTTGTGTTGCATAATGTTTTGTATTTTATTCGTTGATATGTCCCTGTTTTCTGATAGCCCATTCCCTCCACATGCATTGCAATACGGGGACGATGAAAATCGTCATCGTCTGGATCAACATGCCTCCGAATGTGGGTATTGACATGGGTACCATGATGTCCGATCCCCTTCCCGTAGAGGTCAGAATCGGCAGCAGTGCGATGAGTGTGACGGAAGTGGTCATGGCAGCGGGGCGAACCCGGCGCAGCCCGGCAAACACCACTGCCTCCCTGATTTCTTCCTTTGTCTGCGGGTTCCGCTCCAGGAACGTGTCGTGAATGAATGATCCCATCAACACGCCATCACTGGTGGAAATACCGAACAGGGCAATAAAGCCAACCCATACTGCGATACTCAGGTTGATGGGATGTATCTGAAAAACATCGCGCAAGTTAACATCACCCAGGTTGATGTCCAGGAACCAGGGTTGCCCGTAAAGCCACAACAAGATGAATCCACCCGCGAATGCTACAAATACGCCGGAGAAATGGATAAAAGCTGCGGTGAACGATTTAAACTGAAAATGAAGGATCAGTATTATCAGTACCAGACAGGCAGGAATCAGTATGGAAAGACGTTTCGCTGCACGTGCCTGTTGCTCGTAGTTTCCCGCGAAATGGTAGGAAACCCCTTTTGGAAGTTCCAGTTCCCCGGTTCTTATTTTCTCCTGAAGTACCCTCTGGGCTTCCTGTACCACATCTACCTCGGCCTTGTCAGCTACCTTGTCGAAGATCACATACCCTATCAGGAAGGTATTCTCGCTTTGGATCATCTGCGCACCCCGAGTGTAAGTGATATCGGCCACGTCACCCAGCGGAATCTGTGCACCGGTTGCGGTCGGCACGATGATACGTGCCAGCTCCTCGGGATTTTCCCGCAATTCGCGGGGGTAGCGCAGCCTTACCGGAAAGCGTTCGCGCCCTTCTACCGTGGTAGTCAGCGGCATTCCGCCGACGGCCGCGCCGATTACGTCCTGCAGGTCGGCTACAGTAAGGCCGTAACGGGCCATATGCTGCCTGTTCAAGTTGATTTCAATATAGGGAGCACCCACAGCGCGGTCGTAAAACACGGTAGAGGGCAAGACGGAAGGTACGTCTTTCAATGCCTCTTCTAGTGCTTTACCCCCTTGTTCGATGGCCTCCAGGTTAGGCCCCGACACCTTTACGCCCATGGGGGCGCGCATGCCCGTAGACAGCATCACGGTACGTGCTTCGATGGGTTGCAGTTTCGGAGCCGAGGTGAGCCCGGGTATGTGGGATACATTGATGATCTCTTTCCAGATATCGTCCTCGTTTTTGATTTCCGGGCGCCATTGCCTGAAGTACTCTCCTCCCCTGTCTGCAACCAGGCTGTCGGCTGGTATCAGCCTGAATCCGTCCTTGGGATTGTAGGTGGATTGATCGATCAGGACATAGGCACCGTCGCGGTTGACTTTGAAGCGTTGGCGATGGCCGTCCTGATCGACAATAAACTCGGGACGGTAATTGATGGTATTTTCGAACATCTGTGTCGGTGCCGGGTCGAGAGCCGAATTGACACGTCCCCATTTCCCCACGGTCATCTCCACCTCTGGAATATTGCTGATACGCTTATCCAGCGTTTCAATATATTGCAGATTCTGCTCGATACCGGTATGGGGCATGCTGGTCGGCATCAGCAGGAAAGATCCTTCGTTCAGGCTGGGCATGAATTCTTCTCCGATACCGGGAAAAGTACGGTTGGCCGCCTGCCATACCCCGGTCTGCCGGAACGATTTCCAGCCTACTGTTTCAAAACCTTTGGCCACAAACCCAAAAAGCGAATCGAAGCCAAACCAGATCGTCACACCCAAAAGTAACGTGAGTGCGGGGAGGATCATAAACTTCCAGCGATTGGCCAGACACCAGCGGATCAGGAATTCGTAATTTGAAATCAGGGTCTCGAAAAAGGCCAGGATCAGAGCGATGCTGACTATCACAACAATGAAATTCACGACAAAACCGCTGTGAGGACCTACAGGCATCCATTCTGAAGTAAGCAGGTATAGGGCTGCCAGAACGGCAATAGCCGCACTGATATAGGTGGTTGTCTTGGTATTTTTCCATTTGTGAGCAAGCAGGTTGCTGAACCCGAAAAGGGAAATGAAAAGCACCAGGAATGTGCCCGAGAAGGCGTACCACACAATACCGCCCACAATAAGCAAGACATTGAACACCCTCTTCACTTTCTTTGAAGAGAGACCGATTGAAAAAACGTAATAGGCCAGGGTCGGCACTACAGTCATACCCAGCACGAGTGCACTCACCAGGGTGATGGTCTTTGTGTAGGCCAACGGCTTGAAGAGCTTACCTTCCTGAGCTTCCAGGAAGAAAACGGGGATAAAACTGACAATGGTGGTCAGCATGGCTACGATTGTGGGTACCGATACCTCGCTGACACTCCTGTAAATCAGGTCCACAAATGCCTGACCTTTCGTGATTCCCTTGTTTGCCGGCTTCTCCATATGTTGAATGATGTTTTCCACAAACACCACACCGATGTCGACCATCACACCTACGGCAATGGCAATACCGGAAAGGGCGACAATGTTGGCGTCGATCCGCAGGAGACGCATGACAATAAAAGTAAGCAATACCGTCAGGGGCAATAATCCGGATACAATAAACGAAGCTTTTAGGCTCATAAGAATGACAATGATCACGATGACGCTGATTAGGATCTCATGCGACAAATCTTCCTGTAGGGTGCCGATAGTCTCCTGGATCAGGCCTGAACGATCATAGAACGGAACCACCGTCACTTTGGTTACAGTCCCGTCGGCCAGGGTCTTTTGCGGAAGTCCCGACTCCATCTCTTCGATTTTTGCCTTCACGTTGTTGATCACATGAAGCGGGTTGGATCCGTAACGGGCCACCACCACACCGCCCACGGCTTCCACTCCTTCCTTGTCGAGCCCTCCGCGCCGGGTCGCGGGCCCCAGTGTGACAAAGGCCACATCCTTTATTTTTACCGGCACGCCATTCCGGACGGTTATTACCGCTTCTTCAAGGTCAGACACATGCCTGATGTATCCCAGCCCTCGGACCAGGTACTCCACCTTATTGATCTCGGCCGTTTCAGCACCAATGTCCAGGTTACTCTTTTGTACGGCAGTCATCACATCCATGATGGTGATGTTATAGGCCCGGAGTGCGTTGGGATTCACCTCCACCTGGTACTCTTTCACAAAACCTCCGACGGAGGCGACTTCGGCTACTCCTTCGGCTGAGGAAAGCGTGTACTTGGCATAGAAATCCTGTACCGTCCGCAGCTCTTCCGGATCCCAGCCTCCCGTAGGCTCTCCCGTCTCCGGATTCCGCCCTTCGAGAGTATACCAGAATATCTGCCCCAGTGCGGTCGCATCAGGGCCAAGGCCGGGTTGGACACCGTCGGGTAACGTTCCGGGCGGGAGTGAATTGAGTTTTTCCAATATCCGGGAGCGGCTCCAGTAAAATTCGATATTTTCTTCGAAGATGATGTAGATAAACGACATCCCGAACATGGAGGTACTTCGGATGGTTTTCACTCCCGGGATACCCAGCAGTGAAGTGGTTAGCGGATAGGTAATCTGCTCCTGTATATCTTTGGGTGAACGCCCCATCCATTCAGTGGCCACAATCTGTTGATTGTCACCTAGGTTGGGAATGGCATCCACCGGTATGGGGTCGCGCGGCAGCAGGCTGTTCCAGTTAAACGGTGCCGTGGATATCCCCCATGCAATGATGACAACAAGCAGTAACAGGGTAATTAACCTATTATTCAGAAAATGCTTGATTATTTTGTTTAGCATAATGATTTTATTCAATTGTTGAACAACTTATTTTATCTGTTGGTAAATAAAAGTATGCGCAGTATTTTTCAAAGTCAATACCCATGGGTATGAAAACATGAAAAATGCACATAAGTGTCCCGTCAATAACCGGTAATTGCGATCATTGACAATCGAAAAAATCAAATGCGGTAGATGCAGATGTAATCGCGGATACTTACATCTTGCAGAAAAAGCCCTTTGGGCGGAAAGTCATTTTGAAGTAAAAGGGTATTGGGTTCGGCAATTGTCCCCCCAAGCAGGTTATACAGGGTAAGCCATACATTTTCAAACGTGAGGGACAATTTATCTGAATTAAACTCCTGTATTTGTTTCTGATAATCGTCTGTTGCAACCTGAATGGTTTCAAAGTCGCAGCAATCATCCAGGGCTTTATTCAAACTGCAATTCGGATTGTCAGAAGAATGGGTTCCGCAGCAGGAGTGTCCTTTTGTTCCCGGCTGGCAGCACGACGACTCGTCGTTACTAGCAAACAACCCCCAGGAATACAACTCTCCTTCACAGAAATGCATGGCTATAACCGGTTGAACAGCAACCAGCGCCATGATATTCAGTAAAAATAGAGCCAACCCTTTTTTCATTTTAGTTCCTTCAATTATTATGGTATGAACAACAACTGCTCAAGAAAGTTGACAAAAATACGTTTTATTTTGGAATACTGCAAATCCGGGAAGATCGAACAGTTTCCGATTTTGTCAATGAATGGACCTGTTTAACGATGAATTGCTGTAATTTTCCGGAGATTTTAGGTCACAATATTTAAAATGATTAATTTTGCAACACTTATTTGTAAAAAAATGAAAACCCGGTCGCTGAAAAAATTCATGTATCTGTCCATTGCTGCAGCAGTGGTAACTATCGGTTTGAAGTTTACGGCTTATTTAAAAACCGGGTCAATGGGTTTTTTCTCCGATGCGTTGGAGTCTTTTGTGAACCTTTTTGCCGCGGTTATAGCCCTTATTCTCCTGCATATTTCCGAAAAACCTGCCGATGAGGGACACGAATACGGGCACGGAAAAGCCGAATATTTCTCAAGCGCCATTGAGGGTGCGCTTATCCTGATTGCGGCCTTCAGCATTATTTACACGTCAATCCCGCGGATTATCCATCCGCAACCGCTGGAAAACCTGGGTATAGGAACGTTGTTCTCTGTTGGGGCTTCCTTGGTGAACCTGTTTGCAGGAACTCTATTGATTCAAAACGGAAAGAAACACCGGTCAATGGTGCTCGAGGCTGACGGAAAGCACCTGATGACAGATGTGTGGACTTCAGCAGGGGTTATTGCGGGGGTTTTGGTGGTGAAATTTACAGGGCTTCTGGTACTCGACCCCATCATCGCTATTCTTGTTGCGTTGAACATTGTTTACACAGGGTATAAACTCATCAGCAGGTCGGCAAGCGGACTGATGGATGCTTCCATCCCGCAGGAAGAAATCAAACAGATTACGGGTTATTTCGATTCACTGAAAGGAAAGAACATCGATTATCATTCGTTGTTGACACGTCAGGCCGGACACCGGAAATTCATATCGTTTCATTTGCTGGTTCCGGGAGACTGGACAGTAAAAGAAGGCCACGACTACGCCGAAATAATTGAACAGCGCATCGAAAATATGTTCGATGATACGGTTACCGTCACCACCCACATTGAGCCCATTGAAGATCCATTGTCGCTGAACGACATCAAAATCGACCGGATGAATTATTCCGACGATGACGATTTTGATACCTGATCAACTGACTTTTGAAAACCGGGTCAGGGAAAAATCCCCGGGCATCAATATGCTCTTTAATTTATCCTCCGGCTCCACCGCCACGAAAAAGTATGCTGCCAGGTTATCGTCTTTCAGCTTCAGGAAATTATCCTCTTTTTCCCACGTTCCATTGGAAAGTTCCAACGAATAAAACCGTATGGAATAGGTTCCGTCTTCATGCGCACGAAACGTAAACTCCGGATTGAAATCGGATTGATAAAAACCATTTCTGAATTTATTTTTGTAAGTATTCTTATCTATCCTTATCTTTTCCCTGTAACTGAGCAGCTCACTGCGCGACAGGAAATCACTTGAAATTGATACGGGGGACGAGGGCTTATCCGAGCTTTTTACAAAATAATTTAATTGCATCCATCTGAATCCGTCCTTCACCATAAAAATCTTGTTTCCCGTAACAGGTTCCAGGGTAATGACATATTGATTTGTCCCGTCGGTCAGCGTGTAGTTGCCGTTATCTTCCACCGTATACTTCCCGAAGGACAAAGGTTGCGATATCACCAGGTCGGGAGCATTTTTGTGGCTTAATTTTATCAGGTACTTCCCACTTTCAAAGATATCGAGGTAGCAAGCCAGATCGTTGTTTGTCAATTGCAAGGCATAGGATTGCGCCCGTACCGTCAAAAAAGCAGGAAAAATAATCAGGAAAGAGAACAGTATTTTTTTCATTGTTTTGGTCCTTTGTTTTCTGATCAGACTACATTTTTAGCCATTGGATTAATTGGATACAAAAAAGCCGCCCTTGTATCGGAGGACGGCTTTTGAAGAATAATGAACTGTATTTATACCGCAATTGCGCTTCCGATAAGGAATGCAGCGGCAAGGGCCACAATAGCGTAAAGCTCGGGAAATACGGCAAGAATCAGGGTGTTACCGAAAGCATCGTGTCCCTGCCCAATCGAGACGACACCGTTAGCGCAAACCTGCCCCTGACGGATTGCCGACAACAAGCCGATAAAGCCCAGTGCAAGTCCGGCTGCAAGCGTGGCCATTGACTGGAAAAATGTGATCTCGGGTGTAAGCACGTTAAAGATGTTTTGAAACATAAAGTATCCGGCAAATCCATACAATCCTTGCGTCCCTGGCAAGGCTGTTAGAACCAGGAAGTTACCGAATTTTCCGTCCACTTTTTTAGCAGCGCCAATGGCTGCATTTCCCACAATCGTAACCCCGTAAGCACTTCCGATACCTGTGAGAGCCAACATAATCGCTATGCCGATATAGGCAATAAATAAATTAGTTTCCATAAATTGTTTTTAAATTATTGTGTTTATTAATTTCTGATTGCTATTTTCTAAACGGACTGTATTTTTTTCCTCCTCCTTCGAATTCCGAGTTCTTGTAAAATTCAACAAATGTAAGGCGCACAGGATGCACGATAGCTCCCAATGTATTCATAAAGATATTGATGGCGTGTCCGATAAGAAATATCAACACATAAACAATGGGTTTTGCTATAGCGTTATCGGGGCTCATGCCTGCTGCCAGGCTGTTGAATACACTTGCCAGGATTCCTCCCGACAACCCCAGGGCAAACAGGCGGACGTAAGACAACACATCACCCAATAGTCCGGTAGCCATGTTGTAGGTGTCCCACAAACCTATCCCCAGATTCAGGAACGGATTCTTGTCCGGTGAGTTGTAAAAGTAAATGAGCAACGCTGCCGGAATGAGCACGATAAGGTGAACGGTTCCGAACATCGGTAACGCGTTAGGCAATAACGCCGCGACAATAAAACTCACCAGAAGTACAATCCATCCCACGGTGGATAGCGAATACTTGAATCCTTGCTGTTTTATGCGGTTGAAAACCTTCATGCACATACCGAATAAAACCTGAACGACACCGAGCACGAGCGACAACATAAACATGCGGTTATTGTCGAAAAAGGCTTTCTCTTTCAATGCCTGAACAATAGGCCAGTCGAGATCGTATAAGGCAAATCCGAAGAATCCGCCTGTCAGCAAGCCTGTTACCATGGTGGACGCACCCAACACCTGTACCAACGACAGGATCGCCTTCATGGAAGTGCTGAGTTTGCTTTTCTGAAGTATTTTAGCCAATGTGGCTGCCGTGAAAAGAAAAAGTCCGTAACCGACATCGCCGAGCGACAAGCCGAAGAACACCATGTAAAACGGTGCAAAATAGGGAGTCAGGTCAATTTCATTGTATTTCGGAAGCATATAAAGTTCGGCTATCGGTTCAAAAAGTCGGGCGAACTTGTTGTTTTTGAACTTGATGGGCACCTCATCGTCGGGAGTGGGATCGGCAACGTCAAAATATACCGCTTTCAATTCCAGGTAATCCGATATTTCCCGTTGGTTGTCTGCCGGTGCCCAGCCCTGTAACAACATTAATTTGTCGTCGGCCAGTGAAGTGCCGCTTTGGTGAACCCGGGTATAGTTCATTCTTTGTTCAATATCCCCTATCGCTGCTTTCAGCGAAGGAAGTTCTGCTGCGAGCGCTTTCAGCTTTTGATCTTGAACCTGAATTTTTTCGCGCAGTGATGCAATGAGCCCGTCCAGTTGCGTGAGGGATATCCCGGGAATTTTCACACTCTCCAGGTTTAGCTCGTCTGCCACTTTTTCGTTTTGTGTAAGGGTGACAAAATAGGTCCTGGAGGTTTCCCGTTTCACCACTACCGCATCGTAGGTAGTTTCCCATTCGGGATTGTACTGATTATCGGGGACTATGAAGAAATCCAGTAAGTATCCTGCTTTTCGTAGCCGTTCAATGTTTTCAGGATCGAAGTTTCCCCAGGGTCGCAGTAATTCGCGTTCTTTGACGCTCACCTGCAATTGCTGGTTCAACGAAGCCGTTGCGTTCTGGATAAGTTCAATCTCGCGGGGAATTGTTTTTCCCCGTTCGATATCGGGTTCATTTAGCGGGGCCGCTGATTTTTTATCGATTTGCCTGTTCAATATTTTTTGTGCCTCCCGCAACTGTTTTAACTTCACCAGGAACTCGTCCAGTTGTTCGTTATCTTCCACCGGCCGGTCCGACGCTGCCACATGAATAAGCCCCAGATCGCGCAAATCATGCAAAAACGCATCGTAATCCCTGTAAAAGGCAAGGAAAGTGAATTTTTTCATTTTTGCTACCATACGCTATCCTCCTCTTCCTTCTTTTTCTCTAAATGAGCACGCATAATCTTTTGCGATGACTTGGAGAGATTTTCTTCGTCCTCGAGGTATCGTTTTATTTTCAGGATGGCATCCTGATAACCGGGTATCTGAACTTTCTCAAACAGATTTACTTTTTGAGTCGTCTTCTTTCTCGCGTAATCGAGCCGCTGAATCCGTAACTCGTGAAAATCTCTCCTTATTCCTATTTCGGCAAGCGTTTCGAGTGTCCGGACCCCGTCCAGGTACCATTTCGGACGATTAAAAACACTGAACGGCCGGGTTTCGAAATCCACCGTTTCCAGTATCGGGATCAATACGCCGGCTATTTTCTTTTTTGAGAAATGAACATCTTTTACGCGGAGAAGGCTCGCGTCGAACTCGAGCCACATTCCCACCATTTTTTGGTAAGACCGGATCTGTTTTTCGAGTTCTTTTTCCAGCTCATCGATTTCATTTTTTGCCCTTTTCACCTCCATACGCAAGGCTGTTTCCTTGTTTTGCAACGTAGGGAGTGCACGCTCGCGTATCTTCAGTTGTTTTTCCAACTGCTGACGCGACGTTTTGTTGTATTGAAATTTTATAGCCATAAACTTTACCTGTTACTGCTTCCAGTACCTGTCTACCATTTCGCGCTTCATGTTTACTTCCTGCGGTTTGAAATGCTTCGATAACAACGTCCAGGTTGTATCCAGCATCTCAACGGTGTCGAGGTTTACATCTATGGCGAGAAGGTATTCGGAATAGTCCCTGGCGAACGACAATGCCCGCTGGTCGTAATCAGTCAGGTCGAAGCCGTTTTCGAGTTTGGTTTTCGCATTGGCGGCATCAGCGTACAAGCGTACGGCAGCGTTCATCACCTGCGGGTGGTCTTCACGTGTCTTCTTGCCTTGAACCAGTTGTTTCAATCGCGAAAGCGAACGGAAAGGATCCACGATCACCTTACCTACATCGCTGTCCCGGCGAAGGAACAGCTGTCCTTCGGTAATGTATCCGGTATTATCGGGAACGGCGTGTGTGATATCGCCGCCCGAAAGCGTTGTAACAGCGATGATCGTGATGGAACCGCCATCGGGGAATTGAGCCGCTTTCTCATACACTTTTGCCAGGTCTGAATATAACGATCCCGGCATGGAATCTTTCGACGGAATCTGGTCCATACGGTTAGACACGATGGACAACGCATCGGCATACGAGGTCATGTCCGACAAAAGGACCAGCACCTGTTCGTTTTTATCTACGGCAAAATATTCTGCGGCCGTCAATGCCATATCGGGAACGAGCAGCCGTTCAACGGCTGGATTTTCCGTCGTGTTCATAAAGCTGATGATGCGGTCGAGCGCGCCAGCGTTGCTGAACACATTTTTGTAATAGAGGTAATCGTCATTCGTCATCCCCATCCCGCCGAGAATAATTTTATCGGCCTTGGCACGAAGGGCCACCGTTGCCATTACCTGGTTGAAAGGCTGGTCGGGATCGGCAAAGAACGGGATTTTCTGTCCCGAGACGAGCGTGTTGTTCAGGTCTATACCCGAGATGCCCGTAGCGATGAGTTCCGACGGTTGTTTCCTTCTTACCGGGTTAACCGATGGCCCGCCAATCTGGCGTTCTTCTCCTTCGGGTACAGGCCCGCCGTCGATGGGGTCGCCGTAGGCATTAAAAAAACGTCCGGCAAGTTGGTCTCCCACTTTCAGCGAAGGCGCTTTTCCGAGAAAGACCACTTCTGCATTGGTCGGGATGCCTTCCGTTCCTTCGAAAATCTGGAGGGTAACCTCGTCGTTGATGATTTTCACTACCTGGGCCAATCGTCCGTCTACGGTGGCCAGTTCGTCGTAACCCACATCGGTGGCTTTTACAGAACACGTGGCTTTGGTGATCTGTGTGATCTTGGTGTATATTTTTTGAAATGCTTTAGCCATAATTTTTCAATTGTTAATTAATTCCTCCAGTTGCCTGCGGTAATCGTTGAATTTATCCGATTTGAACTCCGAATAATTCATCTGCCTGCATACGTTGATCAGTTTCTTGAAGTATTCCGCTACCTGGTTGAAATTTTCAAATTCGAATTCAGCACGACATATGTCTACTACCATATCCAGGATATACTTCTGCCGTTCGATCGGTGTTACCGAATCAATTTCGTCAAAAGCGTCCTGTTGCAGGATAACAAAATCGATCAACTCCGATTTCCAGAATGTGATGTGGTATTCAACGGGGACACCGTCGTCGCCGAGAATATTAATTTGCTCGGCAATTTCCTTTCCCCGGAGCAACCGCGTTTTAATATCGTTGACCTTTGTTGTCCAGTCTCCGGATATCTCTTTTGAGATATATTCCTCAAATTCGGGATATTCAATGTATTTGGAATAAGATTCGATGGGGTTGATGGCCGGGTAGCGTTTTCTGTCGGCGCGATCCTGCTCGAGTGCGTAATAACAACGGGCTACTTTCTTCGTGTTTTCGGTAACGGGTTCTTTCAGGTTACCGCCAGCAGGCGACACGGTTCCGATAAAGGTGATGGAACCTTCCTTGCCGTTATTCAGCGTAACGTGTCCGGCACGTCCGTAGAAGTTCGAAATGATCGCCGACAAGTCCATCGGGAAAGCATCGGGTCCAGGAAGCTCCTCCAGCCGGTTGCTCATCTCGCGTAACGCTTGCGCCCAACGCGATGTGGAGTCGGCCATCAGCAACACCTTCAGCCCCATGGAACGATAATATTCTCCGATGGTCATGGCCGTGTAAACCGAGGCTTCGCGTGCGGCAACGGGCATGTTGGACGTGTTTGCAACGATAATGGTCCGCTCCATCAGTTTCCGTCCGGTATGCGGGTCATCAAGTTCTGGAAATTCGGTGAAAATTTCCACCACCTCGTTAGCACGTTCACCACAGGCAGCGATAATAACAATATCGGCCTCCGCTTGTTTGGAAATGGCGTGCTGCAGCACCGTTTTCCCAGTTCCGAAAGCGCCGGGTATAAATCCGGTTCCGCCTTCCACAATCGGGTTCAGTGTATCTATCGTTCTCACGCCGGTTTCCAGCAGTTTAAACGGCCTGGGTTTTTCCTTGTACAGGGTAACGGGCACTTTCACCGGCCATTTCTGAATCATGTTCAGTTTATGCTCCTCCCCGTTTTTATCTTCAACCACCGCTACGGTGTGGTAAATGTTGTACTCTCCTTCCGGTGCGATACTTTTCACCTTGTATTCGCTGGTCATCACGAACGGGACCATTATCTTGTGGGGTTGGAAATTCTCATCCACTTCACCCAACCATGATCCTCCGGAAACGTTGTCGCCAACCTGTGCTATGGGCTTAAAAGCCCATTTTTTTTCCTCGTCAAGCGGAAAAGTATATTGTCCCCTTTTCAGAAAGACACCCTCCATCTTGTCCAGATCGTTTTCCAAGCCGTCCAGGTTTCGTTCAAGAAGACCCGGTCCGAGCACAACTTCGAGCATATGTCCCCGAAACTCCACCCCGGCACCTACCTTAAGACCGCGCGTGCTTTCAAAAACCTGGACATACACGTTTTTTCCGATAACCTTAATGACTTCCGACATCAGATGCGTACCGTCAAGATTGATATAGGCAATTTCGTTCTGCGCAACAGGGCCATCTACCTCCACAATTACCAGGTTGGAAATGATCCCCTTTACTGTTCCTTTTGTCATATTATAATTCTTTGTTATTTGCTTCGTGTTATGCAATGGAAATTCAACTTCTTTTTTATTCCTCAGGCATTTTTACATCGCCTTTTAATCCGGCGATCAGTTCACGGAAAACACGTTCACCTTCTTCGGCATTCAGTTTTACCCAGCGTTCCAGCATCTGGAGCTTGCACAGGTAGGCAAAAATATATTCTATGTTGAAATAATCGAAAACCGTGTTTTCTTCCAGCCAATCCCAACGGAATTTGTCCATTTTCCTTTCGCGTTCGTATATATCCGTCTCTTCGGAGAGCCGCACGACAGCATCAAAAATCTCCAGTTCCTGACTCAACCCGAAATCGCGGGCATTCGCGTTCTCACGGATCAGCTGAGCTACCGGGTTATGGCCAACGACCACCCGGGCCACATCCAATCCATACTTTCGGGCATAAATTGCCGACAACAGGTTGCCTATATTCAGATTGAGCTCAAACCATCGCGACATGAGCGAATTTTTCACCTCTGTGCCGTAATCCATATACAAAGAGGCCATCAGGTCGTCCCACAATTTGTTTTCTGCCTGAGCCTCTTCGTCCAGCCATGTTCGGATAAATTTTTCGTGAAAATCCGGAACCTTCCTGTTTTTTACCGGTAAGTCCTCTTTGATTCTTCCGATCGTTTCCTGAATCTCTTCTCGGGAAATACTGCCCATCGGATTCAGTTCGGCATCCTTGTTTTTCAACAAGTGCAGTAGGTTGTCGTTGTCGTACTTCAGGAAGTATTTGTTCAGCAACCGTTTGTCGTCCGGCTTCAATTCTTCGTCGAGCATTCGTTTGAACTCTTCCACGGTAAACGGAAGTTTCATGCTGTCGAAAGAAAAATCGGGCAACCCTGCTATAAAACAGTAATATTGATGTTTGAAAAGCATATGTTTCACAGTTTTTTGCCTGCGTTGTAAGTTAGCTCCGCCGTAATTTGCGTTTTGCGTACTATTGGTGCGACGTTGAGCCGTTTAACGAAACAACGGATTACAATAGAATAGGTGCTGGATTACAGCTGAATACCTTTTAAAAAAGCAGTTTTTGTATTTGCGGGCGAAGGAATTCACGGAAATATTCTATAAACTCTTCTTCGCCGAATTTTACCCGGTAAGAACCGTCTTCGGGGGATAAGATAAAGCTGGTTTTCAATCCATTCACGGATTCAATCTTCAGGCCTTTGTCAAGCAGGTATTTAGCGTTTTCGGAAATGTATTGCTTCAATTCCTCGGAATTTTCTACTCCGATTGTTAATGTTTCGTTCTTCGACCAATTTTGCACAAGTTCAGTGATCAGTTTTTGCATGAACGTTTTGTCTTCCAACGCTGCTTTCACGTTGGATGCCGATAACTTACCGGTCACCAGGTTGGTGATTTCGCTCTTCAGCGCCTCGACCGCCTGAGATGCGAAAAGCTTAAGTTCAGACTCCGTATTGCTTTTCCATTCGTGGGTTTCTTTCTTTGCTGACACAACGATCTGTTCGGCCTCTTTTTTTGCCTCCTCCACTATCTGATCACGCAATACTTTTGCTTCGGCAACAATTTTATTGGCCTCTTCCTTACCTTTTTCTATTCCTTCCGCGTAGAGTTTAGAGGTGATTTCCTGAATTTTGTCCATAAATTTTTTCTGTTATTGAGCAACAAGGTTAATCGCTTATTGGCTATCAAAATTTTATAGAACAAAGATATAAAAAAGGAAGATAATCATCACAAAATATTTTCTTTTATTTTTTGTGGATCTTTTTTTCTTTCAAAATAGTTTTTTACCCGTGTCAATGTTTTGTATTATTTTTGCAGCCATGGATAAGAAAATCTTTCGGCTTGCCATACCCAATATAATCACCAACATTACTGTTCCGCTGCTTGGGATGATCGATATCGCCATTGCGGGGCATTTGGGTTCGGCAGTATATATAGGTGCCATAGCTCTCGGCGCCAATATCTTCAACATGATTTACTGGAATTTTGGGTTTATCCGGATGAGCTCCAGCGGATTTGCCGCGCAGGCCTATGGAGCCCGCGATTTTACCGAAGCCATGAATGTGTTGATACGTTCGCTTATCGTGGGTGTGGGAATCGGGCTGCTGATTGTCTTGTTGCAATACCCCATCGGGAAGTTTGCCTTAAGCCTGATAAAGTCCGGTTCCGAAAGTAAAGCAGCTGTTGAAACCTATTTCCGTATTTGTGTCTGGAGTGCCCCGGCCGTACTCGGGACGTATGCTTTTAAAGGTTTTTTCATCGGAATGCAGAATGCTAAAACACCAATGGTAATTGCCATTCTCAACAACGTGCTGAATATTGTCCTGAGCATGTTGTTTGTTTTCGGATTTGGCATGAAGGTGGCAGGAATTGCCCTTGGGACAATGTTATCGCAGGTGATAACACTTGTCGTTTGTGTGCTGATGTGGCTGAAATTTTACGGCCGGCTGAGAAAATACATTGTCAGGTCTTCTGTTTTGGAAACCGCTGCCATCCGGTCTTATTTCCGGGTAAACGGCGATGTTTTTGTACGCACGTTCCTGTTGACGCTGGTTACCACGTTTTTCACGTTTGTGTCATCGGGTATGGGAGACATGATTTTAGCTGCCAACGCCCTGTTGATGCAGTTTTTCATGCTTTTCTCCTACTTTATGGATGGATTTGCATACGCGGGGGAAGCATTAACGGGAAGATACATAGGGGCAGATAACAAGGTGCTGCTTGCCGGGATGCTAAGAAGATTGTTTTTCTGGGGATTTATCGTGAGTGCCGTATCGGTAATGATTTACCTGTTCTTCCCCGACCCGATTTTGAAAATGCTCACCAACGATAAAGCGGTCATTGAAACCACCAAATCGTTCCTTTTCTGGACAGTGCTTATCCCGGTAACCGGTTTTGCTGCTTTTCTCTGGGACGGTGTTTTCATTGGGGCAACAGCCTCGAAAGAGATGCGCAACGCTATGGTGTTCTCTGCTGTCGTTTTCTTTGCCTGTTATTATATCGCCGTGCCGGTACTCGGAAACAACGGCCTGTGGCTGGCTTTTATTTTGTATTTGTCCGTTCGGGGAATTTTACAAACCGTATGGGCGAAAAAGGCGTTAAAAATGGCACAATCCTAAACCTGTAATTCAAAGAAATGAAACAATTCGAATCCATAACCGAACTGAAACGTTTTTTAACGGTTCCTTACGTAGAAGAGATTGCCGTTCAATCGCTTCGCCTGACCGAGATTGAACCGCTAATGCTCAATATCCGTTTTTCCAGGTGTTTGTTTCTGGGTTGTTCGATGTCTGACGACCTGTTGCACCATTTACTGCCCGGGAATTTTATTTTTCCCCTCCTGGATGTTCCGTTCAATACCTATCCGAGCCGGTTGTACGACACAGATTCGCTTTATGCCGGTTTTAACCGCCACAAGCCTAAAACGTACCTGAAGACTCCTGATAAGGTTGTTTACGATTATTACCGGGAGTCCCGGAAAAACCTGTCGATAAAGGATACGCTGGCGCAACGTTTGCACGACCACTCCATCACCGATTCGCTGCACGAGTACATCGCCAGTTTTGATGAACGCAAGCTCGTGGCAATAATGGGCGGACATGGCATCCTGCGAACCGAACACATCTACCGGCAAGTGGTCTTGCTGTCGAAATCACTCACGGAGCAGGGTTACCTGATGCTTTCCGGAGGCGGCCCCGGGGCAATGGAAGCCACGCACCTGGGAGCGTGGATGGCCGGAAGGGGCGACAACGAATGTCTTCGGGCCGTCGGCATCTTGAGTGCGGCCCCCCGTTACTCCGATGAGGGATGGCTTTCTTCGGCATTCGAGGTAATGGAACGTTTCCCCGACCCGCCTTTCGATAGTCTGGGAATTCCCACATGGCATTACGGGCACGAGCTCCCCACCCCATTTGCCACGAAAATTGCCAAATATTTCGAGAACAGTATCCGCGAAGAAGGGTTGCTCGCCATCGCCAAAGGAGGCGTGGTTTTCACCCCCGGAAGTGCGGGGACCCTGCAGGAGGTTTTTCAGGACCTGGCACAAAACCATTACGAGTCATACGGTTACGCCAGCCCGATGATTTTTTTGGATAAGCACTTCTGGACAACCGAACGCCCCGTCTACCCCGTCATCGGAGAAATGGCGGAACGCGGCGATTTGCATCACCTCAACCTGGGGCTTTACGATAACAATGAAGAGGTTATCGCCCACTTGAAAAAGTTTTCGGAATAAACCGGTACCGTCACTTTCTGGCTCCGTATTTTAACATCTCGATCATAAAATAATGCGAAACGAAAACCATATTCTTTAAAAAATTCAAGCCTGTTTCTGAAAAATTATAAATTTCCGTACCTTTGAACCAAATTCATCGATTAAACAGGCAGTAAATGAAAAACTCGCTCCTTTTTCCCCTATTTGGATTGATCCTCATGTTGAGTGGATGTGTTCAAAAAACGGAACAAAAAATGATCGACAATTACTCGTTGCCCCGCAGTACACCTGAAGCAGAGGGCTTATCGTCCGAGGCGGTCATCCAATTTATCGACGCTGCTGAGAGCGTTCGCGACAGCAGCATCGAACTCCACAGTTTCATGATCGTACGGCACGGAAAAGTCCTGGCCGAAGGCTGGTGGTCACCCTACCGGCGCGGCCTCAGGCACACGATGTATTCCGTGTCCAAAAGTTTTACTTCCACCGCCATAGGCCTAGCTGTGGCGGAAGGGAGACTGAAACTGACCGACAAGGTGGTTTCGTTTTTTCCCGAATCATTACCCGACACGGTCTCTCCTTATCTCGCGAAGCTCGATGTGGACGACCTGCTGAAAATGTCCGTGGGACAGGCCCGGGAACCTCAGGAGATGCGCTTTAGCAACGATTGGATAAAAACGTTTTTGGCCGCTCCTGTCCAATACGAGCCGGGAACGGTTTTCCTTTATAACTCGGCAGGATCGTTCATGCTGTCTGCCATCCTGCAAAAAGCGACAGGTGAAAAACTCATCGATTACCTCAAGCCCCGCCTGTTTGAACCTTTGGGCATTAAAGATGCCGATTGGGAAGTGAACCCGCAGGGAATAAACGTCGGCGGATGGGGGCTGCGCGTTAAGACGGAAGATATGGCGAAACTGGGGCTGCTCTACTTGCAAAAAGGTAAATGGAGAGATCACCGGATCCTGACGGAAGAATGGGTGAATGCGGCTACTTCCGAGCAGATCAAGACCGTAACGGGAGAAGAAGACCCGGCGAATGACTGGGCACAAGGTTACGGTTATCAGTTCTGGCAAACGCGAAATAACGCGTTCCGCGGCGACGGGGCTTTCGGGCAGTTCATCATTGTCCTGCCGGAGAAAGATGCGGTTATTGTCCTTACGGCTAACGCTCAGGATATGCAAAAGGAGATCAACCTGGTCTGGAAGCATATTTTTCCTGCTTTCCGGGAATCTGCGTTGGCTGAGGACGGTGACGCGCTGGACAGGTTGAAATCCCGTTTGTCGGCGTTGAGGTTACCTGTCCACACCACGAGAACCTCCTCTCCTGTCCGGGAAATTATTTCCGGAAAAACAATGGCTTTCAACAAAAATCCACTGAAAATATCGGAATTAACATTGCGATTCGAAGGCGACGTTTGTCGGATGACCCTAAGACAAGACACGGCAACCTACGAATTCCGGTTCAACTCCACTTCGTGGGAAGAAGGTGAAACGTTGCGCCACGGGCCTTCGCTCACTGCTGGCTCCAAAGCCGGTTTAACGGGTTTGCCACCCTTTAAGGTGGCGGGAAACTATGTCTGGAAAGATGAAAAAACACTGGAGTTGGTGCTCCGTTACATAGAGAGCCCCAACGACGAGCGGTTCGTCTTTTCTTTCGAAAAACCGGCCGTTTCGGTAGAGTATTCAGCTAGTTACGATTTTTATCAACAGAAACTACGGTGGACTGAAAAATAACAATATAAATCCGACAATCATGAATCAAAAAAATGTAATCATTACCCTGATCTTTCTGACGTTTGTTTTTTCCGCAACGTCACAGGAAATCATTGCGCATCGCGGATACTGGAAAACTGAGGGTTCCGCACAAAACTCCGTTGCTGCCTTAATGAACGCCGATGCGCTTGACGTTTACGGATCTGAAGTAGATATCTGGCTATCGTCGGACGGCGTGCCTGTGGTAAATCACGACGCCGATGTGCTGCTCGACGGGAAGAAATTACGGGTGCAGGAAACTTCTGCCGCTGTCCTCCGGAAAGTGAAATTAGCAAACGGTGAACCGTTGCCTACGGTAGAAGAATATTTAACTGCGTTTGAAAAATGCAGGAACGCCCGGCTGATAGTCGAATTCAAGACGCACAGCGACAGAAAAGCGGAAGATGAGTTGGCAGAGAAGGTGATCAATATGATTCGCGAAAAAGGATTGCAAAACCGGGTAGAATACATTTCATTCGGCATTAATTTTGTTAATCAGGTCAGAAAACTTGATCCGGCGGCACCGGTATATTACCTGAACGGAGACCTGTCGCCCCGGGTAATCAAATCCATGGGCGCAGCAGGCATAGACTATCACTTCAATGTGTTGAAGAAAAATCCGCACTGGGTGAAGGAAGCACACGACCTCGGACTGAAGGTCAACGTGTGGACGGTGAATACGCCTGACGGTATCCGGGAAATGCTTGACCTGAAAGTCGATTTCATAACCACCGACGAGCCTCTGCTGGCCGGGGAATTGATAAACAAACAAAAATGACTCTGCAGGAACAGCTCTTACGGGCGACGGATATTGCCATCGAAGCGCATACGGGGCATTACGATAAAAACGGACAGCCCTACCTCGGACACGTCTTGCGCGTGATGAGCACCGGGCATACGTTACGGGAAAAAATTGCCGGTGCGCTGCACGATGTGATCGAAGACTCCGATTGGACATTGGAAGATCTGGCGGAAGAAGGTTTTTCCCCGGAAATACTGGATGCGGTCGGAGCCTTGACGCATGATGATCCGGAAACATACGACGCGTATCTGGCGCGTGTAGCGAAAAATCCCCTGGCGGTTCGGGTAAAGATGAACGATTTGTCGGACAACATGGATGTTCGCCGCTTCAGAGAACTTGATGATACCGCCGTTTCCCGTATCCGGAAGTATTTAAAAGCTTATAAATTTCTCATAGAAACCCTTCCCACACTCCAATCCGAATAATGGCCGGCATTTACATCCACATCCCTTTTTGTAAAACGCGTTGCGTTTACTGCGATTTTTACAAGGAAACCGACGAAAGCAAAATAAAGGTTTTTGCGGAGGCGCTTTGCGCCGAAGCTTTACGTAGAAAAAACGAAGTGAGGGAACCGGTAAAAACTATTTATTTCGGGGGCGGAACGCCGTCGAGATTAGATAACCAAGCTTTCGGGGAAATTTTTGAAACATTGTTCTCCCATTTTCCGATAGAGGAAGATGCGGAAATCACCCTAGAAGCAAATCCTGACGATCTTTCGGAAGAATATATACACTTGCTGCGGAAATTGCCTTTCAACCGGATCAGTATTGGAATTCAAAGTTTCGATGACGGGGAATTGAAGTTTTTAAGCCGAAGGCACTCGGCCCGACAGGCGATCCAGGCAGTCAAGCTCTGCCGGCAAGCAGGGTTTGAAAACATAAGCATTGACCTGATGTACGGTTTGCCCGGCCAGACACCCGGAATATGGGAGAAGAGCCTGCGACAGGCCTGTGAACTGGATGTCTGGCACATCTCGGCGTACCACCTTATTTACGAGAAGCAGACCAGGCTCTATGCTCTCCTGCAGAAAGGGAGCGTGAGGCCCGTTACCGACGAAGCAAGCACGGAAATGTTTTCCATGCTCATCGATACGCTTGCCCAAAACGGGTTTGAACATTACGAAATTTCAAATTTTGCCAAAAGCAAGAAATATTCCATTCACAACACCTCGTATTGGAAAAACGAAAAATATATCGGACTGGGACCTTCGGCCCACTCATACGATGGGGAAAACCGGTCGTGGAACATAGCTTCGCTCGAAAAATACATCACCGCAATTCAGTCCGGGGAACTTTTGCAGGAAACGGAAAAGTTAACGTTCACCCAAAAATACAACGAGTTTATTCTGACGGGGTTGCGCACGATGTGGGGCGTGGACCTAAACCTGCTGAAGGAAAAATTCGGACAGGAACTGTTCGATTACTGCTTGCAAAATGCGCGAAAATTCATCCGTGAAGGCTTTCTTGTGTCTAAAGACAATTCGCTGATAATGAATCGGAAAGGTATATTTATTTCCGATGGGATAATGAGTGAGTTGATGCGGGTGTAAGAAATCGCGAGAGCCAGGCATTCAGGCTATCCAGCAGAACAGGCGAGTCTTTCCGCACCGCCCACGACTCCAATTGCGTGAAGCTGATGTCGGTATCAACATCTATCTCCGGCATCTCTTTGGCAAGTTTTCGCGCAAGTACCTCGTCACAAACCGTGAAGTCAATATCCCCGCCTGCAACCATCATCACCAGTTGTTCTGTTTCGTATATATCGTTTTGTATTATAAAAATGGTATCTCCTATTTCGTGAGAAAGGTTTTGCAGACGCAAAATTACGGGCGAATCCCTGTGTATATGGATGGTTTTTTTGGCTAAATCCAGGTGTTGGCGGATGGGTGTTATGCTGTCGTTAAACTCCGGTTTTCGCTGTACAAGTACCTGTTTATTCAGGTTAATTGACTCGGTAAAGCCAAACTGCTGACGCAAATGCGTGGTTACGGGAATGTTCCGGGCAACGATATCGTACCGTCCCTGTTTCAGCCCTTGAAGATTTTTATCCAGGCTGTTCTCCAGAAAGATATTTACTTTCAGCTTCCAATCCTGTTCCAGGGCCTTGATGAGCCCATGCTGAAATCCGGCCAGGGTATCGCCGGAGACATGGTATCCAATGGGATTATAATCGGTAACGATGTTCAACTCGCCGCTGTTCACTATCTCGGAAAAATCTCTGGGTAAAACAATCTCCACCTTCCTGGAAACGGTATAAAGGATAACCATCAGGGAAAGCGCGACAACTAAAAGTACGCCGTAAATGACAATTATTTTTTTCGATTTCACAGCAGAGAAAATTAATTGTGCAGGTCAACCGAAAGCCCCAGTTTAAGCATCATTGGATTTACCGGATAGCCAGGCAAAGAGAAGTAATCGCGTGGTTTCCAAACGGCAGACGCCGCGTTGTAAAGCATCACAAAAAAGCGGGTTTGTTTCAGGTGCATGTTGGCATACACCGTTGCAATGGGGTAATTTCCGATCTCTTTTTCCCGCTGATTGTAAAATTGGAGCAATGCCGGCTCGTATCCGGGGGAAAAATAAGCGGTATGATAATGTGCATCAACTCCAAACTGAAAAGTTAATTCATTCACTATCAATGCTTTCAGATACATGTTTGAATAGATACTTACCGTAGGGACGGGGATTACCTCCTGATTTCCTGAAGTTTGATACACTACCCGGTTATCCCAGTTAAAAACGCCCAGTCTCAGGTTCTGCTCCACACCAACGGTCAAAACCTGTACGTTTGAAGAATACTGTGCACTGTTTCTGTCCTTGTCAAAATAGATATAATTCTGCAAATTTTCTACTCCGACACTCAATGTCGTATTGGTAAAGGGTATATAAAGTTTACCGCCTACAAACACCCTGCGCATATTATTGAAGTCTTTGTTCCACCAAAAATACTTGGAGTGATAGTGTTTTTGCAAATAATTAGGGGTTAGGTTCTTAATATATGCATGGCCGCTTAAGACAGTTCGTTTTCCAGCAATGGTAAAACCTGTTTCAACCTCACCTTCCAGGTTAAATTCTCCGAGATCGACCCCCACCACCCCAAGATTGGCCTGAAGGTTGAATCGGAGGTTTTCGCCCTGTTGTTTATTAAGAATTCCACCGATAAAAAGCGAGTTCTCCCGGTGTTTTCTCCGGTCAATAGTCCCGTTGATGGAGTCCATCATCGAAAAATTACGGAGCTCGTGTTCGATATATCCCGTTAATCCGAACTTCACCCACGGTTTGAATCCTTCGCGAAGCGATAGGGCAAACGTGTTTTTTAAGGATGAGAACGTTGTGCTATCGTCGACCGCGGTGTTATAAAACCGGTTGGGGTAAAACTGATCAATACGCTGCATCTCCTTGCCTTCTACCGTTACCTGCACCGTGTCGTAAGAAAGGAAGCGGCGGTCCTGTCCGGTATAATGCGACGTAAAAATGACACTCGCCACGGGAATAAACTCTCCGTTACCGAGTGAATCCTTTTTCTGATCATTGTAGCCGATATTGTATTTTCCTGAAAAAAACAAATGATTGGTCTTCATCTTGTTCCATGTATCGGTAAATTTTACAGGAATGTCTACAGTCGAAAAGTTCTGTCCAACGGATTCCGGATCACGGATAAACCGTTCGTCGGTAACCCCGCCGTTTTCAAATTGCTTGGCAGTTGATGTCGATACCAAAAGATGGGTCTCAAACCGGTCGCTCAGGTAGTTCCCAAAGAAGCTCCAGTCATTATGCTTGGTCTCCTGCGACTTGTATAATCCTTTTGCACTGATCAGGTCCCCCTCGAGGCCCACATTGAGGCGTTTTCCGAAGTTTGTTGTCAGTAAGGCCCTAAGACGCTGCTCCCTCAACGGACGGCTGCCCGCCGTCTGGTAGTCCAGTCGGGCATACGGCACCCGGGTATTATAAAAGACCTGTTGCCTGGGAGATTTGTTGTAGGGTTTGTAGGCATCGTAAAACGGAAACTGGCTCGTTTCATCCCTTTCAAAAAACAGTTTGGATATAAACGGTGAACCAATCGGGCCGAGATACCCTCCGACAACCGAATACCCATCTGGAACGGTCGTTTGCTGGAAGTTGTGCTTCAACGTATCCATGGGCACAACGATGCGGTCTCCGCTTCTTGGATGTAAATGCCATACCGTTGCTGCCGGCAATTCCAGGTTGACGGTATCGAAAGGTTCTTCCGGGCCACGGCTTAGGCCTGACGGAGCTTGTCGGGGTAACAGGTTTACCGAATCGGGATGGGTGGTGATCTGCGACGAATCGGGCAAAATAACGCGCGCCTGCGAAAACACAAGCGTCGTACTCACGCAGAAAAAGAGAAGTATGAGCAGTTTTCCTTTCATCGGTGCAAACTTACATAAAAATTTGCCACATGCCGATAGCTAACAGCCTATTTGTTGTGTTTTTTCAGGATTTTTAGGAAGCAAAAGAAAAATAAACAGTTATTTTTGTCCCGCATTAAAATTATTCTATTATCTTTGCGTTATCAAAATAGATAAAATGAAAGTAAACAAGCTTCACCATCATCATTTTCATACTTGCAATCAGGCGAGCTGAATAGGATGTGTAGAAGCATGAATATACAACATAGACCCGTCTGAACAGCTCAGGCGGGTTTTTTTAATTAACACTCAGCGGTTCGGAGCCGCTAACGCAAAAAAGAAAAGCAATGGAAAAACTGAAAATAGCCATCCAGAAAAGCGGACGATTAAGCGAAAAATCGTTGCAGCTGTTGAACGAATGCGGCATTAAGGTATCGAACGGTGACCGGAAACTCAGGACAGAAGCCCGCAATTTCCCCATGGAAATCCTTTTCCTACGTGACGATGATATTCCTCAATACGTTGAAAATGGCGTTGCAGACATCGGTATCCTGGGAGAAAACGAAGTGTGGGAAAAAGAAAAAGACGTGGATGAAATTGAAAAGCTGGGATTCGGCAACTGTCGGCTTTCGCTCGCTATTCCCAAGGATGAAGTGTATACCAACCTGGATTATTTTCACGGGAAACGCATTGCCACCAGCTATCCGAAAATTCTCAAAAAGTACTTCGGCGTTAAAGGCATTGATGTAAAGATCGAAGAACTGGGAGGGAGTGTTGAGATTGCCACCGGGATTGGGCTGGCTGATGGGATTTTTGATATTGTAAGTACGGGCAGTACCCTTATTATGAACGGCCTAAAAGAAGTTGAGGCCATCATAAAGAGTGAAGCGGTACTGATTGCCAACAAGAGCCTCAACGAAGTCAAACAAGAGCTGCTGGAAAGGTTTCTTTTTCGCATACGGGCATATAAGAAAGGCATGGGTAGCAAGTACATTGTAATGAATGCACCAAATTCGTCAATTCCAAAAATTTGTTCCATCCTTCCGGGTATGAAATCGCCCAGTATCCTTCCGCTTGCCGAAGAGGGATGGAGCAGCGTGCACTCGGTAGTACAGGAAGACCAGTTTTGGGATGTGATTGATGCGTTGAAAGACGTGAATGCCCAGGGAATCTTAGTGATGAACATTGAGAAAATGATACTCTAAAAGTGAAAACATTAAACAACCCGGCCGAAAGGAAATGGCCGCAATTGGCAGAAAGGTCCGCCATCAAGCAAGCCAGGTTGATGGAGTTAGTGGACAAGGTTTTTTACGATATCCGTAAAAAAGGTGATAAGGCGGTGTTGAAATATGCCCGGCAGTTTGACAGGTTTTCGGCGGATGACTTCACGGTTGATCACGAGACAATCGAGGCGGCGTCGCAACAGGTCTCGGAACGGTTGAAGCAAGCCATCGCCCTTGCAAAAAGCAACATCGAGAAATTCCACTTTTCGCAGAAAGAGGAAATTGTAAAAGTGGAAACCTCTCCCGGTGTGGTATGCTGGCGCGAAGCACGGCCTATCGAGAAGGTAGGGATTTATGTCCCCGGAGGAACCGCTCCTCTTTTTTCCACGGTACTGATGCTGGCCATTCCGGCAAAGATAGCCGGCTGTAAAGAGATCGTGCTTTGTTCGCCTCCCGGCAAGGAAGGCGCTATCCACCCCGCCATTCTTTACGCAGCGAACCTTGCGGGGGTAACCCGCATATTTGCGGTCGGAGGTATCCAGGCTATCGGGGCCATGTCTTTCGGCACGAAGTCCGTCCCGAAAGTAGAGAAAATATTCGGCCCAGGCAACCAGTACGTGATGACGGCAAAGCATGCCGCCCAGTACTACGGTACAGCTATCGATATGCCTGCCGGACCCAGCGAACTCCTTGTGGTGGCGGATGAGACCTGCCGCCCGTCGTTCGTCGCCTCCGACCTGCTTTCTCAGGCAGAACACGGGCCGGACAGTGAGGTCATCCTTTTGTCGGACAACAAAAAGGTGGTTAAGGAAATAAACAAGGAACTCGATATTCAACTGGCGAATCTGCCGCGAAAAGAAATGGCGGAAAAAGCGCTGAAGAACAGCCGTGCCATTTTGTTTAAAGACGTAGAGACCTGCATCCGCTTCAGCAACGTTTACGCTCCCGAGCACCTGATCCTGGCGGTAGAGAATCCTGTTTTGCGCAGCCGTGAGGTGACCAACGCGGGCTCCGTTTTTCTGGGGAACTACAGTTGCGAAAGTGCCGGTGATTACGCTAGCGGCACTAACCACACGCTTCCCACAAGCGGATACGCGAAAGCATACAGCGGCGTTTCTCTGGACAGCTTTATAAAGAAAATCACCTTTCAGCAACTGTCGGAAGAAGGAATTGTCGGTATCGGGGTAGCCGTGGAAACCATGGCTGAAGCAGAAGAACTTTTCGCTCACAAGAATGCCATGACACTGCGTTTGGGCGAAGTGTCGGCACAGCAAGCAAAGAATTATGAGAACAGTTGATATAGAAAAAATGGTCAGGCCGAATATCCTGGCACTAAAACCCTATTCAAGTGCCCGCGATGAATTTTCGGGCAACGAAGGTATCTTTCTCGATGCAAACGAAAATCCGTACGGGACACTCAACCGGTATCCCGACCCCCACCAGAAAGCGTTAAAGACGAAGCTGTCAGAAGTTAAAAACGTACCTTTCAACCAGATTTTTATCGGCAACGGAAGTGACGAGGTCATCGACCTGATATACCGAATTTTCTGTGAACCTGGAAAAGACAGCGCGATTGTTTGTCCGCCCACTTACGGGATGTACGAAGTCTCGGCTAACATCAATCACATCCAACTGCATGAAATCCCATTAACATCCGATTTTCAGCTTGATATTGAAAAGATCCTGCAGACGGCCGAAACAGACAGTTCCGTAAAGCTTATTTTCGTTTGCTCACCGAATAACCCCACCGGGAACAGGTTGGACAACCTGGAGAAGCTGCTTGAAAACTTTAACGGAATCGTGGTGGCAGACGAAGCTTACGTGGATTTTTGCCCCGAATACAGCCTGAAAAGCAAAATAAACAAATACTCCCACCTTATTGTGATGCAGACATTCAGCAAAGCATGGGCGTTGGCGGGTGTCCGGGTTGGAATGGCTTTTGCCGGCGAAAAAATCATATCGTTGCTGGACAAAACCAAACCGCCCTACAACGTCAGTATCATCAATCAGCAAGTTGCCCTGGAAGCGCTTTCGCGCGTGGATGAATTTGAAAAGCGCCGCGACACGATTCTGCAGCAAAGAGCATATCTCGCCGAAGAATTATCGAAACTGGAAATTGTAAAGAAGATTTATCCTTCGGATGCCAACTTCCTCTTGGTTGAAGTATCAGATGCCAACTGGATTTACAACGAACTGGTACAAAAAAAGGTGATTGTCCGCAACCGGAACAGGCAGGTGACAAACTGTGTGAGAATTACCATCGGCACTCCCGGTGAGAATGAGGAGTTGTTGAATAAATTACGCACCCTTGTATGAAAAAAGTTTTATTTATCGACCGGGACGGAACACTGGTTATCGAGCCGCCCGTTGACTTCCAGATTGACAGCCTGGAGAAGCTGGAGTTTTACCCGCAAGTATTTCAGTACCTGTCGCGGATTGCCCGAGAATTGGAATATGAATTGGTTATGGTGACGAATCAGGACGGGTTGGGAACTCCGTCTTTTCCCGAAGATACGTTCTGGCCGGCACACCATAAAATGGTAAAAGCATTCGAAAACGAAGGGGTTGTTTTTAGCGAAATCCTTATCGACCGCTCTTTTGAACACGAAAACCTTCCTACCCGAAAACCGGGGATAGCGTTGCTGACACATTACACAAAAGGGGGTTACGATTTGGAAAACTCTTACGTTATCGGAGACCGGAAAACTGATGTGCGGTTGGCCAGAAACCTTGGCTGCAAAGCCATTTACCTGAACGTGGATAAAACCGATGATGCCGTGCTGTGCACGACCGACTGGGCCGAGATATACGCCTACTTGAAGTTGGAACCCAGAAAAGGAATTGTCCGCCGCAAAACTTCAGAAACCGATATCGTTGTGGAGATCAATCTTGACGGATCAGGAAAAAGCCGGATAGCTACAGGATTAGGGTTTTTCGACCATATGTTGGAGCAAATTGCCCGTCACGGAAATGTGGACCTCTCCATCCGGGTAAACGGTGATTTGCATATCGACGAACACCATACGGTCGAAGATACGGCCATCGCCCTGGGAGAGGCTTTTTTACAAGCACTGGGGAAGAAGAAGGGTATAGAACGTTACGGGTTTCTGCTGCCCATGGACGATTGCCTGGCACAGGTTGCTATCGACTTCGGCGGCCGGCCTTGGCTGGTCTGGGAGGTGGATTTTAAACGCGAGAGAATTGGAGATGTGCCTGCCGAAATGTTTATGCACTTCTTCAAGTCGTTTTCCGATAACGCCAGGTGTAACCTTAACATCAAAGCCGAAGGCGATAACGAACATCACAAAGCGGAAGCCATTTTCAAAGCATTCGCCAAATCGATCAAGATGGCGGTGAAACGTGGTGAAAATACAGGAATTCCCAGCACAAAAGGAATATTATAATGTCAATGGTTGCTATCATCAAATACAATGCTGGCAACATCGCGTCGGTAAAAAATGCGGTGGAGCGGTTGGGGCATCAGTGCGTCATTACCGATAGCGAGGTTGAAATCCGCCGTGCGGATAAGGTTATTTTTCCCGGTGTGGGCGAAGCATCGTCGGCCATGGAATATTTAAAAGAGCGGAAGCTGGATGCGGTAATAAAAACGCTCGGGCAGCCCGTTCTGGGAATATGCCTAGGCCTGCAACTGCTGTGCCGGTATTCGGAAGAGGGAAACACCGGCTGCCTGGGTATCTTTGATACTGCGGTAAAAAAATTCCCGTTGACGGACATTGTTCCCCACATCGGATGGGACAACCTGAAGCATACGGAGTCATTGCTTTTTGATGGTTTTGGAAAGGATGATACGGTCTATTTCGTACACAGTTATTATGCCGAGAGCTGTGCGCAAACTATCGCCGAGTGCGATTATATTTTGCCGTTCAGTGCCGCCATGCGGAACAGGAATTTTTATGCCACGCAGTTCCATCCCGAGAAATCGGCGAACGTCGGTGAACGAATATTGAAGAATTTTTTGAAAATAAGGTAAACAAACGATTGAAGTTTATGAGAATTATTCCTGCCATAGACATTATTGACGGAAAGTGTGTCCGCCTGACCAAAGGCGATTACAGCACCCAAAAAATATATAACGAAAATCCGGTGGAAGTTGCAAAATCGTTTGAAGCCAACGGAATTCGATATTTACACTTGGTTGATTTGGATGGAGCCAAATCAAAACATATTGTGAATAAAGATATTCTGAGAAAAATATCAACAAAAACTTCATTGACGGTTGATTTTGGCGGAGGTATTAAAACCGATGAAGATGTACGCATCGCTTTCGAAAACGGAGCTGCACAGGTTACGGTGGGAAGCATAGCTGCTCAAGAACCGGACCTTTTTTTAAAATGGCTGTCGGTATACGGTCCGGACAAGATTATTTTAGGTGCAGACAGCCACGGCAGAAAAATTGCCACCCAGGGATGGCAGCAGCAATCGGAACTGGATGTTGTGGATTTTATTGCCGGTTATGAACGCAAAGGCGTTACATACGTGATCTGTACCGACATCTCGAAAGACGGCATGCTGCAAGGCACTTCCAATGAGCTTTACGCTGAAATCCTCCGGGAGACCGATGTTAAGCTGATTGCCAGTGGTGGCGTATCATCGGTGGATGATCTGACAAAGGTAAAGGAGTTGGGTTGTGAGGGAGCCATTATCGGCAAAGCTCTTTACGAAGGGAGAATTAGCCTGGACGAGTTACGCGTTGCGGGTTTCCTGTAACGGGTTTAAAACAACAAAAAATATAAACTTATATGCTTAAAAAAAGAATTATTCCCTGCCTCGATATCAAGGATGGCCGGACGGTGAAAGGCATTAACTTTGTGGGGCTTCGCGATGCCGGCGACGCTGTGGAACTGGCCAAACGTTACGTCCAGGAAGGTGCGGATGAACTGGTGTTTCTCGATATTACCGCCACCGTTGAGAAACGGAAGAACCTGACCGGACTGGTCGAAAAGATTGCCCGTGAAATCAACATCCCGTTCACCGTGGGCGGTGGCATAAATTCGGTGGAAGATGCGCAGGCAATAATCAAAGCGGGAGCCGACAAGGTGAGCATTAACACTGCGGCTGTAGATCATCCGGAGATTGTTTCGGAAATTGCTGCAAAATTTGGCAGCCAGTGTGTTGTACTGGCGATTGACACCAAGCTTGATGACGGTGAATGGAAGGTTTATATTCACGGAGGCAGGACTCCTACTCCACTCAATGCCGTTGACTGGGCACTGGAGGGCGAACGGCGCGGTGCAGGGGAAATTCTGCTTACATCCATGAACAACGACGGTACCAAAAACGGTTTCGCACTCGATATCACCGCCGCGGTTTCCTCAGCCGTCAATATTCCTGTTGTCGCCTCTGGTGGCGCGGGGACAATGCAACATTTTGCTGATGTCTTCCAACAGACAAGGGCAAGTGCGGCATTGGCGGCAAGCATTTTCCATTTCGGTGAAATACCGATACCCCGGTTGAAACAGTTTTTAAAACAACAAAACATTGAAGTGAGGATTTAAAAAGTAAAAAAATTATGACCATCAATTTCAAAAAATCCGGAGGATTGGTTCCGGTAATCATCCAGAACACCCATACGTTACAAGTGCTGATGCTCGGCTACATGAATGAAGAAGCCCTCGAAAAAACCAAAGCGGAAGGCCGGGTTACTTTTTTTAGCCGCAGTCAGAACCGGTTATGGACAAAAGGAGAAACTTCCGGAAATTATCTTATCGTGAACGAAATCCGGGAAGATTGTGATAACGACACGTTGCTGATCAAAGCCCTTCCTCAGGGACCCACCTGCCATACCGGAGCCACAACCTGTTTTTCCGAAGAAACACCGAAAGGTTTTATCTATGAACTGGAAAAAGTGATTGAACAACGGATAGAAGCTAAAACCGAAGGATCCTACACGAGCAGGCTTTTCAACAGCGGAGTAAATAAAGTGGCGCAAAAAGTAGGTGAAGAAGCCGTTGAGCTCGTTATCGAAGCTAAGGATAACAACATCGACCTGTTTAAAAACGAAGCGGCTGACCTGCTCTATCACTTCCTGATCCTGTTGAAGACAAAAGCGTTGAAACTGGAAGACATCGAAGGGGTGTTAAAAGGAAGGCACAAGTAGGAGAGCTTTTCGGATAGTGGCAAAAAAAATCACGTATGTAAAATACGTGATTACCTAAAACAAATCTAAGAGAGAAAACACCTATTACCAGTGTATTCGGGTGGAAAACGGGATTCGAACCCGCGACCTACGGAACCACAATCCGTCGCTCTAACCAACTGAGCTATAACCACCGTGTCGTAAAGTGGGTGCAAAGATAAATAATTTTCTTCATAATCCCCAATAAATTTCCAAAAAATCAAAAAAATGCACTTATTCCTGTTTTTCTTGTTTAAAAATTGTATTTTTGAAGTTATAACCGATTAACAGCAATAATTGTGACGAATAAAGTTAAACTCTCCATATTGGGTATATCGTTCAGCCAGGTGCAAGCCGGAGCGTATGCGCTTATATTTGCTGAAGAGAACGGCATACGCCGGCTGCCGATTGTGATTGGTACGCCTGAAGCGCAATCCATTGCCCTGGTAATGGAAAACATGACCCCTCCCCGCCCCCTGGCACATGATCTGATATACAACATTTTCGAATCCTTAAGTATCGAGTTGCTGGAAGTTTTTATTTATAAATTTGAGGACGGTGCTTTTTTTGCCGAGCTGCTTTTGCGTCAAGACAATCGGGAGTTTCGTATCGATTCCCGGACATCGGATGCCGTTGCCATCGCATTGAGGACACATTCACCCATTTTCACCACGGAAACCATCATGCAGAATATGGCCATTGTGTTTGATGAAAAAGAGGTGCTTTCCACAGAGTTTCAGAACAAGGACATGGAAGTGGAGGAGATCGTGGAGAATATGGAGGAGGTAAAAATCGACGCGTTGAAAAAACGGCTGGAAGAAGCCATAAAAGACGAAGATTACGAGTTGGCGACTAAGCTTCGCGATGAGATAAACCGCCGGCAGGGTGCAGAAAATGGCTGATACGGTTTTTTATTCGCCCGGTATCCGGCACTTGCAGCAGTTGCCCGAACAAGAATCGCTACATTGCGTAAAAGTGCTTCGAATGAAGGAAGGGGATAAATTGACCGTTACCGACGGTAAAGGCTTCTTTTACCCGTGTACGCTGATTCAGGCACATCCCAAGCATTGCGTGGTTAGCATGGACGCGGAAGTTGCTCAACCCAAAACGTGGAATTTCAGCCTTCATATAGCTTTTGCGCCTACCAAAAACATCGACAGGATGGAATGGTTCGCCGAGAAAGCCACCGAATCGGGAATAGACCGGTTTACACCGTTGCTTTGCCGCTTTTCGGAAAGGAAAGAGTTGAAAACCGAAAGGTTGGAAAAAATAGTCGTTTCGGCAATGAAGCAGTCGCAACAAGCCGTAATGCCAGTTATTGACGAGATGAATCCCTTTGACTTGTTTGTTGAGAACCCGTTTACGGGCAGAAAGTTTATCGCGCACTGCCACCCTACCCCTAAAACAGCGTTGGCCAAAACCTACCAAAAGGGAGAAGATGCCCTGATTCTTATCGGTCCCGAAGGAGATTTCAGTGAAGAAGAAATTCAAAAAGCCGTCAGTCTCGGCTTTGAACCGGTGAGTCTGGGCGAAAACCGCTTGAGAACGGAAACCGCCTGTCTAGTGGCTTGCCATACCCTTCACGTGTTGAATTTAACGTAAAAACGATGAAAGAAACGCCCAAACCGATACTGAAAGAACTCGCGGCACTTTTTCTTAAGCTGGGCATTATCGGTTTTGGCGGACCGGCTGCGCATATTGCCATGATGCAGCAGGAAGTGGTCGAAAAAAGGAAGTGGCTCACGGAACAGGAGTTTCTCGACCTTCTGGGTGCCACCAACCTGATTCCCGGCCCCAACAGTACTGAGATGGCCATCCATATCGGACAGGAAAAAGGAGGCTGGAGAGGGTTGATCATTGCCGGAGCCTGCTTCATTTTTCCCGCGGTGTTGATTGTCGGCTTTCTGGCATGGCTGTATAAGGATTACGGCCAGTTACCACAGGTACAGCCATTTATATACGGAATCAAACCCGCCATCATCGCCGTTATCCTTGGAGCCGTATTCCCGTTGGCAAAAAAGTCGATAAAATCGGTTGAACTGGCTATTCTAGGCATCCTAGTACTAGTTTTATCTCTGCTGAATATCAATGAAATATACCTGATGTTTGGTGCAGGATTGCTAGCGATGCTGGTTGCCCGAATCCGGAACCTGCAGAAAATAAAATTCAACGGAATCGTTCCCCTGGCATTGTTGCCACCAACAGTCCCAGTCCTGTTGTCGGTTTCCAATGTCAACCTGTTTTTGATTTTCCTGAAAATCGGAGCTATTTTGTACGGTAGCGGTTACGTGCTGTTCGCTTTTTTGGATACGGAACTGGTGACAACCGGGTTCATGTCGCGTCAACAACTTATCGATGCCATTGCCGTAGGCCAGTTTACTCCCGGCCCCGTTTTTACGTCGGTTACCTTTATCGGTTACCAGATCAACGGTTTTTGGGGAGCCGTAGTCTCTACTGTCGGCATCTTTTTACCCTCTTTTGTGTTCGTTGCGTTGTTGAATCCTGTTGTAAAGAAAATGCGAAAATCAACGCTTTTCTCCCTGTTTCTAGATGCCGTGAACGTTGCTTCGGTTGCCATTATCGCGGCCATTTGTTTAATAATGGGGAAAGAGACCATAACAGACGTGCGAACGGTTGTTATCGCAGTATTAAGTATGGCTGTGGTCTTTCGTTACCGAAAAGTCAATAGTGCATTTATTGTGATCGGAGGCTGTTTGGCAGGATACCTGTTGTCGCTGATTTGATTTTTTACTAATTTTGATGCTTTAAACCCAACCGAAAAAATTACAAACAGATGAAAAAACTTTTTTCTACTTCCCTCCTTTTGGCCATACTGATTTCAGCCGTGGAATGTCAAAACCATAAAAAGAAGCTTCCGAGAATAGCTATTGCCGGGCTTGCCATTGAGTCGAGCACGTTTTCACCCGCCGTTTCCCACGAAGATGCGTTCCGGGCAAGGTATGGCGACAGTGTTTTCAGTTATTACCCGTTCTTTGCTGCTGATTCGGGCATTATCGACCGGGCCGTTTGGCTGCCGACCTTGCGCGGACATGCCATGCCGGGTGGCATTGTAAGCCGTGAAGCCTACGAATCGCTGGTGTCAAAAACACTGGACAGCTTAAAAGCAAAACTGCCCCTGGATGCCCTCTTTTTTGATGTTCACGGTGCTATGAGCGTTCAAGGGTTGGATGATCCCGAGGGCGATTTCCTGGTCCGCATACGCGAACTGGTGGGCACGGATGTGTTGATTTCCACCTCGATGGACCTGCACGGAAGCGTTTCGCCGCGTTTGGCACAGAATACCGACTTAATTACCTGCTACCGCCTGGCACCACACGAAGATGCCATTGAGTCGAAAAAAAGGGCGGTTACCAACCTTCTCGATCGCCTCGAAAACGGCAAGGGAAAGCCTGCGTATAAAGCGTGGATTCCCGTTCCCATCCTGCTCCCCGGGGAAAAGACCAGCACCCGCATCGAGCCGGGGAAAAGCCTGTATGCACAGATTCCGGAGGTTATTGAAAAAGACAAGGTGATTGACGCATCCATCTGGATGTCCTACCCTTGGGCCGATGAACCTAGAAATCACGGTGTGGTGGTTGCTTACGGAGATGACAAGGAGGCTGTTGGCAAAGCAGCCGAAAAACTGGCCGCCCATTTCTGGAACGTGAGAAAAGAGTTCGATTTTGTGGCTCCTACCGTTTATTTGGATGAGGCTTTGGAAAAAGCGCTGGCAAGCGATAAAAAACCGTTTATCATCAGCGATATGGGTGATAACCCCACGGCAGGAGGAGCAGGAGATGTTACCTGGACACTGCAGGAGATACTGAAAAGGCCGGAATTGAAGTCGCCGCGGGCAAAGTCGTTGATTTACGCCTCCATTCCCGGTGAAGAGTTTGTGAAGAAAGCCAAGGAGATTGGTGTTGGCGGAAAAATTGATGCGACAGCCGGAGCGGCCGTAGATAACCGGTTCGCACCGCCGGTAAGGATCACCGGAACCATTACGGCCATCCACGAAGGGCATCCCAATGCCAAAACCGAAGTGGTGGTAAGAAACGGCAACACCTCTGTGATAGTCACTGAAAGACGCATGGCCTACCATTACGAAAAGGACTTCACCAAACTGGGGTTAAATCCGCGTGAAACAGATATCCTGGTGGTTAAAATCGGCTACCTCGTGCCTGAGTTGTACGACATGCGTGCCGATTGGTTAATGGCATTAACACCCGGCGGGGTTGATCAGGACCTTCTCCGACTGGATTACAAGCGGATCAACCGCCCCATTTATCCACTCGATCCCGATATGGCCGATCCCGATCTCAACGCAACATTTATCCCGTTATCGGATGAGATAAAAAGATGATTAGAATGACAAAGAAACAACGCTTCGCTTATGTGATGGACTGGTTCCTGGAAAATGCCGAATCTTCCGAAACCGAGCTTCATTACGCCAACAACTATCAACTGCTTGTTGCCGTCATCCTGTCGGCACAATGCACCGATAAACGGGTAAACCTGATTTCCCCGCATGTTTTTGAGGCGTTTCCAACCCCCGAAGTCATGGCAGCATCGTCACCCGACGAAGTTTTCGAATACATAAAATCGTGCTCTTACCCCAACAACAAGGCCAAAAATCTGGTGGGAATGGCAAGAAAACTTGTCTCCGATTTCAACGGGGAAGTCCCGTCAACCATTGACGATTTGCTGACCATTCCCGGTGTGGGCAGAAAAACAGCTAACGTGATGTTGTCCGTCGCTTTCGATCTTCCTGCCATGGCAGTGGATACTCACGTTTTCCGGGTTTCTAACCGGATCGGGTTGACGGACAACTCGAGATCACCACTCGAGACCGAACGGGAACTGGTCAAATATATCCCAGAGAAATTGTTGACCCGAGCCCATCACTGGCTGATTCTTCACGGCAGGTACATCTGCTTCGCACGAAAACCCAAGTGCGGTATTTGCGGGCTGAGGGATTGGTGTAAATACTATCAGCGTGAAGTTGTTGTGGGATTGCCTCAAAAATCGGAATAATCTGCCGGACGCAGAAAGGTGATATCGCTGTGGGAAACGTTGTTTTGATATTCAGGCAAGGAAGACATCCGTTTCCAGGCAGGGTCTACACGAAAGGCATCCCAGTGTGCATCCCTGTCTTCTTTATTTTCAAACGTTGTCATATACATCAGGTTGGGCATTTTTCCCCCTGCGACCACCTCGCTGTAGAATACAGGGTTGAAATTAAGCCGGGTGAATATCTCCATTTCCCCGCCTTCGTTAAACATGTGCACTTTATTCCGGAAAATTTTCTCACTGGCGCTCTCGTAACTGCGTAACTCATATACCCGTTGTTTTTTTGCTGATTTTAGGTTTGGAAGCTTCATTGCGGGTGCCAGGGGAAAAGCTTTTAGAAGTATAGTTTCCATCCGGTTGTAGGCCGGATTATTGTGAAGAACATCTGCGTACTCTTTATTGTTCGCATTAAACTTATTGTTCCTCATTAAACGGGTGTTAATTTCATCCACCGCATTCAACGATTTTAACGGAACAAAAAGATAGAGCGTTTTGTTTGCGGAGGTATCGTTTGCTATAGCTTTAAATACGCCGACGGACTTGATCTTCATTTCGTGCAAGGCAGGTATCAATGCTCCCTGCAGGTAATTATCGATAATTTTCTCCTGATCGATCGTATTGTAGTGATAAACCGTCAGCTGATAGAATTCACGAGGTTGTCCTTTCGACTGTGACCGGATAAATTGGGGAACGATAAAAAGAATGACAAATAGCGGAAGCAAAAGTTTTGTTTTCATTGGATGGGGCTGGATTATAGAATGTTTGTGTCACAGGTTCACCGAGAACTTATAGATACAGCGGCTGGTGTATTTTTCCCCGGGTTTCAGGTAGGAGGATGGCCAATCGGGCTTGTTGGGTGAATCGGGATATTTTTGCGATTCCAAGCATATGGCACTGCGTTTGTTGTAAACGATTCCTTTCTTTCCGGTCATTGTACCATCGAGAAAGTTTCCCGTGTAAACCTGCAATCCGGGTTCCGAGGTATATACGTCCAGTTGAATTCCGGTAACCGGAGATACCACCGTGGCCGCAACTTGGGTGACATCACCTTTTGCGTTCAGCACCCAGTTGTGGTCATAGCCTTTGCCGTTTTTCAATTGAACGAAAGTGGTATCCTCAATACGCTGTCCGATGGGTGTGGCAACCGTAAAATCCATGGGCGTGTCTTTCACCGGATCAATTTTTCCGGTGGTCATAAATGTATCGTCAACCGGAGTATATCCATCGGCATAAATAGTCAGAAGATGATCCAGTACCGTGTTGTTGGGGTCTCCGCTCAAGTTGAAGTAGGAATGGTTCGTCAAATTCACAACGGTTTCCTTGTCGGTATCCGCCTCGTATTGAATGTCGACAGCATTATCGTTTGTCAGGTTCATGGTGACTTTTACGTTCAGGTTTCCGGGAAATCCGGCTTCACCGTCTTTTGAAAGATAAGTTAGTACAACTGTCTGGCTGTCGGGTTGTATTGCCCTAAAAACTTTTGTGTCGTAACCTTCAGGACCACCGTGCAATGTGTGGCCGTAATTGTTTTGCGGAAGCTGGTATTCTACACCGGCAACCTTTATTTTCCCGTTAGCAATGCGGTTCCCGTAGCGTCCGATGGTTGCTCCCAAATTGTTGGAAACGCTTGTATAGCCCTGAATAGAGTCGAATCCGAGGACAACATCCTGCAGGGTTCCGGTCTTATCCGGGACCATTACCGATACAATACGCCCTCCGTAATTCGTCACGGTAACTTCCATCCCGTTGGTATTTTTCAACACAAACAAATCGGTGGAATCACCGTTTACTGACGACTGAAAATGGCTTCTTTTCAACCCCGATAACGTTGAAGGTTCCCCCGGGGCTTCTTTTGGATTGGATGTGCAAGAAATCATGGCGGCAACTGCCATAATCCATGCTGTTAAATACTTTAGTTTCATCATGTTGTTTTCTTTTTTATATAAAAATGAGTATCCGGTTCAATCGTGTAACACAAATTTACATCATTTTCACCTACAAACTGTTTTATTTGGATAAAAAATTCTCGGCCCTGCCGGGAGAGAGCAGTTCCCATAGAGAGGCTACGGTCCATCCCGGAGCAAAAATATCGTTATAAAACCCTTTTCCGTTCTTGCCATAGTCCCAGTTAGTATGTTGCACCACCTCCGGATAATAGCCGGTCTTGGCCACTCCACACATATGATTTTCAAACGGCAACAACTGGCGCATCGACGACGAAATAACTTGTACAAAATCGTGAAAACGAGGTTCGTTGTATCTTTTTGAGAGCCAGTTGAGCACCGAACCAAACTCGAAAATAAATACGTCTATGTGGTTGTTTTCTACCGAAACGTTGCCCCATCCCCTTGTCTGTAGACCGTTGTCGCCAATCATCTGGCCTTGTGCGAACGGCACATCCCACAGGTAGTACCACGAGAGCGCGAAGTAAGAAGCCTTCAGACACAGGTCGGCATAACGTTGTTGTTCTTCGCCTGTGGAAATCAATGCCAGGTAGTACATGGCTGTAGCAGCATACAGGGATGCTTCCTTGTCTTCACAATTGGCATCGAGGGTAGACGAGAAATAATCTGCCTTCGAAATGATTTCACGTTCCAGGTAGTCGGCAGTTTTTTGGGCAGCGGTGAGGTATTTAGGGTTGTTGAAATACCTGTATGCCATCACCAGGGGTAAGGTCACCGAAGGGGTGCTTCCTCCGCTTGCGTCACTGATGACCAGGTTGTCAGTGAATTTCCGTGGAAAACTACCGTCTTCATTCTGTAAAAGAAGCATCCGGTCCAACAAGGTTTGCAATTTTGTCTCCCATTCCGGATGCCGTCTTCCGTTGTTTTTTTCGTATTGGAGGAACTGGAACATCGCGTACACACCTTCCGATTGTCGGCGAATACTTAAGTTACTGGCCTCCGTGTTTTTGTCGTAGTACACATGTTCGCGGAGAAGTCCGTTGGCTGTGAACCCATGCTCCAGGTAACTGTCAAAGACGGAATAGCCGTTGGCTACCAACTCCGAACGGTTGTTCTGTTGTCCATATTCCAACGCATTGAAGGCGTTCAACAAAACTCGACCTACAAAACCTATTTCCGCGCGGGCAAGGTTTTCACAGGTAGCTACTACCAGCCCTTCGCCCGAATTGAACTTCAAGGGATAATCGCTCACGAAGCTCCGGGTGAAAAAACCGGTAAGGGTTTTCTTCACGAACGCATCGCTAAAGGGTGTGTTAACGGGGCCCGGAAGCCAGGCATCATAACTGTATTCCCACGATTGACGTACGAAATCCGAGAAATCCGAGGCTTTTCCCGATTTCACTAACCACGTGAGCCGGATGGATTTCCCTTTTTCGAGAAACTGGAATGCTTCTACCGAAGGCGCCAGCGTAAGTTTACGAATATAGGTCTTTGGCGTTTCCTGGTAAGGAAACCCGAAGGATATACGGGCATCGCCATTCTTGTTCTCGAATCCGGTATAGCCGATAGATGTTTTTCCGGAGATAATTACTTCTCCTTCTTTATGGGTAGTAAGTGCTTCATGCTTAAAATCATCCATTCGCATTACCGACAGGTACGTTCCCGATTTTTCATTAAATATGGCCGTCATAGGCACGCTCAATCTATCCTCACGCACTGTCCAGCTATCGGAGGTGTGAAAAGAAGGGGCCTCCTTGGGCGAGCGCAAGTTGCGGCGGTACCAGAACCCCGGCATGTAGAATTGACAATCGTTGTGAGAATAACGAGTATTTACCCACTGCTTGAAGTTGAAATAGATATTTTCTTTGGCAGTAATCACCACTTCCACCACATGATCTGCAGCCGAAAGGTTAGGTGACACGATGGTTCGTGTTATCACTACCGGGATGTTTTGATTGGCTTTTAATTGAACTACATCCCCTTTCCGAATTTCTTGTAAAGGGTAGTGAGCCGCATTGTTTCCTGGTATTTTCAAAGCGATGGAGGAACTAAAATTATTTTCAGCCACACGGGCTGTTGCCTGTACCGTGCTCACTATAAACAAAACAAGCAGAGCATACCGTGCAATATCCTTAATTTTCATGCAATATTTCTTTTTCTAATTAAAAATTGGTTTTGGAGATGTTAACGAAGAGGTATTTCCTTCCACGTAGGGCCACTCATCCTTCCACCGTACCTGGTCCATCATCAGGACACGCCCTTTGGGATTGTCCACCGAGACGGCGTGATAAAGCATCCAATCCTGTCCTTCCTGGTCCTGCACGATCTCCGAGTTATGTCCCGTACCCACGAATTTTTGATTCTTCCGGATCATTACTTCGTGATGATTATCCATCATGGACTGTCCTTGCTTATCCACATAAGGGCCAAAAAGATTTTCTGAACGCCCTACCACAGTGGTATACGTGCTGTTTAACCCTTCGCAGCAGGATCCGACGGAGGCAAACAGGTAATAAAAACCGTTTCGTTTATGTATGTATGTCCCTTCATAAGCCGTGCCGGCAATTCGTTGCTTTTCGGCTCCCGGTCTTACGCTGAGTCCGTCGTCCGAAAGTTCGATGGCGTAAATGCCCCGGAAGCTGCCCCAGAACAGGTATTTCTTCGCGTTTTCTTCGATATAAAAGGGATCGATGGAATTTTGCACATCGATCTCGTTGCTGCGAAACAGCTTGCCGTGATCGGTAAACGGGCCTTCGGGTTTATCGGAGGTAGCCACGCCTATCCCGCAGGTCCATTCCCCACCCCATACCGACATGGAATAGTACAGCACATACTTTCCGTTAATGGAATTGATATCGGGCGCCCACAAACCGCCTTTCGGTTCAAATGTCGGACGGGTTGCATCGGTAAATGCAGTGCCAACAAATTTCCAGTTCACTAAATCTTGCGAACAATAAATGGGAGTATTCCGGATATCTTCAGTCGCATAAAGGTAGAAGAATCCGTCGTTGGCTTTGATCACTGTCGGATCGGGAAGACTGTAGTTAATTACCGGGTTTTTATAGGTGTCATTTCCCGCAGAAGGAATTTCCGGTGGAGTTTCTATTGCTTTACATCCTAACAAGAGCAAGAGCGCCAATGCCTGTTGAATAATATGTATCATCTTCATTTTATTGTTTTCTGATTTTCCCTTTAATCATCCAAACTCCTATTTTTTCTCCTTCGAAGTTTGTGGAAGCAAGTGCGGCAATGGTGTTGTTCCCTAAATCGGCCAATGAATTCCATTTAGCTTCTTTCGACAGTGGGACAATGAAAGGCTGAGACGGGTTACTGAAATCGGACGGCACACCGCTAACCTGTATCTCCATAGTCGACCGTTCCCAATCGAAACTCCTGTTGTTTGTAGTCTGATAGGAGAGTACGTAAACGTTGTTCTCTGTACGAATGAGGTAAGGAGCTCCTGCGTAAACCGTATCGGGTAGCGGAGACCGTAATGCAGAATAGCGGTACGGGGAATCTTTTCGCACGGCTTCTACCCATGGACTATCAACCGCACTGCGAATGATGTACGGTTTAAACTGCCCCGACAAGTTATCTTCGATAGCCAGGTAGATATTCGTACCGTCATGAATGGCTACCGGCATCCCATCGCGATATCCTTGCCTGAAACTAACCGTTGTTGGGTTTTCACTCCACGTATAGCCGTTATCAACAGATCGTATCATCGATATTTCCTGTTCATCCGAGTTGCGGTAAGGCGATTCGTTCGCGAAATAAATCTGTACCGTTCCGTCCGGCAAAATCAGGAAAGAAGGTTCCCAGCAGCCATCCCTGAAAAACGGAGCAGCTTGATAGAGTATTTGTGCCTGGGACCACGTCCTCCCCTTGTCAACACTCCTTTTTAACGCAATCGAAAACGGATAAAGACCTTCTTTTCGGGGGCGCAAATTACTGGCCAGCAGAATATCCCCGTTGGCCAACTGAACAATTTCAGGATTGGCTATATTCACTACCGTAGAAGCAGAAGACGCCGGATCGACAAATTCAAACTTTTCGTATGCAGTTACCGGGTCATCCCAGGAAACACCTTCATTGCTGCTCCTTTTTACAACCACATCTCCTTGCCTATTCTCGTATGCTGCCAAAAACGAACCGTCGTTTAAACGGCGTAAACGAGGATATCCCCCCTCTTCCGCTATGCGAAGGAGGGAGGCTCTATCCCATTCAATATAATAATACTGATCGTTATGGTCCTTCTCGCCTTGACAAGCAGAAAAAATGAGCAGGAGGATTGAAATAAAAATCAGTCGTTCAGTATATGGCATATTTCCTGATTTACTTTCCGTACCCTGCCTTCGTCGATCTTCACTACAGCCCTGTCGTAAGTCATCAGCCCGTTCACTTCCACTTCCACATCGGTAGTCTGGGTGTATACAGCAGCGGAGAAACCCTGACGGATCATCTGTTTCAGCTGTTCAGCATATTTAATATACTCGTTGGTCACTTCATTGGAGCTGTTGAACTGTACGTATCCCCAGTTGCGGTCGGGTTCCCAGAGGTGTTCCTTGTTTGCCCAACCGATTCCTCCGTATTCGCCAAGAACAGTTGCCCGCTGTCCGTCGTACAAATACATTTCCGGGTGTGGGTAATTATGTAAGTCAAGCATGTCTCCTAGGTGATAATGATTTCCTCCACTGGCCGGGTTTACCAGACGAGACGGGTCATACTGCTTGGTCCATTCCACAATTTCCTGCGTTTTAAATTGTCCCCAGGCTTCGTTGAACGGGACCCAAACACCGATTGAAGGATATGAGTACAGGTAATCCATGATTTCTTTCCACTCTTTGCGGTAGTTGGCTTCCGACTCCGGTGAACGCAGTCTTTCCGCACCAGTGAAATATTCGCGCATTTGCCACTCGGGGCTTCTGTCACCGTTAGGCATGTCTTGCCACACAATGATACCAAGCTGGTCGCAGTGCATATACCAACGGGCAGGTTCCACTTTTACGTGTTTCCGAATCATGTTGAATCCAAAGTCTTTGGTTTTAACCACGTCATATCTCAACGCCTCGTCAGTAGGAGCCGTATACAGTCCGTCAGGCCACCATCCCTGGTCGAGCGGGCCGAACTGGAACAAATCTTTATTGTTCAGTTGTAAACGGACAATTCCTTTGTCATCGCGCTTGGTTGAATATTTGCGCATGGCTGTGTAGCTTTTCACCTTATCCAGCTGTTTCGAACCGTTGAACACGGTTACTTCCAAATCATACAAGAAAGGATCATTGGGCGACCATAACCGGGGATTCGCCGGCATAGACACTTCAACAGGCTGGTTATTGATGGACTGTCCCGTAGCCACGACATGGGAACCTTCCATCACTTTCACTTCAATCCTGTCGGAAGCGGTTGCCTGATTGATAAAAGCTTCAACACCTATGGTGTTCTTATCGATATCCGGGGTTATTTTTACATTTTCGATGTATTTCTCAGGAACGGGTTCCAGCCATACGGTTTGCCAGATGCCGCTCACCGGGGTATACCAGATGCCGTGCGGATTGTTTACCTGTTTTCCCCGCGGCTGGTATCCTTGGTCGGTTCCGTCCCATACCTTTACCAACAGTTTGTTCGTTCCGCTTTTCAAAGCGGGTGTTACGTCAAATGAGAACGGGGCATATCCGCCGGTGTGTTGTCCTACCTTAATGTCGTTTACCCAGACATCGGCTTTCCAGTCCACAGCTCCAAAGTGAAGCAGTACCCTGTTGTTTTTCCAGTTAGACGGAACGGTGAATTCACGCTGGTACCAGAGTTCGTTCTCGCTTCCTAATCTTTTCTGCACACCCGACAAACTCGATTCAATGGCGAACGGGACAAGTATTTTCCCATCGAAAGAAGTCGGGTTTTGTTTCCCCACCGGTAGAATGGCATAATTCCATAACCCGTTGAGGTTCTGCCACTGGGAACGCTCCATGATGGGCCGGGGATATTCCGGCAATACGTTGTTCACATCTATCTGTGAGGCCCAACGCGTTTTAAGCCTGTCACCCGCCGGTTTCCACTGAGCGGAAAGTGAGAGCGTTGCTGTAAGCAAAATGAATACGACTAATTTTGATTTCATGCTGATATTATTTTAATGAATTAATATTTTTTATTCCACGAAAATAGTTACTTTAAACAGAAAAAATGAGAGCAAATTGATCAAAAAGTATAAATACAATCTCAAATGCAGAACTTATTGCTCAAAATCTCTTGGCAGGACCCCGAATTGTTGTTGAAAGCATTTCGAAAAATAGGAAGGAGAGTTAAATCCTACCATGTAACAGATTTCGTTCACCTTGTATGTTTTTTCCTTGAGCAGCTGAGCGGCTTTTTTCAAACGTTCCACCCGGATATACTCGTTGGGTGTCAGATTGAGTACGCCTTTTATTTTTCGATAAAAACTGGCACGGCTCATGTTGAACTGCTCGGCGATATCTTCCACGATAAAGCCGGAGTTGTCTATATTTTCAAGTACAATAGCATGCAGCTTCCGGATAAATTCTTCGTCTGACTTGGTAAGGGCCACGCTGTTGGCACCAATATAGGGATGTTTTAAAAATGTTTCACGTAATTTTTCCCGGTTTTGCAACAAGTTGGCAATCTGCGCCAACAATACTTCCAGGGAGAAAGGTTTATCGATATACGCATCCGCACCGATCTCAAACCCTTGTACCTTTGACTCCACGTTTACTTTTGCCGTCAATAATATCACGGGGATATGGCTGAACTCGATATTGGATTTTACCCGTCGGGTAAACTCAAAACCGTCCATCTCGGGCATCATGATGTCACAAACTACCAAGTTCACATTAGCCTCCCGCAGCACTTCCAAGGCTTCTTTACCGTTCCTTGCCGTTAACACATGGTAGTGAGGGGAGAGAAATTTCTCTTCAAAATGAAGCAATTCCGGATCATCGTCTACCAACAGGATGGTTGTATGGGATGACTTACCCGTTTCACCGGAAAATTCCAGGATTACGTCTGTTGAGCTTCCTACCGGCAGTACGAGGTGGAACCGGACAGTATCCTCCGAGTCCTCCAGGTCGAGTGTTCCTTTGTGAAGCTCAGTCAATGAACGTGATAGCGCTAGGCCAATCCCGGTACCGTTAACCGTCCGGTCATCCTTGTCCAGTTGCACGAAAGGTTTGAAGATTGCCTGCTTATGTTCGTCGGGGATTTTTTCTCCGTCATTGTCTGTAATCAGGTGAAACCAGCTGTCTTCATTATCTCCGGCGATGTAAGCCTTAAGCCTCACGAAGCTTTTGCAATACCGGATAGCATTATTTATCAGGTTGCTGATAATTTTCAGGAATGCCTCCTTATCCACCTGCACGTACATATCCTTTTCGGGGAGATCCATATCAAAAAGCAATCCTTTCTGCTTTGCCAGGGGGGTAAAACGAAGTGACGTCTCCCGGATCAGTTCCGATACGTTTCTCGGTTCAAGATTCAACAGATACGCATCCGACTCGGTTTTTTGGAAATCGAGCAGCTGGTTGGTCAGGTTAAGAAGCCGGTCCGTATTCTTGCTCATGATCTGCAGGTTCTCTTTTACGCCTTCTGACACCTCTTCCGTATTAATCACATAATCCAGTGGTGCCTTAATAAGGGACAGCGGGGTGCGAATTTCGTGGGCAACGTTGGTGAAGAAATCAATTTTCGAACGATACAGTTCCCGTTCTTTCTGTTGCCCGAAAATTTGCATTCTCTCTCTTTGTATTTTTTGGCTACGATAACTCAGAAAGCGAAATAAACCTGCTATTCCGGCTATAAACAGCACCACATAAACCAGGTAGGCCCACCTACTAAGCCAGAATGGGGGGCGAATATGGATAGTTAACGATTTTAGTGTTTCTTCATCACTGTCCTTCAATCCATTATGTAATTTCAACGAGAGTACGTACTTTCCTGGTTTCAGGTTAGAGTAGATGATATCGTTATTTGATTCCGACTGAATCCATTCTTTATCAAAGCCATCCAGTTTATAAAGTATCTGGTAATCATTTCTGTTTGAATAGTTCAGTACTGCATAACTTAACCGGAAGGAGTTTTTACGGTGTGCTAAGGTTAGGTTTTCCGTAAACAAGATGCTTTGTTTCAGCAGTGATTTTTCATCCTTAGGGCTTACCGGAGCATTATTAATAAACAGTTCGGTAAACACTACCGGTACAGCGTGTTCAGATTCTCTGAAGGTTGAGGGATTAAACCGTACAAAGCCGTCAATTGATCCGAAATAAAGTGTTCCGTCTGACGCCTTAAAACTGGACTGGTAATTGAACTGATTGGTTTTCAGTCCATTTTCAACCGTATAATTTCTGAATGATTCTGTTTGAGGGTCATATTTAACAAGTCCCGAATTTGTTGAAAGCCATAAATTACCATCCAAATCTTCCTGCAATTGATATACCACATCGTTAGGTAGTCCTTTCGAACTATTGACCGGAATAAATTCTTCGTTTTTCCTGTCGAAAAGATAAAAACCTCCGCCTTCCGTAGCCACCCACAGTTGTTTCTGACTGTCCTCAAATATACTTGTTATTTTATTATACAGCGTGTTTCCACCATCGGCAGGATGATGGAAAAAAATCTTCCAGGCGCCTGTGGCCGGATCATGCCGGTAAAGCCCCTTGGTAAAAGTGGCTACCCATATTTTCCCATCTGTATCTTCAAAAATATCCTGAACATATATCCCTTGGAATGCATCGACTTGTTTGAAGTTGTTATTCTCGTAGTCATAGATATTTAATCCCGACAGATTTCCTATCCACAATGTGTTTTGCCGATCCTTGTATATGGAGAAAGTGCTGTTTTGACTAATGGAGTTAGGCGCATCCGATTGTTTGAATGTAACCAGTTCGTTTGTTTTCAGGTTAAACCGGTTTAATCCTTTTGAAAAAGTTCCGATCCATAAATAGTCTCCGTCAGCATATAATGCATGTATATTCGTGTAAAGCGATTGTAGCGGGAGTGGAAGTGGTAGAAATTCATTCTTCACGGGATCGAAGAGGTTGAGTCCATTGTCTTCGGTCCCGATCCAGATTTTTCCATCGGGGGCTTCACAAAATTCACGGACCCGGCTTCCTTTCATCCGATTCACTCCATCCACGGGATAAAACAACTCAAATTGATTGTATTGATTGGAATAATAATCGACCCCTCCAAAAAACGACCCCACCCAAATACCTCCTTCCCTGTCTTTGAAAATAGAATAAATAGCGTTGTCAGATAACGAATAAGGTACGGACCTGTTGTGACGGAGGTTTTCGGCTTTTCTCGTTTCGGTATTATAAATATACAATCCCGATTCACTGCCTATCCAGATCGTTTTAGGATCGATCTTTGTCAGACATCGGGCAAAGATAGGCTGACCTTCAGCGTCTTCAGCCAACAGAATGCGGTGCGTCTTACTCACGGTGTTTACACTTATAAGGCCTTTAGTAGACGATGCGATGAGCAATTGATTGTATTCATCAGCAACTACTTTCCATATCTCTCCCGTATTGTAAAATAAATCAGGGTTATCAACAAGCTTAAAGTCAGTTATTTTACCTGTTTTTTTATCAATACTGACAAAAGGAAGATTGTAAGGGAATGCCCAGATATCCCCCTCTTTCCCGAGACATAAACTGACCATACTCATCCCGTCTGGAGCTTGTGGTATTTTGTAATTCGTTAAGACACCTGTGAGATAATTGTAATGAAAAACTCCTTTTTCTTCCAGGGAAATCCAGATATCCCCTTCTTTATCTTCCAGCATATCACTTACCACACCATCTATCGATACGTTATCGGGTGTGGTTAATTCAAAACGGTTGAACTCTTCTTTCCGCGGGTCATAAATGTATATTCCGTCATCGGTCCCTACCCACAGGTTATCCAGTTTATCTTGAAGGATACGATGAAATACATTGTCTCTCAAATTCTCTCCCGGAGAAAATTTATAAATTTTAAACAACGTCCCGTCAAATCGGTTGAGGCCATCTTTTGTGCCAAACCACATGAATCCGAGTTTGTCTTGAAAAATGGCATGGACAGTATTCTGGGATAATCCGTTGTTTATGTTGTAATGTTTGAAAGAATAACTTGGCAAACAGAATAACTCATTGATGTTCAAAACGAATAGGATGAACATCAAAATAAAGAGTTGATTATGTTTTTTCAATTTCATCAAAAATAAAGACACACCATATAGTCTTAAGGAGAGTTATGTTTTTTGTCAGCAAGATAAACAAATTTTTTTATTTTTCTCAGAATGCTACGGTAAAATTACTCCACGCCAACCAGAGAATGTACGGAATGAGTAGCGATTGATGAATTCATTTTTGGGTAACCGTTAATTTGGGTATCAGGTATTCTTGGGAAATATAAAGTTTATCCACTTCCCCTTCTTGTTTGAATTCGACTTTTCCGATGTACATCTTTCGCGGGTGTATATTTTTATCGTCATGATGTGCATGAAAAACTATTCGCAAATTCTCTTTTTTATCCCGGAATAATGCACTGTGCCCTACACCAACCAGATTACCGGGTTTCTGAAGCAGGGGATTATCCGGATATTTTGTCCATTCACCCATGATACTCGTGGCGGTAGCACACCCGACACCATAGAACGGGCTTTCATAGCTGTTTGCGGAGTACGTCATGTAATACATGCCGTTATGTTTTGTTACGAAAGCACCTTCATTTACCCTGGGCCATACTTTTTCCCATTCTTGAGATACATGAATGCACGGATGTAACGTTTGCTTTTTGATGGTTATCAGATCCTCTTCCAGTTCTGCGACCCAGATATTTAGCCCGTCATTAAACCGATCGAAGAAAAGGTAAGGAGTTCCGTCATCATCGATAAACAGAGAATTATCAATAGTCTTTTCACCTTCCAGCATCGGCTTTTTAACCTCCTGGATAAACGGACCCAACGGAGAATCGGAAGTTGCCGCACACATATGCTCTTCTGCCGTATAATACATGTAAAACTTCCCGTTAACGTAATATACTTCAGGTGCCCAAAACCATTTGTCACCAAAAGAGTTATCCTTGTGAAGAGCGAGAGCAGGAACCTTTTCCCATTCTTCAAGATTATCCGATGTGTATACTTCAATTCCATCTTCGGCCTGGGTACCGTAAGCGTAATATACGCCTTGATGCAGCATGATAAATGGATCGCCCAACGAAACAGGAGTGGTGTAGCGAATCGCTTCATCTGCCTTATCAACACCTTTGCAGGACGATGCGATTATGAATACACCTATAAACAACAGATACCAGTATTTTTTCATCTCTATTTTATTTTAAAATACCTCCCCAACCGGGTAGCCGGGGAGGTATAATGCTTTTATTAATAATCAGGATTCTGAGAAATATTGGGGTTATTATTCACTTCATCAGAAGGAATAGGCAGGCAGCTATGGCGACCGATGATGAAATTATTGAAATCCGGATCACGTGATTTCAATTCGTCGATACCGGCTTGGTTATCCAGCAATCCCCAGCGCTTGATATCTGCCCAACGTTGTCCCTCTGTAGCTAATTCAAGGACTCTCTCCACCTGTAGGCGTTTCAGAAAAGCATCCTTGCTGGAGACTACGGCTGGATGATTGACGGCAAGCGCCGGCATTTCTACCCTGGCCCTTACCCTGTCGACATGTGCAATTGCATCAGACAAGCTTCCTCCTGACTGGGCAATACATTCTGCGTACATCAACAATACGTCTGCAAATCGAACCAACCTTACATTGGTCGGATTATGATAATCATCAAAATCGCGAAAATGCTCCGAACTGTATTTCCTATAAAAAACACGGCCTTTCCAGTTGTCCCTGTTCCACGTTGCATCATTGCTGACCTCACGGTATATCCGTTCGTTATTGGGAAAATCCAAATGTTGTTCACTGTAAAAAGCAGTATGTCTTAAACGTATATCGTAACCTTCGTTCAGGTTTTTTTCTTTTTTAAATTCTGTTACCAGCCAGGGACGTATTTCACCGTCTGTCCATCCAATTCCGGGAGGAGCAAAAAACTGACCGCGATTCAGTCCTAAGTTCGGATCCACATCAAAGTCCCCGTCTCCGGCAGGAGCCTTATGAATATCGGAATACTGTATCTCAAAAACAGATTCAATATTGTTCTCCGTATCTTTTCTGAAATTATCCGCGTAATTGGCCGCAAGGTCGTAATATTTCTTGCCCTCACCTTCTACCAACCATTGTAAATCATTTTTAGCTTCATTCCATTGGAGCAGTTGCATGTGACATTTTGCCCTGAAAGCCAATGCAGCACCTTTCGTTGCACGTCCTTTATTGGCGTCGTCCCACACTTCCGGCAAAACTTTCTGTGCTTCTGTAAAATCGCTGATTGCCTGTTGGTATACAGCGATACCATTATGGCCTTCGGGCTGCATACCCGGCGTTGATGGTTCCAGAACAATCGGAAGACTGTTGTTTTCACTCCCCCACAACACTGCCAGGTTGTAGTAGAAAAGGCCTCTCAGAAAGTATGCCTGTCCGAGGATTTTGTTTTTTTCGGTTTCATTTGCAAACTGAATTTCGGGAACGTGGTACAACACCTGGTTGGCTCTGAATATTGCTTCATAACTATCCCGGTAAGTCCAGCTATTGCCTTCCCAGAAGTTATAGTTTCTGTATTGAAACTGTGTCCATTCTTTCAATTCAGCCCAGGGGCTCTGACTAAACCCTTCATCTGAGGTTAGATCCAGCCGGAACCACAACCAACGGCTGTAAGTCCCCGGTTTGTAGAACATGTTGTACACAGCATTGATGCCATATTGTGCATCGGTTTCCGTTTTCCAGAATGTGGCGGTAGTAATGGTGTTCGGATTATCCACGCTCACATCACAGCTATTCAGCAAGAATACGGCGAATAATAAGTATATGATTTTTTTCATTGTGATAAGTTTTCTGAAAATTAGAATGATATTTGTGCTCCAAAAGTTACACCATACGGATTAGGATAAGCTCCCCCGTCGTAGCTGCGGTCCCATATATTACCATTTAAGAACTCAGGATCCAAGCCTGTATAGGAAGTTAACGTGATCAGGTTCTGAGCATTTACATATAGACGAATGTCACTGAATGTACTGCCAAGCATGGATTTAGGCAAGTTATATCCGAGAGCTATTTGTTTTACTTTTAGGTAGTTACCGTTCTCTAACCAGCGGTCTTGATCGCCCCGGACATTGCGGGAATCTGCGTAGATAGGCCGTGGGTCTTTTGCGTTTGGATTGTCTGGAGTCCACGGGTCGTAACTGGCCCTATAGTTTGAGTTGTCGTCAAACCGGTCAAATCCGCTGCGCGGACCGTTGAACGCTTTATATCCAAATGCCCCTCCTAACTGGAATTGGAGATCGAAATTTTTATATTCAAATCCAAGGTTCATTCCCAGCTGGAATTTCGGGATAGTGGATCCGCAGTGTTGTCTGTCGGCGTCTGTTATTACTCCGTCATCGTTGTAATCTATATACTTTACATCACCCGGCTTGGCATTGGGTTGAATAACTTTTCCTTCACTGTTTGTATGAGCCACCACTTCTTCCTGAGTACGGAACAATCCATCAGTTTTAATGAGGTACCATTCACCGATGGGTTTTCCGACTATGGATTTAGTATCCCATTGTGTAAATTCTTTGCGTCCGTATCCCAATTCCAATATTTTGTTTTTAAGATAAGAGCCATTCACATTGATGCTATAACCAAAATCAGAGCCTACCTTGTCTCTCCAGGTAGCAGAGATTTCAACTCCCGTATTCTGCAAAGTAGCTGCATTCACATACGGATTACCTCCGTTATTGCCTGTAACCATCAATATCTGCATCGGGGTAAGCACATCCTTCGTTTCTTTTAAGAAATAATCTGCCGAAAGATTCAATTTATTATTAAGCAGAACAGCATCAAATCCGGCATTCAGCTGAGTCAACTTCTCCCACCTGAGATCAGCATTTGCAAGTCGTATTTGAGTCATTCCGGTTTGCAATGACTGACTTCTGCCGAATATGGCCTGCGGGAAAACGGTAATAAATGACACCCAATCCCATACGCCAATATTCGATGTTCCTAAAATCCCGTAATTCGCTCTTAACTTCAGGTCATTCAGCCAGGACACATCAAAGAAGTCCTCCTGGCTTATTCTCCAACCTCCTGACACAGAAGGAAAATACCCTACCCGGGTAGACGGTGAAAATTTAGAAGACTCGTCCCTTCGCACGGTAAAACTGAACAAATACTTCTCATCGTAATTATAGTTTACACGGCCAAAAACGGAAAATAATTTCTGTAAATCGGTGTAATTTCCAGTTTTTGGATTGGTCAGGGCTGCATCCAAGTTTCTGAAATAGTCATCTCCGGACCTAAGCACATCATTTTTTGTACCCCATATTTGCTCATAGGTAGATGTTTGATAGCTCAGTCCGAATACAGAAGAAATATCGTGTTTTCCAAACTTTTTATTGTATTCCAAGGTATTATCAAACACGAGCCCCTGATACTGGGCTTGATTTTTATTTAAAGAAGAGGGATCATACGGTTGATTATACGTCCAATATCCTTCTTTCCGCAAATAGGTATGCCTATCGTTGCTAAAATCAAATCCCATGTTAAACCTGTATTTCAATGCTTTCAGCAGTTCCAGTTCGGTAAAAATATTTCCCCGGATGCGCAAGTTACTGTTTTTCGTATCTTCAAAGTCTTCTTTGGCAAAGGGATTGGTACCGAACGTAACATCCCTGCTTCCGTCCCCGAATCCGTATCCACCTTTAGCTGTATTGTTTGGATCATACACAGGAATAGTAGGAAGCATGCGGTAAACATCGACAATAGGATTTGTATTTAACTCATCCACAGCAAAGTGACTTAACACGATATTCTCACCAATACGGAATGTAACCTCATCGCCAAAATCACGTGAAGCCGACGTATTTGAACGTAAAGTGAAACGTTCGCTTTGTGTTCCGATAGTTGTTCCCGAATTATGCTGGTAGTTACCTGAAATAAAATACCGACTATCTTTGTTGCCTCCAGAAAAAGCAATATTATGATCCTGTACTATGCCGGATTTGAATACTTCTTTTTGCCAGTCTGTATTTCCGTCAAAATGGTTGGCAGCAGGTCGGCCGGCATTTGCAAAAGCCAGGTCATTTAGTTCAATCCATTGATTACGGTTTGTAAGGTCGTATTTTGGTAGCCATTGCAAGGTTGCACGAGAAGAGACATCTATCTTCATTTTCCCTTCTTTCCCTTGCTTGGTGGTAATAATAATTACTCCGTTTCCGGCTCTTGATCCGTAAATTGCTGCAGCAGAAGCATCTTTTAAGACCTGGATGCTTTCAATATCGTTAAAGTTGAAATCCCTATTTGCGCCGGAGATAACCCCATCAACCACATACAGCGGAGCACTGTTTCCAAATGTTCCCGTACCACGAATTTCTACTTTTCCTTCCCTACCCGGAGCGCCGGATGTGCGTACATTAACCCCGGGAAGAGTGCCTAAAGCATCCCCTACCGTACCGGTTACGATTGTATTTTTCATTTCATCGGGATTAAATACGGAAACAGATCCTGTTAAATCGGCTTTTCGGATCGTCTGGTAACCGATAACCACAAGTTCTTCCAACATTTCCGTGTCTTCCTCCAGCGTGATGCTGATGGATGTTCTCCCGTTAAGAGAAACAATCCGGGTTCTCATTCCCACATAAGAGATTTCTAATGAAGCATTTGGATTCACATTAGTCAATCTGAAGTTTCCATCCAGGTCGGTAACGGTACCCACAGAAGTACCTTGCACCTGAAGGGTTACTCCAACGAGTGTCCCTCCACTAGTATCATACACCGTTCCACTCACCGTAATGGGTTGAGCAAACACAGCAAAGGAAAATACCCACAATACAGCGGGCAGTAAACCTTTCAATAGTTTAATTGAGTTTTTCTTTTTCATTCCATCATTTGTTTTAGATTAATAAAGATCGTTGCTTTAAGACATCGTTACTAAATAAATTTCATTTAATTCAATCAACATGCATCCAATGGGTGGTTTTCTTTGGGTTCGTGTTTTCTCGACTATTATTTTTCAGTGTGTCTTTTCTGCGAAAGTAGTGGTAAAGGTCTAAAACGCATACAACATTTATCTCAAAAAATAACACATTTTTGTCAAACACCTGTTAAATAGATTAATCCCGATGTTCACAGCCCACCAGCGATGGTTTGTAGATTTCACTCTTCCGGAGATGGATGCTTGTAAACCCACGTAATAAAAAAAGGCGACCAAAAAAGTGATCGCCTAACATTTTATATAAAGCAATTATTATAGTTCCTCGTCTATGGCTGCAATTTTTTTCACCAGCAACTCAAGCTCTGATTTTATTTTTTTCATCTTCTGGTTCATATCGTCCACCAGGTTGTTGCCTTTTTTCGACGAAACCGACAAGAAGCCGATGTTGTTTTCGTACGTTTGCAATTCCACTTTCATACGCTCATATTGGCGCATCAGCCTTTCCCGTTCACGCAACAATTGGCCTTTGGCATTATCCGATCTGGCTATATCCGAGATGTTCGACCTGAAACTGTCTAATTTCCGGTCGGTTTTATCGATATTCAACCTGTCGAACTGAGCTTCGGTAGCATCATAGAACTCTTTGTAAGCCCTGTCCTTAACCTTGAAAGGCACGTGTCCGATACCATACCACTCATCCATTAGTTCCCTTAACAGCGGCAACGCCTGTTCAGGAGTGAGGGTGGTATCCAGCATGTTTATCTTCTCCACGATCTCTTTTTTCTTTTCGAAATTTCTGGCCTCTTCATCGTGTTGAGTGGAGGTGTGGAGTTTCTTTTGTTCAAAGAAATAATCACAAGCGGCAATAAACCGTTTCCACGTGCTGTCCACATATTTGCGGGGAACAATACCAATGGTTTTCCACTCTTTCTGAATAGAAATCATTTCCTGGGTTGTTTTTTTCCAATCCTGGCTATCCTTTAAGGCTTCGGCACGTTCACAAAGAGCAACTTTCTTTTTCAGGTTTTCCTCCATTTCGCCGTGCATCGATTTGTAGAAATCGTTTTTATTACGGAAAAAGAAGTCACAGGCAGCACGGTAACGGTCGTATATTTTGGTGTTCCATTTTTTTGGCACATAGCCTATCTCACGCCATTGCTTCTGAATATCAAGAACTTCCTTGATCTTGTTGTTCCAGTCCCTAACGGAGTTTAATTTCGAATAATCGATGGCTTCAAGGGTTTCGCACAACGCGGTTTTAGCCGCCAGATTCTCCTCTTCTTTCCCTTTAAGGCTTTCGAAATGAGATTGATACTTTTTATTGATTAGGGTAGAAGCTGCTTTAAAACGGTTCCAGATTTCTTCGCGGTCTTTGCGAGAAACCGGGCCTACATCACGCCACTCCTGGTGAAGATTTTGCAGTTGATGAAACGCCGAAACCACATCCGGTTCTTCGTCGAGCCTTTCGGCTGCTTCGCAAAGTTCGGTCTTGAGTTCCAGATTTTTTTTGAAGTCGTATTCACGGAACTCGTTGTTGATGCGCACCAGGTCGTAAAATTTTTCCACATGGCGTTGGTATTCTTTCCAAAGTTCATTCACTTTGGTCTGTGGTACAAGTTTAATCTCGTTCCACTGTTGCTGAAGTGAGCGGAACTCCTGATAAGTTTTGTTAAAATCCTCCTGGCTTTGATTTTCGGCAAGGTGTCTTACCTGATCGATAATCGCCATTTTTTTAGCAACATTCTTTTCCTTTTCCGCATCTTCACGGGCGAGAATTACAGCACGTTTTTCTTTTATTTTTTGAATCAGTTCCTTACCTTCGGCATAGATTTCCGATTCATTAACAACAAAATCGATAGACTCGCCTCCCGATTCGAGGAAAACAGCTTTTTGCGCTTCGGTTTCGTTGCGAAGTGAACGGTAAAATTGATTTTTCACCTCATCCACTTCTCTTCGCTGAGGATGGTCGGAAGCCAGCAAATTCCTGAGTTTCTGCACAATCTCTTCTATGGCCAATAACTCCGTGGAATCATCATCCGAAACGCTGTTTTCATCTACTTCTTCCTCCGCATCTTCAGTTTCCGCATTCACACCTTCTGGAGTTTCTATATCGTAATTGATTTCACCCTCCTCTCCGTCAACAGATTTTTCGGTTTTCAGCTCCGAATCAGGCGCTTGTTCCGTTTCGGCATCCTTTACCGGCTCTGTTTCAGCCACTTCTGGTTCCGCAACTGTTTTTTCTGCCTCTACCGGCTCTCCGGAAGTGGTTTCAACGGGCTCCGCAGATACTTTTTCTTCCTGGGGAAGTTGGTCAATAGTTTCTTCAGCCTTACCTTCCCTGTTTTCAGGAAGTTTCTCATTTTCAAGATTGTTACTATTCATCAATTCACTCTTCCTATTTTAATCCCAACCAACATAGTTGAGAAATATTGCTACATAAACGTCTTTTGGTAAAATAAGTTTACGTTCAATTTGTTTAACTTATCCTATAAATTATATACAAATTAACGAATTTTTTTTCTCATATCATCGATTTTTCATGTTTATTTACAAAAAACCGCGTAATAATTGTATTTTTGTAAACTGAATTATTTGTTATTCAGCAGATAACATTAAATTCGATAAATAACGTTTGTTATGGAAGACCTGAAAATTGTTTATTCGTTACCGTCGAAAGTGAAGATTACCGCATTGGTTGCCGGAGGGTTTCTGTTTGCGCTGGCTGTTGGAGTCAGCATATCCCAGGCTATACACGCCAGCTTGGATTTTCTGTTTTATGTTGGGGTAGCAGGAGTTGTTTTAGCGGCACTATTGGTGTTTACAGTAACCGTTTGGCAATCGGATTTTATTGTGGAAATTGATAACGATGAATTTCGAATTAAATTACCTAAACAACGCATAAACGGTTCCATCTTGTGGGAAACGGTCACACAACTGGGTATCGGGCTAAGCTACCTGACACTGACTACTACCGGGACCAACTACAAGATAGACCTGGGTAACCTTAAATACAACGACTTAAAAAGGATTAAGGCCAAACTGATTGAGGTCTGCGAGGCAAAAAACATTCCTTTCGGGAATATTTGAGGACCATTATTGTGTCATCACTTTTCCCGGAAAAAAACATTAATCGGCGTTCCGGTGAAGTTCCAGTTTTCACGCATCCGGTTTTCGATGAACCGCTTATAAGGCTCTTTGATCCATTGGGGAAGGTTGCAAAAAAACACAAAAGAGGGAACTTGAGTGTTTGGCAGTTGCGTTATATACTTAACTTTTATGTACTTCCCTTTATTTGCCGGTGGCGGAGTCCTTTCAATAATAGGCAGCATCACTTCGTTAAGTTTGTGCGTAGGCACTTTTTGTTTTTTGTTCTGATATACCTCTTTTGCCAAATCCATCACTTTCAGAATCCGTTGTTTAGTTAAGGCTGAACCAAAAATAATGGGGAAATCAGTGAACGGTGCAAATCGTTCGCGAATAATGTTCTCGAAGTTCTTTATCAGGTTGTTGTCTTTTTCTTCAATTAAATCCCATTTATTGACGAACACCACCAGGCCCTTCCGGTTTTTCTGGATCAGTGAGAATATATTCAGGTCCTGGCTTTCTATTCCTCGCGTGGCATCAATCATAAGGATACAGACATCAGCCTCCTCAATGGCACGGATGGAGCGGATAACCGAGAAATATTCCAGGTCTTCCGTCACTTTTCCTTTTTTGCGAATCCCTGCAGTATCGATGAGGTAAAAATCCATCCCAAACTTATCATACCGGGTATAAATGGAGTCCCGGGTAGTACCGGCAATCTCGGTCACGATATTGCGTTCTTCACCCACCAGAGCATTTACGATCGATGATTTCCCGGCATTGGGACGGCCAACAACAGCGAACTTGGGAATATCTGCTAATTTTTCCTCTTCACCTTCTTTCTTGAACAACGACAAAACGTGATCCAACAGATCACCCGTTCCCGAACCATTGATGGCCGAAATAGGAAAAGGATCACCTAGCCCCAGCGTATAAAACTCTGCCGATTGATGACCGATCTCAAAATTGTCGGCTTTGTTGGCAACCACGACTACAGGCTTGCCGGAACGACGCAGCAAATGAGCCACCCCATTATCCAGGTCGGTAAGCCCGTTCATTACGTCAACAACAAAAAGGATCACGTCGGCTTCTTCCACCGCGATCTGTACCTGCTTGTTTATTTCGTCCTCCATTATATCGTCGGAATTGACTACCCAGCCGCCGGTATCGACCAGCGAAAAGTCTTGTCCGCTCCAATTGACTTTTCCGTACAAACGGTCGCGTGTGGTTCCCGATACATCGGTAACAATAGCCTGGCGGCTTTGTGTTAACCGGTTAAATAACGCTGATTTCCCGACGTTCGGGCGTCCAACTATAGCTACTAAGTTTCTCATATTCTTTTAAGACTATCAGACAAAAGACATTGGGCTTTCAGACTGATAAATTTAATTTGTAATTTGTAATTGATAATTGGAAATTCTATTCCAACTTGTACCCAAAATTCTTCAACAGATTGTCCCTGTTTCGCCAGTCTTTTTCTACTTTAACGTAAAGTTGCAAGAATACTTTTTTTTCAAAAAACAGTTCGATGTCTTTTCGCGCCAGGGTACCCAGTCTTTTCAGCGACTCCCCTTTATGGCCGATTACGATGCCCTTTTGTGTATCTCTCTCCACCAAGATAATGGCGCGGATACGGATAATGTCCGTTTCTTCCTTAAATTCTTCCACTATCGCTTCAATGGAATAGGGAACCTCTTTCTGATACAGCAACAAAGCTTTTTCGCGGATGATCTCGTTAACAAAGAACCGGGCAGGCTTATCCGTCAGCGCATCTTTCTCAAAGTAAGGCGGTGACTCGGGCAAAAGCTCTAAAATGCGCTTTTGCACCCTGTCAATACTGAAGTTATTGAGTGCTGATATGGGGTAAATTTCAGCATCCGGCAACATCTCGTGCCACGTATCAACCATTTTTTCAAGTTCCGTTTGTGTGGTCTGGTCAATTTTATTGATAAGCAATAAAACCGGAAGGTTCAACCGTTGTACCTTGGAGAGGAATTCATCGTTTTTATCGGTTTTTTCCACTACATCGGTCACGTACAGCAACACATCGGCATCATCAAGCGCGGATAACGAGAAGTTAAGCATCTGCTCCTGTAGCTTGTAGTTGGGACGAAGCACACCGGGCGTATCGGAATACACTACCTGGTATTCAGGGGTGTTTACGATGCCGATAATGCGGTGACGCGTGGTTTGCGATTTGGGCGTTATTATGGATAACTTTTCGCCTACCAGCCGGTTCATCAGCGTGGATTTTCCCACGTTGGGATTTCCCACAATATTTACGAATCCGGAACGATGATTTTGTTGCTGCACTTATTGGACACTTTGGGTTTGAGGTGCAAAGATACGAAAAAAAGAGATACGTCAATTAAAGAGCAAACAAGCAATACAAAATAACGGGAATGGATTGCAATAATAAACTCGTATGATATCATAATCATGACTAATGAGTAATTATCAAGACAACAAATCCGTAAATTTTTTACGAAAATATAGTAATAAATGATTTATTGTTCTATATTTGCAAATAAGTATAAGTGTTTATAACCTTGGAACACATAAAGATATAGCATTTACTAATCCAACATAAAACATAATGGCTATGAAAAAAATATTTTTCTTTTCTTTCCTGATTTATTTTACCAGCAGCCTGTGTGCACAAAATCAAGTCCTGACCATACATCCATTAAAGCCTGAATCGGGAGATACAGTAACCGTTACATACATAGGAGATTTAGCAAAACCGGATACGGAAATTTCTTATTTTTTTAATTATATGGGGGAGAACAGGTTTAAAAATGAAATTATTCCGTCTGAATTTCAAAACAATAAAATTACAGGACGTTTTAAATTGACGGACTCAGTGTTGTATGTTTCTATAAAGATTACCAACGGAAAAGAATTTGACAATAACCGTGACAAAGGTTACGGTTTCAATGTTTATGAAAACGGAAAACCTAAAAAAGGAACTTTTTTTACACAAGGAGCAGTAAGCCTCTACAACAAATATTTCTTTAATGCAAAAGTGGATACCCTCAAAGCCATTCAACTCATGGAAAAAGAGTACCAATTGCATCCCGATTTAAAAGAATCGACGTTACCGATATATTTGAGCACGTTGAAACTCGATAAATCAAAAGAAGCGGAAGCAGTTAAATTGTCAACTGAGTATTACAATAAAATTTTGGAAACAGGGAAAAACGACAATTTTACGGAGCGAATTGTTGAAACCATCGTTGGCAGGGATCATCAAAAAAGAGATTCTTTGATCAATGAAGTGATTAAAAAACACCCTAAAGGAAAAGCAGCGTTAAGAAAACAATATATAGATTTTTATTTTATGGCGATGTATTTACCCGATTCCGCCCTTACAAGATATAGTTCAATCGTGGAAAATTTCAGTGATATAGAACCGGAAATGCGAACACAGCTTACCCACAGTTTGATTACTACTTATAGAGGTTTGTTGGATTACGATAATTTCGAAAAACATATTTCCAAAGTTAACGATCCTTCTTTTCTTGCCAGAGAATATAACGAAATTGCTTGGAAGATGGCTACAAAGGATAAAGATATTGACTTGGCAAAAAAATATTCAGAAAAATCGTTGCTTAACGTAGATAAAATGATGGAAGTTAAAAAACCGGAGACCACAAGAATAATATTTCTCAGAAACAAGGCCAATTATTTAGATACTTACGCTTATATTCTCAATAAACTTGGGGATACACAAGGTGCGGTAGATAATGAGGTGAAATCGGCAGAATTATTCAATTGGGAAAATTTAGGGGCAAATGAGAATGTTGTGCAGTATTTAGTGAACAACAAGCAATTTGAAGACGCATTATCAAAATCCGAAAATTTTATAAAAGATAAGTACGGAAGCGCCAAAATGGATTCGTTATACAAAGTTGCTTACATCGCCTTAAACGGCGATGATAACGGATTACATCAAGCTCTGGAAAATCTGAAAAATGCCGGAAATTTATCATACATTGAGGAGTTGAAAAAGAAGATGATTAGTATGCCGGCTCCCGATTTTTCACTGAAAGATGATGAGGGAAACACGGTAAGACTATCAGATTTTAAAGGTAGTGTGGTAATTTTAGATTTTTGGGCAAGCTGGTGTGGTCCCTGCATCGCTTCTTTTCCGGCTATGCTAAAAGCGATGAATGAATTGAAAGGCAAAGATGTTGTATTTCTTTTTATCAATACACAAGAATATGACAACAGTGATGAAAAAAGACTTGAAGCCATTAGTAAAACTCTTGATGATAAATTTGCCGATTTTCGAGTATTGATCGATGAAAAAAATAATGATCAGTTTTTAGTAGGTAATTTATACAATGTAAAAGCTATTCCGGTAAAGTTTTTTATCGATAAACAAGGCACATTGCGTTACTCAAGCACCGGTTTCGAGAGTGAAGAAAAACTTGTCAAGGAACTTAAAGCGTTGGTTAATGTTTTGAAATAAATGTTCGGGGTAAAATTTAAATGTATGGATATTTTAGGAACGTGCTTATTTTGCAAAAAATATTTTCTTTTGAATCATTTGAATTGATGTCCGCAAGAAACAGCATATAGAAACGATTGATAATAGGCGATCTATTGAATAATCGATATAGAAAAAGAAGGTTAGAGTGTGAAAGTATGTGGGATCTTTATCGATTACCCCAATTAAAGGATATTGTTATATGAAGATTAAAACATTTATCATCTTACTTTCTATATTCCTATTTTGGACAATTATTGGTTCACCAGCCCTGGAGCCTACTCAAAAAATACCCAATCGCGAAATATTAGATTCCGCTTTTTTTCGTGTGTTTTATAAAGTCGAGCAACGTGCACTGAAAGATGGTAACCCAATAATTATTACGGATACCATGGCATTAGATATTGGGCAAAACTGGTCATCGTATTTTTTTATTGGACAAGACAAGACTCCTGCAAACAAGGTTTCTCCAAGAAAAATACGTTACAGCAGTGATGCTGAAGCTTTAGAAAAACGGTTAACTGCTAAACAAGAAGTCTTAGAAGTCAGAAACTTAAGAAATAATCTGGGTGAATCTGCCAAAATATTTAAAAATAAAGAGAAGAACGAAATCATAACTATAGATCAGGGACCGATAACCTCTTTCGATAAATTCGCTCTTTTTCGTATTATTGAATTTATTCCACCCCAACAATGGTTAATAAGTGAAGATATGCTTACTATTCTGAATTATCCCTGCCACAAAGCAACCACAGTTTTCAGAGGCCGTCAATATGCCGCATGGTTTACGTTAGATCTGCCTATGAATGAAGGGCCTTGGAAGTTTTATGGATTACCTGGACTGATACTGAAAATAGCAGACAATGAGAAAGTATTTGAATTAAATGCTATTGGCATGCAAAAATTGACAGATACGGAAATTGCTATTGATTGGGATTTTCGATTTGTGTCAGGATACTTAAATGGCAGCATAAAACAATGGCAAGCATTTCGAAAAGATAAATTTAGTCGTATTACTATCGGCTTTTCTGATGGTGATGCCGTTATTTATTATCGGAGCAAAAATCCGATAATGTATCCTGAAATGAAAATTATAGAATGAATACCAGCAAAAAATTCAAAAATGAAAAAGTCTGTATCAATTATTAACTCTCTTTTATTGTTGTTTTTATCCGCAAAAGCACAATCGATCAAAGAAACGCAAAACTCTGCCATTTTCCGTATAATCTATAGAGCCGAACAGCAAGCAATTAAGAATGGAGACCCTTTTGTCATAACCGATACCATGGCTTTAGATATTGAAAATTCATATTCGGTATACTATGACTGGAGACTCAGAACTATTGATTCAACAGATAATTCAAATTTTTTGAAAATGAAAAGGTTACGTTTTTCAACCGACAAACAAGAACTCGAAAGAAGATTGGAGTTAAACATGAAAGTAGATGAAACAATTGGTGGAAGAAAAGCTGAGACTGCATATATCTTTAAGGAACGTCTTTCTAATGAAGTTATTACATTAGGCAGAGATAATGATTTAAAATATAAATATAAAGTAGCCGAGTCAATTGTTTTAGACTGGGAAATATTAGCTGATACAGCGACTATTCTTAATTATCATTGTATGAAGGCTGTAACGCAGTTTAGAGGTCGCAGATACTATGCATGGTTTACAATTGATATTCCTATTAATGACGGCCCGTGGAAATTTCACGGATTGCCCGGAATGATTATGAAAATTGAGGATTCTGACAACGTTTTTTGTATGACAGCCATTGGACTGGAAAAGATTGATTCTCCGATATTGAAAGTCAATGATATTTTAAATAATACTTTTGAAACAATCGATTATAAGCTATTTAATAAATTAAAACAAAATAAGTATCAGAAAGTTGGGTATGGTTTTTACGAAAGTTCAAACTCAATAATCTTTTTTTACAATATAAATAACCCCATTACATATCCCGAAATGGAAATAGGTGAATAAGCATAAATGAGCAGAAAAACAACTCTTTTCATTCTAATACTGTTGCTTTCTTTTAGTGCTGTTTTTGCTCAGAAAGAAATCAAAGGCCGAGTACTTGACCAACAAACCCGGGAGCCTGTTGCAAATGCTGCCGTTACAATGCATCCTGTAGGCTCAACATCAATTATATCCTATTCGATGACTTCGAAAGAGGGGACGTTCACGCTAAGGAGCGCCAATATGCCCGACTCGGTAGAAATATCCGTGAAAGCCATGACATTGGAAAGCCAGACAAAACACGTAAAAAGCGATATAGGGTTCGTGGAATTCTTGGTAGTTGAAAAAACAATGGAGCTAAAAGAAGTTATTGTCCAGGCGCCTAAAATCCGTCAGTTGGGTGATACTATCCATTACGATGTAGCGAGTTTTCTGGACGAAACCGACCGCAGCATTGGCGACGTATTAAAAAAACTGCCCGGAATCCAAGTGTTATCTTCGGGACAGATACTCTATCAGAACAAAGCTATCAGCAAATTTTATGTAGAAGGATTGGACCTGCTGAAAGGGAAGTACGGTATCGCCACCAATAATGTCGATGCTACAAAAGTGGCATCCGTGCAAGTGCTTGAGAACCACCAACCCATCAAGGCGCTAAAAGAAATGGAAATTCCCGAAGCAGCCGCCATTAATCTTAAATTAAAAAAATCGGCACACGGTGCTTTTTTTCTTACTGCGCAAGCCGGAGCGGGACTTCCACCTATGTTATTGAGCAACGAATTGGTAGGAATGCGTTTCTCGGCGACTCAACAAGATATGTCGGTCTATAAGGGCGATAATACAGGACGGGATATCGTGCGGGAGTTGACGTCTTTTTACGGTGGATCCGGCGGAGGCCCGGTAAACTTCATGTCGGTAATTGCACCCGTTCCGCCTGCCATAAGAGAACAGCATCATCTGTTTAATAATGCACACTTGGGATCGCTCAACAGCCTGAAAGCATTAAAGAAAGATCTTACGCTGACCGGGAACCTTAATTATTTATACGATCAACAAAAAAGCAGTAGTTATTCAAAACGAGATATATTTGTGACTGACGGTGGAAACATCCACATAACCGAAGATATGAATGCCCAATTATTAAAGCGTGAGCTGGAGGGAACACTTACACTGGAGGGGAATACCGATGAATATTTCCTGAATAACAAGCTCAATGTATCTTCCAGATGGAACGAGCATACCGGTAAAATTGCCGCTGTACGCGACATATCCCAATTTCTACAATTCCCATCGTTCAACATTGGCAACGATTTCGAGTACCTGCGCCGGAAAGAGAATAAAAATTTCAGGGTTGGCTCTCAAATATCCTACACTATGCAGAATCATTCACTGAGCGTTTCACCTGTTTTGTTCGATGAAGTTTTTACTAACTTAAAAGAATCAGATACATTAATCCGGCAAGAGGTTTCTTATAACCATTTAAAAACTAATCTGTATGTATCTGGAGGAAACTTGGGCAAGCGTTTTACGGTTGGCTACAGCACCAATGTATTTTCCGATCATTACTTTATGCAGTCCGGCCTTTTTGTGTCTGATGCGATTTCATCAGTTTCGGCAGACACTTTACGAAACCGATTACATCGAAACGAAATTGGTATTCGCCTTAATGGGAGCCTGTCTTATCGTTTTTCGGAAAATTTCAAACCGATTCTTTCTTTTCCGGTTAGTTATCTGTTTATCAATCGGAACGACCACATTCGAAATACTTCAAAAAACGGGGGGCATGTGCTTATTTCACCACTCCTGATCATTCAATATCCTATCAGTTCGCGATGGGACTTGTTTTCAAACGTACGTTTTTCAAATCAATTTGGGGGTATTAACGAAGATTATCTGGGATATATCATGGCTAATTACCGGGGAATGAACAGAAGTAACGGATTGCTCGGCAAAAACCATCAAACCGGCACTTTCGTGCATTTCAGTTACAAAAATCCCTTTACAACATTATTTACATCTTTCAGGTTATCCTATTCCAATATATGGCGCAATACACTTGGAGATGTCCGCTATAACGGCATAATGAGCAGTTCCACGAGTATTCCTTATACTAATACTTCGCATTACTACGGGTTGGATTATTCTTTCAGCCAAAGTATCGATGCGATAAAATCGGAAATGAAGTTGTTTGCAAGTTATAATAAAAGCAAAACCCTGTCGCTAAATCAAGGCATTGTTTCGAATTTGAATTTTGACTCTTACTCCTTATCCCCTTCCATTACTACGGATATTGGCAGATTTATGGTCCTCAAATACGACATTTCTTATCGCCATACCCGAAGTAAAATCCGCAATCAATCCATGCCGGCCGTTCATAATGTTGCACAAAATCTAGGCACCTCAATAATTCCGGTAAAAAAACTGATTTTCAATATATCGTTCAATCATTATTTCAACAGCTTGATAGAGTCTGAAGCCCGGTCATCTTGGTTTGGGAACCTGGGTGTAAAATACAAGTTAAAAAACGTGGATTTAATGCTGGATTGGACAAACATTTTTAATACAAACAAGTTCATAACCTATTCCTACAGCGATATCAGCAGTTATTATTCAATATATGATTTGCGCCCGTCAGAAATACTTTTGAGAGTGAGATTTAAAATCTTGTGACTAACATATGAAAAAGTTAAGTGAAATTAAACTGTATGAAGCAGTAGTTCTTGAAAATTGCTACATACTGCATAAACACGCTACCAGGTTTCTGTCGCCAAACGCATTATCCACGCGGGCAACATTTACCCAGAATTTGTTTTCTGCAACGAAAGGCAACGGATAAACCGCCTTGCTGCGCGGGTAAGCATGCTTCCACTCGTCGGCAACCGATTCGTACTCGGGATGCGGAGCATTTACCAGTACATTGTCTTCGGCAGTGTATTCGCCCCGTGAGACCTCGATGATTTCGGCATGGATTTGCTGCATGGCATCCACAAATCGATTCAACTCGGCAAGGCTTTCACTTTCGGTAGGTTCGATCATTAACGTCCCGTGGACAGGGAACGAGAGTGTGGGCGCATGAAATCCGTAATCCATCAGTCGTTTGGCAATATCCGTTTCTGTGATTCCGGAAACGGATTTCAATCCCCGGCATTCCAGAATCAACTCGTGCCCTACCCTGCCGTTCGCTCCGCGATAAACGATCCCGTAAGAATCGTTTAATTTCTCAGCCAGATAGTTGGCGTTCAAGATAGCTATTTTAGTGGCTTCCGTTAAGCCATCCGTTCCCATCATTTTTATATATCCGTAAGTAATAGCAAGCACGCCTGCGCTGCCGTAAGGAGCAGCAGAGACGGCATTCACGCCCGATTCGAACATCACTGGATGACCCGGGAGGAAAGGCACCAAATGTTCGGCCACGCAGATAGGGCCAACTCCCGGCCCACCTCCACCATGAGGAATAGCAAATGTTTTGTGCAGGTTAAGGTGGCAAACATCGGCTCCGATAGTTCCGGGGTTAGTTAGCCCGACCTGTGCGTTCATGTTCGCACCGTCCATATAAACCTGTCCGCCCGCCTCGTGAATGATGTTGCACATTTCCCGGATCTCGACTTCGAAGATACCGTGTGTAGAGGGATAGGTAATCATGTAGGCAGCGAGATCGTCACGATGTGTTTCTACTTTTTTCCGCAAATCTTCCATATCGACGTTCCCTTTCATATCCGTCGCCACAGTCACCGGGTTAAAACCGGCCTGCACTGCGCTGGCAGGATTGGTTCCGTGTGCAGAAGCCGGGATAAGCACTATCTTGCGATGTCCCTGGCCAATGCTCTTCAGGTAACTGGCTATAACCAGTAACCCGGAAAATTCTCCGGCAGCACCCGAATTGGGTTGTAAGCTCGTTGCCGTAAATCCGGTAATTTCAGCCAACATGGATTCCAATTCATGAATCATTTCCTGATAACCCTGCACCTGGTCTTCAGGAGCAAATGGGTGTATTTTCTGAAATCCCGGATGCCCCAGAGGGAGAAGCTCTGATGCCGCATTCAGTTTCATGGTGCATGACCCGAGCGAAATCATGGAATGTGCCAGGGATATATCTTTTCTTTCCAACCGCTTGATGTAACGCATCAACTCAGTCTCGGAGTGATAATTATTGAAGTTGGGATGAGACAGGAAATCCGAGGTGCGCAACTGATCTCCCTTCAACGTTATTTTCTCCGGCATTTCGTCAATCATAAATACCTTGGAGCTTCCTGCCGCCATGGCAAACACGGCCAGTAATTCATGAACACGATAACCGTCTGTTGTTTCATCGATACTGATACCTATTTCTCCGGTATCGAAGTAACGGAGATTGATGTTGCGCATTTCAGCCAAGTCTTTCACACCGCCTTGCGTTATATTTTCGGGAAGCTGCAGTTTTAGCGTATCGAAGTAGCTACTATTAAGCTGTTTAAACCCGAGTTCTTTTAACTCATCTGCCACCAGCGAGGTAACGGAATGAATACGTTTCGCAATCTTTTTCAATCCCTCGGGTCCGTGGTAAACGGCATAGAACGAGGCCATAGTTGCCAGCAATGCCTGAGCAGTACAAATATTGGACGTGGCCTTTTCGCGCTTGATGTGCTGTTCCCGTGTTTGCAGGGCCATGCGCAGTGCATCCTTGCCGTAAACGTCTTTCGATATGCCAATGATCCTCCCCGGCATACTGCGTTTATACTCATCACGCGTGGCAAAAAAAGCAGCCGAAGGACCACCGAAAAACATGGGAATCCCAAAACGCTGGCTGCTGCCGAAAGCAATATCAGCTCCCCACTCGCCCGGAGGTGTCAACAATACGAGCGACATCAGGTCCGCGGCAACAGCCACTTTACAATCCGATGCGTGTGCTTTTTCCACAAAACTCCGGTAATCTTCCACATTTCCGTTGCTGTTGGGATACTGTACGATGGCGCCAAAATATTTTTTCTCCGCATCGAAACATTTGTAATCCCCCACTTCAATTTCGATGCCTGCCATTCCCATTCGCGTGCGTAAGGCGCCCAGTGTTTGCGGGAAAATGTATTGATCAACAAAAAGGATTTCCGTGTTATTTTTCACCTGATCGCGGCTTCGCAACCCGTACATCATTGTTGCTGCTTCTGCAGCTGCAGTAGCTTCGTCCAGCAGCGAACAATTGGCCAGGGGCAGGCCGGTCAGTTCGCTCACTGCCGTTTGAAAATTAAGCAATGCCTCGAGCCTTCCCTGCGAGATCTCGGCCTGGTATGGCGTATAAGAGGTGTACCATACGGGATTTTCAAATACGTTGCGGTAAATGGCAGCAGGCGTAATCGTATCGTACCATCCCATACCGATGTATGACGTAAAAACTCTGTTTGCCGACGCAATACGTCCGATCTCTTCGGCGTACTCCATTTCGGATTGTGCTTTAGGCAATGATAAAGGCTTCTTTAGCCGGATATCTGCCGGAATAGTTTGATCGATCAGTTCGTCAACAGAAGAGACTCCTACGGTCTGCAACATGTTGCCCAAGTCCTCCGGCTTAATTCCGATATGACGGGTTTTAAAATGCTCCATTTCCATATAGTTATTTGTTTAAAGTTTAATTATGATTTACAAATTACGAATTAAGAGCATCTTAGCTCCTTATCCTTTATTTTTCACCCGTGGTCCTAACTCCCTGTTCCAACAAAAGGGTTGTATCTTCTCTCCTGTCCGATAGTTGTTTTGGGGCCATGTCCCGGGTAAACTTCCGTATCATCGGAAAAAGTAAAGAGTTTTGTCCGAATACCTTCGGTAAGTTGTTCAAAGCTTCCTTCGAGCAAGTCTGTGCGTCCGATGCTTCCGTTGAAAAGTACATCTCCGACCAGGGCAAGCTTCTCTTTTTCGTTGTAGAAAACAATGCTTCCGGGAGAATGTCCGGGGACGTGCAAGACCTTCAATTGTTGCTCTCCAAAAGAAACTACATCGTTTTCAGCAAGAAAACCGCTGATTTCAGGCCGGTAATCCACATTTGTATTGAATCCAAACAGCTGAAGTTGTTGCGACAGGTTTTCAAGCAAGACAATATCGTCCCGATGCACCAGGAGTTTCAAACCAAATTGCGATGCTAAAAAATTTACCCCGAAAATATGATCAAAATGCAAATGAGTGTTGACAAGATGTTTAACAACTAAGTTGTTATCCAGTATAAAATTAAGCAGCAGCTTATTCTCATCGGGGAAAAAACAGGATGCATCCACAACAATACACTCACCCGTTCTGTCATATAATACGTAGGTGTTAACTCCCAATGGGTTAAATTCGAATGTCTTAATCTTCATCTATCGGCAGAAATTTCTTGTAATGCGTTTCCTATTTTGATACAAATATACGGCTTTCTTTTCAAATTGTAGTGTAAAAAAAAGCTATTCCGGCGTCATCTCGAAAATGAAAACCGGAATAGCATATTTCGTTTTATATCTCCCTAAAAAAATTAAGGTAACAGTAAATTCACAGAAAGATGTTTGTCGCTGCGGACGTAAGTGGTAACCACGCTGTATACGGGTTGGCCGCTCTCGGCGGCAATTACTTGTGACGATTGCGGATAAAGGACAATACGTCCGGGGCCGTTACCGGCTGTACGTTCCATCTCGAAATACAAGTCGCTGTTGTTTCTGATCTGATAATATTTGATGGTTTTTCCCTCGCGATTGGTTTCGGAATGATGGCTAGGAAGAACTTCCACACATGCATTAAACAGAGAGCGGACATTTTCTTCTTTTCCCATGAGGTATTTACTTGCCCATGCCACTGTTCTTCGTGCATCCAACGCTTCCCGGACAGATTCGGGAGTGTTATCACGGACCAGAACAAGGGTCATCGTACGGTGTACATAATTTCGGCTGTTGTCATAACTAAGGCTGATTAAATTGTGAACATCTGTCGATCCCATTACGGTCAGGTTTTTGTCGATACACCAATCCAGTGCTTTCATGTGAAAACCTGTTCCGTTAACAACCTCTATTCCGTCGAGCGCTTTATTTTTATACAAATCTTCAATAAACGGAAGCCATTCATACGAACCGGCTATTCCGGGCTGCCAACCGGGATGGTTCCAGAAAATAAAAGCATTTTGTGCCTCGGCTTTCATCACGGCTTCACGATCCGTCTCGTTGGTGTTCACGGTTAAATAATCGTCCGTATCACCGATAAACAAGGCATTGAAATGTCCGGGAGGAGTCTGGCGGGTCACTTCCGTTCCTTTTACCAGGGTAATCCCCTGCCGTTGAGCACTGGGTTTCGCTATTTCATAAGGACGGTTGTTGTTGGGTGTAATATCGTCTTTTTTTGGCGTATACTCCATGTGATCGGTTATTGCAATGGCGTCAAGCCCTTCCCTCCACGCTTCCTGAACACGTACCGTAGGCCAGACATCGCCATCGGAAAAAACAGTGTGCATGTGGAAGTCACACTTCAGCACCTTAAAGCCGTTTACATCCGGTATGACGATATTACTGCGTTTGTTGGGCCTGGAAAATTCATTGAGATTCATCACGCCGTTATTGATCTGTTGGGCCTGCGAAACAAAGGCGAAAAAAGAAGCAAGAAACAGGGTAAAAATTGTCTTTTTCATACGATTATTTTATTTGTGTTATGTATAAAATTCAGATGATTCCGGATACAAAGAAACAAAAATAAATCCGGAAAAATATTACGTTCTAATTAAGAAACAGCATTTCCACACTCACACACATGCGTTCTGACAAAAAAAACCGGATAACCGGAAAAGACTCTTGTTTTTAAGGAATAACTTGAAGTTCCACAAAACGAGCCGCCGCATTCAGGAAATGCGCTGTAATCCAGAAAACGGTCCAGCCTTCTGCGTATCCACCCCGCAGGTTATGTACATTGCTCATATCGCCGCGCTGCGCAAAATTGGTCTGTTGCAGTTGCTCTCCCTGCGACCCGTACATATCAGTAAGCTGAAAACACGAGCGGTACATTACTCTCGCCAATTGCTTTAACCGGTCGTCGTCCAGATATTTGCCCATCTTATAAACTTCCGGAGCGAATAGGACGGCATAGACATCAATATGCTGGTTTTGCGGAGAGACTACGCTCCAACCAGTCGATTTGAAATGAAAGTCGGCTAGACGTCCTGCGGGTAAAGGGATATCCCACACCACCACATAACTCAGGCATACGTCCATCGCGTGTTTGGCCCAGTCCAGGTATTTATCCTCTTTGAACCGCTCGTACAGTTCCAAAAAACCCTGGAAAGCAGCCCATGCCCCCTCTTTGTCCTCGCAGGTCGCATCGAGGGTACCTCCCCAATAGCAGCCGTCCATGGCAAGGTGACGATCCGCGTAGATTGCGGCAATTTTTTCCGAGGCTTGTCGGTATTCTTTTTTACCAAACAGAACCGATGCTATTGCCAGTGGTGCCATGTAAAAACCTTCGGCAGTAGAGTGAGGATCCCAGGCCGGATTCAATATTCGTTTTACCTGTCCATCGCATGCCGATGTGAGAAATGCTTCCCATTTTTCCGTGTTATACCGTTTGTTTTTTTGAGCCGTTTCAATTGCTTTGGCAAAATTATACAGCGCTTGTCCGCACGAAACATGATCACCCCCATAGAATTCTTTTCCGTTAAAACCCACAGGAAACATCCCGTTCTCCCTATTCACCGGAAATGATGCCAGAAAATCCAACGATTGCTGTACTTTAGCCGGTAAATCCTCATCGTTTAACCTGTCGGCAAGAACCTGCAACGCATATCCCGGGGAATCCGCCTGGCCGCACCATCCCATCACCACATCTTTTCTGTTTTGCAAATCATACATTCCATAGCCTGCGGCATTATTGCCGTAATCCACCCACCGGCTCCGGGCAAAGCGGTATTTGCTTGCAAGTATCGTATTGAAATCCGGAAACCTCTCCGCATCATAGGGTTTGTGTAAATCCAGTGAAGTGTATACCGGTTGTTGAAAACCGCTCCCTTCCCGATCAATTGAATACAGCTCGATATAAAATTCTTTTTCGATAATACGTCCCGGCTCCATACTCAAATAGGTATTGGTATATTTCATGGGAGTTAACTGGAGAGCCTTGGCTACACTGTGTTTTTTGTTGTAGCCGATAGGGCCGGAATAAAGGACAAAATCTGTATACCCGTCACCAGCCTCTACACCGGCAGACCACCATTGATCAGCTAGCAAAGCTCCACGCACGGGGCTGGGGGTAAAATGAATCGCGGCCGCGTATTGATCTTCCCGGTTTTCCAGCATTACAAACGGCATCGGGTAACGATGATCTTCAAAGATGGCAAATTCACCGGCTTTCCCTGTATAAACCGGAATAATGTCGGGATTGACACGCGCTCCGTTTTTATTTCCATAGTAAAGAATTCCGGGCATAAAAACGGACATCTCCTTCCCTTTTACGCGCAAACGCACAGAGAGGGTTAAAGGAGATAATGTCTTTTCCCCTTTCCATTCAAACCGCCGTACACATTTGATCAATCCCGGCTTTTCCTCACGATAGGCATCCCTCATGTAGAGAACTCCATGCGGCAACACAATCTCTCCTTTCAGGATAGTCCATTCATCGTATTGCTCCACTTCAGTTGGAGTAGCATGGATCCATTCTGTCATCCAGTCGTTTTCCCATCCTGTGGCAACCGACCAGACTCCTTCCTCCGGAGCGGTAATGATCGCATCATTCTTCAAGACAAACAACGGTCTGTGATCTTCTACTTTCAGCTGCGCCTGGCCTTGCAGGCATAATAATAGGCACGCCAGTACCCCGATCCCTGTTTTTTTCATTTTATCGCAAACAAAATCATTAGTTCGTTGAGCGGACAGAAATACAAAATAAATTACTTCCTTGTCACGACGACAAAATTATCGATTTTTTCCTGTTCCCTGAAAGATTCTGTGTATCGTTGAATACAAAATAATATTATGAACCTGAAAAATCAATCATTAACACTCTTTTTCATTATTGCTATCAACGCTTTGCTGTTATGTGCCCAGACCGTAAAAAAGCTATCGGAAATTCCTATCCGTGATCCTTACATTATGCCAGACAAGAAGAGCGGACATTACTACATGTACAAATCCGCTTCAGTCAATACGGCATATCAGACAAGTCGCCGCTAACGAACGGGATGGTGTGAATAATTTCAATCTATTCTCGGACACACCTCACCGAAAATCCAAAAGATCGAGTGGCAATAAAGGCTGGAGACACACTAGGTGGGGCAAAGGACAAGCAAAAAGCGTTGCCTGTTCCATTATCTATGGTGCTGCAGCTCCAATTAATCCCGTGAGAACCTAGACTGAAGAGCGTGCCATGGTAACCCCGGTAACCGGAGGCTGGAAAACGTGTAGAAGTATCGCCAACAGTATAGATACCACCACCTCCGATCACAGCTGTACCGTCTACCCCATCATCGGAAATAGTGGCGTAAGTACCAAATTTAGACCAAGGAAAAGTATAGGTTGAAAAGCCAACCATAATGCGCGCCGCTATACCTGCAGCATTAAATTCGGCACCGGTTGGCATGCGCCAGTTACCTTCTACAGCACCGGTCTTACTCAGGTACTTGCAGATATCGCCCCTGGATGTCAGATACATGGTGTCACTGTTCCGATCGGCATCGTTAAGAAAAGTGTTGGTTTGTCCACCGCCATCAGTATGCACACCTAAAAAATCAGGGATACTGTCATATGGGGTATTGCCGATAGTCCAGGAACTAGCACCCTCAGCAACATAGCAAGGGGTATAGGTAACATAAAATAAAGAGGGGGAAACTCCCACCAGTGATCCCCATCTAAAGAACACACCCTGCTTAAGATCGGAGCCAGCACCAGCATCAACAACCGTTTCATCGAACGTGAGCTGCGCACCGTCCCAGTAGACATTACTACCCGCCCAAACAAGGGGTTCGGCAAACTTGAGGCCAGTATGGTAGTAATCCACTGAGCCATAGAGACGATAGGCACGGCCTCTCTCCAGTCCGGTACTGCGCGCAGGCTTTTGGTTGGCGGAAACAAGACTGTCGGCTTTTAACCCTATTATCGGCGGGACATTCCCGTTGGGCATCACCCACTGGGCAAACGTTTCAGCCTGCCATGCCGGAACAGAGATCTCCTGCCACTGGGTTGTGCCGCTACCGGTGAAACTAACCGATTCGCTTATCAGGTCGTATTTACTGCCGGTTTTGTAAAACCATTCACTTCCTGCTGTATAAGACAACTCCACCGTTGCCGTGAACATATTTTTCCAGTGGTTTGCCAGCGTTAGACATTGCAAGGTGCCTAGATGCTTAAGAGGGATAACATCTACCGGACTGCCGGAAACAACCTCCATTTTTCCAACAAGAGGCGTAACCAATTCGTCCAGCTTTTTGAAACCCACGGGAGAAACATCCACTTCGATCTTGCTGCCATCAGTGGATGCCGTTGCACCGTGAACCAGATAAACGGTGCAGGGTGCAGTAACACCCGCCGGTAGTGTAACGGCGAAAGTAGCCTTTTTGCTGTCGGTATCCGGGACGATGGTAAAGGTTGTCTCTTCTCCTGCCACAACCGAGTACTTTTGTGTTTTAAAGAAAAATTGCACCTTGTCGCCCGCTCTCCATCTCACGACAATATTTTTGTTGTCCGGATCTTTCTCCAGGGCAACGCGGGTTTGTGACTCCGTGTCCGGCATGACAGCAGTGAGGGTCAATATGCCGGCATCGCTTGGTTTCGTAGGCAGATCTGTTTTTGCACAACCCGACACAATGAGGGTAAAGACTGCAAAAAAGAACAATTTATGTTTCATGCAAATCAGTATTTTTAAAAAAGATAAAATGCGATGTTAATTTTCCTGTCGGATACAAAGGTTCTTTAAATTTTGTTGCAACAATGGGAATATATGTTTCTTTTTAGCATCAGTATTATCAATAGGTATTCTTGCCGTAAGCTGTTTACCGTTTATATACGAATACCCCAATTCTCATATCCCGGCATTGGCTGCATCTGCTTACCCACCACCACTTGTCTCTGCTTTAAATTGATCGAGACCTGTCAATTTCAAAACGAGTAACTATGTATTATTTTATTTATTTGTTTCCTACCGCGATTTGTATTTTGTGTTTTCCGCTTTTCAACACTTTCCTATGGGACAAGTACTAATTTCAAAGTAGTCATAAAAAATCGTTTTATGCTCAATTCCGGGTAATTTCCGCATTTATTACAAGTAATGAAGGGACTTCCGTCTTTACCGCAAATCCCTTTTACAACTGTTTTTCGTGAGTGGAGAATATCGGAGTCGAACCGATGACCTTTTGACTGCCAGTCAAACGCTCTAGCCAGCTGAGCTAATCCCCCATGTTTTTTGTTTCGGTTTGCAAAGATAGAGTTTTTATTTAAATTTGCAACGGTATTCGAAAAGTAAATTTACAGAAAAGAACACAATGATTATTTATAACACTACTTTTAGCGTTCCGACAGAATTACAGAACAAGTTTCTGGATTTTATCCGTAACGAGTACATCCCCTTATCCACCCAAAACCATGTCATGAAAGAGCCAAGGCTCACACGTGTTTTTTCTAAAGACGACAACGGGGATGCCTCCTATGCCCTGGAGTTTAAATCCGATACAATTGAAGCCCTGGAGGAATGGAACAAAACTGTGGGAAGAAAGCTCTATTTTTTAATAACAACAAGATTTGGACAAAACATTCAGGGATTTGCAACACTTTTGCAACCCATTGATCTATGATACAACAACCGCCTATAAAAGAACGAATTATTCTGGGTATCGACCCGGGGACACAAGTTATGGGATACGGAATTCTCAAGGTCCTCGGGAACAAGCCGGCACTTGAAGCAATGGGTGTTATGCAGCTCGACAAATATGAAAACCATTACCTTCGTCTGGCAAAAATTTATTCACGGGTTGTCAGCTTGATCGAAGAATATTTACCCGATGAGATGGCTATTGAAGCACCTTTTTACGGTAAAAATGTGCAAAGCATGCTCAAACTTGGCCGTGCACAAGGTGTTGCCATGGCCGCAGCCATAGCACGAGACGTTCCCATTTTTGAATACGCTCCGTTGAAAATAAAAATGTCCATTACCGGAAATGGGCGTGCGGCAAAAGAACAGGTGGCCTACATGTTGCAAAAGATTCTGCAGATCCCTGACGCGAACATGCTTCCTCAGCTGGATGCCACGGACGGTCTGGCTGCAGCCATGTGCCACTATTACCAGTCTTTGGGTGTTCAATCCGATGGTCTTAAATACAAGAACTGGAAAGATTTTGCAGAACGTAATCAGACAAAAATAAGAAAATAAATTTTCAAATCCATAATCATTTTTTTATCTTTGCGTTATGAACCAGCTGATTTCCCATATAGAATATCTTTTACATACACACAATTGTGTAATTGTTCCTTCACTGGGAGGATTTGTTGTGAATACGGCTCCTGCCCACAGAAACGGACTCTCGGTTTTCAATCCACCGGAGTGTGAACTGGTATTTAATCGAGAACTCTCCCACAACGACGGATTATTGGTGGAGTCTTACATGCGTATTGACGGCATTTCTTTTGAAAACGCCACACAAAAAATCAATGACTCCGTGCGACAGATTAAAAACCAGTTACGTTCTGAGAAATCTGTCGATCTGGGCGATCTGGGAAGTTTCCGGATGGTGGATGATCAGCGGTTTGTTTATCAGTCAAAAAATTTTGTGCGACCCGAACACTTTGGGCTTTCCAGTGCTTCCTTGAAACCCGTAATTCAGCTGCAGCCGGCTGCACAGTTAGTCGAAATACCGGAAAGCAGCAAGAAATTCATTGTAAGGAAAGCAGCCATTGGTGCAGCTGCAGCAGCGGTTATTGCCGCTATAATGCTTCTTTTCCCCATTCAGGACAGTACTCTTCGCCATCAAACGGCTCAATTCTTCTCCCTCGGTTCAGTCCCATCCGTTGCGGCTGGAGCTGTTTCCGGGGAAACGCCGGATCTTAGTGAAAACATTACCACAACCCAACCCGAAGTAGAAGCTACGCTGTCATCGAAAGGCCCCAAGTTTTACATCGTGACCGGTGTTTATCAGGTTCGCAATGTAGCCGATGACATGATTGCCCTGTTGCATTCCGAAGGATTTTCAGCTGCTTCCGTTATCGATCGCCCCAATCGTATCGATGTTTACGCCTTGTCTTTCTCTACACGCGAGGAAGCTGAACAAAACCTGAAACAGCTCAAAAAGGATTTTCCCAATCACCGGGATGCCTGGGTATTGAAAAGGTGATCGTTTACTCCTGAATATAAATCCCGTCCCGCGGTAACAAATTCTTTAAATTAGCCATGTTATAAACTGTAACCGCCTGCGTTACGGATGTATAGTCCATGTACTCAGGAATGCTTAAGTTATACAGGTCGCGGGTAGTATGCCAGATTTCCCGGTAACTGAAATTATACCCTAACGGATCCGTATTGCTGAAAGCAAGAGTCGGAACGCCATTCATAGCAAAATAGGCATGATCGCTACCTCCGGCAGTAATGGGGACAGCACGAGGAGGTTGTGTGCTTTTTTCAACGGTGAAAGGAATCTGAGGGTTGTAATCGGCTAACCCCTCCGTACATTTTACAATATCGTCGTACATATTTTCGGGAACGTTCAACCCCGATGCGGCGGTTGGACCGCCGTCACGGTTAAAATAATTGGATATCTTTTTCAATTTATCCGGATTGTTCTCCACCCAAAATTTAGAGCCCAACAACCCAAACTCTTCTCCTGCCCAAAAACAAAACAAAATCGTCCTGTCGGGACGGTTTCCTCCGGCAGCCATGATCATCCGCGCCATTTCCAGATTAGGAGCAACGCCCGTCCCACAATCAACCGCCCCAGTGGAGGAATCGTAGGAGTCCAGATGACAGCCGCTCATCACGTATTCATCCGGATATTTCGTCCCCCGGATCTTTCCTATCACATTGTGGTATTTTACCGGTCCGGGTTTGAAATGGTTGCGTATGTCAAATTCCAACATTACAAACTCCCTCCTTTCCACTTTTTTTCGAATAATATTATACTGATCTTCATTCAATTTTATATCGGGAATGGTGGGCAGGTTATCAAACGACAAGCTGTAAATATTTTTCCGGTCATACATCGCCACCAGTGGAACCGGAGCCGACTGGATCGTTCCCAGAATTCCGGCTTCCCTCATCTCCTTATAGAATAATGCCGGCTCGGTGATTTTGTCAGAATCGTTTGGAGATGCTTCTTTTTTGGCAATGATGGCACTCCGCAGGGAATCTCCGCTTACAGAGTGATCAATAGGAAAACCGGTATTCTGTCCTTCAATCAACACCCATGCTCCTTTCAATTTCCCCTTCATCCGTTCAAACTCCTGCCGGGTTTTGGGTTCAACAACCACATGTCCTCGTTGTACTCCTTTTGTTCCGGATGTATAGCTAGGCGTTACAAAATCGAGTGACATGGAGGTATCACTGTACATTTTCCCAAACCAGGGGCCCCGGTTAAAACCCACGGGCATTTCTCCCACTTCCTGAATTTCCACTTCCAACCCCCACTCCTTCAGTTTACCGGCCACCCAGTACGTAGCATTTTCATAAGCGTCGGAACCTATCGGCCTACCGCCGATCCGGTTGGTGAGTATATCCAAATGTTGCATGGTGCGGTTATCCGTTTTCCCAATCTCCATGATTTTTTTGCTTACTTTATTTTGCGCTCCGACAGGTAGACTTCCTATCAGCAGAACGAGGAAGCAAACTTTTCTGATAATATGCATTTGAAATGTATTTTGATTTTTTTTACAAAGATATTCATATTTGCGTAAAATCCGCCATCAAACTTCCTTTCAAAAAGGAAACCTCCCGAATACTTTTAACTTTTCTTATGCAGTGATTTTGAAAAATTGGGCATCTCTTAAGAAACAAATGATTAATTTTGTTATAGATAGCAGGTAACAGATATTAGACTGAAATCTGTCAGAAAGGCGGTCTGATTTTGATAGTGTAACGGCCAAAATATACAATATGAAGATTCCGCAACAACTTTTACTTCTGTTTTTCCTGATGTTTCTGGTGTTTTATTCGGTGTGCGCACAAGAGAACCCCATCAGAAAAGACAGTTTAAGGATAATCCCGAAAAATCCGTTGTCCTTGCCCTCCGATTCTGCTGCACCGGGTGGTGTTTCCGTCATTATTCCCACCATACACCCGATCGTGGGAAAAGACGGGCTTCAATACAACCGCTTCAACGACTTCACGGTAAATCCTTACCTTATGTCTCGCACACAACCATCGGGCGTTCAGTTTTACGGTACCGGATCGGATAATATTAATTCCAAATCACGAACAGCCGTAGCAACCTATTCACCGGTTCCGAGAATAAGCCTTTATTCTGCAGCTACACTGGGATTAGTGGAAACCCCTTTTTTTGGGAAAGGAAACTATTATATACTGAATGTCGGGGCTAGCTATCTGCTTACACCCAATCTCAATGCGGGGTTATCGGGGATGTATAATTCAAATTTTAACGTTATTCCCTTCTGGAGCGTCTCTGCAGATTTACAGTATCTGGCAGGCAGGAACTTGATGTTAGAAGGCAGTGCCGGCTTTATGAAGACCGGCGCCAACATGTTTAACCTGAACCAATCGGCGGTGCTGATCGACCTTCACGCCCGGTACCGTTTGTCTGACGACTGGTTTCTGAATGCCTACGGCGGATTTCCGGTGACGCAAAAGACCAACCGCCCTGGTGTACCCATGATGCCGATGATGGACAACACGCACTACGGCGGCACTGTTGAGTACTGGTTCCAACCCACTGTGGGTGCAGAAGCAGGGTTGATTTGGGTACGCGACATGTTTTCGGGCAAGATGCGCCCGCAGCCGAAACTGGAACTTAAGTTCAGGCCGGGAAGGTAGAAAAAAAGCTGTCTGCTAAAAATCAGAAACTTCTGAACAGAAACCACGCAACAACAAGCGTCAGGACAATATTAAATCCCTGCGCAATAAGAAACGACCAGATATATTTTGAATTTTCTTTCTTGAAGATATCCCTGAAGCTGGTTTCCAGGCCAATGCAAACAAAAGCCAACGAGAAGAGCAACCCGCGCGATTCCTGGGCAATTTTCGAGAGACTTTTCCCGGTTGCCGGTTCAAAAGCAAAGCTGAAGATCAGCGATGCCACAAGAAACCCAAGGACAAATTTTGGGAAACGCTCCCACAAAACACTCCCCGAAGGACGAATATTGGAATTTGTACCTTTGTAAGACCAGTAAATGGATATAGCAAAAGCAGCAACACCCAGCAACACGTTTTGCGCCGATTTAATGATAACGCTGTATTGCTCTGCCGTTTCCCCGATGAATTTTCCCGAAGCCACCACGGCAGCCGTAGTATCAATAGAGCCTCCCAACCAAGCCCCGGCCACCTGTTCACTCAATCCCATCCATTTGGCAAAGAAAGGCAGGATATACATCATCGGGATAGCGACAATAAGAACAAGCGAAACAATGAAAGAGAGTTTTTTAGGGTCGCCCTTGATGGCTCCGCAAGTAGCAATGGCAGCAGAAACACCGCAAATGGAAACTGAGCTCGATAACATCATGGACATTTCAGAATCAACACCCATCTTCCGCGAAACCCAGAAACTGAAATACCACACGCTTAGCACCACAATTACGGCTTGAATCATACCCAGGCTGCCCGCCCTCATAATTTCTCCGAAAAGGATGCTGCTACCCAGGATAACCAAGCCCGCTTTTATGTAATATTCACTCCGGACGGCAGCTCCCATCCATTTGGGTAATCCAATCGTATTACGCACAATCAATCCTATCAGAACAGAGAAAAAGACCGATTCCAGCCCCATTTTTTTCACAAAAGCCACGTCGGTTATCACATCAGCCAACAAGGCAAGTGCGTAGATAATGATAAAGGATAAGATAAATTGTCCCTTATCTTTGTTTCCTAAAAAAAGATATCCCAGGTAGGATAACACTGCAATTGATGTAAACAAAACTACCGGATTTTTCATGTAACCCGGCATCAATATGACAAGCAACAAAATGACTCCACCAATGAGCGTAGCCGTCCAGTCTTCGTTCTTTAAGGATTTTAACATTTTGAATGAGATTTTTGATTTTCTTCGCCAAAGGTATAAATAAATTTTATTTCTCATCCGTTATTTACGTCATTTCGTCGATACAATCCACTCGTTTGTCTATTTCATTTGTTATCCAGGTGACATCCGGTTATTTTTGTTCCGGTTTTAACAGCGAATTTACAGTTTTGGTCGATCGCTTATCAAAATCAGTTAAATTAATAAACGTATGAAAAGATTTGTTTTATTTATCGGATTACTACTCATCGGGGTGTCAATTTTCGCTCAAAATAACGGAAGAATTACGGGGAAAATTGTCGATCAGGAGACAAAAGAGCCTGTTGCCCAAGCCAATGTTCGCATTTTACATCAGAAAGATAGCCTTTATCTCAACGGAGTAGCCAGTGATCAGGAAGGTAATTTTGCTATATCGGTTCCTTACGGAAACTACATTATACACGTTACGTATGTTGGCCACCATGATCTTTTTCGTAATGTGACCATCAGTAATACAAACAGAACGGCTAATTTAGGTAGCGTTGAGCTCGGAACAGACAATATCCTGCTCGATGCGGCAGTGGTAACGGCAAAAGCTGCAGAAATTGTAGTCAGGGGAGATACCGTTGAATACAATGCTGACTCGTACAAGGTGACCGAAAGTGCTATTCTCGAGGATCTGCTGAAAAAGATGCCGGGGATTGAAATAGATTCGGAAGGGAAGATAACCGTTAACGGCCGCGAAATAAAAAAAATCATGGTAGACGGTGAAGAGTTTTTCAGCACTGACCCGAAAGTGGCCTCGAAGAATCTGCCCGCCAAAATGGTCGAAAAGTTGCAAGTCCTTGACCGGAGAACAGATATGGCGCAGATGACCGGATTTGATGACGGAGAAGAAGAGACCATCATCAACCTGATGGTAAAACCCGGGATGAAAGAAGGTTTGTTTGGTAACGCCTTTGTGGGATACGGCACAAAAGATCGGTACGAAGGGAATGCGATGGTCAATTATATGAAGGACAAGAACCAATATACTGTTTTGGGTGGTTTTAACAACACCAACAATGCCGGATTTTCCGATTTGGCATCTTCGATGTTTGGAAGTGGAGGTGGTGGAGGTAGAAGGATGTTCTTTGGCGGACGAAGCGGAATCACCACATCCGGAAATGCAGGTTTTAATTTCAGCCAGCAATTTACCAATAAACTGAAGCTCGGCGGTAATCTCCGGTATGGAAATACTGACAACAATACACTTTCCAAAACACATACACAAAATATTCTCAGCAGTGGTAACACATTGGAAGACGAAAATAATTCCAGCAACAATTACAGCCAGAATTTCAACATGGACCTGCGCCTGGAATGGACACCCGATACGTTGACAAGAATTATTTTTAATCCTGAAGGATCGGTTTACAACAATCGAAGGACTGAGCTCAGTGACTTTCTGACCACAACCGAAACCCTGGAGGATTCCATAAATTACGGAGATTCAAGATATAATTCCACGGGTGATGGGAAGAACCTTTCTGCGCGTTTGGATGTGAGCCGTACACTCGGTAAAAAAGGCCGTATATTAAGTGTCCAGTTGCGTGGAGGAATGTCCGATTCTGAAAATGAAGGGACAAATCTATCCAACACTTTTTACAACGGGACGAAACCCGATGACCTTATTGATCAGCGGTTTGTCAATACCAATGATTCCAAAAACTGGCGCGGTTATGTATCTTACGTTGAGCCGTTGGGAAACAACAACGCTATTCAGTTTGCCTATCAGTATCGCCAAAATATTTCCGGATCGGATAAAGATACCCGTGTTAAGGATGAGTCAGGTAATTACACGGTTTTAGATGAACAGTACAGCAAACGTCTGGAAAATAATTTCACCAATCAGGAGATTGAGTTTAACTTTCAGTCTGTTCGTCAGAAGTACGATTATACGATTGGGTTCTCTGTACAACCTTCAAGCTCACAAAGCAAAACGTTTATAGGAGACAATAAAATCAGTGATTTTACCCGAGATGTGGTCAATTATGCACCCATGGCGCAGTTCAACTACAGATGGACACGACAGCATAACCTGAGGCTCCGTTATTTTGGCAATACCGATCAACCTTCGGTAACCCAACTGTCTCCGGTGGTGGATGTTTCGAACCCGCTGAACATCACTTATGGGAATCCCGATTTGAAGCCTTCTTTTGAACACCGGCTAAACCTTCGTTACCAGAATTTTAATCCCGAGAAGAACCGTTCCATGGGTTTTTTTGGAGACATCCGTTACCTGACTAATGATATTGTCTCATCCACCATGACCGACCGGGAAACGGGACGCAGGGAAACCACGTATGAAAACGTGACAGGGAACTGGAATGCCAACGGCCGTATGATGATGAATATCCCGTTGAAGAACATCAGATTCTCTGTTTTCTCCATGTCATTTGCCAGCTATAATCATGCAAACGGTTTCTCTAATCTGGAGAAAAACCTGAGCCGCAGGCTCAATCTGGGTGAAACGCTCGGGTTAAACTACCGGTCGGACCTGATAGACTTTGGGATCCGCGGTAATATTAGCTATAATAAAGTAAAAAACAGCCTGGAAGGACAACGCGACCAGGAGTTCCTGAACTACGGGGGAAATGCCAATACCACCCTTTACCTTCCCTGGGATATGTCCATTGAGAGCGATATCAACTACAGTACCAATTCAGGTTATTCCGATGGTTTTACGCAAGACGAGTGGTTATGGAATGCTTCCATTCAGAAGCAATTGTTTAAACAAAAGAACGGCACCATCCGTTTAAAGATATATGATATTCTGCAACAACGTAGCAACATCAGTAGATCTGTGACGTCCAACTATATTCGTGACACAACAACCAACACGCTTACCACCTACTTCATGGTGCACTTTGTTTATCGTTTCAATATTTTTAAAAATGGAGCAACACGAGAAGACATGATGCCTCAGCACGGTCCCGGTCCCGGAAGAGGTTTTGGACGTGGCCATGGCGGTTAATGCTACGGAGACACCTTTAATTACCCAAATTTTAAACTGGATTTACAATGGAAAATCGCATCAGGAACAACACGACCAATACATACGCAGTCATTCTTGTGCACATTTTATTGTGGAGCATGATTGTGGTTGCACCCTATTTTTTTATTGACCGGGAAAGGCTTTTTCGCTGGGACCTGTTCATCCGTTCAACACCCGATACATTGGGGTTGTTGCTGGTTTTCTATATCAATTATTTTCTGCTGATAAAACAGTTTTTATTTAAAGGGAGAACAAGGGAATTCATTTTCTATAACTTGCTGTTGATCGTTGCCGCTGCCGTACTCATGCATTTTGGAAATGATTTGTTGCGATGGATAAGCCCGGAACATATGCCGCGACGCGGTGGCCGTAAATTCAGGCCTTCGCCCTGGCTTTTTGTCATCCGGAACTTAACTACTTTAGTAACCATGATGGGATTAAGCGTTGCCCTGAAAATGACTTTTCGTTGGTTTGAAGTGGAGAGTGAGCGGAAAGAGCTGGAAAAAGCAAAATCGGAAGCTGAATTACAAAACATGAAAAATCAGATCAGCCCTCACTTTCTGCTCAACACCCTCAATAACATCTATGCGCTGGTGGAATTTAATCCTTCCAAAGCACAACAGGCTGTGCTAGATTTGAGTAAACTATTGCGTCACATCCTTTACGACAACGACAAACCGCTTGTTCCTTTGCATCAGGAAGTGGATTTTATCAAAAATTACGTTGACCTGATGCGGATCAGGCTGTCTGAAAATGTAAAGCTGAACACACAACTTTCAGTAAAAACAAACAGCGGTACACCCATAGCACCGTTAATTTTTATATCTTTGATTGAAAATGCTTTTAAACACGGGATCAGCGGTGATAAACCATCATTTATCGATATTTCTTTGTCGGAAACACCCGATGGAAAAATCGAATTTGTTTCCCGGAACAGTTACTATCCCAAGTCGGAGGCAGACAAGAGCGGTAGCGGAATCGGACTAGGGCTCGTTAAAAAACGGTTGGAAATGGCTTATCCAGGGCGGTATCAATGGGATTCCGAAGTTACCGGAGACACCTACTCCACCACTTTGATCATCAATACGAAAGAAGATTAATAACGTTATGAAACTGAATTGCTGGATAGTTGACGATGAGCCACTGGCATTGGGATTACTTGATTCTTATGTTCAGAAAACACCTTTTTTAAACTCGACCGGCAAATACTCCAGCGCCATACAGGCAATGAACAATATGCCCAACGAGCGCATAGATGTGATTTTTCTCGACATTCAAATGCCTGAAGTGAACGGCATGGAATTTGCGCGGTTCCTGGATAAAAACACTCGTATTATTTTCACTACCGCTTTCAGCGAATATGCTCTGGATGGGTACAAGGTCAATGCTTTGGATTATCTACTGAAACCTTTCTCCTACTCCGAATTTTTAAGTGCTTCGAAAAAGGCATTGGAATGGTTTGAAATGAAAGCCGCTTCGGAGGAGAAGGGAGAATCTGAAGTTTCGGGAATTTTCGTCCGCTCCGACTATAAGCTGGTGCATGTCCTTTTTGATGACATCCTATTGGTTGAGGGGTTGAAAGATTATATTAAAATTTTCACCGGTAAAGATCCCAAGCCCATCCTTACGCTCATGAGTATGAAATCGATGGAAGATGAATTGCCAGCTACACGGTTTATTCGCGTACATCGGTCGTTTATCGTGAATCGCGATAAGATTGTCCGGGTAGAAAAAAACCGCATTATCATCGGAAAGCACGAAATCCCTATCGGTGAAACTTACCGCAAAGCGTTTATGGAAGAAATTAATGGGAAGTAAATAAAAAATATTCTATTCCAATCGCCGCTTATAAATTTCAAAATTCTCTTCATCAAAACACACGAAAGTAACTTCTTCCACAAATTTAGCCGGAAAATTTTTCACTGCATCCACAGCTATTTCAGCTGCTCTTTCCTTCGGAAACCGGTAAACCCCGGTACTGATGTTGGGAAAGGCTATCGATTTCAATCCTTGCTCATCGGCAAGTTTAAGTGAATTTACATAACACTCCTTCAGCAGACTCTCTTCGTTTCGGCTTCCACCGTGCCAAACGGGTCCTACCGTATGTATAACGTGTTTTACCGGCAACCGGTAACCACGGGTTATTTTAGCTTTTCCGGTTTCACAACCGTTCAACGTTCTGCACTCTTCCAGCAACTCCGGCCCTGCAGCACGGTGGATCGCCCCGTCTACCCCACCTCCACCCAATAACATACTGTTTGCAGCATTTACAACAGCGTCCACTTCCAGTCGGGTTATATCGGCTTTTACCCATTTAATTTTCATTTTTTTCAATCGATTAAAACCATTTTCTCTTTTTAAAATACCCAATCATCCCGGCGACAATGAGTAACATTATGCCCCAGACGATAAAGTATCCGTATTTCCAGTGCAACTCGGGAAAATTATCAAAATTCATTCCGTAAACACCCACAATAAAAGTTAACGGGATAAAAATCACCGAAAAAATGGTGAGTACGGTCATGGTGTCATTGAGTTTTGTACTCATCGATGAATGGTACATGTTTAATTCATCGTAAAGTACTTCGCGGTAATAATCAAGCAGGTCAACTGCCTGATTGATATTGTCCTGAAGCTCTTTGTAATGCTTTTCGTTTTCCTCCTGTATAAAATCCGTATCCAGTTTCACCAGTCCCATAATCATTTCTTTTGCCGGTTTTATATCAACACGTAAATTATTGAGCTCGTGTTTAAAAAGGTTGATTATCTTAAGTGTTTCTTTATTGGTGTCCAGAATAAGTTTTCCTTCAAGTGTTTCCACTTTTTCGCCGTAAACACCTAAAATATAGATATAATTATCGATCACGACATCCAGCAGGGTGAACGCCAGATAATCGGATCCGGATGTGCGGATTTTAGTTTTGTGCTTGCGGATCCTTTCCCGGACAGGTTCAAACACATCGCCTTTTTCTTCCTGAAAAGTGACAAGAATCTTGTCCATCACGATAAGACTCAGGTTATCGACCGACACTCTGTTCTTTTTCTCATTAAACTCCATCATCTTTATGGAAACGAAGAAACCGTTATCAAACTCCTCCGCCTGTGGACGGGACGATGGCTCCATCACATCCGAGAGGATATCAGCGGGAATAGAAAAGATATCCGACAAATCACGGATAATTTGTTCGTTGTGCAATCCGTCAACGTTTATCCAGGTGATGGAATCAGAGCTCAAATACTTCCTCAGTTCCCCGGTATCTTTTATTTCCGTTTCACGTACCCCTTCCAGGTCAAAATCGATGACCTGAACACGTATGTCTTCGGCTTTCTTTTTCCCTCTGAATTTCAATTCATAGGGTGAAAGGCCAATGTCTTCTTTCTTCTTATGTGGAATATAAGGCATAAAAATTTAGGATTTTCACAAAGTTAATCATTTCATAAAAAAAAATGCGGATTACGAAAAAAGTTTCGCAACCCGCAACTTGTTAAAACCCAATTCCGAAATCGAGAATTGTAATTCCTATCATTCTTCTCCCAACAAGATCTTTACAATCTGGATGGCCGATTTCGCCACCGGGGAGCCCGGGCCAAAAATAGCGGCAACCCCTGCCTTGTAAAGGAAATCGTAATCCTGGGCGGGAATTACACCACCGGCGATAACGATAATATCGGGACGGCCTAATTTAGCCAGTTCTTCAATGACCTGAGGAACAAGCGTTTTATGTCCGGCTGCCAACGAAGATACGCCCAGCACGTGAACATCGTTTTCTACGGCCTGGCGGGCAGCTTCTGCCGGAGTCTGGAAGAGCGGTCCCATATCCACATCGAAACCGCAGTCGGCATAACCCGTAGCAACCACTTTTGCTCCACGGTCGTGTCCGTCCTGTCCCATTTTTGCCACCATGATTCTCGGCTGGCGGCCTTCTTTCCTGGCAAATTTTTCGGTCATCGCACGTGCTTCCTCGAGCGTGGCGTCTGATTTTGATTCTGCTGAATACACTCCTGAAATTGTTCTGATTACTGCATTATAACGTCCTACAACTTTTTCGCAGGCATCGGATATTTCGCCCAGTGTAGCGCGAACCCGTGCTGCTTCGACCGATAGTTCAAGGAGATTTCCCTGTTTAGTTTCCACGCATTTGGTAATGGCGTCCAGCGCTTTGCGCACCGCTTCGTTATCTCGTCCGGCCTTAAGTTGTTCCAACCGGGAAATTTGCTGTTTCCGTACTTCGGTATTATCCACTTCAAGAATATCGATGGGGTCTTCTTTCTCCAGCCGGCAAACGTTTACACCGATTATCTTCTGTGCTCCCGAATCGATACGGGCTTGAGTACGTGCGGCAGCCTCTTCAATACGCATTTTGGGAACACCCGTTTCAATAGCCTTAGCCATTCCGCCCAGTTTCTCAATTTCCTGAATCAACGCCCACGCTTTGTCCACCAGTTCCTGGGTAAGCGATTCCACGTAATAGGAGCCTGCCCACGGGTCAACCTGTTTGGTGATCTGCGTTTCTTCCTGGATATAGATTTGCGTGTTACGGGCAATACGGGCCGAGAAGTCGGTCGGCAGAGCGATGGCCTCGTCCAATGCATTTGTGTGCAACGATTGCGTGTGTCCCAGAGCAGCCGCCATAGCTTCGATACAAGTACGTCCCACATTGTTGAACGGGTCTTGTTCGGTCAACGACCAACCTGATGTCTGCGAATGGGTTCTTAACGCCATCGATTTTGGGTTCTTCGCGCCCATGCTTTTCACAATCTTTGCCCAAAGCAGCCTGGCTGCCCTCATTTTGGCAATTTCCATGAAGTGGTTCATACCAATGGCCCAGAAGAACGACAAGCGGGGAGCAAAAGCATCGATATTGATGCCCGCGTTGATTCCAGCACGCAGGTACTCAATACCATCAGCCAAGGTATAAGCCAGTTCTATATCGGCTGTCGCTCCTGCTTCCTGCATATGGTATCCCGAAATGGAAATAGAGTTGAACTTCGGCATCTTCTGTGACGTAAACTCAAAAATATCGGCAATGATTTTCATGGAGAATTCGGGTGGATAGATGTAGGTGTTTCGCACCATAAATTCTTTCAGGATATCGTTCTGAATCGTTCCAGCCATCTCTTCCAGATTAGCTCCCTGTTCCTGTGCCGCAACAATATAGAAAGCCAGGATGGGTAACACAGCCCCGTTCATGGTCATGGAAACAGACATCTTGTTAAGCGGAATTCCATCGAAAAGAATTTTCATGTCTTCCACCGAACAAATCGATACCCCAGCTTTGCCCACATCGCCTACCACACGCTCGTTGTTGGCATCATATCCACGGTGTGTGGGTAGATCGAAAGCAACGGACAATCCTTTTTGGCCCGAAGCCAGGTTGCGGCGATAAAAGGCATTGGACTCTTCGGCGGTAGAAAATCCGGCATATTGACGAATAGTCCACGGACGCATTACATACATGGTAGAATAAGGTCCACGCAAGAAAGGCTCCACTCCGGCAGCATATCCGAGATGTTCCATTCCTTCGAGATCTTCCCTTGTGTATACAGGTTTTACCGGAATTTGTTCCGGTGTAAGCCAATCGGCTTTTATTTCATTTTTCTCAGCCCACCCGGCAACGTCTGTTGCTTCAAAGCCAGCCGATTTAAAATCAATACTTTTGAAATCAGGTTTCATGTTTTTTCTTTTTTAGAGCCAGGACTCTTAAATTCAAGAGCCAAGACTTTTAAATATTATTTTTTCTGTATGAAATGTACTTTATCTTTAATCGTATACTATTTTTCCTATCAATCCAAGCCCAATGTCTTGATTCTTGTTTCTTTTTGTCTAGACAAACGGCGCGATAAAGTTTGCCGCCGATAACAGCACGCTGAACATCAATACCAGTTTTGCAGTGTGGGTATCGAGAAACTGTATTTTTACCAGGTTGTCAACAGTAGCTGTTTTCATGAGTTTGATGTTTTTTATGGCCAATGGAAAAGTAACGAGCACCACAAAAACAACAGGATGCAGAAAACGCATCATTACGGCAATAGCTACTATAAGATAAGCCACCAGCAACAACGTTTGATACACTATTTGCGATCCCTCCAGCCCCAACTTCATCGCCTGCGTTTTAATGCCGGCTTCCTTGTCCTGAAGCATATCGCGGGTATTGTTAGCGTGCAGTATAGCTACGATAAGCATTCCCACGGGTGTGCTGATCAGCAATATCGGCCAGTAGAGTTCCGTTGTCATGACATACACCACGCCTAAAGTGATAGACAATCCATAACAGATGAATATTACCAAGTCACTCATACCGGCATACTTGAACTTATAATAAAGTGTGGAGCTGATAATCCCTATTGTTCCTATAATAAGCAAAGGAAACCCTGTGTTTACCAACAGGTAAATACCCAGGAGGATACCTGCAGACAGTACCAAGTACCCGTACAGCAACACCGGCTTCGGTTCAAAGATACCGAGAACGATAAGGCGTACGGGGCCTGTTTTTTCCAGTTTATCCACTCCTCTTACGTAATCGTGATATTCACTGATGAGGTTTCCGGCTGCATGAAATATTACTGCTCCGATTATCGCTAGCATGCCAAAGAGCCAATTCACTTCAGCCACAACACCGGTTTTGTACATGTAAAACACGTACGAAAAAGCGATCATTACCGGTGATCCCGACGCGGGCCAGGACCAGGGATGTGCAACCATTAACCAGTGTTTGAGCTTGGGCATATTTTGTTTGGATTGTTAGAGTAATCTCTTGTTAAACCCTTTCAACGTTTCATACACGTTGCTGCGAACATGGATGAAGTATTCAATTCCGTGAGCTTTCAAATCGTCCATACAAGCGGGAGCGCCTGCAACTACAAAGATCTCTTTTCCGCCTTTTAACAGATCAAAAGCCTTGGGAGCCAATTCCACATACTCGTCGTCGCTTGAACAGAGAACCACCACGTCGGCTCCTGCATTACGGGCAGCAGTTACGCCATCTTCCACTGTTGGAAAACCGTTGTTATCGATGATCTGGTACCCTGCACACGAGAAGAAGTTGCTGGAGAATTGCGAACGAGCGAGGCGCATAGCCAGGTTCCCGATAGTAAGCATAAACACTTTCGGTGTTTTACCGCTCTTTTCGGTAGCCAAACGAAGCGTGTTGAACGGTTCGGCCAAACGCCGTATCACAAGTGGCTTCAGTGCCGTCTTGTCTCCAGTACCGCACCCACACGAATGATCTTTAGGATCAGCTAATTTTTCAGCCATTTTTTCCGTGAAATTTGGATACTGGTTGGTTCCCAGCAGAATTTCTTTTCTGTTGGCCACTGCATTAAAACGAGCATCGCACGATGCTGCGATGGCATCTTGTACAGTACCTGCTTTGAGAGCTTCGTAAAAACCTTTTTCTTCAGTTTCGAGGAATAATTTCCAGGCTTGTTCGGCAAGCGATACAGTTAATGTTTCTATATAGTAAGAGCCCGAAGAAGGATCGGTAACTTTATCGAAGTGTGCTTCTTCTTTTAACAACAGTTGCTGATTCACGGCAATGCGTTTCGCAAATTCGGATGGCGTTTCAAACGCTTCGTCAAAAGGGCGTACTGTCAGCGAATCCACCGCACCAAGAGTAGCCGACATAGCTTCGGTTTGTGTCCGTAGCAAATTCACGTACGGGTCATAAAGCGACTGATTAAATCGCGATGTGGAAGCGTGAATATTCATTTTGGCCGCACAAAGGCAAGTGCCGTCTGCAGCAGTGTTTTCACATTCAATATAAGGAGGGCAAGGCGGCTTGTATGCATTCACAATCTCGGCCCACAACCAACGTCCCGCACGGAATTTGGCAATTTCCATAAAATAGTTGGATCCTACACCCAATTCAAATTTAATTTTTTTGGCTACTAACGACGGGGCAAGCCCTTTTCCGATAAGTGCACCCAACAACTGATTTGCGTAGGAAAGGCTGAAGCCCAACTCCTGGTAGCTGTATGCCCCGGCATCGTTCAGCAAGTTTCCGGTAATGGAAATACTTCTGTAGCGGGGAAGCGAAGCCGTGATTTTCACCATTTCGGCAGCATCGTCCATCCAGTTGGGTACATCCACTCCTTTTTTCAGGATCTTCCGGAACGGATCGTACTCGATGGAGCCAAAACATCTCAGAAGATCCAGGTTTTGCGAAGTAACGTATGCCACCACCAGCCGGGCAAGCTCGTGTGTTTTGGAGATACAGGTTCTGAAGTTCAACTCCACTTTATCGGGAGCGATGCCGTTGAGAAGAACTTTGAGGTTTTCCGCCGAAAGGTCATTCTTCGGAAGATGAAACCCAAGTGATGTAACACCTTTGTCCAACAGCGACAAGGCTTTCCTGTTGGCATCGGCATAATCATTCACGTCGATATCCTGACGCACATACCAAACATTGTCCTTTCTTGTGCTGCGCACGTAAGGGAATTGTCCCGGCAGATTTCCGGCCGAAGAAAACCCCTCGATGTTTTCGGCCCTGTAGAAAGGATTTACATTAAAACCTTCGTTTGTTTTCCACACCAGTCTTTTTTGAAAGTCAGCCCCTTTCAGGTCTTTGTTTATAACTTCCATCCACTCTTCCGTGGATACCGGAGGAAAATCGGTAAAAAGTTTTTCTTTCTGATTACTCATAATTTACTCATATTTATTATTTTAGGTCTTTTCATGCTAACAAGGAAAGTAAGGGATGATAGAAAAAAATATTGTCTTTGTTCTTACTCTCAATAAGCTTGCAAAATTACTCTTTTTTGCTTAGTTAAAAAAGTGTTTTAGGGATTTGTTTTTGAGAAGTTAACAGCAAAAAAATAGTTTTCTTTCTTTTGCTTATTGTTGTTAGCGAATGTTTTGTAAATTTGGACGAAAAATCGGTTATTCTGAATCCTCGGTCCGGACGAGGTTATGGTTTAACTCGGGTTTTCGCTTTAATTTTAATCGTATGAAATATCTTTTTTCTTTTTACATTTTTATCGTCGGCTGTGCAACCGTTGCCTCTGCACAACAGACAAACATCGTATTTATCGGTAACAGCATCACGCAGGGAGTTATACTGGATAACCCGCACGAAGAAGCGCCTCCCGTGCAGGCTGTACGGTGGCTTGAGCAACGAATCCCGGGAAAAATTGAATTTCGCAATTGTGGTATAAGTGGCTCGACTACAGTGAACTTTCTACCCGCTTCCAACACTTTTTTCACAAGAGTGAAAGCTGCTGCCGACGAGTTATCGAAAGAAGGCGGGACGCTTCTCTTCTCCATTATGCTAGGAACTAACGACAGCGCGTTGCGTGGAAACCTCAAGTCTCGCATGCAGCCGGAACAATATTATACAAACATGAAGGCGATCACGGATGAGCTCCTGAGGTTATATCCTTCCAGCCGGATCGTGCTCAACCGGCCCATATGGTACAGCCCCACCACACACAACAGATCCACTTATCTGCAGGAAGGACTGGAGGTATTGCAGTCTTATTTTCCGGAGTTGAAGAAACTGGCAGCCGATTATGGCTCCATTTTCCCCGGACAGGTAATGCTGGGAGACACAGCCGCATTCGATCATTTCAAGGACAACAAACCGCTCTTTTTCAAAGAAGAAGGTAATTCAGGAACGTTTTACCTTCATCCGAACAAGACAGGTGCGCAAAAACTCGGTGAATTCTGGGGGAAGGCAATCAAACAGGCGGTTCAACCCAAAGAATGGGCAGAATACTCGTTGGGAACTGTAAAAGACACTCCGGCAATGGACAAGGAGGATTCAAGAGGCATGCTTGCTCCTTCTGTGCGCGTATACCTGCCCGATCCCGATAAAGCTACAGGAAGAGCAGTTATTGCCTTACCCGGCGGAGGGTATCAGGGGCTGGCTGTTTTTCACGAAGGGTTCGATTGGGCACCTTTTTTCCTGGAAAGGGGCATTGCTCTTGTCGTACTGAAGTACCGGATGCCGCAAGGCAATCCCTCCGTTCCGTTTATTGATGTTAAGGTAGCTTTCGATCTGGTGAAACAGCATGCTTCGGAATGGCGCATTAATCCGGAGGATATCGGTATAATGGGCTCATCGGCAGGCGGGCACCTGGCTTCAACTTACGCTACGCATACGAGCGGCGCCGACCGTCCCGCCTATCAGATACTGCTTTACCCGGTAATAACCATGGATAAAACATTTACACACGCTGGATCGAGAAAAAACCTGATCGGGGAAGATCCTTCGCCAGAACTTACCAGCAAATACTCTAACGATAAACAAGTAACCGGAGAGACGCCTCCGGCGTTTGTTATCTTCGCTGCAGACGATAAGGTTGTCCCTCCGCAAAACGGATTCCGATATGTTGAAGCATTGCAACGGAACAACGTCCCGGTAACATTTTTGTTGTATCCGGCCGGGGGTCACGGTTTCGGATACAGGGAATCCTATTCGTATCATTCTCTTTTTCTTTCCGAACTATCGAAGTGGCTGGAGGGGTTACGTGAATAGACCTTCAAAAGACAGGTAAGCGGAAAATATGTTTAACTTTTGTGTTAATTTTAACAATTAAAATTATGGCTTATTCAACTGCAAGAGCTGTCGAAACCATTGAAGTTAATGGCCACAGCTATCGTTACAGTTCATTGAAGAATCTGCCGGGGGAGGCCATTGAGCACTTACCCTTCAGTATCCGGATTCTTCTGGAAAACGTGTTGAGAAATTACGACGGCTTCAGCATCACCGATGATCATATTCAGACGTTGACCCATTGGTCGCCCAATCCCGTGGACAAAGATATCCCGTTTAAACCGGCACGTATCTTGATGCAGGATTTTACCGGCGTGCCGGCTGTAGTGGATATGGCTTCACTAAGAGCTGAATACGTCCGTCACGGAAAAAACGGACAAAAAATCAATCCGGCTATTCCGGTCGATTTGGTTATCGATCATTCGGTTCAAGTGGATTATTTCGGGACCAATTACTCCTACAGCAAGAACGTGGAGTTGGAATACGAAAGGAACAAGGAGCGTTACGAACTGCTGAAATGGGCACAAAAAGGATTGAAAAACTTTACCGTTGTGCCACCTGGAATGGGTATATGCCATCAGGTAAACCTGGAATACCTGGCTCAGGGAATCACAATACGCGACGGATGGTTGTTTCCCGACACCCTGGTGGGAACCGACTCACACACACCAATGGTAAACGGGATCGGAGTTGTCGGCTGGGGCGTAGGTGGAATTGAAGCGGAAGCTGCCATGCTGGGACAGCCTATTTTCTTCACTTGTCCCGAAGTTATCGGGCTAAAACTTGCCGGCACCATTCCGGCGGGCTGTACGGCCACAGATATGGTACTGTCCATTACAAAAGTGCTGCGTGAAAAAGGTGTGGTGGGAAAATTCGTGGAAGTTTTTGGTGACGGGCTGGACAACCTGACGGTAACCGACCGGGCTACCATTGCCAATATGTCGCCCGAATTCGGATGTACGGTAACCTATTTTCCCATTGACAATCGGACGTTGGAATACATGCACGTTACCAACCGTTCACCGGAGCAGATAAAGATTGTGGAGGAATACAGCAAGGAAAACCTGTTGTGGAGAACAGGCAACGAGAAGATCGCTTATTCATCGGTAGTGGAGTTCGACCTATCCACGCTGGAGCCGACCGTCTCCGGCCCAAAACGGCCTCAGGACAAAATTCCGGTAAAAGAGCTGGGATACAAATTTTCCGAGTTGCTTGAAAAAGAACACAACCGAAAGTACCAATCCCCTCTGCAACGTTCGGAGTCAGCATGGTTGGCCGACGGCGGTTCGGGAACAGAGTTCACCTTCGGTAAAACGCCTGTCGAAGGCGCTGCTCCACACGAAATCATTGCGGAATCCCTGCAATCCGTACGCATTAAACACAAGAACAAAGAACTTATCCTCAGCGACGGGAGCATCGTTATTGCGGCCATCACCAGCTGTACCAACACCTCTAATCCTGCCGTGATGATTGGCGCCGGGTTATTGGCCCGTAATGCGGTAGAAAAAGGATTAAGGACCAAGTCGTGGGTAAAAACTTCGCTGGCCCCCGGCTCAAAAGTGGTTACGCAGTACTTGAAACGGGCGGGACTAAATGAATATTTTGATGCGTTGCGTTTCCATACCGTAGGTTATGGATGCACCTCCTGTATCGGTAACTCCGGTCCTTTACCGCCACAAATAGCGGAAGCCGTTGAGAAAGGAGATCTGGTAGTGGCGTCAGTCTTATCGGGGAACCGGAATTTCGAGGCACGGGTCCACCCGCAGGTCAAAATGAATTTCCTGATGTCGCCCATGCTGGTAGTAGCTTATGCATTGGCCGGACGCGTCGATATTAACCTTATGGAGGAACCCCTGGATTATGATCCTAACGGAAATCCTGTCTATCTGGCAGACGTTTGGCCCGGTCGGGAAGAGATTGTGGAAACCATCAACAAATGTGTGAAACAAAACGATTTTCAAGAAGTGTATGATGTTATTTTCGAAGGTTCAAAAGATTGGCAGGAGCTGAAAGTAAATCTCGATGAAAATTTCGAATGGAACAGGCAATCCACCTATATAAAAGAAGCTCCGTTTTTTAAAGACCTCACTGTAGACCCCGACCCGATGATCAATATCCGAAACGCCCGCGTACTTCTCTACCTGGGCGACTCGGTAACCACCGATCACATTTCGCCGGCAGGTTCATTCCGGGAAGAGAGTGCCGCAGGACAGTACCTGAAAGCCCACGGAGTGGGGAAAGCGGATTTTAACTCGTACGGGGCACGGCGCGGAAACCACGAAGTGATGATGCGAGGTACTTTTGCCAACGTGCGTATCAGAAACAGAATCGTTGACCGGGAAGGTGGTTTCAGCCGGTATTTTCCGACCGATGAGGTAAAAACCGTTTACGAAACAGCGATGGCGTATAAACGGGATAAAACGCCCTTAATCATCTTAGCGGGTAAAGAATACGGTTCAGGTTCTTCCCGCGACTGGGCAGCCAAAGGAACTTTCCTGTTGGGTGTAAAAGCCGTCATAGCCGAAAGCTTCGAACGCATTCACCGGAGTAATCTCGTAGGAATGGGGGTAGCACCGCTTGTATTCCTCGCAGGTGAGAATGCGGAAACCCTCGGTCTGGACGGAACCGAAACCTACAACATCACCGGGCTGGCCGACAACCTGATCCCCCATAAATTACTGGAGGTTGAAGCGGTACATCCTGACGGAAAAGTGACCGTATTCGAAGTGGAAGTACGTTTGGATTCCGCTATCGAAATTGAATACTACAGAAACAACGGAATCTTGCAGTACGTGCTGAGGGATTACCTGAAGAACAGTTGATAAAAATGTTGTGGATAAGATTTACCACGCTTTCAACTCAACCAGTAAACCGGCAATTTTCCCAACCACAGCTTCGGCATATCTTTTGCCTTTTTCGGCGGTGGATTTTGCAGGATTACCTATCCCTGTGTCTTCGGAAACCTGTTGCCAGGGTCGTGGTAACCAGCCAACTTTTTGATTGATGGACTCCATCGGTAAGGGAGATGTTTTGCCATTACCGGCTTGTTCCATCTTCACCAAATCGGGACGGTAATGGAGCAGCACCGAGGTTTCCTGCTCCCCACCGTGCTCATCGATCTTCTCTTCAAAGTAGGCACCGGTAGGCACAATGGACCACCAGTCCACGGCGATAACGGTAAAATCGGGATATTTCTTGGCTAAATCGCGAATGTAGGTTTTGAATGTATTGCCGCCGTGTCCGTTTACGATAACCAGCTTTTTTAATCCTTGCCCGTGCAGGGAATCGACTATATCGCACAATATGGCTTTTTGCGTCTCGCTGTTCGTGTGAATGCACAACGGCAAGTCCCATTGTCCGGGGTTTTGTGATCCGAAATAAACCGGCGGCAGAACAGCACACAACACGCCGGATTTCTCATAAGCGAGTAAAGCGCTCTCCAAGGCTATATGATGCGATAAGTAACAATCCGTAAGGTACGGTAAATGATAATTGTGCGGCTCAAAAGCGCCCCAGGGTAATACCACGGCATCGTAGCTGGCTTCTTTTACGTCCTTCCAGTTGGCAGACCTTAAATCAATTGAGTTCATATGTTGAAAAATTAAATGTCAATAACGAATAGCCGTTTTCTTATCTGCTTTTCCAATCAACAGGAAAATAAAAATCATCATTACAATTTCCACAAGAACCACATACGGAAAAACATTCATTCCAAACTTTTCGGTCAGTATGCCGATTGAATAATTTATAATTGTATTTCCGGTGAGCGCAATGAGCATCGCAAAACTGAAAGCAGTCCCGGAAACCTCCTTGAAGATTTCACCTACCAAACCCAGCATGACCGGAAAACCCGGGGCCAGGCCGCTACCGATAAGAAACATTCCCAGCAAGTGCACAAAGTAGGATGCCGGTAGCACCAGACAGATCAACCCGAGCGAAAACAGCAATAACGACAATTGAATCAACCGAAAATGATGCCATTTTTTCAATACGCTTCCCGTAAGAATTCTCATGCAAACCAGTCCTGAGACAGAAACCGATAATGCTATCAATGCCTGATATTGAGGCACGGCAAGTTTATCAATAAAAAACGAAACCGACCAATTGTTGATTATGGCTTCGAAGGCCGACTGAAAAAACAGGTAAAAACAAATGGCCATAAACAGCTTGTTCTTTACAAAAACAGGAATGAGCTTTAACGATATTTTTTCCTTTTGAACGGTCAACGGATAATTGATGAGAAGAAAAATTAAGGCAACAGCCAGGCTGATGCCACTCACCACATCAATAACCAAGGTGTAATGTATCTCATCTATCCGGCTCAGGATCATTGGCATGGAAAATGCACCAATACCGTAAAACAATCCTAGCCAGTTCAGGTTTATGATTTTATTTTTTCCTTCGCTTAAGTCGGAAACCAATGCGCTGGTACCGCCGTTAATGACTCCACCGCCCAATCCGAAAAAGAAAATACCGGCCCTCAACAAGTGAAGGGAACCCACGTGGACTATCCCGAAAAACCCGAGCGATAGAAACAGCGAAGCAACGGAAAGCACCCACCTGTAACCGAACTTGTCTACAACAGGCCCAAACAAAACCGAGCCGGCAAGCATACCAACGGGAAGAACTGAGAATAAACCTCCGGCAGCAATATCAGACATTCCGAAACGGGCCTTCAGCAACGGCAAAATCGAACCGATAATCACCATGGAAATTCCGAAAAGAAAGATGCCCGTAAAGTTGGCTATAAATGCAATTGTTTTATTATTCATATTCCTTTTTGCCTTTGCTAAACAACATGGTCGCCGGGAGAAACATATCCGTTGGAAATAGAGTAAAACGTAAGCCCGGAAACCGTTTTAATACCGGTCTTCGCAATAATATTTTTACGGTGCGAAAGGACTGTGTTCAGGCTTATGTTCAGCTTATCGGCAATCTCTTTGTTTAAACGTCCCTGAACTATAAGCTTCAGTACCTCTATTTCCCGGTTGGTCAACTGCTTATTCTCCTCTTGCAATTTATGTTCATCGGAAAAGGTATGGTTCAGGTGTTCGATATGTCCGGAATCCAGTTCCTTGAGTTTCGGACGCAACACTTTTTCCAGCAACCGGTTATGAATGTGCAGCTCCTTTTCGAGGGCAGTTATTGAAAAAATAACCGCGTAAGCAAGGTTTTGGTTAAAATTTCCCGAAATATGCCTGATGATAATGTTTTTTAAATCGTGCAACAATTCATTTGGGTAGTCACTGAGCTGCTCAAGGCCTTGCTGCAGATGTTCAGAAAGCTCCGATTTGAACTGATAGAATATTTTATGCAACAGTTTTAGTTCTTCATTTTCGCCACCACTCATCGCGATAAAAGGGGTGAAGTGCTTTTCCAGGTTCGGAACAGACGCCTGCATATAATTTTCGACGGTACGTTTAAGATAATCCACGATAAATGAGACATCAAACGCATCGAGATCCTTTTCCGGATTATATTCTTCATCCAGGTAAACATTCAGGATGGCCAGAATGAAATCAATGTTCAGGTCATTTTCCAAGCAGATTTTTTCGATCGTTTTCTCTCCCACTCCCAGTTTTATGCCAAACCTGTTCACAACAGGTATAAGTTCACTGTGCTCGGTAAGCAATTCAGATAAGACCGCATTTTTTTTAATGTCTGCCATTTATTTCCGGAAAGATTTTTCAGCAACCGAAGAGAAGCGATCCCGCCTGTATTCTTTGTAGAAATGCCGGACAGCATCTATGGGATGCCAAAACAGCATTCTGGGGCCTGAAAATCGCATTACTTCTTTTATTTTCAATCGCATATCGTTTTTATAGCAATGAACAGTGCAGGATCCGCAGGTAGGTTTTTTTTCACCGAAAGGGCAATTTTCAAGCCGTTTCATTGCATAATTTTTCAGTACGGTACATTCTTCACACAGTCCCGTCACATGTTTATGATTCGCCCTACAATAGATGGCCATCATCTTGTTCACCACTTTTTTTTCACCTTCGTTCATATATCGTTTAAACAGCCAGGCGCGTTCTGTAATCAGCGTTATTGGTATAAGCTTGATTATTGCCTGAGTCCGTTTCTATAAAGAACCGTAAAAGTAACCCTTTTATTTTTTTTCTCAAAATCGGGACAAAATGATTTGATGAAAAGAAGAGTCACTTCTTTTCCGAAGCCGGAGGAAGTTGTACTGTACGCATTTGCCGGAGGATATGCGATTGCCGTTGCCTGATATATGAAGACGGTTTTTTTGAGCTAAATTTCAGCGGATTAGGCAATGTTGCGGCCACCAATGCCGACTGTGAAGCCGAAAGTTTCTCCGCCGTAGTATTGAAATGTTCATGGGCAACCGCTTCCACGCCATAAATCCCGTCACCCACCTCCATACAGTTCAGGTAGACCGTCAAAATACGTTCCTTTGTCCAGAAAAATTCAATTAAAACTGTGAAATAGGCTTCCAATCCTTTTCTCAGCCACGACGACCGGGGCCAGAGAAACACGTTTTTAGCCGTTTGCTGACTGATGGTGCTTGCTCCCCGGGGACGTTTACGGGTTTTATTCTCTTTGAGGGCTTTTTTAATTTCCACCTTGTCGAAGCCGTTGTGATTAAAGAAACGCTGGTCTTCCGAGGCGACAACAGCACGTTTCATATTATTCGAAATACGTGTGTACGAAACCCATTTGTGCTTAACCTCAGGCTTTCTCCCCTCTGCGATCTGTTCCGTCATTCTTATTCCCATCAGTGGAGTAAAATAGACAGGGACAAACCTGTACCCTATCACGGATACTACGCTCCAGAGAAAGAAAAAAAGCACTATTTTACCGAAGATACGAGGTATTTTTTTCATGACTTCTCTACCACAATTTGAACCTTATCCGCCACCTTCCATCGCTAAAATCGTGGCTAATAATTTCAAAACGCCCGATTTCCGATGTGTTTCCAACATGTGAACCGATGCAGGCGCAAACATCATAGTCACCTACCCTGACAATACGCAATGTTTCTGATACATTATCGGGAAGTTTTGATAAATCCACTATCTCTGCTGCCGCTGAGACCGGTAAAAATTCTTCTGAAACGGGCAGATGACGGCCGATAATCTCGTTTACGCCCGCCTCAATGGCCTGTACTTGTTCAGGGGTGGGCGATTGAGACAAAAAATAATCGGCTTTGCTTTTCTTCCGTTCTATGTGTGTATTTTTCGAGCGGGCACAACCGAACATCCTTACCATTGTCTGGTTAAGAATATGTTCCGTAGTGTGCATGGGAGGGTATTCCTGTTTGTTGTGTCCGTTAAGCTCAAGTTCCATAATCCGTTTCAAAGCACAAAGATAAGAAAAATCACTCGTTTTTTTTCTTCGTCATCAAATAATTCCCCTGATTGTTTTTTTCAAGGTAATATCCTTTGTTCAGCTCAATGCGCCACCCTTCGCCGGTAATTTCATCTTCGCCGATCTCCACCGGTTCAGAAACAACCACCCATACTAGTCCGGGCGACAACAGCGCACCTCCGCCGGTCACCGTCAAGATTCCCCAGTTGTCGCTTATGCGAATGGTGGGATAAACCGTCCCTTCGTCAACATCCAGGGGAATCGGGTTAACCGGGTCGAACGACATGTTCATATCCTCCAGTTTAATTTCAAGTCGCGGCTTTTCCAGAAACTTATCCCGCAACTCATTCAGTGTTAATGTGTGTTTTTCGCTACGTAAAGTCTCTTCATCACGAATTTCCTTGCCGCGATAATCTTCCGATAATTGCCTTACGTATGAAGGTAAAACTATTCGCATATCTAACTCAAAAGCCTCTTCGAAAAATTCTGTAAGATCGGTTTCTCCGCTAATACCCTTGTTCCAGTTGTTGTTTTTCTGATAAAGAAAAAAGCCATACACCGCCACAGTTTCATAAGCAAAAGACCTGACAAACGAAGGAGTGTTGGGATAATCTTCCAGTCTCGCTATGAGGTATTCGCGCAACTGCCATTTATCGCGTCCGCTCATCATTTGTCCGGTGTAGGTTGCAAGGCCTTCAAGCAATTCCAGTTTGTTCTCCGATAGTTGCGATCCGCTGTATACCAGATGACGATACTTTCTGAATATCAATGCATTCCGCAAATGTTCTTCTGCCAGCGAAAGCCTCCTGGCCCTCAGTGCTTTTTTTAAGGCTTCAAGTTCGAGCCGAAGAAATACCCTGCCGTCTTTCTCATCCAGGTGATAATTATCTGATCCCCGTATATCGAAGCCAAGCGAAAGTTGTGCACTGTGGAACAGTTCGTGCGTAATAAGATCGAGTCGCTGGTATTTATTGGGTGAAAGCGGCAAAACGACTGTTGCCCATGTTTTTCCGTTCCAATCGAGCGAAGTGTTCTGAAAACTGATTTCTTTGGGCAGGACTCCCGTGTAATAACCCCTCCTTGCCACCAATACATTGTCTTTGTCCGGCTCATTGGCATAGATTACACGGGTACCTTCCTCTATGAGCATAATAGGGCCGTAGATGTCCTTATCCCATATTTTAACATTTTCGCGTGTTGCCTGTTTTACCTGATCAAAATAATGCGGAATACTGTCCCTGTTTATCATCGGGGTTTGTGCACCGGCCACAGGGATAAAAAAAGAAATCAATACTGCGCAAACAATACCTTTCATTCCTCTCCAACATCTTGAGGCGAAAGATACAAAAACATTTCCTTTTAAAGAAAATTGCTCAAAATCTTTTCTTTTAATCTGTAAGTCTACTTCAAAAACTCCGAAGACTTATTTTATCGTAGAAGACTTATCTGTTAAAAAACACATGGAGGTTAAAAAGGTTAACTTTCAGGATTCACCTCCCGAATGAATGTCTATATCCTTTACCACAAGTGAAGCCAGTGTCATTCCGAAAATTGCCGGCAGGTAAGACATTGTACCGTTAATTCGTGCTTTTTTTGTATCCCATTGAGAAACAGGAGCATTACTCTCCTCTAGAAACGATTTTTCTCCTTTGTTTTCACGCGCTTCATTGCTGTAGACACAAAGGAATTTTTTTTCCAGCCCGCCAAGTTTCTTTATTCTTGTCCGGAGTGCGGCAGCCAGGGGACAACCTTTCACTTTCCAAAACTCATCTACCCGGATACAGGAAGGGTCAATCTTCAACGCCGCACCCATCGATGAAAAGAAAACTCCAGGCATTTGCGAGGCTAAACGTATAAGATGAACTTTATTGGAAAGGCTGTCGATAGCATCAATAATGAAATCATACGATTCGAGCTTAAAGGAACCGGCGGTCTCCGGACTATACACTACTTGCATAGAAACAATTTCGGCATTGGGATTTATTTCGAGCAGTCGTTCCTTTAACACCTCCACCTTCACTTGTCCGATAGTTTTCACCGTAGCCATCAGCTGCCGGTTGATATTGGTTACGGCAACCCTGTCTGAATCCACCAGCGTAAGATGGGTAATCCCGCTTCTTATCAGCATTTCTGCGCACCAGCTCCCGACTCCTCCCACACCAAATATAATAACCCTCTTTCGAGCTGCGAGATCCAAATAACGGCTTCCCATAAGAAGCTCAGTTCGCTGAAATATCTCTTTTTCGTTTATCATAAAACAGGACATGAAAAAATTCAAAACAGTTTCTAACAATCGAGTACTTTTCTTTACCAGGAAATCACTTTTGCGGAAAAGGTTATCAGCCATTTGCGCGGAATAAACCTGACCAGGTTGGCTACGAATTTATTCAATCCTCCTTGAATAACCAGTGTTTTTCCTTTCATCATGGCACGATAACCAAACGCTACCACTTCCCCTGGCAAAGGCGTTTTCATGTCTTTCAGAAATCCGTTTGGGTGCTGCATCCGGGCAGCTATCCCAAAATTGGTTCTGACGGGTCCGGGACAAAGTGCAGTGACGGTAATACCGTATTTTTGGAATTCGTAAGCAATGGCTTGTGAGAAGCTTGCCACGTATGCTTTGGACGCAAAATAAACCGACATCCCCGGGCCCGGTTGAAAGGCAGCTGTGGATGCAATATTCAAGATTTTTCCTGATTTACGCGGGATCCAATCCTGAACAAAAAGATAACAAAAATAAGATAATGTTTTCATATTCAAATCAATCATCTGCTCATGCCTCACCCATTCCGTATCGGCAAAATATCCAAAATCGCCAAACCCTGCGTTGTTCACCAAGTAATCTACCTCGATTCCAGTGTTCTTTATTTCATCGTGAACAGCCCGCACATTTTCTGGCTTTGTCAGGTCTTTGGCAATCGTCCGTACCGATATGTTAAATGTATTTTCCAATTCATCTTTCAAATCATTCAATTCTTTTTCGCTTCGGGCAACGAGAATCAGGTTTGTGCCCTTTGAAGCGAACAGCCGGGCAAACTCAGCACCAAGCCCCCTCGACGCACCCGTAATTAATGCAGTATGGTTCATTTTTTTGATTTTGGAGCAAAATTAAACTTTTTTTCCGTAGCGCGGTCGAAGAAAATGAACCAATTAACGAAACGTTAACTGGCTACGCATAAAAAATGCCGCCAAACTGAAAAAAAAATTAGGTTCTAATTGATAGGATGCATGCCGGTTGTGAAATTAGTGTGCATCCACTTTTTATGCTCTTTTCCGTCCTTTGTCTATCCGCAGAAAAATAAACAACAAGATGGTAAATCCCCACAACGACGAACCGCCGTAACTAAAAAATGGCAACGGGATCCCAATTACGGGCATAATGCCAATCACCATTCCGATGTTTACCAGCAAATGGAACAGAAATATACTTACAACACCATAGCCATACACGCGGCCAAAGATTGTGGTCTGTCGTTCCGCCAAAGAAATAAGCCTCAGTATGAACACGGCAAAAAGCAGGAGAATAATGGTTGAACCGATAAAGCCCCACTCTTCGCCTATCGTGCAGAAAATAAAATCGGTGTCTTGCTCGGGGACATATTTCAGTTTGGTTTGTGTGCCGTTCAAGAAACCCTTTCCAGACATCCCGCCCGATCCAATGGCTATTTTCGATTGCCCCACGTGATAACCCGATCCACGCAAATCCTGCTCCATTCCCAACGTTACCTTGATGCGCATTTGCTGGTGCGGTTGCAGGACATCGTTAAAAACATACTCACTCGATTCAACAAACGCGAACGAACCCACAACAAACAACAAGATATACAAATAAACCTTTTTCCAAAACCGAAGCGACAAGTAAGCCAGGTAAACCGCGACCAATCCTAATGCCACAAGCGCCAATAAACCGGGATTGACAGGAAGATTAAAAAAATGCATAATCCATCCGGCTGCCAGGACAATCAATCCTAGTCCGATGATGATGAAAGCCGTTTCTCGGCGTTTTACGTAGTTCCAGACCATGGCGGCAGCAAAAACAATAATCAGTATAACTGCGATGAATTCACCGACGGACAACATCCCCAGTTGAACGTCCGAAAAACGGATGGCCAGTACAAAATATAAAATTGCCGCCACACCCATGAAAAGGATTCCACCAGGTAATCCCTCACGGTACAACACAAAAATAAGGCTCAGGTAAACCAGTGCGGTACCTGTTTCACTTTGCAGGATCACCAGCACCAACGGAAGAAAAATTAAGGAGAATACGATGATCAGGTTTTTCCTTTCCATCAAACGGAAATTGTACACGTTGAAAATCTTTGCCAGCGTAAGTGCTATGATAAACTTCATAAATTCGGCAGGCTGCAACCGTACCGGACCTATCACCAACCACGAACGCGAACCTTTGATTTCGGGCGCGACAACAAGGGTAATGACCAACAATGCGATTCCGGCGATGTAAGCTACAAAGGCATACGTTTCGTAAAATGAAGTATCGATTTTGAGGAGGGCAAACGCAAGCAGCAACGAGGTACCCATCCAAACAAGTTGCATCCCGGCCCGGCCGGAAAGGTCGAACATGCTCACCGCATTCTCCAGATCGAAACTGGCCGCATAAATGTTCAACCAACCCAGCACAATAAAGAGTAGGTACATAAGCGCAGTAAAGCGGTCTACCCTTCCCTTTTCCTGTATTTCCTTAGTTCCTCTGTACATTTCTAACTTGAGTTGCTGTGGAATCTATGCGTTGGGCAGAAGCATTTCTTCTGTACGCAAACGGTAAAATCACCCGGCTGGCAATAGTTTTTTCCAACACCTGGTCCTGCGGCATAATTTCTCCCATCAAGTACTTCTGCATCATTAATCTTCCAATAGGAACGGCGTTCGTGGCTCCAAAGCCGCCGTTTTCCACAATCACGGCAATGGCCACTTTCGGGTCGTCCTTCGGAGCAAACCCGATGAACAGGGAGTGATCTTCCCCGTGCGGGTTTTCGGCTGTTCCCGTCTTGCCGCAAACCGTCAAGAACGGCTCCATATTTGCCCTCCGGCAGGTTCCGTGTGTTACGGCATCGGCCATTCCCGCAACCGTCAGTTCAAAATGCTCGCGGCGGATGTTCGACTCTCTTCGTTTACTGAAGAGCGTATCTAACGGAGCACCTTTTCTGGCTTTCACCACATGCGGTTTATGATAATAACCCCTGTTGGCGATTAGCGCCGTATAATTAGCAAGCTGCAGGGGAGTGGCCAATATTTCTCCTTGTCCAATAGCAATAGAAATGATGTTATGAGCCACCCATCTATCGTTCTTAAATGCATTTGAATAATATTTGCTGTTCGGGATAAAGCCTCTTTTTTCAGAAGGTAAATCCACATCTGTTTTATAGCCGAATCCCAGATCAACCATGTGCTCTTTCCAAACCTCAAAAGCCTCAATAGTACTGCTGTATTTGGTACGGTTATTCAACATGGCGTTAAGTCCATAACAGAAAAACGAGTTACACGAAGTGGCCAGCGCTGGCTGCAGGCTAAGCGGTGAAGCGTGTCCGTGGCAGGCAGGACGCCCTCCCAATGGCGGATAGCCTCCGAAACAGCTGTACCGGGTATCAGGAGTAATGATTCCTTCTTCCAGAAAAATCAATCCTTGTGAGGGCTTAAAAGTGGATCCGGGTGGATACAATCCCGAAACAGCCCGGTTGATCAACGGCTTGTAAGGATCCTGTTCGAGTTGAAGGTAATTCTGGCTGAAGTTTTTTCCGGTCAGGATCGACGGATCATAAGAAGGTGCAGCCACCATACAAAGGATTTCGCCTGTTTTGGGTTCAATCATAATGATGGACCCGATTTTGTTCTGCATCAGGTATTCCCCGTACGCTTGCAAATTAATGTCAATGGCCAGCGTTAAATCACGACCTGAAACGGGTGATTTGTCAAATTCTCCGTCGCGGTATTTTCCCTGTACGCGCCCGTGTGCGTCGCGTAAAAGGACTTCTACTCCTTTCTCTCCCCGCAAATCCTCTTCGTGAGAAAGTTCGATCCCCGATTTCCCCACGTAATCGGTACGTGTATAATACGGGTCGGAATCCATCTTGTTTTTGTCGACTATGCCCACGTACCCCAATATCAACCCCATATTAGGATATTTGTATTGTCGCTCGGTCCGGTTTTGAATATAAATTCCGGGGAACTTGTACAATTTCTCCTGCAACAAGCCGTATTCTTCCACGTCGAGTTGCGACATGAAAAGCTGCGGTGTATAGGAGGAATAGCCGGGATTTTTTCGCCGGTCTTTCATTTCGGCTTCCAGCTGTAGAAAAGCTGCTTTGTCGATGTTTAGCGTATTGCAAAAATCGAGCGTGTCAAATTGCTTCATTTCACGGACAACCATCATGACATCGTATGTGGGCTGATTGAAAACGACCAATTCGCCGTTTCTGTCATAAATGGCTCCACGTGCCGGATAAAGTGTTTTTCTGAAAAAAGCGTTGCTGTCGGCAAAGTTTCGATATTCCGGACTAAGAATCTGCAAATTAAATAGTTGTGCAATATACACCAATAGCGTTACCACGACAACAGACGCAATGATATACTTCCTTTTCTCGTATGACTTGTTATTGTTAACCACTTTTCTCTCTCCTGATTGATAGGGAATCCAGTGCCAGAATCAGGACAATAGTCAGTATCGAAGAAGACCCAATCCGGATAAGGGTGCTGGTTAAATTAAAGAGTGTGAAGGCTTCGATAAAAAAGAGCAACGTCTGATGCAACAATACCATCATTACTGTAAATTTCACAAAAGCCGCTGTTGACGTATGAATACCGGGAACCAGGTCTTCGTACTCATTTTTGGGATAAAACAGGTTTAATACCATGCTTCTCAGTGTAGCAATAATGGTTGTGGCAGCAGCATTCATACCGGGTGTATTCAAAAAAATATCGATAACAATTCCCAACAGGAAACCCGAAACAATTACATAGAACCGGTTTCTTCCGTAAGGCAGTTTTATGAGAAAATAGATATACAGAATAGGCACAGCCAATCCAAAAACAGCAATACGATTAAGCAGCAATACTTGTAACAATACCAATATTACGAACAGCAAAATCTCTTTGAATATGGAAACCGCTTTCATTATGGAATTGAATTTTCTAATTCATTCTGTTCTTCAAAATGCGCATCATTTATAATAAGAATATCCCTCACAGAATAAAAATCAGTAGCTATTCGCAAATTTAACGTATTGAAATTGTCATCTTTAGATAAAATCTGCCCGGTAACGTATCCGATAACAATATCTTTTGGGAAAATGCGTGAAAAACTGGTTACTACCGTGTCTCCCGGTTGAAAAACTTCGTGTTTGGGAAGTTCTCCTATCTGCGCTGTAATCAAATCCTTGCCGTCCCACGAAATTGATCCCGTATTGTTGGAATTTTTCAGTTTGGCACTCAACCTGAATTTCGGATTTATAATGGGAATAACCACTGAAAATGATGGAGAGGTCTTCAACACTACTCCCACCACTCCATTTTGTGAAACTACACCCATATCAGGTTTGACACCGTGTATGGAACCTTTGTTTACCGTGATGAAATTGTTTGGGCCCGAAAAACTGACATTGATCACTTCAGCGGGAACAAACGAAAACCTTGAGGCTGGAATGGAATCACTCAGAAAAGCATTCGTTGTTAACGTGTCCCTTTGCGTGTCCGACAAGTAGGACTTTAACGAGTATAGTTCTTCTTCGAGCCGTGCATTCCGTTCCAGTAAAAGCTTGTTGCTCTTGTTTAAATAGATAAAAGCCGTTGCTTTGTCAGAAATCTCGTAAAACCAGCCAGTAGCCTTGTTTGCAGATGTGAGGTATACACTTCTCTGATAAGAATTATAAGAAAATACCAGATAGAAGCTGATAACAATCAAGCCGATTGCTACCAGCCACGAACTGTTTCTGATAATAAACGAGAGAAGGTTTTTCATCCTATCTCATCAGGAATGTAAACTTGTCAATGTTTCTTAAAGCAATACCTGTTCCTTTGGCTACCACGTGTAACGGGTCATCTACTACTTTGAACGGAATACCGATTTTATCGGTCAGCCGTTTATCCAAACCACGAAGCAAAGCACCGCCTCCTGTCAGGTAAATTCCATTACGTACAATATCGGCATATAACTCCGGGGGAGTTTGTTCCAGTGCACTAAGCACCGCTGAATCCACTTTAGATATCGACTTTTCAAGGCAGTGCGCTATCTCCTGATAGGATACGGGCACATCCATCGGCAAAGACGTCATGCGATTAGGACCGTGAACGACAAAATCTTCTGGAGGATCCTGAAGCTCGGTCAAGACGGAGCCTACATTAATCTTGATCTGTTCGGCGGTTCTCTCTCCCACTTTCATGTTGTGCTGACGCCCCATATAATCCATAATGTCTTCGGTGAGGTCGTCACCGGCAATCTTTATCGATTTGTTCGATACTATCCCGCCCAGTGAGATCACAGCAATCTCTGTTGTTCCCCCACCTATGTCCACAATCATGTTCCCTTCGGGAATCTCCACATCCAGGCCGATACCCAGAGCAGCTGCCATAGGCTCGAAGAGCATGTAAACATCGCGTCCTCCGGCATGTTCAGCTGAGTCACGAACCGCACGGATTTCCACTTCGGTGCTTCCTGACGGAATACAGATTACTACCCGAAGTGACGGCGAAAATAATCCGCCTTTGTTTTTTGTAGCCATTTTAATCATACCGCGAATCATCTGTTCTGCGGCGTTAAAATCAGCGATTACACCATCCCTCAGGGGCCTGACCGTATGTATGTTTTCGTGTGTTTTTCCGTGCATTTGGCGGGCCTTCTCGCCCAGCGCGATCATCCTGTCGGTCTTACGGTCCAATGCCACTATGGACGGCTCGTCCAGCAGAATTTTTCCGGCATTGTTTACAATAATGGAGTTGGCGGTTCCCAGGTCCATTGCCAACTCTTGTGTGAATGAAAATAATCCCATATTGTTATGTTTGTTACGAGTTGCAGGGTGTGTTCACACTGCGAGAACCCACCCCTGGCTTCTCAATCAATGTTTAAAATGCCTGATCCCGGTTGTAACCATGGCCAGGCCGTTTTCGTTACAGTAAGCAACCGACTCTGCATCCTTGATGGAGCCTCCCGGCTGAACTACAGCTGTTATTCCGGCTTTATGAGCTATTTCAACGCAATCGGGAAAAGGAAAGAAAGCGTCCGATGCCATTACGGCCCCGTTAAGGTTAAATTTAAACGTTCCTGCTTTCTCTATCGCCTGATTCAACGCATCCACTCGCGATGTTTGTCCGGTCCCGCTAGCAATCAATTGCTTGTTTTTCGCCAGCACTATAGCGTTCGACTTCGTATGTTTCACCAGGATATTTGCGAACAGCAGATCTTCCGTTTCTTTTTCCGTTGGAACTTTTGCGGTTACCACCGTTAAATCGCTTCTTGTCTGAATACTCGTATCTTTATCCTGTACCAGGAATCCGTTTAATGCAGAACGGACCTGTGTATTGTTTGCCTCCTTTCCGGTTATTTTTTGCTTAAGGATGATCCGGTTCTTCTTCTGGAACAGGATATTGAGCGCATCCTGCGAATAATCGGGAGCAATGATTACTTCGAAGAAAATTTCGTTTATAGCTTTAGCGGCCTCTGCATCCACCTGACGGTTAGTAACCACAATTCCGCCAAAAGCGGAGATAGGATCAGCTGCCAAAGCTGTTTCCCAGGCTTCTTTTACCGTACTCCGACAGGCCATGCCACAAGCATTATTGTGCTTCAGAATAGCCAAGGCTGTTTCATCAAAATCGGCAATCAACGAAACGGCGGCGTCTATGTCGAGCAGGTTGTTGTACGAAATCTCTTTGCCGTGCAACTGCTCAAATATTTCATTAAAGTTACCGTAAAAAACGCCCTTTTGATGCGGATTTTCCCCGTATCTCAACGTTTTGCCACTGTCGGCAGAAATCCGCAAAACGGGGCTTTCGCCCTTGTCGAAATAATTAAAAATAGCCGAATCGTATCCCGATGAAACGGCAAAGGCTTCCTTGGCAAACCAGCGCCGATCTTCAATATCGGTATTTCCGCTTTTCTCTTTTAACAGATCGAGCAACGGTTTATATTGCTTCCTGGAAGCCACAACAATCACATCTTTAAAGTTTTTGGCAGCCCCGCGAATAAGCGAGATTCCGCCAATATCTATTTTCTCGATAATTTCATCTTCGGGAGCTTGTGTAGCTACGGTTTCTTCAAACGGATACAAATCAACGATGACCAGGTCTATAGAGGGAATATCATAGGATTTGATGATTTTCCGGTCCTGCTCCTCGTTACGGCGGTACAGAATTCCCCCGAAAACTTTAGGATGCAGTGTCTTTACCCGTCCGCCTAGAATAGATGGATAGCCGGTAACCTCTTCCACCGATTCACACTCATAACCCAACGACTGGATAAAATCACGGGTTCCCCCCGTTGATATAAGCTTTACGTTTAAACTGTTCAGCAATTTCAATATCTCCTCCAGGCCGTCTTTGTGGTATACCGAAATGAGTGCCGAATTTATTTTCTTTGACATCAATGATTATTTTTTTAAAGAATACAAAGGTATAAAATCTATCGGTCATTTTTGTGAAATTGGAGTTTGTTTTATGAATTTTTGAGAAAAAGAAACCACACGGGGCTACAAGCCTGGAGATAAATGAAGTAAGTGAGAAGAATTAACTTTGCCATAGAATTTTGGTGTTGCGTTTCCATTTCTTCGGAAAACACAATGAAAAGGGAATCAGGTGCAAATCCTGAACAGACCCGCTGCTGTAAGCTCAACCAGAATCCGCGTGCAATACTCAAATCCACTGTTCCGGCAAACCGGGATGGGAAGGTAGCACAACGGACGAGTAAGTCAGAAGACCTACCAAAATAACAGATGTTAAACAGCTTTCGGAGATTGGAGCTTGAAGTACAAACACGCATTACAGCCGTTTTTTCTTTATTATTTTGGTTTACTCTACTTTACAAAACACGTTGAAACGTGTGTTAACTCTATCTCAATGAACCACTCTTTCCGAAAGCTTAATTTTCGGTAATATGAATTTACTTGCCCATAGCTTTTCCTTTGGCTGTACTTATTACGGCCTGCTGTTGCTATTGCGTATTTATAACTGTTAAAAATGAAAATGAAAAATCAACAACAAAAGAAAACGGAAAAAAGTGAATACAAAAAAACTATCGTATGAATCTCGTGACGTACAAGTCGCTGACATCAAATTAGAAACAAATCTTTTTGCTGGATCCGACAACCCAACACCCAGTTTTGAAATTGAATTATTCCATTCAAAGCTTTACTTGAACACTTTCAAAAATTAAACCTTATGGCAGAAAAATTAATCACACACAGTAGACTATTGGTTTTATTGACAATTATCCCATTGTTAATATTTAGCTGTACGGAAGATATTATTGAGGAGAACGGAAGAAAAAACATTTTAAACAATAATGTTGTAACTATAACGACAGTTATCGATGCTAATAATTCCTCCACACGTTCCTCTCTGATTCGTGAGGGTGCCCAATTAAAACTTATTGGACAGAAAACGATAAAATTTGGATATACTGTGAAAGAATAAGTGATGGTTCAAGAGAACTCATTTCCGTGGATAATAATCCTGTTCAGATGAATCGTAATTCCGACAATCCAACAACGGGGAGCATATCTTTTTCAATACCAACAGAGTTAAAAGGCTCTATTTTTTAAATTGTAGGGTGCACTGATTTTAATTATTCTCAAAACTATAAACCACAGCTCACCGATGACGGTAGCATTATATTTAATGTAGGTAAGTCTGATTTCTTTAAGATAGATCAAAAAAATGTTAGAGTACCCATGTTTTTTCATCAGACAATTTTGATTGACGGTAGTGTTGCCGGCACAGCAAAGTTCAAAAACATGGGCAGCCTGATTCTCCTTTCGTTGAAGAATACAACTAATTCTACCGTAACGGGAAAATTCAATTGGGCTACAACAATTACTACTGAAGAGCAACAATTCTACTATGCCGATAAAGGATTTAAAAACCGGTTGTTACGATGGCGCGGGAGATGTAATTAACGGACACTTTTCTGAAAACGCAATCGTGAACTTTAATGACACAAATCCCACAGAAGAACATCCGGCATATAGCATCGCTCTTCAAAAATACCGTACTGGGCGACCTGGTTTATTCGGCGGCCTTGTTCGGCTTGTTCGAAATGTCACTTTCGTGGTTTCCGGGGCTGCGCACCCCGCATGAAGCCTATACCGAAGCCAAAAAGATCGTATCAAAAAGCAAATGAATGCAGCGGATACGTGAGGTATCCAGTGGATAATACCGCACGTATCTGGATTCTCAAAAAGGGAATGTTTTAGCCAAACTGAATTCCTTCTCTGCAAAAAGTTCCGCCAGACCCGAAATCTGTTTCAACCGCAACAGCTCATCTTTGTCCATGCCCAGGTTTCGTCTGATCCACGCATCGGACATGCCCGATTTACACAAGTCACCCACTAGTTTACTCATCAGTTCAATCTTATGAACACCCCTGGCCCGGTTATGTCTTATGGTGGAAGCCATTCGTTCGGCCAGGCTTTTACGGATAACAGAAACGGGCAGTAATCCTTTTTCCCTCTCGTATACACGCTTGGAGGTCAACATCACGCGATAACGGTGATAACCGTCTACCAACTCGTAAATATCTTCATCTTCTATGTGATAACAAACACAGGGCATGGTATATCCGTCTTCCCAGATAGACAATTCCAAAAGCTTCATCTCAGGAGGCATGGTAACATTGGGATTATAGGCGTTGGCCCGTATTTTTTCCACCGGAACGGCAATGATGTTGTAAACGGGACTTTGAAAAACAGATTTATTCATAATGTTCAGTATAATGGATCGTTAGGTATTACCGTCTCCGGCATGTGCGGCATATTCCTGTAATGCGCTAAATCGCAACTCCCTGTTGATTTTGTTGGGGGAGAAACCCATATATTTGCAGCAATGATCATTTTTAAGAATACAGATACACATACGCTTATAGGTAGGAAGCTCCCTAAACTCCGGCAGGTCTATGTCATCGTGGTAATCCATTCTTACGGGAATCTTTTTTGTACGGTAATTGCTCTTACCCGCAATATGTACCTCAATCCCTTTTGCGCGTAGTTTTCGTATGGTTTCCGGGAGCAGGCATCCCCCTCTGTTTTTCCAGAAATTCATACTCACCTCCAGTTTTTTCAGGTAGTTATTCCGGGTGGTTTTGGGCAGAGTGTCCAAAAGAAAATAAAGATAACTTTTCCAGGTCATCCCTTCAGGCAACTTCACACGCCGCCAGCCCATTGCCGTTGTTCCACCGTACAGCCCCGCAAAGTTGACTCCGTTTACCCGGCACAACATTTTCCCCCACATATCCGGATCTATGGCACGATACAGTCTCAAGCCCGATATTGCCTGAGAAATAAAAGGACTTGCCACCCGCTGGCTTTCCAGCGGGACACCCGCCTGCCAATATAAGTCATAGAGTCGGTTATATTCCCATCCGAACCTTCCGTTGGCAGTCCAGATGTCTGTAGTTAACCAGTCGTACAAAGGGTAAATGTTATCAATACCTTCTGCGATCCTGTGCCTCCATTGCGGATCATTTTTTCGGACAACCCCCTGGGGACGGTGGATTGTACGCCAACGATTGAAACTTTCCTGCGTGCGTATCCCCACCAGACAGGCAACGGATCCTGCTTTTTTATGGTTCCTCAACCACGATGCGAAATCATACTGAAATTCGTAATCCCACATCCGCCGGTTATAAAAGTCGAAATCACTAACGGTATGACATTCCTTGGGCAGCGAACGTACCCAAAACTTTTGCATGTCCGGATCCCAGGGACGCCAGTATTGCTGATACATGGAAGTAGAGGACAATACCTTTACCGGGACACATGCCCGGTATACTTCCAACAAGTCACGGTTTGAGGCTAACACTTGATCTACATATTCCGTGGTTTTTCCATATTGCACTTCATAATCCAGGTGAAAAACCCCAAGTTTATGCCGGAGGTTATGCTTCCGAATATAATCGATACAGGCGTTCAACAATACTCCGCTATCCTTTCCTCCCGAGAAAGAAACATAAATATAGTCGTAATTTTTGAAAATGAACCGTAAACGTTCCTGCAATGCATCATATACGGTTCTGCGCTTAGCTATTTCCATATGCCTCCCCTTCGAAACACATCTTCACATATCGCTTCCATTCCCTGGAAACGGTAAATCCATAAGAGGCAAAGACTTTCAAATCCCTCGTTTGCACAACGGCAAAAAGGATTCCGGCCCCTTTGTAATCGGAAAGAATTTCTTCCACCAGGCAACCAAGTTGCCTTTCCCTGCCTTCCGTTGCCGAGGCATAATAATTATCGATTTTATATTTGCCACCACCAATTTCTTCAACAGGCATGAATGCTGTTGTCCGATCCCTGCAAAGAATAATGTACCACACATGCTTTCCGGAGGTTTTATAGGGATAGTTGTTGTTTTCCCTAAGGCAGGAAATGCTCATGGCAAGAGGTGCTACCCGGGCATACAATTCCGGAGCTTCTCCGGGAATCTTTGCTATTTTATCCATGATATTCACTCGTTTTACAGTGCCCGTGGTCATAAATGCCACAGCAGCTTTCAGGATTATCTATGCCTCCCTATCCTTGGAAGATTTAAGGGAGCACGTTAAAACGCTGATGATTTATCAATAAACAAAAATAAGCTTTTTAGCGTAACGGAGACAAATATTTTTGTTTTTTTAACATTTAAGTATTATTTTTCAACATAACCGATTGATTTATAAAAAAACTCACCCGCACATGATTTGCAGGTCAGGCATATCGCGAAATCGGCGTGTTCTTTCACCGGAATATTAATTCGGACTCTTAATTCAAACGCAACGGAAAAACTATTTCCTGTATTAACCTTTCGATAGCCGAAAACGGCTTTACCGATAACAACTCCTTGAATTGACTCAACTCTCCGGCATTATGTAGAAAGCAGAACGAATTTATATCATTTAGCGGAATACGTATTTTCCGGGTAAAAACGGAGGAAGCGTTCTGCATCTCCCCAAAAAATCCGTCAAGGTTGTTTATATAAGCTGTAAAGTGCTTGTATTCCTTTTCGGAAAAATTGAAATTCAGGTTTTTAAATTCGATGTGTATTTTATTGCAAAGAGGGCATTTAAATACTAAACCGGAGGAGATCCTGCTGATAATCTGTATCATACCCGTTGTCACAGTAAAAGCTTGATAACATATCTCGAAGCAATATCCGGAAAGCGGTACGGTTTCTGTAATTTTACATCCTTTCCCGAAGAAAAATGCATACAGTTCACCCATTCCGTCCACACACGTATCGGGATAAGAATCCGAATCACCCAGACCAAATAAGGAAACCATTCTGCTTGTCAGGTATGTGTGTTTTAACAGAGGTAAAAAATCGGCCCAGTTCTCTTGAAGGTCTCCGAATCCTGAGGGGGAAGTTCCGAGAAACAAATGGCCGGAAGCTGTAAATCCCATTTTATAAAGATATTTTTCTGTGAACATCCCCCAATTGGGAGAGCACAAGAAAAAACATCGCATAACATTCATATGTCTGTTTAAAAAAAGAAAATATTGTCACTTGAATTTAATCAAGGAACTATCGAAATTAAAATATATAAATTTAATAATCAGAAATATAAAAAATAAAAGCACCTATGTTGATAACTTTTCCGGAAAACTTTATTGGTTTTCTAAAAAAGTAAATTTACCTTTGTGGTAACATTTGGTTTTTATTCATAGTTGTCTTTATGAATAAAATAAAAGGGAATGCCGTGAAAATCGGCAACAGTTCCCGCTGCTGTAAGCTCTTTTTTTGCGTGCTGAACAAACACCTCCATAGCCACTGTTTCGATAAACCGGAACGGGAAGGCGTTCAGACACGGGAGTAAGTCAGAAGACCTGCCAGATGTATTTATATACTCTTTTTGATGTCTTTCGGGTAAAAAGACGGTTAAAAATTTGATATCCCTATTTGTTATTTTAAAAACTGGCAGGTTTGCAGGTTTCAAGGGCTATTTATCCAATTATCTAAATGTCTAAATATGGGCAACAAAGAAATTTTTATTGTAAAACGAGACGGGAAAAAGGTTCCCTTCTCCATCGAGAAAATCAGAAATGCCGTTGCAAAAGCATTTCTGGCAGTAGGATCTTTCGCCACCGAAGAGGACTTTATCACGCTCCTCTCCCACCTCCACATTTCTGACGGCATGACTGTGGAAGAAATTCAGAACCAGGTAGAAACAGCGCTGATGAGGGAAAAATACTTCGCCGTTGCAAAAGCATACATGCTCTACCGGCAGAAACATACCGAAACACGTGAAATCCAGAGCAAGATGAACTTCCTGATGAACTATTGCAACGCACAGAACGCAGCAACGGGAAGCAAGTTCGATGCCAATGCCAACGTAGAGAAGAAAAACATTGCCACCCTCATCGGGGAATTACCCAAAAAGAACTTCATCGACCTGAACCGAAAGATGATCACCGACCGGATAAAGGAGATGTATGGGAAAGAACTGGCCGACAAATACATCGGTATGCTGAACGAGCATTTTATCTATAAAAACGATGAGACCAGCCTGGCCAACTACTGTGCCAGCATCACGATGTACCCGTGGTTGCTGAACGGCACCCTTCCCATCGGCGGCAACTCCATGCCCCCGACCAACCTGAAATCGTTCTGCGGTGGGTTCATCAATATGGTGTTCATCGTGTCGAGCATGCTCAGCGGCGCCTGCGCCACGCCCGAGTTCCTGATGTACCTGGACTATTTTATCCGAAAAGAGTACGGCGACGACTATTTCGGGCGTTCCGGGGACGTGGTGGACCTGTCAAGGAGGCAACGAACAATAGACAAAATGATTACCGACTGCTTCGAACAGATCGTTTATTCCATCAACCAGCCTACGGGAGCACGTAATTTCCAGGCGGTTTTCTGGAATATTTCCTACTACGACAGGCTCTACTTCAAAAGCCTGTTCGGGGAATTCCTTTTTCCCGACGGATCACGCCCCGTATGGGAATCGCTCAGCTGGTTACAGAAACGATTTATGAAATGGTTTAACAAGGAACGCACCAAAACCGTGCTTACCTTTCCGGTGGAAACGATGGCATTGCTCTCGCGGGAAGAGGATGTGATCGATACAGAATATTCCGATTTTACCGCCGAAATGTATGCCGAAGGACACTCTTTCTTTACCTATATGAGCGACAATGCCGACTCATTATCGAGCTGCTGTCGCCTGCGCAACAAGATTCAGGACAACGGGTTCAGTTATACATTGGGGGCCGGCGGAGTGTCCACCGGATCGAAAAGCGTGCTCACCATCAACCTGAACCGCTGCGTTCAGTTCGCAAAACGTACGGGACAACCCTACAGTACTTTCCTTGAAGAGGTGGTGGACTTGACACACAAGGTACAGACCGCCTATAACGAAAACCTGAAGATGTTCCAACAAAAAGGGATGCTACCGTTGTTCGACGCGGGATACATCAACTTGGACCGTCAATACCTTACTATCGGTGTAAATGGGTTAGTGGAGGCGGCTGAATCGCTGGGGATAGCCATCAACCACAATCCTCAATATAAGGCCTTCGTACAGGAGGTGCTCGGGATCATTGAGCGATACAACAAAAAATATCGGTCGAGAGAATTGATGTTCAACTGTGAGATGATTCCTGCGGAAAACGTGGGCGTGAAACATGCCAAATGGGACAGGGAGGACGGTTATTTTGTACCGCGCGACTGCTACAATAGCTATTTTTACCGGGTGGAAGATCCATCGCTGAACGTGATCGACAAGTTCCGCCTGCATGGACGGGACTATATTGAGCACCTGACGGGCGGATCGGCGCTTCACCTGAACCTGGAGGAACATCTCTCAAAAGCACAATACCGACAGTTATTGCGCGTAGCAGCCCACGAAGGCTGCAACTATTTCACCTTCAACATTCCAAATACCGTATGCAACGATTGTGGCGTCATCGACAAGCGCTTTCTGAAGGAATGCCCCGGATGCAGATCCCTGAATGTGGACTACCTCACACGCATTATCGGCTATATGAAGAGGGTGAGCAATTTCTCGGCTGCCCGGCAAGCGGAAGCGGAAAGAAGACATTACGGAAAGCCGGACACAACAGAGAAGCCTAAAGAGGAACCTATTATTTATTAAGGTTATACATTAGCCGCAAGCATACCAAAGTTATGTTTGAGAATGAGATGCCAGAAAGGTATTACAGAAAAGCGGACATTTCAACCATAAGATAATTTTTATGCTTAAATATACAGACTATGATATTGTTTTTCAAGAGATTCCCGACGAGGTGACGTTAGCCGTCAACCTGTCGGGTTGCCCGCACCGCTGCAAAGGGTGCCACAGTCCTCACCTGCAGCAAGACATAGGGGAGGAACTGAACGAAGGAGCCCTTTCGAGACTGCTGCAGTTCTATGAGCATTCAATCACCTGCATCTGTTTTATGGGGGGCGATGCTCATGCCGAAGAGGTATGCCAGCTGGCAAACCATATCCGGATGGGTTGGAAAGGAAAGCTTAAAACGGCATGGTATTCAGGAAACAGTAACCTGCATCCTATGGCTACTGGTCGTTTTGATTATGTGAAAACAGGCCCCTATCTGGAAGCACTGGGAGGGTTAAACAAAAAAACAACCAATCAACGGTTGTACAGGTTTACAGGCGGCAGTTTTAAGGACATTACAGCAGAAATGCAGAAATAAAAAAACTCTCTACTTTTTATTTATTATTTTGAAAAGGCATTCCAAGTGATTGGCGTGCCTTTTAGTTAACTCTGCTCATAAAAAACAGCCTACAATCACTTGCCGGCTGCGTAGAGCGGTGAGTAGAGCCGCTTAAAATAGAGAGAATGAAAAATATTATTCGGAAAACAACTTCACTTCTACCTCATCGTTGACATTTTCATTAGCGTAAAAGTTTCCGTTGTTTATATTTTCATTAGTATTGAGTGTTAGAAGATAATTCAAGTCGTTTATAGAGTTATCCATCAGCCTTCCCTTTACGACTCCCCTTCCCGTAAGAAAAGTGTTTTCCCAAATGCTTGAGACGGCCTGTTTGGTCTTTTTAATCGTCTTGCTGCGTACAACAAGTTTCTCTACAATCCCCGACAAGCTTCCGGCAGATGCTTTACACAAGTCACGCACAAAACTGTCAATGGCTAATAACAACTCCTCTTTATGCCGGTGCGCATTCTCTATATTGTTTTCGTTTCCTCCGTAATGCGCAACAAGCATTTCCACAGCCGAGGGAGACAAGTTGGACAATACCATATCCGTAAACTTCTCCGCATCGGGAATGCGGATTATCCCCTTAAGCCATCGGGGTAAATATACAGGCAAGGATGAATGATATTCACTGATAAGAGCCGATATCATCTCATTAAAGCCTACATCAACCATCTTTTTCGCATAAGCCTGGAAATTCATACCCGAAGGAATAGGAAAATCTATACTATCCGTTAATTTTGTTTGTATGTCCAGATGGTTATTCGAAAGATCAATCACCCGGTAAGGACACGGATAAGTCACAACGGAGCCTGTCTCAATATCGTAAAGATAATTGCCTTTTTCATCTTCGATTTGGGCAATATCCGATGCATGAAAGTGTCCGGTAAACACAACATTCAGGCCGGCTTCCATGAATGATTGCTGAACCCATTCGAAATTATCGACGAGGTAAGGGCTAGCAAAAAAAGACTGATGGTCGAAATGTTCCACTACTCCGTGATGCATCATGGCAATCACTTGTTTTCCCAACAACTTAGCAAGCCGGACTTCATTTTTTATCCAGTTCATGGTTTCCGGTTTTACGGTACCGTGAGTGACACACGAATCTTTTTTCGCACCCCGGGAGATAAAAGTGTTGTCGCGATATTTACAGGCATCGATACAAATTATCCTTAATCCCTCGACAGGTTCATTTACGTAACTCAACGAATGTTCATCCAGACTGAGAGCGCTGTCATAGCCGTAATCCGAGTAAATATCTTTAAATTCAGCAGGTGTAACCGACTCAACCTTGTGGGTTACACCTCCGTGAAAGCTTACGACGTCGGGGTTGTCGATATCGTGATTTCCGGGAACCACCAATACCTTCACTCCTTTTTCCCTGAGCGGAGACAAGAGTTCCACCACTCCACGGTGACCAACCAATTCTCCGTCTTTGGTCAGGTCGCCGGGAATAAGGACTACATTTACATCCTCGCACAACAGATTCTCAACCGATTTCCGCAACAAGGCGTCGCTTTCGAGAAGAAGTTTTCTGTCGCGCCGTAAATAATCTTCCAGCGCTTTGCCTTTCTCAACAATCAGTGCCGGATGCGTGTAATGCAGATCGGATATCACACCAATTCGGGCATGTTGCGCCTCTACGAAGAAAAAAGAAGTGATAACCCAAAAGAAGAAAACGGATGAAATGGTTCTTTTCATTTTGTAGAAATTGTAAATTTCGTACAGCAAAACTACGCAATGAATGTTACGATCCGCTTACTTTTTCATTAAGATATAATGAAGATTTAGCTACAGAAATGTTAAGGGTAGATCTGATAAAGCCGTCATACCTGGCAGACTACACGCCATGATGTAGTTTTAAACAGTTTTTCTCTTTTTGCGATTTTAGCCGTATCAAATAATATATTTTGCGTAATTTACAATAAATATTTCGTAAATTATATAAAACATTTATAAAAACCAATGTTTATTTGTATCGTTTTAATTCATACTTAATACATCGTATTTTAATACTTGTTTTCTAATCTGAAATTTTAATTTAATGAATCATGAAAAGTTTACTGTACTTAAAAAAATTGTTTTTTTTGGTTCTATTGTTAATTGGCTTTACAATAACTGCACCAGCCTCTGATACTCAGAAAGCAGACTATTGGGAGACACAACAAGATGGTAGAAGAATTACTGGAAAGGTTATTGACGAGAATGGAGAAACCTTGATCGGGGTTTCCGTGATGGTTAAAGGAACCAATATGGGAATTGTTACGGATGTTGACGGTAATTATGTACTGAACAATGTCCCGGAAAATGCAACGTTAGTATTTTCCTTTGTAGGAATGAGCAGTCAGGAGATCTTAGTGGGTAACCAAACGAACATCAATGTTACCATGAAAGAAGAAAGTATTGGGTTAGAAGAGGTGGTTGCCATTGGATATGGAACCAGAAGAAAAGTTAACCTGACAGGATCTGTTGCAAGTGTCACCAGTAAAGACCTGGAAAAAAGGAGTGTTACACAGTCATCGTTGCTGCTGCAGGGGAAAATGAGTGGTATTTCCGTAAGACAATCTTCCGGAAATCCAGCTGAAAACAACGCATCTTTATTGATTAGAGGACAAAATACTTTTAGTGGCGCAGGAAACAGTCCTCTTGTTCTTGTAGATGGTATTGAATCTTCTATAGATGCCGTTAATCCCGGTGATATTGAAAGTGTATCTATCCTTAAAGATGCCGCATCCGCCGCCATTTATGGTTCTAAAGCCGCCAACGGGGTAATACTTGTACAAACAAAAAAAGGAGTAACCGGCAGGCCGGTCGTTAGTTACAATGCATATTTGGGTAAAGGAAGTCCCACCATGTTGCCAGAGATGGTTAATTCATGGGAATATGCAACTGCTTTGAACGAAGCGTCTGTAAATTCTGGGGGGAATCCATTATATACGGAAGACCAAATTCAAAAATTCAAATCCGGAGCAGATCCTATTAACTATCCGAATTTTGATCACATGAATTATGTATTCGGATCAGGAAGTGGGATGGAGAACAAACACGATTTAAGTGTGCGTGGAGGGACGCAAGGGACGCAATATCTGGTTTCAGCTGGATATTTTAATCAGCAGGGATTGATTAAGAAAAACTCCGAAGATCAATACAACCTCCGATTGAACTTGGACACCAAACTACGGGATAATTTAACATTTAGTGCAAAACTTTCGGGACTTGCTACAAACAATAAAAGGCCAATGGCTTATGATGGCACCATGGGAGGTATTATAAGAGGAGCCATGAGAAACTCAAATGCGATATTGGGTGTTTATCCCGACGGATACTATGGGAGGAATGAATCTATACACCCTGAGGCTGATCTGGAAAGCAAGAATTTTATTAAAGCCAACGGACACAGCTTTTACAGTAATGCAGAAATGGGGTGGAACATTTCAAAAGATTTAAAATTGACAGGACAAGTAGGATATACGTATGGTAATTCGGAAAATATCACGTTTCGTGCCAAATATAATGTTACTCCTGATTATAATGTAAGCCCTAATTATTTGAGAAATACGTGGTCAAAAAGTAATGCTCTCACCATGCAGACATTCGCCGAATATACAAAAAGTATAAATAATCACGACATACACCTCTTGGGTGGAATCTCCGGCCAAACCTATTATTATAAATACATAATGGCTTACAGGGATCAATTTCCAAACAATGAACTATACGAGATAAATGTCGGGGCCACTGCCAATGGCCAGGAAGGAGGCGGCGCTTCACGTAGCAGGCTGGCGTCTTATTTCGGAAGACTAAATTATGGATATATGGATAAATATCTGGTGGAAGTGAATTTCAGATACGATGGATCATCCCGTTTTCCCGGTAAAAGCAGGTGGGGGTTATTTCCTTCTTTTTCTGCCGCGTGGAGAATATCGGAAGAACAATTCTTCAAACAATCTGTTCCCTGGATGAACAATTTTAAGCTGAGAGCTTCCTGGGGAGAACTCGGAAATCAATCGATCGGCGATTACCCTTACCAGGATCTGATTTATCTAGGTCATAATTATCCCTTTGGAAATACTTATACCGCAGGAGCAGCAGTTACCACTATAGCCAACAAGGGGATAACCTGGGAAACAACCCGTATTACGGACGTTGGTCTTGATATGTCATTCATCGACAATAAGCTATCCGTTACAGCGGACTACTTTATTAAAAACACTATGGATATTTTATACAATGTGTCTGTATCAGGAATACTGGGAGCATCTCCTTCTGCGTCCAATGCCGGGACAGTACAAAATAAGGGTTGGGATTTCGATATTGCGTATAATAATACAATCGGCGATTTCAATTATGGAATTTCGGCTTTATTCTCTGTCGTTCATAACAAGGTAACTAAACTAGCCAACATAGAACGAGACATAAACAGAGGATTATTCGTCGGATATCCGATTGGAAGTGCTTATGGATATACCAGCAGCGGCCTTTTTGTAAACGATCAGGAAGTACAGAGTGCGCCAACGCAACCTTTCCAATTTCTAGCTAATGCAGGTGGAATTAAATATGTGGATATAAGCGGTCCGGAAGGAGTGCCGGATGGGATTGTGAATTCTTCTTATGACAGAACGATTATAGGACAACCCCTCCCCATTACGACTTATGGTTTTACTTTTACCGGAGGGTATAAAAATTTTGATTTCAACTTTTTGTTGCAGGGAGAAGGTGGCAGAAAAGCAATGATTACTATAGATCATTTCTTCCCGTTAGACAATAATGGAAATATCCAAAGAGATGCATTTGAAAACAGGTGGACTCAAGCAAACCCGGATCCTAACGCAAAATATCCGAAGTTAATACTCACTTCAACCGATTTTTACCTGGCTAACCCAGTTGATTATTGGTTCAGGAATGCTACTTTTTTACGGTTAAAGAATGTGCAAATTGGGTACAGCCTGCCTAAGGAAATCGTGAATAAAATTTCGTTAAATAGACTGCGTATATACATTACAGGAGAGAACCTTTTCACTTTAACGAATTATTACAAAAATTGGGATCCTGAAATGTCGACAGGGGGATCCAACAGATTTTATCCTCTGACAAGACTATATGCTGTTGGTGTAAATATTGATTTTTAAATTTTAAAAAAATAAGGCTATGAAATTAATAAAAAAAATATACGTTATAGCAGGAATTCTGATGGTTTCTCTGTTAAGCGGATGTGAAACAGATTGGTTGGATGAACAACCTCTGGAGAGTTTATCGGCCTCTTCTTTCTGGAATAGTCAAGATGACGTTCAGTTGGCATTAGCCGGTATATATAGAGCCGGTAACGTTGGAACCAACGCATATACGAATGAAGTTCTCTGTATGAGTAGCGCTACGGATGATTCCGGCTACAAACACGGATCCATTGACAACATATATAGCGGATACTTTAAGCCCGGTGATTCTCAAGTTGTTCAGGCTATATGGAATAGAGCATACGTGACAATTTTTAGAGCAAATTATTTTCTAGAAAACATAGAAAAAGTTCAGATGGATGAAGCCAAAAAAGCAGAAGTTATTGCTGAGGTGCGATTTCTCAGAGCTTATGAATACTTTTACTTGTCAACTTTATACGGCGGCGTTCCGTTAGTAACTAAGGTTCTGAGTATTGAAGAGGCGAATACACAAAAACGCAGCTCGTTGCAAGAGGTTGCCACGTTCTGTATTGATGAGTTAACCGCCGCTGCAAAAGACTTACCTGCCACGAGGCCGGATACCGAGCGGGGTAGAATATTAAAAGCGGCCGCCCTGGCGGTAAAGGCCAAATTATTAATGATTCACGAAAGATGGGCTGAGGCTGCAACGGCATACAAGGAAATTATGGATTTGAATGTCCACAGTATCGATCCTCGTTATAAAGAATTATTTGAAGAGGAAGGTGAGACAAGTAAGGAAATAATATTGGCAACCAATATTTTAGCACAACTTTACGGAAATAGCCACAATCAGCGGAATTGGCATCCGGACTTTTATGGGGGGTATCAGGAAACAAATGTTCTTCAGGGATTAGTGGATGCCTTTTTAATGAATGACGGGTTACCTATAGAAGAGTCCCCCCTGTATGATGCGGCCCATCCGTTCGACAACAGAGATCCGAGGCTATATGCCAGTATTTTCCTACCCGAATACACAGAGTTCAGAGGCATATTATATTTAGCCCATCCCAGTCTGACCAATAAAGGGATAGGAACTCCGTTGAGAGGCGCCACCGGTTACGGATGGAAGAAATACGTTACAGAAGATTATGCAGGTGATTGGGGATCCTCCGGAGACGACGTTATACTGATACGCTATGCGGAAGTATTACTGGGTTATTTAGAATCTAAGTTGGAAAGCGGTGATAACATAACTCAAGATTTATTGGATCAGACTATCAATGAAGTTAGGGGACGAGAGGCTGTACAAATGCCTCCTGTCACAGAAACTGACCGCGATAAATTAAGAGAAATTGTAAGAAGGGAGCGCAGAGTAGAGTTCTGTTTAGAAAACCCAATAAGATATATGGATATAAGAAGATGGGGTATTTATACAGAAGTTATGAATCAACAGTTTTACGGGATGAAATTAACAGACACTCCCGAAACTTACACGGCTTATCCCGTTGAAACAACCGGTAAATATCGCGGTCACCTGAAGTCAATCAATAAGACAGGAACTGTAAAACCGGAATCCGCACTGTTGCCTATACCGATCTATGAAATAAATATTAATCCTGAATTGGAACAGAATCCCGGATATTAGATATTTATTTATGATAAATCTGGTTAGAAATTAAACCAATGCCGTCCAACATGATTTGTAACTTTGTATTATCGGTTAAACCATATCATTTCTTGTAGGTTTATTTCTCCCGGTAATGCGATGATTCAATCCTTTCAAATTATGTAGTGTATATATTGGACGGCATTGGTTAAAAATAAAAAAAATGAAAATTAGATTTTTAGTTATATTCTTTTCGATGATTTTTGTACATTGCGGTTATAATTTAGCAAGCATACAAAAATATACAGGCCTACGGAGGAGTTGGACAGACTCCGTACCTTCCCAGCCTAAAGAAGAGTACATGAAATTTATTGATGACCTTAAATCTCCGTTATGGACCAAACACAATTGGTGCACCACTCTTCCTGCCCGTAACTATATAAACATAGAAAAAGGGGTTGCCATTCAAAAAAACTTTCCTGATTCAAAAGATTTGCTGGCTACTGCGTATGACGACTTGGAAACATTCTTAAAAGCAGGAAATATTCCTGTTAATTGTAACCGTTTTGTTATAGAAACAGTTCATAGGCCGGATCTAGATAAAGAATCATTTATTATAGAGACGGATTCGTTCCGTTGTAAAATAAGTTCAGGAGATACAGAAGGCATACGTCGAGGAATATTTTATTTGGAAGACCAGATGTTAAAAGCAAAAGGCCCTTTTTTGGAAATAGGGACTCTTAAAAAAGCACCGGATATACGGAGAAGAATTTCTCGCTGTGCCTTTGGCCCCATAAAAAGGCTTCCTCTGATGCGCGATGAATTGATGGATACCGTCAATTATTATCCCGATAATTACCTGAACAGATTAGCTCATGAAGGCGTAAACGGACTTTGGTTGACAGTCGAGTTCAAGGATTTGGTCTCTTCTCCTTACACAATTGATGGAGGAAAAGATGCTGAAAAAAGATTGAAAAAATTGAGCAACGTAGTCAATTCTTGTTTGCGCTATGGTATCAGAACATATATATTCTGTATCGAACCCAGGCTGCATGTAATTGATGTTGAAAAATACCCCGTTTTTCGTGGGTCAAACGGTTCGTTTTTTTGTCCCAGTAGTCAAGATGCATACAACTATTTGTACGAAACGGTTAAAACAATTTTCACAAAAGTGCCTGACTTAGGGGGTATGATAAATATTTCGCATGGGGAAAGGGGAACCACCTGCCTAAGCAGTGTTCCGGCAACGTCACCTTATGAAGGGAAAATAGATTGTCCTCGCTGCAAAAATAAAAAACCCTGGGAAATATTATACGCATCTTTGCTCCCCATGGAAAAAGGGATGCACGATGTTTCCCCCGAGGCTGAACTAATTAGCTGGCTATATATGCCACAACCTCAAAATTATATCGGAGGAGATGATTTTTCTTTAGGCAGTTGGGTTTATGATATACCCTCCCATACTCCTCCAAACGTAATCCTTCAATTCAATTTTGAGTCGGGTGTGACCAAAAAGGTATTTGATAAGCTTCTAGTTGGAGGTGACTATTGGATATCTACTCCCGGCCCGAGTGACCGATTTGTAAAAATAGCAACCGTGGCAAAAGAAAAAAGGACTTCTACATCGGCTAAAATACAAACGGGTAATTCTCATGAAATGGCTACGGTACCTTATATTCCCGTACCCACATTGCTTTATCGAAAATTCGACTCAATGAAACAATTAGGTGTTACCCACACCATGTTGTCGTGGTATTTTGGAAGCTATCCGGGATTAATGAATAAAGGGGCAGGTCTACTCTCTGTGAATTCTTATGCGGATGTAAAAGATTTTTTGGAATCGTTGGCATCAATCTATTGGAAGAAAGAAGATATTCCTATAATAATTGAAGCATGGACATTGTTCGGAGAAGCATATTCTAATTATCCTTTAACAAACACATTTCAATACTACGGACCGATGCACGACGGCATAGTCTGGCCGTTGTATTTAATTCCTCAGGACAAATATCTCTCTCCCACCTGGTTACTGGGCTCAAGCTCTCAGGCGGACGTAAAAGTGTGGCCTCCAAGTGGTGACCGGATTGGAGAATGTTTAGGATGGAATCTCACGTTGGGTGAGGTTGTCGTCTTATGCAAACAAATGGCTGATAAGTGGGAAGAAGGAATACAACTATTAAACGGTATCGAGAAGAAATATCAATACGATAATGATCGAATGCTTGATTTTGTTTTGGCAAGAGCCATACAAATACACCTAAAAAGCAGTTATAATATTCTCCGGTTTTATTTGACGCGTGAAAAGATGTTTCGCACCACTCTCAATAAAGAAAAAATGGAAATGCTGGTAGAAATGGAGCATATAGTGCATGAAGAGATCAAACAGTCTGAAGAGATGATATCTCTATGCCTCAAGGATTCCAGACTTGGGTATCATTCTGAAGCAGAGGGGTATAAATACTATCCGGAAAAATTAAAATGGAGAATTGAACAGCTTAACAGTGTTTTGATTAATGAGTTCCCTACAGTAAGGCAAAAGATAGCAAACAACGAGAAATTATTCCCTGAATATACGGGAGCTAAGCCTGAGGGATTATCCATGAACAGTGTTGCTAACAGTGGTGATATTTATGAAACTGCTCAAAAAATAAAAAACTGGTTATCGTTTGATAAAGAGAAAACAGGAAATAAAATACGATGGGCTTCCGCCTACGACGAAACTAATTTATACTTTATCATTTCAGATGAAATTGGAGTAACGGAAGGAAATATCCAAGTTGAAATTGAACCACGGAGGTTATGGCCTGTAAAATATTTCAACTACGCTATAGGAGAAAACAATGCAGGATATCAAACAAAAAAAATCGATAACAAAACACTAACTGTTATTGCTATTCCTTTCTCTGAGATAGGAAATGAAGCTGGACAAGATACTCCTATAAGAATAAATTTGCAGTATGGAAGTAATGTATGGATACCCAAAAAACCATTACCCGCTCGTTTATTGTTAGGGAATGCCAATCCAAGGGACCTGGGGTGGGTATTATTTAAATAACATAGGCATATAACTGAACATAAGATTTATTGCATGAAACATAAACCTAAATACTGTTTATTCTATGATAATCATACGATGAAGGCTATTCCCGATGTGGGAGAAAACTTCGATGTAGAGGCATTTACTGACAGGATCAAAGCTTGTGGAGTTGATTATCTCGTGTTTCATGCTCGTTGTAATCAAGGGCTTGCATATTATAATACCCGGATTGGGACAAGACACCCTTCCTTAAAATACGATCTTTTCGGCAAATTGTCAGAAGCTTGTCAACGAAAAGGGATTGCATTGGGAGCATACTTTAATGCGGGTATTAGTAGTGAGGAAGGATTGCAGCATCGGGAGTGGACAACCTTGTATTTCGATGGCAGGTCGTTGCGTGAGCCACGTTTTACGCCGCATGTCCGTACCATGTGTTACAACTCGGGATATAGGGATCATCTGATTGAAATGATAAAAGAAGTACTTTACCAATATCCCGTTGGGGGGCTGATGATTGACTGCTTAATCAATTATCCCTGTGTATGTCCTGTCTGTGTACAAGAGATGAAGAAAAGAAATATGGATTGGTCGGATTTAAGCTCGGTCACTCGTTTTGCGGAAATTTCAGCAGTACGTTTAGCAAAAGATATTGCGGAGGAAGCGATGAAAATAAACCCCGATTTACTTATTTCCAATAATTATCCGAGTTACGAAGAGTTATTGGGAATAAATACCTATTTCGATGTGGTGTCTTTACCGGCATCGGATAGCGGATACGAGTTTATGCCTGTAATGGCCCACTATTTAAGGACGCTGGGCGACTATCCGGTTTTGAATATGACGGGCCGGTTTTACGATTGGGGGGATTTTGGAGGATTACGTCCCGGGGAAGCCATCAAGTCGGAGTTGCTTTACGGGTTGGCCAACGGGATGCGTCCCAATATCGGAGGCCATTTTCACCCCAGGGGGGATCTCGAGAATGCCGTCCTTGACAGGGTGGAAAGAATATACAGGGAACTCCAGACCATGGAACCCTGGTTCGACAACGCCAAGAACATAACTGAAATAGCCATCGTCTATCCAAAGAAAATTGCAAACATACGGGGCGACAGACAACTCAAAAGCGCGGTGCGCATGTTGAGCGAATTGAAGCAGCAGTTCGATGTGGTGACGCTGGCATCGGACTGGAGCAAGTACAAGGTGCTGATCTTTCCCGACGACATTCTCTTTGACGAGGAAACGGCAAGACGCGTGAAGAAACACGTCAATGAAGGAAAGGCGGTCATTTCAACGGGGTTTTCCGGCCTTGATCCGGAGAAGAGACATTTTGTGCTCGAACAGGAATGGGGCATCAAATTTTTAGGAGAAAATCCGTTTGATCCGGCTTATTTTACCGTAGGGGAAAATTGTAATGAAGGGTTGCCGGACATGCCGCTCTCTTTATACTCCAACGGCATTGAAGTGGAAGCGTCCGGTAAAACAAGAACGGAGGCACGTCTTGTAAAACCATATCATAACCGGGATTGGGATGGGGAATATGCTTTCTATTATAATCCGCCAGACAGGGTGACGGAGAAGCCGGCGCTTACAATTAACGGGCAGGTGGCCCATTTCAGCCACCGTATATTCTCCGGGTATTACGATAAGGCATCCGTGGAGTTAAGAACAGTCTTTTCCAACGTGCTCGACCGGTTTCTTGCCAAACCGTTAGTAAAGACAAAAAATTTACCGTCATTCTCCCGGGTTTTTGTCACGGAACAACCCAAAAGAAGAATGGTGCATTTGCTTTCTTATCTGCCCGAGATGAGGGGAAATACGCAAATGATCGAAGAACCCATTGAACTTGACAACATAACCCTATCCCTTCGCCACGATGATAGAAATTTCAAGAACATCTACCTGGCACCCGAAAAGGTGAGGCTGTCTTATACCCTTGAAGGTGATTATGTCCATATCAACGTACCTAAAAGCAAAGGATACTCTCTGCTGGTTATCGAAGAATAAACAAATAACAAACATATGCAGTTATGAAAAAAATTATTATTCCATTATTTGTATTGATTAACATCATTTTAATGTCATGTGTGCAAAAAAATGAAAGTGGCAACCTCGAAAATGACGTTGTAATCGAAAATGAACAATTTAAATTAGTTATCGGTAATAATGCCGCTGCTAAGAGTTTGAAACTGAAGTCTACCGGCGAGGAGTGTTTGATGCAGGGAGAAAATATGGCAATTATCTCAGTGACTCAGGAAAGGCCGTACCACAATGAAATAAAATTGGGTCACCCCAATAAGAAAACGACATACCAGGCCGATACTATTTATCGGGAGGGAGACAAACTCATTGTTGGATTTGAATTAATTCCGTACAAAGCGGTTATTCAAGTCAAGGAAACACCTGATTATATAGGTTTCAGCCTTTACGATTTTATTACGGACGGCGTTTATCCCTCGTACCTTAAAATAACTCCTCCTCCCGCTACTGAAGTATGTATTTTACAATTACCCATCCGTAACCGGGAGAATTTTGGAGAATGGCTAAATGTCAGTTGGGATAATAAGGCTGCTATTAATGTGTTAGCCACAGATGAATACGCCTATATCGATTTTGAGAAACGAAACGGGTATAAAATATTGAAGGCAAGTGCCATTAAGGATATAAAATTTAAAGGCACCGGGGCTGCATTAATTGTTTCTGAATCCGATAAATTGCTGGATAATATTGCTCAGATAGAGAATGACTTTAATCTGCCCAAAGGCGTAGAAAGCCGTAGAAATGATTTTATCAATGCTTCATACTATTGGACGGCAAACATAAATCCAACGAATGTCGATCAACACATCAAATACGCCAAGATGGGTGGTTTCAGGTTGATGAATATCTATTACCCCAGTTTTGAAGGAGGAGGAGGATACGGTATCATTGGAAGTTATGAAATTGACAAGACGTTATATCCCAATGGAAAAGAAGATCTTCAGAAAATGTTGGATAAGATTAAAGCGGAAGGTATCATTCCGGGTGTTCATTTTCTTCATTCACATATCGGCAGAAAGAGCCAGTACGTAACTCCCGTTCCCGATTACCGGCTAAATCTCGTAAAAACATTTAATCTGTCGGAAAACCTGGGAAGGGACGATACGACTGTGTATGTAGAACAAAATCCCGAAGGATCCGTCATGGCGGAGGGATGCCGGGTTTTGAAGGTAGGAACGGAACTTATTTCATATGAGAATTTTACTACTGTACCACCTTATAAATTTACGGGATGCAAAAGGGCGATCGATAACACTACGGTGAACAGCCTTCCCAAGGGATACCCCATTGGTATACTGGATGTCAGTGAATTCGGCGCTACCAGTGTTTATATAAACCAGAAAACCAGCTTACAAGATGAAATTGCTGAAAAAATTGCGGCAATTTATGATGCCGGATTTCAATTTTTCTATTTTGACGGTTCAGAGGGGGTGGATCCTCCATTCGGTATCAACGTTGCTTTAGCGCAGTACAGGGTATTTAAACGGTTAAAACCCCAGCCTTTATTTGCAGAAGGGGCTGCTAAAACACATTTTAGCTGGCATATGTTGAGTGGAGGAAATGCTTTTGATGTTTTCAGGCCGGAAGTATTGAAGGAAGAAACAAAAAAATGGCCGGCAGAAGAAGCTCCCCGGATGAGACAGGATTTTACACGAATCAACTTCGGATGGTTGGGTTATTGGGTTCCAAGTGAGACAACCGTAGGAACACAACCGGATATGTTGGAATACGTTACCAGTGTGGCAGCGGCCTGGGATTGTCCGATTTCCATTCATTCTAATCTTGAGGCATTTGAAGCTCATCCAAGAACTCCGGACAACCTGGAAGTAGTGCGAAGATGGGAGGAGGTCAGAGCGAAGCATTGGCTCACGGAAGAGCAGAAAAATGAGCTGAAAAATACGGAACAAGAGCATCATCTATTACTGAATGAACAAAATCAATTTGAGTTGGTGCCTTATGAGCAAATATCCGGCGCGGCGGGAAACAGCAAAGAAATCAGGGCTTTCATATTCCAGAGAAAGGGAGAGTATTACGTTGTTTATTGGCACATATCCGGAAATAAGAAACTGGAATTACCAATAGACAATAATAATGTAAAACTATACGAGAACCTGGGACAGGAAATTAACTTAATCCCCAGTCAAGAAAACCAGACAATAATCCCGGCCGACAGCCGTAGATACCTGAAAGTGAATGGAGTAACAAAAGAACAATTAATAGATTGTTTTGTCAAGGCTAAAATTCTCAATTAAAAAACCTGTCGTAAAGTTAGATTTCTAGAGTGGTTTAAACAAAAAGAATTAACCCCTCAACAAATACATCTTTAGTAATTATTCAATTTCTTAAATAAGAATAATAAAACAAACGTCAAACATGAGATTTTCTATTGTCTTACTTATCATAGCCAGTGTTGCATTAAACATAGATGCAAGAACAAATGATAACAGGGATATCGTCATTGAAAACGATCAAATGAGATTTGTTATCGGGGAAGATGGAATTGCCAAAAGTCTACTGTATAAACCAACCAATGAAGAATGTCTTTCGCAGCAATTAAACATGCCTGTTTTCTCTGTCACTCAGGAAAGGCCATTCCACAATGAAATAAAACTGGCTTATCCAACAAACAAAATAACATTCAATGCTAAATCCGTTAAAAAAGAAGGGAACGAACTGATTGTTGATTTTGAACTGATTTTCTATAAGGCACGTATAAAATTAGATATAACACCCAATTATATAAACTTCACGGTAAAGGATTTTTTTATAGAAGGCAATGATTATGGCATTGGTGTAAATAAAGGGATTTTACCTCCCGTTTATGAAATGAATTTTATTCAATTGCCTGTGCGCGACCGAGAACACTTCGGAGAATGGCTCAATGTAAGCTGGGACAATAAAATAGCCATTAACGTACTCGCAACAAATATTCATGCGCGGATCAATTCAGAAAAGCGTGAAGGGTATCGCATAATGAAGGCGGCAGTTGAAAGGGACATTCAGCTATTAGAGGTTGGAGCCGCTTTGATAGTCTGCAAAACAGGCGATTTACTAAACAATATCGCCCGGGTGGAGGAGGATTTTAATTTGCCAAAGGGCGTTGAAAGTCGCAGACACAAACTATACAATGCATCTTATTATGCCGCTTCGGATATCACTCCCGACAACGTAGATGAACATATAAAATATGCAAAAATGGGAGGATTTCGCAGTATGAAAATTCCATATAGCGCTATTGTAGAAAGTGGCCCATCATGGAGTAAAAAGGGAGATTATGACTGGAGAAAATCAATTTACCCAAATGAAAGGGAGGATTTGGAAAATTTACTTAAAAAAATCAAGGGTAAAGGCATCTCACCCGGTTTACATTTTTTACATTCACATATAGGAAGAGACAGTAGGTATGTTACGCCTATACCCGATCATCGATTGAATTTGCTTAAATATTTTACGCTGGCAAAACCACTGGGAACTAGCGACACAGAAATATTTGTGGAACAAAATCCAGTCAGTACTACATTAGCAGATGGTATGCGCGTGCTAAAAATAGGAACCGAATTGGTTTCCTACGAGAGCTATACGACATCGTGGCCGTATAAGTTTATCGGTTGTACAAGAGGAGTTGACAAAACAACCATAAATTCATTACCGGTTGGTACCATTTTTGGATTGCTTGATGTAAGTGAGTTCGGCACCCAAAGAAGTGTTTATATTGATCAGAGAACCAGCTTACAAGATGAAATTGCCGAAAAACTGGAAAACATATATAACGCCGGATTTGAGTTTTGCTACTTCGACGGTTCAGAAGGAGTTAACCCTCCATTTTGGTTTAATGTCCCTTATGCGCAGTGGAGAGTTTATAAGAGATTTGATCCTACACCCATTTATGCAGAAGGAGCGGCAAAGTCACATTTTAGCTGGCACATGCTAAGTGGAGGAAATGCGTTTGATGTTTTCAGGCCGGATGTTCTGAAGGAAGAAATAAAAAGATGGCCAGCTCAACAAGCAAGGCGGATGAAAGCCGATTTTTCAAGGGTTAATTTCGGGTGGCTGGGCTATTTTGTTCCTAATGAAAAATCAATTGGGACACAGCCTGATATGATTGAATTTGTAACTAGCGTAGCTGCTGCTTGGGATTGTCCTGTTTCATTAAACTCAAATTTGGAGGGATTTAAAAAACATGCCCGAACAGCCGATAACCTGGAAGTTTATAGGAGATGGGAAGAGGTAAGAAGTATTGATTGGCTCACCGAAGGACAAAAAACAATGCTTCAGGATATGGAACAAGAGCATCATCTATTACTGAATGAACAAAATCAATTTGAATTGGTGCCTTATGAACAAATCTCTGGCGTAGCAGGAGGCAGCAAAGAAATCAGGGCTTTCATATTCCAGAGAAAGGGAGAATATTACGTTGTTTATTGGCACATATCCGGAAATAAAAAACTTCAACTACAGTTAAAACCATCCGATATTACTTTATACAAGAGATTGGACGAGGAAGAGCCTGTTAATGACTCGAACGGTAATATTCTTATTCCCCTAAATGACAGACGGTATATCCGAACGAATAAACTTACCAAAGAAGAAATACTAGCCGTGTTATCTAATGCTAAAATCATTGATTGAAAAAATGAAGAAAATCATTCCTTTTGTTATTTACCTTGTCCTACCCTTTCTGGTTTATCCGCAGGGCAAAATTCATACGCCTAAGTATTGTCTGTTTTACGATAATCATACTATGCCTGCTATCCCGGATGTAGGAGAAAATTTTGATGTAGAGGCATTTACTGATAGGATCAAAGCCTGTGGAGTAGATTACCTGACATTCCACGCCCGCTGTAATTTGGGAATGGCTTATTACGATACAAAGATTGGCATAAAACACCCTTCTCTAAAATATGATCTTTTCGGGCAGCTTGCAGATGCATGCAATCGGAAAGGGATTGCTCTTACGGCATATCTGAATGGGGGAATAAGTAGTGCTGAGGGATTAAAACACAGAGAGTGGACGACTCTGTATTTTGACGGCCGCGAATATCGTGAGCCACGTTTTACGCCTTACGTACGAACCATGTGCTACAATACCGCTTACAGAGATCATTTAATTGCCATGGTAGAAGAGATCGCACGAAATTATCCGGTGTCCGGCTTCTTTATTGATTGCCTTCAGAATTTCCCTTGCGTCTGCCCTGTTTGCGTAAAGGAAATGAAAGAAAAGGGAATTGATTGGAACAATCTGAACGAAGTAACAAAATTTTCGGAATTCTCCGCGCTGAGATTAGCTGAAGATATTTACAAAGCGGCAACGAAAATAAATCCTAATTTATTAATATACCACAACAATCCCGGTTACGAGGAACAGAGTAAATTCAGTACTTACTTTGAAGTAGAATGCCTTCCTGCCGGCGCATGGGGATATGAATACTTACCGGTTTTATCTCACTATTTAAGGACGCTGGGCGACTATCCGGTTTTGAATATGACGGGCCGGTTTTACGATTGGGGGGATTTTGGAGGATTACGTCCCGGGGAAGCCATCAAGTCGGAGTTGCTTTACGGGTTGGCCAACGGGATGCGTCCCAATATCGGAGGCCATTTTCACCCCAGGGGGGATCTTGAGAATGCCGTCCTTGACAGGGTGGAAAGAATATACAGGGAACTCCAGACCATGGAACCCTGGTTCGACAACGCCAAGAACATAACTGAAATAGCCATCGTCTATCCAAAGAAAATTGCAAACATACGGGGCGACAGACAACTCAAAAGCGCGGTGCGCATGTTGAGCGAATTGAAGCAGCAGTTCGATGTGGTGACGCTGGCATCGGACTGGAGCAAGTACAAGGTGCTGATCTTTCCCGACGACATTCTCTTTGACGAGGAAACGGCAAGACGCGTGAAGAAACACGTCAATGAAGGAAAGGCGGTCATTTCAACGGGGTTCTCCGGCCTTGATCCGGAGAAGAGACATTTTGTGCTCGAACAGGAATGGGGCATCAAATTTTTAGGAGAAAATCCGTTTGATCCGGCTTATTTTACCGTAGGGGAAAATTGTAATGAAGGGTTGCCGGACATGCCGCTCTCTTTATACTCCAACGGCATTGAAGTGGAAGCGTCCGGTAAAACAAGAACGGAGGCACGTCTTGTAAAACCATATCATAACCGGGATTGGGATGGGGAATATGCTTTCTATTATAATCCGCCAGACAGGGTGACGGAGAAGCCGGCGCTTACAATTAACGGGCAGGTGGCCCATTTCAGCCACCGTATATTCTCCGGGTATTACGATAAGGCATCCGTGGAGTTAAGAACAGTCTTTTCCAACGTGCTCGACCGGTTTCTTGCCAAACCGTTAGTAAAGACAAAAAATTTACCGTCATTCTCCCGGGTTTTTGTCACGGAACAACCCAAAAGAAGAATGGTGCATTTGCTTTCTTATCTGCCCGAGATGAGGGGAAATACGCAAATGATCGAAGAACCCATTGAACTTGACAACATAACCCTATCCCTTCGCCACGATGATAGAAATTTCAAGAACATCTACCTGGCACCCGAAAAGGTGAGGCTGTCTTATACCCTTGAAGGTGATTATGTCCATATCAACGTACCTAAAAGCAAAGGATACTCTCTGCTGGTTATCGAAGAATAAACAAATATTTTTATAATAAACATGCACTTCTGGTAATAAACAGATCTCTCTTTAAAGGTATTCGAATACGTATATGTAAATACAATCAAAAAAATGAGAAAAAATTTTACCCGTAGAAATTTTTTAATTACAAGCACTACCGGCCTCGTCGGAATGACTGTTTCACCCACTATGGGCTTTGCTGAAAAGAGTGATATTTCCACAGAAAACACCATAAAAAACAGAAACGTAACCCCTTTCCTTTCAGAGGTTGAACGCCTTGCTGTGGAAGAACCGTATGACTACCACAAACATCTTTCAACGGCTCCTGTGCATGTATGGAGAAGGGACAAGAGCACCTCAGCGGAAAAGGATGAGATGACCATTCTCAATCACGGGTGGAAACTGGTTTACTTGAAACAGGCAGGTATTGTCACCTTAACCGCCGTTCAAGATTTTCAGGATTATATGGTTATTTCACACGGTGTGGCAATAGAATTCGAAGAAAGGGTCACCTTGAATGACTGGAAGAAATTAAGTCAATGTATTGTTGCAGGAACGAGAGAGCAGCTTCCCGGATGCGGGTTAACCCTTAAAAACCCCAAAGATTACGAAATACAGGTAACTCCTCGTCGTATTGTTGTGTGTGGTTATGACGAACAAGGAACAATGTTCGGCCTTTATAACCTGGAAGCAAGAATGAATCTTCGTGAAGCTCCTTTTTTACCCAACAACTTAAAAACAGTTCGCCACAGTTTATACCATACGCGCATGGTTCTATCGTGGATGGGATGGATGGAATGGCCTGATGCACTTTTGTCCCATCTTGTTCATGACGGCTTTGACGGTATTTTTGCCGGTGTATATACCAACCCGAATGGAGACCGGACAACAGCCGATAATTCTACCGATTTTTACGCACGCCTGATGTACGGAGTGCGTAAACAAGATCCTGCAAAAATAAGAGATCTGATTAAACGAGCTTCCAAATACGGCTTGAAAGTTTACACGCAGATCATTTTCCAATACTTGGGAACCGAAGAAAGCGAAGCGGAATTGCGTAGACTGGTACGAGATATTGTCCGGGAATTTCCTGAAATCAACGGATACATCCTCTTAACGGAGGGATTCTGGTACAAAAAATGGGGGGGAGGCCACGGTGCAAGTAAGGAGTACCTTCAGGATTGGGCTAAAAACTGGTCGTATGCTGTGGGAATAGTCGAAGAAGAGTGTCATAAAATGAACCCGGCCATAGAAATACTTCCATGGGAATACAATATCGATTTTCGTCCCCAAAATACGGAAATAAAGCGCTATTTCATTCAACAACTCCCTGAGAACACCACCCCCATGCTCACCTGGGAAAATGGAAAAAGTTTTGAAGTAGACGGCATGCAGGGATATTTGCGTGATTATTCCTTAAATCAAATTGGCCCGGCCGAAGTGACGGAAGCACAAATAGAGGAAGCCAAAAATCGTAACATGAGGGTCTTCTCTAAAGTAGACACCTTTGCCAGTTGGCAATACGGAACAATACCTTATCTGCCCTGTCCTTATCAATGGCATGACCGTTATAAGGCGTTGGAAAGACTAGGTGTGAACGGAACGTTGGAGAGCTGGAGCAGCGGTTACAAACCCAATTTTTTAAGTAAGCTTCGTGCATGGACTTGTTGGACAGATTATCCTTCTTTTGAGACACTTTTGAATCAAACGGCTACGGTAATTTTTGGAAAAAATCAGCAGGAACAGGTATTAAAAGCATGGGAACATTTTAGCAGGGCTATCCGTCTTGTTCCCGACACCGGGCCTAATATGGGCACTAACAATGCTATTGGAAATCCTATATTTTTCCAGGTACCCCCAGTAAGAACAGCAACTTTTACCTATTCATGGTCAGATCCGGCAAAAAATGATCCAGATCTCAACCCTTACTGGCCGTTTACCGTTTCCCGTATGGTATTCTTCCCCGATTTTTCGAATCAGGTAAATAGGGCAGAACAATATGCCAGAAATGCAACAGGTATTGTCGCTACAAATGAAACAAAGATTCTGCCCCTTTTCCTTAATTATCTAAAAAAAGCCATTGATGAAATGGAAAGGGGATTGACTTTATACAGGTCTGCCGCAATTAACAGTCCTGAGGCTAAACGCAGAGAAGCGGTAAGAGAAGTAATTGTGGCTGAACAACTACAACGAATGATGCAAAGCGACTACGCTATCCTTGAATTTGAAGATCTCCGGATGAAGCTAGTAAAAGAAAAAGAAAAAGAAGCTATTCAGGAGATCCTTGATAGAATGGAAAATATTGTAAAAGACGAGATCGAACGGACTGAACTCTCCTTATTGGCCACAACTAGAGATTCCCGTATGGGTTTTCAGTTTGAGCAAGATTATGTCTATACCCCATACTCATTAAAAGAGAAACTTTTGGTTTTGAAAGACACCTTATTGTACCAGTTGCCTAAAGTCAGAAAAGAAAACATTCGATAAACTTTATAACAAAATTATTAATGAAAAAAAACTGTATTATGAACACAACAACAATCCCAACAAGTGAATTTAAAGAAAGAATCAGGAAGTTTCAGGCAAACATCAAAAAAGAAGGCTTAGACGCCTGTTTAGTACATGCCACAGAATCAGACATGGCATTCGTCAGGTATTTGAGTGAGTACTGGCCCGTGTTTGAAACAGCTGCGGTATTTGTACCGGCACAGGGAGAAGCAATATTGTTAGTTGGCCCCGAAAGTGATTTATACGCGTCACAGAGAAGTTTTTTCAAAAATATTGAAAAGTTGATAGAATACCGCGAATCAGCTGAGCCGGACGCGCCTGGGATGTCTTTTATTACATACAAAGATTTGTTGGAGAAATACGATTTGCAACACATTCGTAAATTAGGCATCGTGGGATGGGCTATTACTCCCCTACCCGTATATACCTCCCTAAAAGAGCAGCTTCCTAACGTAGAAATCGTAAAAGCAGACATGACCCTTTGGCCCCTTCGGTTCGTAAAAAGTGAAAATGAACTCGCATGCATGAGGAAGGCGTACCAGATATCGGAACTTGCTGTGGAAGCTATATTGAACGAGATAAAACCGGGTATGACGGAACTCCAGGTCATTGGAATTGCCCAACGTGAGATATATAAACACGGGGGAGAATATGAAGGACACTCCCTTTACTGCTTTTGCGGAGAGTCTACCAACAATGCTATCTCGAGACCGGGACACAATACAATCGTAGAAAATGAAGTAATACAACTTAATATAGGCGCAAGAGTCAGTGGCTATTCATCCAGCGTGGGTTTGCCGTTCTCCATCGGGCCGTTGCCCGAGCGAAAAAGACGTTTAATAGAATTTGGGTTAGAAGCTCACAAAAAAACCATAGGTATGATTGCTGCAGGAAAGCCTGCCGGACAAGTTGTCAATGACTACGAGAATTGGGTAAAGAATCAAGGTTTTGGCCAATATCTTCTTTACGGCCCGTGTCATGCTATCGGCATGATGGAAGTAGAGCGCCCCTGGATGGAATCGACTTCCGAATATCTATTGCAGAAAAATATGACTTTTCAAATCGATACTTTTTTCTACGATAAAGATTTTGGCTTAAGGTGGGAAAACGGAGTCATTGTTAAAGATGGCGGTGTAGAAATGATGTCCTCTAAATTTATGAAATACATTGAACTTTAAACGATAAAAAATATGCGTTACGAATATATGTTTCCGGATCAAATCCGAAAGTCTATTGATGAGAATACTCCGGTAGTTATGGCGTTAGGTGTTATAGAATATCATGCCGAACATCTTTGCACAGGTGTAGATACATTAGTTGTACAAGGTGCGTTGGAAATGTTGGAGAAAGAAATGGAGGTGATTATTTTACCGCCTTTTTGGTTCGGCGCAGGATCTTATGCCGTATCCGGGCCTGAACGCAAGGGAGGCATGCACATTGATTCAGGCGTACTCAACACCTTTGCACGGCAATTATTTTACAACCTGTTGCGAATTGGTTTCCGCAATATAAATTTGTTTTATCACCATCAAAGTGAAAACTTCGCGAGCGGTATGCCAAACGATTTAGCATTCAGGCTGGCCGCCAAGCAGGAAATTTTCGCTTTTCTCGACCGGGAAAAAGGGGATGGCTGGTGGGGAGAAGACAAGGCCTCTGCCAATTACTACGCAGAACATGATGCGGGAACGGACCCGTTCAGTTGGATTCGGGTAGAACCCTTTATGAGTGCCGAGGCACAGGCACAGTGGCCGATTGATCATGCCGGTGAACAAGAGACCTCACTTATGATGGCTTTTGCTCCCGAAGGAGTCGACATGAAGCGTTTCGACGACAAATATTGGTATGCACAACACGCACCCAAGGCTAACATGGAATATGCGAATAAGGCAAAGGCCTTTATCTTGACAGATTTAAAGAAAAGATTAAGCAAATAAAAATGACCGGAATTGAGTTAACTGAACTGCTGAACAAGTCTTATCGACGTTGGCACCTTACCGGTAATATGGAAAATGGCGTGATAGCCGCATTAGATCTGGAAGGACGGTTGTTCACGATTGTAAACGGACAAGTTTTAAACAGGGTTCAGCCCTCGGCCATTAAAAAACGTTCCAATAAAAATGCATATCAAAACCCTGGGGGCGACGCGCTTTGGCCCGCCCCCGAAGGGACAACGTTAGGTTATGAATATCCAACAGGAAACTGGCGGGTTCCACCATCTGTTACTGGAGCAGTGTGGGAAGTTATTTTATCAGAAGAGGACAAAACGGTCTTAAGGGCTGAAATTGATTTGATAAATAACCAACAAACAGGCCTTCCGTGTGAATTTGAAAGACACGTAAAGATTGAAACAGATCAGCATGTTTTCAGACAAAACGTTACCGAACTTATTCGATACGTGGGAAAAAAGACGATCAACAACGGAGAATTTATGTTAGCGCCCTGGTCGTTGTGCCAGTTCGATTCTGGTGAAAGAGGCAGAGTCGTAATACCTGTTTCTGATGAAGAAAATGTTTGGGACTTGTACAACTCCAGTAAACAGCAGCGTTTTATTGAAGATGGCCGACTGATTGTCAACACAGAAACGGATCAAAGGTTTCAGTTGGGGTTAAGTGAAAAAGTAGATTGGATAGAATACCTTCCCGGTGAAAAGTTCAGGGTAAAGCGCAGCGTGTTGAACGTTGCATCGAAACATCAATATATTGATATTGCGGATATTTCTCCCGATAAAACTCCTTCAGCCAAAGGGGTCAAATTGAGTGTTTATTGCGACCCCTCCGGATTCATGGAGATAGAAGGTTGCGGTAGATGTCCCGATACACTAACACCCGGTATAGAAATGAGTGTCGATATTTTAACAGAATACATAGTTACAGATTATTAATGATTTAGATTCCGTATGTACAGCGATAAACATACAAAAGCTCAATTAATAACATATTAAGAATGAAAGTAGATAAAAAAAACATCATTGTACCGTTACTCCTGGTGGGTTCGATGAATGCTATATTGGGTTTTGCACTGGGGGTTAATGCTTTTTTTATTCCTTTTGTAAAACAGGCATTTCATGTTACCACAGCAATGTCATACTTGATCATGCTGGCTACATTCTCGGCTTACCTGGTCTTTGGTGGCGTAGCAGGCAATATTTTAAAAAAAGCAGGTTATAAAGGCGGAATGGTCATTGCACTTATACTGATGGCTGTAGGTTTTCTCATTATTGTGCCTTCAGCTAAAACGGTAAACTTTTCCTTGTTTTTATTGGCCCTCTTCATCAATGGTTTGGGACAAGCACTGCTGACAGGTGCTTACAGCACCTATGTCTCCATTATAGGATCACCTGAAAGTGCAGCATCAAGAATTTCATTCATGGGGATTTGTGCGAAAATATTTTATGCTGCCGCATCTTTTATTTTGGCTGTTTTTATGGATTTGAGCAATGTAAGGATAACCGACATTATTACTCCGTTTTATATCATTGCAGCCGTAATGTCTGTAATGGGAATTATCTATTATTTTTCTCCTCTGCCTGAAGTAAAAGCTATAGGAGAAGAAACAGAAACAGGAGAAATACAGAACTCTTATTCTTCTACAAAAACAAGTGTATGGCAGTTTCCACATTTGCTTTTAGGAGTTGTGGCCATATTTTTTACGGTGGGAGTGGAATACCTGGCTTTAGGAACAATAAATGATTATGCCAATATATTGGGATTGTCTTCCCCACATAACTATGTGTGGTTTGTTTCGTTTGCCATGATAGTAGGATATTTGGTAGGGATGATTTTTATCCCAAAATATATAAGTCAGACGCAGGCATTGCTTGCATCTACCATATTAGGAATTATTGTGAGCATAACCATTCTTATATTGCCTTCTACTATTTCTATCTACTTAATACCTTTATTGGGGCTCGCGAACGCTTTGTTGTGGCCTGCTATATGGCCCTTAGCTATTGCCGACTTAGGAAAGTTCACCAAATCGGGTTCTGCGTTATTGGTAACCGGGATTGTGGGTGCGGGCATTATTCCGTTGATCTTTGGGTATTTTGCACAACACTTTTCTTATCAAATGGCTTATGCCATAGGATTACCGGCTTACCTATTTATTATGTATTATGCACTGTGGGGAAGTAAAATACGGACAAAACAAGCCTGATTATATGGATTGAATTACTTGTCTTGACGAAAATTTGTAAAATTGCTTACCAGGAGGAAAGTAATCACATAAATCTTTTACGGTATTCTACCGGGGTACAGCCTTTTATTTTTCTAAACAACCTGAAAACGTTCGAATAATCATTAAATCCGGATTTAAAAATTATGTCGGATATGGATAAATTTGTCGTGGTTAACAAAAAAGTAAAATGTTCTATTCTTAAATTAAGAATAAACTGGTAGAGCGAAATTCCCATTTCATTTTTGAACTTACTTTCTATACTCCTGCGGGAAAGAGGCACTAAAGAAGTTAATTTATCTATTTTTATTGCCGAATCAAAATTCTTTTGAAGGTATTTCACAATTTCCAGGATGTATTTATCTTTAACATTATAGTTCTCTGTAGATTTTCGCAATTCAATTCCTAAAGGGTTAATACAAATACTGAACGGCTTTGGATTATTCTCCTGTAACGTCTCATGAATCTTTCTGCCCAGTTCATATCCTCCCTTTTCGGCGTCCAGTATAATGGAAGAGATTGGAGGATCGGATAAATTACAAATTAATCTATCGTTGTCTACTCCTAAAAGAGCAATTTCTTTAGGGATGTTTATATTGTTTAATTTACAAATTTCCGATATCTGTATGGCAAAACTATCGTCGCATGCGAAAATTGCAACCGGCTTCGGCAGAGAAATCAGCCAATCTTCCAATTGGGTGTGCGTGTGCTCCCATTGCTTATCATTCAAATCTTCACTCTCGAAGTAATAATAATTTCCTTTAATTTTTTCAATTTCACGCCTATAACCCTCGGCTCTTTCTCTTGACCAGATAAATCCTTTATTTCCGTAGAAAGCAAAATTATTATAACGCCTTTGAATAAAAAACTTCGCAGCCATCGCCCCCATCCCAGTGTAATCGCCTGTAATATTTGAAAAACATTTGCCTTCCTCTTTGTAGTTTTGTAAAAAAACCGGTATCTGTAACTTCTGAAGCGATTCCAAACTCATGTAATTCCATTGGGCTATAATAATATTGGCCTCCCACTTTTGAGCCCACGCTATTACGCCTTCTTCTCCATGGATGTTTTTATAGTAAACAGGAAGGCGATAAAAACTCCATTGTCCCATTTCCTGAGCATATTGGATTAACCCATCCAGGAAACGGCGGCTGAACTCAGTTGAGTAATCTATTAGGACCAATACTTTAATCACGTTTTTTAAATAGGGTTAATAAAAAATTTCACGTTGTTTTTAAGGATAAAATTAAACCTTCTTTTTCTTTTTTCCGAGATCGTTAGTTATACTTTCCTACATAGATCTTATGCAAATGTAAATAAATCTCGGCTCTTTCACAAAAATGATTCGTTGCAGAGCCATGAAGGATGCAAACAAAAGAAAAAAACCGCCTCATTCCTGAGACGGTTTATAATCTGTAGTCTGTATAAAATCATCTCACTTCCCAACCCAGTGCGCTGGCGCCAAGTACCGCTGCATCACTTTCCTTGAGTTCAGAGAAGATCAATTTCACTTTGTTTTTGAAAATGGGCAACAGGTTTCTTTCCATTGATTCGCGGATTGGGTTCATAATTAGATCACCGGCTTTCGCCAATCCTCCAAAAAGGATAATGGCTTCAGGGCTTGAGAACGCTACAAAATCAGCAAATGCTTCACCTAACATTTCACCGGTAAAACGGAATATTTCTTTGGCCATTTCATCGCCTGCCATAGCCGCATCAAAGACATCTTTGGAAGTGATGTCATCAATGGGGATGTTACGCAACTGAGTTTTTGCGTCGTGTTGAAGCTCCAGGTATTCACGTGCAGTACGGGCTACTCCCGTTGCTGAGGTATATGCCTCCAAGCATCCCGATCTTCCGCAACCACACACTCTTCCGTTAGTGCGCCGCATGATTACATGTCCAAGTTCACCTGCAAAGCCATCGTGGCCGTACACCATTTGTCCGTTCACCACAATCCCACTTCCTACACCGGTTCCGAGAGTGATTACAATAAAGTCTTTCATTCCGCGGGCTGCCCCGTATGTCATTTCACCGATGGCTGCCGCATTGGCATCGTTGGTAAGCGCCACGGGAATACCTACTCTGTCTTCCAGCATTTGTGCAAACGGAATAACTCCTTTCCAACGAAGGTTGGGAGCAAATTCGATACTTCCGGTGAAATAGTTGCCGTTGGGTGTTCCGGCTCCAATTCCTTTGATTTGATCTTTGGTGGCAATATCCTTGATCACATCTTCAATCACTTGGCTCAATTCGTTCAAGTAGTCTTCCACTTCAGCATGCTTAGCCGTTTTCAGACTTCCGCTACGTAAAATCTGTCCCCTCTTATCAACGATACCCACAACCGTATTTGTACCGCCGACATCTATACCTATTACATAAGGTTTATCCATGAGTTTCTGTTTAAATGTTATTCAATGAGATTAATTGTACTCGCAAATATACGATTAATTTGTCATCCTTACTTGAAATCGTTAAAAAAAATACAAGCGACCCGCTTTTTTTAAATTAAACTCAAATAATGGGTAATGATTTTATAATTTGACATATCTTTGCAGATCGTTTTGCCAAAACGACAGTTTTTCACATTAGATTTTGACCGATTAGAGGAATTCAGACTTTTATCTTTACAAAACAAAATAAACAATTATTATGCAGGAAATTAAATTTTATAACGGAGAGAATATCCCGTTGGAATTGCACAAAGTGCGTGTTGTGCAGAAACTACATTTAGTACCTATTGAACGTCGACTGGAAGCATTGGAAGAAGGCGGATTTAACACTTTCAGACTAAACACGAAAGATGTATTTCTGGACATGCTTACCGACAGCGGAACCAATGCTATGAGCGACAATCAGATGGCTGCGATGATGCAGGCAGATGATGCATATGCCGGATCACAAAGTTTTTACCGGTTAAAGAAAGCTGTAGAAGACGTTTTGGGGAAAAAACATTACCTGCCGGTTCATCAAGGCCGTGCAGCCGAAAATATTTTATCAAAAGCATACATCAAGCAAGGGAGCCTGATTCCGATGAACTATCACTTCACCACTACTTTGGCCCATATAACCGAGTGTGGTGGCCGTATCGTGGAACTGCTTTACGATGAAGGGTATGTGATGAATTCTGATCATCCGTTTAAAGGCAACATGAACATCGAAAAACTGGAAGAGAACATTATCCGGCACGGTTCAAAAAACGTTCCGTTTATCCGCATGGAAGCTTCCACCAACCTGATTGGCGGGCAACCATTTTCGATTCAAAACCTACGCGATGTGAGGGCTATTGCAGATAAATACAATATCCGTTTAGTGCTGGATGCCAGCTTATTGGGTGAAAATGCTTACCTGGTAAAATTGCGGGAAGAAGAGTTTAATGAAACGTCTATGGCGGATATTCTAAAAACAATGACCGAGCTGGCAGATATTGTTTATTTTTCGGCACGGAAGTTAAGTTCTTCGCGCGGTGGAGGTATCTGCACCAACAGCGAAGTGATTTACAAGGAGCTCGAGGCACTTGTTCCCCTTTATGAAGGATTTTTGACTTACGGTGGCATATCGGTACGTGAAATTGAATCAATGGCAGTCGGATTATACGAAACGTTGGATGAAACCATGATTTGTCAAAGTCCCGACTTTATCCGTTACCTGGTGGATGAACTGGATAAAAACGGAGTACCCATGCTGAAGCCTGCCGGCGTACTCGGTGCACACGTGAATGCTATGGAACTCTGTTCCCATATTCCTCAAACGCAGTATCCTGCCGGATCGCTTGCTGCAGCCTTGTTTCTGATATCCGGAATCCGGGGAATGGAACGCGGCTCGGTTTCCAACCAGCGCGACGAGTACGGAAACGAAACATACGCCGACATGGAGTTAGTCCGGCTTGCCGTTCCACGTCGTGTATTCACGTTATCACAGATAAAATACGTTATCGACCGGGTTACCTGGCTGAATGACAACCGTGAACTTATCGGTGGATTAAAATTCGTTTACGAACCGCCTGTTCTTCGTTTCTTTATGGGAGGGCTGGAGCCTGTTAACGATTGGCCACAAAGGCTTATTTCCAAATTCAAGGAAGATTTTGGAGAAAGCTTGTGATAACGCGCTGAATAAATTCCCCGTCTTGGAGACTGTATGAAAACTGTAATATGATTTTCAATTTGTAATTAATCTTTATAATTTCACAAACTCTTCAAGGCGGGGTTTTATTTGGTTAAATAATTGCCGATACCCAACCCTTAGTTAAACACAACAATACCGTTTTATCCAATTTTCAGTTAGATTTTATCCTATTGAAAACACTGTCAATGGTGTATTGAAGAAATATACTTGACCTACATTCATTACTATCTCCTTGAATTTCAAGTAAACAATTGTATGTAAAGCCAATCTCTATGTAAAGCATAAAAACGAAAACAATGAATTTTACAAAAATTATTCTTAGTTCAATTCTTATCCTGTTCGTTCAATTCTCTTTTTCGCAAAAAACCAAAATATCGTCGACAGATAACAGCCGACAAAACCCGGCTTTCTTCGCCACAACCATCACCGTCACCACTAAGGGAATTTCAACCATTCCAAATCTGACGTTAGGTAAACCCGCGGCGATTTTTGATATGATATTAGGTAAAAAAAGGCTCAGTTTTGAGCCTAAATTCAGGTTTGCTTTAGACGGTAAACCCTGGTCTTTTCAATTTTGGTGGCGCTACAAATTGATTCAAAAAGAAAAATTCAATTTAAATATTGGAGCAAGGCCCAATTTCTCCTTTAAAACCAAAACAGCTACAATAAATAACGTTACAAATGAGGTGATTGTAGCTCAAAGAAATCTTGGTGGAGAAGTGGCTCCCTCCTATTACATTACAGAGAATATAAGTTTAATCCCCTATTATTTATATCTGTATGGTATAGACAAAAACACAACGAGAAACACGAACTTTTTTGCATTTCGTACTAATTTTACGAATATATCCATTTCGGACTATATCTCCTTAGGCATTATTCCTCAAATTTATTATCTAAAAATGGATTCAGCCGATGGTGTTTATTTTGCATCTACATTTTCGTTGCAAAAGAAAAACTTTCCTTTTTCTATTTCTTCTATGTTTAACCAGGAAATAAAGAGTAATATTGATGGAAGTCAACACTTTATCTGGAATGTAAGCCTGATCTATTCTTTCAATAAACAATTTATCAAGAAGCAATAAAAAATCCCCTTCCTAGAGAAGAGGATTTGATATTTAATATTTATACTTTCGTAAAAACTACTTCTGTTTTTTAACAATATGTACAGCCTCGCCTAGAACATCTGCACAAGCTTCGAAGAGAGCTTCTGAGTAAGTGGGATGTCCGTATATAGTTTTGATTACTTCGTCCACGGTGATTTCCATTTCCATAAGCAACGATGCCTGGTTAATGATTTCAGCTGCCGCGGGACCTACAATATGCACACCAAGAATCTCGCCATATTTGCTGTCGGCGATCACTTTCACAAAACCAACATTATCACCGGATGCCATAGCCCGGCCGTTGGCAGCAAAATCAAAACGGCCAATACGAACGTCGTATTTCTCGCGTGCCTGTTCTTCCGTAAGACCAACCATAGCCACTTCGGGATGGGTATAAACTACCGAAGGAGCGGAATGCAATTTAAGTTCGCGATGATTGCCTTTTACAGCATTATCAGCTGCCACTTCACCCATGCGAAATGCTACATGCGCTAGCATCTTTATAGCATTCACATCGCCGGGTGCATAAATGCCTTTCACACTGGTTTCCATATATTTGTCAACCTTGATCCGGCCGCGCTCCATTTCAAACTGAATATCTCCCATCCCTTCGGTATCCGGTAAGCGTCCGATAGAAATCAGGACCTTATCAGCAATGACCGATTCTCCTCCTTCAATTTTAACTTCCACCTTGCCTTTTTTATCGGCAAGCTCAGTAATCTTGGTAGAAGTCATTATTTTCACGTTCTTCTTTTTCAGCAACTTGGTAAGTAATGCCGACGCTTCAGCGTCCACTGACGGAATAATCCTGTCCATCATCTCGATAACGGTTATTTTTGTTCCGAGCGCCTCAAATGCCTGAGCCATCTCTATACCGATAACACCTCCGCCAATCACCGCCAGCGTTTCGGGCAGTACGTCCAGCGCCAACAAATCATCACTGGTTAATACATTCGGATTATCAATACCCGGAATGTTTATTCTGGATACTTTTGACCCTCCCGCTAGAATAATTTTGTCACCTTTTATCACCGTGGAATCATCCACTACCACATCTTTGTTTTTATTGATTCGGGCAACTCCTTTGAAAATGTCCACTTTGTTGCTTCTCAGCAATGCTTCTACACCGCTTGTCAGCTTTTTTACCACCGAGTTTTTGTGCTGAACCACCCGAGGCATATCTATTTTGTACTTAACGCTTTCAAAAATGATTCCACGTGAAGCAGCCATCTCCATACCCTCGATAATTTCACCACTTTTGAGATATGCTTTCGTCGGAATACATCCCAAGTTAAGACACGTTCCTCCAAATTCTTTTTTTTCCACAATGGCCACTTTTGCCCCCTGTTGTGCAGCACGGATAGCAGCCACGTATCCAGCAGGTCCGCCACCAATGACGATCACATTGTATGAATCTTCGAGCCTTGTCATTGATTTGTCAGCAGCCTCTTCTTCAACCGGTTTCTCCTCTTCATATGCCTGCGGAACAATTTCCTCGCCTTCTTGTCCGATATAACCGATAACTTCCGTTACCGGAACAGTATCTCCGTCGTGACGGAGAATTTTAAGGAGCACGCCTGTTGCCTCGGCTTCAAGTTCCATACTTGTTTTATCGGTCATGATTTCGAGGATAATTTCACCTTGAGTCACAGGATCTCCTTCTTTTTTTAACCACTTTACAATTTGCCCTTCGGTCATGTCGATTCCCGCTTTGGGCATTATAATTTCGTATGCCATGTTTTGAGTTATGAGTTATGAGTTTTAAGTAAACCTCAAACGTTAAATTAATAATGTTAACGGATTTTCAAGCAGTTGCTTCAGGTCCGTCATGAATTTTGCCGCTGTAAGTCCGTCAATGATGCGATGATCACTGGTAAGGCTGACTTTCATTACCGGACGGATTACGGCCTCACCGTTGCGGACCACAAGGGTATCTTTTGTCGATGAGACGCTTAAAATGGCTGCATTCGGCTGATTGATGATTGCCGTAAAATGTTCCACGCCATACATTCCCAAGTTGCTGATGGTAAATGTACTTCCCGTTTGTTCATCGGGCAGCAACTTTTTCGAAAATGTGCGTTCGGTAACGTCTTTCAAAGCTACTACCAGTTCGCTGAGCAACATTTTATCGGCATTTTTCACTACCGGCACCAGCAATCCCTCGTCCAATCCAACCGCCATTCCTAAATTCACGTAGTTGTGGAAAGTGATCTCGGTAACCTCGTTATTCAAGCTCGCATTGATGTATTTGTGTTTCATCAATGTTTTCACCACAGCAAACGAAATAAGATCGGTAACAGTCAGCTTTTTATCCGTTTTCTCCTTTATCGGATCCATCAATTTTTTGCGTAACTCAAGCAGTTCAGCCATATCTATTTCCCAGGTTTGAATAAACGAAGGGATCGAGAAATAACTTTCCGACATACGTTTTGCTATTACCTTGCGCATCATGCTCAACGGCTCGGTTTCGGTACTTACGGCTGCTTCCACCTTAACAGAGACATCGGGTTTGCTATCGGCAGGTATTACCTGAAGCTGCTTACTTATTCCCGAAAGAATTTTTGGTGCTGCCGTAGCTTCAGCAAAATCATTCCGGGTAAGGCGGGCTTTCAATACAGGATCAGAGATGAGCAACAGCACATCGTCCTTCATGATTTTATCGTTGTGACCGGTGCCCCTGACACCTTTCAGATCAATGTGATGTTCTTCAGCAATTCTGCGTGCGAGCGGCGAGACGTGAATTTTACCCTGAAAATTCCATCCGGCAACATCTTCTTTATGAACGCGTCCCTTATAACCTGTACCGGTCACATTTGTAAGCGTCACGTTCATTCGTTTAGCCAGCAATCTTGCTGCAGGAGTGGCTCTAACTAATTGTCTTTCTTCCATAAACCTCCTCTATCACCTTTTATTAACCAATTTGAGGATGTATTTTTTAATCCTTTCAACACTGGGTAGCATGGCTGCTTCAAGTTTGGCGTTGTAAGGAACGGGAACGTCTTCTGCCGCCAATCGCAGAATGCGGCCGTCGAGGTAATCGAAGGCATCGCTTTCGGCAATCATGGCGGCAATTTCACCGATGAAACCACCGGTTTTGTGCGCATCGTTAACGAGCAGCACACGACCGGTTTTTTTCACCGAATTAAGAACGGCTTCTTTGTCAAGCGGTATCAATGTTCTCAAATCAACCACTTCTACGCTTACCCCATCAGCCTCCCGTACCTGGTCGGCCGCCTGTAATACGCGTTCAAGCATTCTTCCATACGTAACAACAGTTACGTCCTTGCCCTCTCGTTTAAGTTCGGCTTTGCCTAATGGAATGGTAAATTCCGGATCGAGAGGAACTTCTCCTTTCATGTTGAATTGCGCTTTATATTCAAGGAAAATAACGGTGTTATTGTCCCTGATAGCGGATTTAAGTATTCCTTTTACATCGGCAGGTGTTCCCGGGGCAACAACCTTGAGTCCCGGGATGTGAGTAAACCAGGCTTCGAGCGACTGAGAATGTTGTGCAGCGGCACCCACTCCCGATCCTGCCGCGCAGCGAAACACAACAGGTACCTGTCCTTTTCCGCCGAACATATATCGGGTTTTTGCTGCCTGATTCACTATATTGTCCATCATATAAACAATAAAGTCCATAAAAGTTACATCAACAATGGGGCGCAGGCCGGTCATGGCTGCTCCGATGGCACAACCGGAAATAGCATTTTCAGAAATTGGCGTGTCGCGAACGCGTTCCTTACCAAATTCCTGAAGCATCCCTACCGATGTTCCGAAGTCGCCACCAAAAATACCCACGTCTTCACCCATAAGAAACACGTTTTCGTCACGGCGCATTTCTTCTGACATTGCCAAAATAATGGCATCTCTTACAGACATTACTTTAGTTTCGTTTTCCATTTTTTATTATTGTTGCTGAGAGCTTGGTGCAGAGGCTTAGGGTCAATCTGTACAATGAATCACCTTTGCTGTTAGCTTTTTTGCTCTGTATCGTTTTGTTGTATTTTGAGTTACTGATTGTAAAGGAGCGGCATTCCGCATCCCTAAGTCTTAATCTGCAAAAATATCTTCGAAAGCCGATTCCAGAGTTGGTTCGGGGCTTTCCATCGCAAATTTCACAGACGCTTCAACGGCGTCCATGGATTTACGGTCTATATCATCCAACTCTTCTTCGGAAGCTAGATTATTTTCCATCATATATTTTTTGTACTTGACAATCGGGTCTTTTTTCTTCCATTCATCCACCTCCTGTTTGGTACGGTATTTTCCGGGGTCTGAAGTTGAATGTCCGTACCAGCGATACGTGAGTGACTCAACCAAGACAGGCCCGTTTCCGCTGCGGACATAATCCACCAGCTCGACAAATTTGTTGTAAACAGCCAACAAATCATTTCCATCTTCGATAAGATGTCCTGGGACGCCGTAGGCGCTAGCACGCTGGTAATTGTAATCTATGTTGATTACGCTCGAAATAGGAGTACTGATTCCGTAAAAATTATTGATGGAATAGAAAATAACCGGTAACTTCCAAATGGATGCCATATTCATTGTTTCGTGAAAAGTACCTTCATTCACCGCTCCGTCACCAAAAAAACAGACGACAATCTTTCCGGTTTTTTTCATTTGTTGTGTCAGGGCAGCTCCGATAGCCATTCCCATTCCACCCCCCACAATTCCGTTGGCACCAAGATTTCCCTTATCCAGATCGGCTATATGCATTGAGCCTCCTTTTCCTTTACAGGTTCCTGTCGCTTTTCCCATAATTTCGGCCATCATCTCGTTAAGGTCTATTTCCATAGCAATGGTCTGCCCATGGCCGCGATGGTTGGAAGTAATTAAATCACCTTCCGACAGAGCAGCAATTGCACCCACATTGGCTGCTTCTTCACCTACCGAAAAATGCGTCATCCCGGGAACCTGGCCTCTCTTCACCATGTAATTGACCTTTTCGTCGAAATTACGGATATCGCACATTAACTTATGCATGTGCAGTAATTTTTCCTTGGGTATTTCTTGTTTAGCTGTTGATTTTTTAGATTTTGCCATAATATATTTAGTTGTAATATTGGATCAAACCTATCTCGTATTACCTGAATCAGTAACAATAACATTTTTTGAATGATATTTGTTTAACACATATCATTTTTTTATCGGTGATAAAGCGGGTTGATTGAAATCCTGATTCTGTGATTTTTCCACAAAGTTATTTAGAATTGTTTTAAATTACAAAACCGTTTAGTTTATTTAACCATTGCGTTTCTATTTTTCGGTTAAAATAAGCGTTGCCAGTCAAAAGTATTATTGCTTCCCCCACAGATAAGGGTAGTGTCAAACTTGTTCGGATTGTGTTAAGACGAGTAATAATCGAATAAAATTTATTGTTGCAGTTATGCTTTGATTTTTGGAAAAGTTATGAGAAAAAGCAACCCACCCTCGGGGCGATTTTTGGCTACGATGTTACCCTTGTGTAAAAGCACTGCATTTTTAACGATAGACAAACCTAAGCCTGAACCGCCGGTATCACGAGTACGTCCTTCGTTCACCCTGTAAAACCGTTCAAAAATCTTTACGAGGTGTTTCTCCTCCACCCCAACTCCGTTATCGTGAAATTCGAAGTACACAGCATCATCAGTTTCCATGTAACACCTAAGCACAATCTGAATAGACTTGCCAGCATATGCTAAGGAGTTTTCCACAAGGTTTCGGAAAATGGAATACAGGAGTGTGCGGCTGCCATAAATAACCACACTATCCGCTACCTCGATAGTAAATGTGGTGTTTTTTTCAAGGAATATATGGGCTAAATCAGATTTCAATTCATCAAGAAGCAATTTTATAAAAACGGGTTCTTTAACAAACCGGTCCGCAGCCTCTTCTATTTTAGTCAACATGCTTATATCCTGTATTAATTCGGATAACCGAATGGTTTGAACATACGCTCGATCAATAAAAACCTGCTGACGGTCTGTATCTTTGGGGTCAAGGTTAAGTATGGTCTCCAGATAACCACGGATACTGGTAACCGGTGTCCGGAGTTCATGAGCGATATTGTTGGTCATCTCCTGCTTGAGCAAGCGTCGCTTTTCAGCCTTAGTAATGTCGCTGATATAAATTTCAAAATTTTTATCTTCGAAAACAATAACCCTGATATTGAACTGCTTACCGTTTTTTTCTATACGCGTCGAGAACACATTTTCAGTACGGTCGGCCGAAGCTAGAAAAGCATCAATCTCTTCAAAATCAGGATCGGAAAATAAATATTCATCTTCCAACACGGGTTTATCTGCTATAATATTCAAAAATTGTAGAAAATGGGAGTTGGCGTAGATTTTCTTCCGTTCTTCGGAAAAAATGGCAATCCCCTCTTCGGAAAATTGAAAATGCTGAATAAGTTTTTCTCGCTCCAAAGCCAGTTTTTTCCGGTTTTCTTTCAATAAATTGTAATTCTCCACGATCTCGGCACTAACCTCTCCTACCTCATCGTCGGGAAACTCGAACGCTGTTTTTGTAGGCCTACCATTCTTCAGGTTTACCGCAAATTCCTTTAACTCTTTAATTGATTTGGAAAATTTATTGGCAAAATAGAACATCATCAGCGCACATACAATGAAAAACAAAATGATGAAATACATGAAACTGTTTTTGGAATTAAGAAACGGCCTCACTTCCACCTCGTAGGGCAAGGCAACGCGAATAAAATATGCTCCGTCGTAATTCCTGGCATAATATAAATACCGGATATGGTTACTGTCCGACATTCGTATGTTGGAACCGCTACCTGAAACCATTGCCTTTTGAATTTCGGGACGGTCTGTATGATTAGTCATCCTCTTCTCGTCCAGCAGATTATCATACATTACTCTGCCCGTCTTATCAATAATAGTCAAACGTAGGTTATCGGATAAATACGCTGTTAATTCATCCATCCGTTGTATGCTATCCGGGAATACAATATGCCGGCCTTTTATGTAGCGGTGAATAAAACCGGCATTTCCGTCAAGCATATTTTCAAGGCTTTTCGTACGTTCGTGCCGGACTTGCTTTTGTTCAAACAAAATAATCCCCGCCGTAAAAACTGCAATGATTACGGAGAAGTACAGCAAGATTCTTTTTCGGTATGACAGCCGGAAACTCATTCTGTCGTTTTTGGCTCTGAATTCAGGTAATATCCGAATCCTGAACGATTTACAATAATTGATGAATATTCGCCTAATTTTTTCCTGAGGCGAGTTATGTGCACATCTACTGTTCTGTCGAGAACAAACTCGTTGTCACCCCAAACCTGATTCAAGATTTCGCTGCGGGTATAAACGTTCGGGGAGGTTTGCGACAACAACGAAAGAATTTCAAACTCTTTTTTCGTGAGTGTAACTTCAACATCATCTATGGTCACCCTGTTATTAAGAATATCAATGGTTAATCCCTCATGCTGCCAGAGTGTCTGCGTCTCTTTCTTATTTAAACGGACTCTTTTTAAAACCGATTTTACCCTTGCAATCAGTTCTTTTACAGAAAAAGGTTTAGACACATAATCATCACCGCCTAAGGAGAAGCCCGTCAGCATATCGTTTTCGGTGTTTTTTGCCGTCAGAAATATGATGGGGACACTCTTTCCTTCTTTTCTGAGTCTCTCGGCCATTTTAAAACCCGACATCCCCCCCATCATAACATCCAGAATAATCAGATCGTGCCTGTCGGTAAGAATTGACAATGCCTCTTCAGCCGAATTAGCCAAATCTACTTTGTACCCTTCATTTTCAAGATTAAACTGAAGAATATCGCAAATGTCTTTTTCGTCGTCTACAACCAGAATTCTTTCTTCCATAACTGATAAAATTGATGTTTATTAAGATTCCTCTTCTGTTTTAAATGGCAATGACTTTTTTAGTTCTTTATCGTGCCGGACATCTTTTCCCTCCAACAGAAAAATAGCAGATTCTGCCATATCTACTGCTTTATCGCCAATACGTTCAATGTAATAAGCAATATTGTTAAGATTTACAATATTAATAAGCATTTGATAACTAGTGACTTTTTCTTGAAAACCTTCAGCCAGTTTGCGTTCCATTTTTCGTTCCATCTTGTCTACTTTATCGTCCATCAAAATGGTATTGTAAGCCATTTGGTTGCTCGAACCCGAAACGGAAAACACCGCATTTTTAAGCATTCCGTCTGTATGCACAAGCATTTTCCCCATCAATTTAATATACGTATCGAAACCATCGAGCGAGAAATCTATCTTTTTAATTGACTCGGCAACATTTTGGATAAGATCCCCCACACGTTCCAAGGAAATAGTCATGTCGTAATAAGCCATAATCTTTCTCAAATCTATGGCTACGGGATTGAAGAACATGATGCTGTTTATCACTTTTTCTTTTATGGTGATATCCAACGAATCGATAATTTTTTCGTTCTTCTTCATCAGTATAAAGAGCTCTTCATTTTTTTCTGTCAAAAGATGTTGCGTGTTTGCCAACTGTTCCAATACAATTTCAGAAAGAAGCTGGAAGTCACTGTTCAATTGGTTGAAGTATTTTTCTTTTATACTGACGCCAGACGCGCTTAACAGGTTGTCGGATTCTTTGTTATTCGTTCCCATGATTGCAGTTATTAGAAAATTGATTTCACATACAAAGATAACCAACTATCCGAATACACCGGTCAGGTATTCTTCGGTTTTTTTATTCCGGGGTTTCGTAAACATGTGGCGTGTGTTGCCGTATTCAATCAAATTCCCCAGATACATAAACATGGAATTGTCCGAAATCCGTGCAGCCTGCGACATGTTGTGAGTAACAATCAGGATGGTGTATTTCGATTTCAAATCCAACAGTAATTCTTCAATTTTGTTAGTTGATATCGGATCAAGTGCTGAGGTAGGCTCATCCATTAACAACAATTCCGGTTTCAAGGCCAGCGTGCGGGCTATACACAGTCGTTGCTGCTGTCCGCCCGAAAGGAACGAACCACGTTTGGTCATCACGTCTTTTACCTCATCCCAAAGTGCCACCGAAACAAGGCTTTGCTCCACGATACGGTCTTTCTCCTGTCTATTTAAACGTATGCCGTTAAGGGAATAACCGGCCAATACGTTATCATAAATACTCATTGTTGGAAACGGATTGGGCTGCTGAAAAACCATTCCCGCCATACGACGCACTTCCATTGGATTCATCTGCAGTACATTCTTCCCTTTCAGGAGAATTTCTCCCGTCGTCTTCACACTGGGATACAAGTCGTGCATACGGTTAATGGCACGCAGCAAGGTGCTTTTCCCGCATCCCGACGGCCCCATAATTGCCGTGATGGTATTGGGGAATACATCTGCAGATACTTCATTCACTGCTTTTTTGTCCGGTGTGTATGCTACCGACACCGATTTTAATTGTAGGATAGGCTTATTGCCGTTATAATTTATATCTTCCATTTGCGTGCTACGATTTTTGCCAGCCAGTTTAAAAGAAATATGACGATAAGGAGCAGTAATGAGGTTGACCAAATTAAATCGACCAAGTTGGGATCGTTGTAAAAATCCCAGATCAGAAGTGGAATAGCGCTTGTTGGCTCCATCAAGTCCCAGTTTACCACGGTTGCCCCCAGGGCCGTCAACATCAGGGGTGCAGTCTCGCCCATTACCCGGGAGACAGCGAGTAAGATCCCGGTAAAAATTCCACCGAATCCCGAGGGAAGCAATATCTTGAAAACCACGTTCCTGTAGGAAGAACCTAATGCCAGTCCTGCTTCCTTATAGGAACGAGGCAGCATTTTCAGTGTCTCTTCGGTTGAACGTACCACCATAGGCAGCATCATTATCGTCAGCGCCACGCTTCCGGCCAGGGCAGAATACCCGCCCAAAGGCTTCACAACCCATGCGTACGCGATAATTCCAATAACAATTGAAGGCATTCCCTGCAACAAGTCAGTCAGGTAGCTGACCAACCAGGCAAATTTTTTTTGCGGGTTCTCCGAAAGATAAATCCCAATCAGCAATCCCAGCGGAATTGTCAGAAGAATAGCTACTCCAACAATGAGCAGAGTTCCGGTTATTCCGTTCAGGATTCCTCCGGGTATGGATTCGCCGTTGATACGTGATAGCATAGCATCCATCGACGACGGTGTCACTTCAGAAAACAGCTGTAGGTTGAAATTTTTGTATCCCCTGGATATTACTTCCCACAAAATGAAGAATAACGGCAGCATCGATAAGGCCGACAATGCACAGACTAGAACAAACACCAATTTGTCCTTGCTGCTTCGATACCTTATGCTTGTTTGTTTCCTCTCCATCATACCCTCGACAAGTGTTTCATTACCAGTTTTGCTATAAAATTGATAATTGCCGTAATTAAAAAAAGCAACAACCCGATAGCGATCAACGCACTTAGTTTCAACCCGTCAGCTTCACCAAATTGATTGGCAATAATGCTCGCCATGGTGTTTCCTGTATCGGCCAACCCTTTCGGAACATGATTGGTATTCCCGATAAGCATGGTTACCGCCATAGTCTCGCCCAGTGCTCTACCGAGCGCCAAGATATATGCGGCTACAATCCCGGAGCCGGCCGTTGGCAAACTGATGTGTTGAATAACCTCCATTCTTGTCGCACCCATACTGTAAGCACCTTCTTTCAGGTTATTGGGAACCATCGACAAAAATTCTCCGCTCAGTGAAGAGGCATAAGGAATAATCATGATCGCCAGTACGACTGATGCCGTAAAAACTCCGAATCCCTGAGAATTTATCCCTAAATCTACCACAAGCGGGCGTATGGCATAAAATCCCCACAAACCATAAACAATGGAAGGAATTCCAGCAAGTAAATTGACAACCGAACTCACAAACGAGGAAATCTTAGTCCCTTTGAAATATTCTCCGGTGAACAAAGCCACAGGCAATGAGAACAGAAGACAGATCAATAATGCAAACGATGCCGTAAAAAGTGTTCCCACAACAAAAGAAAACGCTCCGTACTCTTCGGTTGCCGGCCTCGGATCCCACTCGGAATTTGTAATAAAACCGAGAAAACCATATTCTCTGAAAGCTTCTGAAGCACTACCCACCAAAGCGTAAATTATTCCGGCTGTAAGTAGCAAGACGCTTGCTGCAGCCGTAAACAAAATAGCTTTAAACAAGTTATCTTTCATCTCTTAACGTTTTGCCAGGGTAACGGATCCGGATTGGCAGACTGCAGGACCTTGCCTCCGTAATGGATTTCCGAAATTAACTTTTGTGTCTTTATCAACGCCTGCTCCGACAAGGGGGCGTAATTAATTTTCGCTGCGACTTCCTGCCCTTCGGGTGAGAGCACGTAGGTGAGCAAATTGACTAAATCCCGGGCATCCTTTTCGGTTCTGTTTGCATATTGCTGGTTTTTGTACACCAAAATCCATGTCAACAGACTGATTGGGTAAGCATTGGGATCGGCAGAATCGGTAAGCGTGACCCGCATATCATCGGGTAAATCCACGTTAGCAGCAGCCGAGATAGTTTCAAGTGTGGCATCTACATAATTACCGGATTTATTTTTAAGTTTTGCCGTAGACAGCTTTAATGTGAGTGCATATTCAGAACCGATGTAACCGATAGCCCCTTCGGTTTGCTGAACAATTCCCGCCACTCCAGGGTTCCCTTTCGCGGCTATTCCGGCACTCCACTTCAGGGCTTTTCCTTTTCCCATGCTGCGTTTCCATTTATCACTCACCTCGCATAAATAATCGGAGAAATTAAACGTGGTACCGCTGCCATCGGATCGGTAAACAGGTGTAATTCTCAGATCGGGTAGTTCTACATCCGGATTTTCCTGAGCAATAAGCGGATCGTCCCAACGGATGATATTGCCCATAAAAATTTCAGCAACCAACTCGCCAGTCAACCGCAAGCTGTCAACGCCCGGAAGCGTGTAAGCCATCACCACACCTCCCATACAGGTGGCTATATGAACAACTTCAGCATTCATTGATTTCAATTCCTTATCGGAAAGAAAAGCGTCGCTGGCTCCAAAATCCACGGAGTTATCGCGCAAACCCCGGATACCGCCTCCACTGCCAATGGCTCCGTAATTCACGGTCATGCCCGGATTCACACGCATATAGTCGCGAAAAACAATGTTGTAGAAAGGATATGGGAAAGTAGCTCCGGCACCCGATATAGCAGAGTTGCCTTTAATGGGTGAATTTTGATTGACACAAGAACCTAAAACAAGTACGATGGCTGGAAACAGTAGAATCTTTTTCATCAAAACCTTAAAGTCTATCTGTAAGTGAGGGCAAAGTTACAATTCTTATGTTACAAAACTGTTACTTTTTTGTTACGAAATTATTAAGATTTTAAGGCGGTTAAATGATGCTTAAAGCAAGTCTTATTCCATTTACACTTATACCGTGAAATCTGGACAAGTGCAGGATACTCACAATAATAAACAACGTATTTTTTTGATAAAACTAACTAAAAACCATACCTCCCAAAATAATATAACCCATTGTATTATTACCCGATAAAAAATATTACTCATTCAGATTTTGTAAATAATTTGCTTTTATCCGTTGCGTAGGTTTTGCGCAAAAGTAACATTGCTCTATATTTGTATCCTAATTCTAAAACAACATGTTTCTAAAGAAATATTTTTCCCTTCTTTCCTGGTCTGTAATCATTATTCTTCAGGCATGCAACACTACTCATAACTATGATGAGTTAAAAGAGGGCGATTTACTGTTTATTGTCGGAAAAAACAAATCAGAACAGACCAGTGCCATTAAAAGAAGCACATCGCAAAAAGACGAAGTTCCTTATTCCCATGTAGGCATAGTAAAATTCGATAAAAAAGACGTATACGTCATAGAAGCTACCCCCTCGGATGGAATCATCCAGACGTTGCTTTACGAATTCATACAGAAAGCCGAAAAACGAAAAGGAAGACCCCTGATTGCAGTAGGAAGGGTAAAACCTGAATTTCAATACATTGTTCCACTTGCCGTTGAAAACGCCGGAGATCTGCTAGGTAGACCTTATGATTACGCCTATGAAGAAGGGAACGATGCGTATTACTGTTCCGAGCTTGTTCGCTTCTCGTATTTAGATTCCTTACGTAACCCGATTTTTCCTGCTGTTTCTATGACATTCAAAAACAAGGAGACAGGCGAAACTGAAGCTTATTGGGAAAAACACTTTGCCGGACTGCAACTGGAAATTCCCGAAGGAAAGTCAGGGACAAATCCCGTTGATATGTCGAAATCGCCCATTATTGATATAGTTCACAAGTATTATTGACAGTATGCGATACTCTTTTATGCTTTTCTTGTTGTGTTGCTTTTTTACAGGATGCGTGAAGGAAGAAACTGACAACCGGGATACCGGATTTATTGTTGCGGTAGGTGATCCGGCTCCAGATTTTCAGATACACTATCAGGACGGAAACACACAATCACTGAAATCACTTCGCGGAAAAGTAGTTTTAATCCAATTTGCCGCCAGCTGGTGCAAAGTATGTCAGGATATTATGCCGCTTATGGAAAGGGAGTTTAATCTCAGATATAAATCGCATCCCGACTTTACCCTTTTTGCCGTTTGCAGAGGACAAACTCCGGAAGAAGTTCAGCAGTTCGCTGAAAAAGTCAAGGTAACTTATCCGCTTACGCTGGATGAAGACGAATCTATTTTCAGGCTGTATGCACTTGCCAAAGCCGGAGTAACACGAAATGTACTGATAGATAAGGACGGAAAAATAGTCTATTTAACCCGCCTTTACAACGAACAGGAATTTGCTCAATTAAATAAAACGATCGATTCGTTGTTGCAACCGTGAAAAATGTCTTGTTAAGGTAAAAAAGTTTATTAAAGTCGGGGATACCTGTTTCACTTAACGAAATAGTTGTATTTTTGTTTTTTTAAACAAAAATATGGACAATTATTCAATCAAAGAAACAACACCAAAAGAAGCCAGGCCTCGCAGACTAAATCCAATAACCGACTGGTTTATAAGACTTATCAAGGGAATTGTAGTAGGAATTGGTTTTATTCTACCCGGATTATCGGGAGGTGTACTGGCGGTAATTGTGGGAATGTATGATCCGCTGATAAAATTCCTGGCTAACCTGAAAGATAAATTCCTTAAAAATATAATGTTCTTCCTGCCTTTTGCCATCGGCGCTGCGGTTGGAATTGTACTTTTTGCAGTAGTGGTGGAAAAAGCCTTCGGAAAATATGCTGCTCAGTTCGTTTGTTTATTTGTTGGCTTTGTTGCCGGGACATTCCCGTCGTTATTTAAAACTGCCGGAAAACAGGGACGAAAGAACAAAGATTTTCTTGTCCTTATCCTCTCTGCGGTTGGAATTTTTACGCTGATGCTTGCGGGGGGAAAGCAACTGACCGAAGTAAACCCACACATATTATCTTGGCTTGCATCGGGATTACTGATGGGTTTGGGATTGATTGTTCCCGGGCTAAGCCCTTCCAATTTCCTGATTTACTTTGGCATGTACGATAAAATGGCTACAGGGATCAAAGATTTTGATTTTGCAGTAATTATTCCGTTGGTAATCGGATTTATTCTCTGTGTAATTCTATTCTCAAAAATTGCGGCATATCTTTTCAAAAAATATTATCCGGGGATGTATCATTTTATTCTCGGTTTGGTGATTGGATCTTCGTTGGCAATCTTTCCGACAGTTGTATTTCCTGCTTTCCAATCCGATCAATTAGCAACAGCCGGACTTAGTTTTACCGGAGCACTTCTTTTCTGTTTGGTGCTTTTTGTAGCAGGGACGGTTGTATCGTATCTTTTCAGTAAACTGGAAGAAAAATATCCGAGGGAGGAAATATTTTAAATGGCGAAACTTAACAAACAGCAAGGTCACTTGGCGTTGTTTACGTCCAGCCTAGTTTTTGGTTTGAATATTCCCATTGCACGCACCATAACCCCCGGCATAGTGGATCCGTTTTTAATGACGTTTCTCCGGATGTTCGGGGCGGCAGTTCTGTTCTGGATCGCGTCACTTTTTATTAAAAGAGAATTCGTTCCAAGAAAAGATATTCTCTTTTTTTTCTCTTCCGCTGTTTTTGCTATCGTAATCAATCAAGCCTCTTTTATCGTTGGATTGTCCAAAACCTCACCTATCGATGCTTCGTTGGTGGTAACCCTGTCACCCGTTATCACGATGTTGCTGGCCGCCATCTTTATCAAGGAACCTATAACGCTAGTAAAAGCCCTTGGAGTGCTTATAGGTGCCTCCGGAGCATTGGTCCTCATCCTGAGTAGCACGCATAATGGATCCGGCGGTAGTTTAGCCGGCAATCTGCTTGTTCTATTGTCCGTAACCTCCTATGCACTTTATCTGACACTCTTCAAAAACCTGATTTCACGCTATTCATCCATAACCTCCATGAAGTGGATGTTCCTGTTCGCCACCGTCCTCACTTATCCAATGAGCCATAGGGCAATTGTTGAAACCGACTTTACCACATTCGACACAAGTGTATATCTACGAATAGGTTATGTTGTAGCACTTGCCACTTTTTTCACCTACATGCTCATCCCCATCGGACAAAAGACATTACGTCCTACCACCATCAGCATGTACAATTATTTGCAACCAATCGCAGCTTCTTTTCTTGCAGTTGCCATCGGCATGGACCGGTTTGGATGGGACAAAATCATTTCCACCGTGCTTGTTTTCACGGGTGTCTATCTGGTTACGCAGAGTAAATCTCGTATAGAGACCACTACAGGCGTTGAAGATCAACTTTTCGGATAAAGATTTCCGCTCCTTCCGATTGAATCTGTATTTTTCCTTTTTGTGGTTTCACGTTGTAAATCCGATTCACCAGTTTGCCGTTCAGGTAGATAAGAAGATTGCTTCCTGTCGCATAACATTCTATCCGGTTCCATTGCCCTAAAGGCTTTTCCACATCGTCTGCACCGCGAAAACCTTTTTTATCTTCCCATTGCGGGTCTCGACTGTGCCAATCGATCCTTCCGCGTACGAAAGTCTTTACTTCTCCTTCAGGATCGTAAAAGTAGGCTCCTTCAAGCACACCGGGCTTGACGTTTGTTGTAGCCGAAAAGTTATCTGTACCATCACCTACGATGATGATATCTCCTGTTCCTCCTTCAATAATCTGGCTTTCTATGGAATGCATCCAGGTACCTCCTGAAGCTCCGTCTTCACCAACGGAATGCAACAATATACCGCTATCTCTTGCCCGGTCAGCGCGAGGTGCAAAAGTTCTTTCCCCCCATTTGAATTCAACGGTCAGTTTATAATTTTCAAACTCTTCATCAGTAGTAATACAACCAAACTCTTCGCCCGATATAACAATGTTGCCGTTTTTTACGGTAAACACTTTATCAGGATCACTGTTTTTCCCTTTTCCCTTCAAAAAAGTGTACCATCCATCCAGGTTTTCACCATTAAACAACTGAATGTATTTTTGTGAAGTATTCATCCGTCCGGAAAATGAACCAGCCTTATCCAGAGGCCGCACATCCACACCTTCGTTAGTCATAACTACAGGCAGGATCTTACCATCGGGATCGAACTCCATTTTGTCGATACAGGTCATGCGGGAATTTCCGTCCTTTTCTGTCAGGGGGCGACGATGATATACCATGTACCACTCGTCCGTTCCAGGCACATTGATGACAGAATTATGGCCCGCTCCGTTAGCAATACGCCCGTCCTGCTGCAATACAATGCCTATACGTTCGAAGGGGCCCAACGGTGAATCGGCTATAGCATAAGCCACCCGGTAATCCGGCCCTGTCCATCCGCCTTCCGACCACATAAAATAATACTTCCCGTTACGGATAAACATAACTGAACCTTCTACATACCCTTCGGGCGTGATTTCCTTGAAAATTGTTCCGTCGTCGAACGGGATGAATCCGGTAAAATCACTGTTAAGTTTTGAAACGTTGCAGTGCTTCCATCCGCCGTAAAACATATAATATTGTTTGTCAATATCTTTGAACACAAATTGGTCTATAGGTTGTGCCCCATTATGAAACTGATCGATTAACGGTTTTCCCAAGTAATCGCGGAAAGGGCCTTGGGGACGCTCTGCAATGCCTATGCCTATGCCACCATGATTTCCATTGTTCTGGATATCATTGGCTGCAAAAAAAAGGTAATATTTTCCGTCTTTCTCCACAATGGCAGGGGCCCACATGGCTTTTTTTGCCCACTTGACTTGAACGGTATCAATAATGTGGCTGTGCTTTGTCCAGTTCACCAGATCAGGAGACGAAAAGGCATCCATAAATACCTGCTGGTTGTAGGGAGCCGAGAAAGTAGGATAAATCCAGTATTTATCACCGAAAACCGTCGCTTCAGGATCGGCATACCAACCGGTAAAAACAGGGTTTCCCGATTTTTGAGCATTGAGTGCCGCATAAAACAGCAATAGCAGACTAAAGAACAAGATTTTTTTTTCCATTTGCATTGATTGTATTTTGGTAAAAAGCTAATCGTCACACAATCCGTGTATTTTTTCTCCATGATAATCGTGTATTCACCCTTACAAAGATAAAAATTATTTCCCAAAAAAAACTTAAAAACACAATGCACTTTAAGTTATGGACCAACCGGTTTTTTTTATCGACAAACGATGAATTATTCTGTACAAACAGCTAATATTTTCATTTAAATATATGATATTTAGACTATTAATTCAATAAAACTATAGTTAAACAGCCACTTTCTGATTAAACATTTCTTTATCTTTGAATGTCATAATAGCGATAAGTTTTTATTCAACGAATTATAAACACTAAAAAAAAATTGAGGTATGAAAAAGTATGCAATGTTTATGTTAGCTGCCATACTAACAATCGGCTTGCCGATCTCAGCACAAGACGGGCAAAGAAAACAACGGAGTAATGACAATCGGCTGCACCGGGAAATGAGAATGACGGCCAAAGAACGCGCCGAATGGATGGCTAAACAATTAGAGCTGACTGCCGACCAAACGGAAAAGGTACAGGCACTACTGGAAAAACAAGATGCCAAACGCACGGAGCAAATTACAAAACTCCGGGAGCAACGTGAACAGGAGATCACAAATCGCAACAAAAAACGAGAGCAAATACGTGCTCTGCGTGAAAATGAAAGTAAAGAAAACAGAGTCGAACTGGAAGGTATCATTGGAAAAGAGAAAATGGAAAAACTGAATACACTACGCGAATCACGCCGGCAGAGGTCACAAGCAGATCGTCAAGGTAAAAAGGCAGAAACAAGTAAAATTTAGGTTACCGACATTCTTTTTCTAGAAAATCAAAACGCCACCCTTCCTGGATGGCGTTTTGATTTTGTTATAAGCCTGTACTACATTGTTGCAAACTTCAAGCAAACCGGTTTGCTGACGTTAATATCTTGGCCAGTGTCGGTAAGAAGACCCGTTTCGTTGTTGATGGTAAAAACCTGAATCTTATTGTCATCTCGGCTAGCCACAAGTAACAACTTCCCGTTGGGTGTAATCACGAAATTCCGGGGATGCCTTCCGGTCGGCTGATAACCGGCCTTGGCAAGGGTCCCGTCGTCCGGATCAATCGAGAATATAGCTATACCATCGGCTTTAAGCCGGTTGGAAGCGTATAGAAATTTTCCGTCCGGCGATACGTGAATATCTGCACTTCCACGTAAACCTTCCACGGAGTCAGTAGCAATTACTTGTTTTTCTTTCAGGTCACCCCCGTCGTAATCATACACAATTACATCGCCCGACAACTCACCCAATAAATAAAAATACTTACCGTTGGGGTAAAAATCAAAATGACGTGGACCAGTACCGGCGGGAGTAGAGAATTCTTTCAGACTTGCCTGGGAAAGTACCGGCTGGCCCTCAAAAACCGAGCCAATAGCGTTATAGCGATATATTTTATCTGTCCCCAGATCAGCAGCAAACAGGAATTTTCCGTCAGGAGAAAATCGGACGCTGTGAAGGTGAGAACTCTCCTGCCGGGTAGTATCGGGTCCTGATCCCTCAAAACCAATCACGGGGTCGGCGGAAGATAATGTGCCGTCATCATTTACCTGAAATATAGAAATGCTTCCACCTCCATAATTTGCCGTGAGAACACTTTTGCCTGTTTTATCAATTTCAATAAAGCACGGTCCCGGACTTTCGGTGTTGCTCGAATTCAAATACTGAAGCACTCCTCTGCCTTTATCAAACGCAAATGTAACGGCAGTACTCTCTCCATCGCCGTTTTCACCTACAGCGTACACAAATTTCTCGTCAGGACTTACCACCAGATACGATGGATTCACGGCTTCGGCCAAGCTCAGAGAGTCGGATTTACCGGTTTCCGTATCAAATTTATACACATAAATACCCTGACTGCCTCCTTCAGAAGTATAGGTTCCCACAAGTAAAAACATATCGTCTGGCGTTGCCGATGCGACAACCTTATTCATTGTATCCATATCTTCTTTCTTTGTTTTTCTGCCGGTGCACGCTGCGAATAAAACAGCGAAGATAAGTGCGAAAATAATTTTTCTCTTCATTTGTATTTTATTTGTTTGTTAGCTTGAAGTCAAGTTATTGTTATAATATTCACTGAATTTGCACACGTATGGTGATCCTTGCTGAATCTTTCAACGAACGATACTTTGTATCTAGTTTAATACGAATTAATCTGACACATGCGAAATTACATCTTTTTACGGATATAACCATCTCCGAGAAAAACAATTGCCGTTTTATGTTGTGAAATTGCCGGAGACTGTGTATTTTTGCAAACTATTTTGAACTAAAAAAAACAAATATGCTAACGAAAATATTGTCTGTTTCCGGAAAGCCGGGTTTATATAAACTAATCTCTACCAGTAAGAACCTTAATATCGTGGAATCTCTTCTCGATGGCAAAAGAATTCCCGTTTATTTGACCGAAAAAGTAGTTGCCCTCAGCGATGTATCTATCTACACAACCGAGGAAGATATGCCGTTGCGCGAAGTTTTTCAGAAAATAAAAGAAAAAGAAAATGGAGAAAAAACGGTTCTTGGGTCAAAGTCATCCAACGGAGAAGTTTTCCGCTATTTCGAGGAAATACTGCCTAACTACGATACCGAAAAAGTATACGCTTCGGACATAAAAAAGATATTGAACTGGTATAATATTCTTATCAACAGTGGGATCGATTTTGACCAAGAGGAGCCCAATACCGAAGAACCTGCCGGAACCGAACCGGAAAACAACGAAAAATAAAGTAAATTGAACCCTAAAAATTTGTTCACTCGGATAGTAGCGGGAATTATATACATTGCCGTTATTTTGGTGGGTATTCTGGGAGGTAAATACTCTTTTATCGGAGTTTTCGGTTTATTTTTAATTATCGGACTTTACGAATTTTACCGGATGACCGAAAAAAACACCTCTCACGCCATCAGTAAAGCCTTCAATATTGCTTCCGGGTTTCTTATTTTTCTTTCGGCATATCTTTATTTGGAGAATATTTGCAAAATTGCATTGCCCTTGACCTCCATAACCTACCTGCTTATTCTTTTTGCTTCGGCAATCTTCATAAACAGGAAAGATATTCTTCATGCTATCATCTATTCCTTTTTTGGACAAATCTACATTACGCTACCACTATCCATACTGATGCTTTTGTCCTATCAGTATCAGACACTTTCCAACGAGTATTATTATGCTTTTGTTTTGGCTATTTTTGTTTTTATCTGGGTAAATGATACGGCGGCTTTTGTGGTAGGTTCTCTCCTGGGCAAGCACAAGTTTATCGAAAGGATTTCTCCCAGGAAAACCGTCGAAGGTTTCATCGGGGGAATTGTATTTTCGGTCTCGGCCGCAGTTATTCTTTCAGCCTTCTTTACCGACTATTCGTTAGCTTTCTGGATAGGATTCAGCATTATTACAGCACTCTTCGGCACTCTGGGGGACCTGTTTGAGTCACTAATTAAAAGAACTTACGAGGTAAAGGATTCTGGTAGCCTCATCCCCGGACACGGAGGTATTCTCGACCGAATAGATAGCCTCCTTATTGCCATTCCGGCAGTCTACATTTATCTCGCTGTTATGCTTATTTCCTAACCTTGTTTTTTCTAAAAAAAACAGGTTGTTTTCATTGAACTTTTGTAGCGTATTGCTGTTTCAATTAAAATTGTCATACACTTAACACGTATTAAGATGAACAAGAAAGCAATTGGAACAAACGCCGGCATTATCTGGAATTTGTTGAACAGCAGTGAGAAATGGGACGTCTCTCAATTGATGCAAAAATCAGGCTTAACGGAAATAGAAGTGTACACGGCTATCGGTTGGCTAGCCCGCGAAGATAAGATAGAAATTGAGGAAAAACCAAACAATAAACACTATTACTACCTCATTGTAGACTATTATTTCTGATCAAATCTGAGAACGAAAATAAAAATCCGACATCAGTGACGATGCCGGATTTTTATTTTTTAACACTTATGAATGCAACGTTTTCGGCCGTTTCTCCATCTATATATTGTTAACAACTCAATTAGGTATAAAATCGGCCCAAAATGAAAAAATTACTGTCTTTGTTTTTACTTATTTCGCTCATCTTAATTTCGTGTGAAAAGATTGATTCATCCCTTATCGGGAGCTGGAGATTAAACGAAACAAACTATCGTATAACCGCCAATCAGGACTTTACGTTTACGAATGTTTTCGGTTCTCCTTGGAAAGGAACTATAAAGATCGACAACACAAACCTAAATCCAATGTTATTCAACTATTATTTCGAAAATGTCTGGGGACAAACATTGTTTGCTTCAGAAAATGTAAGTTTTACCTTTGCAGGTCCCAATCGTTTAGAGATTTATTATGAAAACGCACTTTATTTACTTGAAAAAGAGTATATATTTAATATTTCAACAGGATTATTCAAAGTGGATGGAACAGCCAAATACCAAGACAGAACCCTACAAATAGCCATTGAATTAACTATGCCGAAAGTAGAACTGAAAAAAGGAGCTCAATTTTTAGTTAAAGACGGATACAATTTCATGCCATATAGACACCTCTGGTTAAACAATGGAGGAAAGTTACAAACTGACTATTTAACAGGCGACATTATGGACAGATTATCAGGAAAATGGAATATAAGTGACAATAAAATAAACATTAATTTGAAAAATCGTGCAAGCGATATTTATCAATACCGATTTAACAATGATAAATTGCTGTTGTCGAAAGAAAAGAATACAAAAGAGCAGCTTCCGCACCACATATCGCCGTTTGCCGATAAAATAAGTAATACCACGTATCAAGCACTTTATACGCGGGAGTAACAAAAAATCCGAAACAGGAATATCTCGGATTTTATTTAAATTTGTAAATCTAAAATTGTAATTCGTAAATTAAAATCACATTATTCCCCTTTCGCGTAAACGCTGCTGCCACTTCCAAGCAGAAGCCATTGTATTTTCGATAGTTTCTTTTGCTGTCCAGCCAAGAACGTTGTTCGCTTTATCGGGATTAGCCCATATTTGCTCAATATCGCCCTCTCTTCGCCCTACAATATTATAATTCAGCGACTTGCCAGAAACTTTCTCGAAAATATCAATCAGTTCCAACACCGACACCCCCTTTCCCGTGCCAAGATTAAAAACTTCCACCTTTTCGTCCGATTTATCCGAGAGCATTCGCTCAACTGCGGTCACGTGCGCTTTGGCCAGGTCCACCACATTGATGAAATCGCGAATGCATGAACCGTCAGGAGTATTGTAATCATTACCGAAAACACTTAGTTGTTCACGGATTCCAATGCCGGTTTGCGTAATATACGGCACAAGATTTTGCGGTACCCCGATAGGCAGTTCTCCGATTTCGGCGGATGGATGTGCTCCAATTGGATTAAAATAACGCAAAATAATGCTCTTTACAGGTGCACCTGAATAAATAAAATCCCGAATTATTTCTTCGTTTATTTGTTTAGTATTTCCGTAAGGCGACTCAGCGGGCTTTATAGGAGCACTTTCATCGATAGGATTGTTATCGGGTTCACCGTAAACCGTGCATGAGGATGAAAAAACAATCCCTTTCACGTGAAACTGAGGCATCAGTTCCAACAGGTTTATCAACGACACCAGGTTATTGCGGTAATACATCAGCGGTTTTTGAACCGATTCACCCACCGCTTTACTGGCAGCAAAATGGATAATACCATCAATACCCTGATATTTCTCAAACAAGGATTTCAATGCCTGAAAATCAATACAGTCGAGCTTTTCGAAAATAGGACGTACTCCTGTAATTTTGAAAATCCCCTCAATTACCTCTGCATTTGAATTGGATAAATTATCTATAATGATCACTTCATAACCGGCCTGTTGCAGTTCAACTACCGTGTGCGAACCAATATATCCGGTTCCACCTGTAACAAGAATTTTTTTTGACATAAAGAATAATTTCAGCTTAAAGTAAGCCACAAAGTTAATAAAATAACAGGTGATTTATCTGCTTTTCTGTTATTTCCCGTTAAAAACTAAGTCTACGGCATACGATTCCCTTATCCGGTAAAATGCCGTAAAGGCCAATTAAAAAAACCAATATTGCCGTTAAAATATGTTTTAATCAAAGTTTTTTTCTATTTTTGTGTAGATTGCAAACAATGGAATATCAGGTTAAAATATACGGTAAAAAGGAGGATCTTCCTCCCTTGAACGATGTGAAATTCTTTCACTACGTATCTTCTTTTGACTGGAACCAAAACATTTCATTTTACAGGCCTATGATGCTTATTGTTTTTTGCGATGAGAAACCTATAGCATCTATGTTTGCACTAATTATGCGAATCAATCGGCTGATGTACGGCTCGGTGTTTAAAAGATGTTACATTTCGCAGCAACCCAGCTTTTACGAGGAAAACGTCAACAAAATAGAGATTTTCAACCTACTCATTTCTTCCTTGGTGAAAGAAGTTGAAAACAAGGTTTTCTTTATTGAATACCGAAATTTAAACGACGCAGTTTTTGGGTATAAGGGATTTCGTGAAAATGGGTTTTATTCCGCAAAATGGATTAACGTGAGAAACTCGTTGCAGCGAAAACGAAAGATATGGGATCAGCTGTCTTCCACCCGGAAAAATCAGGTCAACAAAGCCCGGCGGAAAGGTGTTGTTGTTGAAGAACTCACCTCACACGATAAATTACGGGAGATTTACAAATTAATCGACAAATCCAGAAACTGGAAAATGTCTAAGAAGTTTCCGCCTTACCAATACTTCGAGAATTTTTTCAACTGTTACGTTTCCCTGGGAAAGGGAAAGATACTGATCAGCCGTTACAACGAGAAAATCATTGGTGGAATTATTCTCGGATTTGAGCAAAAAACGGTTTATGTACTTTATTTTTGGGGGAAAGAAAAAAGGTACAAAACATATTATCCTACCGTCTTCACAATTTTTTCAGCCATGGAAATAGCTGAAAAAGAGGGATATGAGTTTTTCGACTTTATGGATTCAGGCTACCTGAATATTAATGCAGGAAAACCTCGTTTCCTGCTTCAATTCGGGGGAAAACCCAAATCGACAAGACGCTGGTACCGCTTCAATTGGCGCTTACTCAATTTTTTTGCAAAAAAAATATACGATTGACGGGGATAAAAAAACTTTCCGGAAACCTGTAATGCAAAATTGTGTAAACAATTTTGTATGCACTCGATTGCATAAAGCCTTTTAGATTAAATAAAGTTAAGCTAGGCCATTTTTTTATTCATTCATTTGGCTGTAAATAAAAAGCACGCTATATTTGTATCGTGTTTTTCATGGTATTAGATTTAAGGTTAACAATGGAGATTGGTTGTCGTGAGACAACCATTTTCTTTTTATATTGATCCACACTCCGGATTCCTTTTAGTTTTAATCTTTAAACTTCTCCCACAAAGCAGAATGAATGATTTTCCTTGATTCATCTATCAATGTAGGGATATCGCATTCATTCAAATTTTCAGTACAAATAGGCTTGTGAATAATCAATTCCAGTTTATTGGGTTTTAAACAAAGTGAGCCACGTTTCATCACATCGAAAGGGCCGTTAATTGTTAGCGGAACGATAGGTAATCTGAGGTCGTAAGCAATCTGATAAGCTCCCCTTTTAAAATGTCCCAGTTTCCCGGTACGTGACCGGGCTCCTTCAGGAAAGAGCATAATGGAAACATCATCCGTCATTTTCTTTTTGGCTTCACGAATCGTATTGGCACGAGCTGCAGGGCTGGAATTATCCACAAAAACGTGGCCGGCCATTTCCGATGCAAAGCCTACCAAAGGTATATTGCGTAAGCTGGCTTTTTGTACCCATTTTATGTTCTGGTTCAAAAAACCGTAAATTAAAAAAATGTCGAAAGCTCCTTGATGATTGGCTACAAAAACATAAGACTGTTTAGAATTGAGATTTTCGTGTCCGCTGCTCTTTATCCGGCATAAAGCCAGCCAGCAAGTCATTCTTGACCACCATCTCGGGGGCACATATCCCCAATACCGACTTCCAAAAACGGGAGCAAAGACCATTACCGTCAATGCTGTTAAAATAGTAAACAGAAGGAAAATGGGCGCAAAAATAAGCCACTGGTATAAAAATATGAAAATCCTTTTTATCAACTTCATAACACAAGAAAATTCGCACTAACAAAAATAATCATTTTTTGCTATCCCCTGATTATAAAAAAGGTTGTTTTCAACTTCATGAAGGTTTTTGATGTCATAATTGAATTTTTAGCTTAAATAATTTTATTATTTGTGGAATTTTGTGTTTATTTGTGCTACGAAATCAAAAACATAATATAATAAACACACATGAAAGAATTAGCAAGGTATTCAGGCGTAATAGTAATGATTATTGGCGTGCTGATTTTGGCGCTTCCTTTTTTTAGCGGAACGACCAACAACACAAACCTTTTAATTGGTTTACTATTGGTAATTGAGGGTTTTTTGGGGCATCTCTATGTGAATAACATGAAAAAAGGAACTATTGTGGGTAACATTGTCTGGGCAATTATTCTTCTGGTTGTTCCCTATTTTTTGTTCACAGCAATGAAAAACCTGGCATACAGTAAAGACGAGTTTGCGCTGTATAATTAATTACAAAAATTGCATAACACAAAAAAAGAGGATTTTTTAATCCTCTTTTTTTGTGTTATGGCATCCTGTATATGACGCTGTTAATATTCATTCCTGCACCTACCGATGTAAGCACCAGGTTATCGCCGGAGGAGATGCTGTGTCCGTTCATTTTTCCTCTCATCACCATATCGAGCAAAGTGGGAACTGTAGCAACAGATGAGTTTCCCAACCACGAAATCGTCATAGGCATTACCGATTCTGGAATATCGTTGATGTTGTACAACTTAAACAGTCTTTTGAGAATGGCATCATCCATTTTTCCGTTTGCCTGATGGATCAGTACTTTTTTCACATCGTTTACATGCAATTTAAGCTTGTCCAGACCTGATTTTATAGCTTTGGGAACATTTTCCAATGCATACTGATATAAACGACGGCCGTTCATTTTCAGGTATAAATCCTTTTTACCGGCCAACTCTCTGTCGTACGAATATCCCATGTGAAGCAAGTTTACATAATCCATGGAATCGCTTCGCGAATTATGCCCGATAATACCCACCGGCGTTTCGCTTTCCACTGCTTCTACAATGGCAGCACCAGCTCCATCAGCATAAATCATACTATCGCGGTCATGCGGATCTGAAATCCTCGATAGTACATCGGCACCGATGACCAGTATCTTTTTTGCGTCACCCGAACGAATATAATAATCTGCCTGAATAAGGGCTTGAACCCAGCCCGGACATCCATACAAAATATCGTATGCAATAGCCTGTGGACTCCGGATACCAAGTTTAGCCTTTACGCGCGAAGCAAGCGTAGGCAATATATCAATACGGGTATCATTCGGTTGGGTTTCTCCAAAATTATGTGCCAGAATCACATAATCAAGCTCTTCCCTGTCAATCCCTGCAGATTCGATGGCTTGTTCTGCTGCAATGAGAGCCAGATCAGAGGTTAGTTGATGATCTTCGGCATACCTTCGTTCGGAAATAGTTGTTATTTCTTCAAATTTATCCACTATTTCGCGATTTTCTTTGTCGATTTTTTCACCCGTCGACTCCAGGAAGTCATAATTCAAAAAGTCATCATTCTTAACAACTTTGGAAGGAACATAACTTCCGGTTCCGGTAATCAGGCTGTATATTTTTTTCATATAATAAAGTAATAATATTTATTTTCAGATGAAGGTCGTATAATCGTTTCAGCGCAACTCAAACCGCTGGCTTCACGCTCGTTCCATCATCAATCTCCACAAACAATAACCTAATTTCTCAGCAAAGGTAGCAATTTATTATCAATACAATTAAACTTCACCGGTTTTTCAGCAGGGCATATCCCTTTTTTCTACAATACCTGGAATTAACTTAATCCCAATTCTTTTGCCAGCAATTCGTAACCCTGTCGGCGTCCTTTCATCTGCGAATACAAATCGAAAATAATGATCTCGTCCACCAGGGTTTCTTTGGCCCATTGCCAAAGCATTTCGGAAACTTTACCGGGTGAGCCGATAACGAACTTCCGCATAATGCTTTGCTTCACCGCCTCTTCCTGAAGTGAATACCTATATGAAAGCGCTTCTTCAAAAGTAGGATTAACAATCCTCTTACCAACAGTCAACATCGTCCAGTGTAGAATAGCGGGCGCTGCCTGATAATAAGCTTCTTCATCGGTTTCTGCTGTAAAAACCATAATCGAAAGAATACTTTTAGGTTCCTGAAGATATTCCGAAGGCTTAAACTGCCGGCGATACATGGTAAGCACAGGGACCGCCAAATCTGCGTTTATCTGTGCCGCAAATACAAAAGGCAATCCTTTTGTCAAGGCAAACTCAACACCACCGGTACTGGAACCAAGCATATAGATTTCGGGGATGAGAAATGGGTCTGGCGATGCGTTGATGTGGGCAAAAGGATGTTTGTCGGGCAGGTTGTGGCCCAAGAATCCCAGAAGCTCCGTTAATTGTTCGGGAAACGTATCCTGCTTAATGGCCTCCCACGACCTTCGAAGAGCCAGCGCTGTCCGTCCGTCGGTTCCTGGTGCACGTCCTATACCCAGATCTATTCTGCCGGGATACAATGCCTCAAGCATAGCAAACCGTTCGGCAACACTGAAAGCACTGTGATTGGGCAACATCACTCCTCCCGTTCCTACACGAATCCGTTGAGTTTGCGTCGCAACATGTGCCACCATAATTTCGGGAAACATGCTCATGATCATAGAGGTATTATGATGCTCTGCGAACCAGTAACGGGTGTACCCCAGTTTATCGGCAAGTTTGGCTATTTCTGTGGATTGATTCAGTACTTCTGAAGCAGTTTTGGTTTCTTCAGTAAATTTAGCTAAATCAAGTATGGATAGTTTCAATTTGCTCATTCCGGTTTTGTCAGACAGTAGAGATATACAAAGTGAGAATTCCCGTAACAATAGCTATTCCAAAACTCAACAAGGTCCCGATAAGAATATACTCTGTCAGTTTCCGGTTTCGCGAATCTTTCAAATCGCCAAAACGAAATACTGATTTAGCCGCGATCAGAAACCCAATAGCTTCCCAACGCCCCAAAACGACAAACAGGAAAACCAGAAGTCTTTCCAGAATACCGATATAACGGCCGGCATTGGGTAACGACTTTTCTTTATCGAGGTATATATCTTTTGTCCAGTTTGTTAACAGCACCTGAATCCCTATACCGCACACCACAGTTAAGAAAAGAATTGCTGTCACGTAAATCCAAAATTGCAGATTTTCAGCCAGCGCGCCGAAAGATATATCCGGATTAAAAAACAGGTACCACAAAACGACAATGCTCAACACATGCAACAACTGATCCATCAAAAACCACCCGGTTTTATTGTTTTTTTTCTGAAAAAACAATTTTACCATGTCTATCCCCACATGAACAATGGTAATTGAAAGCGCCACAGCCCAATGCCGTAAATCCCATAGAACCAGCCATACCAACGCACCGTGAATGAGGCCGTGCAAATATAGCTTAAGGGATTTTGCGCCTTGTTTTTCTTTTTCCTCAACCCACGATTTTGGCTGAAGAATGAAATCACCGGTTAGATGCATTAAAATAAACTTGACAAGTACAATCATAAAAGCAACATTTCCAATTTGCGCCGATACATCTGCTCCATGGACAATACTTCATCTATATTGGCCCTTTTCCATCTTCCGCTTACGGAATTTTGTTTTATCCCCAGCCGCCTTCCAATCTCGTTTTGGGTATAATTGGGATGTTTCAATGCCACCTCCACCAACTCAGCTGAAGCGACCGACCATTTATCCATAAAAACTGAGGCCAACCTGATAAAAAGATTCATTTCCCCGTCAAAATCCGGCCAGGGGCTTTTAACAAGCAAATTGAATTTTTCTTTTTCCAGTTCTTCAAATTTTTCTCCAGCATTTATAAACGCTTCTCCGTTACTTTCCGTTATCCGGTCGCCCGAATAACTCTTCCCTCCTATGCCTATTGCCATTCTCACATCAATAAGGCTTTTATTTGTTTCATCAGAAACTATCTTCTTTATTAATGCTTTCACCCGTAACGCTTTTCTCAGGGCTTCTTCCGGACGATCTACTTCCAGCTGAAACGAATCGCCCCACACGACCTCCCATTGCCCGGGCGATTTTCCCCATTCATTGAACAAGCCTTTCAGCGGCAGCAGCCACTTTTCGGAATTCTCTATTTTTCGAGACGAGACAATGTCTCCTTTTATTATTGCTATCATCCGACAAATATCGTGAGAAAAAATGATATATCAAAATATCGTGAGAAATAACGATATTTGAAATTATCGCTGATAAAAGCGATATTTTCACACCATAAATCCTAAATTGCAACTAACTCAATCCTTCCACTTTTCCGTTCACAATATCAATCCTTTTGGCTTGTGGATCAGCGGGAAGGCCAGGCATACGCATCATTTCGCCGGCAATAGCGACAATAAACTCCGATCCCTGGTTAATTACAATATCGTTGATCTTAAAGCGAAATCCTTTGGCTACACCATACTCCTTTGGATCGGCAGAGAACGAGAATTGCGTTTTTGCTATGCAAACCGGAAATTTTGCCAGTGGAGTATCGTCTATTCTCTTCAATCGCCTTAATGCCTTTTCGTTAAAGACTACATCCCGTGCACCGTAAATATTGAGTGCAATTTTTTCGAGTTTTGTCCGGATGGAATCTTCATCGGAATAAGTATACTGTAACGGTTGAGACGGCTCTTTTTCAATGGCTTCCACTACCGCATTAGCCAGCTCAACGGCTCCCTGCCCGCCTTCAACAAACGCATTGTTTACGGCAAAACGAACCCCACGTTGGCGACAAAACTCAGCCACAGCATCTATTTCATCCTGTGTATCAAAAGCATATTTGTTGAATGCCACCACAACAGTTTGACCAAAAGAGGCCAGATTCTCCAGGTGTTTCGACAAGTTCTCCAACCCTTTTTTCAGTCCTTCCATGTCAGGCTGTCTGATATCGGTTTCAGGAGTTCCGCCGTGCATTTTCAGTCCCTGCGCAGTAACGACAATAACCGTTAATTTGGGTTGCAAACCACTTTTTCTACATTTAATATTAAAAAACTTTTCCGCTCCCAGATCGGCACCGAAACCGGCTTCGGTAATCACATACTCGCCATATGACATGGCCATTTTTGTAGCAGAAACCGAATTACAACCGTGTGCAATATTTGCAAAAGGACCGCCATGAACAAATGCTGCCGTATTCTCAGTCGTTTGTACCAAATTGGGATGAATGGCGTCTTTCATCAGTACGGTTATGGCACCTGCAACACCCAGGTCTTTTACCGTAAACGGCTTGTCTTCCCGCGTATAACCCAATAAAATATTTTCGATGCGTCGACGCAGGTCCTCTTCATCCTCAGCCAGACACAAAATGGCCATCAATTCCGATGCGGCTGTAATATCGAAACCACCTTCAAGCGGGACTCCGTTTCCGGGGCCGAGGCCGGTAACAATATAGCGCAAACTGCGGTCGTTCACATCCAACACCCGTTTCCAAAGCACCTCCTTGATCTCATGAGGTGTACCCTGAACACGAAAAATATAATTGTCCAGAAGTGCCGATATAGTGTTATGAGCCGATGTGACCGCATGAAAATCACCGGTAAAGTGTAGATTGATGTTCTCCATGGGAAGCACTTGGGCATACCCGCCGCCAGCAGCTCCTCCTTTCATTCCAAATACGGGTCCCAGTGAGGGTTCACGTAACGCTACAATGGCTTTTTTACCAATTTTGTTCAGTCCCAGTGCCAGACCAATGGAAACGGTAGTCTTCCCGATACCTGCCTTGGTGGGCGTGATAGCTGTAACCAAAACCAGGTTGCTTTGGTCAATTTTTTTCTGATTTTTCAACCGCAAGGGCACTTTTGCCATGTACGGGCCGTAGTTATGAACCTCATCCCGGTCGATACCTATGTTTTCTGCTACTTCCTTTATTTTTTTTAGCGGTGTCTCTCTTGCAATCTGAATGTCTGATTTCATTTATATGCGGTTTTAAGATATGTATGTTTTAAGAACAAAGAATAACAGGCCAATAGACATCAACATTTAGACTTCTCTTCCAGCTCATCTTCTAATTTTATCAACTCATCACGCAGCCTTGCCGCCTCCAGGAATTCCAGTTTTTTGGCAGCTGACAGCATTGCCTTGCGGGTCTGTTCGATTTTTGTTTTCAGATCGTCTGCGGTAGCATATTCGGGCAACGGCTCCGATGCCATGGAATAGTAATCGGGCTCTACGTATGCCCTAGCTTCTGCGGTAACCGTGTACTCCTTGTTTAGCACGGATGACCGGGCTTTTATTATCTGTTGCGGCGTAATGCCGTGTTGTTCGTTGTATTTTATCTGCTTCTCCCGCCGGCGGTTAGTTTCATCGATAGTCGTTTGCATGCTGTCGGTTATTTTGTCGGCATAGAATATGACTTTCCCATTAACGTTTCGGGCGGCACGCCCCGCAGTTTGTGTCAGGGAACGATGCGACCGCAGAAAACCCTCCTTGTCGGCATCCAAGACAGCGACAAGTGAAACTTCGGGAAGATCCAATCCTTCGCGAAGCAGGTTGACCCCGATGAGCACATCAAAAATCCCGCTTCGGAGATCATCCATAATTTTCACGCGTTCGAGTGTTTCTACGTCGGAATGGATGTAGTTGCAACGTATATCGTGCTGCGAAAGGTAATCGGTCAGCTCTTCCGCCATGCGTTTGGTGAGTGTGGTTACGAGGACACGTTCGTTTTTTTCTACCCGCAGCTGAATCTCCTCCATCAAATCATCTACCTGGTTCAAACTCGGGCGCACATCAATGGGCGGGTCGAGTAATCCCGTCGGGCGGATCAGCTGGTCTACGACAATCCCTTCCGATTTTTCCAATTCATAATCGGCAGGAGTAGCGCTGACAAAAATGATTTCAGGCGTATGTGCTTCAAATTCCTCAAACGTAAGCGGGCGGTTATCTATGGCTGCAGGCAGGCGAAAACCGTATTCAACCAGGTTAAGCTTCCGCGAATGGTCACCGCCGTACATCGCCCGGATTTGAGGGATGGTCACGTGGCTTTCGTCGATAACGGTGAGGTAGTCTTCGGGAAAAAAGTCAAGCAGGCAGAAAGGCCGTGTTCCGGGCAAACGCCCGTCAAAATAGCGTGAATAATTCTCAATGCCCGAGCAATACCCAATCTCCTTGATCATTTCCACATCGTACGTAACACGTTCGTACAGGCGCTTGGCTTCAAGGGGTTTTCCGATAGACTGGAAAAACTCCACCTGTTTTCCCAGATCGATTTGGATTTCATCTATGGCGCGAAAAATCCGTTCTTTGGTAGTTACAAAAAGGTTGGCCGGAAAAATCCGGTAGGAGTTCAGGCGCTCGGTGGTCACTCCCGTGAGCGGGTCGACCGTTTCGATACTTTCTATTTCATCGCCCCAGAAGATTACGCGTACGATATAATCGTGGTATGCCAAAAAAACATCTACCGTATCCCCTTTCACGCGAAAATTTCCCCGGCTAAACTCGGCAGTTTCATCGCGCGAATACAAACTGTTTACAAGCAACCGCAAGAAATGATCCCGTTCCAGCAATTGTCCCTCGCTGATATCCACAGTCGTTTTGTTGAAATCCTCCGGATTTCCGATTCCGTAGAGGCAGGAGACCGACGAAACAACAATCACGTCGTTTCGTCCCGAGAGCAACGATGAAGTGGCTGCCAAACGCAATTTTTCAATTTCATCGTTAATGGACAGGTCTTTCTCAATGTAAGTGTCTGTAGTTGGAATATAAGCCTCGGGCTGGTAATAGTCGTAATAAGAGACGAAATACTCCACCGCATTATTCGGGAAAAAGCCTTTGAACTCACTGTACAGTTGTGCTGCCAGTGTCTTGTTGTGACTCAGCACCAACGTGGGTTTGTTCAATTGTGCTATCACGTTGGCAATGGTAAATGTTTTCCCCGAACCGGTAACTCCCAACAGTGTCTGATAAGGGATTTTCTGTCTGAGTCCCTCTATCAAAGCCTTTATGGCTTCCGGCTGATCGCCGGTAGGCCTGTATTCGGATGTAAGTTGGAAATGCATAGTCGTTATAAAACAACTTAATCCTCCATTTGTTTGATGCCGCTATATTTCTTACCGATCACTTCAGCCCGGATTGCTTGTCGCATCATGATCCTTTTTTACAATGTTTGGAAGCTCTAACCCAAAACCTTTTTTCTTGTCCAGTGCTTTTAGGTAGAAAGCCAGTAAAAGTGCTGCAACTCCAAATCCGGCAAAGATAAGCATCGGAACAGTATAATTATATTTTACAGCTTCGCCGGATGCAATCTGTTCGGCAATACCCGGGTTACTTCTTTTTAATGCCCACCCTATCAAAACCGGAGTCAGCATTAATCCAATGTTCTGAATCCAGAATATGATGGAATAAGCAGATCCCAAAACCTTGTTGTCCACCAACTTAGGAACTGAAGGCCACAGCGAAGCAGGAACCAGGGAGAACGAAACACCCAGTACAATGATAGCCCCTAACGCCACGGCAAACGTAAAGTTTTCCTCCGGTGTAAGCGCAAAAATCAAATGGCAAACAATCACTAGCAGGGACCCCAACATCAGCATGGTAGCTGCCTTCCCCTTGTTATCAATAAACCATCCCAGCAAGGGTGTTAAAATCATCGCTCCAATAGGAAAATAGGAAAACAAGCCGCTCGCTTCGGAGGTAGTCATTCCCAAACGGCTTTCGAGCATCCCGGTAGCAAACTTCTGAAACGGGAAAATCGCTGAATAAAACAGAACGCATAGCCCGGCTACAACCATAAAGGTTTTCGACGTAAATATAGCTTTTAAATCGCTGATCCTGAACTCCTCTTCCAGAGAAGATTCATTACCGGCCCTGAGAGCATCGGTTTGCGAATCGAGCTTTTTATCGAAGAAGAAGTACACACTGAAAGTCAACAATCCGATCAGGAGCAACAAAGTCCCCACACCTACCGAAAGTGAAACGCCCCCCTTTTCAGCCAGGTACGGCGACAAACGGAATACGGCAAAAACACCCAGCCGCGCAATAGCCATCTCCAGGCCCATGGCCAGTGCCAATTCTTTTCCGGCAAACCATTTTACAATCCCTTTGGAAACGGTAACTCCCGCCATCTCCACCCCACAACCAAAAATAGCAAAACCAACCGAAGCCACTTTTGCCGATGCAGGGAACCCGGTCCAGAAAGAGTTGAAGAAATCGTATCCGAAGCCTCCGCCATTAAAATAATCGCTGATACCATACAGCTTTATGGACGCTCCGATTACCATCAGGGAACCGGAGACAAGTGCAGCTTTCCGTACACCAATCCGGTCTAAAATAATTCCGGCAAATATCAGGAAGAAGGCAAATACATTCAGGAAGTATTCCGAACCGGCGACCGCGCCAAAAGTGTCGGGCGTCCATTTCAGCGAAGTTTCGAGCATGGTACTCAGGGGTGCCAAAACATCGATAAACATATAAGCCACAAACATTGTGGAAGCCAGCAGTATTAATGCGGTCCATCTTGCCACGGAAGAATCACGAAGCGTACTGTGAATTTTCTCTACCATTTAATTTTTAGTTTATGTTATGAAAGTGTTTCGAATGTGCAAAGATAAAAAAAATCACCGTTCTTTTACAGCGCATCCACGTGCAATCGGTTTAAAAAAGCAACGGTTTTATGAATCTCCTTATACATGACAATATCTTCCTCTACAAAGGGCACCTCTTTCCGGTATTCTTTGATGGTTTTTTCAATAACAGGCGACGATTTAAGCGGACGACGAAACTCCATCGCTTGCACAGCATTCATCAGTTCTATCGATAAAATCAGATCAAGGTTATCCATTACTTTCAGCAATTTTATAGCCGATGTAGCCCCCATACTCACGTGGTCTTCCTGTCCGTTTGACGACACAATGGAGTCGCTCGAGGCCGCATAGCAATACATCTTGTTCTGACTTACGATGGAAGCCGACACGTATTGGGGAATCATAAATCCGGAATTCAATCCCGGATTAGCCACTAAAAATTCGGGCAGACCGCGGTTCCCGAGAATCAGTTGTGCTACCCGGCGTTCAGAAATATTACCGAGTTCGGCAAGGGCGAGTGCCAAGAAATCAAAAGTAATGGCGAGTGGCTGACCGTGAAAATTTCCACCCGATATAATTTGATCATCATCGGGGAAGATGGTAGGATTATCGGTCACGGAATTGATTTCCGTAAACAATACCGATTTCACGTATGCGATAGCGTCTTTGGTGGCACCGTGAACTTGCGGAATACAACGAAACGAGTAAGGGTCCTGAATATGCTTCTTTTCCCTGGAGATCAATTCACTACCCTCCAGAAACCGGACAATATTCTGTGACGTTTCTAATTGTCCCAGGTGCGGACGGATAAGGTGCAGCTTTTCGTCAAAAGGCTCCAGGTGCCCGTCGTAGGCATCGAGCGAAATAGCCGCGATCAGGTCGGCACGTTTCGACAAGCGTTGTGCTTTCATAACCGCAAACACTCCGTGTGCCGACATAAACTGGGTACCGTTTAGCAATGCCAGCCCTTCCTTGCTTTTCAGTTTAAGGGGTTCCCAACCAAATTCGTCGAGCACGCTACCGATATCGCGTTTTTGCCCTTTGTAATATACATCTCCCACGCCTATCAAAGGCAGAAACAGGTTGGCTAACGGTGCCAGGTCGCCTGATGCCCCCAGGGAGCCTTTATCGTAGACCACAGGCAGAATATCGTTATTGAACAGGTCGAGCATCCGTTGAACGGTTGCCACCTGCACACCGCTGTAACCCAGTGAAAGTGCGTGTGCTTTGAGCAGAAACATCAGTTTTACAATCACCGGCTTAACTTCTTCCCCAACACTGCACGCGTGTGATTTCACCAGATTCTCCTGCAACATATGCAAATCATTGTTCGAAATAGTGCGGTTGCATAGCGACCCAAAACCGGTGGAGATTCCGTAAATAGGTTCCTGCTGATTTTGCATTTTCTGATCGAGATAATCACGGCATTTTTGAATACGTTCTTTGGCTTCCTGCGATAATTCGAGTTTGATGTTTTCATTGATGATCCGTTCAAGGTCGTCGAACGTAAGTTCATCTTTTCCGATGTAATAAATATTTTTCACTTTATGTTTATAGTTGTGTTTTTACCCAATCCGTTAACTCTTTTTCTTTTGCTTCTGTTTCTCTTTCTATGCGGCTGCAAGCGTCTGTCAGCTTTTGCACGAATCCAGCATCCTTTAATCCTCCCAGGTTGATGCGTACGTTCAGCAGCGCACCCAAGACGGCAGTCCGGCAGGTCATCATTGCCACGCAGCCGTCGGTAATGGCATTTTTGTTGCCCTTACGGGTAGTTTCAACAATGAGGTCAAGCATTCCGAAGGCACGCTCGGCAATTTCCATCGGAACGAGTGCGGCAATCTTGGTCGCCTCCTGAATATTTTGGCTGCGATATGCTTTTTCCTCATCCGTTTCTTTCGGAAGCTTAAATGCTTCGAAAACAAGGTTATAAGCTTCACTATCGCGATCGATATCGTTCAGAAAATGCATCCTGAATTCTTCAAATCTTCCGGCATTTTTTTTCATCCGCTCTTCCACATCCGTGTAATTTTTCCTGCCAATAGTCAGGTTTGCCAGCATTTGTACCAATGACGATGATATGGCTCCGTTTAATGCCGATACACTTCCACCACCGGGAACAGGCTCATTCCCGGCAGTTTTTTCTAAGAATTGTTTTAAAGTTAAATCCTGTAGTTTCATTTTATTTATTTATAAATCTGATATTCAACGGTCAACAAGAAGACATCCACGCTTGATAACTTTTTCTACAATGTTCATACCCACGTGATAGGGCAGGAATTTGTACGACGGAAATTGCAACAGCACCAGGTCAGCTTGTTTCCCCACATCAATACTGCCGATTTTGTCGGCTCTGCCGACAGCAGCCGCACTGTTAATCGTGAAAGCCGTTACTGCTTCTTCGGGCGACATTTTCATATAAATACACGCCAACGCAAACAGCAAGGGCACAGATGCGCTGAACGAACTACCCGGATTGAAATCAGTTGCCAAAGCAACCATACAATTGTTGTCAATCATTGTCCGGGCACGGGCAAAATTTTCGCGAAGCGAGAAAGCCGTAAGCGGCAGCAACGTGGAAACCACTTCTGCCTTTGCCATTGCACGAATGCCTTTACCCGATGCTTTCAACAAATGGTCGGCAGACAGGCAACCAAGTTCAGCAGCAAGCTCGGCTCCTCCGAACGGTACAATTTCATCAGCGTGGATTTTCAGTTTGAAGCCCTGTTCTCGTGCTGCAGTCAGGTAGCGGCGCGATTGTTCGATGGTAAATACATTTTTTTCGCAGAAAATATCAGCGCATTCCGCCAATTTTTCCTGAGCCACCAAAGGGAGCATTTCGTTTATGTTGAAATCGATAAACTCATCTTCCCTACCCTTCCACTCTTCAGGAGTAGCGTGTGCGCCCATGAACGTGGAAACAACATCCAGTGGATGTTCTTCGTTGAGGCGCTGCATGACACGGAGTTGTTTTAGTTCAGTTTCCTTATCGAGCCCATAACCGCTTTTACCTTCCACGGTAGTAATCCCGAGTCGCATCATGGCGTCAAGCCGTTGTTTCCCGGCGATATAAAGTTCATCTTCCGATGCGGCGCGTGTAGCGCGTGTAGTGTTTACAATACCACCGCCGCGGTTCATGATGTCCATATAACTATCCCCACGCATCCTCCACGCAAATTCCTCTTCCCGGTAGCCGCCAAACACAAAATGCGTATGAGGATCTACAAACCCGGGAAGCAATGCCTTACCCTCCGCACGAATCACTTCGTAATCCGACAGGTCTACGGAAAGACCTTCACCCTCTTTCAGCACGTGCGAGATAACACCGTCAGTAACAACGACTGTTCCATTCTTAATCACATGCAGGTCCGACATATCTTCACCTCTTTTCCCTGTAAACCCACTGCAGGTAACTACTTGCGAAGCATTTTTCACAACAAGGTTGTTCATCTTTTCTATTTGTAATTTATTTTCCTTTTCCACTCCTTCCAGCCCGATATAGCTAAAACCAGAAAAATAGCGTATTGAGCGCTCGTAAAATACAATCCCTGCGAGGCGTAGATGGGGATCGACACAATATTACCTATAATCCAAAACTGCCAATTTTCCAGCTTTTTAAATGCCATCAAAAGGGTAGCTACCAAAAAAAAAGCTGTATTAAACGAATCGATATAGGGAAGATACGATTGAATGTAACCGGTATCTGTCCGGTTAACATATCTCAAAAGAAAAAACAGAGCCACATAGATCGCCACCACTGCGGTCCAGGAAATCATGTTCTCCTTGGAAGTATTACGTTTAATTAGTAATTTACGGCTGTCTCCGTCGATACGGGACCACAAATACCATCCGTAAACATTCGAAGCCAGATAAACTACGTTAATTCCAGCGTTCGCATACAATCGGGCAGCAAAACAGATGTAGATATAAATTGCGACGTTTATGATTCCGAAAGGAAAGACTAAAATGTTTTCTTTTCGGGCAAACCAAACGCTCAAAACGCCAAAAACTGCGGCAATAGGTTCTATCCAGTCCATAGGTAAGCCTCGCTTTATTCCATCAGTTTTGTTTCGAGTACCTGGTTTAGCGAAAAATTCTCAAGGCCAAGATAATATGCGGCAGTATCCACCAATGCTTCCAGAGGTACCAAGCCTACGATTTCAGCTCCAATAACAGGCACACCGTAACGGTTAGCTTCTATCCGAACCAGTTCGTGAGCCCTGTAAATGGCCGTTTTGGTATAATCGGTCAGGTTCATGGAAACCTGGGTTATGCCTCGTTCCTCCAGCGCCACGCCCATTCCTTTACAGAAACGTAATCCACCTCCGATGAAACGCACTTTTTTGGCTATTGACTGAGCTATTTCAAGATTGTCGGTTCCTAAGTTCACGTTATAGGCCACCAGAGGCATACGTACACCCACAGCAACAGCCCCGGCCGTTGGATGACGTTCTGCAGGACCGAAATCAGGCTTCCAGTCGTCTTTTTTTATTTTCTCCGCCATCCCTTCAAATTCACCTTTACGGATGTTTGCTAAATTTTCACGATGAGGTGCTGAAGCTGATTTTTCGTACAGGAAAACAGGTAAGTTATAGCGTTCGGCAACCGTCTGTGCCACCTCTTTTGAAAACGAAACAGCCTCTTCCGGAGTTACGTTCTTAATGGGAATAAAAGGGACTACATCAACGGCACCCATTCTCGGATGTTGCCCGCTGTGCTGGTTCATATCGATAAGTTCTACCGCTTTACCAATGGCATCAACAACGCTTTTTTTTAATGGTTCGGGTTCACCTATAACAGTCACAACAAGCCGATTATGGTCTTCGTCATTACTGTAATCCAACAGTTTTACATTTTTTTTTGCGCGGAAACACTCCACGATCTTTTCAATTTTCTCTTTGTCGCGTCCTTCGCTGAAATTAGGAACACATTCCATTATTTTGTTCATATCAAGACTCCTGCTCCCCAGAAAAAGAGCTTTTTAAAATTATTGTTTGTAATTTGCGATATTCTTTATTATTTCCTCGTCCACCAGGTAGGGTTCGGTAATGTAATAATCATCGGCAAATGACTGGTTAAAATCCTGCACGGTGCTCATAGCATTTGCATTTCGTGCCCATGAACGGCGGGCAACACCGCCCATAACGTCCCAGAGCATTGCTGAGCGGAGGATTTCGTCCACGCGTTCACTACCGTCACACACCATTCCGAATCCACCGTTAACGGCTTTTCCTATACCTACGCCACCTCCGTTATGTAGCGCCACCAAGCTCATTCCCCGTGCCGCATTCCCCGCGAAGCATTGCACGGCCATGTCCGCCATCACGTTACTTCCATCCTTGATGTTTGCGGTTTCGCGGAAAGGCGAATCGGTGCCACTCACATCATGGTGATCACGCCCAAGCATAACAGGCCCGATCTCCCCGTTGCGCACCATCTCATTAAATCGTAAAGCGATATTCATGCGTCCAGGTGCATCCTGATACAAAATGCGGGCCTGTGTACCTACAACAAGCCGGTTTTTTTCCGCGTCACGGATCCAAATCCAGTTATCTTTATCCTGTCCGCGACGTGCCGGATCAATACAATCCATAGCGGCCTTATCCGTTTTAACCAGGTCTTCATGTTTTCCGCTCAGGCACACCCAACGGAAAGGGCCATAACCGTAATCGAACAGTTCAGGCCCCATGATATCTTCCACGTACGAAGGAAAAATAAAACCCTCTTTGTCATCGATACCGTTTTTCGAAATCTCTTTCACCCCGGCATCATAAACGGCTTTCATAAACGAGTTTCCATAATCGAAAAAGTAAGTGCCGTTGGCAACCAGTTTTCTGACGACATTGAAATGACGACGCAAGGATGCATCTACCAATTCATGAAACCGGGTTCGGTCTTCTTCCAGCAACCGGGTGCGCTCATCGAACGGGATTCCCACAGGGCAATATCCGCCCGTATAAGGCTCGTGACAGGAGGTTTGATCACTCAATAGATCAATGTGGATTTTCTCTGTCTCTGCAAATTCAAGCAAATCGACAATATTTCCGTGATATGCGATGGAAAGAGGTTCTTTGTGTGCCATCGACTCATGAGCCCAGGCGAAAGCCTGTTGTTTGTCACCGGTTATTTTGTGTACCCACCCCTGCGAATAACGGGTTTCTATGCGCGAATAATCCACCTCTGCCACAATGGATACCGCACCGGCAATATCGGCAGCTTTAGGTTGCGCACCGCTCATTCCACCCAACCCCGACGACACAAACAGGTATCCCCGCAAATCTCCGTCTTGTGGTATGCCAAGCTTCAACCTTCCGGCATTGAGCAATGTGTTGAATGTTCCGTGAACTATTCCCTGTGGACCAATATACATCCACCCCCCGGCCGTCATTTGTCCGTAGTTGGCAACACCCATCTGTGCGGCAATCTCCCAATCCGGGAGGTTATCGAATTGACCAATCATCATTGAATTGGTTATAATTACACGTGGTGCATCGGGTTTCGATTTAAACAATCCGAGCGGATGTCCGCTTTCCACTACCAGTGTTTGTTCCTGTGTCAACTGTTCCAGGTACATTTTTATCAACCGGTACTGCATCCAGTTCTGACAGACCTGACCTGTTTCGCCATAGGTTACCAGTTCGTATGGATACAAGGCTATATCAAAACAAAGATTATTGTCAATCATCACCTGAAAAGCTTTTCCTTCCACGCAATTTCCTTTATAATCATCTATCGGTTTTGCCTTCAGGTCGCCTTCGGGACGATAACGGTAGCCGTAAATTCTTCCCCTGGTCCAAAGCTCTTCTAAAAATTCGGGAACCAGCGTCTTATGCAATTCACACGGAATATAACGTAAAGCGTTTTTTAAAGCGATTTCGGTCTGAGCAGGTGTCAGGCGGAAGCCGCGGTCGGGCGCACGGCGAATACCCTTTTTAAAAACAGGATAATGAGGCAACTCGCTGGATAAGGTTATTTTCACTTTATCAGACATTTATACATTAGACTTACAGACTTCTGGACAAATGTAATGCTTTTGCTTACATATTGACTGTAAAATTAGAGAAAATCAGACTCAAAAACAAGATTCTGAGAGAATTTTATAAAAAGAAATCTATTATTATCTTTGCAAAAGCGTAAATAAGAAAGCGCAAATAAGAAAATGGATTATAAACTCGAAATATGCGCCAACTCTGTCATGAGTTGTGTCGAAGCACAAAAAGGTGGTGCTTACCGGGTGGAACTTTGTGCGGCAATTCCAGAAGGCGGCACCACGCCGTCATACGGCGATATTGCGGTAGCGAGGGAACTGCTGCACATTAAGCTGAACGTTATTATCCGTCCACGCGGCGGCGACTTTCTTTATTCCGGGCTGGAGCACAAAATTATGCTCAAAGACATCGAAATGTGTCGCAAACTGGGTGTTGACGGGATTGTAATCGGCTGTCTCACGGAAGAAGGTGATGTAGATATGGAACGCTGCAGGGAGTTAGTGGAAGCAGCAGAAAAAATGGATGTGACCTTTCATCGGGCATTCGATCAATGCCGGGATCCGTTTATAAGCCTTGAAGACATTATTTCGCTGGGTTGCAGCAGAATTCTCACGTCGGGTCAGCAACCCAAGGCAGAACAAGGGGTAGATTTATTGAAAAAACTGGTTCAACAAGCCGGAGAGCGCATCATCATTATGCCGGGAAGCGGAATTAACGAAAATAATATTGCAAAGATCGCTCGGGAAACGGGTGCGGTTGAGTTTCATCTTTCTGCCCGGGAAGCGGTGGAAAGCAAGATGAAGTTCAGAAACTCAGCCGTTTCAATGGGGGGGACAAACATCACAATCAACGAATTTGAACAATTGATTACCAGTGCCCAAAAAGTAAAAAATACATGGACTGTTTTAAATATAAAATGAAATGAAAAAATTCAAGATTCTCTCTGTGCTTATTGCAGTAATCGCCCTATTGCTCTCTTGTTCACCGAAGGAAAAGAAAAGCATAGAATCTGCCAATTACCAGGTTATTCCGTTGCCATCGGAAATCGTGACATCCGAAGGAAATCCTTTTGTTTTGTCCTCATCAGTAAAAATAGTATTTCCGGAGGGGAATGAAAAGATGCAGCGTAACGCAGATTTTTTAGCGGAATTTTTGAATATATCCACAGGTATAAAACCGGATATTACCTCAACAGCACCGGACAAGAACGCTATCATTTTGGGCATCGGCCTCCAAAATCCAAATAAAGAAGCCTATGAAATAGCAGTCGGTGAAAACAGCATAACTATAACGGGCGCAAGTGAAGCCGCTGTTTTTTATGGGATACAGACGTTGCGCAAGTCTGTTTTGGCAGGCACAAAACACGTTGTTTTCCAACCTGTGACAATCAAGGACGAGCCTCGGTTCTCCTACCGCGGCATGATGTTGGATGTGGCGCGCCATTTCCAATCGGTAGATTTTGTAAAAAAATACATCGATATCCTGGCATTGCACAACATCAATCGCTTTCACTGGCACCTGACCGATGACCAAGGATGGAGAATCGAGATAAAAGCCTATCCGAAGTTAACGGTAATCGGGTCTCAGCGCAAACAAACTGTTGTGGGCAGAAACACAGGGGAGTATGATGGAAAACCTCACGGCGGTTTTTATACACAGGAAGAAATTAGAGACATCGTTAAATATGCCCAAGATCGGTACATCACCGTTATTCCCGAAATTGATCTTCCGGGACATATGCTGGCAGCCCTTGCCGCATATCCCGAACTGGGTTGCACAGGAGGTCCGTACGAAGTTGCGGATTCGTGGGGAGTTTTTGACGATGTTCTTTGTCCGGGAAAAGAAGAAACTTTCACTTTCCTGGAAAGTGTGCTTTCGGAAGTAATTGAACTTTTCCCGTCCGAATACATCCACATCGGTGGCGATGAATGTCCCAAGGTCCGCTGGGAAGAGTGTCCCGACTGCCAGACTCGTATAAAAGAATTAAACCTCAAAGACAAAGAAGGACATAAGGCAGAACATTACCTGCAAAGCTACGTGACTGCCCGCATCGAAAAATTCCTGAACGATAAAGGGAAAAGTATTATCGGTTGGGATGAGATTTTGGAAGGGGAACTGGCTCCAAACGCGACAGTCATGTCATGGCGCGGAATGGAAGGAGGTATCCAGGCTGCTCAAATGGGGCACGATGTAATTATGACGCCAACCACCTATTGCTATTTCGACTATTACCAGACCCAGAACACTGATGAAGAGCCGTTGGCAATCGGCGGATATGTCCCTATCGAAAAAGTGTACAGCTTTGAACCGGCACCTGATATTTTGACAGAGGGACAAAAAGCACGTATCCTGGGGCTGCAAGCTAACTTGTGGACTGAATATATTGAAACGCCGGATTACGTGGAATACATGATAATGCCCCGTATTGCCGCGCTATCCGAAGTACAATGGGTAAAGCCCGAAAAGAAGAATTACGAAGCATTCCTTACCCGGCTACCCGGACTGCTCAACCTGTACGGCAAGCTAGGTTACAACTATGCAACACACGTTTTTGACGTACAGGCAAAAATGATTCCCAATTTCGAAACCAATTCGCTCGATGTGGAATTATCAACCATTGACAATGCACCGGTATATTATACGCTAGACGGTACGGTTCCCACCGTTTCGTCGACAAAATACGACGGTAAATTCTCCATCAGGGAGAATACTGAAATTAAAGCAATGGCTATTCGCGAAGGTGGGAACACAAGCAAAGTTCTCTCGGAAAAAATTAATGCAAGCAAAGCCAGCTACAAACCCGTAACACTACTGACTACACCAGACCCGAACTACAGGTATACCGGTGAAGGCATGCTAGTCGACGGCCTTTTCGGGAACAGCACGAATTACAAAACCGGTAAATGGATGGGTTTCAAGGGTGAAAATATAGTGGTCATAATCGATATGCTCGAACCCACAGAAATATCAACCGCTCAAATTCGTAACTGCGTGGTAACCGGCGACTGGATCTTTGATGCATCGGAAATTGTTCTCGAATCCTCTGATAACGACTCAGTATTTACTGTAGTCAACAGTCAAAAACTGTTGGATGCAAATACCACACATTGGTCGGACATTACTACCCACACATTGTCTTTCGATCCTGTAACCGCCCGTTATTTCAGGCTGACGGTTAAACCAACGGTTATGCCGGCATGGCATCCGGGAAAAGGAAGCAAGGGTTATGTATTCATCGATGAAATATCGTTGAACTGACCGGTTATGCCATCGCCAGAAACAACAGAATACCGGCAATGTATCCCAATACTGCCAGCGGTGTAAATCGCTTAAAAAAATAGCCGAAGCTTATTTTTTCCAATCCCATTACAGCTACACCAGTAGCTGATCCGATGATAAAAATACTGCCTCCGGTTACCGCACAATACGCCAGTAAAGTCCAGAAGCCACCGTCAGTTACAAAATACTGCATGTGCGGCGTCATCGCTGCAGACGCTTCCACTATCGGGTACATCCCCATGGTTGCTGCAACCAACGCCACGTTGTCCACAACTGACGATATGGCACCACTGATTATACTAATGGTGTAGGGTTCCTTTATACTGGTGGAAAGAATATCGGCAAAAAGTGAAAGTTGTCCGCCAACATTCAAAGCAGCCACCGACATCAGTATGCCGAAGAAAAAGAAAATTGTGGGCAAGTCCACCGAACGCGACAACGTTGGAATACGCAACTTGTCCGATTCCCGAATATCGTTTATCTGCCCATACATTAAATCGGTATATATCCACAAAAACACCAATCCAATCAACACGCACATGAAAGCAGGAAGATGAGTTATAGTCTGAAAAATTGGAACAAAAGCAAGGGATGAAATCCCGATCCAAAAAATGATTATTCTTGATCTGTTCGGAATACGTTCAATGTAAATGTCATCGGCCGATAAATTACTGATTTGGCGTAACTTTGTCCCTTTCTTGAATAACCAAAAATCAGCTATAATCAACGGAACCAATAAATTGACCAATGCCGGCAAAAATAGATGCGATATCTGATGCCATGCCGTGATGTTTCCGCCCGTCCACAGTAAAAGTGTTGTAACGTCACCGATGGGCGACCAAGAGCCACCCGCATTTGCTGCCAGGATAATAATGCTGGCGTATTTCATGCGGTCGGTATGATCCGGAACTAGCTTGCGAAGAACGGCAATTAGCACAATGGCAGCCGCCAGGTTATCAAGCAAAGCAGAAAAGAAAAAAGACGACAAACCTATCATCCACAACAATTTACGCTTATTCTCGGTACGTAGTGAACGCGAGATAGCCATAAATCCTCCGTGCTTGTCCACGATATTTACGATAAGTAACGAACACATCACAAAGAACAAAGTCTGCGCTACATCACCCAAATGAGGTACAAAAGCCTTCTCTGTTAAATAACGTACAATCTGATCTTTAACGGGAAAATTCTCCAGTTCAGTTTGCTTAACAAATTGCAGAAAGTCTGGATTCTGACGTTCTACCAGGATGTCCTGTGAGCCAAACACAAGCATCAGCCAAAGAGTGATACACACAAACAGCGCCGTTGCTGATTTATTTACCTTAATTTTATCCTCGAGCGCAATGGCTACGATTCCAAGGATAAAAACAACCGGCATTGCATAGTACATACGTTTGAATTATTAGTGATGAGTAATAAGCGAGTAAAGTTGTTCTATCTCTTCGGCCCATAACGTTTCGTCAGGGGTTTCAAGGATCAAAGGGATATTATCGAAACGATTATCGTTCATGATTAGAGAAAAGACCTCCATATTCATCAATCCTTTACCCAGGCTGTCGTGACGGTCGACACGGGATGCCAGTTCTTTTTTGGAATCGTTTATGTGCATCCCTTTCAGGTAGCTAAAACCAATAATTTCATCGAATTGGCGGAAGGTATTTCCAAACCCCTCACGGGTTCTTATTTCATAACCCGATGCCAGAGTATGAGCCGTATCGAGACATACCCCTACCCGGTTCTTATCCTCCACTTTATCAATAATATGGGCAATTTGTTCGAAAGTATGTCCCAGATTTGTTCCCTGTCCCGCCGTATTTTCTATGACGGCTGTAACCCCGTCCGTCCTTTCTAGCGACAGGTTAATGGATTCGGCAATCCTATCCAGGCAATCATCAATGGACAACTGATTCAAATGGCTACCGGGATGAAAATTCAACCGGTTCAACCCCAACTGCTCGCAACGCTTCATTTCATCGAAAAAAGCGGAACGCGATTTCTTCAAGCCCTCTTCTTCAGGATGCCCCAGGTTAATCAGGTAACTGTCGTGCGGAAGAATATGATCCGGAGAGAAACCGTATTCTTCACACCGTAATTTAAACAAATCAATATTCTGCTGTGTATAGGGTGCGGCGAACCATTGACGCTGATTCTTGGTAAAAAAAGCAAAAGCCTTTGCCCCTATCAAATGCGCGTTAACTGGTGCGTTTTCCACTCCACCCGATGCGCTGATGTGTGCTCCTACAAATTTCATCTTTTCTGATTTTTATATTTACATTAAAGCCTGTTCAACAACAAAGATACGTGATAAAGATTGAAAGAATTAAAAAAGTATTGTTTTTGTAGGGAATTTCTTACCAAAAGAATAAAAATTTATTATCTTTCGAAAAAAATAACAACTGAATCAAACCCAATCATTGCCCTATGTTGATTACAACAACAAACACCATTGAAGGAAAGCGCATTGTTGCATATTATGGGATCGTTAGCGGAGAAACCATTATCGGTGCCAATATTGTAAGGGATTTTTTTGCTTCCATTACGGATGTAATTGGAGGACGTTCCGGAGGCTACGAGAAAGTATTGCGTGAAGCGAAAGACATTGCGTTACAGGAAATGAGTGAACAAGCTCGGAGAATGGGTGCAAATGCCATCCTGGCAGTCGACATCGACTACGAGACAATTGGCAACAACGGCAGCATGCTGATGGTTTCAGCATCGGGAACAGCAGTGAAGGTAGAGTGACAAGACCCGTCATTTGGAAACCAACTGTCAGATGAACACACTTCTAAAATAAAGCGGAGGCCTCTGCCCGTTACTGATTCCGGGGTAAATATTCTCCCCATTTTCTTTGTGTGAAAGCTTTTCTCAAACAAAGCAGCAACTTTAACGACAAACACAACATAATTAGACAAATGGAAACGACAACAAAATTATTTTTTACAACCATTATTACTTTGATTTTCATATCTTCTGCTAATGCACAGGATTGGGCAAACTTAACCCGTTTCAAAGAAGACAATGCGAAAATAGGTATGCCAAGAACGTGCGACGACCGTGTGGTTTTTATGGGTAACTCCATCACACAGGGATGGATAGAGAAAGTACCGAATTTTTTTGAAAACAGACCCTATATTAACCGGGGTATAGGCGGACAAACCACACCTCAAATGCTTGTCCGCTTCCGCCAGGATGTGATAAACCTTTATCCGAAAGTAGTGGTTATTCTTGCGGGAACAAACGATATCGCCGGAAATACCGGACCTTCAACACTGGAGATGATCGAAGACAACATCCATTCTATGACTGAGATCGCACAATCCAACGGAATTCAAGTAGTGCTTTGCTCGGTTCTTCCTGCATTTGAGTACAAGTGGAGACCCGGCCGTGAACCTGCCGAGAAAATTGTGGAACTAAACCGCAGGATAAAAAAATATGCAGAAACACACGGTGTGGTTTATTGCGACTTCTTTTCAGCTATGGCCGATGAGCGAAACGGACTGCCTGAAAGCTTATCAGGCGATGGTGTACATCCCAACCCAGAAGGATATGCCCTCATGGCTCCCATTGTTGAGACAGCTATTGCCCGGGCTTTGCTGATGTGGAAAGATAATCCGAAAAGAAAATACTGATTTAACTTATAACCTACGAATTTCAAGTTGAAATCCCGAACTTGGGATTTTAATTCTTTGTTTACATAAATATGAAAATTCTTGCAGACGCACACATCCCTTATTTAAGAGGCGTTGTCGAACAGTTTGGCGAGGTGAAATACTTGCCTGGAAATCAATTTACAAAAGAAGCTATTAGCGATAAAGACGCATTGATCGTACGTACGGTTACTCATTTCGGAAAAGATATTCTTGAGGGAAGTGGTGTAAAACTGATTTGCTCCGCTACGATCGGCTTTGACCATATCGACACCCGATATTGTGATGCAGCAGGTATTGCCTGGCGCACAGCACCGGGTTGTAACGCTACCTCAGTGGAACAATACGTAACAGCTTCGCTCTTGTATTTGGCTGATAAATACGGATTCAGTTTAAAAGAAAAATCGATAGGAATTATTGGTGTGGGCAATGTGGGTAGTAAAGTGGAGACGGCTTGCCGAAAACTGGGAATGCGTGTATTACTAAATGACCCACCGCGGGAAGAGAGGGAAGTCGGACAAAAATCCGGAGGAATGGAAAAATCTGTTTTTGTGGATCTGGAAACGGTAAAAAAAGAAGCAGATATCATCACCCTGCATACACCATTGACAAAGTCCGGAAAACACAAAACCTATCATCTGGTGGACGAATACTTCTTTGACACACTGGATAAAAAGCCGTTTATCATCAATTCATGCCGCGGAAGTGTGGTGGATAACCCAGCCATGAAAAAAGCGTTGAAAACAGAAAAAATTACTGGAACTGTAATCGATTGCTGGGAAAACGAACCCGATATCGACCGGGAACTATTACAGATGGCCGACATCGCCACACCACATATCGCCGGATATTCGGCTGACGGCAAATGGACAGCAACCAAAATGTCGCTTGAAAACCTGAACGAGTTTTTTGAACTAGATGTCTATCCTATAAAATTAATGCAGCTTCCTCAGCCGAATAATCCGGTTATTGACTTAAGGGAGGTTGAACTGGATTATCAATTGGCTTATGCAGTCTGGCAAACCTATAACCCCATGATGGAAACAATGAATCTGAAAGCAGACCCCGATAAATTCTACTGGTTTCGATCCAACTATCCGCTGCGTAGGGAATACGGAGCTTACAAAGTAAAAAATGCAGACTCAAGGGTTGTTCCTATCTTAAAACAACTCGGGTTTGATGTATAATCAACCCGGCAATTTTCAAGTCGATGGATATTTCTAAAAAATACCTAAATGTGGTCGGTTTATTTTTTGATATCACAGAAAAAAGGTAATTTTGTTGTATATTGTTTCAAATTATCCAGGATAGAGAGTAAGTGAGTATAATGATGGATAATGCGATTATCTCTTTTGGAAAATTCAATAAACAAAAAATAAAAATCAATCGGAAAATGAGAAAAATTTCTTTTTATGCTCTGCTCGCTGGGCTTGTTTTTGCTGCTGCATCGTGCAGCAATTTAAAGCCTCTTTCACAATCAAACTTCAATGCAACCCCATCTCCCTTGGAAACTGTTGGCAACAGTGTGCCTGTAACCGTTAACGGAACTTTCCCCGAAAAATGGTTCAACAAAAACGCAACCGTAAAAATTACTCCGGTATTGAAATATGCCGGAACCAAAGAATCCTACGGATCTGCTCAGACTTACCAGGGAGAAAACGTTTCTGGAAACGCCATTGAAATTCCGTATAACCGTGGCGGAAACTTCAACATGAGTTTCAGCTTTCCCTATCAAACCGACATGCTGACTTCGGAACTTTTTATGCGTTTTGATGCCAAAATCAAAAATAAATCCGTAAAACTTCCCGAGGTAAAAGTAGCCGACGGTATCGTTGCCACTTCGGCGCTGGCAAGTGCTCAGACAACTGCTCCATCTGTTGCCGATGATGGCTTTCAACGCATCATAAAGCAGACACAGGACGCTAACATTCATTTCGTTATCCAACAGGCAAATATCCGTTCATCCGAAACAAACACGCAAGATATGCGTTCATGGCAACAACGGGTTCAAGACGCATTCAACGATCCACGCCAGAACGTAGACATTGAGATTTCCGCTTACGCATCGCCCGACGGGGGTCTTACGTTGAACGAAAGACTGGCAGCTCAACGTGAGAGAAATACGACACAATACCTGGAAGGTGAGCTGAAAAGAAGAAAGATTGATACCGATGTAAACGCCCGCTACACGGCACAAGACTGGGAAGGGTTCCGCCAATTGCTGGAAGCATCGGATCTACAAGATAAAGAGCTCGTATTAAGAGTCTTATCCATGTATCCCGATCCTGAAACACGCGAGCGTGAAATCAAAAACATCTCGTTTGTTTACAGTGATCTGGCATCAACCATCTTACCGCAGTTACGTCGTTCACGCATCACGGCAAACATCGAGATTATCGGAAAATCGGATGAAGAGATCATGGAATTCTGGCGTGCCAATCCTAAAAAACTGTCGGTGGAAGAATTGCTTTACGCTTCCACGCTCACCGATAACGATGCCGATAAAGAAAAAATTTATCAATACGTTACCGTAAATTTTCCGCAAGACTACCGAGGATGGAATAACATGGCTACCGCTTATTACCAGCGCGGCGAGTACAATAACGCCAAACAGGCGTTAGACCGTGCAGCCCTGGTTTCACCTAACGCAGCCGAAGTGAATGTAAACAAAGCTCTATTCGCTATGATGGACGGAAATACACAATCGGCAAAAGAATTACTGGGCAGGTCATCAGGGGCAAACAACCTGGAGGCAGCTATGGGATTACTTTACCTTATGGAAGGCGATTATAATCAAGCTGTTGATGCTTTTGGAGATACAAAATCGAACAACGCCGCACTGGCCCAAATCCTTACAAAAAACTACAACGCTGCTGACATCACGCTGAAAGCTATTAAAAATCCTGATGCATTGACCTACTACCTGATGGCTGTCATTGGGTCAAGGACGAACAATTTCAACGATGTTATGACAAACCTGCGCTCCGCTATAACCATGGACAAAACAATGGCGGCCAGAGCATTAAACGACCTCGAATTTGCAAAGTACAGAACCAATCAGGATTTCATGACCCTTTTAAAATAACGTTCAACTGAAATATAACGACAAAATGGAGTGCATCTGGCACTCCATTTTTATTTTATTGTAAAAAATAAATTCATATTTGTAAAGAAACCGTAAAACCCGTACATTTGTTACGAAAATTTTATTATTCATGTTAAAAGAGAGTTATTATGCTTAAATCGTTGAGAGCTAAAATATTTTCCAGCTTTATGTTGCTCGTGCTGATGCTGGTAATTGCCGGAATTATGTCAATTATTGAGTTCAACAAGGTAGGGGTATCCATTAAGAATGTCATGGACGATAACTACAAATCCATTGAGCAGACCAAACAAATGTTAGACGCGTTAGAAAGGGAAGACAGCGGCTTGTTGATGTATCTGATGGGAAACCGGGAAATGGGAAGCCAAACTATTAATACGGCCTATTCAGCAATACAGGATGCCATTAAAATAGCCCAAAATAACATTACCGAAAAAGACGAGGATAAATACATCAATAATATTATAAAAAAATACGAAGAATTTCATACTTCCGTTAAGCAAACTACCGATACCAGCGAACAATTAACATTGGAAGAAAAAAACGAAATATACCTCCAAAACCAGCAATTGTTCTTTTCAGCAAAGAAAGCCATCAATGAGTTGATGCAACTTAACCAGGAAGGGGTTTACAAACAAACAAACACGATGAAAGAAAACTCAAAAAGGGCGATGATGCCAGCCATTGTATCTATTGTCGCTGCCATCGTTTTCGCTTTATTACTTAATTTCTTCATATCCGAATATTTTATTCGTCCAATCAATCGGCTTATCGATGGAGTAAAATCATTTTACCCGGAAAAAGGCATCATAAATAGTGGCATCAAGTCAAACGACGAAATTAAGCGCTTGGAAACCGAAACGAATAATCTTATCGGAAGATTGCTGCGTTTAAAAAATAAATAGAAATGAGAGTCAGCGTTATTGCAAAATATTTAGGTTTTGTATTGTTATTCAATGCATTACTTATGTATATTTCTGCCGCTATTTCCATTTTTCTAGGAGAAACTTCTATAACCCCCTTACTGTATAGCGCTATCTTATGTACAATTGTAGGAGTATTTCCACAAATCTTTGTAGAAAAAACGGAGGAACTAAAGCCTCACGAAGGAATTGCTATTAGCGTTCTAGGATGGATATTAACATGTATCGTAGGCGCAATTCCATATTTTATGTGGGGCGGTGAATTCACCTTAACAAATGCCATTTTCGAAAGTACTGCCGGTTATACAACTACCGGATCGACTATTCTTACCAACATTGAAATGTTACCCAAAGGCCTTTTGTTCTGGCGATCGGCGACACATTTTATTGGAGGTATGGGAATTATTTTGTTTGTGTTATTGATTCTCCCCAATGCCAAAGCAGCACGGGCTAGCATATACAGGTCTGAAGTATCTGGGCTCTCCATGTTAAATTTTCAGATGCGAATGCGGGAAATTGTACGTATTATCGGCATAGTCTATGCAAGTCTGATACTTGTTGAAACAATTATTCTATGGGCACTGGGAATGACCTTTTTTGATGCCATTTGCCATTCATTCGGAACACTGGCAACTGGCGGTTTCTCTACCAAGAACACCAGTATCGCCTTTTACAACAATATTTGGATAGAAATCACCATTTCCTTTTTTATGTTGTTGGGAGGTATGCATTTTGGACTTATATACGCTACCATAACAGGTAGGAAACAAAATATTTTTACTTCTGACGTTGTTAAAACTTATTTAGCCATTATTTTTATAGGCATCTTGTTTATTACCTTCAAACTCGTCAACGATCACGTATATAACTGGGGAGAGGCGTTTCGGCACGCATCATTTCAGGTAGTTTCGTTGGTTACTACTACCGGTTTTGCTACCGTGGATACGTCAGTTTGGCCCATGTTTACCATTGTTGTCCTTATCTATTTCTCCATTCAGTGCGCAATGATTGGCTCAACGACAGGAGGGCTAAAATTCGATCGGGTATACCTCTTTTTTCAAACATTTCTTAAACAAATAAAACAGACAAAACACCCTAACGCCGTTTATGTGTTGAAAATGGATAAGACCCTTATCAGCAATGAGATTGAACTACAATCAATGGTTTACATTATCGTTTATTTGGTCATTCTTCTAATTTCTACTCTGGCATTATCAGCCATGGATATCGATCTTATTACATCCTTTTCAGGATCTGTTGCCACTTTAGGCACTATTGGCCCGGGATTTGGGAAAACAATCGGATCGATGGGAAACTTCTCTACTTTGCCCGATGCTGCAAAATATATTTTTTCGACTAATATGTTGTTGGGACGTTTAGAAATTATGAATGTGATTGTGTTGCTTGTTTCTCTAACAGATAAAAACAAATAAAATGACCCGCTGGGAAGTAATTGTAAAATATTTAGGATACGTGCTGTTATTTAACGCGTTTTTTTTCTACATTTCCGCCGCAATTTCATTCTTCCTTCACGAAAATTCACTCACTCCGCTTCTATACAGTGCAGTGGTCTGCACAATCCTTGGCTCTTTTCCACAGATATTTGTGGAAAGAATTGAAGAAATCAACTTCCGAGAAGGATTGTCAATCAGTGTTTTAGGATGGATTCTAACCTGCTTTGCCGGAGCGGTACCCTATTTCATGTGGGGCGGCGAATTCACATTTGCCAATGCCCTTTTCGAAAGTGTTTCTGGATATACCACTACGGGGGCAACCATTTTGAGAGATGTAGAAGCATTGACCAAAGGATTGTTGTTTTGGCGGGCATCCACACATTTTATTGGCGGTGTGGGAATCATTCTGTTTGTTCTATTGATTTTACCCAGTGCCACCGGTACAAGATCGAGTATTTACAACTCGGAACTATCCGGATTGTCTAAATTAAACTTTAAAATGAGAACACGCCAAATAGCGCGTGTTATCGTCGTTGTCTATCTTAGCCTGATCATTATCGAAATTGCACTTCTTTGGGTATTGGGTATGAATTTCTTTGATGCTATCTGTCATGCTTTTGCAACAGTGGCAACGGGGGGTTTTTCAACCAAAAACTTAAGCGTGGCATATTACGACAGTGTTTGGATAGAAGTCGTCATTATGACATTCATGCTGTTGGGGAGCATTCATTTCGGATTATTGTACGGTACCGTAACGGGGAACAAAATGAATGTATTCACGTCAAAGTCCGTCAGGACTTATATAGGTTTAATGTTTTTGGGAATCATTGTTGTTGCTGCAAAGTTAACCAACGACGGGTTTTACTCGTGGTGGACATCCCTCCGGTACGCTTCGTTTCAAGTAATATCTCTGGGAACAACTACCGGCTTTGCTACTGTGGACACTCCAAACTGGCCGATACTTACCATTATCATTATCATGTATTTTACGATTCAGTGTGGAATGGTCGGCTCCACCTCAGGAGGATTAAAATTTGATCGTGTATTGCTCTTTTATCAATCACTGAAACGGCAGATAAAACTTGTCTTGCATCCGAGCGGCGTATATATTACGAAACTGGAGAATGTCGTCATCAGCACCGAAATGGAGTTACAAACTGCCATTTTCTTTATTCTTTATCTGGTTACGCTGTTTGTTACGGCTCTCTTGCTCTCCAGCATGAATGTCGACGGTATGACTTCCATATCGGCTTCCATTGCCACAATCGGTAATGCCGGACCCGGTTTTGGAAAAGTAAGTTCACTTGGAAATTACTCATCCATCCCCGATGCGGGAAAATATGTTTTATCGATAAACATGCTGTTGGGACGTCTTGAAATTATTAACGTCTTTGCATTGTTTACGGTGTTAACCTACAAAAAATAACCGTTTTCTGGGAAGAAAAATGTATCTTTGCACCCTATTCAATGGTTATTTAGCTTCGTTGAAATTCGCTACGCATTATTCAACAGTAATTAGTTGTGGCAAACAACTGTTCACCGGAACAACAAATTTCCATTGAATTGAAAATTGCCCTTAGGCATATTTACTGAATTACAATCGAATTACAACTGAATGAACATGAACTTTGTAGAAGAACTTCGTTGGCGAGGCATGATCCACGATGTGATGCCCGGAACGGAAGAACAGTTATTGAAAGAACAAACGTCGGGGTACCTGGGAATTGACCCCACAGCCGACTCTCTCCATATCGGACACTTAGTGGGCGTGATGATGCTGAAACACCTGCAACGCTCGGGACATACACCAATAGCGCTTGTTGGCGGAGCCACAGGAATGATCGGTGACCCATCGATGAAATCGGCAGAACGTAACCTATTGGACGAAAATACCTTGCGGCATAACCAGGAAGCAATAAAAAAACAACTGGCCAAATTCCTCGATTTTGAAAGCGATATTCCCAACAAAGCTATTTTGGTAAACAATTACGACTGGATGAAGAATTTTTCGTTCCTTTCGTTTATTCGCGATATCGGCAAGCACATCACGGTTAATTACATGATGGCGAAAGATTCCGTAAAGAAACGTCTGAGCGGTGAAGCCAGTGAAGGCATGTCCTTCACCGAATTTTCTTACCAGTTGATGCAAGGATACGACTTCCTTCACCTGTATCGTGAGTACGGATGCCGCTTGCAAATGGGTGGAAGCGATCAATGGGGTAACATCACTACCGGGACCGAACTTATCCGCCGGATTGCAGGCGGAGAAGCTTTTGCGCTGGTTTGTCCACTCATTACTAAAGCCGACGGCGGAAAATTCGGTAAAACCGAAAGCGGAAATGTATGGCTGGACAGCCGTTATACGACACCTTACCAGTTCTATCAGTTCTGGCTGAACGTGAGCGATGCCGATGCCGAAAAATATATCAAGATTTTCACGGCATTATCGAGGGAAGAGATTGAATCTCTGGTGGCAGAGCAACAGTCTGCCCCGCATTTGCGCCCGTTGCAGAAACGTCTGGCAGAGGAAATCACCGTTATGGTTCACAGTCGTGAAGACTACGACATGGCCGTTAGTGCATCGGAAATTCTTTTCGGGAAATCCACCTCTCATGCCTTGCGTTCTATTGACGAAACCACCTTTCTTCAGGTTTTCGATGGGGTTCCCCAATTCAATATTTCAAGAAGTCTGCTTACTGAAGGTATAAAAGCGGTGGATTTATTAACAGAAACAGCTGCTGTTTTCCCGTCTAAGGGTGAGATGCGGAAAACCGTACAGGCCGGTGGTGTATCGATAAATAAAGACAAACTTGATGATTTTGAATTAGTTATAGATGAATCTCACCTTATTGCCGATAAATATATCCTGGCACAGCGGGGTAAGAAAAACTATTACCTGCTGATAGCCATATAACAATCGCTTTTCCCTGCCTGCATGGATAAAAAAAGGAGGTATCAATTCCAGGTTTCAGCCCAGCATATCGATTTTCAGAAAAAAGTATCATTGTCGTCTTTGTTTCATCTAATTTTAAAGACAGCTGGAAAAGATGCTGACAACAACGGGTTCGGTTTGCTGAAACTGCAATCGGATGACTACACGTGGGTCCTTTCACGCTTCGTCATGGATATGGAAAGGTTTCCACTGGAAAACGAAAACATAACCATTGAAACGTGGATTCAAGACGTGGGTGCAATGTTTACCACACGTAATTTTCGAATCACCAACGGTGAAGACCGGCTTATCGGTTACGTGTCATCTTCGTGGGCGGTAATTGATATGAAAACCCGACAGGGAGTTCTGTTGGACTCGTTAGCGTCACTGAACGCTTTTGTATGGCCGGAAACCATCCCCATAGGTGTCCCCACCCGTATTGCCAACGTCAAAGGAGACATCGCCAACCGTTTTGAAGTAAAATACAGTCACATCGATGTAAATTGTCATGCAAGCAGTCCGTTTTACATTCAATGGATAGCTGACTGCTTTTCGCTGGATTTTTACAGGAGGCATAAGTTAAAAAGATTTGAGATAAATTTTCTGAAAGAAATAACGTTCGGTGACACCGGAGTCGTTTACAGGGAATCGAAAGCTAAAAACGATTATCTTTTTCAACTGGTTACTTCGGAAAAAGGAATTTCCTGCCGTGCACGGATACAGTTTGAAGATGAGGGAAACTGCTGATTTGGATCCGGGAGTAAAAAACATCTCCCAAAAATTTGGTCATTTACAAATATTGTTATACTTTTGCACTGCTTTTCACGAAGCACATTAAGGATTGTCCTATGGTGTAATGGTAGCACTCCTGGTTTTGGTTCAGTCAGTCTAGGTTCGAATCCTGGTAGGACAACAATAAACGGCGCATGAAGCATATTCCAGCTACTTGCGCCGTTTAACTTGTTAAAAAGGATGAATTTTGAGATCTTTTTTCATAAAGAGGCTTTGTTTAAACTTACAGATCGTTTTTCTCCAAATTTAATTTGCACCGGTCCGACTAAACCCGATGGCATAAGCATATCTGTTGCAGCAAATGCCTGGTGTCCTGATTTATATTTTGATCTGTCTAGAACACGATGAACATTTGTTTGTGTAGTCCATTTATTTTCCGGCAGCCCGGCGTCACCAATCAGTCGATTTGCCCAACAGTTAGTAACTTCTATTTTCAGTTCATTTTCACCTTCCTTTAATGCCCCGGTAATATCAACTGACCAGGGGGCTGTCCAAACTATTCCTTTATCTTTACCATTGATCCAAACGCGCGAAATATTATGAACTGTCCCTAATTTCAGGTTGGCTGGTTTTTTTACCTGGTCTTCATTCAAATTGAAAATATTTTTATAGATAGCCGTTCCCGAGAAATATTTTATCTGCGGATCTGAATTATCATTCCACAATGTTAGTTTATCAAAAGAAGCGTCAAATGATTGTACTCCTGTCGCCGGTAAAAATGTGATATTCCAAGCACTTGTCAACTCTAGCGAAGGATCTACTCTGATGGACAATTTTTTTGAATTTCCATTCGTTGTTTTTAAATTATAATTTCCGCTTTCCCAGAATATAAATTCAGTAGAATCTTCTTTTTTTTCTGTAAACTCCGGATATTCTGGTCCATCAATGGAAACAAAATGATTCTTGTCTGCTTTTTCCCTGAAAACAACAAATACAGATCCATTCTCTGGAAGATCCATTGGAATAATTGTCCGTCCGTCTTTAGTATAATAATAGCTTATTGCATCTATAATTTGACCAGTAACAGGATTCCAAATTTCAGGTTTCATACCCTCAACGCGAAATGTACATTCAGCCTTTCCCTCCCCTGAAACAAAATATACATCCTTTATATCTAATTTACGGTGAATATATTCAAATGGACCTTCAAAATCTGCGTGAATATTTAAGTCGGACAAAACTTCCTCCAAATTGTACCCTGTATATACCTTCCCTTTTTTTAATGAACGAATTTGCCTTTGATCGCTGTTGTTTCCCCAAAGTTCTTCCGCTAAACGTTTCACTTCAATGTCATTTTCCTGATAATTATCAAGACCAGTTGCCCGGGTGGGAACCATTTTTCCCAATACAAGAGTAGCACCATCTTTTACCAGTTCATTAATTTTTTGTAATACACGGATCGGGATAACTGGTTCATCAAGATCGATTACCAGGAGACTGTAGCCAACACCATCAGGTAAAACCAGTTTTCCGTCCTCTACCGATAAACGGTCTGTCAATACTTCCGAATTAAGAAGATCGTAAGAAGTTCCTTTCACTGGGGTAAGGCTTGAGTCAGCAGTCCATTTTTTCCCTCTGCCCCAAGATACATAGTTTTTATCGCTTACATAACAACAATAATCTGCCACATACTTTCCTTTACGAAGCATATATTGACAGCGACCCAGGTATTTAAAAAAATCACCAGCTTTATTGAACCAGGTAACATTTGGGTTTATATGAGTACCTGCAAAATATTCATACCCTGGTTTTCCTACTTCCAATGGAGAAGCAGTAAAAGTATGCCAGATAAAAAAGTTGGCTCCGTCTATAAAATTTATATCTGCAAAAGGTTTTAAATAACTCGGGTACATTGTCCAATGTTTTGTCATATGAGTAAATGCTTCAACAGAAACAAGCGGGCGTCCATATATATGAGCAGCATTAGCAGCATATTTAACATTCGACCGTTGTTGCAAATCATTTATGCTATTGCACCAAAATTCTCCTTGAGGCATATCATTAATACCCCAAAAGGTCAATTGATCAGCCTCCTTAAACATAGATGCATTGCGGGGCCAGGGCCCTCCGTTTTCTGAATGCCATTGCATTCCGTTTGAATGACATAGCTCACCAATCGTTTCGTAACAATTATGTTTGAAACAATCACTGATAGTTCGAAAATAATCACGTAGGAACCGCTCATTAATGGAACGATCGGCTTTAGACATTCCGGCGAGAATCGGCATGAATTGACTAATATCGTAACCTCTGTTTTTTTTAAATTCTTTTTTAAAATTTACTGTCCAATCGGGTTGTGAACCTTCCCAACTGACATTGTAGAAGTAAGTGAGTGTCTTTCCTGCCAGTGGTCCCGCATCTTTTAAGATCTCAGCCCCCATTAGATTAAAATATTTAGTTACTGCCTCAGCATTGAAAATATCAACGCTGCCTTCATCTCCAATCACATGGTGTCCGAAACGCAATAACCGCCAATTCCCTTCCGGAATCTCCCAGTTCAACTCACCATTGGTTATTTTATTAGAAAGATCTATTATTTCACCTGCTATATTAGCATTTTCTGCGGGTATTGACACTGTATTCCAATTTAAATTTAATCCGGCTGATTTCCCCAATGATTTTACATCTGATTTTATCTCAACTGCCATAAGCGCAACATCTTTAAAATACTTTTTATCGAAAGGCTTTTCCAGTTGAATAGAAATTTTTTTCGGCCCTAAAATTGTTGTATCAGCCCAAATAAGTTGTTTTGGGCCGTCCTCTTTCATATTCCAGGGACCACGCAGCGAACCTCCCGTATTTGCAAGGTTGATACTCATTTTTAAACCAAGACGATTCGCTTCCTGCATAGTGAATTTCACCATTTCCCTCCAACCTGGACTCATGAATTCATATTTTATGTCGAGAGGTACAGGAATATGGCCAGTTTTCCCATAGTAATCATCATAATAACCACGTGAATCTAACAATAAAAATCCTCCTATCCCAATTTTTTGCATTTCTCTCAAATCACGGGCAATCAGTTCCTTGGTAACATTTCCTTTCAGCCACCAGTAATAGACCCATGGTTTGTCGACTTGTGGGACATTACAGAAATCATTCTCGGAAATATTTGCTTCAAGGTATTTTTCACTTGTCTCTTTTTCTCCAGTTATACAACAATAACCAGATAACGCAATTAAAATTAATCCAGCTAAAAAAGCATTTAAGCGATACTTGAAAAATTTCAAATAATTTGTCTTTTGTTTCATGATTTTTCGGTTTTAAATGATTTTGATTTATGAGTTGCTGCACTATCGCTCATTGAACAATTTTAATACTCGTCTAATTCAGGAGTGGAAATTATTTCATGTATTACGTTATCGTTATTAATAACACAAAAGTAATGTGTTTATTATAATTTTGAAAATGTTTTTATCGCCTCTCTAATAGGTGTTCCGCCTTCGACTTCTTTTATGAGTTTTCTTGGAAATTTTTGTCGGACTTGGTAATGGTATTAACGTCTACTGGCGATATCATCCTTTTCGCTTCATTCTGCAAAAAATCAACTATATTTGCGATGTTGGTGTGGGTTACAAAAAGAAAAAACCGCTTTGTGAGCAGGTTGAAAAGAACTGTATGCATTTTTCATATTCAAGTAGCACATAATACAATAAATACTCCCCTACTCTATTCAGAAGATAGTTTAGGGGAGTATTCTATTTACGATGCAAAGTCTCAGGAAACAGTCTGGTCGTCGACCTGTGCATCGGGAGCGTTGGTTTTTACCGATTTAATGCCGTTTTCCCTCGAAGCTTCGGTCTCGTACATTTCACTGTTGCCAATAACCTGTCCGTTGGAAGCTTTCAGGTTAAAATAAAATTTACCGTTTTTTGCCACGTTTTTTTCAAAACGGGCATCCTCTTGCGAATTCTTCTTTACAGATTCCACGCCGTTCAAGCACGCGGTTTTGGTAGAGTAACCCTCACTCGATAAGATCACCTGTCCGTTTCCGGCCTTAAGATTGAACTGAAACTCACCACTTTTTCTGGTGGTAATAACAAATTTTCCCATAGCTTTTTTGTTTTAGTTAAATATAAATACCTTTTCTAAACGATTTACGAGTAGCTTTGTTCAACGTTGTTCACAAAAAAATGCCTCACTTTCAGTTAGTGAGGCATTTTATGCAAAAGTTTTTTTATTTTTAATTAAAAATATATCTTAATCCAAGTTGTAGTCTCCAAGTCTGAGAGTTTACGTCGTTGTATCTTGTATAAATTTCCGATACTTTCTCAGCATTAAAGAACGAGAAATAAGGCACTTTGTCATCAGCATTACCGGCTACTCCATCTTTGTTTACACCTTCAAATTTCAGAATTTGTCCCCTATTTGCTGCAGGTATCATTTGCTTATTAACTCCCCAAGTGCTGTTCAGCAAGTTGGCAAAGTTCATAATGTCTAAACTTACTTGCAACGTATTTGTCGTTTTACCTGTTCTCACAATGAAGTTTTGAGCGAAATGCAGATCGAAACGATGAACCATAGGAGCATAAGCGCCATAAGCATCTGCATATTTTCCTTTATTTTTGCTTAAATAAGAATCTTTTTCTACAAAATCCCAAAAACGGTCAGCATCCTCAGCTGTTTTCCATTGAATTTCATCTTTTGTTGCAGGAATATAAATCAAATCCTGATTGATAGCATCACCGTTCATATCGTTAGAGTATGTATAGCTGTAGCGATATGGCGAATATGCCTGATAGAAAACACCAAATTCAGATGAAGTCCATCCACCCAGGTAATTGATCCTGTAGTTCAAAGAAGCAATAATACGATGAGGAGAAACGTATTGTGACCATTGTGCACCGTTAAAGTTTGGCCCGTTTACGGTAGGTAAACCCTGCCATGCAGAAGTAGCGTTTGAGCCCGGCATACCACTTACTTCGTAAGAAGCTGTATGGGTATAAGCTGCCATTAAATTCAAATTTCTGACAGGTTCTGCATTGATAGTAATGTTTCCAGTATACCCATACCCTTCACTTGTGTTAGTCAGCACACCTAGCACACCCACATTTTTTTTGTGGTCTGCATCGTAGCTTGCATGGTTTCTATAATAGTTATAGTTTGAAGGGTAAATAAACCGTTTGTCCGGACCTTCAAATTGAGTATACCCATTAGCTTGAGTTTGATCTTTGATGTTATAATTAAGTAAGCGGATATCGTTGATGTATTTGGTAAACATTCCTTCAACAGTTACCGATAACGGAAATGAAACCGGTATTTGATAATCTACAGCCAAAGAACTTTTCCAGACCTGAGGCATTTTAAAATTGTTATCCACTCCAGCCATGTTACTTTGCAGTGTGCCTTCTTCTTGGGTAATAGTCTTTTTTAAACCCAATTTTTCAATCATTTGGTTTACGTCCGTCATTAACTTACCGTCCACATACATTTGATCCAGTAAAGGATTACGGCCCGTTGCAGCACCGGTGTTTTTGTCATAAGTCGTATAAATCTGATTGCTTGCACCTTGAATCATACCGGAATTTTGGGGCATGTTGGTGAAGAACACCAGAGGAAGACGGCCCGTAAAAAGCCCGGTACCACCACGTACGACAAGTGCTTTGTCTTTAAGAACATCCCAGGTGAAACCTACACGGGGAGAGAATTGGAACTTAGCATCAGGCCATTTTCCGGTATCCACTTTCTTACCACCGAAATCAAGCGAATAAATAGCGTTGTTACGCAACATATCGTTTAGGAAGAATGTATTGTCCATACGGATTCCGTAAGTCAACTTCAAATTATCAAGTGCGTTCCACTCATCTTGAATATATGCAGCCAGCTGACCAAACGTCACTTTACCGGCAGGGTTCAATTCTCCGTCATACCCGTAGGTAAGGGCAAATGCTTCGGGAGCAGCATTATTTTTGAAATCGGAAAAACTTTTGAAACGGTAGTATCCCGTTCCGTTACGCATATAAGAATTTAAAGCGGACTGATACTCGTAACTTAACCCAGCAGTCAACTTGTGCGATGTCAGGTAATAGGTAAAGTTGTCTGTAATACTAAATACATTATTCTTTACACCATTGTTCCAGGTAAACAACTCGTAACCAGCACTCATATATGGTTTAAAGTTTTTGTTGTTTGTTGGGTCTTCACCGGCAGCAACCACATCATCACCATCCATTATATCAAAGAACGGGAACGGAGAAGATTTACTGCCTCGCTGATCATTGATATCGGTATACGTCAGTAACAATTGGTTACTTATAGCGTCTGACAACCTTGAATTTAACTCAGTAGTAAACGATTTAACGATACTTCCCTGTGAATAGGTAGAGTTCATAAAAGCCATTGAATTAACACCAATCCTGTCGGTTCCATTTAAACGGTAGCCGGTATCGCTTGAGTTACCGTTGGTCGGAACCCAGTCGTCATTTTTGGTATAATTGTAACGCAAGCTCAGTTTATGAGTGGAGTTAATGTTCCAGTCAATACGTCCCAGAAATTTAAGGTTGGAAACACCACCTGGAAAATCGGTTGATGATCCTGTATCGTACCCATAACGTTCTTTTAAAAGACGAGAAAATTCATCCAGATCAGACTGGCGTGCATGGGAAATAAATTCATCACCGTTGGCGACTCCATTTGGAGAACCCCTCCATTTAGTGATTTGTTGAGGGCTTTTTTCTGTTTCGAAGTTAGCAAAGAAAAACAGTTTATCTTTGATTATCGGACCTCCTAATGTTGCTCCGTAAATTGTTTTTCCTTCTTCTGGTCGATCGCCTTCCGGCGTGAAATCACCAATTGAGTTTCCACGCATGTTTTGATTATAAAAATAGGTATAAGCGCTACCTCTGTAAGTATTTGTTCCTGATTTGGTAATAGCGTTTACACCGCCACCAATAAAGTTAGATTGACGAACATCAAAGGGGGCAATTACAACCTGCATTTCCTCAATAGCATCCAGTGAAATTGGGTTTCCACCACCAGGTAATCTGTCAGACAAACCGAAGTTGTTGTTCAAACGTGCGCCGTCTACGGTAAAATTACTGTTACGTCCATCACGACCTGAAAAATCCATCCCAGAAGATGCATACGGAGAAAGTCGGGCAATGTCTTGAATGTTTCTACTGGTAGTAGGCATCAGCGTAATTTGATCCGTATTGATATTGGTTGTGGCACCTGTTTTCTCTGTTGTAAATTTAGTTCTTTGTGCTGTAACGAGTATTTCATTAAGAACTTCTGAACTTTCAGACATTTCAACGTTGACCGGATAAGTTTCTCCAAGCTGCAATTGAATTCCTTCCAATTCTATTGTATTCATACCCACATAAGAAACTTCCACTTTATACGGTCCACCCACTCGCATACCGTTTAAACTAAAACGTCCATCTACGTTAGTGACAGTCCCATACGTGGTTCCCGAAGGAGTATGTGTGGCAACCACTGTCGCCCCGATAACAGCCCCCTCATTGTCGGTGACACGGCCGCTCATACTTGAAGTGGTCATCTGGGCGTTCACTACAGTGGCGAGCAGCAAGAAAAATACCACTGTTAAAAACTTCATCTTCTTAATCATAAATCAATTTTTAATGTTTTTGGATTATTTATTAAAAAATCTGTACAAAATTACAAAAATTTAATGTGAAAAACATTACGTTTTTGTTACATTTTTTAGTTATACAATATTTTAAATTTCAATCGATTGCATCGGTAACTTTTCAATAAATATGTAAGTAAGATAGTCATAAAACAATCAAAAAGAAACCACTTGAGGATTTAAAACAACAAACAAATATTATCGAACTTAACACATGTTGCGGCTATTTTATGTTAAAAATAAAATTCCGACAAGCAACCAACAAAAACGCGCGACCATGTGGCCGCGCGCTTTTCTTTCTTTATTTTTCAATGTGAGAGTAAATCATGCATTAAAATTAAATTACATCATTCCTCCCATTCCTCCTCCACCCATAGGCATTTGCGGAGCAGGATTTTCTTCTTTCTTATCGGTGATCACGCACTCGGTTGTCAGGAACATACCCGCAATGGATGCTGCGTTTTCCAGCGCAACACGCGCTACCTTGGTAGGATCGATAACACCAGTCTCGTACAGGTTTTCATACTTATCGGTACGTGCGTTGTAGCCGAAGTCAGCTTTACCTTCGCGAACTCTCTGTACGATAACCGCACCTTCTTTTCCAGAGTTGGCAACAATCTGACGAAGGGGTTCTTCTATAGCACGTTTTACGATTTCGATACCGGTGGTTTCGTCTTCGTTTTCACCTTTAAAGCCCTCCAGCGCTTCGCTGGCACGAATATAAGCGACACCTCCACCCGGAACGGTTCCTTCTTCAACAGCAGCGCGTGTTGCCGAAAGGGCGTCGTTTACACGGTCTTTCTTTTCTTTCATTTCTACTTCCGAAGGAGCACCCACATAAAGCACAGCAACACCACCGGCCAGTTTAGCCAAACGTTCCTGTAATTTTTCGCGGTCATAATCGGAAGTCGTTTTTTCGATTTGTGAACGGATTTGTCCTATTCTGTTGGAGATGGCATCTTTGTCACCCTCACCGTTAACAATAGTAGTTGTATCCTTGTCGATAGTGATTTTTTCGGCACTTCCGAGCATATCGAGTGTAGCGTTTTCAAGGGTAAGTCCTTTTTCGTCTGAGATCACGGTTCCACCTGTCAAAATGGCAATATCTTCCAACATTTCCTTACGACGGTCTCCAAAGCCCGGGGCTTTTACAGCAGCAATCTTCAACGATCCACGCAGACGGTTTACAACCAACGTTGTCAATGCTTCCGAATCGATATCTTCGGCAATGATCAACATCGGTTTGCCGGTTTGAATTCCTTTTTCGAGAATGGGAAGAAGATCCTTGATGGCTGAAATCTTTTTATCGTGTACCAATACCAACGGATTTTCGAACTGAACTTCCATATTTTCAGTATCAGTTACAAAATAAGGAGATATATATCCGCGATCGAACTGCATACCTTCTACTACATCTACGTACGTATCCGTACCTTTGGATTCTTCAACCGTGATCACACCTTCTTTACTCACTTTTTGCATAGCTTCCGCAATAAGCTTACCGATAGCCTCATCACCATTGGCAGAAATTTTAGCTACGTTTTCGATCTTCTTAAGGTCATCACCAATTTCAACGGCCTGTTCCCTCAGGTTTTCAACCACCTTGGCAACAGCCTTATCGATACCGCGTTTCAGGTCCATCGGATTAGCACCTGCAGTAACGTTCTTCAAGCCAACACCAATGATGGATTGTGCCAAAACAGTGGCCGTTGTTGTACCATCGCCCGCATCATCATTGGTCTTGGAAGCTACTTCCTTTACTAACTGAGCTCCCATGTTTTGGAAAGAGTCTTCCAACTCTATTTCTTTTGCGACCGTAACACCGTCTTTGGTAATTTGCGGTGCACCGTATTTTTTGTCGAGTATCACGTTACGCCCTTTGGGCCCTAATGTTACTTTTACTGCATCTGCCAATGAATCCACGCCTTTCTTAAGCAAGTCGCGTGCTTCCATTTCGAATTTAATTTCTTTTGCCATATTTATTATAGATTTTTAGATGTTTAGATTTTTGACTTCAGACCGTTACAGTCTTGAGTCCATTACTCATTACTACCTTTTAAGAAAGGATTGCCAGAATGTCCGATTGACGCATAATCAAATACTTTTCACCATCAAGTTCAATCTCCGTACCGGCGTACTTGCCATACAAGACGTTGTCACCGGCTTTCACGACCATCTCTTCGTCTTTTGTTCCATTTCCTGTTGAAATAACTTCACCTTTCAACGGTTTTTCTTTTGCTGTGTCTGGAATGATGATTCCACCTACTGTTTTTTCTTCTGCAGCTGCCGGTTTTACCAGCACCCTGTCTGCTAATGGTTTAATACTCATATTGATACAAAATTTAAATAAATTATATGATGTTAGTTCTAATAATTTGTCGTCAGACACAAGACTCTATGCGAATTCTGTGCCAAAAAAAATGCATGTCAATTTTTTGATAAAATAACTTTTCAAACTGACAAATTTTCATATTCGCTGTCTTTTTAGAAAACATTTCATATCGTAAAATTACATTCTTTTACGATTGTCATCTCGGGTTAAAACCACAACCAATTCTACAACCTTCAAGGATACCTGCAGAAAATAATTGATATTTTGTACCTTTGTATTTTAAAAAAGAAAATGAAAGCATTTGTTTCCTGGAGCAGCGGCAAAGATTGCATGCATGCGCTGTATCATTTTTTGAAAAATCCCGAAAACCAGGCAGTTTGTTTATTAAATATGTCCGGCGAAGGAAACGGTCAACCGCATTCTCACGGAATAAGCAGCGCTATGATTCGCAAACAGGCAGCCCGGCTCAACATTCCTTTACTACAAAAAAACACATCAAGAGGCAATTACGAAAAAAACATGAAAGAAGCCATTGCCCGTTTAAAATCAGAAGGTGTAGATGCTGGCGTTTTTGGGGATATCTACCTGCAAGAGCATCGTACATGGATTGAGCGCGTTTGTGGCGAAGCAGGCGTCTCTGCCGTTTTCCCGCTTTGGGGCAAAAGCACTTCCGGCCTTATGGAACAATTTATTACGGAAAGATTTAAAACCATCGTCGTATCCGTAAGAAAAGAAAAATTACCTAAATCGTTTCTGGGCAGATTGATCGACAACGATTTCTTAACCGACATACATACATTTCCCGCCACCGATCCTTGTGGGGAAAACGGAGAATATCACACATTTGTCTTTGACGGACCTCTCTTTGCAGCACCGGTTCTTTTTGAGAAAGGAGATATAACCGAAGACGATAAACATTGGTTTTTAGACATCAAGTAAAGATAACAGATATGAGAAAAAGATTTTTTTCTGGCATGCTCCTCCTTTTTTACGTTGTTGTTTCTTTTGCCCAAACCCCGTATAAAAGAATAGTATCGCTTGCTCCCTCTCTCACGCAGAGCCTTTATTACCTGGATGCCCAAGACAATCTTGTAGGCTGTACCAGCTACTGCATGGCGGCCAAAGAAGATAAAAAAGAGATTGTGGCTTCTGCAGTAAAGGCCAATCTCGAAAAAGTCATTGCCTTGAAGGCCGATTTAGTATTGGTTTCGGGATTTACTGATCTTCAAGACATTGAAACGTTGAGAAAATTTGGAATAAAAGTAGAGGTTTTCCAGTCACCTAAATCGTTTCAAGAAATCTGCGGCCAGTTTATTCGTCTAGGTAAACTTATAGGAAAAGAGGAAAGAGCCCGCCAGATAGTGCTCGAAAGCGAGCAAAAAATAAAAAACATCTCATCCGGAATAAGATGGGGAAAAAAGCCCCGAATGTTTTTTCAAATAGGCGCTAATCCTCTATTCTCGGTGTTGCCCAATACTTTTATGGATGATTACATGAATTTTTTAGGAGCGGAAAATATAGCAAAAACCTTGAAACGGGGCTCGGTAAGCCGTGAATTTGTAATAGCCCAAAATCCCGACTATATTTTTATAGTCACCATGGGCATCGTAGGAAAAGAAGAAAAAGACACCTGGAGCAGGTACTCCCAACTGACAGCATCAAGAAAAAAACAGATACACATTATTGAGTCGGACATTGCTTGTCAACCGACTCCCATTACTTTTGTACAAACAATGGAAGTCTTGGAAAAAATAATAAACAAATAAAACTTCAGACTGTGAATAACTTAGGACTTATACATATTTATACCGGTGACGGAAAAGGAAAAACAACGGCATCGGTAGGATTGGCCATACGTGCATTGGGAAGCGGATTAAAGGTGATTTACTGCTCTTTTCACAAAAAGCCTGAAAAATATGGATATACCGAAATTGATTGCCTGAAGAAGCTTGGCGCTCAGGTATTCACCTTTGCAAAAGGACATCCGCACCTGGATAAAAGTATTGACGAAAACGCAATCAAGCGCGAGGTTTCCGAAGCAATCGACACCCTTAACCGGATGCTGAAAAACGATCAGACAGACATGCTTATTCTCGACGAAATACTTATCTCCGTCAGGGATAATTACCTGGAAGAAAACACCTTAATTGATTTTATAAAAAACAAGCCTCCTCATACGGAACTCATCCTAACGGGAAGAGGAGCCACTCCGAATGTTATGGATCTGGCCGATTACGTGAGTTTCATCCGGAAAATAAAACATCCCTACGATAAAGGCGTTTTTAGCCGCGAAGGAATAGAGTATTGATGATTTGAGAATTGTAATAGCAAGAATATGTCTAAAAAACTCATTTGGCTCATCTACGTTCTTTTGCTTTTGGTAGCATTATCTGTTGTCATAATTCTATCGCTAAGCATTGGCGAAATCCCCATACCCTATAAAAAAATTCCGCAAATTCTCGCCGATAAGGAGAGCATGGAGTACGGCGTGTTGTTTTACATTCGTTTTCCGCGCACATTGCTTGGCTTTGCCATAGGCGGGAGCCTGAGCCTGGCCGGCGCCATATTACAAGGAATTTACCGCAATCCCCTGGTGGAGCCCTACACACTGGGCATATCGGGGGGAGCATCCCTGGGTGTTACGTTTGCCATCGTGGCAGGATTACACTTGCTTAACATCCTACTTTTGCCGCTTGCCGGATTTATCGGTGCATTTACAACCATATTTCTGGTTTATACATTAAGTTTGAAAAAGGGTGCACTGAGTGTGAACAGGATGCTCCTTATCGGTGTAATGATCAGTTTTATCTCGTCCTCGTTGATGATGTTTTTAATGTCCATCACAGCGACAGAAAACATCCACGGCATTGTCTTCTGGATTATGGGATCGCTCAACGAATCCAATACCGCCATGATCGGAGCCATGGTTGTCTTGTCAATCGTTTGCCTGCTTATTTCTTATCTGTTTGTGATGCCACTCAATGCGCTACGCCTGGGGGAGGAAAAAGCCCGCCATTTAGGCATTAATTCCAATGCCACTATTCGTATTTTATTTGTTATTACCTCTGTCCTCACCGGTGCCTGTATCGCCGTTGGAGGAGTTATTGGATTTGTTGGATTGGTTATTCCTCACATTGTCCGCCTGTTTGTAGGTTCGGATTATCGCATTATGCTGGTTTCCTCTTTTTTAAGCGGAAGTATTTTTTTAATATTGTGTGATATTATTGCCCGGACCATCATTTCTCCTAACGAATTACCTATCGGCGTAATTACAGGAATTGTGGGTGGAGTAGTTTTTATTATCTTACTAAGCCGTTCTCAAAAACGCTCTAAACTGCTGCGAATATGAAAAAATTACTCACATTAAATAATTTTTCGTGTGGTTACAAGAACGGCTTTTCTATAAACGGTATCAGCTTTTCTTTAATTGAAGGCACCTTTACCGGCATCATTGGCCCTAACGGATCGGGGAAAACCACACTTTTCCGCGGTATCTCCGGCGACCTTCCCGTACGCTCCGGATCTGTTCTGTTCGAAGACAGGGATTTATCGCTGTTGACGCTCCGCGAAAAAGCACAGAAAATCGCTATTGTATCGCAATTTACGGAAACAACCCACATCACGGTCGAAGAATACGTATTGATGGGAAGAATGCCCTACAGGAAACCGTTTCAGTTTTTCGACAAGGCCGAAGATATAGATATTGCACATCACTACATGCAGTTGACCAATACGTACCGGCTTCGCGACAAATCCATGGCTGAACTGAGCGGAGGAGAACAACAAATGGCAAGCATTGCTTCGGCACTCTGCCAGAATCCGGCGCTTTTACTGCTGGATGAACCCACGTCGCACCTCGACATCACCCACCAGGTGAAGTTCATGAACCTGATGCAAAAACTTAACGATGAGCTGAAATTATCCGTGATCATGATTGTGCATGATTTAACATTGGCTGCCGAATACTGCGATTACCTCATCATGATGAAAAACGGTAGAATCCACAGGAAAGGGAGTCCCGAAAACGTTCTTACATACGAGAACATCGAGCATGTTTACGATACCGTTGTGGTTGTAAAAATAAATCCCGTATCGGGAAAACCGGTGGTCTTTCCTGTCTCGGAACGAAGATTAAGAGAGCTAAACATACCATAAGGCCAGAACCACCAGGGTCTCTATTTAATAAAAAGGGTTTTCTTTCTGAAATTAAAATAAAACGTTACCTTTGTACCCGCTTTTAGACATCATGGAATTTGGTAATCCCGCCTCAAGCGGAAGAATCCAAAGCTGTACCCGCAGCCGTATGTTTCAAAATGTTTTCTGAATTGTATTGTCACTGTTCCGTTGTCCGGGATGGGAAGGCATCAGAAAACAGAAACGAGCCGGAAGACCTGTCCGAAAGCCATCATCTATCATACGCTTTCGGGGATAAAAGCAAGGTGTTTTCTACAAGACCCAATCAGGTTATGGCATGCCTGCCATTCCCTTTTCCTTCTCGAAAGTTTATGGTTACACAAATCATTAATTGTTTAACTGTAAATTTTTTTATTTATGTACAAAAAAATTTTATCGGGAGTTGCGGCCCTGCTTGCTTTTGCAGGGATGCTACAAGCCCAGGAGACCGTTAAGGATTACGATCTCGACGAGGTTGTTGTTACGGCAACACGAATGAACTTGCCACTTAAAAGTATTCCACAAAAAGTGGAAATTATTGACAAAGACAAAATCCTGTCTATTCCTGCCGAAAATGCAGCTGAGCTTCTAAAGAGAGCAACAAATCTTGACATGATTCAATATCCCGGTGCGTCAGCCACCGTGGGTATGAGGGGATTTTCACCTACAGCGCACGCACGCAGCTATACCCTTGTAATGATTGACGGATTACCATCCGGGACAAGCAATTTGACAACCTTACCCACATCGGTTATTGAACGTATCGAAGTGATCAAAGGCCCCTATTCGGTTCTCTACGGAACCGATGCCATGGGAGGCGTAATAAACATCATCACAAAAAAAGCAACGTTACAAAAAACCGGGGAAGTTTCGCTCAAAGGCGGAAGTTTTGGCACAACTTCGTTCGATGCCAATGCGGCGGGCATGCTTTCTGACAGAGTTGGTGTCGTCGTGGGTTTTTCGAACCAGATACAGCAAAAAGATTACCGCATAGGCGGAAAAAATTTGTTGAAAATATCCAAAACGGAGAAGCTCATCCTCGACGAAAAATCATATGACGATGTGTATCCGAACACCACGTTTCAGATGTCTCAACTCTTTGGAAAACTAAACTATTCCGTGAACAACCAATGGAACGTGTCTGTATCGTCGTTCTACAACCTGGCTTCGGATGTGGAAACACCCGGAAATTACTTCACTCAGATTGCATCCAAAAAAGATATCGGCAGACTCAATCTGTTCAGCGAAATATCACACACGTCTGAAAACAACAAATTAATCATTGCACCTTACTATTCCAACGAAAAAAACTGGAATTACGAAACAGCGGCAAGCGACAAAACCAATTTCATCTCTTTTAAGGATGATGTGAGTGAGTATGGTGTGAGAACAAACAATACGTATTATCTCAATCATATAACCCTGTTGGCAGGCATGGACTATGATGTGCTGGATTATCAATCTACCCGCCAATCAAAAAAAGGAAATGAAGCAAGCCCCTATAAGCCAAACAACAGAAATCAACGGTTATCGGCTTTTGTTCAAACAAATTACGAGTTGGGAGACTTATCCATAAATGGAGGATTAAGAGCAAACTATATCCGGTATAAAATCTTCAAACATGATAGCCTGAGTAATAAGAGCACCTCGGACAATTATTTTTATCTGATTCCATCTCTGGGACTAAAATACAACCTGTCTAAAGGGTTCAACGTCCATGCAAGTGTGGGAAAAGCATTCAGTATTCCCGACGCATTTGCCACATCGGGCTTTTATGAGGTAAATACCATGGTTGGCGAGTGGCCATTCAGGATGGCCTATGTGGGAAATGCAGACTTGAAACCCGAAACGTCAATCACCTACGAAGGAGGAATGGGGTATTATCGGGATACATTTTATTTTGACCTAACCTATTTCAACACAACCCACAAAAATAAAATTGTAACACGAAGAACATCCGGTATGGGCAATGAAGCAGATTCCACTCATTATGAAAATGCGAAATCGGCATCAATGAGCGGATTGGAGTTTATAGGTTCGATAAATATAGGACAACTGGTTGGGTGGAACAACAAAGTGGAAATATACGGAGGATTAACCTACATGTTCAACAATACATTTACAGAATTCGCAACCGAGAAAGTGAAAGACCTCTTGTTTGTGAATAAAGCCAACGGTAATTTCGGAATCTCCTACGACAACCGCAAAGGTTTTACCACCCGCCTGCATGCAAGATATAAAGGGCGTCGGTTGGAAAGAGACGGTTTTTCGAGAGCAAGACCTCTGATTACGAAAGAAAACTACTATACAAAAGGGGGTTACAAAGAAACCGACAAGATATTACAATTTTCAGATCATCTTATTTTCGATTATTCGGCTTTCTACAATCTTACCCCCAAAGCCCGTATCGGCATCTCCGTTTCCAACCTTTTCGATGAAAACTACACCGAGAAAGACGGATACAACATGCCGGGACGGAACATTATGGGTCATGCATCTTATTTCTTTTAAATAAAAAAATCATGAAACTAAAAATTATTTCTTTACTGACAACAAGCCTGCTTGTCTTAACTCTACAAGCCCAGGAAAAAGTTACCGTAACCATAAATTACGGAGAAGAAAAGCTTTCCCAAGCCTTTCAGGTAAATTGGCAGGAAGGAATGACGGCCATGCTGGCCGTACAAAGTTGCGCCAATGTAACAACACATCCGGTAAAAGATTATATTTTTGTATCTACCATCAACGGAATAAGTACCGTTGCCGGTAAAAAAGCGTGGTACTATACCGTGAATAACGAAAGTACACATAAACTCGCTTTTCGATACCCTGTAAATCCAGGCGATACGGTGGAATGGATATACAAAAAAGATGTCTGCTCCGCCATAAAGCAAAAACAACCATGCGAAAAATAATTTTCATAACAGGCGGACAACGTTCGGGTAAAAGTTCATTCGCACAACGATTGGCAGAAAAATACGCTACCGATCCGCTATATCTGGCTACCGCCCGGCACTGGGATGAGGACTTCGAAAAACGCATCCAGAGGCACCAGGCCGACAGAGGCGAAACCTGGACCACCGTCGAAGAAGAAAAACTGTTGAGCCGTCACGATTTCAACGGTAAAACCGTGCTGGTGGATTGCGTGACGCTGTGGCTCACCAACATCTTTCACGATAACGGGTTCAACCTGGAGACCTCATTGGAAGAAGCAAAAGCCGAATGGGATAGATTCATCAACCAGGATTTCACGCTTATCGCGGTAAGCAACGAGATAGGCATGAGCCTGCACGCTCCCGGTGAAACCGCCCGCCACTTTACCGATCTGCAGGGTTGGGTAAACCAACACATAGCCAGGACTGCGGATGAAGTGTTTTTTATGGTTTCGGGTATCCCCGTACAAATAAAATGATAAATCAAACAATTATGATACAGGAAGAATTACAAAGAAAAATAAACAACCGTACCAAACCACTGGGTTCCCTGGGAAAACTCGAAAAACTCGCCCTGAAAATTGGCACCGTCCAGAACACCCTCACTCCGGAGTTGAAGAACCCTGCTATTCTTGTTTTCGCAGCCGACCACGGCATTGTCGACGAAGGAGTAAGCCCTTGTCCCAGAGAAATTACCTGGCAAATGGTCATGAATTTCCTACGCGGCGGTGCGGGCATCAACGTATTTTCCCGGCAACACAACATCCGCCTGCGTGTAATCGATGCCGGCGTAGATTACGATTTTCCCGCGGGGTGTAACGTGGAAAACCGCAAGCTGGCCCGCGGCACAAAAAACATGATACACGAGCCGGCCATGAGCATCGAACTCTGCCGGCAGGCAATGGATAAAGGCGCCGAATGTGTACGCCAGGAGTTTGAACGCGGCTGCAACATCATCGGTTTTGGGGAAATGGGTATCGGAAATACGTCACCGGCATCACTGTTGTTACACAAATTTGCAGGTATCCCTCTCGACGAATGTGTGGGACGAGGTGCGGGATTAAACGAAGAAGGGGTACGGCACAAATACAATGTGCTGAGACAAGTAACCGCAAAATATAATCCAAGAACGCCGCTTGAAACCCTCGCTGTTTTCGGAGGATTGGAAATAGCCATGATCTGCGGCGGTGTATTGGAGGCCAAACGGTTGAACATGCTTATTATTGCCGATGGATTTATCGCATCCTCTGGATTTTTAACCGCGTACGAGATGCAGCCCGATGTACTCGACAACGTGATATTCAGCCATGCATCCAACGAACACGGGCACAAGGCCATGGTAGAATACATGAAGGGAGACCCTGTATTGCATCTCGACCTTCGCCTGGGAGAAGGCACGGGAGTAGCGCTGGCTTATCCTGTTCTGCAGTCGGCATTACTTTTTTTGAACGAAATGGCAAGCTTTGAAGATGCCGCTGTGTTTGACGTAGAGAAAAACAGGTAAGCCGGAACAATGAAACAGCAACTCAACCTCTTCTTTCACGCGCTGCAGTTCTACAGCCGCATCCCGGCAGGAAAAATCGACTACAGTGAAGAAAACCTGGCGCAATCGATCCGTTATTTTCCGCTGGTAGGCAGTGTGGTTGGGATTGTCGGCACATCTGTATTTATGCTGTTCATGCTCGTTTTTTCACAGGGAGTCTCGGTCACGGCAGCCCTTATTTCTATGATAGCCGTAACCGGCGCCCTGCATGAAGATGGTGTTTCCGACTTTTTTGACGGATTTGGCGGAGCCTACACCCGGGAACGTATACTGGAAATTATGAAGGATAGCCACGTGGGCGCCTACGGCGTTATTTCGCTCGTGCTGCTACTCCTGGCCAAGTTTTCGTTGCTGACATCCATCACCCCTGAAAAAGTTCCGCTGGTGCTGATCGCCGCGCACACTTCCAGCCGTTTTGTGGCGGTGGCCCTGATGAAATCGTCTAGCTATGCCCGCACAGAAAACAGCAAATCAGCGCATTCCCGCCTGTCTTTATCGCGAACGACAGTGGTTACGGCGTTCGTTTTCGGGGTGCTGCCGCTGGTCTTTATTCCTCCGCTTGTAAGTGCCGTTGCAGCCATTGTCTACGCAATTATCCTCTTCGCGCTGAAACACTACGTGGAGAAGAAAATCGGCGGATTCACGGGAGATGTTCTGGGGACACTGCAACAATTTTGTGAAATTGCATTCTACCTTGTTTACACAGCACTGATTTCCTTAATTTAACCGATGAAACTTTATTTGGTAAGACATACCCGCGTAAATATACCCCCAGGAATTTGCTACGGAAATTCCGATGTAGCCTTGGCCGATACTTTCCCCGAAGAGTTGTCCGCCATACAATCGGAACTGGAAGGTATCCGGCTTGCAAGAATCTACAGCAGCCCGTTGAAAAGATGTGTAACGCTAGCCAGGAAGTTTTCCGGCAACGTGATTGTCGACGGAAGGATCAGGGAATTTGATTTCGGAAAATGGGAACGCCAGCCGTGGGACGATATTTATGCGCAGGATAAAGGAAAGGAATGGTTTGACGATTACGTGAACACATCCTGTCCCCACGGTGAATCGTTCCGCATGATGCTCGAACGTGTACGCCGGTTTATCGATTCGCTTCCGAAAACCGGTGGAAATATCCTGATTGTCACCCACGCCGGAATCATCCGGGCATTCCTTATCCTGCTGGAGGGTTATACGGTAAACGAAGCATTTGACCGGAAAATCGCATACGGTGAGATAATCATCCTGGAAAAACAAAAGAAGTAGAAAACAGATGCAAAAACTCCGTCCCTTAATGTTTGTCGGCACCGGATCCGATGTCGGAAAGTCGGTCATCAACACCGGTTTCTGCCGTATCTTCCTGCAAGACGGTTATAGTCCCGCGCCGTTCAAAGCGCAAAACATGTCACTCAACAGTTATGTCACCGCAGATAACCTCGAAATCGGTCGTGCACAAGCGGTACAAGCCGAGGCCTGCGGAATCGGCTGCCTCGTGGAAATGAATCCTATACTGCTTAAACCCAACGACGACCTCACATCGCAGGTGGTATTAAACGGTAAACCCGCCGGCAACAAGACAGCATCGGAATATTTCAACGAGGCCGGGCGCGACACTCTTTTTAACGAAGTAATGCACTCTTTCAACCGCCTTGCCGGACAATACAATCCCATTGTGATTGAAGGTGCGGGCAGCATTTCGGAAGTCAACCTGTGGGACAAGGACATCGTCAACATGCGTGTAGCGTTGCATACCCAGGCCGCAACGTTTCTGGTCGCAGACATTGACCGCGGCGGCGTTTTTGCGAGTGTTTACGGCACCTTGCAGCTCTTGCCGCAAGCCGAACGGGATGCGATAAAAGGCATTGTTATCAATAAGTTCCGGGGCGATTTAAAGTTATTTGAAGAGGGTAAGAAGATATTGGAGAAACTTACGGCAAAACCCGTAGTAGGAATTGTGCCGTATTTTCAGGGATTGTTCATTGAACAGGAAGACGGTGTGGTTATTGAACAGAAGAAGAAGAGTCACGAACACGGAAAAATCAATATCGGGGTAGTGTTGCTCAAACATTTATCGAATTTTACCGATTTCAACATGCTGGAACAGACACCGGGGGTGAACCTTTATTATACTGGCTGTCCCGAAACGCTGGCTAGAGCAGATATCATTATTATTCCCGGTTCGAAAAACACACTTTCCGATCTGAAAGCATTACGCGAAAAAGGCCTGGAAGAAGTTATTCTCGCACACCACAACGCCCGGAAACCTGTTTACGGTATTTGTGGAGGATATCAGATGATGGGGATAGAGGTGAACGACCCTAACGGTGTGGAAGGGAATGTACCCTCTCTGCCCGGGCTCGGAATTCTGCCCGTAACCACCACGCTGGCAAGCGGAAAGAAAACGCGGCAATGCACGTTTTCTTTTGTTCAAGGCAATGCGTCGGGCAATGGATATGAAGTTCATGCCGGACATACTCCTTCCATCCGTCCGCTTTGTCGCATGAACAACGGTGAATATGACGGCTATTGCCTGAATGCCCGTACGTGGGGAACATACATCCACGGCATTTTCGACAATGCTTCGGTTATCAATCATGCATTGCGGCAACTAATTCCCGGGTTCACATCCACCATCGACTACAAGGCCCGAAAAGAACAGGGGTACAACCAGCTGGCGGATCTGATCCGGGAAAACGTGGATATGGAATACATCTATAAATGCTTGAAAACATAAGATTATGCTCTACGGCCACGGAAACGACCTGTACGACTACAGCGAAAAGATAACCGCCGATTTTAGTTCAAACATCCCTTACCGGAATGCTTCGGTTCAAATTGTGGCGCATTTGTCGGGTTGCCTGCACCTGATCAGTGATTATCCCGATCCAAATGCGCGCGCGCTCACACACGAGATTGCTGAGCACCACAACCTGTCTCCGGAAAACGTGCTGGTTACCAACGGGTCGGCAGAAGCGTTTTATCTTCTGGCGCACCTGTTTGCCGGGAAGCACAGCACGATAACCTATCCCGCTTTTGCGGAGTACGAGGATGCCTGTACCCTGTACGGGCATACCCTGTCGTTTATGCCGGTGAGCGAATTGTGTGGAAGCATCAATTTCACCAGTAACGAGACCGTTTGGTTCGCCTTCCCCAACAACCCCGACGGCTCAATCGTTTCATCTGAAACCATAGAAAACCTCTGTCTCAATAATCCGGACTCTTACTTCATCATCGATAACGCTTACGGTGAATTGTGCACGCAATGCCAGCCGGTTATACCGTTACACGCAAATTATCCGAACCTGATTTCGGTGCATTCGCTCACAAAGACTTTCGCTATTCCCGGTTTACGCTTGGGCTATATTGTCGCCGAAAAAAATATCATAAATCGGCTCCAACCCCTACGCATCCCCTGGACTGTTAATACGCTGGCACAGGAAGCAGGAAGTTTTGTAATGGAAAATTACAGCCGTTTACTACCCGATGCCGGCATATTATGCCGTGAATCGCAACAGTTCCAACAGCAACTCGCCACACTTTCACATCTTGAAGTAACGCCGTCGCTGTGTCATTTTTTTCTGATTCGGCTGAAAAGCGGTACGGCTTCGCAATTAAAATCCTATCTTCTCGAGAAGCATGGTATCCTGATCCGCGACGCCAGTAATTTTCGCGGGCTGTCACCCTGTCATTTCCGGTTGTCCGTACAGGAAAAAACGGCAAATGACCGCCTGACGGATGCCCTCCGCGATTTCTTCAAAATAACAGCATGATTCACGATTTTATCACAACACATTCCGGTTTCCTGATCCCGCTCGCGGGTGGTTTTCTGCTCGACTCCCTGTTGGGCGACCCTGCCCGGCTTCCCCATCCCATCCGGTTGTTCGGAAAAATGATTTCTTTCTGCGAGCTAAAATTCAACAAAGGCAAGCGGAGAAGGACAAAAGGCATTGCGGTTGCATCGATACTTGTTTTACTCGTTTTCGGGTTTTTATACGGCATTCAGCTCGCGTTGCACGATTTTCCTGCGGTAAAAGTCGTCATAAACACCGTGTTCTTTTTTTACGCCCTCGGTAACCGGAGCCTGATTGAGGAGGCCTGGAAAGTGGAATGCCGGGTTCAAAAAAACGATTTGTCCGCCGCTCGCCGGCAATTGAGCCGGATTGTAGGGAGGGACACATCGCAGCTCTCGTTCCAACAGATCCGTACCGCCACACTCGAAACACTGGCTGAGAATCTGAGCGACGGTGTGGTTGCACCGCTGTTTTTCTATGCCCTCGGAGGTATTCCGCTGATGATGGCATACAAAATGATAAACACTCTGGATTCGATGATTGGCTATAAGAACGACCGGTACAACGATTTCGGATGGTTCGCCGCACATATACTTGATGACGGTGCGAACTATGTCCCCGCAAGGCTTACGGCATTTTTGATGATTTCCTTCCCGCCGTCATCCCGCGGGTTTCACTTTGTCCACAAATATGCGAGCCGGCATTCCAGTCCCAACTCGGGTTATCCCGAATCGGCGCTGGCAGGCATCCTGAATTGCCGTTTCGGTGGCTCGAACACATACGAGGGGAAACGGGTGGAAAAGCCGTATATCGGAAAAAACTACCGGGAACTCACACACGACGATGTGGTGAAATCGTGCATCATTAATATCAGGACAAGCCTTCTTATGTTAATCTGCACATTGTCCATGTATTGTATTTTTCAAGAATTAACAGGTTTTTCGCATAATTTTTTATACTTTTGGGGGTAGTACTTGCGTTCTTGGTCCTAAATTTGATCCACACGACGCTGATAAAAAAATAGTATCGCATGAAATCAAAAAAATTGCTTATTATTGGGTTCATAGCTGTGGTAGCCGTTGCAGCCACCTTGTTTTTTTTGACACAAAAAAAAGACACGAAAATAACGGACGGTGGCGCTTTTGAAATTTCCTTCAACAAACAAGGAACGCTAGCGTTTTTGTCGGCGCAAAACAACGACACCCTCTCGGTTATCGATATTGAAGTAGCGGACAACAACCAGCGCCGGGCACGTGGATTGATGTACCGGAAGTCCCTTCCCGCCGATGCCGGGATGTTGTTTGTTTTCGATGAGGAGGAAATTCAGGGTTTCTGGATGAAAAACACCTATATTCCCCTGGATATGCTTTTCGTCAACGCCGATAATGAAATCATTACCATTCATACAAACACCGCTCCCTTAAAAGAATGGAACTATGCATCCACCCGGCCGGCATTGTACGTGGTGGAAGTAAACGCCGGATATTGTGCCCAAAAACAAATTACCGAAGGGGATAAAATTATTTTTGAGCTTTCAAGCCATTGAACCACCTATTTTTTATAAAATAACGATGCTGTTGCCTGCGCGGTTGGCATCACAATCATATCGTTGATGTTTACATGCGCCGGGCGGGAAACGGCAAATAGAATACAATCGGCAATATCATCGGCTAAAAGGTTATCAAACCCATCATATACTTTGGCGGCACGTTCTTCATCCCCGTGAAAACGAACGATGGAAAATTCCGTTTCAACCGCACCGGGACAAACCTGGGTAACCTTTATGTTGTGCTTCAGCATATCTATCCGCATCCCTTTTGTCAGCGCATCCACTGCATGCTTGGTAGCACAATAGACATTTCCATTAGGATAGACTTCTTTTCCTGCAATCGATCCGATGTTGATGATGTGTCCTTTCTCCTGTTTTATCATCAGGGGAGAAACGTAGCGGGTCATGTAAAGCAGTCCCTTAACGTTGGTGTCGATCATTCGATTCCAGTCACCGGTATCTCCTTCCTGCAGGGTACTTAATCCAGCTGCCAGTCCCGCATTGTTGACCAATACATCGATTTTTTTCCAGTCATCCGGCAAATTTTCAATCGCCGATTTTACTTCAAATTCAACACGAACATCAAAACAAAGGGCCAACACACGGGTCCCCGCTTTTTGAAGTTTTTCTTTTACATCTTTTAATCTCTCGTTTCTGCGTCCGGTGATGATAACGTCATAGCCATTTTCGGCTAATCTCCAGGTCGTAGCTTCGCCTATCCCCGATGTGGCACCGGTTATTAGTGCAATCTTTCTCTTCATAACGTATAAAATTATAATAAAATCAAAATTACATCAAAAAATGGAGTTTTTGACCCTTATCATCAAAAAATAAACTATTTTTGAAGTCTACTAAACAAATACCAGCTTTATGGAAGAAGAGTTTATTACCGTCAAAACATTTGCTTTCCCTGCCGATGTATCCATCGTTCAAACATTCATGGAAATGAAAGGTATTGAAGTATTTATGAAAAATTTAACAGCTAGCCGGCTGGCCTATAGCATTGGGGATATCGAGATGCAGGTAAAGGCTTCGGATTACGATGCTGCTAAAAATGCACTTATCGAAGGCGGTTTTGCCGAACCGGAAGACTTTTTTCTTTAAGTTGAATTTTTTTAATCACTAAAAATACATGATCGAGAATAATCTCCCTTATAAAAAGAAAGAATACAAATACATACTCATTGGGTTTCTGATCCTGCTCGGACTGATCCTTTTCAAAGAACTTCGCCTTTACCTGAGCGGTTTTTTAGGAGCTGCCACGCTTTATGTGCTTTTAAAAGGACAGATGACCTACCTGGTAGAAAAAAAGAAGATAAAAAAAGGGTTTGCGGCCACCCTCCTGACCCTGGAAGCCCTATTGTTGTTTTTAGGGCCACTTACAGGCATCGCCTTTTTGGTGATCGATACCGTATCGGGAATTTCTATTGACCCCAAAGCCATAATAGAGAACTTCAACAACTTCGTTAAGATGATTGAAGAGCGGCTTGATTTCGATTTGTTCACCCCCGAAAACTTGTCCAGCCTGCCCAAACTGGGTGGAAACATATTGCAATCGCTCGGTGCAAGTATCTACTCATTAATGATTAATTCCCTTTTTGCACTTTTCATCCTTTTCTATATGCTCTATAACTACGAAAGCTTTGAGAAGATGGTCAAGGAAATTTTGCCCTTTAAAGAAGAAAACAAACAAATCCTGGGTGAAGAAACCAAGATGATCATTCAGGCTAATGCTATCGGAATACCCTTACTGGCTATTATTCAGGGCGTCTTTGCTTACTTGGGATATATGTTTTTTGGGGTGGATAGCGCCCTGTTGTACGCTATTCTAACGGGATTTACCTCCATTATCCCAATCCTGGGAACAGCTATCGTGTGGGTTCCCATTGCACTAAGTTTATGGCTTGCAGGTGATATCGGGAGCGGTATCGGAATGACTGCATACGGATTCATTATTATTGGCGGTGTTGACAATGTTGCGCGTTTTCTGCTTCAAAAGGTATTGGCCGATATTCATCCGTTGATAACCATTTTCGGAGTATTGATCGGAATTCCCATGTTCGGGTTCTGGGGCGTTATTTTCGGCCCCCTGCTGCTCTCCCTGTTTGTGCTCTTCTTCAATATGTACCGACACGAGTACATTCCAGGCTCAACGGCACAACCACGTGTCACCACCCGGATGAAGTCCCGGAAATTCAGCATACCCCGATACAAAAAGACAAAAGAAAACAATCTTAAAACGTCGTAACCGTACTGATTTCGGATGTTCTAATCCAAAACAGGCAAAAAAAATTATCTTACGTGAACAATTCCTCCGAGAATTTGTTTTATGTAAGAATGATTCTTTATTAGGATTAAAATGCATGTAGATATTAAACACATTCAGGAGCTCATAAAAGAGAAAGATCTGAAAGTAACTCCCCAACGAATCGGGGTACTCGAAGCGATTTACACGTTACGTAATCATCCAACGGCTGAACAGATCATTGATTTTATTCATGACAAATACCCCAGCATAGCTATTGGAACGGTTTACAAAACACTCGACACTTTTGTCAAATACGGGGTTATCAATAAGGTCTTAACCGAAGGAGAAGTTATGCGTTACGATGGCGTCTTGAAACACCATCACCACCTGTACAATGAAGGCAACGAGGAAATTCAGGATTACATAAACGAAGAACTGGATGAAATGCTGAAAACTTATTTCGATAAAAATGCTATCGAAGGTTATCATATAAGTTCGATCACCCTTCATATCAGTGGAAAATCAATAAACAAAAAATCAATTAATCAAAAACAATAAAAAATGAAAACAATGAAAACAACTGAATTTACAGGATTAAGAAATGTAGAAAATGTAACCAAGGGGTTACAGCAATTACTGGCAGACCTACAAGTTTATTACACCAATTTACGGGGATTCCACTGGAACATAAAAGGCAAGGATTTTTACCTTCTCCACGAAAAATTCGAAGAGATGTACAACGATGCTGCCGCTAAAGTAGATGAAGTTGCCGAAAGACTCCTTATGCTTGGTGAAACTCCGGCCCACACCTTCACAAAGTACTTGAAAACTGCCAACGTAAAAGAAACCGGCGTAGTTACCGGTACTGATGAAGCCATCAAAAACATTCTCGACACGCTCAAATTGCTCATCGCTTCCGAAAGAGAATTGCTTGCCTTGGCTTCAGAGATTGATGATGAAGTAACCGTAGCGCTTCTGAGCGACTACATCAGCGGACAGGAAAAAGAGGTTTGGATGCTTACTTCATTTTTGTCCTAATCTGCATCTGCTAAAAAAATTATTTTTTAGACATTAATCGTTAACAACAAACATTGTATGGTATGAACGCAGAAGAATTGAAGAAAAAAAGAGACAAAGAAAATCAAAAACCGATGACCACGGTTGCTGGAGCTCCGGTTGGCAACAACCAGGACGCAATGACCGCTGGTCCACGCGGGCCTATGATGCTGCAAGACGTGTGGTTTTTGGAGAAACTTGCTCATTTCGATCGCGAGGTAATTCCGGAGCGACGTATGCATGCTAAAGGGTCGGGTGCCTTCGGCACCTTCACCGTTACCCACGACATTACACCTTACACCAAGGCGAAAATCTTCTCCGAGATTGGCAAGAAGACAGAAATGTTTGTCCGTTTTTCGACCGTTGCCGGTGAGCGTGGGGCAGCCGATGCCGAAAGGGACATCCGTGGCTTTGCCATGAAGTTTTATACCGAAGAAGGCAACTGGGATCTGGTCGGCAACAACACACCGGTCTTCTTTTTCCGCGACCCCCTGAAATTCCCTGATTTGAACCACGCGGTAAAACGTGATCCTTACACCAACCTGCGCAGCTCCAACAACAACTGGGACTTCTGGAGTAGCCTTCCCGAGGCATTGCATCAGGTTACCATCACGATGAGCGACAGGGGGATACCCCGCTCCTATCGGCACATGCACGGCTTCGGAAGCCATACGTTCAGTTTGATCAACGCGAACAACCAGCGTTTCTGGGTAAAGTTCCATTTTGTAACCCAACAGGGCATCGAAAACTTGACCGACCAGGAAGCGATCGAACTGGTTGGGAACGACCGCGAAAGTCATCAGAGGGATCTGTTTGAAGCTATCGGCAACGGCAATTATCCGAAATGGAAGATGTTTATCCAGATAATGACGGAAGAACAGGCCGAGAGCATGCCTTACAACCCGTTCGACCTGACAAAGGTTTGGTATAAAGGCGACTTCCCGCTAATTCCGGTGGGAGAGTTTGAACTGAACCGAAACCCCGAAAACTATTTTCAAGACGTCGAACAAGCCGCCTTCAATCCGGCCAACATTGTTCCGGGAATAGGCTTTTCTCCCGACAGGATGTTACAGGGGCGTTTATTCTCATACGGAGATGCACAACGCTACCGGCTGGGAGTGAACCACCACCAGATTCCTGTAAACATGCCAAGGGGGGCTACGCACACCTACAACTCGTTCCACCGCGACGGACAGATGCGTGTTGACGGGAACCACGGCGCAACATTGCATTACGAACCCAACAGCTACAACATCTGGCGTGAACAACCCGAACACGATGAGCCGACCCAGAAAGTAAGCGGTGATATCAAACGATGGAACTTCCGTGAAGACGATGACAACTACTATGAGCAACCCGGCAAACTATTCCGGCTGATGACTCCCGATGCACAGCAACGGTTGTTCGAAAATACGGCGCGGAATATGAACGGTGTGGAAGAACATATCAAAATCCGCCACATAGGTAATTGTTTTAAAGCCGATCCGGATTATGGAAGAGGGGTTGCCGATGCCTGCGGAATTCCGTACGAGAAGGCAGGAATAAACTGACCGGTTTTTTCATTATCCGCCAATTTGTCATCAAAATAATTCCGGTCCGGATACCGTTTTGATTTTCCAGAACTGATCAAGGAAATGAATGAATTGTTGCGCGAAATACGGAACTGTAAAGTCTGTGAAGCATTCCTTCCCTTAGGCCCCAAACCAGTAATTGCGGCACACAGCAAAAGCAGAATTGTGGTTATCGGACAGGCACCGGGCCGAATTGTCCACGAAACAGGAGTTCCCTGGAACGATAAAAGCGGCGATAATTTGCGTGAATGGATGGGCGTTGACAAGGCCACCTTTTACGATCCCGAAAAATTTGCCCTGATGCCGATGGGTTTTTGTTATCCGGGCAGGGGCAAATCGGGCGATCTGCCTCCGCGGCCCGAATGTGCTCCGTTGTGGCATAGCAAGTTGTTGGATGCGATGAAGGACGTTAGGCTTATTTTGCTTGTAGGCAGGTACGCGCAGCAATACTACCTTCGGGATACAGCCAAAGCCACCCTGACGGAAACCATCTTGCTTTTCGACGTGTACTTGCCTGATTATTTTCCGTTGCCTCATCCGTCACCCCGAAACAATATTTGGCAGGCAAAGAATAAGTGGTTTACCGAAAAAGTATTGCCGGAACTCAAAACAAGAGTTAAAGCGGCATTAATTTAGTCACAGGACCCAGGGATTAACTAACTTTGTTGGCATTGTTTTTGTTATTATACTAAATAAAAAACTATATTTGTAATCTACTATTTAGAAGATAAGGAAGTTAATAAATGGACAACAATTTTTCTCAACGGGTCAGGGACATCATGGCATACAGCCGTGAAGAAGCCGAAAGACTACAAAACAATTATATCGGACCGGAACACTTGATGCTCGCTATTCTCCGCGACGGGGACGGGATGGCCATCCAGGTGCTTCAGGATTTTGATGTGGACATAAAGCATTTAAAAAACTATATCGACGACCGGTTTCGCCAGATTCAGGAGCCGTACGACGAAACACGTGAATTGGTCATCAACAAAAGTACGGAAAAAACGTTAAAGATGAGCATACTGGAAGCCAGGCTCACCAAAAGCACAGAAACCGATTCGGAACATATCCTTTTAGCGCTGCTGAAGGAGAAAAATACTCCGATAAACGATATCCTGCAACAGTTTCATCTCGATTATTCCAGTGCATTTCTGTATGTAAAAAGTATACTTGACGCACGTGCCGAAAGCAGTGCGGATTCTCCTTCAATGGGCCCGAACTTTACTGACGACGATGACGATGAACAGGCCGGAAAATCATCTTTCAATCCTGGAGGACAAGGCGGACAATCGCAGGCAAAAAGCCCGGCTTCAGACACACCGGTACTTGATAATTTCGGAACAGATATTACCCGTGCCGCCCTGGAGAACCGCCTCGACCCCATTGTGGGACGGGAAAAGGAAATCGAACGCATTGCCCAGATACTGAGCCGCCGCAAGAAAAACAATCCCGTGCTCATTGGCGATCCCGGTGTAGGAAAGTCGGCCATCGTGGATGGACTAGCATTACGTATCGTACAGAAAAAAGTTTCACGTGCCATGTTCGACAAACGCGTGATTGCGCTTGATATGGCCTCCATTGTAGCCGGGACCAAGTACCGTGGCCAGTTTGAAGAGCGGATCAAAGCCATACTGAACGAACTGTCTAAAAATCCGAACATCATTCTCTTTATCGACGAGATTCACACCATCGTCGGTGCCGGAGGAGCTGCCGGATCGCTGGACGCAGCAAACATGCTGAAACCTGCGCTGTCTCGAGGTGAAATTCAGTGTATTGGAGCTACCACGCTGGATGAATATCGCAAGAACATTGAAAAAGACGGGGCACTGGAACGTCGTTTCCAGAAAGTAATCGTTGACGCTACCACCCCCGAAGAGACCTTGCAAATCCTCCGGAACATTAAAGAGCGGTACGAAGAACATCACAACGTCCGTTATACCGACGAGGCGTTGGAGGCGTGCGTGAAGCTGACAGAAAGGTATGTATCCGACCGTACTTTTCCCGATAAGGCCATCGATGCCCTGGATGAATCCGGCGCGCGTGTTCATATTTCCAACATCTCCATTCCCAAAGTGATTGAAGAGATGGAGGAAGAGCTGAAAGTGGTGGAACAGATGAAAAACGACGCGGTGAAAGCCCAGAAATATGAATTGGCGGCAAGCTATCGCGACAAACAACGCCAGCTTTTGCTGGCACTGGAAGCTGAAGAGCAACGCTGGCAAAAAGAAATAAAGGAAAAACCGGAAATCGTTGACGAAGAAAAAATTGCCGAGGTGGTGGCCATGATATCGGGCGTGCCTGTTCAGCGGATTGCCCAGGCCGAAGGCCAACGCTTGCTGGAAATGAAAAATGAACTCAAAGCGCAGGTCATCGGCCAGGATGAAGCCGTGGACAAGATCGTGAAGGCTATCCAGCGGAACCGCGTGGGGCTGAAAGATCCCAACAAGCCTATCGGTACGTTTATGTTCCTGGGACCAACAGGCGTCGGGAAAACACACCTGGCAAAAAAGCTAGCGGAGTTTCTGTTCGACTCGCACGAAAACCTTATCCGCGTAGACATGAGCGAATATATGGAGAAGTTCAACGTTTCCCGCCTGGTAGGAGCGCCTCCCGGATACGTGGGGTACGAAGAAGGCGGTCAGTTGACCGAAAAAGTGCGTCGCCGCCCCTACTCCGTTGTCCTGCTTGACGAAATAGAAAAAGCGCACCCCGATGTGTTCAACATCTTGCTGCAAATTCTGGATGAAGGGCATATCACCGATAGCCTGGGACGTAAAATCGATTTCAAAAATACGATCCTCATCATGACCTCCAATATCGGGACGCGACAGCTAAAGGATTTCGGCCGCGGAATCGGGTTCAGCACCAACAGCGATGTCTCCGACACCGAATATTCGAGAAGTGTTATACAAAAAGCGCTGAACAAAGCGTTTGCCCCCGAGTTCTTGAATCGGGTAGACGACATCGTGATGTTTGACCAGTTAAGCAAAGATTCTATCTTCAAAATTATCGACCTGGAACTTAACGGACTATACAAGCGTATCAAAGAGTTGGGTTACTGTGTTGAACTCACTACCGAAGCCAAAGAGTTTCTTGCCGACAAAGGTTACGACGTGCAGTTCGGAGCACGTCCGCTAAAACGTGCCATCCAGAAGTACGTGGAAGACGAAATGGCTGAAGTGATCCTGCGGACAGGCATCAAGGAAGGCGAGACCGTAGTGGTGGATTTCAACAAGGAACAACAAAAAATCGAGATAAAAATCGCCAAGCACGAGAAGATAGAACAATAATCCGCACAAGAGACGGGGCAGCCAACAGGTTGTCCCGTTTTTATCAATTGCTGGGCGTACAAACCCAGAAAATGGCTAAAGAAAACGGCCTGAAACCAGCCAAAGAACTCCGGAAATAAAGAGCAGCCTCTCAGGAGGAATCGAATAGTCGTTCGGCAAATTTGTTGTTTTAAATAAGTGTATTATAAACAAAAATTCAGATCGGGTGTTTAAAGGGTTGTAAAAAGCAATTATTAAATAAAACAGATGAAAGTTGAAGTTTGGACAGATATCATGTGTCCCTATTGTTACATAGGCAAGATTCATTATGAACAGGCCATGCAGCAATTTGCGCACGCCGATGAAGTTGAATTGGTCATAAAATCCTTCCGGTTAAACCCGGATTTGCCCGGTAAAGGAAACGGCTACTCGGTAGTGGATTATTTATTAAAAACCGCCGGACTTCCGGAAAACAAGTTAAAACAGATGTTTGCTTACATCGAGCAACTGGCAAAAAATGCGGGAGTGAGGTTCAACCTGCCAAACGCTTTCGCAGCGAATACACTCGACGCCCACAGGCTGGTAAAACTGGCTGCAAGGAGAAACCTCTCCTCGAACGTTTTATCGCTCATATCGAAAGCATACTTCGAAGATGCACAGGATTACAGCGATATCAAGATCCTGACGGAAATTGGAGTGAAAGCAGGGCTTGACGCAACAGAGATAGCCCGGCTCTTTGCCGGAGACGACTTTATAGCCGAAGTGGAACAGGATGTTCAGGAGGCGCATCAACTGGGAATAGATACGGTCCCTACTTTTCTGTTCGAACGTAAACAGGCCATCATCGGATCGGAACCGGTACAGGTTTTCCTGGATACACTCAATCAGGCTTACGAAAGCTGGAAAAAGGCAAATACCACCCTGGGCAATATGGAGGTAAAGAAAGGCAAATCGTGTAATGCAGACGGGACATGTGAAATATAGAGCAAAAATAATTAATCATGGAGTTTTTACGCATAGAGCAATCGGACAAAAGCAGGTGGAACAAGGTCTGGGAATTGTATGAGTCGAGCTTTCCCATCGCTGAAAGGCGCAAAATGAAAGACCATGTCCGTGCCTGTTCCGATCCGCAATTTCATCCGGTATCGGCGTGGGAAGACGGTGAACTGATAGGGTTGTTGTTTTATTGGGAATGGGACATGTACCGGTACCTGGAATATTTGGCCATTGCCCCCGGATTACGCGGACACGGTTTTGGGTCTCAACTGCTTCGTTATTTGCGCGATTCCGACCACACCATCATTCTCGAAATAGATCCGTTGATAAATGAGTTGTCCGTAAGGCGGCTCCAATTTTACGAACGTGCCGGATTTACCCTTACGCCTTACCGGTTTATGCACCTGCCTTACCGGTTGGAAGGGCAACCCATTGAGCTACTCATCCTCAGTTATCCGAAGATGATTACCAAGGAACAACATAACGATTTCTTGAAATTTCTGGGCAAACGCGTTATTCTGTATTGTGAAGGGTATCCGTTTGATCGGGGATAAGTCAACTGCCTTATAGGTTATCCCTGCGGGTTCAGCACCGATTTCAATAACCGGAGCGTTTGGAGCAAGATCTTCTCTTCTCTTTTTGAATCCGCATTCATTGGGTAGACAATCGCTTCCGCCTTGCCATCGTCCAGAAGCCTGACATATCCGCAAACGCCCCACGACATAATCCGGCAATCGGTCCGGAACTTGACAACACGTGCCTCTTTGTCGGAATAGGAAACAATGAAACTTTTGTCAATCTTTTGCAACATTTCAGCATAAAGATTGTTCGACCTGGCCCTGAAGGCCAGCAGGGCCTTCTTTTGCCCCGAAAATGCCGGAGGATCCGGATTTTCGGATTCCATATAATCCAATCTTTTATAGAAGAACCACGTTATGACTGCCGGAGGCAAAACACCTGCAATGAAAAAAACAAGCAACAGTTGCCAAAACTGGATGCGAATACCCCAGAACAAACTGATGATAGCAATTACAGTAATGTAAAATATCAAAAAAATAAACATCCAGGCAAGAAAAAGTTTTGTCGTAAATTTCATAGTTATTTGATTTTTATTTTGTCAATGCAACTCCGGAATAACAACCTCCAACGTAATGTGAATATTTTTGAAACCCATTTCCTGCAACAGTGATTTTACCGCAAGCTCAGCCTGACTATTGGCATCATTCAATACCCCTTGCCGGATAGCGTCCTGTCTCATCGTTTCTTTCTCACCGATCAGGGCTTTGTTGTAATCCGATATTTTTATAGGATTAAACGCATTTTCACTTTCATTGTAAACCTTTACGCTTTTTTCATCAATAACCACATCGAAAATTTGAGCACGGGGCATTGAAACGTGAACATTTTCACCGTTAATATTCACTTTTACCCGGCTGAAATCTACGCCGGCCTTCAGGTATCCGTTGTATTTCAACAGGAAATACTTGTCGGTAAGCGGAACACTGATGTTCAGTATTTTAAAATTATCTTTGAAGCCAATCACTCCCGAATAGCTGTATTTGACCGTAGCAAGCTCCTGAATATGAACAATTTTACTAAGAACTGTGGATGTATCGTATTTTTTAGTCCGGGTTCCGTTGATTCTATTTATTCCCAGCAAGAGAGCCAAAATGATTGTAGTACCCAGGAAGAAGTAAGTCGGATAACTTATTCTTCTTACCGGCTCGTTAATCTCTCTGTCAGCAGCATTTAATCGTTCCATAGACCAGCATGTACTTTATATTTTTACAAAAATAACAATTAAGTGCTTATTTACTAAAGATTGTCGGGTTATTTCTTCCTCAGGGCTTGTCCGATATCTTCCAGCAGTCGGTTCACACTCTCCAGCCCCACCGATAACCGTATGGTTTTATCATGTATTTTCATTGCCTCTCTCTGAGCTTGGGTCAAACTGCCGTAAATGGTGCTGGCAGGATGAATAGCAAGGCTTTTGTTATCAAACAGATTGGTTGCCCTGCGAATCACTTTCAGGTTATCCAGAAATTGGAAACAAGCACTCTTGGATACCAGATCGAACGTCAGCATCGCTCCCGGACTATTGCCGAACTGACGGAGGCTGACGTTATAATACGGATTACCGGGCAGCCCGGTGTAGTTGACCGATTCAATACCTTCCATCGTTTGCAAACGCTTTGCCAGCTCAAGACAGGTATGGCTTTGCCTTTCGTACCGCAAGTGAAGGGTCTCAAGCCCGATCGTCTGCAGGTGTGCTGTCCTCGGATCCATATACGCGCCGAAATTTCGGTGAATTTCCTTGCGCAGTTTATAATTAAATGCGTGGTTCCTGTGTTCTTTGGCCAATTCGTTAAGCCTTTTGTTTCTTGTCCAGTCAAAAGTGGCATAGTCGATAATAAGTCCGCCAATACTGGTAGCCCCACCCGATATATATTTTGTACTGGAAACCACTTCAATATCTATCCCAAAATTATCGGCCTTGAAAACAGAAAAAGGCACCAGGGTCGTATCCGCGATCAACGGTACATTTTTTTCTCGTGCCAACGCACTTAAAAAGGAAAGATCGACAACCTCCATTTGCGGATTGGTGATAATTTCCAAAAAAACGGCGCACGTATTTTCATCGATATGTTCACAGACCTCTTTTTCGTTCGTCAAATCACAAAACCGGACTTCCACGCCAAAAGCTCTTATCGTATTTTCGAAAAATGACCAGGTGTTTCCGAACAGATGGGGTGAAACAACTACGTTGGATCCACTGTAGGCAATGGACATGAACACATTACTCACGGCTGCCATCCCCGAGTTAAGGGCTGTAACATTAAAAGCTCCGGTAAGCTGTTTCACCCGTTCTTCAAAAAAGTGGACGGTGGGGTTTGATATGCGTGAATAGGTGTGATCCGTTGTTTTTCCACAGAATGCGGCTTCCATTTCTGAAGCACTTTTAAATTCGTATGCAGCTGTGTTATAAACCGGCATCGAAAGCGAACCGTAAACATCCGGCCGAGGATAAGGGATATTTAGTAAATAATCTTCAAAATCCAAATTGTTCATCTTTTCATAAATTAAGGTTACAAAGATACAAAAATGACAGGCCTGACGATATCCCGGCCGGAAAATGATTAATCCGAAACAAAATCCGATACTACCTGCCAATAAAGATCAGTCACTTTTTTTGCTTTTTCATCCCAGGAAAGCTTTTGTTGTAAATATTTACAGCTCAGGGACATTTTCTCCAGCAACTCCCGCTTACTACAAAGCACATTCAATTGTTCGGCAAAATCACGAACCGATTCACGGGGATTGGTAAGTGGAATTTTTCGTCCAACGGTTTCATCGATCACGGCTCCAAAGCCACAGGCATCGAAACACAAGACAGGTAAACGGTTGCTTATAGCCTCCAATATAACGGTAGATGTATCCTCGCTTACACTCGTAAAGAAAAAGAGCTGTGCTTCACGCATGGCTTGCTGGACGACTGCATGTGATTGGTTACCGTGCCATACCACCTGATCGGAGATACCCAATTCCGACACCAGCTGTTTCGCTTCTCTTTCCTGAACCTCATTTCCCTGGCCATAAACATTTAAAATGATTTGCTTGTTGTTCGCTGCCGCCAAAGCATTCAAAGCCAGTGGCAGTTGCTTGCGAAAATCAAATTTCCCAACCCACATCACGTTAAACTCCCTGTTGTAGAATCTTCCCGTTGGAACATTATCCGTGATAAAACAGCCGGTTTCAGGGATCAGGACAGACTCCAGTTGCTTATACTTTTTCAAGGCGCGGTAAGAATCGGGTATGGAACTGATCAACAAACCAGCCCGTCTCAGCGCTTTGTCCACCCGGACATCATACTTGATCTGCAAGGTATTGATGAGGTTTTTCAAACGAATAAAAAAGCGCATCTTAAGTCCGGCATCTTTCAGGTAGGCAAGGGGAAATTGTTTCAATCCGCCTACAGGCCCCCATACAAAAGGAATACCTTCTATTTTCCACAAGTAGCCTGGCTCCCGGAAACCAATCATGTTCAATTGATGCAAAACATCTATCTTGTGTTCGGCAATAATCTTCCGGGCTATGTTGAGTGTCTCTTTTTGCCAGTTTTTATAATGGGCATAAAACCTCCAGTCGCCCTGCTTTCTACACATCTCCCTCACCTTCTCCGGTATTGGATTGTAGTAAAAATGCATATTTCCCGCCTGTGGCAAAGTTGCCAGAGCAGCTTCTATACTCTCCCGGTACTCCCCTTCGCTGATGATATATAATTCACAATGGTTGGCCAGGTGTACGCACCAGTTCCACCCCATCCCAGGCTCACTTCCCCTATCCGGTGAACAGGCGTAAGCATTAATGAGTACTTTTAGCTTTTCCATTTTCCGGCTGACTTAGTTTACCCTGTACCCTTTTAGCTGGTATGTATTGCCATAAGGTGTTTCATCGTCTTCAAACTGTATCTCCAGATAAATGCTGTCAGAATCAATTATTTTTCCGTTAAATACCTTTATACCAATCCCGTAGCTGCAGTGTTCACAAATAGATTTTTGCGTTTCAAAGGTTCCGTTCTCGTGATCAGCTGAAACCTTAACCTGAAAATTCCAAAAATATTTTGATGTATCGTTAATCGTGATAGAATCCGTTTTCAATGGAAAGTCACTGGAAATAATTAACGGAAACGCTCCATCGTGGATAGGAGTATCACCCAGGTAAGCCACGACCTCCCACTCTCCGTTTAAGGCACTGGTTAATTCTATTTTTTCTTCGTTCCGTTCACAGGATACGACAACAAACGCTACTAGCAGTAAAATAATATATATTGTTTTATTCATTTTCTCTCGTTCTCTAGCTAAATTAGTTAATCACAATTTTTTTGATTTGCAAGCGGGCATCGTTTTCAACCATCACGGTATACGTTCCCGAGGGGATTGGGTTGTCAATAGTAGTGTGATAACCGATTATAGGTATGCTGAGTATTTTTTGTCCGTTTTGGTTTAAGACCGATAGTGATGCAGAAGAAGATATAGAGCCTTTACAATTGGCGCAAATACGGTCAAATGTATCTTTATAAATACTTATCGAAGGATCCAACACTATGTCATCGGGCTTTTCATCCGGATCTGGTTCCGGCTGCGGTTCTACCGACATCCTTGCCCGTCCGATGATCTGTTCGGGGAGTATCGACGGAGATAGGGCGGGGTCATACCTGTTGGTTTCCTTACCGCTTACCGGCTCCACGTTGGAAGCATACCACCAATTACTTATGTTGCCTTCTTTGTTCCTGTAATTGACAACATTACCTGCTACGGTGATGTTATATGACTTGCCTAAATTTTCTTCATACCAGTTACAGGCATAAAGTCCTACGTTCGTGAAGTAATTTTTGCTGCCGTATATCTTGTTGTTTCTTAAAGCTATATCGTGGCCGCCTGCAATAGAGATTCCGTACTGTCCTCCGTCCACAACAATATTGTCTTCAGCCACCTGATAAGAACCGCCAATATCGCCTAAAATAATACCTCCTCCCGATGGAGACGGGCCGCCCCCCCTGATCCAGTTCCCTTTCACTACAATCGGGCTCTGCGCCGTACCGTTTGACTGATTCAGGTTAATAAGGTCACCGGGCGAACTTTGCCCGAAAATATTCTCCGATACATTGTAACTTATACTATTCCCTTCGCCGTTTACCTTATCGAACAACGCGACAAACCCGTTGTTTTTGTCCTCTTCTTTCATAGGGCCGCCAACATTTTTCACGTCGTTGTATTCAAATTTTATTCCGCGGGAATTGTGTGCTACTAATCCGGTATGCACGTTATCAAAGGTGTTGTCAATAATTGTAATGTTCTTACAGTTATCCAGGTATATACCTCTCTTTGCGGGAGATGCCACAAAACTATTGTTTTTAATTACCACATTTTCGCAACTGTACAAAACAATAAGGTCCCTATCGTTGCTTGTGAATTCCAATCCCTCTATTACAAAATTGCTTTTCCCTACGTGCTGTATCGTGGAGGATTTAATGTAAGAACCGGTATACCTGGAACCTTGTCCATAAGACGAATGAACGGTAAAGCATACGAACAGTATATTCAGTACGATGAGTAGATTTTTTTTCATTGAATGCTTTTTGATTTTATTCATACAATTCACTGAGGCAGCCTGCTTTTCCTGTGCAATTTACAAAAAGAATGGATTGTTGTATCTTTAAAATAGGAAAATATATGCATGAAGAACAAAGAATTGTATCAAATGATTTATTACGCTGCAAAATTACGTACAAATTTCTTATTATAGTACTAAATTACAACCAAATAACACTATTTAGGCAAAATTAAAAGCTGTTGCCCTTAATTAACAATGCGCATATTTTACCAATTATTTTTACCTGTTTAGAATCGGTATAAACACTTTTTTGAGGGATGGTTTTCTGGTGGCGTTTTGAAGGTAAATTTCCGGTTTCAACGAATTTTCTTGTAGACAAAAATGAAACGAATTAGGACAATTACGGCATGAAGCTGCCCGACAATTAACTAAATTAGATAAAAAAGGTACGGCTTCAGAAAAATGGATGGCAAATGATGAATTCAGGTTGTTGAATATATATATAATTGATTATATGTATTTTATCCTATAATTATAAATTTTTCACGCAGCGTGTTCCTCGGTTCTCTCTTTCCTGTTTTTTAAATTTGGCGGGTAAAAGCTTTTTTAAAAATATAAATCTCATTCTTAATGGATTGTAAATTCAATATGCCCGTGTAGTTATAATTTAACAATAAAATTAATCCGGAAATACAAAAAAATGTTCATATAGTCCTAACATACCCCTTCCTTTCTTTCTTAATTTTGTCAGCAGTGTAAACAAGTTGTCACAAAATTGTTGCACAAACTTAATGTTTAGCATAAAAAGGTCTGCTTAAAGCAGAAAGTCGTTCTGAAAATCTTAGAAAAATTACGTCGGATAACTACAAAACGGTAGGAATCTGCTTAATGATGCCAACAGAGACGATACAGCTCAATTAAAAATCACAGTATGAAAAAAAACAGTTTCTTGCTTATCCTCATAGCGGGGTTAACTATCTCTTCCTGCTCGCCGGTAAAAGACATAGCCTATTTCCCTCAATTCCAGAGAGAAATAACTACCGTCAATGAATCGTTGTACGATGCCCGCATAAAGCCCAAAGATTTACTCTCAATTACCGTAGTCAGCAGTGAGCCTGAAGCTTCGCGAAGATACAATCTTTTTACTCCCCAAGCACAGGACCTTACCAACTCGCTGAATTCACAACCCACCATTCAAAGCTACCTAGTTGATAACGAAGGGAATATAGAACTTCCCATACTGGGAATCCTGAATGTGAAAGGATTAAACACGAAGGAACTGGAATCCCTCATTGAGAAGCGGTTAACCCCGTTTTTTACGGGAGAAATGCCCATTATAACCATTCGCATTTTAAATTATTCGATAAACGTTTTGGGTGAGGTCCTTCGTCCGGGAAAATTTGTAACCGCTAACGAACGGATAACTATTTTTGAAGGATTGGCTTTGGCAGGCGATATGACTATTTACGGCAAGCGTGATAATGTAAAAGTATTGCGCGAGGGAATGAACGGGGAAAGGAAAATTTACACCGTAAACCTCAACGATAAAAATGTTTTCGATTCTCCCGCTTATTTCCTCGAACAAAACGATGTGGTATATGTAGAGCCTAATCAGTCCCGGGCAAACTCTTCCCGATTTGGCGCGGCGGAAACTTACCGGATTTCAACGTTGTCTGTCCTGATCTCGTTAGCCACTATGGCAGCCACAATCTACAGCATCACCCGGTAATGAAAGGCCTTACCGGTATAAAGACTTTATAAACAAAACATAAACAATGAAGAACTACTCCACAGTTGAAGAAGAATACGGTATGCTGGCTGAAAAACCAATTGATGTCGTGGGTATACTGATGAAATACCTCTCTTACTGGAAATGGTTTTTAATTTCCCTGTTCCTCTGTCTGGTTGTTGCCGCTGTCTATCTTTTTTACACGTTGCCGCAATACAAGGTAGAAACTTCAATTCTGTTCAAAGACGATCAACGGGGAGGGGGAGCTTCTGAAATGAATGTGTTTAAGGAAATGGGAGTCATCCGGCAAAAGAACAACGTGGATAATGAGATTGAAATCTTAAAGAAATCATTGATCGTTGAGCGCGTAGTGAGGAAGCTCGGGGTTTACGCCTCATACACAGAAATAAAACCGTTTAAGATTATTCAACTGACGGGACTGGACAAATTCCTCCCGGATTTTCCAAAACGAAAAATGAGAATTCTATACGGGGATGAGACCCCTGTTCTTATTAACATAGCTGAAAACACACTCAATAACCTGGAAAAAAACATCGTTTTTGACGTATGGATAACGCCCACCGGCGATTATGAATTCTTTGGCGATTACAACGATAAAAAGTACCGTGTAAAAGCTTCATCGTCCGACAGTATAGTGGCTTTCCCGTTTGGCAGTTTAAAATTGGTTAAGCGTAACCCAGGTCCCGTAGAAAGCAAGTTCGTAAGGGTAAAAATTGAACATCCCGTGAACGTTGCAGCCCGTTACCTGAATTCCCTGGAAATAGAACTGACTTCCAAAAATTCTTCAGTGGCAAACTTGGCGTTGACTTGCCCGAATGGAATGCTGGGAAAGGATTTTTTGGAAGAATACATCAATACATATAACGAAGAAGGCATAAGGGATCAGATTGAGCTAGCCGACAAAACATCCCAACTTATCGATGACCATCTCTCTAAATTAAGCGAGGAACTCAGTTCTGTGGAGACGCAGGTACAAGACTACAAGCAGTCGCAAGGACTGACCGATATTGCCTCTCAGGCAGATGTCTACAACACGCAATCTGCCAGTGTGGGACAAATGAAAGTGGAGGCAGAGACTCAATATTCGATTGTTTCAAGCCTGAATAATTATGTTCAAGGAAAAAGAGACCACGATCAACTTATCCCCGCAAACTCCGGGATAAACAGTGAAGCCTTGACAGCTCAGATCAATGCCTACAATGATTTGGTTTTGGAGCGAAACAGGCTCTCGCGCATTGCTTCGAGCAGTAACCAGTCCATGATCGACTTGAATAACCGGATAGAATCCACTTTCAATTCCGTGAAATCTGGCTTGCAAAACGAGAAGAACAACCTGGAAATTCAGCAACGCGACATTTCCGCCATGTATTACCGGAATAACGCCCGGATACGGGCTATCCCCCGCCAGGAAAGGGTTTACTCCGACATAAAACGCCAGCAGAACATCAAGGAAGAATTGTTTTTGTATCTTCTTCAAAAAAAAGAGGAAAAATACATGAATATGGCTTCGGTCGAGCCCAACACCAAACTGGTGGATAATATTCGCCTCCTGGGTGCCGTATCACCAAACCGAAGAATGATCGGATTGTTGTTTTTCGCCCTGGGATTGGTTATACCTGTTGCCTGCATTAAAATAAAGGACCTGTTGCGATATCAGGTTAGCGACAAGGAAGAACTGGAAGAACTGACTCCGGTTCCTATCCTGGGTGAAATTCCCCAGGTTTCTCACAGTGAACATATTGTCATCCGGGAAAACAACAATGATAATTTCAGCGAAATGATGAGGCTACTAAGAGCCAACCTATTATTCGTTATCGACAGTAAAGAAAAAAAGGTAATCAATATGCTGTCGAGCATCAGTGGAGACGGGAAAACATTCGTTACCATCAATATGGCCATGAGCTTAGCCCTGCTCGATAAAAAAGTGTTGATCGTTGAGCTGGATATTCGTAAGCCCAAGCTGTCAGATTACCTGGGAATAGACAATAAAAAGGGGATTACCCTCTATTTGTCGGGAAACCTGAACAAAGAAGAACTGGTGAAACCCTCAGGAGTTCATCCCAATCTGTCGGTCATTACCGCCGGGTCCATCCCGCCTAATCCCAACGAATTATTAGCGAAACCTCTGTTGGATGAACTGATAAGCGATCTGCGAAGAGATTTTGATTTTATAATTATTGATACGGCGCCAGTAGGAGTGGTTTCCGACAGTTTTCTACTGAATCGTCTTGCCGATGTGAATCTTTATGTTATTCGAGCGGACTATACGCCCAAGAAATTCATTGAAGACGCGGCAAGATATTACAAAGAGGACAAGCTTACCCGAATGTATTTCGTCCTGAACTCAGTAAACATGAATGCCATCGCCTACCGTTACGGATATGGCAAAAAATACGGATACGGATACGCGTAAAGCAGAAATACCAGCATAAAACATTGACTTAAAACAAAAAAGACAGACAAATGAATTAAAAAACGCAGAACAATGAAACTCAATGGTGCGAAAATAATTGACCTTCCGAAAAATTTGGACAGAAGAGGAAATTTATCCGTGATAGAAGAACTTAAAAACATCCCTTTCAAAATAAAAAGGGCCTACTGGATTTACGATGTACCCGGTGGGGAAGTCAGGGGAGGCCACGCATACAAACGGAATCAGGAATTTATTGTTGCCCTTTCGGGCAGTTTCGATGTGATCCTTGACAACGGAAAGGAGCGACAGATATTTTCTTTGAACCGGTCTTATTATGGGCTGTATGTTCCTAAAGGGATATGGAGACAAATGCAGAATTTCTCCACCAACTCCCTGGCACTTATTTTGGCATCCATCAGGTTCGATGTAGCCGACTATGTATATGACTACGAATTGTTTAAACAAATGGCAAATGAAAAAAACGAACATCTATGATTGTTCTATAATAGAAATAGACAAGCACCATCACGAGAAAGGAAACATCAGTGTAGTGGAAAACGGCAAAACGGTTCCTTTTCATGTAAAGCGTGTGTATTACCTCTACGATGTGCCAGGGGGAGAGTCACGGGGTGGCCACGCACACAAAGAGTTGCAGCAATTCATCGTAGCAGCCAGCGGCAGTTTCGATGTAACACTGGATGATGGCGAATTGAAAAGGACATTCACCATTAATCGTCCCTATCGCGGATTACTTGTTGTTCCTGGCATCTGGAGGGAGCTGGACAATTTTTCTTCCGGATCAGTTTGCCTAGTTTTAGCCTCTTCGGAATATTCTGCCGATGATTATATAAGAGATTACAACGAATTTAAAGAATACAAAAAATGAGATATATCCATCCGCGAACGGACGTTCTTTCCCAAAACATAGGCGAAGACACAACAATCTGGCAATTTTGCGTGATATTGCCCGACGCACAGATCGGAAGCAACTGCAATATTTGCGCGCATGTATTCATCGAAAACAAGGTTGTGATCGGTAACAACGTGACCATCAAAAGCGGGGTACAGTTGTGGGACGGGATAACCATTGAAGACAACGTATTTATCGGGCCCAACGTGACATTCACCAACGAGCTGATTCCGCGGTCAAAAGCGCACGACACCTCAAAATTTAAACCCACCCTGGTGAAAAAAGGAGCGTCCATTGGCGCAAACGCAACGATACTTCCCGGACTCGTGATTGGAGAATATTCCTTTATCGGCGCCGGAAGCATCATCACGAAGGACATTCCCGATTATTCGTTTTGGTATGGAAATCCGGCTACTCAAAAAGGGTACATAACCGAAGAGGGTATTTTACTGGATATGGACAAAAGAGACAAGAATGGAGTAAAGCATATATTAAAGATCGACACAGATGATTAAATTTCTCGACATACAGAAAATTACACAGAAATACACCGGGGAAATCCATCAGGCCGCATCCCGGGTAATCGATTCGGGTTGGTACCTGCTTGGCGAAGAAAATAAACGATTCGAGAACAACTACGCCGGATTTATCGGCACCCGTTATTGCGTGGGCGTTGCCAACGGTCTGGATGCCTTGCGGATAATCCTCAAGGCATACATGGAATTAGGCATCATGAGCGAGGGAGACGAAATTATTGTACCCGCAAACACGTTCATTGCTTCTATCCTCGCCATTACCGACAACCGGCTAGTTCCGGTGTTGGTCGAACCAGATATCCGTACGTATCAGCTGGACGACACCAAAATTGAAGCGGCCATCTCCCCCAGGACAAGGGGGATCATGATCGTCCACCTTTACGGGCAATGCGCGTACACCGACAGAATCGGAGAGATCTGTAAAAAACACGATTTAAAACTTATTGAAGATAATGCCCAGGCAAGCGGATGCAAGTTTAACGGAAAGACGACAGGCTCTTTGGGAGACGCGGCCGGCCACAGTTTTTATCCCGGCAAGAACCTGGGGGCTTTTGGCGATGGCGGTGCCATTACTACCGACGACAAAAAACTGGAGGAAACGGCACGGGCATTGGCCAATTACGGTTCCAACACCAAATACATATTCGATTACCAGGGGCTTAACAGCAGGCTGGATGAGTTCCAGGCAGCTATTCTGGATGTAAAACTGAAGTACCTCGACAAAGACAACCAACGACGAAAAGAAGTGGCCCGCTATTACCTGACCCATATCCATCATCCGGATATCGTACTGCCTGAAGTAAACGACTGGGATGCACACGTGTTTCACCTGTTTGTGATTCGCTCGGGGCATCGCGATGCGTTGCTTCACCATCTCAACGGAAACGGGATTCAGGCACTTATCCACTATCCAGTTCCACCCCACAAACAGAAGGCATACAAAGAGTGGAGCGACCTGCCTTTGCCGGTCACCGATAAAATTCACAACGAAGTCCTGAGCCTGCCTATAAGCCAGGTACTCTCCGATGAAGAAGTTGAAACCGTGACAAAAACAGTGAATTCCTTTCATCCGAACAATTCGAAAAGAACAACATGAACAAGCATCAATCCTCATATCGGCAGATCATGAAAGCGACTTCTCTTTTTGGCGGAGTTCAGGTCTTTCAAATCGTCATCTCCATCGTGCGCTCGAAATTTGTAGCACTCCTCCTCGGGCCGGCTGGTATGGGTATTGTGGGACTGCTGACCTCCACCACCGGCTTGGTAGCTGGCCTAACTAACTTCGGTCTGGGCACAAGTGCCATCAAAAATATTTCCGAAGCAAATGCCACAGGAGATGAGCAACGTATATCGACGGTAATCTCCGTTATGCGCCGGTTGGTCTGGATCACAGGCATCCTCGGAGCCGTTGTGACGCTTCTCTTCTCACCCTGGTTAAGCCAGTTCACGTTTGGCAATAAAGAATATACGGCTTCCTTTGCCTGGATTTCCGCCACACTACTTTTCAGCCAATTGAGTACGGGGGAACTGGTGTTGCTGCAGGGGCTTCGTAAGTTACAAGATTTAGCAAAGGCCAACGTCTACGGCAGCATCGCTGGACTTCTGATTACTGTTCCGCTCTATTACAGATTCGGAGTTGAGGGAATTGTGCCTGTTATTATCCTCACGGCATTGATCACCCTGTTTTTCTCCTGGCACTTCGCAAAAAAGACAAAGATCAGAAAGACAACGCTTAACCGGGCAATCACCGTCGCCGAAGGCAAAAGCATGCTGGTTATGGGCTTTATGATAAGCCTCAGCGGACTGATATCGATTGCCGCTGCATACTTGCTCCGGATATTCATCAACCGCACGGGGAACATGGCAGATGTTGGTTTGTACAATGCGGGATTCGCCATCATCAATACCTACGTGGGCATGATTTTTACGGCAATGGGAACTGATTACTACCCCAGGCTATCAGCCGTGGCAAACAGCAACGAACAGTGTGCCCGGAACGTCAATCAGCAGTCTGAAATTGCGCTGCTGATACTGGCTCCCGTGCTGATCGGATTCCTTGTTTTTATTCATTGGGCCATTATCCTCTTATACTCCACACAATTTTTAGCCATAACGGGAATGATATACTGGGCATCCCTGGGCATATTTTTCAAAGCTGTAAGCTGGGCAATCGCCTTTGTTTTTCTGGCAAAAGGAGCAAGCAGGCTGTTTTTCTGGAACGAGTTAACCGGGAACACCTATACACTAGGCTTTAGCCTGCTGGGATACCATTTTGGGGGATTAACGGGGTTGGGGGTTTCGTTCCTGATGGTTTACATGATCTACCTCATACAGGTATATGTCATTGCAAAAGTAAAGTACCACTTTTCGTTCACCTCCTCCTTCTTAAAGATTTTTGCCGTCCAATTCTCGTTGGCATTGATGAGTTTTGCCATAGTAAACCTAATAGAAAAACCCTATACATACGTTATCGGAACATTGCTCATCGGAGTCTCCTGCTGGTATTCCTACCTGGAACTGGAGAGCAGAATCGGATTAAAAGAGATTATCCGGGGTTTTCTACAAAAATACAGAAATAAATAATGATTTATGAATAATACAGGTACACCTTTAGTCTCGATCATCATCATCACGTACAACAGCTCAAGATACGTGCTGGAGACGCTGGAAAGTGTGAAAGCCCAGACGTGGGACAATATTCAGCTGATCGTGAGTGACGACGCGTCTAAGGACGACACAGTCCAGCTCTGTACGGATTGGATCGAAAAAAATCGGCAGCGATTTTACGAATCAAAAATTATTACGGTAGAAAAAAACACGGGAATAGCCGCAAATTGTAACCGTGGAATACAGGCAACCACAGGAGAATGGGTTAAGCTGATTGCCGGCGACGACGCCTTACTCGACAACTGTGTTACCGATAACCTTGCGTACGCAGGCCGCTTTCCCAAAGCCTCCTTCATTATATCGGAAGTGCAGGAAATGGATGAAAACAGCGTGCCGGCAAAAAAGGAAACCATCAATGAGGGATTGATCTATTTTGCCAGCCGCTCATCCGTCAAGGAGCAGCTAAAGGCCTATGCGCGCTGGCCCGTGTTTCTGAATACGCCAACTTTTTTCTACAAGAAGGAACTGATCAACAGCATTGGGTTTTGCGACGAGGAATTCAAAATCTACGAAGACATGTCCATGGTATTTAGAATTATCGGCAAAGGCATTAAAATACATTACATGAATAAACCGACGGTCAAGTACAGGATTCACAAAAACTCACTCTCCAGAAACGATTCTGTGGAAAACCTGAGAAAAAAAGAGGCCCTGAAAATTTTCAACAAATACAGGAAACAGAATTTGAATATATTCAATCCCATTGATTTATCGATCTATTACGAAAACTGGCTGCGGTATAAATACAAAGGGTTCAAGGGGCACAAAGGTGTCCCCCTCCTGTTGAAATTCAGCCTGTTCTACTGGTACTTGAAATTCAACGGAGTAAGGTCATACTGATACAATGTTTAAATAAAGAAAGATATGCGCGTTTTTTGGATAACACACGATGTGTTTGAGGTTTTCTTCCCCTACGTCAAGGGCCAGCCCACAAAAGGCGGGTCCTGGGTTGCCCCTCTGTTTTACAATATCCTCCAACAACCCGGCATAACGCTTGCATCCGTCACTCCCGTGATAAATGGAAACGAACAGAAGCAGGAAATAGATGGCGTTGTGTATTATTCCATACGCATCAGCAAGAACGAAAACGCGTCAGTAATGAGCGCCAATCTGGCGAACAGATACTTGTCCGTAATAAACGATTTTCAGCCTGATATTATCCACATTCACGGCACCGAAAAGAATTTCGCCCTCCTGCGTAAGTACGTGGATACAAAAATTCCAATTGTCTGCTCCATACAGGGCATCGTATCTTCCTGCCTGGATTACCTGAAATACAGCGTGGCCAATGCCGGGTTAAAAAAACACCGGTCCGTCAAAAACAGAGTCGGGCGCGGTGGAGTGAACTCCACGTTGCGGAAATGGAGAAAATACAGTGACATTGAAAAAGAGGTATACAGGATCAACCGGTATTTTATCGGAAGAACGGCCTGGGACAAAGCGCAGCTGGCAGCTATGAATGCAGGGGCCTCTTACTTCCACGGAGAAGAGCTGTTACGCCCTGCCTTTTACCAACATGTGTGGAAGATCGATGAATGCGAACGTCACCGGATATTTGTCCCCTCGGCCGAATATCCGTTAAAAGGATTTCACACCTTACTGCAGGCCGCTGCAATTCTGAAAAGGCAATTTCCCGAGGTAAAAATAGTCGCACCCTTGTCTTCCTTTACACTGAAATCCTCCAAGATAAAAGATGTATTCATTGGAGAAGATTATTCCAATTACCTGAAAAGCGAAATCAGGAAATTGAAATTAACGGAAAACATTATTCTGCGCAAAAGGTTGTCGGCCGACGAAATGGCCGCTGAATACAGCAAGGCGCACCTGTTTGTTCTGCCCTCATTCCTGGAGAACAGCCCCAATTCACTGGGAGAAAGCATGATGACGGGAACGCCTTGCGTAGCTTCGTCTGTTGGCGGGGTAACGTCCATTGTAAAGGATAATGAAAGTTCACTCCTGTTCTCACCGGGAGACTATGTGTTCCTGGCTTATCAGATAGCCCGGATTTTTTCCGATGATGAACTGGCATTGAAGATTAGTGCAAACGCCAGGGAGATTGCCCTCAGACGGCACAACATCACGCAAACCTCCCGGCAATATTACCAGATTTATTCCGAAATTATAAAACAACACCATGAAAGTAGTACAGATTCTTCACGAGCTTAAATTTTCAGGAGCGGAAATAATGTACGTTGACGCATCCTCCTATTTTCAACACAAGGGATGTGAACTGACCGTTATGGCCACTGCTCCTGACCAGGGCGAGTATTCCCGGCATTTTGAGCAAGCAGGCTACAAGGTTGTTCACAGGCCCTATCCCGGCAGATGGAATATAATTGCACGCATCCGGTACTGGATCTGGTTTACAGAGTTTCTGACAAGGGAAAACTACGATGTGGTCCATATCCACAGCCATGCGATCATGTGGGAGATGGCACTTTGTGCGTGGCTGGCCGGCAAACGATCCGTGTATACCTTTCACAGTATTTTTGTTTCTCACTTTTACAGTTATCCCTATCATGTGTTGCAACGATGGTCGGCCAAAAGAATATTCAGGTGCCGGTTCCAGAGCATCAGCCATTCGGTTTATGAGCACGAATTGAAACATTACCGCAACAAAACGAAAAAGGTATACAACTGGTACGGAGAAAACCGGTTCTTTCCAGCTTCGAATGGAGAGAAAATTAAAAACAGGGAGGAGTTGGGGATTCCCGCAGATGCTCTGGTAATAATCTCCATCGGTGGCTGTAGTTCCATCAAAAGGCACGAAGAAATTATCAAGGCGCTGCCGCTCATTACGAAGCATTATCCCAACCTGCAGTACTTGCATTTAGGGAAGGGAGAAGCAGAAAAAGGAGAAAGGGAGCTGGCCGTAGAACTGGGTGTAGACAAATGCGTCCGGTTCTTCGGCAACCAGACGGATATCCGCAGGTACCTGGTAGCATCTGACATATACCTGATGACGAGTAAACACGAAGGGATCTCCATCACGACCATCGAGGCGATGGCTTGCGGAATCCCCGCAATACTCTACAACGTAACTGGACTGAGGGATTTCAACCAGACAGGGGAAAACAGCCTGCTTATTCCCGAAGACCATACCATCCTGGCGGAAAAAATAATCTACCTGCACACACATCCCGAGATTTCAACCAGACTTTCCGCCCGTGCAAAGAAAATGGTGAACGAGACGTATCATTTGAAAAAAAATGCAGAAGAGATATACCAACTTTATTCGTAATGAGAACAGATGAATACCGTTAACAAACAGATAATAAGCCAAGCCATTCCGGTGACCATTCTGGTGCTCACCGTTTACTCCGTGTTGTCTTTTGCCAAACGGTGGCGCTCCATCACTTCCGTTCTAAACAACACCACGATTGTCTGGGTATTGTCAATAATTATTTTAGCTGTATTCTTCCTGGCAAGGTATTCTTTCTTCGACAGGAAAAACGAACAAAACCTTAGGATTGTCTGGATATATTTGCTTTGGAACATTGTCTGCATCGTAAGAGGGATGCTTGTTGCTGAAATATACTGGGACTGGAAAGGATTGATAAGTAACGCAATGGCACTTCTGCTTCCCATTGTGGCTTATTCGGCAACCAACAAGAAGGTTGTGCAATATATGCTTTCGTATTACGTAAGGTACGTGCTACCTCTCTTTTTAATCTTCGCACTTATCCTGCGTGCAGACGCATATGGATTTTACCTGATTCCGATGAGTTTCTTGCTGTTGTTCTTACCGGCACTTACCCTGCGTCAGAAAATCCTGGTAATAACCGTAACGTTGGTGGTAATAACCGCGGACCTGGGAGCACGTAGCAATGTCATAAAATTTGGCGTTCCTTTACTCATACTGGGTTTTTATTACTTGCGGAGCATGATTACTGTGAAGGTTATGGAAGCAGTCCGGCTCTCCTTGTTTGTCATACCCGTAGTATTGTTTCTGCTGGGGGTCAGCGAGATCTTCAACGTTTTTAAAATGGACGATTACGTGAAAGGAGATTACACCACCGTAGGAACGGATGAATTTGGTAACCGTGTGGAAATAAACGTTACCACAGATACACGTACTTTCATCTATTCCGAAGTGCTTCAATCGGCGATAAACAACAACTACTGGCTGTTGGGACGCACACCGGCCCGGGGAAACGATTCTGAAATATTCGGAGAAAGAGCATACGAGCTGACCCGAAGAAGCGAGCGATTAGCCAATGAAATTGGATTGGCCAACGTGTTTACCTGGACAGGTATAGCGGGTGTAATCCTTTATACGTTGATCTTTTTCAGGGCTTCCTATTTAGCCGTAAACAGATCAGCAAACATATACGCTAAAATGCTGGGTATTTACATTGCCTTCCGGTGGCTGTACGCCTGGGTAGAAGATGTCAATAACTTCTCCCTCAACTACTTCATGCTATGGGTGATGATTGGATTGTGTTTTTCATATACTTTCCGGGAGATGACCAACAAAGAAGTTGCCGTGTGGGTGCGCGGCATTTTTGATGTCCGCTATATCCGCCTGCAAAATCATTTGATTAAAAAAGAAAAACAATGGGAAAAGAAATAGCTGTTTTACTCACGTGCCACAACAGAAAAGCCCAAACACTCACGTGTCTGGCATCTCTGTTTGAAGCAGAACTTCCACCGGGTGTTAAACTGGATGTCTTTTTAACAGATGACGGCTCAACGGACGGGACGGAAGAGGCGGTAAAAGAACTGTACCCGCAGGTTACCGTCCTAAAAGGCGGAGGTACTTTGTTCTGGGCAGGCGGAATGCGCCTGGCTTGGAGAACAGCCACTCAAAGGAAATCATACAATGCTTATTTACTGATAAATGACGATGTAAAGTTAAAGCATGACTTTATCATGAATCTGATGAAAGCCGAAGAGCATTCACTCCGGCAAACAGGCAAGACGGGAATTTACTGCGGCACAACGATAGACGGAAAAACCGGAAAAGTAACCTACGGCGGCTCCCGGATCAAAACCAACCACGTTATCGTGAAAAGTCAACTGCTCTCCCCACAGGCCCAACCGCAGGAATGCCAGATTGCAAATGCCAACATACTGTGGGTCAGCAGAGAAGCAGTAGACCAGGTGGGTATTCTCGATGATCGCTTCACGCACGGTATTGCAGACTACGACTATTCACTGCGGGCCCGCAAAAGAGATGTTCCGGTTTACGTGGCACCTAACGTATGCGGAGTGTGTCCGGATGATCACGGGAAAAGCTGGAAAAGAGGAAATCTACCGTTAAGGGACCGGATTGCGTACTTGAAGAGTCCTAAAGGATTGGCGTATAATGAGTATTTGTTTTACGTAAAGAGGCATTTTCCGATGTTTCTCCCCTACTCTTTCGTGATGTTGTGGATGAAGACGTTTTTCCCGTTTTTGTGGGACAGGTTCAAGAACTAAAGATGTATCGTAAAAAAAGTAAAGAAGTATGAACAGGCAAAGAAAGAAAATACTGATGTTTCACCCGTCCCTTGCACCCTACAGACTTGATCAGTTTAATTCGCTGAACGAGCTGTTCGATCTGACGGTGGTTTTTCTTTTCGACAACATCTGGAACAATAAGATGGATCAGAGTAAACTCCTGGGCCATTGCAGATTTAAGGTTCTCTACTTACTGAAAGGACCACGCCGGAAAGGGAAAGTATTCTTCCGTTTTGGCATGTACAGGATGATCCGGAAGATACAACCCGACATAATTATGGGGTTTGAATATTCTCTGACGACCCAGTTGCTGATTCTCTGGAAACAGCTAGGCATCATCACTCAAAAAATAGGGACTACCCTGGACGACAGTATAGACATGTGCCACCACATGCAATCGAAATTACGAAATTTGGCCCGAAAACGGTCTGTAAAACATTTGGATTTTTGGGTGGTCATGTCTGCAGAGGTATCGGAGTTTTACAAAAACAAGTTCAACTTGAAAGAGCATCAGCTTATCGTCTCACCCATATTGCAAAAACCGGAAAGATTGAGGGAAAACGCCCGGAAATTGGAGGAGATCGCACAACAATATGTTCGGGAATACGACCTCGAAGGTAAAAAGACACTGTTGTTTGTGGGAAGGCTAATCCCCGAAAAAGGGCTTTCCGTTTTTTTGAGTACTCTATCCTTCCTGTTGCTCGAAGCTGATAACCTGAAGTTCGTCATCGTCGGGGAAGGAAGAGAGCTCTCCTCCTTACAAGAAATAATGGAAGATCAGCAATTGCGTGGAAAAGTTATGTTTGCAGGGAGACTAGAGGGAGAGGAACTCCATGCCTGGTATGCGTGCGGGTCAGGATTAGTCTTGCCGAGCTTGTTCGAACCTTTTGGAGCCGTTGTGAACGAAGCATTGATTTTCGGGATGCCGGTACTGTGTTCTCAATATGCCGGAGCAGCAAGTTTGATAACTCCTGAACGAGGAATCCTGTTTGATCCAAAGAACAGAAACGACACCTTGGAGAAAACGGAACGTTTTCTGGAAATGATTCAATCCGTAAAAGAGGTACGCTTGGCAGAAAGGCCTTCATTAATGGGGAATTACCAATTGCAGTTCAATAAAGAATGGGAAAAACTGACCTGACGGATTCGACTTAGATACACATAAAAAACTATGCGCAACAAACAAAAGGACATACTCTACCTGCTTCATCTACCACCACCGGTGCACGGATCTTCCATTGTTGGTGAATTTGTTAAAGAAAGCCCGTTGATCAACAACTCCTTTCACGGCAGGTATATTAACTTGCTCATGTCCCGTTCAGTAAACGAGACCGGTAAAACTAGTTTTATCAAACTGTTCCGATTCATTGCAATCTGGATCGAACTCTTCGGGAAACTTATTCACCGCAGGCCAGACCTCTGTTATTATGCCCTTTCAACCACCGGTGCCGCCTTTTACAAAGACTGTTTTCTGGTAGGATTACTACGCATTTTTCGCGTAAAAACAATATACCACCTTCACAACAAAGGAATCCGGCATAACCAGCACAAAAAGGTAAACGACCTGCTCTACCGGTTTGTTTTTAAAAACACCAGCGTCATCCTCCTGTCGGAGCAGCTATACCTGGATGTAGAAAGGTATGTTTTACCCTGGAAAGTTTATTATTGTCCCAACGGGATCAAAGACTACCAGGTGGAAACAGAACTTTTGTCCCTTCAAGAAGACAAGACGTTAAAGATCCTTTTCTTATCCAATCTCTTTACAACGAAAGGAGTTTTTGACCTGATTGAAGCTTGTTCACTCTTAAAAGAGAAAGGATACCGGTTTACATGCGATTTCATAGGCGGGGAAGGAGACGTGAACGAACAACAGTTCAACGATTACGTAAAACAAAAAAAACTGACGAACCAGGTAAAGTATCTTGGAAAAAGGTTTGGGAAACTGAAAGAAATGGCTTACGAACAGGCTGATGTTTTTGTGCTACCCACCTATTATCCGAACGAATGCTTCCCGTTGGTTATTCTGGAAGCCATGCAGCACAGCCTACCCGTTATTTCCACCTTTGAGGGAGGCATTCCCGATATGGTAAAAGACGGAATCAACGGTTTCCTGATTCCGCAACGTAACGTCATTGCCCTGGCAGAAAGGTTGGAGTTGCTGGTGCGGTACCCGCTGTTGCGAAAGCAGATGGGAAAGGACGGAAGGATGAAATACGAAAATAATTTCACCCTCAGTATTTTTGAACACAAGTTACTTTCCATTTTACAAGATGCGATTAAATAACCCTTATTTGCTAGAAAATGCTTACAGACATTACAAAAACACTGTACAGAAGGTATTTTGACACCGACCCAAGTCCGTTTATATCAGAAGCATTTCTCGGGCTGGTTGAGAATAAGACAGAACGGCTGATCAGGCTGATGGACGAAGAGGAAAAGTCTATCGGATTAATTCTTGGCTTGAAGGACGATATTCTCTGTTCACCTTTTTCAGCTCCTTTTGGCGGCTTTCACTATACACACGAACATGTATCGTACAGTGTTATATTCAATTACCTCTCTGACTTAAAATTATTTGTGAACGAACAGGGATTCAAGCGGGTAGTCATCACCTTACCGCCCAACCCCTATCAGAACAACATGAACGCGAAATTCATAAATGCGTTTGTCAGGTTGGGATTCACTATGGCTACCCCCGATATACAGAACTGTGTGAACCTGAAGAAATTCGACGGGAACTGGACAAAAAACACGGTGGGCCAGAATTGCAGAAGAGCAATAAAACATCAGCTCTCCTGCAGCATTGTTACAGACGAAGCATCTAGGAAAGACGCTTATGACGTGATTTTCCGGAATCGTGTCGAGCAAGAACGGGAAATACACATGACTCTCGAGGACATACTGAAAGTGAATGAAATCCTGCCGGTCGATTTCTTCCTGGTAAAAGATAGCGATGGATGCAATATCGGAGCAGGAATTTTTTATAGGGGACACAGCAAGATCGTTCAGGGCATTTTCCTGGGCGACGACATGGAAAAAAGATCGCTGGGGATAATAGACTTCCTGGTCATGAATATCTACGAACACTATAAAAAGATGGACTTCGATTACATCGATCTGGGAATATCCAGCATGTGCGGAGATCCTAACGTCGGATTAATCCGGTTTAAAGAAATCCACAACTGTGAGACATCACTCAGGTTCACCTTTTGGTGGAGCCCTGACAACAATCAATCATTTCAAATTAACCCTAAAAAATAAGCAATATGTTACACGAATTTAACTTGTTCAACGGGTCTTTACAAGAGATCAATCCGTCAAAAAAACTGATCACCACACTCAATGCCCACTCGTTTAATACACTACATAAAGACATTTATTTCCGGGAAGCCCTGAAGTCGAGCGACATGCTGCTACCCGACGGAATAAGTATCGTCTGGGCGCTTCGCCTGTTAATCGGCGAAAAATTAAAAAAGATTGCCGGAGCGGATCTGTTCCGGTACGAAATGGATCGGATCCACTCAACGAAAGGGAAATGTTTCTTTCTGGGAAGTTCGGAAAAGACGTTGAACCTCATTCGGGAGAGAGCGGAGAATGAATATCCCAATGTTGAGATCTACAGCTACTCTCCGCCTTACAAACCGGAATTCAGCGATGAAGAGAGCCAAAGGATGGTAGACGCAGTCAATGAAATCGAACCCGACGTCCTCTTTATCGGCATGACGGCGCCCAAGCAAGAAAAATGGGCCTTCAAGTATTACCCTCAGTTGAAAGCGGGCCACATCTGTTGCATCGGTGCCGTATTCGACTTCTATGCCGGAACCGTGAAGAGAGCTCCCGGCTGGATGATATCCATCGGTATGGAATGGTTTTACCGATTGGTCAAAGAACCTAAGCGCATGTGGCGCAGGTACCTCATCGGGAATACATTATTCATCAAGCATATCCTGAAGGAAAAACTGGTGGCACTCTATCATTATAAAAACACTCGGCCCCGTGTAGTATTTCGCGATTTACTCTAAAAGGCTAAAAGACAAGGCATCCTTGTTTTTCAGCATAAACGCAACAAAGCATGTACAACGTATTCTATTTTATTATTTCGCAGTTATGGAAACAGATCACCCGGGAATAAGGTTCTTTTATCTTTTAATAGACTTGTTTCTTTTGAACTTAGCGGTCTTTATTGTTTTTCAGTTTAGCCCGGTTCACGATTATATGGACGTACCCCGAAGAAACCTGTATTATCTACACGCGAATATCTCGGAAATCATTGCCTATACCTTGTACGGTAAAAGAAATTTCTTCTTCACTGACAAATACAGGTACCGGTTGAGAATTATCAGCATACGTTTCCTTGTTTTGATCATCACCCTTTTTGCGCTGGGAGAGATCTTCCTTCCCAAAGGGTATCACCGGGTGTTTTTATTGGAGTATGTAGCATTCTTTTTCCTGTTCAAGGTAGTAGTGTTTTATTTCATTTATCAGCTCCATCGATATCGCTACGCGAAGGGATATTCATTCAACAGGGTGGTTATATTGGGTACAAACAACTCGAGTCGGGTAGTTGGAAAAATACTCAATAACAACCCTACGTTGGGTTTCAAGCTGGTGGGTTATATTTCTGACAAAGGGAACGGTGCTGGAGAGGACCTTCTGGGAGGGCTGACGGAGCTACCCGCTTTAGCGAAGGATCACAAAATAAACATGATCTTCGTGACCAACCCCAAGTACTTTACCCTGAAAAACACGAAAGAGCTTCTTGCCTTGTGCAATAAAACCGGACTGAGAGTGCGGTATATCCTCATGAACGGGTACTGGAACAAGTGCATGTACCGAAAGGTAGAGTCCGCCCGTTTCTTCGAGATGTTCAACCCCCAGCAGATCCCTCTGGACGACCTGACGTTGCGCCTGAAAAAAAGGGCATTCGACGTCGTCTTTTCATCGGCAGTCATTCTGTTTATCTTCAGCTGGTTGCTTCCCCTGCTAAGCATCATTATCAAGCTAAACTCAAAAGGGCCTGTGTTTTTCGTTCAGCAACGGACGGGAATAAACAACAAGACATTCAACTGTATCAAGTTCCGGACCATGAAGGTGAACCATGAAGCAGATACGAAACAGGCCGTGAAAAATGACAACCGGATAACCTCCATCGGGAATTTTTTACGCAAGTACAATATCGACGAACTGCCTCAGTTCTTTAATGTTCTCGTGGGGAATATGTCTGTGGTCGGGCCGCGTCCGCACATGCTCAAGCATACCGAACAGTATTCCGCTTTGATTGAATATTACAAGGTGCGCCATTTCGTGAAGCCGGGCATTACCGGCTGGGCACAGGTAAATGGCTACAGGGGACTCACCGACGAGCTTTGGAAAATGCAAAAAAGAGTAGAATACGACATGGAATACCTGGAAAATTGGAACTTCCTATGGGATATCAAGATTATTGTGATGACCCTGATCGGTAAGAACGCGTATAAAAACGCCATGTGAAAAATTTACGATATATTTGCATTTTAATTACAACAGATAAAATCATGACAAAAGTAGCATTAATTACAGGTATAACGGGACAAGACGGATCCTACCTGGCTGAATTTCTAATAGACAAGGGATACGAAGTCCACGGGTTATTACGCCGCTCATCATCATTCAATACGGGCCGCATCGAACACCTGTACCTGGACGAATGGGTAAGGGACATGCACCGAAAAAGGCTGGTGAACCTTCACTATGCCGACATGACCGACTCCAGCTCACTGATTCGGGTCATACAGACCGTGCAACCCGGTGAGATCTACAACCTGGCTGCCCAAAGCCACGTCAAGGTGAGTTTCGACGTACCCGAATACACAGCCGAAACCGACGCTGTTGGTACGCTCCGCTTGCTGGAAGCAGTCCGGATTCTCGGACTGGAGAAGAAAACGAGGATCTACCAGGCCTCCACCTCCGAGCTTTACGGCCTGGTGCAGGAGGTACCCCAGAAGGAGACTACGCCCTTTTATCCACGCAGCCCATACGGCGTAGCTAAACTCTACGGTTACTGGATTACGAAGAACTACCGTGAATCATACGGGATGTTTGCCGTGAACGGCATTCTTTTCAATCACGAGAGTGAACGGCGCGGAGAGACCTTTGTCACCCGGAAAATAACAATTGCCGTTGCCCGGATTGCCCAACAGATGCAGGACAAACTTTACCTCGGGAACCTGGATGCCTTGCGCGACTGGGGGTATGCAAAAGATTACGTGGAATGCATGTGGCTGATGCTCCAGCACAACACTCCGGAGGATTTTGTCATCGCCACAGGCGAGATGCACAGCGTTCGTGATTTTTGCGCGCTCGCCTTTGCTGAAGCCGGCATTCAACTACGGTGGGAAGGTAAAGGGATTAACGAAAAGGGAATAGACATCTCTACGGGGAAAACCTTGGTGGAAGTGGATCCCAAATACTTCCGCCCGGCCGAAGTGGAACAGCTTATGGGAGACCCCACCAAGGCGAAAACCCTTCTCGGTTGGAATCCCCGGAAAACTTCCTTCGGGGAACTGGTGAAATTAATGGTAAAGCACGACATGAAGTTTGTGAGAAAGCTGAAAGTCAAAGACGAAATAGACAATGAATAAAGGGAGCAAAATATACATTGCCGGCCACAACGGGTTGGTCGGTTCCGCCATCCGGAAGAACCTGCTGGAAAAAGGCTATACAAACCTCATCGGCCGTTCTCACGGGGAACTGGATCTGTTGGATGGTGCTGCCGTAAAAGCGTTTTTCGAAAAAGAAAAACCCGAATATGTATTTCTTGCTGCCGCCTACGTGGGCGGGATCGTTGCCAACAATACCTACCGGGCCGACTTTATCCACAAGAACCTCCAGATCCAGAACAATGTTATCTACGAAAGCTTCCGGAACAACGTGAAGAAACTGCTGTTCCTGGGTAGCACCTGCATCTATCCCAAGGAGTCCCCGCAGCCGATGAAAGAGGATTACCTCCTCTCGTCGCCCCTCGAATATACAAATGAACCCTATGCCATAGCTAAAATTGCCGGGCTGAAGATGTGTGAAAGCTTCAACATCCAGTACGGGACAAACTATATCGCGGTAATGCCCACCAACCTTTACGGGCTGAACGACAACTTTCACCTGGAAAACAGCCACGTGCTTCCGGCCATGATGCGAAAAATGCACCTGGGCAAATGCCTGCACGAAGGCGACTGGGAGTCCGTAAGAAAAGACCTCAGAAGAAGGCCGTTGGACAACATCAACGATATAAGCACGACGGACGATATCGTAAACGCATTGAGCAAACACGGCATCTTTTCCACACACATAGAGCTCTGGGGAACAGGGCGGCCCATGCGGGAGTTCCTGTGGAGCGAAGATATGGCCGATGCCTGTGTTTTTATTATGGAGAACGTGGATTTCGACGATCTGAAACAAGACAGGAAAGAAATCCGCAACTGCCACATCAATATCGGCACGGGCAAGGAGATCAGCATAAAGAACCTTGCAGAGACCATAAGAAAAATTATTGGTTATAAGGGAGAGATCCGGTTCGATGCGTCAAAGCCCGACGGGACGATGCGAAAACTGACCGATGTTTCAAAACTAACATCGCTGGGCTGGCAATACAACGTTGAGATCGGGGAAGGCATAGACCGGATGTACAATTGGTATATAGCCGACCAGAAATAAACAAAAAAACAACTTTTTATGGAATACAGAAAACTGATGGAAGTCGAATTCAGGGAGTTCGACCGTGAAGCACTGGAGAAGTCATGGAAATGGCTGAACGACCCGCAATTAAAAAGCCTGACAATGACTCCCGACTTCGACCAGGAGTCTCAGGAGAAATGGTTCGAGAGCTTAAAGACCCGGACCGACTATCACCTGAAGGCCGGTTGGTATAACGGGGCACCGATCGCCGTTTACGGCCTGAAGCACATTACCGGTACCGACGGCGAGGTTTTCGGGTATATCGGCGAAAAGGAGTTGTGGGGTAAAACGGCTGCCATACAAATGATGCAGGATATAATCGATTACGCAAAATCCCGCAACCTGGAATCTCTGTACTGCATCACCCTGAAAGAGAATAAGAGGACTTACAGGTTATGTAGCCGGTTCGGCTTCGAAACGGAGAAAGAGGTTACCGACGATACAATCTTGATGAGGCTCCGTTTTTGACCCAAGCTTCCTGACACCAACATCACAGTAAATGTTCCATAAAGAATGCCTCCGGCTTGTCGAATGGAATCTTATCTATCCTTCATCTTCTTTTTCTTTACGAATAAATTCTTTGTATTGCTTAATCAAATCAGTCAAATATCTGTCAAGTCCTTTTACATTTTCTTCTTTCCATTTCTTGTTTTCGTAAGTTAATAAGCTTGCCTTGTCAAGATAAATCAATGCACTGTCTTTTTGTCCTATAAAATTATTCATTGCTGCAATTATGAAAAGAATTTCTTTTTCTTGTCCAGAATAAACTGAATCTGAAAGCATTAACCTTGCAAGGTCTAATGATTTTAGTCGAGATTCTTTCGCCTTTTCTTTATTTTTTTCCTGGTCATAATGATATCCCTGTACACGATAGAATTTACACCAAAATTCATTGTCTCGTCCAAGTATTTTATAGACATTTTCTGCAATTTCAAGTCGAGTTGTCATTGGAATGTCAATATAGTCTTTATACTTTTTTTCAAGTTTAACTGTGGATAAAAACTTTGTTAAGGTATCCACTCTATTTTCTGGGACACTATCAAAGTCCCACATATAAGTAGTAAAATGACATTTTGGGCAACAATACACTGATGGAAGATCGGTCAATGGCCAATACACATATTGATACTTGGAAGGCCAATTATAAATATATCCACCATAACTCTCAATTTCCTTGTATTCGTGTTTATGTTTACAAATAGGACAAGTATGTTCTGCTGGAAACCAAGTAGTAGCATTTACATTAAATGTCAATAAGAAAATGACTCCTAGTATTAAACTTATTCTTTTCATAATTGCCGTTTTTTGTTTTACAATGACCGCTAACGTTTGGCAATATGGCCAGTGGCGGTTTGCGGGTTTCGTCATTGTCCAACGTTAGACAACTTGATGCGGGGCAAATCCTTTCAAGCTACCACTGCACCCGCCATTGGCTATATTGCGTGTTATCGGCTGTTCTTCTTCCTTTTCAAAACCTTGTAGATTTAAATATGTATTAGAATTGTTTAATAAAATTCTCATAGCTACCTAAACTATTAATTAGTGCAGACTCAATTTGTCCAAATGTCACACCTAATTTAAATCTCCTTTTTTGACCGCTACCAATATAGTCTAACTCGATCAAAATATTGTGTTTAATTAAGTCTGGTAATATTTCTTTGAAAAAATAATCTGATTTGTTGCCAAGTCGTAACTTGAAGATATTGTCATTAATTGGAATATTAGATCGTATAAATTTCCTTAGGGCTTTTTCTGTCAGTTCAAGATCTTCATCATCAATAACTGCGACAGGCTTAGCAACAGGCTCATTTTGTGTATTCTCAATACTAAGACCTTTATTTTTTAAGAAAAGTTCAATAGAGTGCTTTTCATAAAAACCTTTGTCTTTTGAAATATCGAATGCAGTGGAAATTTCACAATCAATTAGCTTAACTGAATTGAAAGTTGCCGAATGGTTTATTTCTAAACGGTCAAACAGGCACTTGTTGAAACTGCAGTTTGATATTTTTGAAGAAGCAAGAGAAGTATTTTGAAAATGACATTCTTCAAAGATGATTCCTTCAAGAGCAATGGTAAGTAATGAATTATTTGGAAGTTCGTAATTCTTTATATGAACATTAGGCATTTTCTCATTGCTCAAAATTCTTATTACAATATTACCTGCATTTTCTTTAACATAGGAAAATTGATTTTCTCCCTTGATTATCGAATCAAAAATTGAAATTATTTCAAGGTAATTATTTGTTGAAGATTTAATTTTATTTACAATTGAATCAGTCGTTTGAAATGGAAGTGGTGCTTTCTTTAATAGTGCTTTTGCGTTTTGGATTTTATTAATTAAAATATTATTTGCTATAGAAATTCCTAAAAAGAATTCAAAAAATTCTTCATGATCAAATCGATAATTTGGTTCGTTTGGGCTTGTTTGTACAATTAGAGCATGTTGCTTAATTCGTTCCTTTATTTGCCGACTTGTTTGAATGTCAAAACCTTTTTGTTCTGAATACATTTCTGAAATTATATCAAGCACAGAATCTCTCAAACTGTCAGAACTATTGACCCACATTTCTTCAGCAAGTAATGATAGTAATTCATAATGTTGTTCTACTGATAAAATAGGCTTGAAAATTTCACCTGATGCATCAATCCATTTTTGATTTGCTTCTCTTTCTATTATTGCATTTACAAATGCAGGAAAGTAATTGTTTACAGATTCGAATTTTAATAATAATTCGCGAACGTCACCAACGTTCATGAATACATCTACTAATTGCTTTATCAGAACAGGGCGAGTTAAAATTGGGTGATTTGGGTCTTGTAGTTTTTCACTCACTAAATTGTATATAGCTTCTGAGTTCTTAACTCCTTTCTTCTCTATATATTCAATAAATTGTTCTTTGTTCCACCTATTAATCGCTAGTCTTGCGAATGAAACTGAACTATTTATTGTATCAAGGAGTTTAGCTTGAGAATTAAAACTTTTATACTCAAAATATGCTTTTCGTGCTGCAATCAGAATTGAACCAGAAGAATTTAATTTATTTATAAGACCTCCTGTTGCTGTTAGTGCTTCTCCAGTAGAGCTTTGCATGAACATCTCTTCAAACCCATCGAATGCAGGAACTATAAACCCCAAGCGAACAAGTTCTATAAATGCATCATAATATAAATATCTAAAACGAAGATTATTTACTATTGATGCAATTACAATGTCGTCAAATCTTAAAAAAGGCCTTCCACCTAATGGAATTGGGATAAGCAACCAATCGGATTTCTTTTGCTTAAATCTTTTTGCTTGTTGGTTTGCTAATTGATTAATAACTGTTGTTTTACCTTCTCCTGCATCAGAGGTCAAATAAACAATACTTGATGTTCCTGGAATCTTTCGACTTAAAATTTCACTTAGTTTATCAGTTGCATTTGATATATTTTGTTCGTTTTCTTCGGGATCATACTCTAATTCATCAAGTAATCTACCACAAGGATCTACAAACGAAATATCACATGGGATGTAATCAATAATTCTATCAGCTAATTGTGGTAAACAGGCAATTCTGTTTTTTATCCAATTTGAGGCACTGTCTTCAATGTTATTTTCTTGTACAAACAGAACGCCCTCTTTGCTAATAATTTTAGCCTGAATAAGTTCACCACGAATTTCAGTTAATAGCAATCCTTTATCAAACTCTAGGTCTGTGGGTCTATCAGCAAACGATGTAATTATTCTTTTAAAGTCGGTGATATTCATAATTTTTGATTTAGAGTAGCTTTTGAATATAATTACTTGAAGTAGTTTTTGTATATGCACTTGGTGTGTTTCTGGTTCGGGTATGAAGTTGAATAACCGTCTTACCGTTTGCTAATGTAGTTTTAATTCCAGGCCAAAAGTCATCATCAGATGAAACAACTCCAAGATTTACTGACTGATTTGAAGAGAAAATTAAATCTGAGGTTAACATTGTGTCAACAAGTTTCTGTTCTCCTCTATAAAAAATATCTTCGGGTCTAATTGTGTTACACAATGGGCAACTATTGTTTCTGATAAAATTGTGTATCGCAACTATAGGACAATTAGGTGTTGTACATCCACAACTTGCTGGATGTTTAGCATTTAATCCCGAGGGAATTCCTCTTGGTCTGAAAGTGCTAAATAAATGATTTGTTGGGTCAGCTAGTATGCTATATGCCATTTCGCAGTTTACGATAACACTTGTTGAGTTGTCTGATAGGAGAGCAGTATTAGGGTAATTTGCTGCAACATCTGCACTTAAGTTTTGTGCTTTCTGTGTAAATCTATTTTGTTCATACCAACCACCATATAATCGTATGGTAATACGTCGGTTGCTATCAACTTCTGAAGGGTCAATTTTTGAGACAATTCTATTTACAACATAAGATATACCAAGTCGTAGGATGTTGTATTCAATATTATCGTAGTCAACAAGGATAATCATCGTATTTCAATTAAAGTTTATGTTGTCATAGAATAGCTGATAACATCTTAGTGTTTTATTCGCCGTTATAGCCCACCAAAGTTATTGAAAAGAAGTTGATTCACAAATTTTCACAAAGATTAATTTAATATGATATCAATAATGGCAAATAAAACTAGTTGAACGGAACCTATTGCTATGGGAAAAGTATTTATGGGAGGTTGGCGTTTTTGCTTGATTTGGGTTAATAAGTTCCTATAAAAGCTCTTTTTCAAGTACATGATTGTTTTTTAATCTTAGATCGTCCACGTAAATGCATAATTCTCCCTGTATGATTTTGCTCATCATCTATACGGGTTTTGTCATTAAATGGAAAGAACGCTTTTGTTAATTATCAGAATTATCCTGGTTCCATGTGTAAAACATTGCATGCCGGGCTTACCATTAATTTCCCTTTTTTGCACTTTGCGCAAATAATCGGGTCCTTACCGGATATTATTTGTAAAACTTCCATTGCAAGCAGTCCTGTAAGTCTTGAAAAATAGGTTGGGGTGGGCAACAGTGAATAGCATAAATTGAGCTTTGTTTTCCTTTTGCAGATAGCCATGAATCCGAAGTAACGTATTTTGCTAAATCCACATGGAAGGACATGCTGCATGAATCGCCGTATAAACTCCATAGTTTCCAGGGTCATTGTTTTTCTTGCACCTCCTGCCTTGTTATCCCTATAGCTGAAAGTAACCTTATCATCTTTGTAACCTACCATACGGTGGTTGCTAATTGCCACACGGTGTGTGTAGTTGCCCAGATAACGGACCAGGTTATCGGGTGAAGCAAACGGTTTTTCTGCATAAACCACCCATTTTTTAGCGTAGCATTTTGCTTTTATGGTCTGAAAATCGGGTGTATCATCCGGAAGTTTGATCTCCTTCCTGAATACTGACTCCTGCAGTAGCCGACATAAAATACCCCTGAAAACGGTGCTGAGCACTTTTACCGGGACAAAAAACTTTTTAGCACTTGGTACCCATTCCATTCCATCATCGGATACTCCTCCGGCAGGAACAATGGTATGAATATGCGGGTGATAGGTCATTGTTTGACCCCAGGTGTGTAACAGGGCAACAGCTCCGGCCTCTGCGCCTAAATAATGCGTGTTTCTGGCACATTGCATCAGTGTTTGTCCGGCTGCTTTGAAGAGCAAGGAATAAGCAATCCTCTGATTGATATAAAACAGTTTGTGCAGACACGCGGGTATTGTGAAAACAATGTGAAAATGTTTTACCGGGGGGAGATCAGCCGCAAGTTTATCCACCCATTGCATCCGTTTTATGTACTGGCATTTGGGACAATTGCGATTACGACACGAGTTATAGGATTGAACCTTGTGACCGCAATGATTGCAACTCAATGTATGCCCGCCAAGTTCTGAAGTACGACAGGCAATAATATCTTCCATTGCTTTTTGCTGTACGGCACAAAGTGTGTTCTCGGTCAGGAAATCGTGTCTCTTATCCCGGAAAATGTCAGCAATCTCTATGATTTGCTTTTTATTCTCCATAATGATAGATCAGAAAAGTGTTATATCATCCAATGGAGAAGTAAACTCGCTGGTTTTGATATGGGCTACATGCAGGTAAACAGCTGTGGTCTTCAATGAAGTATGACCCATGAACTGCTGTATCTGTCTCAGGTTTACACCGGCTTCCAATAAATGGGTGGCAAAACAATGACGCAATGTATGAAACGATACCTCTTTTTTTATTCCGGCATTTTTAGCACTGTTTTTCACAATATACTCTACAGTTCTTTCCGACAAGGGTTGTCCTTTACGCCCCATCGGTTCGAATAGATAAGTGCTTGGTCGTTCCAATTTATAATACATTCGCAGCACTTCGAGTGTTTTCCACGAAAGAATGGTATATCTGTCCTTCTTCCCCTTTCCTTGCACGATACGTACTTGCATACGCTGTGAATCAATGTCGCGTGGTTTGATTTGTAATACTTCCATCCTGCGAAGTCCCGCAGAATAAGTAAGCATTAGAATGGCTCTGTGCTTTATGTTGTTTGTTACCGTGATCATGCGTTGCACTTCCTGCAATGACAAAACTATGGGGAGTTTTTTCTCCTTGCGAGGCCGTCTTACATGGAACTCTTCCCATTTGCGATGGCAGACGTCTACATGAAAAATCTTGAAAGCACTTATAAGCTGGTTTACCGTGGAAACGGAAATTCCTTTTTTGGTAATCAGGTAATGTAACCAGTTTTTAAAGTCTTCGGTGGTAACCTCATACAGCGATTTACCCAAGTCTTTTTCAAGTTTTATGAGCAGGCTGCAATACGTCTTAATTGTACGGGGACTGTAATTGCGAATTTGCATCTCCTTGATCTGCAAACTCTCGAATGTTTTGTTTAGATTCATAATGATAATTAATTGAAGTTATTACGCTTCAAAATTATCACTATTCTAATTTACCGACAGGTTTAGTTCAACGTATTATTTACGCAATATATATACAACTTTCGTAAATATCCGATTTATAACATTCGTATATCCCCATGTAATCGGGGGTGTTTACGAAAGTTTGTTGAATCTGGATAAATAATGGTGGAAACAGGTGTGTTGCATAAGTATCAGTATTTTGAATCGCAAACTTATATAAAAAAGTTTGAATTTTATACGCCGCCCGATAAAAATCGGGGCCGTAACTGTTCTACTTGTAATTAACGTGTTCTAAGACACAAAGTATAATTTAAAATTATCATTATGAGAACAGTTAGCGGCCTCGACGTTCACAAAGATAGCATATTTATGTGCATCCTGGACGAGCAAGGCAAAAAAACAGAAGAAAAATTCGGAGTTACCACTCGCGAAATAAAGCGGATGGCCGTTGTAATGCACTCCCGTTTTGTGAGTGATGTATGTATGGAGAGTACGGGCATTTATTGGATTCCCCTCTGGCGTTTATTGGAATCAGATTTCAAGCTTCATCTGGTCAACCCCCAGTTTCTTAAACAATTGCCCGGTCGCAAGAGCGATGTGAAAGACGCGCAGTGGATTGCCACGGCCCTGCTCAAGGAATTAGTCAGGGACAGCTTTGTTCCTGACGGCAACATTCAACGCCTGCGCCAATACGGACGGCGCATCAACGAGATAAACAAGGACACGGTTCGTTGTGAACAGCGTATCGACATGCTTCTTCAGCGCTGCAACGTGCGTTTGAGCAATTATGTCTCGCGCACCAGAAGCAGGAGCTACCGCAAAGTGGTGGATTCCCTGATAAGGGGTGAGACATCCGTGGATGAACTTATCCGGCTTATCCACGGGCGCACGGTTAACCGACACGGAAAATCGGCGGTGCATGATGCGTTGGAGGGCTGCATCGTTGAAAGCGACAGGGATTTGCTTGGGCAATACACGCAGATGCTTGACATGTATCAATCACAAAAACAGCAATGCCACGAGGCGATGGTTCAAATGTGTATGAACCTTTATCGGGAAGCATTTTTGTTTCTGCTCGGTATTCCGGGTGTGAAGGAGCTCTCGGCAGCTATCATCATTTCTGAAATAGGCGACAATATGGAACTTTTTGCTACCGCAGCAGCCCTTGTGTCATGGGCAGGACTCAGACCGCGTAACGATGAAAGCGCAGGAAAAATTAAGAGCCGCCAAATAACACACGGGAACAAGTATCTGAGAAAAGCTTTGATAGAATGTGCATGGAGTGCCGCCCGAACAAGAGGATCCGTGTTTTACTGCCGTTTTTGGCATTTAAAAGGCATGAAGAAACACCATAACGCCATTATCGTAGCCGTTGCCCGGGAGATGCTTGCCGTTATCTGGAAACTGCTTTCCAGACATGAGAATTTTGATGAAACGTATCATCTGAAGAAAAAAACTGCTTCGTAGGGCGGACTCCTGTTCCGCTTTTCCGGAGCAGTCGGATTGTTTGTAAGGCCTTTATATTTGTGGTGGATTTTATACCCCGGTTCGCAAACTGACCGTGGCAGACAATCCGTATTGAACGCCGATCAAGAACCGTAAGAGTTCGAAGAGGAAATTAATTTACATTGACGAAAGTTCATTCTTCTTTCGTCAGTAAATCTATGTGTCTAAAATATAGCAAACCAGCTTCAATGAGTTTATTATGCAGGGAAACAAATGGATTTATAGAGGAAATATAACGATTATTTGGATAAAACAATGATATTGTTAAAAAGTTATGAGTTTTCTTCCATGAGTATATTTTATTGATGTGTTTGGTGATGACAGTTCTTTCACGCTGAAAAAGTTCACTCATTTGTGCCTGCGTAAGCTAAACCGTCTCATCTTCCAGGCGCACTTCAAGTTTTGCCGTTTCGTCCGGTTGATAAAGTATTATTTCTCCGTGTTGTTCCATATTCAGCATAATAAAATATTGGCTTAGATTGTATTCGAGGTTATATATATGGCTCAAAATCATGGTGTCGTATCCTTTACAAATTGATTTGATATGATGGATACTCTTTATGGAGCTCTCCCAGTGCTTGGATAGGTAAAAATCGGAATCTTATTTCCTGTCCTCCAATAACTTCTCCAGAAGAGCACTCTTTTCTTTCTCCAGTTCGAGCATCCGTTCGTAGAGGGCAGTTTTCTCTTTGTTCAGTTCGAGAATCTGTTCAATGGGATCGTTGGTTATTGTATTGTCTGTAACGTAACCGACATTATTGTTCCCCTTTTCAAATGTGTTATTCTCAATAATCACCGTTACTGGATCTTCTTCCAAATCCTTGATCAGTTCGGGAGCCACGTTCAATGCTTTGGCAAAACGTTCGATTACCTCGTCGTTAAGGACCTTTCTCTGTTCGTAGGTGGAAATCAGTGCCTGGCTAAGTCCCATCTCCGAGGCGAGGGCTTCCTGCTTTATGCCCAGTGTATGGCGGAAACGCTTGATAGCGTGCCCGTGATGGGTGTTTTTTAATTTTTGTTCTTTGGTTTCCATATATCTGTCTGGATATTATTTTATTACCACAAATATAGACAAAAAAGCGGAGGTATTGATAACTATCAATGCAAAAATGATAATTAACAATGGTGTTCTTTGTATATGTTCGGTTATATTTCGTTTTCTTTGACCCATGAGCAAATAAATGTCAAATTTTAAAAACTAAGACCTATGGATACATAACAGAATTTAACGGGCACGAAACACTATAGCGCTTTTTTTTGATCTTCACGACAAATCCGCAAAATTCAAATCAGGAGTGTAAACAGGAATCAAAAATACAGTGAAAATGGGAATCCGACTACAGTAAAAACGGGAACAATTATACAGTGAAAATGGGAACAAAAGTACAGTAATAAGTTGTATTAATTTTATTAACCAGCGTATCTTGGCAGTCAAAACTAAAAAGGTTACAGCCATGGACGCAAAAAAGAAAGGACTTATTATTATGTATCACCAGATTCATTCACTTCGCAAAAACGAGGGCTTTTCCATTCAGCGGATTGCCGATTATCTTCAGATTAATTTCCGCACAGCAAGGAAGCTGCTCACCATGAGCGAGGAAGAGTTCGACAATTTTATGGATAAGAAGTTTTCCAAACCCTGTCTGTTAGACCCTTATAAAGAATTTATCATTCGTTACCTGAAACAGTTTGAAGATGCTCCTGCATCCGTAGTTCACGATCGTATAAAAGAGCATTTTCCCTTGTTTCCAACTGTTGACCCCAAAACCGTGTACAATTACGTAATGCATCTGCGCAGGCAGCTGAACATCCCAAAGGTTACAGCCAGTGAGCGTCAATACTCGCCGGTACCTGATCTTGCACCGGGCGAACAGGCGCAGGTCGATTTTGGAGAGAAGAAGTTACGTACAAGTAATGGTGAATGGGTGAAAGTATATTTTTTCATTATGTTGCTTTGTTATAGCCGGCAAAAGTTTGTACTGTTTCGTGATTCTGCGTTTACATCCGATAGTGCCGCAATGGCACACGAACTGGCTTTCTCCTACTTTAAAGGGATCCCTCAGGAGATTGTTTATGATCAGGACAGCGTATTTTTGCATCGTGAGAATCTGGGTGATTATGTAATGACGGAAACCTTCAATAGCTACCAGTCCTCCCGTCCCTTCCGGGTTGTGTTCTGTCGTGCGGCAGATCCCCAGAGTAAAGGTAAAGTCGAGAATACGGTAAGGTATGTAAAGAATAATTTTTTGTTCCATCGCACCTTTGTTGACGTTAATCACCTGAATACCGAGGTTCTGAACTGGCTGGAGCGTACCGGCAATGCAATGGTACATAACACTACCAGACGGATTCCCCGGGAGCTATGGACAAGGGAACAACCCTACCTTATGACATGGTATCCGTTATTTCCACAGACAAGAGAAGAAGGCCACCGGGTTTTAAAGACCAATACGGTTAAATATCGTGGCAACAGCTATTCCGTACCCTTTGGAACCTACAGGAACGATGAAACCCGTGTACATCTCAAGGAAGATGGTTCCCTGTTAATCATCTCGGACCAAGGCGGACAAACCATTGCCAGGCATCAGGTGCCAGCCGGGGTTGGAAACAATGTCATCAACAGCAATCATCGCCGGGACACATCTATCAAGCTGGACCAGTTACGTTCCAGGGTAAAGGACTTTTTTATGCACAGTTCGGCCATTCTTTGTTTTGTAGATCGTATTGATCAACGTTATCCCCGTTATGTGCGGGATCAACTCTGCACCTTGTTGGCATTGGCTGAAAGTTATGGAGCCGCAGCATCCGAAAAAGCCCTGGACTTTTGTGTTCGCAACGAATTGTTTAGTGCCAATGATTTCAAATCTCTGTTAGAAAGTACCAATAAAGTAAAAAAGACACCTGAAAAGGCCACCTTTAAACCACTTGGAGGGACGCAAACTCAACTACTGGCAAACATGGAGCCTGACAAGTCAAGGATCAGCGAATATGAATTAATCTTTAACCAGAACATCAGCAGCCATGAGCCAGTACATACCACAAATTAAGAAGCATGCCACACGTCTGCGCCTGTCGGGTATCGGTAGTAATATCACCAACTTGCTACTTGAGGCACAGAACGACGCCCCCAGCTACGACGAGTTTGTGTTCAAGCTGTTTTCCCACGAAGTCAAGGAGCGCGAAGCCAAACAGCAGCTGCTACGAATGAAATTAGCCAGACTGCCCGTCAACCACGATCTGGAACAGTACGACCACTCTTTTACCAGTGGCCTGAATCCCACTCAGCTCAATCAGTTGCGTGAATTGAACTGGTTGGATCAATGTTACAACATCATGCTAACCGGACCTTCGGGAACAGGAAAGACCTATATCTCGGCGGGCTTGGGCTTTGATGCCGTACAGCGTGGTTACAAGGCATATTTTAGAAATATCAGTGATATTCTGTCAACCTTACGCTTAAAGGATGTATCTCAAAATGCAGCCAAAGAGTTCAAACGATTAGCGGAGGCCCAGTTGATCATTATTGATGACGTGATGACACTTCCGGTAAACCGCGAAGATGGTAACCGGTTCTTTGTATTTATCAATCAGGTATATGAAACCACCTCGTTTATTATCACAACCAACAAATCACCCGCCGAGTGGGCCAGATCGCTTGATGATGAAACTCTGGCTACCGCATTATTAGACCGTTTCCTGTATAAATGTCAACTAATACAACTAAAAGGAAAAAGCTATCGTATGCAAAACAGAAAAACAATTTTTGAAAATGAAAAAAACTAACGAAAATATCTTTATTTTTGCTCAGAATTTACTGTATTCCTGTTCCCGAAAATACTGTAGGTAATGTTCCCAAAAACACTGTACAGGATTTTCCCATTTTCACTGTATTTTTAATTCCTGTTTACACAGGAGGTCAAGGAATGAAAGGCTCTTAGCAATAAGGCTCTTACGGAGCCTGGGGGTAAGAATAACGACATACTATTGCCCGTAAATACCCGTCTAATCTCAACTACACAAATAAAGCAATGAAAATCATTGGATTACCCCGGTGGAGTAGGATTTTCTGCAACCGTCTTTTAACATACAACTACAATAACTTGTTTGCCGATAATTTCTTCAGAAGTTTAAAGCTTTCATCATATACCGATACCAAACTGTTTATTACCTGCTGGTGTTTGACTTTTTAGCATTGGTAGTAACGGTCGGAACTATATGCAGTTGCCGACTGCGGGCTTCTTTTCTGTCGAGCCGCACCGCTGCTTTTGCGGGCTAAACGGCGTGTTGTCAGCACGGAAACGGCAATTGACATATAGTTTATGTTATGGCCTGTGTTTCTTGCGTTTATTATGATTTTGTCATAAATGATTTGACTACAAAATATGTCATGGGAATAACAAACAGTCCCATTGTTAAAGGTAAAAACCATGAGCCAAGTCCACCAGTGTTTTGTATCGTCTTATAGGCTAAAAGTCCAAAAACTATGACAAAAACAAGCTTTAAGTATCGATTCATTTTTGTCATATTTGTATACTGTCTCAGTGCATTGTCCTTGTTAATTTTTTTCGGATAATTAAAGATGTGGGGAAACTTATTAAGTATTGTTATTCCAACGAAAAAAAATGTCGCAATTAAAGGTAAAATCAGAATATTAACTTTACTCCCAAATCCATCAATTTCTCCTGCTCCGTTGTAATGTGTCGGTATTGTGTCTGGCAAGTCTGAATAATTTGTAATTGTCAGAGCCCAGACTGTCAACAATGCAAGCCAACCGATAATCTCAACTATTTTGTCGGTTGTTGTCATCTCAATATTTATTTTTGGTCGTCTTTCCATTTTTGTCTTAAATTATCACTTTACAGCCGTCTGTTAACATTGGCCATAACGGATGGCGGTATGGTTAGTTGCCGATTTCGAAGCACTTTCCTATCAAGTTACAACTACTTTTGATGCGAGCTGTGCCGCTCGAATACCCACTGCACCGGCAATTAACTATACCGCATGTTGGCAACTGGTGTTCATTCATATCCGTCTGTTTGTCATTTATTTAGCTTTTATATTCTTATCATTTTCAAACTGCACCAACCTATCCACGAAGCACAAATTTATTTTGTTTTTTTGAGCGAGGGCAATCCTAAAACCGTCCTGAAAGGCGGTTACTTGGGCTGGAGAGACGGAAGCTCTTTTGCAAGCCTTTGGTTTGAGCGTTGGCTTGTGCGGGTTTGCAAATGTGCTTACGACTGTGTGTTGGCTAAAAATCATCTTCATCTATGTCCTTCTCAAATATATTTTTATTTTCAATTCGGTTATTGACATCTTTCCTATTCCAATCTGGCGGTACTGGTTTAAAAGATTCATCTCTATCCGCTTTGATTCTTTCAAAATATTTTAATTGAAATTCTCTAAGCATATTAATATTTAGGTCTTCAACTAAAACTGTGTCGTTTTTACCACCCTTCAATTTCAATAAGTCTTTACGAGCGGATTCTGATGGCTGTGTCAGACGAGAATCACCAAACTGGCTTGTATTTACTTGTGCTATATAGCAATGTAAATCTCTTGAAAGAGCTTCTACAATGTTTGAAAAATAAGGTGTGTCTTTATTCCATTCAGATGCTATAAGTAAATCGATTTTTGAACGGAAGATGCTTCTGTGAAACGTATCCGCCAATTCAAAACAATAGTAAGAAGTAAAATATAAATTACGCCAATTTATTAGGTCATAACGATATGGTTTGGGTTTTGGAACCTTATATCCATAACCTCTAACAATTAATTCTTCAACATGTGCGTAGTGATTTTTTAATCTATACAAAACAATTGCATCATTAACCTCATTAACTTTTACTGGAATTATTGAAACGATAAAGTTGTAACAAATATCATTTACTTTCCAATGTTCTAATCCTGCAACAATTGCCATTTGGTTCTTCTCACTATATTTTGCAAGACTTGAAACAAATTCATACGGAACTGAAAATTCAGGAAGCACAAAAATATTTGCACCTTCTTGTCTTGACTCTCTTAGAAGTTTTGCAAATGTCAAATATCGTTGATTACTTAAATTGGGTTTTCCTTTAACACTAGTTTCAATGTTTGATAATTTAACCTGCGTATTCGCAATTGAAATAGACGGACTTTCTTCAAAACGTTCATTACTATTGATATGCAGTTCATTAATTTCAACTTCTCTTTCACCATTAGCTGGGGTGATTCTCTTATGAATACGTCTAAAAAAATCATTTACATTTGGAGAATCTGTAGTAAAATGTAAAGAATTAATTTCAGAATATAGTTTGAAGGCTTCATTCAAAATAAAATCTTCATCTTTTTTACTGTCATTCAAAATGCTAGTATATTGGTATCGCTCATCCCCATCAATAATATAATTATGGGAATCTTTTAATAGCTTATTTGTTGTTACCGCAATACAACACTCCCAAAACTTAACTAATCGAGGAGAAAGTTCTTTTTTCTCATCAGAAAAATCCAGTTTTTCAATTGTTTTTTGAGCATTTGGTAAGTTTCTATCAACCAAATTTAATGTAGACCAGCCAGAAGCTTTTGTGTAATTCAATAATGGGTGAGCAACATAATGATGTCTAATTAAATTACAAACACGGAACTTATAAATATAAAATGAACCAGGTTTTGTTAATGTTATGTTGTTCCAAAAGTCTACTTCGTCTTTGTAAGTATTATGAAATATTTCAAGGTCTTTATATGGCTTCGTATCTTTTTTAATGAATTCTGGATGCAAAGCCAAAGGCATTTCTATCGAAATATCAAAATATTTCATTAATGAGCTTGCTACATCATTATAAGAGATTTCGGAGTTCTGTATTTTTGTTTTACTATTTAGTTTCTGAATTTGCAAAAGAGTATGTTTGTAGAATGATATGAAACCCTCTTGATTATCATTTACAAGAAAAAACGTAAACACTTTTTCCCATAGTCTGAAGTGTTCTAAATTATTTAAACCTTTAAATAATTTAAGCAGTTTATCTGTTTCTTTCTTATCAACTTTTTTTGACCGTCTTAAAGCGGCAAAAATTCGATTAGCTAAAAAAACGCTTAACCCATAACGATTTTCCTTGTAGTCTTTTAGAGTTCTAATTTTTCCTTCGGTGCCATCAAAAACCAAATGATATGCTTGTTCATCAAAAGAAGATTCACCCATACCATCTTCAGGGAAGTCTCTAAATTCACTAGTACGTTCTTCAAGTTCTTGCTTTAATTTATCAATAACGGCAGTTGATTCTTCGTTATCAAAATAGTATAACAATGTTTTTTCACCTTGAAAATATGCTCCTTCAAGGCAAGTTATTTTAAATATACAATCTTCATTTTTTACATTTGGTCGATTGGATTTCAGCTCAGCAGGATAATCAATAAGCTTGACTATTGGATTTAGCGTTTCTAAAATGAAACGTTCTGTTTTTGAAACATTATCGTAATATTCTTTCTCTGTTTTAACAAATGTAATTTTTTCTTTTATTGCATACTTTTCAAAACTAAACTTCACATTTTCACATTTTTCACTTTTATGAAAATTGAAATCAGGATTTTCAATGACAATTAAAATGTCATCTACATAACGACTATAATAGACTTGCGGAATTAGCTTTTTAATTCGGTTATCCAAATCATTTAAATAGAAATTTGCAAGAACATATGATGAAGCAATTCCAATTGGAAGTACAACATTTCCTTCGGGAATGTTTTCAATGAATTTATTCGGGTATTTCTTCTGTGCTAGTAATTCTGTAAAACGAATATGAAATTCCTTAAAAATATCGTGAACATTAGAACCCCCTTTATAACCATTTTCTCCAAAAATTATTTTTTCAATTTCATCAAAGTTGATTCGAACAGAATAAAAGTAATCCTTTAAATCAAGATTAATGAAAGCCACTTTGCTTCCATTTTGTAATTTTCGTTGTGCTTCATCAACTGATTGGTCTCTCCATTTTTGATATTGACTAAAATATGGCTTAAATAAGCCACTGCCTTTTACTATGCTATCTTTTGATTTATTTAAAACAAGTCTATTTCCAACACAACTTTCGTCAAGTTTTGTGTCTAATAAATATCCATATTGGGTAAGCCAAAGAATTGTTACAAGATGCAATTCTATTGGTATATCAGCAAATACGGTGACTTTTTCAATTTCATATTTATCTGAAATTCTTTGATTACTCAAGAAATTATCTCCATCATCAGCTTTATTGAATTTTTTAGGGAGATATATTAGATTTATTTCGGCAAGAAATTGTTCAAATGTATTTTCCTTTTTGTGCTTATTTATCCATTCTACTATTTTATCAAACTTTTCTTCAAGTTTGACATTCATATTAAAAATGCCATTTGAATATGGCGTTTTCTTGTGACCGAAAAGATAATCGTCATCCAACAAACCAGTTTCAAATTCTGCTAGTTTCCTTCGTTGAAATAATTCGGTTGTATCATAGTAGATATATGATTTGAGCTTAATGTAAGCTTCTTTAATTTCTTCTTTTGATATTTTTGTCATTCGTATTGGAGTTTTTTATTTCATGCGCTTATGCAATTTGTGTAGCCTATATGAAGTATCTAAAATCATATGCTTTATTTCCAAGTTCTTCTAATTGTTTTCCCATTACCGAAAGTCTTTTTGAAAAGTCTATCGTTACTGGCATTGCCTTGTAAAGTTCTGCTCCGTTCCAATTCATTTTTGTTAGTTTCAAAATATCGTTTGCAACTGTTTCTATCGGGTCAGTTCCTCTGAATCGCTTAATCAGTAAAGGAGTTGGGATTCCTCGTTTTCCTTGATAGTAAGGTTTTAATAATTCATTGCTTTGGACTAAACCATGTGTCCACAATAAAAAACTAAATTCGTCTAACTGAATGATTGTTCCTCTGTCGATAGGGAAACCGTCAAATTCGTGTTTTCCTGTCGATTGATTCTTTTTAAGTTTTATTGCTCTCCAATTACTAAACTGTTGAATTTGTAAAAGTTCAATATTGTCAATGCCTTCAAGCGCATTACATATTCCGTCAATCTCATCTCGCGTGTAATGAGTTGTTTTATGCAGTACCAATTTTTTAAGTCCAATAACTGGGTCAATTTTATGATAGGTGTTTCGGATATTCGTCACTAAACGAAAAGCATCATCCTTGCTCATAAATGGATTTTTGCCAATCATAACTGGTTTCTCAATGGGTTGAAGTAAAAAGCGTAAACCGTTACCATTTCCATCAAAAATCTGACTGCTTCCTAAAACCACTTTGTTCCTTGCATTTTGTCGGATGGCATAACCCAAACCAACAAAAGCGGTTTCTGTGGTATCAGTTTTTACTTTCCAAGGTGTGCCGTTTGATTTGACATAAATACCTAAGGACAGCCACCATTTTACTTTTGCTTGGTCGCTATAGTTTATTGATTTATCTTCTATGAATTGAAGTCGCAAACCTTTCTTAACAGCATACAATTTAAGAGAATCGTGAAGGTCGAAGTAAGTTTGTTCGTTTTTTAATTCTCGAAATGTTTTCCAAGCGTTTGGTATGTAAATTATAACACAGTCAATCTCATTTCGCTTTATAGAAAGATGGTCAATTTTGCTTTTTATATGTTCGTAAAACTGAATGGCTGAATACTGCCTAATTTCCTGACTGTTAATAGCAACAACAAATTCACTTTGAATGGTTTTAGGAATCACCAAATGTTTCTTAAAAACTGCATCAAAACCAGGATAATCTTTTAAGTATTCTTTTTCAGTTGTTGGGCTTACAGGATTTAACAGTGATTCTAAATGTGATTTTAGCTTTTGAAAACCTGTATCAGGTGCAATTATCGCCAATTGAATTTTTGAAGCAACACCATTGACGCCGAAACTTTCTTCTAATGGACCTAATAGTTTCAATCCGTTTATTGGGTGAATTGAATGTTTGGTTTCGTCTTGATGATGAAAATAAATAAGTGGTTCATTTGCTTTTGAATAATTTTCGAAACAAAAGAAATTACCCATCTTTTGAGCTGCTGTTGCGTAATAGGCTGAAAGTTTAATTTCAAAGTCACCTAAGCGAAAAGTCAAATCGGGTTTTCTACGTTGTAATTCTTTAAACCAAAAGTTTACTTTATCGCCATACTTCTTGTTCCATCGATTTGAAGTGATGATGTTGGTGATATTCTGTACAATTAATTTGTTGGGTTGTTCGCTTGTTATCGTTTGTATATGAATGGTTGGACATATTAGTAAAAACAAGTCTTTATTTACAAATTCAACTTTAAACTCAAACGCTTCGAAGACCTGATAACCTTTTGGAATCTGAAGATTTAACCATTTTGGAATACTTTCAATTTCTTCTTGACTTAATGGGTGATTTAAAGAAAATACCTTTCTGATTTGTCTTCCTCTGCTGAAAATTGCCAACCCGTAATCATTCATTAACGATTTTTCAATTAGCTCATACAACATACCGATATAGAAGGAGTCGGGTTGGTGGAAAAGGTGCTCAGGTATGTCAATAAGTTTTAAATCTTCCGTTAGATATTCTTTGAATACCGCTTTTATTTCGTTCTCATCTCCAATAAGTGAAAGCATTTCTCCTTTGCTGAAAGCAGCAACTATGTTTGAGGCTTGCAAAACATCTCTTAACTTTTTCCATTTGCCTTCTCCGTTTATTGTGGTTTTGGTGGAGAAAATGGTTTTAGGAAAATGAGTTGCCTTAATGGAGTTCAGTAGTATTGGTGTAGTATTTGAATGATTTTGTGTAAGCCTAAAAATTTGTTTTTGCTCAAATCTTTCTTTGGCAATGGAATCGATTAGTTCGTTTCTTAACTCGCAAACTATATAAAGTTCGTGTAAGAAGTAATCAAAACTATCAATTACCATAAAGCCAGAACGCTGATTTTGATTATTGGCTTTCTCAATTAAATTGGATAATCTTTCGCTTGGAGTAATCTCTTTGGGAATGCACCAAATCAAACCTTTGGGAAATGCGTTCGGATTCTCTAAAGCTTTTTCAAGCGTTTGTAATACAGATTCATCACTACCCGAATAACCTACTACTAATAAGCCTCTTTGTGCAGAAGCATCTATAAAATAGTGATGTAAGTTATCCTCCAATTTCTGCAATTCTTCATCTGTATTTTGTAAAGAATCATATCGGAAATCTCCGTGAAGTTTCACAACAGTAGGAATATCATTTCTGAAATTTTGAACAGACTTTGCATTTTCGGGTGAAACCACTTGGCAACTTATATCCAATTTGTTGATGGCTCTTTCAATCAAATCGTCAAAATTGGTTGTCCAAACGGTGTTTAATTTTTGTTGCCCAACCAATGCTGAAAGACACATAAAGCCAATAGATGGTTTTTTATCTCTTACTAAACTGGTTAAAAACTCTTGTCTTACCAAGGGGTCAGGGTAGCACTTTTCAAAATAGTACGAATACGGATTTATTGCCTTTGCATCTTCTCCTACAAAGTAACTTTGAATAATTTTCTTATTGGCTTCAACTTTTAAGTCTTGAAACTTCTTGCCGTTTATTTTTCCGCTTACACTTAGCAACTCACGTTTGAAAAGCCAAACTAAATCACTTCCTGAATGTATGCCCGAAGAAATAGACGCACCTGCTCCAAGAAACAAATCAAAAGATTGATTTGAAAGCACTTTGAAACTTCGCAGAAAGGTGTCTTTGTCTATTCTTCTCATTCTATCAAATTTTATTAATGAATTTTATCCCACCTATTTTTAAAATCATCATTATTGAGTGTGGATAAATCTATTATACCCCTTGTCGTGTACTGTTTCACTTTAGGCTTGGCTTCTTTTCCTGTAGCAATAAAAAAATCGGGCTCTGTCATCTTATCCCCGTTTAGGTTAACAAATACATAAAAGATATTTTCTATCACTTTATCTGTCATCATTGGCCAACCCACATTTTTCTTTTTGAAAATAGCTTTTACCTGTATGATAAATTGATTCCCGTCTTTCTCTGCTAAAATATCTATGGCTTTTGCATTTCCCATTGTAATACCCACACTATAACCTCTTCTTAAAAGTTCTGCGGCTACAAAATATTCGCCTGAAAGTCCTGTGCTATTTGATTGTATTTCAGCCATAGTTTATTCTTCTTCCAATAATCTCTTTTTGTCTATTAAAAAATCAGTTAAAACTCAAAAGTAACAATTTAGCACGGGTGCGTAAGCGAAATTGCAGCTCTTTTGCAAGCTTTGGTTTTGAGCGTTGGCTCGTGGGGCTTGCAAATGTGCTGCAATGTGGGTGGGGTTTCTTTCTTCTTTTGCGGGGAGGAGAAAAAAACAAAATAAATTTCCATCAAATTTGCACTGTCCTGTCAAAAAGCTAAATCCTTTCTTTATTATTTATCACTATCGTATCTGTCTGCTTGTCTGTCTTTTTACACTTGTTGCCAACATCTTAGTGTTTTATTCGCCGTTATAGCCCACCAAAGTTATTGAAAAGAAGTTGATTCACAAATTTTCACAAAGATTAATTTAATATGATATCAATAATGGCAAATAAAACTAGTTGAACGGAACCTATTGCTATGGGAAAAGTATTTATGGGAGGTTGGCGTTTTTGCTTGATTTGGGTTAATAAGTTCCTATAAAAGCTCTTTTTCAAGTACATGATTGTTTTTTAATCTTAGATCGTCCACGTAAATGCATAATTCTCCCTGTATGATTTTGCTCATCATCTATACGGGTTTTGTCATTAAATGGAAAGAACGCTTTTGTTAATTATCAGAATTATCCTGGTTCCATGTGTAAAACATTGCATGCCGGGCTTACCATTAATTTCCCTTTTTTGCACTTTGCGCAAATAATCGGGTCCTTACCGGATATTATTTGTAAAACTTCCATTGCAAGCAGTCCTGTAAGTCTTGAAAAATAGGTTGGGGTGGGCAACAGTGAATAGCATAAATTGAGCTTTGTTTTCCTTTTGCAGATAGCCATGAATCCGAAGTAACGTATTTTGCTAAATCCACATGGAAGGACATGCTGCATGAATCGCCGTATAAACTCCATAGTTTCCAGGGTCATTGTTTTTCTTGCACCTCCTGCCTTGTTATCCCTATAGCTGAAAGTAACCTTATCATCTTTGTAACCTACCATACGGTGGTTGCTAATTGCCACACGGTGTGTGTAGTTGCCCAGATAACGGACCAGGTTATCGGGTGAAGCAAACGGTTTTTCTGCATAAACCACCCATTTTTTAGCGTAGCATTTTGCTTTTATGGTCTGAAAATCGGGTGTATCATCCGGAAGTTTGATCTCCTTCCTGAATACTGACTCCTGCAGTAGCCGACATAAAATACCCCTGAAAACGGTGCTGAGCACTTTTACCGGGACAAAAAACTTTTTAGCACTTGGTACCCATTCCATTCCATCATCGGATACTCCTCCGGCAGGAACAATGGTATGAATATGCGGGTGATAGGTCATTGTTTGACCCCAGGTGTGTAACAGGGCAACAGCTCCGGCCTCTGCGCCTAAATAATGCGTGTTTCTGGCACATTGCATCAGTGTTTGTCCGGCTGCTTTGAAGAGCAAGGAATAAGCAATCCTCTGATTGATATAAAACAGTTTGTGCAGACACGCGGGTATTGTGAAAACAATGTGAAAATGTTTTACCGGGGGGAGATCAGCCGCAAGTTTATCCACCCATTGCATCCGTTTTATGTACTGGCATTTGGGACAATTGCGATTACGACACGAGTTATAGGATTGAACCTTGTGACCGCAATGATTGCAACTCAATGTATGCCCGCCAAGTTCTGAAGTACGACAGGCAATAATATCTTCCATTGCTTTTTGCTGTACGGCACAAAGTGTGTTCTCGGTCAGGAAATCGTGTCTCTTATCCCGGAAAATGTCAGCAATCTCTATGATTTGCTTTTTATTCTCCATAATGATAGATCAGAAAAGTGTTATATCATCCAATGGAGAAGTAAACTCGCTGGTTTTGATATGGGCTACATGCAGGTAAACAGCTGTGGTCTTCAATGAAGTATGACCCATGAACTGCTGTATCTGTCTCAGGTTTACACCGGCTTCCAATAAATGGGTGGCAAAACAATGACGCAATGTATGAAACGATACCTCTTTTTTTATTCCGGCATTTTTAGCACTGTTTTTCACAATATACTCTACAGTTCTTTCCGACAAGGGTTGTCCTTTACGCCCCATCGGTTCGAATAGATAAGTGCTTGGTCGTTCCAATTTATAATACATTCGCAGCACTTCGAGTGTTTTCCACGAAAGAATGGTATATCTGTCCTTCTTCCCCTTTCCTTGCACGATACGTACTTGCATACGCTGTGAATCAATGTCGCGTGGTTTGATTTGTAATACTTCCATCCTGCGAAGTCCCGCAGAATAAGTAAGCATTAGAATGGCTCTGTGCTTTATGTTGTTTGTTACCGTGATCATGCGTTGCACTTCCTGCAATGACAAAACTATGGGGAGTTTTTTCTCCTTGCGAGGCCGTCTTACATGGAACTCTTCCCATTTGCGATGGCAGACGTCTACATGAAAAATCTTGAAAGCACTTATAAGCTGGTTTACCGTGGAAACGGAAATTCCTTTTTTGGTAATCAGGTAATGTAACCAGTTTTTAAAGTCTTCGGTGGTAACCTCATACAGCGATTTACCCAAGTCTTTTTCAAGTTTTATGAGCAGGCTGCAATACGTCTTAATTGTACGGGGACTGTAATTGCGAATTTGCATCTCCTTGATCTGCAAACTCTCGAATGTTTTGTTTAGATTCATAATGATAATTAATTGAAGTTATTACGCTTCAAAATTATCACTATTCTAATTTACCGACAGGTTTAGTTCAACGTATTATTTACGCAAAAAACATACAACTTTCGTAAATACCTGATTTATAACATTCGTAAACACCCTCAATTGTGTGGGTGTATACGAATGTTCGCTTAATCCGGATAAAATAATGGTGAAACAAGACGCTTAATACAAAACTTGGCAATTCAGCCGATTTTAAAGTAGTCAAATTCGACCACTTTAAAATCGGGGTTATTTATCTCCTCACAGGTACCTGGAAATTCAACTGTATAAAGGCTTCTCAACCAAGCTGTATGTATTTGTTAAAACGCTGTTAATTCTTCTTTATCAATCTAACCGACATAAAGTAGTTAGGATCATTATAGCCAACATGATTTTCTATCTTCTCAACTGCATATCCGCTGTCGTTCACTTTCATATAGTAACCATCGTTTGTCCAGTACATATTCTCCGTTCCAGTACCATTAACTCTTACATCCATATTGATTGTGCCATGAAAGTTTGAAATGATTAACCAACCATCTTTATCAGTTGTGGGAGCTTCAAAACCTAATGGACTATGACCGGGGCTGCCAGCTTTACTGCGGACCGAAAGTCCCAGATTTAAATTATATTTGGTGAGCATGGCTTGAATTTCCTTATAATGGGTAGAAGATGGAACCGCCCAACCCGAAGGTGCAAAACCTTTATCAGTAACAACAGAACGTTTATACCATAAACTCGTACCATAATTACAAGCCTGCGTATTGAACTGGAAATTGCCATAATAACCATAAATGTCTTTAACCAATTGTAAATTTTCTTTCCAGACCATTGAGTTTCCATTCCCAAATTTGTTTGCTTTATAATCCTCCCGGGTCCATATATCACCAAATATTTTCACCAATGGATAGTTATAATACGACTGAGTGTAGTGAACAGCATTCAGGTAAGAATCATGAATTGTAGTTTCCTTAGGAGTCTGATCTTCATTTAATTTAGTTCTTGCTGTTGCTCCTCCAATATAAATATTTTTATATTCCTTCTCTTCAAGATTATCATAATCCACAATTTTAAGATTGGATCCATTCCATGATATTCTTGCAGGACGACGACCCTCATATCCCGGGAAGAAACCTGCATGCATCAATATTTTACCGCTTGCCATCGGGTAAATAACATTCACACGCTTTTCGGGATTGATTTCAGGTATAAACTCATTGCAAACGGTAGCTACTACTCTGTTGTTGCTATCCTTAATATCCTTAACCAAGGTAGCATTCACCTCTTCACTAAAAGTTGGAATTTCAATCTGATAATTATTTTTATCCTCATACTCAATGGTAACAAAACCATCACCATCCATCACAGCTTTAATATCCTTCTGACGTTGAGGGTCGGATGCCAGTTCATACAGAGGTATCAGACCTTCCATATCTGAACCAAAACCAATCAGAGCTGTTTTGTTAGTCTCCACTTTATCGTAACCGGCTACCGATTGTTTCCAATTATCGATAGCACTTTTATCCGAAATTTTAGTAAGCGGCGCAGAGTCGCCACCAATTGCTGTAAATGATAGCGTAGTTTGCTCTTTATTCTTTTCGTAAGATTCTTTAATGTCTTTATCTAATGAAGCCTCCGAATTAACAAATGCATTTGAATAGGAAGCTTTCATGTAAGCATTAATATCATAATAACCGGTCACCTTAGATACATCTACTGTCAGGTTATACCTCAATCTACCTCCCAGATCGGCTTTTGTAATCAGATGAGTACCATATTCTCTGAGAAGTCTCTTTACCCCTTCCGTACCCCTGAAATCTTCTATTTCACCATCAATAGCTTTCTTCGCAGCATCTGTCAGCCAATTTTCCCTTATATTAGCTATATCTGTGATAAGACTGATATCTGTCACCTTATATTCAATATACGAGATTGCATATTCGTTAAATTCACTACTGGTAGAACCTGTGTTAAAAGTGGCACCAACTTCACCTTTAAATCCACAATACTTACCCTTAAAACTCACGGCAGCACTCAGGTTTTCAGCTAACTCTTCAAGACTGGAACCATTTACCGTTCTCTCATAGAACCTGGCACTTGAAGCGTTAAACTGAATTAATCCCTCGGCATCCATCTCACTCCAGCGAACAATCTGTTTGGTAACAGAATTAGGAGAGGCATACTCACTTAGAGTGTTATAACCATACCCCACTGCATATTTTTTAATTGAAGGCTGATCGTCAAGAATACCAGTCACTCCATAGTCATCAGCACATTTCTGGCCGATTTCGAAAGTTTGCACAGCAGATGGATCGGTCGTAGAGATAAGAGTTACTTTTCCCGTCTGGCGTTCCTGTGTGTCATTCTCAAGCACACAAATTTGCACGGCCACATTGCCGCTGCCACTTGTTGGGAAAACATAGAACCAATCGCCTTGAGTTTCTATCGTCCATTCACCGTTGCTCTGCACCTGAAAGGAAACTTCGGAAGCCCACATGTCAAGCAAAGTGACATCTGTGTCCTGAGGCAATTCGGGTTTTATCCAAATATGCTCATCGTCTGTACAGGAAATAAAAAAAACACCTACAATCAAAGCTAAAATTTTAAATAATCGTGTCATGGTTGTTATTTGTATATGTTAAAGAAAATTACGCGTATTGTAAAGCTTTAAAGATCTTGCACAAAAAAAGATTGCCGATTTTTTCGGCAAACCAGATTCAATTAACACATTCTTTTTCAATAACTTCCATTATATCAGCCATTTCAAAAGCAGTTAGTTTGTTTCAAGTCGGTTCAAAATTATAAAAAAAATGTTATAATAAAGCAAAAAAACAGGGAAATGTGATTTTATTTTTCCCTGTTTCTCCTTATATGGAAAGTTAACAATTTATGCAAATGGCAAAGTTATGCTTCTAATGATAACCTTAAAAAGTGCTGTATTAATTGTGTCCTATTTATTTTAACTATTTACCAACTAACAGTTACTTTCCGATACAGAATGTGAAACAACTGGCATAACCAGTTGACATACATAATAAAAACTCCGTTTGTTAGGTGATCGGGCAACAAACTGGTAACACAATACAAAAATAATATACTTTTGCGGGCTTTTCTATGATCCAAAGATAGGCATATTTAATTATCTCATCCGGCAAAAATAAAACATAAAAAGAGTTCCAGAAACAAGCTGAGAATTGCGGAAGTAAGTATGTGATTGTTCGAAGTGTGAAAGAAGCGATTGAGGAAATGAAGAAGTATTTGTTTTAACCTATGAAGGATCTAATATTACTTTCTGGAAAGGGAATAATGTGATGGTTAATGCCACTCAGATGGCAAAAACATTTGGAAAGAAGCCGGCGGAATGGTTAAGATTCCCAAGTACATCACAATTTATTGACACTCTGTTAGCTATCAGAAAATCTGACAGGTCGGAAGCTATGGGGAAATCCCACAGGTCGGAATTTATCAAAACAATTAATGGGGTTGGTACGTGGTTTCATCAAGATGTCGCTCTTGATTTTACATAGGGGTAATTCTCCCTATCTAAATTTTCCTCTGTAATTAAGGCGTTTATAAATTCATCCGTAGCGTCATTCGCTAAATAATGGACAATCTATTTTCTGGAAACAAAAAAGTATTCCTTTCGAACTGCTCTCTCTTGTCGCTGTTTTTACAGATTTTCCTTTTCAGGATAGCTATTTCTCAAAAAACATGCGCAAAAAAGCTAAGTCAAAATATGACATCAACCCTCCATTAATCTCTCTATTACCATTAAAAACGGACATTACCTTAAAGCAATGCCCGCCATAATCAACCTCCTGGCCATGATAATCACGCATGAAGTGCATAATGAATTAAACATTAAGCAGTTTCATTTTGCTGATGCATCTTAATATACATTTTTATTAAGTTAAGGTGAGACGCAGTTATATCTCTTGGTAGTACTACACTTTTAAAGGTATCATAGCCAAATTCATCAATTAATTCACCAAAAGAAGAATTGAAAAACGAAGATGACATAGGTGTTGTGCCCTTAAACGAAACCATTACTGGTACATTATCTCTAAAATAAGGGAACAATAAATATTTCAAAGTGCATCCTTCGTCATTGGTACTTGTTCCCCCTACATGTGCTTTTATTTGAATCGTATTCATTGTAAAACCTTTCTTTATTAATTTAATTTCAAAATGTGTCAGAAATATCCTCTTCGTCATTTAAGCTATCTACATGTATATCTAACTCAATTAAAGTACCTTTAAATCCGCTGATATTTTTAATAATTCTTTCTTGTCCACCACTCCTACATAAATAACAACAATTACCTGTCCAAATTGTTAGTTCACCACTGGTTGTTTTCGAAAAATTTCGAATTATAGACAAACCCATACCCGCATTGCTTGGGAGTGATTTAGTGGTATTGTGCTCTGTTAATGCCCATCGTAAACACTCTCCATCAGAGAAATCAGGATATTTACGTCTCACAACAGTTGGTATACCTTGACCATAATCCGACACACAAACTCTTATAACGTTTAATTTAGGATAATACTGGCAAAAAACATATGCACCAATTTCTGATTCCGCATGATCGTATACGTTATTTATAGATTCTTTAATACCAACGGATAACATCGTAAGTTCTTTTCCCCTACATATATTGCCTATATACTTCAACGTCTCATAAACGTACTCCTCAAGCGATGATTGCTCTACTCGTCTGATGGGCATCGCAGTCCGTTTATTAATGAAACTTATTGTTCTAGGCTGCTGGTAATTTGCTCTTAAAAAAGATATAAGTCCGATATCCTTTAAATAATCAATTGTAATAACGCTCCCGTGAATGTTTATGCGCTTTATGTGCAAATGTTTCTTTTTTATGAAAATGGACAATTGAGCTAGCAATAAAACATCGTGGGGATTTATAAAAGACAAATTTAAATGTATATCTAATTGCTCATCATCAATATACTCAATATGACATAAATCAAATAAATGGCTGTAGTCTCCTAGTCTATTTATTATTATATCCAAATCAATTATATTTGTGACTACAAAGTTATAAATTAATATTTAATTCAGATATGTTATAAAACATATCTATTTGCTGTCTCTTTCGTCCATAAATTAAAGATTTGCATATTATCAATCTCATTTAAGGATTCAATAAAAAACCCTCGCTACACGAACGAGGGGCAAACCATAAAATCAACATGATAAAATAAATTAGAATTAAAACTGTCTACCCATTATCTTGTTTCCTACCCTAGCCCTTGCCATGATCATAACTTTATTAAATTAATTATTTGTGGATATCCTTATGAATTTAAATTAACTAATCATCCAGCAAAATTATACCAAATCGATTTCACCTTTAATCTCCTGGTATCATAATTTTCCACGAATGTTTTTATTGAACTTCTTGCCCGGTGGGAACGATTATAACATATCTTTCTGCTCATATCGCTCTCTTTCCAGTTATCCCCGGGTTCTCCATCAAAGTAACGAAAGCAAAAAGCTTCGATATCGAGCGGATCAGTATAAGGCTCTATATCTTCAATCGCTTCATGGATAATTCTCGTTTTCCGCAAGATCTCCCCTGCCCTATCCTCTTCATCATCTGCAAGGTCCTCGATCTCGAGCTGGGAATAATTGATATTAGCATCAACCGGGATTGGTTTATATTTATGCCGGTATGGGGCCGTATCTGATGTGGCATTCATCTTGATCATTCTCAAAACAAAGTAATCCAGCTCACGGTATTGTTTATGTTTTTTGTTGTAAAGCTCTAAAAGCTTCTCTTCCGGCTTTTCCAATAGACTTATCATCACTTCATTTAACAGGTCTACCTCTTCACCGGCCATCCCTTGCATTACACAATAATACTTGGAATAATCCAACCACCTATCATATCGCTTTGTAATGTAGTTTTTAACTTCTTTAATGCCCATAATTCAAGTAGTTTGTTGATATTTTAAATAGTTTTTTTCCTCATGAGGATTGGTCTATTTTAAAAATATACTCAACTTGAAATTTCTTCAGGATAATGATATAGACACAAAAAGGGGGTTCCCCAAAGTGACCCCCTTTAAGAAATTTTGCCGTACACTTTTATATAGTCATTTATGACTTGCCTCCTTTCTTCTCAAAGTTAAACGTCGGCATTCCATAATACCCAACATTAAGTGTCTCGCGCCCGATAATGATGGAAATAGCGTGGGCCGCATCGCTCAGGCTCCCCATTGCTTCCTGAATGTTATTCTCGATGATCGGGTCTACCAGAACCATTGCATCTTCACAGGATTGAATATAATCGTTCATTTCGCTTAATTGAGACAGAAAGCTGATTAGTTTTTCTTTCATATCTGATTATTTATTTGGGTTAGACATTTGTTGTAAGCTGCTCCAAGTCTCGAAAGAGCCATTTTCTTAATCTGCATTTCGTGGCTATGGCGGTCATCATCTTTCTTTCCACGGTAGAACACCGAGCGAGCTTTATAACGCTGGTAGTTCGCTTGCTGCGCGTCGATGCGGACAATCTGCTTCTGCATCATTTCCATTATGGCGATCATTCTTTCGTTCATGGTTATAAGTTTTTAAGTTGATTAACCTCCGTGGTATGCACCCGAACGGCTATAAAAAGCGTTCATTGATTCGTAGTTAGGTGTGAAGTTTACTCTTTTCCAAGTTTGTCGAATGCGCTCTTGTTCGGCTTTTTTTTCGGCTTCAATCCTTTCTTGCTCCTTGAAAGCGGCAATTCCTTTTTCCAAACCCCAAGCTGCCGCCAAGCATCCTGAAAAGTCTTTCAATGAGTAGTAGCTTCCGTAAGCGTTAAGAAATGCGGGACGGGTTACGTCTTTGAACATTCTCCAAGCTCTTTTGAATACGTCTGATTTGTTTACTTTAGTTTTCATTTCTGTAGTGTTTTGTTATTATTAACTAATACAAATGTAGTACTTAAACATTACATTAGCAAATTAAATGTAAGGCTTTAAACTACTTTAACTATAAAATGTATGCCTTTAACACTACATCCAAAAAAAAGCTGTATTTTTGCGTAAAACTTATAATATCACAAATAAATTATGGGATTAATTATTAAAGATGTATTAAAGAAAAAAAATATCAGCATTAACGAATTTGCAGATATGTTAGAAATTAATCGAGTTAGTTTATCTTCACAAATAAACGGTAATCCAACGATTGAAACTCTTGAAAAGTGGGCAAACCTACTTGAGATTGATGTTTCGGAACTCTTTGAGCAAAAACAAACCACTATCAATTGTCCTAACTGCGGAACTAAAATAAGCCTTAGTGTTAACTCTCAATAAAAATTAAACTTTTTCTTAATTTGTAGTCATATTGATAGTATAATGAACAGACCCTTATTGGCAAGACTTAAAATATTAGTTATATGAAACGTTATATGTTCTAAAACATAAAGAATATTAGCAATATTAAGAATATCTGAATGATATAAACTAACAATATAAAGAACAAAACAACAAAAAGCGTGTTATATAATTGTATTATTACAAATTTATTGTACTTTTGCAACGTAATTAGGTACTTCTTGGAGTGACATTGTAAGACTATAAACAAAATACAAATAAAAGAAAACAGAATATGAATATCCTCAACTATCTGTTTTACAATGCTCTCTAAACGCTGATCTTTAATCATTTTATCTATTTATATTTTATAGTTGATTGAATGATTTATCATTATCTGTATTTGAATTTATAAAAAGATGACATTATGGGAACTTTAAAAGATGGCAAAGACTCACTCAAAAATGTTGCCAAGACAGATATGAATATTAAGTTTACACCTAAAGGAAATCGGTTAATTGAGTTTAAAAAGGTTTCTGATGAAGAGCGTAAAAGATTAAGGATAGATGCATACGAATATATCCTCTAATTGTTATAAGCATAAGTTTATCACAAAAATTAATTCAGGCACAAATCAAAACGTGCCTGAATTATTATATACGTTTACTTCTAGCAAAACACATAAAACCTATTGTGTTCATGTTGAAATATATCCGAATCATTTTTACGGTGTTAAATTCCATTTGAGAGACCATAAGAAAAATCCTAATAAATATAACATTCAAACTAATTATAATGAAGCAAGGCCAGTTATATTTACATGTATCAATATCATGACAGAAATTGATGCATATGATAATTGCGCTTCTTTTGGTTTTATAGGATCCAATACTACATTGTCAAGAAAAGTGGATAATAATAAACAGGAATACTTTCAATCAGAAAATGAACCTAAATGTAAAACAAAACGATACTGCGTCTATAAACGTATAATGCTTACATTCTTCAAAGAAACAACATTTGAGCACATATACAACGAAGACACAAGCTCTTATATGTTAGTAAGGATTACAGAATTAGAGAAAAATGCAAATCTTATTGATGAGATTTCAACTTACTTCTCTGATAATTATACCAATTTTGATTAGCCATTTTTCAAAAAAAAATCGTTTTCCCGTTTAATTTCTCGCAGACCATGTCACGGATTTTGTAAAAAACATCAAACAGTTCCTTGTTGGTTTCATCACCTAGCCAATCCTCCCATCCTTCACCGCTCATTCTCCACAAGAATACCTTTTTCACATAATCAGATAAATTTAATCCTTCTATTATCTCCCGCACCTTGTTCATCTTCTCGAGTTTTTCCCCAGGTCCCATTTACCTGGTCAATGACAATAGTTGTTGCTTCTTCTGCTACTTTGTACGCTACCAAATACTCTTTTGTTTCATCACTTAACTTAACTTTACGTTTCTCATCTGTTCTGGTGTAAATTTTAATGCATTCATACTGTTTACAAAACAAAATTACAAACTTTTTGTGACGCCTTATGTTATTTATTGAAATACATTTGATGTTTTGAATCAAATATCATTACTTTTGCAGAAATAAATCTTTAAAGACGGTAATCTATGAAATTAAGAATCAAAGAAATTGTAAAACAAAAGGGTATTACACTGGGTGAATTATCAGAGAATTTGGGTATTGCGAGAGAGTCACTTTCAAGAGCTATAAATGGTAATCCTACCCTTGAAACATTGAATAATATTGCTGATGCCTTAGATGTTCATATCACTGAACTGTTTGAAAAGGATCCGATTTCCGGCATTATTATTATAGATGGTGTTACTCATCAGATTAAAACTTTTGATCAACTGGTGCGCATCTGTGAAGACCACAGACCTCAATTGAACTCATGAACTAATAATGATTTATTTGATTGAGGAATCACTTTAACAACCTGGCCAAAGCGTTGGCTAGTAATAGAAATTAAAAACCCAACTCGCTAAATAATTAAACTCTAACCGTTATGGATGATAGCTCAATTGAACAGATCATTATTAAGGCCGTTGAGATAGGCGTATATTGCACACTTAACCGGCTTGGTATTACCCATGAAGTTGTAACAGAATCCCAAGCACGTAAACAATACGGAAAAAGATTGATTGATGAATGGCGTAGGAAGAGATGGATCGTTGGTTACCCGACAGGAAATAAAGAACGCGGCAAAGTGTATTTCAAACGTACTGAACTCGAGACAGCAAGCCGTATGTTCGATATTCAAAATATCATTCCCTCGAATAAAATATTCAGAGATTGAATATTTTGGCTATATTTGTCTTTTCTATTTTATTAACTATTTATTCTTGAATATCATGCTTATACCTTTAAAACAGTTTATTTGCGACACATGTGGGGAAATTATCGAAAAACCTGAAGATGGATATGTTGAATGGGTTTACTCAGATGATGGAATGCAAACACAATTCAATATCATTCATCATGGAGGTTCATCCCCAAGAAAAAAATATAATCATGATGGATGTTACCAACACGCAAACCGTAATGGACGGATGGACGAACCCTTAAATCATTGCTTAGATCCTAATAGAATGATGGCATTCCTATTGAGGTTCATCGATATGGGTAGATATCATGATCCTAGTGGAAAATATATTGCCAAAGTCAATATCAGCGAATACGTGGAATTGGTAAGGAGGTTAACAATACCTTATTATGAAGAAGCAAAAGTTTATTGGAATGAAGCAATAAGTGATGGTTATTTTGATGGGGATAATGAAATAAATATTTACACTGTTTATTTCCTAAAAGGGATTATAGATAAATATTCAAAGTAAAACAATCCACTATACTACCATCCTCCTATCAATTTTTTCTTGTTCATTGACTTACGTAAACCTATATCATCAATATATTCGGCAAGTATAGTCAATGGGTCAGGTGTATAGTCATGCTTATTTCCACCATCTTTTTTTATAACCTGTGAGTGATTTAATGAATCTTAGATTAAATAGCGTATGAAAGAGGCAATTTAAGAAATGAAGATTTACTTAAAATTCGGCATCTTTTTACCTTTAATGTGTATATTTGTGAATTAACTTTTTACCATTTTAACTCTTTACATAAATTTTCATGAATCGTATTATTTTAATTGGCAACGGATTTGATCTTGCGCATGATTTGAAGACTAGCTACAGAAATTTTATTGATGATTATTGGGCTCGTAAAGCCAAACATTGCACAGAAAAACAATTCTTTAAGGATGAAGAAGGAGACATAGATTTCTCTAGCAAATATAGGGAGCCGATTAATTGCAATGTAAAACCGGAACTATCAGAATGTTGTAATTATACTACATTCGAAAGTTTTGTCAAAGAGAATAATGCAAACATTAAATTTAATAATAGGTTTCTTAAAGAAATCACAACAAGATGTGGTTTACAAAACTGGGTAGATATCGAGAAAGAGTTTTACTGTGCATTAAAGGAATGTTTAAACGATGAAAATCAAGTCAAAATTGATGAATTAAATAAAGATTTTGAAAAAATTAAATCTTTATTGAGAAACTATATAAATGAGATTTCTCATGCGTTTATTAATAGTATGTTGTCAAAAAAAGAGATTTTAGATGAAATATTGTCACAATTTAGATATAGGGAATTCAGCCAATCATATAAAAATATATTAATAAAAGATTTACTTGAAAAGGTTAATCCAAGATTTGAATATGAAAAAGAAGATATAACTTATAAATCAATTATTTATTATTTTAATAATATCCATAAAATCGAAAATGTATCGGAAATCAAACGAAAAGATTTAGAGGTGATTTTGAATGACACCTGCAAAGCACCTAGTATAATTAAAGAATTGTCACTAAAAAATATTTTGTTTTTAAACTTCAATTATACTAACACTTCTACAATATACGTAGATAAAATAGTGTCTAGACATTCTCCTAAATACCAGGTTAAAGAAATAAATATTCACGGTACATTAAATGACCCAGATAACCCTATTATTTTTGGATATGGTGATGAAATAGATGAGGACTATAGCAAAATTGAAAATTTGGATGATAATAGATATCTAGAAAATATAAAAAGCACTAGATACCATGAAACAGATAACTATAAAAGGCTTTTAGAATATATTGATAGTGACTATTTTCAAATATTTATTTTTGGCCATTCCTGTGGACTTTCAGATAGAACCCTCTTAAGCACTCTCTTCAATCATCAAAATTGTGTTTCAATTAAACCTTTTTATCATAAAAAAGAAGATGGAACCGATAATTATAGCGATATTGTTAAAAATATATCTCGCCATTTTAATAATAAGGCTTCGCTTCGGGACAAAGTTGTAAATAAGACATATTGCGAACCTTTAAGAGGATCCAAATAATTGAAACTTCAAAAACATGTAAAGAATTTATATTAGATTATTGACTATTAAAAGTGATGAATCACCCTACTGTTCAAATAATATTGTTTGCAGGCATAATTACGCTGAAGAGAATGTTATAAGCGCTGGTAATGTTCGTAAGTATACTATTAAACATAATGTAGATTATATGGATGTTAAAAACATTCTTTAAAGAATATACCACTGATTACGTGATGTTTAAAAAAACTTGTTTTCCAACTCTGATTTTATAGGTTCTTAACGATGAAATTAACATAATATCTTATCATATTAACTTACTTATTGTTAAAAAAAGACCCTTCAATAAAAAAGGATCCTCAAAAAAAGAAAAGTAATTAAGTTATGAGAAATCAAAAAATCACTCTATTAAATTAAGTTCCGACATTCCGTTTATTTTATCTATAAATTTATCCTGTAACAGCGGTATAACAGCTGATATGTTCTTTGAGGCACGCAAATACCCTTCTATTATCCCGGCACGTTTACCGGCTTCGTAGGCTTTTGTAATTGATTCAAACCTTTCTATCTCACTGTTGATTTCATTGTTTACTTCTTTAGCCATAATGTCTTATTCTTTAGGTGGTTCAATAAAACCTTGTCTATCAATTTCGCTTCTGATAAATTCATCCAACTCTTCGTTGCTCATTTTTTCCAACCAAGCATTAATAGGCACTGAACCTTTAAGATCAATCCTATCAGCTTCATTCCAGCCTAGCATTCTACTAAGTCTGTCAATGGCTGCAATCTTATCATAAAACTTCACTTCAATGCTGTCCTTGGCTTTCTTAACAGATGCAATACAGGAAACAACATGATCGGGCATATCTTCAAGTTTCTTAATTGTTACCTTGCTGCCTTTGATGTTCAGTACATCAGTAATGCGGGCCCTTACAATTGCAGTAAGTTCTTTGACTACCTCATCTTTGGCAATATCGGAGCGTTCTTGAAGTGCTAATTGAAATTGTTTTACCCTTGTACTAATCTTGTACTCTTTTAATAGCCGTGAGGCTCTTTCTGTCACTGTTTCATCCTTCATATTACCACACGAATAAGCACGCCTGTATGCCTCAGAGGCGTTGCCGGATTCCAGATAGTAATTACAAAAGTTTTCTTGTTTAAGGGTGAGCTTTTCCATATTCATAGTACTTCAATATGTCCAAACTTTTCGCTCCAGGCTTTCTGCAGGTTTGATACCATTTTTAGTCCACCGGGTGCATACGTTGAAACGAATAAATAATCACCATCCCTCTCATATGCTACAAGTGCAAATTTTGATTTGAATCGGGCCCGTAGGATCGCGACAATTTCTTCATCTGTCAACTCTTCGATAGACAATTTCTGTAAATCATCTATCGAGCTACCGGGAACACGTTCAGTAGTTTTATCCATTTTTGAAAATAGCTTTTTAAGATAGTTGCTTTGATGTTTTTCTAGTTTAGGCCAAACGGGTCCAGATCAGGGAAGCACCAAAATGGATTGTCGATCTCATCCAATCTTAAATTAGAACTGTTCATTTTGCAAACAGTATCTTTAGATTTCATTATCCTTATTGCTTGATGCAATGTAAAAATGTAGGCACCGGTTGCCCGAACCATTCCATCCGTTTGGCTTGCAATAGAAACAGGATCATTAAGAAACTGTTTCACTGTTTCAGGATTGCCTGTTCTCTTTAATGCTAGCCTCAATGAAGCTGCAAGCTCTTCCAGTAGTTCATTTATGTGATTTCGGTTCATTGAGTGGGTAATCTAGGGTTTCTTAATTTCGGAATATTCATTTCTTCTTCAGCTAAAGTTGGGAGCTTTTCATCAGTCCACTTTTCGAAATTGGATCAATTGTTGGCATGATTAATTAATTTCTCGTTTATATTATTGATCGGGATGGGATGCCCAAAAATCGCATCATCAAGTAAAGATGATTTTCATTCGTAATCATAAACTTTCGGGATCACCTTGCCATCATCATCCATTTTGAAAGCATCTAAAGGATAATCATGTCCCAAATGATCACCCATTTCATTGCAAAAGGCATTTATCGCCTCCGCTGCTGCCTTATGAAGATTATAACGGATGATTCCCGCTTCAGTGGTAACAAACATACTGTGGGAATCCTTCAGCCTTTCTTTTGCTTCATTTGAAACAATAATTACGCCACTATCACTGACTGAGACATAATCCACCAGGCAGGCGACACCACACATTTCAATGGTTGAAAGAAGATCCCTTGTTTCATGTTCCAAGCTTGCTATTTTGCCGTTCACATTGTTTGCAATCTCGTTGCTCAAATATTCAGGATCTAGAACTTTTGAGATCACATCAGTAATAGCCTTTCGAATTCCGGATAGATCGCCTTTCAAAATACCCCGAAGATAATCATCGTTGAGTTTCCCCAGGCCGGTAGCCTCAAAAGCTTTTTCCAACTTCTTACCGTGTGTTTTGATTATCCGCTCTTCCAATTTATGGAGATCATTACGATAGTGCACTTCTTCAAAATCAACCAATAAAGGTTTAATTGTTTTTTTTACCATATAATTCTAATATTTAATGTTTTAATCTTTAAACAAATCTATTGTTCCAAACTCACCGTTGCCACATTGCTCATCATCTAAATCTTGGTCCAGATCCACCGCACAACTTACTCTCTCATTTTGATCCATCATTCTGGCCAACTCTTCAATTGAGAGTTTATCCATTTCTTCTTCTGTCATAATTGAAAGATTTTACTGAATCTGATTAATTTCATCGCATAATTCAGCGAACTCGGAGAGTAGTTGTTCCATCACTTCAAACTCTTTCACAAAATCACCACCTTGTTGACTTATCACTGGAAAAGGCTTACTACCTCTGGGCGTATTAGTGTGGGTGACACTGTATGAGAGTTTGGCACCTGGATTTTCACTTTCATAAGCTTTGATGGCTTGGATCTTTACTTTTAAAGAAGCATGTTGATGTTTCTCAACTAAACTATTTAAAGCTTCAATTTCACCTTTAAGCCTTACGGCTTTTGTTTTTAATTCTTCTGTAGTCATAATTCATTTTTTTAAAATTCTAAATCGTTTATCTGTATAATAAAATGTAAATTTTTCAAAAGTTTCTTGAATCTCTTATCACTTCACAAAAAAAGGCTTATTGTACTTCACAAAATAAGGATCACCAGTCTTCGGATTCTTACCCATATACCCAGACACCCATTCTCTTGCACCTGCCGGAATATCTTTAATAAACTTTTCTTTCGGGATGGCACCTTTCAGCAGGAAATCAGCAAAATCATCATGCTCCATTACGATAGGGACAGCATAACATATGCAGAAAGGGTGCCATCCAGGGAAAACAAAACCCTTTGGATATTTACCTTTCAATGAATCACAGATCACACAGGGATGAGCATTTGCAGACCGCTTTACTTCGTAACCAAGGATAAAATCAAGCTGTTTCCATCGTTCTGCATCGCTCATACGGTACCCCATATTCGTCTCAGTGCTGGCCACTCTCAGGGCATTCATCCGGGAGGACCGATACACTCCCCAGCCAGGGTGATAATCCTTCATTGGCTGAGAAAGGACCAGATTACCTTCTTCATCTCTGGTCCTCCTAAATCGCTTGTTTGGATCATAAAGCAGCTGTCTGAAATCACGGCCAATTGCCTCAGCACTTCGGCCGGTTGATAACCCAGATTCAAGAAACAGCTCAATATGGCCTTTTGTCTGCTTTGAAATATCCCACACTCTTTTTGAAAGGTTCATTCCGTCATCGATCCTGTTTTGGAGTACTTTTAATGCCTCCAGGTTCCGGAAAAACATTCCCTCTTTTGCAATAGAAGACAATGCCATCCCTTTGATATATTGCTCAACAATCAGATCATTTTTATCAATAGCAGACATCCAGGCCTTTTCCTGGTTCTCTTTGATGAACTTTTCAAGGGCAATACGGAAATCGTTGAGAATTCTGTTAATCTTGTTTTCAATTCCAGCGTTGCGGATCCACACACTGTTTTTATTGCCGGCATCTTTCCATTTTCGCATCTCAGGTGCCACCAATCGAATTAACTGATTGAATAGGGCATTAATCTGTTTTTCCTGTAATAGCAATCGATTGATATGTTGCTTATCAAAATTATTGACTCTTTCACTTTCCATTGTTGTAATGTAATATTGTTCATTTTTCACCCGCCTAGCTTCACCGCTTCGCCAATTTGAGAGAGTTTAATGCTTTCTGGCACAATTGTCCACAAAAACACCATCTCCTCTTAAACGGCCTTAAAATGGCTTGTCTGGATTCTATCTATTAGGGTTCTGCTATACACAAATGGCTTTGATTCATTCTATGAATAATTATCTTATTTGTATCAAAAACATACTCACTGTTTCCTATAATCGATTTAACGACTAATCTACTTTCTTCCGGGCATTCAAACTTCCATTTGTTTGGCGTAAAACAGTAGTCTTGTACCTTATCAAATCTTAGAATAGGAATTTCTTCTAAATTGAGTTGCGACGATACCCATAAACGGTGAGAACCATCAAGCATAGTAAAGCCTTCAATAGCCATCTTTTCACCATCGATAAGTTTAAATGGATCGCAAAAGATTGGCGGAATAATTCTTTCTCCACTTACCATTAATTCAAGTAGATTTAAAGTGTTTGGCAAATCGTATGAAAATAACCCGTTACCTTCTGCATATGAATTTCTTACTTCACACGGATTTATTCGCTCCAACCTTATAGTTGATTTAAATCTGCCAAAGCTAATAGGTGTTCTTAGTTTTTGGAAATCCATCTTCTCGATATCGGTTTCCCAATTAATTTTAAAGTTGGGGTTTTTTAATACTTCTTTAATCCGTTCAACTCTCTCTATTAAATTTATCTGCTCGTTAATTTGTTCTATTATCTTCATAATCTGATATTTAAAATGGTGGCGTTTCTGTTTTCTCCTGTGGCATGTAATTTTCATCCCATATCTTTTTAAACCGGTCATCTGTCTGGAAATATACCTTTTCATCCTTGACCCCTTCACGGTCCTTACCGATGATAAGAACGCCCCTGTTCTTCCAGCTCCGGCCATTGCTCTCTGTTGCTGCGGGATCATAATAGGATGGCCTGTGTGGAAAAATAACTTTGTCAGCATCCTGTTCAATGTTCCCGGATTCTCTCAGATCGGACAAAACAGGTACCTGAATTTTTGTTCCCTTTGGAGGTCTGCTCAATTGGGCCAGCAGGATAACAGGGGTATTGAGTTCTTTTGCCAGGCTTTTAAGTTCACCGGTGATGTAACCTATCTCCAAATCCCTGGTACCAAATGATTGATTTGTTTTGATCAGCTGCAAATAGTCAATAATCAATAGATCCAGCTGGTCGGTACGATGCAATTTTCTTGCAAGCGATTTGATACTATTAAGGTACCGGATATGGTAACTGTCGGCAATGAAAAGTTTGTTGTTTTCAATCTCCCGGATATTTTGGTCAATACAAATCCACTCATCCCTCCCCAGTTGGCCGGTTTTCATATCATAGAGATTCAACCTTTCATCTTCTGTAAGCATTCGCATGATTAGTTGCTCTGTTGTCATTTCAATTGAAATGAATAAACAATGCTTCTCCGCTTCCGATGCTGCTTTGGCAAAATGTAGTGCAAACTGTGTCTTTCCCATCGATGGCCGTCCTCCCAGTATGATCAGATCCGGTGCGCTCCATCCACCATTCAGACGATCGTCAAGTGCTTTTAGACCAGTAGGGATGGTAACAGCCTCCCCCTGCTCTTTTTTGCCCTGTATCGTAGTCAAGTATTCAATGGTTCGCTTTATGGCTGACTTCATATCCTGATACTCACTTGCTGCACCTCCGGATCTTATCTCTGTGAAGCTTCGTTCTAAATATTCAATTACATCCTGAACATCCTGGCTTTCATCAAATGCCATTTCCATAACATTGTTTGACTGAACGATCAACTTCCTGGCAATGGCCTTTTGTTTCAATATTGCAGCATGATATTCAATGTGTGCAGCTGAAGCGATACTGTCCGATATTTCAATAAAGCGTGGAGTACCTCCTGCTTGCTCGAGAGTATTTGTTGATTTTAATTCATCTAGAACGGTGAGGATATCAACAGGTCTTTGCCTACGTGTGAGTGATTCTATTGCAATAAAAATAGTCCGGTTACTCTGATTGTAAAAGTCATCTTCATTCAAATCAATCCGGTGTATCGCATTGCTTTCTAATAACAGTGCCCCTAAAACTGCACATTCCAATTCTGGTGCATTGGGGAGTACCCGATCGGAAAGAGTTTTATATGTCGACGATACTGGACTGTTTTTCTGTTGCACTTGATTTATCTTTTCCATTGCTGATAATTATTTCGTCATTCCAAGATTTATTACTTAAAAAAGTTTCCGGGTCTTTACGAAACGCCTTATCCGGTTGCGCTTTTTTGTATATGGGAATATGTTCTTTAATTTTTAGCTTTTCACTGTCTGAGATCTTATTCCACTTCTTGGTTAGTTTTTCCTTACTGCCTCTTTTTTTATCATAGTCATTCCAGAATTCATCAAAAGGATATACATCAATTTTTGATTTAGCGTCTTTACTTATTCTGTTATTTGAATTATTATAATTATTGTTTGGGTCCGCGATCGGTTCATCATCGTTCCGCGATCGGTTCATCATCGGTTCATCATCGGTTCGAGTTTTTTGATAATCGTCATAATTACAGACCGTTATCCGTGTCGTTTTTGATACGCTTTCTGATACAATCATTTGATCTTTTTCGAGCAGTTCAAGAAATCTTCTTGCTGAACTTTTAGAGCATTTCCATCGTTTTGCCCAGTTACTTAAACTTCTTATGGTTTGACCTCTTTCACACTCAATAATGGCACACCCTAGATTAACCTTCCTTCCAGTATGATTCACCTCAAGCAGTAAATCTACCCATCTTTGGAATTTTACTGGATCTTGCCATAGCCAGTGCTCTCGAATTTTCCTATATATTGAGATCCATCCGCTATTTGTTTCATCTCCGGCCATACTTGGTATTATTGAAAGCTGGTGAATCGAGGATCTCACCTAAAGACAATGTTTCACAACTTCGTTTATTAGATTTAATCCAATAAACTTTATAGCGTATATCCGGCTTCTCGATCCATTGATCATTCACAACAATACCCTTTTCTCGAATATCACGAATGTAAGAACGAGGATCCCCATACCCCAGGGCAATGGTTATATCAGTGACTGATTGTTTCCTGGTACACAGAAGGTCAAATACTTTTTTCTGCCGATTACTCAGGCTATCATAAATAATATTCATATCTTTGCCCTGTACCTCATCAAATGAAATTATGCTCTGCATTGGTTCCAGCCGTGTTGGGCTTTCTTTTTGTTTCATAATCGGTTACCTCCTTCCAGTTACTACATAATTCGTTGCCTTCCGTTCGGTCTCTTCTACTGTCGCCACCCGGTTCTGTTTCAACCAACTTTCAATCTCTTCACGGTCAAAATAAAGCTGTTTCCCGCTTGGTTTATAATGGGGAATATGGTTGGTGCTGGTTAACTTATACAAGTATGAGCGGCTTAGACCTGTGAGAACTACTACATCTTCAAATGTTAGTACTTTCTTTGCAGCCAGCAGGGTATTTCTTTCAATTCGATCTAATTGAATTTGAATATCTTCCATTCTTCTGTGGTTTTATGATTGTTACAAGTTTCCAGTTATGAAGTTTTTTACATCTTCAAACCGATATAATACTTTACCCCCTACCTTTATGGGGGTGAGAACACCCTTCTTTGCCCATCGATATAAGCAATTTCTCGACACCATAAGGATCTCCGCTGCTTTATCTGCAGTTATCATCTCTTTACGTATTTTTTCAATTTCTACTTCAATCGATTTCATGTTTTTGATTTAATATATAAGATTTTGCAATATTCGGAGAATTAACAGAAATATCAATAATAAAATGACATATCTATCTAATTAATTGAATACTTATAAATACTAATTTATATTCATTATAAACAAAAAAGCACCTCCAGTGAAGGAAGTGCTTTATACAATCAAAAACTTATTATGAAAACTAATTGTCTCCCATGAAATTGATCATTAATTCTTTAGGATCTTTAACCGGTTCTGCTATGTCATCACTCAAGCTTGGGATCCGGTTAACTGCATCCTGCTTCTTTTTATCAACTACCTTTGCATAAATTTGAGTGGTGGAGATTTCCTTATGTCCTAAAAGCTTTGAAACAGTGAAAAGATCCACCCCCTCAGTTATCATTAAAACAGCAAATGTATGCCGGCCTGTATGGAACGTAACATTTTTTTTTATCCCTGCATTCATACACCATTTTGAGAGTTCTAACAACAAATAAGCTGAGTATTTGAATCCGGAGAAAACAAGTTCATCATCGTGACCACGTTCACCCATAAATGGAACAGCCTGATTACTTATATCGAGGTACTGCCTGCCGCCTGTTTTTTTCTGTTTGAAGTTGATTCTTACATAGTCTCCGAAATTCTCTACATTACCCCATTTCAACCGTTCGATATCGCTTTTCCTTAAACCAGTCAGGCAACTGAACAGAAAAGCCCTTTTCAATACTGCATTTCTGCAGGGTGTTTTTGCCAGTTCCTTTACTTCATCAAAGATTAAATAAACACGCTCTGTCTCTTCTTGCTTGAATCCTTCTACCCCTCTTAATGGGTTAATAGGAATGATCCTATCGTCGTAAGCCTGATTAATTGCGGCCCTCAACTTATTGAAATAAGATACTTTTGAGTTTTGGGATAATGGCTTTACAAGCTTACCATCATCGTATTTCGATTTATGCAGGTCTTTACCGGTAGTATCGAGAAATGATTTGAAGCCCTCAATCCATTCCGGTGTAATGTCTCTGAAGGTGGTATCTTCTGAACAGTATCTTTCAAGGTGTTTTAAACAGCTGAACCAATTCTGGTAATTTCCCCTGCTTTCTTGGTTTTTAGCTCTATCATCACACATTTTCCTGTAATATTCCAGGAAAGGAGTATCCATCTTGAACTTGCTGTTAAACCCATATTCATTGTTTTGCAGTTCAATTTGTCGTTTGGCTTTAATGGCCTGGGCTGTTGCACGTGTCTGCCTGTTAATCTCTCTCTCCAAAGGGGTGGATGCTTTGGTTATGTAAAGTTTCAGAAATTCATAGCTTCGCTTCCCATCCCGGTAAATATCCAAATAAAGACTGATATTCCCATTCGCCAGCTTCTTCTCCCGGAGTGTTACTGATTCCTTTTTCCCATTCTTTTTTGTGCTCATAATGTTACCCGTTTTTGTTATTTCTGTTACTTATTAATCATTGAGTAACAGACTGGCAACAAATATATGACAAAATAAGGAATAACAAAAGAAACAAAGCAGATATTTCAGGAATATTTTGAACACTCCTAAAACCCTTATCATTAAATGATTATTTTCAGTTATTTGGATGTTACTTTGATGTTTCTTTCTTTGGGAAAAGACGGCTTTACTTTCCGATACAGAACTTGCTAAAGATGTTCCCCAGAATTTCATCGGTGGATATTTGCCCGGTAATTTCCCCGAGGTAGAACATGCACTCACGGATATCCTGTGATATAAAATCGCTGGAGATACCGATCTCCAGTCCCTCTTTAACCCGACGGACGGCTTCCAGCGCTTTTACCAATGCCTCGTAGTGGCGCAGGTTGGTCACAATCACATCGTGTTCGCCTATTTGCGGGATAGCCGCCGCCTTTAACAGCAGCTGCTGCAAAACGTCGGTATTCTGTTGTTTCTTTGCCGATATAAACAGGCGCTCGGCCTTCAGTTCAGGCAGGATATGTTCTTTTTCGACCCGTTCGGCATCTGGCAAGAGATCGGCTTTGTTGAACAATAACAACACATGCTTGTCAGCGAGTTTGGGGACAATGGATTCGGCAAGCGACTCTATTTTCTCCACGGGAGTAGTTAGATCAATCATCCACAACACAATGGAGGCCTGCCCGATTTTTTGAAAAGTGCGTTCGATCCCCATCGTCTCAATGGTATCGGTAGTGTGACGGATACCTGCGGTATCGATAAACCGGAAAGAGACTCCACTGATGTTTACGGTATCTTCAATCACGTCACGCGTGGTGCCGTGGATATCGGAAACAATGGCTTTTTCTTCGTTTAACAGCAGGTTCAGCAACGTGGATTTTCCGGCATTGGTCTCTCCGATAATGGCAACAGGAATACCGTTCTTAATCGCATTCCCCAACTGAAACGAACGAGCCAGCTTATCAATCTCCCGTTCAATCTCTTCCGTCAGTTCGTAAAGTTTCTGCCGGTTGGCAAACTCCACATCCTCTTCCGGAAAATCCAGTTCGAGCTCGACCAACGACACAAACTGCAACAACTTATCCCGTAACTCCGCCAGTTTTCCGGCAAACCCGCCGCGCATCTGGTTCATGGCCACACGGTGCGAAGCCTGCGATGCGGAGGCAATCAGATCAGCTACCGCTTCTGCCTGGCTCAGGTCGAATTTGCCGTTTCCGAACGCACGGCGTGTAAACTCGCCTGGCTGTGCCAAGCAGACACCCCGGGCAATCAGTGCCTCCACAATCTTCTGCTGGATGTATACCGAACCGTGGCACGAGATCTCCACGCTCTCCTCACCTGTAAACGAATGCGGAGCACGAAAAACGGTAACAAGTACCTCATCCGTAACTTCGTTGTTAAACACGATCTGTCCGAAAAGTACCGTGTTTGCCTTTGTCCCAGCCAGTTTTTTACCGGATGGCGAAACAAAAAGGGTATCGGTCACAGCAATAGATCCCTCTCCCGATAAGCGGATAACGGCTATCGCACCCATCCCGGGCGGAGTGGATACCGCACAGATAATATCATTCATATGCGTTGTGAATTAATACCGGAAACTACTCCCTCCCAAAAACTCCCTCAGCAGGGAAGTGGGCGGTAATTCCCTGTCGGCAATATAATTGAAATAACGCAAAAACTTCAGTAAGCGATAAGCTTCGGAATATTCTTCCACCACACGGGGAACCTGTTGCAAAACCGGCTCGGCATGGCGACGGATGGCGGCCAGCTCGTAAATCATGGCCGAGTTGAACATCACGTCGGCGTTCTCCTGATACGGAAAAATCCACTTCTCTTCGCCCCGGCGAACGCTGTCCCACCGCGAAATGGTATCTCGAGCAGAATATCCGCGGTACCGGTTGTCACGGACAATCCTTCGTAACAGCCGGTTGTCCGCAGGCGGGATCCAGTTGTGGTTGTCCAGCGAGATGGAGGTGAGCGCCGAAACATAGATCATATACTTTTTATCGCGAGCAATGTGTTCCGTCAGCTTGGGATTGAGCGCATGAATCCCCTCAACGATCAGCACACTTTTTTTATCCATTACGAGACGACGGTTCCGGAACTCTCTTTTCCCGGTCACAAAATTGTACGATGGCAACTCAATCTCCTCCTCATTAAGCAATGCGATGATTTGATTTTCAAAAAGTTCCAGGTCAATAGCATAAAGCGATTCGTAATCTTTTTCGCCAAACTCATCAAGCGGAGTCAGGTCGCGGTCGATAAAATAATCATCAAGTGAAATACCCACCGGTTTCAGCCTGTTCACATAAAGCTGTACTTCCAGCCGCTTCCTGAAGGTTGTTTTTCCAGACGATGACGGCCCCGAGATCAGTACAACCCGCAAACCATCGTTGTATCTTTCTGTAATTTCTTTGGCAATATCGGCAATTTCATTCGCCTGGTAAGCTTCCGAAACCTGAATAATCTCTGAAATTTTATTTGTTCGGATAGCCTTGTTCAAATCGCCCACATTATCCAGCTTACTTATCTTAAGAAACTCGAGATGCTCCCTATAAACCTTCAGCAATTTCTGCTGCGGGATGACCGGCTCCAGCTCAACCGGATTCTGCCGGTTAGGCACCACAAGCAAAAAGCCGCCGTTATAGGGAACAACATCAAACAAATGAAGATAGGCCGATGAAGGCAGCAGACAACCGTAATAATAATCGATATAATTGTCCAGTTTTGAGTAACGTGCATACAACAAATCATCAGAAGTCTCAAGCAATAGCGCTTTGTCTTTCATTCCGTTTTCGCGGAACAGTTTTACCACTTCCGCAATCTCCTCTTCCACCTGAATAAACGGAATATCGGCATCGATAATTTCCTGCATCCGTTTTTTAACCGCCATCAGTTCCTTTTCCCCTACCTCAACGTTGCTCTCTATGTGGAAATAGTATCCCCTCGAAACAGCGTGTTCAATATACACTTCCGCATCCGGCAAAGTGTCGTCAACGGCTTTCGACAGCACGAAGCACAACGAGCGGACGTATGTCCGCATGGCCGAAGAGTCACTGATGTCGACGTACTCCACCCTACGTGGACGGTAGACCTGGTATGTCAGCGATTCTGTTTTATTGTTCACTTTTGCATTCGCAATGAGGTATGGTTTTTTCACTCCGAACACTTCGATCAGTTCTTCCAAGGAAGAACCCACCCTAACATCCTTGTATTCATTGGTGTTAAGGCAATGAATACGAACAGTATCAGTCATGTTTTTTTCAATTAATTTTCACAAATATTTGCAATCAAGCCTATTTTAGCTATATTTGCACGCTAATATACGCTATTTTTGGAAAATGGACTACAGTTTCTTCGACTTTTTAAAGCTTATAGGCTCACTTGCTCTCTTCCTTTACGGCATGAAGATTATGAGCGAAGGCCTGCAAAAACTGGCAGGAAATAAGCTCAGAACAATTTTGTCAGCGATGACAAAAAACCGCGTCATGGGTGTTTTAACGGGTGTCCTGATCACCGCACTCATCCAATCTTCGTCAGCCACTACGGTTATGGTGGTGAGTTTTGTTAATGCCGGATTGCTGAGCTTGGTCCAATCCATCGGTGTCATCATGGGAGCCAACATCGGGACAACGGTTACGGCGTGGATAATTTCTCTGTTTGGATTCGGGAAATTTTCCATCAGCGCTTTATCCATCCCGTTGATGGGGATTGCTCTCCCCTTGATTTTCTCATCGAAAAGCAAAAACAAATCTACCGGTGAATTCATCTTTGGTTTTGCGTTTCTTTTTATGGGCCTCGATTTCCTGAAAAGCGCAATGCCTGACCTTCAGAACAATCCCGAAGTACTGTCGTTCGTACAAAACTTCTCCGACATGGGTATCGGATCGGTTCTTATTTTTCTGCTGATAGGATCTGTTTTGACCATCCTTGTGCAGTCGTCGAGCGCAACCGTGGCCCTTACCCTGATTATGGCAACAAAAGGATGGATCGATTTCCCGGCTGCGGCAGCAATGATTATGGGTGAAAACATCGGCACCACTATAACGGCAAACCTCGCAGCTATTCCGGCAAACCTGTCGGCAAAAAGAGCCGCCTTCGCCCATTTCATGTTCAATGTGATGGGCGTCATCTGGATGTTGTTCGTATTCAAGTATTTTGTAAATATGGTGGAAGGGCTGGTAACGTCCTTCGGGCCGGCCAACCCGGCTGAAATGTCGGCGTTTATCTCATCCCTCTCTCCCGAAGAATATACACAGATAACAACACTTTCAAAATCGGAACTTTCTGCGGACCTGGTGTCCAAACAGAACATGTACCTCAGTTACCAGGGAGCCACTTCATACGGATTATCGCTGTTTCACACGTTGTTCAACATCTGCAACGTATCGATAATGATTTGGTTCGTCAGGGTATATGAAAAAATATGCCTCAACGTCATTCGTCCGAAAGCCGGAGAAGAGGAAGATGAGGAATTTGTTCTCCAGTACATTTCCACGGGAATCTTGTCCACGGCGGAGCTCTCTATTCTGCAAGCCGAAAAAGAGACGGAGGTTTACGCCAAACGGGCACGGAAGATGTTTGGATTTGTCAAGAAGATGACTAACATGGACCACAACGACAAGAAATTTTTGAAGCTGTACAACCGACTGGAGAAATATGAAGATATCTGCGACCGGATGGAAGTTGAAATTGGATCTTACTTAGGCAAGGTGTCCGAAGGAAGGCTCAGCCACCAGAGTAAAGAACATATTCGTGCCATTCTTCGTGCCGTGACCGAAATAGAAAGCATCGCGGATTCGTGCTGCAATATCGGCCGCCACCTAAAACGGAAAATGGAAGCAAACGCTGTTTTTGAAGAGAACATCCTCGCCAACATCAACTCGATGTATGCCTTGCTGGATAAGGCATACGAGAACATGCAACTGGTGTTGAAGAACCAACAGATTTCAGAAAAAGAGCTGCACGAAAGCCAAAGCATAGAAAGCACCATCAACGACAAGCGGAATACGCTGAAACAAAAAAATGTGGAAGACCTGAACGAAAACCGGTATTCTTATCAGAACGGCGTTTTCTATATGGACATAACTTCAGAGTGTGAGCGGATGGGCGACTACATCATCAACGTGATAGAATCACTGAAAGTGAAACCAGATTGAATTCTGTGCCGGTGACTAAAAAAAAATTCCTACCTTCGTAGTTTAATAAACAACGGCAACAATGAAGGATAACGACTGGAAAAAGCGGTTGAATATTGTTTACTCAACCAACCCCGATTATCACTATCAAGATGGGGAAGCGGAAGAGGAAATCACTCTTCCCAAGGAGAAGCAACTTCTGCGTGTGAGCCTTGACAAACGGAACCGGAAAGGGAAAGCCGTTACATTGATTACCGGATTTGCAGGGACAAGCGAAGCATTGGAGACATTAGGAAAACTGCTGAAAACCAGATGCGGTGTGGGTGGTTCAGCCAAGGACGGAGAAATTATCGTTCAGGGCGACCACCGGCAAAAAGTGCTCGAGATACTGCAAAAAGAGGGATATGCAAAATCGCGCGTCATCTGACTTCAACCACCTGCTGCTCATAAAAGCTTCTGCCGGGTCGGGAAAAACACACCGGCTGACCGGAGAATACCTGCGCCTGCTTTTTTCTGCCGAAAACCAATACAGGCACATCCTGGCTGTTACCTTCACCAACAAGGCTACGGATGAAATGAAGTCACGCGTTGTAGAAGAGCTCTACAAGCTCACAAAAGAAGAAGGCTCAAGTTATTTGGAAGAGCTGAAAAAAGAATTCCGTCTCCCGGAAAACAGAATCAGAGAAAGAGCCGCAACTATCCTCGAAAGTATTCTTCACGACTATTCCGCTTTTTCCATCAGTACCATAGACCGTTTTTTTCAACAAACCCTGCGTGCTTTCACGCGTGAAATGGGTTTGTCGGGAGGGTATAAACTGGAACTCGACGACAATTTTGTGCTGACGCAGATTATCGACTTGATGATCTTTGAACTCGACAAGCCCCAAAACAAAGAACTCGCCGGATGGATCCTCGATTACATGAGACACCAGATTGAGGACGGGAAAAGCTGGAACATCAAACAAAACATCGGCAAGTTGGCCGGACAACTCTTCAACGAGAAATACAAGCTGCTGGACAATGACGACAAGCTGAAAATTGAAGACAAAAAACAGCTGAACGATTACCGGCAGACATTGCTGAAGATCATCCGGTCGTGGGAAGGTGAATTGAAATCTACCGGAGCGCGCGCGTTACATCTGATGGAACGATTCGGGCTGAACTACACCGATTTCAAGCACGGCAAAAACTCCGGGTTTCTGGCTTTCATCAAATTGGCCAATGGAGATTTTAAAGAGCCATCGCCCCGTTTTTTTAGTCGTGCCGACAACCTGGAAGATTGGGTAACCGCCAAAAGCGAGAAAAAGTCGGCAATAGAGTCTGCCTATTACGAAGGGCTCAACGATTGCGTGAAACAAGCCGTAAACCTGTTCGAAAACAACCTCTCCTACAACACCGCCGGAAGTATCCTGCAAAACTACCACACGCTGGGGATCCTCAACGACATACGAAACCGCCTGCAGGAATACCAGCAGGAAAACAACACCCTTTTCCTTTCCGACACAACTGAACTGTTGAACAGGATTGTTTCCGACAGCGAATCGCCCTTTATCTACGAAAAAACAGGCACGCGCATCAACCACTATATGATTGATGAGTTCCAGGATACTTCATCCATGCAATGGCAGAATTTTAAACCGTTAATCAAGGAGAGCCTGGACGGCGGACATTTCAACCTGATTGTCGGGGACGTGAAACAAAGCATATACCGTTGGCGGAATTCCGACTGGGAGTTGCTGGAAAGCCGGATCCTGCAGGATTTCAGCGACAACATTATCCGCAACAACGTGCTTGAAATGAATTGGCGTAGTGATTTCAACATCGTGAATTTCAACAATTCCGTATTTTCCGCCGCAGCGGCAATCTTGCAAAAAAAATTCAATACCTCTGCAGAATTACAGGAGAATCCCAACGGGAAAATTACAGAAGCCTACCAACACGTCCGGCAACAGGTTCCGTCGGGTAAAAGTCCGGGCGAGGGGTATGTCAAAATTTCGTTCCTCGACACCTCTGACAAGGAAAACGACTGGAAATCAAAGGCATTAGAACAGCTTCCTCTCGAGATCGAGCGCTTGCAGGACCAGGGATTCGCCTTAAAAGACATTGCCATCCTGGTGCGGAAGAACGACGAAGCAATAGAGGTTGCCGAGACCCTGCTGAACTACAAGGAAAAGAACCTCCAATCCGGTTACCGGTACGACATCATTTCAAACGAGGCACTCGTCATCGGTAACGCGCAAAGTGTGAAGGCCGTCATTGCCTTGCTCCGCCATTTTCAGAACCGCAACGATGAAACCCGCCGCATGCTTGCCGTATATGAATATTACCGATTTCACCGGGGCCTGTTGCCCGATAAGGCTATCAGCAACTATTTTGATGAAGGAGCGAAGGATTTCCCCGTTGAAGTCAAACCGGAACTTCACCGCATCTCCACCCTGCCTTTTTACGAGATGATCGAGGCTTTTTTCGCGATGAGTGTGGATGCGCTCAATGAAAAGGAAAATGCTTACGTACAGGCTTTTATGGATATCGTGCTGAAATTCAGCACCGATGCTTCATCGAACATCAATGATTTTCTGGAATGGTGGGACGAAAAAGGATCGGGGAAAACACTTTTTTCGCCCGACGAACAAGATGCCATCCGGTTGGTCACCATACACAAATCCAAGGGATTGGGGTTTGGTGCCGTTATTATGCCGTTCTTAAAATGGGACATCGACCATACCGGCAACATGGGGCCTGTTTTGTGGTGTAAGCCCACGGTGGAACCTTTTAACAGGCTTGGAACCATTCCACTGCAGTATAAGAGCTCTCTCGAAAACACCCTCTTCAAAGAGGACTACCTGAAGGAGAAGCTGTACACATACATAGACAACCTGAATCTGCTTTATGTGGCTTTCACACGCGCCAAGAACCGCATCATCGCCGTTGCGCCTAAACCTGTAGGGGACGCCGTTAACGATATCAATTCGCTGTTGTGGCAGACATTTAAATCGGACGGGAAAAATGAAGGAGAGCTTTTGCTAAGTGATTATCTCACCGGACAGGAAAACAACGCGGTTTTCGAGTTGGGAACCCCTACTCTGCTCCAGCGTAAAACAGAAAAAGGATCGGCTTCCAAGCTGGATTCGGGAAAATGGCAATCCATCCCGTTCAACAACCGGCTTAAGCTGCGGTTAAACTCAGCAGGCTTTTTTTCCGAAGATGGAAGCCGTGCCTACGGAACACTTATGCACGAGATCATCAGTAGCATACAAGACCTTGGCGACCTGGCCGGTGCTGTTGAAAAAAAATATATTTCGGGGGAAATCGATGCCGGTGAAAAAAACGAGATAACCGGACTGCTCACCCGCATTTTGTCAGATCCGGGGATTGCTGAATGGTATTCAGGAAAATACCGTGTCATCAACGAAACAGAAGTACTTCATCCGGCTTTCGGCTTTAGCCGGCCCGACAGGATAATGATTGGAGATAACAAGGCAATCGTGGTGGACTACAAATTTGGCGAAAGGGAAGAAGAACAATACAAACGCCAGGTGAGACATTACGTCAGGTTAATAAAAGAGATGGGATACAACAATGTGAAAGGATACGTGTTTTACGTGAAAATAGGGAAAGTAATCGAAGTCGGGACAATCTAAAGATTATGCTAAAAGAAATGCTATACGTGGGATTGGGGGGTGGAGCCGGCAGTATACTGCGGTTCCTTACCTCGAAAATCGTGGCGAAGTATGCGCACGATTATTTTCTATTTTTAGGGACGTTCGCCGCAAACATTATCGGGTGTTTCCTGATAGGGGTTTTGTCGGGGTGGATGCTCGCCAACCAACCCGATAATCAACCGTTCAGGTTGCTTTTTATCGTAGGATTCTGCGGCGGATACACTACATTTTCGACGTTTGCGTTTGAGAACCTCCGGTTACTGGAACTCGGCCAGTGGACGCTGTTGCTGGGCTACACCCTGTTCAGCGTTGTCCTGGGGATCTTTGCCGCCTGGGCGGGAATGAAAATCGGTGGTTAAAAAAATGAAGAAAACACAATGAACTCATCAATCAAATTTACCTTGACCGTCTTTTTTACGGTTATCAGTATCGCAGCCGTCTTTGCACAGACCGATTCCGTCTTGCTGAGAGAGATCAACTCCTTGAAACAGACAGTAAACGACTATCAGCATCGTTTTGATGTATTGGAAAAGCAAATCGACGACCTGATGTGGTTCCGGCGGTTGGAAGATATTGCCCATGTCGACAAAGTGAGGCTAACCAGTACTCCCCGATGGAAACCGAAAGACCCTGACGACCGCTTCGCAGGCAACAAATTACAGTTCTATACCTATGTGTTCATTCCCAAAACTGTGGACACCAACAGGAAATACCCGCTAATTGTCCTGCCACACAGCGGGATTCATGCCAATTTTTCTACCTACTACGCACACATCGTACGCGAGCTGATTGCCCAGGAATACGTGGTGGTATCGGCGGAATACCGGGGCAGCACGGGATACGGAAAAACCACGTACGAAAACATCGATTACGGCGGCCGTGAAAACGACGATGTACTGGAAAGTCGGAACTATATGATTGATAACTATAGCTTTGTGGATTCCACCCGCGTGGGTATCATCGGGTGGAGCCACGGTGGAATGATTGCGTTGATGCAAATCTTGCAGCACGGCGACAACTACCAATGTGCATTTGCCGGAGTGCCCGTAAGCGACTTGGAAAACCGGCTGGCCTCGCACGAAGAGAGTTACACGGATTACTTCACGGCACCTCACCATATCGGGGAAAGTATCCGGGAAAATCCCGGAGAATATGCAAGGCGCTCCCCCACTCACTACGCCAGGAACCTGAACAAACCGTTGTTAATTTACACCAACACCAACGACAACGACGTCTATGTGGAAGAAGTAAAATTAATGATCGAAACCCTGAAAAAAGAGGGTAAACAGTTTGAATACACCATCTTTGAAGAAGCATCTGGCGGGCACGGCTTCGACCGTATCGACAGCAAGGAGGCCACCGATATCCGCTATGGCGTGCATAAATTTCTGGAACGTTACCTGAATCCGCCCAAACCGTTCAAATCGGCGGCAGAAATGCGTGTGGCGGCGTACGGATTTTAAGCTTATGCTTCTATTTCGTTTTAATAATTATCACCCCGTTCTTTCCCTCGTCGCCGTAAATTTCATTAGCGGATTTATCTTTTAAAATAGAAATCGACTCAATCTTATCGGGATTAACGGTGTTTAGCTCAAAGTCTGCCGGCATTTTTTTTTCGTCAACAACAATCAAGGGTTTTCCCTTCAACCCATGAGTCGAAATTATTGCATGTTGAGCCGGCTTTTTCATTGTAATCAACACCACACCGTTTTTTCCGTCTTCACCGTAAATGGAAGTAGATGTCTCGTTCTTCAAAACATCTATCGATTTGATTTCCTTGGGATTGATTCCCTGAAGTTCTTCTTCCGAAGTTCGTTTTCCATCCACGATAAACAACGGTTGCATTCCGTCCGGGGTACGGATTCCGATAACATTCTCACCCTCCTTTTCCCGGATTTTAAGACCTCGCAATTCTCCTTTGAGGGAGGACATCTTTCCTGAACCCACAGCAATCACCTCCTCGGGAGATAACACGATAACCAGATTGTCTTTCGCTTCATCGACCGTATATTCCGAAGATTTATAATTAATCATCGAAAACACGAGCGTACTGCCTTTATCCACTTTTATTACAAATTTTCCTTGTGAGTCAGTGATGGTTCCCCGGTTTGTTCCTTTAATAACAACAGCTGCCCCCATTATAATACCCTGGTTGTCTTTCACTAAACCAGATACAGTAAGCTTTTCCTCAAACGCGATGACAAAATCTGAACTATCCTTCGTCAAAACTCGTGTGTTCCCTAATTCTAACGGATTTTTTGTCAAATCTGCCCGATTATCGGCAATAATTATCGAATCCCCCATTTGAGTCGTCATTATCTCGTTTTCAGAAGTGTTTTCAATTTCCTTTTCCACCACTTTCGCATTCAGTTTAGGAACCGAGAGGACGACCATAGCCAGAAACAACACGGGAAGCGCCGCCGTGTAGCTCCATCTCATTTGTTTGTTGGTTTTGTTTTTCATCATCATTGTAATTCTTTTGTGCAAGTCGCGCTGACGGAAGTTGTTTGCCAAAGCAAACTTATGTTCGCCCACACTCTTGCGGATTAATAAAAGTTGATATTGTTTTGCATCGGTGCCGCTGGTAAGGACCTGTTCGTCGGCCTGGTATTCGTGAACCGATTGAATTTCCCTTCGCAGCAGCCACGAGAAAGGGTTAAACCAGAAAACACACGTGAACAGATCGAAAAAAATCATATCGTATGAATGTAGCAAATGAATATGTGCCCGTTCGTGATTGATGATAGCCCGATTGTCTGCCGTAATGTCTTTGCGTGACAAAACAATGTTTTTCATCCAACTGAACGGCGCAATATCTTTATCGGTTACACATAAAACTGTTTCGTCGGCCAATGACTGCTTCTCTGCCTTCCGAATAATACGGATAAGCTGATTCAGTCCCGCCAGGTAACGCAAAACAGCGAAAAGGAATCCGGCGGCAAACAGAACCGACAGTACCGGCACCCATGGAATTACAATATGTGGTTGCGGTCCAACAATCTCACTCACTGGAATATTCGAGGGATCAAAGGCAAATGTTTCTGCGATTGGTTCTACTTTTTTTACGGGAAGCAAACTGAAACGCAAGACCGGAAGCACGACGACCAGCATCACGATCGATATCAACAAAAAACGATTGAAGCGATGAAACGTATTTTTTCCGAAAAAAAGCCTGTAGAAACCGTAAAAAAAGGCCATCAGAACGGAGGCGCGAAGCAGGTAATATAAAAATGTTTCCATTTGTCAGTATTTGTGTTTGTCTTTTTTTTAAGAATTTAGATTGAATTAGATCGAATGCAGATTGAATAAGATTGAAAAACAGGCAGCCCACTATCAATCTCCATCAATCTTTTTCAATCTATCATCAATATTACTAAAACATGGCAGTAATTTTTTATTTTCAGTTCTCATTCAACTTTTCCACTTCGTCCAGCAGTTTCCTCACCTCTTCCACCGAAATATTCTCCTCTTTGATCAACGACGAGACTACGCTCAGGTACGAATTATCGAAATATTTCCTCACCACATTCCGAAGCGTTCCGTTGCGATACTCCTCTTCCGTAATTACGGCAAAATAGCGGTATGTGGTCCCAAATGTTTCGTGAGACAAAAAACCTTTCTCTTCCAGTGCCCGCACATAGGTGGATAACGTATTGAAATGCGGCTTCGGTTCGGGATACATTTCTACGAGTTGCTTCACAAACAACGCATCGTTTTCCCAAAAATAACGCATAACTTCTTCTTCTTTGGCTGTTAATTGTTTCATTTTTTACAGAGGTTAGATGTCAGACTTCAGACCACATTAAGCGTGGAGGAATCTACTACGGCACAAATATAACTATTTTTTTTAGTTTTGAAACTAATTTATATAGTTAAAAGAACTAAAGAGTATAGTTAAAATTAAAAGTAAAAAATAAACCGACTGGTTATCAATCGGCTTATAAATATATGATCAGATGGGATTAACGTAGCTGACAGATTAACCCTTTTCCTTCAACCTCCCGTTTTTCTTCAACGCCTGATCCAGGACCCACTGGATTTGGCCATTGACACTGCGGAACTCATCGGCAGCCCATTTTTCAATAGCCTCCATCGTTTCTGAGTCCAGCCGCAATGCAAAATTCCGGGTCGTCTTCTCTTTCTTAGCCATTTTCAACCCTTCGTTTTGCCCAATTTAACCAAAATTTCGGCAAGATATTCAGCCTGCATTGTTCCGATAAGCACTTTTTTGCCGTTCATCAGCACAAGCTGCAACCCCTTGTTTCCAGACATGGTAAAAGCTCTTCCCGCATTTATGGAAAACCGGATACCCCAGCCACCGAATTCTTTTATGGGTTTATAATCTCTGACATACACCTTATGCAAGTTACTCCAATCGTAAAACTTATACCGGAAATGAAACGGGAAAAATTTCACGTAAACACCTTCTTCGTTAATGTAAGTAAACAGTTTTGCACCGAGGATTGCCACACTCAACAAGAGCATGGCTGCGGCAACAATTATTAATCCGGCATCGTTCATCGGGTTAGTTCCCCACTCCTTTCCCAGTAGAAGCTGTTGAATACAACCCCACAAAAAAAGGGCGTTAATCCCCAGCAAGAGAATCCATGTCCACCACTGGCGAAACCGCTGTACTTCGTAAAATTCAACCGGTTCTTTTTTCATCATTCTTGACTTTATCCTTTAACCCTGGCTCGCTTACTGATACAATGTTCCTGTATTCAATACCGGCTGCGCCGATTCATCGGCACAAAGCACTACTAACAGGTTACTTACCATGGCTGCCTTTTTATCGCTGTCCATCTCAATGATGTTTTCGTCTTCAATGCGTTCGAGCGCCATCTTTACCATCGACACCGCTCCTTCAACAATCTTCTCGCGTGCCGAGATAATAGCTTCGGCTTGTTGACGGCGAAGCATCACGGCTGCAATTTCGGGGGCATATGCCAGGTAATTGATGCGCGCTTCAACAATTTCTATACCCGCCATTTCCAAACGGTTATTCAACTCGTTGAGCAAATCCACGTTCACCTCGTCACCTCCCGAACGGAGCGTAATTGCCGCATCCGACACCACATTATTGTCGTAAGCGTATTGCCCGGCAACCTGACGCAAAGCGGCATCACTCTGAACAGCAACAAAGTTTTCAAACGCATCCATTTGTTTACTCACCGAATAAGTTACCGTGCCGTCTTTGCCCGGTTTGGAAGCCGCCATTGTCTGTGCGTCAATTTCAAACATTGCCTTGTACGTATCTTTAAGTTTCCAAACCAATACCAATCCTATCAAAATGGGATTTCCCACTTTATCGTTGACTTTTATCGGATTCACATTCAGGTTTCTGGCACGCATCGATAGTTTTTTCTTGGACATGAACGGATTAACCCAAAAGAATCCGGTTTCTTTTAAAACACCCTTGTATTTTCCAAAGAAAATCATCACTACAGCTTCATTGGGTTCGAGTTTTACAAATCCGAAAAGCAGAACAAACCAGATCAACGCCAAAAAACAACCGGCAATAACCCCTGCATTACCCCCAAAAAAACAAAAAACAGTTCCCCCAAGCATTAGAAGCAACAAAAAAAGCATAAGAAACCCGTTGACTTTAAAACTCTTAAAATTAAATTCCTTTGTTTCCATATCGATTAATTTAAAATGATATTATTTCAATATCACAAATATATTAAGTATTTTTATACCTCCCAAATTTTCAGCGTTTTTTTTGTGTTTTTTTAAAATTTCTCTCAAAAAACATGAAAAAATGACAGAGCATCGGGTAAAACCATCGGTTAAATCCTTAATTAATAAGCAAAAAGTTATACCTTTGCCTCAGAAACTATTTTGAATTTTTAGAAAACATTCAATGCTTTTTTACAATCGTTTAAATAACAATCAATTAGTACTCGAATGAAAAAATTATTATTTATCACGTTAGCAACTATGGCCTTACTTGCTTGTAACAACGCAAAAACCGGGGAACAGGCCCGGGAAAACGGAGCTATTTTTTACACCGAATTCGACACACCGTTCGGGATGCCACCCTTTGACAAAATTTCCTTTTCCGATTTTAAGCCCGCATTTTTAAAAGGGATGGAAGAGGAAGCCGGCGAAATTGATTCTATTGCGAACAATACGGAAGCACCCACCTTTGAAAACACCATTGCAGCATTGGACAACAGCGGACGTTTACTGAACAGGGTTTCTCGCGTTTTCTTTGGTTTAAAGGGAGCTGAAACCAACGATTCTATCCAGGCACTGGCAGAAGAATTATCCCCGCTGATGTCCGAACACCGGGACAACATCAATTTTAACGACAAGCTGTTTGCGCGTATCAAAACGCTACATGATGACACAACGGGCATGAACCTGACTACCGAACAGTATCGTTTGCTGGACAACTATTATAAAGAGTTTGTCCGTTCGGGAAGCATGCTGGGCAAAACAGAGAAAAACAGGCTCCGTGAAATCAACAAGGAGCTTTCCTCCCTTACGCTTAAATTCGGGAACAACCTGCTGAAAGAGACCAACGGCTTTAAATTGATTATCGACAATCGGGAAGACCTGGCCGGACTCCCCGAAGGAGTAATCGCTGCCGCTGCAGAAACTGCCAAAAACGAAGGACAGGAAGGGAAGTGGGTTTTCACACTTCAAAAACCCAGCTGGCTGCCGTTCCTGCAGTACTCTGAAAAGCGGGAATTAAGGGAGAAACTATATAAGGCCATGTTCAACCGTGGCGACAACGATAACGAAAACGACAACAAGAAAATCATCAATGACATTGTGAACCTGCGCATCGAAAAAGCGCAAATGCTTGGCTACAAAACCCACGCCGATTTTATCCTGGATGAAAACATGGCGAAAACGCCGGCAAACGTCTACAAGCTACTCAACGATGTATGGAAATACGCTTTGCCACAGGCTAAGAAAGAGGCTGCCGAACTTCAGGCAATGGTTGATGCCGAAGGCGGAAATTTTAAAATAGAATCGTGGGACTGGTGGTATTACACCGAAAAACTCCGTCAACAGAAGTATGCCCTCAACGAAGAAGAAATTAAGCCTTACTTCAAGATGGAAAATGTTCGCGAAGGCGTATTTGAAGTAGCAAACCGCCTCTACGGTTTGAATTTCAAAAAGCTGGAAAACGTACCGGTTTACCACCCCGAAGTAGAAGCTTATGAGGTGCTGGATGCCGACGGCTCCCACATCTCGGTATTCTACACCGATTACTTTCCACGTGCAGGTAAAAATGCCGGAGCCTGGATGAGCAGCTTCCGCGGACAGCAAATCCGCAATGGCGAAAACATCCGTCCGCTCGTTTTCAACGTGGGCAACTTTACCCGTCCCACCGAAACCACTCCTTCACTGCTTACGCTGGACGAAGTGGAAACACTTTTCCACGAATTCGGACACGGTTTGCACGGAATGTTGTCTAACGTGACTTACTCAGGTGTTTCAGGCACAAGTGTTTCACGCGATTTTGTAGAACTACCTTCACAAATCATGGAGCATTGGGCATTCCATCCCGAAGTGTTAAAAATTTACGCCAAACATTATCAAACGGGCGAAGTAATTCCCGATTCATTGATCGCAAAGATAGACGCAGCGTCCAAATTCAATATGGGATTCATTACCACCGAGTTTGTTGCGGCTGCATTGCTCGACATGGACTACCACACACAAAGCGAAAAGAAGAGTATCGACGTTCGCGATTTTGAGAAAAAATCCATGGAGAAAATCGGACTTATCAGCGAAATTATTCCCCGTTACCGCAGTACCTATTTCTCGCACATCTTTAGCGGAGGCTACTCTGCCGGATATTATGCTTACCTGTGGGCAGAAGTACTGGATGCCGATGCGTTCCAGCCTTTCGCCGAAAAAGGAGTGTTCGATAAAGCAACAGCCGCCTCGTTCCGTGAAAACATTTTATCGAAAGGCAACTCGGATGATCCGATGACACTTTACAAAAAGTATCGGGGCGCAGAACCAAACCCGATCTATTTATTGAAAAACAGGGGATTTATACAATAATTAAATTCTATCCATTAACTCGTGGGATGACTTTCAGAAAGTCATCCCCATTCTGCAAAAATAATCCAACGATATTGTTCTTAAAAAGACAAAAAAAGTGTATATTTGCAGGCTCAAATAGAAAGGCATTCCAGATGCCTTTATTTTTGGCAAAAAAAATCGGATAAACACCTAAAAAAGAATAGATTAATACTCATATAATAAACGTAATATCGAAATGCAAAACAAAGGATTTATTAAAGTTTTCGCAATCATACTCACGCTTATCTGTTTGTTCTACTTATCTTTTACCGTAGTAGGCAGACAATACAATAAAAAAGCCGACGCGTATGCTAAAGGAGACTTGGAATTAAAGAATCAGTATCTCGATTCACTTTCTACCGAGAAAGTTTATTTAGGATACACATTAAAACAAATTCGCGAAAAAGAGATCGGTTTAGGACTCGACCTGAAAGGTGGCATGAACGTGATTGTGGAAATGGATGTTGCTCAGGTTCTCAGAGCGCTGGCCAACACCGACGACCCGCAGTTCAACCAGGCATTACAGGAGACCATTGTTCAAAACAGAAAAGGAAGTTCATCCGATTTCATCACTCTTTTCCGTCAAAACTACGAAAGAATAAATCCCGACGGTAAACTGGCAAATATCTTCAGCATCACTATGAGTGACCGGGTCGCCCCGACAGCGACCAACGACCAGGTAATCACTGTCCTCCGGCAGGAAGTAAAAAGCGCTGCCGATAACTCGTTTAATGTGCTCCGCACACGTATCGACCGTTTCGGTGTGGTTGCGCCCAACATTCAACGCCTCGACCAGGCAGAACGTATTCTTATCGAGATGCCCGGTATTACGGAACCCGAACGTGTTCGTAATCTTCTGCAAGGAAGTGCCAACCTGGAGTTCTGGAAAACCTACAACGTAAATGAACTCGGAACGTATTTCAACGAAATAAATACCCGTTCTGCAGAATATGCGCAGGCCGTACGCGGAGCTGCTGCAACATCCACAGATTCTACAGCTGTAACAACAGACTCTTTATCGGTAGATTCACTGACCTTGATTTCCTCAGCCGCTGAAGAAGAAAAGCAGGAAATCAACAGAAGTTTCGTTGAATATTTTGCTCAACCCTATTTTGCCATGAGCGGTGCCAACGGACCTATTGTGGGGACGGCCGCCAAAAACGATACGGCTGCAGTTAATTACCTGCTACAACGATACAAAGATATTTTTCCCGCCGACGTTCGTTTCAAATGGGGATTTAAACCCATCGACCAGCGTGAGACTTATTTTGAATTATATGCACTGAAAGGTGACGGAACCAGACGCGGGCCCGCCCTCGAAGGAGATGTTGTTACCAACGCGAAAGCCGACCAGGGACAACAAGGTTCAGCATGGGAAGTGAGCATGACCATGAACTCAGCCGGTGCCAGCCGCTGGGCAACCATCACAGGAGCAGAAAAAGGCAAATCCATCGCCATTGTTCTTGACGGTTACGTTTACTCTGCACCTACCGTGAATGACCGCATAGAAGGCGGACGCTCCTCCATTTCCGGACGATTTACCCCCGAAGAAGCGGGTGACCTGGAAAATGTATTGAAATCGGGTAAAATGAAAGCGGGTGTACGCATCGTTCAGGAAGACGTTGTGGGACCCTCACTGGGGCAGGAAGCCATCCGCGACGGTTTTGTATCGTTCGTCATTGCCCTTATCGTATTGTTTATCTTCACCTGTTTACTGTACGGAATTGTTCCGGGAATGGTAATCAACGGTGCACTCCTCATCAACTTCTTCTTCACGCTGGGTGTTCTGGCGGCATTCCAGGCAGTCCTCACACTGCCGGGCATAGCGGGGATGATCTTGTCTCTGGCTATGGCTGTGGATGCCAACGTGCTGATTAACGAACGTATCAAGGAAGAACTGGCTAATGGAAAATCGTTGCGTAAAGCACTGGAAGACGGTTATAAGAATGCTTTCTCTGCAATTCTCGACTCTAACCTGACAACCATTATTACCGGTATCATCCTGGCGATCTTCGGAACAGGTCCTATCAAAGGATTTGCCGTTACACTGATCATCGGTATTTCCGTTTCGTTCCTAACCGCCGTTTTCTTAACTCGTTTGGTTTACGAGTATCAATTTGAAAAAAACAGGTGGCAAAAACTCACTTTCAATACCGGATTCTCAAGAGCAATCTTTAACGTATATAACTTCGATTTCATCAAAAACAGCAAGAAAATCATACTGGCAATACTCATTTTTGGAGTTGTCAGCATCGGTTCACTCTTTACCTTGAAATTGAATACGGGTATCGACTTTACCGGTGGACGCAACTACATTGTGCGTTTCGACCAGCCGGTAAAAACAGGAGATATTGAACAAGCTTTGCAACCGGTCTTAGGCGGTTCGGCGCAGGTGATCACCATTGGCTCAAGCAATCAGGTGCGTATTTCTACCAACTATATGATTGATTCCGAAAGCGCAACCGTGGAAGACGATTTAGTTACACTGCTTGGGGAAGGGTTAAAAGATTACATTGCACCCGGAAGCAGCATCAACGACCACATCCTGAGTTCACAGAAAGTGGGCCCAAGTGTCGCCGAAGACACGATGAAGAATGCCTTCCTGGCGCTTACCATCGCTTTAATCTGTATGGGTATCTACATTTTTGCCCGTTTCCGTAATTGGGCATTCTCCGTAGGAACAGTTGCAGCACTATCTATTGACACGTTTGCCGTTATCGGTTTTTATTCACTTCTTTGGAAGGTAATGCCGTTCTCAATGGAAATCGACCAGACATTTGTTGCGGCTATCCTGACCATTGTGGGTTACTCCATCAACGACAAAGTGGTTGTGTTCGACCGTTTCCGTGAAGTACACCAGTTGTATCCCAAACGCGAACTGCGCGCACTGTTCAACGACTCTATGAACGCCGTATTGGCACGTACCATCAACACCGGTTTGAGTACGATCCTGGTTATCTTGTGTATTCTGTTCCTGGGAGGTGATGCCGTAAGAAGTTTCGTGTTCGCCATGTTGATCGGGGTAGTTGTAGGAACTGTAACAAGTTTGTTCATTGCTTCACCTGTAGCTTACTCGATCATGAGAACGCAGCAGGAAAAGAAACAATTGGAACCTAAAAAATAAACAATATATTCAATTAGGTATTATTATGTTAAAACGGGTTGCCTGGCAACCCGTTTTTTTTTGCATTTGAGAACAAAGTACTAATTTTACCGCGTAATAAATCACAAGATTATGAAAAAGACGCTATTTCCCTTTCTTTTTTTATGCTTTACCGTATACATAAATGCGCAACGTACCGCCAACGGGCTTTTTGTTACAAAAGATACCGTTATAGGAAAAGCGTTTGACGGAAACGATATTGTGGCCAAATGTTACCAACCACAACACAAAATTTACCGGTGGCATTGGGATGGTTTTTCAGACAACCTATTACTCGAACTGAGACAGGCAAACAAGAAAGGAACCTCGTTCAAGAATGAAGGAAACGTCGTGATGATCGATCTGGAAGATAAATCTGTAAAATGGAGCCGGAATGTCAATTACAACAACTCCGAAACAAAACAACAGGGGAGGTACCTCTTTCTCGCCGAAAAAAAGAAAAACCTTTGCCTCGATCCCGAAACAGGAAAGGTACTTTGGGAGAACAAAAATGACTTTTATTTTATAGACCCGGAGCTGAACATAGGCGTGGGTTATCCGCTCCAAAGCATGTCGAATAACTTATCGGCCATCGATTTATCCAACGGAAATATTCTGTGGACCAAGCCGGTTGACCGGACACGCGGCTGGGACGATGCTTACATGCTGACCGACTCCATTCTTCTGGTGTCCGTCAACGGAATTCAGGCACTTGAACTGCCTACAGGAAAGAGCTGGTCGTACAAAGCAACCACCAGTCAAAAGAAGATCGGGAAAATGATCGCAACCAACGCCGCAGGTATTTTGCTGGGGGTTCTCACGGGAACCGTCATGTATCAAACAAACCCCGACGAGGTTACGGAAATGGTTTCAAATATGCTGATCGATGAAGAAAACACGATCGTTCTCGCTTCCCGAGATATGATTTCCCGGGTAGGAAACTCGGGAGAAATTCAGTGGAGTATCCCGCTACCTGAAAAAATCACATCGAAATCGTCCCTTTTCCTGAAAGATTCGGTCATTTATATGATCAATCGCGGTTATGCCTTCTACAACGGTGGTTTTTCCACGGTTGGCGACCCTTATTTCGCTGCTTTTAACCTTAATGACGGCACCCAACGGTATTTAAACATGATTCCCGAGAAAAAAGAGTTCATCCGGAATTTTCAGGTTATCAACGACGTGCTTTTCCTGGTTTTCGAAAACAAAATCGTCACCTATTCCCTTGCCGACGGCAGCCTGCTGACGGAAAAAATAATCGGTCTCGAGAAAGGTGAACGACTGGATACTTTTGTGGAATCCGGAATCTATGCCCTGCAGGGCGATTCTACTTTTATGGATTTGGCTGCCGCTTACCCCGAACAGAACCTGATAATGACGTCCGAGAATCGAGTCATCTCGCTGACTGACAGTTTAGAAACACTAATAACGTATGACAAGAAGGATGTTTTCAAAAAAACAATCGATAACGGCAATTATAAATTCCTGACTAACGATGAAAAAGAGTTCACCGTTTGTGATTATTCGGGAAAAGCGTTAATGAAATTTCGGGCATCACCCAATATGTTTATGAGAAACAACAAATTGTATGCTTTCGATAAAGATTTGTTTTGGGAATTAAGCCTAAGTGCGTTCGTACGATAAAAACTTGATGTAATTTTAGTCGGTTTCGGTTATTTTTTATAATTTTGCAACCCGAAACGTTGCCACAATAGCTCAGTAGGTAGAGTAACGCATTCGTAACGCGTCGGTCGCGAGTTCGAATCTCGCTTGTGGCTCTTTCACCAAAAGCCTTTAGCCGCCCGGCTAAGGGCTTTTTTAGTTGGTGCCGCAGATCTCCCGGATAAACCATTCTTCCGCCTGATGCACCCAATCCCGGAAGTTTTCATCGGGCCGGTAATGCGGTATAAAGTTCAACAGTTTGTTCAGTTTAAATTTCGTACTGCTTATTCCCGCTCCGGAAAGGCTGGCATCATAAGCATTAAACTCCTGCTCCACGTGTACGGGAATCATCAGAATGGGTTTTTTGTAATAGAGTGCCTCGCACACCGACTCAAATCCCGAGGTGGTGGAATATGCCATACTGCCCGCCATGCTTTTCAGGAAAAGATCGTCATCGATGCGATACAGTATCAGGTTTTCGTCTATCACCGTCACCTCATCGGCATCCTTCTTGTCCCAGAAGAAGCGCAGCGGAATGTGGGGGTTTTTAGTGTGCCAGTCCAGCACTTCCTCGTAATATCCGGTATTGATCATATAGCCGTGGATATAATCTCCGTCGGAGGGTTCATTTTCAAAGACCTCCTGTCTGAGCAGTGGCGGAACAACCACCAGGTTCTTCTCAATGCTTCCGGGCATATCACGGAACGAAAGTGCCAAGATTTTGGACGAACACTGGCAGGTAACCTTCGTTATCATCCGAAGAAAATAATACTTGATGTCCTGTTCGCTGGTGGTTTTGTATTTCGGATTCAGCAGCATGTACTGGTGTGCGATGCTGATTAATTGAACATTTAACTTCTTATCAAACCGATAGGTTCTAAAAGCCACTCCGGTAACCATTTCATAAAAATTGACCACCGCGTCGGGACGATATTCCTCTATCTTGGATTTGACGAAAAGAATGCTTTTCCGAAAGATGAACGATTGCGAAAAATTACCAATGACGCTCAATACGAGGTTTGGCCGTTTTTGTTTGTATAATGCGGTGAAATTAGGGCTTCTAAAATCAAAAACAGGCGCATTGATTTTATCGAGATAAAACCGGGGAATTTGTCGCGAGTCGTCTTTACCCACCAATACGGCCACCACTTCGTGTCCGTGTTTTCTTAACATAGACGCCAATGCGAGCGATTGCGTAAAGTGTCCCCTGCCCTCGCCCTGTACGGTAAATAAAAATTTCACAGTTATTTATTCTTGATTTCGCGCAAAGGTATAAAATTATTGCCACATAACAGCCATAACCTCACACGGATTTACCGGTTGAATGTCAATGCTTCTCCCGGAGCAGATTCAACTACATTACCTTTATCAAACACCAGATTCCCGTTCACAAACGTTTTCTCGATGCTGTGCCGGAAAGTTTCACCTTCGAACGGCGACCAGCCACATTTGTACAGAATATTGTTTTTACCGACTGTATAAGGTTTATCAGGATTCACAAGCACCAGGTCGGCAAAATATCCTTCGCGGATATACCCCCGGCCTCTCACCTGAAAAAGTTCTGCAGGCGCATGGCACATTTTTTCCACAACAAATTCTTTCGACCAGAACCCTTGTAACGACAACTCCAACATAGCCTGCAGGGAGTGTTGAACCAACGGCCCGCCAGAGGAAGCTTTCAGGCAACCGCCCTCTTTCTCGCTCAACAAATGCGGAGCATGATCAGTTGCCACAATATCCAGCTTTCCCGATATCAGCGCAGAACGCAAGGCATCACGGTCTGCACGCGTTTTTATCGCCGGATTCCATTTGATGCGTGTGCCCAACCGGGCATAATCCTCATCGGTAAACCAAAGGTGATGAACGCATACTTCTGCTGTTATTTTTTTGTCTTTTACAGACGACTTACTGAACAAACTCATTTCCCGGGCAGTGGAAAGATGCAACACATGCAGGCGGGAACCGTACTTGTCGGCGAGTTCCGCAGCTTGTGCCGAAGAGCGGAAGCATGCTTCTTCACTGCGGATAAGCGGATGGTACAGAACGGGAATATCTTCTCCGAACCGTTTCTTATAGTTATCTACATTTTCACGTATAATCTCTTCGTTCTCGCAATGTGTAGCAATCAACGAATCTACCTCTGCAAAGATCCGCTGCAGCGTTTTTGCGTTGTCTACCAGCATGTTTCCGGTAGAAGCGCCCATAAATACTTTCACCCCGCAAACGTTCTTTTTGTCGACTTTTTTCAGTTCCTTGATGTTGTCGTTGGTGGCACCCAGGTAAAACGAATAATTGGCAATGGATTTTTGTGCGGCCAAATCAAACTTTTCGTGCAAAGCATCTATCGTCACGGTTTGCGGGTTGGTATTGGGCATTTCCATAAACGAGGTTACGCCTCCAGCGACAGCGGCCCTGCTCTCCGAATAAATATCACCCTTGTGCGTAAGTCCGGGATCACGAAAATGCACCTGATCATCCAATACCCCGGGAATAAGGTACAAGCCCCTTGCATCGATAATTTCACCGCACTGCTGAAGGATAATTTCGGGGACTTCGTTCTCAAATACTTTCGAAATCCTGTCTCCTTCTACAAGTACAGAACCCGTAAAGGAACGGCCTTCGTTAATAAGGATTGCCTTATGGATAAGTTTCATAATTGTTTGGGTTTAATGTTGCCCGATATTTTTCTCCAGCGCAAATTCATAACACCAAAAAAAGCTTCCCCAAAAATGCTGCTGTTCATTTTGGAGGTCCCCAACTGACGATTTACAAATATCACCGATACTTCTTTTATTTTGAATCCCAATGCGTAAGCCGTATACTTCATCTCAATCTGAAACGCATAGCCTTTGAATTTTATATCGTCCAGGTTGATGGTCTCCAATACCTTTCGTTTGTAGCAAACAAATCCGGCAGTAGTATCCTTAATAGCTACCCCTGTTATCACCTGAACATATTTGGAGGCAAAATAAGACATCAAGACACGTCCTATAGGCCAGTTGACTACATTTACACCGCTACAATACCGGGATCCCACCGACATATCAAACCCTTCATCGTGACAGGCAGAATAAAGCCTTGGCAAGTCATCGGGATTGTGGGAAAAATCGGCATCCATCTCAAAAATATAAGCGTAAGAACGGGCTAGAGCCCATTTAAAACCATGAATATAAGCGGTCCCCAAACCCAACTTGCCTTCCCGCTCTTCCATAAAAAGCCGGCTTGAAAATTCCGTTTCTGCCAAATGGCGTACAATGGTTGCGGTTCCATCGGGCGACCCATCGTCTATAACAAGTATGTCAAATGGCTTTGACAAACCAAAAACGGTACGGATAATGTTCTCGATGTTTTCTTTTTCGTTGTACGTGGGTATAATTACAAGACTGTCGGACATGGTTTTGAAATTTATACCAAAAGTACATATTTTGTCGCAGAAAAAAAAAGAAATGCAAAAAACTTGTTTTATAAATAAAAACATTGTATCTTTGCACCTCAATTAATGAAAACATATCGCGGAGTGGAGCAGTTGGTAGCTCGTTGGGCTCATAACCCAAAGGTCATAGGTTCAAGTCCTATCTCCGCAACTACTGAAGGAAAGTTTTAATACTTTCCTTTTTTCTTTTCTACGGGTTAACGCGTCAATCTTCCCAATATCTCCTGCATCTCCGGATCTGGTTTGTGAGCCTGCAGATAACCACGATAAAAAATGATCTGGTATCTTTATGGGCAAAAAAAATAAAAAAAATGGGAGACTCTCATTTTTTTTATACATTTGCAGTGTGAAAATCAAAACAAGAGACAATGAAAAAGTCGTTCTTTTTTATTATCATTCTGTTTATAAACACATTAAACAACCCTGTTTTTGCACAGCAAAAAGGAGGAGCGTCCTATTATGCCGACAAGTTTCACGGCCGGAAAACATCAAGTGGCATACCCTACCATAGAGACAGCCTCACTTGCGCTCACAAAACCTATCCGTTTGGGACCATACTGGAAGTGATAAATCCGAAAAACGGAAAGAAGGTACTGGTGGAAGTAACCGATCGCGGCCCATACTCCAGAAATAAAATCATCGACTTGTCGTATGCCGCTGCCAAGCAACTGGACATTATCCATCAAGGTGTCACTACGGTGGAGCTCAGCGAATGGATTTGGGACCTAACAAGATTCAAGCCGTTTGTTTTCGAATTCAACAATATCTTTGTGAAAGCTTCTCACCCGGCAGGGAAGAATTTGAAAATAGACAAAGAAAAAGTGCTGAAGTAAATTTCAGCACTTTTTTTGTTATTTATTCTCGTTGGAAAACGAATACGGAAAATCGGACTTTCGGATTCCCCTTGTCCTGTTCGGTTTATCCGACATCTTCACATCAATTCTGGCTCCTTCCATCAAATCCTGATGCTTCACGTAGTTTTTGGTATACGTTTTTCCGTTCAATCTAAAGTCCGAAATGTAACGAGTTGACTTACTGTTCCCTGGAGAATTTATCAGTAGTTTTCTCCCGTTTTCCAGGTGAACGGTTATTTTCTCAAACAACGGTGACCCCAGGATATATTCATCGCTTCCCGGACAAACCGGGTAAAATCCCATAGCAGAAAAAACATACCATGCCGACGTTTGCCCGTTATCTTCATCACCGCAATAACCGTCGGGAGCGGGCGTATAAAGTTTATTCATCACTTCACGCGCCCAGTATTGGGTTTTCCAGGGTTCTCCTGCATAATTGTAGAGGTATACCATGTGCTGAATGGGTTGATTCCCGTGAGCATACTGCCCCATATTCATAATCTGCATCTCCCGGATTTCGTGAATAGGAAATCCGTAATAGCTATCGTCAAAAACCGGTGGCATCTTGAAAACAGAATCCAGCATATTCACAAATTCCTTGTTTCCACCCATCAGATCGATCAATCCTTGCGGATCGTGAAATACCGACCAGGTGTAGTGCCAACTGTTGCCTTCGGTAAATGCATCCCCCCATTTCGTGGGGCTGAAAGGCGACTGAAACGTTCCGTCCTTGTTCTTGCCCCTCATCAGTTTGTACTCAGGTGAATACAAATTACGGTAATTCTGACAACGTTTCGCGTATAGGTCGATCTCCGCCTGGGGACGGTTCAAGGCTTTGGCCAATTTATAAATTGTCCAGTCGGCATACGCGTATTCCAGCGTGCGCGCCGCATTTTCTTTGATCTTCACATCATAAGGAACGTAGCCAAGCGTATTGTAATATTCATGCCCCAACCGCCCGGTAGACGAGACCTTCGGATGTACATTCTCCGTTCCGTGTATCATTGCCTCATAAAGCGTTTCGATATCGTAGCCGCGCAACCCTTTCAGGTAAGCATCGGCCACCACCGAAGCCGAATTGTTCCCAATCATGATTCCACGGTGTCCAGGACTTGCCCATTCAGGCAGAAAGCCGCTCTCTTTGTACGTATTAATCAACCCCTCCTGAATCTCCTTGTTGACAGACGGGTACATAAAATTCAGCAAAGGAAACAGGGAACGGAATGTATCCCAAAATCCGGTATCGGTGTACATATATCCGGGGAGTACCTGCCCGTTGTAAGGGCTATAATGTATTGCATTTCCCTGGGCATCAATTTCGTAAAACTTACGGGGAAAGAGCGTTGAACGATAAAGGGTGGAGTAAAAAGTGCGTTTGTTGTCAATATTGTCATCTTCAATCTCTACTTTGCCCAATACTTCATTCCACGATTTTCTGCCTTCCTGCTTAACATTTTCGAAACTCTTGCTTTCAACTTCTTTTAAATTCTGCCAGGCTTGTTCGTAGCTGATAAAAGAGGATGCCACTTTTGCAACGACTTTCTCCCCTTTTTTCGTGGAAAATCCGATAAAAGCACCTGCATGATTGTCTTCCACCTTATGGATCCCTTGCAGTATCTCTCCGCTTTTCACTACAGATTTATATTCAAAGGGTTTATCAAAAACAATCACAAAGTAATTTTTGAAGTTTTCCGGCACTCCCCTGCTGTTACGTGTAGTATAACCGATGATGGCTTTTTTTTCCGCAAGAATCTCCACGGCCGAACCCTTGTCGAAAGCATCCACCAGCACATACGAACGGGTTGTTTCCGGGAAAGTAAAGCGAAAGACAGCCGCGCGTTCCGTTGGCGTAATTTCGGTTGTCACATCGTAATCAGCCAGGTAAACACTGTAATAATAAGGTTTGGCTATTTCAGCCTTGTGTGAAAACCAACTGGCTCGCTTCTCCTCATTAAACTCAATTTTATCCGTCATCGGCATAATCGAAAACTGGCCGTAATCATTCATCCATGGGCTTGGCTGATGCGTTTGCTTGAATCCGCGGATTTTATCCGCATCGTAGCGGTAAATCCATCCATCACCCATCTTTCCGGTCTGCGGAGTCCAGAAATTCATTCCCCACGGCATGGCAATGGCCGGATAAGTATTTCCGTTGGAAAGTTCAAACTTGGATTGAGTTCCTACAAGAATACTCACATAATCAACCGGTTCTAATTTATCCTGTGCGTGAACAAGATAAACGCTCAGCAACAAAAGAAGAAACACTGAATTTGATTTCATTACGCTTATTTTTAAGTGTTTAATAGGTTCATTTTATTTTCCTTCTCTAATTTAAGAATCAATTCTCCAAAAAGAGTGTTAACCCATGCGAACCATGTTCGTGTAAAATTTGCAGGATCATTTTTATGAAACGATTCATGCATGAATCCGGTACCGGCGTCAGTATCACGAAGCATTTGTATACAATGTCGAATCTCATCGTCGCTCTGGCTTGTAATAGCTCGTAAAATAATACTCATGGGCCAAATCATATCATAACCGATGTGTGGTCCACCAATTCCCTCCCCTGCAGTTCCTTTAAAGAAATACGGATTATCTTTGCTCAACACGAAATTACGCGTATTTCGGTAGATAGCGTCATCGTCACATTCGCCACCCAAGTACGGAATTGCCAATAAACTTGGGACATTAGCATCGTCCATCAGGTAATAATTTCCAAATCCGTCCACTTCAAATGCGTAGATTTGACCGTGGTTGGGATGTGTGGTGACCGCATATTTCTTAACAGCTACATCAACCTCGTCGGCCAGGGATTTGCACTCTTTCGCAAAAGAAGCATCCTTGGTAACCGATTCCGAAATTTCGACCAATTGCCTCAGCGAGGTTACGGCAAACATATTGGAAGGAACCAGAAATCCAAAAGTGGTAGCATCATCCGAAGGACGGAACGAAGAAACGATTAATCCGACAGGATTCACAGGATTCCCCAATCCCTTATTGTTTACCGTATCCAACTGGCGGTCGGTAACACGTAGGAAAGTATATGGCCCTTCATTTTCTTTTCGTTGTTGTTCCCTGAAGGTTTTCAACACCAATGCCATCGCTTTTCGCCAATCGGCATCAAAGACCGAGGTATCGTTGGTCGTTTTCCAATAATGGTAAGCCAGACGAATAGGATAACAAAGTGAATCAATTTCCCACTTGCGCTCGTGCACCTCGGGTTTCATATCGGTATTGTCCGTTCTCCATTCCCCTTTGGGATTAGGATTAGGATAAAATGCGTTCGCATAAGGGTCGACAAGTATACACTGCGTTTGCCTGTTTACAACGCCTGCAATCATCTGTTTGAGTTGATTGTCTTCGTTCATTAAAGGAAGATAAGGCCAAACTTGCGCCGAGGAGTCACGAAGCCACATGGCATCGATGTCCCCCGTAATTACAAAAGTATCGGGTTTCCCGTTTCTCATTGAAAAATTCACGGTTGTATCCAACGTGTTCGGAAAACAGTTCTCGAACATCCAAGCCAATTTTTCATCTTTAATCTTGGACTTAACCCTTGTGATGGTCGTTTCCACAGCCCTTGAAACAAATTTTCTTTCAGAAACAGGAGGCCGTCGTGACACATATTTACCCGCCTGGCCGGAAGTTGTGATTTTTCCTTTCGCCCAGGAAGGATTTACAGCCAAGGCCGTAAGCCCCAGGGCACTTTTTTTGATAAAATTTCTCCTTGAAGTCATTTTTATTCACTTAATTTTAGTAATGTCGCCGAGTCCGGCGAAAAGTTCAATCATACAAGCATTATCGAGCAACCATTTATAGGGTTGTGTCGACTTTTTCCTCCAGTCTTTTCCAAGCAGGTTATGCTCATCTGCTGTATTGCTCCAGGCAAAGTGAGCGTTTTCAAGCATGGATTGAATATATTTCTTGTTTCCGTCCACGATATAAAGCGCTTTTAATCCCCTGAAAAGTATTGCATTAAACCACGGAGTATCGGGATAGAACACTATTCTTCCCTCCGCAGTTGATTCAACAGTTGTAAAATATTGATAAGTTCCCGATGCTGTTTTTTGAGCATCAGTCAGGTATGTTCTGTCACCGGTAATCTGGTAAAGCAAAACTCCCGCTTCGATCATTTGCCCGCTGTTGTAAGTATATTTCCTTTTATCAATTTTTCCATCAAGCGCAACATTATCCCAATAAACAAAATCAGACCGGTCCAGTAAATTGTTTTTTGTCCAGAGATAAGTCTCTACTGCACGTGAAAGGAATTTTTCATCGCCGGTTAACTGATACAACCTGGCACTGAGTACGGCTGACGGAGCATTGGAGCAGGTGTTTTTACTGGTTTTTTTTTGCTCACACCAATAAACTCCCCCACCCAGGTTACCGTCCCATCCGCTGTAAACAAAGTCATATATTTCAAGTGCTTTATCGAGGTATTTCTTGTTTTGAGTATTTGCGTAGAACGTACAAAAATCAAGTGCCAGCCATACATTATCATCATAGAACCTATCACTGTGTCCCGCAAAAATAGGATAAGACTGATAACCTCCGGGGTGACGCGATGTATCGAAGTATTTCTCCAACCCCGGCAACAAGCGCTTCTCCATCAGATCAAGGTATTTTTTTTCCTTCGTAAAAGCATACAGGGCAACCGTTCCAGAAATCACACCCGAGTAAGGCCATAAAAAAGACACTTCCTGTTTTTGTTTTTGAGTGCTCCCCTCAGCCAGGTAATTTACTTTGTGATCGGGATTTATCGGATAGGTTTCCGACAACAATCCGTGTTCAGGAACATCATAAAGTCTTATAACATTAGTGAGAATAAAGTCAGCAATCTGCTTTTCATTGCCTATTCCTTCCACTTTTTTACCTGGAACTCCGGCATTACCAGCACAGAATAGCAAACCGGTAAAAACAAAAATAAATATCAATATTTTTTTTTTGCCCACCATCTGACTTTGAAATAAAACAGGTAATAATTTTTTTACGAAAAATCTATCGGCAATTTCTTGCGAAAGGCATCTTTGAAGCACATCAACGTTTCGGTTCTGGCCAGACCAAGAGGTTGAAGCTGACTGTGGATAATACGAAGTAGATCTTTGTTGTTTTTAGCGAACACTTTAATTAACAGGTCATACTGCCCGGTAGTGTAATAACACTCCACCACTTCGGGGATTTTCTCCAATTCTTTCACTACGCTATCGAAAGACGAAGGCGATACAAGAAACAACCCCACATAAGCACACGTTTCGTAACCTATCTTTTCAGCATCAAGGATAAATTCAGATCCCTTGATAACGCCTAAATTGACTAATTTCTGTACGCGTTGGTGAATGGCTGCACCCGACACACCACATTCGCGGGCTACTTCAAGAAAGGGAATTCGTGCGTTGTTTACAATAAGTTTCAGGATTTTCCCATCCAGTTCGTCTAAATCATGATAAGCCATAGTTATACTTTTAATTTGTTAGAAAAATGATTATTTTTTTACAAAAATATAAAAAAACAGGTTCCTAACAGCAAAAAACGAATAAATTATTACCTTTCAAGTGAATCGAGAGCAATAAAAGCAAATAACGATGAAGCGGTTAACAATGCCTTTTCGTCGATGAGAAAATTGGATGAGTGAAGCTTGCCGCAAGCCCCGCTTCTGTCGGCCACACCAAACCGATAAAAACAGCACGGATATTGCTGGGAAAAAAAGCCAAAATCCTCTGCTGTCATGCGTACGGGGTACTCCGAAACCCCGGCTTCGCCTAAAAAATCAATAGCCTGCGAACGTACTTTTTCAGTTACAGCAGCATGACTGACGGTGCACGGATAACCTTCAGGCATAACAATCTCACAGCTACACCCATAGGCAGCAGATACCGAATCAATAATTTGCGGGATGACACCAAGCATCTTCTGTCGTTCGCTTTCGTCCATACACCTGAGTGAGCCGGCAAGCACTACTTCCGAAGGAATAACGTTGGTTGCACCGTCGGCAATGAATTTCCCGAAAGAAAGTGTCATGGGTTGAAACGGATTTCTGCGACGGCTTACCACTTGTTGAAGGGCAATAAGGATGTTCGAAGCAGCCAGCACCGTATCGTTCAGTTCATGAGGTAATGCGCCGTGGCCACCCTCTCCTTTTACCTTAATGTGAATTTCATCGGCAGATGCCATTACCGTTCCGGTTTGGAATGCCACCATTCCGGCTGGTAAGTCCACATAAGCATGCTGTTTTATTACGAAATCGGGGTTAAAATCCCGGAAAACGCCGTCTTTTAACATCAAGGCGGCTCCACCGGGCGATTGTTCCTCTCCAGGTTGAAACACAAACAATACCGTGCCGGAAAATTCACTTCGCAGCGAATTCACTATTTTGGCTGTCCCCATCAACGATGCCGTGTGTGAATCGTGGCCGCAGGCATGCATGATACCATCGGTCACCGATTTATACGGCACATCATTTTTTTCGTGTACAGGCAAAGCATCCATATCGGCAACAAAAGCGGCGGTTTTTCCACCCCCTTCTTTTTCACCTACGACCCACGCCAGAATTCCATATCCTCCGATATTTCTGCGGTACGGAATTTTTTCGATATCCAAAAACTCCGTAATGTACCTTGCCGTATTTTCTTCTTTATAGGAAAGCTCGGGATGTTGATGTAAATAGCGGTAATGTCCGACAATTTCGGTAAAAATTTTTTCCGATTCTTTTCTTATCATTACCGCATTATTTACCATTTCCATCCGGTCTGTTACTTTGGGCATTATTCCCTGTGATTTACGAAAGTTTATGGATTACCAGGCCTGAACGAAGTTTCGGTTCAAACCACGTTGTTTTGGGAGGCATGATGTTTCCAGAATCAGCAATATCCATCAACTGCTTCATGGATACAGGATAAAGTGCTATCGCCAATGCCATTTCTCCGGTGTCCACCCGTTTTTTCAATTCTCCCAAGCCACGGATTCCCCCCACGAAATCAATACGCTTATCGGAACGCAGGTCTTTTATTCCCAAAATCTCGTCCAGGATAAGGAGGGATGTAACCGTTACATCCAGTGCACCTATAGGGTCGTTATCGTCATAGGTTCCGGGTTTTGCCGTCACACTGAATGAACGTCCGTCGAGATATACCGAGAAGTTGTGTAAGTTTCCGGGTTTCTGTATTTCGGAACCGGTAGGCTCAACCAGGAAATTCTTTTCCAGTTTTTTCAAAAATGCGTCAGGGGATAATCCGTTCAAATCCTTTACCACCCGGTTGTAATCGATAATTGTCAACTGATTGTCCGGAAAACAGACCGCCATAAAATAGTTATACTCCTCATCCCCCCTGTGGTAAGGATTATTCTTTGCCTTTTCAGCACCTACAAGGGCAGCCGCTGCGGAGCGGTGGTGTCCATCAGCAATATACATGGCCGGGAAAGTGGCGAAAATTTCGGTAATGCGGCGGATATCGGTATCATTGTCAATCAGCCAGAAATGGTGTCCTACACCGTCTACGGAAATAAAATCATATTCAGCTTCCTGCCTGATAATCCGCGCTATTATGGCATTAATCTCTTCATTGTAATGGTAAGCAAAAAATACGGGTTCAATATTGGCATCGTTCACACGCACATGCTTCATCCGGTCTTCTTCTTTATCGCGCCGGGTTAACTCATGTTTCTTGATTTTACCGTTTATGTAATCTTCCACGTAAGCACCGACCACCAGACCATATTGCGTCTTGCCGTTCATTGTCTGTGCATACACGTAATACATTTCTTTTTCGTCCTGCACCAACCAGCCTTTGTCTTGAAACAACCGGAAATTCTCTGCAGCCTTCGCGTACACATCCTCGTCGTGTTCATCTTTTCCAACCGGAAATTCAATTTCCGGTTTAATGATTCGATAGAGCGATTTTTCATTTCCTTCGGCTTCCCGGCGGGCCTCGTCAGAATTTAGCACATCATACGGACGCGATGCAACCTCTTTTACGAATTGTTTGGGTGGACGAACACCCTTGAATGGTTTAATAATTGCCATTGTTTAAGATTAATATTATTTGTGAATACTGCTGCAAAAGTACTGTTTTTTTCCCAACCTTGTAGTTATTCAGCGAAATTGTTTAACTTTGGTGTGAGCAATCAAACACTTAGTATTATGGGTGGTGAAGGACACATGCTGGACATGATAAAGAAGCTGGAGCTAAACCGCACACAAAGAAAGGAGGTCGGAGGCGGAAGATTCAGGTCGCATAAGCGGCCGCGCATAACGGAAGAATACTTACGGAACATGGAAAGCGTTGAAATAGAAAAAGCTGAGGAAATTTCTTCACAAAAAAAACGGCAATATCAAATTATTGCCATTGTCTCCCTGATTATTGTTGTGGCAGCCCTGCTTTTTTTCTTCATCCAGCTATTTTCACACCGATGAGTTTTTTATACGGCAGGTAACACCTTCAAAATTTATTAAAAACAAATAAAACGTGAAGTAATATGATTCAAATTCCCGAACAAAAGATTATCATGGCAGCCGAAAAAGGCATGGATGAATTTCTGAAGGTGTTTACCGATGCTTACCTGGAAGTGTTAGACGGGGGCATTACGGCAGAGAACATGCATAAGCTAAATGGTTACCAACACACGCTTCTGGCTTTCCGGTTTTTTACGGACGAAGTGCGCGAAGGGGGTTTCGTGCAGTTGATCCAGAACGGATACGGCGGGTACCTTTTTGACAACCCTGCGGCGAAAGCCTTGAAGTCGATGGGAGCTAAAGGGTTATCGAAAATCCTGTACAAAGCCAAGGAAATTTACGATAGCCACCGGGCTGAACTCGAGCGTGACACCACCGAAGAGGAATTCATGGCCATGTATGAACAATTCGAACAGTTCGATGAATTGGAAGAAAAGTATATGGAAATAGAAGAGGAAGAGACTTCTGTTATTGCAGCATACGTGGATGAAAACATGGAAGATTTTGCGGAAGTGGTCAAGTGAATGCTGATAAAAAAAATTGCGTATCGACCGGCCAAAAGAAAATAAAGAGGATATTTTCCCTTTTCTCCCGCTACGGCATGCTGTTTCTTTTGGTTCTTGTCAAATTTGTTTTGCAGTACGTCATGGTCAATCCGGAATACGAACTGCACCGCGATGAGTTTCTCTATCTCGACCAGGCTTTTCATCCGGCTGCGGGGTACATTTCAGTGCCTCCTTTTACCTCGTGGATTGCCGCAATAATCCAGTTGTTGGGTGGAGGGTTATTCTGGGTACGTTTCTTTCCTGCCCTCTTCGGCGCGTTAACGGTCGTGATGGTTTGGTTCCTGGTGGAGGAACTGAAAGGAGGGCTTCCGGCCAAGATGCTTGCCTCAGTTTTGCTGATTTTTTCTCCTTTTTCCCGACTTAATATCCTTTTTCACCCAAACGCTTTCGATATCCTTGTGTGGACAATCATTTTTTACACGCTCGTCAAATTTATCACTTCCCAAAACAACAAATGGTTGCTCATGTCAGGGGTTATCTGTGCACTAGCTATCAACAATAAATACACGGTGTTTTTTCTTATCGCGGGGTTGTTAATTGGGTTACTTCTTTCTTCTCAAAGGAAAATTTTAACCCATAGATATTTCTATTATGCTGCGGGAATCTGCCTGCTGCTAATCCTGCCCAATATTATCTGGCAAGCCAACAATAACCTGCCGGCCTTTCATCACATGAAAGCGCTGAACGAAAGCCAGCTGTCTCACATCAGTCATGCAGAGTTTTTAATTACCCAACCCCGTTTTTTGATGTTTGGAGTATTTCCTGTCTTGGCTGCGTTCTGGTCGTTTATCTTTTACAAGCCTTTTCGCCAATTCCGGTTCATCGGAATAACTTTCCTTGTCGTCCTTACACTGTTTACCCTTTGCAGGGCGAAGAGTTATTATGCGCTGGGGCTTTATCCCGTTCTGCTGGCTTTTGGCAGTGTTTATGCGGAACGCATGATCGGGAAAGGCAGGGTTGTGGTATTCTCGTTGCTGGGAGGGCTGAGCATGGGTGCTTTCCTTTTTCTCGGCCCTTACATCATGCCCTACCACTCTCCCAAATACATCGCCGAAAATCAGGAGTTCTATAACAAGATGGGGCTACTCGACTGGGAGGACGGTTCCCAGCGTCAACTTCCTCAAGATTTTGCCAATATGACCGGTTGGGAAGAACTGGCCGCAAAAACAAGAGAGGCTTACAATCAAATCCCTGATAAAGAGAAACAATCAACACTCCTGTTCTGTGACAATTACGGCCTTGCGGGAGCTATAAATTATTACAACAGGGATAAAGTGCCGGAAGCCTACTCGTTAAGTACCGATTACATTTTTTGGATTCCGCATTATCCAGTTATTCTAAACATTATCTGGGTCGGTCCGGAACCCGACAGCACAACCCTCAATCTGTTCAGGAGTGTTCACCTGAAAGGCAAAATTGAAAATAAATATGCCGATGAATACGGAACCCGGATCTATCTTCTTAGCCAACCGAAAACAGATGTTACACCCGTGTTTTATAAAATGATTGAAGAAAAGAAAAAGGCAATGGATATTTTCTAGGGCTCCCTGCTATCTGCTCTTTTCTCCTCTTCCAGCAACTTTGCCGCTTCACAAACCTCGTTGTACCATTCTTCACCGAACCTACGTATAAGCGGCTCACGAAGAAACTCGTAGATCTTTACCCCTTCACGTTTTCCAAGTTTCACAGCAGGCTTGCATATCGACCAACGATTGTAGTTTACTGCCGTAAATTCGCTCAGCTTCTGTAAACGTATGGGATAAAGGTGGCACGAAATGGGTTTCTGCACCTGAATACGGCCTTCGCGACAGGCTTTTTCAATGGAACATTTGCATGTACCATCCGCATCAAAGTATGTGAACACACATTCCCGGCCGTTGATGATGGATGTTACCAGTTCACCGTCATAATCAGTATAAGCAATGCCCTGTTCTTCAATAAGAGCCTGCGCCTTGGGCGACAAATCGTTCCATATCTCAGGCAGGATCGACTGTATTTGCTCAAATTCCTCCTGTTCCAACGGCGCGCCAGAATCACCTTCAACACAACAAGCACCTTTACATTTGGTTAAATGACAAATAAAATGCTCTTCAAAAATATCGTCTGATAATATAGTGTCTCTAATTTGAATCATCATTTTCAACTTTAACTTGTACCTTGTATTGTGAAAACAGGAAATAGGTCAACAACCCACTCACAATCATCACAATAAACGAAACCCACGTCAGGGGCTTATCTTCCAGTTGTTCCAGAAAATTGCTTTCTCCCCAGAAGTACGTGATCACAACCACAGCCGCATTATTCACAAAATGATAAAGCATGGGAATCCATAAATTTCGTGAATAAAGAAACAGGTACCCCAACACAGCCCCCATAACCAGTCGCGGGAGAAAACCATAAAACTGCAAGTGAATGGCACTGAAAATAAAGGCGGCTGTCCACACTGCCACATGGCCGTTACGCAACCATTTTTCGATAAGCTGTTGCAAGGCACCCCTGAAAAAAATCTCTTCCACAAAAGCGGCGGCAGCAGCAATAATCAACAAATTCAAAAACAAGTCAGATAAGGTTTCCCCCGAAAGGAAGAGATCGGTAACATCCTTGGCGGCGTCCTCCATCTGCCGCATCCAATTCTCCACTCCCGTCAATGAGTCGGGAAGCACAATCTGTTCATTCCATTGAGCGATAACCGCTATCGCAGGATAGGAAACTCCAAAAATTAAAAAACCGTACAGAAGACCTTGCGACATTTTTCGGGTTTTCCTTACCCCCATCATCTGCATCGGCTTATCCGCAATCCACAGACAAAGAGTGTAAGCGGGCAGAAACATCACAAAAATATCCTGCAAGATAATGCTGAACCGATAATACCAGATGCTTCCGTCTACGGATGGCAGTGAAATTCCAACCACAAACAAGACTGCTCCGGCCAAAAACGAGCCCATCAGGGAGAACAGAAGCAGGTAGATAATTCTTGCACGTTGTGAGCTATGTTCGAGTATTTTTTGCATGTTTCGTAATTTCGAGCTGCAAAGATAGCTAAAATCGGGTGAATGCGAAGGGCTTATTTTGCATTGTTTAAATAATTAACTCTCAAATATTTTTTGCAGTTATCAATATAAAGCGTATTTTTGCATCCAATTTTAAAAAATCGGTTTTACTATTTAAATCGATTGATTTTCAAACTGGAACAAAACTTATAAAGCGTAAAATAAACAGTTCAAATGAAGGTAACACTCAACAAAACAGACAATGTAAACGGCATCATCGCCATAGAATTAGAAAAACCGGATTATCAGGAAAACGTTGACAAATCGCTGAATCAATTCCGTCAAAAAGCCAATATCCCTGGTTTTAGACAAGGAAAAATTCCCAAAGGAATTATTCAGAAAATGTATGGAAAATCTATTCTTGCCGAAGAAATCAACAAGTTAGTAAGCAACGAATTATACAAATACATCAAAGAAAACGAACTGAATATCCTGGGTGAGCCGCTGCCAAACGAAGAAGAACAAAAAACCATTGATTTCGACAAGGATGAAAATTTCGAATTTAAGTTTGATGTTGCTTTGGCTCCTGAATTTGAACTTCCACTCAACAAAAGAGACACGCTCATTTATTACAACGTCAAGCTGGAAGATGATTTGCTTGATAAACAATACGATGCCTACAAACAAAATTACGGCTCCTATAAAAAAGTGGAAGGCGAAACGGTCGAAACCGATCTAATCAAAGGAAAGATATCGGAAATCGATAACGGCGAACCTAAAGAGAACCTGATTGAAATCGAAAACGGCATGATCATGCCATCGTACATCAAGGATGAAGAGACAAAAAAGAAGTTTGTGGGTGCCAAGGTGGGCGATACTGTCGTCTTCAACCCCAAAACAGCCTATGACAACAACGCTGCGGAAATAGCATCGTTGTTGCAGATCGCCAAAGAAAACGTAGCGGATGTCGACTCCGACTTTTCTTTTGAGATCCAGGAGGTTACCCGGTACGAAGAAGCAGCTATGGAACAGGAATTGTTTGATAAAGTGTTGGGCGAAGGTGTGGTTTCATCGGAAGAGGAATTCAAGGTAAAAGTCACGGAATTACTGAACAACCAGTTCAAACCGGCAGCAGATAACCTGTTTATGAAATCGGCACGTGAGCTGATCCTGAAAAAGTTGAAAGACGTTGAATTTCCCGATGTTTTCCTGAAACGGTGGTTGTTGGTTGCCAACGAAAAAAACACAGCGGAAACAATCGAAAACGACTACCCGAAAATCGCTGAAGATTTAAAATATCATCTGTCAAAAGAGAAAATTGTAAAGGAACAAGACATTAAAATCGAAAATAGCGACCTGGAAACCTTTGCAGCCGAGGTTGCCAGAGCACAATTCGCGCAATACGGGATGAGCAATGTTCCCGCCGACGTGTTGGAAAACTATGTTAAACGGATGCTGGGTGACCAGAATACGGTCAGAAACATGTACGACCAGCTGGTTGAAAACAAAGTGATGGAATGGCTCAAACAAACCGTTAAAGTCAATGAGAAGGAAATTCCATCAAAAGATTTCGAGAAGTTACTGTCGGAGGACAAAGAAGAAAAATAAAATCTTCTGCGTAAACAAGGAGATTATCTCCTAAAAATAAATATCTTTGTTTCACGGAAAACGATATTCAGATGGTTGATTGTCTAAACCACACACATCGCATCAGGAGTAAAACCGGTGATAAAAAAAACAAAAAATTATGCAAAACGATTTCAGAAAATATGCCGTCAAGCATCTTGGGATGAGCAGTGCCCGATTAGACGGCTATACAAAAATAATAAGTGCAGGCGGCGGATACATCTCTCCGACCATTATCGAAGAACGTCAGTTGAACGTTGCCCAAATGGATGTATTTTCACGTCTGATGATGGACCGGATCATTTTTCTCGGCACTCAGATCGACGATTACACCGCCAATGTCATACAGGCGCAGCTGCTTTATCTCGACTCTGCTGATCAGGGAAAAGACATCTCCATTTACATCAATTCTCCCGGTGGATCCGTTTATGCCGGTTATGGAATATATGACACCATGCAGTTCATTTCCAGCAATGTAACCACCATCTGTACCGGGATGGCAGCATCTATGGCCGCCGTTCTGCTAGTTGCCGGAACATCCAAGAAACGCTTTGCGCTCACACACTCACGTGTAATGATTCACCAACCGCTGGGAGGCGTTCAGGGACAGGCATCTGACATTGAGATTACCGCTCGCGAAATTGCCAAGGTAAAGCAGGAATTAAATACCATCATTTCAAAACATACGGGAAGACCCATCGAAGAAGTGTCTCGCGATTCGGACCGTGATTTCTGGATGAGTGCTTCAGAAGCCAAAGAATATGGAATGGTGGATGATATATTAATTAAGAAATAAGAAGTTAGAAAACAGATTTCTGAAGGCTGATCTCTAAAAGTCTAATAAAATGGCAAAAAAAGCAAACAGCAGCAATCATTGCAGTTTCTGCGGAAGAAGTGAAAACGATGTGAACTTGCTTATCTCGGGAATATCGGGTTATATCTGCGATATGTGCTCCGAGCAGGCACATGAAATTGTAAACGAAACGTTCAAAAGCAGTGGAAAATCGGCTCCCGACATTTCACTCAATTCACTTCCCAAGCCGAAACAAATCAAGGAATTTCTTGACCAATACGTTATTGGCCAGGACAGTGCCAAACGCTTCCTGTCTGTTTCGGTTTACAACCACTATAAGCGTATCCTGCAAAAGACGGTGAAAGACGATGTGGAAATCGAAAAATCAAACATCATTATGGTCGGTGCCACCGGAACAGGAAAAACCTTGTTGGCGAGAACGATCGCCAAACTACTGCGTGTGCCGTTTACCATCGTCGACGCTACTGTCCTTACTGAAGCCGGATACGTAGGAGAAGACATTGAAAGTATTCTCACCCGTTTGCTGCAGGTTGCCGATTATGATGTCGCCTCAGCAGAGCGCGGAATCGTTTTTATCGATGAAATAGATAAAATTGCCCGTAAAAGCGATAATCCGTCCATCACCCGCGATGTCAGCGGCGAAGGTGTTCAACAAGGATTGTTGAAGTTGCTGGAAGGATCAGTCGTAAACGTTCCTCCACAAGGCGGGAGAAAGCATCCCGAACAGCGCATGATTGCAGTGAATACCAAAAATATATTGTTTGTTTGCGGGGGCGCTTTCGACGGGATTGAGAAAAAAATAGCCAACAGGCTGAATACGCGCGTAGTAGGTTATGCAGCAAGTGGGAGAACCGCCGAAATAGACCGTAACAATCTACTCCAGTACATCACCCCGATGGATTTAAAAGCTTTTGGCTTAATACCCGAAATTATCGGACGCCTGCCTATACTTACCTATCTGGAACCCTTAGACAGGGATGCTTTGCTGAGAATCCTCACTGAACCCAAAAACTCCATCATCAAACAGTACGAAAAACTCTTCTCCATGGACGGTGTTACACTCACCCTGGATAAGGATGTTTACGAGTACATTGTTGACAAAGCCATCGAATTCAAACTCGGTGCCCGTGGGTTACGTTCCATTGTGGAAGCCATTATGATAGACGCCATGTTCAGTTTGCCTTCCGAAGACAAGAAGAAACTACACGTAACTCGCGAATATGCGGTGAAGCATTTCGAAAAATCGGATTTCCGGCACCTGAGAGTAGCTTAAATTGCCTTTTTTCTTTTTCTTTTCCTTCCTTTTTCAGGAAGTGGTTTGTTGTGTCTTTATTTCTCCCGAAAGATGAATATCAGAATTTGTTTATTCGGTTTTTATTCTTAAATTTAGTGTTTATTTTTGAATTGGAATTGTTTTTAAATATAAAATACTTTCTTACATTTGCATTATTCCATTTGCACAAAAATGTTTTAAGTTTGTAGCGGAATTGCTCTTATGGAAAAACAAAAGACTCTATACGAAGAATTAAAGAAATATTTCGGGTTCGACACGTTTAAAGGAAATCAAAAAGCCATTATCGAAAGCGTCTTGTCCGGGAAAGATACTTTTGTATTGATGCCTACCGGGGGCGGAAAATCGCTTTGTTACCAGCTGCCGGCATTGCTTTCCAAAGGTACGGCAATCATCATTTCGCCACTTATTGCACTGATGAAAAATCAGGTGGATGCCATGCGGAATTTTAGCGAAGATGACGGCGTTGCTCATTTTCTGAACTCTTCGCTGAATAAACAGGAAATTGAGAAAGTTAAACAAGATATTGTTTCGGGAAAGACCAAATTACTGTACGTTGCTCCCGAATCACTTACCAAGATGGAGAATATTGATTTTCTCCAAAACGTGCCCATCTCGTTTTACGCGGTGGATGAAGCACACTGTATATCGGAATGGGGACATGATTTTCGCCCCGAATATCGGCGCATAAAACCCATTATCAACGAAATAGGCCCTCGTCCAGTCGTTGCATTGACAGCAACGGCCACACCCAAGGTGCAGCATGATATTCAGAAAACACTGGGTATGTTGGATGCAGCCGTTTTTAAATCATCCTTCAACCGGTCCAATCTATACTACGAGGTAAGAAAGAAAACCGACAAGGTTGATAAGGAAATCATAAAATACATCCTTTCTCAAGGCACAAAATCGGGTATTGTTTATTGCCTGAGCCGCAAAAAGGTAGACGATTTTGCACAGATACTGCAAGCCAATGACATACGGGCCCTACCCTATCATGCCGGTATGGACGCTGCCACCCGAAGCACCAATCAGGATGCTTTTCTGATGGAACAGGCAGACGTAATTGTCGCTACTATTGCCTTTGGAATGGGAATCGACAAACCCGATGTGCGCTATGTGATCCATTATGACATACCTAAAAGTCTCGAAGGGTATTATCAGGAGACTGGCCGTTCGGGCCGCGACGGAGGAGAAGGCAAATGTATTGCTTTCTATTCCAGCAAAGATTTGCAAAAACTGGAACGTTTTATGCAAGGCAAGCCTGTTTCCGAACAGGAAATCGGGAAACAACTGCTGTTAGAAACAGCCGCCTATGCCGAAACTTCCGTTTGCCGGAGGAAAATGCTCTTGCATTATTTCGGCGAAGATTATAATGAGCCCAATTGTGGGAACTGCGATAATTGTTTAAATCCAAAAATAAAAGTGGAAGCTAAAGAATTACTTGTCACCGTTTTAGAAGCCATCTCCGTGCTAAAGGAAAAGCACAAGGCCGATTATTTGATTAATTTTTTACTCGGAAAAGAAACATCCGAAATAGAAACATTTGAACACAACGAGTTAGAAGAGTTCGGATCAGGATCAGATGAAGAGGAGAGCACTTGGGAAACGGTTATCCGTCAAGCACTGCTTGACAATTATTTAAAAAAGGACATCGAGAATTACGGAATTCTTAAGATCACAAAGAAAGGAAAAGAGTTCCTGAAAAAACCCGTTTCTTTCAAAATCACGAAAGAGGAAGATGAAGATGATGCCGATATCGAAGAACTCGAATCCGAAGAAGGCGTAATCGCATCGGGAGGGGGAAATTCCGGAGCTGCCGACCCGGCATTATTCTCGATGATGAAAGACTTAAGAAAGAAAATATCCAAAAAACTCAATGTTCCGCCGTATGTTATTTTTCAGCCCGCTTCCCTGGAAGCGATGGCTACGTCTTACCCCATTACACTGGAAGAGCTGCAGAATATTCCGGGTGTAGGGGCCGGCAAAGCAAAACGTTATGGTCAGGAGTTTATCGAACTCATAAAGAAACATGTAGAAGAAAACGAAATTATCCGCCCCGAGGATTTGAGGGTGAAGACCGTAGCTAACAAATCAAAACTCAAGGTTTCTATCGTACAGGCTATCGACAGAAAAGTTGCCCTGGACGACCTGGCCGAATCCAAAGGAATAGATTTCAACGAGATGCTTTCGGAAGTTGAGGCTATTGTCTACTCGGGTACAAAAATAAACATCAACTACTTCCTCGAAGAAGTAATGGATACGGATACTGTTAGAGAAATCTACGAGTATTTCCGGGAAGCCGAAACCGATAACCTGGATAAGGCTATGGACGAACTTTCCGATTATTCCGAAACAGAAATCCGCTTGGTCCGAATCAAGTTTTTCTCCGAAATGGCGAATTAACACTAGACAATGAACCATCGAACTCGATTCTTCGTTTATCAGAAACGAAGAGAAGAGAAAACAAAAAGAATGACATATTTACAAGACATAAATAGCCCGGCTGATCTCAAAAAGTTCAATGTTGAACAACTCAAGGAGGTCTGCAAAGATTTGAGGGAGTTCATTATTGAACAGCTTTCTCACAATCCCGGACATTTTGCATCGAGTTTAGGTACTGTTGAACTCACCGTTGCGCTTCACTATCTATACAACACGCCATACGACAAACTGGTTTGGGATGTTGGCCATCAGGCTTACGGACACAAGATACTCACCGGACGGCGCGATGTTTTCCACACAAACCGCAAACTGGGTGGACTTTCCGGATTTACCAATCCGCAGGAAAGCATATACGATACTTTTGTTGCCGGACACGCCTCCACTTCCATTTCCGCTGCATTGGGGATGGCTGTTGCTGCATCACTTAATGGTGAAGAAGACCGGCATGTAGTGGCCATTATCGGAGACGGAGCCATGACCGGCGGTCTCGCATACGAAGGATTAAACAATGCCTGCTCACAGCCGAATAACTTGCTCATCATACTCAACGACAACGACATGTCTATCGACAGTAATGTGGGGGGTATTCAGGATTATCTGGTTAAAATGACCACGTCGTCCAAGTACAACAAAATGCGTAACAGGGTCTACCAATCCTTCAAAAGCAAAAACCTTATATCCGAAGAGAAGAAAAACATTGTGCTTCGCTTCAACAACAGCATAAAATCCCTTATTACCCAACAGCAAAATATGTTCGAAGGGTTTAATATCCGGTACTTCGGCCCGGTTGACGGACACGATCTGCCGGGACTTATCCGGGTTTTGCATAACATCAGGGACATGAAGGGACCAAGACTGCTTCACATCAAAACCGTCAAGGGAAAAGGGTTCAAACCCGCAGAAAAAGCCGCCACCATCTGGCATGCTCCCGGGTTATTCGATAAAGAAACAGGCGAACGGATTGTAAGAAAAAGAATTGATCAACCGCAACTCTACCAGGATGTTTTCGGACATACACTGGTGGAACTTGCCGAAGAAAACCAGAAAATTGTCGGGATTACACCCGCTATGCCCACGGGATGCTCCATGACGTATATGATGCAAAAATTGCCGGACAGGGCTTTTGATGTGGGAATTGCCGAAGCGCATGCGGTTACTTTCTCCGCCGGATTGGCAAAAGAGGGTTTCATCCCGTTTTGCAATATCTACTCATCGTTTATGCAACGGGCTTACGATCAGGTAATTCACGACGTGGCGCTGCAAAAGCTCAAAGTCATCATGTGTCTCGACAGGGCCGGACTGGTGGGCGAAGACGGGCCAACGCACCACGGGGTATTTGACCTGGCATATCTTCGGCCCATTCCCAACCTGGTTATTTCGGCTCCTTTCAATGAACACGATCTCCGCAACCTAATGTACACAGCCGTTTACGGCAATGATGGTCCGTTTGTGATCAGGTACCCGCGTGGGCAGGGGGTAATGGTGGATTGGCGCAACCCACCGCAGCTCATCCCAATAGGAAAAGGGAAAAGGTTGAAAAAGGGCAAAGACATGGCCCTGCTTTCCATAGGCGCCATAGGTAACAGCGCGGTAAAAGCCATTGCACGGGCAGAAGAGATGGGAATTAGCGTGGCACACTACGACATGCTTTTCCTGAAGCCAATCGATCAGGAGATGTTGAGTAAGGTTGCCAGAAAATTCAAGTACATCATCACGCTGGAAAACGGAGTAATAAAAGGCGGAATGGGAAGTGCCGTAATAGAATTTCTGGCTGATAACGGTTTTATCCACAACCGGATTTTCAGGATCGGGATAGCAGATGAGTTTATCACTCACGGAGCAATAACAGAGTTGCAAAAAATTGCAGGGATTGATGAAGAGGGTATTTTACGAAAAATTATGGAGGTAAACGAATTAATAAAACAGGAACAGGCCATTGTCGTCATTCAGGAACAAAGTAACCTGAGAAACTAGAAAACAGAAAAGTTGTTCTTCCGTTAACGTATTCTGGATGGAGTTCAGAAGCAATTGTAATAAACCATAACTGATGAAAATATTAATAGCTGGAGCAGGAGAAGTGGGCACCCATCTTGCCAAACTGCTTGGGCAGGAAAATCACGATATCACATTGATGGACAGCAGTAAAGAGCGGCTGATGGCTGTTCGCGACAACGCTGAGTTATTGACTTTCATCGGAAACTGCACATCGCTGAAAGACCTTACTGAAGCCGGCGTTGCCGATTCGGATCTTTTTATCGGTGTTACCCCGGAAGAGTCCAAAAACATTAACGCTTGCATGCTTGCTGCCAATCTGGGCGTCAAGAAAACGCTGGCTAGAATTGATAATTACGAGTACCTGCTGCCCAAGAACGTGGAGTTTTTCGATAAGCTCGGCATTCACTCCATGATCTATCCCGAAATGATGGCCGCTCGAGAAATTGTTTCTTCGCTCAAAACTCCATGGACGAGGGTTTGGTGGGAACTATCAAACGGATCCATAATACTTACCGCAGCCAAAATAAGGGCCAATGCGCCGATTGCCAACTGGTACCTGCGTGAACTTCCAAACGTCGGTAAAAAGTTTCATATCGTCGTTATAAAACGCGGAAACCAAACGTTGATCCCGAAAGGAAGTGATCAGATCTTACCCAACGATATTCTCTATTTCACCACGTTGAGAAAAAACCTCGATGAAATGCCTGCTATGATGGGTAAGACATCGTTCGAAACCAAAAACGTCATGTTTATGGGCGGTAGCCGGATTACCATGCGGGCCGTGCAATACCTGCCGTCAAACATAAACATAAAGATTATCGAACAAAACCGGGAAAGGGCGGAAAAACTCGTAGAAATTTCTCCTTCGAACGTTACCATATTTCTGGGTGATGCGCGCGATGCAGAGTTGTTACTCAGTGAAGGAATCTCCGATATGGACGCATTTGTTGCGCTTACCGGAAATTCCGAAGCCAACATCCTGGGTTGTATGATGGCCAAGCAATACGGCGTCAAAAAGACCATTGCCGAAGTGGAAAACATAGATTATATTCCTATGGCCGAACGTTTCGATATCGGCACCGTAATCAACAAAAAGCTGCTGGCAGCTAGCAAAATATACGAACTTCTTCTCAAAGCGGATGCTTCAAACATCAAATGCCTCACTTTCTCAAATGCAAACGTAGGAGAAGTTGTTGCAAAACCCAACTCAAAAGTCACCAAAAAACTGATCAAAAACCTGAATTTACCCTCCGACATGACTCTCGGCGCACTTATCCGAAACGGAGAACCCATGCTTATTGACGGCGATACGCTCATTGAGCCATACGACCAGGTAATGGTGTTTTTTATGAATACATCGTTGAAAAGCATTGAGAGTTTCTTCAATTGATTATGCGGAACTTCAACCATCAATTCGTATTTAGCAGCATAGGACTTATTTTGATGATCGAATCATCATTTATGCTCATTTCCGCATTTGTTGGTGAAGTTTACCAGGAACCTTCCGTTTATAGTCTTTACCTGTCATCGTTAATAACGTTCGTTTCAGGGCTTGTTTTATTTTTAATCGGAAGAAAAAGGCGTAAAGAGAAACGCATCTCTCAACGGGAAGTTTACCTTACCGTCACACTTGTATGGGTGATGATGGCCCTTTACGGCACTCTGCCTTTTCTGATCGGCGGAGCCATCCCTTCTTTTACGGATGCTTTCTTTGAAAGCGTTTGCGGATTTACTACCACTGGAAGCTCTACCCTGATCAACATAGAAGCCTTCCCTAAATCACTTCATTTCTGGCGAAGTTTTACCCAATGGATTGGAGGTATCGGAATTATCATTTTTGTGATGTCCTTTTTGCCTCTCTTCGGGGGCAGTTCCTCCCATCTTTACAATGCCGAGGCAACCGGTATCTCCAAAGAACAACTTCGCCTACGTGTCAGCGACATCACCCGGAACATGTCCTTCACCTACCTGGGTTTAACAGCAGTAGGGTTTCTCCTGCTCTGGGCCGGTCCCATGAATGCTTTTGATGCGGCCTGCCATGCTTTCACCAGCATCTCTACCGGAGGATTTTCCACCAGACAAGCCAGCATAGCGCATTTCAACTCCGCCTATACGGAATACGTAATTATATTTCTGATGTTCTCGGGCGGAATCCGTTTTTTGTTGCTGTTCAACCTGTTCCGCAATTTCTCAGGTCGGATTTTCAAGGACGAGGAATTTTTGTGGTATTCTTTTATGATTCTCGGCTTTACGTTTATCATTACCCTGGCCTTGTATGCCGAAGGTAACGTGTTGGGGTCGGTAGAAGACACTATCCGTACCGTTCTTTTTCAGGTTGTAGCGGCAATTACCACTACCGGATATGCCACCACGGACTTCCTGCGTTGGGGACAATTTTACTGGTTCCTTTTCCTGGCTATGGTTCTGTTTTGCGGAAGTGAGGGTTCAACGTCGGGTGGAATGAAGATATCCCGGTTAATCATTCTGGTAAAGAATACCAAGGTAGTATTTCGTCGCCAGGTTCATCCGCAAGCATTGTATATGGTAAAAATTAACGGGCAGGTGTACTCAAATGCGGTAGTTGAAAAGGTCCTAGCTTTCGTTTTTCTTTACCTGACCATTACTGGTCTGGGTGCCATCGTACTGAGTTTTACCGGAATGTCGTTCGATGAATCCATTGGTGCCGCAGTTTCGAGCATGAGCAGTTATGGCTTTGGGTTAGGCGATTTCGGCCCGTCGGGGAACTTTTCAACCGCTACCGGTTTTGCCAAGTACTTCTTGTCTTTCCTGATGATTGTAGGCCGGCTTGAAGTGTTCACGGTACTCTCGCTTTTCACCTCAAGTTTATGGAAGAAGTGATAAAACAACAAAGGGCAACTTGCGTCGCCCCTTGCCTTGAACAACTGTTCATCATTTTTTCTTCAACAAGGCATACACCCACAGAATGATCAGTGCGCCTCCAACGGCCAGTAACAGCGTACGAAGGCTGAATCCGTCAACGGTCCCCCAGCCTAACAACGAACCTATCCATCCGCCCAAGACACCGCCGGCGATACCGATCAAGATGGTTACGATCCAACCGCCCGGATCTGCTCCGGGGCGAATGGCTTTTGCTATCAAACCTGCTAACAGGCCTAAAACGATCCAAGATAAAATTCCCATAATCAAAAATTTTAGTTAGCTAATTAAAAAATACTATTCTATAACGTATTCTTTTAACGCTTTGTTCGAACCGCCCCATCATTTTCCTCTGTTCCTACACCATTGGAAGAAACATTCATCCACGATTATTTTTTATATTTCGAAAAGTCGGCGTTGATCATATCACCGGTTTCCATAAACGCCTTGTGGAATTCAAAACAAGCGTATAAATTCTGCGGTGTGTGCCCTTTTTTCGTAAGACTCAGGTAATCGTGCAACAACGGGCGGTAGCTAGGATGTGCGCAATTCTCAATGATCTCTTCAGCACGGGCATACGTTCCCTTGCCGCGCAAATCAGCAACGCCATACTCCGAAACAATTACTTTCACCGAATGTTCGCTGTGGTCTTCGTGTGCCACTTTCGGAACAATGGCGCTTATTTTTCCATCTTTTGCGGTTGAAGGTGTAACAAAAATAGAGATATAAGCACTTCGCGTAAAATCACCCGAACCTCCGATACCGTTCATCATCATATTACCCATCACATGCGTGGAGTTTACATTTCCGAAGATATCAGCTTCAATGGCCGTATTGATGCCTATTACACCCAACCGGCGCACCAGACCGGGATTGTTGGAGATTTCCGACGGACGAAGCACCAGCTTGTTCTTGAAAAAATCCAAATCGCGATAAAAACGTTCCATTGCTTCGTTGCTTAACGTAAGCGAGCAACCGCTGGCAAAAGAGATATGCCCTTTTTGCATCATATCCAACACGGCATCCTGAATAACCTCGGTATATACTTCGAAGCGGGGAATATCCTTGTTCTGTGCCATGGATGCAAGAACAGCATTGGCAATGTTTCCCACACCCGATTGAATAGGCAGGAAAGTGGGCGGAATATGTCCTTTTTTCAATTCAGAAACGAAAAAGTTCGAAACGTTCTCTCCGATTTTTTCCGTAATCTCATCAACCGGTGCAAAACCGCTGCCTTCATTTTCCTTACTTGTCCTTACCACATAAATTTTTGAAGGATCCACTTTCACGTATTCCAACCCTACACGCCCCTGTACTTCAAAAATATTTATCTGACGGCGTTTAGGAGGATCCTGTAATTCATATAAATCATGCACACCGCGCATTTTGGCGGGTACCTTATCGTTCAGCTCCACAATAACTATCTTGGCCAAACGGCAAATGGTTGGCATAATCCCAACACCGCTGGTGGGAACAATCTCTCCCGAATCGGTAACCTCACAGGCTTCCACAATAGCCACATCCACACCTCCTAAAAAACCGTAACGAATTTCCTGCGCCACTTGAGACAAGTGCATGTCGAAATACTGTACCGGTTCATGCTGAACGGCGTTAATGGCGTTACGCATATCTTTATTCGTCTGATAGGGTGTGCGGAATTTTACCGCATTGGCGCGAGCCAGGCTACCATCGATAGAATCGCCGGTGGAAGCACCGGTAAACATGCCTATTTTAAAAGGATTGCCTTTAGCGTGCTCTTCTTCGGCACGTTTGGCAATTTCAACCGGAACCACTTTAGGACATCCGGCGTGTGTAAAGCCGCTAAAACCCACATTGTCGTTGTGGTTGACAAGAGCAGCAGCCTCTTTCGCTGTTACATAAGTAAGACTCATAGATTTTTGTTTGTTTTTTATATCATTGTTTTTTAGTTACACAAGAGTCAGGTCAGTATTTTCTGTTCAGTATTTCACTGTAGATAACCGCCTTGCGTATTTCAGACTGTCCTTTTTTGCTCCTCAATTGCTCCAGAATAGGATGGACCGTTTCCATTTCTTTCATCTCATGATGATTGTCGAACCGTTCGGTTGCAAACATGGAACCTTTCAACGAGGATTCTCCCTCGAAATCGGTTACCAGGTCCAGGGAAGATTGAAATTCCCAACGAGTGCTCCTGGCTGAGGCCATTGCTGGCCTTGCGAGTCGATTTTCATTCTTAACGGTCTTTGGAGTTGGAGGTGAAATAGGTTGTCTTTGTGGTTTTTGAAAAACTTCCCGAAACACATCGCGAAACTCTTCTTCTAAATTTACAGGTTGGGTACTTTTACTTATTTTCTTTTTCTTTTTTTTTGAATCATTAAAAATTCCAAAAACAAAGAAAGCAAGCATGAGTATTAAATAAATAATGTCGCCAAATTCCATAAATTGATTAATTTTGCAGTCCGACAAAAGTAATCAATTTTCACGAATAAAGGAAAGGTTATTCAAAAAATCAGGGGCAACTTCACAGCCGCCCCTAATTGTTTAACCAAAACCTTAACTATGAAAAAATTTTTATTTTTTCGTTCGTGACAAAAGTAAAACAAGAATTTAAATTTTACAAATATTTTAGTTTAAAATATACTAAGATGTTTATAAATTCCTGACATTAAGAAAAAATTACAGCAAAAAAAGGAAAATGAGCACAGAAACAACAGATAATCAAAAAGAAAAAAGGCTATTTATCGAAACGTACGGTTGCCAAATGAACGTAGCCGACTCCGAAGTAGTGGCAGCTATCATGGAGATGGACGGATACTCGGTTACCGAAGACGAGAAGGCTGCCGATGCTATTTTTGTCAACACCTGCTCCATCCGAGACAATGCAGAACAACGCGTGATACAACGGCTTGACTATTTCAACGCTTTGAAGAAAAAAAAGAGAGGAGAGCTCATCATCGGTGTTTTAGGATGTATGGCAGAACGTGTAAAAGAGGAACTGATCGATAATCATCATGCTGACCTGGTAATCGGCCCCGACGCCTACCTCGACTTACCCAACCTGATGGGGGCCGCCGAACGCGGAGAAAAAGCAATCAACGTGGTTCTTTCCAAAACGGAAACCTATAAAGATGTTATTCCATTAAAAATGAGTGGATTAAATATTTCGGGGTTTGTTTCCATTACGCGGGGATGCGATAAGTTCTGCCACTACTGCATCGTTCCTTTTACGCGTGGCAGGGAGCGAAGCCGGGAACCGGAGAGCATCCTCAACGAGATTCGTGACCTAAAGGGAAAAGGCTATCGCGAAGCCACTTTGTTAGGACAGAACGTCAATTCATACAAGTTTGAAGACGACGGAAGAGTTATCGATTTTTCCGATCTGTTGGCAATGGTTGCCGAGGAAGCACCTCAAATGCGTATCCGTTTTACCACATCGCACCCGTGGGATATGAATGACAAAACATTGGAAACCATTGCCAAGTACAAGAATTTGTGCAATTATATCCATTTGCCTGTACAGTCGGGGAGTTCACGCATGTTGAAACTGATGAACCGGAGATACGACAGGAAATGGTATTTAGAGCGTATTGCCGCTATAAAACGGATCCTTCCCGGTTGCGGACTCTCAACCGACATTATGTGTGGATTTCACAGTGAAACCGAAGCAGATCACCAGGAAACACTATCACTTATGCGTGAGGTAGGCTTTGATTCGGCTTTTATGTTCAAATACTCCGAACGTCCGGGCACATACGCTGCGAAAAAAATGGAAGACAATGTTTCCGAGGAGGTAAAAGGCCGCCGTCTGCAGGAGATTATCGACCTGCAGCTTGAACTTTCGCAGAAAAGCAACGAGCAGGACGTAGGAAAAGAGTTTGAGGTGTTGGTAGAGGGTTTCTCAAAACGCTCTCGTGAACAGCTCTTTGGAAGAACTGAACAGAACAAGGTGGTTGTTTTCGACAAGCAAAAGCACAGGATTGGAGAATTCGTAAAAGTCAAGATTACCGGATTTACTGCAGCAACGCTTTTTGGAGAGCCTAGCGGGAACTGATAAATCAACTTTTTCCCGAGGGAGTAAACATTTTCAAAAAAAAAACGTTTTACTAAATAGGCAACGTTGAAAACAACATTTCAAAGAAAACAAACTATTAACATCTAAAAAAGCAAAATTATGAAATCAGAAGCAAAATTATTACTCGGATTAGGAATTGGAATTGCGCTTGGAGCAGCTGTCGGTTATATTATGGGAAGCGACAAAAAGGAAGAGTGGCTTGAACAAGCTAACGCGTTTGCCGATAAAGTACGTGCGAATGTAAAATCCGCTATCTATAAAGGAAAAAGCGAAGTCAGTGATCTGAAAGAAGACATTGATGACATTGCAGAAATAGCAAAAAAAGAATTGGCTAAACACTAAAAGGAAACTCAGATGGAGGACAAAACGGTTACCAGCTTATTTGAAGAGATGAAAAGCGATGTCACGGGTTATGTGACAAACACGATTGAGATTGTAAAACTCGAAGCTTTTGAAAAAGTGAGTAAGGGAGCGGCTTCAACTGCCATTACTCTGTTTTTGGTCAGTTTCATTTTTCTGATATTGGCATTGGCACTTCTCACTCTCGGATTTTACCTGGCAGACGTTTTTGACAGTAATTGGAAAGGTTTTGGCATTGTCACTTTAGGCACTATCGCTCTTACTCTGGTTTTGTTGTTGATAAAAAAGCCGCTGAAACACTCTATCATCAATTCTGTAATCAAATTTCTGCAACGTCAGGAAGACGAAGAGGTTAAATTTACAACAAAAAGCTGATGAAAAGTTACAAACTTACTCCACTCGACGAGCTCCATCTGGAGAAGAAGAAACTGCGTGAGGAACGTGCAATTTCTGGTCAACGCCTATCTTATCAGATCCAGTATCTGGCGGATAACTGGGGCTCTATGCTTACCAAAGGCGTAACGACCAGTATCAAGAACAAGTTCAGTGAAACGGTGGACAACCTGTCTTACGGCTCATCGTCGTCCGTTTTACCCTTTAAAACAAAAAAACCGGGTAACCCCTGGATAAACCTGGCTCTTTCAAACTTACCTTTAATAAGTGGAATTGCCTGGAATGTTGCCAAGCCGGCCATTCTGGCCTTTGCCGTAAAAAAAATTACCGGCAGGTTGTTTGGAGGGAAGAAACGAAAATAGAACTACTTGATTAAATTAAGGCTCTGTGGACGGTGGTTACACCGTCCACTTTTGCTATCTTCGAAATCAGGACATTAACATCTTCCACACTGTGGACATGAACATGAAAAACACCTTCAAAAATACCGTCTTTCGACGTAACGTTCACACTTTTTATGTTTACCACAATATCCTCTGCGAGTTTAGACAATATCGTATTCAAGATGCCTATCCGGTCAATGCCCGTAAAAACAATGGCTGAAAGAAAAGAATACTGTTTATAGTCGCCCCACTCCGTCGCCAGGATTCTTTCCCCAAAACGCGATTTCAGCTTTATACCTGTTTCGCAGGAGCGTTTGTGAACTTCTACTTCATTTTTGTCGGTTATAAATCCAAAAACATCATCACCGGGCAACGGATTGCAGCAAGAAGCAACAATAAAATTTTTCTTGAAACTCACCTCGTGCAGTTTATATATCGCCTTCTTGTCTATTTCTCCGGTTTTTGCAGGACTTGCAACAGCAATGTCACTCCTGCTTTCCTCAGGGGCTTTTTTAAAACCGCTCATGGCCTGTTTCATATAACGAACAAACAGGTTGTCTTGCTTGGGTTCCACTGTTTCCCGTTGTTTAAGCAACTTATCCCTGGAATCGGGAAGTTTCAGGTCACCATTCCCCAGGCCATAATGCAAATCTTCCCGCTTTTCTACTTTATAATAATTCAGGGTTTTGTTGTACAGGGTATTATCGAGTTGTTCTTCTCCGACAAACTCTTCCAACATTTTTTGACCTCGCTCGCTTATTCTTCTCCTTTGCCGGCGGATTGCGGCTTCTATCTTGGTTCGGGCCTTGGCGGTTGTAACGTAATTGAGCCACTCGGGTTGTGGTTGTTGCGATTGGGACGTCAGAATCTCTACCTGATCGCCGCTTTTCAGTTTCTGGCTAAGCGGAACCAGCGTATGGTTCACTTTTGCTCCCAGGCAGTGGTCGCCTATGCGGGTGTGGATGTTGTATGCAAAATCGAGGGCGGTAGCACCCAGGGGAAGGGTTTTGATTTCGCCTTTTGGGGTGAAAACAAAAATCTCGGAAGCGAACAGGTTCATTTTTACCGTATCCAGAAAATCGATGGCGTTAGGGTTGGGATTGGCCAATACCTCCTGAATCGTTTTCAGCCATTTATCCAGTTCGTTGTCTTCCTCTATCCGGTTCTCCTTGTATTTCCAATGGGCAGCAAAACCTTTTTCCGCAATATCGTCCATTCGCCGGCTGCGAATCTGTATTTCGATCCATTTCCCGTCGGGGCCCATCACCGTCAGGTGAAGCGCCTGGTAACCATTGGCCTTGGGATGGCTCACCCAGTCTCGAATACGGTCGGGGCGGAGTTTGTATATATCCGTAATAGCAGAATAGATGTCCCAGCATTGTTTTTTCTCATCCATCCCGGGATAAATCTCAAAGATGATACGGACGGCAAAAAGATCGTACACTTCGCTGAAATCGATACCTTTGGCCTGCATCTTCTTCCAGATGGAATAAAGCGATTTTACCCGGGCACGCATCTCATATTCGATATTCATCTTATCGAGTGCTTTAACTACCGGCTCGGCAAAACTCTCATAAATTTCAAACCGCTCCTGGGCAGAAGTTTCCACTTTATTCGAAAGTTCAGCGTAAGATTCCGGGTGTTCGTACTTGAAGCAAAGTTCTTCGAGCTCGGTTTTGATGGCAAAAAGTCCCAGCCGGTGCGCCAAAGGGGCATAAATATACATGGTTTCGCCGGTTATCTTGAATTGCTTTGCGGGAGTCATGGACGACAACGTCCGCATATTGTGCAACCGATCGGCAATTTTTATCAGGATCACACGAATGTCTTCCGACATCGTCAACAGGAGTTTACGAAAATTTTCCGCCTGAGCCGATACGTTCTCACCAAACATGCCGTGTGAGATTTTTGTTAATCCGTCAACGATCTGCGCAATCTTATCGCCGAACATTACTTCAAGGTCCTCAACCGTATAGTCGGTGTCTTCCACCACATCGTGCAGCAATGCAGCCGATATGGAGGTTGAGCCCAGTCCCATTTCGCGGGAAATAATTCTTGCAACGGCCAGCGGATGCATAATGTACGGCTCGCCCGAACGACGGCGTGCTCCTTTGTGGGCTTCCTTTGCCATATTAAAGGCTTTGGTAATGACTTCCACTTTACGCCGGTGGTTCGAATTTAAATAATCGTTAATAAGTGCCTGAAACTCATCCTCGATCATCCGATCTTCTGCCGCAAGTTTATCTTCTTCGCTCATATTTTCATTTAAAACATACCGTAATTGAACGTTGCAATGAAGGAACGAAATTACAAATAAAACAGCTATCAAAGTCACACGTAACAGATTTTTTATTGCTGGAACGTTAAAAATTGCGGTTTTTATTGTTTGGTGAACAAAAATGAAGTAGCTTTGTTTTGTCAAATACAGGGGTGCCACATAACAACGGGCTGAGATCATACCCAAATACCTGATCCGGATAATGCCGGCGGAGGGAAACAAAAAAAGATCACAAAAAAATCAATGGATATTCAACAGGTATACGCTCCGCGTTATTAGCCGTACAATTGAATAACATTGTAGCTTGGTGATTTTGTTTTTAGGTAAATCTTTCAAAAATCCCCTTTTTTATTTTACTCATCCGACGCAAAAAAACACTTGTTTCTTGTGTCATAAAAACTACTTGTAAATGAAAAAGGCAGTTATTCTTGCAGGGCTTCTGGCCCTGAACCTTTCCTTGTTTGCTCAGGCAGACGAACAAACCGACAGTTTAAAGAACATACATCTCGAAGAAGTGGTGGTCTCTTCCACCCGGGCGGGAAAGAACACGCCGATGGCGTACAGCAATGTTTCCCAGACTGAAATCAGAAAAGAAAACGCAGCCCGAAATATCCCGGCAATCCTGCAGGGCATTCCATCGCTGGTGTTTTTCAGCGAAGACGGATCGGGCGTGGGAAACACCTCCATGCGCATACGCGGAACGGATGCCACCCGCATCAATGTTACGCTAAACGGCATGCCGTTAAACAATCCTGAGAGTCAGGAAGTTTACTGGGTAAATCTACCCGATTTATCATCGTCCCTGCAAAGTATTCAGGTACAGCGCGGCGTAGGAACCTCAACAAACGGTGCTGCCGCTTTCGGCGCCAGCATCTCCATGAAAACGGCAGGCGCACGGTCAACGGCATATGGCGAAGCATCCACATCAGCAGGCAGTTATCACACATTTTCGTCCACTATCGCTGCTGGAAGCGGGATTCTAAAGAACGGCCTGTCGCTGGATGCACGTTATTCACGAAACACGGGTGATGGATATATCCGCAACGGATTTGTAGATCACAGCAACCTGTATGCTGCCCTTTCCCATTATACGGACAATCAATTGCTCCGGTTGAGTTACATCAATGGTAGGCAGAAGACGGGAATCACCTGGGAAGGAATCTCCCCCGAAGACCTGGAAAAAGAGGGAAGAAGATACAACCCCGCGGGAAAATACATCGACGAAGCCGATAACGTGCATTATTACGATAACGAAACCGACAACTACTTTTCACACATCGTACAGCTTCTGTTTACGCGCGACCTCAACCCCCATCTATCCCTCAACGCCAACCTGAGTTACAACAACGGTTTTGGTTATTACGAGAATTATCGTTCCGATCCATATGGCGGATTCAAGCGGGGCGATAAGTTTTCGAAATACGGGTTGCCTGATCAAACGGTAAACGGAGTAACCTATTCGCGCTCACCGTTAATCCGCCAGAAACTGATGCGCAACGATTTTTACGTGGCAAACCTGGCATTCTTATACACCAAAAATGCGCTCGACTGGTCTTTCGGCGGGATGTACAGTTTCTACGACGGCGACCACTACGGCAAACTGCCCTGGATAAAATTCAATCAAAACATCCCCGAAGATTACGAATGGTATCGAAATGTAGGGAAGAAGGGTGAATTCAACTTCTTCACGAAAGCGGAATACCGGCTCAACGAAAAAGTTTCGCTCTTCGGCGATCTCCAGTACAGGCATATCGATTATGATTTTTCAGGAATTGATGACGACCTGGCGGATATCACCAGCCACTTCAAATACTCCTTCTTTAATCCCAAAGCCGGAGCCTCCTACCGGATAGATAACCGCAACAACCTGTATGCCTCGGTGGCTGTTGGGCAGCGCGAACCGCTTCGGACCGACTTGAAGGAAAGCATCAAGGGAGGCGGAGGAGAAGAGCGGATCCGTCCCGAAAAAATGATCGACTATGAGTTGGGATATCGTTTCTCCCACGAAAACGGTGTGAGCCTGGGTGCAAACATTTACTACATGGATTACAAAAACCAGATGGTGCAAACCGGAAAGCTCAACGACGTGGGATACAAGTTGATGGAGAACGTGAAAGACAGTTACCGGACAGGTGTGGAACTGGAAGCATCGGTACCGTTGGCAAACGACAAATTTCGTTTTGATGCCAACGCCACATTGAGCCGGAACAAAATCAACAATTACACGGCCTATTTCGATCTGTACGACAACAGCAATGACTGGAACGAAGTTTATATAGAAAAAAACGGCAAGCAGGTACGCAAACAGACCCGTAAAGAGTTGGGGACAACCCACATTTCCTATTCTCCCAACCTGGTGGGTATGGCTAGCCTGACCTATCAGCCTCTTCCGGCGCTCTATTTCAATTTGTTGGGGAAATATGTGAGCAAACAGTATCTCGACAACACATCGGACAATGCAAAATCGATTGACGGCTATTTTGTAAGCAACTTCTCGGCCGGATACACATTCAAGAAAACACCGTTGGGCAGTATAGCACTGCAGCTCTTCGTGAACAACCTGTTCAATAAAGAATACATTGCCAACGGGTGGGCTTCTACCGAAGTATTTGAAGAGGATGGTAGCAGCGTAAACTGGATTGGCTACTATCCGCAAGCTACCCGGAATTATATGGCACGTCTAACGGTTAGTTTCTAAACCCTGTTCGCCTGAAAAGAAGTTTTTGCGGGCTGCGGCTCACCCGGCCCGGCCTGCAAAATATAACCCGCAATTCATATGCAGACCCTTGAAATTATTGGAGCCGTTATCGGGCTTATCTACCTCTATCTCGAATACAAAGCTAACCGCTGGTTGTGGCTCTTCGGCGTTATTATGCCGGTGGTGTATATTGTCATCTTCTACCAATCCAAGTTTTATGCCGACATGGGCATAAACATCTACTATTTCTTTGCAAGTATTTGGGGATGGATGGTCTGGACAAAGAAGAAGAATTCAGCGAAAAACGGGAAGATCTCCCATACTCCCACCCGTTTCATTGTACCGTTAACGTTGGCGGGTATTGCTATTTTTGCACTTATAGCCTTTATCCTGGTCAACTACACAGACAGCCCGGTACCGTATGGAGATGCATTCACTACAGCCCTGAGCATAATTGCCATGTGGATGTTGGCTTTCAAATACATCGAACAGTGGGGATTGTGGTTTGTGGTGAACAGTATTTCCTGCGGCCTTTACTTCTGGAAAGACCTACACTACACCAGCGGATTGTTTGCCATCTATGCCGTTATTTCCATTTTTGGATATTTCAAATGGAAGCGGATGATGAAGGATGAATTTCGCCCTTTTACCGTCTAACTACAACCGGAGGCGCCTAAGGTTCACTTCGGGTACCTGCACTCCTGTTAATTGCATCAGACTCTATAAATTTGCCGTAGCTGTAACCTTCTCCTGACAGCTCCATAATTCTTTTGTAGATAGCAAGTCTGGAGGGAGCGTTAAATTCGTCAGAATAGGAGTTCATTATGCTGTTTTGGGAAGGTCGATAGACTCCATATTCATAAGTAAGAACACGTAGTTTGCGTCTGATGTCTGATGATGCTTTTAAAGTCATAAAAATCAAGATTTGAGATTACAAGTTAGTTAATTTGTTAAAAACTTGTCAAGCTTAGTCTCGATTTTCATAATTTAGAAATCAGCCCAGGACTTCACTTATTAGTATGATTGTTAGCGAAAAAGCACATAATTTAAAAACTATGGTCGTGAAGTTATATAAAAAACACAGTTTTCTGGATTACTACCCGGGATATTATATCGACACTCTACTTAAGAGCGCCTTATCGTTGTTGTGTTCCCTTCCGATATGGAGATATCTACAGGTTGATTTGTTCTCCAGGCTCCTCGTGTAAAATCAGGAATTTCAACGGGTTTTGAACGATTCGATACCGATTTTTCACTTAACGGGATAATCACGCTCCAAGAAGCAGCATCATACACGTCGATATCCATCGGAAGCCCGTTTCTCAAACAATCAATAAGCCGCCATGTCATTAAAAAATCCATTCCCCCGTGTCCTCCTACTTTTTGAGCCATATCACCTATTCGTTTTACAATCTCCGGCTTATATTTGTCGTTAATTTCATTCATCTTTTCATTATCAAGCCATTCACTGCCAAGTGAAATCCTACCGGGTTCAGGATATTTCTGAACAGCACCTTTTGTGCCGCTAATCATGTGTATTCGGGAGTAGACCCGAGGACTGGTAATGTCGTGTTGAAGCATGATGGTACGCCCTTTCTCCGTCCTGATTATTGAAGTATTCATATTTCCTCTATAGGAGTTAGTATCATACTTTTTATAAAACGGATCACTTTGTGCCAGTTCCGAAACTTTCTTTCCCAACATAAAATCATTTGAAGACATTGAGGTCATGTAGTCCAGTTTGTCTCCTCTGTTTATGTCCATAACCTGGCATACGGGTCCTAATCCATGCGTAGGATACAAATTTCCATTATGGCGCTGACTTTCTTCCAAACGCCACATATTGTTATCTTTTGTCTTTTCATAAAGTGACTGGTGATGAATATATGCAGCATCGGCATGAATAATATCTCCGAAAAATCCTTGTCGCACCATATTTAACGTTAGTAGCTCGAAAAAATCATAACAACAGTTTTCCATCATATAACAATGCTTTCTGGTCTTCTCCGAAGCCTCAATCACTTCCCATGCCTCTTCAACGGTAGCTATTGCAGGTACTTCAACAGCCACATGCTTACCACACTCCATAGCATACACAGATATTCGTGCATGGAGCGGTCCCCGTGGCACAGCAATACTTACCAAGTCGATGTTTGGGTCTTCACATAGCTTTCTCCATGCATCTTCACGTCCGGTATGGACCTCTGCTTCCGGCAATCCCCGTTTTCTCAGCAACTGTTGAACATTGTCAATGCGAAATTGTACAACATCACAAATTGCCTTTATATGAACTCCTTCCAAAAAGGTCATCTGGTTCAGGTTTGCGTAACCACGATTCCCTATCCCGATAAATCCTACACGAACGATATCCAGCTTGGGAGCCCGGTAACCACACATATTAAAATACTGTCTTCTTCCTGTTTCCTTGGAAAGAATTTCATATGGTTCTGAAATAGATTTTTCAGCTCGAAGCCCAGGAATAAAGCTTAAGCCAATACCTCCTGCTGTTATCTGTTTTAAAAAATGACGTCGGTTTTCTTTCATTCGATTACTTTATTTGTAAATAGAAATATTATTTCTCAATTAGCCCAATTTAGTCCAAAACCATTTTAATAAGTCTAACCTTAAAAAAGCCCAATTTTCTTTTATTTATGAAATTATGCCGGATGCTTTTGTATTTTTTAATGATATCGGATGAATCAAAAGTATCTTCCGGTAAATCAGAGACATCCATAAAGGCGAGCGGTTAAGTATCCATTTATCTGATTCCTGCCAACCCCAATCGAGTTGAAAATGGCTTATTCCCAATCTTGCACAAACATCAATCTACCTGAAACAGAAATCTTCCGTTAATCGCTCCAAACTGTAAATCTTCAGTATAAAGTTTACCGGTTGGTTAAGTGCAAATTTAGTTTAGTAATTTCACAAAAACAACTAATTTTACAACAAACTAACTTTATGCAAAAACAAGGTATGAACGTTATCACGAATCGCTTGACAACCTTACGCCTGCGGATGTTTATTCAGGCAGAGGAGAGAAGATATTAAAAATCAGAAATCAAATAAAAAAAGAATCGACGGTATTACGAAGAAAAAATTACGTATAGTTCAAAATGCAGCAAGCACTTAACACTAATATTTTTCTTTTCGAACACCCTCTCGCAAATAAAGGAGGGTTCTGAATTATGCTAACCATTTTTCATCTTACTTATATCGAACTCACATTTCCACAATCAAAACTATATATAAGAGAGGTGTGAGGTTGAAAAACATTCTACCCTATATATTAGAAAGGCATCTACAGTCCTTATGAGGGGTTTTACAATTAGTTTAAGGAAGGATTGTCAACCGAAAGAAGCACCTCTTCCAGAAGCAGGAATATCGCCCTCTGGCGTCAGAAAATAACCGGACGGATCTCTTAAAAGAGACAGCTCTTATCCAAACATAACTATTCTCTCTTTTATACTGGAGTTTTTGTCTTGTGGAAGTAAAATCGGAAGAATTTACCAATTCGATAGGTTTACTTTGTGGGTAAAAATAGAAGACAAAGAAAGCTATTAATAAATGATTTGTTTGACTACGGTTTGACTAAAATAATAAAACGGTTTCAAGATATTTCCTAAAACCGCTTATGAAATTGGTAGCGAGAGGGGGGCATGATCCCCCGACCTCATGATTATGAATCATGCGCTCTAACCAACTGAGCTATCTCGCCAACATGTCTTTCCGAAAATGATTCCAAATTCGAGGTGCAAAAGTAGTTTAAATATTTTAATTTTGCAACCCTAAAACAATAAAACCCGACAAAATATTATTTTTTATTCCAATGCCATCAGCGCAAACGATGCCAGCCAATGTTCTCCGCCGTAGTTCCCGTCAAAAACAAGCGGAAGAGCATGGTCCAATAGTTTCTGGGCGGTTTCTTCGAAATGCAGCTTCAACGGATGCCCTTCGGATAATGATTTGGCGATTCCTTTCATGCACCACGCCCGCGAAAACGACAGTCCAACCAGATGAACCGTCTGATAATCATCCAAATCGCTTACCACAGGAATCTGACTGATGTTATCGATCCCTTTTTGTGTATAAAAGGCAACCAGCCACTTTTCAAAATCGTCCCGGGAAAGAATTCTCCTCATCAGATCAGCAATTTCCAGGCTGGGTGAGAAAAAATCGGCGCCGTCCGGCTCCAGGTGTGCCGGGGTCTCCGTGTCTTTTCCGTAAAAATCGAGCGATTTACCGATCAACTCTTTTTCAAACTCCTTATTTCCGTTCTCCCTTGCCCAATCTATGGCAAAACCCAGTGCAAAAGCTGAATTCGGATGCACTCCTGTTCTGTTCGGATAGGTCTGCTTGGGCAGATACTCCCTCCACAGCTCCACAATTTGCCCGGTAAGCGGCTGAAGGTTTTCGTGCCATTGCCTGGCAGCCGGATTGTCCCACGACGCCAGTTCTTCATCGAGTTTCAGCAGCCACGCCCAACCGTAGGTTCGTTCAAATCCTTTACCTGTCTCGTACTTGAGGAAATACTCCTTCTCAACTTCAACCGCTGCTTTATCAAAGGAGTTATTCAACAAGGTGATGATTTCATTTTTGCTCGCAATACCGGGTTTGGTCTTCAGTAAGCGGATCAACATCCAATGCCCGTGAACACTACTGTGCCAGTCAAAACACCCGTAAAAAACAGGATGCAGTGCCTTGGGCGAAAGACCTACCTCATCGGCCGAACCGTAGGTATGTCCCGGTTTGTTGGGATATTCCCGATCGATACAACCGAGGGGCAGGGCAGATAATTTAAGCGCTGTTTCATCGGTGAGATCCGGATTTTTTTGCGAAAAGAGAGGTGACAGCACCATGCTTAAAAAAAGGTTGATAAACAAAATGGAGGACAACGGTTTCATAAAATTTCTGATTTATCCATTCAAAGATAGGAATAATATCGGCTAAAAAGAGTAATTTTGCACCAAATCCGAAATCGCAAATCCCAATTCCAAAACTAACCGTGATTTATCCCGAAAATTTCGAACAAAAAATAGAGTTTTTCAAGATAAGACAACTGCTAGAACAACATTGCCTCAGTCCACTGGGCAAAGAGAAGGTAGAAGAGATGCAGTTTTCTTCCGTTTTTGAAGAGATTGACGTACAACTATCGCAAACCGATGAGTTTGTGCATATCTTACAGGAGGAAGACTCTTTTCCTTCGGACAACTTTTACGATGTGCGCCCGGTTCTCCATCGCATACGTGTTGCCGGGTCGTGGATTGATCAAAATGCTTTGTCGGAGCTCCATAAATCACTGCAAACGATAACGGCCATCGTAACGTTTTTTAAAAACGATGAAGAGAAAGCGGAACGTTATCCCCACTTGATGTTGCTGGCAAAAGAAGTGTTTGTATCGTCGGAAATAAGCAAAAAAGCCGAGCGGATCATCGATGAGTTCGGACAAATAAGGGATCATGCATCTCCCCAACTAAGCAATATCCGCAGGGAAATCACCTCGACGCTCAACAGCATCTCTCGAAGCCTGAATTCGATATTACGCAAAGCACAGGCCGAGGGCTTTGTGGACAAAGACATCACTCCCAGCATGCGCGACGGAAGGTTGGTTATCCCCGTAAATCCGGCTTTCAAGCGAAAAATAAAAGGAATTGTCCACGACGAGTCGGCCTCAGGGAAAACCGTTTATATAGAACCTTCGGAGGTGGTAGAGGCCAACAACCGCATCCGTGAGCTGGAAAGCGACGAACGTCGCGAGATCATCCGCATCCTCACCGAGTTTACGGATTACCTCCGCCCTTTTCTACCCGACTTGCTGCAGTCCTACGAATTCCTGGCACAAATAGATTTCATCCGCGCCAAAGCCAAATTTGCGCTGCAGCTAAACGCATTGAAACCCAACTTCGAAAACAGGCTCATTATCGACTGGGTACAAGCGGTTCATCCGCTTCTTTTTCTTTCGCTGAAAAAGCAAAACCGCAAAGTGGTACCGCTCGACATAACGCTCGAAGAGGACAGCCGGATACTGGTGATCTCGGGGCCCAATGCCGGAGGAAAATCGGTTTGTCTGAAAACCGTAGGACTACTGCAATATATGGTTCAATGCGGCTTGTTGGTTCCGTTACGGGAAAATTCACAAGTGGGCTTGTTCAGCGATATTTTTATTGATATAGGCGACGAGCAGTCCATCGAGAATGACCTCTCCACATACAGCTCCCACCTGCAGAACATGAAGTTCTTCGTGAAAAACTGCAGTAAGCATTCTCTCTTACTGATCGACGAATTTGGCAGCGGCACGGAGCCACAAATTGGAGCAGCCCTTGCCGAATCGCTGTTGGATCGGTTTAACCAAAAGAACGCTTTTGGGGTCATCACCACCCACTACCAGAACCTAAAACATTTTGCCAACGAAAATGAAGGGGTCATCAATGGAGCCATGCTTTACGACAGACATGAAATGCAGCCGCTCTTCCAGCTTTCCATCGGAAACCCTGGAAGCTCCTTCGCTGTAGAGATTGCCCGCAAGATCGGACTTCCCGACGATGTAATCGCCCAAGCCTCCGAAATTGTCGGCAGCGATTACATCAACATGGATAAATATTTGCAGGACATTTCCCGTGACCGCCGTTACTGGGAGCGTAAACGCGAAGAGGTTCGCCGCGAACGCAACCGGCTTAACGAGATTTCGGAAAAATACGAATCCGAAATGGAGGAAATAAACCGGAAGAAAAAAGAAATATTGGCCGAAGCAAAACAGCAGGCTGAACGGCTTATAGCTGAGAGCAATGCAAAAATTGAAAGCACCATACGCCAGATCAAGGAAGCACAGGCAGACAAGGAAAAGACCAAACAGGTGCGCCAATCGCTCAGTGAATTCCGGGAGAACATAGTAGCGTCCTCCGACACTCACCAGGAAGTGAATCCGATCCGAAAGAAAGTCAAGCAAAAACCCGTAACTCAACCTCAAAACACCAACCTCAAAACGCCAATCGTCACTGGCGATACCGTTCGCATGAAAGGACAGACCGTTACCGGAGAAATCCTGGAGATACAGGGAAAAAAAGCGATCGTTGCCTTTGGAGTAATCAAATCCACGGTCGACCTGGAGAAACTGGAAAAGGTGAGCCGTAATCAGCGGGCCAAAGAAAATAAATCGTCCAACACGCGCGATCTGCTGCACGACCGCAAGCTCAACTTCAGGCAGGATATCGACGTACGCGGAATGCGTGGTGACGAAGCATTACAAGCTGTAGTGTACTTTATCGACGATGCCATTCAGCTCAGCGTTTCCCGGGTACGCATCCTGCACGGAACAGGCACCGGCGCATTGCGACAAATCATCCGGGACTACCTGAGAACAGTACCGGGTGTCGCCCATTTTCAGGATGAACATGTTCAATTTGGCGGTGCCGGAATCACGGTAATTGATTTGGATTAAACATTATTGTTTTATCTTTGCACGAAAAACAACCATTTGCGCACTAAATTAACAGATAAAACAAACTCTTATGCTGAAATTTTCAAAACCTTTTTGGGTCGCGAACTTTGTAGAACTCCTTGAACGTCTGGCATTCTACGCCGTCTTTATTGTAATCACCCTCTATCTGTCCAACGTCTGGGGTTTCTCCGATGTGCAAGCAGGCATCATTTCCGGGATATATTCCGCTTTTTTGTATTTACTTCCAACCTTCACCGGAGCCGTTGCCGACAAAATAGGCTTTCGCAATTCCATCATCCTGGCATTTACCTTCTTAACCATCGGTTACGGTGGGCTGGGCCTGGTTCCCACAATATTGCAGAGCGCAGGGTTGGTACATTACGGAATGACCACCACCTATTCGGGATTAATCGGAAGCCTACACCAATGGTCGATAATCCCGATTCTTGTTTTTATCGTGATCGGTGGCGCTTTCATAAAGGCAGTAATATCGGGAACCGTGGCTCGTGAAACCACTACGGAAAATCGCGCCCGGGGATATGCCATTTTTTATATGATGGTGAATATCGGGGCATTTTTGGGTAAGACCGTGGTCGACCCTCTACGAAGAAGTATGGGGGATGAAGGCCTGGTCTACCTCAATTACTTTTCCGCTTCCATGACATTTTTAGCACTGATTGCCGTGTTCTTCTTTTACAAATCGGCGCATACCGAGGGTCAGGGAAAGAAAATGCAGGAGCTTTTGCAATCGATGGGCAAGGTGCTGACAAACGGAAGATTGATGATCCTTATCCTGATCATAAGCGGTTTTTGGATGATCCAAAGCCAAATGTACTCTACAATGCCGAAATACGTCATACGACTGGTAGGCGATGGTGCTACACCGGGATGGTATGCCAATGTGAATCCACTGGTGGTATTTATAAGCGTTAATTTTATTACCTCCATGATGAAAAAAAGAAACGCCATCACTTCGATGATGGCAGGCATGTTTATTATCCCGCTTTCAGCGTTGGTCATGTCTTTTGGGAACCACATAGGAGATGCATATATCCTGGGGATGCATCCCGTTGCATTCATGATGATTATCGGTATTGCCATGCAGGCGTTGGCCGAATGTTTTATTTCACCTCGCTATTTGGAGTATTTTTCGCTGCAAGCACCCAAAGGCGAAGAGGGATTATACCTGGGATTCAGCCACCTGCATTCATTCTTCTCCTACTTGTTTGCTTTTGGAATATCGGGATTCCTGCTGGAAAAATATTGCCCCGATCCACGCCTGTTTACCAGTGCCGAAGGCATACTCGACAAGGCAGCCTATTCTGCGGCAACAGAGCACGCACATTATATCTGGTACGTTTTTGTAGGAATTGGAGCCATTTCTGCGGTTGCCCTCTTTATCTATTCCAGGGTAGTTAAGCACCTGGATAGGAAGCTTGAACTTGTGAAGCAATAAATTTACTTTATTACTTATTGATCAATATTTAATAATTACTTTGCTTTAATTGCCTATTTTGTCTATTTTTGTCAATGGAAATTCTTTATAAAAATCATGTCATGCGATTAGATTTAAGTTCTTACATTACACTCGAAAGAATACCTCAACGGTATTATAAACCGGAAAACGATTTTGAGGAATACACGCTCAGCCGCTTCGAAAAAATCCCGATTCACATTTTTGAAAAATCGGATCGTGCTGCAAAAAAAGTAGCCAGCGGCATTGTAAAAAACCTGCAAAAACATCAGGCGGAGGGAAAACAGTTTACCCTCGGCGTATCCGGAGGATCTTCACCCATTCAGGTATATGAAGAACTGATCAGGCTGCATAAAGAAGAAGGGGTGAGCTTCAACAACCTGGTGGTATTTAACATTTACGAGTTCTATCCGGTTTCCGAACCATCCCTTACTAATTTACAGTTCATCAAGGACTCTTTTTTGAACCACATCGACATAGACCCCGGGAACATCTACTCGATCGATGCCACAATCGAAAAGGACCTCATCGCGGAAAAGTGTGAGGAGTACGAACAGGCATTGCATCAATTGGGGGGATTGGATTATTTGCTGCTGGGATTGGGAAGCAAGGGAAACATCGGCTTTAACATGCCGGGTAGTAACCTCCATTCACAAACCCGCCTGGTGATGCTCGACGGAGACTCGCGACGAGACATAGCTTCCAGCTACGAATCACTGGACAAAGTGCCCGTCAGCGCTATCACTATGGGTATTGCGGATATGATGCGAGCAAAGAGAATTGCACTGATTGCCTGGGGCGAGCAAAAAGCAGAAAGCATCAAACAAATGGTGGAAGGAAGCGTAACGGAATCGACGCCTGCGTCAGTTTTGCAAACGCATCCGGAAGCAGATGTTTATATCGATCTGGCTGCAGCCAGCGACCTGACCCGTATCAGCCAGCCTTGGCTTGTAACCAATTGTGAATGGACAAGCAAACTTATCCGCAGAGCGATCGTTTGGTTGTGCGGCATTGTGAACAAACCCATTTTGAAACTCACCAACAAGGACTACAACGATAACGGGCTAAGCGAACTTATAACCCTTTACGGTTCTGCGTACAACGTCAACATAAAAATATTCAACGACCTGCAACACACCATCACCGGCTGGCCAGGCGGGAAACCCAATGCCGACGATTCCAACCGTCCGGAAAGAGCAAAACCGTATCCCAAACGCGTGATTATCTTCAGCCCTCACCCCGATGATGATGTGATTTCTATGGGTGGGACCTTTCAGCGGTTAGTGAATCAAGGGCACGACGTGCATGTTGCTTACCAGACTTCTGGAAACATTGCCGTTGGCGACGAAGAGGTTATCCGGTATTTATCGGTCTTCAAAAATCTCATCAAAGAGTTCGAACCGACCAACTCTACCGCTCTTAGCAAGTTATCGAACATATTACACCATCTCTTCCACGAAAAAGGGGTAGACGATATAGACACACCTGAAGTTCGTTTTCTCAAAGGAAGGATTCGCCGTGAAGAAGCTCGCTCTGCAGACAGATACGTGGGGTTACCACACAGCCATGTACATTTTCTCGACTTGCCCTTTTACGAAACAGGAAGGGTAAAAAAAGACCCCATTTCGGAAAGAGACGTGATAATCGTCAAGGACTTTATTGAAAGCATCAAACCGCATCAAATCTATGTTGCCGGCGACCTCGCCGATCCGCACGGAACCCACAAAGTATGTCTGGATGCTATTCTGGCCTCCATCGATTTGATGAAGGATGATGAGTGGTACAAGGATTGCCGCGTTTGGATGTACCGGGGTGCCTGGATGGAATGGGAAATAGACCATATCGAGATGGCCGTTCCAATCTCTCCCGAAGAGTTACGCCAGAAAAGAAATGCTATCCTGCGCCATCAGTCGCAAATGGAAAGTGCTCCGTTCCTCGGTGACGACGAACGGTTGTTCTGGCAACGTTCTGAAGAGCGTAACCGGGCAACGGCCAACATGTACGACAAGCTCGGATTGGCCTCCTATGAAGCCATTGAGGCATTCGTGGAATACAAGCCTTTTCGGGAAAACATCGAAAACCATTAAACGGACAAGGGATCTACAGCACAAAACTGATCATACCAGTTTTTGTTCCAGGGCTATTCGTACCAGGACGGCTGTGTTTCGGGCGTTAAGCTTACATAAGAGTTTCTTCCGGTAGTTATTGATGGTATCCACGGCAAGGAGCATCTGTTCTGCAATTTCAGGATTGGTATATCCATTCACGATATGTTGCAACAGTATCTTTTCCCGTGGAGTCAGCCAAACCTGTTCCACGGAGCGTTTGTTCATCAGAAAGTCAATTTCTTCACACAAAAAAGTTTCGTTGTCAGCTACTGTTTGAATACCCAACAGAATTTCTTCGGGCATGGCATTTTTAATGACATAGCCCGAAGCTCCGTTTTCAAGCATTTGCCGCACGATAGAATATTCCGAATAACTGGTGAGCGCTACTATTTTCACCTGCGGATATTTCTCTTTTATTACGCTGCAAAGGTCAATGCCACTCCAATCGGGAAGATTGATATCCAGCAAGATGACATGCGGTTGTTTGAAACTTAATTTCCACAGGCAATCTTCTCCGGTATAACTCACGGCCGTGGTCTGGGCAAATCCGGAATTATCCACCAACTTTTGCAACCCCTCTACCAGGATTTTATGGTCATCAACGATATGAACGGTTATCATTTTGCTCGTTTTTGTCTTTGCTTGCCTACCCTGCTTAACTATATCTTTATCTCCACATCCACCTCGGTCCCCTCACCCGGAGAAGAGTGGATGTTCATGGTTCCGTTTACTGCAGCAACACGTGTCCGGATATTGTTCAGACCCGTACCCGAGGTCTCGGCGGCCGTATCGAACCCCTTGCCATCATCCTGGACATTGAGTGAGATCAGATCAGTGCCACATACCAACTGCACATTTACAACACTTGCCCCAGCGTGTCTTAAAGCGTTATTTATCAACTCGTTTGCAGCACGATAAATAACCGCTTCGAGCTTCTTTTCAATCCGCTGTTCTGCACCGAAATAATGAAATTTTACGTTTCTGAAGTTTTTACAGAAGTCGCTCAAGGCTGTCTTAAGCCCATAGCGCGAGAGTGCTTCGGGCATCATGTTGTGTGCCACACGCCGGAGCTCCCCGATGGAATTGTCCAGCATTTCCATCACTCTGTTGAAACGTAAAACATCTTCCTCTTCAATAATTACATCCTGCTTCATATCGAATAAATTTAATTTTACTGCCGAGAGCATCCCTCCCAATCCATCGTGAAGGTCGCGTGCAAGCCGGGTACGCTCTGCAGTTTCGCCATTCAGTACGGCTTGCGCGGCGATGAGCTGGTTCTCCTGTTCGAGTTGAAGAATTTTTTGCTTGTTAAGTTCCTCGTTCGTTTTTATCGTTCTGTTGCGTAAATACAATACCAACAAAAAGAGAAACAACCCAACCGTACTCACCAGGAAGATAATGGAATTAAGTTTTTTTTCTTTCTCCAGCGTGCGTATCCTGAGCTCTTTTTTCTCGGTCTGGTACTTCTTTTCCAGTTCCGCCATTGCCTGCTCAAACTCTGCCGTTGAGCGGGTATCGATCAGCTTCCGGTACTTGTCGAAGTATCGCAACGTTTCCTGGTGATGGTTTAAAAATATCCCTGCCCTTACCATGTTCGCATACAGGTTTGAGGTTACGTTGGCATCCGTTGTGTCTGCTTCTATTGCTTCTCTGGCCGACTTCAAGCAATTGATGTAATCTTTCTCGTTAAAATAAATGTTCGACAGGATATTCAACGAACCGGCAATCTGTGTGTCATACCCTATCTCCCGGGTTAAATCCAATGCTTTCAGTGCGTATTCTTTAGCTTTCGGGTAATTGTTATAATCCAGGTAATAAACCATGGCTATTCCCTGAATCGCAATAGCTTCCGATGCCTTATACCCTCCCTTGTGGAATATTTCTGCCGCCTTTTCAGAATATTCCAACGATGATTTAAAATCTTTTCGTTTAAGGGCTATCCTGCTGAATCCCTCGTATGCACGCCCTATATTATACAGATCATTGGCCTCTATACTCTCTTTTTCCAGTTCCGAATAGTATCTTTCGGCCTGGCTTAAATTTATCAGGCTATAATATAATGTAGCAATGTTTCCGAGCAGCGACCGTATACGCTCCTTGTTGTTATGCTTCTCAAACACAGGGAGAGCTTTCAGGTAATAGGTAAGAGCTTCCTGATAGTTCCCCGATACGTTGTGCACATTTCCGATAGCCCCGTAAACGGCAGCTTCCAGTTGTTCATCTTTCAGGAGGATAGCCTTTTCAAGCGATTTGTTTAAAAACAGTTGAGCCGTATCCATCTGACTGTTCATGTAGTAGGCGACTCCTAAATTTCGGTAAAGCCGTGCCTCCATAAGCAGGTTCTGGTCCGACTTTGCTCTTTCAATACCCCGCACAGCGTATTTTATTGATTTTCCGAAATCATCGTCGAGATAGTTCCAGCTTAAGTCGTCGCATACCGTCAGGAACTCTTCCGATGACAGGTCACTGCCGTTCAACACATTTTCCAAACTATCTAAATTCTGAGCAAACCCGTTCATGCAAAGCAAGTACAGCCCAAGAAACAGGATAGTCGTTGGTTTTCTTTTCCTGAAAGTGATCATTGTGTTTAGTTATTAGCATTTTAGTACGTTGACAGCAGCAAATGTAGATTGTATTGCCGACACAAAATTAAATTTATTCACAGTAATTAAAAACTCCCTTTTGGGTCTATTTTTTACTTTTCCCAGTCCGTAAATTTGTATCCTAAGAATCGGATAACGTGAGAAAAATACTTCAATAAACAAAAGTAAAAATCAGTGTTTTATGGAAATTATTAGCAAAGTAAAAAACATTTTGTTGAATCCCAAAACAGAATGGGAAGTAATATCGGAAAAAAACGATACACACTTAAAAGTATTGACTGCTTACCTGATTCCCTTGGCGCTCATCCCTGCTATTGCAGGATTCATTGGATACGGAATTTTCGGATTCAACCTGATGGGAATTCATGCGAGTTTCGCAAATATCGGTATCCGTCACGCATTTACTTCATTTATCTCTACACTAGGAGGAGCTTACCTGTCGGCATGGATCATTGCCTTTCTCGCCGATAAGTTTGAGTCCATCAAAAATTTTGATAAGGCATTCTCATTGGTAGCCTACTCTTATACGCCGATGTGCGTGGCAGGGATACTCTTGTTGGTTCCCAGTTTGTCGTTTGTGGCAACGCTGGGAGGATTGTATGGGCTCTACCTGCTTTACCTCGGAATCGCGCCCGTGATGAAGACACCCGAAGAGAAGAAAAATACCTATTTCATCGTGAGCCTGCTCTGCGTAGTGGTGGTTTCGGCCATCGTTTCTGTAGTCCTGGGCGCACTGATCGTTTCATAAGCAAGTTTAATTTTAAAATAGACAGATCATGAAAAAAGTACTTATCTTGTTAGGTTTTTGCCTGTTGTTTAACACGCAGGCCGATGCACAAAAATGGCTGAATAAACTGGGAAATGCGGCAAAAGATGCAGCAAAGAATGCCGTAGAGAAACGCGTGGAACAGAAAGCGGAGGAGGTAACAGAGAAAGCAATGGATAAAGCGGAAGAGTCGGTGACGAAAGAGGATAAAAACAAGAAATCCGCCTCAAACGAAGAAGAAGAGGAAGGTGCCATTGTTACGGAGGAGAAAGGCGAAAATATGGCCGCCAACACTTCGCAAAAATTAACGGGCACCAGCCAGTACGATTTTGTGCCGGGCGATCAGATCCTCTTTTACGACGATTTCTCACAGGATGCTATCGGCGACTTTCCGGCCCTTTGGACAACAAACGGCAGTGGTGAGGTGAAGTCGGTGAATATCGCTCCCGGCAAGTGGTTTCATATGAACGGGGAAGATGCGGTATACTGTTATACCCGTCAGATCGATTTTCCGGATAACTTTATCGTTGAGTTCGACATTATCCCCGATGAAAAATATCAATACGGAATCCAGTTCACACTCTACCAAGAAAATGCAGATGACCCGAAAGAGATGAACGACGATTTATATCCGGGTGAAGCAGGGCTACATGTCGATCTGGGATATGACCGCTGGGATACCAAGGGTTACAAGGAAACACAGGACTGGCTTACCGGACAGGCAACGAAAAATACGGTTGTCCGTGAAAAGGAAAATCACGTCATCCTCTGGGTACAGAAACGCAGGGTGCGTATCTATCATCAGAACGCTAAAGTGTTGGATATGCCCACCAACATCTATCCCAACGTGAAGTTCAACCGCATGCGATTCTCGGGATGGGACCGATACAGTGCACCCTACGTGTCGAACCTGAAAATCACCACAGCATCGCCCGACACCCGCAGCAAACTGATTACCGAAGGAAAGCTGGTCACCTACGGCATCACCTTTGATGTGAACAAGGCGGATGTAAAACCCGAATCGTTCGGCACACTGAAGAGCATCGCCGATGTGTTAAAGGAAAATGGACCGGTAAGAGTTAAAATTATCGGGCATACCGACAGCGATGGAGATGATGCCAAAAACCTGGAGCTATCGCAACGCCGTGCCCAATCGGTAAAGAACGAGCTGGTCAGCAAGTTCGGAATAGACGCATCGCGGATAGAGACGGAAGGAGCCGGTGAAACCACCCCCGTTGCGCCCAATGATACACCGGCTAACAAAGCGTTGAATAGAAGGGTGGAATTTGTCAAACAGTGAGTGCAAAATCAAAATCATGAAAAGAATTACCATTGTTATCCTATGCCAACTGATACTCTTTTGCTCTTTTGCAGTAGATATGTCTGATACAATCAAGGCTATTGCTCCGAATGATCCGAAACAATTTCTCCCGGACCTGAACATTCTCATAAACCAGCTAAGCCAAACTCCCGGCATGCAGCAGATGTTAGGAGATTTTCAGCATGCAGGTGAGTTGTTGGAGCAGTACCAGGGAAATGCGCAGGCCTATATATTCGACGTGCCTGCGGAGCTGCTCCAGATTCTTCCTGAAAGCTGTCGAACACTGGGCAGAGCAAGCTGTGTCTTCTATCCTCTTTTTGCAGGAATTCAGTTTGACACCTTAACCGGAAGGAACGACGGCAAGGGTTACAATTTCACCATCGTCCTTACTATGTATGATTCAGAGAGTCAAAATGAAGAGGTCACGGGACGAACGGAATTAGAGAAGATGGCATTGGAGATGAAGCTCGAGAGCATAAGGAAAGGGTTACATCCAGTGCATGACGAGAAACTGGCGGATATAAAAGCCCGGGAGTGGGGAGCTGGCGGAAGCTACAAGTATATGGCAAAATGGGACGATAAGGAGCTCTTGCGCTACTCCAGCTACTATACAGGCCGGGTGAAGGATGTCTTTTTCACCCTGGAAGCAGATGGCGACGACATTGCAGTTCCCTTGATGGTAGCAGAGAAGCTAGCTTCGCTGGCCGAGGGCTACATGACATACAGATCGCTGAAAAGCAGGATAGTCAAACAGTGAGATTATCGCTACCGGATACGACGGCGATCACTTTTATTAGAGAAACAAATTACTGAGAATTCATAAATCAACAAGTGTGATAAAAGCAAACTAAAAACGGAATAATCATGAAAAAACTTGTATTCTTTTTGTTGGTGGCCCTGTTTTTGGGCAGTTGTTCCGGTGAGAAGAAAGAAAGAGAATCCCGGGGACAGGAATTTTCGGCAAAAGAACTCCAAGCTGAGGCCGGGAAAAAAAGATATCCCCTTGAACAAGGAATCATTCGCTCTACCTCTGAAGCCATGGGCATGGAGATGAGCATTGTTACCTATTTTGACAAGTGGGGCGAATGGGAAGCCATTGAAACAACAGTGCCGATGGAAGTCATGGGAGAGGACTACTCCACACGTACCTTGGAGATCATAAAAGGGGATGATCACTGGAAGATAGATCTGGACAAGAAGACAGGTGAGCATTATACCCTGGCAAGGGCAATCAACCCCCTGGGAGTAGATGTGGAATCATTATCGGATGAACTGTTGGGAAAGATGAACCTGGAAGACCTGGGAGAAGTCGAATTCCTCGGATACAAATGCCGAAAGATGAGCATGAAGAGCGATAAAGGAACCCAAATGGATTATGTGATGTGGGGGAATGTCATGATGAGCATGGAGGGTGAAGCAATGGGCATACAAACTTCCTCCCGGGTAACATCGGTTGAAGAGGTGGCTCCTCCGCAGGAAAAATTTGAAGTACCCCGGGATATCCAGTTCGCCGACGAGGAGTAATACCGTCTTATTTATGAAGCAATTATTACTTTTACTTACGGCGTTAACGTTCGCATTTGTTGCTTGTGCACAGATGCAAATACCCAGGGATATAAGCCGGATTCTGGAAAAAGCAAAATCCGGAAAGGAACTCACCGAACAGGAAAGTGCCCGGCTGGAGCAGTGGGGAGAATCGATGGAGAAGCAAGCCAATACGCTGGACAGGCAAACGGATAAAGGCAAGCTACAGGTACAGGCTACTACGAATAAGCACAACCCATGTCCCGAAAAGGCTGAGCTCTCCCTCCTGCCTTCACTGACGCGTGATACGTATGTGGAGTTTGCTCAATCGCTGATGGCGGCGTATGGGCCGAAGACGGGTGATTTACAAAAGCTGAGGCTTATGCTGGAGCGCTCTTCCAAAAAGACAGGCGGAGCAGATATGGGAGCGGCCTTTGTGATGACAGGGGCAGGATCGGCATCGGTTTATGCCATTGCCTGGAGTGCCGTCCAAACGCCGGATGATGTGCTTACGGCCAACAACCTGGGCGTGGCACTCAAAGACATGGGTGAATATTCCAAAGCCATCCGGGTGTTGCAATATGCCGATCGGTTAAAACCGGATATCGGCCTTATCCTCTGTAATCTGGGTTGGGCTTACCGGGAAGCTGGCGACAACACGAATGCCACCTTGATGTTTGAAAAAGCGTTGAGAACAGCACCAAAAATGAGTTCGCCTTACTTGGGCCTGGGGTTGATTGCCCAATGCGAAAACAATCCCCTGAAAGCGGAACAATACCTGCGGAAGGCTTTGGGCCAAAGGTATTCGGCAGTAGGTTTCGGCGCCATGAAACAAGCACAGGCGGCAAAGTCGCCTTCACAGAGCCAGGGGAGCCAGCCCCGGCCGCTGACGGATGAGAAAGGCGATACAGAAGGAGTGGAGGTACCCGACCTGCCCGTGTATGAGGATATCGGAAGAATGGCGGGACAAGAGCAACCAATCAAGAGATACCTTTCCAGCCTGGATGCCCGGAAAAGACAGCTGACCTCCGACCTGCTGTCGGTGTCGGAGCGGATCAGAAAACAGCAGTTGCGTGCATCGAAAGATCCGGACAATGCAATGGTTTTCACCCGTGATTTCTCAAAGGAGATCATGCTGTTTTCCGATATCACGGAATTGTTGTTTGGTGAAAACAGCAACTACGGACAAGCACTGAATCAGGGTGCAAAGATCATGGAAAACAATTCGAACCTGCTGGAACAGCATATGCCCACAATCACACAACTGATGGAACAATCGCTACGTCTTCAGGAAGAGCTGACTGCACTCCTCAAGAAGCTTGAGGCGTGTGGAGATAATGAGTATTGCCAGAAAAAGGTGGGAGCGGAAATCAGGCAGGTACAATACCAGCTGGACCAGGTCATGTTTCGCATCTGTAAGGAACAAAAACGGGACCTGGAATCTTCCTTTTCAGCCGGATGCAAAAACTACACACTGGTTTCCAATGCTTTGAAAGAGGCGATCCCCGACTACTATGCTTTTACCAATCCCATCATTGAACGGATGTATGCCCCCAGTCTCAATGAGTATTACAACCTTTACCGGGAAATGATGACGGTGATCCATCTGGAGATAGCTGCCGGCTTTGCTTCAGGATTGCCGGGTTATGCCGATCAGCTCAATCAAATGATTTGCGTGGAGCCCGAACCGCCGGAACCGCCGGGAGAGGCGTCTGACCCTGAGCTGCCCTCAAAAAAGAAGAAAGATTGCCCGTTGGGTGAAAACGGTATCGGGGGTGGCATTGGGCCTTTATCGTTTGAGCTCAGCTGCGACCACGTGAAGTTATCGGGTGGAGAAGGTTTACTATGGTCTGTAAAGCGCGATTTTAACAAACACGAGACCACCATCTGGGGAGGAGTGGGCGTGAAAGGAGAATACGGCAACGGCAATCTCACGGCGGAAGCTACCATGGGAGTAGAGGTCACCATCGGACAGGGTGATGCCGTAAAGGATGTGGCTTTCACCAGCTCGGTCAAAGCCGGTGTGGGCGGACTGGCAGAAGGAGAGATTAACGGCCGTTTTGCCCTGGAAGGAGGCCCTTCGGTGGATGCGTCCGCTAATTTTACGCCACCGGGCATTTCTGATTTGCTGCCGGAATAAGCAATAACCGGTCTTGCCACAATAAGTCTTTCAATAAAAAATGGATGTTAAATCAATAGGCAATGAAAAATAATGTAGTTATAATTCTGTGGATTTTTTCTCAACTTGTCTCAGCGCAGCAACTCGCTCAAAACTATCTCTCCAACCTTCCAAAGTTTCCAGACAATGGTTGTGCGGTAACCGAAACAAATAAAAACACCTTTTACCAGCAGATTGACAGGGTCATCGAAGCGATCGAATTGGATATTGAGCGGATACACAAACAACAGCCGCCTGCCGACCAAAATCAGCTCTTAAGTACGGTATCAGGTGGCGAAGCTGCCGACGAACAACTGGCACAACAAAAACTCATGAAAGATCACGGAATCTCTTCGATGGATCTGAAAAAAATTGAAAACATGAGTGAAGAGGAACTTCAAGAGTGGGGTGAGAAGTATGTCGCTTCCAACAGGGGAAAACATTCGCAATCATCTGCCAGGAAGCAGTACAACATCAAATTACAAGACCTTCAGGACAGACTGTCGACGTATAAAGAGGGGTGGGTGAACATGCAGGCTGAATATGAAAAGAAAGAAAAGCAGGCTAAAACCGATCTCGACCTGTGTTTGGAAATGGTATTGAAAAATGCCCCGGAACCTCAATACAGAGGTGAAGCATGCATCAACCAGGATGTTATTGATGAGTATATCACCAAGAACGAACAACGTTGTAATGACAACTACTGCCAGGCTATCGCGCCACTCAAGAAACAAATGATGAACAAAAAAATGGGGGAGATGCCTCAGGTACTGAGGTTGCTTTCCCAAATTCAAACGATACAGAACGATCAGGTGAAAGAACAAACCGGTCTTAACCTTAATGCATCTCAATCAAATGAACTGGCTGCGTTGGAACTGGTAAAGGAATTCGCCGGAGAAATGCGAAATATGCTTTGATATGAAACAAACATGCCTCATCCTTATTGCGAATAGAGACAACAATTTGTAAATATTTTGTGTTATAAGCGTAAACATAAAAATTACAGCATTATGACAACAAAACATTTCTTTCTGATCGCCGCCGTTTTCTCTTTTTCCATCTCACTGGCACAAGGCAAATTTGTAACCTATGAGGTGGACAATGAGCCTTATGAAGGCTATTACATCAGGCCATCGACGGGAAATCCGGGAAACGCCGCACTGGTACTGATTCTTCACGACTGGGACGGGCTGACCGATTACGAAGTAAAACGTGCCAACATGTTGGCCGAAGAAGGCTATCAGGTATTTGCAGCCGATCTTTTTGGCAAAGGGATCCGTCCCACCGAGAACAAAGAGAAAGCCCAACACACGGGAGAATTGTATAAAGACCGCAGTAAACTGCGCCGCCTGATGACGGGTGCTTTGCATGCTGCAAGACAACAGGGCGCTGAAACGGAAAAAGTGGCGGCGATGGGTTATTGTTTCGGAGGTGCAGCCGCCCTGGAGCTAGCCCGCTCGGAAACAGCGTTGAAAGGTTTTGCAACCTTCCACGGTGGCCTGGGAACCCCCGAAGGGCAAGATTACTCAAAAACCAGGGGGAAGATCATCATTTTTCACGGAACAGCCGATACCGCCATCACGATGGATGATTTTGCCGCTCTTGCCAAAGAGTTGGAAGCGGCAAAAATCCCCCACGAAATGACCTCATACGGAAATGCCCCGCACGGTTTTACGGTGTTCGGGACTCCGGCATATCGCCTGGAAGCTGATAAGCAATCTTGGAAACGATTCATAAAATTTCTCGAAGAAATATTCTCTTAAAAACAAGCCAATTCTGCTCATCTATTTTTATACAACGGCCAAAAAACTGTTGTGAAATGCCGTTATATGGAAAAAAAGTTGTATATTGAGCGCAATTTATTGTGAGCAGTTATGCTTAAAGAGAAGTTTCATATTGAGTTTGTGATGGGGAGTGCCACACAAGCGAGTTTGTGGAGAATGATCAGCCAGGTTGACGGATTATCGGAATGGTTTGCCGATGAAGTTACGATGAACGAGGAAGAAAATGTTTACACATTTTTTTGGGGAAAGTCGGATAATCAGGCAGAGATCTTAGGTTCGAAACCCCAGCAAAGTATTCGTTTCCGGTGGTTGGACGAGGAGGAAGAAAATATATATTTTGAGTTCCAGCTTCATAAACTGGAATTATCCAATGAAATTGCTTTACAAATCACCGATTTCGCAGAACCCGACGAAAAAGGCGATGCCATTACCTTGTGGGAAACACAGATCGATAAAATGAAAAGAAGGCTGGGTGTGTAGTAGCTATCCCTCGCTATATAAACAAAAAGAACAACCGAAAACAAGCCGGTTGTTCTTTTTGTTTTCTTAAACCTCAAAACACTTTTCTCCACAGGAATTTATTATCTTTGTATCGAATTTAAAAAGGGCTTCTTTTAACAGATGAGAAGGGATTTCCATATAAAAAAACTTTACGGCTATTTGTTAAAAACCTATATCCCGCTGTTTCTGATGACGTTTGCCATATGCCTTTTTTTGGTGTTGATGCAGTTCTTATGGAAATACGTTGAGGACATGGTAGGTAAAGGGCTCGGGTTGAACGTAATAGGTGAAATGTTTTTATACGCAGCGCTTCAGTTGATACCTTTGGCACTGCCTTTATCCATATTGCTGGCTTCGCTGATGATGTTTGGGAACCTGGGTGAAAACCTGGAGCTGTTGGCCATAAAATCGGCGGGGATCTCTCTCATCAAGGCGATGGTTCCGCTCATTGCCCTGATTGTCTTAATCTGCATAGGCACCTTTTTTTTTCAAAACAACGCCATGCCGAAAATCCAGCCCAAGTTTTATTCACTCCTGATCTCCATCCGGCAGAAATCACCTGAACTGGATGTTCCCGAAGGTGTTTTTTACAAGGAGATAGAAGGTTACAATTTGTACGTGGACAAGAAAAACCGGAAAACCGGAATGCTGTATGGCGTTTCCATTTACGACGTCAGCAGCGGGTTCCAGAATATGGCTGTCATTATCTGTGATTCGGCCGAGATGCGGACCTCGGAAGATAAATTATCGCTTGTCTTTACGATGCATAGCGGGCAACAGTTTCAAAACTTTACCCAGGGAACGGAAAATATGAATTTTTCTTCGGAGTTTATCCCCTATGCCCGCGAGAGTTTTGTTACAAAAACGATGACTATACCCTATGATGACAACTTCAACCGAATGGAAGAAAGTGTTTTACAGGAGAGCGAATCGAGCAATTACGTTTCCAAAAATATCGCACAGCTAAGGGTTTCGATCGACTCTTTGGAGCAATTCATCGACAGCGTAAACATTTCCGACCGGAAGATAATGAAACAATATACCTATCTTTCTTTCCGGAACAGCTATCCGCAAGAGAAAAGGGACTCCATCGTTGAGCACGCAACCGCATCCATGAAACCCGATATGGATTCTATTTTCGCTTCAAAAGACATACAAACCCAGACGGCCATCCTGCAAAACGCCTACTCAAAAGCCGACAATAACGGGAACGATTATCTTTTCCGGTCGATGTCCAAAACAACCACACAACGAAATATAAACCGGCAATGGATCGAGTGGCACCGAAAATTCACCATCCCCTTTGCCTGTCTCGTATTCTTTTTCATCGGTGCCCCACTGGGCTCCATCGTACGCAAAGGTGGCCTGGGAACACCCATTGTCATATCGGTTATTTTGTTTATTATCTACTATATCCTAGACAATGTAGGTTACAAAATGGCCCGCGACGGGGTTTGGGATCATTGGATCGGCATGTGGTTCAGCTCGATGATTCTGCTGCCGTTGGGCATTTTCCTGACGTACAAGGCCATGACAGACTCGGTAATTATGAGTACCGATACCTATACAAGCTTCTTCAAGAAACTTTTCTTTATCCGCGAGAAAAGAAATTATACGCTGAAAGAGGTCGTTATTGAAGAACCCAACTACGCCGAGGTTTATCAATCGTCACGTGAGCTGACCGATGAGGTGGCCGCCCACCTGCAAAAATACGGCACCCTCGGATACAAAACGTATTGGACAGACAGCGGTTACGACCATTCCTTGACCTCGATAAAAAACAAGATGGAGAATATGCTCAATCAGCTATCCAACTCACGTAAGCCGATGGTTATTGAGAAAGCAAAGGAATACCCGGTTTTGATAAAATATGTACGCCCCTTTAATACGGGATCCACACTTGCCAAACTGTGCATGTATATTTTCCCTCTCGGGGTTATAATGAAACTGCTTTCACTGCCTTTTGAAAAGCGAATCAACAGGGACTTAAACGCCGTATTAACGTTAAACAACGAATTAAATGAGATAATGAACAACCAGCAACGTAAAGTAGCTGTATAAACAATACAAAATGAAAGAATTTACGCTAAACACGATAGAAGAAGCTATCGAAGAAATAAAAAAAGGAAACTTCATAATCGTGGTCGACGACGAAGACCGGGAAAATGAAGGCGATCTGATCATTGCTGCCGAGTGTATCACGCCGGAAAAAGTCAACTTTATGGAGACGCACGCCCGGGGACTTATCTGTACACCCATCACCAAAGAACGTGCCGAAGAATTGGAGTTGCCCATGATGGTCACCCACAACACCTCCATCCACTCCACACCGTTTACCGTCTCTATAGATTTACTCACTCACGGCTGCACGACCGGCATCTCGGCCTACGACCGGGCACAAACCATACTGGCGCTGGCACGTGAAGAAACCAAACCCGAAGATTTTGGCCGGCCGGGACACATTTTCCCGTTACGAGCCATGAGCAAAGGCGTTATTCGCCGTGCAGGACACACGGAAGCTACTATTGACCTGGCCCGTTTGGCCGGATTGTACCCTGCCGGAGCGCTGGCAGAGATAAAAAAGGAAGACGGGGAAATGGCACGCATGCCCGAACTGATGAAAATGGCAAAGGAATTTAACCTGAAGATTATTTCAGTTGCCGATCTCATCAAGTATCGCCTGAGGACAGAGTCGCTCGTAAACCGCGGGGAAGAGGTACATTTACCCACCCAGTACGGCGATTTCCATATGGTTCCTTTTCGCCAGAAGTCCAACGGATTGGATCACGTAGCACTGATAAAAGGAGAATGGCACAAAGACGAGCCCATTTTGGTGCGCGTTCACTCGTCGTGTATAACCGGCGATATTTTCGGCTCCATGCGATGCGAATGCGGAGAACAACTGCATAAAGCCATGCAGATGATCGAAAAAGAAGGAAAAGGCGTGTTGGTTTATCTCAATCAGGAAGGACGTGGAATCGGACTTATGGCAAAGGCTTCGGCCTACAAATTACAGGAAAAGGGAATGGATACGGTTGATGCCAACCTCCATTTAGGCTATAAGGCCGACGAGCGCGATTACGGCGTGGGTGCACAAATCCTGCAAAGCCTGGGCGTCACAAAAATGCGGTTAATGACCAACAATCCCGTGAAACGTATCGGACTGGAATCTTACGGACTGGAAGTGGTGGAAAATGTGCCTATCGAAATTACGCCCAACGAGTACAACCATTTCTACATGGAAACCAAGAAGAAAAAGATGGGACATATCCTGAAAAATTCCGGATTGTAACCGTAAAAGCAAAAAAATGGAAATAACCGGTCTTCTCATAGGTTTTGTGGCCGGAGGAATTATTGCCTGGATCATGGCAACCCTCCTTGTCAGGTTGAAAACGGTATCAAAACAAGAACTTGAAGCCGTGAATGAGAAGAATGTCTCTCTACATACCGACCTCATTGTAGCGCAGGAGAAACTGAAGTCCATGCAGGAAGATGAGGCGGAATTAAGAACGGAGATTGCGGCATACCGGGAAAAGACAGAACAGTCCCGGGACGAAGTTCAGGCCCTTGAACGTAACCTCTCCGGCACTACTGCCCAGCTCAATGTAGCCCACGACACCGTACAAAAGCAGTTGGAAGAAATCGGCACTTACAAGCTGGAATTAAAATCGATGACCGATGAGTTTAACGAAACCAACAGGTTGCTTGCCGCCTCAACAGCCGACTTCAACGCCCTGAAAGAGAAGCTGGAGACGCAAAAGTCCGAAATGGAGAACCTGCGAAAACAATTCAACCTGGAGTTTGAAAATATCGCGGAAAAAATCCTGGACGAAAAAACGCACAAGTTCACCAAGATCAATCAGGAGAACTTAGACATCATCCTGAAGCCGTTAGGTGAAAATATCGACTCGTTCCGGAAAAAAGTGGAAGAGGTCTACATTACCGAAGCCAAAGAGAGGTTTTCACTGGGCGAAGAAGTAAAAAAGCTGAAGGAGCTCAATACAAAACTCAGCGAGGATGCCGTGAACCTGACCAATGCCTTGAAAGGAAGCTCCAAAACACAAGGCGATTGGGGACAAATGATCCTGGAGAACATCCTCGAGAAATCGGGATTGGTGCGCGACAGGGAATACTTTGTCCAGGAGTTCCTGAAAGACGTCGACGGTGCCTACCTCGTTAACGAGGACGGAAGCAAAATGCAACCCGATGTGATCATCTCCTACCCCGACGACCGCAAGGTAATTATCGACTCCAAGGTATCGCTGTCGGCGTATGTTCGTTACACACAAACCGACGAAGTCGACGAACAAAAAAAATGCATCGGGGAACACCTGCGTTCGGTAAGGAAGCACATTGATGAGCTGAGCCGGAAAAGCTATCAGGATTACGCCGTTACGCTCGATTTCGTGATGATGTTCGTCCCAAACGAACCGGCATACATGCTTGCCTTACAACACGACCCGGATATCTGGCAATACGCATACGACAAAAAAATCCTGCTCATCAGCCCTACAAACCTGATTGCAGCGTTAAAGCTCATCGTTGACCTCTGGAAGCGTGAATATCAGAACCGAAATGCGATAGAGATTGCCGAACGCGGGGCAAAACTCTACGATAAGTTTGTGGGGTTTATCAATAACCTCGAAAAAATCGGGAAAAACCTGGACCAGGCTCAGAACGCGTACAACGATGCCTACAAACAGCTTTCTACCGGAAACGACAATTTGGTCTTACAGACTCAGAAACTAAAAGATTTGGGAGTTAAAGCAAAGAAAAGCTTGCCGCAATCGCTGATTGAGGAGTAAAAAAGCCCAGGCTCTCACAACTTATAACTTAACAACACTATGTACGAAAAAATGCAACAACACCTGCAAAGCGAATTAGCCGCTATCCAAGAAGCAGGACTTTACAAAAATGAACGGATTATCGTTACGCCTCAAAAGGCAGAGATCAAAGTAAAATCGGGACAGGAAGTATTGAACTTTTGTGCCAACAACTACCTCGGATTGTCAGACAACGCCCACCTGATCGAAGCAGCCAAAAAAGCCCTCGATGAACGCGGGTACGGAATGTCATCCGTACGTTTCATTTGCGGGACGCAAGACCTTCACAAAGAGCTGGAAGCTACGATCAGCAAATTTTTCAAAACGGAAGATACCATTCTATACGCAGCCTGCTTCGACGCCAACGGCGGGTTGTTCGAACCCCTGTTTACCGAGGAAGATGCTATTGTTTCAGACGCACTCAACCACGCCTCCATCATCGACGGAGTGCGCCTGTGCAAAGCCAAACGTTATCGCTACGCCAACGCCGACATGGCCGATTTGGAAGCCAAACTGCAGGAAGCACAAGCGCAACGCTTTCGCATCATCGCAACGGACGGTGTGTTCTCCATGGATGGAAACGTGGCTCCCATCGATAAAATCATGGAATTGGCCGAGAAGTACGATGCCCTGGTGATGATCGATGAAAGCCATTCGGCAGGAGTCGTCGGAAAAACCGGACGCGGCGTTACTGAACAATACAACTGCCTGGGAAAAGCGGAAATCATTACCGGAACGCTCGGAAAAGCATTTGGTGGTGCCATAGGCGGTTTTACTACCGGACGCAAGGAGATCATCGACATGCTTCGTCAGCGTTCACGCCCCTACCTTTTCTCCAACTCCATTCCTCCGTTGGTGGCAGCTGCCGGAATCAAGGCGTTTGAATTGCTTCAGGAATCGAATGAGTTGCAGGACAAGCTGCACGAGAATGTCGATTATTTCGTAGCCAAAATGAAAGAAGCCAATTTCGACATCAAACCTACCCAGTCGGCTATTTGTGCCGTAATGCTCTACGATGCCAAGCTGTCACAGGAATTTGCATCAACCCTGCTCGATGAAGGCATCTACGTTACCGGATTCTATTATCCCGTCGTTCCGAAAGGGGAGGCACGTATCCGTGTTCAGCTATCCGCCGGACACAAACGTGAACACCTGGACAAAGCCATTGCTGCGTTTATTAAAGTCGGAAAAAAACTTGCCGTTATTAAATAACCCACAACTTATAACCCACACTCATTATGAAAGCCTTAGTTAAACTGCGTCCCGAAAAGGGAATATGGATGCAAGAGATACCCGTTCCCGAGATCGGAGTGAACGATGTCCTCATTAAAATCATAAAAACCTCTATCTGCGGAACCGATCTGCACATTTATAAATGGGACGATTGGGCGCAAAAGACCATCAAAACCCCCATGACCATCGGACACGAATACGTGGGCGAAATTGTGGACATGGGAAGCGGAGTAAAAAACCTGAAAACCGGCGACCGGGTTACCGGGGAAGGACATATCGCTTGCGGACACTGCCGCAACTGCCGCCGCGGGAAGCTACACGTTTGTGAAAACACCCTCGGTGTGGGTGTGAACCGCGACGGGGCCTTTGCCGAATATTTGTCGCTCCCGGCAGAGAACGTCGTTAAGCTGGACCCCCGTATTCCCGATGAGATCGCCTCCATTATGGATCCCTTCGGAAATGCCACGCATACAGCCTTATCGTTCCCGCTTATCGGGGAAGATGTGCTCATCACCGGTGCCGGGCTTATCGGGAGCATGGCAACCGCCATATGCCGCTTTGCAGGTGCCCGGTACGTTGTGGTCAGCGACCTGAGTGATTACCGGCTGGAGATAGCCCGGAAAATGGGAGCTACGCTAACCGTTAACCCTTCGAAAGGAGAGAGCATCCGGCAAGCGGTTGAAAAACTGGGAATGCGTGGCTTTGACGTAGGGTTGGAAATGTCCGGCTCCCCCGCTGCATTCCGGGAAATGATCGACAACATGTACAACGGTTCAAAAATATCGTTACTGGGTATTTTACCCAACAACACTACGGTCGACTGGAACGAGATCATCTTTAAGGCCCTTACGCTGAAAGGGATTTACGGCCGTGAGATGTGGGAGACCTGGTACCAGATGGAGCAGATGCTTATTTCCGGAATTGACCTGACTCCGGTTATCACCCATCGTTTTTCCATCGATGAATACCAGAAAGGGTTTGAAGTGATGGAAAGCGGACAGTGTGGAAAAGTGATTCTCAGCTGGGATTAGAATTCTCAGACCGCGTCGGCAGCAGGCTTGCGTTCGGTCAGGGTAAGTATCCGGAAGTTCCTGTCCAGTTCCATCTGAACGATATAGCCTGAAACGGTTTTCTGTTGTCCACCGTCAACATACGATTTCTGAACGGGGACATTCACCTTGTAATGTTCAATATCCGTTTTCTCGTATGCCACTGCGGCCGTATTCGGTAAAAACTGAACGGTTGGAGCCTGTGTTCTCGCCCCAGAGATAATCAGGTCTCCAACTATTTTTTCACGTTGACCTCCACCGGAGTTGAAGAACCGGAAAACGACCGGAGCCATATATTTGGTTATTTCGTTGGCTTTAAGAGCGGATAATGCCGTAAAGAACCCGTCAACGGTAAGCCGGATACTGTCCAGATCACTTTTTGTAACCGGATACGATTGAAACAACATCTCGTATCTTTCCTGTGCATTGCCGAAATAGTCGCCCGGCAGTTCTCCGCTTTGCGACGCAACCATATAGTCAGAATAACTTTCGGCGGTATTGTCGTTCAGGGTAGCCACCCAGGCAAGCGAATCCAACCTTTTTTTCACTAACGGGGTGTACGGGCTTTCCGGATATTGCGTCAGGAAATCCTGCAGTTCCGCCCTGTTATCCGAAGATTGCAATGTTCTCCAGGTCTCTGCTTCATTTCCTTTGAGTTTCACCAGGTTTTCTTCAGCCAGGGTGTAATATTTTCCTTTCGGAAACGCCTGCATATAAGTCAGGTAACCGCTTACACTGTTTTCTTTCACAGCCGCATCCCATTGCAACCTGTCTAAATTGCCTTTTCTTACCGTCTCTCCGTAATAAAAAAACCCGGCAACCAGCAATATACCCAAGAGGAGCAACCCCCAAAAAAGACGGCTTTTGTTCTTTCGCGGCCCTGTGTCTTTTGACAAAGTATCCGTCGGCAGATCCGGATTCTCTTTTTTGGCCTCAACACTCCTTTCAGTCAATTCCTGCCCAACAGCATCCACTCCCCCTTCACCTTTGGGGACATCCACTTCATATTCCTTTTCTATCTTATCTTTGCAATCGTTGCAAAACAATGCTTCTTCCGGTTTACTCCTTCCGCAAAGCGGGCAAAATTGGGCCATAGTGTTGTATTTAATTCAGGCAAAGATAAAAAATGCACGGCAATAAAGATAAAAAAACGGCCTGTTTTTGCAAAGATCACCAAAGTTCGTATATTTGTCCCACCACCGTTACCGGCTTTGTCGCGGATGATGATGTATTTGAAAAAGGGATTGTTTATGAATGGTTCTTACAAAAAAAGAATGCTTAGTTTTAAATACGCTTTTCAAGGTGTCGCAACACTTTTCCGCGAAACGCCTAACGCGGTGATTCACCTGATACTGGCCATATCAGCCATTCTGATGGGGTTCCTGTTTTCGATTTCCACTGCGGAATGGCTGGCAGTAACTGTCGTTATTGGATTGGTTTTGGCCCTGGAAGCTGTAAACACCTCCATAGAAACGCTTGCCGACCTTGTTTCAAAAGAACGCAACGCAACGATTAAAAAGGTGAAGGACCTGGCTGCTGCAGGCGTTTTGCTGGCTGCCATGGCGGCATTGGCGGTAGGGGTTTTGGTTTTTCTTCCAAAAATTATTGAGTTATTTCAACCTTGATGCCTGATTACACAGCCTACCTGACGGATATACAGGAAGTTTCAATTTCGGAGTCTGCTTTAAACGACAAACTTTTCGAGCTGAAAAAGTTGTTAGAGCGCTTGTCGAGAGAATTAACGTCCGGTGAATCCGTCCAGTTTCCCAACCTGTTCTCGCGCTTGGTGTTCCTAGCTCAGCAACACCGGATTCCCAACCGGTTGGAGTGGCAACTGCAACACTTACGAGTTCGTACGAAAGAGATCCGGGAAAAGAATGAAGAACTGGTAGAGGCCGAATACCGGCAACACGAAAGGGCACTGATCAATTTCCTGGAACTCCTCTCCGGCAACAAAACAAATTCGGATGAGGGCCTCACGCTCTCGCCTCAACCCATCGGCAAAGAGCGGACGCTACGCGTTCAAGTTCAGGCGGTAGACAACGAAAAAGCCGAAATCAGGTGCCTGTCGGAAAAACATCCGGGAACGGAGGTAACTGTCAGGTGCGATGCGTTGAGCAGCCCGGTCGATCATTTTTGGGAAGGGGCGCAGCTCAACCTGATCGATTTCACGGTAGACAAAAACGGCAGTTTACTCCCCAAGCTGATTGTATTGGAACCCGATTACCTGATAGACGCCTCCGCCATCGCGGAATGCTTTCACGATTACTGCGTCACTCCGATGCACTATTTCAGAAACAAGTTCGAAACACCCGAAAACCGCTCCTATCTTCTGCTGGGTAACCTGGCAAACTTTTTCCTCGACGAGCTGATCTTTGCCCAACAACCCGATGAGGTCTCTTTTGACGAAACATTCCTGAAATCGTTCCGGCAGTCGCCTTTCGAATACACGAGCTGCCGGGATATTGCAACCGACGAAGACTTCCGTGATTTCATGCGAAAAGCGCGTACCCAGTTTGAGAACATCAAACGAGTGATCACCGAAGATTTTCCACGGAGAGGAATTAACCTGCACCAGTGTACGCTCGAACCGTCGTTCTTCAGTGAACGATACGGTTTTCAGGGGCGGTTGGACTTGTTGCACATCAATAAAAAAGCGTATGAGATTGTAGAGCTCAAATCGGGTAAACTTCCCTACCCTGCTTACGACACAGGAAAGATTGCGCTTAACCACGAAGTACAGACCGGCGTTTACCGGCTAATGACCGAAAGTGTGTTTGATGTACCGTCACGCCGGGTGGAAGCAGCCATTTTGTACTCGTCCGGAAGCATTCCGGGTACAAACCTCCGTTTTGCCGCCGGATTCCAACAACTGGAGAAAGAGATCATCAACGTCAGGAACCTCATTATTGCCAACGAACATGCCATCATAAACGGTAACAATCAAACGGTTGCGCAACTGTTTCAGGCACTTTACGACACCACCGGAACCGCACAGAAATCCGCGACGTTCTACACGCAACGGATCGAACAATTCAAGTCGGTACTGCAATCATGCACGTCAATGGAATTGAGCTACTTTTACCGCTACATCCGTTTTGTTTCGCGGGAACTGTACCTGCAAAAAACAGGAGACGTAGAATACGAGTCACCCGCCGGTGTGGCTTCGTTGTGGAACAGCGATTTTACCGAACGTGCAGAAGCACTGGATGTTTTGTATGGCTTGTCCATCGAGTCGATTGACGATTCGGGAAACGACATGAAAATCGTGTTCCGGAGAAATCATGCCGGAAACGATGTGGTAAACTTCCGTGAGGGAGAGATCTGCATTGTCTATCCCCGGCAGGATGAACAAGACACCGTCCTCAACCGCCAAATACTGAAAGGGGCCCTGGCAGCCATCTCGCGGGAATTTGTCGAGGTCCGTTTCCGGAACAAGCAACGAAACCGCACGTTTTTCAACGAGAACCCGCTTTGGGCGATCGAGCATGACGCGCTCGACACATCGTACAATAGTATGTATAAGAGCCTGTTTGATTTTCTGAATGCCGAAAAGCAGCAGCGCGATTTACTGTTGGGATTAAGAGCACCCCAAGCTCCGGCAATCCCTGAAAACAAGTTGCCTTATCCCGAAAGCATCATCCGGAAAGCGATGGCTGCCGAAGACTATTTCCTGATTATCGGCCCGCCGGGAACCGGAAAGACATCCATTTTTGCCCGCCGGCTGATTGAAGAGTTTTACGCGAAAGAAAACGGCAACATGCTGGTATTGGCCTATACCAACCGGGCCGTGGATGAGCTTTGCGAAGCCATAAATGCCGCATTTGGCTGCAAGGATGAAAATTCATGCAACTACATCCGTGTGGGAAGCGAACTTTCGTGCGCCGAAGCGTATCGGGACCGGTTGTTGCAAAACATCTCCGAAAAAGCCAGTAACCGCGAATCGCTGCGGACAACGATCCGGAAGACCCGGATTGTTGTATCCACCCTGGCATCCATAAACGGAAAACCGGAACTTTTCAGCCTCAAGAAGTTCGATGTGGCCATTATCGATGAAGCGTCACAGATCCTGGAGCCACAAATTATAGGGTTGTTGCCCCGTTTCGATAAGTTCATCATGATTGGCGACCATCACCAGTTGCCCGCCATTGTCTTGCAGAAAAAACAGGTTGCCGCCATTCACGAGCCGGAACTTACCGGAGCAGGGATCACCAGTTGTGCCCATTCCCTTTTCGAACGCTTGCTGCGCAACTGCGTCGGTAACAACTGGACACACGCCTACACCCAGCTCACCATCCAGGGCAGGATGCACGAGCAGATTGCCGCATTCCCCTCCACTCACTTTTACCCGCAAGCCCTCTTGTCCGCAAAGGAGTGGCAGGCTCAACCGTGGAGATCATCCTTCCCCGAAACCGGCAATGTCTTTTTACAGCATGTGTCAAAAAGCCGAATCGCATTTTTTTCGACCGAACAGTTGCCTCCGCAAAGTACCTCATCGAAAACAAACACCCCTGAGGCGGAGATCGTGGCTGAGGTCATACGTTCCGTTGCCACCGTGTATGCGCACGACCGGCGGAATTTCGACCCACGGAATATCGGAATCATTGCGCCCTACCGAAACCAGATAGCACTCATCAAGCACAAACTGGAGAAAGCAGGCATTCCAGCGTACGAGAACATTATGGTGGATACGGTGGAACGCTTCCAGGGCAGCCAGCGCGATGTGATCATCATTTCGTTTTGTGTGAATAAACCGTATCAACTGTACTTCCTTTGTAACCTGAATGATGAGGGCACCGTAGACAGAAAACTGAACGTATCTCTTACGCGCGCTCGCCAACAACTGTTTATGGTGGGAAACCGGCAAATCCTTAAAAAACATCCTGTTTACGCAACGTTGATGGAATTTCTGAAAGAGAAAACGGTGGTTCTGGAAGCTACCGGGATTAACCCGTAAAAACGTTGTTGCTCGGTAAAAATAGCAATTTTAATTCACGAATCAAACAAAAAGTTTCAGCCTAATAATTTTTTGTTACAATAAATTTTGTACTTTTGTACTCACAAATTGTCTTATGGTGTAATGGTAGCACAACAGATTCTGGTCCTGTTTGTCCAGGTTCGAGTCCTGGTAAGACAACTAATTAAAAATCAGACTGTTGGAAGAAAGCCAGCAGTCTTTTTTTATTTTATATGCAGCAGAAGCGAAAAATAATCAACGATCCCGTTTTTGGATTTGTCAATATCCCCGATGAGTTTATTTACGAACTTATCCAGCATCCCTGCCTGCAGCGGCTGAACCGGATCCGGCAACTGGGAATGGCATCCTATGTTTATCCCGGTGCACAGCATACCCGGTTTCACCATACCATTGGCGCCATGTACCTGATGGACGTGGCCTTGTTGAATTTACGCGACAAAGGCCACGAGATCACCAAAGACGAATACCGCGGAGCGCTGGCTGCCATCCTGATGCACGATATCGGGCACACTCCCTTTTCGCATGTGCTGGAGAATACGCTGGCGAACAACGTGCCTCACGAAGAGGTTTCGTTGCTGCTGATGCAGCAGATCAACGGCGAGAAAAAAGGTGCACTCCAGACGGCCATCGATATTTTCCGGGACAAGTACCCCAAGCGGTTTTTACACGAGCTGGTAAGTGGGCAGTTGGATGTCGACCGGCTGGACTACCTGCAGCGCGACAGTTTTTTTACGGGTGTCAGCGAAGGGGGTATCGGTGCGGCACGCATCATGAAGATGCTCGATGTGATTGACGACAAGCTGGTGGTTGAGTCGAAAGGGATTTATTCGATAGAGAACTTCCTGATGTCACGCCGGTTTATGTATTGGCAGGTCTACCTGCACAAAACGGCGGTGGCCTCGGAGAAAATGTTGACAAACACCATCAACCGGGCCAAATACCTGTCGCGAAAGGGCGAAGACCTCTTTGCATCGCCCTCCCTGGCATTCTTCCTAAAAAACGACATCACGTTGAAAGATTTCCGGGAAAGCCCGGAAGTGCTGGAACATTTCACGAACCTGGACGACAACGATATCTGGACATCGTTAAAAGTATGGAAGTCTCATTCCGACAAGGTCTTATCCTTGCTGAGCCACGGAATGGTCAACAGGAAGCTGTTCAAGATCCAGATTACCAATGAACCTCACCCGACAGAAAAGAAGCAAGAATTTATCGAAAAATTTACCCGTAAATACGGAATCTCGGAAAGCGAGGCTACCTATTTTGTTTCTGCCGATTCGCTGGCTACCGACATGTACAACAAGTACGACGAAAGCATCAAGATCCTCTATCGCGACGGCTCCATAAAAGACATCTCCACCGCATCCGATATGTTCAACATCGAGTTGTTATCGAAAAAGGTGGAGAAGTATTACTTCGCGTACCTGAGGGACTAGCCCTCCTCTTCGGTATAGTCTCTCCCTTCGGGAACAAAGAACCACACCACAATCGCTCCGACAAGGCCCGACAAGAGAATTACGATCCTTATGGCCGGCACATTTATTATCAGGAAAGAAGAGACCAACACCATCGTCACCATCAAAATGATTACCTTCACTTTTCCGCCTTTCGAAATACCTTTCCGGCGCTGGTAGTTTTTAATGCGGGGCCCCAGTATCCTGTTACTCAGCAACCAGTTATACAGCTTTTCGGAACTTTTTGCAAAAAGAGCGGCAGACAATAGTGCGAAAGGGGTACAGGGTATGCCGGGAACGAAAACGCCCAACACGGCTAAAACCAGTGCAAAAGAACCTCCTGTGGCGAACAGGATTCTTTTACTCCTGTTCTTCTCCAATTCTTTTTTAGCTTCAACAACGGTAATTTCTTTGGAAATGGGCTGCGATTTTCTCTCTTCCGGTATGTTCATTCCGACACAAAAATGGTTTAAGGCTGCAAATATAAATAAAAATGTTATCTTTGCCGCATTGTTTTAGATTATAATCGATTAGCGTTATGCAAATTCCTCCTGCCAAGAATCAACAAGTCAACGTTCTCTTTGTTTGTCTCGGAAACATTTGCCGTTCTCCGGCTGCTGAAGGGATTCTCAAGAAAATGGTTGCCGACAACCGCCTGGAAGAGAGAATCTTTGTAGATTCCGCAGGCACATCCGGCTGGCACGAAGGCGAATTGCCCGATGACCGGATGCGTATGCACGGACAGCGGCGCAACTACGATTTTTGTTCCCGGTCGCGGAAGTTCGTCAGCACTGATTTTGAGCGGTTCGATTACATCATTGTGATGGATGATGACAACTACAGGAACGTAAAAAAACTGGCAAAAACGGAAGAGGATGTTGCCAAGATCCACCGGATGATCGATTTCTCCAGTAAGTTTTCCCACCACCACAAGGTTCCCGATCCCTATTACGGGGGAGCGTCCGGTTTCGAGCTGGTGATGGATTTGCTGGAAGATGCCTGCGGGAACCTGCTGGATAAGATAAAAAGTAATTTTGGATAGAACCGGGATCTTCTAAGTCGAAATACCCGTTTCTAATTTCAAATTTCTACGAATATTCGTATCTTTGCACCCTTAAATAAATATTCAGAATTTTATATAAGATATGGCAAAGGAATTGAAAGAACTTACCTCCCGCAGCGAAGATTATTCGCAATGGTACCTCGACCTGGTGATTAAAGCCGAATTGGCGGAAAACTCAGCCGTACGCGGTTGTATGGTGATAAAACCGTATGGGTATGCTATCTGGGAGAAGATGCAACGCCAGCTGGACGACATGTTCAAGGAAACCGGACACGTGAATGCCTATTTTCCGTTGTTTATACCCAAATCGTTTCTCAGCCGCGAAGCCGACCACGTGGAAGGTTTTGCCAAGGAGTGTGCCGTAGTAACGCATTACCGGCTGAAGAACGCTCCCGATGGAAGCGGCGTAGTGGTAGATCCCGAGGCCAAGCTGGAGGAAGAACTGATCATCCGCCCCACCTCCGAAACCATTATCTGGAGCACCTATAAAAACTGGATTCAATCGTATCGCGACCTGCCGTTGCTCATCAACCAATGGGCAAACGTGGTTCGTTGGGAGATGCGTACCCGGCTGTTCCTCCGCACGGCCGAATTTCTCTGGCAGGAAGGGCATACGGCCCATGCCACGGAGCAAGAAGCTGTAGAGGAGACCGAGAAGATGATCAACGTTTACGCCGATTTTGCCGAAAAGTACATGGCCCTGCCGGTGATAAAAGGAAAGAAATCGGCTTCTGAACGATTTGCGGGAGCCATAGACACCTATACTATCGAAGCGTTGATGCAGGACGGAAAAGCCCTGCAATCCGGCACATCGCATTTTCTGGGACAGAACTTCGCCAAAGCGTTTGATGTAATGTTTGCCGATAAGGACGGCGGACGCGACTATGTCTGGGCTACCTCCTGGGGTGTTTCCACCCGGCTTATCGGGGCACTCATCATGGCTCACAGCGACGACAACGGGTTGGTACTCCCCCCAAAACTGGCTCCCTATCAGGTTGTGATCGTTCCTATATACAAAAATGCCGAACAACTGGCTCAAATAGACGAAAAGGTATCGGGTATTGTCTCACGCCTGAAAGCGCTGGGAGTAAGCGTAAAGTACGATAACTCCGACAACAAGAAACCGGGGTGGAAGTTTTCCGAATACGAATTAAAAGGTGTTCCCGTTCGTCTGGCCATGGGTGGCCGGGATATGGAGAACAACACCATAGAGGTTGCCCGCCGCGATACGCTGACCAAAGAGACCGTTTCCTGCGAGAACATCGAGGAATACGTCAAGAACCTGCTCGATGAAATTCAGGAAAACATCTATAAGAAAGCGCTCGATTACCGCGCCTCCACCACCCGCGAAGTAAACTCCTACGAAGAATTTAAAGAAGAGATCGAGAAAGGCGGATTTCTACTCTGTCATTGGGACGGAACCCCCGAAACCGAAGAGCTCATCAAGAACGAAACCAAGGCTACCATCCGTTGTATCCCGTTGGAAGGTGATAAAACACCCGGGAAATGCATGGTTACCGGTAAACCGTCGGCACAACGGGTGATTTTCGCAAGGGCATATTAAAGATGGCGAAGTTAAAAAACTGGATCTCGGCTTTCAGGCTTCGCACACTCTTTCTGGCTGTCGCCGGAGTTACCCTGGGTACGGGAGTTGCCTTGCAGGAAGGAAAATTCTCTGCAATCACTTTTGTATTGGCACTGGCACTGGCTGTATCCATCCAGATCTTGTCGAACCTGGCAAACGACTTGGGCGACTACCTGAAAGGTACCGATGTTACCGGCAACCGACAGGGTCCTGCCCGTGCGGTGCAAAGCGGAAAAATTTCTCCCGGGGAGATGAAAACAGCCATCGGGATCGCTATCGTTATCGTTGCTGCAATCGGGCTTACGCTGGTTTTAGACGCTGCGGAGAGTTATACCCAACCGTCCGTTTTCGTACTGCTGGGCATCGGGTTGGTCTGTATCCTGTCGGCCCTGTTCTACACCATCGGCAAGTATGCTTACGGCTACGTGGGGTTGGGTGATTTTTTTGCTTTTTTGTTTTTTGGCCCGGTAGCGGTTGTCGGCACTTATTTCCTGCACACCCACTCCATCGGGTTTCAGCCTGTCTTGCCAGCTGTAGGCTTGGGCTTCATAAGCACGATGGTACTCAACATCAACAACATGCGCGACATGGATAACGACAAGGCATCGGGAAAAATCACCTTTGCATTGAGGTTGGGCTTAAAAAACGCCAAGATCTACCATACCTTGCTCACTTTTGGAATGTTTACCTGCTTTTTGCAGTACAGTTTTATGTTTGCAGCATTGCCCGGATACCGGTTTCTCTATGTGGCTGTTTTTCTTTACCAGTTCTACCTCTTAACGCAAGTTCACAAGAAAACAGGCCGCGAGCTGGATCCCTACCTTAAGCTTACCTCAATGTCAGGTTTTCTGTTAGCCGTTGTTTTCAGCATCTGCATCAATATTTAAACCGTCTGAAAAGGAATGAGAAGAATTTTAGTGCTTACGGGAAAACTTATCGGCGATCTCATTGACTTCTTTTATCCGCCGTTCAAGCGCTATTTCAGCCGGCAGTTTTTCCGCTATGGCGTCAGTGGTGCCGCCAATGTAGGTTTCGACTGGCTGCTCTATTTCGTTGTCTACAACTACGTCATACAAAAGCAGTTTGTTCCGCTCGGGTTTGTGACCATCAGCCCGCACATCGCGGCTCTGCTCATCACGTTTCCGGTCACCCTGTTCTCGGGATTTCTGCTTCAAAAATACGTCACATTCACCTCTTCCGATTTGCGGGGCAAGGAACAGCTCGTCCGCTATATGGCTGTTGTGGGAGTGAACCTGCTGATCAATTATTTCGGATTAAAGCTACTGGTAGAGGTGCTGCACCTCTACCCCACACCCTCGAAAATGGTGGTGACGCTGATTTGTACGATCTTCAGCTATTTCTCTCAAAAGACGTTCACGTTCAAAATAAAAAACTAAACTCTTACTTCAACTCAAGTTCTACCACGTAATCCAGTTCATCGGGAACCTTGTCGAGTTTCAACAGAACACCGTCAGCGTCCTGCGTGAATTTCACCGGTTTCTTATCAAGGAAAACGCGGGCCGACTTCACTTTTTTACCGTTCGTCGGCAAATAAAGCGATTTATCTTTGTAGTTGAGGATATGGACGTAGAGCCTGTTCTCTTTTTGCGTGGTGACACCCCAGTCGCGCGGTGTGACAAGCCCTCCCCTTGTACCGTAAATGCTTTCACCGTACACCTTCAACCAATCCCCCATGGCTTTGTAGCGCTGGACAGCTATATCGGGGAATGTACCGTCTGGACGCGGTCCAACGTTCATCAATAGATTGGCATTGTTGCCGGCCGCTTTAACCAAATAATGAATCAGTTCCTTCTCCGATTTGTATTTCAGGTCGGTAATGTTGTATCCCCACGAATTGTTCATCGTTTCGCACGTTTCGAGCGGAAGCTGTCCAATTTCCGCGTTGGCCGAGAATCCGGTTGTGTTGTGTCCCGGAAGGTCTTTTTCGAAAGTCTGTCCGTCCTCCCCTTCCTGCGGAGCAAGGTGGTGATTGCTGATGACAAGGCATCCCGGCTGTATGCTGTGGATGTGGTCGTAGATTTCACGCAGTCGCCAGTTGAAATCGGCAGGCTGGTCCCATTGCCCGTCAAACCATATTGCGCCGATCTCTCCGTAGTTGGTCAACAGTTCGGTAAGCTGATTGAGCATGAACCGGTGGTAGGAGTCCCAGTTTCCCTGTTCGGTGCGTCCTACTCCACGGCCCGTGCGTCCGATCGGAAAATAGTCGGATCGCCTCCAGTCGAGTTGGGAGTAATAGAAATGCAGTTTGACTCCCTGCTTGTGGCAAGCATCCGCGAGCTCTTTGATGATGTCGCGCTTGAACGGTGTGCCGTCCACAATGTTATAAGGCGATTGCCGGGTATGAAACATCGAAAAGCCATCGTGATGGCGTGAAGTGATGCAAATGTACTTTGCTCCGGCCGCCTTCACATCTGCCACCCATTTTTCAGCATCGTATCTAGAAGGATAGAACCCATCGGCCAGCTTGGCATACTCCTGCCAGTTGATGTTCTTGTTGTTCATGATCCACTCCCCGTCGGCCATCATGCTGTAAATACCCCAATGGATGAATACCCCGAATTTCATGTCCTGGAACTCGGCTCTGTTTTTCAGGTTCTCTGCTGCAGGCACATATTTTTGTTGTGCCTGGGAACTGCCGGCTATAGCAACTGCCAGCAACGATAAGATAATTAGTCGCTTCATTGTTAATCGTATATATTTAATTGTTTTCCAGATAGGTTATGGCCTCCTCAACACTCTTTTCATTAGCCAGCTTCACCTCGTTCTTTTTCAGGTAATCGCCAACCAGCTTCTTTTTGTCCCGATAAATTTTCTTCAACTGCCCGAGGTTCGAAAAACTTTGCAACTTCCCGTTCCGGTTCAGCCAAAACACATTGTAAGGTATAATCTTGTAGTCGTCAGGAAGTTTCAGGTCATATACCCTGCCGTCCGACAGGATGGAAGAATAAGATGTTGTGGATGATGTTTGCGACGTTCCTCCGTAAGCGGCCGGCTTCCCGGGAGGGATCAGCCTGCATTTGTGTTCCACAAACAAGTCAATTTCAGGTTTATCGATCAGGATTCTTACGAATTTATTGTTTATCCGGATAAACTTCTCATCCGCAACGAACACGGTATCTATCTGGGGAAGGACGGCATCTCCTATTGCCAGGGTTTTGCCGTTTTCATCAAAAACCATCTCTTCCGATGCTGCATTATAATTGAGCTTGGCGTTGTTCCTCACGCCGTTTTTCAGCAACACCACCCCCGGCTGGAAATCGGGGAACAGGTAATGCGACAGGGTTACCGTTTCCTGTGCTTTCAGGCAAACGGTTGTCGACAACAGGAGGAATAAAGTCAGGTATTTGATTTGCATGTTGCCTGTCCAACGATTACTTTAATTGTGCCGGTTTCATTGTACCGTACCTTTTTGATGCGATTGGACGACGTAAAGATAATGGATATTCTTTTTCCGGCAAAAAAAATTGTACAGGTTGTAACCAAACAAAGGAAACGGTTGTCCTATTATCGGATTAAAACAAAAACACAATGAATCAAAAAATTCTCTTTTCGTTATTTCTATGTGGCATACTGTTGCCCCTGCGTGCCCAGATAAAAGGAACGGTAACCGATAGCGACAGCAATCCCATTCCATTTGCCAATGTGGCCATCTACTCCCTCCCCGACTCAACACTGATCACGGGAACCACCACCGATCAACAAGGTGTCTTCTCGCTTCTTGCGGATAACAACAGCTCCAATGCCCTTCTGCGGGTATCGTTTATTGGATACGAAACACAAACGGTGCCGGCGCTCCCCGAACAAACGATCTCCCTTCAACCGGACACTACCCTGCTGGATGAAGTGGTAGTAGAAGGAGACCTGCCCCGCATCAGGCTGCGCAGTGATGCCGTGGTGGCTACCGTACAAAACACCGTATTGAGCAAGGCCGGAACAGCCAACGATGTGCTGAAACGGTTGCCCGCCATCACGGGTGACAACGGCGATTTCTCGATCTTCGGCAAAGGGAAGGCAAAGATTTACGTCAACAACCGTGAGTTGCGCGACGTGTCGGAACTCGACCTGATCTCGTCCGCCGACATCAGGGAAGTGGAGATTGTGCACAACCCCGGCGCGGGATACGATGCCTCCGTAAAGGCGGTGATCCGTATTCATACCGTCCGCAAGACCGGCGACGGATTGAGCTTCGATATACGGTCTACCTACCTGCAAACGGAAAATACCGACCTGCGGCAGCAGCTCAACCTGAACTACCGCCACAAGGGATGGGATATCTTCGGGACGGTCAAATATGAACGGTATGCCTACGTCCAGGACAGCCGGATAGCCCAGGAGGCCTTCGTAGATACCCTTTGGACACAAAAAAACGAACTCCGTGTGGACGGGCTATCCAATCCGCTGACCACCATTGCGGGAGTCAACTACGAGATTTCATCCAACCATTATGCGGGAGTAAAATACACCATGACCGCCTTTCCGGGAAAAAACGGCATGCAGTCCACCACGCTGAGCGACGTCTATGCCGGCGGGGTGTTTTACGACCGGTGGGAAAGCAACGATAACCAGACACAGAACAGCAAACCCAGGCACAGGCTGAACGCCTATTACAACGGCAAGTTCGGAGAACTGAACGTGGATTTCAACAGCGATTTCTACAGGAGCAGCCAATCGACCGCCTCCTCCATTACCGAGAGCAGCCAGGAGTATGACGACCGGGTCATCACTTCCGACAACCGGATCAAGAATCGCCTATTTGCCACCAGGCTGGTACTCTCCTACCCTGTTTGGGAAGGCCAGCTCTCGGCAGGGAATGAGTTTACCCGTACCCGCCGGGACGATGACTACACCACCGACATCCAGGGAATCCCTTCCACCAACACTTCCATCCACGACGAAAACAACGCTTTCTTCGCTGAATATTCCCGTTCCACCCCTATCGGACAGTTAACTGGCGGAGTCCGCTTTGAGAAAGTCTATTCCGACTATTTCAGCGACGGCGAAAAGATGGATGAACAAAGCCGGCATTACGCGCACTGGTTTCCCAATTTCTCCTACAGCAATACACTGGGCGGAGTGCAACTGCAACTAAGCTATACTGCAAAGACCGTCCGTCCCGCATACTGGCAGCTGGGAAGCAGCATCTTCTATGCCAACCGGTTCACCATGCAGACAGGCAACCCTTTCCTCAAGCCGACCATCATCCACGATGCTTCGCTCACCGGTTCCTGGAAATACCTTCAGCTCATGGTCAGCTACAAGCAGGAAAGAGATGTGATCATGCAGTGGGCGACACAGATGGAAGAGAATCCCGCCGTAACCCTCCTTTCTACGCGCAACCTGGACAAGCTGCCCAGCCTGACCGCCTACCTCACCGCTTCTCCCAAATTCGGCATCTGGGCTCCGCAGGCCTCCATCGGGTTTATGAAACAATGGCTCACCATCACCAGCAACGATAAGCAGGTACGCCTGAACAGCCCCATACCCACCGCCTCGCTGAACAATTCCTTTTCGTTGCCGAAAGGATTCCTCCTGACCCTCGACGCCAATTTTCAGGGCAAGGGGAACCAGCAAAACGTGGAATTGACCGATCACCAGTTCGTGGTCAACCTGGGAGTCACCAAATCGTTCTTCGACGACCGGCTGTCGGTAGTGCTGAAAGGGCACGATCTCTTCCACGGGCGTACGATGGATATCAAAGCTTATAACGACCGCCTCAACATTTACCAGTTCAGCCGCTGGGATACGCGCGAGCTGGAGCTGACGGTGCGCTACAAATTCAATACCGCCAAGAACCGGTACAAGGGAACCGGCGCCGGCCAGGGAGAGATCAACCGGATGTAAAAGTACTGTTTCACTCAAAATAAAGCCTGCCGCCTTGCATCAAAGCAGATCGAGCGGGCTTTTTATTTTGGATTTCGCGATGTCGGTAACATGGGTATAAATTTCGGTCGTATTCACCGATTTGTGTCCGAGCAATTCCTGGATATACCGGATATCCGTACCGTTTTCCAGCAGGTGGGTAGCAAAGCTGTGGCGCAAGGTATGAGGAGTCACTTTTTTGGTGATGCCCGCTTTTAAAGCTGCATTCTTGACAATGACCTGCACGCTCTTTTCGGAATAGACACCCCCTCCCTGCCCCTCTATCAGGTATTCCCCCGGTTGATATATCTTGTAGTAATGCCTTAAAGATTCCAGTAACAGAGGGGAAAGCATCACCACACGGTCTTTTCCTCCTTTGGCTTTTCTGATCAGGATAATTTTATTTTTCGAATCGACATCGGTCAGTTTCAGGTGAAGCAGTTCGTTTAACCGCAGTCCACATCCGTATAACAGCTGGAGGACGCATTTGTGCTTCAGGTTGGTCACGTTATCCATCAACCTGCGGACCTCCCGGGCAGTCAGGTAAACCGGCAGACTTTTGTTCTTCGAGCGGGGATACAGATGGTTTAGGTTGAGTTGTCTGTTGAACATCGAAAGATAAAACTTGTCTATTGAAGCCACGATCAAACGTTGATAAGATGCTCCGATGCGATGTTTCTCAATTTTCCAGTATATATATTTCTCAATTTCCGTTTCCGTTATCTCCAGCGGATGGCTGTATTTCTTTTCAGCCAGCTGTAAAAAACTCCTCACCGCACTCTTGTAATTTTGAATGGAGTTGGAACTGTATCGTTGAACAATCATTTTTCGTTCAAACTCGTCCAATAAATCCATTGTTTTCATCGTCTTCGATTTTGTGAAACATTCGTATATGCAAAAATATAAAAAAATTAATTAAAACATAACAAACACAAATACAATATGATATAAATGCAAAATATTTTAATGTTAATATATATAAGCGAATGTTATAAATCGGGTATTTACGAAAGTTGTATATTTATTGCGTAAACAACACGTTGAACTAAACCTGTCGGTAAATTAGAATAGTGATAATTTTGAAGCGTAATAACTTCAATTAATTATCATTATGAATCTAAACAAAACATTCGAGAGTTTGCAGATCAAGGAGATGCAAATTCGCAATTACAGTACCCGTACAATTAAGACGTATTGCAGCCTGCTCATAAAACTTGAAAAAGACTTGGGTAAATCGCTGTATGAGGTTACCACCGAAGACTTTAAAAACTGGTTACATTACCTGATTACCAAAAAAGGAATTTCCGTTTCCACGGTAAACCAGCTTATAAGTGCTTTCAAGATTTTTCATGTAGACGTCTGCCATCGCAAATGGGAAGAGTTCCATGTAAGACGGCCTCGCAAGGAGAAAAAACTCCCCATAGTTTTGTCATTGCAGGAAGTGCAACGCATGATCACGGTAACAAACAACATAAAGCACAGAGCCATTCTAATGCTTACTTATTCTGCGGGACTTCGCAGGATGGAAGTATTACAAATCAAACCACGCGACATTGATTCACAGCGTATGCAAGTACGTATCGTGCAAGGAAAGGGGAAGAAGGACAGATATACCATTCTTTCGTGGAAAACACTCGAAGTGCTGCGAATGTATTATAAATTGGAACGACCAAGCACTTATCTATTCGAACCGATGGGGCGTAAAGGACAACCCTTGTCGGAAAGAACTGTAGAGTATATTGTGAAAAACAGTGCTAAAAATGCCGGAATAAAAAAAGAGGTATCGTTTCATACATTGCGTCATTGTTTTGCCACCCATTTATTGGAAGCCGGTGTAAACCTGAGACAGATACAGCAGTTCATGGGTCATACTTCATTGAAGACCACAGCTGTTTACCTGCATGTAGCCCATATCAAAACCAGCGAGTTTACTTCTCCATTGGATGATATAACACTTTTCTGATCTATCATTATGGAGAATAAAAAGCAAATCATAGAGATTGCTGACATTTTCCGGGATAAGAAACACGATTTCCTGACCGAGAACACACTTTGTGCCGTACAGCAAAAAGCAATGGAAGATATTATTGCCTGTCGTACTTCAGAACTTGGCGGGCATACATTGAGTTGCAATCATTGCGGTCACAAGGTTCAATCCTATAACTCGTGTCGTAATCGCAATTGTCCCAAATGCCAGTACATAAAACGGATGCAATGGGTGGATAAACTTGCGGCTGATCTCCCCCCGGTAAAACATTTTCACATTGTTTTCACAATACCCGCGTGTCTGCACAAACTGTTTTATATCAATCAGAGGATTGCTTATTCCTTGCTCTTCAAAGCAGCCGGACAAACACTGATGCAATGTGCCAGAAACACGCATTATTTAGGCGCAGAGGCCGGAGCTGTTGCCCTGTTACACACCTGGGGTCAAACAATGACCTATCACCCGCATATTCATACCATTGTTCCTGCCGGAGGAGTATCCGATGATGGAATGGAATGGGTACCAAGTGCTAAAAAGTTTTTTGTCCCGGTAAAAGTGCTCAGCACCGTTTTCAGGGGTATTTTATGTCGGCTACTGCAGGAGTCAGTATTCAGGAAGGAGATCAAACTTCCGGATGATACACCCGATTTTCAGACCATAAAAGCAAAATGCTACGCTAAAAAATGGGTGGTTTATGCAGAAAAACCGTTTGCTTCACCCGATAATCTGGTCCGTTATCTGGGCAACTACACACACCGTGTGGCAATTAGCAACCACCGTATGGTAGGTTACAAAGATGATAAGGTTACTTTCAGCTATAGGGATAACAAGGCAGGAGGTGCAAGAAAAACAATGACCCTGGAAACTATGGAGTTTATACGGCGATTCATGCAGCATATCCTTCCATGTGGATTTAGCAAAATACGTTACTTCGGATTCATGGCTATCTGCAAAAGGAAAACAAAGCTCAATTTATGCTATTCACTGTTGCCCACCCCAACCTGTTTTTCAAGACTTACAGGACTGCTTGCAATGGAAGTTTTACAAATAATATCCGGTAAGGACCCGATTATTTGCGCAAAGTGCAAAAAAGGGAAATTAATGGTAAGCCCGGCATGCAATGTTTTACACATGGAACCAGGATAATTCTGATAATTAACAAAAGCGTTCTTTCCATTTAATGACAAAACCCGTATAGATGATGAGCAAAATCATACAGGGAGAATTATGCATTTACGTGGACGATCTAAGATTAAAAAACAATCATGTACTTGAAAAAGAGCTTTTATAGGAACTTATTAACCCAAATCAAGCAAAAACGCCAACCTCCCATAAATACTTTTCCCATAGCAATAGGTTCCGTTCAACTAGTTTTATTTGCCATTATTGATATCATATTAAATTAATCTTTGTGAAAATTTGTGAATCAACTTCTTTTCAATAACTTTGGTGGGCTATAACGGCGAATAAAACACTAAGATGTTAGCGGTCATTGTAAAAAGACAACAGCATGAATAAAACTTGCAATTTCCCATTTGGACAAGAACTCAAAAAAGTTGAGCAAAAGGACAAAACTCCCAAAAAAGCTTTTGTTTTGGGAGTTTATGCCAGTGCTGTTCATGCCAGTTGGTTAGACAAAGACGGTAAGCAAAAAGTATCAGCTTTAGCAGTAGCAAGTGAACCCGAAATATTTTGGACAGGAAATTATGCTGAAGAAATTATTTCAAAAATATGGGTTCCAGAGCAATTAGGTCAACTGACAATTCCAAAAGACAAAAGATTAAATGGTCCATCAGGTAGAGCACTTGACAATCTGTTTTTAGAACCGCTTGGACTAGATAGAAACACTTCGTGGCTATGCGACTTGCTTCCTGAATCGAGAGTTAACGAACATCAGCGAAATGCCATCAACAAACACTATTCTGACAGCATCATAAGTGAGTACGGACTTTCTAAAGCTTCAATTCCAGACTTTGACAAATCGGAGTTGAATTCTAAATCCAGACGAGATGAGATATTAGAAGAACTTGAAACTTCGCAAGCAGAAAACTTAATATTATTAGGAGATTTGCCTATTTATTGGTTTCTGCGTTTCTATGACAATCGCTTTTCTAGATTAGCGCAATTTGGTGAGAGTGAAAATACTTATGGTGGGCAGCATGAGATTAAAATTAACGACAAAATTTATAATGTAATTCCTCTTTGCCATCCAAGACAGGCAGACAGGTTGGGAAGTTCAACTGACAAATGGGGAAATTTACATGACAATTGGATAAAGAAAAAACAACGAAACGCTAACAAAGTGTAGCGGTCAATAAGGGTTTCCGTTGTATTCGAGCAACCTGCTCCGCATAAACTTTGGTGTAGCTTGACAGGGACGAAGCCCGCAATCCCCAACGTTTTATACATGTAACCAAAAAAACAAGATGACTCAACAAATAACAGCCTTTGCAGACGAGTTTGGCAACAACTCATTTGACTTCCAGACACAGGGAAGCCACTTTATTATTGCGACTGTTATTACTAAGACCGAGAATCTTGAGAAACTAAGAGAGGAAATAAAAAATATTAGAAAGAAGCACAATTTTCAGACTGGTGAAATTAAATCAAGTGGTGTTGGTCAGCATCATAGCCGAAGAAAAAGAATCATTGAAGATATTGCAAAATTAGACATTTCAGTATATGCTGTAGTGGTTGACAAAAGAAAACTCTCAGGAGAAGGTTTCAATTACAAAAAATCATTTTACAAATTTCTAAACAACTTACTTTATAAGGAATTATTCAGGACATTTCCCAACCTTGACTTAAATGTAGACGAACACGGCGGAAATGATTTTATGAGAGAGTTTAAGAAGTATGTAGAAAAGCACCACCATAAAACTTTATTCTCTGGCTCAGAATTCAATATTCAAAACAGCAAACTAAATGAATTTATTCAACTTGCAGATTTTGTTGCAGGAACGTTAGGTTACATTTTTGACGACTTAAAAAAGTCAGAGCATAGTGATGAATTCCAGCGAATCCTGTCCCCGAAAATTAGTAGTATAAACTATTTTCCAAAGGAACTTTCTTTCAGTGAATTAAAAGAAACAAATATTGATGAAACCTTTGACGAAAGAATAGCAGAAGTTTGTTTTATGAGAGTTCTGAATTTTTTAGAAAATGAAGTGGGTAATGACCAACAAAGAATTGACCAAATTAACTTTCTCAAATTATTGCTTTGGTTACAAAGAGCCAATCCTAAAAATAGATATATAACGACAAAAGAAATTGTAGGGCATTTAAATCAAAGCCGACCTGAAAAAATTCAGGAAGAGTATTTTAGAACGAAGGTTGTAGGTAATCTCAGGGACAAAGGGGTTCTAATTGCATCGGGCAGACAAGGATATAAAATACCGACATGTGCACAAGACCTTGACTCGTTTGTCAATCACGGAAAACGAATAATTATACCAATGTTAAAAAGAATAAATGAAGCAAGACAAGCAATAAAATTGGCTACAGGTAACGAGCTTGACCTTTTAGGAAAAAGAGAATATTCTGAACTAAAAAAACTACTTAACGATAAATAAAAGAGTGCTAACACGCAATTTAACCAATGGCTTGCGCAGTGGTATCTTGAAAGCATCTGCCCCGCAAAAGGTTTGTAACGGTTGACAGGGATGTCGCCCGAAATCGGCAACTAACCATACCACCAAACCGTTGGCAATATTGCTAATAAACAAACAGTAAAATTAAAACAGAACAATTAGAAAATAGTTGCAGGAGATTTTCTTCTCTTTTGATAAACAGGTAAAAGTAAATGGAAAAACAGATGGAAATGCCGCAAAGCGGCAAGAGATGGTGCTCATGGAGTCGACTCTTTAGCGTGGTCTTACTAGTATGCATGGCGTTTAATTTCGTGCCCGCTGTCGGGCAGAAGTCAGCCAAACCGATGTTGTATAAAGTGACTTATGCAACTAAAGACCATACCGAAACGCCTTACAGGGCTAAAACAGACGAGCCTATAGTGGGCGAAGTGCTGAAGTCACAGGTTTATGAAGTTGTTGCCATTGAAGGCGACTGGGCAAAGATAAAGCACAGAGGCGGTGAATATTATCTCTATAAGAAACGACTTGTAAAGGTGGATAAACCGGATGTGGTGGCTTCTCCCTGGGCGAAAGAATGGTTCTCGTATAACGGAGCTTATATAGGTACAGCAGGAGAATGGGGCGAGGTGGCCGACGATTTGACAAAACCGTTAACCCGTGCCGAAATGGCGCAATTGCTTGTTAAAGATATCATGGAGAATATATATGGCAGTTGGGCTGTTAAGTTTACCTTGAAAGGGATGGTTGAATCTACCGGACTAGGCTTTTTTACCGATACAGATGATTATTATGCGGACCGGTTGGCTTATTGGGGGATCGTTCCCAAAGGGAAGTTCAACCCGGAAGGAACGCTTACCTACGATGAGATGATATCACTTATTCTCAAGCTGATGGCTTACGACAACCACGATAAAGGGGGAAGCCCATTATCCAAAGCTGATATAGCGGAGTTCGGTATTGGGGGTGATAAAGGTCCCAATGCCAAATGCACGAAAGAGCAGGCTAAAATGCTTTGCGACAAGGTTATATTATGGAGACATGAGCAGAATCGGGTTACTGGTGCTAAGTATGAAAAAAATACCCGGTATGGCGGTACTATCTATATTTGCGATGGAATATATACTATCAAGTCCATGCTTGGTAAAAAACCAAATCAACCACATCTTTTTGCCAATGCAGCGGGCAAGGTTGAACTGAGCAATTCCCAAAAACAGCAGTTTAAAATTACGTTCAAAAAGAATGCTCTGAATATGAACAGGAGAACGATGTCTTTATTCACGATTCAGACCATGGACGGTAAATACCTGGGAACATCGGGTATCCCTGTAAATGGCAGCCGCCTTATTGCCCAAAAGGAGGAGTTTTTGTGGTGGATTGAGAATGGACCATCCGAAGATTACCAATACACGAGTTTCATTGAAGATCCAGATAATTATCATCAGATAGTGAATGTCTCGGGATGGAAGACTACCGACGGCACTCCTATCATCACCTGGTTTTGGAGACACGGTACAGGTTCCGACTCCAATAACTGCAAGTTTATTTTCGATAAAGTAGGTACAGCACAATTTGAATAAAAAGACAGAATTGTTTGTACTACTGTTGAACTAAACCTGTCGGTAAATTAGAATAGTGATAATTTTGAAGCGTAATAACTTCAATTAATTATCATTATGAATCTAAACAAAACATTCGAGAGTTTGCAGATCAAGGAGATGCAAATTCGCAATTACAGTCCCCGTACAATTAAGACGTATTGCAGCCTGCTCATAAAACTTGAAAAAGACTTGGGTAAATCGCTGTATGAGGTTACCACCGAAGACTTTAAAAACTGGTTACATTACCTGATTACCAAAAAAGGAATTTCCGTTTCCACGGTAAACCAGCTTATAAGTGCTTTCAAGATTTTTCATGTAGACGTCTGCCATCGCAAATGGGAAGAGTTCCATGTAAGACGGCCTCGCAAGGAGAAAAAACTCCCCATAGTTTTGTCATTGCAGGAAGTGCAACGCATGATCACGGTAACAAACAACATAAAGCACAGAGCCATTCTAATGCTTACTTATTCTGCGGGACTTCGCAGGATGGAAGTATTACAAATCAAACCACGCGACATTGATTCACAGCGTATGCAAGTACGTATCGTGCAAGGAAAGGGGAAGAAGGACAGATATACCATTCTTTCGTGGAAAACACTCGAAGTGCTGCGAATGTATTATAAATTGGAACGACCAAGCACTTATCTATTCGAACCGATGGGGCGTAAAGGACAACCCTTGTCGGAAAGAACTGTAGAGTATATTGTGAAAAACAGTGCTAAAAATGCCGGAATAAAAAAAGAGGTATCGTTTCATACATTGCGTCATTGTTTTGCCACCCATTTATTGGAAGCCGATGTAAACCTGAGACAGATACAGCAGTTCATGGGTCATACTTCATTGAAGACCACAGCTGTTTACCTGCATGTAGCCCATATCAAAACCAGCGAGTTTACTTCTCCATTGGATGATATAACACTTTTCTGATCTATCATTATGGAGAATAAAAAGCAAATCATAGAGATTGCTGACATTTTCCGGGATAAGAAACACGATTTCCTGACCGAGAACACACTTTGTGCCGTACAGCAAAAAGCAATGGAAGATATTATTGCCTGTCGTACTTCAGAACTTGGCGGGCATACATTGAGTTGCAATCATTGCGGTCACAAGGTTCAATCCTATAACTCGTGTCGTAATCGCAATTGTCCCAAATGCCAGTACATAAAACGGATGCAATGGGTACCAAGTGCTAAAAAGTTTTTTGTCCCGGTAAAAGTGCTCAGCACCGTTTTCAGGGGTATTTTATGTCGGCTACTGCAGGAGTCAGTATTCAGGAAGGAGATCAAACTTCCGGATGATACACCCGATTTTCAGACCATAAAAGCAAAATGCTACGCTAAAAAATGGGTGGTTTATGCAGAAAAACCGTTTGCTTCACCCGATAATCTGGTCCGTTATCTGGGCAACTACACACACCGTGTGGCAATTAGCAACCACCGTATGGTAGGTTACAAAGATGATAAGGTTACTTTCAGCTATAGGGATAACAAGGCAGGAGGTGCAAGAAAAACAATGACCCTGGAAACTATGGAGTTTATACGGCGATTCATGCAGCATGTCCTTCCATGTGGATTTAGCAAAATACGTTACTTCGGATTCATGGCTATCTGCAAAAGGAAAACAAAGCTCAATTTATGCTATTCACTGTTGCCCACCCCAACCTATTTTTCAAGACTTACAGGACTGCTTGCAATGGAAGTTTTACAAATAATATCCGGTAAGGACCCGATTATTTGCGCAAAGTGCAAAAAAGGGAAATTAATGGTAAGCCCGGCATGCAATGTTTTACACATGGAACCAGGATAATTCTGATAATTAACAAAAGCGTTCTTTCCATTTAATGACAAAACTCGTATAGATGATGAGCAAAATCATACAGGGAGAATTATGCATTTACGTGGACGGTCTAAGATTAAAAAACAATCATGTACTTGAAAAAGAGCTTTTATAGGAACTTATTAACACAAATCAAGCAAAAACGCCAACCTCCCATAAATACTTTTCCCATAGCAATAGGTTCCGTTCAACTAGTTTTATTTGCCATTATTGATATCATATTAAATTAATCTTTGTGAAAATTTGTGAATCAACTTCTTTTCAATAACTTTGGTGGGCTATAACGGCGAATAAAACACTAAGATGTTGAAAGAGGAAATGCCAATAAATAATATTGATAATTAAAAGACTAAATTTGTGTATTAACAAAATTATCACGAATGACAGAAATTACACATAATCCTGAAAATCTATACTATAAAGTTTCAGAGTTATTAAAACAAGCGCAAAGCAATGTTGTCCAAACTGTAAATAAAACAATGGTTACAACCTATTTTGAAATAGGGAGAATGATTGTAGAAGAAGAACAAAAAGGAAAAGAAAGGGCAGAATATGGGCAACAATTGATCAATGAGCTCTCATACAAGCTTTCGACTGAATTTGGTAAAGGATTTTCCCCGACAAATATCAAACAAATGCGAAGCTTTTATCTCATTTACTCAAAAGGTCAGACAGTGTCTGACGAATTCAATTTAAGCTGGTCGCATTATTTAAAACTAATGAGGATTGACGATGAAAACGAACGCCGGTTTTACGAAATAGAAACTTATAAAAATAACTGGAGCTTGCGCGAACTTCAAAGGCAGTACGACAGTGCATTATACACAAGACTGGCTTTAAGCCGTGATAAAAAGAAAGTCATTGAATTGTCAGAAAAAGGTTTAATAATAGAAAAACCCAAAGATGCCATTAAAGACCCGTATGTTTTAGAATTTATTGGATTGCCGGAACGACCTTCATATACTGAAAGTGATTTAGAACAAAAATTAATAGATAAACTTGAACATTTCTTACTCGAATTAGGGACAGGCTTCACATTTGTTGCAAGACAAAAAAGAATAACATTTGATGAAAAGCATTTCAGGATAGATTTGGTATTTTATAATCGAATTTTGAAATGTTTTATTTTGATTGATTTAAAAATTGGAGAGCTAAAACATCAGGATATTGGACAAATGCAAATGTATGTAAATTATTATGACAGAGAGATAAAACTTAAAGACGAAAATCAAACTATTGGTTTGATACTTTGTCAGAATAAAAGTGAAGCAGTTGTAGAATACACTTTACCCGAAAATAATGAACAGATTTTCGCCAGCAAATATCAGACAGTATTACCAAGCAAAGAAAGGCTGAAACAATTAATTGAAAATAAGGACGAAGAATGAAAATAAACAACAAACTGGTAACAATGTGCAAAAATAACAGCCTGAAAGATAGTAAATTCAAGGCTTTTGGCCCGCTTAAACTTTCGTTTATTTTGAGTGAAAGATAACACGCTACCGGCTACTATTCTTGCACTGAACAGTTATGAGCAAACAAAAACAACGCTCTCCCCAAATGAAAAAGCGTTGTTCTGACAAAAACGGATTTACTTTTTTGGGTGAAATTTATCGGGTACGACTTTTAACATTTCAACAAAACATTCTAAAAATTGCTGTGCAGACATCGTGCAAACCGAATTATCCAACTTTAAACCAGACTTTTCAGTAAGCTCCCTAACTTGTTGTTTACGAAAGATTTTCTTCAAAGCCGTACGTACCGGCAAATCAGGGAAATGAAGCATAAAATAAAGAAAATCAAGATATTTTTCTTTCATCTCGACACAGATATTTTCACACTTCTTTTTACTGATTTTTAGTAATGCCGACTTAACCGTTGGAGGCGGCAGAAAACTTTTCGGACTAATTTCATACATCAACTCCAACCTGAAAAATGTATGATAAAAAACAACATACGGGTTGAAAAACTTTTGCTGAACAAGTTTTTGAGCGGGTTCTAATTGCATAATCAAACAGCCTTGCGTAAAATATTCCAGATTCGTGAACATCAGCGATTTCAGAATATCGGAAGTAATTCCGTATGGTATATTAGAAACCACTTTAAAATGCTTTTGTGGAAACGAAAACCGCATATAGTCAATTGCTACAATGTTGACTTTTTTATTACATCCGAATTTCGACCTGAGTTCGGATACCAAACGCCTGTCATTTTCAATAGCTATCACATTGTCAATGTTTTTAGCTAAATGAACAGTCAAAAAACCACGACCGGCACCAATATCTAAAACCAAATCTTCTTTTTGCACGTCAGCTAGCCGAATAGCATCATTTATTAATCGGGTGTCTATTGCAAAATGTTGACCTGTAAACCTTACAAGAACACGATTTTTTTTCATTATTAATTTCTTTTGGATGAATACTTGACTCAAATCACAGAAAGTGAAAGACAGTATTACCCATCAGAAACAGCAATGAAATTACGACACTGATTTTAGAATAAAATAGTGGCTGTAAATCATAGACTAATCGTCTAGAAAAAATATTGATTTAAAAAATAAGGGAGGACTGTCTTTCACTTATATAAAAGTCCAAGGTCTGCTGAAATACATAATGAAATGATTTAGTTTATGACAAAAGTACAAAAAAATTGCCATCACATAACATCGGCTTTGCAAAAGCGAGGGCAAAATTCCCTGGCGTTGAAGATTTTCACACTTTAAGTCGCAAAAAACCATTTCGTTTTTTTATTTTTTGTAAGTTTGAAAAACGAAAATGGTTTTTGCTCGGGTTCGTGTTTATAGAAAGTTTTGAATTTCATAGCCCCACCTTCGTAAAGCCGTTAACCGTTGGGCAATTTTACAGACGTAGTTAACGAATAGACAAACAGGACTTAATATAAAAAAATGAATAAATATTTACTTCTTGGTGCAATTGTAATTGGCTTGACAACCTTTTGCTCAAATCCAAGTCAGTCGAATTACGCTGACAAAGCAATAAACCACACTGTAGCAAAAATAACAACGACAAAACGAAATAAAATATGATTACTCAAAAAATAACACCTTCGATTTGGGTCGAAACAACAGACGCTAAAGCAGTTGCCAACTATTATCTTTCAATATTTAAAGACGGTAAACTAAAAGAACATCACAAGTACACAAACCCACCAGAAGCAGGAGGCGGAAACTTTGAAACAGCAATTATCGAAATTGCTGGCATGGAATTGAGCATTTTAGCAGCAGGTCCATTTCAAAAATTTAACGAGTCAGTTTCATTGGTTATTAACACAAAAGACCAAGCCGAAACAGATTATTATTGGAATGCCTTAACTAAAAATGGTGGACAAGAAAGTTCTTGTGGATGGTGCAAAGACAAATATGGCTTATCTTGGCAAGTAGTACCTGTTGAATATTTTGCCCTAATAAACAACGCTGACCCAAAGGTTCGAGAAAAGGCCATGAAGAACACATTGCAACAAAAGAAAATTATCTTAGAAGAACTAAAATAAAAACTGCCCATTACACGGGTTTTGCGTCAGGCGGGGTGACGTGCAAACGCGGAACTTTGTGCTTCTATTCAAGTTCAGTTCAGGTTGACAGTCTTGTGCTCCGAAACCCGTCTGAACGCAAAGCCCGAAAACGTTGGCGGTAACCCTAAAAAGTCTGCGCAAATTGAGTTGTTTAATGACATATTTTCTAACTTTACATTTTAACGATGGACATTTCGCACGACAAAAAACTTTTAAGGTCAAATAACAATTAAAATGAAACACTATGGAAACATTTCAATGCTTTCAAGATTATCCTACTTGGTTTTTACCAGTTTTCATTGTTCTTATTCTTTGGGATATTGTTTGGAAAATAATCGCAATGTGGAAATCTGCACGCAACAATCATCTGATTTGGTTTATTTGTATTATAGTATTTAATACGATAGGTATTTTACCAATTGTTTACATTTTAATACAACGAAAAAAACGATCTGCATAACTTGACAGACAACTTTTTGATTACTAATTTCAAGTAAGACAGGCTTTTTTATCGACAATTTTACATTTGGTTTAATACAACCTTGACAACCAGAGATTGAAAAAATCAGACAGGACAAAAGGGCTAACCGCCAACACATGGTATAATACATACGGGTTTCAGCGGTTTTCGGGCGTTTGTGCCTCGTAAAAAAGCTGGTGTAAACTGACAGGAAATCGCCCGCAATCGGCAACTTTTCTTACTGCCGTCCGTTATGGTCAAGCCAAGAACAACAAACTGCAATGACAAATACTGACTGAGAAAGATTTTTAACAATAACTCTGACAGACTTCATGGATTAGATCATTTGAGAGCAATTGCTATTTTACAAAAAAGTCACGTTGAAGTAATGCGCTTGATTGACACGTTTACCAACGAGCAACTTTTTACCCGTAAGTTTTTTGATTGGACTGGTACTACCAGTTTGGGTAGTTATTGCTTTTCAGCAACTTCAAGTCATTACGACTGGGCAATGAAAAAGATAAAGAAACACAAGAAAGAGCTAAATTAATCAATGTAAAACCGTCTTTATTCGTCTTGCCTTTTGTAAGTTTGTGCTTTATTTATTCTGAGAGTTTTATGGCAAAAGGAAGAATATTACAAGTAAAAGAATCCGAAATAACGGTTATCAGTCAGCAGAATACCGATTATATCAGCCTTACGGATATGACCGTTTCTTTTAGGGAAGGTAGCGGACTGATAGGCAAATGGATAACCAACAAAAACACGATAGAATATCTCGGCGTTTGGGAGAGAGTAAATAATCCCGATTTTAATTACCCCGAATTCGGGGTAATTGGGCAAGAAGCGGGTACGAACAGATTTATAATGTCAGTTGGTCAATGGATTGACAGGACGAAAGCCATAGGAATGCTCGTAAAAGCAGGAAGATACGGCGGAACGTATGCACATAAAGATATTGCATTTCACTTTGCAATGTGGTTAAGCCCCGAATTTCAAATCTACTTGGTTAATGAATTTCAACGTCTCAAGGACGAAGAAAACAACCGACTGAAATTAGAGTGGAACCTGCAACGCACCCTTGCCAAAATAAACTACCAAATTCACACGGATGCAATCAAAGAAAATCTTATTCCGCAAGAAATTACCAAACAGCAAGCAAGTTTTGTTTATGCCAACGAAGCCGATTTGCTAAATGTTTCCCTTTTCGGAATTACCGCAAAAGAGTGGCGAGACAGCAATCCCGACAAAACAGGAAATGTACGTGATTACGCTACTTTGGAACAACTTGTTGTATTGAGCAATATGAAAAGTGTAAACGCATTGTTAATCCGACAAGGCTACCGTTGTGGCGTAATGTAAGAAAATCAGAACCAATAAGGCGATGAAAGACAAATTGAAAAAATATGAGACGATCGGTTGTTGTGGAATAGATTGTGGACTGTGTCCTAGATTCCATACAAAAGGAGATTCTGCATGTCCTGGTTGTGGAGGATTGAATTTTAATGATAAACATCCTTCATGTGGATTTATGACTTGTTGCACGATTAAAAATGGATTAGAGGTTTGTTCCGATTGCAAAGATTATCCTTGTAAAAGATTCAATAAAGAAAAAGAAGGATTAGATTCATTTGTTACTCATAGAAAAGTCTTTGTAAATCTTGACTATATTAAAAGTAATGGAATTAAGCAGTTCATTGAAAATCAAAGAACACGGACTGGCATATTAGATGACTTATTGATAAATTTCGATGATGGTCGTTCAAAGAATTTTTATTGCATTGGTTGCACATTATTACCGATTGACAAATTACTGGAAGTAAACAGATTTGCTTGTGGATTATCAACGGATATTGAAACTCGGGAGAAAAGCAAACTGATTAAAAATTTCATGACGAACATTGCTGATTCCTTGAACATTGATTTGAAATTAAACAAGAAAAAATAATGCACATACGCACAACACGGGTTTTGGCGTCAGGCGGGCTAACATGCAGTTGTGAGGTTTCGTCATCCCTATAAGCGTTCGTCTCGCCAACACGCTCGAATACAAAGCTCCAAACCGTTGTGGGTTATACTAAAAAAGACATTCTACCAAGATGACACCTAGATTAAGAAAGACGATTTTGTTTTCACTATTGGGATTATCGTATGGATTTTTTTCATATAACTTCTTCGGAGGTTGGTGGAATTCATCGTTTGGGACAATATTGATTCTTTTTTTTAGCTATTTGATTTGGAAAAAAGATTTTCTTAGACATGTAGGGTTACAAGTAAATTTTAAAACATTTGCTACATCAATAATTCTTGCTGTGATTGTTACAATATGTGCATTGTTGATTATGAAACATATCGCAGCTAAACAAAATGTTGTGATTAGCTATACGAGTTGGCGGGGTTATTATCACGATATATTTTACATTATAAATGAAGAGATTGTCATAGGTTCTATTTTACTTTTTGCATTAGTCAATAAAAGAAAAGTTAGACCAATTTTTGCATCCATAGGATTAGCCGTTATCTTTTCATTGATACATTTCGTATTTTACAAATGGATTTTTAATGACAAAGGAATTTTGAGTGTTTCAACATTAATAACGCTTTTTCTTGTTGGATTTGTGAGGAATAGCTTAATTCTACAAACTGGTCATATCGGATACTCTTGGGCGCTCCATTTTGGGTGGATGGTGGTAATGTTTGGTAGTAAGCACATTGATTTGAATAGCAACTTGAGAGTAACTGAACCCGAAAGATTTAATTTATATTTGGGTTCAATTGAGATGTTAGGAATTTCGATAGTTTTAGCAGGTTTGAGTTTAACATATTGGATAAAAAAGTACAAATCACAACATCATATATAACACTGCAGTTGTAAATTTTACGACAGAACAAATCGCTACCATACAAAGCGAATGTCTTATTTTGGGTGCGGTAAACGAAAACGAAGTAACATTATTGACGATAGATAAGCCTGTAAATAACGGGCTAAGAATTCGATGAGACGAAAAAAAAGGAGAAACTGCCTCTAATATTGAGGCAGCCTCTGTAACCTTTTACCGGACTCCATTACCGGTGAATTTATTCCCTTTATTGATATCCTGGATTCTGCGGAAAATCACCACTGATGTTTAGGTCAATCTGCTCCTGCGGTATGGGAAGCAACACGTGATAATCCTGAATATTCAGTCCCGGAGTCAGCGGATTATTGTTGTATTTCCGGACTCGTTCAACAAGCTTTCCCGTCCTGCGCAACACATAAAAACGGCACTCTTCCTGGTACAATTCACGGGCGCGTTCATCCAGCAGGTAATCGATATCCACCTCATCCACTGTGGCGGGTGTGGCCTTGGCCCTGTTGCGTATGACATTGATATCTGCCAACGCCTTTTCTTTCTGCCCGGTCTGGATATACGCTTCTGCCCGGAACAGGTAGGTTTCGGCCAGCCGCATGGCATATATGTCCTTGTAAGAAGCCCCGTTTCCCGATGTGGCCGGATTTTCAAGGACATTGCAGGGATCATAGAATTTTAAAAAGAACGGATAAATATATTGACACGTGTCTCGGATCGGGTCACGCCCCGCGCTTGGCGGGTACAGGCTGAAATCGATTCGTTGACCATGATAGGCGGACTCGGGATTATCGAAGTAGAAATCACGCTTCACCATGTGTTTGGCGTTCCGGATATCCTTGTCGAAATCCTTTCCCCACACGATATGCGTCATATAGTAGGTCGGCCGTATCCAGGACACCCCTCTTCCCAGGGAATCGGAATAACCCGTGTATTTACCGTCTATCAGCTCACCCCGAAACGCTTTTTTGCCGTCGGGGGTGTTCCCCATTCTGAAATAGGCCGGCCCCCAGGCACGCCCCCCGCGGTTGTTGCTCCCTCCGATAACTCCCGGTTCATCAAACTGGATTGACCAGATATTTTCCGTGTTTTCGGCCAGGTTCTGGTTGTTGGCCGCAAACAGGTCATAGAAAACATCTCCCGTGCCCCATACAGAGTTTCCGGCGCTGCCGAAGCGGTTGGTCATCAGTTTGTATCCCATGTTATCGATTAGCCGGGTTGACGACTGTATCGCTTCATCGTATTTACCCTCCATCAGGTATATCTCGGTAAGGAGATGCAATGCGGCACCTTTGGTAATACGGCCGGGACTCTCTTCTTTACCCCTGTCGGGGAGGAAAGACACGGCTTTTGTCAGGTCCTCCTCCATCAATTTGAAGGCATCGGCTTTCGGCTGCCGCACATAGTCCGTCTTAAACTCGTTGGTCACCTCCGTGACAACGGGAACGTCCCCGTAATTAGACACCAGGTGACGGTAACACCACGCGCGAAAAAACAATGCTTCACCGGAAAACTCATCTTTCTTTGTCGGCGTGGACCAGTTAATATCCGATTTGTCTATGTATTCCAGAATCAGGTTCGCACGCTGAATGATACGGAACGGGCGACGCCACCACTCCCGGACTATTCCGTTGGTGGATGTGAAGTAATTCACGTAATTGCTTACAAACTTCGTGCTGTTCGGATCCTCTCCGTGAAAGGCAACATCGGTTCCAAGCCCTTTATAGGTACTGCTGTGCTCCTGTATCTCTTCGCCAAAAAAGAAATCGTTGCGGACAGACCAATGAAGCCCGTTAATTCCTTGCCGTAGACCGGCTTCCGTGTTGTATGCATTTTCCGGGGCAAGGAAGTCCATCGGCTTCTCCTCCAGGAATGCGCTGTCGTTGCACGACCCCCATGTCAAGGGGATAACCAGCAGCAGGCAAAAAATAATATTTTTATAATCAATAGAAGTCTTCATAATAAATATTTTTTATGTTAAAAAGCAAATTTGATTCCCACGACAATGTTACGGGTATTGGGCCTGAATTTTCTGTTGTCCGCGTCGTCGGCAAGTTCAGGGTCCCATCCCTGCCATTTGGTCCAGGTATAAAGATTCTTTCCCGATACGTAAAGCTGTAAATAATCAAAACCTCCGAATGACTTTAACAAATCCGGACTGCATTTGTACATCAGGGATATATCTTGCAGGCGGACAAAAGACCGGCTCTGGTATATGGCTCCGGATTGCGGCTGCGAGTTATAGATTCCGGTGGCATTGCCCACGCCGTTATCGGGAGTCCAGTATTGACGTATGGCGGGCTGATTAACCCGGTATACATCGTCCGACCGCGACGACACGTTCAGGAACTCGGCGTTGTTCAGCATGTAATACCCGTTACCGCCCTGGATGGAGTTCAGCATGAAATAGAGCGACCAGCTTTTGTAAGCCAGGGTATTGCTTAAGCTGAAACGAAAGTTCGGTGATTTATAACCTACGATCTTGCGGTCATTATCCGGATCGATGATCCCGTCACCGTTTACATCTTCATATTTCCATTGTCCGGGGCGCCATCCGGGATATATCTGCCCGGGAGTCCATCCCATCTCCTCCGGAGTCATGTTGCTCTGTTCGGTATATGTCTTCGAAAACAGGTCTTCTTCCGTCCAGATACCTGTAATATGGTAGTTGTACAACGATTGGATGGGCTGTCCCACGAACCAGGAGTTTCCGATATCCTTATCGTTCTTGCCGCCGTATAATTTGGAAATCTTATCCCGGTTCAACGAGAAAGTGAACGTTGAATTCCAGCTAAAATTTTTAGTTTCAATGTTTGAGGATCTCAGTTCAAGGTCCATCCCTTTCGTTTTCACATGTCCGATATTGGTCCACCCCTGCTCGTACCCGGAGGAGTACGGAAGCTTCCTCCTCACCAGCACATTGGACGTTTCGGAAGTATAGAGATCCAGTGATCCGGAAATCCTCCGGTTCCGGAGTAACCCGAAATCGATGCCGAGATTGAACGATGATGTTTTCTCCCATGCCAATGACGCATTTCCCAGTTGATCAAAATTAGGAAAAACCCCTACTCCGGTGGTTTTATCAAAGACGTAGTTGTCGCTCGACATCTTGGAGAGGCTTGTATAACGTCCCGCCCCCTGGTTGCCGTTCTGTCCGTAGGAAAGCCTGAACTTCAGGTAAAGCGATTTCAGGTTTTCCATGAATTGCTCTTCCGAAGCAATCCAGCCTAAGGAAAACGAGGGCAGGTCAACGTACTTTGAGTTTGCTCCAAAACCCGAAAATCCGTCTCGCCGTATTGTCGCCGTAGCCATATAACGGTTTCTAAACGTATAATTCAGGCGTCCCATATAAGACACTCCGGTTTCCTGCCACTTCTCATTGTTGCCGGTACTGAGGATGGTTCCGAAGGCCATCTGGTAATATCCCAATGCCTCGTTATCGAATCCCTCGGAAGTAAAACGAAACCTTTCGCCCATCGACTTTTCACGGCTGTACAGAAGCGTCGCATTGATACTGTGCTCATCAAATGAGCGCAGGTAAGTAATTATGTTGTTAAAAATCCAACTCCTTTGCTCTTCGGGGATTTTTTCAGCTTTACCCTTGTTGGCGGCACCGTCATGCATCGACGCCGGGTAAAACGAATTGTTTTTCCGGTTCCAATACGTGTTTGAATAGTTAAAATCGTAAGACAACCCTTTTACGAACGGAACATCCATTCTTGTATTGGCCACGAGAAAAAGAGAGTTTCGGATATCTTCATTTTTAATTTTTGTCCATCCCAGGGGATGCGGCATGTAGTTTTCACCGGTCAGGTAAACAACGTATTTATCCGGAGACTCCAGATCGTTGTTTGCCAGAGGGCTGGCGTTGCGGACATCCACAAAGGCGGGCTCCCTACCGGAATAGTCCTGATAAGAATAATTGACGTTGAACCCCACGGACATCCAGTCCGTTATTTTTCCGTCCACCTTCGAATTGAACGTCAGGCGGTCCCACTGGTCATTGACAATAATTCCTTCTTCTCCGGTGTATGAGCCGGAGATATAGTAATTCACCTTGTTTGTGCTTCCGGAATAACTCACGTCGTAGTTCTGAATCACCGGCTTGTCGCGCATAACCACATCGAACCAGTCGATATTGTTGCCGGCCTTGTAGTTCTCCATTTCTTCCCGGGTCCTCAAATAGGAAGCCACAACTTCCCTGTCGGAAGCGTCCGGACGTACAGGCTTGCTTGAAATTTCCTCCGATCCCTTTGCATATTTGCCATACCAATTGTAGAGGTTTTGTTGGTAATAATAATCCAGCATTCGCAACGCATATTGGTTGCCATTCATGTATTTCACCGGATGGTTGGTTTCGAATTGCGTCCCGTAGTAAGCGTTGACCGTAATTTTCGGTTTTTCGCTTCTTCCTTTTTTAGTGGTTATGATGATAACACCGTTGGCCGACCGGGAGCCGTAAACGGCGGCGGCGCTGGCGTCCTTCAGCACGTCGATATATTCGATATCGCTTACGTTGATATCGTTCAGCCTTCCGTTGAAGATGATGCCGTCCAGCACAATAAGAGGTGTTTTACTGGCCGACAATGTGGTTTGTCCGCGGATGGATATGTCCGCATCTCCTCCGGCCATCCCCCGGCTTGAAAGGTTGACCCCTGCCATTGTACCGGATAGTGCCTGAGATAAGTTCATGTTCGGCAGGGAAGTTTTGTCGTCCAATGTCACACGGCTTACAGCTCCGGTCAGGTCACTTTTCTTCATGGTTCCGTAACCCACCACAACCAGTTCGTCCAGGGCCTGCGTATCTTCCTGCAGGGTTATCGTGACGGTTGTTTGTCCTACGGTGTTGACTTCCTGTGTGAGGTAGCCAATGTAAGAGATCTGGAGTATACCGTCGTTTTCCACGGTGAGGGAAAAACCCCCGTTGTTGTCGGTCACCGTTCCGTTCGTCGTGCCTTTTTCTATGATATTGGCTCCGATGACGGCCTCCCCTTTTGCATCCGTAACTATACCTGCAATCTGCCTTTTCTGCTGTTGTATGTTAAAAGACGGTTGCGATTCCGGGAAATAGTCGTCGGCAAAACTGTCAAATGTGTTCAACAATGCCAAAATAAAAACGAATAAGATGGTCGAGGATAACCCTACCCTCTTCCACCGGAGTAATTTAATGATTTTCATTGTCTTATTTATATAGTTAAAATTAAACGGGTATTTCCGGGCAATTGTATGTAGTTGTTCTTACCCCAAGCTCCGCAAGGGCCTTATTATTAAGGGCGTTTCCATTCTTTGGCCTCCTGATTTGAGTTTTGCGGATTCGGGGTTAGGATATAAAAAAGCACTATACTGTTTCGTACCGTTTAAATTCTGTTACAAATCCATGGGTCTTAGCTTTTTTAAATTTAACATTTATTTGTTCATGGGTCAAAGAAAACGAAATTTAACCGAACATATACCAAGAACTTCATTGTTAATTATTATTTTTGCATTGATAGTTATCAGTACCTCCGCTTTTTTGTCTATATTTGTGGTAATAAAATAATATCCAGACAGATATATGGAAACCAAAGAACAAAAAGTAAAAAATACCCATCACGGGCACGCTATCAAGCGTTTCCGCCATACACTGGGCATAAAACAGGAAGCTCTCGCCGCGGAGATGGGGCTTAGCCAGGCACTGATTTCCACCTACGAACAGCGAAAAGTCCTCAACGACGACGTAATCGAACGTTTTGCCAAAGCGTTGAACGTGGCTCCCGAACTGATCAAGGATTTGGAAGAAGATCCGGTAACTTATATCATCGAAAACAATACATTTGAAAAAGGGAGTGTGGGTAATATTGCATCCTCGAGTGAAAATTGCACATACACCTATAATCCGCTCGAACAGATTCTGGAACTGAACAAAGAAAAAACGGCCCTCTACGAACGGATGCTCGAACTAGAGAAAGAAAAGAGTGCTCTTCTGGAAAAATTGCTAGAGGACAGGAAGTAGAATTCCTGCTTCCTCTTTAAGATGGGCAAGGTGACTTCTTTCGCGAAAGAAGGGAAGACTTATGCTTATGTGTCTTAACTTCCTCCCAACAACGCCATTGTCAAAAATACACGTAACTTTTTAACAATACCGTTTTTTATCCAAATAATCGTTATATTTCCTCTATAAATCCATTTGTTTCCCTGCATAATAAACTCATTGAAGCTGGTTTGCTATATTTTAGACACATAGATTTACTGACGAAAGAAGAATGAACTTTCGTCAATGTAAATTAATTTCCTCTTCGAACTCTTACGGTTCTTGATCGGCGTTCAATACGGATTGTCTGCCACGGTCAGTTTGCGAACCGGGGTATAAAATCCACCACAAATATAAAGGCCTTACAAACAATCCGACTGCTCCGGAAAAGCGGAACAGGAGTCCGCCCTACGAAGCAGTTTTTTTCTTCAGATGATACGTTTCATCAAAATTCTCATGTCTGGAAAGCAGTTTCCAGATAACGGCAAGCATCTCCCGGGCAACGGCTACGATAATGGCGTTATGGTGTTTCTTCATGCCTTTTAAATGCCAAAAACGGCAGTAAAACACGGATCCTCTTGTTCGGGCGGCACTCCATGCACATTCTATCAAAGCTTTTCTCAGATACTTGTTCCCGTGTGTTATTTGGCGGCTCTTAATTTTTCCTGCGCTTTCATCGTTACGCGGTCTGAGTCCTGCCCATGACACAAGGGCTGCTGCGGTAGCAAAAAGTTCCATATTGTCGCCTATTTCAGAAATGATGATAGCTGCCGAGAGCTCCTTCACACCCGGAATACCGAGCAGAAACAAAAATGCTTCCCGATAAAGGTTCATACACATTTGAACCATCGCCTCGTGGCATTGCTGTTTTTGTGATTGATACATGTCAAGCATCTGCGTGTATTGCCCAAGCAAATCCCTGTCGCTTTCAACGATGCAGCCCTCCAACGCATCATGCACCGCCGATTTTCCGTGTCGGTTAACCGTGCGCCCGTGGATAAGCCGGATAAGTTCATCCACGGATGTCTCACCCCTTATCAGGGAATCCACCACTTTGCGGTAGCTCCTGCTTCTGGTGCGCGAGACATAATTGCTCAAACGCACGTTGCAGCGCTGAAGAAGCATGTCGATACGCTGTTCACAACGAACCGTGTCCTTGTTTATCTCGTTGATGCGCCGTCCGTATTGGCGCAGGCGTTGAATGTTGCCGTCAGGAACAAAGCTGTCCCTGACTAATTCCTTGAGCAGGGCCGTGGCAATCCACTGCGCGTCTTTCACATCGCTCTTGCGACCGGGCAATTGTTTAAGAAACTGGGGGTTGACCAGATGAAGCTTGAAATCTGATTCCAATAAACGCCAGAGGGGAATCCAATAAATGCCCGTACTCTCCATACATACATCACTCACAAAACGGGAGTGCATTACAACGGCCATCCGCTTTATTTCGCGAGTGGTAACTCCGAATTTTTCTTCTGTTTTTTTGCCTTGCTCGTCCAGGATGCACATAAATATGCTATCTTTGTGAACGTCGAGGCCGCTAACTGTTCTCATAATGATAATTTTAAATTATACTTTGTGTCTTAGAACACGTTAATTACAAGTAGAACAGTTACGGCCCCGATTTTTATCGGGCGGCGTATAAAATTCAAACTTTTTTATATAAGTTTGCGATTCAAAATACTGATACTTATGCAACACACCTGTTTCCACCATTATTTATCCAGATTCAACAAACTTTCGTAAACACCCCCGATTACATGGGGATATACGAATGTTATAAATCGGATATTTACGAAAGTTGTATATATATTGCGTAAATAATACGTTGAACTAAACCTGTCGGTAAATTAGAATAGTGATAATTTTGAAGCGTAATAACTTCAATTAATTATCATTATGAATCTAAACAAAACATTCGAGAGTTTGCAGATCAAGGAGATGCAAATTCGCAATTACAGTCCCCGTACAATTAAGACGTATTGCAGCCTGCTCATAAAACTTGAAAAAGACTTGGGTAAATCGCTGTATGAGGTTACCACCGAAGACTTTAAAAACTGGTTACATTACCTGATTACCAAAAAAGGAATTTCCGTTTCCACGGTAAACCAGCTTATAAGTGCTTTCAAGATTTTTCATGTAGACGTCTGCCATCGCAAATGGGAAGAGTTCCATGTAAGACGGCCTCGCAAGGAGAAAAAACTCCCCATAGTTTTGTCATTGCAGGAAGTGCAACGCATGATCACGGTAACAAACAACATAAAGCACAGAGCCATTCTAATGCTTACTTATTCTGCGGGACTTCGCAGGATGGAAGTATTACAAATCAAACCACGCGACATTGATTCACAGCGTATGCAAGTACGTATCGTGCAAGGAAAGGGGAAGAAGGACAGATATACCATTCTTTCGTGGAAAACACTCGAAGTGCTGCGAATGTATTATAAATTGGAACGACCAAGCACTTATCTATTCGAACCGATGGGGCGTAAAGGACAACCCTTGTCGGAAAGAACTGTAGAGTATATTGTGAAAAACAGTGCTAAAAATGCCGGAATAAAAAAAGAGGTATCGTTTCATACATTGCGTCATTGTTTTGCCACCCATTTATTGGAAGCCGGTGTAAACCTGAGACAGATACAGCAGTTCATGGGTCATACTTCATTGAAGACCACAGCTGTTTACCTGCATGTAGCCCATATCAAAACCAGCGAGTTTACTTCTCCATTGGATGATATAACACTTTTCTGATCTATCATTATGGAGAATAAAAAGCAAATCATAGAGATTGCTGACATTTTCCGGGATAAGAGACACGATTTCCTGACCGAGAACACACTTTGTGCCGTACAGCAAAAAGCAATGGAAGATATTATTGCCTGTCGTACTTCAGAACTTGGCGGGCATACATTGAGTTGCAATCATTGCGGTCACAAGGTTCAATCCTATAACTCGTGTCGTAATCGCAATTGTCCCAAATGCCAGTACATAAAACGGATGCAATGGGTGGATAAACTTGCGGCTGATCTCCCCCCGGTAAAACATTTTCACATTGTTTTCACAATACCCGCGTGTCTGCACAAACTGTTTTATATCAATCAGAGGATTGCTTATTCCTTGCTCTTCAAAGCAGCCGGACAAACACTGATGCAATGTGCCAGAAACACGCATTATTTAGGCGCAGAGGCCGGAGCTGTTGCCCTGTTACACACCTGGGGTCAAACAATGACCTATCACCCGCATATTCATACCATTGTTCCTGCCGGAGGAGTATCCGATGATGGAATGGAATGGGTACCAAGTGCTAAAAAGTTTTTTGTCCCGGTAAAAGTGCTCAGCACCGTTTTCAGGGGTATTTTATGTCGGCTACTGCAGGAGTCAGTATTCAGGAAGGAGATCAAACTTCCGGATGATACACCCGATTTTCAGACCATAAAAGCAAAATGCTACGCTAAAAAATGGGTGGTTTATGCAGAAAAACCGTTTGCTTCACCCGATAACCTGGTCCGTTATCTGGGCAACTACACACACCGTGTGGCAATTAGCAACCACCGTATGGTAGGTTACAAAGATGATAAGGTTACTTTCAGCTATAGGGATAACAAGGCAGGAGGTGCAAGAAAAACAATGACCCTGGAAACTATGGAGTTTATACGGCGATTCATGCAGCATGTCCTTCCATGTGGATTTAGCAAAATACGTTACTTCGGATTCATGGCTATCTGCAAAAGGAAAACAAAGCTCAATTTATGCTATTCACTGTTGCCCACCCCAACCTATTTTTCAAGACTTACAGGACTGCTTGCAATGGAAGTTTTACAAATAATATCCGGTAAGGACCCGATTATTTGCGCAAAGTGCAAAAAAGGGAAATTAATGGTAAGCCCGGCATGCAATGTTTTACACATGGAACCAGGATAATTCTGATAATTAACAAAAGCGTTCTTTCCATTTAATGACAAAACCCGTATAGATGATGAGCAAAATCATACAGGGAGAATTATGCATTTACGTGGACGATCTAAGATTAAAAAACAATCATGTACTTGAAAAAGAGCTTTTATAGGAACTTATTAACCCAAATCAAGCAAAAACGCCAACCTCCCATAAATACTTTTCCCATAGCAATAGGTTCCGTTCAACTAGTTTTATTTGCCATTATTGATATCATATTAAATTAATCTTTGTGAAAATTTGTGAATCAACTTCTTTTCAATAACTTTGGTGGGCTATAACGGCGAATAAAACACTAAGATGTTAGCCGCAAGGTTTGAAAAAGAGTAACTGCAACAATTTTAATGAGGAAAAAATCAACAACAGAAAAAGGAGATTCATTTGAGAAGAAAGTCTTTAATATCATAAAAGACTTACTTGAAAATGACGAATTTTATGTAAGCGGAAAAAACAGTAAAATCTTTTGGAAAAAGAAATACCCTTCCTCAAAAACAGAAACGGATATTGAAGTTGACATATCAATAGAAACTTATCAAAAAGGTGCAGAAAAATACTCATTGCTTACAATAATTGAATGTAAAGACTATAAAAGCAGTATTCCCGTAAATGACATAAGAGAGCTAGGTTCTGTGTTAAATGAAATCGGAGAACATAACACAAAAGGCATTCTAATTTCAAAATCACCGTTTCAAAAAGCAACATTAGGATTTGCAAGAAACACAAAAATTGCAATTGGACGATTGAATCTGGAAAATGAAATTGATTGGATTAATCATAGAAAGGATAAGAAACAAACAAATATTGAATCCGAAGTAATTGACGAATCATTAACCAACGATATTCTCACCACAACAAATTTCATTGCACAATTTGAGAACAAAGGATATAACAGGCTTCCTGATTTACTTTTAAATTTTGGAATAATTGACAATTTCTACAATATCCCTAAGTATATCAATATTCCATTCAGATCGAGTGAATATATAGAAATCACAATAAATGAGTTATTTGATTACTCATTTTATGAAAACTCATGCTTGGATATTGAAAAAGTGAGTAATAGGGTAAAAGACATATATAATGCGAAGTTTTATCTTGACAAGGACTTGCCTAACAGTATTTTAGGCAAAATAGAATTCAATCCAATAAAAATACACATTTCAAATTCATTGAAATCAGATATCAATAGATTCCGTTTTACTTTTGCACATGAGATAGGGCACTTAGTTCTTCACAATGAAATCTTAAGACAATATCTTGATACCAAAACAGATAAAGATGAATCTATTTCTTTGTTTCAAAGTGATTCATTTTCTAACAACAAGCGATTAGAAATACAAGCAAACATGTTTGCGAGTTCAATGCTAATGCCAAAACATCATTTGGAAAGATACGTTAAAGAATATTTTAAAAAGGAAAATATTAATAAAGGTTATTTGTATTTGGATAACCAACCAGTAAATCAAAGGTTAGTATTTAGCTTTCTAAGTGAATTACAAGTAGTTTTTGGAGTCTCTAAAGAAGTCGCAAAATACAGATTGATTGGATTAAACTTCTTGCAAGACACAACAAATATTTCGATTGGACATATAATGAGAAACATACAAAAACCCAGCGGCTAACACATGGTATAAGGCATGGCGGGGGTCGGCTCGATTCGATTGCATCGAATCTCGTGCCAGCGTCCTGCTCGGTCGGACTGATTTACTCTCGTAAATCCGCCACGACCTCATACCATAATCCGTTGGTGGCAAGTCTAAGGCGACACCGCTAAAAGAAGCTGAACAGAAAATTTGAAGGACCCAAAAATGACAAGACAAGAAGCAGAACAAATTCTACAACGAGCCTTTAAACTACCAAAGTTTCACGATGAACAATGGCAGGTTATTGAGAAGATTCTCAATGGTGAAAAAGTATTGCTAATTGAAAAGACAGGTTTTGGAAAATCGTTGTGCTTTCAGTTTCCTGCTTCTGTTTTTCAAGGGATAACGGTTATTTTCTCCCCACTTATTGCTTTAATGCGAGACCAAGTAAAGAAACTAACTTCACTTGGAATTTCAGCAGAGTGTATCAATAGTGAACAAACACCAGAAAAAAACAGCCAAATCATACATGAAGCTAAACAAGGCAAAATAAAAATTTTATACATAGCACCCGAACGACAAGAAAACAGCGAATGGATTGAAGCAACACAACAAATGAAATTATCAATGGTTGTTGTGGATGAAGCGCATTGTATTTCTGTCTGGGGACACGACTTCCGACCAGCTTTCAAAAGAATTATCAATCTTGTAAAACTTTTACCGACAGGGCTTCCGGTTCTTGCGACAACAGCTACTGCAACCAAAAGAGTTGAATTAGACATTGCTCAACAAATTGGCAACAACATCACAACAATCAGGGGAAACCTGATGAGAGACAACTTTAAATTATTCGTAGTTAAAGTGAATTCAGAAGATGAAAAATTGATTTGGTTAGGTGAAAACCTAAATAATATTTCGGGTTCGGGAATTTTATATACAGGTACAAGAGTTGATACAGAAATCTATTCAAAATGGTTTGAACACTTGGGAATTTCTTCAACCGCATACAACGCAGGACTTGACGCTGATTCAAGAATCGCCATTGAAGATGGAATGATGAATAATAAATGGAAATGTATCATTTCTACAAATGCATTAGGAATGGGAATTGATAAACCCGACATTCGTTTCATTATTCACACTCAAATTCCACAATCGCCAATACACTATTATCAAGAAATTGGTCGTGCAGGTAGAGACGGTAAGCCGACTTGTGTGATTTTATTTTACAATCCTGAAGACAAAAAATTGCCAGAAGCGTTTATTGAAGGTGGCAGGCCGGCAATAAAAAAATACGAAAGAGTTATCAATGCTGTAAAAAATGAGTTGCTTGGCGAACGAGAATTAATGAAACGAACAAACTTAAAACAAACACAAATAAGAGTAATTAAAGCAGACTTAATTGAGCAAGGGATTATCCGAGAAGTGATTATTGGAAAAAGTAAGAAATATGAATTTGTTCGTAATTCACAACCATTGAATACAAAGGCATTTGAAGAACTACGCGATGCGAAACTGAATGATCTTGAAAACATGATTGGTTATGTAGAAACAACCGGCTCAAGAATGAAATTTCTATGCGACTATTTAGGAGACAATACTAATCATACTTTTACTAATTGCGATAATACAGGGGAGGAAAAAATTGTCGTAAGCGTAACAGCTAAATGGACAGAAAAGCTACAAGCATTTAGAGAAAACTACTTCCCAATATTGGAAGTTGAAAGCAAAGGTTCAAATATTGTTAATGGTGTAGCTGCATCTTATTATGGTGTTTCAAATGTTGGTACTGCAATTCATCGTTCAAAGTATGAAAATGGTGGATTTTTTCCCGATTTTCTTTTGTCTTTAATCTTAAAAGCATTTCGCAAAAAGTTCGGACAAGAAAAATTTGATTTGGTCGTTTACGTTCCTCCAACATCATCAGGCGATTTAGTGAAAAACTTTGCAACAAAAGTTGCTCAAGTATTAAAGTTTCCAATTTCACACAATCTGCAAAAAAACAAACAGACGAAAGAACAAAAAATATTTGAAAACGGATACCTTAAAACAGAAAATGTAAGTGGAGCGTTTACTTATACAAAACCAGATGAAATAAGAGGAAAGAGTGTTTTACTGATTGACGATATATTTGATAGTGGGGCTACAATAAAGGAAATTGGAAAAATTTTGACTAATTTTGGAGCATTAAAAATAGCACCGATTGTGATAGCAAGAACAGTTGGTGGAGATATTGTGTAAATAGTATGACAAACGAAGTAGCATATTGGATAGCGTTGGCACATTTGCCAAAATGGGGACATAAAAAAATAAATGACCTCATTATAAAGTTCTATCACGAGAACCAAATTTCTATTGTCGATTTTTTCGGGTTATCTGAAAGTGATTGGAAAAACATTTATCAATTAGACGAAAATCATATTTTTGATTTACGAAAAGCAAAATCGGAATTAGGAAGCAATGCCTTTTTAGCAGAATCTCTTTTTAACCAAGGTTTTGAAATTATTCCAATTACTTCACCAGAATATTCCAAAAAACTCAAATCGAATTTAAAAGCTACTTATTCTCCTGCAGTTTTATACATAAAAGGTAATAAAAAGATACTTGAAGAAAAGTCTATTGCAATTGTAGGTTCACGAACCGCTTCCGATATTGCTTTAAAATTTACTGACAACATTGCAAAAATCGCAAGTCAAGAATATAAAGTAGTTGTAAGCGGTTTTGCAAAAGGGGTAGACATACAAGCATTAGATTCAGCCATCAACTACAAAGGACAAAGTATTATCGTTCTTCCGCAAGGCATAATGACATTTACTTCGGGTTTCAAAAATTACTACAAACAAATCATTGACGGAGACGTATTAGTTTTAAGTACCTTTTTCCCAAAAGCACCTTGGAAAGTAGAATTAGCAATGGCAAGAAATTCTATTATCTACGGACTTGTCGATGAAATTTATGTAGCAGAATCTTCTGAAAAAGGCGGAACTTGGTCAGGTGTAATTGATGGCTTACGAAAAGGACGAAAAATTTATGTTCGTAAACCAGAACTAACAGAGAAAAATGCAAACAACATTCTTATACAAAGAGGTGCAGTTGCTGTTGATTTCAACGGAAATGAATTAGTAAAGGCTTACGACACAATTTTGTCTGACCAAATCCCAGTCGTTCAAGAACCAAATGAATTGGATAACCTAAATGACAAAATCCGTTCAGCATTTAATGGACGCTCGTTGACTGCTAAGGAACTTCTAACAAAGTTAAACCTAACTTGGACTACTCAAAAGTTGAATAATTATTTAAAGAAGTTAGACTTTATAGAAAACGAGAAAGTGAAACGAACTACTTTATACAAATTAAAAGGAGAACCAAAACGAGAAAAACAAGGAACACTTTCTTTTTAAAAAAGAAAAACAGCCACCAACAAGGGTTTGGCGACAGTGGCAGATAACGGCTTCTATTAAACATTTCTGTGAAGTTTAAAGCTGGTGCATTTATCAAACTTGTATGCTAAGTGCCACCATCGCCAAGCCCCGCACCGTTATGCCATATACAAAAAAACCAATGCCAACAGACAGATTTACCGAAAATATTGATAAACAAATAGGATTTAATCAAGGTAAAAACATTTTTCTTGATAATCTGGAGATATTTCAATTTGCCAATGAAACAGTAAAAGCTATTTCGAATATTGACAAACTAACCCCTCATTCTAAAGAGTATTTAATTGATTATGCAAAAGATAAAGCCATCGAAGAGTTTTGCAGAGTAAATCAATACTATTCGTTTGACTTAAAAGCTATAAACAACTTAAGACAAATATATTCTAATTTATTTGAAGCCCTTCAGACAAGAGCATATTCAATTGACAACATTTCAAAAGAACATTACGAAAAGCTAAAATTCTGGCTTAAAGAAAATAATCCTTTCGCAGAAAAATTATATAAAGATGACAACGAGAAAATAAGTCCAGTTGTTTGCTCTGAATATACCCCTAAATTGCAACTTAAAATTTTACAAGTTGATATTAAACATTTATTACAACCGGTTTTGGATATAGGTTGTGGAATTAATGGATATCTGGTAGATTATTTTAGAAATCAAAAAATTGAAGCTTATGGAATTGACAGATTTAAGTTTTCAACCTCAAATTTAATAACATCAGATTGGCTGGAATACGATTACGGAACAGACAAATGGGGAACCGTAGTCAGTAACCTGGGATTTTCCAATCATTTTAATCATCATAATTTGAGAGAAGACGGCAACTATATCGAATATGCCAAAACTTATATGAATATTCTGAACTCATTGAAAATCGATGGCAGCTTTCACTATGCACCGGATTTACCGTTTATTGAGAAATATCTTGACAATAAACAGTATGACTTAAAAAAATACGAGATTGAAGGATATGATTTTAAAACGACGATAATAAAAAAATCAAATCTATAATATTATGACAGGAGAAACTCAAGATAATAATGTATGGCCATTACCCAAGTTTTACTTTACAGTTAAATTCGGTTCACAAGACAAGACAATATCGTTTCAAGAAATTTCCGGATTAGGAACAGATACACAACCCATGGAATACAGACATGGAGATGGCAAACAATTCTCAACGATTAAAATGCCTGGATTAACTAAAGGAGGAAACATTATTCTTAAGAAAGGCGTTTTAGTGAAAAACAATAATTTCTTTAATTGGTATGATGCCATTAAAATGAATACCATTAAAAGAGAAACAGTAACAATCCAGTTGTTGGATGAAGGTGGAAAACCTATTATGACTTGGAGGTTGACAAATGCTTGGCCTACTAAAATTTCAAGTCCGGATTTAAAATCGGATGCAAATGAAGTTACAATAGAGACGTTAGAGTTAGCGCACGAAGGATTAACGACAGAGCTTGCAACTTGACAGGGATGAATTCCTTAATCGGTTACTATCCATACACTAAACGTTATTTAAAGGCGACCCGTAAACGACAACATTAACAAGACAAAAATGACAAAAACAATCTTAACAACAGCTCTAGTTCTGACATTAGGTCAAATAGGAATTGCTCAAACCGGTTTTGACAAAACTAAATTAGATAACTATTTCAACGCACTTGAACAAAACAATAAGTTTATGGGAAGCGTCGCCGTTTCAAAAAACGGAGAAATAATTTATTCAAAAACCGTTGGTCTCGCAGACGTTGAAAACAACACCAAAGCAACTGAAAATTCTAAATACAGAATTGGCTCCATTTCTAAATCGTTCACAGCCGTTTTGGTTTTAAAAGCGGTTGAAGAAAAAAAGGTATGCCTGAACCAAACTATTGACAAATGGTTTCCAACAATCATAAACGCAGATGAAATTACCGTAAAGCATTTGCTAGGTCATAGAAGCGGAATACACAATTTCACAAACGACAAAGATTACTTGACCTGGAACACGCAACCAAAGACAGAAAAAGAAATGGTGGAAATCATTTCAAAAGGCGGTAGCGACTTCAAACCAGACAGTAAAGCAGAATACAGCAATTCAAACTTTGTTCTCTTATCTTACATTCTTGAAGCGACTTTTGCAAAATCGTATGCAGACTTATTGCAAGAATACATTGTTAGACCAATAAATTTGACAAACACGTATGTTTTTGGCAAAATCAATCCTAACAACAACGAATGTAAATCATACAGTTTCGCAGGGACCTGGAAAGTGGAAAATGAAACAGATTATACCATTCCGCTGGGTGCTGGCGCTATTATTTCTACACCAAGCGACTTGACAAAATTTGCAGACGCTTTATTTGGCGGAAGACTTTTGAAATCTGAAAGTCTTGAGATAATGAAAACCATAAAAGACGGTTACGGAATTGGTTTGTTTCCAATTCCTTTCTACGAAAGTATTGGCTTCGGACACACAGGCGGAATTGATGGGTTCAGTTCGGTCTACTCGCATTTTACCGACGACAAGATTTCGTACGCTTTAACTTCAAACGGAACAAACTTCAATAACAATGACATTTCTATTGCGGTTTTAAGTGCGGTTTACGACAAGCCATACGAAATTCCGGTATTCACAACTTACAACTTGACTCCGGAAGAATTGGACGGGTATCTGGGAGTTTATGCTTCCAAGCAAATCGCTTTGAAAATTACAATTACAAAAGACGGAAATACGTTAATAGCACAAGCAACAGGACAATCAGCGTTTCCACTTGAAGCAACCGAAAAAGATAAATTTAAATTTGACCGGGCGGGAGTTGTGTTGGAATTCAGTCCGACAGACAACACAATGATCCTAAAACAAGGCGGTGGACAATTTACATTCACGAGAGAATAAAAAAGGACGCACTCCGCGATCTGGCATGTTGGTGGTAAGTATGGGGCAAGACGATCAAGAATCAACAAATCAAATAGAAAATGAAAGCAATTATATACTCAAAATACGGCCCACCGGAAGTTGCCAGATTAACGGAAGTCGCCAGGCCTTCACCGAGGGACAATGAAATATTGCTTAAGGTATATTCGTCAACAGTTAACCGCACCGATTCGGGATTCCGTAGTGCTGAATATTTTATTTCAAGATTTTGGAGCGGACTATTTCGACCAAAACACAAAATACTAGGTTGTGAGTTTTCGGGTGTTGTTGAAGAAGTTGGGAAATATGTAACTGCATTCAGGAATGGAGATAAAGTTTTTGGCTTCAATGATAAAACCTTTGGTGGACACGGAGAATATCTGACTATCGCTGAAAACGATGCGGTTATAAACATGCCGGAGAATATGAGTTTTGATGAAGCGGCAGCTATTACGGAAGGATCTCATTATGCCTTAGTAAATATTCGGGCAGCAAAAGTAGAACGCGGACAAAAAGTTCTAGTCTACGGAGCAACGGGGGCTATCGGTTCTGCAGCCGTACAATTATTAAAACACTTTGGAGCAATAGTAACTGCTGTCTGTAATACAAAAAACGTAGATCTAGTGAGATCTCTCGGTGCAGACACAGTCATTGATTATCAGACACAGGATTTTACAAAGACAGAAGATAAGTTTGCTTTCATCTTTGACGCAGTGGGAAAAAGTTCATTTGGTAAGTGCAAACCTTTATTAACTGAAAAAGGAATATACATCTCAACGGAATTTGGGAAAAACGCAGAAAATATATTATTTGCATTGACCACACCACTTTGGGGAGGTAAAAGACTTTTGTTTCCAATTCCGTCTATCACCAAGCAAGATATAATATTTTTGAAAGAGCTTGTTGAAAAAGGTGAATTCAAGCCTGTAATAGACAGATTTTATACGTTAGGCCAAATTGTGGATGCTTACAGATACGTTGAATCGGGGCAAAAAACAGGTAATGTTATTTTAAAGATACATGAATGATAAGAACACCAGCCACTAACAACCGTTACTAGTCATTGTAGGACGATTCACAAAACAGACTGACAAAAAAAATTATGAAAAAAGTAATTGCAGCAATCAATATGACGCTTGACGGGTTTTGTGACCATACCTCAGGTATCCCTGACGATGAAATACATCAGCATTACGCTGACCTCTTGAGAAGTGCTGACACAGCGTTATACGGAAGGATAACCTACCAGCTTATGGAGTTTTGGCGAACCGTGCTGGAAAAGTGCAAAATTAGCAAGTCAAGGCCTAGAGGAAGAAATATGAAAATTTTATTGATGATTTGTTGTATTGTATTTGTGACAGATGTGGTAGGACAGACAGTTGTAGTAAATCCGGACGGAACGCATTCTACTGTTCATGGCAACGTAATTGTAAATCCGGACGGGACTCACTCTACAGTTCATGGCAATGTAATTGTAAATCCAAACGGAACGCACTCTACCGTTCATGGCAACATAATTGTAAATCCGGATGGAACTCACTCTATAGCTCATGGCAATGTCAACATAGATCGAACAACGGAGAACAGGGCATACAGGTCAGCGTCTTTGATGATCAATCAGGTTTCGGAGCATGTATATCAGCATATTTCATTTCTTGATTTTGGGAACTTCGAGAAAATTTCGTGCAACGGAATGATTATTGTGAACAACAATGAAGCTGTTGTTTTCGATACACCGACAGACAATGAAACATCTCGCGAGCTGATTGACTGGTTAACACAATCGTTGAAATGCAAAATTATAGCGGTTGTTCCAACGCATTATCATATCGACAATTTGGGAGGCCTGGAGGAATTTCACAGACAGGACATTATTTCTTACGCCTACAACAGAACGATACAAGTACTGAAAGAAAATGGTTCTACTATGCCGAAGCACGGGTTTGATGAACATTTTGAATTGAAAGTCGGCAACGAAGAAGTGTATGTTGATTTTCTGGGAGAAGGTCATTCCTGCGATAACATTATTGCTTATTTCCCCCTGGAAGATATTATGTTTGGGGGTTGTTTAATAAAAGAAGCAGGAGCGGGGAAAGGTAATCTTGCGGAAGCAAATGTAGAAGAGTGGCCGAATACAGTAAGAAAAGTAAAGATGAAGTATCCAGAAGTAAAAAAAATTATAGTCGGACACGGGAAATCCGGCGGAATCGAGCTTTTGGATTATACGATTAAGCTGTTTGAATGAAAAAATTGCCGCTGATATAGCCTACACTGTTCCGCGCAAGAATAAGACGACATAAGAAACCATATGATTCTTTGGATAAATAGCGGCCTTTGTAAACGGAACAAACAAAATAACAAAAATGGAAGAAACAGAATACAAGTCCAACGAAGAGTTAAATTGGAATAAGTTGTACAAGGTTGGCGGAGTCGCAGCTATAGTAATCGTTTTAATAATACCGATACAACTGGTTATATTCACCCTCTTTCCTCCCCCTGAAACCACAATGGGATTTTTTGAACTGTTCCGTAAAAATTGGCTCATTGGATTATTGAGCCTTGATCTCTTGTACTATATAAATAACGGGATTTTAATCCTGGTGTACCTTGGATTATTTGCAGCATTAAGGAAAGTAAATTTCACCAATATGCTTATCGCCACGATAATCGGATTAACAGGAATTGCAGTTTATTATGTATCTGCCGTTGGATTTGAAGTGTTATCAATCAGCAAACAATATTTCTCCGCGGAATCAATGGAGTATAAACAGCAGTTGCTGGCGGTAGGGCAAGGCTTGATAGCAAGATATAAAGGAACGGCATTTGATGTATATTATGTGTTTAATGCTATTACGCTCATTTTGATTTCCATGACAATGTATAAATCAAGGGATTTTAAAAGATCTTCAGCCACGTGGGGCCTGATTGCAGGGATTTTTATGATAATTCCCTCGACAGCAGGGACCCTGGGACTGATTTGCTCATTACTCTCTCTTGTCCCCTGGATTGTCTTTTCTGTCTTGATAGGGAGAAGACTCATACAAATGGCAAAACGACAGGTCTGAATTTGAAATAAAAAATTGAAGAGTAAAATGATGAAATATCCCGAACCTACTGTGGGGGCAATTATTTTTAATCCGGATAATAAGGTACTGCTTTGCAAAGCCCATAAATGGAATGATAAATATATTATTCCCGGAGGCCATATCGAATTGGGAGAAAAAATGGAAGAAGCATTGAAAAGGGAGATATTGGAAGAAACCGGCCTGAAAATTTACGATATTCACCTGATCAGTATAAAAGAGAGTGTGTATAATGATTCTTTTCATGAGAAAAGACACATGATATTTATTGATTATACATGTAAAACAGATTCGTATGATGTGTCTTTAAATGATGAAGCTCAAGAATATGAATGGGTGGATTTAAAAGATATCGATAACTATGAACTGGGAGGATTTCTTAAACCGTTCTTTGAAGAACTAAAAAATAAAAAGGAATCGAGACATAAGACTGAGATTCTTTATAACTACTAACATGAAGATACGGATAAATAATTATCTGGAAACCTCCATTGCCCGGAGAAAAACCTGAACAACTATCAACTAAATATAAAAACATCATGGAAAAACGTACCATTAGTGAGACAATTATTGATTTGGAGAGTGCCGCTCTCGAAGCATGGCATGATGGTAATCCCTCTCCCTATCTCGAACTGTATTCGAAGGATTTTACCTATTTCGACCCTGCCCACGAAAAACGGATCGACGGTTGTGACAAAATAAAAGAGTTGTACGAGAACATGCGGGGAAAGGTGAAAATGGATAGATTTGAAATGATGAATCCCGTTGTACAACAAACCGAAACGATGGCTGTCCTGACCTATAACCTGCTCTCATATTCAGGTGAGGCAATCTGGAAAGAGAATTATCGGAAAACCGCCATTCTTCACGGAACTTCACACGTCTTTTCCAAATATTTCCTTAACTTTGTCCATTATACCTGCTAAAACTTTACAAACCTATGTTCGACAACAGCAAACGCGCTTTTATAGCCATCAACGACGAGGCTGAAGTTTGCCTTATCCCCAAAATGGCAAACCGCCACGGACTAATAACAGGTGCCACAGGAACAGGAAAAACCGTCACCTTGCAAACACTTTCTGAAACATTCAGCGAAATGGGAGTACCCGTCTTTGCCGCCGACATGAAAGGCGACCTCTCCGGCGTGGCCAAAACAGGCGGAAACAAGGAGAGCGTTTCCAAACGCGTGGACGGTTATAAGTTAGGTGAAAAAGGATTTGAGTTTAAAGGCTTCCCGGTAAGGTTCTGGGACGTTTTCGGCGAACAGGGGCATCCGGTGCGGACAACCGTTACCGAAATGGGGCCGATGTTGCTCGAACGACTGCTGCAACTGAACGAAACTCAGGGAGCGGTACTGACTATGGTTTTCAAAATTGCCGACGATAACAACCTGCTGCTCCTCGACTTGAAAGACTTGCAAAAGATGATCCAGTTCGTAGGAGACAACCGGGCAAAATACACCACCGAATACGGGAACATCTCTCCGGCAAGCATCGGCGCCATACAACGCGCGCTGCTACGCCTGGAAAGCGAAGGCGCCGACAAATTCTTCGGTGAGCCCGAACTGGTGATTACCGATTTTATGCAAACGGAGCAAGGAAGAGGAGTAATCAACATTTTGGCCGCCGACAAACTGATGAACTCCCCACGGGTGTATACCACTTTCCTACTTTGGCTGCTCGACGACCTGTTTAACAACTTGCCCGAAGTGGGCGATATGGACAAGCCTAAACTGGTTTTTTTCTTTGATGAAGCACACATGCTGTTTAACGACATGCCCAAGCCGTTGCTCGAAAAGGTGGAACAGATTGTCCGCCTCATCCGCTCCAAAGGGGTAGGTATCTATTTCTGCACGCAAAATCCCGCCGATATCCCGCCCGTAATTCTCGGACAACTCGGCAACCGTGTGCAACACGCGCTCCGAGCCTACACGCCCAACGATCAGAAAGCGGTAAAGGTGGCGGCCAACACGTTCCGGTCCAATCCGAAGTTCGACACGGAAGAGGCTATCACACAACTGAACACCGGCGAAGCGCTGGTGTCGTTCCTCGATGAAAAAGGTGCGCCCCAAATGGTGCAACGCGCCAATATCCTGCCGCCGCAGGGCCAGATCGGACCGATTACGGCAGGAGAAAGGGACCAGATAATGAAGCAATCACTCATTTATGGAGTGTATGAAAAACTGGTCGACCGGGAATCCGCTTTCGAAATTCTTTCCCAAAAACAGGAACTGCTCGCCGAAGAACGTGAGCAGGCAGAAGCCGAGAAAGAGCGTATCCGTCTGGAAAAAGAGGAACGGAGGTTACAGGCGGAAGCCGAACGTGAAAGACGCGCCGAAGCCCGCAGGAAAAAAGAAGAGCGGGGCATCGTGGGCGATTTGCTGGAGCAAGTGGGCAGAAGTGCCACACGGCAAATAAGTTCGCAACTCGGCAGAACTATCACCCGAAGCATTTTCGGCGCATTTTTCGGAAAAAAATAAAAGCATCAGACTAAAACTTCATGTATTCAACATTTTTCAAACACTATTGGCTGAAAAGTGTACGCGCACCCGGATATTATAAAAACCTGATCGTTAATATATTCGTCGGGTTGAGTGCTGTATACTTCCTGGTAATCTTCGTACTCCTGGGTTTTATGATGCCCAGAATCCTGGCAGAAGCCGCTCCGAAACTCGATCCCGCACTCACGTTTAACGGTATCCTGATGTACGTAACCGTCCTGGCATTGCTTTTCCGGTTCCTGTTTCAACCGTTGAGCACCATCAACCTGCAAAGCTATCAGGTGTTGCCGGTGAAGAGAAGCAAGCTGGTGAATTACCTGTTGATCAAACCCTTGCTCAACCCGGCAAACTACCTCACACTTTGTTTTGCCATACCTTTTTCCGTCACGGGTATTCACCCGGCATACGGTTTAGGCGGAGCGTTCCGGTTTGTTCTGATCGTCATTTTCCTGATCTGGTTCAACACGCTTTTTGCTTCTTTCCTGAAACGTAAATTCGGGTCATCCATTACGGGAATCGCCTCTTTTCTCCTGATCGTCGCCGGACTGGCAGCATTGGAATATTTCAACATCTACTCCCTTTTCGCGTTATCGCAGCAGGTGTTCGGCTTCCTTATCGAAAATCCGATTGGATGGATAATTGTTTTGGTATTCAGCGGAGCAGCTTTCCTGCTGAACAAAGGGTTCTTCGCTCAGAATTATTATCCCGAGAACTTCGACAGAAAAACAATCCGGAAGCAGGCCGAAACCCAAAACTTCACGTTCATGGAACGTTTCGGGAAAATAGGAGAGATCATTTCCCTGGAGATGAAACTCGTGTTAAGGCATAAACGGACCAAGAACGTGCTCTACACAGCTGTACTTTTCCTGCTCTACGGGTTGCTGTTTTACCCCAGCGACATGTACAAGGAAAACGATGCCATGCTGATGTTCGTCGCTATCTTCGTTACCGGCATAGGCATGATCCTGTTCGGACAATGGATCATCAACTGGGAAGGTTCCTATTTCGATTTCCTGATGACAAGAGACATCGATACCCAGTCGTACATCAAGGCCAATTATTTTCTACTGTTGTCGCTCAGCATCATCTCCTTCATACTTACCACGCCCTATTTCCTGTTTGGAAGGGATATTCTGATCAATCACTCGGTCGCTTTCCTGTATAACGCAGGGGTGAACATCCACGTCTACCTCTTTGGGGCCACGTTCAATACCAAACGGTTGGAACTCTCAAAAGGCTCTGCCATGAACATGCAGGGAGTGAGCTACAAAAACTTCATCATCATGATTCCCCTGCTGGTTGTTCCGATGGGATTAATCGGTATTTTCTCGTTGTTTTCCGCTAAACACATCGCACTCATCATCTTGTCCGTCCTGGGGCTGGCCGGCATTGTTTTCTGGAAACAACTGCTCGAAGTTACCGAAAAGCAGTTCTTGAGGCGGAAATACGCGCTTTGCGAAGGATTCAGAAAAAAGGAGTGAACTTACCACGAACAAATAATTAAAATTAACGATATGAACGCTGAAGAAATTCAACCAACCCTGGATACCGCAATTTCAATGCCGCCACCCGTACCCATTGCAGTAAATACTGTGATTAAAGTAACCGATCTCAAGAAAATATACAACGGCGTAGCTGTTTTAAATATTCCGGAAATAACTGTTAAGAACGGCGAAAGCTTCGGACTGGTTGGAAACAACGGCGCAGGAAAAACCACTTTTTTCCGGCTGATACTCGACCTGATTGAAGCGAGCTCGGGCGAAGTACGTATTGACGGGGAAAGAGTTGCCCGTCGCGACGACTGGAAATCGAAAGTGGGGTCGTTCCTCGACGAGAGTTTCCTGATCGACTTTCTTACTCCCGAGGAATATTTTGCTTTCACGGGAAAAGTCTACGGAAAATCGGAAGGCGATATTACCGCCTTTTTAGAGTCGATGAAGGAGTTCTTTAACGGCGAGATCTTGGGTTCGAAGAAGCTGATCCGCGACCTCTCGAAAGGGAACCAGAAAAAGACCGGGATAGCCGCCGCACTTCTCAGCGATCCGCAGATACTTGTTCTCGATGAGCCGTTCACCGCGCTCGACCCCACTTCGCAAATCCGCCTGAAACGGATGCTCAATGAACTGAAAAGCACCAGGAGCATGACGATGCTTATTTCGAGCCACGACCTCAACCACGTTACGGAAGTCTGTGACCGCATTGTTGTTCTCGAGAAAGGGCTGGTGGTGAGGGATACCCAAACCACCCAGGACACCCTGAAAGAATTGGAAAGTTATTTTGCCGTGTAACGGATCTATCTGAGGCTCGGATCGTTGAACGTGTCACCTTGCCGGATATCGCCGGTCTGGTAACCTTTGCGGAACCAGTATGTCCGTTGGGCAGCCGTTCCGTGCGTGAATGAATCAGGGACGGTGTAACCCATCGCCTCCTTTTGCAGGGTATCATCACCAACGGCGGTCGTGGCGCTGATGGCCGACTCCAAGTCTCCCGGCTCGAGTTGAATTATTCCCAGTTTGCTGGCCTGATTGGCCCACAACCCGGCGAAAAAATCGGCCTGCAGTTCCATCTTGACCATGATCTTGTTGTATTCAGCTTCACTGATACGGCCCCGGTATTGGTTTACCTGATCGACAATACCCAGCAGTTTCTGCACGTGATGCCCCACTTCATGAGCCGTAACGTAAGCCATTGCCATGTCGCCCCTGGCACCGTAATCGCGTGTCAACTGGTGAAAGAAGTTGAGGTCGATATACACTTTTTCATCGCCGGGACAGTAAAAAGGCCCCACCTGAGCCGTTGCGCCGCCGCAGGCAGAGGTGGTCTGATCGGTAAAATTCACAAGAACCGGGTTACGGTAACTTTCACCCATCTGAGTCCTGAAAATTTCCGTCCACACATCGTTGGCGCTGTTAAAAACACCAAGCGTGAATACTTTCAGGTCTTCGTTTTCGTTCATGCGCGAAGGATCCACCACCTCTTCCGATGTTTGTCCGGGCACCACACTGTTTACCATATCGATGGCCTGAAAAGGGTTCTTCCCCAACAACAGGGCGATTATGGCAACAATGATCATCCCAACACCGCCGAATGCAGCTCCCCGCTTCACTCCTCTACCCCGACGATCTTCGTAGTTGGATTCGCTATCGTTTCTGTTTATCCATTTCATACGATAATTCTTTTTACGTGTCGGTTTGCTCCGAACGTATTTTTGGTTTTGATTATACTTTTAATTCAAACGCAAATCTACATCTTTTGTTCGGGATAAAGTACTAAATCACAATTCCCTGATTTTCACGTTACGGAACCAGATGGCATATCCGTGATCTTGCAACCCGATATAACCTTCCCGGGAAACACCTTCCTGGAATCCGGGAAAACTTTTGAACTTGCTGTTTTCCACCATTCTGTCCCAATCTTTTGTCCACAAGGTGTATTCAACTACTTTCACCCCGTTTTGCGTATGGGTAACCTTGCCGTTGTCCACCCGAATAACAATCGTGTTCCATTCCCCGTAAGGGTTCACGGTCTTTGGATCCGCAGGCAGCATATCGTAAAGCGATCCGGCGAGGTGACTGTCTATTTTGTTGTCGCTAGCATTCTCGTTATCCAGAATTTGGACTTCGGGCGCCGAGCTGTAAATGGCCCTCCCTTTTTCTTCGCGGACGTTGTAGAAAATACCGGAGTTGGCTTCTTTTTCTGCTTTCCAGTCAATGGAGAGTTCAAAGTTTTTGAATTTACTGGCGAAGTAAATCAGATCGCCTCCTACCCCTTGCCCCGGACGTGCATTCGGGGCCGTAAACACTTTCATGGTACCGTCTTCGATGATCCAATTCTCAGGCACACTGTTCCCGTTATACTGGCGCCATCCGGTAAAATCTTTTCCGTTAAATAAAAGTGTCCATCCTTGTTTTTCTTCTTTGTTGGTCAATTCGTTCACTTTTGCCGTGCGCGTTGCTCCACAGGAAACAAGGAAAAGAATTGATAACAGGTAAATCCATGTAGTTTTCATTGCTTAAAATTTTTTAATGATTCGTTATTCGTGTTTTTTCTGATCTTTATTTCAAACGCTTTCACGGGATTTATCTCCAGCAAAAGCCGCACTTCTTCACGGGTAAAACCGTTGTTCAACAAGGCAGGGACAAGTTCACGGAAAAGAGCCGTATATCCCCGGACTTCGCCACCGCCGGGCTTCGCCGGATCGTACCAGCCGGCATCGTGCGACAGAAGTACTTTATGCAACAGATTTTCATTCTTCATCCCGGTTATCATCTTGATGTAATCCGGAATGTTGTCCTCGTTCAGCCCGTCCAAGCTTATCCAGGCACCCAGACGGGCCGCTTCCGCACGTTTTACGGAATCCTTTTCCGCTTGCGCATGTACCCAGATAAAAGCATCGGGCAACACCCCTTCTTCTTGCAGAACGGAAAGTTGCTCATATGCCAGAGACGACGGACCCGTATGGGATGCGATAACCAATCCGGTTTTAAGGTGGGTTTTGGCGGCAGCCGATATCAACTTGGTATTCATTCCCGATAAGTTTGTACTATTGACCCCGATTTTGATAAACCCCGGTTTAACGGTTGTGCCGCCTATTCCGTGTTCCCATTCGTTTATCCATCTTTCGGCCAACTGGCCGGCACTTTCATCGAAAGCAAACCGGGGGACGAACTTGTTGTCCACGGCTCCGTAAAATCCGGTGTTGGTAAGAATATTAACGCCCGATAATTTCGACAGTTCCTGCAACAGAAGGACATCACGCCCCAAATAATCGGGAGTGCAATCCACAAAGGTCTGGCAACCTGACTCCTTCGCTTCCAGCAAGAAAGGCAACATTTTTTGAACGACCTCTTCTCTCTTCCACCTGTCGGCGGATAGGGAGTCAGCACCGATAAAATCAACCAGAAGATGCTCGTGCGTGAGAAATACTCCCGCTGAGCCGGATGGGATTATCCCGTTCACCGTCATCACCTGCCCGCTCTCTCCTGAAAAATTGCAAGACGAAAAGAAAAACAGGACGAAAAGAATAACTGTTTCTCCCGGATTAAATTTCAACACCCTTATATGAATTTGATATTCGATGATTGATTCTACAAATATAAAACAAAAAAAGTGGGAATTGAACCCACTTCCTTACTTTTTTAAAAAACCGCTTATTAATGGTACATATGCTCTTCGGCACTGGAGGATATTTCAATTTCCCGAGCGATAAAAGACTCATTTCCTGCCTCATCCGTGCAATAGATTGTAAAATGATAATGTCCTTCCCGGATGGGCTTCCCGTCAATTTCTGCGGGGATCACCATGTGGTGGTGATGAAGCCGGGCTTCTTTTTTTCCCGCAATAGGCTCGTCTCCGAGTTGAATAAAATCGGCTTCCAGCCAGGTTTTTTCAAAAGCAACAACATCACCGGCCGCACGTGTTGCCGCACTGTGGCTGTGCCCGTCAAATGCTCCGTGTATATTGATTTTATACGACTTTAGGGCAACATTGTCCGTTAAGACCGCATCGAAGTGAATATCGGATCCGGGCTTGATGCCTTCCTCTTCTTCAGGGGCAATTAATTTAATTACAGGCCTTTCGGCGTCAATCGACTCTTTTTCACACGATAAGAAAACAAAGGCGCTTATCGCTAAAACTGTTGTAAAAAATACTTTTTTCATTGTTTGATTAATTTAAAAGGGTATTTTCAAAATAAACTGGATGTTTCGTCCCGGCTCGGGGATATTTAACTTCCGGTAATAACTCAAGTGATTATAAAAAGGGGTGTCGAAAATATTCTGCACCTGAAAATCGGTAAAAAAGCGGAAATCACCCACCTTCCAGTTCATGCTGCAAAGCAAGTTGAACAACGACGTCCCCGGCGTTTTTTCCTCGTTGTTGGCAATACGGTTCTGTGCGAACACGGTTTGGTTCTCCAGACTGGCCGAATACTGGATTAACGGGCCCTTCCCGTGATTGGAATAAATCAGTGCCAACAACATATCCACAGGTGGTGAAAAAGGCAACGGATAACCGTTGTCGATATTCCGGTTGTAAACATATTCCCAATTGGCTGACAACAAAAGGTTCTCGGTAAAACGATAGGCCGCTTCCAGCTCTCCACCTGCCAGAAACACACGGGACTGGGTATATTCGTAAATCTGTCCGGCATGTGGCAAAACCGACCATTGCCCCGTAGGGTTCAGGTAAATATAATTGGGGAAGTAGGATGCAAAATGATTGATGGAGAGGTTTAATCGCCGGTTCTTGAGGGAATAACCAAGGTCATATTGCCAACCGGTTTCGGGTTTCAAACTGTTGTTTCCTTTCTCGTGACGGAAAGCTCCGTGATGCACCCCGTTGGATGCCAACTCATTGGCAGTAGGAAAGCGGAAGCTTCGTCCAATGTTTATCTTTAGTGAACTCAGTCGGTTTGGGTCATAGACCGCCCCCAGCGCCCCGGAGAACGAATGAAAATTCTTTCTTAAGGCATCGGCACGCCGGGCGTAATACCGGACATCATCAGCATCATATCCGCCAAGTTGCAGGAAATCGGCCAAAGTGTCGTCATAGAAACCGCGAATATTCAATTTCCCGGAATCGAAACGCACCCCTCCGGTAAGCATCAGTTTCGGGGATACCTTATACGAGGTTGCCGCATATGCTCCGGCGGTATATCTTTCAAAGTCAGGCATCAGAAAAGAATACCCTCCCACCCTGTTTCGCTGGACTTCCACCGACATGCCTGCTGTTTTTGTCCAGAGCGAATCTTTGCCGAAAGACAGCCGGGAGTTGACGGACATTGTTTGCAGTGAGAAACTTAATTCCAGATCGGGATTGACTTGCGGCGGAGCTTGGTTGCCGTAATGCGTATGGAACTTCGACCATTCGGCACGGTTATTTTGCTGAAAACCAATATCGAAGTATAGTGATGAATTGTCCCAGTCGATTTCTGTCCCGTTGGAGATTTTAAAATGATTGGAGGTACTGTATGGATACCCGATATTAAAAGAATTTCCGTCGGGGGTCAGCCTTTTCAGATCAGGGATACCGTGTGAACCGGGGAAAAAGCCGTTTTTGGAGAAAACATTGGAAATATGGGTCCACGAGCTGATGTTTTCCCGGCTGTAGTTGGCCGACAAAGCAGCGTTTAGTTCCTGTCCGGCGGTGTTTTTCATTCTTCGTCCATAAAGGGGCAATTTCCACGTAAGGTAGGTAACCGTATCGGCCGGAACGCGATAATCGGCGAAGCGTTGTGCCGTCAGGCGTCCACGTAAAAACCACCTTCCCCTTTTTACGCTTGTCATTGCCGTTATTCCCGACAGATTATTGTTCGATTTGGCAATCAGGGACACATCCCCCCAAACCATGTTTTCCGAAGGGACATCCACCGGAAGGATCTCAATAACACCGCCAATGGCATCGGAACCGTAAAAAAGCGACATGGGCCCTTTGTGAATAAACACCTTATCCACGTCGTACTGGTCAATGTCAAGCCCGTGATCGGCTCCCCATTGCTGATTTTGCTGAACAACCCCTTTGTCTGCTACTGCTATGCGGTTGAAACCCAATCCACGGATAACCGGTTTCGACACGTTTGCCCCTATATCCATCGATGAAACGCCGGCAACCTTCGATAAGGATTTTGAAAAGCTGGCCGAATTGTTTTTCATGAAAAAGGACCTGTCAATTTCTTTTGCAGTGATGGCAGACAACAAGCGACCATGACCGTTTTTCCCGTGCACGACTACTTCGTTCAACGAATAGGAGGTTGTTTCCAGGTGGAAGTGCAACACAGTGTCGGAAGTCAGGATGATGCTCGTCGTCAGCAACTCGTATCCGGTAAAACGAACCTCCAGGGTATGTGGGGTTTTTCCGGGCAGATCAACGGAAAAAGCCCCGTCCCTGCCGGAAACTGCGTAAATTTCATTCGGCCCCAGCACTACTATCGCTCCGGGAAGCGGCTCCTTGGACAAGGCATCGCAAACATACCCTTTCAGGGAGTAAGTCTGAGAAAACGACAACAAAAAACTTAAGGCGAAAGTCATCGCCAGAACAATTTTTTTCATTCAGGAGGAAGTTGTTACATCAGTTACAGGCAGCACAGACACCTTCTACAATCATCGAAACACGGTGTTGAACAAACCCTTGCGGCAATTCTATGTTTATTTGGCTTTTGTTTTGAATACAAAAGACCTCGTTGCAAACGCAGCAATGAAAATGGGAATGAATATCTTGTTCGTGGAAAGGTTTCTTGGAAACGGCATACCTGATTGTGTTGTCCTGCAAAACAATCTTGTGGATAACACCGGCGTCCTCCAACGTTTTGAGCGTTCGATAAAACGTAACACGGTCAAAAAGATCGGGAAACGAAGTTTTTATTTCGTGTTCAGTCAGAGCCGTCTGGCTTCGAAGCAACTCATTGAGAATGAACTTCCGACAGGTTGTACTTTTTAAATGGTAATCGCGTAAAATATTCTCGACTGTCATAATGCTATAATCTTACAAATGCAACATTGTTGCAAATGTAACACTATTTCATTAAAATGAGGTATCCGGGTAATTTAAAAAATATTAAAATGATGGATTACCTGGCCCTCTCGATCCATTTATCGGCCAGTTCCGCATCGTATCCCAATTCTTTTGCCTTTTCGAAATCAACTCTGGCCGCAAACTTGTCAAACTGATCCAACCGAAGCCGGCCGCGTAAAACATAAAAATAGGGATTTGCCTTTTCGTCGCTTTCGACAGCGTGAAGGTCTGCGGCGGCTTTCGAGAACCGGTCGGTGTTCACGTAACATTCGGCCCTGTTAAGGTAATATGCCGAGCTCGGTTTTACAGTTGTGTTAATAATATCGGTATAAATTTTCTCGGCTTCTGTCCAGTCATCATCAAGCTTGAAGATCAACGCTTTGCTGAGCTTGGTGAACAAGTTGCCTGGGTCCGTGTTTTCGCAGGTTCTGAAATCGGCTTCGGCACTTTCCCGGTCGTTTTTTTCCAGGAACAGCAATCCCCGGCGATAATAGGCCTCCACGTCTGCCGGTTGTTTATCAATAATGGAGTTGTAATCCTCCATCGCCTCATCAAAACGGCCCAAGTCGCACAAAAGGGAAGCCCGGTTATGAAGCACCAACACAGGATCGGGGTTGTTCCCAAGGGATGCCGTGAATGAAATATAAGCGTCATCGGTCTGCCTGAGCTGACGTTGCAGGATTCCCAGATTCAACAGGAGCACAGCATTATTTTCGTTAGCCGGATCCAGCCTCATGGCTTTTTGCAAGGCAACAGCAGCACTGTCGAGCCGGTTATTTTCGATAAACTTTGCCGATTTGTCGATCCATCCGTTATAGGTATCGGTCTGGGCCGATATTGAAAAACTGCAAAACAGCAGCAAGAGAAAATTCAAAATATATTTCATTGTACTACCCGATCAAATGAACGACAAAATTAGCTCATTTTTTGTAACTTTGCGCCCTCAATTGCATTTAAAAGAAATAAACTATGTTATTAAATACTTTTGTATCTGCCGATTCTGCAGTAGTAAAAACCGGAGGAAAAGTTGCCGAGATGATCAAAGATGGCCGCTTTGAGGAGTTAGGACAACAATCCCTCACGTGGGGAATTGATTTCCTGGGTAAACTTGCGGTAGCTCTCCTCATCTTTTTTGTAGGGAAATGGATAATCGGTAAAATCCGAAAACTGGCAGACAAGATCATGTCGAGACGGCAAATGGATATCGCCCTGAAAGGTTTTCTAAAGAACCTGCTCGATATCTTTCTCTTCGTACTGCTCGTTATGTTGATCATAAACGTAGTCGGAACACAAACCGTCTCTCTGGCGGCATTGATTGCTTCGGCCGGCCTGGCGGTAGGCTTGGCGGTAAAAGACAACCTGGCCAACTTTGCCGGAGGCGTGATGTTGCTCTTCAACAAGCCTTTCAAAGGCGGCGACTACATTGAAGCGCAGAACCTGGTGGGAACCGTTCAGAGCATCGGTATTCTCTATACAACGCTAACCACAGCCGACAACAAAACCATTTACATACCCAACGGGCCGCTGTCGACCGGAAACATCATCAATTACAACACACAAACCACCCGGCGGGTAGAAATTACAGCGAGCATTGAATACGGAACCGATGTGGATGTAGTAAAAAAAATGCTGCTGGATATTGCCAACAGGCATCCGTTGGTGTTGAAAGATCCCGAGCCGTTTGCCCGGATGACCAAAATGAACGAAGATTCTATCGATTTCTCCCTGAGGGCCTGGGTGAATTTAAACGACTACTGGAATGTTACCCACGACCTGAATGAGGAGGTATACAAAGAGATCAATGCGCGCGGCCTGGTGATCCCTTTCCGTCAAATGACCGTCCATCTGGCCAACTCAACTGAACAAAACGCCAATTAATGCCTGTTACCGAAAGAATAGCCAAGTACCGGGAGCTTGCCGAAAATCAGCTCAATGCTGCTGCCAGGTACAAGAAAGAACTCAATGCGAACAGTCTTTTACGATTCTTCGTCTTTTTGACCGGTTCAGCGCTTACCTATTTTTTTCATCAAAATACTTTACTGGCTGTTCTCTTTGCCGCGGTAACCGGAGTTTGTTTCTTGGCCCTGCTGGCCAGGCATAAGAATTTACTGTTTAAAAAAGCCAAATCAGAAGCGCTGGCCCGGATAGCCGGGAACGAACTCCAGGCCTTTGTATACGATTTCTCGCCTTTCGACGGCGCACCGGAGCATGTGGATCCTGCTCACAGCTTCAGCTTTGATTTAGATATTTTTGGGGAAAGGTCTGTTTTTCAAATGCTCAACCGAACCAGCCTTGCCATGGGGAAAGAAGCTCTTGCCGGGATAGTAGGAAGTCCGCTTAAGGACAGCGAAGAAATCCGCATAAGGCAGCTTGCTGTAAAAGAGCTTTCGGAGAAAGAAGATTTCTGCCTCAGCTTCAGGACAATTGGGATGTTATCGGACGATAAATTATTCGATAATCGTTCCATCAAACAGCTTTGTAGGAAACAGGAACTGTTTCCCCGGCCTTCATTATGGAAAATTGCCACCTGGGTTGTTCCTGCTTTATACGTACTGGCCATTGCACTGGCGCTGGCCGGACTGACAAGCGGAGCGTCAATCACCTTGTTGTATTTTACAACATTGTTGGTTTCGGTTATCCCCATGAAGAAGGTGAAGCTGATCCGGTCTTTATTCGATAACAAGGCAAAAGTGCTGGAATCGTATGCTGACCTGTTAAAATTGATGGAAACGACCAGCTTCGAAAGTGTACAGTTACATTCGCTGCAACAGTCGATAAAGAACGAACGGCAAAGTGCGTCAGCTGCCATTAAGCAACTGGCACAATACAGCCGGAACCTTGATCTGGCTTTTGCCGTACCCGTTTTTCTTCTCCTGAATCCTCTTTTTTTGTGGAATGTTGTTTACGCCCTGAAGATAGAACAATGGATGCAACGCCATGCTGTGGAAATCGAAAAATGGTTCTCTACACTGGCACAGGTTGATGCGCTAGTGTCCATGGGCACGTTTGCCGCAAACAACCCCGATTATGTGTTTCCCACGTTTGAGGAATCACTCCCTTTCCGGGCAAGAAAACTGGGGCATCCGCTCCTTCCGCGCCGTAAATGCGTAAAGAACGATATCAACGTTTTCCGGAAACCGTTTTTCATGATTGTTACCGGAGCCAATATGGCCGGGAAAAGTACTTATTTGCGTACTGTCGGTGTAAATTACGTGCTGGCAGGGGCCGGCCTGCCCGTTTGTGCCGAATCCATGAGTTATCGTCCGGGCCAGTTATTGACAAACCTGCGCACAGCCGATTCTCTGGTAAACAACGAATCCTATTTTTTCGCCGAGCTCAAACGGCTGAAAATGATTATCGAACGGTTGGAGTCGGGAGAACACGACCTGTTCATTATCCTGGACGAGATACTGAAAGGCACGAACTCTCACGACAAGCAAAAGGGTTCTTCCCAACTCATGAAACGGCTGGTGAAGTTAGGCGGAAACGGCATCATTGCCACACACGATTTAACGTTGGGAGAACTGGAGAATGAATACCCGCAAGAGATCGCAAACTTTCACTTCGACGCAAAAATTGAAAACGACCTCCTCTCTTTCGATTACAAGCTTCAGCAGGGAATTGCCCGGACCATGAATGCCTCTTTTCTGATGAAAAGCATGGGCATTACGGAATAGCGGATGAAGAATCCTGGAAATGTTCGTCAGAACTCGGAATTGAAATGGAAGGCAATGTTTTTAAAGTCTTGCTGCGCCATCATTAACAGATAGTTTGATTCGGCCAGAAACACATCCCTACCCTCTTTATCTTTAGCCATGTACTGATATTTACGCTTTTTGAAATCTTCCAGTTGCGCCGCATCGTCACTTTCTATCCAGCACGCTTTATAAAGGTTAATAGGTTCCCAACGGCATTGCGCACCGTATTCGTGCAAAAGGCGGTATTGGATTACTTCAAACTGAAGCTGTCCGACGGTTCCGATGATTTTGCGGCCGTTAAACTGGTTGGTGAAAAGCTGTGCCACCCCTTCGTCCATCAGTTGCTCCACCCCTTTCTGCAGTTGTTTCGACTTCATCGGGTCGGCATTTTCGATGTACTTGAACATCTCCGGCGAGAAGCTGGGTAATCCCTTAAAATGAAGGTCCTCTCCAGCAGTGAGGGTGTCGCCAATTTTAAAGTTTCCGTTGTCGGGCAAGCCCACGATATCTCCTGCAAAAGCTTCGTCCAGAATCTCTTTTTTCTGAGCCATGAAGGCCGTGGGCGAAGAAAACTTCATTAACCGGCTATACCGCACATGCTTGTAATTGACGTTGCGTTCGAACCTGCCCGAACAGACCTTCACAAAAGCTATGCACGACCGGTGATTGGGATCCATATTGGCATGTATCTTAAAGACAAATCCGGAAAAGGACTCTTCGTAGGGGTCCACCACACGCTCTTCGGTCTGTACGGCCCGCGGTGACGGAGCAATCTCCACAAAACAATCGAGCAACTCTTTTACCCCGAAATTGTTGAGTGCCGAACCAAAGAAGACAGGCGCCAGTTTCCCGGCAAGGTACTCTTCCCGGTTAAATCCGGGATACACCTCCGATATAAGCTCCACATCGCTTCGCAGCTTTTCCGAAAGCTTTGCCCCGATATGCCTCTCTACTTCCGGCGATTGAATATTCAAGTGCACGGATTCCGTAACGATCTGTTTACTCGGTTGATACAAGTCGAGGCTGTTCTGATAGAGGTTATACACTCCTTTGAAACGTTCACCCATATCGATCGGCCAGCTCAGTGGCCGTACCGCTACCTGGAGCTCTTCTTCCAGTTCATCCAGGATCTCGAACGGATCTTTTCCCTCACGGTCCAGCTTGTTCACAAAGATCATCACCGGCGTATGGCGCATACGGCACACCTCCATCAGCTTGCGGGTTTGTGCTTCCACACCCTTGGCAATATCTACCACCACAATTACGCTGTCCACAGCTGTCAGTGTACGATAGGTGTCTTCTGCGAAATCCTGGTGCCCGGGTGTATCGAGAATATTGATTTTATAATTGCCGTACTCAAACCCCATCACGGAAGTAGCTACGGAAATCCCGCGTTGCCTTTCGATCTCCATCCAGTCGGATGTGGCGGTTTTTTTTATCTTGTTTGATTTTACAGCTCCCGCCACGTGTATGGCCCCGCCAAAAAGCAACAGTTTCTCCGTTAATGTGGTTTTTCCCGCGTCGGGATGGCTGATGATGGCAAACGTTCGCCGGCGTTGAATCTCTTGTTGTAATGTCATCTATTTGTAAGCTTTTCAATGCATCTCTCCAGCCCGTTCTCCCATTGCGGAATAACGACACGGAAAGCCGATTGAATTTTTGATTTATCCAATACGCTGTACATTGGCCGTACAGCGGCTGTTTTGTATTCGCAGGCAGGAACGGGATCTAACCGGCAACGGCCTACGGCAGCCAACTCTTTTATTTTTTCTGCAAATTTGAACCAGGTGGTTTCCCCCAGGTTGGAAAAATGATAAACGCCCGATTTCCACTCCTCACATTCAAGGATGACCAGAATCATCTCTGCCAGGTCGGCGGCGTAGGTAGGTGTTCCGTATTGGTCGGCAACGACGTTTAGCTTATCGCGCTCATTCATGAGGCGGAGCATTGTCTTCACGAAATTGTTTCCAAATTCGGAATAGAGCCACGAAGTACGGATAATTATCCACTCTTCGGCAAACTCCCAAATCGCCTCTTCGCCCTTCAGTTTCGATTTTCCGTAAACCGACAACGGATTCGTGGAGGCATCCTCTTTATAGGGAGTACTGGCCGTGCCGTCGAACACATAATCAGTAGAGATATGAATTATTTTTGCACCCGACCTGGCCAGGTTTTCCGCACCGGTGCAATTGATCCTGTACGCCACTTCCTCATCGGCTTCAGCCTTATCCACAGCCGTATAGGCTGCACAGTTGATGACGTACTCAATGGAGTATTCCGATACAAAGTGCTGTACTTGCCCCGCATCGGTAATATCCAGCACATCTGCGTCGGTATAGATAAACCGAAAGGGGGAATTTGTTTTTTCTGCCAGTTGTTTCAGTTCTTGTCCCAGTTGTCCGTTTGCACCGGTGACCAAAACGTTTTTTTGAACCAGTCCGTAAAAGACGGTCTGTTTCCGGGTAACAGTTTCCGTTCCGCCAAGATGTTTATTTGATCCTGTGTAGATAGCCATTACACTTTTCTTTTTACTTTTGCACAAAAGTACTACGAAAATGGCAAATTTCCACATAATTGAAACAGGTTATTTCTGGGCAGATGGCGGTGCCATGTTTGGGCCCATACCCAAAAAATACTGGCACAAACGGTATCCAAGCAACCATAACAACATGTGCCTGATGGCAATGCGATGCCTCTTCATTGAAACCGACCGACATAAAATACTGGTAGATTGTGGGGCTGGCGACAAGCAATTGAACAAGCTGAAGTTCTACCAGCCGCACAATTTGAAAGACCTGAGGGCAGAAATCGGAAAAATCGGCTATTCGCCTGACGAAGTAACCGATGTTGTACTTACCCACCTCCATTTTGATCACTGCGGCGGAGGAACGGTTTTTAACGGGAAACAGGAGGTTGTCCCTGCTTTTCCCCGGGCCACTTACTGGCTGAGTCGGGCGCAATGGGATAATTACAGAAAACCGATGCTTTACGAAGCGGCTTCGTTTTTCCAGGAAAACATTGAACCTGTCTTCGAGGCAGGACAACTCCGGCTGATAGAATCGGAACAACCGCTCTGTGAAAACGTAACCCTCAAGCTCTACGATGGACATACACCCGGACAGATAGTCCTCTTTTTCGAAAATGAGGGAGAAAAAATCGTTTTCCCCGCAGATGTTGTCCCTACTTCGGCACATCTGCCGCTAAGCTGGTTATCGGCCTACGACAATAACGCCGCACTGGCCATGGAAGAGAAAAAACGTTTTCTGGACGAGGCTAAGGCCCAAAATGCGACGCTCATCTTCTTCCACGATGCGTATTCGCAGATGGAGAAGATGATGCCTTCCCCGCATCAAAATAATCGTTGAAAAACAACGCCTGGTATTTAATGGCGTTTGCCCAATATTCCCAGTTATGTACACCGGGGCGCGAGATAAAATCGTGGGGTATATTCCGGTAAAGAAGTTCCTGATGTAACCTGACGTTTACTTCGTAAAAGAAATCACCGGAACCGCAATCGATTATTATTCTGGAGGAGTTGGGCGTAAGCAAATGCAACTGATTCATTACGGTGTTCTTCTCCCAGTTATCGGGGTTTTCACGTTGCGTGCCTAACCGTTTTGCCAGATCCCAGTTGTTGGGAAAAGGACGAATATCTACTCCTCCACTCATACTTCCACAAGCACCGTAGACATCCTGATGGCGAAATCCCAGGTACAATCCGCCGTGGCCACCCATACTTAATCCGGTAATGGCGCGTCCTTCGCGTTTTCGGACGGTCTTGTAGTTCTTGTCCACCCAATCCACCAATTCTTTCGATACAAAAGTTTCAAACTTAAATGCAGGATCCACGGGACTGTCGAAATACCAGCTCCCGTAAGCTCCATCGGGACAAACGATAATCATATTGTGCCAATCGGCCAACTCTTTCACCGCAGGCACTTTGTTAACCCACCCACCGTAATTGTCACTGTAACCGTGTAACAAATAAAGAACCGGAAATTCCGTTTCTTGCGAATAAGCATCGGGAATGATTACCACCGTTTTGATTTCTTTTTGCATAGAGGGGCTGAAGACATTGACCGTATCTACTTTTGAAGCGTAAAGCACTGCTGATAACCCTATTAAAAACAGGCTGCTGAATGAAAGACGTTTTATCATGATCGTGTGTGAATAAATTTTTTCCAAAGATAACCATTTGACCGCAATTGACATGAATTTTTTGAACCCATTGACGAAGCAATTGTTATACCTGAAATTAATGATTTAAAGAAATGGATATACAATTTAAAAGCAACAGCAACGGCACAGGAAGTTTTTTTATCGAGAAAGAAGGCAGGCAGATTGCCGAACTCGATTTTGAAGTGAAAAACAATCTTTTAAACGCTTATCACACCGGCGTCCGTCCCGAACTGGAAGGGCAGGGAATTGCCGGCAAATTGTTTGATGAGCTGGTAAAGTATGCCCGCAAAAACGGATATAAAGTCATTCCGTCGTGTTCGTATATCCTGGCAAAATTCCGGCGAAACCCCGAAGGGTTCAAGGATATCTGGCACCGCACAGATGATGAGCCCACGGGAGACGCATGTGGTGTTAAACCAAAAGGTTTTTAGTAAGTCAAAAAAACGTTTTAAGCATACGGAAAACTTTTAAAAACACCTCCTTTAACTATGGAATTAAACGTAGAAACCATCAGTGCCGTGGCGCTCGGCATCGGATTGAGTGCCAGTACCGGGTTCCGGGTGTTCATACCGCTTCTGGTTGCCGGATTGGCTTCGCATTTTGGGATTTTGCCGTTGGGGGAGAGCTTTTCGTGGATGAGTTCTGTTCCGGCATTGTTAAGCTTTGGCGTTGCGGCTGTCGTTGAAGTATTGGCGTATTATATTCCTTTTGTTGACAACTTGCTGGACAGTATAGCCACGCCTTTATCAGTGGCAGCAGGCACGCTGTTGATGACATCGGTTTTCCCTTCCGACAGTGAGTGGATGAAATGGATAGTAGGGTTTGTCGTGGGCGGGGGAGCAGCTGCCACCATTCAAAGCGGAAGTGCCGTAACCCGCCTTCTATCGACTAAATTCACTGCCGGGGCAGGAAATCCCGTCGTTTCAACCGGAGAAGGCGTCGCCGCCACCGGTTTTTCAATCCTGTCGCTGTTCACGCCCATCCTGGTTGCCGTTATCCTGGTCATTTTTGTGGTGGTTGTATTGCGGCTGGTATATAAAAATTTGCTCAAAAAAAGAAAATTAGCATCACATCAGGGAGACTGAGTTTCTTGTGTCCCGGATGACATACAATTACAACATTAGAACCGCATGAAAATATCATTTAAACTACTGATTATACTATTATTGCCGTTATTCTGCGCTCAAGCAAATGCACAACAGACAGCATACACCCGGGACGGCACTAAAGTATTTCTATACGACGACGGGACATGGGAATATGCCCACCAAACTGAAAATCCCGCGGATATAGAAATTAATGAATCCGGAAGCGGAATGTCGGCTGAAATAATCATCAACGATGATTTACTGTTCAGCATACATAACGGCATGTTGGATAATTTCGAGGTCTTGAGAAGAAATGGAGTCCGACTGTATGACAATATGAGTGGAAAGTTAAGAAAGATAGGTCCTTATGACCTGGAATACGAGTTTTCCACGGATAGGTTGAAACAGGTGGGACCGCACAGGATTGAATATGATTTCAGTTCAGGAAGAATTATCCGGATCGGGAATTACCGCATAGAATATGACTTCCGTACAAACAAAATATCACGCGTAGGAGACACCTTGTTTGAATACAGTTTCTTTAACGGTAAACTTACCGATATAAAGGGGCATACCCCTGGTGTAAGGATAACTATTTTCTGAAATTATCCCGAAGCTTTTATTTCAACAAAAAATTCCGGATTTTGGCATGAATATCGGTATTTTCCATAATTCCGATAAACTCCGATGCTCCCGGGCCGTAAGCAAAGATGGGAACCATGACTCCCGTATGTCCGCCCGTTGCATAGCCACCCTTTACCATTCCCGTTTCAACGGAACCATCAAGAATAGCCATCCCTCCGGTCTCGTGGTCAGCAGTAACGATAACTAACGTTTCCCCGTTACCGGCAGCAAATTCAAGCGCTTTACCTACGGCCTGGTCAAAGTCCAACACCTCTTCAACCACTTGAACGGTGTTATTTCCGTGGCCGCCAGAATCGATAAATGAACCTTCCACCATCAGAAAAAAACCTTTTTCATTCTGCTGCAAAACACGAATAGCTGTTTGTGTGGAAACCGGGAGCATATTCCCGCGTTCCGATACGCGCGGATTCCCTTTTGGCGCCGTTAGGCCGGCTAATTTTTTCCCTTTGAAATTTTCAATTCCGCTTAACTCCCTTTCTACGGCATAGCCTTTACGGACAAGGTCATGCAACAGGTTACGCCCGTCCGCTCTGTTAGCGAAGAAATCATACCCTCCACCGATAAAAACATCAATATCGGTTTTGAGAAAGTCGGTAGCAATATCTTCCTCCTGGCTTCTGCTCGGCTGATGTGCTATGAAGGATGCCGGTGTTGCGTGGGTAATGGAAGAGGTGGATACCAGTCCGGTCGCTTTTCCCTGTTCCGACGCTTCTTCAAGAATTGTTTTTATCGGGTTCTTATCGGGCCCCACACCTATAGCTCCATTGTAGGTTTTGGTTCCCGTGGAAATGGCAGTGGCTCCTGCTGCCGAGTCGGTTACGTACCGGTCGGCCGACGAAGTTTTTGAGAACCCGATATATTTACAATTTTCGATAAACAAACTTCCCCTATTTGCGGTGAGCCCCGCAAAAAGTTGCGAAACTCCCATCCCATCCCCAATAAAAAGAATAACGTTCTTCGGTGTTTTGTTTACGAATGACGAGGGGAAGGATTTAACGGCATACGCTTCCCCACCCTGATACAACGTAACGTCTTTGGTTTTTTCCTGTGCAAAAGAGCTGAAGCTACAAAGCAACATCACTCCCGCAGCCAATGCGATTGTTACCTGTCGTTGTTTCATAATCTACTTTGTTATAACAATGATTCGGGATCTAAATTGTCGTGTTCAATATCCAGAAAATACTTATAAGTGCCTACTCTCAGTTCGGCACAGGCATCGTAATCGCAGACGATAATCCCTTTTTGATGCAACTGCAGCGCGCTGATCGTCCACATCTGGTTGATGGGGCCCTCAACAGCATGATACAGTGCACGCGCTTTGTGATGGCCGTTCACCAGAATCAACACCTCTTTAGCATCGAGAACCGTCCCCACTCCCACTGTGAGAGCCGTCTTAGGCACCTTGTTCACATCGTTATCGAAAAAGCGTGAATTGGCGATGACGGTATCGGTTGTGAGCGTTTTTATTCGTGTACGTGAGGAAAGTGACGACCCCGGCTCATTAAAGGCGATGTGTCCGTCGGGGCCTATCCCACCGAGGAACAAGTCTACGCCACCGGCATCTTTCATGGCATCTTCGTACGCCCTGCATTCGGCTTCCGGATCCTCCGCCATACCGTTGAGGATATGCACATTTTCCTTCTTGATATCGATATGGTTGAAAAAGTTTTGCCACATGAACGTGTAATAGCTCTGCGGATGGTCTTTGGGTAAACCTATGTATTCATCCATATTGAAAGTTATCACGTTCTCAAACGACACCACGCCTGACTCGTACAGCTTAATCAACGCTTTGTATGTCAAAAGCGGTGAAGAACCGGTAGGAAGCCCCAATACAAAGGGTTTTTCCGAAGTTGGATTCGCCTTGTTAATTTTTGCAGCGATGTAGTTTGCTGCCCACTGTGCCATTTGGTTGGCATCGGATTGAATAATTAGTCGCATATATTTTTAAAAAATAATAAGTTATAATTGCAAATCGTTAATGGTCAATGACAGGTAGTCTTATGCGGTATGACGGCATCGCCCGAATGAAGCCTCTCAGCCATAGCCTTACCTAACGCATACGCATTTTCCATCACGTTTCTGTTCAGTGACTGCTTCATCTCCACCGACTCACAAATCGTTTCGAACTCCATGCCTTCAGCAAATGCTTTCAACTCTCTTTTGGCTCCATCTGCCCAGGTATGTCCACTGAAAAAACTGAAAAATTTATTTTTCACGTTCCGGTTTTGTAAAGCCGACAACAAGCTTTCCACAGCCGGGTAAAGTTTATTGTTGTACGTGGGTGAGCCGATTATGAGCCCTCGATATTTAAAGATATCCCTCAACACTTCCGACTCGTGGCTCTTGGAAACGTTGTGCATAATGATGTTCCTGGCGCCGTTTTCGGCTGCCGCTGCGGCAATGATTTCTGCCAATTGTTCCGTGTTTCCGTACATGCTTCCGTATGCAATGACCAATCCGTTTTCAGACTCGTACCGGCTTAACCGGTCGTAAAGCGACACCACTTTCCCAAGGGTATCGGGTTGCGTCCATACGGGGCCGTGAGTAGAACAAATTGTCTCGATCCCCATCCCGCTCAGTTTTTTCAGAGCAGCCTGTACAGGAGATCCGAATTTCCCTACGATGTTGGAATAATACCGGATCATTTCATCCCAGTATCGCTCCGGATTGAGTTGTATATCCGTTACCCCTCCGTCCAGAGTGCCAAATGTACCGAAAGCATCTGCAGAGAACAATGTTTTTGATTCTTTTACGTAAGTCATCATTGTCTCCGGCCAATGGACCATGGGGGTCAGGTAAAACTGAAGGTTGTTTTTTCCCAGGTTCAGTTCTTCTTTATCTTCTATGACAACTACATTATCAGTAATACCGTAATACCCTTTCAGCATTTCCGCTGTACGGCTGTTTCCCACTATTTTTATCTGGGGATAACGGGTCTTAAGCAGTTCCACGGAACCGGAATGATCAGGCTCCATATGATTGACGATAAGATAATCGATTTGCTTGTCCCCTAAAACGGAACGGATTTTATTGAAAAAAACATCTGCATAACAGATATCCACGGTATCTATCAACGCAATTTTTTCGTCGTTAATGATGTACGAATTATAAGATACTCCTTTTGGTAAGGGCCAAAGATTTTCGAAAAGATGTTTTGTCCGATCGTTTACTCCGACGTAAAACAGGTTCTCTTTGATTTCAAATGGTTTGTACATTACAGTATAAAGTTTACAGTTTAAAAGTTTAACGTCTTCATTTCCTTCGCTCTTAACCCTATTTCTTCGGTTTAACGTTTTGGCTGTAATCTGCATTGATCTTCTCTTTCTGAACCGGAAGTTCAGCTTTCCTTTTCATTGACCGCCAAATCAGCCACAATCCCCAGATAATAAACGGTATGCTGAGCCATTGCCCGAGGATTAATCCTGTATTTTCACGCATGGCAATTTCGGAATCCACTTGTACATTTTTAACAAATTCAATAAAAAACCTGGCTATAAAAATCAATGCAATGCCTACACCAAGAATCAATCCCTGTCGATTTTTGGCGTTCGTTTTCCAGTACATATACATGGTAATTCCGAAAACGAGAAGGTATATCAAGGCTTCGTAAATTTGCGTGGGATGAGAAGGTTCTGTATAGACCGGTTCTGCGCCGCGCATCCATAATCCCACATTATCAATAAAACGGAATCCCCAAGGCAGATCGGTGGGGCCGCCGTAAATCTCGTGATTCATCAGGTTCCCAAAACGAATCATCGCAGCGGTGAACCCTGTGGGGACCATTACCCGGTCGAAAGTCCAAAGCATGCTCTTTTTGGTGACCCTTTTTGAATACAGCCAAACGGCAATAATAATGCCGATGACCCCTCCGTGACTTGCCAACCCTCCTTCCCAGATTTTCAACATCTCCACGGGGTTTGCCAGGTAATATTCCGGTTCGTAAAACAAACAGTGTCCCAACCGGGCACCAAGAATGATCCCAAGCATCATGTAGACAAAAAGTGAATCGAACCACTTTTCGGGAAGTTTTTCACTCTTGTAGATTCTCTGTACAATGTACACGGCCACAATTAACCCGATAACCCAAAGTAATCCGTACCAACGGATTTCACGGCTTAAAACAGTAAAAATTGTAGGATCTACATTCCATGTTACGGTTAATAATGTATTCATCTGTGTTGAATTTGGAGCAAAGATAAGAAAATTAAACCAATTTCTTAATCCATTTTTCCCTGTCGCCTGGAAGAAGGTCTACAACAGGTATTTCTATTAATGTATAGGCACCCGGCTTTTGTTTCACAGCAGCCCTGGCACACCCGACCATTACCTGTGCGGTCAACGCGGGGTTGTTTATGCGCATATCGAACCTGAAAAGCTGGTTCTGTGTATTTCCGGATACCCCTTTACGTTCCATCAACACGCCGTGTCCCATATCTTTTAATGCTTCCACGTTCTCTACCCGGAAAACGTGTGTTTCATCGTGTGCGAAGTAATCATCGGATTGAATGGCTTTAGCTACCTGGTCAAAATCATAACCATCATTCAGCTCGATGTAAACCATCCGGCGATGAACTCCCGTTCCGGTTGGAATAGTCATTGAAAGTGCCGCTTTAACACCCTCAATCGCTTTTACAGCTACCGTATGTCCCATGCTCATTCCCGGGCCGAAATTGGTATAAGTTATTCCCTTTGGCGCCATGGCCTCCATCAACGTGCGGACAACGGAATCGCTTCCAGGATCCCATCCGGCGGAAACGATAGAAACGGCATTGTGTTGTTTCGCAACGTCGTTTAACGAATGGCGTAAATCTACAATGCCTCCGTGAATATCATAACTGTCCACCGTGTTAATTCCTAACGCCAGACATTCTTTAGCAAATTTCTCCACGCTTCGCGTAGGGGTACAGAGTAACGCAACATCCGTATTTTTCAATTGCGATATCGAATTTACGACTTCAAATCCTTTCAGCTCGGCAGGCACATTCGTTGCATCACGACGCACAACTCCCGTAATTTCAAAATCCGGGGCATCGATCAACGATTCCATTACGTATTTCCCAATATTGCCGTAACCGATAACGGCAGCTCTGATTTTTTTCATTTTCTTATAATTTTGATGCACAAAAATAGTAAAAAATGCGGATTTTTGCCGGCTCATAATCCCGGATATTTCTGCTCAATCACAAATCAGTATGTAAAAGTCTACAGTGTTGCATTTTTTTCTGTACTTTTACTTTTCGAAATACGGACAACCTTTGTGTCTTCTATTCTCACTAAATATAAAGTGTTTTATTTCCGGGGAGGTTTTTCTCGAAAGGAAAGTGGTATTGAATCTAACTTTTAAATGATAATAATATGAAAGCATTATTTGTTTATCTACTGATACCCTTGTTGGTTTTCTTTTCCTGCAATTCAAATCCCCAAGAAGGAGCTGTTGCCTCACCTGAAAAAATAATTTTCGATACGGACATGGGGCCCGATTATGATGATGTGGGAGCAATAGCCATCCTGCATGCCTTGGCAGATTTGGGGGAATGCGAAATTTTAGCCACACTGGCAAGTGACGGTCATCCCAGTATAGCACCTACCATCGAAATGTTTAACCGTTACTACGGAAAAGGGGGCATTCCTGTTGGAATTCCCGATAACGGTGTAGCAAATTTCACGGCATCCAACAATTGGAACGACTCCCTGCTGGTAAGATTTGCTCCCGATTTAAAATCTAAAACGGATTATCCGAAAGCGAGCGAGATTTATAGGAAGGTACTGGCTTCACAGCCGGATAAAAGCGTGACCATCGTAACCGTTGGATTTACAACCAACCTGGCAGAATTACTAAAAACCGGGAATGATGATTATTCTCCGTTATCGGGTGTAGAACTGGTTAAAAAGAAAGTAAAAAAATGGGTTGCCATGGCCGGACGGTTTCCCGAGGGCCGGGAATTCAATGTATTTATAGATTCGGTCTCTTCTTCTTATGTATTGGAGCGCTGGCCAACACCCATTCTTTTCAGCGGTTTTGAAATAGGAGAGCGTATTTTTACCGGAAGCAAGGTGGCAGAAAAAAATGATCAAAACAATCCGGTTTCCTGGGCGTACAAGTATAATTTAGCCACATACGAAAATAAACCCGTAAAAAACAGGATGTCCTGGGACCAGACAGCAGTTCTTTGCGCCATTCGCGACCCCGAAAGATATTTTTATGTATGTGGCCCCGGAAAAATTATCGTCAATTCCTCCGGGTATAACAACTGGGATCCGGACTCAACTAAGGATCACTATTTTTTAGTCCACAAATATCCTTATCAGGACATCTCCGATACGTTAGAGGGGTTAATGATGTACCAGCCTAAATGATATAAAATCACCCTGTTATCACTGTCTCATCATTATCATCTTCACCGTCTTCTTCCCAAAGGACTTCCGGTTTTTGCGGGCCCCTGCTTCTGAAAACAAAAGCAACGATGAGCCCTGCTGCAGCCCCCGACAAATGGGCTTCCCACGAAAGGTTTACATCGATATATTCGGTAATCGGGAAAATACTCCAGACGGTACTTCCATAAACAAAAGCCACCACCATGGATACGGCAACAAGCGGAATATATTTTCGGAACAACCCGCTGAAGAACAAAAAGAAAACCAGTGCAAAGATTAAACCGCTTGCGCCCACGTGGTATGAGTTCCGACCTATCAGCCACGTAAAAAAGCCGCTCAATAGCCAAAGTAAAGTGAGTGACTTAAAGGCTATCTGATTGTAAAAATAGAATAACAACGAAAACAAAACCAACATCGGAAATGTATTTGAGACAAGGTGTGAAAGCGATCCATGTATAAAAGGCGAGAAAACTATACCGGCCAAACCGTTCAGTTGACGGGGGTAAATTCCCAGAAGTGAGAAATTAAAACGAAAAATGCGGGCATAATCAATCAGAAAAGTCAACCAGACCAGCACACATATTACCAGTGCGGGAATCGTTGCCAGACGAATCCTTTTTTTCTGCCACCTTTCTGTATGTATTGTTGCATTATCCATAGATGCAAAACTAAATAAAAAGAACCGTTTTTCGCCGGAAATTACCCAAAAAACAAAAAAGAAGCAGGTAGAAAAAAAAGAGTTTATTATTTGCCGAATCAACGGCAATTAACTATCTTTCGAACATCAAAACTAAAGTGGTATATTTCTAATTCCTCTATCAACTATGAGTTATCTTAAATTCGATAAGGACCTGATGATTAACTTGGAGTACTCACTGTATCGCAACATACTGAGGACTAACAGAAAAGGGGCTTATCAAAACACATCGATCTCGGGTTGCAATACATCGAAATATCAAGGACTTCTGGTGATGCCGGTACCCTTTCTGGACGACGACAATCACCTGATCCTCTCTTCTATTGATGAAACCGTTATACAGCACGGTGCACAATTCAATTTAGGAATCCACAAATACAACGACGACAACTACAGCCCGAAAGGGCACAAATACATCCGTGAATATAATATCGATAGTGTTCCAAAAACTATTTACCGTGTAGGAGGCGTTATTCTTTCTAAAGAGATTATGTTTTCATCGAAAGAAAACCGGCTCATGATCCGGTACAAGTTGATGGATGCCCATTCGCCGACCACCATGCGGTTCAAACCCTGTATGGCATTTCGGAACATTTCACAGTTAACCAGGCAAAACGATCAGGTGGACCGTTCATACCGCGAAGTGGAGAATGGAATCAGCACCAGTATGTATTATGGTTATCCCGAATTTTTCATGCAATTCAACAAGAGAGTCGACTTTATGTACCAACCCTACTGGAATCAGGGCGTGGAGTACATTCAAGATATGCAAAACGGAGATACGTTCAAGGAGGACCTGTATGTCCCCGGGTATTTTGAGATGCCAATTGCAAAAGGCGAGGAGGTAATTTTTTCTGCTGGTGACATTCTGGTAAACACCTCTGCCCTTACCGATGAATTTAACGCTGAACTTAAAAAACGCACGCCAAGGTCTAGTTTTTACAATTGCCTGAAAAACTCCGCCCATCAGTTTTATTACATTCCAAAAACGGACGAGATGTACCTGCTGGCCGGCTATCCCTGGTTCAAGGTACGCGCCCGGGATCAGTTTGTGTCGTTGCCCGGTTGCACCCTGTCGGTGGGCAGGCCCGATGACTTTACAAAAATCATGGATTCGGCCATACCCCATATTCAGGATTTTTTGAACGACAAACCGCGGAAAAACATTATAAAACAGATAGACGACCCTGATGTCTTGTTGTGGGTAACCTGGGCACTGCAACAATACTGGAAAGAAAACAAGCCCGTTTTTAAAGAAAAATATGTCGACTTTCTTTTTTCCATAATCAATTTTATTTTGTCAAACAAGCATCCCAACTTAACTGTTGACCCTGAGAACGGATTAGTCTCAACGTACGGACGTGATGTTGCCGTGAGCTGGATGAATGCGGTGCAAAACGGCAAGCCTGTCACTCCAAGATCGGGATACCTGGTTGAATTCAATGCTTTGTGGCACAATGCACTTAAATTTGCGGAAGAGGTGGCCGCTGCGACAAATAAAGAAGTTCTGGCTACAACATACGAAGAGAAAGCCTTGAAGGCGCAACAGTCGTTTATCGAAACATTTCTCAACGATGCCGGCTATTTATATGATTATGTGGATGGCACTTATGCAGACAGGAATGTTCGTCCCAATATGATTTTTGCTGTTTCTATGGACTATTCGCCGCTGGACAGGCGTCAGAAAAAATTGGTGATCGATTTCGTCACCAAAGAGTTGCTTACCCCGGTGGGCATACGTTCTTTAAGCCCGAAAGGCTATAACTACCGCCCTCGTTATGCAGGAACATCCGAAGAAAAGGAATATGCCTATTTCAACGGGTGTGCTTTTCCCTGGCTTATAGGAGCTTACATTGAAGCGTACCTGAAAGTGTTCAGCATGAGCGGACTCTCCCTGGCAGACCGGGTAATGATTGAGCTGGAAGATCAGATGCAAAACGATTGCATTGGAACCTTGTCTGAATTTTACGATTCCAGCCCCCCGTTTTATGCCCACGGAGGATATTCTTTTGCCATGAGTGTTTCAGAAACTTTACGTGCAAAGAGACTCATCAGATCATTTGGGTAAACCTTGCGGAAAACGATGAATCGTAAATGAAGAACTATTGAACTACAAGAGAATATAAAACACGATAGAATGAAAGCGTTGATGTTAGGGTGGGAATTTCCGCCTCATATACTGGGTGGGCTTGGAACCGCAAGTTATGGATTAACCAAGGGTATGGCTAAGCAGGAAGATATGGAAATCCTGTTTGTCATTCCCAAGCCCTGGGGTGACGAAGACCAAAGTTTTCTGAAAATAATTGGCTGTAACAATACTCCCGTCGTATGGCGCGACGTGAGCTGGGAAACTGCCAAGGCCAGGCTCGAGAAATATATGAACCCCGAGGAATATTTTTGGATGCGTGATAACATTTACGCTAACTTCAACTATATGAACACCAACGACCTGGGATGTCTGGAATTCTCAGGAAGGTACCCAAACAATATCCTGGAGGAGACCAACAATTACTCCATCGTTACGGGTGTTATTGCCCGGACGTATGAATACGACATTATCCATGCGCACGATTGGCTCACCTATTCCTCTGGCCTCCACGCAAAAAGCGTAAGTGGAAAACCGCTGGTCATTCATGTGCACGCAACGGAGTTCGACCGCAGCCGCGGCAAGCCTAATCCTACTGTTTACGGAATCGAGAAGAACGGAATGGATCACTGCGACCACATTATCTGTGTAAGCAACCTTACCCGCAAAACTGTCATTGAGAACTATCATCAACCCGAATGGAAAGTATCCACCGTCCACAACGCCGTTGAGCCGTTGAGCCCGGAGATTGAAGCGATCGAACGGATATCGGGAGTGAAGGAAAAAGTCATTACCTTCCTGGGACGGATTACCATGCAAAAAGGCCCGGAGTTTTTTGTAGACGCGGCCACTCAGGTACTAAGAAGGACCAAGCACATCCGGTTCGTGATGGCGGGGAGCGGCGACATGATGAACCAGATGATACGTTTGGTTGCCGATCGGGGAATTGCTGACAGATTCCACTTTACCGGGTTCCTTCGAGGCGAACAGGTCTATGAAATGCTGAAATCGAGCGATGTATATGTTATGCCTTCGGTATCAGAACCTTTTGGTATTTCACCGCTTGAAGCTATGCAGTGCGGTGTGCCAAGTATAATCTCCTACCAGTCGGGTTGTGCAGAGATACTGAATAACGTCATTAAAACCGACTACTGGGATGTTGACGCCATGGCGGACGCCATGTATTCGATTTGTACGTACCCGGGTATGGCGGAATTTCTCAAAGAGGAGGGAAAACGAGAGGTGGACAGTATCGTTTGGGAGGATGCCGGAAAAAAAATCCGGGCCATCTACGACAGCCTGGTGTGAAGACAAGAAGACAGTAAAAATCTAACAGTCTAAAAAAATATGAAAACAATTTGCTTTTATTTTCAAATCCATCAACCGTACCGGTTAAAAAGATACCGTTTCTTCAATATCGGAAGGGACCACTATTATTACGATGATTATTCAAACGAAGACATCATGCAGCAGATAGCTGCCCGGTCTTTCATCCCGGCAAACCGCATGCTGCTCGATTTAATAAACACCTATAAGGGGAAGTTTAAATTTGCCATATCGGTTTCAGGAGTAGCTCTTGACCAGATGGAAGTGTATGCTCCGGAAGTAATCGACGGACTGAAGGAATTAAGCAGAACCGGCGCTGTTGAGTTTTTAGCCGAAACATACTCACACTCCCTTTCAAGCCTGATCGATCCTGTAGAATTTCAAAGCCAGGTGCAGCAACAAACGCAGAAGATCAAATTACTTTTCGATCAGAAACCAAAAGTTCTGCGAAATACGGAAATGATCTTTTCAGACGATATCGCTGAAATGGCTTACAACATGGGCTACACTAAAATGGTTTCTGAAGGAGCTAAACTCATCCTCTCCTGGAGAAGCCCCAACTATGTGTACAAATCCGAAAATCAACCCAACATGAAACTATTGCTGCGCAACTCACAGTTCAGCGACGACATTTCGCTCCGATTTTCAGATTATACGTGGAAAGAATATCCGTTAACGGCGGAGAAATACATATCGTGGATTGCTGCAACTTCACCGCAGGAAGAGGTATTCAATATTTTCATGAATTATGAAACGTTCGGGAACCTCCAACCGGCTCATTCGGGAATATTTGAATTTATGAAAGCACTGCCTAAATTTGCTTTCGACAAAGGCATTGAGTTTTCCACTCCCAGTCAAATTATGGACACCCATAAACCGGTGGGTACCGTATCGGTTCCCCTGGCTATTTCCTGGTCGGACGAAGAACGCGATTTAAGCCGGTGGCTGGGAAACAAGCTTCAAAAAAGTGCATTCAACACCCTCTACGAGATCAGTGAAAGAATTCGCTTGGCCAACGACAGGCGCTTGAAGAAAGACTGGCAATACCTGCAATCGAGCGATCATTTTTATTACATGTCTACCAAGCATTTTTACGACGGTTCAATGCACAGTAAATTCAGCCCTTACCAATCGCCCTACGACGCGTTTAACAATTACATGAATGTCTTAAGCGATTTTATTGACCGGGTCAAAGCACAATTCCCGGATTCGGTAGACAATGAAGAATTAAATTCGCTTCTCACCACTATTCACAACCAGGAGCGTGAAATTAAGAAACTCCAATCCGAACTGAAGAAAGTACTGACAGAGAATGAAGAAAAATTAGTGGAAAAAACTCCGGTAAAATAAATCGGACCAGGCTATTCTCTACCGGATAAAGCACAAAGTTAAGGTTTAAAGATTAGAAACCGTTTTGAATTTTATATTTCTATTTTTTTCGATTTAATAGTTAACTTTGCACGATTTTTTTAAAAGACTGCAACATGATTTATGCAATGATCCTCCTTTTCATCGCAGGTTATTTTTTTATCGCGATGGAACATACCATAAAGGTTAACAAAGCCAGCGTTGCTTTACTAATCGGTACGCTTTTATGGGTAATTTACGTGTATCTGGCACCAAGCACAGTCCTCAGCGTCTCTCCCGATGCTTTCAACCATTATATCCATTCGCATCCTGAACTCCAACACCACGCTTTTGGAATTCAGGTACGCCACTTTGTAATTGATCATCAGATTCTGGAAAGTATTGGGGACATCAGTGAAATGTTATTCTTTTTGCTTGCCGCTATGACCATTGTGGAGCTCATTGACGTTCACGGCGGATTCACGTATATTACTGAAAAAATTACGACACGAAAAAAACGTCGGTTACTCTGGTTAATCAGCTTTATCACGTTTTTTATGTCTGCCGTTCTCGACAACCTGACTACAACCATTGTAATGATTATGCTTACCCGTCGTATTATCCGTGAACCCCGTGAACGATGGCTTTTCGGCAGTATCATTGTTATTGCGGCTAACAGCGGCGGGGCCTGGTCTCCGATCGGTGACGTTACGACCATCATGTTATGGGTTAAGGGAAACATCACTGCATCCATTATACCTCAGTTGTTCTTTCCAAGCCTTGTATCCATGATAGCCCCGGTTTTTGTAGCACAGTTTTTATTAAAAGGCAATATCCAGGAAGAAGAAATTTCCCAAACAGAAGAAAAAGAAAACTCCGAATTATTGCTTCATATGCAAAAAAAAGACCGGCTGGGGATACTGATTTTCGGGGTTTCCATCCTTGTTTTATCTCCCGTGTTCAAGGGAGTTACCCACCTGCCGCCTTTCATAGGTTTATTACTGGGTGTAAGCTTATTATGGATTTATACCGAGATTCTGTACAACCAAAAAAACCAGCTCAACGAAAACCTGAAGCTTCGTGTTTCAAAAGTATTGGGACGAATCGATTTTTCTACCTTAATGTTTTTTCTGGGAATATTGCTGGCTGTTGACGCCCTTCAAAGCGCAGGAATTCTTCAGCAATCATCCGCCTTTATGGCACAACATCTTCCCAATGTCTATGCTCAGGCCTATGCCATTGGATTATTGTCTGCCATTGTTGATAACGTCCCTTTGGTTGCAGCAGCTATCGGTATGTACCCGGTGCTGGATCCGGCCGCTTTAAGTACGATGGCCGATCCGGTGTTTATGCAAAATTTCGTGGAAGACGGTGTTTTTTGGCATTTTCTCGCCTATTGCGCAGGGGTTGGCGGAAGCATCCTTATCATTGGTTCTGCGGCAGGTGTGGTTTTTATGGGACTTGAAAAAGTACCGTTTGGCTGGTACCTGAAACGTATTTCACTCATCGCACTTATCGGATACACGTTCGGGGCAGGGGCTTATATTTTGCAACAGGCCATATTCTGAAAATGGACCTGAGTAACAGTTACATTCGTGTTAGCAGTCATCTTTTCAACTGTTGGATGAGGCAAGCACACGAGGAAAACAAATTTTTCTAAAAATCCCCGGGAAAACACTCCAGTACAAAAAATTGCATTATATTTGTACAGTTTTTCATAGAGAATGAAAATCAATTCAAAAATACGGTACGGACTTAGAACAATGATCGAAATTGCTTGTTGTAAAGAACCAACAGGCATATTGCAAAAAGATATTGCCAAAAATCAAAATATTTCTGTGAAATATTTGGATTACATCATAAGTGCCCTCAAACTGAAAGGATTGATTTCAAATACAAAAGGACGAGGAAGTGGTTATATGCTGGCCCGGCCAGCCGATAAAATAACAATGTTGGACATTTACACGGCTTTTGAGCAAATAGTGATAATAGAATGTGTGAAAAACAGGAGTTTTTGCGAAAGAGCCACACACCAATGTACAGCCAATAATTACTGGAAGCAATTTCGTCATCAGATAATTGAAATTCTTTCAGCTAAAACACTTGAGCAGATTATAAAAGAAACTAAATATGATTGTCCTGAAATTTGTGAATAATTTTTTTAAAGCATATCCCACTAAACCTATAGGATTGGATTGATATTGCATTTTTTCACGCATTATCCTACTAAACCTATAGGATTAGTTTATCCAAACAAGAAAGAGTAAGTAAACAGGCTTGTCTTAAAAAATTCGGACCGACTTCTCAGCTATTTAAAGTTAAATGTCTGAATGAGATGAATTGATAAATGTATTCCTACTAAAACTATAGTATAACTAAACATTAACGATTTACAAACTTTTTAATAATAAATACAGAAACAATGAAAAGTAATTTTTTATTCAAATTTCCAACTGTGTTGATCGCATTTATTTTTGTTTTAACAGGAACAACGGTTAAAGCTCAAACATTGAAAATCAAATCATCAACTATTACTATTTCCGGAACAACAAATGTTCACCCCTACACAACCACGTCGACTCAGGCATCGGGGGAATTAACTGTTTCAAACAACAAAGCCACAGTTCTTAACGTGAATGTTCCCGTAAAGTCAATAATCAACGGGGAGAAATTGATGGACAAAAAAACGCATGAAACATTTAACGAACCCAAAAACCCATTTATCAACTTTAAAATGTCTGAAGTAAAATCCATTACAACAAACGGGTCTGACATTAGTGTGGTTATAGGTGGAACGCTTGCAATGGCCGGCACATCTAAAACAGTTACTCTTGAGGCTAATGGCAAAGAAATAAAACCGGGAACGTATACTTTTGAAGGTAGTTTGCCCCTTAAAATGAGCGACTACAATATGAAAGCTCCAACGGCAATGTTAGGAGTGATGAAAGTCGGTGATCAGGTTACGGTCAAATACAACGTAACTTTTGAAGGGCCTGCCGTTCAATTCAACTAAAACAAACCAAATTATTTACTTAATATTTAAACTAACGAAAACTAATGAAAATGAAACAGAGAGGTTTACTTCTGGCAGCTACCTTGTTAGCTTCGGGCATGATGTTCGCTCAATTGCGTCCTACAAACAAAGACGGAATCAACGTTTTTGAAACACCAAAAACCGAAACCGAATTTGAAGGTTTCAATGTACAATTAGGCGGTGCTTTGACACTTCCGTTCTCCATGCTCGACCACAGCAATACTGTGACAAGAGAAAGTGGCTATAATTACGATTACGCAAACCCGGCAGCTAACTCTCTGGTTCCCTTGACCAGTGGCTTTGGCTTACCTCAGGCCAATCTTTACATCAAGTCAAATTTATCCGATGGCATTTACTTGAATTTTGAACTCTATCTGGCTTCAAGGCATCACAACGAAACGTGGGTAAAGGGAGGTTTTCTTCAATTTGAAAAAATGGAGTTCCTACCTTGGGATTTTGTGGATGAAATCATGAAATACACCACCATTAAAGTGGGTCAATTTGATGTAAACTACGGTGACGCCCACTTTCGTCGTTCTGATGGCGGGTTGACATTTTACAACCCCTTTATGGAAAACCACATCATGGATGAATTTGCCACCGAAATTGGCGCTGAGGTTGATGTTCACGTCGGAGATTTTATCCTTGTAGGAGCTGTAACCAACGGCAAACTCAACAACGATCTGACAAAAATTGACACTACGCGTGCTCAAACCAAATATTCAAACGGTGTACATAATCCTGCCTGGATTGGAAAACTGGCTTACGACAAACAAATCAACAGCCAGTTCAGGCTACGCGCCAGCGCATCGGGATATTACACGGCCGGATCCGTAAGAAACACGTTGTTTGGAGGTGATCGTACGGGTTCAAACTACTACGGAGTAATGTACAATGCCCCTATATCCAACGCCAATTTTACAAACGGACGTTTCAACCCCGGTTTTGGGGACAAGGTAGCTGCTGTAATGGGTAACTTGTTTTTGAAGTTTTCTCCTGTTCAGGGATTTTCACTCGAATCATTTACAACACTGGAGAATGCAGGCGGGAGAGGTGCTAACGAGCCTGATGTGAGAAAGTCCAATCAATTTGTTACAGACTTAGTGGTTCGCTTCGGAGCTGATGAAGATTTTTATGTAGGTGCCCGTTATAACACAATGAAAGCCGACATGGGAGCTGCACAGGGTGAACCCAATCATTACGAAGTGGATATAAATCGCGTAGCCATTGCAGCCGGTTGGTATATGACAAAAAACGTTATGGCAAAAATTGAATATGTAAACCAAAAATACAACGGATTTCCAGCCAGATCCATACAAGATGGTGCAGAGTTCAACGGATTGACTTTGCAGGGATCCATAGCATTTTAAGAACAATAAAAACCAAGCCGGTAAATTGATACCGGTTTGGTTCTTTCTTTAAAAAATTGACAATGAAAGCTTTATTTGCCCTCTTACTTATAGGTATCCTGACTACAGGAGCTGTTGTCGCGCAAACATCTTCAGCTGTAGTTGCTGTAGACGTGAATAAAAACAGCAGTTTATCGATAAACGGCAGCTCGAATATTGTTAATTTCACACTTACCCAAAGCAGTGAAAACTTCATACAAAAGAACATGATCATCACTGCATCACAAAACGATAAAAAACTTTACCTGAGCGAAAACCGGCTTATTGTACCGGTGAAAAGATTTACTTCAAGCAATAAGATGGCTCTCAGGGATTTTTATAAACTATTGAAATCCGACAAATACCCAACGATGGATATTCAGCTGAATCACATAGACTTACCCGAAAATCCAAAGCTCGCGACAGGCGTGGCCGTTGTAGATGTTACCATTACGGGAGTTACAAAAAAATACCAATTCCCCATTAAAACCGAAAAAAACGGTACGAGATACATTTTTGACATTGAAAAACATATAAATATTCGTGACTTCGGACTGGAGCCTCCCGTACAAATGATGGGTATGCTAAAGGTAGACGAAATGATCAATATTAACTTGAAAATGATATGCAACATCCAGCCGGCGGAAAGTGCACAATTAAATTTATCCGGCAGTTCAGAATAAGCCATACACTTATTTTACCAACACCCCCACTTTCTCAATACCCTTAATGGGATTGTCTTTCATCACCTGACGGATGCGGATAAGATAAGCACGTGCGGAATCCAGAGCTACGGATGTTTTGTAGGGAACAGACAGCTGATAAAGCCCCGCAGTACCTTTTCCCAGCCATTTTCCTTGAGGATCAGCCAGTGTTATCTCGACAGTGTCGCCAACAAATGTAGTATCTGTTATGTTCTGTTGAACGAGCAACCAGATGTTCTGGTAAGGATACCGGTTGTTGTTAACGATCTCCAACACGATATCGTATCGTTTATCCGGATCAACGGAAAGCGAGTCGATTAAAAAATTAGCTGTGGCCTGCTTGCTCCAGCTGCTGTTTTTGATCGGATGAAAACGATAATAAACCTCTCCTTCGTCACACGAAGATAAGCAAGCAAAAACAACTAAAAAACCAACAAACAGCTTACTCCTCATTTTGTTTAGGCGGTTTTCCTTTCCTGTTTCTGTTGTCCTGTCTACCCCTCCTTGGTTTTCTCCTTTTAGAAGTACTTCCATCATCCTTTTTATCAAAACGGGTAATACTCTGATCTCCCAGTAAATCGTTCTGGATAGTTTCTTCTTTTGTTTCACCGGACTCAGTTTCAGACACTAACTTTGAAGGTTTTTTCCCTTTTTTATTCCACTCAATAATTTGAAATACTCTCTCTTTTGATATTGTCTCCAAGTTTATCGGATTATTCTTATCCGTGGAATACGTGATCTGACCCGATAAAATATCGGTCTTGAAGTGAAAATAATCACTGTCTTTGGTCTGCAGCACAATCTCACGCGACGGTAACCTTCTGCTGGCTTCCACGTATGCATCCACTTCATAATTCATACAGCATTTCAATTTTCCACATTGTCCCGCGAGTTTTTGTGGGTTAAAGGAGATATCCTGGTACCGGGCAGCTGAAGTAGATACCGATACAAAACTTGACATCCAACTGCTACAACATAACTCGCGTCCACAAGGTCCAACTCCCCCTATCCTTCCGGCTTCCTGGCGCGCGCCAATTTGCTTCATCTCAATCTTTACCCTGAATTCCGCAGCAAAATCTTTGATTAATTGGCGAAAGTCCACGCGTTCATCAGCAATATAGTAAAAAATGGCCTTACTTCCATCCCCCTGATATTCAACGTCTCCAATTTTCATATTCAAGCCAAGACTCTCAGCCAGCTCTCTGGAACGAATCATGGTAGGTTGTTCTTTAGCTTTAGCCAGCTCATACTTTTCCATATCTGCCGGACGCACTAACCGGTAAACCCGTCTCGGGCCACTATTGCCATCTTCTCGATAGTTGTTTTTACGCATCTGTGCCTCCACCAGCTTTCCGGTAAGTGTTACCGTTCCGATATCGTGACCGGGAGAAGCTTCAACGGCCACAACATCGCCCTTTTTCAAATCGATATTGTTGCTGTTTATGTAATATCCTTTCCGGGTATTTTTAAACTGAACTTCTACCATATTGGTCAGTTCCTGCATTTCGGGGAAATCGTGCAACCAATCATAAACATGAAGTTTAGTGGAATGTTTGGGACATCCCTTGCAAGAACCACTGTTTCGTACAGTCGTTATTCTTTCAGGGACAATGTCCGCTAATCTATCTGATAATTTTTCTCTGTCCATAATATATACATTGATATTGTCTAAGGGCAAACGTTATTTAACTGCGTGTAATTCAATTGTTGCCCGCTCACTTCGTTCGCGTTACTCGCTCCGTGGAATATTGAATTACTTATTTTTTAAAAGCATTGTACCTTTTAAACATAAATCTAAAAAAATAATTTTGGCATTTCCGTTTTGCTCTATTTGCCGGTAGGCAAGCTGAAACTCATCGTTAAACGATTGGATGTTTCCTTCGTTGATAAAAGGCGCAAAACGTTCACCAAATTCTTTTTCTTCCTCGCTGAGATAAATCATGTCGGGTTCATTGAAGTTACTTATGAAGAACTCCCGAAACAGACGCAGGCTGTACAGCAAATAGCTTTTCTGCATTTCCCTGCCCATAGAAGCCATTTCACCCGCAACCGATTTTATCGCTTTAATATTCCTCGATACCGAAGAGCGCATCATCTCCTTAAACAATGAAAAAAAATATTTATTGTCGTCAGCAGACTGAATAATACTCACGGCTTTTGAAAAACTCCCGTTGGCGATATGCGTCACATACTTTGCCTCTTCTTCCTGTAAACCATAAACCGACCGGATAGAGGCCACCATCTCATCCGGCTCTACTGCCCGGATGTTCAACGGTTGGCAACGCGACTGAATAGTGGGCAGTACATGGTCCAAGTCTTCTGAAACCAGCAGGAAAACAGTTTTTTCGGGTGGTTCTTCAATCATTTTCAGCAACTTGTTGGCACATGCATCGTGCATCTTTTCAGGCAACCATACAATCATTATCTTATATAGGGCCTCGTAAACCTTCAGGCTCAGTTTGCGTATAATCTCATCGCTCTCCTTTGAGTAAATAATGCCCTGTGCATTCTCGGCATTTATGAAGTTGAGCCAATCGTTCAGGTTGAAATAAGTCTGTCCACTCAAAAACTCACGCCACTCGGGCAAATATTCATCGCTAACTTTCGATTTTACCACCGGAAACACGAAGTGCAGATCGGGGTGCATCAGTTTATCAAATTTGTGACACGATGCACATTTACCACAGGAATCTTCCAACGTTCTGTCTTCGCAGTTCAGGTATCTGGCATAAGCAATGGCCAACGGCAGTTTTCCCACACCTTCCGGACCGTGAAACAACCGGGCATGCGGAATAAAGCCGCGCTGCACGGAATCGGTCAGGTGTTTTTTAACATCGTGAAGCCCTATGATGTTACGAAAATACATGTATCCTCCGTTCTTGATTATACAAAAGTAATGAAAAAGAGCGAAACTGAAAAGCGTGTCAAAAAAACGTTTTGTACCCCTTTCTGCAAGCCTTTTAATTGTCCGTTAACGGATTGTTGTATTTTTATCCTCATCGTATAAACTGTTTTAATTTTTGTCATGCCATGCTTTATACTTATTTTTTGTTTCATGCGTACTTTTTGATGGATTTGGATTTTCAATTCGCACATAGTAGCGGGTTATTTTGAAGAAATTTAAAATCCAAAACAATTTCTTAACTCAAAATTAAAAAAATGAAGTAATTTTGCGTGATTTTTTGCTTGTAGACTCGCGTTGATCAGAAAAATCTGCGCCTGTTCCGCGACCGTTTTCTGAAATTTATAGATACAAAAGGACAATGAATAATTCATTTTTTAGTAAGTTCACCCCAAAGGAGCCCAAGTTCTTTCCGCTTTTGAAGGGGATAGTAGAAGTGATAAAATCAGCATCTTATTTAATGTTGGAGTTTGTGGAAAAAGGCAATCACGCTAATGCTGCAGATTACTACAAAAAAATAAAAGAGGAGGAACGCAAAGGGGACACCCTTTCCAACAAAATTTTTGATGAACTGAATGCTACTTTCATCACACCCTTTGATCGTGAAGATATTCATAACCTGGCAACCAAAATGGACGATGTCACAGATTATATCAACAGCGCTGCCAAAAAAGTTTTTTTGTATAATCCCAAAGAGATGCCGGCTGCAGCCAAAGATATGGTCGAACTGATTATAGAAGCATCTGCCCAGATAGAAAAAGCCGTAAATGAATTGGATGTCCTGAAGAAAAGTAGAAAAAGAGTATCGGATTATTGCCGGGAACTACATCTTATTGAAAACAGGGCTGATGATGTTTATGAACACTTCCTTATCGACTTATTTGAAAATCAAAAAGAGAGCATCGAGTTGATAAAAAAGAAAGAAATCATGTTTGAGCTTGAAAAAGCCACCGATGCAGCTGAAGGCGTAGGGAAGATTATAAAAACGATTATCGTAAAATACGCGTAAAAGAGTTATTACCTGGCTGTTTTTCATTCTATTTTATCTTAACTTATAATAATCCGTATGACGTTATTGATCGTTATTATTTCCTTAGCGCTTATTTTTGATTTTATAAATGGCTTTCACGATGCGGCCAACTCCATTGCCACCATCGTTTCCACCAAGGTGCTGACTCCCTTTCAAGCCGTTCTGTGGGCAGCCATGTTTAACTTTGTCGCTTTCTTCATTGCCAAATACCTCATCGGTGGCTTCGGGATTGCCGACACCGTTTCAAAAACCGTGATTGCCGAATTCATCACTCTTCCCATTATTTTTTCCGGGTTAGTGGCAGCCATTACGTGGAATTTGCTGACCTGGTGGCTTGGGATTCCTTCGTCCTCTTCGCATACATTGATTGGAGGGTTTGCCGGCGCGGCCATTGCAAAATGGGCCAGTTTTTCGGTCATCAAGGTTTCCGTGATTGTGAAGATTGCTTCCTTTATTTTCATTGCGCCCCTGGTAGGGATGCTGGTAGCCATGATTCTTACCATCGTCTTGCAATGGTCTGTAAAGCGTGCGAATCCGCACAAGGCGAATACCTGGTTTAAGCATTTCCAGCTCGTATCATCTGCCCTGTTCAGTATCGGCCACGGGCTGAACGACTCTCAAAAAGTAATGGGCATCATCGCCGCCGCATTAATCGCCACCCACATCCAGCACCCTGAAATAGGATTCGGAATTGAGTCCATCAGCGATTTACCCAACTGGGTAGCATTCTCCTGCTTCTTTGCCATCTCGTTGGGCACAATGTCCGGTGGTTGGAAGATTGTCAAGACTATGGGAACACGCATCACCAAAGTAACTCCTTTTGAAGGAGTTGTTGCGGAAACTGCCGGGGCATTCACACTGTACCTCACCGAGTTCCTAAAAATTCCCGTAAGTACTACCCACACCATCACAGGTGCAATCATTGGTGTTGGTTCGGTAAAACGCCTATCAGCTGTCCGCTGGGGGGTTACCCGGAAACTACTTGTTGCATGGATATTAACTATTCCCGTCAGCGCACTGATTGCCGCCACAGTTTATTTTACAGCAGGAAAGTTTCTCTATTTCTAGTACATCAATACACCTCCCGGGCTACCCGGTAAATACTTTCTGTTGCCCCCAAAGCATAAAAGTGGATTCCGGGCACACCCCGCTGCACCAACTCCCTGCTTTGCAAAAGGCACCACTCCACTCCTACCTCCACGGCATCGGCATCGGTCTTGCATTTGCGCAGTTCATGCTCTAGGTCTTCGGGAATTTCTGTCCTGAATATCTTGGGAAGGACATTCAGCTGATTTTTTAAATGAATAGGCTTTATACCCGGAACGATGGGAATAGTAATTCCTTCGGCGCGGCAACGATCGACAAAATCAAAGTACTTTTGATTATCGAAAAACATCTGCGTCACAAGATAGTCAGCGCCATTCTGAGCTTTCATTTTAGTATAATAGATCTCCGACTCCATGTTGGGTGACTCTTCGTGTTTCTCGGGATAACATGCCATCCCATAGGTAAACGGAGTTTCGGGCGCCGGGAACGTAGAGCCGTCCAAGGCAATCCCGTTGTTAAAATTATTCACCTGCTCCTGTAATCCTGTTGCGTAAGAGTGACAATCCATTTTTCGCTGGTCGGCATCCAATTTTTTGGTGTCACCGCGCAACAGCAACAGGTCAGTAACGCCCAGGAATGAAAGGTCAATCAACGCATACTCCGTTTCTTCTTTTGAAAAGCCCTGTGAGATAATGTGCGGTACCGCCCGAATACCGTATTTATTCTGAATGGCCGCGGCAATGGCAACAGAGCCCGGACGCTTTCTTACATTCACTTTCCGGATAATGCCGTTTTCGTCTTCCTTGTAAGTATTTTCGCTGTGGTGAGTAGTTATGTTGATGTACTTCGGCCCAAACTCTTTCAACCGGTCAATCGTATTAAAAACCTGTTTGATGCTGTTTCCTTTCAACGGCGGGAGCAGTTCAAAAGAAAACACCGGTTTCGAAGTCTGATGTATAAGATCTGAAATTTTCATTTTTTCGGGTTATGAGTTACGGGTTACGGGTTAAAAAGCCCGAACAACTTCTCCCATTGTACGTTATAAATTATTTAAATATCGCCCTCACAATATCCATCCCGTTGGCATACAAGACCAGCCCTATAAGCAGGAACATACCGGCAATCTGTGCATACTCCAGGAATTTATCACTTGGTTTTCTTCCAGAAATAGCTTCAACGAGTAGAAAGAGGACGTGCCCTCCATCCAACCCGGGAATGGGAAGAATGTTCATAAACGCCAAAATTACCGAAAGAAAGGCCGTCATCATCCAAAACGAATACCAGTTCCATTTTGCAGGAAAAAGATTTCCGATAGTGCCGAAACCGCCCAGTGACGATGCTCCTTCTTTAGTGAATATATGCTTGAATTGGGAGACGTATCCCTTTAATGTGCGTATGCCATACTTCACCCCTGCCGGGAATGAAGCAAAAAAGGTATAGTGATCCGTTACCAGATAAGATGCAATATTAAATCCCAACACAGCTGTTGTATCCAACTGGGCCGAAGCGGTTTGAAGCACACCCTCGCGATAGAAATCAATTGAGATCCGGAGGCCTTTATTTTTTTGGAGTTCACTTCTGAAATCCTGAAAAGTAGGTGTTAATACACTGTTCACCCCCACCAAGCTGTCGCCTTTCATAAGCCCGATCTTTTCTGCCTCGGAACCTTTCTGCACCTTCTCCACTACGGTCGGCACATCATCTTTGTATCCTGCAAAACCTTTCTTGTCGCGCATAAGCTGTTGAACAAAATCAGCCGGCATCGGTATATTTATTTCCTGGCCGCTTCTCAGGACCGTGACGGTTTGGGCATCGATGACCTGAGCAGCAAAATTATCAACGATTCCTGCCCGGTCAATGATTTCCTTTCCGTCAGCATACAAAAGGACATCACCGTCTCTAAAGCCGGCTCTTTCGGCAGTTTCACTAAACTCCATTCCCGATTTAACCTTACTCATCGGGATGTATGAATCTCCCCACCTGAAAACGATCATCGAGTAAATGAAAAACGCCAGGATAATATTGAACAAAACACCGCCAATCATCACCAAAAGCCTCTGCCAGGTTGATTTTGCACGAAATTCCCACGGTTGAACGGGTTGAGCCATTTGTTCTTTATCCATAGACTCGTCTATCATTCCCGAAATTTTCACATAGCCACCCAATGGCAACCATCCTACACCGTATTCCGTTTCGCTGTTTCTGGGTTTATACCTGAACAGGGCAAACCACGGATCAAAGAAAAGATAGAATTTCTCTACGCGAATTTTGAAAACTCGTGCAAAAATAAAATGTCCAAATTCGTGAATAACAACGAGAATAGACAAGCTCAGTATCAGTTGTAACGCTTTAATTAAAAAAGTCTCCATTAAATTATCTCAGCTAAAATATAGTTTATATTCTTGTAAATTAAAAATCAGAACCCGAAAATTTTGCCACCTAATAGTCTTTTAGCCGTTTCAAGCGCAATCTCCCGGGCCTCGGTATCGGTCTGTATGTAATCTTCCAACGAAGGATTCTGGATAAAAACAGTTTTTGTCAGTGTTTGTTCAATAAGCTCACTCATTTGCAGAAAACCAATTTTCTCCTGCAGAAACAATTCCACCGCTATCTCGTTTGCGGCATTCATGATGCAAGGCATATTGCCTCCCTTTTCAATAGATTCGTAAGCGAGGCCCAAGTTGCGGAATCTCTTTGTATCGGGCTTTTCGAAAGTCAGCGTGGAAAGTTCAAAGAAATTAACCGGCTTTACGTCCGATGGAATTCTTTCGGGATAAGAGAAAGCATATTGGATAGGCATCCGCATATCGGGCAAACTGAGTTGTGCCATGATCGATCTGTCCTTGAACTGGACCATGGAATGGATGATGGATTGCGGGTGGACTATAATCTCTATCTGGGAAGGGTTTACATCAAAAAGCCACCTGGCTTCAATCATTTCCAACCCCTTGTTCATCAGCGTGGAGGAGTCGATAGTTACTTTTGCGCCCATGTTCCAGTTAGGATGATGAAGGGCCTGTTCTCTGGTCACCTGCTGCAGCTGACTCATCGAAAAGTTCCGGAAAGGGCCACCCGACGCTGTCAGCAAGATTTTTTCTATTTCGTTGCTTCCTTCTCCATTCAGGCATTGAAAGATAGCCGAATGTTCCGAATCGACGGGTAAAATGGCTGCTCTGTTTTCCAGAGCCAGTCTTGTTATCAGTTCACCGGCGATAACCAGTGTCTCCTTGTTTGCCAGTGCGATAGTTTTTCGTGCCTTTAGGGCAGAAATTGTGGGTTTCAACCCGGAGAAACCAACCATGGCCGTCAACACGATATCGATTTCAGTATTCTGAACCACTTGTTCAATTGCCTCGGCTCCGGCCCAGACTTTTACCGGCAGGTCGGAAAGCGCCTCCTTCAACGCGGCATACTTGCTTTCATTGGCAATTACCACCACTTCGGGCTTGAATCGTCGAACCTGTTCCAACAGGCGGTCTACCTGATTATTGGCTACCAATGCATAAGCTTCAAAACGGTCAGGATACCGTGAAATAACATCCAACGCTTGAGTACCGATGGAGCCTGTGGAGCCTAAAACAGCTATTTTTCGCTTTTGATCATTCATTAAGTGCAGCAGTTGCAAAGAGATGTGCAAAGATAAAAAAAAACAGGGACCCTTACAATCAATTTGGAATTTACAGGTTACTCCCAGTATCTATCAATCCTTCGGGTAGATTCATACAGATTATCTTTTGTTCGTCGTTTACCCGGGTGATAAAATCGTCTGTGGCGGGGATAAGGTATTCTTCGTTTGCTTGCTTCACAATAAAAAGAACATTCAGGGTTGCCGCATCCACGCCTTCAATGGTACCAAGATCACGGTTATGCTGGTCGATAACCCGGTAACCGATAAAAAAGTCCCACTCCGGGTTCTCTTCATCCAGATTCTCAGGCACCTGTTTGCGAAGCAAGAAAACGTGCAGGTTAGCAAACCTGGCAGCGCCGGTTTCATCGTTCACGTCCTCAAATTTTACCCGGGCGCCTGTGTCGGTTATAAACGTGATTTCCTCGATAAGAAAAGGAACAAAAATACGGTCAATATCCAGGAAATAAAATTCGGCATCGATACCGGTGTACGCCGGTTTATCGAAAACGAGTGAGATTTCACCTTTTATTCCGTAAGGTTTTTGCAGCTTTCCTATTTTGAGGACCTCATCCTTGGTTATCATTTGTTATTTTCGCCGCTGCGACTTAATTGTTTTCAACCTGCGCTTGGAAGCGGTACTTTTAACATCAGCAATGGAGTAACTTTCATTGTCCAACTGAATTTTTCCACCCGAAAGTTCAAGCAGGTCAGCAATTATTTTCTCATCGTCGACCTCTTTATTCCATTGAGAATATGATTTTTTCATCTGGGTGGTCAACTGGGCAATAAGCAAATCCTTCTTCTCCCCATCCTCCATATCGGCAGCAATGGTAATCATCTTTTCCAATAATTTCCCGTAATGCCTGAATTTCATTGTAGGGCGGCTGTAGTTTAATTTGTCAGGTGCTGTGTTCAAGTCCTCTTTTGTTACCACTTCATAGGGGTAGTCGATATCAAGCTTAAAGTCGGACATTATGGCCAGATGGTCCCACAAAATATGCTTAAAATCATTCACATCACGCAAATGCGGGAACATACTTCCCATAATATCGACTACGGCATAAGCACATTTCCTCCGCTCATCCTTGTCCTTAAGCATTACGCAGTGATCCACCATATTCTGTATGTTTCTCCCGTATTCGGGCATAATCAGTTTTTTCTTCTGAGTGTTGTATATCATATTTTATTTATTTTTTGATTTTATCTGTTGTTTATAATTATAGAACCAAGATTTTTCACGTCGAATTTTCCGCTACCTGAGCCTAAGCACATCCCCTTCTTCGGGGACATATTCATAACTTTTTTTGTTCAGCCGGTATAAGTTTCTTAGCTGAATACCGTATTTCTGCGAAATGCTGTACATCGACTCCCCTATTTGCACCGTGTGCTCAAAATAGGGTTTATCAGCTCTCGGTTTCTTCTTTTGGAAATAAACGATATCGCCTTCGCTCAGCGGAAAACCTTCGGGTACTTCATTGAATTTGAGCAAATCATTCTCCTTGAAACCGAATTCGTGAGCAATTCCGGCAAAGGAATCGCCATTCACAGCTATAACATAAACCAATCCGTGTGTTTTATAAGGCTGATGCGTCCAATTAGCCCGTGCCACTTCCTGCTCTAAGTTTTCTTCTCGCTGTCTCCGGGTGATCCCTTTGCGATAATTTTTGTTGTCGAATCGATATAATTCGTAATCTTCAATCAACTTAATAAGCTTGTTGGCATAAGCCCTGTCGGTTGCATATCCCGTTTTTTGCAATCCTCGCGCCCATCCTTTGTAATCGGTGGCCGATAATTCAAAAAGTTCCCGATAACGGCCTCCAACGGTAAGAAATTGCGCATGGTCTTCGTAAGAATCTTCCACTTTACGGTATTTTCTGAAACAGTCGTTGGGAGTGTCGTCTGCAGCATACACTGATTCTCCACGCCAACCGCGGTGACATTTAATACCAAAATGATTGTTTGACCGTCTCGCCAGGTCGCTCATACCCGCTCCCGACTCCAGCAGTCCCTGTGCCAGTGTGATGGAGGCCGGTATGTTATAATCGTTCATGTGACGCACGGCAATATCGGAGTAATTATCAATATATTCTTCGTAAACCCTTAACCGGCTTTGTCCCCAAACCCAACCGGGAGCAAATAAACAAATCAAAAAGAGAGAAAGAACTGAAATATATCTATATTTGTAATGAAAACTCATTAAAAAAATAATTTTCATATTTCAATCAAACAGAATGAAAGAAATAAATTTAACCACAAAGATAAGCGTTTATCTTTTAGAAGAATGTACCGAAACGGAAAAAAAACTGATCGAAGCAGCAAAACAAGCCACAAAAAATGCATATGCACGTTATTCCAACTTCAAGGTCGGGGCGGCACTGCTACTTGAAAACGGAGAAGTCATAACGGGCAACAATCAGGAAAACGCGGCATACCCGTCGGGGACATGTGCCGAACGGACAGCTGTTTTCTTTGCCAACGCCAATTATCCCGATCAGACAATCATAGCCATAGCCGTTGCTGCACACCACAACGGAGGATTCACCAAAGATGTTGTAACTCCTTGCGGAGCCTGCAGGCAGGTGCTGCTGGAAGCAGAAACCCGGTACAAAGCGCCTATAAAAATATTGATGTACAGTGATGATGGGATTTATGTGGTCAACAGCATAAAGAGTTTGCTGCCGTTGAGTTTTGGGGATGAAATGTTGAAATAATTTTGAGTTTACGCTTTTTTACTCCACCAAGGTAACCAAAAACCACTCTCCGTCGATCAGCTTAAAATAATAATCAGCATATATGCCGTTGTCGATTCCGCGAAGAGCAACGTGAGCGGTATCTTTTCTAAAATTTACCGTTTGCGTGTATTTGTCAAAATCGCGGGTGGTATAGGTACTGTCGTAACTTAAGTCGAGCAGCTCCCAATCCCTTTTTTCAATCTTCTCCTCAGTAGGTTCTAACGCTATCCGATTAGCATCAGGAGCCAATACCGTTATAGGGAAAATAATTCTTTCCAGCTGAAAAATCCTTTTTGAATTAAATTTATCAAGAAATTGATAAAAATCCTCCTGTCTCGTTTGTTTCCGATTTTTCTGAGCAAATGCTGTGTCTTTACCTTCCTGTTCACGATTACCTTTGCCATTACCGGAACAGTTTACAAACAAGAAAACAAAAAAAAGAAAGACAACAACAGGGTTTATTTTCATCTTGAGCGGTAAATTATGCGTTTGATGGTGCAAAGGTACTATAATTATGGGTTTTACACCATTAATCCTGCATAATTTTATCTTTCCACCATCAATTTTATGGTTGCATTAAATTCACTTTTCTTCAACAAGTCATCCAACGAAATATGCATCCTGTACCGCCAGTAATGCTCGGGATTAGCTGGCACATTTATACGTTCTTCTGCAGGATCCTTCCGCGAAAGCTCGCCGGAAAGCGATATCCAGTCCTGCCAGGGTAAAATCACCCACATGGCCGACGAATTCAAGTGTTGTTGTATAATCTGCCGGCACAATTCGGGAGAACATTCGTCTGGAGCCTCCCCTTCGTGGTTAAGAATCTCGTTGTAATATTTTTGGGTAATCTCCTTGTTCTCCTTCCACCACAACCTTATCGGTGACATATCGTGGGTTGACGTTGTGGCAACCGAAAGATAAGGCAATGAATGGAGATCGGAAAACGATACGTTCGGGTCTTTCGGCATCCGTTGAATTTCCAGACTGAGTATTTGGAGTTCGTTCATTACCGAATGCACACTATCGGGCACCATCCCCAAGTCTTCTCCGCAAACCAACATAGGAGTTGAAGAAATGAGTTGTGGCAATTTCCTCATGGCCTGTTCGCGCCAGAAATAGTTGTGACGCCGGTAATAAAAATCATCATAAAGCCGGTTAAAAGCACTTTTCACATTATCGTCGAGATACCTATAAGAATAACTATGTTGCGCCGTAATACGCGGGTGGAACAGGTTATGATTCATCCGGTCTCTTACAAACAATACTTCGTTGCACAAAGCATACAACCCATCACGGATTTTCAGATTTTTAAGGTCTGCCTTACCCCCAAAAAAGTGTTGAATTTTCCGTTGTGTATCGTATTCTTTTTTAAGGTTGAAGCGCTGCCATCCGGAAACCTCGAGGTACTCCGCCGTCACTTCGGGAGTATATTCACCAAATATTTCAGGCAAAAATGCTTCGTGTATAAATGGCTTTGTCATCCGTTCTTCATCGAAAGGAATGCCTGCCAGATTCAACTCTTCGGGCCAATAAGGCAAGGCCGGACTAAAATACCCCAATAATCCCTGGACAGAGTGCATGGGAATCTCCCAAATGCGGAAAAAGCCCAAAATATGGTCGATGCGGTAAGCATCAAAATAATCTGCCATTTTACAGAACCGGTTTTTCCACCATGCATAACCTTCCTGTTCCATCGCGCACCAGTTGTAAGTAGGAAATCCCCAATTTTGCCCGAAAAAGGAAAAATCATCGGGCGGTGCTCCTGTTTGCGTATCCATATTGAAAAGATAGCCCGTTGTCCAGGCATCAATGCTATCGCGATTTATTCCAATAGGTATGTCTCCCTTTAAAGCGACCCCTTTCCCGTGAGCATACACCTGAACTTCACCCAACTGTTTGTCCAGCAAATACTGAGTAAAAGCATAAAAATCGGTCACAATTTTTGCCTCGGGGTCCTCCTCGATAAGTTGTTGCAACTTTTGTTCATTATAAACTGCAAACTCTCCCCAATCGGTAAACCGCGCCGTGCCTAACTTATCCCTCAAATAGCAATATGCCGCGTACGAAAAAAGCCAGAACCGGTTTTTTTCATAAAACACTTGATACGCCGCGGATGATAAAATTTCATCCTTTTCCTGTTCAAAAAGGTGTTCTGTATATCTTTTCTTCAAACTCAACACCTTTTCATAATCAAGATCAGCCAATTTATTCAATTTCCGGGCTTCTTCCAGGAAAGCATTCATCTTTGACTGATCCTTTAGCGGGAAAGCCGAAAGTCCCAAATAAATGGGATGCAATGCATAGCACGAAATAGCACTGTAAGGATAAGAGTCTCTCCACGTTTGGGTAGTGATAGTATCGTTAATGGGCAGCATCTGGATAAGTTGCTGATGGGTCAGCGCAGCCCAGTCGATCATTTTTTTCAGATCGAGAAAATCCCCAATTCCGAAACTACTTTCACTTCGAAGCGAAAATACAGGAATAGCCGTTCCCGTACCTTTAAACAAAAAGTAGTTGTAATGAAATTGCAACCCCATTTCAACCCATACACTGTTTTGGTTTTTTGCTTTTTGCGTTGACAAAATCCTGTTTCCGCCATCTTCCCAATGTATGGACTGGCGGGTATCCTCATCTACGATAACAAACTTATAATAAAACTCATTGGGAAGGCTTTTAGCGTTCAGGAGTATTTGCCATTCTCCGTTTCCGACATAATCAAGTGGTTTGGCTTTATTTAAAGCCCAGTTTCCCAATTGGTCAATTTCACCGGAAACAACCAACTTCTGCCCTTTTTTCACAAAAGGGCATATCACATTCAATAAAATACTGTTGGGAAAATAGGATAAAGTTGAGTTGGCTTTTTCGTGGAAAAAGATACTTTCAGTAAAAGCCGATGAATACAGGTAACCGTGATAGGGTTTATTTTTCCACAAATCTTGAACAAAAAACATCTTCGATTTCTCAACCTGTAATCTACGATGGCTCCCCCACTCTTTTCGAATAGTTTTACCCTGCTCTTTCAAGAAATAATAATATTCGATTTGTCCGGTTGTTTTACTCTCTGTTTCGGCAGACCACACCTCCCCTTCGCAGGTTAATTTTAATGCACCGGTCTCATCAAGGTTGCCCAACTCGGGAATTGAACCACAAACATAGATTTCTTGACCAAAATTTGTGTGATAACTTATTTGGAATTTTATAAGGCTCATTCTAACTTATTTTCTTTAAACGTAACCGACCTTATCGCCCCTGCCGATTGAAAACAAAACTACAACTATTTCAAACGGATAGATAACCAGAATAAGTTTTTTTTAAACATTATCACGTGCAAACGATTGCAGACATCACACTTAGCTGAAGACCCTGTTCCCTGTTCGTCTGTTCCTGTTCTAGAAATCGATCAGACGGAGTTTATAGAAACAGTAGAATCATCAATTGCGCCGTAATAACCCGCAGGAACATGGTAAGCGGATAGACAGTCGCATAGCTTACTGCTGGGAAATCGTTTCCTGCAGTCGCATTAGCGTATGAAAGAGCCGGGGGATCGGTCATACTTCCCGCAATCAATCCCATCAGCGTAAAGTAATTGATTTTATAAACTTTTCTTCCGATAGTACCCACAATTAAAAGTGGAACAACCGTGATAATGGCTCCGTATGCGATCCATTTGTATCCGCCATTTACCACGGTTTCAACAAAGCCTTCTCCTGCGCTTAATCCTACGCATGCAAGGAATAACGCTATACCTATTTCCCGAAGCATCAGGTTTGCGCTCATCGTTGTGTAGGTTACCAATCCGTATTTAGGTCCGAATTTACTGATAAGAATTGCAACAATAAGAGGGCCACCCGCCAGTCCTAGTTTTACGGGTTGGGGGATTCCAGGAAACATAAAAGGGATGCTTCCGATTAAAACTCCCAGGGCGATCCCGATAAAAATAGATATAAGGTTGGGTTCACGCAGCCTTTTCAACGAGTTTCCAAGGAATTTTTCAACATTAGCGATGGATGCTTCGGAACCCACAACGGTTACCCGGTCACCCAGCTGCAACTGTAGTCTCGGATCAGCAACCAGATCAACGCCGGCGCGGTTAACCCGGGTAATATTTACTCCGTACAAATTTCTTAACCGCAATTGTCCGATAGATTTTCCATTAATTCCCGCCTTGGTTACATTTATTCTTCGCGAAATCAATTGATTGTCAAGCTTATTCCACTCGTTTCTATCCATATCGATTTTTTGACCGATCAAAGCTTCAATAAGTTCAATATTTTGTAGGTTTGTAACCACCAGTATTTTATCGTTCTCATTCAATACGGTGTGCGGCAGAGGCACCGTTAATGTTCCGGAATCGTTGTGCAGGACTCTGGAAATGACAAATTCCTTATCCATGAGGTTTTTTATCTCGTGGATGGTTTTGCCAAAAACAGCCGGATTATGTACCTGAAGTGAAAACATTTGTGCTTCGGTCATTTTAGAAGCATTTGTTATACTGATTGCTTCGTTCTCCCTGGCAAAATTTATCCTGAACAGCGACTTAAAGAGTATAAGACTAAGAATAATACCTACAACACCAAGGGGATAGGCTACTGCATATCCCATGGCTATAGAAGGATCCTGGGAGCCGGTTACGTCAAAGTAAGTTTGTTGCGCCGCACCCAGTCCCGGGGTATTGGTTACCGCTCCAGATAATATTCCCACCATGGTAGAAATGGGTAATCCGGTTATAACATGAATTACGTAAGTGGTGATAACGCCCAGAAATACTACCGATGAGGCCAATAAATTCAGGGTGATCCCGCCTTGCTTGAAGGAAGAAAAAAAACTGGGACCTACTTGCATCCCAATAGAATAGATAAAAAGGATGAGCCCAAATTCTTTTATAAAATGAAGAATATGTTCATCAATCCCTAAACCCAGATGACCCAAAAATATACCTACAAACAGAATCCACGTTATTCCGAGAGAAACACCGAAGACTTTAATTTTTCCCAGCAGGATTCCGGAAGAAATTACCAGCGCAAGTACAAAAATGGCGTGCGCAACACCCGATCCGAAGATCAAATCATTAATCCATTCCATAAAAAAATAACCTAAACAAAAAATGTGAATACACGAAATAAGGTGCAAAGTTACAACTTATTTGGGGGTAAAACAAAAGATAATTCGCAGGAAAGCTCATTTTTCACATACAACAGCCACCCAGTTTTCCATTTCAGAGAAATCACGATACGTTAATCCATGCTGCACACATTTTTCATGAATCACCGGAATATCTTCCCTGTAAAAACCACTCATGACAAGCTTTCCACCAGGATTTAGAACTTTCGTGTAAGCCGGAATGTCCTGCAACAAAATATTCCGGTTAATGTTGGCGAAAATCACATCAAACATATCGTTTCCTAACAGTCCGGAATCACCGCATAACACGCTGATATTATTAATACGGTTTAAGTGAACGTTTTCCAAAGCATTTTGGTATGCCCATTCATCAATATCAATTGCAATGATGGGATCAGCACCACACATTGAAGCCAGAATGGCAAGAACAGCTGTTCCGCACCCCATATCCAAAACAGACTTGTTTTGCAGGTCCATCGATAAAATTTCTTTCAATATCAACCCTGTGGTTTGATGATGGCCCGTTCCAAATGCCATTTTAGGATCGATAAGGATACGATAATTATAATCCCCGCCGGGTTGATGGAATGAACTGTGAATAATGCATTTGTTTTCAAATACAATGGGTTGAAAATAATGCTTTTCCCACTCCTCGTTCCAGTTTCTATCTTCAATCGTTTTAAACGAATAGCCAATCTCTGCATCTAAGAAGAAATTCTGGAGCAAGGTGTCAATCTTCTCTGTGGAGAACGTTGGCTCGGGAACATAGGCCAGCAGCCCCGTATTTGATTTAACAAAACTCTCAAAACCGATATCGGAGAGTTGAGCTGCCAACACATCGGTAATTATCTCAGAATCGGGATTACAAATAAAATTTACCTCAACGTATTTCATATGATTAAAACTAGTTATTTTAAAAGTGCCGTACTGAATTGAATGAAGCGAGATCGCCAACTTCCAGTGAGAACACTAACAAGTGGCAGTAGACTCCCATCCGGTTGTCGAACGTCGTTTCGCCTTTAACCCTGTTCTTGTTTGAAAACAGCTATCATGCTCGTTTAACAGGAATTTCAGGATACAAACATACAACATTATTCGACACACTGACTTCTAAAAAAATATTTAAATACAAGACAAATTGTTTACGATTGTTAGAATAAACCGCTTTTTTTAATGAAAAATTTAAATATCTCTTTTTTTGTCTTACATTTACCCCACAAAAAGTAATTTATGAAGAAAATTCTCATCATACTCTTTTTAATTTCCATCGTAATTTTAAATACAAACGGGCAAGGCAATAATGTGCAAACCCTTATTCATGAAGGAGTTGCGCTACACGATTCAGCAGAATACAAGAAGGCCATCGAAAAGTTTGAACAGGCATTGAAAATAAATCCAAAATCGACATTGGCGTTATACGAAATTTCACTTTCGTACCTTGAACTGAAAGATTATGAAAACGCTTCAAAATACAGCACACGTGTTATTAATTCAAACGATAAAAACCTTTCCGTTGGAGCTTATGCTGTTAAAAGTGAAGCAATGGCCGAGATGAAACAAATCGATAACGCAATTGCGATTCTGCAGGAGGGTTTGATAAAGAATGGCGATTCCTATTTATTGCATTTCAATATGGCATTGAATTATTACAAAAAAGGGGATATAGATAAGACCCTTGAACACGTAAGCCGTGCCATCGAGTTGGATAAAACCAACAGCGGTGCCTTTCTTTTGAATGCTTATGCACAAAGAGACAAGGGGCTTTGGGTAAGAAGCATTTATTCCTTTCAGTTGTTTTTATTATTGGAACCCGACAGTAAAAGGTCCAAGAATGCTTTCGAAGAGATGCTCCAGACAATGCTTGTTAAACCGGTGACGGAAAAACCGGTAGAGCGGTCATTTATTCAGCAACAATTGTTACGAAACATGCCTGAGAACAGTGTTCAGCAAGAAATGCCTCCTCTCTCAACCGAAGAAGGATTGAATCGAAAAATTATTTACAACGCCATAAAATTTTCGATGGACTCCCTAAAAGCAGCAAAAAAGGACACAGATGTCTATTTTGTTTTTACAGAAGTAAACAAAGCCATCCTCAGCGCACTCGAAAAAGAATCGGGAGCTCTAAAAAGCGGGAGTTTCTGGACCTTCCATTATCCCTTTTTTAAAAGCATCCTCAACTCCAATCATTACGATACTTTTTGCCGTTACATAAGCGTTTCTTACTTTCCGGAATCACTGGAATGGTGGGAAAACAACAAAACCGATGCTGAAAATTTCATCAACTGGTTCGAAAATGGAGAGGACAACGGGAAAAATTGAAAAAAAACGTTACCTTTGTGACTCAGCTTCAACCCTTTTATGGACAAATATAGCGAAGAACAGTTATTAGAAAAGTTACGCGACCCCAGAACCCAACGACAGGGCTTCGCCATACTTGTTTCAGAATACAGCGAAAGATTATACTGGCAAATTCGAAAAATGGTATTGTCGCACGAAGATACCAACGATATTCTACAAGACGTTTTCATTAAGGCCTGGATCAATATTGATAATTTTCGTGGAGAATCAAAATTAACGACGTGGCTTTACCGGATTGCCATTAACGAAAGCATCACATTCCTGAATAAAAAAAGGAACCAGAACAACGTATCGGTCGATGATGAGAATTCCTTCCTGTTAAACACACTCGAGGGAGATAAGTATTTTGATGGGGATGAAGCACAAAAACTGCTTCAACAAGCTATTTTAACTTTACCGGATAAGCAACGGCTAGTGTTTCAAATGAAGTATTTCGATGAGATGAAATACGAAGATATGTCAGAGATACTTGGCACATCGGTGGGTGCACTAAAAGCATCGTATCATCATGCCGTTAAAAAGATCGAAAATTTTTTAACAGATTCCAATTAAACCTTTATATAGAGAGAAAGTCTACTCAACGTAGTACAGCGCAAAGAAAAATGGTATGGAAACAAAAATAAATAAATTGAGCGAGATCGAAAAAAGAAATCCATTTACTGTACCCGAGGATTATTTTTCGAGGTTTAACGAACACATAATGGCTCGTTTACCCGAGAAAGAGATAGTAGAACCAAAAAAGGTTTCCATGTGGGACAAAGCCAAACCCTGGGTTTATATGGCTGCTATGTTTATGGGTATCTTTTTTACTATCCAATTGCTAACAAGAAACACCACAAATCAGGTCGCTACAATATCATCTACGCAGTTTACCGATGATTACTGGTCGACCGTGCAGATAACAGAAGAGGAATTTTATCAATATTTAGAAGAACAATTGGTGAATGACGGTTACTACGATTATATGTACAACCAGGTTTATATGAACTAAGCAATGAGAGCGGGCAATTTCGCTTCGCTCAATTGCCATACGGCTACAAAGAAAAAAATAAATAACAATTGTATGAGAAAGAGCATCACACTTCTTTGTTTTACCCTCATAGTCAGCGCCTTCACGTTCGCATCCTTTGCCCAGGTCCGTAAAATGAATATGGCCGATTACGAAAAAAGGAAAATGGAATACATTCAGAAAGAAGCGGGATTAACCAAAGAGGAAGCTAACCGATATTTTCCGCTGTATAACGATTTGTCCAAGAAAAAATTCGAACTTCACAAACAACACCGGGATAAAGTGGAGAAGATGAAACAACGCAATAAAAACATGTCTAACGAAGAATACCGGCAGCTTCTGGAAAACGATGTAGATGTAAAACTAAAAGAAGCCGAGCTGGACAAGCAATATTCCGAAAAACTGGAAAAAATCCTCTCTCCCGAAAAACTCTATCGGGCACAACAAGCCGAGCGGAAATTTATGCAAAGGGAAGTGATGAAATTTAGAGGAAGCGAGTAAAAATTCAACGAGATTAATAACACCTGCAATGATGAAGCCACTTAAGCTCCATTACTTAGGCATATAGGCTTTGGTAACTCTCCCATTAAAAATTTTACCATTTAAAAAATCGCTTCTGATCCTTTCCATCGTGTAATGTTTTGCAACTTCCGGATACAATGCATAACGCAGTTCCTGGTGCGTTTTCATTTCTTCCTCTTCTTTGGTTAACAAACGATAAATACACCTATTTCCCAGGGATTGTACAGGCACACATCGACTGGACTATCCGTACCTGTAGGGGTTTCCCCGTAAAGCACTTGAACGAATTTTGTTGACACCGTATTAGAAAATTAGGACTGATGAGTCATAACATAGTTAATTTGTAAAAAAAACGGGATTAACCGTTACAAAATAAAAGGAATCCATCCAATTTTATTAACTTTGCACCTTGTTTAGCGGAAATCATTAGATTTTTTCCGTAATTAGTTGTAAGAATATGCCTCAGATTTCAGAGCGGGGCTTACAGATGCCCGCCTCTCCCATTAGAAAATTAGCTCCACTATCGGATGCAGCAAAAGCTCGCGGAGTAAAAGTATATCACCTGAATATCGGTCAGCCCGATTTGCCATCGCCTCAGGTAGCCCTGGACGCTATTCGAAGTATCGACAGGACCACGTTGGAATATAGTCCCAGTGACGGATTTCGTTTTTTTCGCGAAAATCTGGTGAACTATTATGCAAAATTCAACATCCATCTTTTACCTGAAGAAATTATCGTTACCGCAGGTGGTTCGGAAGCCGTGCTGTATGCCTTTATGGCTTGTCTAAATCCGGGCGATGAAATCATTGTCCCTGAGCCGGCATATGCCAATTACATGGCTTTTGCCGTATCTGCAGGTGCTATTATCAAAACCATTCCAACGAGTATCGATACCGGATTTAAGCTCCCGGAAATAGAAAAATTCGAAGCGCTCATCCATTCGAAAACTAAGGGTATCCTTATCTGCAACCCGAACAATCCCACCGGATATGTTTATACAGCAGAGGAGATGGAGCAAATCAGGCTGTTGGTAAAAAAACACAACCTTTACCTGTTTTCCGACGAAGTATACCGAGAGTTTATTTATAGCGACGCGCCTTACATCTCGGCTTGCCACTTGAAGGATATTGAAGAGAATGTCGTTCTTATCGATTCTGTATCGAAACGATACAGTGAGTGTGGAATTCGTATAGGATGCTTGATTACCAAAAATAAAAAACTGCACGACACGGTGATGAAGTTCTGTCAGGCACGGTTGAGCCCTCCGTTGATTGGACAAATTGCCGCAAATGCTTCGTTACAGGAAAACGGAGCGTACATGCAGCAAAATTTTGATGAATACAAAAGTCGCCGTGATTTCCTGATCGAACGGCTCAACAAAATTCCCGGTGTTTATTCGCCTCAGCCCGAAGGCGCCTTCTATACATTAGCGAGCCTTCCCGTGGACGATACGGATGCATTTTGCGCATGGTGCCTTTCGGATTTCCGATACGAAAACCAAACCATCTTTATGGCTCCGGCATCGGGATTCTACGTCACTCCCGGATTAGGGAAAAACGAAGTCCGCATAGCTTATGTACTCAACAAAGAAGATTTAAACAACGCGTTGATTGTGTTGGAAAAAGCATTGGAAGCCTATAATAACAAACAGTAGTGCTCAACGCTCAAAACAAAAAATGAACACAGAGCTTTTTATCGCCAAACGGATCTACAGAGGTGACAAGAAAAACGAGAAACGTGTTTCATCGCCTGCTATAAAAATTGCTATCTCCGGCATAGCGTTAGGCTTAGCAATAATGTTAGCAGCTGTGTGCATTATTATTGGTTTTAAAAAAGAAATTCGTGAAAAGGTGATCGGTTTTGGTTCTCATATCCAGATTACCAGTTTTGACAGCAACAGTTCTTACGAACATCATCCTATCTCTTTTTCCGATACATTAAAAAACAGACTGTTAAGCAATCCAAAAATTGCCCGGGTACAAAAGTTCATAACTAAACCCGGTATTATCAAAACCGATGAAGATTTTTTAGGTATCGTGCTGAAAGGGATATCCGATGATTACGATTGGCAATTTTTTAAAAAAAACCTGATCGAAGGAGCCATTATAAACCCAAACGACACATCGGGTATCAACCGGGCCATAATTTCTCAAAACATTGCCAACAAACTTCACCTTAAATTAGGCGATCATTTTACTACTTACTTTGTTCAAGAGCCTGTTCGTGCCAGACGATTTACCGTTTCGGGGATTTACGAAACCAATTTCGAGGACTACGACAAACTGTACGTCCTGACCGAAGCAAAAATCCTGTCCGGATTAAACGACTGGGAAGACGACATGGTAAGCGGTGTGGAAGTATTGGTAAAAGAGTATAATCAACTTGATCAAACGGCTCAGGATCTGTTTTTCGAAATGTCAAACTACCAAGACCGGTTTGGCAACAGGCTTTACACTCGCTCCATAAAAGACATCAATCCCATGATCTTTAATTGGTTGAACCTTCTGGATATGAATGTTTGGGTAATCCTGATATTGATGATTCTGGTGTCTGGTTTTACGATGATCTCGGGACTTCTCATCATCATCCTGGAGCGGACAAATATGATCGGCATGCTCAAATCGATGGGGGCACGTGATTTCAGTATCCGGAAAGTATTTCTTTACCTTTCGGCTTTTCTCATCGGACAAGGAATGCTCTGGGGTAACGTTATGGGACTAACTTTCTGTATTTTACAAAAAGAATTCAATGTCCTAAGACTCGATCCTGCCACTTACTATCTCTCTGCCGTACCCATCGATCTGAACCCTTGGTATGTGATCTTGCTAAATGTGGGGACACTGATTGTTTCCTTGATAATGATGATTGCTCCCTCCTATCTTGTGGCAAAAATTACGCCCGCAAAATCAATCCGGTTCGAATAAATAACCTTACTGGCTGATTATAAACAATCAAACTACTGTTAACAACTTGTTGAAAACCTGTTTAGAAGTTGTTTATAATTATGAAGAAAAAAATTTGCACCGTATTTATGTAATATTGTATATTTGCGATACTCAACATTCAGGAAAATTTTAGTACGAAAATCGTACAAAAAAATATGAGGAGTTCTTTGGCATTTTGTACACAATAAAAAGATTAGGATCGGCAGGATGTGTAGCACCACAATTCGACGCAACTTGTAACATTTCCTTGATAAAGGCCTTCCAAAAGAATGCTTTTGCAACGAAATCCGGTCGTAATCCTCGTATTCCAACCCATTTACCGGGCTTTCTGCAGAGCATCCCGAAAGATTCACATCGAATCTGGACAGAATGTAAAGTAGAGCACAAGCGCGATAAATGATTTTGTAGAATTTTACGGACGATGCTCGGGATGAACTTCCCGGGTTTGCAATGTCAAGACGAGAAATGAACGTGTTTAACGAATCGGGAAAAATGATTTGAAAGAAATTTTGAAAAATTTGTTCCGGATTGGATGAGCATATTCTGTGGGTTTTTACCCATTCAACCGTTAAGTGTCTCCCACAAGATGGTTGTTAAAGAATTGAAGCATTCAGGCTACAACACAGGTTTGGAAACAAACCACTTCACCCTCGTTTGTTCCCGTTTCAAACCTTATGGATATTTACTTCCGTGAGGCAGAAAACAGAAAAAGTTGCACACAGGCATCGACGTGTTTTTCAGATCTTTCGGAATTACCGTTTTGAAAAAGACGGATCAAGAGATCGGTTTTTTGGTAATACCATTCCAAACTGACCGGTTTTCTTTTTGTGCTTCGAAGTTTGAAGACGCTATTTGTTGACTTTTGATACAACAATTTCAAAAAGAGGCTAATCAACAACTTAGGGTTGCATTTATGGTTTCACACTGTTTCTGACGCTTTAGGTTGTATTCATGTTTTGAAGTATAATCTACATTCCGAAATTAAACTTCCCGTTTGGACAGTCTGAAGACAGATTCTACAGGATAAGTTGAAGTACAGTTGTGTATAGGATACTTAGAACTCCTTCCTAAACAAAAAAGGCCGGCTTAAATACCGGTCTTTTTTTGTTTGTATACGTTTGTCCTGAAGACCTAGCTCATCGATAATATCATTCGGTTATCGTCTGCTATTTTACGCATATTCAAAATAGCATATCGCATTCTCCCCAATGCGGTGTTGATGCTCACACCGGTTTTATCGGCAATCTCTTTAAAACTAAGTTCCTGATAATAACGCATATTCAATACTTCACGTTGCTTGTCCGGCAGGTATTCAACCAGCCTCCTCACATCATCAAACACCTGCGCTTTTACCATAGTTACCTCAATGTTATCCTCACAGAGCCTGAAATTGTTGAACAGGTCAAACTCGTATTCATCGTTTGAGACCGTATTCTCGTTCCGTTCCTGACGAAAACAATCGACAATCAAGTTGTGTGCAATGCGTGTTATCCAGGCACGAAATTTACCGTTCTCGGTATACCTGCCCTGCTTTATCGTGAGAATAGCCTTGATGAACGTGTCCTGAAAAATATCGTCAGCCAGATCACGATTGCGAACCCTATAGAGGATGTAACTGAAAAGGGATTGTTTGTGACGGGAGAGAAGAATCTCAAATGCACAATTGTTACCTTCGGCGTAAGAAACGACCAACTCCTCGTCGGTCATCGACAAAAGAACCTCCATTACTAAAACTATTAAACGATTTATTTTTAAATTAGTTGAGTAATGTCACTCCGATAGGCAGATAATTTTAAAAAAAGAATTTGTTAATATGAGTTGAACAAAGAAAATTACAATTTTCATAATAAACAAAAATTGAATGTTAAAAAAAACGGAAAGGTTCAATTCTTTCCGTTTCGCAATTACCTGAAAAGTAACTTTTATTCGCTTAAAGCCGGTTTATAATAACCCAGGTCTTCGATTCGAGATTTGGTAACAAAGTTATAGTTCTTCACTACTTCAATTTGTCCGTAATGGATATAAACCTCGGCACTGCGACGGAACATTTCGGGTTCTTTGTTGGCATCCTGCAAGAGGAGGTGTCCCATAATCACGTGTCCGGCACTTTCAACCAAACGGCGCGCATGAAAATCGAGGTATTCTTCGTCCTTGGGTGCGGTAACAATTTCAACCAATTTTTCGTACATCTGCGCCATTTTCGATAATGTACGCTTTAACGGCTCCAATTCCGGCAATACGGGCATAGCCTCATATTCCCTGATCCGGTTCAGGTAAGTTCCTGTGGTGACGTGTCGAATGGCGGCAACGACCTGCAATTGCGTAGTACCCTCGTAAATATTGGTAATACGGGCATCACGATATAGCCTTTCACACTTATAGTCTTTCATGTACCCGGATCCACCGTGTATCTGAATGGCATCATAGGCATTCTGGTTCGCATATTCACTGGTCATTCCTTTTCCAAGCGGCGTGAAAGCATCCGCCAGCCGCGAATAGTACTTCATTTCGTCACGTTCTTCAGGAGTAAGTTTGCGCTCTCTGGAAATATCTTCCAATATCTTATACATATCCACAAAACGACAGGTTTCGTAAAGTATGGTACGTGACGCATCGGTTTTAGCGCGCATGTTGGCTAGCATCTCGAAAACAGGTGGCATCTCGATAATGGCTTTCCCAAACTGACGGCGTTCCAGTGCGTAGTTGTACGCTTCGCGACAAGCAGCTTCGGATATTCCTACCGATTGAGCCATGATACCCAGGCGGGCACCGTTCATCAACGACATGACGTACTTGATCAGTCCCATCCGGCGCGAACCCACTAACTCGGCTTTGGCATTTTTAAAAACCAGCTCGCAGGTTGGCGCCCCTTTTATACCCATTTTATTTTCAATACGGCGTACGGTTACGCCTCCGCTGTTTTTGTCGTAAACATACATCGATAAACCGCGTGCATCTTTTGTTCCCTCTTCCGAACGGGCCAGCACCAGATGAATATCGGCATCCCCGTTGGTAATAAATCGTTTCACTCCGTTCAGGTACCACTGCCCTTCCTTTTCGTTATACGATGCTTTCAGCATCACGGCTTGCAAATCCGAACCGGCATCGGGTTCGGTCAGGTCCATCGACATGGTCTCCCCTTTGGCAACCCTCGGCAGGTATTCGTTTTTTTGCTCGTCCGAAGCAAACTCGTAAATTGTTTCGCCACAGTCTTGCAACATCCAGATATTTTGGAAACTGGCATCCGCCCTGCTCACGATATCGGCTGAAATCATGTAAGGCACCATAGGAAAATTCAATCCTCCAAAACGTCTTGGAAAAGCCATCCCCATCAGTTCGGCCTTGTTCAGGGCCTCCAGGTTCTCTTGGGTAGGTGTAGCATACGTTACTCGTCCGTCGGCCACTGTTGGTCCGCTGTGGTCTACCGTTTCGGCATTCGGTTCGATAATATCACCGCAAATCTCGCCCACTACTTCCAGAATTTTGTCGTAGCTGTCCATAGCGTCTTCAAAATCCATCGGAGCGTAATCGTAAGTATATTTATCTGCGTAATTTCTTTCTTTGAGTTCCACAATTCGTTTCATCAGTGGATGGTTCAGATAGTGTCTGAATTGCGGCGTGTCGGTATAAAAGTTTGCCATTTCTTCTTATTTTGAATTTTTCTTATAATACTTGATCAATTTCGGAATTACCTTTTCGATATCGCCGGTAATGACGTAATCAGCAATAGCATTAATGGGGGCACTAGGGTCGTTATTGATGGAAATGATCAGCGAACTCTCTTGCATTCCGGCAATGTGTTGAATCTGTCCCGAAATACCGCAAGCGATATACAGTTTAGGGCGTACGGTAACACCGGTCTGTCCGATTTGACGTTCGTGTTCGGCATATCCGGCATCAACGGCGGCACGTGATGCCCCTACTTCAGCTCCCAAAACATTTGCCAAATCATACAACAACTGAAAATTTTCTTTCGAACCTACACCGTATCCCCCGGATATAATGATGGGCGAATTTTTGATATTGACTTTCGATTTTTCCACGTGACGGTCGATGATGGAAACCACAAAATCATCCGGAGAAACATAGTCTTTCACATCGTGCTCTACCACCGTCCCTTTGTAATTCGGATCGGCAATTTCCTTTTTCATCACACCTTCGCGAACAGTCGCCATTTGCGGACGATGGTCGGGATTGATGATCCACGCTACAATATTTCCACCGAAAGCTGGACGAATCTGATAAAGCAGGTTTTCGTAAACTTTGCCCACTTTTTTCTCTTCGTGATCGCCAATTTCAAGCGATGTGCAATCGGCCGTTAAGCCGCTTCCTAATGCCGATGATACGCGCGGGCCCAAATCACGCCCGATGATGGTAGCCCCCATCAGGCAAATTTGCGGTTTTTCTTTTTTGAACAGATTCACCAGGATGGATGTGTGCGGCAAGGTAGTATATGGCGACAAGCGTTTGTCTTTAAAAATATGGAGAACATCTGCACCGTATGGAAAAACCTGTTTCTCAATGGTGTCGAGCTTGTCTCCTGCGGCAATAGCTTCGAGTCTGCAACCCAGCTGGCTGGCCAGAGTGCGTCCCTTGGTAAGTAGTTCCAGGCTCACTTCTGCAACCGTGCCGTCTTCTATTTCGAGGTATACGAATACGTTATTCATTGTTTTAACCAATTGTGTGATTAGCTATTAATTCTTTTATCAAGTCTTCCAGTTCGGTATCGTCATCGGTCAGTCGTTTGCTTTCCTTTGCCTGAAATACAACGTTCTCTATTTTCTTTACTTTGGTTGGAGAACCCGATAATCCGCATTGAACCGGATCAGCATTTACATCAGCGACACTCCATTCCGTTAAATTGAGGTATGGGCGTGCATTGTACAAATCGATATAATCGATATTTTCAGTTTGACGTTCGGTAACGGTTTTAGCGTGTTTGTATTTTTGCAGAAATTTTGCGTTACGCGGACGGCAAATCCTGGCCGATCCGTTTACAGTGACCAATAACGGCAGGGGGGCTTCCACTACCTCTACCCCATTTTCGAGACGACGTTTCACGCGGATTTTCTTCTTATCGATGCTCTCGATTGCCTCAGCATACGTAATTTGAGGAATGCCCAGCTTTTCTGCCACCTGTGGCCCAACCTGCGCAGTATCGCCATCTATAGCTTGCCGGCCGGAGATAATCATATCAAAATTACCCATCTGCTTAACGGCCATCGACAAGGCATAAGATGTAGCCAAAGTGTCAGCGCCGGCAAAAGCACGATCCGTTAGAAGCACACCGTCGTCAGCACCTCTGAATAATCCTTCCCGAAGGATTTCTGCAGCGCGGGCAGGCCCCATGGTTAGTACGGTAATCTTTGTCCCGGGATATTGATCTTTGATTCCAAGAGCTTGCTCCAACGCATTCAAATCTTCCGGATTAAAAATAGCCGGCAGCGCTCCTCTGTTAACTGTTCCGTCGGCTTTCATCGCATCTTTCCCAACGTTGCGCGTATCGGGAACCTGCTTTGCCAACACAATAATGTTAAATGCCATTTCCTATATGTTTATTTATGTTCTTTTGGAGACGGCAAATTTACAGAAAGAATTCAGCTTCACCAACAAAATTTGAAACAACTATCGAAAAAATTGCACAAAAAAGTGTTTTTTGTGTAAAAATTAAATCCAATACAAACATCATTAAACCTATTTCTTTCTTTTGTATCCAATAATCGCAGCCGTTGAATTCTTGAATCGGTTTAAAATAAGCTATTTGATCTTTCATGTCATTTTTTTAATGGTGTTTAATTTTTATTTCGCATCGTAATGGAAAGTGGTTTAAAAAAAATGAAAGTTCAGCGGTATAAAAAAGTAAAAAACAACATAAAAGAATAAAACAAAATCATATCATTCGTAAAATACAAAACAATTTCTAAATAAATTTGTAATTTTGACTCATAAAATCTCAACCTATTCAGACCAAATTTGTCTATGAAACATTTAGTTTTCTCTGGTATATTGTTTTTTTCCATCCTGTTTTTCAGTAATTGTGCCGGTATTCAGTACATGTCTATCGAGACGCGCGAACCGGCGCAGGTTACTCTTCCAACGGAAGTGAAGTCGGTATTGGTGGTAAACAACGTGGTTCAGCAGCCTGATGAAATTGGACATAACATCAAAAGACTGGGAAAAAAGCAATCCGACAGAATAAAAGTATCTGCGGACAGTGTGGCTATTTTTTATACGGAAGCATTGTCTCAATTTTTGGGTGAAGAAGAGTATTTTAATGCTGTTAAATATTACCAGAAACCGCTGAGAAGTGATAATGATTTCTGGCAGGAAGTTCCCATAACGCCCGAAACGATGCATGAACTGCGGAATGCAACTACCACTGACGCAATCATATCGCTGGACAAACTGATTTTACAAACCGACAGAACCGACTTTTTCCGACAGGAAGGGTACAATTATGCTGGTTTAACCGGGAGAATACAATCGGTAATTCGTGTGTATCTCCCATCGATGGAAGGTAAAATCCCGGTGGTTCAGTTTACCGACAGCATGAAATGGGAAGGATATGATATTCATGACGGCCGTGCTTACGCCGACTTGATTGTCCCTTCACAAGAAGAAGCAATGAAACAGCTTGCCGTGTTTGCAGCGGAAAAAATGACGAAAGTATTTTCGCCGCACTGGGAGAATCAAGACCGCTGGTACTACACACAAATGAGTTCCAGGATGCGTGAAGGAGAAGTCTTTGCCAAGAATAATCAGTGGTTCAATGCCATTGAAAAATGGAACGAATTTTACACAAAGGAAAAAAACAAGCTAAACCAGGCAAAAGCTGCACACAATATAGCACTGGGTTACGAAATGCTTGATGATATGGACAGCGCGTATAAGTGGGCCGTCTTAGCAGTCGACCTCTTTCTGCAATCAACCACAAGCGGTTCGTTGGAAAGACGGCGGTCGCTCCTGTTTAAAAATGAAATAGAACGTCGAAGAAACACATCCAATAAGTTGAACATGCAGATAAAATGAAAAAAATTCCTGTTGGCGAACTGCTTAATGGGAATTTTTAGTAAAAATATATCTTCCTTTTTCCTTTGTTTTCAAAAAAAACATTACCTTTGCACCAGAATCTTCAAAGATAAGTGAATATATTCTACGGATATTCACTCAACAATTCAAAATAAAACCATATTGAGTTTTTTAATCATTGTTCGGAATAGCCTTGTTTCCTTCAAACATTATATATAAAAACTCAGTTTCAATCATTAAAATATAAAACCTAAACGTTTTTTTAACAAATAATTAAATGGCTTATAACATTATTGAGCTTAACGAAAAGCTAACCACAGAATTACGAGCTCTTGCCAAAGAAATGGGTATACGAAGACCCGATGCGTATAAAAAAGAAGAGTTAATCTACAAAATCCTTGATGAGCAAGCTATCGCCGGAACAAAAAATCTGAGCCCAGCCCCGCATCCCAGACCAAATAACGGGAGAAAAACAATTGAGAACAAAAACAACACGCAGAAGCAAGAAGTCAAAGCAGAGACAGGCCGCCCAGCAGAGAAAGATAGAAAGCCTGTAACAGAAGTAGAAGTAAAGGAAAAGGAAAAGGAAAAGGAAAAGGAGAAGGAGAAGGAGAAGGAGAAGGAACAAGAAAAGCCAAAACCGGAGGTAAAAACTCTAACCCGGGTTCCAAAAGAAAACCCTGTCCAAAACAACAAGCAAGTTCAAAGTACAAACAAACCGCATGAAGTTAAAAAACAGGAACCAAAACAGCACGCTGTCGTAGTTTCCGCACATCCTGCAATCATTCCGGATGCGGTTGTAACGGATAGTGCTCCGGTGGATCAGCCAAAAGCTGAAGCGACACCTACTCCTCCCGTAAAACCGACACAGCTTGTCTTTCGTTCATCCAAACACCGTGAAAGAGAACGAATCTCACAGGTTCCACCGGTAACTTTACCACCGGTCGTTCCTGAGGAACCCATAGAAGATGCTCTCAAAACAGAAGTGATGGAAAAACCGGTTGTTATTGAAAAGAAAGCATCTCTTTTGCAAGAACTTATTACTCCAGCACCTATCCAGCCCCGCCAGCAGCAACCGCAACAAAGCAAGAATATAAATCAGCAACAAACCGTTGTACAGCAAAAGGAACCTGCTTACGAATTCGAAGGAATTTTGAATGCATCGGGTGTATTGGAGATCATGAGTGACGGCTATGGCTTCTTGCGTTCTTCGGACTATAACTACATGTCTTCACCGGACGACATTTATGTTTCCCAATCTCAGATCCGCCTGTTTGGCCTGAAGACAGGGGATGTGGTAGAGGGTCCGATCCGTCCGCCAAAAGAAGGAGAAAAATTCTTTCCTCTGGTAAAAGTAGACAAGATAAACGGAAGAAAGCCTGAGGAAGTACGCGACCGTGTACCTTTCGACCACCTGAAACCGTTGTTTCCGGATCAGAAATTCAACCTCACCAAGGGGTATAATGATAATCTGTCGTGCAGGGTAGTCGACATGTTTTCGCCCATCGGCAAGGGACAACGAGGCCTGATTGTCGCTCAGCCCAAAACGGGTAAGACCATGTTGCTCAAGGATATTGCCAATGCTATTGCAGCCAATCATCCCGAAGTATATATGATTATTCTGCTCATTGACGAGCGCCCCGAAGAAGTTACCGATATGGAGCGCAGCGTTAACGCAGAAGTAATTGCGTCTACATTTGATGAACCGGCAGAACGACATGTAAAAATTGCCGACATTGTTCTCAACAAAGCACGCCGCTTAGTAGAATGCGGACACGATGTTGTTATTCTGCTCGATTCTATCACACGCCTCGCACGGGCATATAACACGGTTCAGCCGGCATCAGGGAAAGTGTTGTCGGGAGGAGTGGATGCCAACGCATTACAAAAGCCCAAACGTTTTTTTGGAGCGGCAAGAAACATTGAGAATGGCGGATCACTGACCATCATCGCTACTGCTCTTACCGAAACCGGTTCAAAAATGGACGATGTTATTTTTGAGGAATTTAAGGGTACGGGCAATATGGAACTCCAACTCGATAGAAAACTATCCAACAAACGAGTTTTCCCGGCGGTGGACATCATTGCATCCAGCACCCGTCGTGACGACCTGTTACTTTCCGAAGAAACGCTTAACCGGATGTGGGTATTGCGCAATTTCTTGTCGGACATGAACTCGACAGAAGCAATGGAATTCCTGCTCAACCGGCTGAAAAGAACATCAAACAACGAAGAATTCCTGATTTCGATGAACGATTAATACAAGAAATAAACCAATCTCAAGAGGGTGTATCACAATGTGGTTTCACCCTCTTTCTATTCGGATACCTATCTGGGAACAAATTCAGATATTCATTTCTTGGGAGATTGATGTTTATTTTGAGACGATCTCTTTGTTTTATGGGTTAAATTTGCAAAAAAAGGATTACGTGACATTCACTGAAAAAGATTACGAAAAAGTTCTGAGAACCATCAGCATTGAAAAAGCCAATAAATTGGGAATTATAGTCCTGATTCCCGTTTTTGTTGTCTTCACAGGCATTCATTCTTTTTTTTGGGGAAACCATTTGCTGGATTATTTCCGTACGGATTTTTCTCCGATAAAAATTCTACGGGACGGATCCCTGTTTTTCATCGCTTGCCTTATTGGAATAGTCCTTCACGAACTCATCCACGGCATTTCGTTCGCTCTGTTTGCCAAGCGGGGATTTCGCGCCATCCGTTTCGGCATAATGGCGCCATTTCTTACCCCCTATTGCCATTGCACAGAGCCGCTTAAAATAAGGCACTACCTTTTCGGAGCGCTCACTCCCGCTGTTATTCTTGGATTGGGCCCTGCCATCACAGGCTTATTTATTGGTAAATATTTAGTAACATTTTTGGGCATTGTTTTTATCGTATCTGCTATTGGTGATCTTATGATTGCCCACCTGCTGTGGGAAGAAAAGCCTACCGATTATGCCCAAGACCATCCGTCAGAAGCAGGATGTTTCGTTTTCAGAAAAAGATAATACCCTACAAAAAAATCAATTTACGATTGAATTTTGAATATATAAACCTATGCATTAAATTATTACTGAATGAGAAAATTAATCTTCCCTCTTGTATTAATCCTATTATTTGGTTTTATTGCCTGCAAAGGCAGATCGGATTCATCCGCTAAAAGTGCTGATACCCCTCCGTTTTCTACTTTGGAAAACATCGAAAAAGAAGATATAAAAAATCAAAAGCCGGTGGATCAAGCCGAATACAATGATTTACTTAACTACATCGCCAACGGCGACACAACCGGCTTATGGCCTGTACAAAACCAACCGTTGCCTCTTGAAGGAGCTGTTTTACCTTATCACCGGGTAGTGGCTTACTACGGAAACCTCTATTCGAAAAATATGGGTGTTTTGGGAGAATATCCTCCTGAAGAAATGTGGAGTCGACTGCTTAAGGAAACGGAAGCATGGGAACAAGCTGATCCGAAAACACCTGTCGTACCTGCCATTCATTACATTGCCGTAGTTGCACAAGGAACACCCTGGAGTGACGAAAAATACCGTTACCGGATGCCGCAACAGCAGATCGATTCTGCGCTTGCTATTGCCAAAATGCACGATGCGCTGGTTTTTCTCGATGTCCAGGTGGGATTAAGCACGGTGGAGCTGGAAATTCCGCAATTGGAAAAGTATCTGCTGATGCCGCACGTACATTTGGGAATTGATCCCGAATTTTCGATGAAAGACGGCACGCCTCCCGGCAAAAAAATTGGCACTTTAGATGCCGAAGACATTAATTTTTGCTCTGCATACCTGGCTGAACTTGTTCAGGACTACAACCTTCCACCTAAAATATTGATCGTCCATCGCTTCACGAAAGGGATGGTAACCCATTACAAAAACATCAAGCTTAGTCCCGAAGTACAGATCGTAATCAATATGGACGGGTTCGGCCGCCCCGAACTTAAATACAGTACGTATAACCGGTTTATCCACCCTGAACCTATACAGTTCACCGGTTTTAAACTTTTCTATAAAAACGACACCAAAGAATCACCGAATCACCTGCTAACACCGGAGGAATTGATGAAGTTACAACCAAGGCCGGTATATCTCCAGTTTCAGTAAAGTGATTTACGACATGTATGTTTCATGTCCTGTTGAACAACCTCTTGTTGCTATTGTCAAACGCAATAATGAACATTGAACGTTAAACCCTAAAATTAACCGTTAATATGAATTACTCAAAAACATTCCAGGAAATCTACAACGAACTTCAACGTGTTGAAGACATTGGCCAGGTGGCTAATTACATTCCCGAACTGGCTCACGTTAACCCAAATCAATTTGGTGTACACCTGATTACGGTCAATGGTGAATATTTCGCTTTCGGTGATGCCGATGTCAAGTTTTCCATTCAGAGCATTGCCAAAGTATTCTCATTCGTACTTGCCTACTCCCGGGTGAAAAGCAATATCTGGGAACGGATGGACCTGGAACCTGCAGGAACACCTTTCAACTCACTCGTACAACTGGAATACGACAAAGGAATTCCGCGAAACCCGTTCATTAATGCAGGAGCCATTGTGGTGTGTGATATTTTAGTCGACGAGCTTGCTTCTCCTCGGGAGAATGTGCTTTCATTTATCCGTAGCCTAACAAAAAGCAGCACCATCGATTACAACCCCCTTGTTGCACATTCCGAAAAAAAATCCGGATTTCGCAACTACGCACTCGTTAACCTGATGAAAGCTTTTGGAAACATCAAAAACGACATAGAAAAAGTGATGGATCTCTATTTCAGCATCTGCTCCCTCGAAATGAACTGTAAAGAGTTATCGGAATCTTTTCTGTTTCTTGCCAATAATGGCATTGTGCCGCACACGGGAGAAAAAATTTTGTCGCCCAGTCGTACCAAACGTACCAATGCACTCATGCAAACCTGCGGCTTCTACGACGAAGCCGGCCAGTTTACTTTCAAAGTAGGACTGCCCGGAAAAAGCGGCGTTGGAGGTGGCATCGTAGCCGTGCATCCCGAAAAATATGCAATCGCCGTTTGGAGTCCGCGCCTCAACAAAAAAGGAAACTCCTACAAAGGAATGCTTTTTCTGGAAGAATTTACAACAAAAACTAAACTGTCAATTTTTTAATAACACAAAGAAGCCTAAAGGGCAACAGCCAACAATAAATCTTAAATTTATAAAAATCATCTTTTAACAATTGTCTTTTTATATGAAAAACCTTATTTTTGTGCACAAATACAGAATTTTCATTTTTTTATGAAGCAAGCATGTAAATTGAACATCTCCCGTATAAATGGATCCACGCTTATCGGGATGCGAGGCACACACGACTTTCATGAAAAAATAAAAGAACAAGTGCATGAAAATAGATTTTAAAGAACGTACCCCGCAATTAATTGCCATCATCGGGGTCTTATCACTGATATTAGCCATTGCCGTTATCTACATTGTCAGTAAAAACAGGCAGATAAATACAATGGAACAACAATTCACCGTTGACAAACAGGAACTTGAAGATGAGTACGAAGCTATTTCCATGCAATACGAAGGATTCAAGTTCAGTGTTCAAAACGATTCACTGCTTTACAAGCTGGAAAACGAACAGGCTAAAGTACAACGGCTACAGGAACAACTGCGCATGACCGATGCAGCCAACAAAGCCGAGATAAAACGACTGAAAGACGAACTGGCAACCTTGCGCAAAGTGCTCAAGTCCTATGTCCAGCAAATTGATTCACTACACAGGTTAAATACTGAACTGCAGGCCAAAAACGAACAAATCACAAAACAATATCAGCAAACCAGCCGCACCTTGAATCAAGTGTCGCAAGAAAAAGAACAATTAAGTGAAAAAGTCACCCTCGCTTCCAAGCTCGATGCTACGGGAGTAAGCGTAAAAGCAGTGAATGACCGCGGCAGGGAGCAAAAACGGTTGAGCCGCAGCTCGCAGTTCGTTGTTTCGTTTCTTATTACCAAAAATATTACTGCCGAGCCCGGCGAAAGGATCATCTATGTTCGCATAATGTCGCCCGATGGCGGTGTGTTGACAAAAAACCCGGGCAGTACCTTCCCTTACGAAAACGGCAACCTCCAGTACTCCATGAAACGGATCGTGGAATATGGCGGTGAAGAGATTCCCGTTTCCATGTATTGGGATATCGAAGAGTTCCTCATGCCCGGAACTTACAAAGCCGATATCTTTGCTGACGGTAGCCTCATCGGTTCCCGGAGCTTTTCTATGGAGGAATAATTACAACAGAAAAGTCCTGAGGAACAGGAGGATAAGCAAGACAACGGATCAGAACTTTGTGAAACTTAACTTTTTACGGCAAATATTTAACAATCTTTTGTGCAGCGTTTTTCGCTAAAATGCGTCTTACTGTTGTGTAGAACCGTAATTAACGCTTTAGCATCGGGCAAACGACAAAAATAACGTTCCTCTTTTCTTTGTGCATTATTGCCGCGACAGCAGCATCAAAACTCAACGCGCAGGAATTTAACGACGAAATGAAGAAAAAACTTCGTCAATCGCTAACTGTGCCCGAACAGAAACCGATACAATATCAACCCAAACGCGCGAACATTCAGGTATTGCCGCAAGATAACCAGGAAGTACTAAAAGTTTCTCCTGCCACAAAATTACCCACCAAATACGATAAGATTCAAGTACTGCATCCGCCGGAAGAATACGAAGTTCATCTCAACTTGAATGTTACAAACATCGGTACCCGTCAATTAAACCGTGCAAAAATTGATTATTCCAATGGGAAATTCAATGCCGTTCCAGATGCGCGCAGCATTACGCAATGGGTACAATATACCCGTGGAGATTACGGTACCGGAATTTCTATCGGCGAAGGTTCTGCCGAATGGCTGTATAAACTCAGAAAAATCATTCCTCCCTACTCCGGGTTCGATGCTGATCCCATACGCACCATCCAGAACTATAAAGCCCGAAGACGAAAAGAGAAAGTGGACAGAATAAAGAAAGCGTACGGGCAGGAATGATCCATTTTTTATTATCCTCCTCCTTGCCACCTTAAAATAAATGATTAATTTTGGAAAATTAAATCTCTTTTATGAGATTGACTGTGTACGTAAACAAATAATATATCGCCGTATGAAAAGATTTATCCATAAAAATTTTCTCCTGCAAACGGATACTGCCAGGGAATTGTACCACGAACACGCAAAAAAGCAACCGATCATCGATTATCACTGTCACCTGGATCCCGCGCACATTGCCGCTGACCGGAAATTCGACAACCTAGGGCAAATCTGGCTTGAGGGCGATCATTATAAATGGCGTGCCATGAGGACCAACGGAATTGACGAACGCTATTGTACAGGTAAAGACACGTCGGATTGGGAAAAATTTGAAAAATGGGCTGAAACCGTACCCTACACCATGCGCAACCCACTCTATCACTGGACCCACTTGGAGTTGAAAACGGCTTTTGGTGTGGAAGAATTACTTAACCCGGAATCGGCAAGAAGAATCTACGATACGTGTACGGAAAAACTCAGAACCCCTGAATTCTCTGCTCGAGGGCTAATGAAAAGATACGACGTCGAGGTGGTTTGCACAACCGATGACCCCGCCGATACGCTGGAACATCACATAGCTTTAAAGAACGAGGGTTTTGAAATTAAGGTCCTGCCTACCTGGCGACCGGACAAAGCCATGGCCGTAGAAAAGCCGACCGAATACAGGGCTTATGTTGAAAAATTATCCGAAATATCGGGGATCAACATTATCAATTTCAACAACTTAATTGAAGCACTAAGAAATCGTCACGATTTCTTTGCATCTGCCGGCTGTAAGTTATCCGACCACGGAGTAGAGGAGTTTTATGCCGAGCCTTACACGACGGCAGAAATAGAAAACATTTTCGATAAAGTGTATGGAGGAAGTGAATTATCAAAGGAAGAAGTTCTTAAATTCAAATCGGCTATGCTCTACGAAGGGGCTGTTATGGATTGGGAAAAAGGCTGGACACAGCAGTTCCATTATGGAGCTATCCGCAACAATAACACCCGATTATTTAATCAATTAGGACCTGACACAGGATTCGACTCCATTGGTGATTTCAATGTAGCAAAAGCCATGAGTCGCTTTTTTGACCAGCTGGATAAAAACAATAAATTGGCCAAAACCATTATTTACAATCTCAACCCGAAGGATAACGACATGCTGGCGACCATGATAGGGAATTTCCAGGACGGCTCCGTGGCAGGAAAGATGCAGTTTGGTTCAGGGTGGTGGTTCCTGGACCAAAAAACGGGCATGGAAGCACAAATAAATTCATTATCCAACTTGGGGCTGTTAAGCAGGTTTGTAGGGATGCTTACCGATTCGCGCAGTTTCCTCTCCTATCCCCGGCACGAATATTTCCGCCGTATATTGTGCAACCTTATCGGAAATGACATCGAAAACGGTTTATTGCCCAGATCAGAAATGGATCTTTTTGGACAAATGGTAGAAAACATCTCTTATTACAACGCAAAAAAATTCTTTGACTTTTAATAAAAACATGAACATATAACCGCATGAAACTAGAAAAATTCAGTATCGGAACCGGTGACCGGTTTTCTCATCAGGGAGAAGCACAGTTGAGAGCCATAATAAAGGCAAACAGCAAAGGAGTTAACATTAGTCCCGTATGGAATAAATCGAACAGGGAGCACATTTACGTACATTCAAAGCCGGAAGACGTTAGAAAAGAAGCCGATTCCGCCGCGCAAAACCTTAATTTTACAGGTAAATACTTTGTCGATGCCGATCATATTAACCTCAACACAGTAGGGCCTTTTGTTGCATCTGCTGATTTTTTCACACTGGATGTCGCATCGTTTATCGGTAAACAAAGTTCTGAAGAAGAAGTGAACCGATTTTTATCTTCCTGCAAAAAATACCTGGGGAAATTAAGCATACCGGGTATGAGTATGCCCCTTCAGATAACCGAAGATTTACTGAGAAATATTGCCTGTAAATTTTTAGCTGCCACTCAGCAGGCAGCCGACATTTACACTTTCCTGAAAAACGAAAAGGGTGCAAACAATTTTATCACGGAAGTATCGATGGATGAAGTGGAATCGCCACAAACCCCTGTCGAAATGCTTTTTATTCTTAAGATGCTGGCAGACAAGGGTGTTCCTGCTCAGACCATTGCGCCAAAATTTACCGGACGTTTCAATAAAGGTGTTGATTATGTGGGAGATTTGACTCAATTTGAAAAGGAATTCGAAGAAGATGTGCTGGTAATTGATTTTGCAGTAAAAGAATTCGGGCTTCCCGAAGAACTGAAATTGAGCGTTCACTCCGGCAGTGATAAATTCTCCATTTATCCGATAATGGCAAAAATAATACGCAAGTACGATAAGGGATTACACTTGAAGACGGCCGGGACCACGTGGCTCGAAGAAGTCATAGGCCTGGCAGTGGCTGGAGGTGAAGCATTGGCGCTGGCCAAAAAGATTTATGCCGGTTCATACAACCGGAAAGACGAACTGTGTGCGCCTTACGCTGATGTCATTGATATAGACTCCACTAAGCTTCCTTCTGTGGAGGAAGTTAACCGATGGTCGAGTGAAAAATTCGCGAACACATTGCGCCATATCCCTGGACATCCCGACTACAATTCCAACTTCCGACAACTCATTCACGTAGCTTATAAAGTAGCTGCAGAATTGGAAAATGAATACACCGATGCACTTAAACAATATGCAGACATAATCGGATCCTGCGTGGAAGAAAACATTTATGACAGGCACCTGAAAAGGCTTTTCAATTTATAAACGTAATTAACGTCACATAAATACTTAAAATTTCATGCAAAAAGTCGTAACCTCCGGGGAAGATCATGTTGCGGTTAGCCACCCCCGGATACCGGCGATTTATTCAATCGAATAACCTCATCGTCTGGTCCAAGGCCAGTGTCACCGCCGTGGAAATGGGTTCCAACCTCTTCCCGGAAGAAGTGATCGAAGCAGGCGAGTGGGGAAAAATCTCCGTATTATGCCGCCAGGGACTGGCCATCATTCGGAACAACAGATAATCATTCATTAACTTAATAACAGAAATAAATCATGAGTAATCTACAAACAGGAAAGATGACCAATCACCGGTGGACCATCGTTGTGATGCTGTTTATGGCCACCACAGTGAACTACCTCGACAGGCAGGTACTGTCACTGACTTGGGCCGACTTTATCGCACCGGAGTTCCACTGGACCAACAGTGACTACGGTACCATCACGGGGCTCTTCTCCATTTTTTATGCCGTATCGATGCTCTTCGCCGGTAAATTTATCGACTGGATGGATACCAAGAAGGGTTTTCTCTGGGCCATCGGTGTATGGTCGTTCGGTGCGGTGATGCACGCTTTCTGCGGCCTCTTGACTGCCGGTATTACTGCAGGCGAGTGGACCATGAGCTTCCACGGTGCACGTCAGGCTATCGGCACAGTAGGAGACGTATCGCTGGTGGTTTCCGTGAGTGTCACCCTCTTCGTGTTTGCGCGACTGGTACTGGCCATCGGCGAGGCAGGCAACTTCCCCGCCGCCATCAAGGCCACCGCCGAGTACTTCCCCAAGAAAGACAGGGCTTATGCCACCAGTATCTTCAACTCGGGTGCACAGATAGGTGCTCTGTTGGCCCCCCTCACCATTCCTTTCATTGCAAAAGCATGGGGCTGGGAAATGGCCTTCATCGTGATCGGTGCCCTTGGCTTCATATGGATGGGCTTCTGGGTATTTATTTACCACAAACCGGAAAAGAGTAAAAAAGTGAATACCCTCGAGTTGGCCTATATCAACCAGGATGATGCGACCGACGCTACAGAAGGAAGGGTGAAGGCCGATGAGAATGCCGGCAAGAAAGTCTCCTTCAACAAAGCATTCAAATACAAACAAACCTGGTCGTTCGCTTTGGGTAAATTCCTTACTGATGGAGTATGGTGGTTCCTGCTGTTCTGGATACCGGCATACCTCAGTTCAGTTTACGGTCTTGACTCCACTCAGAGCGCACCCCACGTATTTGTGGTGTATGCCATCTCCATGATATCGGTTTTTGCAGCCGGCTATTTCCCGGCCTATTTCATGGAAAAGAAAAAGCTGGACCCTTATCAGGGGCGCATGCGTGCCATGTTGCTCTTCGCCTTTTTCCCCCTGCTGATCCTGCTGGCACAGCCACTGGGAGGTTTCTCGGTCTGGCTTCCGGTAATCATTATCGGTATCGCTGCTGCCGCACACCAGTCCTGGTCGGCCAACATCTTCACCACCGTGAGTGACATGTTTCCGAAACATGCGGTGGGCACCATCACCGGTATCGGTGGTATGGCAGGAGGTGTGGGTTCCTTCTTCATCAACAAGAGCTCCGGCGTACTGTTCGATTATGCAGCCAACACCAACTTGAAATTCCTGGGTTATGAAGGAATTGAATCGGGATATTTCATCATCTTCATCTTCTGTGCCGTAGCCTATCTCTTAGGATGGACCATCATGAAGTCATTGGTTCCGAAGTATCAACTGATCACAGATATGTAACAGAAGGGGTTATTGTCTCTCCACATTGCCTCGTGTAAATGAAAAATAAATTCCCACCAGGCTGATCAGAGTAAAGGTTATGAAACCCCATTTCATGGCAGTAAGAAAAACAGTGTCGGTAACCTCTGTCACGGTGTTGCTTCCAAAATAGAAAGCAAAAAAGAACGTGACGATAGTCATTCCTGCAATTTGTCCAAAAATACGCATCGAAGATGCTGTCCCTGATGCCTGACCGTAACGGCTCTTATCCACTGAACTCATAATGGTATTCATATTGGGCGATGAGAAAAAGGCAAAGCCAAGCCCTTCCCAAATCAATATCGAAACAATTAACCATAACGGAGTTGCAGCAGTGAAAAAAGACATGGCGAATAATCCAGCCGAACACATTGCCATCCCTAGCGTTGCAAAGTAACGCGGCTGGATTTTGTCGGAAAGGCGGCCCACTACGGGCGAGAACAGTGCCATCATAACCGGTTGGGCTATAATGACCGCACCCGCATCACGGGGTGACAGCCCCTGGATTTTTTGCAGATAGAGGCTCAGGAAAAACACAATGGCAGAGGTAGCCGTATAATTGATTAGAGCCGCCAGGTTAGAAAAGCCAAAAAGCTTATTGTGCGTAAAAAGACGTGTCTCAAACATAGGGTAAACCACCCGGCTCTCAATTATCCAGAACAGGGCCAACAGGATGATACCAAAAGCCATAAGAGCCCAACCGGAACTGGAGGGGATATGCGATGAACCGTAAACTAACGCTATTAAACCCGGCATAAACACAAACGTCCCCCGTAAATCAATTTTCTTTTCGCCTCCATGAACAGCCACATCTTTTTCCAGAAAAGAAAAAGCTATGGCCGTAGACAATATTCCCAGAACAGCTGCCACATAGAACAACGAATGCCAGCCCAAGGCCTGTGTTAAAAATCCTCCGATAAACGGACCTGTTGCCAACCCGGTGTAAACCGACGCCACTGAAATACCTATCACCTGTCCACGGTTACGAGCAGGGAAATTAGCTACCAGGATAGCCTGTCCGGTGGTACTGGTAAAAGCCGACCCTACACCTTGTACAAAACGGGCAGCGATAAGCCAGATGCCTGAAGGCGAAATTGCGCATAACATCGACGCAAGCGTAAAAACGATCAGTCCCAACTTAAAGAGTCGTACATTGCCCGAAATATCGCCCAGCTTACCTACTGGCAGAAGAAACATACCGGTGGCCACTAAAAAGCCGGTAATGATCCAGCTGAGTGAAACGGCATTAAGCGCGAAACTTTTTTCAATAGCAGGCAAGGCAATATTAATGGATGATATCAGAAACGTTCCCATAAACGAGGTAATGGAAACGGTAATCAACGTGGACAATTGTTTTTTTGACCAGGACATGTGTTTATAACTCTTTATACCACCCCGAATACATCAAGTAATTAGCTGCTATTTTTTGATTCATCTCTTTCGATTGTCCGGGATCTACTTTCTTTACAAATTTTGCCGGGACACCCGCATAAATGCTTCCGGGCTCCACTTGCGTGCCGCTCAAGACAAGTGCGCCGGCTGCTATAATGGCACCCTCACCCACCACGGCATGATCAAGGATAATAGCTCCCATCCCGATTAGTGCACCGTTTTCGATTGTTGCGCCGTGAATGATAGCGTTATGTCCAACCGACACATCGCTGCCAAGGATAGAAACCGATTTTTCATAAAGCGTATGAATAACCGCTCCATCCTGTACATTCACACGATCCCCCAGGCGAATGGAATTGACATCGCCCCGTAACACGGCTCCGTACCAGATACTACAATCCTTGCCCATCACAACGTCACCGATAACAACCGCCGTTTCTGCTAAAAAAGTATTATCGCCAATTTCCGGGGTGAGTCCGCGAACTGATTTTATTATTGCCATATTAAATGTATGGGTTATTAACTTTCAACTTCCGACCTTAACTTTCAAACCACCAACCCCAATTTAAATAGGCCGTGTCTTTTCCTTCAACCACTCTTTTTCTGTTTTATTCAAGTGTTTCTTTAACTTACTGTACACCATTTCGTGGTATGAGTTGAGCCACTTGATCTCTTTTTTTGTCAGTAATTTCTTCACTATGGGTTTGGTGTCAATCGGGCAAAGCGTGATGGTTTCAAAATTATAGAATGTACCGAAATCTTCTGTTTTATTATATTCTTGTGTAACAATAAGGTTCTCGATCCGGATCCCGTATTCGTTGGTGCGATAAATGCCTGGTTCATTGGAGGTGACCATACCCACCTTCAAAACCGTTGGGTTTTCCTCGAGACGAATGTTCTGGGGCCCTTCGTGCACATTGAGAAAATGTCCGATGCCATGTCCTGTTCCGTGCCAGTAGGTCTGGCAATTATCCCACAACGCTTTACGAGCGAGAACGTCGAGTTGCGAACCCCGCGTTCCTTCGGGGTAAACTACCGTTGCAATACCGATATGTCCTTTCAGTACGTTGGTGTAATCCTCCCTCATTTGTTTAGTAAGTTTACCCACGGCTACCGTACGGGTGATATCGGTGGTACCGTCCTTGTATTGGCCACCGGAATCGATCAGCAACAAACCTTTTGGCTCTATTTCAAGGCAAGTGTCGGGTTGGGCGCGATAATGGATAACGGCTCCGTTCCGGGCATATCCCGCTATGGTTGAAAAGCTCTCACCCACAAACAATTCCTGTTGTGAACGAAATTCACGTAACTTTTCATCTACCGTAATTTCCGTTACGCTTCCTTCGGGCACCGCTTTTTCGAGCCACATAAAGAACTTCACCAAAGCCACCCCGTCTTTAACCATGGCATGGCGGAATCCGTTGAGTTCAGTTTCATTCTTAACGGCTTTCATCAAGTCCACCGGCGAGGGAACGTCGATGATCCTGCACGTTGCCGAGAGGGTCTGGTACAACTTGTAATTGATTTTATGGCCGGTAAGGCAAACGGCAGTGTTTTCGGGTAAATTGGCGACATAGCTGAAAACCCGGTCGTAATCGTCAATTTTCACTCCTTGTTTCAAGAGAGTATTTTTGGTAAGGTCGTCCAGTTTTTCTTCATCTACAAAAAGTACGCTTTCTTTTTTTGATACGTAGCCATAGGCAACAGCCACCGGATTAAAATCAACATCGCTGCCGCGCATATTAAAAATCCAGGCTACGGCATCCAGGGTAACAGCAATTAACCCGTCGGCACCCAGTCTGTCGAGTTCGTCATGGATTCTCTCGATCTTGCTTTTAGTGGATTCTCCGGTGATCTCTTCAGACAAAAGAAAAACCTTGTTCCTGGGAATTTCCGGACGGTCTTTCCACACTTCAGCGAACGGGTCGAGTGTGGTCTCCAGCCGTATATCTTTAGCTTCCAACGCGGATCTCAATGCTTTGGCATCGGATGCGGCATAAACAAGCCCATCGATTCCTACTGTTCCACCCTTACCTACCTGTTCAACGATCCATGCGGTCATTTCAGGTGTGCCGGGTTGTCCCATTTTAAACAAGTCAAAACCCGTCCCCTCCAACTCGTCAGCTGCCTGAAGAAAATACCTCGAATCTGTCCAGACACCGGCTCTTTTCTTGGTCACAACAGCTGTTCCGGCAGAACCGGTAAATCCGCTTATCCACTTGCGTGACTCCCACCTTTTCGGCGGGTACTCGCTCAAATGCGCATCGGTACTGGGAATTATAAATGCATCCAGCTTGGCTGCTTCCATAAAATTTCTTATGGCGATTAATCGTTCAGAAATGGTTGATGTACTCATGTTGGGTATTTTTTTCATTTTATAAACCACAAATTTAACAAATTGTTCTTACATTTGGCGCTATTAACAAGATGAATCATTTATGCAAACCTCCTTCAACCTAAAAAACATGCGGTTTTACGCCTACCATGGCGTACTCCCGCAAGAGAAAATTATCGGGAATAATTTTGTGGTTAACGTAACGTTCACTGCCGAGGTTTCCAGGTCTTTTGAGACCGATAACGTGGCTGATACGGTCAATTATGCGGCGGTTTATGATCTGGTGAAAGCAGAAATGGCTGTGCCCAGTAAATTGCTGGAACATGTTGCTGGACGAATATTCTCGGAAATAAAAAGATCATTTCCCCGAATTAACTCCCTCGAAGTACGCCTGGCCAAACTAAATCCGCCCGTAAGCGGAGAGATGGAAGCTTCGGAAATAATTATCACGGACAACGAATAGGCTATAGATGTAAAAAAGGCATAAATCCCCCATCCGAAATTCCAAATCGTAAATGATTTATTATCTTTGCATAAATTTACGATAAGTAATGAACGACGAGACGAGACAAGCCGAAGTACCTGACGGGCAGTTAGTGCTACGTACCGAAAACCTGGTAAAAAAATATGGTAAAAGGACAGTAGTAAGCCACGTTTCCATCCATTTGAAACAAGGCGAAATTGTCGGCTTGCTGGGTCCTAACGGGGCCGGAAAAACCACCACGTTTTACATGACTGTGGGACTGATTGTTCCTAACGAAGGAAGCATATACCTGGGCGATCAGAACATTACCAAATATCCGGTTTACAAACGGGCACAGTACGGGATAGGTTACCTGGCCCAGGAAGCCTCTATTTTCAGGAAAATGACGGTGGAAGACAACATCAAGTCGGTGTTGGAATTTACCAACAAAACCCCTGAAGAAAGAAAGAAAAAACTGGAAGAGTTGATTACCGAATTCGGATTGGAAAAAGTACGGAAAAACCTGGGCGACCGTTTGTCGGGAGGAGAACGCCGTCGTTCTGAAATTGCCCGGTGCCTGGCTATTGATCCCAAGTTCATTATGCTCGACGAGCCTTTTGCAGGGGTCGATCCAATTGCCGTTCAAGACATTCAGTCGATTGTGGCACAACTTAAATACAGAAACATCGGCATCCTGATCACCGACCACAACGTCGATGAAACGCTGAGCATAACCGACCGGGCTTACCTGCTTTTCGAGGGTAGGGTGTTGTTTCAGGGGACGGCGGAAGAACTGGCGGAGAACCCGGTCGTAAGGGAGAAATACCTGGGTCGGGATTTTGAATTGCGCCGCAAAAATTTTGAAATGTTGCCATGAGCAGGCTCCTCGCTATCGATTACGGGAAAAAAAGAACAGGTATTGCGGTCAGTGACCCGTTACAACTCATAGCCAACGGACTGACAACGGTGGATACCGCCGGGATTTTCGACTTTCTGCGGTCTTATTTTGAAAAAGAGAAAGTTGAAAAAGTAATTATTGGATTACCCAGGCAAATGAACTACGAAGCGTCGGAAAACCTGCCGAAAATAGAGCAGTTTGCCGATCAGCTCAGAAAATTATACCCTCATCTGGATGTTGTCTGTTTTGATGAACGGTTTACATCGAAAATGGCTCAACAAACAATGATTGACGGCGGTTTAAAGAAAAAAGACAGAAGAAACAAAGCTTTGATCGATGAAATCAGTGCCACCATAATCCTGCAGGGATATATGGAAAGCTTGATTTATAAAAAAGAAAGAAGGCAATAACTCATAAACTCAAACAATGATTTTACCCATATACGTGTACGGACACCCCCTTTTAAGAAAAACAGCCAAAGAGATTGATGCGGCAACGTATCCCAACCTGAAGGAGTTGATTGACAATATGTATGAAACAATGTACAGTGCCGACGGCGTTGGGCTTGCCGCCCCCCAGGTAGGCTTGGAAGACCGTATTTTTGTCGTTGACCTGGAGCCGCTGGCAGATAATGAACATCCTGAATTCAAAAGTTTCAAGAAGGTGTTTATCAATGCAGAGATAACCGAAAAAACCGGTGAGTTGGAATGGGTGGAAGAAGGGTGCCTGAGCATTCCGGGTATCCATGAAAAAGTGCCGCGTGAAGAAAGAATCCGCATTCAATATCTCGATGAAGATCTGCAGCCGCACGATGAAGAATACACCGGTTATATGGCTCGTGTTATCCAGCACGAATACGATCATCTCGACGGAATCATGTTTACCGACCGTATTTCCCCGTTGCGCAAACGAATGATAAAAAGCAAGTTATCAAACATGGAGAAAGGAAAGGTAAGCTGCCACTACCGAGTAAAAACGGTGTAATAACGTTACTTTCCCAATAACCTTGCCGCTTCTTTGTCCAAAAACCATACCAGGTTGTTGGTCAGGGGTTTTACCTTGGCAGCCGGATAAGCTGCGGCTACTTCTTTTCCCGATTCAATGATCTGTTTCACTTTTTCAGCTTTGCCATCTCCCGTAACTAAAAACGCCACTCGCTGAGCATGATTAATTACTTTTCCCGACAAACTTATCCGTTTTTGTCCGCTGTCGGGATGTGTTCCCACCACACATAAATCTGCACTTTCCCATAAGTCGATTTCGTGCGGAAAAATGGAGGCCGTGTGTCCATCATCGCCTAACCCCAGAATAACCAGGTCAAACGAAGGAACGGTATCCACCGTTTCTACTTCCATTTGCAGTAAGGTAGAATATCTTTGTGCTTCGGCAGCAGGGTCATTTTCCCCCTTGATACGAAAAATATTTCTTTCCGGGATGGCCACATGATCGAGTAAATGATCCCGGGTCATCTTGTAATTGCTTTGCTCATCGGTGGGCGGCACGCAACGTTCGTCTCCCCAAAACAGGAAAACACTTTTCCAGTCGATATCGGTTGCATGGCGTTGAGCCCAGTAATCAAACAGTGATTTCGGAGTGGAGCCTCCCGATAATGCTACTGTAACCCTTTCCCGGTCTTTTAGTATCTCCTTCAGGTAATCCGTAAACGCACGGTTCAGTTCTTCTTTTGTATTGAATATTTTTGTTTGCATATATTTGACGTTTGAAGTGGAATTACGATTTACAATTCACAATAAACCCCATCATCCGCCAGGTTTTTACACGGATAGCGCCAGGTCTGCGCACCTTCGATCAGCTTATCCGCGCTATCCGGACCCCAAGACCCGGAAGGATAACCGTACAAAGGTGCATCCGGATCACTTTCCCAATAATCGAGAATGGGTTGCACAAATCTCCACGTCAATTCGGCCCCTTCCCCCGACATATACAGGGTGTTGTCACCCGTCATGCAATCCAGGATCAACCGTTCGTATGCTTCAGGGATATAATGGTCTTTCAGGTCGGAATAATGAAAATCCACATTTACCGATTTCACCTCGTAACCGTTTCCCGGGATCTTCATACCTGTTTTTAATAAAATTCCCTCATCGGGCTGAATACGCAGGATCAGCTGGTTGCCTGCTTCAATAGCTCCATCAACCGATTTAAAAAGTTGTGTGGGCGACGGTTTGAAATGGATTACAATTTCTGAAACTCTTGTAGGTAAACGCTTTCCCGACCGGATATAAAACGGCACCCCGCTCCAGCGCCAGTTATCGATAAAAAACTTCATCGCAAAATAAGTTTCCGTCCGCGAATTTTTATCTACACCTTCTTCGTCGCGGTATCCGGTAAGGTATTTTCCTTTCACATGCGACTCGGTATATTGTCCCCGGATTACATTGTTTCGCAAATCCTCTTCGTTCAACGGACGCAACGAACGGAAAACTTTTAGTTTCTCGTGCCGGATCTCTTCAGAAGTCACTTTTGCCGGCGGCTCCATGGCTACCAGTGATGCCACCTGAAGCAAGTGATTCTGAACCATATCACGCATAGCGCCAGCAGTTTCGTAATATCCACCTCGCCCCTCCACTCCGATGCTTTCGGAAGCCGTAATTTCCACGTGCTGCACATAGTTTCTGTTCCACAACGGTTCAAAAATCCCGTTTGAAAAACGAGTAACCAGCAGGTTTTGAACGGTTTCCTTTCCCAGATAATGATCAATACGATAAATTTGTTCCTCGCTGAAAAAATCGGTCAGCGACTTATTCAACTCCATAGCTGACTTTAAATCGTGTCCGAAAGGTTTTTCAATAATAATCCGTCGGAATCCCTTTTGTTGTAACGTAAGCCCTTGCCCGTAAAGATATTTTGGAATAACCGGATAAAGTTGCGGAGGTGTGGAAAGGTAAAAAATATAGTTGTGGCGGAGATCCAATTTCTTATTCAACTCCCTCAGTTTACTTTTCACCAGTTCATAATCTTCACTCTTTTGTGTGTCGATGCTGATGTAAAAAACTTTCTTTAAAAAGTGGTTTATCTTCTCCGCACCTGCATTTTTGAAGTGTGAAAACTCCTTGATCCCCTCCTTCATTTTTTTTCGAAACTCGGAATCGGTAAATTTTGAGCGACTAACGCCCAAAACGGCATAACCATCTGGAAGTGAATTATTCATATACAGATCGAAAACCGAAGGCATCAGTTTCCGATAGGTAAGATCGCCGGAGGCACCAAAAATAACCAGTGCCTGATTGTCCATCTTTTTCATTGTTAAATACTATTTTCTACAGAGTGTAAACAAACGACCGGCGGAAAAGTTGCTTTTTCAAAAGAGTCAATCTTCACTTTCTTTTACTGAAAAGCCATGCCATGAAATCATCTTCGTTGAATGCAGGAGTCCAACGGTCATGATTTACACCCGGATATTCAATATATTCAACGCTAGCCCTGTTTTGCTTGAGAGTCTTATATGCCTCACGGGAATAGGTAACCGGAACAACTGTATCGGCATCACCGTGAAAAATTCGAATATTTGTTTTGGTTTTAATTTTCCTCAGCCTTTCGGTGCTTACTCCCCCGCAGATGGGGATTGCGGCAGCAAAAAGATCAGGGTATCGGCACAACATATCAAATGTTCCCATCCCTCCCATCGAAAGTCCGGCTACGTAAATTCTGTTTCTATCCACAGGATATTTCTCAATCGCTTCATCCAGAATTTTTTTTACCAGGCTCAACGCCTTAGACACAGGAGGATTCTGATTAAAAGGGTTTTCTCCTGCGGCCGCCGAACGGTTTCTTGGTGCCCAAAAGTCTTCTTGGGGACATTGAGGAAAGATCACAAAAGCGGGATATTTTTCCCGATTCACCGGATTTGTAAACATATTTCCACCGTGACGCAGTTGTGCTTCGTTATCGTTTCCACGTTCTCCCGCACCATGAAGAAAAATCACCAAAGGATAGCTTTGATTCAGTATCAATTTTTCAGGCACTAACTCCCTGTAGAGCAACGTATCGTTTTCGGAAGAAACATACGTCTTCTTCTGATACTCTTCTTGCTGCGCAAAAGCAGCGGAAGAGACCAATGTGAATACGAGAATAATAAGTAATTGTTTCATATTGACATTTAAATAATTTAAAACAAGCGCTGCAAGGCTATCCTGTCTTTTATCAGGATTTTTCGTCTATCCACGCCGATGAGCCCTTCATCCGCCATCTGCATCATAACATTTACCAATGCCGGCCGTGAAACACCCAACAAGCGCGACAACTCTTCTTTCGACATCTTCAATTGAAACTCCTGTTCACCCCTCGATTCTTTCAAAAGGTAATACCCCAGCTTGGCACGTATAGTCCGCAACGATGCAAGCCTTAACTTTTCCGATAAAAAAGCTACCTTGTTCGAAATATACGCTAAAAACGCTTTCATAAAATCCCGGTACTTGCTCATCAAAAGAAACACATTATCTTTGGGAATAAGAATTACCACACAATCGGTTTTCGCCAATGCTGTAACCGGTGAAATATTGTCGGTAGCAAACAAAAAACCGGTTGCCAGGGGATTGGGGGCCCTGATCAGTTCCATTTTTACGAACTCCCCTTTCTCATCAGACATCTCTGTGACGACTTCACCTTTTACAACGATGTAAAGCATCTCATAAACTGATCCTTGCGCTACCAGCATATCTCCTTTCCCGTATCGTTTTATGCTATAACGTACGTCGCGTAAAAAGTCGGCTCTTTCTTCCACAGGAATAGAATTGCACAGCGGGCATTGAAAAATAGTTTGAAAAAACTCTGAATGTTGAGGGTTCATAGGATTAATTGTAATTAGCGAATATAACTATTTTTTCTCAATTCGTAATAAATATTACATTCTTTTACAGTTAAATTCGCTTTTTTTGTATTGAAGTGGAGAAACTCTAGTTTCAAGCTAAATTATCATGGGAAAACTAACGCACATTTGGAACGAGATAAAACCCAGAGGAGGCTGGAAATACCCGGCAATCATCATCGTGGGAGCGTTTGCAGGGTTGTTTATCTATACTTTTTTCACCTCTCGCGCCTACAGTTATTTATCCGACAACCCCAGAACCTGTGTTAACTGCCACGTGATGAGTCCTTATTACGCCACTTGGACCCACAGTTCACACGCCCGGAACACCACCTGTAACGACTGCCATGTTCCGCACAACAATATCGTGAATAAGTATTTTTTTAAAGCCAAGGATGGGCTTCGTCACTCCGCCGTTTTTACACTGAGAGGCGAGAAGACAGCCCTGCAAACCATAGAAGCCAGTTCTGAGGTCATCATGGACAATTGCATCCGTTGTCACACACAGCTTAATCAGGAGTTTGTAAATACCGGAAGAATGGGCTATAAAGAGATGAAGGAAATGGGAGGAAATGCCTGCTGGGATTGCCACAGGGATGTTCCTCACACGAGAAGCCGCTCGGAAGTGTCCACTCCCCATTCACATGTACCGATGCCAGACACCCATGTGCCAGACTGGCTAAGTACAGCCATGAAAAGAAATCAGATAAAATAAAATAAATAACCCGCAAATTTATCCCTATGAGTAGTAATGATAACAGAAAGATGAAACCCTGGGTAGCCTGGCTTTTATTCTTCGTTACGGTTGGAATAGTCTTTTTATTGGGAATGCTTGCCGCATCCATCACTCAACGCAGGGCTGAAGTGGTAAGTATCCTAAACAACAAAAAAGTGAATATCACCGGCATTGAGTCGAGAAACGAAATTTTCGCAGAAAACTACCCGCGTGAATACGAATCCTGGATAAAAACCGCTGACACCACCTTTCAAAGTGAATTTAACGGAAGCAGCGTGGTGGACGTACTGGCGCAACGTCCCGAAATGGTGATTCTTTGGGCGGGGTATGCTTTCTCGAAAGACTATGGAACTCCCAGGGGACACATGCATGCGGTAGAAGATATCCACCACACGTTACGGACAGGTGCACCCATGTCTTCCGATGAAGGTCCGCAGCCGGCAACCTGCTGGACTTGTAAAAGTCCCGATGTTCCCCGCCTGATGGATTCGCTAGGAATTGCCGAATATTACAAAGGCACGTGGGCCTCGTTGGGACAAGAAGTGGTAAACCCCATCGGTTGTGCCGATTGTCACGAGGCTGAAACCATGAACCTTAAAATCAGCCGTCCGGGACTGATCGAAGGATTCAGAAACAGTGGCCAGGACATCCACAAGGTTTCGCAACAGGAAATGCGTTCGCTGGCTTGCGCCCAATGCCACGTGGAGTATTATTTCTCTCCCGAAGGGAAATACCTTATTTTCCCCTGGCACAATGGGTTGACCGTGGAAGGTGGTGAACAATATTACGACAGCATCCGGTTTGCCGACTATACCCATAAGCTCAGCCGCGCCCCCATCATTAAAGCACAACATCCCGATTACGAAATATACAAAACCGGCATTCATGCCCAACGGGGTGTTTCGTGTGCCGATTGCCACATGCCTTACGTATCGGAAGGCGGCGTTAAATACACCAGTCACCACGTAAGAAGTCCGTTGGCAAGCATCAACAACACTTGCCAGGTTTGCCACCGTGAAAGCGAAGAGACCTTACGTACCGCAGTCTTCGAGCGTCAGCGCAGCGCTAACGAAATCCGAAACAGGGTTGAAAAGGAACTGGCAACCGCCCACATCGAAGCAAAATTTGCCTGGGAGAAAGGGGCTACAGAAGCACAAATGGAAGAGGTGCTGCAACTTCTTCGTCAATCGCAATGGCGTTGGGATTATGCCGTAGCCTCGCATGGCGGTTCTTTTCACTCTCCGGTTGAATTCCAGCGGATTCTCTCCATGAGTCTCGACCGTGCCCACAAAGCCCGTTTCGTCCTCTCTAAAGTATTGGCGCAACTCGGCTACATCGGCGATGTCCCCATGCCCGACATCTCCACCAAAGAAAAAGCACAAGCTTATATCGGTCTGGACATGCGGCAGGAAAGAGAAGCAAAAAAGCAATTCATGGAAACGGTTGTCCCCAAATGGCTGGAAACAGCTAAAGCCAATAACCGGTTGGTGAGCAGAAGATAAAACGGCATCGTCACGGGTAATTATGAACAAAGACGCTCGAAGAATATGGGAGAAACCGTGGAGCTACACCGAAGGATTTATAGTTGCCGGAGGCATTGCACTGACAGGACTCCTGCTGCAGCTCCTGCTCGGCAATATTCGCCCCGCTGATTTCCGTTCCCCTGTAAATACCACCGTCGGGGCCCTGCTGGTTGCAGGGCTTCTTTGTTGCCACTTTCTGCTGAGAGACAATCACGTTGTCCGCTGGTTGTCGGGCGCAAGGTCAACCGTTCCGGCTATGCTTGTGGTGCTGTTGTCTATCGTCATTCTGGGGCTGACACCTCAGTTCACTATACACGAACCGCAGGAACATCTGCCGAACAACATTTTCAGCCGGATGGGATGGTACCGGATGACAACTTCATGGGCATTCGTGCTTCTCTGTTTTTACATCCTGGTAATTCTAGGACTCACAGTGCTGAGAAAAACCCGCAAATCTCAATCGTGGAGGCTGATCGGATTCTACCTCAACCACCTAGGATTGTTTTTTGCTCTGGGGGGCGGCCTGTTGGGAAGCGGCGACATGCAACGGTACACCATGACGGTTGTGGAAGGGAACACAGAATGGCGTGCACACGATGCTCTGGGTAACCTCAAGGAGCTTCCTGTAGCTATTGAACTGGATACGTTTATAATAGAAGAATATCCACCAAAACTGGTTGTCATTGATAATCGCACGGGAAAAATCCTGCCCGTAAACCGTCCCGGATCGTACATGTTTGAAGGGTTGGGCAAACCAACTCAACTAAACGGAAATACTATCGAAGTGCTCGAATATATTCCGCAAGCGGCTGTAGTAAGGGACTCTGCCTTTACAAGTGTTGTACCTATGCTTATGGACGGAGCAGCCACTGCCTTGAAAGTATGGGTAACCAACCCGTCTTTAAAAGCACCTGTTGAAGGCTGGGTAAGCAACGGAAGTTATTTGTTTCCCTATCAGGTATTGTACATCGATGAAACCTCCAGTGTGGCAATGCCCGTGCAGGAAGTGAAGAAATACACTTCACAAGTCACTGTTTTCACGGAAGCCGGACACAGGAAAAAAGCGAATATCGAAGTGAACAAACCTTTGTCAATAGAAGACTGGATTATCTACCAGTACAGTTACGACGAAAAAATGGGCAAATATTCCAAAACCAGTGTTTTCGAACTCGTTCGAGACCCCTGGTTACCGGTAGTTTACACCGGTATTTTCATGTTGCTGGCCGGAGCACTGTTCCTGTTTATTGCAGGGCCTAAAAAAAATCGTAAATCATAAATTGAACATGACCTGGGACCATTTTATCTTTTTTGCCATACCATCAGTTTTGCTTTGGACAGTAGCGTCGGCATGGGCACTAAGAAGACCTAAAAAAACGCTACCGACTTTGTTTACGGTTTTAGGCCAGGGAGTGTTCTTCTCGTTTATCCTCGGTATGTGGATATCCCTGGAACGGCCGCCGTTGCGCACGATGGGTGAAACCCGGTTGTGGTATTCCTTTTTTCTGCCGGTTGCCGGACTGATAACTTACCAGCGTTGGGGATACAAATGGATATTATCGTTCAGCACCATCCTTTCGGCGGTTTTTATCGTTGTGAACATCGCTAAACCCGATATCCACAATAAGGTGTTGATGCCTGCCCTGCAAAGTCCGTGGTTTGCCCCGCACGTTATTATCTATATGTTTTCTTACGCCATTCTGGGAGCGGTAACGCTGGTCGCCCTGTACTACCTGTTCCGGGAGGAAAAACTCCAGGACAAAGAACGTATCATGGATATGACCGACAACCTGGTGTATGTGGGTGTTGCTTTTGTTACGATGGGCATGCTAATGGGGGCGGTCTGGGCAAAAGAAGCCTGGGGACATTACTGGAGCTGGGATCCGAAAGAGACGTGGGCAGCCGCTACGTGGCTCGGATACCTGGTCTACATCCATTACCGGCTCCTGAAAACATCGAAAAATAAGACATCGATGACTATTCTCCTTTTGGCCTTTATCCTGCTTCAGGTATGCTGGTACGGAATCAATTACCTGCCATCTGCCCGGGAGAGAAGCGTGCATACCTACTCTGTAAGATAAGTGGGAGTTAATTGACTCTTCCTGCACGACGTGCCCGTTGTTCTTCTTCGGGCAAATGAAACTCTTCCTTACATTCATCACTGCAACAGCCGTCGTACTTGTTTTTACACTCATCGCACTGAATAAACAACAGGTGGCATCCGTCGTTGTTACAATTGGTATGGTTGTCGCAAGGCTTACCACATTGATGGCATTGAGCGATGATATCATCGGTAATCCGCTCTCCCAAACGCTCATCAAACACGAAGTTTTTTCCGATAAATTTCAACGGCAAACATTGTTCCCTGGCTTTACGGGCATATTCTATCACACCGCCTTCTACGTGAAATACGTGGGGAAAGCCTTTGTAACGCAGGTAAGCGCTGGCTTTCTCACACCGTATGCCTCCGGTACAGTACATCACGATATTTTTATCCTTGTTTTCTTTCAACATTTCCACAGCCATCGGCAATTGTTCGCGAAAAGTATTGGAAGAGACTTCCAGTGCATTTTCAAAATGCCCTACCTCGTATTCATAATGGTTACGCATGTCCACAAAAACAGTATCGTCACGTCCGATCATTTCATTGACCTCATCTGCTTTCAGGTATTTACCAATTTTTGACGCGTCGAAGCCGGGATCGGTGATGCCATCCGCTACAATCCTGGAACGGACTTTACACCGTAACACCCAGAATGATTTACCGTCATCGTCAATAGCAATGTTCAAACGAAGGCCATCAAGCTCAGGCGAAAGCTGATAAAGGGTTTCCCTAAAGGCGTTAAAATTACTTTCAGGCACACTTATTTATTATCACCCTCACATTTATTTTAAAACATAATATATAGTTCTATCAATTACATTAGGATTACTCATTATATAGTGTTCAATATTGCGAACAGTGCCCAGATTATATGAAGTTGCACCGGCGGGTACTAATATATTTCTATATGTTCTGGATACATTTATATTATCCCCGTATCTATTGCATGTGTGTCTTTCTTCAATATAAGTTATATTCCGAGGATATACTAATGATGACCGTTGCACGCAATTTATGTCGTTATAAAAATAAATTGTGTAATCTACATCGTATTCGCTGTAGTCATCCAAGCCTGATACATATTCATTAATTACAGTAACTGTCTCTTTTTCATTATGAAAAGGAGGTCCATATGCTGACTTTACCCCCTCCACATCCCCTGCTGATAGAAATGCCCGTTGTCCGATAAAGAAAAAACCATCTGTTGTTGTCATTGTTGGATTTCCGTTTTCAGAAAAAGCATCAGAAGAGTATAGCATTACAGAAGAAAAATCAAAGGGTCCTATATCTCTGATTGCTCCGGCAGGATATAAATTAAACTGACTAGTATACTTAGGATCAATATTTTGCCATAATATAGTAACAAAATCATCCCTGTCATTTTTGCACTATTCATGAATAAGTCCAACAGCGTGACCAATTTCATGTATAGCTGTCCCTGTGTTAGAGCCTGTTTCTGAAAGGCTTATTACTTGTTTTCCATCTTTCCGTCCTATTGAATTTGAATAATTTCCATCACCATGAAAAAATTCAATATAATCACCATATCCCGTGCCTTCAATAAATCTTAAACTAGTTTTTGTCTCCCATTCCTGAATAGCATCATATACATTTTGTTTAAGAATAAATCCTGAAGCAAAAGTATAATATACTCTATGGCTATGCCAATACTTTACAGAACTTGTAGAGATACCGGAACGTGTATCAGAACTACTGTTGAATAAAGTATTAACCTGTTCTTCATTCAGGACTATATCTCCCTGATAAATATAAAAAGAATCTACCTTTTCAAATTGCGTCCCGTCTGGTAAAGTCACAACTTCTCAGATGGCATTCGGGAAAGCAGTCTCATTCCGACTTTTAAGATCAGCGAAATCTGTTGTAAAAAGGGGAACTTCTGAATCCTTCTTCTCTTTTGATATGATTTTTATAAGCGTATACTTGTGACTTGATTGATCTGGTCCTGGATCCTTAATTTTTTTTACGCTCACTTCAACTACATATTCGTACCCTCTTTCATGGTTGAAATTTGCAATCTGTGTATGCATCATTTTCCATGTGTCACTTCCATTTACTTTTACCCAATATGCAATTCCCTCATTTGTTTTAACTGTTTCAGATGCAATCACCAGTACTTCCTTGAAAGGTTCGTATTCACTATCTGTACAAGACGTGAGGAAAGCATATGCTACACATACACTTAAAAAAATTTCTAATAATAATTTAGTTGTTTTCATCGTTCAATGGTTTTAATTCATAACTTGGTTTCATTATGTGTTTAAAATACCAAAAAACTCAAATATACCTTATCAATCCCAATGAATATTGCATAACCTATGAAATGTGCCATAATTTCTTATCCCTTTTATAAGAAACTTCATGCTCCCGCATGACTACATCATAAATGTATTTACAAAGCAATATCAACAGGAATTATGACAAGAATGAATCCCTCTACTTCATGTGCTACCAAATTCCCGCTATACAGCATTTCCGTCAACCTACGGGCATGCTTTTCTTTATCAAAAACTTGCTGGGGGTTATGATAATCCGGGAAAATTTCCTCCATGGTATAAACGCGAATATCTTTCCCATTATACCGGCAGTTGTGCCACCCGCAGGGAAATCCGTGGTTTTCTTTGAGCGTGACCCTTAATTCTTCCACTGAATCTCCGGTAATAAGCGGGATTTTGTATTTAACGACATAACCGTATTCGCTTTTTCGCCCATCATTCATGCGAAATCTGAACAAATGACCTACCTGGTAATCTAATTTATATTCCACGGGGATACCCCTTTCATTCGTAAAGGATATGATCTCCATCGGGCAGGTCGTCAAAAAGTCTTCCTCGTTCAATTTCCGCGAAAAATAGTCAACCTTGTCAAAACAGGAGATATTCCCGTCCTTATCGAAATATAAAATATTCCCCTGTTTATCAACATATTGAATTTCTATTTCTTTTGAATAGGCATACACGCCTTCATTCTTGTCGCATCCGGACAGGAAAGGGAGCAGTCCGGCCAAAAATAAAATATGAATCCGTTTCATTGTCTCATTCTTTTAAGTTATCGGGATAGCACGGCATATTGCTTTTTATACCTATAATTATACGGTTCGGTTCCCGGGTCATCGTCGATCGGGTCTAAGAATGCGGGAGGCGCTTGCGTGTTAAAACTGCCGCTCACAAAGTATCCGTCGCATTTGCCGCCCCATCCCCAGTTGCAATGCACGTAGTCCGTCGACCCTATTATTCTTATTCCATCAATGATCCAGGCATGCCCGTCTTTGTACGTATATATCATACCTAAGAATTTATTCGTTCTATTGCCATTACCTCTTGCCCAGACAAGAGAGTTTGGATTATGTTGGAGTGCGACGCGAACGCCATCAGCATTATAGTCTCTTAAAGAGGTTGAAGATGAAAGGCCGCACCAATTTTTTAAATGTTTTATGGCATCACCTGAATCTGCGCTTGTGCTAGGGCCTTCTTTCTTATTCCCCTTGTTGTAAGTAGCTTTAAGGGTTACACCCAGATAGCGCATCAGGTGAGAAACCTGGTCTGCTGATTGAGCATGTTCTAGAGCTGTACGATGAAGCCTTCCATACCCTCCGAGATAATCCTCGCTGTCGGCAATAATTTGACTCCAATTCAATGGACTTGCACCGTATGTGTTCTGATATTGCCATTGGACATGCCCTATTGTTTGAAAATAGCTTAACGCCTGTGCCGCGGCTGTTATTACACACCCGGTAACACCATTAGGAGCAAATTTATTATAAGGTGCGCCCTGGCTCCATTTTGTTTGTAATCGCGGCGACACATCACCCGGAGTAGCCCTGGTCTCCGGAGAAACGGGTAAAGGACGGGCTCCTGTCTGCGAGTCATATTCGGCTATTTCATTCAATTGCATCACCACAACTTGATCCAAAAACATCAGAAATCCCGGATTATCAACTCTCGAAAGAGTATCCAAAGACAATCCTCCTTCATCGATAATAGCAAGGACAGGCGTGGTCCGTTTATCTCCGGACACAATCCCGAATCCCTGGTTATCATTGAAATTAATCAGGTAGAACAGTGTCTCCAGATCTTCAGGCAATTCATAGCCATCATCGGATGAAGCCCTTGTCATTGGATTGACATTGAAAGCCTGGATATCCTTGATTGTCCTTTGGGATGTGCTCCGAGCCCCGCCTGAAGAACTTGTATCAAACCTGTCCAAAAAAGACATTAACGTTTCCCTGGCTTCGTTTTCCGAAACTTTGAACGTGTTTACGACAGTGCCATCTTCTGTGAAGACACTCATTTCATCAACTGCATCATGGCTACACGCAATAAAGTGAGCAATAAAAAGGAGGATGCATAGCTTGTTGAATAGATTTTTCATACGTATCTTTTTTAAAGCGTTTACTATATAGATGCAATGAATGCCGCTTCCGTTGCATCAATACGCTTTAAATAACGTCAATTTATTATAAATACTGTAAATCATCGGTTACCTGACAACCACCCAGACCTCCTCGGGATAGGTCACTTCGTGAAGGAACAACGCATGTCCGGGAGCAGAATCACCGGCAACCTGACGGTTCCTGGCTTCTATAATCCGTCGAAACCCACGCTCGTCCAGTTTTCCCCGGCCGGCTTCGAGCAATGTTCCCACGATGGCGCGGACCATATTGCGCAGGAATCGGTCGGCGGTGATGGTAAAAGTAAAACGGGTGGTATCTTCCTGTTCCCAGTAAGCTTCGCTTATACGGCAGTTGTTGGTTTTCACATCGCTATGCAGCCGGCTGAAGCTGGTAAAGTCTTCGTATCCTTTCAACACCTCACACAAGGCATTCATGGTGTCTATATCGGGTTGGAAAAACACCCGGTAAGTAAGATCGTACAGAAACGGGTTCTTTTCCGTCGTGAGGTAATATTTATACGTCCGGGATATGGCTGAAAAGCGGGCATGTGCGTCGGGGCTCACTTCCCGGATTTCGCGAATGGATATATCGTGGGGCAGAAAGCTGTTGAGGTTTTTCACCAACCTCATTGAATCGAAACGCTCATCCGAAAAATCAACATGCGCCACCATCTTCCGGGCATGCACACCCGCATCGGTTCTGCCCGCTCCCACCACTTCCACCGGTTCACGTAAAACGGTAGAAAGGGCATCCTGTAGCACCTGCTGCACACTGACTCCGTTGGGTTGTATTTGCCAGCCCACATATTTTTTCCCGTTATACGAAAGTGTAATGAAAAAGCGCTTCATCATTTATCTGTTAATATGAGGTCTCTTCTACAATCTCCCCTCCCGTCAAAGCTGCCACACCCACCACCAACACGATGGCTGTTGTCCAGCCCAACACCTGTCCGGTAGTATTTGTCTCTGAAAAATAATAGATATCGCCCCGTTGTTTTGCATAGCTCATCAAAAAATTGTTGGCAGAATTTACTTTATAGGCGCGCGATATGAAAAACAGGTCTTCAAAAACGGTTTCCGATTGGTCATTACCATCAACAACAGTTAGATAGGTGCGAAACATAAGTGGTGAATTTTCGGGCGAGAAGACAATGCCTTTGACGGTACTTCCCCCGATACTGACTTTTTCATAGTGTTGCTTTGGCAGGCGCATATCGTACAGATCGTAAAGTAAAACCGGCGAAAAGCTTGTTCGTGAATGAGGGGGAACAAACAACTTTGTATCGGACTGATTGGCACTATCAGACGAACCGGCATCAGAAGCCCTTTTCCCGTGCTGAACAGCAAAATCCTCGGCAACAAGGGTTGATTTGCTTAAATCGATAAACAATTGATTATCTGACGTGTTATACACCTCATAATTTACAGTCCCTCCATATTCGTTGAACGAATAAGTAACCACGATACCGTTTTTCTCCGTTGTAAAATAACCGTTTTCGGTTGCAGGAATACGGTTGTGATACGACTCCACCGTTGAAAAATAATAGGTAGAACAACCAGATGTCAACAACCCGGCACCTATCAGTAGAAATAAAAATGGATTCTTCATAACCAAATTAATAACAGATTACGAATAAAATTTACTTTTCTTCCCTTGCCGTTATATGGAAACAAGCCTGCTTCCGCTCGTGTTTCACGTAACACCGTTGTTGATTTTTTAAGTCGAAAAGTACCTGCGCCAACACAAGCTTCAACCGTTCCGGCGGGACCTGGCGAATGGAATCGGGCATCACCGGGTCGAAACGTTTCCACGATATGTCGAAGGTAGTTCCGTAACGATGTGTGGAGTTTTCACTGGCGTTGATATTCCTTTTTGTCAATATTGAAAGGTCTTCATCGGTGCGGAGGATACTGGTCAGGTAAAGCCGGTAAAGAGGTAGATCTTTGCTGTAAAGCGAATCCCTGAAATTCCGCGTAATATCAACAAACAACTGCGCTGCTGAAGGAACCAGAAACGGAATAGAATGGGTTAAATCGTACATTTTGTAAAGTTCCAGTTCATCCGGCAATCGGACAAGCTCATCTTTCAGCTTCAACGTATCGTTGCGTAAAGCCATCGGTGAAATACCCAAGGCAGTAGCAGCCGACAAGTGAGCATCCTGTAAATCGTTGAACTCCTTGTTGTAATTCCCCGAAAACCGTTGTTTCCGCTCCAACGGAATCCCACGTGCCGTCTTGACGGTTTCGGCAGTTTCGGTGGTCTCCGCTTTACCTTTTCCACAGCACAAGATCAGAAAAGGAAGTGAAACTAAGAGCATCCATCGGAAATAAATCATAACAGCCGTTTTAACCGTTCATTTCCCGAAGCCTTATTTTCGTAAGCACCTGCTTGGTGTTTAATGGAAAGTCGCCATCCATCATCCACGAGTAATAACTGGGCTCGTTGCGTAAGACCTGTGCCACCGGCTTACCCTTGTGTTTACCGAAATTAAATACCTCAACTCCTTTATCATCGAAAATAATCCGTCCGGCAAAATCCACGTTATTGTTAAAGCTGGAATACTCTTTGGATAAGAATGCAACATCGTTTTCCAAGTCGGGATAACGGTCGAGTTGTGATTTCAATACCTCGTAAGTAGCAATGGTGTCTGCCTCTGCGGAGTGTGCGTTTTGCAACTCTTTGTCGCAATAAAATTTATAAGCTGCCTCCAGCGTTCGTTGTTCCTTTTTGTGGAAGATAATCTGAACATCCACAAACTTCCGTTTGCTCATGTCGAAATCCACTCCTGCCCGAAGAAATTCTTCAGAAAGCATCGGGACGTCGAAGCGGCTGGAATTGAAGCCCGCTAAATCGCAACCTTCCAACATATCGGCCAACGATTTTGCCACTTGTTTAAAGGTCGGACTATCTTTCACATCATCATCGGTGATACCGTGAATGGCTGTCGACTGGGCAGGAATAGGCATCTCGGGGTTGATAAGCCGGGATTTTATTTCTTCTTTCCCGTTCGGATGGACTTTCAGTAACGATATTTCTACAATCCTGTCTTTTGTAATATTTATCCCCGTGGTTTCCAAGTCAAAGAAAACCAGCGGGTTTTTGAGGTTTAGTTTCATTTATCAATCATTTAACATCATCGGCATCAGCAGTGTGAGCATGTCTTCGTTTTCTTCGTTTTCGGCAGGAAGAATAATTCCGGCACGCGAAGGATCAGAAAGTTCGAGCTTCACATCGGTGGATGGAATATTGTTCAGTATATCAATCAGGAAAACAGCTTTAAAACCAATATTCATTACGTTTCCGTTATACTGGCAAGGAATCATTTCTTCTGCTGAAGTCAGAAAATCAATATCCTGCGCCGAAACAACAATTTTGTCTTCCGACAGTTGCAGCTTTACCAGACTGCTTGCCGGATTTGAAAATACGCTCACGCGTTTTAAAGCATTCAGCAACGCAAGCCTGTCGAGCGTAACGTTGTTGGGATTATTTTGTGGAATTACCGAATTGTAATTGGGATAGCGTCCTTCCACGAAACGACAGATCATCACAAAGTTCGACATCGTTATGTACGCATTGTTTTCGTCAAATTTCACATCCACCGTTCCGTTTTCCTTCGGAAGGAGCGACCTCAGCAAGTTAGCCGGTTTTTTCGGCAGAATAAACGACGATCTTCCATCCCCTTTCACGTCTTTATGAATTACACGCACAAGCTTGTGTCCGTCTGAAGCAACGAAAGTCAGGTCATCTGTAGTGATATCGAAATAGATACCGTTCATCACCGGGCGCAATTCATCGTCAGCCGTAGCGAAAACAGTTCTGTTGATGCCGTTGAAAAGTGTTTCGGCAGGAATATTGAGTCCTATTGCCGATTCTTTCAACTCTTTGGGTCTTGGATATTCATCGCCTTTTAAACCTACAAAATTGTACTTCCCGTTGTGGTAGTATATGTAAATTTCAAGCGTTTCGTCGTTTACATCGAAAGTGAGCGGCTGGTCGGGAAGCTCTCTCAGCGGATCCAACAGGTTTTTTGAATTAATGGCCAAACTGCCTGTTCCTTCCGAGCTGTTCACTTCGACTTTGGTTTCCAATCGGGTTTCGTTGTCGGCGGCTGTAATGGTCAACACATTTCCGTCCAGTTCCAAGAGAAAACAATCCAAAATAGGTAACGAATTTTTTGAATTGATAACTCTGCTGATCGCTTGCAGATGGCTCAACAATGTGGCGCTTGATACTACAAATTTCATAGGGAGTGAATTTATTTAATGTTTGATGTTTTGATATAATTTAGCAAATATACAAAATTATCCGTTTTGAAAAGATTTGTCTGTCCAATTTTTCCAAGATTTGTCGATAAGAGCATTTGGTCATTTCTTATTCCGGGGATGATGTTCAATAATCTCTTGCCTCAGAAAACTTCGGTCCATGTGAGTATATATTTCGGTAGTTGTGATTTTTTCATGCCCCAGCATTTCCTGAATTACACGGATGTTCGCTCCTCTTTCCAACAGGTGTGTGGCAAATGAATGACGAAAAACATGTGGACTGATCTCCTTGCTGATTCCAGCTGCCTCAGCGTATTGCCTGATATAATAAAAAACCGTGACACGCGAGATAGCTGTTCCTCTTGAACTTAAAAAAACAACATCTTCACTTCCTTTTTTCACCCTTTGTTGATTGCGGTGCAAGAGATAATTTTTTATTTTTTGGATAGCTGTTTCCGATATGGGAACCAGCCGTTGCTTGCTACCCTTCCCCTGTACGCGTATAAACCCTTCATCGAAGAACAAATCGGAGAACCTGAGGTTAGTCAGTTCAGACACACGCAGTCCACAACTGTATAGTGTTTCGATAATCGCATAGTTTCGGGCACCTTCGGCAGTGGAGACATCTATTCTGTCTAACAAGCAATCGATTTCCTCAACAGACAGCACTACCGGCAGCTTCAACCCAATTTTGGGAGCTTCCAACAACAGGCCGGGGTTTTCCTCGATAAATCCGTCAAGGACAAGATAATGAAAAAAAGACTTAATCCCCGATATTATCCGTGCCACCGAACGAGCTTTTATACCGTTGTCGTGCAATTCAGCAAGAAACTCCTCCAAGTGTTGAAGCTTCATTTCAGTGAAGGAAAGGTTCCGGGTCTCTGCAAAATCAATCAGTTTTTGCAGATCGGTCATATAAGCGTCAATGGTGTTTGACGATAGCCCTCTTTCCAAGAGCAGGTAGCGTTTGTATTTTTCGACAGGTGAGTTTCGTTGCATCGGTTAGCGTTTGTCCATTTCCGATATCCGATTTTTTGCTTCGTCAATATACCGGCATATTGCTTCGATTATCTTACTCTTCTCATCTTCCCGAACGTTTTTTTCATGGTCTAATTTCAGCAAAACATCCGATAATTCCTCGTCTCCCATCATCTTGAAAAGCGGCAATATTTTGTGCGCAACCTGTGCGGCGTTTTCCATGTCGTTTTTCTCAAAACAGGTCTTGAGGTCATTGTTGTTCTTCCCGGTATCGAGCACGAACGCCCTCAGTATTTCCAACGAACTTTCCCGGTCGTCTTTAACAACGTCAATCAATGCAGAAACTCCTTTACTGTTTTCAACCGCTCCCATCTCCTCAGCCAATGTGATCCTCACGTATTTATTAATCATCGTGAAAAGTTGTGCGGAAGTGAAAGGCTTGTTTAGAAAATCAGTAAAACCCAACTGTTTGAAATCAGCAGAAGACAAATCCGATTTCGCCGACAAGGCAATAACCGGCGTTGATTTCGATTGAAAGATGTCAGAGTCTAACATGCTTTTTACAAGTGTGAAACCATTTGTCCTTGGCATTTGAATATCCAGAAATATTAAATCGAAAATCTTGTTTTTTAAAATATTCAACACATTATCAGGATCGACTTCGGTAACAACATTTATCTTTTTCAATTTGAGCATTTCAGCCAGCATTGTCAGCTGAATCGGATCATCATCTACAGCTAGCACCGAAATATTTTCACAATCAAAATCGGGACAACCTTCACCTGAACTCCATATTTCTGTCAACCGCGATGTTTCAAGCGGAAGATCAACAAAAAACTCGGAACCTTTGCCTCTCTCGGATCGCAGGTGAATTTTTCCACCCAACTCATCTACCAACCCTTTTGTTATAGCCAGTCCGAGACCGCTTCCTTCTTCCTGCTGCCCTATTTTGTCGGGTTTTATCTGGGTAAACTCCTGAAAAATATACTCCTGATATTCTTCACTGATTCCTAATCCGGTGTCTCTTACCGAGAATTTCAAAATCGTTTTGCCTATATCATTTACCGGCTCAACAAAAACCTCAACCGTCCCTTGTAACGTGTACTTTATCGCGTTTGAAATCAAGTTGGAATAAATCTCCCGGATCATAAACGGATCCCCAAAAACAAGTAAATCTCCGGGGACTTTATTGACCACATTGTATTCCAGTTGTTTTTTTTCAGCAAGGGGTTTAAAGCTGTTCACTGTATTTTCGACCAGTTCATGCAAATTAAAATTCATCTCCTTGCGCAACCACGTACCTGATTCTATTTTCTGATAATCGAGAAGGTTTGTGACCAGTTGCAACACATGATTTCCCGATTTTTTCATGTTTTTCAAGTATGTTTTCCGGGTGTTTTCATCGGCTCCCGACTCCATCAATTCCACATATCCCAGAATTGAACTCATCGGCGCCTTTATATCGTGTGAAATGGATAACATCAGCTTTTCGCGTGACCGCAGCAATTGGTTGATGCGGACGTTGGATTCTTCCAATCTTCTTCGATACTTCTGGCTTCGGTTGATATCCATCAAAAACAACAATCCAAAAACAAGCGCTATCAATATGGCCAGAGAAGTGACACCCAACACCGTTTTTGAAGACCGGTTGAGTGTGGCTTCTTTTTCTTCAATAAGCCGGATTGACTTGTTGATTTCCTCCTGTTCGATAGATTTTAATAAATCATCGATTCGTGCGGTCAGCAAATGATTAGTGTTAGTCATTGAGGATTGTCTTAGAAGTAACGCGGCCTGAAATTTTCGCTGACTATCCAGATTCAACCTTTCGGAATACCTCACCATATTGACCACCGTGTCGATTGCCAGCCTGATGTTATCGCGGGCAATATCAGCAGCAGAAGGACGGTTTTGAATGATCAGGGTTGAGTCCTGCTTACCCCTTATGGCATCCCCGATTCTTTTAAAAAGTCCTTTTTGCTCACTTTTCACAACCGTGGTATCGCTCTCTTCGACCGATTTGCGGACAACGTTTTTCCGCTCCATGTATTGCTTAATTTGATCATTAAGGTTTCTGGGAACAAATGTACTGACTGTCTCACGGATTATCCCCGGAGTTTTGTTGATGGAGTCCAACAAGACAGCTATGGCACGAAGGTTTTCTTCTTTTTCATCCAGCAACACTTCAATACTGTCGAGTTTAATTACCCGCAACGTATCTTTTGAAAGTTGTTTCAACGAGTTAATCTTAGCATTAATTTCTGGCCTTAGTGAATGGTATCGGGCAAAGTAATCTGCCGCACTTTCGGGAGTGTACAGGTTTTGTGTGCTTTCAATTTCGTATAATTGATTGATAACATTACCTACAATAATCAGTTCAGACATATCTTCGTTCCGGACCCTTGTCTCTGAAAATCTGACAAGATTCTGGTAAACGGCCAACAACCCCACAATCATGATTGCTACGACCAGGACATACCCGATAATTACCTCATATTTTATGGAAGAACGTGATCCGGATGATTCCATTCAATTGATTCAGGTGATTAATTTAATTCTACGTTGTAAAGTTTTATCTTGTTGTACAAGGTTTTTCTGTCAATATTAAGTATTGATGCCGCCACGGTTTTATTTCCTTTGGCAATTCCAAGTGCTTCGATTATTTTTTCCTTTTCGTAATTTTCTTTCTTCAATCCTTCAATGACTTGCTTCTGCGGCTGAACAGACTCCGTTCCTTCTCCTGCAAGGTTTTTAAAAAGAACAGGCAGAATCGTTTCGGGAACTGTATTTCCTTCTGTCAACAGGCAAGCTTTAAAAATTAAGTTTTTCAGCTCTTTAATGTTCTCCTCCCAAGAGTGCTTAAAAAACACGTCAAGAACTTCGGGGGCAATATTTTTCACCTTCCTGTCCAACTGTCTGTTTGCCACACCCAAAAAATGTTCAGCGTAAAACAAAATGGCCTCCTCGTTTCCCCGCAAAGTGGGGAGTTCAATGTATGACCTCAGGAGTGAGTCGACTAACTTCGGGAGCAATACCGAAGTTAACTGTTCCTTTTTTTCTCCAGTCGTTATGATAATTTGGACAAAATTATCATCTTTCTTCTGAGAGGAGAGGGCTTTCAACAACAATGTCTGAAAATTGATACCGGTCTTCTGAAGATTTTTAACAAGCAGTAAGCCCCCTTTTGCTTTATCAAGCGCCTGCAAAAACAACTCTTCATAATCTCTCCGCTCACCGTTCCTGTTCAGTACTTGCGAATCCAGATCGAAAGTTACAAACGGACCCGAATCTATTCTGCTCCTGCTGTAAATATAGTGCGCAACGGAAGTTTTTCCGGTTCCCTTATCCCCGATAACCAACAGGTGGGAATCGTCGTGTACAACTTCACTCAGCTTATCGAAAACCCTCGTGTAAATCTCCCCTCCCGGCCGAATCAATGGATCCCGAAACTGTTCCGTAATTTTTTGATTCTCCTGGTATTTTAGGGCATCGTCAATCTTTTTGTACAAGACTTCCGCTTCAATGGGCTTTGCGATATAATCCACCGCTCCCAGTTTCATAGACTCTACTGCCGTTTCAATATCAGCATAGCCGGTCATCATAATTACCAAAATATCTGAGTCGAACTTTTTAATCCATGACAGGAAAGAAAAGCCATCAGCTTCGGGCATCCTGATATCTGAAAGGATCAAATCGTAAGCTTCATTTTTTACTTTTTGCTGGGCCTCCTGAACACTTGTGGCCGTATCTGCCTGGTAGTGCTGCTTCACCAACCAGGATTTCAGCATCAGGCAAATAGTCAAATTATCGTCTAGGATTAGGATTCTTTTCATGTTATAAGCTGAAGGTTATTCATTTCCTCCCATTGATCTCTCTTTATGAAGTTCCCTGGAAATCATGACTCCCGAATAAAGCAAGAAAACGGCCCCGATCATCATCGACAACGTCCACAAATTGTTCTTCCTAAACATCAGGTAGGTGCCAACAATCATCAACACACACGCAATCACCTGAAAATTGAATAATCGCTTTCCGCGAACACTCTTACCCGGATAAGGTGAAAGAGCCGTAACCCCACTGAAAATCAGCACTGAAACTGCCATAATCCACGGGGCAACCAATGGGGCAAAAAGATACAATACAGCAGATATTAAGATGACAATGCCGGAAATCTGATAAATGGTTTCTTTTGATTTATGCATTAATTTTCACTTTAAACTTCAGAACAATGATTTCTAATGTATTTAACATAAAATGTCCAATTCAACGGTACCACAAATTTAATAAAATAAACTTATCAGGTACTTCCTTTTCAGAAAACTTTCGCCACCTCCAGGGTTTACTATTCAATCACGAAGATCTCTTCGTTTTCTTTCTTCATCAAATAGTTTTCCCGGGCATATTTTTCGAGATTCTCCAGACTTGACTGAAGTTCATTTAACTTGGCCTTATCTGTTTCTGTTTGTTTGCGGTAATATTCGATTTGTGTTTTCAGGTCACGGATTTCGTTTTCGTATTTGATTCGCTTCAGCAGGCTACTATCACTGAAAAAGAACAACATAGCTATAAGAGCTACCAAAATTATCAATTGATAGACCGATAAGCTTAATACCCTTTTCTTCATAATTTTTCTGAAATCCATAAAGTTCAGCTAATCTTGAGAAACTGTTTGAATTTTATACTACAAAATTAAACGAAATTTCATACTAATTCAAACGATTTCGTGGAATTAAGTGAAATATAACAGAGACAGCGCGGGTTTTTCCCGGTTTTTGAAGTATCTTTACGCTTTGTAAACTTTAAAATTCACTATAAAATATGAAAAGATTCTTCTCCATCACCGTTGTTTTTTTCTTTGCAGTATATGCAACTTATCCCTGCACAAATCTACTCGTAGGCAAAAAAGCATCGGTTGACGGTTCAACCCTTATTTCCTATTCTGCCGATTCTTACAATCTTTACGGTGAACTTTATCATTGGAAATCTGCACAATACCACCCCGGCACAATGTTGAAAGTATACGAATGGGATACGGGAAAATACCTGGGTGAAATACCCCAAGCACTTCAAACCTATAACGTCGTCGGTAACATGAACGAGCACCAGGTGGCTATCGCTGAAACCACCTTTGGCGGACGTCCCGAGCTAAGCGACTCCACCGGAATCATGGATTACGGAAGCTTGATTTATATTACCCTGCAACGGGCAAAAACTGCACGTGAAGCCATAAAAGTCATGACCAGCCTGGTAGCTGAACACGGGTATTACAGTTCCGGCGAATCTTTCTCCATTGCTGATCCAAACGAAGTTTGGGTAATGGAAATGATTAGCAAAGGCGTTGGCAACAAAGGGGCTGTATGGGTGGCTGTCCGCATTCCCGATGATTGTGTATCGGCACATGCCAACCAGGCACGTATCCAGCAGTTTCCTTTAAACGATCCCGAAAACTGCCTCTACTCTCCCGATGTTATTTCTTTTGCCAGACAACAAGGATATTTCTCGGGCAAAGATGCCGATTTTAGTTTTGCTCAGGCTTATGCACCCCTCGATTTTGGAGCGCTACGTTTTTGTGAGGCGCGTGTATGGTCGTTTTTTAATCGCGTAAATAAAGATATGGGAAAATATGTAACGTATGCACAGGGTAAAACTATCGATCCGATGCCGTTATATATCAAGCCGGATAAAAAACTCAGTGTCCACGATATCCAGGGTATGATGCGCGACCATTACGAAGGGACCGAACTCGACTGGCGTTTTGATGTCGGTGCCGGCCCGTTCAACTCTCCCTATCGCTGGTCTCCCCTTACATTCGAAGTAGATTCGGTTGAATACTGCAACGAGCGTCCGATTGCCACCCAACAGACCGGATTCTCCTTTGTCGCTCAAATGCGTTCCTGGCTGCCTGAAACGATTGGAGGTATTCTGTGGTTCGGTGTTGACGACGCTGCTCAAACAGTTTATTATCCGGTTTACTGCGGACATACCCATGTACCGGAAGAGATGGCGGTTGGCAACGGCGATTTACTCACCTACTCCGAAACATCGGCTTTCTGGACGCACAATTGGGTGTCGAACATGGTTTACACACGATACAGCGATATGAACATAGACATGCAAAAAGTGCAGCAGAAACTGGAAAACAATTTCAGGGAAACACAGCCCGAAATTGAAAAGAAAGCATTAAATTTGTACAGGAAATCCCCGCCAGAAGCTGTTCGTTTTCTCACCAACCACACCAATTCTTTGATTAGAGATGGTCTACAGGAGTGGAAGAAGCTCGGACAATACTTAATGGTGAAATATGTGGATGGTGTGGTAAAGAAAGAAGAAAACGGGAAATTCAAAAGAAACCCGCACGGACAACCCGCGTCACCGGAACGTCCTGGTTATTCAAATGAATTTTATAAAAAGGTTATCGACCAAACCGGAGAAAAATATAAGGTTCAAAAAGTAGAACCAACGGTGGATTAATTATATATTTTGTTATTCTATGGACAACGAAACATTATTAGCTCAAGTAACCGATAAGGCTCAATTATGGCTTAGCGGCAACTACGACGAAGAAACAAAAAAAGAAGTAAGGCAGATGCTGCAAAACGAAGACAAGCGTCAACTGATTGATGCGTTCTACAGAGATCTAGAGTTTGGCACAGGAGGTCTTCGTGGCATTATGGGGGCAGGCAGCAACCGAATGAATATTTACACCGTTGGTGCGGCTACGCAAGGATTATCCAACTACTTGTTACAGGAGTTTGCCGAGTTGGAACAGATCAAAGTAGTCATCGGGCACGATTGCCGGAACAACAGTCGTAAATTTGCCGAGATATCTGCCGATATTTTCACCGCAAACGGAATTAAAGTGTTTCTTTTCGAAGACTTACGTCCGACACCGGAAGTTTCATACGCCATTAGAAAACTCGGTTGTCAGAGTGGAATTATGCTTACAGCATCACACAATCCCAAGGAATACAACGGATATAAGGCCTATTGGGAGGATGGAGCACAAGTACTTGGGCCGCACGACAAAAACATTATTGCTGAAGTAAACAGAATCTCATCGATAGAAGAAATTAAGTTCAACGGCAACAAGGAATTGATCGAGATTATCGGGAAAGACATGGACAAGGCCTTTATCGACAAGGTTAAAAGTTTTGTTCTTTCTCCCCAAGCTATTGAAAATCAAAAAGAATTAAAGATTGTTTATACACCCATCCATGGAACCGGCATCAAGCTTATCCCCGATGCGCTGAAAGCCATTGGATTCACGAATGTTATCAACGTACCCGAGCAGGACGTAATAAGTGGAGATTTTCCGACAGTCATCTCTCCCAATCCCGAGGAGCCGGCAGCATTGGACTTAGCTATAAAAAGAGGTATCGAAACAGAAGCTGATGTTGTTTTAGCCACTGATCCCGATGCCGACAGAATCGGAGCAGCCATCCGTGACGACGAAGGCAATTTTAGGCTGGTCAATGGTAACCAGACCATGCTTATCCTTATTTACTACCTGATGACACGCCGCAAAGAGTATGGGCTGCTAAAAGGTAAGGAATTTATCGTAAAAACGATTGTCACCTCCGAGTTGGTAAAAAAAATCGCAGACAAGATGGGCATCGAAATGTTCGACTGTTACACCGGATTCAAATGGATTGCCGACGTTATCCGCAAGAACGAAGGGGTAAAAAAATACATCGGTGGAGGAGAAGAAAGCTACGGATTCCTCGCCGACGATTTTGTGCGCGACAAAGATTCGGTATCAGCCTGCACGCTGTTTGCAGAAGTTGCAGCCTGGGCAAAAGATAATGGAAAGACACTGTACCAACTGCTTCAGGATATCTATGTAGAATACGGGTATTCCAAAGAGGCAGGTATTTCATTGGTGCGCAAAGGGAAAGAGGGTGCCGACGAAATTGAAGCCATGATGAAAAACTTCAGGGCGAACCCCATGAAAGAATTAGCAGGCTCACCCGTTATTTTATCGAAGGATTTCGTGAAACTGGAAAGTGTGGATTATGTCAAAGAAGAGGTGACCACACTCGAGATGCCCACAACATCTAACGTGTTACAATACTTTACAGAAGATGGCACAAAAGTATCTATTCGCCCTTCCGGAACTGAACCCAAGATAAAATTCTATATCGAGGTGCAAAGCTCTCCCATATCTTCGCGCGAAGAAATTCTACAAGCGGAGGCTCAGGCAGATGAAAAAATTAATGCTGTCAAAGAGTTCTTCGGAATTTAACTATCGAATAACTATTAAAATGAGAAAAAAACTGACCATTGCCTTGGTGGCCCACGATCATCGAAAAGCCGACATGGTCGACTGGGTTATCTTTAATTCCGATTTCCTATCCCACCATCATCTGGTCTGCACGGGCACAACCGGCGGACTGGTTCGTGATGCACTGAACGAAGAAGGAGTATTTCCCGAAATTACCTGCATGAATTCCGGCCCTATGGGTGGAGATGCTGAGATCGCAGCCATGGTGGTACGCAAAGAAATCGATCTCGCCGTGTTCCTGATCGACGACCTGAACGCACAGCCGCACGAGGCAGACATCATGATGCTGCTGCGCCAGTGCCGTATACATAACGTACCTATAGCCTGTAACCGTTACAGCGCCGACCTGATGATTACCAGCAGTCTATGGGACGACCTGTCTTATGTCCCCATGCCGCCGCGATACGAAAAATTTGAACGAAATTAATGAGACGGGAAACAAGAGACTGTCTCAAAATAAAAAACAACCCTACTGATACAATGAATATTCGGATTTGTTCCCGGACAGGTGAATAAAAAGAAGAAAGAGGGTGAAATCACACATTGAGATTCACCCTCTTTCTTGTATGTTTTTTAATAACAAAGATTATTTTACAATCTTTAGCTCACTGACGATATGGGGTGCGTTCATGATTTTATCGATTGTGTAAAGCACGTAACGGACATCCACACTGATCGTACGTTGCATCTCGGGTTCAAAGACAATGTCTCCGCTCAACGCCTCCCAGTTTCCGTCGAACGCCAATCCGATAAGTTCCGCTTTCCCGTTAAAAACAGGGCTTCCCGAATTACCTCCGGTAATGTCGTTATCGGAAAGGAAATTTACCCGCATAGTCCCATCCTTAGCTGCATATCTTCCAAAATCTCTTTTTAGGAGAGCATCAACGATGTAAGGTTGTAAATGAAATTCCGGATCGTTTTCCTTATATTTTTCCAACACTCCTTTTTCGGTCGTATAATAATCATACCAGACCCCGTCGCGCGGCTTATATCCTTTCACCGATCCATAACTCATTCTTTGGGTAAACGTTGCATCGGGATAAAAATTCTTTCGCGAGTCCATCTCCATCAATGCAGCCATCAGTTCTCGCTCACCCCTCATCATGTTTTCATATGCCGACATCATTTGCCCTGAGAGTTCGTATCCCATATCTTTAGTCGATAATGCCAGCTCCATAGCCGGGTCTTTGGTCAGCATTTCCGTATTCGCATCTTTCAACAAATTCATCAAATCAGTCAGGTTGGTAAATTGAGAATTGGCAAACAACCAATCGGCATACTTGTCGTAATCCCCATCAAATTCGGTTTTGATTTTTTTGTAAATATCGGGAAGGTACTTTTCTGGAACTCGCTGTTCGTATAGCCGCATTAATACAGGAAGGACTTTCCGGTCAAGTGTTGGTTCATAATTTTTATACGACTCAATGATCCTGTCGTTGATAAATTCAGCCTTGTCTTCTTCCGTCCCATCCATATCAAACTGAAGGATGGTATTGGCAAAACGGATCAATTCGATTCCGTTGTTAAACGTTTCGAGAAAATAGGTCGTGTAACGAGCCATATCAGTAGAACCGGCATACGCTTCTTCCAGTGTTTTTAGCAGATGACCGTATTTTGCCTTGTTTCTTTCGCTATTGTTGATCCAACTTGTCAATCGGCTTTCCAGCAGGCGCTTTTCCGCCAATACGTCAAGCTTAACAAGGGCTTCGTTCATACCCATGGAGTTTTTCCAGTAGTTTGAGCTTCCGGCATACTTGTTGGCATATTTCAACCGGATAGTATCGTTTTTAGTCATGGCATCCCACCAGATATCCTGTTTGGCTCCACGCACCTCAACACGCGGTTTGTTCTCCGATTCCATTTGCTGTGCAATTCCAAACGACGAAAGATAGCGTTGTGTGCTTCCCGGATAACCGATGGTCATGGCATAGTCGCCGTCTCTCACTCCTCCCAAGGAAACCGGAACCACATATTTAGGCTTGTACGGCACATTATCGGCGTTGTGTTTAGCCGGTTTGTTGTTCCTGTCCGCATACACGCGGAAAACCGAAAAATCACCCGTGTGGCGGGGCCACATCCAGTTATCCGTATCGCCTCCGTATTTTCCTATCGACGATGGTGGGGTTACCACCAAACGGATATCACGAAAAACATCATAAACTACTTTGTAGTATTTGTTCCCTGAATAAAAAGGAATAATCCGTACCGAGGTAAAGGGATCGTCGTCGTATTGCTTGAGCAGTTCATCCGAGATAGAGTCGATGGCCAATTCGCGTTGTACTTCGCTTAACACGGAAGGCACCTTAGGCAAAATCTGCTGGGTAACTTCCTCCATACTGCGGAGAAAAGAAATAGTCAACCCATCAGCATATAATTCCTGTTGCAAATTATCGGCTTTGAAGCCATTTTTCAGGTAATCCGCTTCAACCGAACTTAGTTTTTGAATAGCACCGTACCCGCAATGGTGGTTGGTAAAAATCAACCCTTTGTCGGATACGGCAACACCGGAACAACCGCCGCCGAAAATGACCACTGCATCTTTCAGCGAAGCGTTTTTCTCATCGTATAGTTTGTTTACTGGAAAAGTGAATCCCAGTTCTTTCATTCGCTCCACACTCTCCCGATTAAGTTCTTTCAAAAGCCACATTCCTTCGTCGGCTTTGGTTGCAAGTGCCACAAGCAATATGGCAGTAATCAATAGTATCTTTCTCATTTATTTCAAATTAAGTATATTATTTCCTGAAATATTTATTTATAATGGGTATCTGCTGCAAAGGTAAGTCCTTTTTTAAAACTATAAGCAGGTAAATTCCTATTAAAACAGTGTTTACAAGTAACCTTAATCCGGCATGGCCAATATTTCCGTGAGTAAACATTATTCCCGCAAACAGGAACGAGGCTATGACAACATAAAATCCTGCCGATTTTAAATCGTATTGAATGGGATAGTTTTTCTGACCGAGAAAATAAGAAACCACCATCATGACAAGGTTAGCAAAAAATGCTGTCCAGGCACAAGCCATGTAACCGTATTCCGGGACAAATAAGATATTTCCCAACACCGTTACAACGAGTCCGATTAAGGATAAATAAGCGCCCCACCGGGTCTGATCGGTCAGTTTATACCACAACGACAGATTGAAGTAGATACCAAAAAACAACTCTGCTGCCATCACGATTGGAACTATAGCAAGCCCCTCCTGATAGTTAACCTCCAGCAAATATTTTACGATATCGAGATACCCCATGACAGCCAGGAAAATAAACAGCCCAAAAATAATGAAATACTTGGTTGCCTGGGAATAGGCCAACTTATTGTCACCTGATTCTTTATTTTTAGCAAAGATAAACGGTTCGAAAGCGTATCGGAAAGCTTGAGTGAACATGACCATAATCACCGCAACCTTAAACGAAGCCGTGTAAATGCCCAACTGCCCCATCTTATCTACTTCGGTAGAAAGGTGCGGATAAAGCATTTTATCCAGGTTCTGATTCATTATTCCGGCAACACCCAGCACAAGCAACGGCAGGGAATAGACCAACATTTTCTTCAGCAAAACTCCGTCGAAAGTATATTTCACCCTCAATTGCGGTGAAAGCAGCAGTAACCGGATAAACGACGCCATCAGGTTGGATATCAAAATATAGTCGACTCCCTTGCCTATATCGAACCAGAAAAAAGCTCCGGGGAATTTTACGGCAAGCCAAGGACAGGCCAGGAAGAAAAAAAGATTGAACGCGATGGTTATCACAACATTCAGGACCTGTATGGTTGCAAACCGGATGGGACGTTTTTGATACCTCAAAAAAGCGAAGGGAATTGCACTGAGCGTATCTAATCCGAGTATGATAATCAGCAGCAGAACATAGTGTGGTTTTATAGCCTCACTTCCAAAAATGGTTGTTATAGGATTTAAAAATAAGATTGCTAGGAGAATGAACAAAAACGTCGTAAAAGCAATACTGATAAGCGTTGTTGTATAAACCTTGAGTGGATCTTCATCGCTTTTATTCGCAAACCGGAACAATCCGGTTTCCATCCCATACGTAAGAATTACAACGGTGAGTGCAGTCCAGCTGTACAGATTGCCCACCACTCCCATTTGGGCAGTATTCATCAAAACATAAGTCCAAAAGGGGGTAAGCAACCAGTTTAGAAATCTGCCCAATATACTGCTTACTCCGTAAATTGCTGTTTCCTTTGCAAGGGTTTTCATTCCTCCTGCCATACATCCAAATCTTTGAAATTAACGGCAAAAGTACATAAAATAGGCTTTTGTTTGCCAATTTGAGGCATAATTATACATCTTTTAAATAGCGTTAGGATGGAACTTTCGAAAAAAACCGTTTACTTTGTAGCTTTATTGAGGAATCGTGATTTATGGCACAAGAAGACGTTTTTAAAAAGATTGTATCGCACTGTAAAGAGTACGGATTTGTTTTTCCATCGAGCGAGATTTACGATGGGTTAGGCGCCGTTTACGACTACGGGCAAATGGGTGTTGAACTGAAAAACAACATCAAAAAATATTGGTGGGACAGCATGACCTTACTGCACGAGAACGTGGTGGGGATTGATTCTGCCATTTTTATGCATCCAACTATATGGAAAGCTTCGGGGCACGTGGATGCTTTTAACGATCCGCTGATAGACAATAAAGACAGCAAAAAACGTTATCGGGCCGATGTATTGATTGAAGAATACCTGGCAAAGATTGACGAGAAAATAGAGAAGGAAGTTGAAAAGGCAGCCAAACGGTTCGGGGACAGCTTTGATGAAAAGATGTATCGCGAAACCAATCCGCGCGTATTGGAGAATCAACAAAAACGCGACGAGGTCCATGCCCGGTTTGCAAAAGCATTGAATGACAGTAATCTTGATGACCTGCGTCAACTCATTGTTGATTGTGAAATAGCCTGTCCGGTAAGCGGATCCAGGAACTGGACAGAAGTACGCCAGTTCAACCTGATGTTTGCCACGGAAATGGGCTCTACTGCTGAGGGTGCCATGAAGGTATACCTCCGGCCAGAAACGGCGCAGGGCATTTTCGTCAACTTCCTTAATGTGCAAAAAACCGGTCGGATGAAAGTTCCTTTCGGCATCGCACAGATTGGCAAGGCTTTTCGTAACGAAATCGTTGCCCGTCAGTTTATTTTCCGCATGCGCGAGTTCGAACAGATGGAGATGCAGTTTTTTGTAGCGCCGGGCACAGAACTCGACTGGTTTGAATATTGGAAAAAGGAGCGATTAAAATGGCATCAGGCTCTCGGTTTCGGCAATGAAAATTATCAATTTCACGACCACGACAAGTTGGCCCATTACGCCAATGCCGCTACAGACATTGAGTTTCGCATGCCTTTCGGCTTTAAGGAAGTGGAAGGAATTCACTCCCGCACCGATTTTGATTTGTCCCAACACGAAAAATACTCGGGCAAGAAGATGCAGTATTTCGATCCGGAACTCAACAGTTCCTACGTTCCTTACGTAGTGGAAACTTCTATCGGGGTAGATCGGATGTTTCTTTCAGTCCTCACCAGCTCCTATTGCGAAGAGAAACTGGAAGGCGGGGAAATTCGCGTAGTGCTGAAAATTCCTGCAGCCATAGCTCCCGTGAAACTAGCTGTCCTTCCCTTGGTAAAAAAAGACGGATTGCCCGAAAAAGCAACTGAAATAATGGATGCATTAAAATTCAGTTTTGCTTGTCAGTACGACGAAAAAGACAGCATTGGCAGGCGCTATCGCCGCCAGGATGCTATTGGCACGCCTTACTGCGTCACCGTTGACCACCAGACATTAAAAGACAACACCGTGACGGTTCGTGACCGGGACACGATGGAGCAAAAACGGGTTACCATCAACGAAATTGAGAAAGAAATTTCATTCAACACCGACATAAAACAGTTGCTTAAAAAACTTAATAAATAAAAAGACATCAGAAGTCAGAACACAATCTTTGCAATTGGGTCCTGGTTCTAAAAATCTTTAAAGAATATGAAAACAACATTATACTCCTTCGTCGTTGCCTGCTTGTCCCTGTTTCTTGTTTCCTGCGAGAAGACAGTCAGTTTTGATGATGAGTTCAAGATGGATAACGAGAAGCAATTTGCGAAAATTACTGCAAGCTCAGAATACACAAAAATTGAATCCCAATCGGGAAACGGACACATCATGTACAAAGAGATCACCGACGGTGATACCGGGGAAACGCCTTATTTTACGGATCAAGTCAGTGTGTTGTACACCGGTTGGTTCAAAAGGTATTGGACCAAGGAGGATACATTTACCGGCGATGACGGGAATCTTTTTAAGAACAAAGTGATTTTTGACTCAACCGCCGACAGGAATAATGTTCCCAGTAAATTTACCGTGGGCAGCGAATTAATTGACGGATTCAGCACTGCCTTACAACACATGGAGGTAGGAGATAGATGGGAGGTATGGATTCCCTGGCAATTGGGTTATGGAGCCACAGGTAGAGGTGATATAAAAGGCTACTCCACCCTGGTTTTCGAAATTGAGTTGTTGGAAATTGTGAAATAAAAACCTCCATAGTACTACAACGTCGATAAAAATTTCTCAATGGCACTCCTCACTTGTGAGCGGGTGCCATTGAATTTATTAATCATCACCGTGAAGGCATATTGCTTGTTTCCATCAATAAGATAGCCTGAATAGCACTGCACTCCGCCAATACTTCCGCTTTTTGCTGATATTTTGCCCTCGTATTTCGTGTTGCGCATAAAACTGCGTAATGTACCGTCTTTTCCGGCTTTGGGTAGCGAATCGAAAAAAACTTTCGAATTTTTGCTTTTCGTGTACATATATGCCAGAATTTCGGTCAGGAATGCCGGGCTGAACGCATTCTGAGGTGCAAGTCCGGACCCGTCATGCAACGTAAGCGACGAGGTAGAAATCCCTTGTTGTTCCCAAAATTTCTTTACATAATCGATCCCTGCCTGAAGCGCATCGCTGTATATATCGGTATTTTGTGTTCTTCCGATTATCCTGAGCAAATGCTCTGCGTAATGGTTATTGCTCTTTACATTCACCTCCTGCACGATATCTTTCATCGGCCGTGAAGTTTGCGTGTGAACGATCTTTCCCGGTTTATACTGTACCTGTTTTTTTGCCAGATAATCTGTCCTTGCAGTTTCTACTTGACTTATTTTTATCCCCGAACGGACAAGATAATCAGCCAGCGTTTCACCTAAAAAAAGACCCGGATCAGGGATATCGCCCTTGATGCTGAACTCGGCCTTTCCAGCAGGAATATTCCCTTTCACTGTTCTCTCGTATGAAAACGGAATACCATAGATGTAACCATTATCACTTCCCGTCGTATTTAGTGTAAGAAAATTGGTGAACCGGATCTTTTTCATATCCGGCTCCGTCCGAAGAATCCGGGGCGGGGCGATCTTGGCAGAAGTATTAAAAAAAAGTTTATATGTATTATCAAAAATACTTATCCCGTAACTTCCCGAGGCGTAGTAATTTCCGATATCAATCCAAGTCCATTCGGGCGAAATACCGTCGTATCCGAACAGGTTATCGACTACGTAAATGCTGTATTCTCGATCCGGCTGCAATTCTTTCTTCAGCGCATCGGTGATATTGATGAAAAATGCGGTCGTGTTGTCGCCAAAGACATCACTGCCAAGCGTGGGATCACCCGAGCCAAGCACCAGGATCCTTGTAGGATCACTCTCATCCAAAGTCACCTGTGTAACGTATCTATACTCGCTACCCAACAGCTCCAGGGCCGTTGCGGAAGTAATAACCTTTGTTATCGATGCCGGCGTAAGCGATTTTTGCGGATCGTGCGAAACAATTGTTTTCCCGGTATTCAGGTCCATGACCTGAATACCTACCGAGGCATGCTTCAAGGCGGCATTATTGAGGAGTTGTTGCAGCCCAACCTGCGAATAGGATAACCAAACGGAACACAGTGAAAGATATAAAAGAAGAAATCGTTTCATTCGTTTTTTTTAGTACGGACAAAAATAAGAAAAAAAAGACAAACTGGTTTATCTCTACAACAATTCATCCTTAATCGTCAAAAATAATTAATTGTCGTGCACAGCGCAAAAAAGACACCGCCTTACTGAAAGCGGTGTCTTTGTAATCACTATTTAAACAGGTCTTCTTAAAATTTGAAACCTACTGCAAGGTGCGCATTTTGACTTTTTACGTTAACTTCTTTATTTCTAGAAATATTGAGCAAGCCCATATTCCATCCCAAATCGACAAGGAAAGAACCGAATTCGGCACCAACACCTATACCGACACCAGCGTCGAAAGGCTTATACCCCATTTTCTTATCAAAAGTATTAACACTGTTTGTAGAAGCATTTATCTGTTTAAGGGCAGCGTCGACTGCTGCTTTTTGATCTGCCGGCACATTGCCTGAAACTTTTACAGTTGACTTACCGCTTATTTTGCCTCCAACTCCATAGGCCGCATAGGGACCGGCATGCAACACAACACGCGCCCCGGGGGTTACATCTATTTTATAGGCAAGGTGCAGAGGGATCTGCAAATACATGGCATTGGCTGTTTTATCCACCGTACCCGAAAGCTTAATGTCTCCTACTTTCTGGTCTATTTTTGTGGAAGATAGTTTTGCTCCTTTCGTAATAAAATACAATCCGGACTGAATAGCCACATTGGATTCAAATTCATAATCAGCTGCTATACCCACGTTAAAACCTAATTTCATCTTGGTGTCTTTTACCTCTTTTCCGTAAAAATTCGACATGTTTACTCCGCCTTTAATTCCTAGAGACAATCCCTGAGCGCTCACAGCTCCAACCATGGCCACCATGGCCAATGCCAATACAATCTTTTTCATAACTTTTTTAAATTAATAGTTAGTTTGTTTAAAAATTCAACGAAGTGATGTTGTTTCTCACTTCCGATAATAAGACGCAGGGAAACAAAAAACCCTCACTATCGGTTGAAAAAATTCACAAAAGATTACTGCTTACAATAAAAAAACACCGCCCAAAAAGCGGTGTTTCCAACGTTTATAATTCTGAAAAATTAGAATTTGTAACCTACGGAGAGGTAGGCGTTTTGATTTTTTACGTTTCCACTACTTGAATTGGATATATTAACCAGACCCATATCCCATCCGACATCAACCAGAAAGCGACTGAATTCTGCACCAACGCCAAGTCCTAAACCGGCATCAAACGGTTTAAGCATTTTGTTTTCTCCAAAAACATTAACGCCCTCACTTTCTGTTGAACTACTACCGGACGATACTTTAAGTTTCGATTTTCCCCCAACCCCGTATGCGACATAAGGACCTGCGTGAAATACAATACGGGTACCCGGAGTCACCTCCTGTTTATAAGCGAAGTGAACGGGGAGTTGTAAGTACATCGGATTTACAGTAATGTCTCCTGAAACGGTTCCCAGAGAGCCACTGTATTTAGCCCCTTTCGTCGTGAAAAATAATCCGGTTTGAATAGCCATGCTCGGGGCAAAGTCATAATCTGCAGCTAGACCGACATGAAAACCAATTTTCATATTTTTGTCGGTCAATTCATCACCGTAAAAATTCGACATATTAACGCCGCCTTTAATCCCCAGATTCAATTGTGCACTTGCTGCCGTTACTATAGCCAGCATGGCAACCACTAACGATAATCTTAATTTTTTCATAATTTAATTGTTTAATTAATAAATATAGCCTGTTCAAAAACAATGTTCATTACACTTCTGATACGCTTAATAAACAACCGTTTTGTTTTTTTTGTTCGGTTTTGAATTTTTCAACGGATGCTTAACAAAAAGCATGCATCAAATGTAATCCAGATTAAAACAGCCACAAAATGAGAATGGGAACTGTGTGGAATTTCTCAACAGGTTTTTAACAAAAATTCTGCCTATTGATGCTTTTTTGATGTTTGTTAGGGATAAAGACTACTTAAATCACACGTATTTCAACTGATACAGTTGTTCCGGGAAGAACAATTTCTCTGCCAATTCCTGCAGTTGCACTGCACTTATGGCATCTATTTGGGAAAAAACCTCTTCCAAAGGAAGGTAATGATTAAAATGAAGATAGCTTTTAGCCATTCTCAGGGAGATACTTTCATTGTTTTCAGAAGCGATGCCCAGCTGTCCTTTATATTGTCTTTTTGCAGTTGCCAGTTGACCTGAGGACAAAGGAATCTCTATAATCCTTCTTAACTCTTTATTGATAAGCTTTAAACACCGTTCCACTTGTCTTTTATCGCAGGCAAAATAGACGGAAAACAGCCCCGTATCGGTGTACAACGTTACGTTCGATTCCACGTTATAGACCAATCCGTTTTTTTCACGCAACGAATTGTTAAGCCGGCTGTTGGTAGCTCCCCCGGCAACAATATGATTCAACAAATAAAGAGCGTACCTGTCCGGTTGAAACATATCAAAAGTGCGGGCTCCGAGGATAACATGCGTTTGGGCGGTACCTTTTCCAATCCGGCTCTTTTTTGCTGTTTCGCTCAGGGGACGTTCGCGCTTTTTGGATAATAAATACCGGGTATCGGGGAAACCGAAGTATTGTTCAGTCAAGCGTACCACTTTGGAAAAAGGAGTTTTTCCGAATGAAAACAAAACCATATTCGCAGGGGAGTACTGCCTGTTTACAAAATCGTCCACTTTTTTCTTATCCAAAGCAAGTAACGACTCAGATGTTCCCAGTATGTAATGCCCTATCTCGTGATTAGGAAACAAGAGATTTTCAAAATCATCAAATATCAACTCAGACGGTGAGTCGGCATAACTATTCATTTCATCTAAAATAACGTCTCTTTCTTTTTCTATCTGATGTTCGGGAAAAGTGGAATGAAAAACCATATCGCTTAACAACTCCACTGCTCTCTCAAAATATTCGGATAAAAACGTAGCGTAAATAAACGTTTCTTCCTTTGTGGTATAAGCGTTAAGTTCGCCGCCCACGTTCTCCATGCGGTTAATGACATGATGTGCCTGGCGCTTTTCAGTTCCTTTAAACAACATATGCTCCACAAAATGTGCCATCCCCTGTTCGTCCGGAAATTCGTCACGGGAACCCGTATTAATGGCTATTCCACAGTAGGATATTTCCGAGGGGAAAGGGTGATGAATAATGCGTAAGCCGTTGGTTAAGTGATGGGTTTGAAACATGTTCGATAATGGGTGCTAATTCTGGACTTCTTTCATCATGTACTTTTTTTTCTGCTCCGGCGTTAACTTCTCGATGGCGTATCGCAGCATTGTCCGGGGCATTTCCGTATAATGTGCGTCCAGAAAACAGGTTAATGTTTTTTCATCGCGTTTACCGGCTTCACGCAACATCCAGCCACAGGCTTTGTGCATTAAATCGTGACGATGGGTAAGAAACTTTTCAGCAAGTTTCAACGTATCTGTAAAATCTTTTTTTCGGATAAAGGCCAATGTGGAAATAATGGCTATCCGTTGTTCCCAGAGGTTTTCACTGCTGGCCAGTTGATACAGGACCGACCTGTCTTTGTCCAGAAGCCACTCCCCTACAATATGGTAAGCCGACACGTCCACCAGGTCCCAATTATTGATACCGTGAGTATGGGCAAGGTAAAATTCAAAAATTTCTTTACGCCCCGTGTCGCAGGCTTTTTCAAATTGCTCAGACAGAATGACCAAAGCGCAAAAACGACATTCGTGATACTCGTCATTCAACAGTTTCCCGAGTTCGTCAAACGAAAGGTTTTTGTTAGCTTTAGCCACCTTTCTCGTTTCGGGGACAGTACTTCCTATAAACCGGTCGCCTTCACCGTACTGACCTTTTCCGGTCTTGAAAAAATACTTGGAATGTTCTGCTTTTTGGGGATTTCCAAAAGAGAACACCTGTTGTTTTACACTTTCTGCTGTCATGCTAATTAGAATTTAGCGTAGGGTATTGTGTTCAAAACTCTACGTCCATCAATTTACCCGGGACACCTCATATTTGCCTTCGTAAAAACCAATAATATTATGCACCATTTCCTCCGCCATCCGATGACGGTCTTCAATGGTTCTGGTTCCGGCATGAGGCGAAAGTACCACATTATCCAACACCAGTAACTCGGAAGAGATTTTTGGTTCATTTTCATATACATCAAGCCCGGCAGCCCATATTTTTTTTTCTTTCAGCGCTTGAGCCAATGCTTTTTCATCGACCATATTTCCTCGGGCTGTATTAATAAATACCGCTGTAGGTTTCATTACGGAAAACTCTTTTTCTCCGATCAACTTTAAGGTTTGAGAAGTGGAAGGTGCATTCAGTGAAATAAAATCTGCCATTCGCAGTAACTCATCAAAAGAGACGTATGAAGCACCATAACGTTCTTCAATTTCCGGACTTAACCGGTTCCGGTTATGATAGATTATATTCATCCCTGAAGCTACTGCACGTCGCGCCAGGGCTTGTCCGATTCTTCCCATTCCGATTATACCCAAGGTTTTTCCAAAAATAGGCAATCCGGCATCTCCGTACACACCCCAGTCAACCGCCCGGTGTTCGCGTAGCTTCCGGTCATAATACCCAATTCGCCTTCCTGCGGCAAGCAACAAGGCAAATGCCAATTCAGCCGTAGGTTCGCACGTCGTTTTGGGAATGTTGGTTACCACAATTCCTTTCTGGGTTGCGTATTCCACATCAATATTATTGTAACCGACACCGTAGTTAGCAATCACCTCCAACCTCACTCCCCTGTCCATTATTTCCTTATCGGTAAAAAAACTGAAGTTAGGTATTACAACCTCATAATCAGAAATCATTTCCAGTACCTGGTCGCGTTTCATGTCTTTATCCTGTGGCATAAAAACTTCAAACTTCTCAAAAAGTTCTGCTAAAGATTCTCTGTGCAGGGCAGTTGTTATAAGAATTTTCTTCATGATCGGATTGTTTTTCATTAAACGAGCGTTGCGCAAAATTGTTTACGAGGGACATTCTGAAAATATCATACACGCTAAAAGAAAAAGGAGTGAGCATTACTACCCACTCTCTTTTCGCTCTTCAGGCTGGACTTGAACCAGCGACCCTCTGATTAACAGTCAGATGCTCTAACCGACTGAGCTACTGAAGAATTTCACTTCTCTTTTTCTAACGTTATTTTTCGCTCTTCAGGCTGGACTTGAACCAGCGACCCTCTGATTAACAGTCAGATGCTCTAACCGACTGAGCTACTGAAGAATTTTATATTTCTTTTCAGAAAAGTGATGCAAAAGTACTACAAATTTTCAAATATTCCAACAGCTTTGTCATAAAATTATCGGAGATGTTTTCAACACAAGTTTTTGTAGATAAATCATCTTTTATTTAAAAAAGTTTTTATTACCTTTGAAATCAAATAAACGAGTATTAAAACGCTTTTTTATGATTTTCAGATTCGCAATTATATCGGATGAAGTAGAAAACTTCAAAAGAGAAATAAAAATAGATGCCGACAATACTTTCTTGGATTTATTCAAAGCGATTGTCGACTGCACCGGTTTCAATGAAAGCGAGATGGCTTCTTTCTTTCTTTGTGACGACAACTGGCGTAAAGAGCAGGAAATCACTCTTGTGGAAATGGACACTTATTCCGATGAAGACCCTTATACGATGGCTGAATGCGTGCTGAACGACTACTTGGAAGATGAAAAACAAAAATTGCTTTTCGTATTTGACTACCTTACCGAGAGAGCATTGTTTATTGAGCTCTCTGAGATTATTACCGGTAAAAGCTTGAAAAAACCGATATGTACACTCTCCGTAGGAGAAGCGCCCAAACAATTCCTTAATTTCGATGAGATCGCAAGCACCTCGGCATCGCTGGACGTAGATGAGTCCTTTTTCGGAGATGAAAGTTTCGATTTGAACGAACTCGACAAAGAGGGCTTCGACGGGTTAGACGATATTGAGATATCAGCAGAAGAAAGCGACCTCTATTGACTTCACTTGTTTTGACGAAATAATCATCTTCCTGAACCGCAACAAACTACCTGTTTTATGAACACTTTGCTCGTGCTTCTGGGACCTACAGGCGTGGGCAAAACTGAAGTAAGCCTTCAGATAGCTGAACGGTTGAATAGCCCCGTAATATCCTCAGATTCCAGGCAAATATACAAACAAATGGTCATCGGTACGGCGGCGCCTACCAACGATCAACTAGGACGTATTCCCCACTACTTTGTAGGAACTCTTGAACCTGAAGATTATTACAGTGCCAGCCAGTTTGAGGAAGATGCTGTTCCGCTTATCGAAAACCTTCTGCAAACCCATTCGTTTGTGGTGATGTCTGGTGGCTCAATGATGTACATCGATGCTGTTTGTCAAGGGATTGACGAAATCCCGACCATCGACGAAAAATTACGAAAAGAAATTCATGACCTTTACCTGAAAGAAGGGTTGGATGCTATTCGTTCCCGCCTGAAAATCTTGGATCCGGTTTTTTACAACCAGGTCGACTTGAAAAATCCCAAGCGGGTAATTCATGCGCTCGAAGTATGCCTTATGGCAGGAAGGCCATATTCATCACTGCGAACGAATCCGAGAAAAGAAAGGAATTTTAACATTGTAAAAATCGGATTTATGCGCCCGCGGGAAGAATTATATGAACGTATCAACCGTCGCGTTGACCAAATGATTGAGGACGGCTTAGTGAAAGAAGCCTGGGAACTTTATCCGAAACGACACCTGAATTCTTTAAATACCGTGGGTTACAAAGAACTTTTCGATTATTTCGACGGGAATTGCACCCTTGATTTTGCCATCGGGAAAATAAAACAACATTCTCGAAACTATGCCCGCAAACAAATGACGTGGTTCAAAAGGGACAAGGAGATTAACTGGATCGACCTTTCCAATAATAAATTGGATGCAGTAGAAAAAAGCATTCACCTGATTTCCCAATGCAATCGGATGGGGAAAAAAACCGACGGTTAACTTCCCTGTTTCTTTTTGGTCTGCGGTACAATTTTCTCGGCTTTCAGCCTCATAACCCCCATGGAAGTATCTACCTTACCCTCCATTTCATTGCCTTTGACCTTCGAAACTACAGTAACATACTCCGATTCAACATAAACACCCAATTTTAATGTGTCGGATTTGAGAAAAACATCGGATAACTTCACCTTAAGACCTGAATCGAAAACGAGATTGCCCGATAATGACTTATCCTTTTCTTCAAGGAAAATCACCCCTTTTTCGTATCCGAAAGGTGCTTCCGGCACACTGTACTTCCACTCTCCCAGTACGATTTTATTACTTTGTGCATTTACAATAAAAAAGACTCCTGTTGCCAAAAACAACCCCAAAACGATAAATAATCTTCTCATAACTATTGATTTTTGAAAGAAAGATTTTTGAATTTATATGACCAAAGATATAAATTTTTCGCACAAGAAAACTCTTAAAATAAAAATATATAAAGCATACATAAAGAACTGAATGAACTCAAACCCATATTGCACTGTTTAATCCATGAAAGGAGAATAAAGAAATGAAACTGTCTGCATACACCCCCATTGATCCCGATTTTTTTGATCTGTTTCAACAAGAAATCAAAAAAGGTTCGGTCAAGGTGATCTATTTTGAAGCGAATCAGTTTCCGCATCTGAAAGAATCGAACGGAAAAGTAACAGCAATCGTTAGTAAACAAGAATCGGGACAATTTATGGTTTTCGAAAACGGTGATGAGGTGAGGACCGACCGGATCATTGTTTACAACGGTAAACCCGGTCCGGCCTATGATGAGTACGACGCTTACGCACTCGCTCCGCTTACCTGTAAAGCAGGATATGACGATGACGATTGTTAGTTCTACGCTTGGCAGGCCGATTCCTCTCAACGGTATTGACAAAAAAATAGTTAAGTTGAATAACAAAAAAGGTTATTTAGCTATCTTTGTTTTCTCAAAATAGGATTAGAAGTCATTTATGGCACTTAGGCAACAACAGGAACTCAAACAAACTCAAAAGTTATCGCCTCTACAGATGCAGGTGATAAAACTGGTTGAATTGAATTCTGTAGAGCTGGAAGACAAAATAAAGCAGGAGCTGGAAGATAATCCTGCGTTGGAAGAAGGAAATGAAGAGCTTAATCCGGAAAGTTCCGATGAGTTTCCGGAAAGTGAAGATAACTTGTCGGAAGAGGATATTGTGTTGGGTGATTATTTTTCCGAAGAAGATATCCCGGATTACCAGTTAAACAAATCCCACAGAAAAAGCGAACCCGATTTTATCGAAGCAACTTACTCGGATGATAAAAGCCTCAATGAAATTCTGCTGGAACAGATTGGTTTACGCCAACTGAATGCCCGGGATCAGAAAATTGCCGAGTACATTATCGGTAACCTTGATGAGAACGGGTATCTGCAACGAAGCCTGCAAGCCATATCCGATGACCTGTTGTTTCAACAAAACCTGGATGTTCCGGAAACGAATTTACAATCCATCCTGGAAATAATCCAGGATCTCGACCCCGCAGGTGTTGGAGCAAGTGATTTGCAGGAATGCCTCAGGCTTCAGTTGCAACGGAACGAGCCTACAAAGGGAAATAGGTTGGCGCTGGAAATTATTTCCAATTATTTCGAAGAGTTTTCGCGTAAACACTACGAGAAAATCATGCGTCAACTAAATATTTCACAAGACGACTTACGCGATGCCATCCATGAGATAGTTTCACTCAACCCCAAGCCCGGCAGTGCTTTGGGTGATTCAATAGAAGTGGCCATGAGCAACATTACCCCTGACTTTATCGTGGAGTCTTACAACGGTGAAATCAGCATGTACCTGAACAACAAAAATATCCCGGAGTTAAAAATAAACCGCGACTTTTCCGAAATGCTGCAAGGATACGCTCAAAACAAAGAGAGTATGAGCAACGATGCCAAGCAAGCCGTTTTGTTTATGAAACAAAAGGTAGATTCGGCAAAATGGTTTATCGATGCAGTCCGACAACGGCAAAACACGCTGCAGAGAACCATGGAGGCCATTGTAAATTTTCAATACGATTTTTTCGTCACAGAAGACGAGACAATGCTCAAACCCATGATCCTTAAAGACATTGCCCAAAAGACAGGGTTCGACATATCCACCATATCCCGGGTAAGCAACAGTAAATACGTACAAACCAATAACGGCGTTTATCCACTGAAGTTTTTCTTTTCCGAAGCGATGCAAAACGAAGCAGGAGAAGATATATCGTCTCGCGAAGTAAAATCTCTCCTGAAGGAGTGCATTGAAAACGAGAATCCCTCCAAACCGCTTACCGACGAGCAGCTGACCGCACTGTTGAACAATAAAGGGTACATCATTGCCCGTCGAACAGTCGCAAAATATCGCGAACAGTTGAATATTCCTGTGGCACGTTTAAGAAAAAAAATTTAACTTTGCCGTTTCAAAAGCATAACCCAGCAATGAATCAATTTGCCCGAATTATATCGTCAGTTTTCCAGCCGTTATTAATGCCTGTATACAGTATTTTACTGCTTTTTGTTTACACGCATTTCAAATTATTGTTTGCCAATCAGTTTTGGACAATAATGGCACCTGTGATTCTTTTTTCATTTGCGGTTCCCGGTATCCTTATCTACGCGGTATACAAATTGAAATTAATTTCCGACCTGTCACTCAAGATCCGAAAGGAACGTTTTATCCCCTATTCCATTGTGTTGGTTTCTTACCTCGTTATGATATTTTACTATTACCGGATTGGAATGCCTGGATGGTTTCTTATGCTTGTTGCTTCTTCCATTGCGGTTATCCTCATCGCTATATTCATTACCATTTGGTGGAAAATTAGCGCTCATATGTTCGGTATCGGCGGTTTGCTGGGGGGGGTAATGTCGGTAAGTTATTTCATTGAAAAATCCAATCCCTTTTACCTGTTCATGGCACTTTTCGCAGTAGCCGGATTGGTTGGCGTATCGAGATTAATATTACGAAGACATACTTTCGGACAGGTTGTCGGAGGGTTTTTCCTCGGATTTATCATTTCTTTTCTCTTTGTATGGATCGGAACGCATATTTAGTGCTGTATCCCTTTACTTAAAAAGATTTTGCAGTAAAGAAAATATATAGTATTTTTACCCTACAATTAAAACCACTCACATTAAAAAAATAACTTCTATGAATTTTCCTGAAAATTTAAAGTATTCAAGCGACCATGAATGGGTGAAAGTTGACGGAAACGAGGCTTACATCGGCATTTCCGATTTCGCACAAAGCGAACTGGGAGAAATTGTTTTTGTTGATATCACAACAGAAGGAGAAAAGGTTGACAAAGGAGCCGTTTTTGGCAGTATTGAGGCAGTAAAGACCGTTTCTGATCTTTTGATGCCCATAACCGGCGAGGTACTTGAAGTCAATCCCAAGCTGGATGACCAACCTGAACTGGTAAACCAAGATCCCTACGGAGAAGGATGGATCGTAAAAGTAACTATCGAAGAGGAAGCCGATCTCAATGAGCTTCTCTCAAGTGATGCGTACAAAGCCCTCATAGGACAGTAAACAGATGGATCCAATAATAAGTATAATAATGGGCAGTACTTCCGACTTACCCGTCATGGAAAAGGCTGCCTGTTTTTTTGACGAAATGGAAGTTCCGTTCGAAATAAACGCACTTTCTGCACATCGCACACCCGAAGCTGTTGAGCAATTTGCCAGGAATGCCGAAAAACGGGGAATAAAGGTTATAATAGCAGCAGCTGGGATGGCGGCCCATTTGCCGGGTGTAATTGCGTCAATGACCACACTTCCCGTTATCGGCGTCCCTATAAAAGCTTCACTGGACGGTATGGACGCACTGCTTGCCATCGTGCAAATGCCTCCGGGAATCCCGGTTGCCACTGTTGGCATTAACGGATCACTTAACGCCGCTATTCTTGCGTTGCAGATGATCGCAACTGGAGATGAATCACTCCGGCAAAAATTGGCAACCTACAAAGAGGACCTGAAGAGTAAAATCACTCAAGCTAACGAAGAACTGGCAGGCATCAAATTTAAATTCAAAACAAATTAAATAAACTGTCAGCAGAAAACTATTCCAACAACCTCACGATTTGTTGGTATTTTTTATTCTTTCGCCTGAATTCTTAAAACAAAGAAGTGGAAATTGATTTTGTAATAACCTGGGTAGATATGAATGACCCGAGATGGCAAAAAGATTTTGCCATCTATTCGGGGAAAATAGACAACACGGTAAATGAGTTGTCAGAAGCTAGATTCAGAGACTATGGGCTACTAAAATACTGGTTCAGGGGAATAGAAAAATTTACCCCTTGGGTACGAAAAATTCATTTTGTCACCTGCGGACAAAAACCAGAATGGCTAAATGAGAATCATTCAAAGCTGCATATAGTTAATCACGAAGATTTTATTCCTGAACAATATCTACCTGTATTCAATTCAAATTTGATAGAAATTTATTTGCATAAAATCCCCGATTTAGCGGAACAATTTGTCTATTTTAACGATGATTTTTTTGTAACAGACCATACCCCTGCAACTCGTTTCTTCGAAAATGGACTTCCTAAAGACATTGCCACTTTTCGCACTAACTTTGGACGTTCTCAGTTTGGTAAGATGCTGAAGAATAACATCAGACTGATCAATAAGTTTTTTGATAAAAAAGAGGTTTTAAAAAGGGATTACGATAAATGGTTCCATGAATCGTACGGCAAAAGGAGAAGGTTAGCATATCTGCTAAAACCATACAATAAGTTTGTGACACTGCGAACCCCGCACAATGCGCAGCCTTTTCTAAAATCTACGTTTCATGAAGTTTGGGATAATTGTGGAAAGGAATTGACCGAAATGTCGAAAAACAGGTTCAGAAGTTCTTCCGACCTTACGCCTGAATTATTCAAGACCTGGCAAATTTGCACTTCAAAATTCCTACCCTACAACACCTATCAAGACACAAAGATGTTCCCTCTTATTTTGAAATCTAAAAAAGCAATCCGTGCTGTCCGCGAACAAAAATACAAACTTGTCTGCTTAAATGACAACATACATATTCGGAACTACGATAAAAAGCTCAAAGAATTAAAAGCATCTTTTGAAAGTATTCTCCCAGAAAAGTCGAGCTTTGAATTGTAATATTGTCTCTATCCTACAGTTCATAACCCGATTTTTCAGGAAAGAGAGCTTCTAAAAAGGGCTTCACCCTCTCACGATCTTTATCTGTTGCCCGATGAGTATCGTTCAGACAGAAAAGCACTGGATTATACGACATGATATAATCCATAAAATCAGGTTTTTGCAGCCGGATACGACAAGATTCTTTTCGGCTCACGTAACGGAGCACTCCCCTTTTTTTTACCAAGGCATAGTATAAGTAAACGATCCGTTGGATGTCGTGTTCGCTTCTCAGGTGATTGATCAGGGTCGATAAAATCTCATTCCTGAAATCTTTTTCTACCACGTTTCTGTAATCTGTTTTCAGATACGAATCTATATTATGGTGCGGAGTTCCGGAATAATATTTCCCAAATTTCTCTTTGATTAATCCGGCTGCTCTGTCAATGGTCTTTCGATAGATATTGGTAGGAATATTGAATAACCCCCTAATTCGACTCATCCACTTTCCTAAAAATGCACGTTGCAACCGCACAATCGGCATTCCTTCGGAATTAAAAAAGAATTCAGGACCTATTTCAGCATTGAAAAACATATCGTCGTTAGCGTAAAGAAAATGCTCCGATAAGCCGGGAATTTTATATAAAAAATGTTCAATGATAACCGAGTTGTAACATGGCAAGGCTTCGGGCGGAATAAGCGCACGGATATCTATGATTTCCACCTTTTCGTTTTTCAGATTAAGCCATTTGGGCTTTTGCTCATCGGTAACGATAAAAACTTTCCGGATCCAGGGAGCATATTTCTCTGCAGAACGCAGTGAATATCTTAATTCATCATTGTCGGCGATACGCGCCTTTGAAGTGGCTTCGATATTCAAGCCGGTTTTATTCTCTAAATATTCTCTTTTTTTGGCCAACCATTCCGGGTCACTACCATCGACCCACAGATAAACCAGATCTATTTCATATGGACTCATATAGCTTTTCATACTCTTCGAAATGGTTGTTAGTCGAAAATGATTCCGCATATTGTTTTTCTTTCCGCATCCATTCTTTGTCGTTATAAAATCCCTCCAAGTTACTATCTATTAGAGATTTCATGGAGTATGCATCAAAATGGTCCCAGAAATAAGCAAACTGTCCACCAATTTCTTTCAGGCTTGTTTCCGCTGAAGAGAACACCGGTTTTCCAAACTGCATGGCTTCAATTACCGGCAACCCAAAGCCTTCAAACAACGAAGGAAAAAGAAAAGCCTCGCAGTTCTTATACATCCATATTTTTTCCTTATGCAGAATTCCACCAAGCAAGGTAACGTTCGTTATTTTCTCATTTTTGATGCGTTCTTTCATCATCAGGGCATACGCATTCTTTTTCTTTTTTTTGGCTTCAGTACCCGCGACATAAAGATGTTTTTCAGGATATAACTTCATTAAATCAAGCAAGACGTGGAAGTTTTTCTTTTTCCGCAAAGCACCAATAGAGAAGAAAAAAGGCGTTTTGATATCGATACTGGGTTTAGAAGCCAGACTTTCATTAAAAGGCTCTACGTAATTGTAAATCACGCTGCATTTCTTTCCGTTAAGGTTCAGGTTTCTCTCTACTTCTTCTTTGGTAAAGTGAGAAATACAAACCAGTTGATTTGCCCGGTCTATTTTCCCCTGGATTTGACGGTGTTTTCTGTATCGGCTAAATCCTTTTCTTTCGTACAGATAGTTCAGATCATGGAATGTCAGTATCTGTTTTGTGCCGGAATAGAAAGGCCTGAACTTGCTTAACTGATGTGTCGAGTGCCAAACATCAAACTTTGGAAATAAAAACGGAAACCGTCTTTTGAGTCGTTTGGATGATGAAAGGTAGTTGACCTCGTTGCCAAACTTGCCCATCATATCGTCAGGAACCAGCAATGTAAGAGAATAACGAGCAGTTTCTTTTTTATAATTATTCTCAAAATATTTACCGTAAGTCAACGCTATCTGTCCAAACCCACTGTATATATTATTCAGGGCTGATAAATCAACCAATACCTTTCTCATTAGCTTTTTTTAAAATTTATATCCGCCCCCCACAACCGATTAAAAGGATGTATATGCAACGCAACAACCCTATCCTGTCAGGCAGAAAGGCAAGATGCATCTATTTAATACCATCCACTTGAAAATATTGATCCAAAGATAATAAAAAAAGTAGCGATAATACCGGCCATTGTCCGATAACTATAAAATGTGCAACACTATTTTTTTATTAAAATAAAAAAAGAAAAAATTGATATTGTCCACAATTAATCTTGCAAGAATTTTACTATTTTTGTCAGATACTACAAAACATGTATGCTATGAAAGAAAATGACGGAAAACAAAAAATTTCGCGAAGAACAGCTTTGAAATACATGGGATTGGGTGCTGCGGTTATTCCGGCAAGCCTATATTTGGGCGGCTGCACAAAAAAAACCGACAAGAGCCAACCCGTTCCGGATTTGACCAATATTCCTACCGACAAAATGACATATACAGCCTTGTCTAAAACGGGTGACAAGATTTCGCTTCTCGGTTTTGGTACGATGCGTTATCCTACCGTGGAACGAGAAACACCCGAAGGGATAAGAAAATTCATCGATGAAGAAAAAGCAGGACAATTGGTGGATTACGCCATAGCACATGGCATAAACTATTTTGACACCGCATGGATGTATCATCAGGGAGAATCGGAAATTGTTACCGGTAAACTCCTGAAAAAATACCCCCGTAACAGCTTTTACCTGGCAACAAAATTGCCGGGCAGTGTGAAATCGAGAGAGGATGCCATTGCCACGTATCACAAACAATTGGAGAAACTTCAGGTAGATTATTTTGATTATTATCACCTGCACAGCTTAAGCAGCGATGTCATGTACGAACGTATTTACAAAGAATGGGGGATGCTGGACTTTCTGCTGAATGAAAAGAAAGAAGGACGCATCCGGAATCTGGGATGGTCTTTTCACGGTGATCAGCCTCTTTTTGACAAGGTGCTTGCAGAGCCTGTGGACTGGGATTTCGTGATGATCCAGATGAATTACTTCGACTGGAAATACGGCCGTGTTCCTGCGGAATACATGTACAACAGGCTGGTGGAACGAAATATTCCTGTTATGATCATGGAGCCGTTACTGGGAAGCCGTTTGGCAAAAGTAAGCCGTGCCGTATCGGAAATGATGCAGGAAGAACGTCCTGGCGATACGCCTGCACAGTGGGCTTTCCGGTTTGTGGGTTCACATCCACAGGTAATGGTAGTGTTAAGCGGTATGACGTTAATGGAACATTTACAGGAAAACATAAAAACCTATTCTCCCCTTGTTCCGGTCACCGATAAGCAGAAAGACATGTTGGCAAAAGCAGCGGAAATTATCCGCACCTACAAAATCATACCGTGTACGGATTGCAAATATTGCGTTCCTTGTCCGTATGGGGTTGATATTCCCGGAATCTTGCTTTATTACAACAAGGCGACCTGGGACAGTAACCTTCCGGATCTCGAAGGGCCACGTGATGCTGAATTCGAACGTGCTTCCAGGGCATTCCTGGTAGATTACAACCGCACTATTCCCGAACTGGAACAGGCAAACCATTGTATCAATTGCGGTGAATGTGAACCTACTTGTCCACAGAACATAAAAATCCCCACCGATTTATTGAAAATCGATAATCTTGTTCAACAACTAAAAACCACCTGATACCATGTTAAAGAAAATGAGAATTGCTTTGGCAATAGCCTGTTTTATTGTTATTTCCCTGCTGTTTCTCGATATCTCGGGCGTATTGCACAAGAATTTTGCTTTTTTAGCCGAATTTCAATTTATCCCGGCCCTGTTAGCACTCAATGTAGTTGTACTGGTCGTGCTTGCTGTGCTCACTCTGGTTTTCGGACGTATTTACTGCTCGGTTATTTGTCCCACAGGAGTATATCAGGATATTGTTTCTTACTTCGCCAGAAGAATAAAGTCGAAAAAAACACGCCGCTACAGTTTTTCCGCTGCAAAAACGGTGCTGAGAATAGTAGTTCTCGCCGTTTTTATTGTAGGGGTTGTTGCCGGAATCGGTATTGTTTCGGCTATTCTGGATCCTTACGGAGCATACGGCCGGATGGTTACCGAATTAGTTAGTCCGGTTTACGGAGCTGTTAACAATCTTTTTGCAAAGGTGTTGGGAGTTCAGCATTATACATTTGCCCCTACCGAAATCTGGATAAAGAGCATTTTCTCGTTGGTGCTGGCCTCACTCACGCTATTGATCATCGGATTTCTGGCATGGAGAAGCGGACGAACTTACTGCAATACCTTCTGTCCGGTAGGTACTATTCTCGGTTACCTCAGTAAGTTCTCCATCCTGAAACTCCGCATCGATAAAACCTCCTGTACCATGTGCGGCAGGTGCTCCAGAGATTGCAAAGCATCGTGCATCGACTTTAAAAATCACACCATCGATTACACGCGTTGTGTTACTTGCTTCAACTGTATTGAATCGTGCAAAGACGGCAGCATGACCTATTCAATAAAAAAGGTGGCTAAAAAACAGCCGTTGGAGATTGTCGGTGTCTCTTCGGAGAACAATTCCCGCAGACAGTTTTTCATAACTTCACTCCTGATGGCTGCTAGCGCAACCGGGCTAAAGGCTCAAGAAAAAAAGAGAAGCATGATTAAATTTCCTGCCGTTCGTAAAGACCGGTATAAACGCTCCATACCTGTTTCTCCTCCCGGGTCGTTAAGTCACGACAACCTCAACGATAAATGTACGGCTTGTCTGCTGTGCGTCAATCAATGTCCCGATAAGATTATCCGTCCATCGGTTAATGAATATGGATGGACGGCGGTTATGCAGCCTACTCTCTCTTTTGAACGCGGTTATTGCCGTACCGACTGCACTGTTTGTTCAGATGTTTGCCCTACCGACGCCATCACAAAACTTTCAAAAGGAGATAAGACCAAAGTGGCAATGGGACACGCCGTTTATGTACGCGAGAACTGCATCGTGGTGAAGGATGATGTAAACTGCGACGGGTGCTGGCGTATCTGCCCTACCGATGCCATTACCCGTGAGTACCGCGATAGCGGCGCAAGCTATCTTTCGCCGGCCGGTCAGCCGGACGCAAATACGGTTGATTTGCGGCTTGTACCCGTAGTGAACAAAGACAAGTGCATCGGATGCGGTGCCTGCGAATATATTTGCCCGGCAAGGCCGCTATCTGCTATATTTGTGGAAGGGTATAAAAAACATTTGGCGTTGAATTGACAAGGCCACAGCTTTTTAAATCAATGAAAAAAAGACAATTATTCTTATCTCTAACTGTAATTGGCATTATGTCCGCATTTTTTTCCTGTTCCACCCTCCCTAAGGGAGCTGTTGCCGTCAGACCTTTTGACAAAGAGAAATATCTTGGTAAATGGTACGAGATTGCCAGGCTGGATTTTAAATACGAGAAAGACCTGGACAACACCACTGCTGAATATTCTTTGAATGCCGACGGAACCATTAAAGTTGACAATAAAGGGTACCACACAAAAAAAGAAGAATGGAAACAAGCGGTGGGAAAAGCAAAATTTGTAGCAACCGAGGATGTAGCAATGCTGAAGGTGTCGTTCTTTGGCCCATTTTACTCGGGTTACAACGTCATTGCCATTGATCCGGACTATACCTACGCATTGGTCGCCGGAGCTAGTTTAAAGTATCTGTGGATCCTGTCCCGGGAAACAAGCATCCCGGATGATATAAAAAGCAAATACTTAAAGATAGCTCAGGATATCGGGTATAATGTAGCGGACCTTTTGTGGATTGAACACAATAAACGTCCGTGAATCATTTCTACTTGTTGCCATCGTACCCCCATTTCAGGTAGACACTTCCCCAAGAGAAGCCTGCTCCGAACGCGGTGAGGATAATGTTGTCGCCCTTGCGGAGGTTGCGCTCCCATTCCCATAAGCAAAGCGGAATGGTTCCGGCACTGGTATTGCCATAACGTTCGATATTTATCATTACTTTTTCGGGGGCAACTCCGGCGCGAGCCACGGCGGCATCGATAATGCGGATATTGGCCTGGTGAGGCACAAACCAATCCAGATCTTCATGAGTGAGGTTATTACGCTCCATAATGTCGAGCGAGACCTGTGCCATGTTGGATACGGCATACTTAAATACGACTTTTCCTTCCTGATATACGGTATGTTCATTGTTATCCACTGTTTCGTGAGTGGCGGGATACTTACTTCCACCGGCTTTCATTTGTAGCGGGGCGTAACCTGCACCATCGGAACGAAGAATTGTATCGACAATACCCAAGTTTTCTTCCGTTGGTTCAATCATAACGGCTCCGGCAGCATCCCCAAAAAGGGGACAAGTAGCCCTGTCGGTATAGTTTGTTACAGCCGACATTTTATCACCAGCAATCAGGATAACTTTTTTGTATTTCCCGGTCTTGATAAATCCGTTACATACTTCAAGGCCATATACAAACCCCGAGCAAGCCACTTCCATATCGAAACAAAAAGCGTTTTTTATCCCGTTGTTTTCAGCAACGATAGATGCCGCGGATGGGAAGGGATGGTCAGGCGTTGTTGTAGCAAAAATCACACCATCAACCTCTTCGGGTTTGGTGTGGGTTTTCTCAAGCAGTTCCTTTACTGCTTTTGTCCCTAAAACAGATATTCCCTGTTCTTCTCCTTTTAAAATTCTTCTCTCTTTAATTCCCACACGAGTCATGATCCACTCGTCGGAAGTATCTACCATTCTCGATAGCTCCTCATTGGTAAGTATATAATCGGGGACAGCTGCTGCAACTCCTGTAATAACCGCGTTTAAGTTCTTCATTATCCTGATTTTATTGTAAAAAAACCCCGAAAAACAAGGTTATTCAGGGTTTTGCTTATTACGAATGAATGAGTTTATACCGCAACTTCTTTTTCAATTGCCAATTTTCCTCTGTAGTACCCGCACTCACCACAAACAGTGTGATAGATATGCCATGCTCCGCAATTAGGGCAGATGGCCATAGTTGGCATTTTGGCATGGTCGTGCGATCTTCTTTTTCCTTGTCTTGCAGACGACTGTCTTCGTTTTGGATGTGCCATTTTGTATATTTATTTATTAACGTTTATATTTTAAGTTATTCCAAATTCAATCCTTTTAGGCCTTCCCATCTTGGATCGATGTTTTCTGTTATTTCTTCTTCATCGGCAAACTCAGTTTCTTCGTCCGGAATATCACCACCGTCATCTTCGTCATCTCTGCTTACTGCCCGGTGCTTACGAAGTTTGGTGGACATGGTCTTGTTGCATTTACCCGGTTCGTGAACATGCTTTATCGGAATATTCAACGCCACAAACTCATACAGAAACCACGCTATATTGATCTCCCCTTCATCTTCAGGAATAATAACCACCTCATCACTCTCTTCCGAATATTCTTTCCCGAGTTTCACCACTAAGCGGTTTTGAGAATCAATCTCCTGGTCCAGGTCATCCAGACAACGGTTACAAGGCACTTGAACAATACCTTTTAAATCGAAATTAAACTCATACGTGGATGAAGTTTTTTTGACAGTCAACACCACATTGACATTGCCTTTTTTTACCTCATCACCGTCAATCGCCTCAAAAAACTTTCTATCTAACTCATACTCATAAGTATGTTTTCCCTGAGAAAGATTCTTTAAAGGAATATTGTATAAGCTGAACTTTGCCACTTTTTTTACCTAAAAATAAAGCGGTGCAAAGATAGTGATTTTTTCTTCACACTGCTCTTTTTTTACATTATTTATTTTCCCGTATAAACCGTGCTGTTTTTTATCTATATTTTTCCGCCGTACTTAACACAATCTCCTGCATCCTATCGAAATTCTGTTCAAGGCTCTGTAAAAACTTAAACTGAGCTTTTGAACGCACCAGGTTGTGGTTTCCGTAAGCAATTTTGTAATAAGTATCGCCATCGATATAGTCGGTCAGAAAACGTACAGTTTGCATATAGGTCAATAACTTGGCGCCGAAAGCAAGGTTTTCTATTTCCACCTCAGTAAGGAAAGAAGCAGCATTCTCCAGATAACCTTTAGTATATCCTTCAAAGATGGCCAGATCAAGCGAAACATTGTCTAAATCCTGATCATCTTCAGCACCTTTATTTGCCCCTGTACGGATAAAATCTCCAAAATCGGACAATACATAGCCCGGCATAACCGTATCTAAATCCACCACACACAACACCTGGTCGTTCTTATCGAAAAGGATATTGTTCACTTTGGTATCACAATGGTTGGTACGCTTGATCAATTTCCCTTCCCGGTGCATTCTTTCTGCTTTGCACATTTCATCGGCACGGGCCTCCAGTTCACTAACAAGATCCTGTACCTCTACCAAACGGCCCACTTTATTTGCTCTAACCGAATCCCTGAACGTTTCCAGTCTCGATTCAATGTTGTGAAAATTCGGAATGGTTTCAAACAATGGATCACCCGGCAGGTCAGCCAGCATTTTCTGAAATTCGCCAAAAGCGAGTCCGGCCCTGTAAGCCAATTCAGGATTTATCTCATCGTAACTTTTGCTATCCCGGATAAAATCCATCATCCGCCAGTAAGAACCCTCTGCATCTTGGTAAAAAAGTTTTCCGCCGGGTGTGGGAACGAGAGTCAACACCTTACGGTCGATATCGTTCACCCCGGCATCCATCAGTTTCTGGCGGATATGCATCGTTACGCGCAGAATATTGCTTTGCAGTTTCGGTACGTTCTTAAAAATAGAATGATTAATACGCTGTAGCACATACTCTTTCTCGCCAGCTTTCACCTTGTATGAATCGTTAATGTGACCTGCTCCTAACGGTTTTACGTCGATCTCTTCACTGTCGCCGACAAACTGGGCTACGATCTCTTTCAATTTACTAATTTCCTGCATATGTATTTAACTATGTTTGTGTTATCTGTACGAGTTTCGGCTCACTCCATTTCCAACAGTCCAAAGAACTGTGGAGCGTGAAAATCGGGTGAAGGCAAATCGATGGGGCTCCAACTGATGAAATGTGTTTCGGGGGTCTTATCACCGCACTTATAGAAATTTGCCCGGATCTTTTTTCCCGATAAACTCTCATCGGCATGGAAACCCATTGCCTGTCGGGGAATTATCAGGAACATCGTCCAGTCGCTGACCTGTACATCATTTTCATACCTGTGTCTGATCGTAGAAAAACGGGAGATCGAGGACATATGCTCCGTCAGTTTTTCCGCTATTTGCCGGGTTTCGTGCTTTGCTGCAAGTAACGCTCCCAATATATTACACTCAAAATTCCTATAAACGGCTTCGCCTTCCCGCTGCATAAAAAACTCTACACAACTGTCTTCCCAGACCGAACCGAAATCCTCTGTATTCACTGCACGTATTTTTTCTCCTACCACTTCAAAACAGAGGTAAATTTTTTCTCCATCGTGAGCAACACGCACCGTAACAGGAAGTGACTTGGGAAATTCTTTTTTCCAGTTCACCTGGTCAATTTTAGCGACTACGCCGGCTTCGCGCAATAAATTTATACAATCAAAAATAGTTTCGCATTGCGAAATGTGTTGTTTGGGTACTTTGAGAGTTTTCATCAGCAATTATTATTTTTTTCAAAAGTACCTGTTTTCCCCGGATTTAACAAAAATGCCGGCTACTTTTTTATTGAAAAAGCTCTCGGCATCCTCCATCGCGAGTTACGGAAGCATATAAAGTTGAAAAGGCAAGGCGGATTGTTGCCGCCTTACTTTTTGTCCTTACAAATTTGCGGATAAAAATTTCCTTATCTTCTCCGTTTCCGTGTTCCGGCGAAGGGCATAATCGTGTAATTGCTCTTCTGAGACAGGGCCGATAACGAAATACTTCGATTGCGGATGAGCAAAAATAAAACCGCTGACCGATGCCGGAGGATTCATCATTCCGTTTTCCGTCAACGAAATTCCGATCTCATCGGTTCTAAGCATATCGTGCAGTACAAAATTCATTGTTTGGTCGGGAATGGACGGATAACCCACCGCTGGGCGAATGCTCCGGTATCTTGAAGCCAGCATATCGGCAACAGACAGGTTTTCATCTTCCGCAAAACCCCAGTATTCTTTCCGGATCATGTGGTGCAACCACTCGGTTGCTGCTTCGGCCAGCCTTTCGAGCAATGATTTCAACAATAATGCCAAATACTCATCACCTTCGTCTTCATAAACTTGCAGCAGCTCATCGGCTCCATCTCCGGCAGTAACCGCAAAAGCGCCGACATAATCTTTTTTTCCGGATGAGGCTGGCGCAATAAAATCACTCAGGCTCAAGTATTCGTTTTTATCGTTCTTCTTTTGCTGGCGCAGCATGGGAATACGAACCCCTTCGGCCACGATATCATCGCCATCGCTGTAAGCCGCATATATGCCAAACACGGCATTTATATAACCTGCATTATCGCTTACCAGCTTATCGAGCAAACGACGCGCGTCATCGTACAATTTCGCTGCTTCGCCGGCTTTTTCCTGCTCGTCGTCCTTGAATTTTGCCATCCAGGCATTGCGTCCTTCCACTGTGAAATCCGAGTTAGCAACAGAGCCGAACTTGGCAGACAGGTTCCATCCGTGGAAGAAAAACTTCCAATCGATATAGGGAATTATAACCTCTACCGGAACGTTTTTCATCACTTTTCTTCCCATCATCCGGGGTTTTTCGGCAGAAAAATTTTCCCAGTCAATCTTATATGCGTTTTCCCGCGCTTCTTCAAGTGAAACCAGTTCTACTTTTCTGTCCGTACTGTTTTCGCGAAGGGCAGCGTATTCATCACGCACTTGTTGGGAATAATTTCCGTTCGTTTCATGATTTAACAGGTTCGCCACCACTCCCGGGCTTTGTGATGCATCTTTAACATATACCACTGCTCCCCTACTGTATTTCGGCTCTATTTTCAGGGCCGTATGCAACTTCGACGTGGTGGCACCACCGATGAGCAGAGGCATCCGGAATCCGGCTTTTTCCATTTCAGCCGCAACAACAGCCATCTCTTCGAGTGAGGGCGTGATTAGTCCGCTCAATCCCACAATATCAGGTTGTTCACGAATAACGGTTTCGATAATTTTTTCGGGCGGGACCATCACCCCCAAATCCACAATTTCGTAATTGTTGCACGACAACACGATGGAAACGATGTTTTTTCCGATATCGTGCACATCACCCTTCACGGTAGCCAACACGATTTTCCCGGCTTTTTGCGCCGCTCCTGACGACTTTTCAGCTTCGATAACAAGTTGAAGTATGGAAACAGCTTTTTTCATCGTTCGGGCAGCTTTAACCACTTGCGGAAGGAACATCTTCCCGGAGCCGAACAAATCGCCTACCACGTTCATCCCTTTCATCAGCGGCTTATCAATAACATCCACAGCACGTGGATATACCGCAAGCGCTTCAGCGATATCTTCGTCCATAAAATCACCGACCCCCTTCACGAGAGCATAACTCAACCGCTCTTCGAGAGGCAGGGATCGCCACTCGAGCACTTTTTCCTTCGATTCTTCCGGGGTTTTGTTTTTGATGCTCTGTGCATACTCCATCATCCGCTCCGTGGCATCTTCCCTGCGATTGAAAATGATATCTTCCACCAATTCTTTCACTTCGGCGGGTATATCTTCGTACAACACCGATTCTGTGGGATTGACTATTCCCATATCCATTCCGGCCTGAACGGCATGATAGAGGAAAACCGAGTGTATCGCTTCCCGGACATAGTTGTTTCCCCGGAATGAAAAAGAGAGGTTACTCACTCCTCCGCTCACCTTAGCTCCCGGTAAATTGGATTTTATCCATTTCACACTCTCCAGGTAGTCTACGGCGTAATTGCGGTGTTCTTCCATTCCCGTAGCAATCGCTAGCACGTTCGGGTCGAAAATGATGTCTTGAGGAGGAAAACCGTTCCCGACAAGCAACCTGTAGGCTCTCTCACAAATTTCGATGCGCCGGCCGTAGGTATCCGCTTGTCCTTTTTCATCGAAAGCCATTACCACAACTGCCGCACCGTACGACATTACCTTTCCGGCTTCCTCCAGAAATTCCACTTCACCGTTTTTCAAAGAGATGGAGTTGACAATACACTTCCCCTGCATACATTTCAGGCCGGCCTCTATCACCTCCCATTTCGATGAATCTATCATCACGGGAACACGGGAAATATCCGGGTCGGATGCTAGCAGGTTGAGAAAACGGGTCATCTCCTGCACACCATCGAGCAACCCATCATCCATGTTTATGTCGATGACCTGTGCACCGTCTTCTACCTGTTTACGGGCAATCTGCAGGGCTTCTTCGTATTTCTTCTCCTGAATCAGGCGCAAGAACCTGCGTGAGCCCGCTACGTTACACCGTTCCCCGATATTCACAAAATTAATTCCGGGCGTCAGCACAAATTCTTCCAGGCCCGAAAGACGCATCAACCGGGGTTGTTCTACAGGAGCCGGTGGCACAACATCCGCTACGATTTCGACATATTTTGCAATGTGTTCGGGAGTGGTTCCGCAGCAACCGCCAACGATGTTTACCAATCCCTCGTCGATAAACTCCCGGATTTGGGAGGCCATCTTTTCGGGTGTCTCATCGTACTCTCCAAGCTGATTGGGCAGCCCTGCGTTGGGATAAGCGCTCAGGTAAAAAGGTGAAACGCGGCGAAGCTGCTTCACATAGGGTTTCATATCCGATGCGCCGAACGAACAGTTCAACCCCACCGAAAGTAAGTTGGCGTGGCTTACCGATGTAAGAAAAGCATCTATCGTTTGTCCCGACAGTGTCCTTCCCGCCTTATCCGAAAGTGTTACTGAGAGGGAAACAGGTATATTCCTGCCCCTTTTTTTCCCCACTTCGTGAGCCGCAAAAAGAGCAGCTTTGGCATTGAGTGTATCGAAAATGGTCTCGATCAGCAGGATATCAACCCCATTTTCCACCAAGGCGTCAATTTGTTCGTAATAGACATCGCGCAGATCATCGAAAGTTACGGCACGGTACATCGGGTTTTCCACATCAGGGCTCATCGATGCAGTTTTGTTAGTGGGGCCAATGGAGCCGGCAACAAAACGGGGTTTCCTGGGGTTTTGAGCCGTAAATTCATCGGCGGCTTTTCGCGCGATCTGAGCCGCTGAAGCATTGATTTCCCGTACCAGATGAGCCATTCCGTAATCATCCATCGAAATGGCGTTGGCATTGAACGTGTTGGTTTCGATAATATCGGCTCCAGCAGCCAGATAGCTGCGGTGAATTTCATCAATGATTTTCGGTTGCGTAATGGAAAGCAAATCGTTGTTCCCTTTCTGCAGCTTCGCAGCATCCCTGAACTGTTCGCCGCGATACTCCTCTTCCGTGAGCTTATAACGTTGTATCATTGTTCCCATAGCACCATCAAGAATGAGGATGCGGGATTCTAAAATTTCTTTTATTTTCATGCTTAACAAAATGTCAAATTAAATATTCTTATACGAATACATGGCTTTTCGCTTCATTTTTAAAAAAATCCGCCGAACCCAAACCACCAGCCAGGCTACCACCAACCTTACACCCAATATCCACCAGACCGATACTCCCAGCGCCACGAACAATAAATTATCCTCAATGACGGAATGGGAAACCGCCAGGTGGTAGTTTAATAATTCGGCATCCGACCGCGTTACTTTTCCCTCCTTCATCTGGTCAATCATCAACGCTCCACCGTAAGCCAGCCCAACGATATAACCGATAAGCCAAAGAAATCCGGTGCTCTCCGACAGACCGAAAAAACGTAAAACAGATTCAATAGCTTTCGACAACCTTACTATCATGTTGTTCTGTTCCAACAACTTATAAATAACATTCAGAACGGTAACAATGAAGAATATCAGCAATGCCATCTGAACCGAACCCTTCAACCACAGCACCAGCACGTCTGCAACAGAGGTTGGCAGTTCAGCATTTACCTTGACGAACAAGGGCATTCCCATATCAGCCGGAAGGATCAGGTTAAGCAGCACCCCGACCAATATGCTGACAACAATCCGTAAGGAAAACATGGACCAGAACGATGTGCCCGTTTTTGCCTGGATAGCGCTTTCTACGGGTAAATTATGCGCTATCTGGCACATCAATGCCAGAATAGTCAGTTCACGCAACGTCACCGTCATTGACATTATAATTGCCAACGGCGCATAGAGGGGAAGGAAGATACTGGTGATGAATATAATTGCCGTGCTTCCGGGCAAACCGAGATGCAGGAAAACGGGGTCAAGGAACTGTGCAATGAAAGCCAAAGCCCCAAAATAATCAAGAAAACGAACCAGCAACGAGATGGGTAAAATAATTTTGAGCAGCCATATCGTTGTACTTCCTGATTTTCTGAAAGACGGGAAAAGTATCTGTTTGAGAAAATTCATTTTTTAAACATCCTGTCCATTGAGCGTTTGTCTTCCTTCTCTTTCAGCGATTGCCGTTTATCGTATTGCTTTTTTCCCTTTGCCACCGCAATAACCAGCTTTGCCAGCCCTTTTTCATTGATGAACAATCGTATGGGCACAATCGTGAATCCGGTTTCCTTGGTCGCACGGGTAAGCTTTCGCAATTCGTTCCGGTTCAGCAACAGTTTTCGGTCGCGCCGTGCCACATGGTTGTTGTAGGTTCCGTAAAAATATTCGGCGATATGCATATTCCGCACCCAGAGTTCGCCTTTCTCGAGCAGGCAATAGGTATCCACCAGACTAGCCTTACCAAGGCGAATCGATTTTATTTCGGTTCCGGTAAGCACAATACCCGCGGTGTAAGTTTCGAGCAGTTCGTAATCAAATGTGGCCCGTTTGTTTTTTATATTTATGGGTGCTTGTTTCATTTCTTTGAGACTATTGGAGATCAAATGTCAGACTTCAGACTGTTTTGTTGAGTGAATAGCTTTCTTAACCGGGCAATAAATTTATCACAAATTCCAATAATATTTTTATTGCCAGAGGTACAACAACAATAAGCAATGATGCAATAACGGTGAAACTCAACTTTTTGTTTGCCGTCATGTGTAAAAAATCACCGGCACCTGCGTAAACGATATACAACGTATAAATTACAGCAAACCACAAAAAAACAGCTCCCGGCAAGAGGGGTATCAGGAAAAACAAGAGGTATAGCACCACCGATGAATAACCCACAAATAATTGTGCGGCATGCAACTTTTTACCTAACCCAAATTTAGGGAAAAGCTCGTTTAATGCATACGATACCAGATAAAATCCGCCAAAAAGCGCCGACACCACGATAACCACCTGTTTTAACGCCCAATGGATTCCACCGTTATCGGCGAGCCACATTCCGCCAATAAAAGATGGAATGGCAATGAACCCAAAAACGGGAAACAGGAAGTTATTGATAAAATCCTGTTGTCCAGCATCTCTATCGGAAATTCTTCTCCATCCTTTTCGCGGTGAAGCAATTAAACAATAAATCGTTTTAATGATCGTTGCAAACATTACCTTTTGATTTTGAAGTGCAAAGGTAATGATTTCTTGCGAAACTAATTACCGGGAATAGAACATCAGTCAGGCAGGTTATTTTTTTTGTTACCTTTGAAAAAAAATCCGCCAACCGGTGTAAGATTTTTTCCGGCTTCCCGTCTATATATGTGTATGAACGCTCAGCAATTTCAACATCAAATCCTGTGCTATTCCGATAAGCTGTATCGCATGGCACGCTCGGTATTAAAAGACGAAAGCCTGTCGCAGGATGCCTATCAGGAATTGATGATGCGGTTGTGGGAAAAGCGCGGGCAGTTGGAAATAATCGAAAACCAGCAGGCCTTTGTGCTGACATCGATGCGAAACTTGTGCATTGATTGGCTGCGAAAACAACAACCCAACGGGGAAATTCCTGCTAACGCGACATACCCTGCACCCGGTCCGCATCAGCTTACGGAGGAGGCCGATACGGTAAACACCATCAGCAGGATGATTGACTTGCTACCCGAGATGCAACGAACCATTGTCCGGATGAAAGACGTGGAGGAGATGGAGGTTAAGGAAATTGCCGAAATCATGTCGATAACGGAGAATGCCGTTACCGTAAACCTGTCGCGAGCCCGAAAAAAACTCCGCGAAATGATTCTGACTCATCAACAACAGGAGAAACTGCTTTATGAACAACATAGATAACATACTGAACAATTATTTTGAAGGCAAGACATTGCCCGAAGAGGAAAGCAGGCTGAAGGAATATTTCCGGAGCAGGACCGTTTTGCCTCAGCACGAAATATATAAACCCCTGTTTATTGCTTTCGATAAAGAAAAACAAATTGCTGCTCCCGTTTTTGAAATTCCGGCAGAAAAGAACCTTAAAAAACCGTTTCCAATCTGGAAATTATGGATCGCTGCAGCAAGTATCGCTGCAGTTACTCTCCTGGTCGTTACTTTGTTTCCGCATAAAAACAAAGTCGGAATACCGTCAGGCGATTACCTGGTTTTCATAAACGGCAATGAAGTAACCAATCCGCAAAAGGCGCAACAATACGCCGATAAAATGTTTATGCAAGCCGATGAAATCATCCGCACCAGCTATAAACCGATTGTAGAAGCAAATGTCATACAAACCGAAATGGATGCCGACAGGATCTTTGACGACTTATCGCAAAAAATCAATTATATAGAATCTGTGAAACAATAATTTATAAACCCTACAAATATGAAAAAAATTCTTTCAATTTTATTTTTGGCAACCGTTTTTGTTGCCGGAGCATCGGCTCAACAACTCGAAAAGTTGTTCGACAAATATATGGAGGATGAGCGTTTCAATTATGTGTATCAGAAAAAAGCGAGCATGATGGATAGGCTGAACGATGCCGGAAACGTAGACGTCTGGGTGTTCGACAAATCGACAACAAGCCTGGGACGTCAAATGCTCACGTTGAATTCGGCCGACAAATCGCTGGACGAAAGTTTTACCCGGGAAGTGGAAAACGCGCTCAAAGCCGATAAATACGAACAGGTTTCGATCGTAAGAAACGGGAAAAACAGGGTGGAAACGTATGAGAAAAATACCGATAAAGGGATAGCAAAAGTCAGTTTTATAAAAAATCCCGGCAACATTATGGTTACATTGAATGTATACGCTTCCAGAAAATAACTCTACTTTTAAATACAAACACTTTACGGAAATAGGATGCGATATCGTGTTTCCGTTTTTTATTTTTAATTATCTTTGTCCGTTTAACAACCAAAGGTCAACAGATGCAACCAACCAAACCCTACCGCGATTTTTCAGAATTTCTCACGCAGAGATTTCCCTTTAAAGTTCAAAAGATTTCCATCAATGCCGGCTTTACGTGCCCCAACAGGGATGGAAGCAAGGGCCGCGGAGGATGTACCTACTGCAACAACCAAAGCTTCAGTCCGGGGTATGGCAAACCGACAAAAAGCATATCGGAACAGTTGGCTGACGGTATTAACTTCTTTTCGCACAAGTATCCCGAAATGAAATACCTGGCATACTTTCAATCGTACACCAACACGTACGATAACGTAGAAAAACTCATCGAGATGTACGAAGAAGCGCTTGCCTATCCTGATGTTGTGGGCATCATCATAGGCACCCGGCCCGATTGCATGCCGGATGAGTTGCTGGATTATTTTGCAGAGCTCAACAAAAAAACGTTCGTTTTAATCGAATATGGAGTAGAAAGTACATTAAATAAAACGCTGGAGCGTGTAAACCGTCAACACACCTGGGAGGAATCTGTTGAAGCCATTACAAGAACAGCAGAAAGGGAAGTTCCAGTAGGTGTACATTTAATTCTGGGGTTACCGGGAGAAACAGATGAAGACATTCTAAGTCACGCCGTAGAAATCTCAAAATTACCGTTGACAACCGTAAAACTCCACCAGTTACAAATTATTAGAGGGACGGCTATGGCCAAAGAGTTCAGGTTGCTTCCAGAGTCGTTTCACCTTTTCGGACTTGAAGAGTATGTGGATTTATGCGTTGATTTCGCAGAACGGCTGAATCCCGATTTTTATATTGAACGATTTGCGTCCCAATCACCAAAATCACTGCTTATTGCACCTGATTGGGGATTGAAAAATTATGAGTTGACAGAAAAAGTAAAGAAACGATTTAAGGGGAAAAATACGTTTCAGGGAAAACTCCACTCCCATAAGAATCACTACAAGTAGTGATTTTTTTTTTAACAAAAACGCATTTACTTTGTACGTTGAATTTAAAATTTATACACAAATCAAATGCACTTTAGAAAATCGTTTTCACTACAAAAAAGCGGTATTTTATTCCTTTTTCTTTACCTTATCATTCCAATTTCTGCTATTGAAAAAGACTCCCTACGACATTACAACTTAGATACGTTGGTGGTTTCCACATTCAAGCATGAAAACAACAAACTCATGAGGCCAATGGCGGCAAGCGTGGTTACCTCACAACTTATGGAGCGGCAACAGATCAGCGAAATGAAAGGTTTTACCGGAATTATTCCCAACTTTATGATCATCGACCGCGACACACGCCTCACCTCCTCGGTTTTCATCAGAGGTGTTGGTGCGCTTATAAACACTCCCGGCGTAGCGATGTATGTTGATGGAATTCCACATTTTGAAAAATCATCGTTCGATATCAATTTGTTGGATATTGACAAAGTGGAGTTCCTGCGAGGACCACAAGGCACACTTTACGGCAGAAATGCCATGGGGGGCACCATTCTCGTACATACTCGTTCTCCTTTCCGCTATCAAGGCACCCGTCTTCAACTTCGCTACGGGAGTTACGACGAAACTTCCGTTACGCTTTCTCATCTCGGCAAAGCGAACGACAAATTCGCCCACAGCATTGCCGGAAACTACAATTATTACAGCGGTCACATCACAAATGTTCATACGGGGAAAAAGGCCAATTATCTAGGTTCAGCTTCTGTAAATACACGCTTTGAATGGCGGCCTTTACCACAAATGAATATCCGCCTAACTAATAATTTCGAGAATACTCACCAAGGTGCTTTTTCTTATGGAGATGTAAATAACAAAACACTTCTCGTTGATTCTGTAAGCACAGATCATCCCAGCTATTATAAACGAAAACTATACGATGGAGGCCTTCAGATAAGCTATTACAACGATTACATCGCCATCAGATCGCAAACCTCCGTTCAGCACTTAAACGATACGTATGAAGTTGACCAGGACGGCTCACCCAAAAATCTGTATTTTGCCATTCAATCAGAAAAACAACGACTAATATCCGAAGAAATCATCTTGAAAGGACTTAACGACAATATTTACGGATGGAATTTTGGCGTGTTTGCTTTCAACCACAGTATCGATCGTGCTACCGATGTATTTATGAACTTGAGGACCCCAAAGTATAAACTCGAAAAAAGATACGATGATTATAGCCGGGGAATTGCCCTGTTTCATCAATCCACACTCAACATTACGTCTAAACTCCGTGTTGAAGCCGGTTTACGGTATGATTATGAGAAAGCAAATTCTATTCACGAAGAACATAAAATAATCGAGAGTGAAGCACAATTAATTAACGATTTCGATTCGCCACTTACCTTTTCACAATGGACACCGAAAGCATCACTCCAATATTTACCCACTCATCAATCACAATTCTATCTTACCGTTGCAAAAGGCTATAAAACAGGCGGATTTAATACCGTTTTCGATACACCCCTGCAACGGACATTCGAACCCGAATACAGTTGGAACTATGAACTGGGAAGCAAGGGTTGGATCATACCCGAAAAACTTTTTGCAGAGGTAGCTCTGTTTTGCATCAACACCTACAATCAACAAATTAAGCAACACCTGGACCAACAAGGAATAAAAATATTTAACGCCGGTAGTTCTGTAAGCCAAGGATTTGAAGCTACACTTAACGCAACCCCTTTTAAAAACTTCGGGATAGATGTCGCATACGGCTTTACGCATGCAACGTTTACGAAATATCAATACAGTAATGATATCGATTATAGCGGTAAGTTTTTACCTTTTGTCCCGCGTAATACAGTTTCGGTAAACGCTGACTATACGATCCACACAACCAACGAATTTTCCGATGAAATAAGTTTTAACGCAAACTATACCGGTATTGGTGTAATGTTCTGGCACGAGAGCAATACCGTACAACAACCGTTCTATGGCTTACTTAATACAAGCGTAACCGCAAGAAACGGCAATGTAAGCTTTTCACTCTGGGGAAAAAACATCACCAACACTCAATATTTAGGTTACTTTTTTGAGGTAGGCGGACGAAAACGTGGAAAACAAGGCAAGCCTTTATCCGTTGGGATCAGCTTGACTTTAAACTTCTGAAGCAAAAATGAAAATAGATAAATCGTACAATCTCTTTACCTTTTTCACACTCTATATCGCCCAATCCATTCCGATGAGCTTTTTCTCTTCGGTTTTACCTATCTTAATGCGGCAAGGCGACTATTCTCTCGTGGCCATCGCGCTGCTGAAACTAATAAAGTTGCCGTGGATCATGAAATTTCTGTGGTCACCGATAATCGATAGAAAATGCGATAGCATAAACGATTACAAGCGATGGATTTTGGGTTCGGAAATAGTCTACGCCCTGCTCATTTTTGTTGTGGCTATGCTCAACCTGCAAACAAATTTCACGCTCATCATCGGGTTGATTCTTCTTGCATTTATTTCATCGGCTACTCAGGATATTGCCACAGATGCGTTGGCTGCCAGGTCTTTTGAACGCCGCGATAACAGCTTGCTCAACAGCATGCAGTCTATGGGTTCGTTTACAGGAAGCATGGTAGGCGGGGGATTCCTCCTACTGCTCTTTCAGCAAATCGGATGGGGTAAAATGCTACCGTGGGTTGCCATATTTGTATTACTGGCGCTTGTTCCACTGCAATTAAATATAAACCTAAGATTACGCGAACGGCAAAATAAAAGTAAGGCTCGCCCACAAGACATGTACCTGTTCTTTAAACAGAAAGGAATTGGCAAACACGTGTTATTCCTCTTTTTGTTTTATTCGGGAGTGATCGGCATTCTCTCCATTCTCCGGCCGTTGATGGTAGATCTGGGCTACGATATGAAAGAAATCGGGGCAATGATAGGTGTTTTCGGAACGGCTACCGGCATCTTCTGTTCGTTCCTTTCGGGGCTGTTTATCCGAAAGATCGGGCGAGAAAAATCACGACGAATCATATCGCTGCTTATCGTTGCCACGGCAAGCTATTTCCTGTGGGTGCACGCTTCGGGAAACGTCCACAGTCTCGTGGCAATAATGGCAGGAATTGCTCTCGTATGGGGCACTTACGGTATGGCTTCCACTATAGTTTATACCACATCGATGGACAATGTGCGAGAAGGCAGGGAAGGTACTGATTTTACTATGCAAATTGTTATTACGCATCTAAGTTCTATGATCGTTGCCATTATTTGTTCACGAATTGGAGATATTTTCGGATACGACGGATTATTCGCATTAGAGATTTCTCTGGCAGTAATTTCGTTCGTTTTCGTGTGGTTTTATCGTCCTCCTTTTTCAATGGATAAACTTGAAATGGAACAAATTCCAAATACTTCACATAACGAATAAAATGGATCATTTAATTTCAAAATACAATACTCCTGTACCCCGCTATACCAGTTATCCGCCTGCAAATTTCTTTCACGATAATTTTGCAGAGTCTCAATTTTGGGAAGCTATTACACACTCCAACACTCAAGAACCCAATCACCTCTCTTTCTACATCCATATCCCGTTTTGCAAACGAATGTGCTATTATTGCGGATGCAACTCTTTTCCTATGCAGCAAGAGCAAGAGGTAAGAGAATACAGGGACGCCATAAAAAGAGAAATAAATTTGGTCTGTGAAAAGATAAGCCCCGGGAGAAAAATATCGCAAATTCATTTTGGTGGAGGGTCGCCCACGGCAATACCATTATCTTACATTAAGGAAATCAACTCGTTGTTACTGCAAAAATTCGAATGCATTGACAACCCCGAGATAGCCATCGAATGTCATCCGGGATATATGGACGAGCACGATTTTGAATTGCTCGCAGATGCAGGATTCAACAGAATAAGCATTGGCATTCAGGACTTCAACAATGCAGTATTAAAAGCCTGTAACCGTAAAGCACCCCAAGTCCCTATCGATAGAATAGTTACCGCGCTGCGAAACAGAAATATTCACATCAATTTCGATTTTATTTACGGATTGCCCCTGCAAACAACGGAAAGCTTCGAAGAGACAATTCAACAAGCCATCGCACTTTCTCCCGACCGCCTTGTAACTTTTTCTTATGCTCACGTTCCGCATATATTTCCACGGCAGCAACTTCTCGAAAGAAATCCATTACCACAGGACGAACTGAAAAGTAACATCTACGAAAATGCACAAAAACTATTGCTTCACGCCGGCTATATTCAAGTAGGAATAGACCATTTTGTCAAACAAAACGACGAATTATCCATTGCCCGGCAAAACCATACACTGCATCGAAATTTTCAGGGATATTGTACCCGACGTACAACCGGACAGGTTTATGCTTTTGGCGCCACAGCCATTTCGCAACTTACCTCTGCTTATACACAAAATACCAAAAGCATAAACGAATACATAGAAACCATAAACAAAGGACATATTCCGGTAAAAAAAGGATATGCGCTTAGCCAAGAAGAACAAATCTTACGCGAAGTCATCACGGATCTTATGTGTAATAACAGGATAAACTGGCAAGAAATAGCCGACAGAGTTAAGCTATCTGTTGCAGAAGTAAAATCTGCAACGACGTACGACGAAAAAAAATTACAGGAATTTGCTGATGACGGCATCACTGAGTGGTCTGAACAGGAAATAAGAATGAAACAAAAAGGATCTCCGTTTGTAAGAAATGTAGCGGCATCGCTCGACAAGCTTTTGCTGCAATCGGATAAAACATTTTCAAAACCGATATAATGATTAGCCTAATGGAAAAAGACGTAGTAATAATAGGAGCCGGACTTACCGGATTAACTGTTGCTTTACTTCTGAAAAACAGAGGATTGTCGGTAGCAATTCTTGAAAAGAGTAATCGCGTAGGCGGACAAATACAAACATTTCATGAAAATGGCTTTGTGTTTGAGTCGGGGCCAAATACCGGGGCAAGCGCATCAGAAGAAGTGATTAATTTATTTAATGTACTGCAGCCCGATTGCGAAATAGAATTTGCCCGTAAAGAATCGGAAAGCAGGTGGATATGGAAGAACGGACAGTTCCATCCATTGCCCAACGGTCTGTGGAGCGGCATTATTACACCGTTGTTTACATTTAGTGATAAGCTGCGGATATTGGGTGAACCTTTTCGGAAGAAAGGAAAAAATCCAGACGAGTCCATAGCAGCGTTGGGTGCCCGCCGTTTAGGAAAATCGTTTGTCAATTACGCTATCGACCCGTTCTTATCGGGAGTTTACGCCGGCGATGCCGAAACACTCATTACCCGTCACGCATTGCCAAAGCTCTATAGTCTGGAACAAACCTACGGTAGTTTTATCGGAGGAAGCATAAAAAAATCCTGCGAAAATAAAAGAGACTCCCGGTCTAAAACTCCAAAAGGTATTTTTTCGGTGAAAGGCGGCATGGAGAATTTACCCAAAGCCATGCAAAAACATATCGGAACAGAAAACCTGTTTCTTTCTGCAACCGGCACCTTCGTTTCACAAAATTCTAAAAACAGAGCATGGCAGATTGAATGCACACAAAACGGAAAAGAACTTAATTTTACCTGCCGCCACGTAATAACCACCGTGGGAGCTTATGCTTTGCCGCCACTCCTACCGTTTATTCCTTATAACGAAATTGAAAAGATAAGCAATCTGCGCTACGCCCCAATCGTTCAAGTGGCAGTAGGAGTAAAAGAACGTGAGGAATTAACATTCAGCGCTTTTGGCGGATTAGTATCATCTAAAGACAAAGAGGATTTTTTGGGAATTCTTTTTCCGTTCTCTTGTTTTGACAAAAGATGTCCGGAAAACGGCGCTCTTTTTTCTTTCTTTATGGGTGGAACAAAGCGAGTAGATTTAACGCAGTTATCTGACACGGAGATTGAAGAAAAAACGGTAAAAGCTTTTCATCGCATGCTGAAATTCCCGGAAAACAAAATGCCCGATTTGATTAAAATATTTCGTCATCCGAATGCTATTCCCCAATATGAAATCTCTTCGGAAGAACGATTGAAAACAATATCGGAATTGGAAAAAAAATTTCCCGGCTTGCATATAGCCGGTAACCTGAGGGACGGAGTAGGAATGGCGCATCGCATTATTCAAGGAACAAAATTGGCCAATGAGATAAATCAGAAAAGTCACATCTTATAATTCCACGTACGTTGCGAATATTTCTCACGTTGCAATGTTTCTATAGCTTCCACCTCAGCCGGAGAGAATGAGGTTAGCCCGGCAATGTTAAAATATTTCATCGATTCATCTACAAACCGCTTTACAAATTCCCGGAAAGAAAAGGGGTTCCTTTTTTCTTCTTTCAAAAAAGAACTTATGTTTTTCACCGGACTGGGTACGGAAGCCGTTGCCTTGGTTATAAGGTTTCTTTTTTCCGGACTTAACGAACGTTTCAAATGTTCTAGATTGCTTTCGTAAAGCAATGTCCCGTGATGCAATTCACGGCCTTTTGACACATGCGACGCGGTACCCGAAACCTTGTACCCACCGGGTAACCATAAGTCTTTTCTCTTTCCGGTTTCAACGGGAATATTCAGCTGCTGAAGCACATGGATCACGGGCAAAAGAAAATCGGCGCTGAGCGGCATTTCTTTCTTATCGGATATAAAAGCGTAGTTCAGGTTTCCTGAATCGTGATAAACAGCTCCTCCACCCGATAAACGCCGGATAATGCGAATATCTTTCTCAATACAAAAGTCCATGTCCACTTCGTTCACCACCGCCTGATTATAGCCAACAATAACACTTGCATTATTTACATACAGGAAGAGATAATCTTCCCGGACGGAAAAAAGGTATTCCTCCGCAGCCAGGTTAAAAGCCGGTACGGTTGAGGGAGAAAAAATAAGTTTCGTATTCAAATTGAACTTATCCAACATTAAAGGCGATACGAAGGTCATCTATCTCCTTGTCCCCGATAGGTTTCAACGGTCCGATAGCAGAAGCCATCACGAGAGAATTGGCCGAAAATTCGGCAACTTCCAGGTAATCGAAAGTGTTGAGCAATTTATCTCCTGTAACAAAGACACTGTCGTTCTCCACCAAAATCACCCGGTTTTCACGAAACATTTTTGCTACACCGTCAATCTCGTTATAAATCAGTCCGAACGGAATCGAAGGCACGTCCTGCAGGAAGATCCAACTTTCGGGAATCGTACGTACATCAAACTTGCTTCCGCTCACAGCGTGTGCCATCAGGTTGATGGGTTGAGTGCAGATAATGGAATTGATGTGCGGATTAAGCTGATAAATCCGTTGGTGAAGCGCTACCGAACGGCTGGGTATTTTTCCTGCTTCTGCCATTCCGTTTTTGATTTGTACAATATCGCTCGGCAAAATATCCCAACGGGCAACATCACGGGGCGTTATTAAAAAGTCATCGTTACGCCACCGTACACTCACCGTTCCATACGTAGAAATCATCAAGCCCTGATCGCATGACCGGCGAATGATATTAACCATTTCGGTACGTAAAGCACGTTCATCAGACGGATATTCTACATCCATAAAATGTGAAATATTCCTCGGGATATGGTTCACATAGCTTGCCACCTGTTCGTCAGAAAGATATTTTACTTTTCCGAGTTTACCTGCATTCACGATGGTACGGCAGCAAAACTCCAAGGTTTCAAACCGCTGATAAGCGTCCATCATATCGGTCCCGCCCAGCACAACACCGTGATTTTCCATAATTACGGCCCGGAAACGTTTGTCTTGAAACACACCGGCAATTTTTTTTCCAAGGTCTTCACTCCCAGGTGTGCCATAAGGCGCAAAACCGATATCGCCACAGACATTATGCGCCTGCGGAACAATCTTGGTATCGGGGACAGTGCCGGCGATGCTGAAAGCGACCAGCGCCGGTGGATGAGCATGAATGATTGCCGTTATATCCGGACGAGATTCGTAAATCGCCCTGTGGAAAGGATATTCTGAAGATGGTTTGTGAAGGCCTACGACGGCTCCATCTTTTTTTACACACATAATGTCCTTGGTGGTCAGATTTCCTTTATCCACGCCCGACGGTGTGATCCAGATATCTCCGTTATCATCCCGGATGGAAATATTTCCACCGGAAGTGGTGGTCATTCCGCTTCGGTAAATTCGTCCGATAATTATGTTGATCTGCTCTACCGGATGCATTAAATGAATGTCTAGTTGTTTCATATGATGCCAGTTTCGGGTTATGGGGTACGGATTGAGGGATGGTTAGACAAGAGGTATGCTTCTGCTTCTACGCTCCACAAACCGTTATGCCGGTCACAGATTTCAGCTAATTTCTTAAAGAGACCGTCGGTTTCTCCCAAACTTGCAAAATCGGAAATGGGGGTAAGCGGCATTTCTATATGTGTATAAATCAATTTTTTACCTCCAGGAATATGGGGCAGGTTGTTAGTCGCTTCAGCAACAGCATTCAAGCCTCCGATATGAGTAACCAATCCGGCAGGATCCAACCCTTTGCTCATGATGTCCAATGCTTCTACCATATCGTCGTTATTTCCACCGCTGGTGCCGACAATATGCGTATAGGCGTAATGAACATTATAGAAATTCAACATGGCACTGAAGTTCGGGTTGTCAGGGCCGGCAAAAAAGTTCAGGCATCCGTCAAATCCAAGAATAGCATCCCCTTGTTCTACAACAGGCTTTACGGGAGCAAACACAAAGACATCATCGAAACCTGCTCCGCCACTGATTGCTTTCAGCTCTTCCACGGGATTCTCCATCTTTCCTGTATTGATGTACTTCAGATCGATTCCGCGTGAAGCAGCGAACTCAACGGTATAGATGGATGCTGCACGGTCGAGCCGTGTCTGGTCGATATCGGTAACCACCAGTAAGGATGGCTTTACTTCTTCGCGACGGAGCACGAAATTGATCGCGGCCAGCCCCATTGGACCTACTCCGGCAAGAATAGCCATCTTTCCGCCGTCAATTATTTCCATATTATGCCGGTAACTGCCCGGAGTGGTATGATAATTGGCGTGCATGGCTCCAATAACACACGAAAGCGGTTCGGCCAATGAAGCAGGATAATACCCTTCACCGTGATAAGCCAGGAGGCAATCTCGCTCCATCACTTCATTCGGAATCACCACATAGGTTGCGTCACCTCCAATATACGAGTAACTATAACCAGGAGCGCTCAGAATACCAACAGGCCCGTTTTCGTAATACAGGGCCGGCTGAATGGAGAATTTATCACCTGCTTTGAACTTATGCGCCCACTTGCTGCCAACTTCCAGTAATTCTCCGGCAAACTCATGACCGATGATGATGGGGTTTTCGGCTACATTATCGGGGATCCGTTTGTGTTCCGCGCCTTGCGAGGATGCCTTGTAAGACGACATACACAATGAATCAGAAACTACTTTTGCAAGTATCTCGTCGTCCTTAATGGCCGGCAATTCAAACTCTTCCAGCCTGAGATCTTTTTTGCCGTACAAACGGACTGCTCTTGTTTTCATTTTTTGCTATGATTTTATTAATTCAACATTACTTGTCCACCGGTAACAGGCAATGCCTGTCCAGTTTCGCCGCATTGCTCCATCAGATACAGTACCCCCTTGGTAACATCCCCGGGTGTGCAACCTTTTCGCATCGGCACCTGTGCCAGATAGAACGCTTTCACATCGTCAATAGTTTTGGCACCGGGTACTTTTCCTGCATTCAGGTATTGTACAAACAACCCATTTTCGGGATCACTCCAGAGCGGGCCTTCGTAGTAATTGCCAGGGCAGACCGAATTGACTTTTATCCTGAAGGGAGCCAGTTCCAGTGCAAAGGACTGCGTAAGTCCAACTCCTCCGAACTTCCCACCAGCATATGCAAAGTTAGCCTTGCTTCCGCGAAGTCCCGATTTCGAATTTATTTGAATGATATCGGCAAAATAATCGCTTGATGCATATTTCGTTTGCAGCTTCATTACTTGGCTCACTACTTTTGTACAATAGAAATAGGCATTGTAGTTGATCTTTGTGACAAAGTCGAAGTTTTCGGGTGTCATATCTTCTAGCCCACCGGCTCTCAACACACCGGCGTTGCTAATAAAGCAGTCAATTCCACCAAAATGACAGACAGTCTCCTGCACCAGGTTGTCGAGGCTTGAAATTTCGGAAACATTTGTTTTCACAAAAATTGCCCGGTTACTTTTCGCCAGGCCATTAAACTTCCCAACCGTATTCCGTCCTGCCTCTTCGTTCAAATCTGCCACTACAATATTGGCTCCTTCCCGCAGCAAACATTCGGCAATTCCCTCGCCAAAACCTTGTGCTGCACCGGTTACAACAATGGTTTTATTTTCTACCCGCCCCGAAGCATTTCCGGCAGCAACACTGCGGCGGTAATTTTCCACTTCCCAGTTATCAATAAATTCAATTTGAGCCTGTGTCATTGGGTGTGCACCGCCAAACGATTGAGAGAGAAAGGCAACTTTCATAGCATCCTCAAATACGTCGAGAATGGTATCGCATTGTCTGGCATTATCTCCCACGGATACAAGCCCGATGCCTTTTATCAACAAAACTTTTGGCAGATAACCAAACTTATTTACAAAGCCGGGAATCAATTCTTCAGCATTTTCGAGAACTTGTCCAGGTGTTTCATCGTTCAAAAACAAATAGTTAGACTTGCAGTAAACGATCGCATCGGGAGTAAAAGGTTTTGCAATGGCTACCTGGTTTCTCGGACTTTCGCAAAAGTATTCTATCAATCCGTTCCTGCGAACTTTCAGGGTTTTAAGGTTATCCTTAGAAACCAACATCCGGATTGCAGGCAACACTTCACTCACGCAGCGGCACACCTTCCTCTCGTCTTCCGGCAATGGAATGCTCACGGCCTTTTCAAGTGTTGCAAAAATTGAACCATATATAGATTTTATCTCTTCAATACTATCCGCAGCCACAAAAATCCCGTGGTTCTGCAACCAGATTACCTGTGGTTCTTCGCTGAATTTCTGGCGATATTCCTTTATTTTCTCGTCTACTTTTTTAAACAGAACATAGCCCGGATCGGTATATTCCACGTACAACACTTTTTCACCGAAAAGATTTTCCAACACTGTGGTGACATTTACTGCGCACATTAATCCATTTACGATCGTTGGATGTAAGTGAACCACAAATGCATAGTTGATCACGTTGTGCATGGAGGTTTCTACCGACGGGCGTTTACCTTTTGTGACAGTAGCCGCAGCAAGATCATTTTTGACTTGCTCTTCGCGTTCGGCAGCATTTTCGCTGTATTGCTTTCCAGACATGGGATTAAGTAGCGAGCGATCCAGTATGGCAAAGCCATCTTCAGTAATGGTTTCGAGTGATGAACCACTGGCTTTCACCCAGATCTTCTCTTCGTTCTTGTACGATGTATTTCCCCCTCCGGCGATCACAAAACGGCTGTCTTTGCCGTAGAATCGCGAAATGGATATTAAATCCTGAATTTCTTTCATCTTTATTGTTTTCCGACTGTGTTTCTGATTAACTCATCTCCCCATTTCACAAACTCACCTCTTTTTGAGCGGTCGGCGTTCCCCTGTTCATCCAAATAACCGCTCAGTCCCTGGGCAACCAAATGTTGATGAGCTGCAATAATACACGCACCCTCATAGTTGACCCGCAGTAATTTTTCCGATAACGGGGTCTGGTTGCGGGCAAAAAGTTCAATAGGTTCCATTGACGGAGAGTTGTGTTCACTGCCCAGGGTTACGATAAAACCCTGGTTGTGAAGATATGTTGCATACTTCTCCAACAGGTTCATATCGTTTCGGGTGGTAATAAATTCCACGGAATGAAACCCACGCTCGGTCAGTTGTTTTGCCACGTGTTCCAGGTCACGTTCAAAATCGGTATAATTTCCCTGGGCATCATCCGCTAAAAAGGGATAAGTAGGTATTCCTCCGGCTGCCAGAATGATTTTGCATACCGTCTGCATCGGAAGAAACGCCTCGACAGTCTCGGGAACAAAAGCCGAACCACCTGCTTTCAACAGATTAGCACGGATCTCGTTCTCTACACCTGCAAGATTTTCAGTATCCGACTTCAGTTCTTTTCCATCGAAAATTTCTTCTAGCAGGTTCTTTATGCTTGTTGGGTTATCGCCTGAATTTTCATAAACTTTCAAGCGTAAAGCCTTCGCCAAATGACGTTCCCTAACAGAACCCTTACTCAGATTATCCTTAATCCAATCCATATCGAGTACAAATCCGACATTTTTAGCAGTAAGGATTCCGTTCAGTTTTTCACACATGGCTTCCACCTGCTTATTAGCCTCTGTACGTACATTCGTCAATTGCGAAGCATAAGGCTCACTCAGCTTAAAGGGCTGTAACAATCCTTTCCCGCTGATGTAAGTTCGTCCTGGATTTCCGGGATCGTTCACCCGCAAACCTGCTTTTTGATCCTCTTCGTTCAGGCTGATAAACTCGATGCCGAAAAGCGGATAAAGTCCACGTTTGGAACAACCTTCCATCCACTCTTCGTAACCTTCGGCAGTATAAAAATCGTTGATACCAACCACTTTAACCTTTTCAGCAACGGCCCTGTCCAGCGCATCGTCAATATCGCGGAAAGCACTGAAAGAGAACGGGGTATGCAGGTGGGCATTTACTTTTGGTAAATTCATGATCAAATTCCTTTTTTTGCTCTCCTGATCATTTCGGCATCGGTGAAATTCTCACCGGGCATATACCCTTTGAGGGGCTGTATGCGTTCGTGGATCATATCGATGAACCAGCCTGGCTGCGGGAAGAACGCGCCTTCAAGTTCGTGAGCCGGCGTGATCCAGTTGCGTGACCCAAGCACCGCAACGGGCGCGTCCAGGTAATCGAAGCAGAGCGAACCGATGGTTGCCGCCAGGTCGTTCAGGAACGAGCCGCGGGCAGTCGCATCGCCGGCAACAATGATCTTGCCGGTTTTCTTCACCGAGGCGACCACTTTTTCGTAATTGAACGGCACCAGTGAACGGGCATCGATCACTTCGGCGCTCATCCCATGGACCGACTCCAATTCTTTTGCCGCCTGGAGCGCGGGATAAAGCGTGTGTCCGATGGTCAGGAAGGTGATGTCCTTTCCCTCTTTCTTCACGTCGGGTTCACCGATGGGTATTTCGTAATATCCGGCAGGAACGCCTCCTTCATGGAATTGCTCGCCGATATCGTAGATGCGCTGGCTTTCAAAGAAGATCACCGGATCGGTTCCCTGAAGCGCCGCGTTCATCAGCCCCTTGGCATCGTAAGGCGTCACCGGGAAACAAACCTTGATGCCCGGGATATGTGCCACAAGCGATGTCCAGTCCTGCGAGTGCTGCGCGCCGTATTTGGAGCCCACCGAAACACGAAGCACGACCGGCATCTTCAGCACGTTGCCGCTCATTGCCTGCCATTTGGGAAGCTGGTTGAACACTTCATCGCCACAACGTCCCAGAAAATCGCAGTACATGATTTCGGGGACAACCCTTCCTCCGCACATGGCGTAACCGATGGCCGTACCTACGATAGAGGCTTCCGATATGGGTGAGTTGAACAGGCGGTGATATGGCAAGGCTTCCGTCATCCCTCCGTAAACGGCAAAGGCGCCTCCCCAGTCGCGGTTCTCCTCACCGTAGGCAACGAGCGAGGCATCCTTGTAAAACCTGTCCATGATGGCTTCGAAAATGGCGTCGCGCAACTGGAACTGCTTCATCTTGCTGAACGGCTTGCCTTCGGCATCGAACGCAAAACGTTCCTTGCCGGCTATCTTCTTCACGCGGGAGTTCTCCTCCATCGGCATCAGCACGTCGGGCCTTGCATCGGAGAAACTGTCCACGGAACCGTTCGAGAACATCATATCCCCGATCGCGTCGGGATTTTTCATGCGGGGCGAAATCTCATCGTTGATCGATTTGAGGAACATCTCGTGGATGAGCGTCCTTATGTCATTCCAGATGGCGTCAAGCTCGTCCTGGACGGCCACGCCCGCCTCCAGCAACTGTTTGCCGAACGACGCAATACAGTCCTGTCTTTCCCAGGCTTCCACTTCCTCCCTGGTGCGGTAGGAAGACGCGTCGGAGGGAGAGTGCCCGCTGTATCTGTAGGTCAGGACATCCAGCAAGACCGGCCCGTTTTTCTCATCAATTATTTTTCGCTTGCGTTTGTAAGCGTCAATTACCGCCAGCGGATTGTAACCGTCCACGCGTTCGGCGTGCATCTGTTCCTCGTTCACACCTGCACCGATACGGGCTGCGATGCCGTAACCCATGGTCTCGCCACAGGTCTGGCCGCCCATCCCGTACTGGTTGTTCATGATGTTGATGATCACCGGAAGCCCGCCCTTCATATCTCCGTCCCAAAGCTCCCTGAACTGGTCCATGGCGGCAAAAGTGATCCCTTCCCAAACAGGTCCGCAAGCCATCGATGCGTCACCTATGTTGGCAACCACCATGCCGGGTTTGCGGTTGACTTTTTTGTATAACGCGGCACCAACGGCTATGTCTCCCGATCCACCCACGATGGCATTGTTGGGATACACGCCGAAAGGCGTGAAGAAGGCGTGCATGGAACCGCCCAGTCCTCTGTTGAATCCGGTTTCCCGGGCAAAGATTTCAGCCAATGTTCCGTAAACCAGAAAACGGCGGGCAAGCTCCCTGGTTGTTCCGTTGAAATCCTTTTGAACGATTTCCAGTACCGAACCGTCAAAGAATCCCTGCATTATCTTCAACAGTTCCTTATCGGCAAGCTTATGGATGGCAGACATCCCCTTGGCCAGGATTTCACCGTGCGAACGGTGGCTCCCGAAAATAAAATCATCCACGGTAAGCGTCCAGGCCATCCCCACGGCCGCCGACTCCTGTCCGATGGACAAGTGGGCCGGACCGGGGTGATTGTACGCCACACCGTTGTATTCACCTTTGGTTTTGATAAGGTTAAGCATGGTTTCAAACTCGCGGATGAGCGCCATGTCGTGATAAATGGCTTTTAGTTCCTCGTCGGTAAAATTTTCGCGTTCTTCTTTTACCGTTTTTTGATACTGATTGACAGGAATGGGCTGAAATTCCACAAAGCCCGGTTTCCGGGCTTCAGCCGGATCAATAAATTGAATTTTTGGCATACTGTTTTATTTTTTCGATCGATTTTACAATCGTCATTTTTCTTATAAATTGTTATTGGGTTTTGAGCAAGCAAGTCCGGGCAATCAAAATTCAAAAATCACTTCCTTGAATATTTCACTTACTGTAGGATGCGGAAAAACGACCTCTTTCATTTCTTCGAGCGTCATCTCCTGCTCTATTGCCAGACAGGCGCCGTAAATCATTTCACTGCTCGGGTTTCCCAGCATGTGAACACCGATGACTTCGCCGTATTTTTCACCTGCAAGCACCTTGCATAATCCGACACCGCCCTCGTTTTCTGCGACAAAACGCCCGGCATAGGCCATGGAGAGTCTGGCTACCTTGTAGGCAATCCCTTTTGCCCTGGCACTTTCTTCGGTTTCACCCACACCTGCAATTTCAGGGTTGATGTACACGACTCCCGGAATGGCATTATAACGCATAATGTCGTCTTTTCCCGTAAGGTTGTTAACCACCACTTCGCCTTCACGGCTGGCGGTATGCGCCAAAAGCGAAAAACCGGTAACGTCGCCGGCGGCAAAGACGTTGGGCACATTGGTACGCATCTTTTCATCGACCTTGATGCCTCCCCTGTCCAGTTCCACATTCAGATTTTCGAGTCCAAAACCCCTGGTCACCGCGCGGCGCCCGACGCTCAACAGGATTTTATCGCCTTCAACGGTGCGTGTTTCTCCCGCCTTCTCAAAAACCACTTTATTTCCGTCCACCCGGACCACCTTGGCGTTAAGGTGAAATTCGATGCCTTTCCTGGTGAAAATATCGCGCGAAAGGGCTGATATCTCGTAATCGTTGTTTCCCAGAATCTCGGGAAGCATCTCGATCACGGTCACCCTGGACCCTAAACTGTTGTAAAAACTGGCGAACTCCATCCCGATAACTCCTCCCCCGATGACGACTAGACTTTTGGGTTGCTCCTTGAGTTCAAGAACCTCACGGTTGGTCAGGACAACATCGCCGGCTTCCCCTAATCCGGGAATGGGCGGAACCGACGCTTCGGACCCGGTACATATCAACAGGTTGTTTCCCAGGTAATGCTCTCCGTTGCAAACCACCTCGATTCCCTTGGCGCTTCTGCCCGAGATCCAGGCTTCGCCTTCAACAACCGCAACATCGCTGGCCTTCATCTTGGTTTTCACGCCGGCGACCAATTTGCGCACCACTTTATTTTTGCGGGATACAATCTTGTCGTATTCAAAACGGACATTCTCCGCAAAAACACCGTATTTGTCCCCGTGAAGGGCATTCTCATAGGTCTTCGCACTGTAAAGCATGGTCTTGGTGGGAATACAGCCTTCGTTAAGGCAAACGCCTCCCAGGCTTTTCTTCTCGAACAGCACCACCTTCAGCCCCTTGTGCCCTGCGCGTTCCGCGGCCACATAACCGGCCGGTCCACCACCGATGATCAGTAAGTCGTACATTATTTTGTTTTTTTAGATTAATAATCGATTTCAAGATTTTCTATTTCCAGGGCAATCTGCTTCAGGAAGCGTGTGGCTTCCCCGCCGTCAAGCGCCCGGTGGTCGTACGTGAGGCTCAGGCCGATGTAGGGAACAAAGGCATAAACCCCGTCACCCAGGTCTTTCGGACGCGGAACTATCGTGTTTACCCCCAATATGGCGGATTGCGGCAGGTTAATAACGGGAGTGAAGATCTCCACTCCGTAATTCCCCAGGTTGGACACGGTGAACGAACCGGCCTCGGCGGAAAGGATATCCGGATTCACGCTGCCCGCCTTGCAGGCGTTCGCCACCTCTTTCAGCTGGTTTGAGAGCCCCACGATCGACAGGTCATCGGCATTCTTCACCACCGGCACCATCAGGCCACGTTCAGTGTCCACCGCCAGCCCGAGATGCACCTTGTTGAAAAGGCGCATGCTGTCGCCCAGAAATTGCGAATTGACGTTGGGGAACTTCTTCAGGGCCTTGATCACGGCATGGCAAACCATGTCGTTCAGCGTGATGTTTGCCGATAGCTTCCGGGCTTCCACATCCGCTTTGACCTGTTTCCGGAGCTCAAGGATCCGGCGCGCGTCGGCACCCAGGTGGTGGGTAAGCTGCGCCGAGTTTTGCAGTGAAGCGTGCATGGCTCTTGCAATGAGCTTGCGCATGTTGGAGAGCTTCCTGTCCTCAAAGTCGTTGGCGTAGACAGTATTCGGCGAGGGAATCAAATCGGCGGACCGGGCTGTCCCCGCCAAGCCGGTGCCCGATTGTGGCTGCAGGTTTTCCTGCGAGGCAATCTTTTTTGCCAGGGGAGTCATTTTCGGACGATTTTCCAGGGTTGACAGGACGTCTTTTTCCAGGATGCGTCCCTGGGGCCCTGACCCGCTTATCGCTGCGGTATCGACCGCTTCCTTTGAGGCGAGGTTTTTGGCCCGGGGAGAAATGAAACGGGTTCCGGGTCCTGCGTTCCGGGATTCGAGCTTCTGCGGGGCGTTATTTTCAGGCCCGGCGCTTACAGTTTCCTGTCTTGCAGTTATCGACTCCTCGCTACCGCTATCGGACCCGGGCTCCGGACTGCCTTGCAGCAAAGCGGAATAATCCTCGCCGGGCTCACCGATAATCATCATGTTTCCCAGGACGGGCACTTCATCACCCTCCCGGTAAAAACACTCGAGAACCACTCCGTCCGAAGGGGATTCCTCCTCGAAGGAGGCTTTATCCGTTTCATAGGAAAAAAGGACTTCGCCTTTCTTTACATTATCCCCTTTTTTCTTGTTTATTGAGCCGATAATACAACTCTCGACCGACTGCCCCTGCTTGGGCATAATAACCACTATTGCCATATTTTTTTTGATTTTAGAAAGCTCTTCAATAATTGATTTATAACACAGTATTAAGTATCCCACACTATGCTGACACAAAGTTACCCATATTAACTAAAGTATCCAAAAAAAAAATTAAATAAAATAATGCTAATAATGGTCAACTTTTGATGTTGCAAAAATAGAGGGTTTTCTTTCTTAATCAATGTAATTATTGATTTTTGTACTGTATTTTTTGTCATAAAATATCAAATAATACAGCAACAAAATCATTTTTATTATTTTTACTTACCGTTCTTATTCTTATTTTTGTGAACTGTAACTTTTTATATTATTTAGCCTCATCATGAATGAAAGCAAACTAACCTCTTTTTTAGCTATCGATCTAGGTGCAACAAGCGGACGAGCCATTTTGGGTACAATCAAAAACAACCGGTTAGAGTTGAAAGAAGTCAATCGTTTTGCAAATCCGATTATCGACATCAACGGCAGATTATACTGGGACTTATTTCATCTGTATGGTGAGATAGTGAAATCTTTAAAAGACATTCAACACCAAGGTATTGAAATAGCATCTGTTGGAATTGACACCTGGGGCGTGGATTTCGTGTCTTTCGGCAAAGACGGGGAACCCCTTCGTATGCCCTACAGCTATCGCGATTCACGCACTTTCACTGCTCCAGAAAATTTTTTCAATAAGGTTTTATCGAAAAAGGATACCTACCTGAAAACCGGAATTCAGATCATGAATTTCAATTCACTTTTTCAGCTATTTACTCAACACGAAGATAACAACCCCATCTATCCCGTAACGGACAAGTTTTTGTTTATGCCCGATGCTTTGTCTTACTTATTGACAAACAAGATGGTTACGGAATATACGATAGCGTCGACATCTCAACTGTTGAATCCTTTCACACGTTCTTTTGACGAAGAGCTATTACAGGCGTTAAATCTATCTAAAGATAATTTTGCGCCGATTGTCTTTCCGGGAACACTAATCGGCACATTGTCAGAATCCGCGCAAAAACAAACCCACCTGGGAGCTGTTCCGGTTATTGCCGTAGCAGGACACGATACGGCGTCGGCAGTCATGGCTACTCCGGCTGAAAATGAAAACTTCGCCTATTTGAGCTCGGGCACCTGGTCGTTGATGGGAATCGAATCGAAAGAACCTGTTGTGAGTGAGGAAACTTTTTCACTGAATTTCACCAACGAAGGTGGAGCTGACGGCTCTATCCGTTTATTGAAAAACATCTGCGGCATGTGGCTTATTGAACAATGCAGAAAAGAATGGACAAAAGAAAAAGATGTCTCTTACGACGAAATAGTGCTTGAGGCTACTCAGGCTGACCCTTTTAAATGCTTCATTAATCCTGACGCATCCTGTTTTGCGAGCCCTGAATCAATGATTGATGAAATACAAAACTATTGCAAAAAAACCCAACAGTTTGTTCCACAGAGCATAGGAGAAATTGCCCGGTGTATTTACGAAAGCCTGGCTTTCCGGTATAAACAAGTACTCGGGAACCTGAAAAGCCTGGCCGATTTTCCCATTGACACCTTACATATTATCGGAGGAGGGTCACAAAACAATATGCTGAACAGATTCACTGCAAACGCTATCGGAATAGCTGTGGTTGCCGGACCGTCGGAAGCTACGGCCATTGGGAACATATTGCTTCAAGCAAAAGCATTCGGATTAGTAAAGGACAAAAACGATATACGAAAAATGGTCAGAAACTCCATTGATCTTGTGAGGATCGAACCTGAGGATACCAGCTTGTGGGACAAGCACTATTCTGAATATTTAAACGTTTTCAAAGAGTTATAGAAACTGTTTTGAATTTTTTCATGTCCTGTTTCATGCCTATTTCTGCATGGATTTGGATTTTCAGTCCGCGCATAATAGCGGGCTATTTTGAAGAAATGAAAATTCAAGGACGCGAAAAACAGCGAAAAACAGCATGAAGAAAGTAGAAATAAATAGAACATTTCCGTTAAGCTAAATGAGAAAAGCCAAACTTGTTTGGACTTTGCCATAGCGAGAAAATGCCTAATGAATATGAAATATAAAATTCAAAAGAGTATCTAAAAACATAAATCAGTTAAATGAACAATAAAAAAATCATGAAAGAAGAACAAATTAAAAAAGAGTTTGCCGCTGCAAAAGAACAATACGCTGCACTTGGAGTTGATGTAGAAAAAGCCATTGAGAAGCTAAACAGTGTATCTATTTCCATTCACTGCTGGCAAGCCGACGACGTGTTGGGCTTTGAAAATCCCGACGGAGAACTGACCGGAGGAATCCAAACAACAGGGAACTATCCGGGCAAAGCCAGAACGATTGATGAATTAAAAAAAGACATCGGGAAAGTGTTGAATCTGATTCCTGGAAAACATCGCTTAAGTTTACACGCTATCTACGGTGATTTCGGAGGTAAATTGGTAGATAGGGACCAGATTGAGCCCAAACATTTTCAAACATGGATGAATTGGGCAAAGGAAACCGGTGCTAAACTGGATTTTAATTCTACCTTTTTCTCTCATTCAAAAAGCGGCAATTATTCACTTTCAAGTTTCGACCCGGAAATTCGCAACTTCTGGAAAGAACACTTACGCCGTTGCCGCCGTATTGGAGAAGAAATGGGCCGTCAACAAGGGGATGCATGTGTTCACAATATCTGGATCCACGATGGGGAAAAAGACAAGAGCGTATCCCGCATACAACACAGGCAACTGCTGAAAGAATCTCTAGACGAGGTATTGGCAGAAAAAATCAGCACTGAATACCTGAAAGATAGTGTTGAGTGCAAACTTTTCGGTATTGGCAGCGAAAGCTATGTGGTAGGTTCTCATGAGTTTTACATGGGATATGCCGTTAAAAATAACATGTTGTTAACGCTAGATGCAGGACATTTCCATCCGACCGAAGGAATTGCAGATAAAATTTCTTCCGTGTTGCTTTTTGTTCCTGAAATTACCCTGCACGTGAGCCGCCCAGAACGTTGGGACAGCGACCATGTAGTAATCCTGAACGACGCATTGCTGGAGTTAACACAAGAAATAGTACGTTCCGGACAGATGGAAAAAATACATATCGGGTTGGATTATTTCGATGCATCTATCAATCGTATTGGCGCATATGTTGTTGGAATCCGGTCTACCCAAAAAGCTTTATTACAAGCGCTTTTAGAGCCGACTGAAAAACTGCGTGAGTACGAGAATCAAGACAATAATTTTCAGCGTTTGGCTTATCTGGAAGAGCTGAAGGCCATGCCTTGGAATGCCGTTTACAACTATTATTGCCTGCAACAAGGTGTTCCCGTTGGAAACGAATACATTAAAGAAATTGAAAGTTACGAATCGGAAGTAACCTCTAAAAGATAAGCAGAATGAACACCATTATTGGTCTGATTATTATAGCGATAGGAAGTATGGGGCAGTCAAGCTCCTACGTTCCTATCAACAAAGTTAAAAATTGGTCGTGGGAAAATTTCTGGTTGGTGCAAGGAGTTTTCGCCTGGCTTATTTTTCCAGTTTTAGGAGCATTTCTAGCTAATTCCCTTCCGGAGTTGGTACAGGTTTATTCTGCAAATTCCGGTGCAGCACTACAATCGATTGGATACGGCGCTTTGTGGGGGATTGGTGGATTAACTTTCGGGCTTAGCATGCGGTACCTGGGAATTGCACTTGGCCAATCTGTTGCTTTGGGAACATGTGCTGGATTTGGAACGCTAATCCCTGCTGTTCTTGCCGGGGATAATCTCTTTTCACCAAAAGGGTTGGTTCTGTTACTGGCCGTTGTTGTAACCCTAGTGGGGATTGCATTGGTTGGATACGCCGGCAGTTTACGCTCTAAAAACATGTCGGAAGAAGAACGCAGGAAAGCCATAAAAGACTTTGCCCTAAAAAAAGGGTTGCTGATAGCGTTGTTTGCCGGAGTAATGAGTGCTTGTTTCAGTTTAGGCCTGAGTGCCGGAATTCCGATAAAGGAAGCCGCTATTGCAGCGGGGGCAAAAGAAATTTTCGCTCAAAACCCCGTAACACTTTTGGTGACGATTGGCGGTTTTTTCACTAATCTGGTCTATTGCCTGTACATGAATTCGAAAAACAAGACCAGCGGGGAAATTCGGAAAACATCCAAATCGGTACTTGTTAACAACCTTCTCTTCTGTGCCTTGGCCGGTTTACTCTGGTATTCTCAGTTCTTCGGATTAGGGATGGGGCAAAGTTTTTTTGAACCGGGCAGTGTGATGATGGCATTCTCCTGGAGCATCCTGATGTCCTTAAACGTTGTTTTCAGTAATGTGTGGGGTATTATTCTGAAAGAATGGAAAGGAGCCGGTAAAAAAGCCGTCACATTTCTTGTCATCGGCATGGCCGTCTTAATATTTTCTTTAATAATTCCAAATCTATTCTAATTCATTCTCTCATTTTTTCAGAAGCACAATGCAATCAATTGAGTTTGCATTGTGCTTCATTTTTTTTTGTAAATTTGTAAAAAAAAGAAAAGCTACATACCACAAAAACAGAAAAAATGAGATACAACGACTTGGGTATAGATTTTAAATACTTGTTGGTCAGCGAGAAAGATAAAGAATTTGGATTAACAGTAAATACTGTTGGTTTTTCGCACATTGCACCCAACACATTATATCCTTCCACTGACCACCCCAAAAGTTATTATTTTAACCCCCAGAAAGGGAGAATACTATCTGAGTATCAATTTGTTTACATCTGTAAAGGGAGAGGGGTTTTTTCATCTGCCACGACAAAAAAAACATCCATTGAAAAGGGTCAGGTAATGGTCCTTTTTCCAGGACAGTGGCACTCGTATCAACCCGTAAAAGAAACGGGATGGAACGAGTATTATATTGGTTTTGAAGGAAGTATAATCGACTCTGTAATCGAAAAGAGCTTTATTTCAGAACAAAATCAGGTTTTAGATATTGGTACGAACGAAGAGCTTATCAATCTGTTTTTAACCGCTATCAGAGTTGCCAAGGAAGACAAAAAATCGGCCCAACAGTATCTCGCCGGAATAGCTTTTCACATCTTAGGAATGATTTTATCACTTTCTCAAAACAAAAGTTATGATGCTAATGAATCGACACAAGTAATTGAACGTGCCAAGATCATCATGAGAGAAAACATCCATAAAGACATCGATGTAAAGGAAATTGCATCAAATCTGGGAACAAGCTATTCCTGGTTCAGAAAATTTTTCAAAGAATATACGGGCTATCCGCCCGCACAATATTTTCAGGAATTGAAACTCCGAAAAGCAAAAGAACTGTTGACGGAAACAAGTTTACCTATCAAGGAAATTGCCTATGAGCTCAATTTCAGCTCCATCGAATATTTTTTATCCTTTTTCAAACAACGGGTCAGGATAACTCCTTCTGAATACCGCAAATTAAACGGCAACGATAAATAATAATTAATCAATCACCTCAAATCCTGTATAAGGCACCAATGCTGCCGGTATAATTATTCCTTCTGGGGTTTGGTTGTTTTCCAGAAGTGCGGCAACGATACGTGGCAAAGCCAGTGCGCTCCCGTTGAGGGTATGGCATAGTTGTGTTTTTCGATCCTCGTTGCGGTATCGGCATTTCAGCCGATTTGCCTGGTAACTCTCGAAATTAGACACGGAACTCACTTCCAACCACCTCTGTTGTGCCGCGGAATAGACTTCAAAGTCGAACGTAAGCGCCGATGTGAATCCCATATCACCACCACAAAGACGTAAAATGCGCCAGGGGAGTTCTAACTTTTCCACTAAAGTTTGCACATAACAGACCATCTCATCCAACCGCTGATACGAATTTTCAGGCTTATCAATACACACAATTTCTACTTTATCAAACTGATGCAAACGGTTCAATCCGCGCACATCTTTTCCGTAGGATCCTGCCTCACGGCGAAAACAAGCAGAATAAGCCGTATTCTTTACCGGCAGATCCTTTTCATCCAAAATCACGTCTCGGTAAAGATTGGTAACCGGCACCTCAGCCGTTGGTATCAGGTACAAATCGTCTAATCCTACATGATACATTTGTCCTTCCTTATCGGGTAACTGCCCAGTCGCAAAGCCAGATGCCGCATTTACGACATAAGGCGGCTGAATTTCAACAAATCCGGCATCACGGGCATTGTCAAGAAAGAAATTAATGAGTGCGCGCTGCAGGCGACTACCTTTGGTTTTGTAAACAGGAAACCCGGCACCGGTAATTTTCACCCCCCATTCAAAGTCTATCAGGTCATATTTTTTTGCCAGCTCCCAATGAGGAAGAGCGTCAGTAGAGAGTTGCGGAATGTTTCCTCCCGAACGCTCTACAAGATTATCTTCGGCAGATTTACCTTCAGGCACCGAATCGTGCGGTAAATTAGGAATAATAACCAACAAATTTTGAATAGCTGCTTCAGCTTCTCTCAGCCCGGCTTCATTAAGTTTGGAAAGCTCCTTCAGTTCGGAAACTTGTTGCTTGGCAATTTCCGCTTCAGCCTTCTTGCCTTCTTTCATCAGCCCTCCGATCGACTTCGACAGGAGGTTGATCTCCGACAACTGACTATCCAGAAGAGTTTGAGAACTACGACGTGTTTCGTCTAACGCCACAATTTGATTAATTATATCTTCAGCGGCGAATCTTTTTTTGGCAAGTTTGCGAATGACTTCTTCGCGATCTTCGTTTATTACTTTGAGTGTAAGCATAAAAAAAACAGTTTCAACTATTTTGACTGAGAATATGCAAAGGTAGCAAAAATTCTCGCGCCGAAACAGTTGTAACACAAAATATATTTACCGGTAAAGCGGCAATCAGAACAATTGGAAATGAACAAAATCCCTCATTTGACGGTCTCTCCTTTTCTTTCTCTGGTAGTTTCGCATCACAATATATGAAACTGCAGAAAAGGCTGCCACCACCAAGATATCCTTAAATACACTATTTTTCATTATCGTAGTTTTTTAGTTATAACCGTTTTATCTGCTTTTGTGTTTAAACAAAATCAATTTTTCCGCTATGAAGTTACATAAAAATACCTTTTCGTCAAAAAATAAGGGTGAAAATTATCCTGAAAATAGTTTTATTCAAGCTATTTCATCGTTTTTAACTCAATTTGCAAAACACGTTCAGTCGCTGGTGTAATTTTAAACCGGTTATCCGCCCGATGCCCCACAACCCAAACCACCTCCTCACCCGAAAGCAAAAGCCATGTTTCTTCCTTTTCTTTCAGGTTAAATTTCTGATCAGTGAAAAAATCACTCAACTTCTTTTTGCCTTTCATTCCAAAGGGAATAAACCTGTCGCCGGCTTGCCATTTCCGCAACTTGAGGGGGAACTGCAGCTTAGCGACATCGGCATATAACATACGACTCTTTTTATCGATTAGTTTCGGTACACCTGTTAATTTAATAGCTAAATTTACCGGAGTGGATATTTCTTGCGATACCGCATCGATAAAATAGATTGGGTCATCGGACTCCGTTTTTTTTATTTTATCGATTAGGAAACACGTACGATCTTTTATCAACCGATGTGTAGGTGAAAAAAACTGCTTCCCCGGCGAAGCATCCAATCCAGCCTTCACATCATCGATCACGGCAGGATGAAACCCTAAAGGTGACAGGATCTCAAACAAAACCGATAAGGGGGAAGCGGATAGTTTTAGCGCCTCAATATCTATTCTGTTATTTTTCAAAACAACTTCAATATCCGCATGAACTGCTTTTTTATATATTTTCTCTGCTTCGGCCAAGTTTTCAGCAGTACGGAAAATGGTTTCGTTGACTGACGGATTGATTTTCTGCAACATCGGCAAAACATTTAACCGTATGTGATTCCGGGTATAAATATCTTCGAGATTGGTACTGTCAGTCCTGAAAGGGATTTGACGTTCCACCAGGTAATTTTCGATTTCGACCCGGGAGACACAAAGCATCGGACGGATAACTTTTCCGTTTTGGGGCGAAATTCCGCTCAATCCACTTATTCCCGTACCGCGGATTAAATTCATCAGTACCGTTTCCACCGAATCATCCTTGTGATGAGCTACGGCAATTGCATCGGCATTAAATTGTTTCCTCACTATTTCAAACCAGGCGTAACGCAATTCACGTGCTGCCATCTCGATGGAAATTTTTTTATCGGCGGCATATTGCCGGGTATCGAAGTCGATGGTTGTAAATTCAATATCACTCTCCTTACACCATTTCTTTACAAAGCGGGCATCCTCCTCCGATTCTTCTCCCCGAAGATGGAAATTACAATGTGCGGCAATACACCGGTAACCCAATAAAGTCATTATATCCAGTAAAGCCATGGAGTCAGCGCCCCCACTAAGCCCCGTAATCAACACATTATCGTTCTCCAACAAACGTTTTTGGGCAATATAGGATTTTATTTTCTGAAGCATCGGCTCAAGATATACGAACAGGTATTTTTTGTAAATGCAAAAATACGATATGTTTTTCAAAAATTGCGGGAAATGATTTCTTTCTTCAAAATCAAGGTAAATAGCCAAGAAAAATGTATTTTTGCATAAAATTAAAGACAATAAAGATCGTATGTTAGATAAAATTCACTCCCTTCTTTCTGAAATAGATCAATTTTCAGCATCGGATGCCGATGAACTGGAAGCATTACGCATCAAGTACTTAAGCAAAAAGGGCATCATTTCTGTGCTGATGGACGATTTCAGAAACGTTGCCCCCGAACAAAAACGCGAAGTGGGTATGAAGCTGAACGAGCTGAAACAGAAAGCCCAGGAAAAAATTCTTTCGTTGAAAGAGATGTTTAACGGCAACAAAGAAAAAAACGTGGATATCGACCTGACCCGGACGGCTTATCCGGTTGCTCTCGGAGCACGTCATCCGATATCGATTGTGAAAGAAGAAATTTGTGATATTTTTAAACGTCTGGGATTTTCCATCGCCGAAGGGCCGGAAGTGGAAGACGACTGGCATGTTTTTTCTTCACTTAACTTCGCAGAAGACCATCCTGCACGAGATATGCAGGACACATTCTTTATCGAAAGCAACCCGGATATTGTTTTACGCACACACACTTCATCTGTCCAGACTCGCGTAATGGAGAAAACGCAACCGCCCATCCGCATTATTTGTCCGGGGAGAGTTTATAGGAACGAAGCTATCTCGTACAGGGCACATTGTTTTTTCCATCAGGTGGAAGCATTATACGTAGACAAAGATGTATCGTTTGCCGATTTGAAACAGGCGTTGCTTTTCTTTGCCAAAGAAATGTTTGGTAACGAAACAAAAATCCGGCTTCGTCCTTCTTATTTCCCGTTTACAGAACCCAGTGCAGAAATGGATATCTCCTGTAACCTATGTGGAGGTGAAGGTTGCCCATTCTGCAAATATACCGGTTGGGTGGAAATCCTGGGATGCGGCATGGTTGACCCCAATGTATTGGATAATTGCGGAATAGATAGTAGGATCTACACCGGATACGCTCTTGGAATGGGTATTGAGCGTATTACAAACCTGAAATACCAGGTAAAAGACCTGCGGATGTTTTCGGAAAACGATTTGAGTTTCCTTAAGCAATTTCAGGCAGCACATTAGACTTTAAAATTCAATATGGCCGCTATTCGTAGTGTCGGGAAACTATTCAACTAAACAATTGAATATCATAAAACAATAAATGATATGATAAAAATAAAACGTCTTGTATTGTCCGCTTTAATTGTTTTACTCCCTGCAGTTAGCATGCAGGCTCAGCAAACCGTGAGAATGAATGCCATCAAAGCCAACGACTACGGGGTAATCTATTCATTGCCGAAAACATCTCTGGTGGTAACGCTGAAAGTAAAAAAAACGGTTTACAATCGCGGTGAGTTTTATCAGTTCGCACAACGATACTTGAGTATTGATCCTATCACCGAAAGCAGAACCGAATTTACACTTGAAGATGTAATGGTAACGAACCGAGGAGTCGCCGACAAGGATAATTCGTTTATGGTAATCTTCAGGCCTAACTCAATCGCGCCTTACGTTCATCTCACACAAGACGGACTGATTTCTACCATAAACACAGACCCTGAATCAGAAAAAACACCTTCTTTCGACGTTCCTGAGCCATCTCCCGCTCCGCTAAACCCGAGAAGGTTTTTGTCGGAAGAAACGCTGATGGCGGGTTCAACAGCCAAGCAGGCAGAATTGGTCTCGAAACAGATTTTTGAGCTACGGCGAAGCCGAAACGATATCCTGATCGGCGAAGCCGATAATATGCCGCCCGACGGTGAAGCCTACAAAGTAGTTATGGAGCAAATAAACAATCAGGAAAAAGCATTGACTGAAATGTTTTCGGGAAGTACACAAACTGAATATTTCACCAAAGAAATTGTGGTTATCCCCACAGAAAAAGATATTGATAAAAGGATTATTGGCAGGTTTTCCGAAAAACTTGGTCCTGTGGATGCTGATAATCTTGCCGGGGCTCCCATTTACCTGACACTGAGAAGTAAAACACAGAAAGTAGAGACCATTCTTACCGACAAAGATAAAGAACGCCTCGCAAAAAAACTCTCCGAAGGAGTAGTGTATAATGTTCCAGGAAAAGCGCAACTCACACTGGAGTTCAGGAACAAAACGTTGAAAAATATGGAAACAGATATCGTTCAGTTTGGCACAAAGGATGTACTTGCCAAAAAAATGTTCGACAATATGAAACAACCCATTAAGGTAGTTTTCTATCCCGATCTGGGTGCCATAAAACAGATTATTCAGTAATCAGACACCCTATTCATCCTGCCGGCGTCAAGGACATTGCCGGAAAAAGGTATTTTGTTCAGACCTGACGCATGGATATAAAGGTGGAAAACCAGAGACTGCAGGGTAAGAATTTTTATTGGCAGTCCCAACAAATAATTTAGATATGAGAAAAAATATTTTTCTTCCCGTTGCTATTTTGTTTTTCTTACTTTTGTGCACATTGTTTTCCTGCAAAAAGACCGCACAAATTTCCACAAAAATAGTTTTTGACAGTATCGTGATTAAAGACCAGATACCCCTACTCGAAACGAACGACACAACATTGCCTTTTGCCGATGTTAAAATAAGCTTTACTTATCCGGTAAAGTTTGGCAACAAGGAAGACCTTGCCCGTTTGCAACAAATCTTTATCGGTACATTTTTCAACAGCCTCCACCTCGACACCCTTTCTCCGCAAGAAGCTGTTAAGGCATATGTTTCCGGTTACAAAGAGGAATATAAGTCGCTGTCAAACACCTATTATTCCGAAAAGAGCCGACTTCCAAAAGGTGAGATACCTATGTGGTACTGGTATTATATGTACAACACCAATAAAGTGATGTTTCAAAACGATTCACTGCTGAGTTACGCTATAGAATATAGTGATTATACCGGTGGTGCACACGGCTCGTACAGAATTACTTATACGAACATCGATCTGGGTGAATTGGTTACTGTTTCGGAAGAGGACATCTTTGTGTCCAATTATAAAAAGCCACTCGCAGAAATCATAATTAACAGATTGATGGATCAATACAATGTCAGCGTTCCTGATTCCTTAATCAGCTTAGGTTTTTTTAATCTGGACGAAGTTTTTCCGAACAACAACTTTTGGCTGGACCATGAAGGGATTCACTACTCATTTAATCAATACGAGATTGCACCCTACTCAATGGGCGTAATTAATGTTGACATTCCCTACGGGGATTTGTCGGCTATCCTCAAACCGGAAAACGTTACACAAAAATTCTTTTTAAACTCAGGTCATCGCTGACCCGAGTTTTTTGAAAGATTCAGTTAATTGGCGACAAACTCCATATAAAGAACAAGATCTACATCTTTTGCAATCGCCTTGGAATCAGGATCGTAAGCTACGTTATAATCCAACCGGTTGATACTGTTTTTAGCCGTAAAGCCGATAATATCCTTACCGTCTCTGCCCACAATTTTTCCACCGTATTTAACCTCAAACGTAACGGGTTTTGTTACATCTTTGACGGTAAGCAAACCGTTTAATTTGTATTTCTTGTCGCCGGTTTTCTCGATGTCTGTACTTTTAAAACTCATTTTTGGATACTTTTCCACATCGAAAAAATCCGCACTACGCAAATGCTTATCACGCGGCTCAATCCGGGTATCAATACTTTCCGCATCAACCGTAAACTCAATATTGGCATTCTCCAGGCTGTTTAAATCCCCTTCTATAAATCCTTCGAAAGAATTAAAACTGCCGTTGACAAAAGATATTCCGTTATGTTTCACTTTAAAATTGACGGAAGAATGTGCTTTATCCACCAAATATCTCGTTTGGGCCATTAAGCCGAACATAAAAAACAATACTAAAAATGTTAAACCTGTTTTTTTCATCGTTTTATTCCTTTTTTAATTTAATTCCACCTTTTAACCCACCTACCACAGGTTTTGTTCAGAAATTGATGTAATTTTGCGTAAACAAATCCATACAAAGTTTGTTTATCCATGGAGGGGGAATTGGGCTCTCTTCTTTATTAAGAACCGATCACAGCGATCGATAATCAATATTTATCATGCAGGAATTAGATCAAGATCAGATATTAACCGACTTAACAACACAAGATTACAAATACGGATTCGTCACGGACGTTGAAACATATACAATTGAAAAAGGGCTGAATGAAGACGTTGTCCGGTTAATTTCTTCGAAAAAAAATGAGCCGGAATGGTTACTGGAATTCCGGTTAAAAGCATATCGTCATTGGCTGACAATGAAACTGCCCGACTGGGCGCAGTTAAATATCCCGGAAATAGATTTTCAGGAAATTATTTACTACGCAGATCCGACTCAAAAAAAGACTCCAAAATCGTTGGAGGAAGTAGATCCTGAGTTGTTGAAAACATTTGAACGATTAGGTATTCCGCTCAACGAACAAAAACAGCTGACCGGCGTGGCCGTAGATGCCGTTATGGATAGTGTCTCCATAAAAACGACTTTCAAGGAGGTCCTTGCTGAAAAAGGAATTATATTCAGCTCCTTCAGTGAAGCCGTGAAAAACCACCCCGACCTGGTGAAAAAATACCTGGCTACCGTGGTTCCTTACAAGGACAACTTCTATGCAGCATTAAACTCTGCCGTTTTCAGCGACGGCTCTTTCGTGTATGTCCCGAAAGGAGTTCGTTGCCCGATGGAATTATCTACCTATTTCCGTATAAATGCGCAAAACACAGGCCAGTTTGAACGTACGCTTATTGTTGCTGACGACAATTCATACGTAAGTTATCTGGAAGGATGCACGGCCCCCATGCGTGACGAAAATCAGCTGCACGCGGCAGTGGTGGAGATCATTGCCCTTGAGAATGCCGAAGTAAAATATTCGACGGTACAAAACTGGTATCCGGGTGATAAAAACGGTAAGGGCGGAGTTTATAACTTCGTTACGAAACGCGGTATCTGCAAAGGCAATAATTCAAAGATTTCCTGGACACAGGTTGAAACTGGTTCAGCAATTACCTGGAAATATCCCTCGTGTATCATGGCAGGAGACAACTCCGTAGGGGAGTTTTATTCAGTTGCCGTTACCAACAACTTCCAACAGGCCGACACAGGAACAAAAATGATCCACCTGGGCAAAAATACCCGCAGCCGCATCGTCTCCAAAGGAATTTCAGCGGGAAGCAGTCAAAACAGCTACCGGGGATTGGTGAAGGTTTCTAAAAAAGCGATCAACGCAAGAAACCACTCACAATGCGATAGTTTGTTACTTACCGATCATTGCGGAGCCCACACTTTTCCTTATACCGACATCCAAAACCCCTCAGCGATTTTGGAACACGAAGCCACTACTTCAAAAATCAGTGAAGATCAGATTTTTTACTGCAATCAGCGCGGTTTAGGAGAAGAAGAAGCCATAGGATTAATCGTGAACGGATATGTGAAAGAAGTAGTAAATAAACTTCCTATGGAGTTTGCCGTGGAAGCGCAAAAGCTGCTGCAGATCAGTTTGGAAGGCAGTGTAGGTTAATCTCCGGGTATGTATGGGTTGTGGATTGAAGACAAGTTAATTAGCTGTATAACTATTTAAAGCCGACACTGAAATGCAAAATGCTATTACAAAATTAACAACCGTTCTCATAGCACTTATCACGGTTCTATGTTTCACAAGCTGTGGAACTTCCTATTACGGGGCAGCGGAGAACAATTACTACGACAATTATTACGACTACAATCCGGCATGGGCGCCCGATTATTACTTTGGAACGCGCTATTACTATTTTCCCGACATTGAAACGTACTACGATCTGGGCACACGCAATTTCGTATATCTCAATAACGGACGTTGGCTTTTCGTACCAACGCTTCCGCCCATTTACGCTGCATTCAACCTGAATAATGCATTTATTGTAATCGTCAACCGCAGTGTGTACACCCCCTGGATGCATCATCACTATTACAATTCGCACTATCCACGCTATTATTACATTGATTATTACGATTTCAGCAATATCCCGTACGTAAGGGGATACAACGAAAACGGACGCAGGGCAGTATATTGGCGAGAAGCAGAACGAAACCACGCACGCGAATGGGGTGACAGGAACATTCGCGAAGGACGTAAATTCAAATACTCAACCGACGACCGGCGTGTGCAGCAAGAAGTTACCCGCCGGGTAGCACAACGTACTGCCGTATCGCCTGAAGAGCTCAGGCAGATTGCAAATACTGAAGAAGGGAGAATGACTACAACCCGACCACGCACTGCGCAAACTTCTGCTCGACAGACCACACCCAATACTACCCAGCGTACTAGCACAAGCCGTTCTGCAGAAACCAATTATTATGGCGGAGAAATCGGACAACCGGTGAAAGTTCAGCCACAAATGCGCGGGAACACAAGTGGGCGTAGTTCTTCAACAAGGAGTGAAGGAACGTCAACACGAAGCAGAGAGAAAACAACTTCAGGAAGGAGTTCTGATTCCCGCCGATAACTATTTCACGGTCGCAATAAAACAAGATCGTTAAAATAAACACATAAAATATATTTATTTTACCTCTGTTATTAGCTGTTTAAACAAAAAAATCTGAAAAATTCTTACCGGAAAGCCAGTAAAAAACCTAAAAATACACATGAGCATCCTTACCATTTCCGTTCTTGTACTGCTGAGCATCGTACTGATTGTAATCCTTACATCCGTCACAAAGCTCAACGCATTTGCATCGTTGTTCATGGTGTCTTTACTGCTTGCGGTTATCGCACTACCGGGTAAAGACATCGTGGAAATTCTTAAACAGGGCTTCGGCAACACCGTATCATCCATCGGATTTCTTATCATTTTTGGAGCAATCATTGCTGCGGTATTGGAAAAAACCGGTGGTGCAGCCAGCATCGCCAATTATATTTTATCGAAGACAGGACACCGGAACGCTGCCTCGGCAATGGGAATCACGGGATTCATTGTAGGATTGCCCATTTTTTGTGATTCTGGATATATCATTATGAGCGGACTGGCAAAGTCATTCAGTTCCAAAGCCAAAGTCGCGCTGCCTTTTATTGCATTTGTACTGGCGACTTCGCTCTATTCAGTTCATTGCCTCACTCCCACCCATCCCGGTGCTTTGGCCGCCTCCGGGATTCTGGGTGCCAACCTGGGTATGCTGATCGTCTTGGGAGCACTGTTTGCTATTCCTGCAGCTTTGGCCGCCTTTTTGTGGATTAAATGGCAAACCCGAAACGACATTTACACAGAAACCGAAAATTCTCATCATGAAATCCGGAGCAATGAACAACTTCCTCCGATTCACCTTTCCTTGTTACCTATCGTTACACCGCTTTTGCTTATAGCAACCGGCTCGTTGCTAACCGTACTGGATATTTCCAATGTCAACTTTATACTAAAAGGATTGGCTTTTCTCGGACAACCTATCGTTTCACTGATGATTGGGGTATTGCTATCGTTGTTTCTACTAAAAAACAGGGCAATAAAAAATATCAATATAGTCCTAGAATCTGCTATTGAAAAAGCTGGACCGATACTGATCGTTACCGGTGCAGGAGGAATGTTCGGGCTGGTGATCAAGGAAACCGGGGTGGGCGCTTATGCGGGCGAGTTTTTGCTGCAAACGGGATTGGGACTTGCCGTTCCGTTTCTCATAGCATCAATTTTAAAAACGGCGCAAGGTTCTTCTACCGTGGCAATTATCACGGCTGCATCTTTCGTTGTACCAATGCTACCCGCTTTGGGACTTGACTCTGAACCAGGAAAACTTTTGGCAATGATCTCGATGGGTGCAGGTTCGATGATGGTATCACATGCCAATGATTCTTACTTCTGGGTGGTTTCCCGGTTCTCGGGAATCGGCTCAAATACAGCGCTGAAGGTATACTCATCAGCCACCGTTGTGATGGGAATTGTAACGTTTCTTTGCGTGTGGCTGACTTCGCTCTTCATGTTGTAACCGGAAAAGATGAAAAAAATTGCCGAACTGATATTTTTTGCCGGAGTGAACGGTGTCTTGCCTGAGAAGCTGATGCAATCACAGGTGAAACTCTCCGGAGATCTATTGCAAGTCGCAGAAAAGAGATTCCCGTTATCCCGTTTCAGGCACATTTATGTTTTAGCTGCCGGTAAAGCAGCCGCCTCAATGTCTAGGGGGGTGGAAAAAGTTTTAGGCGACAAAATAACAAACGGTCACGTTGTCACCAAGTATGGACACGGAATGAACCTGAACTACCTGACACTTACCGAAGCTGGTCATCCTATACCCGATGCGGAGGGGGTAAAAGGTACTCAAAAAATAGTTAATATCGCCCGAAAAGCAACCGAAGATGACCTGGTTATCTGCCTAATATCCGGAGGAGCATCGGCTTTAATGGCCGATTTCCCGGAAGGTGTAACTCTCGATGATTTAAAACGCACCAATGAATTGCTGACCAAATGCGGCGCGAATATTACCGAAATTAATACGGTACGTAAGCATTTATCAAAAATTAAAGGAGGTCAACTCGCCCGGATACTCTTTCCGGCAACAACGGTGTGCCTGATATTATCGGATGTGGTCGGTGATAGGCTGGACGTGATTGCGTCTGGGCCAACTGTGGGTGATTCAAGTAGTTTTGCGGATGCACTGACTATTATTGATAAGTATTCGCTACAAAACCGGCTCCCCTCGTCTGTGTTGCATTATTTACTCGAAGGTGCAGACGGTTCAATTGCAGATACTCCCAAACCGGACAATCCGGTTTTTCAAAATGTGCACAACTACATTATCGGTAGTAATGGTATCGCTCTCGAAAGCTCCGCAAAAAAAGCGGTGGAACTGGGCTTTGAAACGCATACAGTAACCGACAGTATACAGGAGGATGTCACCGAAACCGCCAATTTTATTCTGAAAACAATCGATAATCAGAAGCCCACCGGTAACAAACCCGTTTGCCTGCTATTCGGCGGAGAGCCCACAGTAAAAGTTTCGGGGAAGGGACTAGGTGGGCGTAACCAACACCTGGCCTTGTATTTAGCAACAAAAATCTGTTGTAAAAAAAACATCACTATTCTTTGTGCGGGCACCGACGGTACAGACGGGCCTACAGACGCAGCAGGGGCAGTTGTGGATTACGAAACCGCGACCAAGGCTGTAGAGAAGGGTATCGACCCGAACCATTACCTCTCCAATTGCGACTCCTATCGTTTTTTTCAACAAGTTGGAGGGCATATCATCACCGGAAATACAGGTACAAACGTGATGGATATAATTGTGGCAATTGTTCAATAATTTTGTTTAAATTTGTACGACAAGCCCATAAAATTGAATCGACAGGGAATCAACTGATTCCAAAATTCATCAATGGTTAAGTTCCCCAATGATGAGAATCTCCCTTTATGATTACCCCGGGATTCAATATATTCAAATATATACAAGCACATTGGATACTCCGGACAAAATGTGTTACCTGACTTCTCTGACTACACAAAAATAAGCTTTTAGGCTTAACCCTGTGTCCCGGCTAAGTTAGTAATTCCACTGATAAACTTTAGTTTGAAGAGATACACTAAACTATTATTTATTAAAACCTTTTGAGGAAAGAAATTCCCAAATACGTTCCAGGTATGTATAGCTCCCTGTTCCTGGAGATGCTTTAAGCTGGAAACAGTGGTCACGAGTAGCTAAGGTATGAAGTTCGCTTTGAATTCCCATCTGTTGCATCTTTTCCCAAGTCTTTACTGAGTTCATAGCAGCCCATCCGTCAGCATCTCCGTGTACAAATAGCATAGGAGCCGTTTTTAAATCGAAAGAGAGTTCTGGAACGAGAACGGCACTATCTTCATTGCCTTTATCTATATTGGGTTGCTCCGAGCCATCGGTTAGCGCATATGCAGGATAAATACCAATTCCCCATTGTACATTACAACGAAGTTTATCAATTTCGTCAATAGGCAAATAAGACTGATGCAAAGACGAAGTAACCCCCATCAAAGTTAAATGCCCACCTGCAGAACTACCCATAATACCTATTCGTTCTGGATCAAGCCCGCGTTTAGACGCTTCGCTTCGTACGATTTTGATGGCACGCTGCAAGTCTTGCCAAGCTGTGGTATGTTTAGATAACCCTGTAGTAGGTCTAGGTGTACGATACTTTAAGGTTACTACTGTCATTCCCATTTCATTTAGATAGCGACGGGCAGGAGCCACTTCAAAACCATCTGGGTCGTTGCCTTCATAACTTCCGCCCGAGTAGATAATTTGTATCGCTTTTATCTTTAGGTTTTTTGGTGTATGCCATTCTAAATAAGGTGTGCATTGATTCGGTTGAATATCTGGTGTTTTTCCCTCTGGCCAAATATTCATCTTAAAATAATCGGTACGACTATCATCGGAAGCATATCGCTTCATCAATTCTTCTTCCCCAGCTAGCTTACCCATATATCCCATTTGGCGCATAAATTCAACTCCTCTTTCTAGTCCAAAAGCGCCATGTCCCTTATCCGCATATAGATGTAATTCGGCAGGAATATTCATTCGTCTGAGTTGGCGGTAAACCAATGTCGAGGTCTGTGAAGCATAAATATCAGTTCCTCCGTGATGAAGACTCATCGGACAGGTACGTTCATCAAATTTAAAAACATTACTCAAATTCACATCCGTTCCATATCCTTGTCGGCTAGCAGGTATACCTGTTTCTGCATCGTTAGTACCATAGGCTGGAGCATTAATAATCGCCCAATTAATGTTGCAAGGTAGTTCGTCAATTGGGTCCACTTTTTCATAAGCCGATGTTTGTGAACTAGTCGCTAGCAATAAAGCTAAATGTGAACCTGCTGACATGGATATAACTCCTATTTTTTCTGGATCAAATCCACGTTTTTTAGCTTCACTCCGTACTTTACGTACGGCACGTTGTCCATCTTCCCATGCAGTTTGATAAATAGGAAGCCCCACAGGCCTAGGCGTCCTATACACAAAGTTTATACATTGAAACCCTAATTGAGTAAATGTTTTATTCCATAGTTTAATGAGTTCTACATCACAACAGGACTCGTAAGAACCGCCAGAAATAAGAATCATACATCCTCCATTACGTACTTCCTTAGGGGGGGCATCAAACCATTCCAGGTAAGCTACCCGATTCTTGTCTGCATTAAAATCTTTTTTCCCAGCCTCGTCTACCATGGCTGCAATCTGATGATCTTGCCTATGTGGCATTTTATCCTTTGGCCAAATAGGAACTCTTTCACTAGCAAATAAACTTATACTAATAAACAAAGTTAATAAGCATGCCATTTTTCTCATAGCTGAATATTATTTAAGATAAAGTAACGTATACAAAAGTACGTAAATTCGTTGAAGCTACAAGGCTTTAAGTTTCAAAAAGGAGTAAGCTAAAATAAAGAAATTCAAAAAAAACTTTTTACTTTTGTCATACCACTACGGTTTTATGCTAGCAGAGATTTATTTTTTCTTATGGCAGTCTCATTGAATAAGCATCGTCATCGATAGTTTTGATACATAATTATCCTTCTGGTAACTTAACTCCAAGTAGTGCAGATTTGAACATAACCAAAAAATCAGTGATGAATGTAAACTTATGGATATTAATTCACTAACCCATTTAATAATAAATAACAGAAAGTAGAATAGTTTTGCAGCTAATGTGAAGTATAGCACTTCATCACACCTCCATTAAAAAAATCAGGAAAGATTAAAGTATGTATTTCATAGTAGTTAATATAGCGAAAACTGGAAACTAAATGTTTCAACTGTATTTCAATCAAAAATTAAGGGAGTTACAATATTAACTGTAACTCCCTCATTTTTAAGTCGGGGTGGCGGGATTCGAACTCGCGACCCCCTGCTCCCAAAGCACTTAAACTGGATTTTTAACACTTTTCCGCACTTTTCCGAAATGATTGTAAATATCTGAAAATCAAACTACATAAATATAAAAATATTTTCCGTATTTTTCCGTTATTTTCAATTATTTGCTATCTTTGTGTGTGATTTGTGTGTTCCATTTGACCAAATGCCCCGGAGCAGGGGGTCGGAAAAAAGTTAAAAAAATGAAGCTATATCATTCTACACAGTCAGGCATAACGGCATACCTGATGAGAGACGTCAGAAAGAAGGATCCGCAGAGTCCTTGCCCGCTAAAATTCTGCGTGACGTACAACCGGCAGCGGGTTTACTACCCTGCGGGCCATAAAATGACCGTCGACGAGTGGGAGCGTTTCGAAGCTGCGGATCTAAAGGATTTCGACTATAAAACGAAGTTGGGCCACATGAAAGAGATCCGCGACGACCTGGTGGGCTATTTCGAAGAGAAATTGAAACCCTCCATCAACGAGCTGAAAGACGATTTCTCTTTCGATGCACTAAACATGGCCCTGACCGGAGAGATCAAAGACGGCAATAGCGTGAATGCCGCATTTCGCGAGAGGATTGAACAGCTAAAGACCAGGAATCAAATCGGAAATGCCGGAGTTTATCGTACCGCGTTCACCGCATTGGAACGATTCAAATACTATAAAGGTCTGAAAGGTGCCGAGCGGAAGCTTGAGTTCATTGAAAGATGTATTGCGGACAAACATAAAACCGCCGGAAGAGAAGTACTGAATTTATCCGCGGAAATCAAGTTCAGCGAGCTGACCCCGAAATTCTTATCTGACTGTGAGGAATTCTGGAGAGAGATAGAACTCTCCGACAACTCGATAGGCATGTACATGCGGACACTGCGGGCACTGGTGAATAACAAAGAAGCCGGGAAGCCCTATCTATCCGGAAACAGATACCCCTTCGGAGAAAGCGGCGGGAAGTACCTCATCCCCGAAGGAGGGCGAAGGAGCATAGCGCTTCCCATAAAAACGATATGGCGGATCGAGCTCTTTGAAACAGAGCAGCCCGCCCTGACACTGGCACGGGACGTTTTTGTTTTCATGTTTTACTGCAACGGGCTGAACTTCGGGGATCTTTGCAGGTTACGGTACAAGGATATCAACCCGGCCACCGGCGAAATTCAGTTCTACCGGAAGAAAACTATCGCGAAGATGAAGAACCAGTCGCCGATATTCGCCCCGATCCTTCCACCGATGATGGAGATCATCACCAGGCACGGTAATAAAGACCAAGGAGGTTATATTTTTCCGTTCCTGAACGGCATCGAACCTACAGCAAGGAACGAGGCCAGGATAAAGGGCGCGATAAGCCTGGCGCTGGCTCCGATAAATACGGCGTTAAAAGCGATAGCGGCACAGCTGGGGTTTACCGAGGATCTGACTACATCGTACACCCGGAACAGCTACATTACGCACCTGGTCGGGGAGGAACTGACCAACCCGATCGTGGTTAAACAGATGGTCGGCCACAGCACGAAAAAGGACGTGACAGCCGGCTATGTCAACATAACACCGAAGAAACGGCGCGAGATAAACTCGCAACTGCTCAACCCGGAAAAGAACTACAGTGAAAACTTAATGAATTTCAACTTTTAAAGCGATATAAGATGACAGTAATTAGCAACAATGAACCCCTCAGGGGGATGGGAAAAGTTCTTTACGGAGATATCGATGATCTGATCGCATTCCTTGCTTTGGTACCGGATGAACAACTCAGAGTTAAATTGTGGGAGAAATCTATCGAAAAACATATAGGAAAATATAAACATTTATGTGCAATTCGTGATTTTCGGGATAGTTTTGAGATACCGGAGGGCCAGAAACCAAAGGACCAGGAATCGGTTAAAAAAGAGATAGTGAACATCTCGAAGCGCATTGCGTCCGATATAGAGGAAGTAAAAAACACGCTCGGTATAAATTTAACTTCGGAATATGTTGGTGACTGGGCGTGGGTGTTTACGTACATTGACAAGAATCCGATACTATTAAAAGCTATTGCGGGCGATAACCCGAGAATTGGCGGTAAATTCCTACGGGTATTAACAGAGAGACAAATTGAATTTTTGTTTAACGAGCTGACTCGCGTTCGAGAAGTAAAACCTATTGGAAAAATGAGTTTCATGGAGGGTGACTTAAAGGACTTTAAAGCGATGTTCACTGGTGAGGGGATCGATCCCGGAAACTTCAAACCCGTTAACTGGCTGCCGGGTGATAAAATAACGCTCCGGGTGTTAATTTGGGGGCAAGCTCCAATAGGTATTGATAAATATCCAGAACCGACAATCGGGCTTAAAAGTAATAATCTGAAAGAAAAAGATATACCAAAAGTTTGCCAAACATTTTTTACACATAAAGGAGAACTAATCTCTGGCGCCGCAATTAAAAATAACCCGGCCAAGCTCGAAAACGACCCGATATTTGAAGAACTGTATGGAATACTCAAAAAATTTGCGACCATTGGAGATTAAGTATTTAAGCTAAAAGCGACCTAAAGCGACCGTGAAACAAGTAAAAGCGACCCTAAAAAGGTCGCTTTTCGCATTGATAATCAGTTGTTTATTATAGTTTTATTCAATTTCTTTGCAACAGAAAATAATAATAATAACCATATGATAAACGATTTGGTAGTACTCCAACGATCCGAACTCGACAGGATCATGAAAGAGGCGGTCGAGAAAGCCCTGAAGCTCCGTGCACCGGAGAAAAAGATGCTTAACATGGACGAGGCTGTCGCGTACCTGAACGAGTCCGGCGTACCGATCAGCAAGAGCACAGTGTACAAGAACACAATGGACAAAACTATTCCATTTTCACGTTTTGGTGACCGGAGGATCGTTTTCAATGTCGAAGACCTGGACCGCTGGGTGGAGGACCGACTGGCAAAAAGACAAAATACCGTAACTGAATCAGTGAGGCAGTCCGCAAGACGAAAAATGTAAAAAAATCCAAAAGATGATGAACAGATCAGATTCCACAGGTGAAGTTCTTAATGAGGTGACACTCTCCCGCCCTGTGCGAGTTGGGGTGAGATCCGTCATGCCTTTACGTGAAAAACAAAAAAACGATATGAAGATAATGCACGATGGGATTTTGTCAATTGCAACCGCTGACTCGAGAAAAGCGGTGCATTGGAATAACGGGGAGATGCTCTGGTCGAAATTGGCCGTTAAGTTATCCGAGACCACGCGCACCAAGGAAACACAGGCTGAATACACCTCGATGCCGAAAACCAAGCAGGATGATATTAAAGATGTTGGGGGCTTCGTTGGTGGAATATTGAAGGACGGCCGTCGTAAAGCGGGAAATGTATCAGTGAGAAGTATATTAACATTGGATGCCGATACCCCGGGCTCAGATCTTTGGGACACCTTCGGGCTGATGTACGACTGCGCGGCGTGCGTGTACTCGACGCACAAGCATACCCCTGAGAGGAACAGGCTGAGGCTTGTGATCCCGTTGAGTCGGCGAGTGAGCGCGACAGAATACGAAGCGATATCCCGGAAAGTAGCCTTTGCTATCGGAATTGATGCCTTCGATGATACTACGTATGAAGCCGAACGCCTTATGTACTGGCCATCCACATCCGTTGATGGGGAATTCTATTTCAGGTATCAGGACGGTAAGTGGCTGTATCCCGATGCAATTCTTGCAGAATATGATAACTGGCAGGATCCCGCACAGTGGCCTGTAAGCTCCCGCACTGAGAGCGTGATTACAAGAGAGAAGAAAAAAGCGGGTGATCCAGTTGGGAAGCACGGTATTGTAGGAGCGTTCTGCCGTTCCTATGACATCCATGAAGCTATCGAGACACACCTGTCCGATATTTACCAAAAATGTGAGATTGGAGAAAACAGATATACCTACCAAGCAGGATCTACCGCCGGCGGCTTGATCACATATGAGGACAAGTGGGCCTATTCGCACCATGGTACCGACCCTGCCGGCGGAGGCAAGCTGCATAATGCGTTTGACCTGGTCAGGATCCACCTGTTCGGTCAGCTGGATGAGAATGCAAAACCCGGGACGCCAGCCCCAAAAATACCCTCATACATTGCCATGCAGGAGTTTGCAACCAATGACGAAAAGGTGAAAATGACACTGGGCAGGGAGCGTCTGCAGTCCGCACTGGGCGACTTCGGCGACGCTTCCGAGGATCCGGTTGGAGATGAAGGGGAAAACGACGAGTGGATCACGCAGCTGAAGATAGAAAAAAATGGAACCTATTCACAGACTATCGAGAATACTGAACTGATACTCACCAACGACCAGCGGCTGAAATCTGCACGGTTATCGCACAATGATTTCTCCCATACCAATGACGTTACAGGTGTGCCTCCATGGCCTAAGTCAAAAACTGAATTGGGAATCTGGTCAGATTTTGACTATGCCGAACTTTTGGCATACATGGAGAAGTATTGGGGAATAACGTCAGAACGTGTAATCAAGGTAGCGTTACGCAACGTTTTTTCCCGCCAGCGTTACCACCCTGTAAGGGATCATCTGAACTCATTGGTATGGGATGGTACCAATCGGGTGGACACATTGATAATCGATTACCTGGGGGCTGAGGACAATCCGTACACCAGAGCGGTGACCCGAAAAACTTTGACGGCTGCAGCGGCACGGGTTTTCCGACCAGGGTGTAAGTTCGACTACGTTCTGGTGATAGTGGGCGCTCAGGGCATCGGCAAAAGCATGCTGGTGCAGATCCTTGGGTATGCCGATCATGAAGGCCGTGGATGGAGCAGTGACAATTTCAGCCTATCCGGGCGGGGAGATAAGCGGGACATCGAGCAGCTGCTGGGTGTGTGGATTATGGAGATACCGGAACTGGCGGCTCTGTACGGAAAGAACGCCGACGCGATCAAGAGCTTTATATCCACCCGCCAGGATGAGGCGAGGCTTGCGTACAAGGAAGAGAAGGGATATTTTCCGAGGCAGTGTATTTTCATCGGCACCACAAACAATATAGACTTCCTCTCCGACAGTACTGGAAACCGGAGATTCTGGCCGGTTGAAACTAATAAGCAGAAACCCAAAAAGAGCGTGAAAGATGATCTGCCCGTGGAGGTTGACCAGATATGGGCCGAAGCGGTTCAGATCTACAAAGCCGGTGAAGCTCTCTACCTGGATGATCCGAAGCTGGAGGCGTTCGCAAATGCCATGCAGGAGCAACACCGTGAAAAAGACTCCTGGGAGGACACGATTGCCGCTTTTCTTGAAACGCCGGCGCCACCCGACTACTGGGAGAACCCGGGAGTGTCCGAAGACTTCGCCACCGACAAGACGGGCTGGGTGCTTCGTGATAAGGTGACCGTCGAGCAGCTATACCGTTATGCGCTGAGGGAGTTCAAAGTCATTGACACTATCCCCGCAAAGAGAATTCGGAAGATCATGCGGAGCATGGAAAACTGGGAGCAATACGATACAAGTTACCGCGGGATTTCTGTGAGAGCGTTTAGAAGAAAACCACAAAAGGGGCTAAAATGATTTGTGGTTTTTGGGGTTTGTGGTTTTAGAAAGCCGATTTTAAACCACAAAACCACAAATCAAAATGCAAAATGTGGTCGGTTATGTGGTCGGTTATGTTCTCATAATCAAATACGTAAACACCATAACCACAAAACCACAAAGATTTTTTAAGACTGTATTGAAATAAAGAGATTTTTATTGAATAGTATACGTAATAATGCTTTAAACCGGATATAATGTATAAGCAGCGATTTTTATGTGGTTTTGTGGTTTTGAATAATAATAATAATTTAAAATAGGAGGATACAATTATGGGACTGAAGGAAAAATGGATTGAAAAACTGGCATTGACCCACGTTGAGGAAACGAAGTGGAATGACATTTGGGAATCACGAACCGGTCACATCTTCATCTTTTCAAAGGTCGATGACGACGTGAGAGTGAAACGAAAAAGAGCGTCGCGCCGGTCTGACCCGGCACGCGAAGAAGACACCTGCAACAATTGCAACAAACGAAAATTAAAAATTGATGGATATGAAACAGATTAGTACTATTCGCCGCATTGTGATGCAAAAAGGGGAGCGCGCGTATTGCAGGGGTTTTGCCCAGGCTGTATTTTTCGCAGCGCAGAGGCTGATCACGCCGGGGCACGCGGCGCAGTTCGTCCGCGATGGTGAGGCTGAAGACTGGAGCCGCCAGATTGACCCGATCACCGGCCAGCCAGTGATCGATTATTTTCCTGCCAGACATATTTCAGATGTATGTATGATCGAGATTGCAAAGTGGAAAGGGCTGGAGTCCGAGATCGCCAAGTTATGGGAGAAACGGTACCGCGACGGCTTTTACGATGGTTGGACCGCATTCCGGAAAGGCGAAGTAGATCTTTATGACGCGACTCGCTATCGATATGAAGCAGCTCGACGCGGTTTTAAAAGTCACAAGGACCCTCTCACCCGGGAGACTATCGGGCTTACAACCGCCACCCTTCGGGCAATGAATGAAATACGGGACTGCGGGAGTCTGAGACAGCTATTTTAAACCTGACGTATTTAAAAAAAACATATGATGAACAGACTGATACAAACATTTAAAGCCAATTACAAAATGAAAAAGATCGAATTCAAAGACGTCAGCAGAGCAACCGACGAAAAGAATCAAGTTGCACAATTCTGCCGGATCCTGACCGAGAACCTACGCGCACTGAGAAAATTCAACAAGGTTACCCATCTTATCGATGAGGCGAACCTATTTGAAGTAACAACCGCAGAACGGGACTCCGGATCCCGGGGAAAGTTATTGCGTATTGTCGGCACCGCCACCCCGTTTGGTGGTATCAATGCCACGGATGAAAAAGTGGAGGAGATCCTCTATGTTCTAACCACCACCAACATGACCGAAAGAAGAGGCAAATACCCCCGGTTCGGAAATATCGCACCGTTGAGATCCATAGAACCCCCAATCATTGATGGAAGAACCTGCAGGGGATCCGACTTCGTGATCAAAAAGGATGAGGCACTTCCCACGGACGCCTTACTGGATTGGATCGAGACAAACAGCCTTTACAGTGTTGAGAACGAGGCACAGCAGAAGGTGTACAACCTATCCACGGCAATCGCCCGGAACTTTCAGGAGCTGGCCATGGTCTACGCGAAGGAGGGAAAAATTCTTAACCGTGATATATACATGCGCCAGCTTTTCATGATGGGAGACGTGCAGGATTACCGGATGGATGAAAAAAACCTATTTGTGAGCATTTTGCCATTGTTTAAATGAGGTTCGTGAGCCGGGAGTAAGCAGCTCACAGCTTGCAACCGGCTCTTTTATAAACCCAGTCGATGGCGAAAAAGAAAACAAAAGAGGATCAGTTGAGGGAGCGCCTGTTCGGTCATCTAAAACCGGAGAGAGTACAGGTGGATCTCGCCAATGTGGTTGAGAGATTGGCCGAGGAACTTCGCAGGCCAGTGCCTAAGAAGCGTTTAGTGCCTAAGAAGGTCCTCGCTATAGAGCCCGACCAGCGGTGCAGTGATATCCTGGCGAAGAACTGGGATAGACTCCGGGAGATGGCAATGATCAAGGAAACACCCTGCAGGACCTTCAGAGGTTACAATAGTGAGGACGTACTGCATGAATCTTATGAACATGTAATCCGGGATGAACAGGTAAAGGGTGCGAGCGAGGAAGAAATCATCGATCTATTCATGTACAGATTCGATAATCTGATGTGGTCGGCAAAGATGGATAAGGCCCTGGAGCGGCAGATACTCGCCCGCGGTGAGATTGATCCGGTTACTTTCGGGAGCGACAATGAAAAAACAAAATGATATACCGGTATTGACAAAATGATAGTAGAATTTTTTAGCGATGGGGGTATGGGGTAAAATTTTAGAGGATTAAGGCTCTGAAACCCCCACAAACCAGACTCGACACGCACGGCATTTTTTCAAAAATCCATTTTTTAGTTAAAAAGTATCAAAATGATAATATTAATTTTTTAAACGATGAACAAAAAAACAGAAACTGAAATCAGGCTGACCGGCTCCGAAGTAAGAATCAGCAGCAAAGGAAAGGAATCCGGCCGGAGGGTCGAGGGGTACGCCCTTCTTTTCAACACACCCAGCGATGCGCTGGATTTCGAGGAGGTTATTATCCCCGGCGCCCTGGATGGCGTGATCGAAAAAAGCAATGTATTCGCTCTGCTCAACCACGACTCGAGCCGGGGCATCCTTGCAAGGTGCAAATCCGGCAAGGGAACATTAAAGCTGGAGATTGACAGCAAAGGGCTACTCTATTCGTTCGACGCCCCCAACACGGCATTGGGCGACGAACTGCTGGAATACCTGAAACGTGGTGAAGTGACGGAGTCCTCCTTTGCATTCACGGTTAAGGATGATGTATGGGAAAAGGCAGGCACAAAGACCAGGCGGACGATCAAGAAATTCGATGAGCTCTTCGATGTTTCGCCGGTGTACGATGCCGCCTATTCGAAGACAACCGTCTCAGCCCGGGCAATAGACCGGAAGGCAAAAGCCGAAGAGATGGCCGAGTATTATGCAGAATTAAATAAATGGATTGACCAAATAAATTAAAAAAAATGAAGACAAAACAATTTTCAAACGGGGCCATGGATCTGGCCGGCAAAAGCTATCAGTTAAAGTATAACATCCGTGCAATCGTGCTGTTCGAGAAACTATCCGACAAACCCTTTACACTGGCGTGTACGTCCGACTGGGTGATATTCCTGTACGCGATGTTGCTCTCGGGAGCACATGGAGCAACGCAAGAAGCAACGATTACGTTTGATGACTTCGTGGATGCTATCAGTCAGCAGCAGATGAAACAGGCGATCGCCTGGACGAGAGAGCAGATGGAAAACGAAGCAGAAGCAGTTTAATTTTTTAAATAGTAAATCTTATGAGTAAAGAAAAATTTTCAATCAGAGAGGCAATTATTGCCCAAATGGAAAGACGCGCAACTGTCGATCCACAGTTAAGTGAAAGACATTACCGCATCAGGGGAATCAATGCGGCCACAAACTGCACCCTCATACCTATTTCAACACGTGCGGCACTAACCGCGGGAGGTTCTCCGATAATGCAAGAGGATAAGCAGGGTTTATTACTCCCGCTGGAGGACAGTCTGGTTTTGGCCAAAGCGGGAGCCACGGTCATGACGGAATTAACGCACGATGTACGTTTTTCGGGGCTTACGTCAGTTAGCGTCACTTGGGCAGGTGAGAATGAAGCGGCATCCGACGGAGCCGGAGAAACACAGAAGGGCCCTTTGTTTACCCCCAAACGCCTAACCGCGAAAGTCCTTATCTCGAAACAACTGCTCGTGCAGGATGGCGCGGGTGTAGAGAATTACCTGCGTACCTTGCTAACGGCCGCCATCCTACAAAAGGTTGAAGAAGCAGCGTTCAGCGCATCCGCCGGTGTTACGGACGTTCCCGACGGCATGTTTGACGACGCGGAGAGTCTGGGCGCTCTAACGTGGGCAAATGTTGTCAAGCTGGAAACAGACGCAGACCTGGCCAATTCTCTCATGGGGAATGTGGCGTACGTCACCCATCCATCAATTTTCGGTACCTTAAAAAGCCGGCTAAAAGATGCTACAGGCGCGGGAGGGTTCATCGCCGAGACCGGGCTTAACGGTTACCCGGCATTCCGGACAAACAACATCCCCAGTGAGATGGGGGTAGCTTCGGACGAGTACGGAATCGTGTTCGGTAATTGGGCCGACTACTTTGTAGGGCAATGGGGGGCAGCCGAGCTGATCGCGGATCCCTACACTCTAGCCACCACCGGCATGGTGATACTGACGGTTAACTCATACTGGGATATGGGCTTTATCCGTTCGGAGTCATTCTCGATTTATTCAACAAAATAACAATATTATTCTGTTTCAAAATTCCCGCTCCGGTTCGTGAGAATAGGAACGGGTCTATAACACTTAAAAATGAATGAATTATGATAAGATATCAGACAGGTATGGCTGAGTATATCGGCAAGACTTTCGAAAAACTCCTAAACCAGGTGCAGGCGGTGACGCTCAGCGAGACGATCACAAGGAATTTGATGCAGGATCCATCACGGGTCACAGGTGAGCTAAATTTCAAAACGCTCGTGCATGCGCTTCACGTTTATTATAAGGCTTCCGCCATTTTAGATTGTGATGTGGTGTTCGTGAACGGTGCGTTCTGGGTGATAATCAAACCCTTTGACAGGGATCAGTTCGAGGCGGCGATAGGCGCCCCGGGCTTGAATTGAACACAAATTTAAATTTATTATTTATGGCAGCAGATTTAATGACCCGGATATTAATGGACGATAAGCAGTTCAATAATACCCTTGAAAAAAGTAAAAACCAACTTTCTCATTTTAAAGAATTCGTCGGAGCCGGGACGGGGATGATCACTAAAATGGCGGGGGCCTTCGGGGTCGCTGCCAGCGCTACCGAGGCATTCCGCAAGATCATCGACTCCACGCAGGGGAATACCGACCGGTTCAACTCCAAAATGGAACAGGGTAAGGCCGTCGTAGACAGCTTTTTCGACTCCATCGCAATAGGCGACTTCGGCAACATGCTGAGAGGTTTTGACAAAGCCATCGCGCGGGCGCGGGAACTCTACGATGCTATGGACACGCTGGGCGACATGCAGGCAGGATGGACGGATGTGGAAAACGAGTATCGCACAAAGATCAATGAGAATATAGCGGCCATCTACGACACAAACACGCCGTTGGCCGATCGTAAGGCGATGATGGAAGAGAACAAGAAGTACATCGCTCTCCTGGAGAGAAAGAGTAAGGGGATTATTGCTCAAACCGCGACCGCGGTAGTTGCAACAGCAAGGCGCGAGGCACAGATGGACAACGTGACTGAGGAGGACGTGAAGCGTTACCTGCAGGGGATCTCTATGCACGACGATACCGAGTTCTACAACTACATGGACAAGAGAACGGAATTATCCCAAAGGGCGGCGAAGATGGAAACTAAAATATACGGCTTTGGTGAGGGAACCTCGGTTAGAAATATGCCGACTGAAGACGCCAAGGTCGCGAAGGAACAACTCGAGAGTCTAAAAGCGAATAATGCCGAACTGGAGAAGTATTATCGTATCAACGAGCTGATCAGCGACACGAAAAGAACGGAGATCGTGCAGTTACGGCAGCAGGGGCGAACCATCGAGAATAATATCGCATCGCTGAAGCGTCAACAGGCCACGGTCGAACGCCGGTATGGAAAAGAACGGGGAGGAGAAGGATCCCCGAAAGTCGATATCGTACCCACAGGATCAATCGCAGAACTGGAAAAACAGATCTCCACCGCCCGGAAGAACTTCCTCAACGCCACAACAGACGAGGCGAGACGGTCCGCCGACGAACTGATCAAAGTGTTGGAGGCAAAAAAGGCGTTTATCGAGATAGGGTTCAAATACCCGGGAGGAGTCGGAAATATCAAACCGGTCGGCAAATTCGCCAATGTAGACAGCAAATTTACTGACCTTGACGGCAAAATCAACTTGCCGCACATTGATATGAATGATAAGATAAAGCCTTTCGGGGAGGTTTCGTCTTATTCCGATTACGTAAGTCAGATTGCCGCGCAAAACGCCAACCTTATCGATTCTTTTACCGGTATTGGCAATGTGATGTACGGCATGAGTGACATACTTGGCGAGAGTGCAGGCAAATGGCTGCAGTGGGGTGCAAACGTAGTGACGACAGCGGGGCAAGCCATTCCGGCGATATTGGCGTTGGCCAACGCAAGCGCGGCAAAAGCGGCGGCGGATGGCGCGGGATCAGTGGCGGGCATCCCCATCGTCGGCCCTATCCTGGCGGCGGGTGCAGTTCTCTCGATCATGGGGGCGCTGATGAACATACCGAAGTTCGAGTTCGGCGGGATCGTACCGGGAAACTCCTATTCAGGCGACAAGATGCTCGCCCGGGTCAACTCCGGCGAGCTGATCCTTAACAGGGCGCAGCAGAACAACCTTGCCGGGGCGTTGCAGAGCGGCACGAACGGTAATGTAAGATTCGAGATAGAAGGCAGCCGGTTAGTCGGCATATTGGAGCAGGAAGCGAGAAAAAGAAGCAGACTATGAGTTACGGACTAAAATACAAACAAATTAATAATTAATATTATGGCAAGAATTATACCATTACAAGCAAAGATCACAATGCAGCAGACTATCAACGAACGGGGTGATTTTTACCCTGCCTGCATATTTTCCAACGATACGTTTGTCTCTCATTTTGAGGCAAGCCTAATTGTAGCCAAGGGACTGTTAGATCCCGAAGCGATAGAATATTCCACGGTTGAAAGTGTTTTGACTGGATTATCCGAGTATCGTGTGTGGAAGGCAAACAAGCCGAAAACAGAGCTACCCACAGAGATTACGGAACATTTTTCCCTATTGCCGGATTCAGACTGCAATATTGAGATGTTATTCCAGCCTTACAACAACATACCTACGGAGGCTATTCTATACAGCCACGGAGAAGTACTTAACATTGTGGGAGCTTATAAGATGGCAATGGAAAAAGCCGATGCCGAACAGTCGGAGGCAGTCCAACCATTGTATGACAGCTTCAACCGATTCCTGACGGACTGGGAACTTAACCAGCAGGCTACGGGAAGTTATTTTGCAACAGAGCAATATATATAGTCATGGCAGTAGTAAATAAATGGGGGGCAATAGATATAGTTGCCGACCAATGGATATCCACAGGGATTATGAGAATAGATTTTCAAAGGCCTAATGGTTTGATAAAGACGGCAGATTACTGTGTTTTTTGTCAACCTTTGGTAAGTGGTCAAAGATGCGTTGTTACAGGAATGTATTCCACATATTTTACGGTGGAGGTTAGGAACGGCAGCGGATCACTCGCCAACCTGGATTTTTCGTTTCAGATGGTTGGAAGTAATTATTGACAGTATGAGTGATAAGTATATTCCGGGTTTTTATATTCCCAATATGAGTAAACTTCTGGACGTGGTAGTCAACGTGCTTTTTCCACATTTTCGTTTTTAGTAGGGGTCCATGAACAAGGTTTATATGTTTTTCTTTGTCAGAGAGAGGCCCGGTGTGAATCACGCCTCTCTCATTCTTATATCAACCGGCAAAACGGAGCAAAAATGATACAGAAAAAGGGTAAAAAAGGGCATTTTTTATCGGTATTTAGGCATTATTTGACAACTCCAGAAAGGTCTTTCCTCTGAGATTGGACAAAAAAAACCGCCCCCCGGTTGGAGGGCAGTCTTACCTAAATAAAAAACGGCCTGAAAAATCAGTTCTCTTCTTCAATGCTTAAACGGATTTCTTCCCCGCACTTCGGACAGTTGATAGCAGTGATTTTTTTATACTTCTCAATGGCCGCAGTATCGAACAGCTCCGTAATATCGACCTCGAGTACTTCGGCGATCTTTTGAAGCGTACTTATTGTAGGGTTACCGTGTGCCTGCCTGGTCAAAGTATCCCTGACAATTCCCAGCTTATCGGCGAGCTGCTGCATGGTGTATCCTTTTTCTCTTGCTATTTCCTTGATTTTTAGCATTTGTACTATGTTTTACGGCTTCAAAGTTACGCATTAAAACTGCAATACTACATTATGGTATCGTTAAATAAAATTAAAAACTGCATTTTGATGTATCTATATTTTGATAATACGATATTATAATGTAGCTTTGTGAAAATAAACGACATTCATGTGCACTAATAACAGGAGGGCTCAACCATGATCAGGCAATTCAAGCAAGGTAACTACGCAGAGGTACGCGGCGCCATTGTTCGCAAGGGAGATCTTATCGTGATATCCGGAGTTGTGGGAATACTCCACACCGACTACGATCCGGACTATATGGAGCTGGAGACGGAGGGAGGATCCTTGCACACCCATTTCGGATATGCCGAGGTGGTTAAGCTACGGAGAATAGAACACGCTAACGGCATCAGAGGTTTAAATCTTAAAAAAGCACGGAGATGAAAAATAGAGAGACCCTCGCGGCATCGGTATTGAAAAAACACCTGCCGAGCACGGACATGGCAAGAATTGAAAATGAAATAGTAAAGGCTATGCTGGAGTTTTCAGATCTGGAAACCATACAAGGCCCTAAAAGAATAACTCGTGAGAGACTAATCGACCTTGCAAGTCAACTGGAGGGGATTATGCGGGAGCTGCTGGAAGCGTCCGAGGCTCCTGCCCCTAATCCCAACGGAAGACGCAATCTCAAGGACCAGAGAATCGCGAGACACCTCAACAACATTCAAAAACGCAAAAGGAAAATAATATGAAAAACAAAGAAATTGAGTATTAATCATTTAATTTTTTAGACTTATGACACAAAATTTAAAAGAAGATCAGCGATTTACGGTAGACACCTACATGACCAAAGCAAACGACTTTAATTTTTCAATTTATGAACATGGGGCCTCGCTGGATGGCATAATGGATCTATGCACGTTCTATGAGACCGGAACCCTTCCCCTCTCCCAGGATGAGCTCAAAGATGCTTTCTTCAAAGTTAAAATGTTTATCCGGTCAACCAGAAACGATCTGGAGAAAACCGCGACTGACCTCAACACATTTATGTTTCGGCCGGAACTACTTAAATTATTGGGAGCAGGCAAAACATCCTCTCTCGTGAACGATGAAAAATGAAGCCACATTGAGTGAACTTAAAGGACAAACCAACATATATTTTATTCACCTACCAATTATCAGACCTATGGAAGCAGGGAAAAGAGATTTTTATAAGGAGTATCTCGAAGCAAAAGCAAAATACGATGCCTTGGGCGAAAAGCTTGCGGAACTATCGTCCAGGGAAGCCAACTCGTTTGATGAAAAGATAAAAAAAGCAAACGAACTTAGTAAGTTGGCTGGAAAAATGAGCAGGATGCATAGCCAACAACGGAAAAGAGCTTTTGATGAAGTGCGATACAACAAGCAGCATGGTATTAAAACACCGGTACGCCTGTATCGTCTGGATGACGACATTTAAAAAAAAATATCAATCATGGAAGTAATGACAAACAGAATAAAACCCGAGAAAATGAGAAACGCCACGTTGAGCGAGGGAACAAAATACTATCTGGTGGCCTATCGGATGGTCGATAATGGTGTCGATTTAGTTATGAGACAAGTAGAGGAATATTGGGGCGCGAGCGCGGTCGATTCTATGACAGAAGATCTGATCGAGAAACTGGACGGTTTGCGGGATGAAATCCTAAAACTCATGGCAGCCCAGATATCGCAAAACCTATTGGCATCAGTCAGCTGCACCGCCATATAACGGTTTTACGTCAGACTCTCGATCTTTGACATGCTTAAAAATTGGACTGAGCGCCATCAGTCAGGCGAAACCGGACGACGGGAAAGAGTAGCCGAATGGCGCACTTCAAGTAAGCCGGGAGGTATGTTTGTTCATCCTCCCGGAACAAAATTTCCGTAATCCGCACAACATCTATTTGATTTTCGTATAATTGAATACTTACCGCTTCCGTTTGTGAAAATAGGGGCGGCCATTTAAATGACATTAATAATTTATTAAATATGAACGACATGGACTATTACAAAGAAAAATTTAAATCAACGATGAGCGAAGAAGATTTGCAAAAGCTGATTGAAAGAGATGAGGCCGGGGAGCGCGTATCTGACATTGAAGAAATGAAGGAGCTCCTCCGGGCTACAGGTAGAAAGGCTATTGAAGCAATGGAGAAAGGCATAGAGGCAAAAAAAGAAATTGAAAAATACAACAAAGAGAATAGTACAAACATTGAATTTCCTGACTGGGTATTGGATGGGGATGATTTAGATGTGATTGATAAAATTATTGATGGGATGTGAGTAATTTTTTTTCCAGATAATAACCGTTCTATTTTGGGGTCAAACATTTCGTCTGTTAAGAAACGGCCCATTTTAAGGCTCTCAGAACGACAATAATTTTTTATTGACCATCGCACCGGAATGGAAAAGAGCGTCAAATGTGGGCGGAGGTATGAAGCGAGACGGAGTTATATGATCTCGATAGCTTATAAAAACTATCCGATTGCGTGTGTGAAATGTGTGTTCTAAAGAAAAAACACTTACCTGAATATTCAGATAAGTGTTTGATTTTCAACGTCGGGGTGGCGGGATTCGAACTCGCGACCCCCTGCTCCCAAAGCAGGTACACTAACCGGACTGTGCTACACCCCGAGTCGTTCTTTTCAAAACGTGGGTGCAAAAGTACGATTTTATCCCGATAATATCAAAACTTTTCAGCTTTTTTTAATCGATAAGCGGTTTCAACGTTAGAAATGTGTAAATTTGCAATTCAAACATGGCAAACGAGCAAAATATATGTATAGAAACAGGACTTGTGGCGAATTACGAATCGCCGACATAAATAAGGAGGTCACCCTTTCGGGCTGGGTGCACAAAATTCGTAAAATGGGAGGTATGACTTTTATTGACTTACGCGACCGATACGGAGTCACTCAATTATCGTTTAACCAGGAGATAGACCGCGAACTTTGCGAACAGGCAAATAAACTGGCACGTGAATATGTAATTCAGGTGACGGGAAAAGTAGCAGAAAGATCAAGCAAGAATCAAAACATACCTACCGGAGATATTGAAATAGTAGCAACGGCTGTGACTGTTTTAAACGCAGCACAAACGCCTCCTTTCACCATCGAAACAGAAACTGATGGGGGTGATGATTTACGCATGAAATACCGCTACCTCGATTTACGACGCAGCATAGTTAGAAAAAACCTTGAACTTCGTCACAAAATGGCGTTCGAGGCACGGAAGTATCTCGATGAAAGAGACTTTCTGGAAGTAGAAACTCCCGTGCTTATCGGTTCTACTCCGGAAGGTGCACGCGATTTCATTGTACCATCGCGTATGAACCAGGGAGAGTTTTACGCGCTGCCACAATCGCCGCAGCTCTTTAAGCAGCTACTGATGGTTTCGGGATTCGATCGTTATTTCCAGATCGTGAAATGCTTTCGGGATGAGGACCTGCGCGCCGACCGCCAACCGGAATTTACACAAATCGATTGTGAAATGTCGTTCGTTGAGCAGGAAGACGTGCTGAATATGTTTGAGGGACTGACGAAACATCTTTTTAAAACGCAGAAAGGAATTGAGCTTCCCGATTTTCCGCGGATGAGCTACGCCGATGCCATGCGGCAATACGGATCGGACAAGCCCGATATCCGTTTCGACATGAAGTTTGTGGAAATAAAGGATTTGACAACCGGCCGGGGTTTTGGTGTCTTCGACTCATCGGAATACGTCGGTGCCATTTGTGCTCAGGGATGCGGTGCATACACCCGCAAACAACTCGACGAGTTGACGGATTTTGTAAAACGACCGCAAATCGGAGCCAGAGGATTAATCCATGTTCGTTATAATGAAGATGCAACCTTAAAATCATCGGTAGATAAATTCTTCTCCGAAAGCGATTTGAAATTGTGGGCGGAACGTTGCAACGCCAAACCCGGAGACCTGCTTCTTGTGTTAAGTGGAGAAACCGAGAAAACACAAAAACAACTCTCTGAACTTCGTCTCGAAATGGGTGCGCGCCTAGGATTACGAGACAAAAACAATTACAAATGCCTTTGGGTAGTAGATTTTCCTTTGCTGGAAAAAGACGAAGAGTTGAACCGGTTTTTCGCCAAGCATCATCCCTTTACCTCCCCCAAACCGGAAGATATCGCACTGCTTGATTCAGATCCGGGAGCTGTTCGCGCCAACGCTTACGATTTAGTAATCAATGGCGTGGAAGTTGGTGGCGGATCTATCCGTATCCATGACAGCGCGCTGCAAAAGAAAATGTTTTCGGTTCTTGGTTTTACCGAAGAACGCGCCCAGGAACAATTTGGATTTCTGATGAACGCTTTCAAGTACGGGGCACCTCCGCACGGAGGGATAGCCTTCGGCTTGGACAGGCTGGTTTCACTCTTTGCCGGGCTCGATAGTATTCGCGACTGCATCGCTTTCCCGAAAAACAATTCCGGACGCGACGTCATGATTGATGCTCCTTCGCGCATTGAACAAGAGCAGCTGGATGAACTGGGCTTGATTATCGTAGAAAAAGAAAAATAAGTTTTGGCGAACAATAATATTAAAAAAGCTGCCAAAATTTTTTTGGCAGCTTTTTTAATATCAGATCGAAAACCCTTCACTGTATGTTTTCGTGAGGTATTTTGTCGCTTCGGGGTCATCTACAAATGTTTGAGTTTGCGGATCCCATTTAACCGGACGTTTCAGTTCAATGGCAATATTGCCTAGATTGCACGTAGTACACGTGCTGTGCCCAATCTCTACCGGGACAATGGGATCAATATTTGACTTTACGGCATCGATAAAGTTCTGATTATGTGGAACTCTCGTTTCATATCTTCCTCCCTGAGTTTCTGCCTTAGGAGGCATCAGACTTTCATCGGAAGCATGATAGAATTGTCTCGAAACTTCAATCCAGCCTTTATCTCCCCAGAACTTAATTCCCAATGTTTTTTCCTCGTCAAACGGCTCGTTGGTCACAACTACTCCATTATCGTATTTGAACGTGAGAAATTCCGTGCCCGCGTAGCCGGCGGGAATAATTTCAACTGGACCGCTCTTATCCATCCCGATACCCCATTGAGCGATATCGAAGTTGTGCGCTCCCCAGTCGGTAGTGTATCCTCCGCCTAATCCCTTGTTGTAACGCCATTCAGCCCAATAACTTTCATTCTGCTCCGGATCAAGCGAGATGGGTGGATTCAACCGGGAATTGTAATGAAAATACTCCAACGGGCCTAGCCACATTTTCCAATTCAAATCGGCAGGTACAGGTTCTTCCGGCAGATCATACGGATGTGGTCCAGGGCCTACATAAGCATTCACTTTCTCAACTTTCCCGATCTTCCCTTCCTGAACCATTTTCACAGCATGTTGAAAATTCGGATCCGAACGTTGCTGGCTGCCTACACCAAGAATTACATTATTTTCGCGTACGGCCTTGACCAGTTCCTGACCCTCTTTTATCGTAAATGTTAACGGTTTTTCCAGATAAATGTGTTTCTTTGCTTTACAAGCATCAATGGCAATAAAAGCGTGCCAATGATCGGGTGTGGCAATCACAACGGCATCAATATCATCGCGAGCCAGAAGATCTTTGTAATTTTCATAAACATCCACTGAAACAGTTTTTTGCTGCGATCCATAATGATCGTTCAACCGTTTTAGAAAACGTTCCCGCTTAATACCGTATACATCACTTCCTGCTACAACCTCCACTCCTGAAATAGTCAGAAATGCACCCAACAGGCCTATACCCTGCTGACCTAAACCGATGAACCCTAAACGAGTGATACCATCGTCAATCTTCTCATTTCCCGATTTTTTGTTTGAGTTGCAGGAAGCCAAAAACTGGGGAAGCACCGTTACACCAACCACTCCAACGGCTGCTGATTTAATAAATTTTCTCCTTGTTAATTGATTACTCATGACTTTAGATAAATAAATATAAGTTAATTTAACACCCGACACCAGTCTTTCGACTTGTCTGGATTTTATTCAAAATGGTATGTAAACATGGATCAGCAGGAAAAATGATGAGGGTATTCCTTAAAGAACACCCTCACGCCATAAATTGCTTCTTTTAAAGGATATAACCTTCAGTATAGGTTTTATTAAACAACCTGTTTTTATCCGCTTCCGGATCATCTACAAATTTTTCTGTGGCAGGATCCCATTTTATCGGGCGCTTCATGTCGTAAGCGATGTTTCCGAGCGTACATACTGTACAACTGCGATGTCCGATTTCAACCGGCACAACCGGATCGGTTTTCGTTTTTACAGCATTGATGAAGTTTTCCAAATGCGGGACTTTCGTTTCATATGCACCTTCTGTTTCTTCAACTTTAGGAGGTAACAAACTGTCATCCGAAGCTAAGTAGTGCCCCCTCGATACTTCAATCCAACCTTTATCACCCCAAAACTTCACACCTTTTGTTTGTTTTTCGTCGAAAGGTTCTTCAGTCATTACAGCGCCATCAGCATATTTGTACGTGAGAAATTTTGTATCTTGATATCCTGCGGGAATAATTTCCACCGGACCACTATTGTCCATGCCTAATCCCCATTGTGCAATATCAAACATATGGGCACCCCAGTCGGTAGTGAATCCACCCCCTAGCTCTTTGTACCAGCGCCATGCTCCCCAGAACTGTTCTTTTTGCTCGGGATCAAGTGAAATGGGCGGGTTTAATTGCGAGTTATAATGTATAAATTCAGAGGGGCCCAACCACAGTGGCCAGTTCAAGTCGGCCGGAACGGACTCTTCGGGAAGATCATACGGTGTTGGGGGAGCGCCTACGTAAGCATTTACTTTTTCTATTTTTCCAATTTTTCCTTCTTGTACCATTTTTACAGCGTGCTGGAAATTAGGATCTGAACGCTGTTGGCTGCCAACAGCAAGAATTACTCCGTTGTTTCTTACTGCTTTTACCAATTCCTGGCCTTCCTTTATAGTAAATGTTAACGGTTTTTCGAGATAGACGTTTTTCTTGGCATTACATGCTGCTATGGCAATAAACGCGTGCCAGTGATCGGGCGTAGCAATCACAACCGCATCGATATCCTCTCGTGCGATCAAGTCCTTATAGTTCTCATACACCTCTACTGCTACAGATTTCTGCTGTGTGACATTGTGATCGTTTACGCGCTTCAGAAATCGTTCCCGCTTGATACCGTACACGTCGCATCCGGCCACAACTTCTACTTCCGGCATCCCCATAAATCCGTTCAGCAAATACATGGCTTGCTGCCCTAAACCAATAAATCCCAGACGGATAATTCCATCGGCAACTTCACCGGCTTTCTTGTTCTGACAAGACGTTACGAACTGTGGGAATACGGCTACACCAACAGCACCGATAGCCGCCGTTTTCAAAAATTTTCTTCTTGTTAATTGATTACTCATGACTTTTAGATAAATTTTTAAGTATAATTTTTTTAAGTATAACTTTTTTCTTTAAACTTTACAAATATAACGGATAAATTCAAATATAAGTCCATTTATTGTGGAAAAAATGCTTTAATAATGCTCCAGCTTTTTCCGGTTTAACACCTTTAATTCCTTTTTGTATAAAGAAATAACACCATCATTGATCATCTCGCCAATGGTGCGTGCAAGGGACGGACGCTGAACACCAAAATATTCGGCTAATTGCGTCTGAGTTCTTTTTAAAATAAAACTGTCCTGATCGGGAGAGGTGTTCTCGAGGATATATAAGGACAACTTCGCACGCAGACTCTTGATAGAAAGCATTTTGACCTTCCCTGATAAAAAGACCGTCATATTGGAATTCAGCCTCAAAAAGTTTCTCAGCAACGTTTCATTCAACATCATTTTTTTGAGAAAAACAGATTTTGGAATCATATAAACAACTGCCTTCTCCATGGTAATGGCATCGACAGGAAACCTGTGCTGGTCGGAAAAAATAAATGCAGGTGCTAATGGACGAACGGCCTCAATAAATTCAATTTCAACCAAATTACCCTCAGCTGTAATCATTTCAGTGCGCACAATCCCTTCCGTCAATAAGTACAGAAAAGTGATAGTGTCTCCCTGTCTAACCACGTATTCTCCTTTCTGAAAAGTCCGGATTTCACATACTGTATCGGATATAAAATCCTCAAGAGTTTTATCGTCGATTCCGGAAAACAGTGGACAATCAGCAAGAATTGGGTTGTACATGTATTTTTTTAAAAACAAAAATAATTAAATCCATACAAACAATCAAAAAAACACGTTTATTTACTCAAGCAGTTAAGTTCCGCAGGTTATTCTTCCAAATGGTTGCATATGCACCCTGAAAATCCAACAAACTATTTAAAATTACCTAAAAAAATCTCGTGTAACCTGGGTTACAAAAGTTCATGATTCTCCGGACTACCTTTGTGTCACTAAACAATAACAATAAAAATTAAAAGTATTATGGATAAAATGTTTTGTTTTCAGTGTCAGGAAGCAGCAAAGAACGAAGGCTGCACCGTAAAGGGAGTATGTGGAAAAACCGCAGATGTGGCCAACCTTCAGGATTTGCTGTTGTTCTTGTGCAAAGGAATTTCACATTATACCGTTCCGTTGAGAAAATATGGGATTGAAATTCCGCAGATCAACAAATTTATTACCGATAGCTTGTTTATGACCATCACAAATGCCAATTTCGACAAAAACCGGTTTACCACACGCCTGTTAATGGCTTTCGAAATGCGGAATGCCGCAAGGGAACGCCTGACTAACACAGGGGGAAATATTGATGGGATCACTTTTGACGGTGCTCTCTGGGTGGGAGAAACCGAAGCCGAAATATCAAAAAAAGCGTTCGAAGTGGGTGTGCTTACCACAAAAAATGAAGATGTCCGCTCTCTTCGTGAACTCACCATTTACGGATTAAAAGGAATGGCTGCATATGCCGAACACGCTTTCAACTTAGGTTACACAGAAAACGAAATTTTCGCTTTTATGCAGCGTGCGCTGGTAGCAACAACGGACGACACCCTTTCGGTTGACGAGTTGACCGCACTGGTTCTCGAAACCGGGAAATACGGTGTACAGGTAATGGCATTGCTGGATAGAGCAAACACATCGAGTTACGGAAATCCGGAAATCACAAAAGTAAACCTTGGCGTACGTAACAATCCGGGAATTCTCATCAGCGGACACGACTTAAAGGATATGGAAGATCTGCTGAAACAAACCGAAGGGACAGGGGTAGATGTTTACACGCACAGTGAAATGCTTCCGGCAAACTACTATCCGGCATTTAAGAAATACAGCCACTTCGTGGGCAATTACGGGAGTTCATGGTGGCATCAAACCGAAGATTTTGAGAATTTTAACGGAATTATCCTGTTTACGACCAACTGCATTGTCCCTCCCCGAAAATCATCCACTTACATCGACAGGGTCTATACAACAGGGGCATCGGGATTCGAAGGATTCAAGCATATCGGGGACCGAAAGGAGGGACAACCAAAAGACTTTTCTGCAATAATCGAACATGCCAAAAAATGTGCTGCTCCCAAAGAAATCGAAACGGGTGAGATTGTAGGCGGATTCGCACACAATCAGGTCATTGCTCTTGCTGATAAAGTGGTTGAAGCAGTCGAGTCCGGCGCCATTCGCAAATTCTTTGTGATGGGAGGATGCGACGGGAGAATGAACGGAAGAAACTATTATACCGAGTTCGCTCAAAAACTGCCCGGGGATACAGTCATCTTAACCGCCGGTTGTGCCAAATACCGGTACAACAAGTTACCGTTGGGTGATATCAATGGCATTCCCCGTGTACTTGACGCCGGACAGTGCAACGACAGCTACTCACTCGTAAAAATCGCTCTCGCATTAAAAGAAGCCCTAGGTTTAAACGACTTGAACGATTTGCCCATCGCTTATAACATTGCCTGGTATGAACAAAAGGCGGTAATTGTTTTGCTGGCCCTGCTCTATTTGGGAGTGAAGAACATCCACCTTGGACCGACCCTCCCTGCATTCCTTTCACCCAACGTGGTGAATGTACTGGTAAACAACTTTGGAATTACGGGAATTACAAGCGTGGACGAAGATATGAAACTTCTCCTCGAAACGGTGGAGTGCAAATAACCCGGATACTCAAAAAGCCAAAGGTGTCAAAAAAGTTCTAAACTGTAACTCAAGTTACAATTTAGTTTCAATCTAAATAATATCTTTGCAGTATCAATCATCAATAAAAAACAATTATGGCAACTTTTGAACCTGCAAAAATTTTCTCGATGGAAAATTCAATTGAATACTCTTCGGGAGGCGTCGTCAGCAAACAAGTTATAAAAAAGCAATCGGGAAACGTCACATTGTTTTCTTTCGATAAAGACCAGGGACTGACGGAACACACCTCGCCCTATGATGCGATGGTATACCTGCTGGACGGTGAGGCAGAAATCCGCATAGACGGCAATCCTCACCATTTGAAAAAAGGTGAGTGCATCATTATGCCTGCCGGGTTCTCTCATGCACTCTATGCTATTGAGCCGTTTAAAATGGTGTTGACAATGATTAAGCAATAAATTTATGAGTGAAGTAATCAATAACTCGTCGCAGCGCAAAGAACTGTTGCGACACCTTCTCCTCCGTTTACACGAAGGAGAAAACCCCGAAGTGCTGCGACAAAGACTTATCGAAGTGCTCCGCAACATCCCATACAACGAAGTGGTGGAAGTTGAACAGGAACTCATCAATAGCAACGCACTTACCGAGGAAGAAATTCTCGATTTCTGCGATTTGCATACGGCTGTACTCGACGGTAGCATCGATTTGGGTGGTGCCAAACCCGTTCCCGCAGGGCATCCGGTGGACACATTCAAAAAAGAAAATCAGTCATTAAAAAGAGAAGTAATTAAAATCGCCGGCCTGTTTGATAACGTAACTGACCTTAGCGAAAAACAACTGCCGGGATTTATACTGCAGCTTCGTACAATATTCAATAACTTATCCGATGTGGATAAACACTACAAACGGAAGGAATATCTGCTTTTCCCCTTTTTGGAGAAACACCTTATCACAGGCCCTCCAAAGGTGATGTGGGGTAAACACGACGAAATCAGGGATTTGTTGAAAAGTTCTTTTGAAGCGCTGGAATCACCCGTTTCAACGGTGGAAGAAATGAAATCCCTTGTTCAGCTCGTACTTGTTCCGGCCGTTGAGATGTTGGACGGAATGATTATGAAAGAAGAGGAAATTTTGTTCCCAATGGCAATGGACACATTAACCGAAGAAGAATGGTACAAGGTCTATCAGGAAACGCCTAATTTCGGTTACTGCCTTTTTGACCCGGAAGACGAATGGCAACCGTCCGGCACAAAGGTTGAAAAACAGGAATACGTGACCGCCGATGCTATACGCCTTTCCTCCGGAGCATTTAATCTCGCTGAGCTAGAAGCCCTTTTCTTACATCTTCCCATCGACATTACATTTGTGGACAAAATCGATAAGGTACGTTTCTTTTCACACAGTCCCAACAGGGTTTTCGAGCGAAACCGTTCTATTATCGGACGTGATGTACGGATGTGCCATCCGCCGGGAAGTGTGCACGTGGTAGAGCAAATACTTTCCGATTTCAAAAGCGGGAAAGAAAACAAAGCCGTTTTTTGGATGTCGAACTTCATGGGGCGGTTCATCTATATCGAATACTCGGCTGTACGCGGAAAAGAAGGGGAGTATCTGGGTGTTGTGGAAGTAACGCAAGATATCACACAAATGAGAAAACTGGAAGGCGACCAGCGACTGCTTTCGTATGAACACAAATAAACCCGACATCACTCCCGACACCAAAGTTGCCGATTTATTAAAAGAATTTCCGCAACTGGAAGAGCTTTTGAAGCATTTCTCTCCTGCTTTTGCCGCATTAAAAAATCCGGTATTGCGAAAAACGGTAGCAAAAGTAACCTCGTTGCAGCAAGCGGCAAAAGTGGGAGGTGTGAGTATAGTGGAGATGGTTAATACGCTCAGAAAGGAAGCAGGACTATTGCCGCTTGAGAACAGTTTCTGTCCAAACAGTGAAGATATTCATATCCCTTTCTCAGAAAAAATGCTCCCGGCAACCATTACGCACACGTTGGATGTCCGCCCCATCATCGAATCCGGAAATCACCCTAAGGATCAAATACTTGATCTCGCCAATAAGTTGAATCAAGGAGATTGTCTGGAATTTATCTCTTCGTTTCCTCCCACCCCACTGATCGATTTGCTACAAAAGAAAGGCTACAGCGTCACGATGCTTGCGCCTGATGAAGGCGTTGTAAGAACCTTCGTGAAAATGAAGTAATCTGCGTTTTTTGATGATAATCAAACGTAAATAGAAAAACCGTTGCCAATTAATTTTGTATTTTTGTCAAATTCAAACGTGTTTTTCTAAAAATATCATCATGACTACAAGAAGAGAATTTATCAAAAAAGCAGCCATTGGCACAACACTGGTTTCTATAGGGGGTGTTTTACCTGGATTTAGCGCCAGAAGCTACAAAAACATAGTCGGGGCCAACGAGAAAATAAAAATGGGCGCTATTGGTGTAAACTCACGTGGTAACGCCTTGTCGGGAGGTTTTGCACGGGAAAAAGGATGCGAAATAGCTTACGTTTGCGACGTAGACAGACGTGCCATGGAAAAATGTATCACCAACGTAAAAAAAATTGCAGGCAATACCCCTCAGGGAGAAAAAGACCTAAGAAAGTTACTTGAAATAAAGGATTTAGATGCTGTGATCATTGCTACACCCGAACATTGGCATGCACCAGCTGCTCTGATGGCTATGAAAGCCGGCAAAAATGTCTATCTGGAAAAACCCACCAGTCACAATCCGGCAGAGGATGAAATCCTCATGCAGGCAGTGAAAAAATATAACATAGTTACTGCAACAGGTATGCAACGCAGATCGTGGCCTAATGTAATCAAAGCGGTACAGGAAATAAAAGAGGGAATCATTGGCAAAGTCTACTTCGGTAAAGCCTGGTACGCAAATAACAGGCCATCAATTGGAACAGGAAACGTTACGGCTGTACCGGAATGGCTTGACTGGGAACTGTGGCAAGGTCCGGCACCAAGGGTAACTAGCTACAAAGACAACTATCTCCACTATAACTGGCATTGGTTCTACAATTGGGGTACCGGCGAAGCTGGAAATAATGGTGTGCATTTTCTTGATATTCTCCGTTGGGGAATGGACTTGACCTATCCTACCCATGTTGATTCCTCAGGAGGCAGATACCTTTATAGTGATGACTGGGAATTTCCAGATACACAAATCGTCAACCTCGAATTTGGAGGCAACAAGCTAATCACATGGGAAGGTCGGAGTTGCAACGGTCGGAATATTGAAGACTCTTCGGTAGGCTGCGCATTCTACGGCGAATCCGGCACCCTGGTGATCGGAGGAGGAAATGCTTACAAGGTGTACGACCTGAAGAATAAGCTTGTAAAAGAGGTAACCAGTGAAATGAGTTTCAAGGCCGGGGATACTACAAACCCCACCCAACAATTGGACTCGTTCCATTTTTCCAACTTTTTGGACGGTATCAGAAAAGGGTCTACGCTTAATGCCGATATTAACGTAGGATGTATCAGCACAACCCTGGCACATTTAGGGAATATAGCCCAACGCACAAGAACTACATTCGAGACAAATCCCACCAACGCCCACATTATCAATAACCGTGCAGCCAGCAAACTGTGGAGCAGGAAATATCAAAAAGGTTGGGAAATGAAACTTTAAATTCATTCTTATAAATTCTCTCATTCTTTCATTCTTTCATTCCGCCAGATTTTTGTAAGGTTAACACACAAAAATCCTGGCGGATTTTTTTTAATTCCGGCTGTCTGCATTCGGACGCCTGAAATATACTTTGTTCTATCTTTATAAGATCTGACGCAATGAGAACAATTATCCAAGGTTTTAAGCAACTAATGGAACATGTCTTCTCTTTCTTGCGCTTTTTGAAAGAAGCTTTGCGCAATTTTCTGATATTATATGGTTTATCCTGGCGAACTTTGAAAAAAATGAAAAAACGGAAATCCCAGTAGATTTCTATGATTGTTTACGGATAATAAAACGTACAATAATAAAACCTATTAATATTAGAAAAATGATTGCTAAAACCTATTTTTCAGGATTTCAGGATGCTCATGAAACCTACAATGCCATTTCCGAAGCCAGTGACGGAAAAATTTACTACGTCCTCTGTTCAACCCGGCACGACGTTGGAGCTCAGATGTATTGCTACGATCCGGCTTCAGACAAGACTCAGTTTCTGGCGGATCTCTCAGAAGCCCTGGGGGAGAAGAAACTGAATTATATTTCTCAGGGAAAGAGTCATACCGAATTCTTTGAACACGACAACAAACTCTTTTTTGCCACACATGTTGGATATTACGAAATGATCGATGGTGCACAGCAACTTCCTGTAAATGCACCTGATGGATATAAACTTTATCCGGGTGGACATTTTCTCTATTACGATATGACCACCGGAGAGATTCAGGATCTAGCATTGGCACCCGATGGGGAAGGAATTCTTACCATGACAATGGATAAAGAAAGAGAACGTTTGTATGGCATAACCTGGCCCAAGGGATATTTTATCGATTACGATATAAAAAAGAATACACTAAAAAATCTGGGTCTTATCAATGGACTGGGCGAGTTCGGAAAAAGAGGGGAAGATTACAGGGTGTTGTGCCGTTCCATCCTTGTAAACCCTGATGACGGACATGTTTTTTATTCTACGGCTGAAGGTGATATCTACGAATATGATCCTTTCACAGATCAGGTTCCACAGAAAATGGAGGAGGTAAGCATGAGACTTGATTACTTTGGGAAATACGATGTAAAGGATGCCGGCAGCATGGGATATAACTGGAGGAAAATCTTCTGGTACGGGCCAGAAAACAAAGCTTACGGTGTACATGGGAACTCAGGATATCTTTTCAACTTCGATCCTAAGAGCCGGAAGATTGAGATCGTCGAAAGAATCACGTCTGAACCTTCTCGTAAAAGCGGAATGTTCGATCAGTTTAGCTATGGATACCTGGGATTTAAAATTAAGAACGATACCATTTTTTATCTTACCGGTGCTCCTATATATAAGGATGGAAAACGAATAGCCGGATTGGAAAAAATAAGCATGGGCGCTCCTAAAGGATTAGAATATCTGCACGTTGTTACGTATAATATTCCGGAGCAAAAATATAAGGATCTGGGCCCGGTTTTTTATGAGAATGGCAATTTCCCCACCTATGTAAATTCTATTGCTATCGGTGATGATAATGATATCTATACCGTTGCCAGATTTGATCATAATGGAAAAAAGATAGATGATCTGGTAAAAATCTTTCTTGACACCTGAACGGTACCTTAGCCGGCTGGCCCGACAATAACAGCTATTAAAGAGTGACCTGCCGGCTTCGGTTTTTAATTCACGTGTTGAAATCATCCATATCGTTGGCACGAATGATTATTAATATGTTCTAAGAATAAATGTCATGACAGTTCATAAACGATTGAAATGTTTGCTGATGGTGTTGTCCATTACCTGGGCACCGTATATGATGATGGCTAAAAATCAGATTCCTCCAGCCAATAATTCAATTGCAATATCTGTCTTCGATCTGGATGCTACCCCTTCCGTTGGGACAGCTCTGGCATATGATGAAATGAAAAACAGCTGGGATTTGGGCCTTCGTGCTCGAGGAGTAGTGATCCTGGGATCGGGGGAACCGATTGTCTTATGTGCAATTGACTGGATTGGCATCGCCAATGAAAGTCATGTGGCTTTCAGAAAAGCATTGGCTGAAGCAGCAGGAACCACTCCCAACAGAGTCGCATTACACTCGCTTCATCAGCATGATGCTCCCCGTTCCGATTTTGGAGCTGAGAAGTTGTTAATTGAAGCAAATCTTGATCCCGAACGATATGAAGGCACCTACGACCGTCAGCTGATGGTTAAATTGGCTGATGCTGTGAAAGAATCACTAAAGAACCCCCACCCTATTACACATATTGGTCTGGGAGAGGCTGAAGTGTATCAAGTTGCTTCCAATCGCCGCATTTTCGGAAGTGATTCCCTTGTCAAAGCTACCCGTTTTTCGGCATGTGGGGATCGTAATCTCAGAGACGAGCCAGAAGGGCTGATTGATCCCAAAGTGTCCCTGATCAGTTTTTGGGAGAGAGAAAAACCGGTAGCTATACTGAGTTTTTATGCAACCCATCCTCAAAGTTATTATCGGACCGGTATTGCCAACCCCGATTTTCCGGGAATAGCCCGTTTTCTCAGACAGCTGGAGGTGCCTGATGTTTTGCATCTGCATTTTAACGGAGCAGGTGGCAATATTGCCGCTGGAAAATACAACGACGGCTCGAAGATAAACAGATGGATTCTCGCTCAACGTCTGGCGGATGGCATGAGAAGGGCCTGGAGCGCCACAGAGAAAGAAGCCGTCGCGGCAGTTTCAGTAGAGTGGTTGGTTCAACCGGTACGTTTGCGTCCTTCTGACAAGAGTCTTGAAGAGGTTAACAAATGGGAAAAAACCAAGGAGAAAGAGGCTCTGCCAGGAATTGTCTCCCGGGTTGCATATATTCAACGATACAGGGATGGCGGAGAAACTGACATCACGTGTTTAAAAATCGGAAAAGCCAGAATAATCGGACTACCCGGAGAGTGTTTTGTAGAATTTCAGCTGTTTGCAAAAAAAATCCGTCCCGATTTGTTTGTAGCAGTTGCTGCCTATGGAGATTACGGCCCGGGCTATATAGCCCCCCGGGAAGCTTATAAACAGGGAGGTTATGAAGTAGAGGTATCGGGTATCTCCCCCGAAGCAAGTGATACTCTGATGCAAGCAATCGAAAGTTTACTAACCCAGAAGTAACCCAGAATTCACAAAAGGAATCAATCATATAATCATCGGCTCCATCACAATCAATCACGATTAGCGTTTTAGGATCGTTTTCATTCTTTTGTACTGCCTGAGTATAAAAATCCTGTCTCCGGAAAATAGTTAAATATTACTAAATTACTTTTTTCTATTAAGATCCTACTTCTAAGTACTTATTTATGCCTATATTTGCATTGTAAAAGCGCATAAAAACGCAATAACTGTTTTTTAGTTATACTTAAATGTATGCGTTGTAGCTGCACCAAACCTAATTGAAATCAAAGACGACAGGATATGCTAAAGGAAGAACGATTTAAGATTATCATGAAACAGATCAATTTGCACAATAAAGTGCTTTCTGTTGATCTGAGCAAATTGTTAAACGTATCAGAAGACACCATCAGAAGAGACTTGAAAGAACTGGCTGATGGCGGACACATTGTCAGGGTTCACGGCGGTGCCATCAGTAAATCCCTGGTCAGGCCTTTTATTGCTGACGTCAATGTTTATTCGATAGAAGAAAAGAGGATTATTGCTGCAAAAGCTGTAAAACTGATTGAAAACAACATGACCTTGCTTTTTGAGGGAGGGACCACTATTTTTGAACTGACGAAGGTTATTCCTGAAAATCTCAACCTCACCATTTTTACCATAAGTCCGCAGATAGCAATCTCTCTTTCGGAGTACAAAAACATAAAAGTATTTACTATTGGGGGGGAATTAAAAAAAGATCATAACATTCATGTAGGTGCTCACACCATTAATGAGTTGCATCGAATAAGATTTGATCTTTGTTTTATGGGAGTAAATGCGATCTCCGTTGAACGGGGAATGACAGATATCGATATGGAGGTTGTTGAGGTGAACAAGGCCATGTTTGAGGTATCGGAAAAGAATGTACTGCTTACAATTGCTGAAAAACTGAATTTATCGCAACGCCATCAGGTATCAGATTTGTCCGACATCGATTTCTTGATCACCGAACTGGATTGTAATAATCCTTTTCTCGACGGATTCCGGAATCAATACAGCCACATAAATATCCATTAGTTTACCACATCAATTTAATAACTAAAAGATTATAATATGACAACAAAAAAAATCAACAGAAGAGGCTTTATTAAAAGCTCATCGATGATAGGTATGGGAGCAGCCCTTGGGCTGTCAGGCTTGCCCTACTCAATGCAATCGCAGACGCGCAGGTCGGCAATTCTTGGTGGAAAACGCTCGTTCAACGGTACCTGGCACGGATGGCCTGTAGTTGGAACTCCAGAAGAAGAAGAGTTGTTAAAAGTATTACGAAGTGGAAAATGGTGTCGCCTGGGCAGTTCCACAGCACCACGGTTTGAAGACGAATACCGGAAAATGACCGGTTCTGGACATGCCCTTGCCACCTCTAGTGGTACCACGGCCTTAACGACGATGCTCGGAGCATTGGATATCGGCCCCGGCGATGAGGTGATCTTGCCACCCTATACTTTTATCGCCACCTACAACGTGATTGTACAAAACTATGCGCTGCCCATTTTTGTGGATACGGATATAGAAAGTTTCCAGATTGATGCCTCAAAGATTGAGTCGGCGATCACTTCTCAAACCCGTGCATTAATGCCGGTACATATTGGCGGATCGCCATTTGATGTGGATACCGTGATGAAGGTTGCCTCCAAGCATAATCTCCCTGTCATTGAGGATGCCTGCCAAGCACATTTTGCCGAATGGAAAGGGAAAAAAGTCGGTAATTTCGGACTGGGAGGGGCTTTCAGTTTCCAGGCTTCCAAAAACCTCAATTCCGGGGAAGGAGGAGCGATCATCACCAACGATAAGGGTTTCTACAACAAATGCTACAGTTTTCACCACCAGGGACAGGGTTCCGATGCGGCAAGCCTTGAACCCGGCTCGGGCACCCGTGGTTCAAACCTGAGAATGACGGAGTTCCAGGCAGCAATCCTTCTGGCGCAGATGACGCGCATCCCTGAACAAATAAAACAACGATCAGAAAATGCTGCATATCTCTCAGGGTTACTTTCCGAGATTCCCGGGATCAAGCCCGCCAAGCTCTATGAAGGGACCACCCGCAGCGCTTTCCATCTCTATATGTTCCGTTACAACAAGGAAGCCTTCGCCGGTATAGATCGCTCCACATTTGTCCGGGCATTAAATGCGGAAGGCATTCCCTGTTCGACAGGTTATACTTCCCTGACCAAAGAGGCCTATGTACATAATCTGGCGAAGAACAAGCACTACCTGAAAATTTACGGGGAGAGGGGAATGAAACAATGGCTCGAACAGATTGCCTGCCCCGTGAACGATAAGTTATGCGAAGAAGAAGCGTTATGGTTTACCCAAACCATGCTGCTTGGTGACAGAAAGAACATGGATATGATTGCCGACGCTATCAGGAAGATATCCCGTGAAGCGAAAGCAATCAGCAAGTTGTAATTTTCCTGTACTTCATTTCAAATTATAAAGAGTTTCAGGTTCAAGAATAAATCACTTCAAACCGTATATTTATGAGAATAAAAACAGTCTTTATTTCTCAACTGATCGTTTTGTTTCTATACCCCTGTTTTTCTCAGGATTCCTACCGGGTGGGTTTTTCCTCTACAAGTCTTGAGCCGGACGATCAGTTTGTCTCACTTACCCTTGCCGGCTATGCTGCTCCTTGGGAAGGCCGATTCACACTGCACTGGAAAGAAAAGGGAACAATGCCCGCTTATTTGGGAATTACCGGTGGAGAAAGCCACCTCTTTTTTGTGGATGGCCAATCGCTGTACCGCAGCAGTAGCAAAAACACTTCTCGATGGGAGAAAATCGGCGATGCAACCGGTATTCGACAAATAGCCGCGGGAACGAACACAATCTATGGTGTTGATTCGGAGGGCCAGCTGAAAAAAAGTGATTTATCCCGGAAAAAGCTCAGGTGGAAAAACTTGGGCCACTGGGATCAACCGGTCCATGCCATTGCTGTTGCAGGAAATAAACTATATCTGGCAGACAAAGAGGGATTATTTCATGTCGCAGACCTTAAAGCCAGGAAACTGAAATGGGAAAAGGCCTCTTTTTTCCCCCTTGAAGATGTAATTTCTCTGGCTGGTGATACTGACAGATTGCTTGCTCTTACCCGGGAAGGGGTACTTTATCAACAGGGTGGCACCTATCAGCAGGGTAAATGGATCAAGATCGGTTATAAAAACGGTGTAACTGTCCATGAGGATATCAAGGCCCTGGCCCTTGCCGGACACCAATTCTATGGGATAGACAGCTCCAACAGGTTATTTCAGGGAGAACACCGAAGCAGGCAGGAGCTCTCGGCAAGAGCACTCTCCATTGCCACTGCCGATAAAACCGTAATAGTTGTCGCTCTGGACCTGACCGGTATCAATGACTCCTTTACCAACATGGTCAAGAATGAACTCTATAAAAAACGGGCTCTCCCTCACTCGGCTGTATTTATCAACTCTTCCCATACACACTTTGCCCCGGTCACTCAAAACTGGCCTACCTGGCAGGAGAGCAACCGGATTGCTGACTCCACCTATCTCTATACAGTGGTACGTGAGGCAATTGTAAAGGCGGTGGAAGAATCGATAGACAATGCTAAGCCAGCCGAACTATTCATTGGCAGAGGCAGTGCACAGCTCGGCTACAACAGGAGCCTCAGGGATCATCCGGAGATCTATGATAATGCCGTCGATGTACTTCGCTTCCGTTATCTGCATGATCAAAGCGAAGGATGTCTCTTTATTGCTGCGTGCCATCCAGTATTCAGTTCACCGGAGGATCGTTTTACACTTTCTGCCAACTTCCCGGGGGTAGCGAGAAAAGTGATCGAAGAAAAAAGCGGCATCACCCGTACTCTCTTTTTACAGGGTACCGCCGGGGACATCAATCCGACAGACAATTCAGAATATACGACGGGTGAAAAGTTGGGCAACGAAGTGATGGCTGTGCTGAATCGTCCAATGGAAAAGATCGGTGGGCCTCTCACCTTTTTTCTCGACAGCGTTGTTTTTGATGTACCGGTGAAAAGCAGGGATGAGATCCTGGCCTATACAGGGGATGAAAAAATCAATGCCAACGCCATGCTTGCCGAAAGGAACCAGACCTGGGGTGAGATCATGCTGGATTACCTGAAACGGGGAACGAAGCAATTTCCGATGCCGGTCTATGTGCATACACTGAATGTCGGGAACTGGAAACTGGTGGGCTTCTCGCGGGAAACAACTACACCCTACAGTTTGCATGTAAAGAAGATGTGGCCAGGCCAAATGGTCTCTGTAACCGGTTATACAAACGATGTTTCCAGTTATCTACCTACTCACTTACATATCGAAAAGCGGAATTATGAAGGGATGGATTCCTTTTACTGGTATGGAATGCCCGATACTTATCCGTGGAATGTAGAAGAAAAGATCCTTACTGAAATTAAAAATAACAACCGATAAAAATTTCATACATTTAATATAGATAAACGAACAGGACAACTTATTTTACTCATCAAGACAAATATGGAAAAAATTACCGAACAACCCTCGTTATACAACGATCTGGAGAAGAAAAGTGTAGAAGAACTGACATCTGGATTGATTTCTGAATATAAAAAAATTGCACTGGCAGTTGAGGCTGCCAAGCCGCAGCTCGACAGGCTTTTGAATGCTGTTGTGGAGAAAGTGAAAGCAGGTGGACGGATGATCTATCTGGGAGCTGGCACAGGTGGACGTCTTTCAGTGCTTGATGTACTGGAACTACCCACAACCTTTGGTATGGAAGATGATACCATCTGCGCTGTGCTCGCTGGTGGTATAGATAAACTGATACTGGCGCTGGAAGAGAAAGAAGACGATACCGAAGAGTCATGGCAGATGCTCACCGAAAAGGGTGTCTCATCCCGTGACATCGTGGTGGGCATCTCGGCCAGCGGAACTACACCTTTTGTATTGAGCGGCCTTAAGAATTGCAGAGAAAACGGAATCACCACCTGCTGCATTGTCAATAACCCCGGCTCACCGATCGCGGAAGTCTCTGACTATCCGGTTGAAGTTATCACCGGCCCCGAGTTCGTGACCGGCAGCACCAGGATGAAAGCAGGCACTTCACAGAAGATGGTGTTTGACATGATCAGCACTACGGTCTGGATCCAAATGGGCAGGGTGCTCGACAACAGAATGGTAAACGTGCAGCTGATCAACCGCAAGATTACCGACAGGGCTGTGCGGATTTTGATGGACAAATCCGATATCAGAGACTACGATCAGGCACATACGTTTTTGCTTGAACAAGGCAGTGTAGCCAATGCCTTGAAAACGTTACACCAAAACGGAGGAATTAGAAAGTGATGGATGCTGCACGCAAGAACGCTTATCTCTACCCTTTAATGATTATCGGGGGATTATTTTTTATTTTTGGCTTCGTCACCTGGGCTATCGCCGTATTGATCCCTTATCTGCAGATTGCCTGTGAATTGACATCAATCCAGGCCATGTTGGTCTCCTCAGCCTTCTATATTTCCTATTTTGTGATGGCGATCCCTTCAGGGTATCTACTGAAAAGGATCGGCTACAAGAATGCACTCACATTTGGTCTTGTAAGCATGGCTGTTGGTTCATTGCTGTTTATTCCGGCAGCGATAACCCGTATTTATGCCATCTTCCTCCTCGGACTGTTTGTCCAGGGATTAGGCCTTTCCATACTGCAAACCGCATCCAATCCTTACGTGACCATTCTTGGTCCCCGGGAAAGCGGAGCCCGCAGGATGAGCATCATGGGCATCTGCAATGGTGTTGCCGGTATTCTGGGGCCCCTCATCTTGGGATCCATTGTCCTGAAGGATGCAGACGGACTTACTGCTGCACTCGAGACGATGGCCGCTGCCGACAAAGCAGTAGTGCTCGATGAACTGGCCCGCAAGGTGATTGTACCCTACCTGCTGATTGCAGCCTTGCTTGTACTGGTTGCCTTGGCAATCTATTTTTCCTCACTGCCGGAGGTGGTTGAGGAAGAAACGGAGGGGTCGTCAGAGACTAGTTATAGCGCTTCAAAAAAAAGCATTGTTCAGTTCCCACACCTTATGCTAGGCGTCTTCACCCTCTTCCTTTACGTAGGGGTCGAAGTGATTGCCGGGAACACCATTATAGGATATGGCTCTTACCAGGGAATAGCTTTAAGCAGTGCCAAGCTATTCACTTCAATGACCCTCTTTTTCATGCTGACGGGTTATGTTATTGGAATCATCGGTATCCCCAAATACTTCTCTCAGCAGCAGTCACTCATATTTTCCGCACTGCTCGGCATTATTTTCATCATCGCCTCTCAGCTAACCAGTGGTTTTGTGTCGGTACTTTTTATTGCGCTGTTGGGATTGGCTAACTCCTTGATGTGGCCTTCCATATGGCCCCTGGCAATATCCGATTTGGGACGATTCACCAAGACTGGCTCTTCCCTGTTAGTGATGGCTATTTCCGGAGGAGCCGTACTGCCGCTCATCTACGAGCGACTGGCTGGCAGCCTGGATGCACGTCAGGCATACTGGATGGTAGTCCCCTGCTATATGATTATTGCGCTCTACGCTTTGTGGGGACACAAAATCAGAATCAGAAAGAGGTAGCAACAAAAAATAGTTACATAAATTTTAACACCGAATTATTAACTGATATGATACTGATTGCTGATGGAGGATCAACAAAGACAAGCTGGGTGCTGCTGGATCAGACAGGGGAAGTGCTGCAATTTGAGACTGAGGGGTACCATCCTTTTTTCGTGGGGAGTGACTACATCCGTGACTCACTGGAGAAGAAACTGCCAGAAGAGCTGAAAGAGAAGGCCTGTAGTGTTGAAAGAATCTTTTTCTATAGTGCTGGTGGAGGCTATTCTCAGGAGACTGATAGCATCCTTGTAAAAGGAATATCAGGTGTCTTTACATCGGCGCAGATTATTATTGAAACCGACCTGCTGGCTGCTGCCCGTGCACTGTTGGGTGATAAGGAAGGTTTTGCCGCCATCCTGGGCACAGGAACCAATAGCTGTATTTACAACGGGGAAGAGGTGACAGTCAATATTGAATCACTTGGATTCCTGCTGGGTGATGAAGGAAGCGGCAGTTATATAGGGAAGAAATTAATTGGAGATTATATCCGGGAAGTGATGCCTGATACAATCAGGGATGTTTTTTTTCAAACGTATAATCTCACCGGTACGGATTTGTTGAACAAAGTTTATGAACATCCTTTAGCCAATCGTTACTGCGCCTCCTTTGCAAAATTTGCAGGCAATCATTTACAGGAGGACTCCTATTATGAACACCTGATAGTCAGCGCCTTTCGGGATTTCTTCCGGAATATTGTAGTCCTGTATCCCAACTACCGGAAATACAAGTTTAACTGTGTCGGTTCCATCGCTTACTATTTTCGCGAACTCCTGGAAAGGGTAGTTATTGAACAGGGCATGCTACTGGGAATTATTGATAAAGATCCGATAAAGGGATTGATTGCCTATCACCGAAAAGATCTGTCATGAATAAAATTCTTTCTGTCATATTCTTTTTTCTGATATCTATCTCTGCCCTGCCGCAGACCGACTCATTAAGGATTGTGGCCTTTGGCAATTCCACCACTGCCTTTAGAAAAGGGGTGGATAAAGTCTATTCGGTCAGGTTACAAGAGAAACTTACCCAGGCTGGCATTTGTGCTTGTGTAGTCAATTCAGGGGTTGGAAGCAGCCATACCGGGTCAATTAAAGATAATGATTTTGCAAAGGTAAAACACGGGATGGATCGGTTTAAAACCGATGTGCTGGATCTCCGACCCAATTGGGTAATTATTAATTTCGGACTGAATGATGCTTATCAGGATGAAGGAATCAAAGGCAAACCAAGGATACCTTTGGTAAAATACCGTGAGAACCTTGAATATTTTATCAAAAAAATAAAAGATCAAGGGGGAAATGTAATCCTCCTCACGCCGAATCCTTTGGGTAGCAGGTATGAGCAGTTCAGAAAAAGCCAGGTAGAGAAGTATGCCAACTGTGTACGGGCTATCGCCAGAGAACAAAAGGTGGCGTTAGTTGATTCCTGGGAATTGTTCAGCCGACATGCTTCTGCAACCCATGTCGCGGGTGATATTGATTTTCTATACCTGGACGGTATCCATCCCAATGATCTGGGACATGAGCTGATTGCAGATGCATTATTCCGTTCGTTAACTCATTTTTTGAGTAATGAATCTGAAAACTTCCGGAATAATGCGGAATAGTGTTGAAAACAATACAATCATATATAACCGGTGTTTAAACAATTTTTCGGGACAGAAAGCTTATACCATAGGGTTAAAAATATAAGTATTACATGAAAACAATTATCAACAGAAGAGATTTTATCAAAAGTTCCGCACTGGTTGTTGCCGGAACAGGATTGGGGAATCAACTTTATTCTGCTGTTGCAGAACATCCATTTCTTTCCATCACTCCGGATCAGAGACTGATTACAGCTCCAGATATCCCTTTCCGACCCAGACGGGTTGCCAGCTGGTGGAATACACTGGATGATTTGCTTTGGTCGCAAAAGGTCATTAAAGACAAGGTGAAAAGGAGGGCAGAAGGTTTTGCCAGCGCCCATATTGATACAGCCATGAACTATGGTTTTCATGTGAGATTTGACTATTCAAACTATTTCGGTCGTCTGAATGAATACTTTCATTTCGTGAAGGAGGAACTGAACCAATACGATATTAAATTTATCGAGCATTATTCCTGTAATCATGTACACCGTCCGAGGGGAAAAGAAGAGCGGGAGAAACTGCACCGGACACATCGTCATCATGTTCTGCTGTTTCATGATCCGGAAGCTGCGGAGCATGCACAATATGAAGGGCATCTCTTCAGGGATCTTGTTGAGGTAGATATCATTGATGGTAGCAGAGGGTATGCACGTCAATACCAGATGGAGGCTTTCTGTCACAACAACCCGGGGTTCCTGGATATGCATCAGAAATACCTGGAGCGCCTCATCAAAGAAGTGGACTTTGATGGTTATGAAATCGATGATATGTGTGACTATGTGGGTCTTAGGGCTTGTGGTTGCAAATATTGCAGAGAAAGATTCAAACGCGATTATGGACATGAGTTTCCCCCGGTAACCGACACGAATTTCTGGGGAGATATTACTAAACCAATGCTCCAATGGGGTAACTATGGCAATCCTGTGTTCAGGGACTGGATAAAAATGAAGGATGATATTATTGCCGATCATGTAACAATGGTAAAAAAGGTTATTGGCAATAAACCGCTCTTCACCTGTTGTTCGAGCACCGGACCCATCATACTCAATTCAATATCTCTTAACCTCGAACGTATTGCAGATAAACTCGATTTTTATATGTTGGAGAATGTGGGGATCAACATTCGCTCCGTAAACTGGGGAGAAATGGATGCTGAAGCACTGCAACAGAAAGATATTGCAGAGAAAAGAGGTAATTCTCCCGCAATTGCCCTGAGCTACACCATTTATCCCGACGGTGGTTATCTGGGATGGAGCCTTGCACGCTTCTGGGGAGTGGCTAACTGGGCAAGCACATTTCAGCATCGGGTTTACGAAGAGGACCCTGCCGATTCTATGGAGACAGAAGATATGATCCGCCCTTACAACAATTGGGAAATGAAGCTCAGCGATCTCAATCACCATCAATCGAAAGATCTTCCGGAAGTTAGATTGGTGTACAATTATTATTGCAGGATTAACGGCTGGAAAGACCAAAAAGGTGTAGAACACTGGAATAAGACAAAAATGTGGTCAAAAAAATTTCTAGAAAATAATATTGGTTATAGAATTCTCAGATACAAAGAATTATCGGATGTAAATTGTCTGCTTTCAGAAAAGAGTCCGCTCTTGCTCGATGGTGTGGCATCCCTATCTGACAACCAGTATAATGCCATTGAAAAATATGTATCCAGGGGAGGTACACTCTGGGTCTCTCTTCCCTTTGGCACCCACGATGAGAAAGGAAACCTAAGGAAGAAACCCCTTTCCGATATATTGATAAACAGCAAGCGGAAAAATCTGAAACTGATAGATTCAATTTCTGATAACGACAATGTATTTCAGCAATTTGTTCTGGACAAGTCCTTTTCACCGATAGTACGTCAGGTCTCTGGCGATATCGGTTGGGTAGTAAGGTTACGTGATTACAAAGGGAAGAGAGTGATTCATTTTATGAATACCAATATGAAAGCAGTTCCCCATCCAACTGTAAAAGATATCGGTCAATCACCCGTATTAAGTAGAATTGAATCGAGTATTAAAAATAACGTATTGAAGTTTGAGATTGACACAAAACAGTTTGATATTACAAAACTAAATCTGTATAGCCCTGAATTAGGAGATCAGTCAAGGGAAATCCATCTTTCCCGGGCACGGGGAAAAACAATCTTGGAAGTGGATTTGACTGGAATCAGAGTTTATGCCGTAGCACAATAATTAAAACAGTAAAACGATGAAACGTAGAGATTTTATTCAGAGTATCGCAGCAGCTAGCTTGATGGCCAATGTCCCTCAATCTCTTTTCGCTGAAAAGAGCGGAAAACAAAAAAATGATTTTATCTGGGCCAATCTCCTTCACTTGAGCTACAACATGTGGGAAGATCACACACCTGCACCTTATCAGGACTCAGTTTTCACGGGTAATGATTGCCGGGAAGCCTATCTTTGGGCACATAAATATCACCCTGATCTTTCATTTGATAAAAAGATGTGGGATCGTTTATTAATCAGAATGGCTGATGTGGGGATGAATATGGTTTTAATTGATTTGGGAGACGGTGTAAAATACGACAGTCACCCGGAAATTGCGGTTAATGGAGCCTGGAGCCCCTCCCAATTGAAAAAAGAATTAAAGACAATTCGTGAACTTGGATTGGAGCCCATACCCAAACTAAATTTTTCAACAGGACACAAAGCCTGGTTGGGACCCTATCAACGCATGATCTCCTCTGATACATATTATAAGGTATGCTCCAACCTAATTCATGAAGTGATCGATTTATTTGATAAACCCCGTTTCTTCCACCTCGGGATGGACGAGGAGACTGCAGAAAACCAAAGAACACATCAAAATGTGGTGGTACGACAGGGTGACCTTTGGTGGCACGACTTCTATTTTCTGACTGAACAAGTTGAAAAACAGAATGTCCGTTCTTGGATCTGGTCTGATTATGTATGGAGTTTTCCGGATGAATTCTTTAAGAAGATGCCAAAATCTGTACTCCAGAGTAACTGGTACTATGGGACTCAGTTTGAAAAGTTTGACAACGCATTGAATGAAAAATATGTCAGGATATACGATCGGCTTGAAGAGCATGGTTTTGACCAAGTACCAACGGGCAGCAACCACAGTAATGATATAAATTTCAGAGAAACAGTAACATATTGTGAAAAGAAGATTGCCCCGGAGCGACTGAAAGGTTTTATGCAGACTGTATGGAGACCAACACTTCCTGCCTGTCAACAAAAACACATCGATGCAATTGATCAGGTTGCAGAAGTGATTCGGAACCGTAGCTGAAACAGAAAAAACAGTAGAAATTAATGTGCTTTTGTTGAGGATATTTGCGTATTTTGAGGGATGGGTTGCGTAATTAGAAAATAAATTTAATCAATTGTATTCTATATTTGTCATTGAGGGGAAGCATCATTTTTAAAGGTCAAATCTGTGTTTAATTCTTCAGTAAAATGTTTTTCGGCATAGTGTAATTTTAAGTTGGTATTTAAACAAAAACGACTAATTCTACAAAAAACAAATGAAGATGTGCCATTGATTTATCACTCTGATGAAAAACTTTTCCCATTACATAAACATAGTCCATGGACAAGTGAATGGCATTCTAAAACAATTTTTTTTACCGGAGTACTTTAACGTAAATTATTTAATAACAAAACTGTTAGTAGATAACGCATTAAGAAAATCCTCGATTCCTCTATGAAAACACCGGAACATATGTATTTAGATAGAAATTAGAAAATGTAAACGGAAATCCGCTAGAAAGATCAGCCTTTCTCCCGGATAATCAACTTTTTTGTCTTATAAGCCTAAAGCGGTTTTTAGGACTAATCACACTTAAAAAATAACAAGTTTAATTAATAAAAAGTAATCAACATGAAAAGTAATGAAATCAGTCGTCGTCGCTTTATAGGTACATTAGCTGCCGCCACAACAGGGGTAGCAGTATCGGGCATTACGCCCGTTTTTGGAAATTCCCGGGACACTTCGGATAAGCTTGCCCTTCTCGGTGGAACCCCTGTCCGGGGGAATAAGAAATGGCAGACCTGGCCGCAATGGGATGCTGAAAAATTCAATCCTAAAATGAACGAAGTGATGGGTAACCGGGTTTGGTCTCGGAGCCGCAAGGTTGCTGAATTTGAAAAAAAGTGGGCAGAAATGCACGGGTCGAAACATTGTCTCACTACGGTTAATGGTACTAACGCTTTGAGTGCAGCATGGATGCAATCGAATATTGGTCCTGGCGACGAAGTAATCTGTTCCCCTTATACCTTCAGCGCTTCAATTTTCGGCATCCTCTATAAAGGGGCTATGCCGGTTTTTGCAGACATTGATCCGGAGACATTCCAGATTGATCCCAAACAGATAAGGAAAAAAATTACTCCTCGGACCAAGGGTATTTTACCAGTTCATATTTGCGGATATCCATCTGATATGCCAGAAATTATGAAGATTGCCAAGGAACATAATCTGTTCGTTGTGGAAGACGCTTGTCAGGCTCACTTGGCAGAAATCGGAGGTAAAAGAGTCGGAACATTCGGTAATGCCGGTTGCTTCAGCTTTCAGGCATCGAAAAACCTTCCTATAGGCGAAGGAGGAGGAATCCTGACTGACGACACCGAATATTTTGACCGGCTGTATTCGTACCATAATTTCGGCTACGCATCAGGGTCTGTATCCGGGCAAATAAGTTCTATTTCGGCGCTCATCCTGGCAAACAAAATTCGTATGGCTGAGTACCAGGCTGTAATTGGATTGTGTCAGTTGGAAAAACTCGAAGAGCAACACAAAATCAGGAACGAAAACGGAGCTTACCTGAATGAGAAACTTGCTGCCTATCCCGGTATCACACCGGTCAAATTGCACAAGGGTGCAACAGCGGCTTCCTATTACATTTACTCCATGGTTTACAACCAGGACAAACTTGACGGACTGCCGCGTCAACGGTTTATCGAAGCGCTCAGTGCCGAAGGTGTTCCGGTAGGGACCGGTTATCCGAACGATCCTCTTTACGGTCAGCCGATGATGCGTGAGGTATTCAAATCCGAAATTTACCAAAAGGTTTACACTGCAGACGAATTGGATTTTGAAAAATATAAGCAAAAAAATCACTGTCCTTCCTTGATTAAAACTTACGGTTCAGCACTTTGGATTTGGAATGGCGGACTCATGCTCGGAACGAAATCCGATATGGACGACATTATCAACGCTGTAGATAAAATCCATAACAACGTTGCGAAACTCAAATAAATACAAGAACTGCGTAATATTTTGCACACAGGTTGTCTGCTCCGGCTATACAAGATAGTCGCATGCCCGGTTTGAATGGAAATATATCGACGGTTAGATTCTACCAAGATTTTGGGGATACGTTTGAATGATTTTTCCGTATTGAAAACCTGGCATGCGCCGGAGTATATCTTCGCCGAAAACACATGGCTGAAGCAGTAATTATTCTGTCAACCACAAATACATTACAGAAACGGGGTATGAGATTTTGCATTATCCTTTTTTCCTTTTCTCTATTACACTCATTTATTGTGAACGCACAGGACACTTTTAAATGGACATTAGAGCAGGAAACGGCAGCGTGGTCACCGAGAGATTCACAGGGAGAAGTTGTACATAACGGATATATGTGGATATTGGGTGGGTGGCATAACTCATACGAAGCTCCTCCCCGAGATGTATGGCGATCGAAAGACGGCAAGAACTGGGAGCTTGTATTTGGAAATGCTCCATGGATACACAGTGATTTACCTATGAGCATATCTTTTAAAGGTAAAATGTGGATGATGGGAGGCTGGTACAATGGCCGCTTAGAAAACCGATCGGCCAGCCATATGGTTTGGTCTTCTCAAGATGGTAAAGATTGGAATTTGGTTACCCAAAATGCAGAATGGACTCCGCGATGTGCCGCAGCAATAGTTTCTTTTCAAAACAAGTTGTGGATATTAGGAGGAACTACAGACTATTATTATGGTAACAAAAATAGTCTTTTGAATGATGTTTGGTGCTCGGATGATGGAAAAAATTGGACACTTGCAACAAAAAATGCGGAATGGTCACCCAGAGCTTTTCATCAAGCTGTCGTATTAAATGATCGGATTTATGTAATGGGTGGAGGAAACTATGACCCGGAATATTGGGGTTATAATGACGTTTGGAGCAGTTCGGATGGTGTTCATTGGCAAAAAGAGACTGAAAATGCACAATGGCACGAACGAATATGGTTTTCTTCAGTAGTATACGGAGGGTATATGTGGATGATAGGAGGTTGGTCGGGAAACCCTTATAAGAATTGGGATGATGTTTGGTATTCAAAAAATGGTAAAGACTGGAAAGAGTTAAAAACGGAAGGATCAAAATGGAAGGAAAGACACGAACATGCTGTTTTTGTATTTCAAAATAAAATATGGATAGCCGGAGGAATGATCCCGCCGTTAAGCAATGATGTCTGGTCTCTGGAACTTCCTTCCGATTGGTAATGTAATACAAAGGAAAAAAATGCATTTGTTCCAGACCGGCTTTACAAACTCCGGGTTGGAAGCTTTCATACTAATTTTAAATTGACATTATAGCAATGCGAATGTAGCCAAGTACCTAAATTTTAAAAACAGATTAATTAATGAAGTTTGTGGAAGTTGAATTAACATTAAATTAGCAGCGACGAACAGTTATTCATTGTACAAATACAAAATCATTCAATAAATAATATGAACAGACGGAAATTTTTCAAAAAAAGTGTAATAGGTAGCGCTTCCCTGATGACACTAAATGGTTTTGGTAACCAAAAAGCCTGGGCTTTTAATAAAGTTGACATAAAACCTGCTATTCTGGGTGGTGAGAAATCATTTACAGGCCAATGGCCCAAATGGCCAATATGGAATCCTGCGACCGATGAGAAGCAACTTCTCGAGGTCATGCGCAGCGGCGTTTGGTCGAGGAGTAAGGTTACAGACGAGTTTGAAAAAAAATGGGCACAGTTGCTGGGTGCTAAACGCAGCCTGGCAGTTGTCAATGGAACCAATGCATTGAACACTTCTCTTGCCCAGTTGGAGATTGGTTGGGGCGATGAAGTGTTGGTTACGCCCTATACCTTTATTGCTTCTGTATCCAGTATTCTGTTTAATGGCGCAATACCTGTATTCGTGGATGTAGATCCTGAAACATTCCAGATGGACCCCAATAAGATTGAAGAGAAGATAACACCTCACACCCGGGCAATTCTTCCGGTTCATATTCTCGGCCTCCCGTGTGATATGGAAAGAATCATGAAAATTGCTGCAAAACACAACCTGTTGGTCGTGGAGGATGCATGTCAGGCATGGTTGGCCGAAATTAACGGGAAGAAGGTGGGAACATTCGGAAAAGCAGGTTGTTTCAGTTTCCAAAATTCCAAAAATATGGCAATGGGGGAAGGAGGCGCAATCATCAGTGATGATGATGCGTTTATGGATCGCTGTTATTCCTATCACAATTATGGCAATCCACACGGAACCACGGCAGGACAAATTGGAGCCGGCACTGTGATGATCGGCACCAAGCTTCGTATCACGGAGTATCAGGCAGCAATTGGGTTGGCACAGTTGAAACGGCTTGAAGCTGAGACTGAATTGAGAAACAAAAATGCCACCTACCTCCAATCACTCATCGGTGATATACCCGGTATATCCCCTTATAAGTTATATAAAAATGTAACAAAAGCTGCATACCACCTTTTTCCCTTCAGATATCACAAGGAATATTTCAAGGGATTATCGAGAGCTGAATTCCTGAAAGCATTGCAGGCTGAAGGCATACCTTGTTCTGCCGGGTATAGTGAGTTGAACAAAATGCCTTATTTGAAAAACGCTTTTGAGAGCAAATATTTTCAGAAATTTTATCCAACAGAACGGTTGAATTATGAAAAATATGCGCAAGCAAATAAATGTCCTTTGAATGAGAAGCTTTGTAATGAAGAAGCGGTATGGATTTCCCAGAGTCTACTTCTCAGTTCAAAATCAGACTTAGATAAAATTGCGGGAGCAATAGAGAAAATTCAAAAACATGCAGAGCTTATAGTAGCTAAAACAAAATAACCACTCGTTGATGAAGAAAATAATTACACGGATTGGATTACAACTATTTTTCCTGTCGTTTTTTATATTACAGTTGCAAGCTGTGAATGATAACGAGGAAAAATATACCTGGAAAATCGGCACGGGACGAACCGTGATTACCCCAAACGAACCCACATGGATGGCAGGTTATTCCAGTCGCACTTCCCCGTCGGAAGGGAAATTGCATGACTTATGGGCTAAGGCTCTCCTGCTGGAAGATGCACGAGGCAATCGTTCCTTGCTTATTACGATGGACATACTGGGTGTTTCAAAGGATTTCTCGGATGAGGTGAGAAATCTGATAAACCGTAAATACAACCTGAACAATTCGCAGATAATTCTGAGCAGTTCCCATACACACTCCGGACCTGTCATCTCTCGCGCATTGCAGTATATCTATCCAATGACTGAGCAGGATTGGAAGGTTGTGGACAAGTATACGGAACAACTGAAAGAGAAGCTGGTTGAGTTGGTTGACCAGGCGATAAAAAATCTACAACCGGCGCACATTTATACGCAAAACGGTATTACACGCTTTCAGGTGAACAGGCGTAACAACAGGGAAAACAGCATTACACCTACCACTGAACTGAAAGGCCCCAACGATTATGCTGTGCCGGTCATTAAGATCGAATCACCGGACAAACAATTACTGGCTGTAGTTTTTGGTTATGCCTGCCACCCTACAACATTGTCCATCAATATGTTCTCCGGAGATTATGCCGGGTTTGCCCAGCTGGAACTGGAGAAACGCTATCCGGGTGTAACAGCCATGTTCTTTCAGGGCGCCGGTGCTGACCAGAATCCTCTTCCCCGAAGAACCGTTCCTCTGGCAATTCAGTATGGCAAGCAACTTGCTGCCACTGTCGAACGGGTTCTTTCTGAAGAGATGCCTCAGCAGGAGAGCAATCTGATCACAAGGTATTCCGAAATAGATCTTTTGATCGATGACCCTCTTCCAACAGAAGAACTACAAGTTATAGCCAAAGGTAGTGATTATCAGGCCAGATGGGCTAATGGCATCATCAGTGAAGTGAAAACTAAGGGCCATTTGATTAAATCTTACCCGTTTCCTGTTGGATACTGGCAAATTGGCCAACAGAAACTGTTTATTCTCGGAGGAGAATCTGTGATTGCATACAGCGTGAAATTGAAACAGACTTACGGGGAGCAGATTTTTGTGATGTCATATGCCAACGATGTTATGGGTTATATACCTTCCGAAGTGATCCTCGAAGAGGGAGGATATGAGGGTGACACCTCACAACGGGTTTATGGTTTACCTTCCAAATGGAGTAAATCAGTAGAATCAAAGATTATTAGCGAATTAAAAAATATTACAACAAAATAAAATCATTATCATTTGAAAAGATTAACATCATGAAGAAAAATTATTTGTTTTACAGTGCTATACTATTACTAGCGTTGTTTTTTACTCAATGCGTTCAACAAAACAAGCAAGCAAATCTAAGTGAAATTTCCTCTGGGAATCAAACCGATACAATGATTGCCAAACGGTATTTTTCAGGTTTTGAGGATGCACACGATACCTATAATGCAATTACGGAAGCAAGCGACGGAAAGATTTACTATATCCTCTCCTCTACTCGTCACGATGTGGGCGGTCAGATGTATTCATATGATCCTCAGCTAGATAAAACAGAGTTTATAGCCGACCTATCTGAAGCATTGGGAGAGAAAGAACAAAACTACATTGCGCAGGGAAAAAGTCATACCGAATTTTACGAACATGACAATAAACTGTACTTCTCAACTCATGTAGGTTACTACGAAATGATTGACGGTGCGGAACATTTGCCGAAAAATGCACCGGAAGGCTACAAGCTTTACCCGGGTGGTCATTTTCTCTATTATGACATGAGCACAAAAAAACTGGTAAGTCTCGGACTTGCCCCCGACGGAGAGGGGATTCTCACCATGACCATGGACAAAGAGAGGGGACACCTTTATGGTATTACCTGGCCTAAAGGATATTTTATCGACTACGACCTCAATACCAACAAGATGAACAATTTAGGCCTTGTTAGTGAACAGGGAGAGAACGGTGTAATCGGGAAAGACTACAGGGTGCTCTGCCGCTCTATGTTCGTAGATCCAAGGGATGGCAATGTCTATTATTCTGTTGCCGAAGGAGACATCTATTATTACCATCCTTCCGATCCTCAACTGAAAAAAATGGATGGAGTGGATTTGAGACTCGATTATTTTGGGAAATTTGATGCCAGTGATGCCGGCAGTATGGGATATAACTGGAGAAAAATATACTGGTACGAACCGGAAAATAAAGCATACGGCGTGCATGGCAACTCCGGTTATCTTTTCACCTTTGATCCCCTTAACAAGAAAGTGGAGATTGTGGATAGAATTACTTCGGAACCGTCCAGAAAAAGTGGAATGTCCGACCAGTTCAGCTATGGTTATCTTGGATTCAAAATTAAAGACGGCGTTATCTATTATCTTACCGGAGCTCCTATCTACAAGGATGGCGTTAGAGTTGCCGGTCTTGATAAAATTAACATGGGTGCAGCTAAGGGCCTGGAACACCTGCATGTGGTAACATACAATATTCCCGAAAAGAAATACAAAGACCTGGGACCGGTCTTTTATGAAGATGGTTCTTTCCCTACTTATGTCAACTCAATCGCAATGGGGAGCCAAAACGACATTTACACACTGGCCAGATTCGAAAACAACGGAAAAGTCATTGAAGACCTGGTAAGAATCGATATAAAACGATAAAAGACTGTTACTAACAGGCTGAGGAAACTCACAGAAGTTGAATTTATAAAAAAAAGATGGGATGATTAACAACAAACGGCTGAAAGTAATGAGAATGCAATTTGTTTTTCTTCTTCTTTGTATTGCGGGATCAACATTTTCAAAGACTTCAAATGTTGATCCCCGGGAGAAACGAGGAATAAGGATTGCTACTTTTGATGTGGATGCTACTCCACCTATAGGGAGCAGACTCACTTACGATCCGATGATAAACTCCGGAGAACAAACATTGAGGGCAAAGGGCATTGTTTTATTTGGCGAAGGTGATCCTATCGTGTTGTGTTCTGTTGACTGGATAGGTATTGCTAACGAGTCACAGGATGCCTTCAAGGAAGCCATGGCCGAAGCTGCGGGTACTATTCCTAACCGGGTGGTGGTACATACAGTTCATCAGCACGATGCTCCCATCTGTGATTTCACTGCAGAAAAAATTTTAAAAGAAAACAACATTCCAGCAGGCTGTTTTGACGGCACTTTTGCAAGGGAGTTGATTCAAAGGCTTCAGTCATCAATCCGTTTATCACTCAAAGACGTGAAGGAGGTGACAGAGATAGGTATCGGTAGTGCGGAGATACATCAGGTAGCTTCAAACAGAAGAGTTTACAAAAAAGAGGGACGAATTGTTACGATGCGTGGCTCTTCGAGTAAGGATTCTCTCCTCCGTTCCATGCCAGAGGGATTAATAGATCCGGATGTGTCGCTTGTAAGTTTCTGGAATGAGAATACTCCGCTGGCTGTATTGAGTTTTTATGCAACCCATCCGCAGAGTTACTACCTGACCAAAACAACCAACCCTGATTTTCCCGGTATTGCCCGTTTTTTGCGTCAATTGGCTGTACCGGATGCCTTGCATGTTCATTTCAACGGGGCTGGAGGTAATGTTGCAGCCGGAAAGTATAACGATGGCAGCCATGAAACCCGTTTCATCCTCGCAAAGAGAATGGCAGACGGCATGGAGCGCGCGTGGAATAATACCCAAAAGTTCAGTGTTCAATCAGAAGATCTGGGTTGGGATACCGAAAACCTGTTGCTACCCTATCGGGATAAAATCAAAGAGATAGAGACGACCATGAATCAAATGGATAGCCGTTTGCTTGCCAACAATATGGGGCGTTTGGGATGGTATAAAAGGAGGGTTGCAGGAAAGGGGATAGAAATCGCCTGTTTGCGTATTCATAACGCCCGTTTGCTCTTTATGCCGGGTGAACTCTTTGTGGAGTATCAGCTGGCAGCCAAAAAGATGGCGCCGGATCATTTTGTTGCGATGGCAGCTTACGGTGATTACGGCCCATTTTATATCGGAACGGAGGCAGCCTACGCTGAAGGAGGGTATGAGATTGAATCCAGTCCTGTAACCGCAGAATCGGAAAAGTTGATCCTGACGAAGATTAAGCGGCTTTTAGACCGAAACAAAGCCAACCAACCCCGGGAGTTGTTGACCTACAAAGATCGTAGCGGTCAAATTTTTCCTGTCACAAATAAAAAAGAATGGGAGAAAAAAAGAGAGGAGGTACTAAACAATATGCAACTTGTCATGGGAAAAGTCCCGCCACGGCAGAAGAAAAAATTGCATGTGATCTATACTGACTCTGCTGTGTATGAAAAATATGTACGTTATAGTATCAACTTTGAGGCAGCACCCTCTGAAAAAGTGTTCGCCTATCTCTACCGGCCAAAAAATAAATCGATGTTATCTCCTGCTATGCTTGCTCTTCACGGAACCGGCATTGAAGGCAAGAAGATAATAGATGGCGTTACCAGTATTAAAAACAGGGCTTACGCCAAGGAGCTTGCAGAAAGAGGATATGTAGTTATTTCACCAGACTATCCGAGTATGGGTGAGCTGGAAAATTACGACTTTGCTAATGACCGCTATGATTCGGGAACAATGAAAGGGATCTTCAACCATATCTCTTGTGTCGATATACTGCAAAGCCTGCCTTACGTTGACAAGAAGAGAATTGGGGTTATAGGCCACTCACTGGGTGGTCATAATGCCCTGTTTGTTGCTGCCTTTGATCCCCGGATAAAAGTAATCGTCTCCAGTTGTGGATGGACATTGATGGACTACTACCACCCCGGTGAACAAGTAACTGCCGGATACGGTGGCCGTCTGGGTCCGTGGGCTCAAGAGCGATATATGCCCTTTATAAGGGATAAATACAATCTGGATGTTGAAAAAATCCCTTTTGATTTCGATGAAATCATTGCATCACTTGCCCCCAGGCCTTTTTATTCAAATTCTCCTGTATCTGACCTCAATTTTTCTATTGAAGGCGTCAGAAAAGGCATCAGTCACGTCAGGGAGGTTTATCGTTTTTTGGATAGTGAGGATCATTTAAAAATCGTTTACCCTCAAGCAAGTCACGATTTTCCCTCTGATATAAGGGAAGATGCGTACCGATTTATCGACAAATATTTAAAATGAAAAAGTTAGCTGTATGGCAGAATGTACTACTTCTGCCATACAGCGACTCTGGAATAAGATTATAAATAATTCAGATCTTGGATATCTCAGCTGAATACCGGGCAATTTTTCTGATGGCTTCCACAATCTGCTCCATGTCTGTTTTAGTTCCCAGAAGCATTGTCTGAGTAAACCATACAGCCTCCTCGTCGCATAATTTGTCGTTTTGCGGACAAGAAAGGCTTTCAAGCCATTCTTTCATTCTTTTTTCACCGTAAACATTAAGATAGTGTTTATTTTGAGCTAAGTCAGTAATATATTTTTCCCGTGTCATGGAAGTATATCCAGTCGAACAAGGCACACCTTCAGCATTTAAAGCATTTATAAATTGCTCCCTGGACATTCCTGAAAATTTTTCTTTATCATAACGGAACATATACAAGTGATATGCGCTTTTAGTAACGCCATCATACAATTCAGCCGGCTTTATTCCGGATATTTGCTTCAACATTTTCGTTAAATATTGAGCATTTTTCCACCTTTTTTCCACTTGATCTGCAAGCCGTGTCATCTGAGCAAGCAAAATTGCCGCCTGAAATTCGGTGATTCGAAGATTGGCCCCCCTAATGCCTGAGCCCGGTACGAGGCTGGCCGCATCAGCACCCTGTCCTTGATGATGAAAACTATAGCAATTCTGATAGAATGTATCATCGTTGGTAATTACCGCTCCCCCTTCTCCCGAATTAAGATTCTTGGAAGCTTGAAAGCTGAATGCGCCTCCAAGTCCCCAATTCCCTACACATTTTCCTTTCCATTCTGCCATATGAGCCTGACAGGCATCTTCGATTACCGGAACACTATACTTTTCTGCAACTTTATGTACCTTATCCACGTCATAAGGAGAGCCTCCAATATGTACCGGCATAATAACTTTGGTATTATTCGAAATTGCTGATTCGATCTTATTGGCATCAATTTGGAAACTTTCAATATCAACATCCGCAAAAACAGGGAGAGCATAATTCAAAACTACCGCATTATAAGTAGCGATAAAAGTATATGGCGGAATAATAACTTCATCTCCCGGCCCGATGCCCAAAGCGCCCAACATGGTATATAAAGCGCTCGTCCCGCTCGAAACAGCCAGTACATTCTTTGCCTCCGTCTGTTTTTGATATTCACTTTCAAACTTCGGTGCCGTTTTATTCCCTAACCTGCACCATCCTCCGCTATTCAAGACTTTCAATAATTCATCCTGTTCTGCCTGTCCGATAACCGGCCATTTAGACCAATCGCCGGTATATGCTTTCGGACCACCTAATATAGCTGCTTTTTTGATTTGTGAATTACTGGCACAATTAACATTGGATAATCCCATTGCCAGTCCTACACTGGCAATGGAACTAGTACGAATAAAATTTCTACGGTTTATTTTATTTTCCATTTTTAAATTATATTTATTGCGTTTGAATTGGTTTACTATAATTATAGTAACTACCCGCTGCATTTGTGCGGGCAGCAGCTCTTATATAGTAATTTAATCCATTATTTAATCCTGAAATCACGAAGATTTTTTCTCCAGAAGAAAGATTCTGTGAATCTACTTTTTCGATTTTCTGGCCACCTCCAGAAAAGGTAAACATATTCGGATTTGGATAAGTACTCCAAATTACACACAATTCATTTAACACCTGACTCTCATGGACCTTTTCATACTCTACTTTAACCGTGATTGTAGAAGCATCTCTACTAACAATTGAAGTATTCAGTCTAACGTTTGGCAGTACTTTAATCTCTACTTCCGCATTATTCAAAACAGAAACATGTATAGTATCTGACACCATTTTAAAAGCACCTAAAGCCACAATTTTATAGTCTCCGCTGAAAAAAGCAGCGTTCACAAAACGTCCATCTGGAAATGAATTGCAAATAATGGGCTGTTTAGAATTACCTTCTAAAACATGAATAACAGTACCTCCGTTTACTCCACCATTCTCCACTGGTTCATTAGTTACATTGTCTATTACTTTTCCGGATAATACTGCGTTTGGAGCATCATAATTATCTATTGAACAACTATAGAGCATCAAGAAGAGGGACAAAGTATATATTAATTTTTTCATTTTCATATATGTTATATTTATTACCATCCAGGATTGTTAATAATATTTTTGTTTGTAGAAATATAACCGGAAAGATTACTATAATAGTCTCTTTCTTCCCAAACTCTAGATAATCCTCCATCGAGAGGATACCCGCTGATCTTTTTAAATATGTATTTGTATCCGGAACCGGTATATTTCAAATAAGGATATAAGCCATGCATATAGGTATTTTGAAATAAACTAGTACCAATTCTCCAACGCCTGATATCCCAGAATCTTTTATCTTCGAATGCTAATTCAACTTTTCTCTCATTACGCAACCGCTCAATCGTCAATTCATCTGATGATAACTGTCGTATGCCAGCACGTGCCCTAATCTGATTGACAGCATCCAGAGCTTCGGAAAGGTTGGTTCCGGTTTCTAATGCTGCTTCTGAAAAATTAAGCAGTATCTCTGCATATCTTATGTCAATATAATTCTGATCAGAATAATTGGGTTCCACCACAGCTCTGTCCGGATTTAATATTTTCCTGATATAAAAACCGCTTTTGGAATAATTCCCTGTAGGATACGGTCCGTCCATACCTACTTGTATCATGTTTGGATCTTTGGGAAAGGGAACACTTTCTGTTTCGTAAAGTGTTCCGTCGGTATCATAGATACCTCTGTATATTTGAACAGCTCTTCCTATATATGGCGATTCCGAACGAAAAATACTCGCATCAAACCGAGGATCCTTGTCTTTAAAAAGCTCTGTAGGAGAATCAAACTCCTTTCCATCAACTATTAAAACCCCTGGGGTACCATTAACATATTCGTAAGATTCGACCAATTCAAGAAGCGGACAAATTGAGCTTCCGTTATTTGTAGTAAATCCTTCAGGAATATTTAAATTATCAAAACTATGAACTTTATCCGGAAATGAATATGCTTTTTGAAAAATAACTTCTTCATTATTCTTATCAACAAAAATTTGCTGATAGTTAGTTACCGGATTTCCACTTTGTGATGCTGGATTATATAATTTATCATACAAACCATAAACAGAGCTTTCCATTATAACCTTGGAAGCTTTTATGGATTCTGAAAAATAAGTATTGGCTTTATCAGAAGGAATGCCAATAAGTCCATTCAACTGTACAGTTCCATATTTGGCGATGGATCCTGCATACAGCATAGCTCTAGATTTCAATGCCTGAGCAACTAATTTTGTGGCCCGGTTCATATTTGCTGCATCCCAGGAATTAGGAAGATCAACAATGGCCGCATCCAATTCATTGAGAATAAAGTCGTATACTTCTTCTTCTTTATTTCGAGAAACCTGTAATTCTTCCAGATTATTATCAAACACCTGAACTTCAGTTATAATAGGCATCCCACCATATTTTTTAACCAGATCGAAATAATAATATGCCCGAACAAACTTGCATTCAGCAATATATTGTTTTATTCTTTCTTCAGTTATTGTCGCAGTTTGTATTCTGTCCAGAAAATAGTTTGCTCTTCTTATCCATGCATACATAGAAGTGTTTAAAACATGGGGATGGTTTCCAAAGTTACTCACCGGTGGATTTTCTTCGTGATAGGAACCTTCATCTGTTAAATTTGCGAGATGAGGATTACCCGTGAATCCAATAGGAATTGCATTGTATAAGGAAACCATGTAAATATCAATCAATTGTTCAGATGTCCATACATCAGCGTCAGAAATCATGTTTAAAGGTTTTCTGTCTAATGTATTTTCGATACAACCTGATAGAAAAAGCAGTGTCAGTAAGACATAAATATATTTATTACTCATAATAACTTCCCGTTTAAAATGTAACATTTAATCCGATATTATATGTTTTCTGTTGTGGATAATATGACAATCGACCACTAGGCGTTTCAGGATCAATTGGTCCTAACTTAGACAATGTTATTAGGTTTTGTCCACTAAAGGAAACTACCAGGTTTTGTATTCCCCATTCTTTAAAAAGATTATTTTCAAGACTGTATCCAATACTCAATAATTTCAATCTGAAATAGGTAGCATTTAACAACCAGAATGATGAATTCCATTTGTTATTAGGGGCTCCATCATTTATTGTTGAAGGATATTTACCGGGGATCCATTCTGAGTCAGCATTCCAGGGATCTGCACGGTGCCATCTATCCAAAAAATAAGCATAAGCATTCATTCCATTGGCAAACGGCTGAATAAGGAAATGTTGCTGTTGAATATTTGAACGAGAAGCACCTTGCCAATTCATGTCAAAAGTTATTCTTTTCCATGAAGCCATTAGCCCTAAACCGTAAGTAATTTCAGGTGTTTGACCTCTTCCTATAATCTGAATATCATTCCCGTCAACAATTCCGTCCTTGTTGAAATCTTCATATTTGATATCTCCCGGGCGGAGTGTTGAATTCGCCCTACTATCCTGTATAGGAGAAGCTTGGATGTCATCTATCGACTGAAACTGTCCAACGGCCTTGTACCCCCAATAAAGATTATTCCATCTGTTTTCGGAATTATTTCTCCATTGATCAAATTGATTATTAAAATCTCTTTGTTCTAAATGCTTGTTTTTTATTCTTGTCCAAGACAGATTGGATGTAATACGATACTTTATTTCACCTATAGAGGAATTGTGTCCAACAAATATTTCAAAACCTCTAGCATCATCCGAATTAAGATTTTCGTACGGTAAGGTTGCTCCAAACGTACTGGGCAGTTGAGTGGTCCTCCTGGCTAAAAGACCTTCTCGCTTTCGATAGAAAACATCTGTTTCAATTTCCAACTGCCTATTCCATAAACTTATATCTAGGCCTATATCGTATATCTGACTACTTTCCCACGTAATATTGGGATTTGGTGTTCCGGTATCAATCATTCCACTAATGGTGTTTCCTCCATAAATATAGTTTCCAGACGGATAAGTATATCCTGAAAGAAATTGAAAATTACCTGTGTTGTCACTTCCTAAATTACCCCACGATGCTCGAAGTTTTAGATTGTCCAAATTATTGAAATTATTTTTTATGAAACCCTCCTCCGAAATTCTCCAACCGGCAGATACTCCAGAAAAGAACCCCCATCTTTTATTAGGCGGAAACTTTGCAGATCCATCGTAACGAAAACTGTATTCGAATAAGTATTTCCCTGAAAAATCATAATTTAAACGTCCTACATAACTTTCTCTTCCGTCATCCGATGCTCCTCCCCAATTACTCTTACCCGCATCAGGACCCGCAAAAATTTGATCGATTGGAACGACATAATTGATTCTTGATGCTTGAAAATTTGTCGCATTTCCTTCGCTGACTTCATATAATAAAAGTCCCTTCAGGTTATGAACGTCGGCAAAGGTACGTTCATAATTAAGCGAGGAAATTATGCGGGCAAAAGATGATCTCCATGTATCCAATATAAGCTGATCTGTACCACGAGATCCGACTCTAGTTGAGGTTTGAGTCTCCTTGTTCCACGTATAAGTATAATATTTCTTCAACCATTGTTTCTGGTCTTGGTAATACATATCTAAAGCAGCTTTTAAATTAACACTCAATCCTGGCACAAAGGGTATTTTGTAATTTAATGTTAAGGCTCCTTCATACACGTTTTGTTTATTTTTGATGTACCCTGTCAAATCTCTGTCAAGATAAGCTGTCAATCCGTAATTTGTTGAAGCAATTGTCCCATCGGGATTTTTTGGAGTAAATATCGGCCACGAGTATTGCAACCATGAAGCCATGAGGTAAGAATCCTGAATCAAATTGTTACGGTCTTCAATTCTGGCTCCAAATTCTACTGACACATCAAAATCATTTGTAATCTGGGCATCAACATTCGATCTAAAATTATATTTTGCGTAATCTTGATTACCTCCTTTCCACATCGAAGCTTGACTTGTTTGCCCTAATAAGAAGAAATATTTTATCGATTCACTTCCACCTCTCACTGTAATGTTTTGTTGAAATTGAGGAGGATAGTCTCTAACCATATAGTCGTAGTAATCAAAATTGGGATAATCAGGATCAGTCCCTAACCTATATTTTTCGATCTCTTCTTTTGAATAAACAGGTTCTCCGCCTAAATTCATCGCCGCTTCATTTTTTAAAATTGCATATTCTGCTGAAGTAACAAATCGGGGATATTTAGTCACATGCTGAACACCATAATTCATAGTATAATTAAACGTGGGTTTCCCAGTATTTCCTTTTTTGGTAGTTACAAGGATGACCCCGTTACCGCCACTTACACCATAAACAGCAGAAGATGCTGCATCTTTCAGAATGGTTATGTTTTCAATCTCTGTAGGATCTAATCGAGAGAAATCCCTGCCTACAACTCCGTCAACTACTACAAGAGCATTAGAGAAGCCACGTATCGATAAGGCTACATTATCTAGGCCGGGTTGTCCGCTTCTCTGAAGTGTAATCAAACCAGGCAATTGTCCGTACAAGAGAGTTGAGACATTGGGTGTCGGGACTTTTGACAAATCTTCTGAACTCATTGAAGCAATTGCTCCCGTTAAATTTACTTTCTTTTGAGTTCCATACCCAACCACTACAACTTCATCCAAAGCTTTAGTATCTTCTTGTAAAATGATAATAAAGATATTTTTATCCGTTGTATTTATTTTTTGTTCCAAGTAGCCGATGTAGGAAATCCGGATAACTGCATTTTCTGCTATATTCAGACTGAAATTTCCGTTCGTATCTGTTACAGTTCCGTTCCCCTTCTCGCTTTCATCGATTACATTTGCTCCAATAATGGGATTTCCTTCAACATCCGTAATTGTCCCTGTAATTTTCTTTTTTTGCTGCTGAGTGATTGTTAAAGATACTCTATCGGAAGGAGAATAAGTTCGGATTTCCTTCAAATTTTCATCGGGGTCCAAATCATTTGTAATTGATTTGTTACTGAAGTTTAAACTGGCTTTTAAACCAAAGAAAGGCACAAACAGAAAAAAAATGATCAAAAAAATGATGTTTTCTGAATATTTCTTTTCTCTTAAACCTTTACTTGACAGATTTAATTTATTCATATTTTTTATAATTTGTTTTTAATGAAACTTAAGGTTTACTGTCCTTGACAGTGAACAACTACTCATCTTTTAATTTTTGTAAACTTATTTTCCCAAGAAAATAACTTACATCTCTTTTTATTGTGACAAAACTTCCATAGGCATTTCAATTTATTAAAAAATTAATTATTCTAATAATCTAATTTACAGAACATAAATAATATATAGCACAAACAATTTGCCACTTTTTGCGTTTTTGATGATTAATATTATGCAAATATACGCATTAATATTTTAGAGTAATTTATAAAAAACATAAAATAATTATTAATTTAACTATGTTTAACTCACCTGATTTCAATCGGAGATCGAGCTATTTCCATGAAATAGAAATAGACTGTTAAAGTACCTACACTAACAAAGCAATTAGTAAGGTTAACTTCATAAAAAAAACGATCAGGGGATTACCCCTGATCGTTTTTTTATCTCCAAAATACTCTGACGACGAAAACTAAGTCTTAATATCCCGGATTTTGCGGAAATTCCGCATCAATATTCAAATCAATCTGTGTTTGAGGAATTGGCCAACGGAAATTATGCTCCTCGATATGTGCACCCGGGCATAATGGATTATCGTTGTATTTCCGTACCCTCTCAATGAGTTTACCGGTACGACGCAAAGCAATAAGGCGCCATTCTTCACCATAAAGTTCTCTGGCACGTTCATCCAAAATGTAGTCTATATCAATAGTACTTGCTGATACGGGCTTGGCATTAGCCCTTGCTCTTACTACATTCACGTCTGCAGCAGCTAAATCCGGACGATTAATTCCCAAATAGGCTTCGGCTCGCAACAGTAATGTTTCCGCAAAACGTAACGCATACCAGTCTTTATGAGTATTACCGGAACCTGCTCTGGGTAACTGCACCGTATAATTACAGGGATCATGAAATTTCATAAATGTAGGGAACATCAGTCGTATTGTATCATCTAACGGATTGGTTCGGGGATACGGTGTTCCTTCATAGAGTTTGAAATCAATCTTATGTCCATCATAGGCCGATTCGGGATTGTCGTAATAATAATTCCTCCTGAGATTGTGTTCAGCGTTTCGGATATCATTATCCCAATTGTCCTTCCATATGTAATAATGAACCAGATTGGTTCCTCGTCCGTTGGCGCAAGGACGGCTAAGTGTATCGGAGATTCCGGTATACTTCCCGCCATAAAAAGTTCCAAGTGTTGCTTTTTTTCCGTCAGGGGTTAGTGCTATATCAAAATAACGTGGCCCATAAATATATGCAGAATTGATTGTAGTTTCGTCCGACGTTCCTCTCTCTACTTGAATCACCCACATAGCTTCAGTATTGTTAGGCAGGTTATGGTTAGTATATCCAAACAGATCAAAATACGCATCACCTGAACCCAGAATATCTGTACCCAACCTGTTTCCGAATCGCTCAGTCATTAAGGCATAATCATAATCATTCACTGCATGGCTTGCTGCCGTAACAGCTTCTTGTGCATTTCCCATCTCTAGATAGGTTTCAGCTAAATAGTGCCATGCAGGACCTTGGGTAACTCTTCCGGGTGCACTCTCTTCTCCCGGTTTAGGAAGATTTGCAGCAGCAAATTTGAAATCTTCTTCCATAAATTTGTGAATTTCAGCGACAGGGGCTCTTACATAATCTGTTTTTGCCTTGGTTGTCGGTTCATCCAGTAATGGAATGTCTCCATAAGTTGAAACTAAGTGGCGATATATAAATGCACGGAAAAAACGAGCTTCGGCAAGATAAGCATTTTTCCCGGCTTCTCCCTGGGTGAATATTGTCGCATCAGCCTTTTTTATACCGTCAATCAATACGTTGGCCCATTGAATAATTTCAAATCCCCTCACCCAATGATCGACTACCGGTGTAAATGTGGGGGTTAAATCCCGGTACGAATTCAGATACCGGCTTCCACGGTCTGGTGTTTCACCATTGAATCCAACATCTGATCCATGTGTTGCCCAATTCATTGTACCAAAAGAGCCATAGGTGTAATATACAAATCTGATTCTATTTTGAATAGCAGTAATCCCCTGCTCTATACCCGTTTCGGTAGTATATGCATTTTCCGGCGATAAAAAATCGAGAGGTTTTTCGTCCAAGAATGCCTCACTGCATGAAGATAAAACTGCCGAAAAAAATACAAATCCAATTACTAGTTTTTTTATAATCGAAGTTCTCATAATTGTCAAAATTTTAATGATTAAAAGCTAAATCTTAAACCCAAAATAACATTCCGGGTCAGCGTTGGGAAAGTAGACGTAGAGCTGTAACCAGTTTTGCTATCACTTCCCGTAGTCCCGATCTCAGGATCCCAGCCTTGCCATTTTGTCCATACATAAGGATTTTTGCTAGACAAATAAATTTGACAGGAATTAATGTTTATTCTATCTAATAATTGCTTTGGAAAGCTGTATGCAAGAGAAACATCCTGAAGTCGTATAAAACTCCTGTTCTGATAAATTCCACTCCAAATCGGCGGATTATTGTAGATACCCGTTGTATTTGTAGTAGGAGCTTCAGGACTCCAATACGGATTAACTGCTGAGACATTTTGTCTTTCAGGGTAATAGATCAACGGGTTGACATTATCACTGTTATTGGCCATGAATCTATTTTTGCCCCCTTGTATAGAGTTGATAAAGAAGGAAAAAGTGAAATCTTTATACCGCAGTACATTTTCAATACCGAAACGATACGACGGAGATTTATAACCGATGATGCTTCGATCATTCACGGCATCAATCGAATTACTACCATCTAAATCAGCTAACTTAAACTGTCCTGGATACCATCCAGGATATACTTCACCAGCAAAAAACTCTTCTTCCGTCCATACTTTTTCAATTTGGTAATCGTAAATTGCCTGAATGGGCTTACCTACAAACCATCCGTTAGCTACATCCGCATCACTCTCTCCCCCGTAAAGTTTGGTTATTTTATCCCTATCAAGCCCAAAAGTGAATTTAGTGTTCCAAGTGAAGTCCTTACGGTTAACATTTAATGACCTTATTTCCAAATCGATACCTTTTGTTTGAAGTTCTGCAACATTATCCCATACATTGGCATAACCCGATGTAGCCGGCAACTGCCTTCTCACCAACACATCGTCTGTATTGGATAAATAGGCATCTATCGATCCTGAAAGACGGTCGTTTAGGAAACTAAAATCTACTCCAACGTTATTGGAAGTCGTCCTTTCCCAGGCTAACTCTGAATTTCCGAGTGTATTTGGATATAAGCCAACAGCATAGTCCCCACCGTATACATATCCCAGACTGCTCATTGTAGCTAGACTGGCGTACCGGCCACTACCCTGATTACCGTTGACACCATATGAAAACCTCGTTTTCAGGTAGAATGCAGGATTATTCATAAAAGGCTCTTCTGTAAGCACCCAGCCAAATGAAAGCGACGGAAACGTAGCCCACTTGTGATCTTTTCCAAATCCGGAAAAACCATCCCGACGAACTGTTCCTGTAAATAGATAGCGTTGTAAATAAGTATAATTAATCCTGGCCATATAGGCAATATTAGACTCTTCATAGGCAGAGCTAGCTACATACGGTGTAAGACCCAAGCCCATGTTATTGTATCCCAGGGTTTCGTTATCAAAACCGTCTGCACGCAAGGTAGAAGCATTCCCTGAAAGCTTATCAAGACTGTACAATAACGTACCGTATATGGAGTGGTTGCCAAAAGTCTCTGTATAGCTAAGAATATTATTCATTAACCATTTATTGGATTCAGTATGAACTTTCGTAGCACGTCCCCCGTATGCCATTCCTCCGGGTGTTCTGGAATTCCAATAGGTATAGTTTCCAGCAGTATTATACCTGTCTGAAATATCAAATTCAAATTTCAATCCTTTTAAGAACGGAAAATCAACAACTGCACGGCCTATTCCGAAAAATGTATGATTCAGATTCGAATTATCCGCGTAAGTAAAAACCAATGGATAAGGCTGAAACAACTCATTGGTCAGGTATATATCGTAGTCATCTTTTCCAATATGATTATCTGCCCAGGGAGTTGCTACCCTAGCATAATGTATATTGGCCTGCTCTCCGGATTGATCGGTTAATGTATAGGTAAGGTTTGTACTGATTGTAAGCCAATTATTAACTTTACTTTCTAAATTGCTCCGCAATGTAAATCTTTTAAAATTGTCGTTTAATTGTATACCTTCAATATCCGAATAGGATGCCGATAAATAATATTTTGAATTTTCTGATCCTCCGTTTAAACCGATATTGAAATTCTGCATCGGAGCAATTTGAGTCACTTCTTTAACCCAGTCAATAGGTTCTCCATTTAAATAATTGTTTTGCTCTTCCGGGGTTTTCAAATAGGTCGCAACCAATTGACGATTGGTAATATCCGGGCGCGCGGGACGGCCTGCAGCAGAAGTGGGCTTTGTAGCATACCATTTGTAAACATCGCTTTGCCATTGCCAATCCACCATTCGAATAGCAAATTCCTCTCCGTTCATTACCCGCATAGGGGTATTAGTCATATCTTGAAAACCATAATAAGCATCTACTGAAACCTGCGGTTTTTCATTTTTTCCTTTCTTTGTAGTAATCAGGATGACTCCGTTTTTCGACCTGGATCCATAAACAGCTGCGGCACTGGCATCTTTCAAGACATCAATGGTTTCAATGTCGTTTATATTAAAATTGGATATGGAACCATCGTAAATAATACCATCGACCACAATCAATGGAGAAGAAGAGGTTGACAAGGTGTTCTGACCACGTATTGATATAGAAGATTCACCTGTAGCACCTCCCCTTTGTTGAATATTAATACCTGCTACTCCTGACAAAACCTGTGAGAGATTCACGTTTGCCTGAAGACTTTTATCATCAACTGTAACTCTGGAAACTGCACCTGTTAAGTCTTTTTTTCGCATTGTACCGTATCCCACAACCACCAATTCATCCAACAATTCTGTATCTGTTTGAAGAATTACCCGTAAGTTTGGAGCGGGTGAAACTTCCTGAGTTTTCATCCCTACATAAGAGATAATCAACGTACTTTCGTTTGAAGGTACAGTCAGCGAAAAATTTCCGTCATAGTCCGTTACCGTGCCCTCTCCTGTTCCTTTAACCTGAATAGATGCGCCTATAACAGGCTCATTCGATTCATCCACAACATTACCTTTTACGCTTACTTGTGAGTACAATCCAAAAGATAATATCCACATAAAAGCGAAGAATAAACTTTTACATTTGAAAGATTCCATATTATTTCATTTTTTCTACTTTCGCAAGCTCCATCAGCCTGCCTGCGATAGGCTTTTAAATTTAAGAATTTTACAACATTTTCATTTACATATGTTTGATATGTATATCCTGAAAACCCGTGTTATTGTGGCAAAAAAATCAATGGTGGTGCCTCGAGTTTCTATCCCACAAAAATCATGAAACGGCAGACCCTTATCATGTGCATATGAATCATTAACTAACTGTGAAACAAAAGGGCCTGTTTCTGATGCATATAGCTTGACAGATTTAAATTCAATACATTAAAATTATTAAATATAAAGGAATATATTTTAAAAGATAAAATCTCCTGTTTTTGCGAAAAGAAATCTTCAAAAAACGTTTTTATTTACAAACTGATATTTATTCAAAAAAAAGTCTACAACCACATCGATTGATTATATAATAATCAATTAATTATGTTATACTTATATAAGACAAAGCTATTTTCTTTGGGTAATTTAACAGAAAGTCCGCCGTTGTCTTTTACCGTTTGTCTACTTTTTTGCCATCACCCAAAAGAGGTGTAAATTCCAACCTGATATTTTTTGGTAACCATGTAGTAATGTCTGTTGTTTCGTTTTTGTTGAATTCCCACAACACCAATAGAAAGTCCACTTTTTTCCCGATTTACACTATTTTTACTGAAAGAATTCCAATCCTTGTAACTCATTCCAATCTCCCCTGGTGAAATCGGGAATTTTCACCGGCTGCCCTCCATTGGTAGTGGATGTTTTTGTAAGTTCTACGAGACATGACCATTCTGCGGCATCATATACGTCCATATCAAGAGGCAAGCCATTTCTTAAGCAATAAATCAAACGATAATCCATCATGTAGTCCATTCCTCCGTGTCCGCCCACTTTTTTAGCTTTCTCTCCTATCTCTTTTATGAAGGGGTGCTCATACTGTCTCATCAGGTCATTAAACGTTCTATTACTATAGTATATTTATAGCTATAGCCTACTATATTTATTTCCTTTATTATCTATTCTTTATATTTTCCTTTCTTTTAATTTCATTGCATCAACCTGGGAAGCAAGATGTTCTGTCATTTCTAAACAAAATTTGAAAGTTAAAAAACATTGCTCCCCTTATGGACAATAAAGCAGAAAAAGAGGAGTAGCCGATATTAAGCATTTATCCCCTTTTTAATTGCACCCAAATAGTCAATGTCAGAAATTACAAAGGAAGAAAGGAATGAAAAAGATAGATCAGATTAATCCGCAGACTATTCCTTAAAAAACGGAAAAATAGCTGAAAAAGTAATAAATGATTATTCGTTTGGTGTGAGAAACCATTCAAAAAAAGCATACAACACTTTATTTGATTCCGCATTTGGGCTATGTTCAGGGCGGTTGGTCATAGCAACCCGGTGTGTATAGCCCAACAATTTATTAACAGCAACGGTATGATTCAGAGGAATCCAACGTTCAACCTGGTCGGACGATCCTCCAGACACAAGAAAAGGACGTGGAGCCATAAGGGCATGTAGTTCATGAAGGTCGTATTCTTCTTTTTTAAGCTTTGGATACACCCCCCGGCCATTTTCACCTGTCTTGCTCCATGTTTGTTTCCAAGGCGGTTGATAATAACCCAAGTACCACGGTTCCCAATAATTTACCCCGGAACCCTTGGTCTCATCCAAAACGATGCCGGGATCAACCCACGCTGCACAAGCAAACTTATCGTACAGACAGGAGGCAAACATAGCCCACTTCCCTCCGTATGAGTGCCCGACAATTCCTATCCGTTCCGCATCTACATCCTCTACTTTTGTTAGTGCTTCCAGCGCATTTGCTGCAGCGTAGGCCAATGCTGATAAAGGTTGTATGATTGCAGACTCTCTATTTGGATAATAGATGGAATATGTTTTGTTTTTCGTTGTTTCAGAAGTACCTAGGGAGAGAGTAACAAATCCTTTTTTTACCAATTGATACGCAAAATCCCTATAAGGTTTTCCTCCTATTCCCACTGCTGTTTCCGGTTCATAGAAAACAGATATCACGGCAGGCTTTTGACCTTTCTTATCAGGAATCAGTAAATATCCTTCCGTTTGTTCATTGGGTGTCCAATAAAACCGGACTCTGTATTGTGTAAAATCTTCTCTTTTCTCTTTGTCGATAATTTTAAATTCCTGTTGATCCAATATAGGTGGCCATTCTCCCAACATCTCCATCCAGCGGGAACGGATCTCTTCACGCCTCTTTCTCCAATCTGTTCTGTCCTTTACAAGAGTACCGTCGTAAAACTGCAGGGGAGAGCGATATCCGTGGAAACTATACTCGTACTCTTTGGGTGGATAGAAATAGGGAGCAATAGTACGCCAGGAATATTCACTCACCTCAACAGGCGTTACTTTATCGGGATTGGCTACAGCATAATGGGCGGAAAGCTGAGCTATCTTTGCCTGAAAGGGAGTAACCGTACAGGGCACATAACTGTTTCCTACAACCGTTTTTTTAAATAGTTTCTCGTACCATGCACAAGAAGCCGTATACCTTCCGTAGTTCAGTTCCAGATGATAGCCATCTCTGCAAAAAGTGTCTCCCAGACTACTTGTTCTACCGTTTTGTATAGCCGTACCGGCCGGGATAATAATCTTGATTCCCGTTTTTTGTGCTGCACGGCCAGAGGCATCAATAATGGCATTGTACATCGAACCCTGATTGTTACTGTAATTCTGAAAACCCGCATGTGTAGAAGTTTGTGCATATGCCCAGGTAGCGTGTAAAATGGGCTCCATATCCGGATTGGAGGAGTATTTTTCTGCAAAACTAATCAGTTCTTCAAGGTATGGGAAATAGGACTCATATTGTCCGGAAAGGGAACTTACTTGTTGAAAGGAGATGTAGTCCCACTCTTCATCTCCAAAAGCATCGATCAGCGTGTAACCGGGTGTCGTAGTCTTAACCCCGTTAACAATTTTTCGATATGAGTAGTCGGGGGAATTATTTACAGAATTGTTGTAATGCTTTTCTAAAGAGCACCCGCCAATGTACATGTTTCCGAGTATAATGGTATCTCCATTTGCTTCAGCTAATCCGGAGAGATAATATTCAATTGCATCGTCTGAGAAGCTGTTTCCTATCGCAAGGAGTTTTATCTGTTTCGCATGAACAGATAAAATTGAGACACCAAACACAAGAAAAAACAGGGTGAATTTGTTCATCATCATTATGGATTATAATCTGTTTATATACTTTCACCTGTGTTACGATAAAAGCCCACAGGCTATCAAAAATCAACTCACTTCAATCAAACAACCTAGCAGATTTCACCTTAACAAACATCATTTAATTGCATTATTCTTCTCTCAGTTCAGGAATTTGATCAAACAATAAAAATCCGGTTATACGATCATTTTTATCGGCCCGTTTTCTTTTCCAGGATGGATGATCAAGAGTTTCCTTTTGCCATTGGACGAGCAACTTGGCTAATTTCCTACCCTCCTGTATATGTTCTTGTACATCGGCAACATTGTTCAATTCAAGAGAATCATTCTGCAAATCATACAGTTCTACCATCGGACGGGGAGCAGTAAATACTTGCATTTGATCTTTTGTCAAGAGACCATTATTTTGCTGCTTTCTCAATTCATACCAACTTGCGCTTGAACTCAAATCAGATGCTGTTCCATGCGGAACTTCAAAGTAGGCGTTATAAATAAGTTTATATTTCTCTGTGCGAATACAGCGGATGTATTCATCTGTGTCGTGCCAGTTTCGTTCAGCGAAGATGTAATCTCTTCCCCTTTTAGTATGATCAAAAACAATCTCATGAAAGCTGTTCCCGTAAATATTCTGAGGTAACGGAATATCAACAAGGCCTAAAAGCGTAGGAGCTAGATCAACACAACTGATTAAACCATTATCATGTACTGTATTAGGATTAATTTTCTCTTTCCACATAAAGATAAGCGGAGTCTGAATTCCAGAATCATAGAGTGAACCTTTACACCTTGGAAAGGGTTTTCCATTGTCACTAAGAAAAACAACAATTGTATTATCAAGTTTTCCTTTCTCCTCCAAGATGGATATCATTTTGCCCATATTTTCATCCATTCTCGTTATCTCATCATAGTAATCTGCCAGATCCCGACGGGTATCCGGACCATCAATCAAGAAAGGAGGAACAATCACATCGTCCGGATTATTCCTTTCAGGACAAACACTTCTATTATAAGGACGGTGTGGATCTACAAAACCTATCCAAAGAAAAAAAGGATTATTCTCACAACCATCCAAAAATTCAGAAAAATTTTTATAGGTTTCTTCTGTCAAATCACCTTGGCCTGGAAGATATCCTCCGGAAATTCTCTCGTCGAATTGCTTGTCCCCCTCCGGCCCCCAGTGTGTTTTTAACATCGATCCAGTTTTATAGCCTGCTTCTTTGAAATAAGATGGCATCATTTTTGTATTTTCTTCCAAGGGAGTATGTAAATCCTCAGTTCCTATAGTATGGGCAAACATACCAGTCATCATGCTGGTTCGGGACGGACTTGATTGAGGAGAAGTTACAAACGCATTTTTAAAACGTATCCCCTCTTTTGCCAAACGATCAATATTAGGAGTTTTTATGGCAGAATTTCCATAACACCCAAAGTCCATTCCCGCATCATCAGCAATAAAAACCAGAATGTTTGGTTGTGAAGCAGAGGTTTTTTGTCCCCATATGCTCTGAGCGAAACACAAACCACCAATTAAATATAACCATCTCTTTCCTTTTGTAAATTCCTCAGATTTGCGAAGGGCGTTCATAATAATCGATTATTTTTTATGTTGATAGCTAAATTCTTTTTGTTTTATTTCAATGAAGTTTTACTCATTAAGTTCTCATCAGGCAGACAATTTCAATGATGGAATGATCGGATAAAAGTTTATATTTCTCGATTTCCGTCTTTTAGAAAACTCAGGACCCGACTCGGATAAAATTCTCGCACATTAAAAAAAATAATCTGCATTTGTATTATATATCTTATCAATCACTTCTTTTGGTAATTTTAGTCCTTTAACCGGCTGCGTAATATCATTTATCTCTTGTGTTACATCGGTAGCCAAGTAGCTCCAGTTCGATTGCCATCTATCCAACAGCCTCTGTAAGATTGCATCAGGGTCTGTTTGATTTTCATTGATCGTTATATCCGTTCCATACATGATTCGGTCCTGATATTTTATCATAAAGTTTCTCACTTTATCGTAATCAATGATTGATTGATATTGAAGATGTGCTATCCGGGCAGACAGATCAATATTCATGTTCGGAAACCTGTCCAACCTTTTGGCTATTTCATCGACATCCCATTCAAGGCTTCCTAAATGTGCTGCAGTAAAAATCAAATCTGGAAATTTATTCAATAAATTATCTCTGGCGTCGATTTGATCCTTATAAGAAGGAGCTTCAGGATGAAGGTACATATGATATTCAGGATGTGACTTATAGTATCGATAATTCGATGAATCGTTCATCTCGTGTAGTGGTAACCAACAGTTTCGTGGTTCTCCCATATGTCCCATAACAGGAATTTTATTTTCAACCATAAAAATAAATATCGAATCAAGACGCGGGTCGTCTATCATGACATATTCATCGAATGAATCTTTCAAAGTCATCCCAACATTTTTCCAGATTTTTATTCCTGAAGCTCCTGCATTTTTGCAATGATCAATCCTCTTGATCACATTATCTGTAAATCCCTGTTCTCCAAAATCATCCACCGTAAAGGTTCCCAAAAAAACAAATTTTCCGGGCCAACTTTTCTTCAGAGCACTTGCCGTTTGTAGCTGTTCATCAATTGAAATCCTTGCATCGACATTAGGAGAAACCACTCGAAAGTTATATTGTGATATAAACCCCATATACTTCTTGTTCAATGTGTTGATATGTAAATGAACGTCTGTCTTAGGTATTTTCTTAAAATCATCAATAAGATAATACTTGCTTTTTTCACAAGCATTTGTTGTTATTATGAGTATCAAAATAAATATTGAAGCAAAACTTTTACGGATAAAGTGTCTCCCCATCTTCATTACTGTTGTAGTTTATTACTTAAAAAATTATGATGTTTCAAAGCCAATCCATTAAATAAGTTCTTATCTTTAGTATAACGTTGGCAGTTGCCTGATCTTTAAGTTTCGGAACCATGCAGCCGAACCATGGTCCTGCAGGCATATTACTCCCTTTTTAGAAAGGCCGTAGTCTGGTGCATCTTTCCATTTTCCGTTGTTCTTACGTGCAAACCAATCATCTGACCATGCTTCAAACTCTAAAACTTTCTCTCCGTTAAGCCAATGTTCTACATGACCGTTATCAAAAAGGATCTTGGACGTATTCCATTCACCAGAGGGTTTTATAACAAGCTTCGATTTATCTGTCGTGTGCATTGCATAATTGGCTGCAGTCTTTTGCCAATCCTCCCGCGTACTGGATGGTGAATATTCATCAATTAACTGATACTCTGGCCCAGTTAGATAAGGGACATTAAACTTAGGATCTTCTACAACATGATACAAGACGCCACTATTACCACCTTCTGCAATTTTCCAGTCCCAAACAAACTCAAAATTTTCAAATATTTTTTCTGTAACAATATAGCCGTGAGCATCTGTTCCAGTCCCTGCGGCCTGAATTGTTCCATTTTCTACGTACCACGGAGCCGTTAGTGAATTTCCGTTATAATCTCTCCATCCGTTCATTGTTTCACCATCGAACAGAAGCTCCCATCCCTCATCTATCTCTTTGTTTGACAAAATATTATGCCGCACACTCTTTTGACAAGAAAACAGCAAAAAAAATATTAAAAAAATTATAATAGTTTCTTTTGATTTCATAATACTGTGAAAATTTTTAATTTAACTTAATATTCCAATTGATTATTACCTCGTGATTGATAAAATCAAAGTTACTATTTCAACATAGGGAACAACTCCCTAATCTCCTCTTCGGTAGGTTGTTTTCCATATTCACATATTTCAAATGCCTCAGCAGCTGTAATGGAATTTCCTACTTCTTCTCCGTACCATTTAACAAGAGACTCTCTGATGGAGGGAGTGATGGGTAGTTCACGAAATATCTTGAGCCACTGAACCCTTTCTTTTTCATCACTGGGCGCCTCGATTGAACTAGTCCATGGGAGCCACTCAAAATATTGAGATTCATGTGCAGTCATAGCCAATATTTTCTGATCTATCACATCCGTAATGTCAATGGTGATATCAGGTTTAAAAGGATAAGGCTTCATAAAACGGTCTTGTTTATAAAGGAACAAAGGGTTTTTTTTCAATGGAGGTGTATCAGACACTACGTTTGGAACAATAACCATGTAGGCTGCATCCTGTATGACAATTGCTGCATTTCTGTGATCCGGATGATAATCATATGGCCGGGGACCAATAACTATGTCAGCATTCCACTGCCTGATCAATCTGATCACCTCTTTCCTCAGATCCAGGGTGGCAAGCAGTTCACCATCATGATTTTCCAGAACTTTGTAAGTAACTCCTAATCGCCTGGCGGCTTCCATAGCCTCGGCTCTTCTTCTTTTTGCCAATGCGCCTCCTCCCATTGATTGATGTCCAGCATCACCATTTGTGAGCGAAACAAAGAGTACATTATGTCCAAGCTTTGCAAACTTAATTGCAGTGCCGCCTACTTTACTGTCAGGATCATCAGGGTGTGCTCCAAAAACTATCACATTGATTCTATTATCCTGATTAATCTGGCTGTTCTGACTGTAACTCAGAGAACATGAAAATAGAAATAAAATAAATACAACCGTATACTTCATGAATATTTATTTTTAATTAATTACTTTCACTTTACCTACTTACGACCTCCCCTGTGGCATGTCTGGTAATTTCCAACCGTTATAATAGGTGTGTTTGATCAATTCCTGTGCGAACACCTCAGCTTTTTGAGGTTCTGTCCATGTCTTATTAAAAGTAGGGTGACCATCCGAGATTTTGAAGCCATCTTCAATAATGGACTTAACTGTTGCATCCTCAGGAATATTGGTGAACTTCATATTTTCACCATCCCAAATTAATTCTTGATTTAATCCTTGCAAGCGAACAGCGAGAACGCCCATCACAACCATTTCGTTTAAAGGTCCTGCTATAGAAAAATCTGAAGCAGGCTTTGACCGGTGTTCGGGGCTTTCCTTGCATGCACGTACCCAATCCATTTCATGTGAAATTGTTATTTCTCGTTGTGCTTTAGGAGAATTTGGGGTTCGTCCTGAGATTAGCCAAGGTTCTCTTCCTCCATTTCCACAAATTAAAGTATCCTTTGAACCATAAAAAATTGCAGCACCACCTCCAACATTTAAACTTTTACCAATTGGCATTCCATCGGGTCGAAATGGTTGTAAACCTCCATCGTACCAAGTAATTTCCACTTCGGGCATACCTACCTTAGGCATGTTATCACGAGCAGGAAAAACATATTTAAACATTTGTGCAGCAGGACAACTTTCGGCCATTAGCATAGTTGAAGAACCCTGTACTTTTGTTGGATATAATAGATTTAATCCTTTAAATACAGGATTTAAAATATGGCAAGCCATATCGCCCAGCGCTCCAGTTCCAAAATCCCACCAGCCACGCCAGTTCCACGGTGTATATATACTGTTGTATGGTCTCATGGGGGCAGGGCCTATAAACAAATCCCATTTTAATGTTTCGGGGATTGATTCTTTTTGCATAGGACGTTGCAATCCCTGAGGCCAAATAGGCCTGTCTGTATAAGCGTCAACTCTTCTAACTTCACCAATTTGACCATCCCAAATCCAATCGATAATCTGACGAACACCAGGCCCGGAGGCTGCAGTATTGCCCATTTGAGTAGCAACTTTAAATTTCTCCGCCAATCTTGTTAGTAATCGCGATTCGTAAACACTATGTGTCAACGGTTTTTCAACGTATACATGCTTACCCATTGTTATGGCATCAGCTGCAATAACCGCATGGGTATGGTCAGATGTAGCAATCATCACAGCATCTATGCTTTTTCCTAACTCATCATACATTTTACGATAATCGTAGTATCTCTTGGCATTTGGGAAGTAATCAAAAACACGTTTGCTATAGTTCCAATCCACATCGGCAAGCGCTATAATGTTCTGACTCTCCATGCCTCTAAGCACAGTGAATCCTCTTCCTCCAACACCAACACCTGCGATATTTAATTTATCAGACGGGGATATGTGTCCCTTACTTTTTCCTAATACAGCTGAGGGGACTACAGTTAACCCTGCAGCTACAGTTGTACCGGACTGAATGAATTTTCTTCTTGAAATGTTTGACGACATAATTTTTTTTCAATGTTATATAAATTGCAAATAACTGTCTAATTTTTTCATAATCAATCAGACAGTTATTTACAAAGAATAGCGAATACGCTCTAAGATTTAGAAAACAGGTATTCTATTTTGGTTCAATACGATAGTCATTTTGCTCAATGTTCGGATTTACATCAACCTGATTTTGCGGTATCGGGGCAATGAAATTAGTTTCGTTTAACTTTTGACCTGTGGCTCTCAACACGGTAAGTGCACGTCCAGTCCGTACCAAATCAAACCATCGATGACCCTCGAATGCCAGTTCGTTACGGCGTTCTTTTTCAACTGCCAAAAAAAGCTGATCTTTACTGACAGCGGGAATATCCGCCGGAGAACCCACTTCTGTGCTTTGATAACCAAAACCACGACGACGAGTTTGATTAATATATTCAGCTGCTGAAGTTAAGTCTCCGGACTGAATTAAACATTCTGCGTACATCAAAAGAACATCCGCATACCTAAGAAATGGCCAATTGTTATTAGCATCACCATTGGCATAAGGTATGTCCCTATATTTACGAACGTGACGGGCTACTACCCATTGTCCTGTTTTTTTATTCGTATACCCCAAAGCCATAGAGAAGTCTCTGCGAAAATCACCTTCGTCCCAAGATTCCCACATTCCTTCTTCAGGGATATTGTCATCACCGGAACCACCAACAGCTACTACATTATCACCCGAAGCGCCAGGAGAGAACGAATTTACCCAGCCACTTCCGGTACCGAACCCGCCTTTCTTAAATTGAGCTTCAAAAATGGCTTCTTCATTGTTATGATTGTTGGGGTCAAAATATTTCTCAAATCCATCACAGGTTCCGGGTGTGTTATTTTCAATCAGGCGATACTGCTTGGAATCAATAACCTCTTTGAGGGGCACGGCTGCTTTGGAATAATCTCCCATGGTTAGGTATACCTTGCCGAGTAGTGCCTTTGCAGCTCCTGATGTTGCCCGGCCAATATCAGCCGGCGAAGAGTACGACTTAGGAAGAGCTGTAGCATCAGTCAAGTCTGCTATAATCTGTGCATATACTTCATTTTTTTTCGTACGTAACACGTTGTAAGATTCAGGAATAGTTACAGTCTTTGTCATTAAGGGGACATCCCCGAAAATACGGACTAAGTTGAAATGCAGAAAGGCTCGCAAAAACTTTGCTTCCAGAGTATAGCGGTTTTTTAATGATTCCTCTACATCTGAGTCTATCAGTTCCTCTATGACTTTATTAGCCCGATTGATACCAAAATAAGCATCATCCCAAAAACCGGATAAAAATGGGTTTAATGAACGAAGATAAAACTTATCGAATTCATCTCTGTCTGTTACTGTACCAGACAACACTCCATATGTATTGTCCGAAGGTATCTCAGCCAATACGTACCAATTTTTTGTCACGCCATTGCTTCTGAGTATAGAATAAGCACCATTTAAAGCGAACTCCAATTGTTCGGGTGTTTCATAATACACCTCTTCGCTTAACCTGTCTTTAGGAACAAGATCCAAGAAATCGGAACAAGAATATATGATAAGGAAGATAAAAACCATACTTCCCAATTGCAATATTTTTTTCATAGGAATAATTTTTATAATTAATTATATCAAAAAGTTATATTTAACCCAAAGCTATAAGACTTGGACGTTGGATAAATTCCGTGGTCGGAACCAGGGGTTACCGTATTCTCAGATGTATTAACTTCAGGATTAAAACCAGAATATTTGGTAATTGTAATCGGGTTCTGTGCTGAAAGATATATCCTCAAATTTTCAATATTTACCCTACTAAGAATTCTATTCGAAAAGGAATACCCTAATGTGACGTTGTTCAAACGCAAATAAGAACCATCCTCAACCCAACGACTTGAAACCTGGCTTGTCTGACCTGTGGGGTTTGCATACGCACGCGGCATCCATCCATCCCCGGGTTCTTCTTCTGACTTCCACCGATTCAAAACAGTTCTTAGCTGGTTCTGATTTCCTTCTAGGTTTTCATAATAGCGTTTACCAATATTTAGTATCTCTCCCCCATAAGAGCCCTGTATCAATATACCCAAATCAAAATTCTTGTAAGAGAAAGTATTATTTATACCGTAATAAAAGTCCGGCTCTGCATTCCCAATTTCAGTGCGGTCATCAGAAGTGATTACTCCGTCGTCATTAACATCACGATACATTGCATCACCAACATTAGATGTTGCTTCTTTAGGATTTTCATCAAACATTTTTTGATTCATATAGACTCCCAAATGATCAAATCCGTAGAATGTTCCAAGAGGATATCCTATTTTTAAAACATGGCCCTGACCAGAGGTTTGCGCTGTGTAATAAATCGGATCACCCGCGGGGCCTAATGCCTTCACCTCATTTCTGTTCAACGATAAATTAGCGTTGACCAACCAGGAGAAATCACTGTTGTTAATAATGTTTGCTCCAACGTTGAATTCCAATCCCCAGTTATCGACCTTGCCTATATTCTGGTAAGCACTTCCAAATCCCGTAATCGTAGGAATGGGCACATTCAATAACAGGTCAGTTGTTTTACGACTATAATAATCAGTTCCAACAGTCAGTCTGTTATCAAAAAAACCCATTTCTAAACCCAAATCCAATTGAGATGCTTTTTCCCAGGTAAGGTCGGGATTGGCAATAGAATTCATGATAGCTCCATTTACGATAACTCCGGACCCACTGCCAAACACATAATTGCTTGTAGCAATTGTCCCGATGGCTGCATAATTGTTTGATAAAGCATCATTACCCGTAACACCGTAACTTGCACGCAATTTCAGATCACTGAACAAATCCAGGTTGCTGATAAATTTTTCTTCTGAGGCCCGCCACATGACAGACATGGATGGAAAATTACCGAACCTGTTGTTCTTCCCAAATTTTGAAGATCCGTCTGAACGGAAAGAAGCAGTCACATAATATTTATTGTTATAATTGTAATTTACGCGGCCAAGATAAGACATCATTGCCCATTCATTCATATTAGAAGATCCCTGCCTGATTTTAGCGTTACTGATCACTTCAATAATGTCATCCGGAAAATCAGAACCGTTAGCATAAGTTTGCTTCCAGGTTTGTTTTTGTACCGTAAATCCAGCAACCGCATCAAAATTATGAACACCATTAAACGTTCTCGCATATGACAATGTATTCTCGTTCAAATAGTTGAACGTTTCTTGCGCATCTGACTGAGCTTCACGATGTTGAGGTAATCCCAACCCCGGATTCCCGGCAATTGGAATTTTACCCGCTGGCCGGAAGAAGTTTCTACTGTAGTTTGTTATCGTTGCACCAAGGGTTGTTCTAAACTTTAAACTCTTATCACTTAGCAATGCAAGTTCTGCATAGGCATTGGTAAATAATTGTAATTGATTTGTTTTATTTTTTATTTCAGTTGCGCTTGCTACAGCGTTGGGTAAACCCGTTACACCATCCCCACCCGCTTTACCGAAATCGATTGAAGAAGCATACACTCCATTTTCATACCTGACCGGTACCCACGGAGCTACAGCAACCGCTTGAATAATTACTCCATTTGTCGGGTGTCCCTCACTAACACCATTAGAGTTTGAGTAATTCGGTGCAATATTTACTCCTAAGGTAAGCCTTTCGTTGATTTTGGAATCAATCTTGGCACGAAATGAGAAACGTTCAAAGTTTGTATTAAGAATAATTCCGTCCTGATTAAAATATCCGGTAGAGAAAAAATAATTTATATTATCAGTACCTCCAGAAACATTTAATTGATAATTCTGAACCGGAGCTGTCCTGAAAAGTTCATCCTGCCAATCAGTACCATTCCCTACTGCAGCAACAGCCGCAGGATCATCGTAAAAATCAGGGTATTTATACCTGTAACCGGAAGGCCTATTGACAACAGGATCCGTAATCTTGGCACCCGGAACACTTGCTATATATTTTGCATTAAAGGCTTCTTTGTTTAACTCTATAAACTCCTGTGCATTTAATAATTCCAGTTTTTTAGCAACAGTCTGTACACCTACATAGCTATCAAATTGTACAGTAGCTTTGCCCTGGCGGCCGGATTTAGTCGTAATCAAAATAACGCCGTTCGAAGCTCTTGAACCGTAGATTGCTGCTGCTGATGCATCTTTTAATACTTCTATTGACGCAATATCATTTGGATTAAGGGTAGACATATCTCCCGTGATCGGAAATCCATCTACAACGTATAGAGGGCTACTATTAGCCGTAATTGATGCTGCCCCGCGAACACGAATGATAGCACCTCTCCCTGGCGATCCGGAACCTTGTTGTACGGATACACCACTAATCTGACCGGCCAATGCCTGAGTTGCATTTGAGATATTTAAATCCTTAATATTATTGCTTGAGACCTGCCCAACGGATCCGGTAAGGTCTCTTTTCCTAACCGTACCATAACCAACCACAACTACCTCATCAAGTAGTTCGACATCGGATTGAAGCACAATACGCATATTCGGTTGTGCTACTACTTCAAGTGTTTTTAAACCAACATATGAAACAACCAATACATTGGTCCCTGTCGGAACAGTTAGAGAAAAGTTCCCATCAATATCTGTAACAGTACCTTGTCCTGTACCTTTAATTTGAATTGATGCCCCTATCACGGGCTCACCGGATTCTTCCAAAACAACTCCCTTTGTTAGAGTTTGTGCCAACATTAATCCTATATTTAGCAAGAATAAGGAAAATAAAGTAAAAATAAACTTTTTCATAAGCAAATAATTATCAATTTCATAGTATAAATAATTTATAGAAAATTTAATTTAATTGTATCTCTTTTTATTGGTATTTTACTAATTTGTATTTTTAATTCAATTCATCATAATTAAAGACTGATTAACATTTTTACATCACAAAAAAAATCATGCAACCTTACTCGACGCAAAGTAAAGATTTAAAAAAAATCAAAATGATTGGTTTTGCGAAACAACAGCCTCAAAAAACGCAAAAAAAATTGCAAAATATTTTATTTAATAACTTACTTCAACCTCCGTATCTTAACGTTTTTATACCAAATTTCAGATCCGTGATTCTGAAAATCGATGTGGCCGAATGAGGATTTCATAAAAAAAGGATTATCTTTCCATTTTGAGTCTGCAATTTTCGACTTCCAGTCTTCAGAACCAATTTGGCACTGCATAACTACAACCTCATTTACCCAGTGGGTTATCAAACCGTTTGAGATTCTAATCCTGCCACTGTTCCATTCCTTGGCAGGCATAATTTTTTTATCAGTTGAAGGAGGATAGACATCGTATAGTGATCCTACCGATGTTTTACTAAAATTTTCATCCTCTCCATATACCTGATATTCTGCACCGGTTTGATATGGCTTCTTCCACTGAACTCCTTCTCTAACCCTATAGATTACACCACTATTCCCTTTTTCCGGGATTCTCCACTGAAATTTAAAATCAAAATCACCAAATGCATCAACTGTCATCAGATCATCTCCCCCTGAAGTTCCATTGCAATAAATTGCATTATCGTTCACCGACCAGGTCTTTGGTGTATCTCCATTGTACGCTTTCCAGCCTTTTAAAGACTTGCCATCGAATAACAACTCCCAACCTTGTTCGAACTCTTCGGGTGTCAGGATATTATCCTTATCCTGAGCTGATAACAAAATGGAGAAAAGGAATAAGAACGTAAAAAAAAATGTTGATTTCATCGTGTTAATATTTTTATAATGTTTTTTATAAATTCCATCCGGGACGATAATTGTGTTTGATCCATTGTTCACACATATTAAGTGCATTCCATTTTATCCATTTTTGAGATTTCTGTTCCACACTTCTGGTAACAATATCACTAGAGAAAGGTGTTAATTCAGCGGTAGTTAGCTCTTCGTTTGGGGAAATATTGGTTACTTGCATCTTTTCACTGTCCCATAAAAGTGTCTTTTGAAGTGATTGCAACCTTATACCCAGATTTCCCATTACAACCATTTCGTTGAAGGGACCTGCATAACTGAAATCCGAAGAAGGTTGTCCACCATTTTTACAGCAATCAACAAAATGCATTTCATGTCTGCCTCCTCCTAATGGATTATCGGGGATTCTTTTCAAATCTACCTTGACCTCAGGAATAAAACAGGAGCCGTTTCTATATGTTTTCCAATTTTTACCATAATCTTCAGCAATGAGGATAGCCTCTGAGCCAACAAGCATAAACCCTCCCCCGGGGTTCATGGGAGCATCTTCAGGGAGATTATAGGGGCGTGAGGGCATCAAACCTCCGTCATACCACGTCAATTCCAGTTCGGGCAGTTGACAGTAGGGTAAATTATCTCTGGCGGGAAATTTGTAACTAACTTTTGCCGATATAGGCGCACTTTGTGTATTAACAAGAGATGATGCTGCTTGGAATGCAACAGGTTGTCCGAGTTTTAATGCATAATAAGGTACATCCAGCAAATGACATCCCATATCGCCAAGAGCTCCTGTACCAAAATCCCACCACCCTCTCCAAATCCATGGATGATATTCAGGATTGTATTCTCGCATGGGTGCAGGACCTATGAACAAGTCCCAGTCTAGTGAATCCGGAACAGGTACTTTTATTAAAGGCTTTGGCATACCTTGTCTCCATATGGGCCTGTTTGTCCACACATGCACCTCACGTACGGTACCTAAACAACCACTTTGTACTACTTCTGTCACCTCATACACGGTGTCAGAAGAATGGCCCTCATTTCCCATTTGAGTTATTACTCCTGTTTTTTTTGCTAACTGAGAGAGATATCTTGATTCCCAAACAGAATGAGTCAGAGGTTTTTGAAGATAGACATGTTTACCTAATTCCATTGCGGCTGCAGCAGTTACAGCATGTGTATGGTCAGGTGTAGCAATTACAACTGCATCAATGTCTTTTTGTTTCTCCAGCATTAACCGAAAATCTTTATATCGGGAAGCCTTTGGATAAGATTTGAAAACATCCCTGGCGTAATTGTAATCACAATCGCATAGAGAAACAATGTTTTGCCCGACCATATTTCTCAGGTTCACTTTTCCTTTGCCCCCAATACCGATTCCAGCAATATTAAGCTTATCGCTCGGAGCGACGTGCCCTAATCCCGAGACAGCATAACTTGGAAGAATAGTTAACGATACGCCGGTTACGGCCACATTCTTTAAAAAAATCCTTCGTTTCATCTATTAACTAATTTATTTAATTGGCCAAAAATATAAAAAACTGATTATCAAATAATTAATTGGAGTTTTGCAAATTTAAGCAAATTACAGTACTTTACCTTTTTTCCACCCAGATAGGAGAACTCCAAGCCCATTGCTGGTTTTTTTGTCTTACGCGCACATAGTAGTAATCGATCTCTCTTTCTGCAACAGTATCTTCCATATAATGTTCTACCTGAAAAGCGTTTTCAGGGATTGCCCTGCCGAACAATATTGCTTCACTCAACCAGCCTATCATAAAGTGTGATTTTGAACCTTGTAATAATTCTCCGATAGAATGCGTGATCTTTTTCCCATTGAAATCGGACGTTAAGTTTCCCGCTTTAGGCATGGTTACATCTAAAATAACACCCTGAACTGTCGGAGTCATAGTATTGGGGTTCTTGGTGCTATACACATCCAGTATTGTTTCTTTTTCAGAAGAGGATAAAACCCTGTTTACCCGGGTCTTAAATGCTTTCTCGCCAGGCTGGGGAGAAGTATATGCCGCTCCTCTGAAACAGGGCGTTATCCTATTTATTATCCCTTTATCAATTGATAATCTACCGTTCCAATGTACATATTCTTCTTCGCGGTTCCATCCGAATTCTACTTTTATTTTACATCTCACCGGATCTTCCTTAGGTACCGTGGGAATAAGCGGCCCGTTCATGCGTGCGATGCATTTACCGTTCTTGATAATATCTACGTAATCAACCGAATTCTCTCCCTCTACATTCAGGTAAATTCTTCGACTGTTTCCTCTGATGACTTCGCCCATGATGGCGTCGTTGATCCGAAAATCTATCTTTATCTTGTCACCCGTGGCACATCCTACATTTCTGTTCTGCAAAGCATGCCAAATATCATCACGTTTGAGGGAAGGGGCGAGGGCCATCACCCGTCCGTCACCATAGCTTCCGGGGTAGCCGGCATGTTGATCCGTAGAGCCGATAATTCCAAATTTGTACCCTTGTTCCAATCCGTACAACACGGTTCCTTCCCATTGCCTGGGACCCATGTCGTGCAGGTAGTTGTAGTCGCCGTCATCGCTTTCAGCCAGCCCGTGGCGGGAGTACATTTCAACGAAAGGCGTCTGTTCGTCTTCCTGAAATGATTTCCAGTTATATCCCCGGAAGCCGGTCTGATATCCCATGTGGTGAGGTGTAACAAAAGCTTTCTGCCCTTTGAGCCTTGCTTTCAGCTCCATGGCATTTGAAGGTTCCACCATTGTCCCTTCCAAATCATACAACAATGCCACGTGATCGCCATGCGCCATGTCGTGACATTCGTAGCTCAAAAAAGTAAGAAACTCATTTTCCTTGTTGTATCCGCTCGTCATTTTCACGTATTCGTCCCATTTCCCTGCACGCAAAGCATCGAATGATTTGGTGTGATAGTCGATAACCCATTGCAGGCGCATATCATTCCTGCCGGGAATATCTTCCCACATTGCGTGAGGGGTGACCGAAACAAAGTCGAGCTGCTCCCTGGCTGCTTCAAACGCATCTCTCATATCTCCGTGCCCATAGGTGAGATTGCAGTGGTTATGTATATCACCCCAATAGAGTTTCAGGTTATGGGAAGATGGTAATGTTTTTTTTGCCTCTTTGGATTTTGGAGGACAACCTTGCAACAAGCTACCTGTTGCGGCTAAACCAACAAATGTCCATCCCGTCTTATTGATAAATTCTCTCCTGTCCATCTCGTAAGAACTAATCCAATTTCCAAGGTTTTCTATACTCGTACGACAGGTATTTGTTAGCGACCTCAGAGTTAGTAAATCTTTCGTTTACCGCATCCCATTCAAGCCTTTCCCGTGTCATCATAGCAATTGTTGCCAAATGCGCCATAGTGGTTGATCTGTGTCCAATCTCCAAGGTAGCCCAAGGTTGTTCGCGTGATTTTACACAATCGAGGAAGTTACGCACAAGGCTTGACGCACTGTTTTTATAACTACCATCAATTAACAGCGTGTCATCTTTAGCCAAAGAGTAATCTTCGGGCTCGATCATTGGCTTCCATGTCTGAAATTGTCCCGCACTGGCAGGAGTAATCTTATAATCATTTTCTCCTGTATGGATTGTCCCCTTTGTACCTCTCAGCTCGAGAAATCCGTGGGGAATAAATGTGCCGGTACTTGCTTCAAGTATTGTTAAAGTAACAAGTACTCCCGATTTAAATTCGTATGTTACATGCATTGTATCTGGAATGGTACGATCATCATTCAATACAAATTTACCTCCATGTGCACTGATGGCCGTTGGAGCCTCTTCATCTATAAGCCATCTCAACAGATCGAGATAATGAACACCGTTATTAGAAATCTGGTTTGCATAGTCCTCCCACCAGCGGAACATGTAGGGAGCAATGTTATACTGATACGGCCGGTAAGCTCTTGGACCTAACCACATGTCCCAATCAAAATTTCTTGGCGGGGTCTCAGGCTGTAATTTCCCAATGCCGCTAGGATACATGTTGCTTACATGACAAGCCGACGCAAAAGTTACTTTTCCTATTTTTCCTGCGGGGATTTCTTTTGCTAATCTCTGAAAAGTTGGGGCGCCACGCCTGTTTAAACCCACCGTCACGATTTGCCTGCTGCTGTTGCCAACTTCAACCATTCTTCGGCCTTCAGCAATTGTTTTTGATAGAGGTTTTTCAACAAATACATCTTTACCCGCATTTATAGCATCAATTGTTTGCAAAGCGTGCCAGTGGTCGGGTGTTGCAATACAAACAGCATCAATACTTTTGTCTCCTAACATCTCCCGATAATCTTTGTACTGCTTTACGTTTGAAGGGAAATTTTCTCCCATCTTGGGTATTCTCGTCCCCATATCTTTCTTGTAACGATCGAGTACAGCAGAATAATCTCTTGTCACGTATGGCTCATATACGTCACAGAGAGCTGCTACTTCACAGTCAGGTTCTTCCATAAAGAGGTGTAAAAGTTGTGTTCCGCGATTACCTACTCCAATAAATCCTACCCGAACCTTGTCATTAGCACCGATTACTCTTTTCTTTGTGTCGGCAAATGGTGCAGCAACTGTAGTTTTAGTTACCCCGGCGACAGATATTCCGGCGACAGCCATCGATGATTTTTTGAGAAAATCCCTACGTGTTGTTTTGTTTTTCATAAATATCTTTGTTTAGCTTATATTTCCTGTTGTTTTTTTGAACATTTCTTCATAATGAGGTATTGAATCAAAAATTCCACCTCCATTATTGAAGTATTCTTTATTGGTGTGGTAAAATCCATCTTTTACATCAACCCAAGAAGCTCTGCACTGAGGGAGGTATTTTTTCATTTGGTGCCAATTTACATAGTTCTGATGTCCGTTACTTTCTACCAAACCGAGATTATCAAGGCCGGGGAACGACTTTAACCGGGCCGCTACATTTTTGTTCCACTCTACCAAAATAGGATTAACAGTCAGGTCAGCACAAAAGCAGGGAATATTTCTTTCTGCCGCAGCTTTTGCAATCTTCATTGTCATACTCAATGTCTTAGCAATAGGTTTCAAAGCCACTGCCTTATATCCCATCTGAATACGTTTAATAGTGTCCTTGTCAGTATGGGCACTCTCATCAGCTGCTAATCGAACGGGGACATCCGCAACATCCATCTCCATTTTTTCAGGAAAAGGCTCTTCAACCATCGCTATTTGATCGAATGCGCCAATCTGCCGGGCATAATCTAAAAAACGATTAAAGGTATCTTTGGCTTCGTATCTGCCATTAGCATCAAAATAGTAAGGTAACCTCCCGGTCTTGGAGTATGGTGATCTTATATCTTTTAAAACATTGTGTATTTCAAGTAGCCGGTTTTTATCTTTTTCAAGCATTTCTGACTGCGTACCCGACTGACCAATTTTTATTTTCATAAAGAAGTATCCCTGCTCTACCTCTTTTTTTATCTCCTCTGGTGTAACATTATATGAGATTAAAGGTATTGCTGCAAGTTTTTCATGTTTCCCAGAAAAGGTGGTTTTAAATTCATCAGGAATCAATTGATCAAAATTCGTAATTCCATTTTCTTTAGCATAAAGCAGCCAAAGGGCGTTATCTACTGAGACCAGTGCATTAAGAGCAAAAGTCTTTCTCAAGTCAGAATTGTTTGTGACTGATTTGCCATACTCATGAACCTCTTGATATAAAGGCTCAATCAACTCAGTAGGATTATTGAATGATTGATTTTTCAATAACTGAAGTGCTCGCTCAGTCAAGGAATACATAAGAGCATTACCTCCTGATTCTGAATGAGAGGAAAATATCAAATCATCCGACCACAAAACACTTTGTGTGCCTAAACCAATTCCATGGTTATTGTTTCTACTTCGTAAATAACTTACAGTTTGCCAAAGTTCAGAAAGGTAGCCACCTTTGAATCCAAATGGATTTCGGAGAGGCTCTCGTTCAAACCGGGAATCAACACCAATAATTTTTATATTTCCTCTTACATATTTTAAAGATAAAGTCTTCCCAGGTTCAGATGCTGTTTCCGTTTTGTTGTTTTTTTTTGGTATACAGCCAGGACTTAACAACGTGGCACCGCCCAATAGGCCCATGCTGTTTGTTAAGAATTGTCTTCGTGATATCATAAGCCTCAGTCAATTGTTTCGAAGAAATTTCACAGTATAAAGAAATAGTATAAAAATAATAATTTTACTTAACATTCCGCACAACAACCCTCAAAAAACGTAATTACCTCATTTCAGTTCTGCTTGCAAAGCATCTGTTTTAGATACATTTTACATATCCAATTCATTGTAACGGTTTATTACTGTGCCGACCTCGAAATATGTTAACAACCTATATATGAGATTTAATGATGTTCTATGCGTAATAAAAGAAGCATAAGGCCTTCGCATCCTTTATGCCTGAAAAGCATAATACGAGGCATTTTTTTTTGATAGACGGCATCGGATTTATTCCTTCAGAGTTTTTAACCAATAAAACATCTTCTGCCGCATAACTGTGGAAAATCGATTGTAATCATTCGGGGTGTAGAGTTGAATATTATCTTTCGAGGAATATAATCCATAAATTTGCCCTACCTGTCCAACGCATTTTTTAATATCATCCAGGTGCGCATCTTTATCCCGTTCTGGAGCAATAAGTAAAACCGGACGGGGAGCGATACAACCTATAATTTGATCGAAATCAACAGGTATTTCACTTTCATGCCCGACGAAAAACCCCAACTTTGGGATAAGCCCATGCAAATGAGAATACGCCTTAATTCCTTCTGTCCCCCGATCCAGTGTGTTCGTACGCATGGGAGTAAAACCGGCTATGGATACAACACCGGCAATTCTCTCATCCAGCGCTGCCGATAAAAGAGCTACGGTACCTCCAAGAGAATATCCAGACACGACTATTCTCGAACGATCCACGAAATCAAGGTTTGAAATTGCATCGACAGCCCCTTTCATGTCAGCAACCATTTTCCCCATTTTCGACCATAGGGGATAACGGTCATAAAAATTGACTCCTTCCTCCAATCGATTTCCAAAACCAATCATATCGAATGCAAAAACACCATATCCCAGTTTGGTCAAATCCTCAAAAACCGATTGAATCTCGTGATCGTAACTCATGGAAGAAAAACCTTTCGAATAGTCGTATTCATGAAGGTAAATCACCACAGGAAGATTTTCACCTAAGAGCTTACCCGTTTCATCCACAGGATAATAAAGATAGCCGAACAGGTTGTCACCAAATCCATCGTAAGGTGTGATAGCCATGATTTTCATCGATTTGGTTTCCCTGGGTCTGGAGAGGAAGGATCCGAATCGTTCTTCACCAATATCTCCTTTTGCTAGGCTTCGCGGTCCCGGGTTTGTAACACCCGCCGGTTCATCGCCCAACATCCATCGGAGGTTATTTTTTATGATTTGTTTACTATCCTTCCACTTATTCCTGTTGCTTGCGTATACATCCAGGTCGATAGTTGCTAGTCCGTGATCATGGGGTGTCACGGACTGATTACTTAGAGCACACCATGTTTCAAAAGAGTAATTATGCAATAATCTGTTTCCTGGCTTTCTATCGGTTCTATTAAATACAAAATCAAAAAAATCAATGTAACCTTCAATATCGTTTGCATTCACTCCATGTAACCCGTAACGTGACGTTATCGCGATATTATCACCCGCATTCAGAAATTGATATACTCTCTTACTGGAATGATAAGCTTGCTCAATTCCAAAAATATTACTTGCCGATTCAGTTGTTGCTGTACTTATCATTAACCCTCGTGGAGCAATTAATGCCATAAATGAATTTTGATCTATAGGCAATTTATTTTCTCTTCCAACAAAGAATCTTAATCTGGGATGTAACCAGGCCGGTTGTGCGCAAGAAAGCAGCGCAATATCTTCAACATCATATTTATGGGCATTATAACGCCAGGGTACTTCGGCACCCGTGCCACCACTGCTGGGAATACAAGCACCAATTCTCTCATCAAAAGCAGCAGCCATTAGCGACGTTTTCCCATTTCTGGAGTGACCGGTGATACCGATCTTATCCTTGTCCACACAGGACAACGTATATAAATAATCTACTGCCCTCGAAGCACCGTACGCTCTTCTCATCAAACGGGTAAAATCATAACACCCTGCCCAAATTTCCGAATATGCTTCCGTGTCATCTTTACTGTCAGCACCTGCATACAAGCAACCGATATAGCCTCTTCGTACAGCAATCTGAGCCCACTCCCGATGATTCCAGTTTGTAAGGAATACAGGAAATGGACCTTTGCCTGGAGGAATCATTAACTCGAGCGTGAGGGTCGCTTTTTTATCTGGGCCAAAAGATAATAGAATGGTCTGAATGGTTATCTCACCATCCTTCTTTTCCTGTAATATGTCGGATTGTAAATTAACGGGAGGGGGAGGGACTGTCCCGGTAATATAGTACTCAAGTTGTTGCTTCATCCAATCTCTTTGCATATTCCATTGATTCAGAGAAACAACCGGAGTACTACCTCTTCCTTCATCCATCACTAAGGGATTGGGCAGGAATGGCAGAGAAGACATTTTGTCAAAATCGGGAGGCAGTTCACCTGTTCTACTCAACCAGTCTTTAAATGTTTCATCAAGATATGAAACCCTGCCCCGATGGACCTCATCAGTGGGTAAAACAGACAATATCCACTCGAGTTCCTGTTTCCTTTTTAACGAATCGGAGGAAGCTGTGTAATTTTTTTTTGGTGCTGGATTTTTCTTTTTAGAATCTTTTTCACAAAGGCTATTAGCAAATATACACGGGCTAAAACAAAACAACAATAAGATGATAATACCGTTTTTTCCCCTTTTCATTGGATTTCCATATTACAGCTCCTTAATCATGATATTCCTATAGTGCACTTGGTCGCCGTGATCCTGTAAAAGTATATGACCGTCTCTTTTTTTACCGAAATCACCGTATTTTTTAAACTTTGTTCCTTGCACTCTATTTTTAAATTCTTGCGAATCAACATCAACACTTACAACCCTCTCCCCATTCAACCAATGTTCAACTTTATTCCCTTGGACTCTAATTCTTAATGAGTTCCAAGTACCTAATGGCTTTAGTTTTTTATTTTTATCAGGAGCATACAATAGATACAGAGCAGCAGTTGAACCTTTATCGTCATCGAAACCTTGTATTTCATTTTGATGAAAATCATCAATTATTTGGTATTCGAATCCAATCCACTCCATTCTTTCAGCATCATTATTAAACATTTGATGGACAAGATATTTTACTCCTGAATTGACCAGACGGGTCATTTTAAATTCTAACTTCAACTCAAAATCAGCATATTTCCTTTTGGTTATAATGTCTCCACCTTTCCTTCCGGAAAGCAGGATTAATTCTTTCTTTTTAATTTGCCACCCTTCATTTGGAAAGGGCGTATCACGGACAGATGTCCAATGTACCGTATCTTCGGCTGTCTTGAAGAGTGGCTGCCATCGATTGTCCATGTTATTACTTTGGAGTGGTTTTCCCGCTGCATATTCCATAATAGACATACAAATCAACAACAGCACGTGTGATAAGGAGATTTTCATGAGGTTATACTTTTATAAAAATGTTTTTTTTATACATGAAGTAAAGCACCAACCAAGACACAAACACAGTACAAATTCCCATAACCGGCACTTCATAAGTACCTGACAATTGCCCTATCCAGCGAAGTGAAGCTTTAGCTATATAGAAATAATTAATAAAGATTGGCGAGATATAGATGAAAATTGAATTCATGCCTATAACCCGGAAAAAGAAAGACCACTTATAGTATCCCCTAACATCAATAATGTAATAGAAAAGTGCGAACAGTAATAAGCTTATACCTCCCGTAAGTAGGGTAAACGAGCTAGACCATAAGTTCTTATTTATTGGAAAATCTAAACCCCAAAGGAGCCCCAGTAAAATCAAACCCAGTCCCCCAATACTGAACCAAAAGACTTTCTTAATTGGACTCATGGGGTACTTTTTTAAGAAATTTCCCGTTATGACTCCGAGAAGTGTGGTTGATACCCCAGTAATTGTACAGAGTAAGCCTACCGTATCGTGAATGTCACGTGAAAGTCTGCCCGGTAAAATAATACGGTCAAAGTAGGAAGCAAAATTGCCGGCTTCCGTAAGGTTCCCCGGAGGATAACCCGGAGCAGAAGTAAATTTCAACAGCAACCAATATCCGATAAGAAGTACCCAGTACCACACTGCTTGTGCTTTAGGCCTAGCATATAAATAAATTATATTTGCAAAAATATAGCTTGCACCAATCTTACCTAACACACTCGCATACCTGTAGTCAGACAAAGGCCTTAACTCAATCCCTTTTGTATTATAAATAATCCCCAGTAAGATAAGAATGAGTCCACGCCTTATAACTTTCCACAAGATTTGCTTCCTTGAACGACCATTTTTTAATTGATTGTCAATCGAAAAGGGTGACGAAATCCCAGATAAAAACATGAACAATGGAAAAATCATGTCCCAAAGCGTAAACCCATTCCAGTACGGATGCTCAAACTGTGCTGATAATCCAGTCCAGAAAGGAGTTCCCTCAATGGCTGCTACTTGAACAACCACGCTGCCAATACCCATGATCCAGAACATATCAAATCCCCTGAGCGCATCAATGGATCGCACTCTTGTCTTGTCGGATCTTGAATTATCTATACTCATAAGTACATGGTATTTAGGTCAGACGAGAAAAGCAGGATATTATCAGACTTTTAAGTCCCAACCCTTTTCATACTCTCTTTTCCACAATTTTGAAGCTTCATTGTCTTTCAGGATAGCACCATTCCTGTGATCGATGTTTAACGCTCTTCCTACTCTGTGAGAAATATTGGACAGCTGTACCAGCTGTGTGCTGGCACATGCTTCTGTCAAACATGAGTTTAACTTCTCTCCTTCTCGGATAGCATTGAAAAAGTTTTGAAAGTGGTACGCATCAAGGCTTTGCGTTGGATTAACCAAGTTGCCTTCTTCAAATACCATCTTGCTGTCTATATGTTTGACTAATTTATTATCTAAGTCGAAAACTTTATATTCGTTTCCTCCACCTATAACTAAAGTTCCTTTATCTCCAAAAAATGCGACACCACTACCGTAGCCATAAATATCTGATTTTACGCAACTCTGGCTTTCCCAGGTTATTGCTTTACCATTAGCAAAGTTAAAATTAACCAGCTGTGTATCGGGCGTTTCCCAATCGTCTTGATGATGGTATCTTCCACCGGTAGAAGCTACTTTTATGGGATAACCTAATTGCATTCCCCAACGTAACAAATCCACAAAATGCATACCGTTATTTAAAGCTTCTCCAGTACCCCAATGCCATATCCAATGCCAATCATAATGGACAATATTGTCTTTATAGGATACCCTGGGCGCAGGTCCTTGCCAGAGCTCCCAGTTTAACCAATCCGGAACCGATGTATTCTTTCCAATGCCCATCGAGGGACGCTTGCTATAATACCAGCTTTTCCCGTAATGAATATCACCAATAATGCCGGCATGTAATTCTTTTATCGCATGTGCTACGTTAGGCCAAGAGCGTCGTTGGTTACCAACCTGAACTATCTTTCCATACTTTTTTTCAGCTTCAACCAGAATCCGGTTCTCTTCGGGGTTGTGACTCGTAGGCTTCTCCAAGTAAACATGTTTGTCGGCTTTCATTGCCATCACGGCGCCTGTAGCGTGCCAGTGATCAGGTGTGGCAATAAAGACAGCATCGTAGCTGTCTGATTCCAACATTCTTCTAATGTCTTTATGTCCCCTGGGTTTATTGCCGGCAATTTCCTGAACAGTCTTAATGCATTTCTCAATAGCGCGTGAATCGACATCGCATATATCAGTCACAACACATCCCTTTTCTTTTTCATTGGCAAACCCTCTAGCCAGGGCATTACCTCTGGAGTTCACACCGATTCCAGCAATACGGATGCGGTCATTTGACCCCATGATATTCCTGTAGCTTGAAGCGCTAAAACCTGGCAGAACACCCCCAAGTGAAAGAACAGAGGCACTTACTGCTACTTTTTTAATAAATTGTCTTCTTGAAGTCATCATATCCGATTTATTTAATTACTCACAGATTTCAAACAATTTTTCTGTTTACTTCGTCCCAAAAAACCTGACGTTTTTCAAGATAGGAACGATGGGCCATTAAGCAAGCAATTCCTTCTTCGTAAGCTACTTCGATATTTGCGCTTGGAGTTTTGTTCTCACGAATACAATCCAGCCATTCGCGCAAATGTAAATGTGTTACATCGATCTGCTTACCATTAATAACGGTATTGGTCAATCCCCTATCGGCATAGTACTTCTCGGAAGCAGACGTTACTGCGTCAATCTGACCTGCACCGGGATTATAAGTAAGCATCGGGGATCCCGTATCAATTAACCCTGAGTCTATGCCTTTCTTGTACTGCGTTGAATTTCTATCAACGGTTATTTTAATATTGTTTCCGAGTTCCATTGAAGCATCATGCCCCATAAAAACTCGCCCTCGGCTCCTGCTCGATGCCAGATTTCCGCTGTATAACAAAGTCAAATCCTTGTGAGGGTATTCAAAGACACAGTGTAAGCTATCGGGAATCTCCCTGTTGTCTTTCCAGTAATAGATACCACCTGATGAGGATACCGATTGAGGGATACCAATTCGCAACAGCTGATTCACTGCATCGAATTCATGGGTAAACAATTGGCCAATCAATCCGGTATCATAAGCGAACCACTTTGTCCAGTTATAGTAACGGTCAATGGTAAAAGGTACATAAGGTGTGTTGCCTAACCACCGTTCCCAATCAATACTTTTCAGATCCCCTGGTTTGGGATTACCGTTACTGTCCAAATGCCTTATCCAAGCACCTTCTGCCGTATTGCGGTTACTGGTAGTTTCTATCAACGTAATTTTACCCAATACGTTCTTGCCGATAATCTCTTTTGCCTGTTTAAAAACCGTGCTCTGTGTTATCTGGTGGCCTAACTGGAAAACTATGGAGCTTTCTTTTACCGTACGGTAAAGTTCATTCAGTTCCTCTTCCGTATGAGCTACGCTTTTTTCCAAATAAACGTGCTTTCCTGCTTTTACGGCATCGATGGCCATAGAGGCATGGTGATGATCAGGGGTAGATATTATTACAGCATCGATGCTCTCATCAGCCAGCATGTCTTGGTACGTTCGATATTGTTTGACAGACAATTTGGACGCTCCGTGACGAACACTATTATTTGCTACGGTCAATCCGCGTTCAGCATGTAAATCGAAAACATCGCAAATTCCTGTTATGGCAACATGAAGATCCTCTTGTTCAAGCCAACTGATTAACGTATTGTTGTTTTCTCTTTTCTTCACCTCATCAGGGTGCATAAACCCTAGACCTGCAGACAATTGTTCAGCACGTCGTCCAAATCCGATAATCCCAATTCGAAGTGTGTCTCGTTTAGCGTCTTTTCCGTAATCCGATACAGGGAACTCCATTTTATCGAGACCCAGTTCACGGGCAATTCGATCTTTTTTGTTTTTATCGTAATTAATTTTTTTGAACCATTCGTAACCGAGTATCCCAGCAACAGGAATTCCGGCAAACGCTTTTAGAACAGTTCTCCGGGAGATGTCTTTGGTTGATGTATGTTCGGTACTATCTGGGGAAGATTGATTCTTCGCCGGTTCTCTCTCACCTGTATTGTTGTTATTTTCTGCCATGTTGAAGTGTTCCTTTCTGTCGGGAACTGATAAAATAATCTAATCCGAAAACTTCGTTAGTTGGGAAAAGGGCCAACCCAAAAAGTGCGACGGCCTCAATAAGTGTCCTATTAATTACAAGATTGCTCCCATCGGAGGGTAGCGTGTATTCGTAACCCACCAAAGGGGGAACGCTAAGGTAATAAATAAATATCAAAACAGATCCCGCAATGGCGGCAGGTTTAAAAAGAAATCCGAATATCAGGCCGAGTCCTATAAGTACTAATCCCCATATATTTAAAAAATCGACAATAGAAAGCAAACTGCTGTTCGATAATATCCAACCGGAAAAACCCGATAAGATTCCTTGGGACTCTTGCAAGAAATTCGCGGATGTCCATTGTGGATTCATAACCTTAGATATTCCCTCATATAATATATGCCATCCAATTACGAAACGGAGAACCAATAAAAAGATCAGTTGGGCTTTTGTATATTTCTTTTCGTTAATCATTGTTTATCTTCAATTCAGTTGCAACCTCTACTGCTTTTGTCGTAATATAATATTTTGCCAGTGTATTTGACATTTCCCACTCGGGCATATCGCGATTAACCAGGTATTTAAAGAAACATTCAGCAACATACCTGAAGTGTGACTCGTGTCCCTCCCTGTTTTCTGCCGGAATATTGATGAGATATTCACCCTCATTGGATGTAGGCAAAACAGTGACAAAGGGATATCTTTTTTGTATTTTCGTGACTACCTGTTGAATATTTTCTGCAAATTCCTTCTCACTAACACCTTCAGCTTTATACACATACAACTGTTTGATAAAGTTTTGTTCCTTATTCTGAACAGTTCTCAAAATAGCTTTTGTGCCTTTCAACGTGGAGATGAATGTGTCACCTCCACCCTCAGGTGCCTGATAGTTCCACATAACTTGTAAACTTACGTTGTGGTTTTTCACATCGAAGTTTACAGTTCCGTTGGCATAGACTTTCAGCGTTGAATTATCAAGGTATTTATGAAGATAATCAGGAAATGATGATTCTCCGGTAGACTGCATGAACTGCTGCCGAGAGATATCAGTCGGCCAGTGAGTAGATGAGATACTTCCGATGTCCCGTGTATAATCGATAGGCTGATCCGGAAAACATTTCCAGAACAGCAAGTCAATTAAGTGAGTAGTGACATCTGCAATACCCTCTCCCTGTTGTTCCACGTCGTAGTACCATGCCGGACGGATCAACGGTGATCCCGAAACCTCTTTATAGAAATGGTGCACACTTTCCATATAGACAGCAGGATCTTCCGGCGTTCCCACCTTAAGTTCTCCAAAAAAATCGGGATTGTTTATCAACTCTTTTTCGATGATGTTCAGCATATCGTAGCGTTCCGTCATCATATCATACAGTTGAACATTTTTTGACCCTGCATTCTTATACGCTTCTTCCAGCAAAAGAAAATCATTCCTGTTAATAGCCATCGGCTTGTCGGACAACACATTCAATCCGGCATCCACAGCGCGGAGAATATATTCGGTCTTGTTTTTGTTGTTACCGGCAAGTACCACAACATTACCATTTTCATCTGTCACCATCTTGTCCACAAAGTCGTCACCCGTGTATATAACCTCTTGCCAGCTCGTAGGATTCTCTGCCCTGTTGTTGAATGACTCAATAGCTGAAAGATATTGGTTTAATCCGGCATCATCAGGAGACATGGCGTAAACGTAAACTGAATCATTCACTTGGTCGATGGTACTTTTTTGAAGCAGATTGGCATGAAAATGTCCCGGCGCAAGAACGATCAATTTCACTTCGCCTGCTTTACCGGTAAATACCGTAGAATTACTTGTCTTTTCTCTACTTTGCTGCATACAAGATAGAAACATCAGACCAATGATACCGGTCAACAAAAAACTTTTCATTTCACTTTTACTTTAAATCCGAAAGTAATTTCCTGGCTTCTGCCAAACCTTTCCGATAAGTATCTTCCATCAGGATAATTTTTCCATCGTTGCGCTTGCTTTCATTGGAAGCTTCCATAAAAGTGAAGATTTCCAGTGTTTCTTCTTCGGAAACAGGGACAACACGAGTCTTAAAAAAATTAAGTATCTCTGTGAGCAGCACTTCGTATCCCTGGTAAGGGCCAACCGGCTCTATGCTTTTGTCCGTGAAGGCTGTTCCTCCGTAATTGCTTTTCCCGGTACGAAGGCCTCTGAACGTACCTATTCTTCCATCACTCCATAATCCAGCTACTACATCAGTACCTTCAGCCGACATGCGGTTAACCGAAACGCATCCGGTTCCCATGATGGTGAAAAGGGTTTCTACCCCATGGATGCCGTACCACCCAAAATCGGGATGTGTTTTTTCGCGACTTGCGGGGGAGTAACAATCAGCTCCCAAAACTTTTCCAAATTCTCCTTTGCGTAATTTCTGATTTTGTGGAACATACCGCAACGCTGAGGAAGAGAAAATAGGGACATTGTATTCTCTGGCCAGCTGATAGATCGCTATCGATTGCGCAAGTGTAGCACCAAGTGGTTTGTCAATAAACATGGGCTTTCCGGCTTTGAAAACCTCATATGCCTGCTCCAGATGGAGGTTCCCATCATTTGTTTCCAACATTACGTAATCCACTTTCTTCAGAAGTTCAGCAATGGAAGGAACAATTTGCACTCCCAAACCTTTTACCTGTTCAATGTAACCGGGAATACGGTCAAAACTTGACTTAATGGTTTTCGACCCGTAGGGATAGGCTGCGACAATTTTAAACTCTTTGAACTCCTCTTTTTTGTCTTCTCCATTCAAAAACTTGGTGAAGGCGATTGCATGAGAGGTATCCAGGCCAATGATACCAATCTTAATCTGTGCTTGAGCCTGAGTTAAAACAAAGGCTAGAATTGTTAACAATATAACTCTAATTCTCATAATATTTCTATTTTTTGATGTTGTGAAAAACATAAATTCATTTATCGGCTGTGTTGTTAGTTGTCTCCAGGAACGAAGCACTCTCTTTGTCGAGATATAATACAGTTCCCTTTTTTGTTCTTAAGACCGTAGCAGGACAATCCTCACTAATATCATCGTTAAGAGTATGATACACAGCCTTTGCTTTGTTTTCGGCAGGCACCATACAAAACATATATTTCGCTCTGAGCAATGCCGGAATGGTTACGGTGACGGCATGGGTGGGTACCAGGTCTATTCCTGTAAAAAGGTTTTCATTTACCTGTTGTTGCCTGCAAGCCATCTCCAACTCTACCACCTTCGCCAGTTTTGGATCATTAAAATCGGCAACCGGAGGATCGTTAAAAGCGATATGTCCGTTCTCTCCAATTCCCAAGCAAACGATATCTACCGGATATCGTGTCAGCAAGCCGGCATATCTCTCACATTCAGCAGAAGGATCTTCAGCAAGCCCATTTATGTAATGTACACTTTTAAAAGGGACCTTTTCAAATATCCTTTCTCTAAGGAAATTACCGAACCCTTGGGGTGCATCCTTCTCCAATCCAATATACTCATCCATATGAAAGGCATTGATCTTCTCCCACCGGATCCGTTTATCAGCTGTTAATTCCTTCATAAAATCACTTTGCGATGGAGCAGCTGCGAAAATCATATTGATCTCGTCTTTTTCATTAAGCAACTGTCTTATAGTGTCAGATACATCGACTGCTGCCTCTTTACCCATTTCCTCCCTGTTAGGGAAAATTCTCACTTCCAACATTCCTACTTTGAATGTGATTACGTTTGTGTTAGTTTCCGTATATGACATTTCCTTCCAAGATTGTGTATGAAACATTAATATTATTATCAAAAACAACTAAATCGGCATCTTTCCCTTTACGAACAGACCCCTTCTGCTGATCTATCTTCATTATGCGAGCCGGAGTCAGCGTCATCATTTTCACAGCTTCTATCAACGGCACTTCCGCTACGTTTACCATTGTTCTTACCAGACGATCTGTAGTTGCCACACTTCCCGCAAAAGCGGTACGGTCGGGCAACTTGGCTACGCCATCTTCGATAATTACCCTTTGTCCTTTTTCCAAGCTGCCCAGGATGGATTCACCGTCCGGCATTCCCGCTCCCCGCATAGAGTCGGTACATAGTGCTGTCTTTTCGGATCCTTTGAATTTATATACGAACTGCAGAAGAGACTTGGGCAGGTGTACTCCATCAGCAATAATTTCCACCGTCATATCATCAATCAGGTACGCGGCTTCCAAAACACCTGCATAACGGAATGCATTCCTACGGGTAACAGTAGACATAGCCGAATAGAGATGGGTCACGTGGGTGAACCCTGCGTTAAAGGCATCCAACACCTCCTCGTAAATGGCATCGCTATGTGCTATGGAAGTGAGGATATTTTTTGAAGTCAGCACCTTTCCAAAATCGAATGCGCCGGGCAGTTCCGGTGCCAGGCTCCACCGTACAATATCGTCTGATTCGGATAAAATCTTATTGTACTCTTCCGGTTCAGGGTTTCTAAGGTATTTGGGATCCTGCGCTCCCCGTTGATTGTATGCAAAATAAGGTCCTTCTAAATGCAAGCCCAAAAGTTTTGCACCTTTTGTGTTCAGTCTTGCGGCTTCCTTGTATACGGCAAACGTATTTATGAGCTCGTCAAACGTGCTTGTCAACGTTGTAGGCAATAATGCAGTGGTTCCATACCTGGCGTGCGTTTCTGCTGCTCCCAGATAAGCTTCCACCGTTCCGTCCATAAAATCGTGGCCGCCTCCTCCATGCGTGTGAATATCTATAAACCCGGGGGCAATATACTTATTTGTTGCGTCTATCACAACATCATCATTACCGTGTATGTACTCTTCATTATTAAGAATATCGGTTATTTTTCCGTTTTCACACACCACGGTTACGTTTTCTTCAATTTTTTCCGGAAAGATAACTTTTCCGTTTTTTATGATAAGTCTATTCATCATCCTTTGATGTTTATGTGTTAATTAAATGTATTAAGAAACAACCGTATTTTTGACAACCTCGCTTTTTTTCCATGATCTTATTCTATATCCGTAAGCAGCATACCAAACAATATAAGCAAAAGAGGGAATAAGGATCCAATAAGCATATTTCATTGCAGCAAAAGGCGAAAGAGACGAATTAAGCTCCACAAGTGAATGATAAATCATCGGCATAAATGCGCTTCCACAAAGCGCCATTACCAAAAAAGCAGAGCCGAGATTGGTATGCTTCCCTAATCCGTTAATAGCAAGAGGCCAGATTCCGGCGTAAAGCAATGCATTGGGAAGTCCCATCATTACAAGGTACCAGATAGAAATGTCGGATGTAATACCGAGAAAATTCACCGTTCCCGAAGTGCTAATGATTAAAACAGAAAGCGATAAATTCAATAAAGCACAAATCAAGAGCGCGTTACGTTGCTTCAGGTATCTGGGGATTAAAATGATTCCGATAAAATATCCCAAAAAAGTCAACAACATGGTATAGGAAGGGATATTTTTAGCTGGACCGGCGAGGCTTTCACCCATTGTGCCTGCATACTGAATACTGGTAGCAAGAGCGATCATCTGTGTTCCTATATGGAAAAACATGGCAATTACTCCCAATATCAGTGCAGGATACTGAAAGATGGATTTCTGTGAACTTTCATCTTCAGCAGAACGTTTATTTACTACCGAGGGATCTAATTCCGGCAAAGCCGAATAACGGACAACAATTCCAAAAATAAAAAGCGCGATTGCTAAAATCAGGTATGGTGTCATAACTCCCTTAATCAGGGTGTCCAAAGCAGTCTCTAACGTTGCACCGGTGTATAAACCGGATTCTATTTCACGCATCAACACCTTGTCGGATTCACGGATAACAACTCCGGCAAAAATAAGGTTAGCGATTACTCCTGCCAGTTTATTACCTGTTCCAACTATGCTCATCCTTTTGGCGGCACTCTCAATAGGCCCGACAATGGTTACGTAAGGATTAGCAGCAGACTGCAAAATAGCCAGCCCCACGCCCAGCAGGAAGAGTCCCAGCAAAAACAACTGATAAAGACGCCAATAGGCAGCAGGAACAAAGAGCAGTGCTCCGATTGCCATGCACCAGAGTCCAAACATCATTCCTCTTTTATATCCCACCTTATTCAGTAAAAAAGAAGAAGGGATAGCCATCACCAAATAAGCAATATAAAATGCAAATGTAACAAAAGAGGATTGGAAATTAGATAGCTGAAGGGTCAGCTGAAAATAAGGAACCAGGATAGTGTTTACCCAGGAAACCAACCCGAAAATAAAAAACAACAATGCCAGGATAATCATCGACTTGATGGTGGTACTTTTATTCCGGGCTTGATTCATTGGAGGTGTAGTACTCATATTTACAGTAAATTTTTAACAATAAGAAGTTCGTGCTTCATTATGATATGAATGCACAAAATTATTTTTTATATATTCAAAAAATGCTTAAAAAACGTAATTGTGTTTTCAAAAAACGTTATTCATTCTTAGAGTCGCAATATTTTCTACGGTATTCTATAGGAGTACATCCTTTGATTTTTTTAAAAATACGGGATATATTTTTGCAATCATTAAATCCTGACTCTAAAGCCAGGTCAAACAGTGCCCGGTCTGTTGTTAGTAATAAATGTGCGAAATAATCAATCCTACAACTTAATATGAACTGATATATGGAAGTTCCCATCTCCTCCTTAAACCTTACCTCAAGGTTGCGTCGCGAAAGAGGTACCAGGTCGCTGAGTGCTTCGATATTTATATCTGTGGTGAAATTGTCTTCGATATAATTGACGACTTGAGAGATATAGCCATTGGATATATCATACTTCTCTGTCGATTTTCGAAGTTCGAACCGCGTTGGCCGGATAATGATGTTGAAGGGCTCTACGATCTCTCCCTTGATCATCCGGTCGATCAATCTTCCAGCTTCGTACCCTCCCTTTTCTACGTCTGTTACAATGGATGATATGGGAGGATCGGAAAGGTGACAAATCAGTTCATCGTTATCCACCCCCAGCAATGAAATTTCTTCAGGAATTTTAATGTTGTTAATTTTACAAATTTGAGATATTCTTAAAGCGAAATCATCGTCACAGGCAAAGAGGCCTACAGGTTTTGGAAGAGATAATAACCACTCATCCAACTCGGCATGAGTGCTGCTCCATTCCTTGCCCCCCAAATCTTCACTTTCAAAACAAAAGAAATTTCCTCCCGCTTTCTCAACCTCTTTCTGAAAACCCTCCGCCCTCTCCTTCGACCAAACAACACCCTTGTTACCATAAAACGCGAAGTTGCGGAAACGGCGCATAATGAAAAACTTAGCAGCCATCACTCCGGTACCCACATAATCTCCGGTTAGGTTGGAAAAATAAGGACTTCTGGATTTGTAATTCTGTAGCACGATAGGTATATTTAAAGAGGCTAACAAATTGGTTCCTTCATGATCCCATCGTGCCAAAATTGCATCGGCCTTCCAGCTTTTGGCCCATTCAATTATACCCTCCTTTCCATACATCGTCTTATAATAAGTGGGTAGTCTGTAAAATAACCAAGGCCCGTGTTCATGAGCATATTGAATCAAACCTCTCAGTAGCCGGCGGCTGAATTCACTGGAGTAGTCAATAAGTATTAGAATTCTTTTCATTTACTTCTTGTTTTCAGATTTTTTTCACCTATAGGGTCAATATCAGAATGAACGACTTTCATTCTGCGAAAAAAACTTTTAATAATCCTCAAATATATACATTATTTTCAGAAAAAATTCAAGGAGGGTTGTTTTTAACCAAAAAGAAAATGTGTTTTGGTACTGAAGATTTTTAAAGGCTACAAAAAAAAGCAACTGCGATAAATTACGCAATTGCTTTAAAAACAGTCGGGATGACTGGATTCGAACCAGCGACCACTCGCCCCCCAGACGAGTACTCTAAACCGGACTGAGCTACATCCCGAAAAAGTGAATGCAAAGGTACTTTATATTTTTAAATCTGCAAAATTTATCTTAACTAAACATTTTCTGTACGCTTAACTTTGTCTGTTAGATTTTTATTTGTTAATTTGCATTTTTAAACCCAATAAAATAGAGTAAATGACCTTTACAGCACAACAAATTGCCGACTTTCTAAAGGGAGAGATTATAGGGAACCCGAACGTAGAAGTCGATAATTTTGCAAAAATTGAAGAGGGAAAACCACGAACCATTGCTTTTCTTTCCAACCCCAAATACACCCATTATATTTACGAGACTAAGGCAGATATTGTACTGGTAAACAATGACTTTATACCGGAAAAAACTGTTTCTGCCACATTAATTAAAGTCCCCGATGCTTATGCAGCTCTGGCTTCTCTGCTGGACCTGGTGAACAGCTTAACTCCACCAAAAATAGGAATAGAAGCGATGTCTTTCGTCTCGGCAACTGCAAAACTTGACGATAATATTTATGTCGGAGCGTTTGCCTATATCGGAGAAAACGTACAGGTGGGTAAAAACGTAAAAATCTATCCGCAAGCATATATTGGGGATAATGTAAAAATCGGAAATAATGTTGTTATTTATGCCGGAGTAAAAGTCTATCACAGTTGTATAATTGGCGACAACTGTATTTTACACGCAGGAGTTGTTGTTGGTGCGGACGGATTCGGGTTCAGCAAACAAGAGGGGGTGTACCATAAAATCCAACAGATCGGTAATGTGATACTGGAGGAAGATGTAGAAGTAGGTGCCAATACAACTATAGATCGTGCCGTTATGGGATCGACCATCATTCGTCGAGGAGTGAAACTCGATAATTTAATACAGGTTGCACACAATTGCGAAATCGGAAAGAATACGGTTATGGCGGCTCAGGTAGGAATTGCCGGATCAACCAAAATAGGTGAAGGTTGTGTCTTAGGCGGCCAGGTCGGAATAGGCGGACATATAACTATCGGTAACCAATCGCAGATTGGTGCACAGTCCGGAATTATCAGCAATACTCCTGAGGGATCTGAAGTAATGGGCTCGCCGGCATATCAAATAAAAAACTATTTCAAATCGAGCATAATCATCCCCAAGCTACCCGACATGTACCGTCAAATAAATGTGCTGGAAAAAGAAATCAAGGAGTTAAAAAAACAACTCTCCTAAGAACAGGAGACATGTTTTGCTAAAAAAACCTAACGGGAGAGCCAAATTCATACTTTTCAAGGCAAAGTTGTATCTTTGCCGGATTATCTGCACTCAAAATTAAATTTATCGATATAACAAGGTGAAACAGAAAACATTAAAATCCAGCTTTACGCTAAAAGGCCAGGGGCTTCATACCGGTTACAAAATTGAAATAACTTTCAATCCTGCACCCGTTGATTCCGGATACCGGATCCAACGGGTAGATTTAGAGGATCAACCTGTTATTGAAGCGGTGGCCGAAAATGTTGTCCATACCCAGCGAGGCACGGTTCTGGGAGTGGGTAATGTCACCGTCAGCACTGTTGAACATGCGTTTTCAACACTTTATGCACTTGGGATAGACAACTGTCTTATCGAAGTGAACGCGCCGGAATTTCCCATTCTTGACGGAAGCGCCATAGAATATATTCGTGCTATTGAAAAAGCAGGTATTGTAGAACAGGAAAAAGACAAAGACTTTTATGTTGTACGAAAAAAAATAGAAGTCTCCGACCCCGAAACCGGTTCTAAAATCACGTTACTTCCGGATGATGGTTTCGCGATCAATTCTAACATAGAATTCGAATCACAATATATCCCCAATCAATATGCCAGTTTGGAATCGTTGGAGAATTTTGCTACAGAAATAGCGCCTGCACGCACGTTTGTTTTTGTTCGTGAAATCCAAAAACTGCGTCAGGCCGGACTAATCAAAGGCGGTAACCTGGATAACGCCATCGTTATTTATGAAAGAAAGCTTCCTCAGAACGAGCTGGATGAGATAGCCGATGAACTAAACGTCCCTCGCATGGATGCAAACCAGCTGGGTTATCTGAATCACCGCGAACTGGCATTCCCTAACGAGCCTGCACGGCATAAACTGCTCGACATAATCGGAGACATGTCGCTGATAGGGAAACCTATAAAAGGACGGCTCATTGCTACACGTCCGGGGCATAAAATCAACAATCAACTGGCAAGGCTTATCCGTAGGGAGATAAAAAACAAAAATCAAGCACCGTTTTACGACCCCAATGTTGAACCCCTGATGGACATTAATCGCGTAAAACAATTGTTGCCACACCGTTATCCTTTCCTGATGGTGGACAAAGTAATTGAACAAACCGAAAGTTACATCGTAGGCGTAAAAAACATCACCAATGACGAGCCTTATTTCGTCGGCCATTTCCCCGATGAACCGGTTATGCCTGGAGTTCTGCAGGTAGAAGCCATGGCTCAGACAGGAGGATTGCTGGTGCTTTCCGGACTTGACGAACCCGAAAGATATTCGACTTATTTCCTAAAAATAGACAATGTGAAATTCCGAAGCAAGGTCGTTCCCGGCGATACCATACTTTTTAAAGTAGAGTTTTCGTCGGAAGTTCGCAGGGGCATCGCCACCATGCGAGGACTGGCTTTCGTGGGAGATAAAATAGTATCTGAAGCCGACTTCACCGCTCAAATAATCAAAAATAAATAATGCTCAATAAGTTATGAGTAATATATCTTCACTGGCATTTGTTCATCCCGAAGCCCAAATAGGCAAAGACGTTGTCATTGAACCCTTCGCATACATCGACAGAAATGTTGAAATTGGTGAGGGAACAGTTGTAATGCCATATGCAACCGTTCTTTTTGGTGCACGTATCGGGAAGAATTGCACCATTTTTCCGCACGCTACCATTTCCGCTATTCCGCAGGACCTGAAATTCAGGGGTGAAGAATCGTTAGCCATTATTGGCGACAGAACTTCAGTCCGCGAATGTGTAACTGTGAATCGCGGCACAGCGTCACGGGGAGAAACAGCAGTTGGCAGCGACTGCCTGCTAATGGCATACAGTCACGTGGCACACGATTGTGTATTAAAAGATTTCGTCATCCTGGGAAATGCCACGCAACTGGCCGGAGAAGTAGAAATTGACGATTACGCTATTCTCAGCGGCGGGACACTTGTACATCAGTTTTCACGAATTGGTGCGCACACGATGATACAGGGTGGTTCCAAAGTTCCGAAAGATATCCCCCCCTATACTATGGTCGGCCGCGAACCACTTACTTATGTAGGTTTGAATTTTGTTGGGTTACGACGCAGGGGATTTTCAAGCGAAGTGATAAATTCCATCCAGGATGTATACAGGTATCTGTATTTAGCTGGATACAACACCACACAGGCGCTGGAAAGAATTGAGAACGAATTGCCGGAAACGAAAGAGCGAAATCATATCATTGATTTCGTCAAAAATTCGTCCCGCGGAATTATTCGCGGAAATATGGAAGGATAAAAATCGATGAACAACGTTGTTTTTCCGCCGGAATGGTATCCGCAGAGCGGTGTGTTGGTCACTTGGCCTCACGCCGGTACTGACTGGTTCGACACCTTGGAGGAAGTTACGGAATGTTATGTGACATTTTCGAAAGAAATTCTGAAAAGGGAAAAGCTGCTAGTCGTATGCCCGGAAGAAGACGAGGTTGTGAAACATTTCACGCCTCAAGAACGTAAAAATCTTATTACGTCGGAACTGAAAAGCAACGATACCTGGTCGCGTGACCACGGTGCTATTTCGGTTTTTATCAATGGAAAACCAATGCTTTTCGATTTCGGTTTTAACGGTTGGGGACTTAAGTTTGCCGCCAACCACGATAATCAAATCACACAACATCTTTTCCGTCAAGAAGAATTCAAACCCGAGGTTCAATATACAAGCAAGAAAAGATTTATTCTGGAAGGCGGTTCAATAGAATCGAACGGAAAGGGAACTTTGCTTACCACATCGCAATGCCTGATGGCCCCTAACCGCAATCAGCCAATGATGCTGGAGGAGATTGACGAGTACCTGAAATCAACATTCGGGGTGCATCGGATTTTGTGGCTCAACCACGGTTATTTGGCCGGAGACGACACCGACAGCCACGTGGATACACTTGCCCGATTTTGCGACGAACAGACTATCGCATACGTAAAATGTGACGATAAAACCGACGAGCATTTCGATGAACTCAAGCGTATGGAAAATGAACTGGGATCGTTCAAAACCACCGAAGGGAAGCCTTACAGGTTAATTCCGCTACCCATGGCGGATGCTGTGTATCATGACGGCTATAGACTTCCCGCCACTTACGCCAATTTTCTGATTATCAACGATGCTGTTTTAATGCCTACTTATGCATCCGCAAAAGACGAAATGGCAAAAAAACAACTGCAAAAGGCATTTCCCTATCGTGAAATAATCGGCGTCGATTGTCTGCCTTTGATCAAGCAACACGGCTCACTCCACTGTGTAACGATGCAATTTCCGAAAGGTTTTATTTGATTTAGGATTTACTATTCTTCCGCCGGCGCCAAGCGGATTTTTTCTACCAATCAGACAACATATGAAAATCGGAATAATACAACAAGCCAACACGACAGACAGAAACGAGAACGTTTCGCGATTGCAGTCAAAAATCCGCGACTTAGTATCGAAAGGAGCAGACCTAATTGTGTTACAAGAATTGCATAACGGACTGTACTTTTGTCAGACCGAAGAGACGGGTATATTCGACCAGGCAGAGACCATTCCGGGCCCTTCCACCCATTCATTTGGCCAACTGGCAAAAGAGCTGGGAGTGGTTATCCTGTTATCTCTTTTCGAAAAACGGGCTCCTGGGCTGTATCACAATACAGCTGTGGTCATTGAAAAAGATGGAACAATAGCCGGAAAATACCGCAAAATGCATATACCCGACGATCCGGCCTATTACGAAAAATTTTATTTCACTCCCGGTGATTTGGGTTTTAACCCCATAGATACATCGGTGGGAAAACTTGGTGTGCTGGTCTGCTGGGACCAATGGTATCCCGAGGCTGCCCGAATGATGGCTTTAGCGGGAGCAGAAGTGCTCATCTACCCCACCGCTATCGGCTATGAGTCCTCCGATACCGAAGACGAAAAGAATCGTCAACGTGAAGCGTGGATCACTGTTCAGCGCGGGCACGCCGTAGCAAACGGCATTCCAGTAATTGCGGTGAACCGTACCGGTTACGAACCTGACCCATCGGGCCAGACTCGCGGGATTTCATTCTGGGGAAACAGCTTTATCTGCGGACCACAAGGTGAGTTCCTATTTCAGGCAGCAGAAGGTGAAATAACTCAGGTTGTTGAAATAGATAAAACCCGCACCGAAAACGTCCGTCGCTGGTGGCCTTTCCTTCGCGATCGCCGCATCGATGAGTACGGGGAATTGACACGACGGTTCAGGGATTAACAAAAACGGCTCCGCGACGTTATTCCGCGTGAGCCGTTCTATCTGATAACCTGAAAACTACGTATATCAATTTAATTTTTTATCCAGATTGCGCTTTAGCGCAGCCAGGAAATCCTGCGTATTCAGGTATTTTCCTTTCACATCATCGCCATATACCAGTACTGCCAGGTCTTTGGTCATTTCTCCGTTCTCAACGGTTTCCACACACACCTGTTCCAGCTTTTGACAGAAATCAATAAGTTCTTGGTTGCCATCAAGCTTTCCTCTGTGTTCCAAACCGCGAGTCCACGCAAAGATTGATGCGATCGGATTGGTGCTGGTTTCCTTGCCTTGCTGATGCTGACGATAATGGCGTGTTACCGTTCCGTGTGCAGCTTCAGCTTCCACTGTACGTCCGTCGGGTGTTACCAAAACCGAAGACATCATTCCCAGCGATCCGAAACCCTGTGCTACGGTATCCGACTGTACATCGCCGTCGTAATTCTTACAGGCCCACACAAAACCACCGTTCCATTTCATCGCTGATGCCACCATGTCATCGATCAGCCGATGCTCATAGGTAATCCCGGCTTCCTGAAACAACTCCCTGAACTCATTCTCATACACTTCCTGGAAAATATCCTTGAAGCGACCATCGTATGCCTTCAGAATAGTATTTTTAGTGGACATATATAGCGGATACTTTTTCGTGAGCGCCATTTGAAATGACGAACGGGCAAATCCATAAATCGATTCATCGGTATTGAACATGGCCATGGCCACTCCGTCTCCTTCGAAGTTGTAAACCTCCCATTCTTGCACGTCACCATTTTCAGCGGTAAAAGTAAGTTTCAGCTTACCTTTCCCTTTGACAATCTTATCCGTGGCACGATACTGGTCACCAAACGCATGACGCCCGATAATGATCGGTTGCGTCCAGCCCGGAACGTACCGCGGGATATTGGAACAAACAATGGGTTCACGGAAAACCGTCCCTCCAACGATGTTCCGGATAGTTCCGTTGGGAGACTTCCACATATGCTTTAATCCAAACTCTTTAACCCGCACTTCATCGGGCGTGATGGTAGCACACTTGACGCCCACGTTATATTTTTTGATAGCTTCTGCAGCCTCAACTGTAACCTGGTCATGGGTAGCATCCCGGTTCTGAATACTCAAATCGTAATATTTTATATCTACATCGAGGTACGGCAATATCAACTGCTGCTTGATAAACGACCAGATAATCCGAGTCATCTCATCGCCATCAATTTCCACAATAGGATTTTGTACTTTTATCTTCGTCATTTTACGTTCTGTCTTTCATCGGTATAAAATCCTGTAACGGACGTACGTTTTTGTATGCAGGACGTATAATTCTTTTGCTGGAGAAATTCAGTTCTTCAATACGATGCGCTGTCCAGCCCACAATACGCGCCATGGCGAAAATTGGTGTAAATACTTCTTCGGGAAGACCAATAGCGTCATAGACAAAACCGGAATAATAATCTACGTTGATACACGTACGTTGTTTAGCTCCTTGTTTTTTGTAATTAAGGAACACTTCCACGCCGCGTTCTTCGATCAACTCCATAAATGCGAATTCGTTCTCACGTCCCTTTTCTTTTGCCAGCTCACGTGCCATCTCCTTAAGCAACCCCGCACGCGGGTCACTGATAGTATAAACAGCGTGTCCTATACCGTAAATAAGCCCTGTCTTGTCATATGCTTCTTTATTCAGTACTTGGGTAAGGTAAGCATCTATTTCGCCAACATCTTTCCAGTCTTTGATATTTTTTTTCATATCTGCGAGCATACCGTTTACTTTCACGTTTGCCCCACCGTGAAGCGGACCTTTCAGTGATCCAATACCGGCAGCAACTGCTGAATAAGTGTCGGTTTCCGTAGAACTGGTCACACGCACCGAAAAAGTAGAGTTGTTACCCCCACCGTGATCGGCGTGCAGGATAAGCGCGAGATCAAGAATTTTCACATCCAGTTCGGTATATTTTCCGGGACCTTTCATCATATAAAGAAAGTTTTCGGCCACCGAATAATTTTCATAGGGATGGCGAACGTGTAAGGAACGTCCCTGTTGATCATGACGCAGTACTTGATAAGCCAGAGCAATAATGGTCGGAAATTTTGCTATCAGATTGATTGATTGATGAATCAAGTTGTCGGGAGAAATATCATCGGGATCCTGGTCATATGTATAAAGCTCCAGTACACTCCGGGCAAGGATATTCATGATGTTCTTCCCTTGCAACGACAAAATATTCATCGTTGCTGTGTGATTAAGAGGCATAGTCTGTGCTAGAAGGCTTGAAAAAGCCTGGAGGTTCTCTTTGTTCGGCAATTTTCCCGATAAAAGCAGGTAAGCCGTTTCTTCAAATCCAAGACGATTGTCTGCCTGAAGGCCGTGTACCAGGTCTTCAACATCAATACCCCGATAAAACAATTTGCCTGGGATAGGCTTCAGGGTTCCATCTTCCTGGCGCTCATAACCAACTACATCGCCCACCCGGGTAAGCCCGGCAAGCACACCGGAATGATCTTCGTTACGAAGTCCGCGCTTCACACCCATTTTGGTAAAAAGATCCTTATCGATATTGCTTGTTACTGCTATCGAGTCTGATAACACCTTAATCAATTGCTTGTTATCCATTATTGTTATTATTTTAATTTATTGGTTTTATTGTGCTTCGGTTATTTCTGTAATTGTAACAGTATTTTACCTGTTTTTGTTTGAACAACGTAGAAACTAAAGTGAATTTATTACTTCTGACGCAAACTCAGAAGTGGATAATGCCTTTCCGTTTTCCATAAACCGGGCCAGGTCGGAAGTAGCGTATCCTTTTTCAAACAGGTTTTCCAGAGATTTTGTGATAAGGCTGCCCGCTTCATTCCAGCCAATATATTCCAGCATCATCACACCCGAAAGCAACATTGAACAAGGATTCGCCTTGTTCTTACCTGCAATATCGGGTGCGGTTCCGTGCGTAGCTTCAAAAATAGCATGCCCGGTTATGTAATTGATGTTTGCCCCGGGAGCAATACCTATACCACCAACCATAGCGGCAAGCTGATCGGAGATATAGTCTCCGTTCAGGTTCAGCGTAGCTACCACAGCGTATTCTTCGGGTTTCAGCAATGTATTTTGCAAGAATGCGTCAGCAATAACGTCTTTAATGAAAACTTTTCCGTTTTCCATAGCCTTGTTATATGCTGCAACTGCTTCTTCCAAGCCTCTTTCGGTTTTTATTTTATTGAAAATATTTTCCGTGAAAACCTGATCAGTAAATTCTCTTTCGGCGAGTGCATATCCCCATTTTTTGAATCCTCCTTCGGTAAACTTCATGATGTTCCCTTTGTGAACCAGGGTAACCGATGGCAGTTTGTTCCTTATAGCGTACTCAATGGCTGAACGCACCAAACGCTCGGTACCTTCCACCGATACAGGCTTGACACCTATGGAGGTGGTTTCAGGAAAACGGATTTTAGCAACTCCCATCTCCTCCTTCAGAAATTTCAGGACTTTCTCAACCTCGGGAGTTCCGGCATTCCATTCGATTCCGGCATAGATATCCTCCGTGTTTTCCCGGAAAATAGTAACGTGAACCTTTTCAGGATGAAGCAGGGGGGTGGCTACTCCTTTGAACCACCGTACTGGCCGCAGACAGACGTATAAATCAAGTTCCTGTCGTAACGCAACGTTCAAGGAACGAATCCCCTCCCCTACGGGTGTAGTGAGCGGCCCTTTGATTCCTACCCGGTATTTTCGAAAAGCCTCCATGGTCTCCGCGGGGAGCCAGGTCCCAAGCTTGTTGTAGGCTTTTTCACCTGCAAGAACTTCTTTCCATTCAATTTTCCGTTTTCCGTTGTAGGATTTCTCAACCGCTTTATCGATGATTTTCCTGACGGAAGCTGTGATCTCCTTTCCGATTCCGTCACCCTCGATAAAGGGAATGACAGGATTATCGGGAAAGGACGAAAGGGTTATCTTCTGTGGGTTATCCATTTTATCAAAAAATTTACATCATCCCGTTCAATGCACTGCCGGCCTTGAACCAGCCAATCTGTTGTTCATTGTAGGTGTGGGCAGCTTCAAACTCATCCGTAGAGCCATCAGCGTGATGAAGAACAACTTTCAGGTTTCTTCCCGGGGTAAAACCGGTTAAACCTACGATGCTGATTCTGTCCTTTTCCTGCACTTTGTTGTAATCCTCCTTATCAACAAACGTAAGCGCAAGCATTCCTTGTTTTTTGAGATTTGTTTCATGGATACGGGCAAACGACTTTACCAGAATCACTTTCACGTTCAAGTGACGGGGTTCCATAGCCGCATGTTCGCGACTGCTGCCTTCACCGTAGTTTTCCTCGGCAACCACGACAGACCCCAGTCCTTCTGCCTTGAATTTCCGGGCCAACGCAGGAACCTCCGTGTATTGTAACGTTACAGGATCAAGAGTTTTATTGGTCTCGTCATTGAATGCATTTACGGCACCAATAAGCATATTGTCGGAAATATTGTCCAAATGTCCGCGGAAGCGAAGCCAGGGGCCGGCCATCGAAATATGGTCAGTTGTACATTTTCCTTTTACCTTTATCAAAAGCGGAAGCTCTTCGTAATCCTTGCCATTCCATGGCTCAAAAGGCTCCAGTTTCTGTAAACGGTTCGACTGCGGATTAATGCTTACCTCTATTTTACTGCCGTCTTCCGATGGAGGCAGGTAGCCGGCATCTTCCACCGCAAAGCCTCTCGGGGGCATCTCAAACCCAACGGGTTCGGCCAGTTTCACTTGCTCACCCTTGGAGTTGGTAAGCGTGTCCGTAAGCGGATTAAATGTTAAATCTCCGGCAATGGTGAGCGCCGCCACCAGTTCTGGCGAAGTTACAAAAGCATGGGTATTGGGATTTCCATCGTTCCGTTTGGCGAAATTCCGGTTGAATGAAGTAACGATTGAGTTTGAGCGCTCCGATTTCTCGTCGGTACGCTTCCATTGTCCGATGCACGGGCCACAGGCATTCGCCATAATTACCGCTCCTGCATCTTCGAATTCCTGTAAAATCCCATCACGTTCCGCGGTATACCGGACCTGTTCCGATCCGGGGTTGATAATGAATCTGGCGTTTACACTTAACCCTTCTTCTTTGGCTTTTCTTACGATATGCGCAGCCCGCGTAAGGTCTTCGTACGACGAATTGGTACAGGAGCCGATTAATCCCACTTCCATTTTCCGGGGATAGCCTTTTTCTTTCACTTCTTGGGCAAACTCAGAAATGGGGAAAGCAGCATCAGGGGTGAAAGGGCCGTTGATGTGCGGTTCCAATTCAGACAGGTTGATTTCGATGACTTGGTCGTAATAGCTTCCCGGGTTGTTGGCTGTTTCTGGATCGGCCTGCAGGTAAGGGGTAATTTTCCGGGCTTCATCGGCCACTTCCTTCCTGCCTGTCCCTTCGAGATAGGCAGCCGATTTTTCATCAAACGGAAAAATGGAAGTAGTTGCTCCTACTTCGGCCCCCATATTACAAATAGTACCTTTTCCGGTCGCAGAAAGTGTTGAAGTCCCTTCACCGAAATACTCGATGATGGCGTTTGTACCTCCTTTTACGGTCAGGATACCGGCAAGCTTGAGGATCACGTCTTTCGGCGATGCCCAGCTCGACAATCTCCCGGTCAGCTTCACGCCGATAAGTTTCGGCATTTTCAACTCCCACGGCAATCCGGCCATAACATCCACGGCATCAGCTCCTCCAACACCTATAGCAATCATTCCCAAGCCACCTGCGTTGGGCGTATGCGAATCGGTACCCACCATCATCCCTCCCGGGAAAGCATAATTTTCAAGCACAACCTGGTGAATAATTCCTGCTCCCGGCTTCCAAAAACCGATTCCATACTTGTTGGAAACATCGCGCAGGAAGTTAAACACCTCCTCATTGGTAACCTTTGCTGTATGTAAGTCGGTTTCCGCATTTTTATATGCCTGAATCAAGTGATCGCAGTGTACTGTTGACGGTACAGCAACGTTTTTCCGGCCCGAGTTCATCAATTGCAATAATGCCATTTGCGCAGTTGCATCCTGCATGGCTACCCTGTCGGGAGCGAAATTAACGTAATCTTCGGCGCGCCTGAATTTTTCCAGCGTTACTCCAGGCGAAAGGTGCGCAAATAAAATTTTTTCTGTTAACGTTAACGGACGGCCTAATTTCTGTTTTGCCTGCGTTATTTTTTCGGGAAGCTGACCGTATACCTCACGGATCATGTCGATATCAAAAATCATAGAAATAAAATGGGTATAATGTGATTTATAATGCGATGACTGGCGTTTCAACAATTTAAGGTACGAAATGTTCGAAACAGGCGTCAAAAAAATCAAAACAGTTTCTAACTGAATATTTCACAGATTTTTTGTATTTTCGTGCCATTCATCGCATCATTAAAATAAAAATAAGAAACCATGCAATCAAATAAAGATGACAAACAGCCGGTTAGCTTGCCTGAAAACGCTTACTCAGAGCTTAAGGAAGGTGAGGAGTACAAACCGGTATTACCTGCGGACAGGGCAATCAAAGAAATCACACCCTGGTCTGTAGGAATGGGATTACTGATGGCCATAATCTTTTCAGCAGCGGCAGCCTATTCCGGATTGAAAATCGGACAGGTTTTTGAAGCAGCCATTCCTATTTCCATTATAGCCGTAGGCGCGTCGGCAGCTTTGCGAAAAAAGAACGCACTGGGGCAAAACGTAATTATCCAATCCATCGGAGCTTCATCGGGAGTGATCGTTGCCGGGGCTGTTTTTACCATTCCAGGACTCTACATTCTGCAGGCCAAGTATCCTGAGATTCAGGTGGACTTCTGGCAGATTTTCTTTTCATCGCTCTTCGGTGGATTTTTGGGAATACTGTTTCTTATCCCTTTCAGAAAATACTTTGTAAAAGAGATGCACGGCAAGTTGCCGTTTCCTGAAGCTACGGCGACAACCGAAATTCTGATGACAGGCGAAAAAGGAGGCAATCAAGCCAAACTACTGGTAACAAGTGGTTTGATCGGAGGACTGTTCGACTTCTGCTTTTCGGCCTTGCGCTTGTGGAGCGAAGAGATATCCACACGCATCATTCCTGCCGGGGCCCTGCTGGCTGAAAAGTTCAAAATGGTACTGAAGTTCAACGTCAGCGCACTTATTTTCAGTTTCGGCTATCTTGTAGGATTACGTTACGCCCTTATCATTACGGTTGGGTCTTTGCTTTCTTGGCTTGTACTCATACCCCTGGTAAACGAGATAGGAGCCTTGGCGGCAGCAAACGGAGGAATGAACCCATTCGCGGCAATGTCTGCAGAAGAAATTTTTGCCGTCTACGTACGTCCGATAGGTATTGGCGCCATTGCCATGGCGGGGATTATCGGAATTATCAAATCGTCGGGAGTTATCGGAAACGCTTTTAAACTGGCCATGGGAAGTAAAAAAGGAAAAATCCACGACAGGGAACTCAGGGGAGAACGCACGCAACGCGATCTGAAGATGTCGTTTGTCATGTTGTTCCTGTTTTTGACACTTGTTGCTGTTTTTATATTCCTGCTCGCCGGCGTTAAGGTCACTCTTGTTCAGGCTATTGTAGCGCTGATCACCATAACCGTCATCTCGTTCCTGTTCACTACGGTTGCTGCCAACGCAATCGCCATTGTAGGGACCAATCCCGTTTCGGGAATGACCCTGATGACCCTGATCCTTTCATCGGTAATCCTTGTTGCCGTAGGGTTGAAAGGATGGCAGGGAATGGTCAGCGGGCTAATTATCGGAGGTATTGTCTGTACCGCACTTTCAATGGCAGGCGGTTTCGTGACCGACCTGAAAATCGGGTACTGGATTGGGACAACTCCTGCCAAACAGGAATCGTTTAAGTTCCTGGGAACGCTGGTTTCCGCCGCTACCGTCGGAGCCGTAATATTTATTCTGAACGAGGCGTACGGATTTGTCGCAACTGAAACGCACACCAACCCGATGGTGGCACCGCAGGCCAACGCTATGGCCGCCATTATCGAACCCTTGATGTCCGGTTCGGGTGTCAGCTGGATGTTGCTGGGAATCGGCGCGGTCATCTCTATTCTCATCAACTGGCTGAACATATCCCCGTTGGCGTTTGCGCTCGGGATGTTTATCCCGCTACCGTTAAACACACCGCTTGTAGTGGGGGGATTACTCAACCACTGGATCAGCAAACGTTCAAAAGATCCGGTGCTCAACAATGCCCGCCATCAACGTGCGATACTTATTGCATCGGGTTTTATAGCGGGCGCTGCACTGTTCGGCGTTATCGGCGCACTGGTCATTTTTGTTACAGGCAATGGGAATGCACTCAACTTGCGTATTTGGGAAGACCCGCACGGCACAGGAGCTCAGGTTACTGCTTTGATCGCTTTCACCGCGCTGATCACTTATTTTGTCTGGGAAGCCATGAGGGCGAAGAAATGAACTGAAATAAAGAACAACAAGACAATGAAAAAAATTCTTTTTTGTGTGACGGCAGCCGTGTTGGCTGTTGCCTGCACACAACAAAAACAAGGTATAAAGACCGATGAATCCGATTACACCAAGTACGTGAATCCATTTATCGGGACAGCTTTTACCGGCCATACATTTCCCGGGGCAACCTATCCTCTGGGAATGATTCAGGCCGGACCGCAAACCGGCAATTTTTCGTGGGCATACTGCTCGGGATACTTCTACGAGGATTCGCTGATTCAGGGATTTACACAAAACCGATTAAACGGAACCGGATGCGTAGATCTGGGAGATTTGCTGGTACAACCGTTTTCGGGAGAGAAGCGGGATAGTTTTGACAGCCGTTTCGACAAAGCTACGGAAAAAGCTTCTCCCGGATATTATGCCGTACAACTTTTGGATAACGAAGTGAACGTAGAGATTACGGCGTCGCCACACGTTGCTTTTCACAAATATGCTTTTCCTAAAGGGAAAGCGGCCAATATCCTCGCCGATTTTCAAAGCGGACTGGTGTGGCAGGACGCTCGTTTTCACACACACGTGCTTGATAATGAAGTAACCTTCGAAAGTGACCGGGTAATTTCGGGTTTTACGAGACGGACGGAATGGGTGGAACGGATTTATTACTTTGTAATCGAATTTGACAAACCAATTGTAACCAAAGAAGAACTTCCGAAACGTAGTCCGCTTGAAAAATCGTCACGCTACGTTCTTACGTTCGACATGCACAACGCCGATACGCTAAACATGAAAATTGGGATGTCGTCTGCAAGCGTGGAAGGAGCAAAAGCCAACCTGGCAGCCGAAGTTCCAGGCTGGGATTTCGAATCGGTGCTGCAGGATGCAAAAAAGGGATGGAACAGCTACCTGGCAAAAGTAAAAATAGAGGGATCGGAAGACGATAAAGTGAACTTCTATACATCGATGTATCACCTGTATATTCAACCCAACAACATTGCCGATGTGGATGGGAAATATACGGGTCCGAGCCGTAAAGTGTCGCAATCACCCAACGGAAAATACTATTCCACGTGGTCGCAGTGGGATACTTTCCGTGCAGCCTTTCCCATGTATACCATCCTCACCCCTGAACTTATACCCGATTTTGTGAACTCAATGCTCGACTACAGCGAGCAGCAGGGGCATCTGCCTATCTGGTCGTTGTGGGGACAGGAAACTTACACCATGATCGGGAACCATTCTGTTCCGATGATCGTAGATGCTTACCTGAAAGGGTTTACGGGATTCGATGCTGAACGGGCCTATAACGAAATAAAGAAATCCATTACCGAAAGTAAACACTATAAGTCTGATTGGGATATATACGACAAATTCGGATATTATCCGTATGATCTGATCAAGGTAGAGTCGGTTTCCCGTACACTCGAATGTGGATTCGACGACTATTGCATGGCTGTTTTTGCAGAAAAACTGGGCAAAACGGAGGATGCTGCTTTTTTCAGAAAACGGGCCGATTATTACAAAAATCACTACGACAAAGCGACCAACTCCATGCGTCCGAAAGACTCAAAAGGGAAATGGCTTACGCCTTTCGATCCGTATGCACTGGCGCACGCAGATTCAAATGTCGGCGGACATTACACCGAAGGAAACGCCCTCCAATACACGTGGCATGTGATGCAAGATATTCCGGGATTAATTGAATGGATGGGCGGAAAGGAAAAGGCAGGTGAAGTGCTGGATTATCTGTTCAACACCGAGCAGGAATCGACCGGAACGCTATCAGACGTAACGGGACTTATCGGACAATATGCACACGGAAACGAGCCGAGTCACCACGTAGCCTACATTTACCCCTACCTCGACCGTCCCGGGGAAACGCAACGCCTCGTACGGAAGATCTGCACCGATTTTTACAAGAACAAACCCGATGGACTTATCGGGAACGATGATTGCGGGCAAATGTCGGCCTGGTATATGTTCTCGGCAATGGGTTTTTATCCGGTAAACCCCGTAAGCGGCGAGTTTGTGCTGGGCGCCCCACAAGTTACTTCGGCAAGCCTTGATATAGGCAACGGCAAATGGTTTACGATGGAGGCCAAAAACCTGTCGAAAGAAAACCTCTACGTCGAGAAAGTGGAACTTAACGGAAAGCCGTACGGCAAGAGAACCATTACGTATAAGGACATAATGGACGGAAGTTCATTGGTGTTTTATATGACAAGTGAAGTTAAAAAGTAATAAGTTTTATCTGTTGTGTATTTAGTAAAAATTAATTGGGGTGTTGTTTCTGTTTCTGTGGATTGGATTTCCGGAATAGATTAAAAACAACCATCCACCTTTGATTTTTAATTTTTAAATAATAAAGACGAAAATGAGAAACGTTGATTTGTTGTTTTGTTTTTTGTGTTTGAATTTTCTTTTATCCGGCTATTGCATAGAAAACATCCACTCACAACCAATTAAAAATGATTTTTTTGTAGACATCACTCCCAATCAATTCAAAGGTTCTGACATTGAACGAATCCAACAAGCTATTCGTCTTGCCCAAAAAACTTCCCGAAAGGTGGTCATCCCGCAAAGCAATGCCAACGGTACACTTGCTTGGAAAATAGACCGGGCTATTTTACTGCCTTCAGACATAACCATCATTTTAGACAATTGCACCATCCAACTTTCCGATGAATGCCGCGACAATATGTTCAGAAGCGAAAATGTAGGAACAGGAATTGAACATCCTGTATGGTTGAATAACATACACCTTATCGGAGTAGGAAAAGTCCTGCTGAAAGGAGCCGATAATCCCCGCGCCACAGGAGATGCCTACCGCACACTGGTAATGGGAACCGGCAAAGGACGGATAAGCTACGGCAGTGACGCTGGAAAGAAAGGCGAAAAACAACGAGGCGACTGGAGGAACAACCTGATTCAGATTGCCTTAGTGGACGAATTTTCCATAAAAAATGTCACGATTCAAAACTCCCATGCCTGGGCCATGAGTTTTGAAAGGACAAAAAATGCCGAAATATCGGCCATCCGTTTCAATAATCCGGAAATCATTGAAATTAACGGAAAAAAAGTGAGTGTATATAATAAAGACGGTATAGATTTAAGGCATGGATGTAAATACTTTAAGATAGACGATATTTCCGGTTTAACCGGTGATGATTTTATCGCTTTATCAAGTTTGGATATTGAACCTTATTATCACTCAAACGGAGATATAAACTCGTATCAGGTGACCTCTACCCGCTGGAACGGTCCCGAGGACGACACCGAACAAATATTCATCACAAACTGCCGGACCAATTATCCGGGAGTAGCAATACGTGCCAGCGATAACGCAAGCATTCATCACGTATACATCGACGGAATTGCTGTAACAAACAGGCCTGACAGCCAGGCACCGTATATGGGAAGCCCTTATACCCTATACATAGGAGGCCGGGGATACGGTAAATTATCCATTGCCGGAAAAATCAACAATATCTATGCATCCAATTTAACAGGAGACGGGAAATCGTTGATTACTATTGAAGCTCCCATAACCGATTGCTTATTTATGAATGGAATTTATACCGGAACAGCGCCTTCGGCGATAACGTATAAAATAGATAAATCGGAAACAAAGAATATTATCGAAGTCAACTTGATAAAAACTTCAAAAGATTGAAAAAACAATGTATAAAATAAGCAAACGGTTCTATGGTCAGCAAACGGCTTGCGAAGCGACTTCATGCTTTAGCAACACTCCTCCAGCTCACAGTCTTCATCGGGTGTTTCAAACTCGATGGTAGAATGTTGTACATTTAGCGAGAACAGTCTCCTCCGGATCTCTTTCTTCAGACTATGCAGTTCAGCCATGGACAACGGTTTTGTAAGCACTACATGGATGGTCAGTACGTTATATTCTCCGTCCACCGACCAGACATGCAGGTCATGAACATTTTTTACGTTCATAAGCGCCATAACCGTCTTTTCAATCTCATCGATATTGATCAAATCGGGACTGCCTTGCAAAATAATCCGTAAACTCTCACGAATATTCCGGTATACGTTGAAAAGAATAAACACTGAAATGGCAATGGAAAGCAGCGGATCGATAAACGGTGCATCCACGAAATACATGACGCCGGCACCAAGAAGGACGGCCAGCCATCCCAGTACATCTTCAAGCAGATGTAACGAAACTACTTTTTCGTTCAATGAGCGTCCTTTACGCAGCTTCAGCACTGCTGCGCCGTTCACCACAACACCCAGCACGGCAAGTAAAAGCATTCCCTTTACATCGGGTTGCTGCGGGTTGAACAGCCGCGGAATGGCATTCATCAAAATAAGCACGCTGCCCACAGTCAATATCACCGAGTTGATCACAGCACCCATTAGGGAAAAGCGTTTGTAACCGTAGGTGTAGTTCCTGGTACGCGGACGCTTGGCAATTTTCTGAAAGTACCACGACAAGCCCAGCGAAAAACTGTCGCCTAAATCATGTACCGCATCAGACAGGATAGCGACACTGTTTGTCAGTATGCCACCTACGATCTCAATTACCGTAAAAAGGAGATTAAGAAAAAATGCCACCCGGATGTTCTTGACGTCCTCGTTGTGATGAGTATGATTGTGGTGTTGCATTTACTTGTTAAATGAGTTATTTGATATAACATAAGGATAATTTTTTTGTTCATAAAACACAATTATCAATAATAAATCATACATTTGCATCGTTTTAAATCCATATAAACAAACAATTTTTATACGGCCGGCTCAACCGGGATACTGTTTTTCTAAAAAATGCTGACAAAAAAGCATATAAATTGAACTCCATATTGTAAACGAATAAATCCAACAATAATGAAAAGCTGGAATTATATCCTTTCAATAGTTGCTGCAGCGTTGATGACCGCCTGCAACCCTTCGAAAAAAGAAACTGTCATGTTGAAACAATCAGATTTTCCCGCACCACCGGTAGCGGAAGTAATTCCCGACACATTCTCTAATTTCGGGCAAACGCGTATCGATAATTATTATTGGCTGAAGGACAAAAATAATCCGAAGGTGATTGATTACCTGAAAGCGGAGAATGCTTATACCGATACGGTTATGGCATCAACAAAAGCGTTGCAACAAACCATTTACGACGAAATTATCGGCCGGATAAAAGAAGACGATGAAAGTTACCCGTCGTTTTCCGACGGATACTATTATTACAGCCGCACCGAAAAGGGGAAACAATACCGGACCTATTGCCGGCGCAAAGGCACATTGGATGCGCCCGAAGAAATTATTTTCGACGTCAATAAAATGGCGGAAGGGAAGCCGGCATATATTTTCCGGGGATATTCCATTAGTCCCGACAACAGCAAAGCAGCCTATTTCTACAACGAAACCGGTTCCTATGCGGAATTTATTATGAAAGTGAAAGACCTTGCTTCGGGCAAGGATGTTGGATTTACGGTTAACGGCGCTACTTCCGTGGCCTGGGCAAACGATAACAAGACACTTTTTTACGGTATTGTCGACAACACGTTACGCTCCTACCGCATTTTACGTCAGGTACTGGATGGTTCCAGGGCCGACCTGGTATACGAGGAAACGGACGCACGGTTCTCTACTTACGTTTCGGGGAGCAAGACCAAACAATACATTTTTATCTCATCGGCAAGCTCCACTACCGCCGACGAACGCTATATTCCTGCAGATAAACCGCTCGAACAGTTCAAGGTGTTTCTGCCCCGTGTCCAAGACGTGGAATATTCAGTTTATCCGCACAAGGGGAAGTTTTTTGTCCGATACAAAGACAAGGAAAACCTGAACGGAAAAATTTACGAAACACCCTTGACAAGCCATGAAGACCGCAACACCTGGAAAGAGTTTCTAGCACACGACAAGAACGTTCGGATCGAAGGTATCGATATCCTGAGAGATTACGTGACAATCGAACTGCGCAGAAATGGGTTGAGTGAGATTATCGCGAAACCTGCTTCAGGCATAGGGGAAATTAAAACCATAGCTTTTCCTGAGCCGGTTTACTCGGCAGGATTAAACGGAAATCCAGAATACGATACCACCACTTTCCGTTATTCCTATACATCACTCAACCGCCCCGGCACACTGTACGAATACAATATTGCTACAGGTGAGGCGGTAAAACTTAAAGAACAGGAAATTCCTTCGGGCTTCAATCCCGATGATTATGTGGTTGAGCGTCTTTGGGCAACTGCCCCCGATGGAGTGAAAGTGCCTATGGCAATCGTGTACAAGAAAGGATTAAAAAAGGACGGAACCAACCCCGCGTTGATCTATTCCTACGGAAGCTACGGAAGTAGTTCCGATGTGTCTTTCAGCGCTAGCCTTTACAGCCTCATTGATCGCGGCTTCGTGTATGCTCTGGCTCAGATACGTGGAGGAAGTGACCTTGGAGAACAATGGTACGAGGAGGGTAAACTGCTCCACAAGAAAAACACGTTTACCGATTTTATCGCATGCAGTGAACTGCTGGTCAACGAAAAATACACATCTACAAATAAGCTCGCAGCTATGGGCGGTAGCGCGGGCGGCCTGCTGATGGGGGCCGTCACAAACATGCGTCCGGATCTGTATCAAACCATCGTGGCACAAGTACCGTTTATAGACGTTATCAACACCATGCTGGATGACACGCTTCCACTCACTACAGGTGAATACGAGGAATGGGGCAATCCCAACGAAGAAGAATATTACAACTACATGCTCTCCTACTCGCCTTACGACAACATTAAAGCGCAAAACTATCCCAATATGCTCATTACTGGTGGCATTAACGACTCGCAAGTGCTTTTTCACGAACCCACCAAATATGTTGCCAAACTCCGTGCCCTAAAAACCGATGACAACCTCGTGCTATTGCACATGAATATGGATTCGGGACACGGCGGCGCTACAGGGCGTTACGACGGGATTAAAGATACAGCTTTTGAGTTTGCTTTTATTTTGAACAGAGTCGGGATTGAAAAGTAGTGTATCAAACCAAACTTACCGCTAAACGGTTTATCGCTTATGATAAAGATAAAACGCATATACGATTCTTCAGGAGATGAAGACGGCTGCCGTGTGTTGGTGGATCGTCTCTGGCCACGCGGCCTATCGAAAGAAAGCGCCCGGGTTGATGTATGGATGAAGGAAATCGCTCCATCTGCGATTTTACGGAAATGGTTCTGTCACGACACGGAAAAGTGGGAAGAATTCACCAAACTCTACACCCGGGAACTTACTGAGAACAAACAGATGCTTCTGGAAATAAAGAGACTGGAGAAAGAGCACAAGACGGTGACGCTTCTTTACGCTTCCAAAGACACAGAGCATAATCAGGCGCAAGTACTATACCGGGAGCTAAAGAAAATAGAGGCAAGCGAATAAAGAAACCTGCAAGTGTAGTTATCACGCCCCGTGCAGGAGATGCTGGAAAAGAATTTTCATCCCTATCGCAATCAGGATGATACCGCCCAGCATTTCGATGTTGAGCCGTAACCTCCGGCCAAATCGTACTCCTATAAACATTCCCGAAAAAGCGAAGAACAAGGTAACCAAACCTATGGTTATCGTTGCCGTTGATATGGTTCCCGGATAAGAAACGAAAACTAGCCCGGTAGCCATGGCGTCTATACTGGTAGCAAAAGCCAGTACAACTACTTTTCTCCAATCAACAACAATATCTTCCTGACAATCGCAACCTACACATACCTCATGAGGTTTGGAGATAAAGCTTTCGTATATCATTTTTATCCCGATAACCGAAAGAATAAAGAAGGCAAACCAATGGTCAAAAAGCTGCATCCATGAAGCAAAACTTATTCCGAGCACATACCCAACAAATGGCATCAGCCCTTGAAACAATCCAAAAACGGCAGCTATCTTCAACGATCTCCACAGGTAAAAACGCTGCCGGCACATTCCTTTCCCGACACAAACGGCAAACGAATCCATAGCCAGGCCAATGGCAATAAGCATTATCGAAATATAATCCACAACTATTTTTCAAAAAACGCACAAAGGTAAGGGATTTTCGGGAAACAATCGGAGAAAATGAAACTGTTTTGAATTTTTCATGCCCTGTTTTATGCCTGTTTTTGATGGATTTGACATTTCAGTTCGTACAGAATAGCGGGTTATTTTAAAGAAATCAAAATTCAAAACAGTCTCTATCAACATCGCTAAATTTTTTGATGAATTCTCGTTAATTAGAAATTTTATGTTATTTTTGCTTTCTCTCCTGATTAACAAAAAATTGTCCTATGAAAAATAGAAATTTATTCTTACTGCTGGCCCTTGTCCTGATAATAATTCAAGTAGCTCATTCCTGTAAAAATATGCCTCGAGCAACTCAGGCCCGCGACGCTGCAACAAACTACCGCATGTTTTGTGCTGGATGCCACGGCGACAATTTAGAAAAATTTGCCGCCAAACAATGGATGGAGGAAGCGGGAACCGCATCGGTAGAACGAAGCATCAGAAACGGGATATTGGATATCGGGATGCCCGCTTTTGCAAAAACTTTTTCCGACAGGGAAATAAAAGAGCTGGCTGGTTACGTTAAAAAAGGAATCCCCGCCGACAGAGCGCTACTCAAACCGGCTGTGACGGCTGAGGGAATTGTTAAATCGGAAGAATACAATTTCGTGATCGACACCGTGGTTACCGGATTGGAAGTTCCCTGGGGTTTGGCTTTTCTACCTAATGGAGATTTATTGATTTCGGAAAGAAAAGGAGCACTGCACACCTTCTCCAACGGAAGACTATCTGCACCGATAGAAGGATTGCCGCCCATTATGGCTTTTGGACAAGGCGGATTGTTGGATCTGGCTCTTCATCCCGATTACGATAAAAACAGCTGGATCTACATTTCCTATTCAGCTCTCGACACCACGAGCGAAAAAAGAACCGGATCCACCGGAGTAATGCGCGCTCGTTTGAGCGAAAATAAATTGACGGATCAGGAAATTCTTTTTATTGGGTCACCGTCCACCGATCGCGGACATCACTGGGGATGCAAGCTTGCATTCGATGGAAAGGGCTATCTGTTTTTTGGGGTAGGTGAACGCGGTCAACATTTCGATTTTCCGCAGAGACTCGACAATACAAACGGAAAGATACACCGCATTCACGACGATGGAAGAATCCCGACCGATAATCCTTTCGTAAACACTCCCGGGGCCATTAAATCCATCTACAGCTACGGCCACCGCAATCCACAGGGTACGGTTATCCACCCCACAACAGGTGATGTATGGGAAACCGAACACGGTCCTATGGGCGGTGACGAACTGAATCTGATAAAGCCCGGAATGAATTACGGCTGGCCAGTCATTTCCTACGGAATCAACTACGACGGAACCGTTCTTACCGAACTGACAGAAAAAGAAGGAATGGAACAGCCGGTTTTCCAATGGACACCATCTATCGCTCCCTGTGGGATGACAGTTGTCACCGGTGATCGGTTTAAAAAATGGGAAAACAACATGTTGGTCGGTTCACTCCGGTTCGATTACATCGAACGGATGGTGTTAGACGGCCAAAAAGTTGTCCACACCGAAAAATTGGCCGAGGGCATAGGCCGGGTAAGAAACGTGGTGATGAGTCCCGACGGGTTGGTTTATATCGGTTTGGAGGAACCGGGAATGATTGTCCGGCTCGTACCGGTGGAATAAACCCGTAAAATGTTGAAAAAAAGAATACGCTTTTTTTTAGGTGTTATTTTCTTACCGCTGGCTATTGATGCACAGGAGCTGTCGCCCCGGAAGGAAGATTCAACCCTTCTTCTCCAGGAAGTGATTGTGAATGCGTATCAAGTGAATACGAGATGGCACAACGTCCCCGGCAGCATTTCGGTTCTGTCGGGGAGAGAGGTACAGGCAGGCGACGGCAACAATTTCGCATCAGTACTGCATGCCCTTCCCGGCATTTACATGCACAGCGGGACATACGCCACGAACCGTATAGTGATCCGGGGAGTGGGAAGCAGAACACCTTACAACACCAACCGCATCAAAGCGTACCTGAACGATATTCCTCTCACTTCATCCGACGGAATTTCTTCACCCGAAGACATCGACTTGTCCGGAATCGGGAGGATAGAAATTACCAAAGGGCCGGCCTCTGCGCTTTATGGCTCCGGACTTGGCGGCAACATCAACCTGTTCACCCAGGATTCATACAGAAACTCCTTCAATGCCCTGTTGCAACAAGGAAGTTTCAATACCCTGAAAGCAGCTATAGGAAGCAGCTTCCACCACAACGACCTGGATATTTCCGGAAACATCAACCATACCCGTTCCGACGGATACCGGGAAAACAATCATTTCCGGCGGACATCGTTACTCTCGTCAGGAAGTTGGGAAAAGCCGGAACATGCACTGGAATACACGCTGCTTTTGCTAGACATGAATGCAGGAATTCCGAGTTCCATTGGCGAGTCATTATTCAAAACCGATCCAAAAGCGGCAGCCCCCAACTGGGAAACAATCGGGGGTTTCAAAGAGTATCGCCGCGGACTTGCAGGCATTACGCTTGAAAATCGGTTGTCTGGTGTTTTGAATAACCGACTTACGTTTTTCGGAAGATGGGTGGAAAGTTACGAGAAACGACCTTTCAACAACCTGACCGATGGATCACGGGGTGGTGGAATAAGGAACAAGCTGAATTATCACGCCGAAAAATACGATGCCGTGATCGGTTTGGAATGGATTACCGACACATACCGATGGAAGCTGGATCTGCAGGACGAAGTCATCAACAAAAACAGCGAAACCCGAAACCACCTAAATGTGTTTGCCATGACCTATTTTCGACCATCGTTGAAATGGAATGTTTCGCTGGGCGGGGCCGTTAACAAAATCGGGTATGAGCTGACGGATAAGTTCCCCGGTAACGGCAACCAAAGTGGGAACCGCGGTTTTCCGGTTATTTTTTCTCCCCGGTTGGGAGTAAATTATGCACCCGGCAATAGGATGGCCTTGTATGCGTCCGTGGGACACGGATTTTCGATGCCGTCTCCCGAAGAAACATTGCTCCCTGAAGGCAATATCAACAAAGAACTTCAACCTGAACAGGGTTGGCAATATGAAGCGGGTATCCGGTTGAATTTGCTGTGCAACACTGCGCAGGTTGAAGCAACGGTCTACCAGATAAACTTAAATAATCTATTAGTAACAAAGCGTTTAACCGAAGACATCTTTACAGGTATCAATGCCGGAAAAACCCGTCACCGGGGGGTTGAGTTGTTGTGGAAACAGCAGATTTTTCATAACCTTAATTTTCCAGGGAATCTCCATATGAATGCCAATTACACCTTTTCTCAAAACCGATTTATCGATTTTACCGACGACAACAAGACCTATGACGGTAACCTGCTCCCCGGTATTCCGTCGCATCTTTTCCAGACGACGTTGGTTTGGAATCCCTTAAAACAGCTGGTTTTGAATGTTCGGTTTCAATATACGGGTGAACAACTCATAGATGATGCCAATACTGTGACAAACGACGCCTATTTCTTATCGGATGGAAAAGTAAGTTATCTTTTTAAAACAACGCGGTTGGGAAATGTAGAGTTGTATGCTGGCATGAACAACATAACCGATACCCTTTATTCACCTATGCTCAACGTGAATGCCGTCGCTTTCGGCAATGCCGAACCAAGATACTATTATCCCGGCCTTCCGAGGCATTACTACTGCGGTGTTTCGTGGAGTTTTTAAGCAGGTAAGAAGAAATAAGCTTAATTACAGCTTTATTATTTTGAAATAGAAACCAATAAAATTAGAATAAATTGCTATCTTTGCAGCTTAATTCCATACTATTTCACATAAAAATGGTTATCTCCTCAAAAAATAACGTTTTGCTCGGCTTAGCTGATTTATTGAAAAGAAATAAATCGGAAATTCTGCGGAAAAATGCACTGGATATGGATTCGTTTGCCGATATGGACGAGTCGATGAAAGACCGTCTGAAAGTAGATGAGAATAAAGTTGACGGAATGATCCGTTCTCTTCGGGAAGTGGCAGAACAAGAGGATCCCGAAGGTAGGATCCTGTACGATTTTACCCGCTCAGACGGGTTAAGAATAGTCAACCGTTCCGTTCCGTTCGGAACCATTCTTATTATTTATGAATCGCGCCCCGACGTAACCATTGAAGCGGCAGCCACGGCATTCAAGGCAGGTAACCGTATCTTACTTAAAGGAGGAAAAGAATCCTTCCTTACAAACACCTACCTGACGGAGTTGTGGCAACAATCATTGTCTGCAAACGGCTTTGATGCTTATTTTGTGGAATACCTGAACTTATCACGCAACGAAACGCAACAGCTGATCAGGGAAAATACCCGCAACGTCGATATCATCATTCCCCGTGGAGGAGATAAGCTTATTAATTTTGTGACCGAAAATTCATCGGTACCCGTAATTGTGAGTGGCAGGGGCAATAATTTTATGTACGTAGATGATAATTGCGATACAGAAATGGCTGCCCGTCTTATTATCAACGGTAAGAAACGCATCAGCGTCTGCAATGCGCTCGATAAAGTATTGGTGAATGAGAACCTGCCGGAACTGGCAGAGAAAATTTCCGGTTTTGTTTCACAACTTCAAGGAAAAGGAATTGAGGTTTGGGGCGATAAAAAAGCCGCATCAGTATGTAGCCGTATCCAGGAAACCAACGATGAGGCTGTCCTTTTTGAAGAATTTATGGCACCGAAAATCTATTTTTCGCTGGTTGGTGATATGAACAAGGCGGTGGATATGATAAACCGTTATTCCGGTGGCCATTCGGCAGTTATAGTAACCCAGGATGAGTCAAAAGCCGACATATTTATGCAAAAAGTGGATTGTGCAGCCGTCTACCACAATGCCTCCACCCGGTTTACCGATGGCGGGCAGTTCGGTGTAGGAGGAGAAATTGCCATCAGCACGCAAAAGCTTCATTTCCGAGGCCCTCTTGGCACACAAGAACTGGTTACCAACAAATGGTTTGTTTACGGTGACGGCCAGATACGCGAATAATATGAGAAAAAAACTGATTATAAAAATAGGTACCTCCACGCTCACGGCTGGAACGAACCGAATTTCGTTTGCGGTTATCGAAAGTTTAGCCCGGCAAATTGTTGAATTAAAGAAAGAGTACGATATCGTGATCGTTTCTTCGGGTGCCATTGCTACAGCACGACAATTCGTGGAGATCAACGGTTTTCATAAGAACGTGGATTCTAAACAGGCCATGGCAGCTATCGGCCAAACCAAACTGATGGAATTGTACGACGACATTTTCCGCACTTTCGGATTGAACATCGCACAAATACTGCTTACATACCGGGATTTTGAAAACGAAACTGCTAACGAGAACACCCGTAACACCATCAATAAACTCTGGGAAGTAGACTATATTCCTATCGTGAACGAAAACGACACGGTCTCCATTGAGGAGATTGTATTGGGAGACAACGATAAGCTTTCCGCACTGGTTGCGGTTATCACCAAAGCCGACTTGCTTATTCTTGTTTCCGATATCGACGGTATATATACCTGCAACCCACACCTGCATCAGGATGCAGAATTGATAACAAGCGTAACTGACCTCAATTCCATTACCCATTGCGTTGAAGAGAAAGAGTCAACACTGGGTACCGGTGGAATGTCATCCAAGATTTACGCAGCCGAAGTTTGCATGAGGCATCGTGTGGAAATGTGGATCGTGAACGGACAACGGGCCAACTACATTATTAAGGCGCTTAACGGAGGGATTCCGTTTACAAGGTTTAAGGCAAAAGAATAAGAAATATCAAACACCAATTATGAACTACGGATTTATCGGTTTCGGGAATTTAGCCAAAGCTGTTTATCAGGGACTTAAAAAAGTAAACAACATCCAATTTGCTTACTTCACCCGAAGCAAGAAAGAGGTAAGCATTCCTTTCTTCGACTGTATCGAAGAGTTGGTTTCTTTTGCCGATGTAATCTGGATCACCGTTAAGCCACAGGATATAAAAGGGATTCTTGAAAAGCTGCAACCGCTGAATCTTGAAGGAAAGCTGATCGTTTCACCCGTTGCAGGAAAGAGCATCGCATTTATCGAAAATTATTTGGGGAAGGAAGTTCCGATTGTCCGCATAATGCCTAATCTGGCGATGGCTTACCAGAAATCGGTTACGGCCTTTGCCACGAACCAACCCCTCAATCCAGCTACGGACGCTATTTTTGAAACCCTTACCCGGCTTGGCAAAGCCGTAAAACTAAACGAAAAAGGATTCGACCTGTTCACATCGGTTTTTGGGAGCGGCCCCGCATTTATTTTAGCATTCATCCAGATTTTCAAGGATAAAATGAAGGAATTTGAACTGCCGGGAAACGTTCTCGATGAACTTTTGCTCGAACTCACACAAGGCACCACACTCTATTTTGCCGAAAATCAGTCCAGCTACAGCATTGAGGAACTCATCCGGAACATAACCAGCAAGGGAGGTACTACCCAGGCTGGACTGGATCATTTTCACCGTCACAAGATCGGCAAGCATTTCGAAGGAGTGCTGGATGCCGCAAAGAATCGGTCGGAAGAAATGAGTAAAAATTGAACGATTAAGAAACTGTTTTGAATTTTTTCATATTTATACCTTAAAATCGAAACAAAAATCTTTTCTTTGCGTTTATAACAAAGATTTTTATTACCAAAGTCAGCAGTGAAACATACCACAAAACAATAGAGTATATGGCTAACAAGAAAAATTTTATCATCGACACAAACGTTATTCTTCACGATTACAGTTTTATCGAAAATTTTGAAGAAAACGACATTTACATTCCGTTTGTTGTTCTGGAAGAACTTGACAAATTCAAAAAAGGCAATGAACAAATCAACTTCAACGCACGGGCTTTCGTGCGCGAACTGGACCTGATCACCGACGACAATTTGTTTAAACAAGGCGCTGATCTGGGCGTAGGACGCGGAAAGTTATACATTGTGAATAGCGTGAAAACGCACGATAAAATTATTGAAGCATTTCCCGAAAGAACTCCCGATAACCGCATCTTATCTACCGTTTTGGATGTAACGGAAAAACATCCTAAAATGAAAACCATTCTTGTCACCAAAGACATCAACCTGCGTATGAAAGCGCGTTCCCTAGGTATTCCGGTGGAAGATTACATCAACGACAAGGTTATCGATATCGATGTTTTCGGCAGAGGTGAGCAAGTGATTGAAGGATTGAATCCCGAACTGATCGATAAGATCTACGCGCAACCTACGGGAGTTGATGTGGATGAATTTACCTTCGACAATCCACTCGTTCCGAACGACTCTTTTGTACTGAAGAGTGAACGCAACAGTGTTTTGGCAAGATACAATCCGTTTACGCAAAAGATCATCCGTGTGGACAAAGAACCCAGCTTCGGAATTTCACCCCGAAACGCAGAACAGACATTTGCCCTCGGCGTTTTAAACGACCCCGACATCAAGTTGGTGGGGATCACCGGAAAAGCGGGAACAGGTAAGACATTGCTGGCATTAGCCGCCGCCCTGAAACAAAGCAAGCAATACAACCAGATTTTGCTCGCTAGGCCCATTGTTTCCTTATCCAACAAGGATCTGGGATATTTACCGGGCGACGAAAAACAAAAAATAGCCCCCTATATGCAGCCGCTGTTCGACAACCTGAATGTAATAAAATCACAGCTCGGACAAAACAGTGCTGAACTTCGCTCCATTGATGAGATGCAGAAATCCGGAAAACTTGAGATCGAGGCCCTGGCATTTATCCGCGGGCGCAGCTTAAGCGAAACGTATTGCATTGTTGATGAAGCCCAGAACCTAACGCCACACGAAGTGAAAACCATCATTACCCGTGCAGGGGAAGGTACTAAAATGGTTTTTACGGGCGACCTGCAACAGATCGACTCACCTTACCTCGACTCTCAATCCAACGGCCTGGCATACATGATCGACAAGATGAAAGGGCAGCATGTTTTTGCTCACGTAAATCTGGTAAAAGGCGAAAGGAGCGAATTATCGGAATTGGCAAGCAATCTTTTATAGATTCAAGAACAAAGACTTTGTTGAACTCATTCAAGCGTGTTGCAAATTACTGCAATGCGCTTTTGTTATGGCCGAAACAGATACCACGGTAACTCAAAATTCATTATCTTTGCAGTTCCAAACAAAGAAAATCAACGATGCAAAAACCCTCCATACCTAAAGGTACGCGTGATTTTTCGCCCGAAGAAATGGCGAAACGCAACTATATTTTTGATACAATCAAAAACGTATATCGCCTCTACGGATTCCGGCAGATTGAAACACCTGCTATGGAAAATCTTTCCACGCTGATGGGGAAATACGGTGAAGAGGGCGATAAGCTCCTGTTCAAAATCCTTAACTCGGGTGACTTTCTTTCGAGTATAAGTACTGATGATGTAAAGGAAGGGAACTCGGCAAAAACGGCCGGTAAGATTTCAGAAAAAGGATTGCGATACGACCTTACCGTACCCTTTGCCCGATACGTAGTAATGCACCGCAATGAGATATCTTTTCCTTTCAAGCGGTTTCAAATTCAACCCGTCTGGCGCGCAGACCGGCCGCAAAAAGGACGTTATCGCGAATTTTTTCAATGCGATGCTGACGTGGTAGGTTCCGACTCATTGCTTAACGAGGTGGAGCTGATACAAATTATTGACGAAGTATTCCGCAGACTCAATATCCGTGTATCGGTAAAACTCAATAACCGGAAAATCCTTTCAGGGATTGCCGAAATTATCGGCGAGGCCGATAAGATCACCGACATTACCGTTGCCATCGATAAGTTGGATAAAATCGGGCTGGCTAACGTGAATGAAGAGCTCCGGGGAAAAGGCATTTCCGAAACCGCCATACAACAACTGCAACCCATTATTCTGATTGGAGGAACCAATAATGAGAAACTGACAACACTTAAAAGCGTGCTGTCTTCTTCCGAAACTGGCCTGAAAGGTGTGGAAGAGCTGGAATTCATTCTCAATAAAACCGGGCTGCTAACTATCGGTTGCGGCCTCGAACTTGACCTCACCTTGGCTCGCGGCCTCAATTATTATACTGGAGCCATCATCGAAGTAAAAGCGTTGGATGTGGAAATAGGAAGTATCACGGGCGGAGGCCGTTACGACAACCTTACGGGTATTTTCGGACTTTCGGGTGTATCGGGTGTTGGAATCTCTTTCGGTGCCGACCGTATTTACGATGTGCTTGATCAACTCAATCTCTTTCCCGATAACTCCACGCACACAACCGATGTGCTGTTCGTTAACTTTGGCGACAAGGAAGAGTCATGCCTGCTCCCCATCCTCTCGCAATTGCGAAGCAACGGGATTTGTGCCGAAATTTATCCCGAAGCCGCCAAGATGAAAAAGCAGATGTCGTATGCCGACAACAATAACATTCCTTTTGTGGCATTGGTGGGAGAAAACGAAATAAAAGAGGGGAAAGTTACGCTGAAAGAGATGCAATCGGGAGAACAAACGGCTCTGTCTGTTGATGAACTTATTCAAAAACTGGCACATCAAAAGTAATCCATGATTTCCATCGAAAATCTAACCGTTCAGTTCGGCGGGTTTACCCTGCTCGATGAAATTTCTTTTGTTCTGAACAAGGACGAACGAATTGCACTCGCCGGGAAAAACGGCGCGGGAAAATCCACGCTGTTAAAACTTATGGCGGGAGCACAACAGCCTACAAGCGGCATCATTTCGTACCCGAAAGAAGTCACGGTGGGCTACCTGCCACAACAGATGAAGCTCAGCAATGAACGAACGGTAAAGGAAGAGGCAGCACTTGCGTTCGAGCACTTAAAAAAACTGGAACAGGAACTGGAAGTGCTTCACCGGCAATTGGCTGAACGGACCGATTATGAATCGGACGAATACCACCATATTATTCAACGATCCACCGACGTGCAGGAGTTGCTTCTGATGTCGGGCATCAATGATTTTGAAGCCGAAACCGAGAAAACATTACTGGGGTTAGGATTCAATCGTTCCGACTTTAACCGCCCGACGCAAGAATTCAGCGGTGGATGGCGGATGCGCATTGAGCTGGCCAAGATTCTGCTCCAATCACCCGACGTACTCCTGCTGGATGAGCCGACCAACCATCTGGACATTGAATCTATCCAATGGCTAGAGACCTTCCTTATCTCACGAACCAATGCCGTGATGCTGGTTTCACACGACAAAGCTTTTTTAGACAACGTAACCAACCGCACTATCGAAATTGTGTTGGGGAATATCCACGATTACAAAGTAAATTACTCCAAATACCTCGAACTTAGAAAAGAGAGGCGTGAACAACAGCAACGGGCTTACGAAAATCAGCAGAAACAAATTCAGGATACCGAGGCATTCATCGAACGGTTTCGATACAAAGCCACCAAATCCAACCAGGTACAGTCACGCATCAGACAACTCGAAAAAATCGAACGCATTGAAGTGGATGAAGTGGACAATTCACGCCTGAATTTAAAGTTTCCTCCTGCACCACGATCAGGCTCCTATCCGGTCGTTACTGAAAATTTAGCCAAAAAATATGGCGATCATCAGGTATTCTCAAACGTAACACTGACCATCAACCGGGGTGAGAAAGTTGCTTTTGTGGGAAAAAACGGCGAGGGAAAATCAACACTGGTGAAATGCATTATGGGAGAGATTGGGTTTGATGGGAATCTGGAGCTCGGACATAACGTAAAAATTGGTTATTTTGCTCAGAACCAGGCACAGTTACTCGATGAAAACCTGACGGTTTTTGAAACCATCGACTACGTTGCTGCAGGTGATATCCGAACCAAAATCCGGGATATACTGGGAGCATTTATGTTTGGCGGTGAAGCATCCGATAAAAAAGTAAAAGTATTGTCCGGCGGCGAACGCACCCGGTTGGCGATGATCCGACTCTTGCTCGAACCGGTGAACCTGCTTATTCTCGATGAGCCGACCAACCACCTGGATATTGCATCGAAAGAAGTATTGAAAAAGGCCATTCGCGAATTCGACGGCACAGCCATCATCGTGTCGCACGACCGGGATTTTCTCAATGAACTCGTTAGCAAAGTCTATGAGTTTGGCGGTGGCGGAGTACGGGAGCATATGGGTGGAATTTATGATTTCCTATCCAAAAAGAAACTTGAGAACCTTCAACAACTGGAATTATCAAAATCTCCTGCTACATCCAAGCAGAAAGAAAAAGAAGAACACCTGTCAGAAAATAAGCTTTCGTATCAGGAACAGAAAGAACAAAACCGGTTAATTAAGCGAAAAGAAAAAGAAGTGCAGGAAGCCGAAGAGAAAATCACTAAAATGGAAGAACGTTTATCGGAAATGGAAACGCAATTATCCACACCCGAAGGCGCAATCAATTTCGATTTATTGCAAAAGTACCTGGAGACCAAGAATAAATTAGACGCTGTGATGAACAATTGGGAACGCATAACGTTGGAATTAGAGAACTTAAAATAGAATATATGATAGATTTTCGTCATCGTTCAATATGACAATTTAACCCTATCACAGTATTTTTTTCGTCTAAAAAATTAAAAATAAAAAACGTTGAACTAAAATGAGACTTAGCAAATTCATATTAAACAAAATACTTGGCTGGAAAGTTATAAACACCCTACCCGATGCATCCAAGTGCATCATTGTAGTTGCACCGCACACAAGCAACTGGGACTTTATTATTGGTAAACTCGCCTACTCCTCTATAGGCAGAACCGCCAATTTTTTGATAAAAAAAGAATGGTTCATTTTTCCATTTAATCTCTTCTTCAAAAGTATCGGAGGGATTCCGGTGGAACGAAGCAAAAATAATTCAATGACCGGTTTTTTGGCGGCAGAGTTTGAAAAACACAACAAACTACATCTAGCCATTACTCCCGAAGGAACCCGTAAGCCGGTGAAAGAATGGAAAAAAGGATTTTATTTTATTGCCGTGAAGGCTAATGTTCCTATTCTATTGATCGGATTGGACTATAGCAAAAAAGAAGCCTCACTTCTCGACCTGTTCTATCCGTCGGGCGACTACAAAACCGATATTGTGAAAATCAAATCCTATTACAAGGACATCAAAGGGAAACATCCTGAGAATTTCATTCTTTAAACTCAAGGGTTAACTGAAGCGGTTGGTTTGTCAAAACTACCTGGTCGGTACCGGCATTTTTCAAAGTCAACCCCATCAGCCGGATTTTTCGCTCTTCGATATCGTCTACTTGTAGAAGCAATTCTTTGCCTATGTCGAAAAGCTGATCATACGTCCTTAAATAATTGACAACGGTTTTACTACGGGTAACAACGGCAAAGTCAGCGTATTTAATTTTCAGGGTCACTGTTTTTGCCAGAAAACCTCTTTTCTCGGCTCTACGGTGTACTTCACGGGCAATATCGTCCAGGGCACGTAATAGATCAACCAGTTCGTGAAGGTCTTCTGCAAACGTCTCTTCTGCACCCAACGATTTTCGTACGTATTCCGACTCCACTTCTCGCTCATCGATCCCGCGGGCAAACTGATGATACAGGGCTCCGGCCTTACCGAAATGGTGTACAAGCTCCTTTTCCGAATGCTGTTTCAGGTCGAATCCATTTCTTATTCCTAATTCGTGCATCCGATGGGCGGTAACCCTGCCTACACCAAAGAACTTTTCAATGCCCAGCTTCTCGAGAAACTTTTCAGCTTTTTCAGGCGTAATCACGTATAACCCGTTTGGTTTGTTGTAATCGGAAGCGATTTTAGCTAAAAACTTATTGTAGGAAACTCCGGCAGAGGCTGTTAACCGGGTCTGGCAGTGAATCTTTTGCTTAATTTCTTTAGCGATTTGCGTCGCAAACTCCATCACTTTCTTATTTTCCGTAACATCCAAAAATGCTTCATCGAGAGAGAGCGGCTCCACCTTATCGGTATATTCACGAAAAATCTGCATAATCTGGTTCGATACCGTTTTGTAAACTTCAAAACGAGGCATCACAAAAATTAAATGGGGACATTTCCTCAATGCCGTTACCGATGCCATCGCAGAGTGAACACCATATTGACGGGCTTCATAACTTGCAGCTGCCACTACGCCACGCTTACCGCCATAACCTACTGCAACAGGTTTACCACGATATTCGGGATTATCGCGTTGTTCTATGGAAGCATAAAACGCATCCATATCTATATGGATAATTTTACGAAGCATGGTAGCAAATTTACGGTAAATAAATACAAATCAAAGCAAAGACCGGGTTATTTTAAAAAACAGACTTTAAAAACATAAAAAATCTGCACTCTGCATCCTGATCAAAAGACATACGCAACAGAGACTGCGCCTTTGGTAGGACCAAAATAGTGTTTTCGCCCTTCGTTTATTTTGAATCCTTCCTTTCCTTTTGAGAAAACATCGTAGTTTAATCGGCCATAACCAGCGCCTCCCGTTACTTCCAGCAACAGACTATTTCCAACTATCCAGGTATAGCCATAGCTCAATCCAACCCCATTCACCGCCCCCTGATAACGGCGATCTTTCAATGCTGCCAACCTGTCGAAGGGAAGATTCAATCCCCCTACATTAAATTCAGCAAAAACACCGTGCAACCCTAAAAAATGTCCATTAAACGGTTCCCAAAACCAATAGCGAACCTCGGGCCAAATAATCCAATGCTTCCATTGCTGCCCGTCCTCAAACTCAAAAGGATTATAACCTCCGGAAAGTTCAAAAGTCATGTTGTTCCAAAAAGCGACTTCAATCCCTATGTTCGGCGTAACGGTTGCCCAATGCGGGATATTTGTCTTTACACCTACAATTTTCTGTGCGTCAACGCTATAAAAGAATAGGATGCAAAACAGATTTAGCAAAACTATTTTCCTTGTTGAGTTCATAATTGCCTTCGTATTGTTTCCGGATATTTGCTTCTGCATACAAAGATAGCCGGATTTGCAAAAACCCGGCTATTCTTTTTGGAAAAAAGTTATTAATTTCCGATGAATACCACCTTCTTCCCTTAACGGATGATATAAATTAAAGACAATGCTCCTTTGGTAGGGCCAAAATAATTTTTTGTGTTCTCTCCCGTTTTCTGACCGTCGTTCCCCAATGAATACACATCATAGTTGAACCTGGCAAAACCTCCTCCTGCAGTTATCTCAATACCCCATCTGTCGTTCAAGACCCATCTATAACCGTAACTCAGCCCAACGCCAATGGCGCTCCCCTGATAACGGCGGGTTTTAAGTCCTGCAAAGCGATCCCAAGGCAAATCCAACCCGCCGATATTGTATTGACCGGCCACACCGTGAAGACCCAAAAAATGTCCGCTGTCAGGTTGATACAACCAATACCTCAATTCAGGCCAAATGACCCAGTGTTTCATCTGTTTCGTGTCACCGAATTTGAACGGATTAAATCCAGCCGTGAACTCCAGGCTGAGGTTCTCACCCAATACATATTCAAACCCTACATTGGGAGTTGCCGTAAACCAGTACGGAACATTGGTTTTAACAGAAATCTCTTGAGCATGGGTACTGACAAATAATCCTGTCGTTAGGAAAAAAATCAGGGATAGTGTTTTTAACTTGTACATCATTTTGCTTCATTTTTTGTGATATCTATTATTCAAAACAACTTTAGTGATAAAAAGTTTGGGAATAACGAGATTACCCTAAATAAATCCATAAACACGCATTTTCAATACTAATTTACAATAATTATTGTTAACGTATAATTTTATATAATAATATTTATGAATTTAATTCTTGTTTAAAACAACCCTTATTTTCGATATATTCATAAATAATATTATATTTTTATATTATTTATTATGTTTTATTTTGCATATAATAAATAATATTCTATTTTTGCAATGAATATTTAGCATTATTAAAACTCATGTGCCGTTAGTATACACAAGCTGTAACAGAACCTCTGATGATCATATTCATAATATATGATAATTTATGTGTCATTTTGTGCTTAATTTTTTATAATATATTACAATTTTACTTTCATTCTACAAAAAATCAATCACTCAATACCAAGATGCGCTCAGGACTTTAATTAATTATTAATCTAAAAAAATGAAAGAATGAAAAGACAAATTTCAAATCTGGCAAGAGGAATGGTGTTCATTTTATTATGGACTATTTCCTTATGTATGTTTGCTCAGGGCATTACAGTAAGAGGTAGTGTGGTTGATGCAAACAATGAACCATTAATTGGGGTAACGATTCAGGTTCCTGGAACTACCATCGGAACTGTTACCGATGCCGATGGGAATTTTACGTTAAGTAATGTTCCCTCCAATGGCCAAATAGAGGTATCCTATGTGGGCATGCAGACACAGTTAATTCCGGTGAACGGAAGAACAACCATACAGGTGACCTTAAGTGAAGACACCGAATTACTGGAAGAAGTGGTGGTGGTTGGGTACGGCACCATGAAGAAAAGCGACCTGACCGGTGCCGTCGAGAATGTATCTGCAGCCCGCTTGCTGGACAAGCCGGCATTCAACGTGGCTCAGGCTCTTTCGGGAAAGGTAGCCGGATTAAAGATCATTGAACGTTCGGGAGCACCCGGAGGTATCCCCATGATCCGTATCCGTGGAACGAACTCCATCAACTCGGGAAACGACCCGCTTTTTGTGGTAGATGACGTAGTAGGCGTCACCAATGCATTAACCATTTTAAATCCAAACGAAATTCAATCCATTGATGTATTGAAAGACGCTTCTGCTACGGCTATTTATGGTGCCCGTGGCGCAAACGGCGTTATCATTATTACCACCAAGCGCGGTGTCGAGGGAAAACCGATAGTATCGTACGATGGTTATGTCACACAAAGTTATATGCAACGCAGGTTGAACGTATTGAATAACGAACAGTTCTTCTACGTGATCAGGCAAGCCTATATGAATGTATCCAAATACGCTACCAATCCTAACTGGTCAACCCTTTACGATGCTTCTATCCTGCCTCCGGGGAAAGGCTCCATGACCTATTCCGAGATGCCTTGGTTGTTTGAAAAAACAACACAGGGGGGATACCCAATTCCAATGATGGGGCGCGACGGAAACTATTACAAACCGCGTTTTGAGAACGACTGGGAGGGCGAAACTTTCCGGCCGGCAACTTCCACCAACCATCAGATAGCCATACGCGGGGGGAATAAAGACGTAAAACTGGGCACTTTCCTAGGATATTCAAACAACAACGGATTGCTGTTAAATTCAAACTTCGAACGTTTTTCAGGCAAACTCACCGGAGATGTAAAACTGACCGACTGGTTCAACATCAACTCTTTCTTATCGCTGAACAGAAGTAAGGAAAGGACCAACGACGTTTCATATTTCAGCGGGGGTATGGCACGTTCCGCTATCGAATCATACCCTATGCTACCCATCAAGTATCCCGATGACCCGGAAGTCTACGGAATTTATGCCGGACAATACGGAACCAATGCCGACTTCCCGATGGGAGAAGTGGACTGTCAGTCTCCCGTAGCTATCAGTAACGGGGTGGAAACATTCAGACGCCGCGTGCAGGTAAACGGAGCTCTTAGCCTCAATTTCACGATTACTCCAAACCTGACGTTTAAAAGCAATTTTGCTATGGATCTTCTGGAAGAGAAATATTACCGGTATGCCAACAGAAAAATTTCCCGTTCGGCACAAGGTGCTGCAAACCTGGAAGCATTTAAAAATTATTACTGGCAAAACGAAAACTATTTCAACTACAACAATACGTTCGGAGATCATACAATTACCGGTTTGCTGGGAGCATCCTGGTCGAGATTTACGGGTGAGAACCTGACCACTTGGAACGACCATTTCTTTGATGACTTTTACGGCTGGCACAATATCGGGATTGGTACGGCAACGAGGCCTGCTCCAAGCAGCAGCGATCGCCAAAATTCACTCAATTCTTATTTTGCCCGTGTGAATTACGATTTTATGGGCAAATACCTGTTTACAGCTACAGGACGTTATGACGGCTCTTCCAAATTCGGGAAAAACTCCAAATACGGATTCTTTCCCTCTGCCTCAGTGGCCTGGAGAATGAGTGAAGAAGAGTTTATGAAGAATATCAACGGGCTGACCAACCTGAAATTCCGTGCAAGTATCGGCCAGACAGGTAACCAGGAAATTGGTAGTTATGTAACACAAACCTTTATCGGCTCAGGAAACGTAGTATTGGGAAATGCGGGACAACCCGGACTGTGGCCCAACTCGGTAGGAAATCCCGACCTGAGGTGGGAAAAAACGACACAATACAACTTTGGAGTCGATTTGGGGTTTGCAGACAACAGAGTCACTCTGATGCTGGATTATTACAACAAGCTGACATCGGATATGTTGCTGGATGTACCTTTGCCACAATCTACCACAACGGGGAGTGTGCGGTTGAACTACGGAAAAATACGCAACGAAGGATTTGAAGCCGTATTGAGCACCCACAACGTGAAAACACGGAATTTCAACTGGTACAGCGACATCAACTTCACCCGTAACGTCAACACCATTGAACAATTGGGCCCGACAGGAGCAGACATCTTACGTAACTGGTGGGTAGGCGGAGCCAATACCATTTTAAGGGAAGGTTTGCCGGTCGCTCAATTTTTCGGATTAAACCGTTTAGGAACCTACGGAACTCAGGAAGCTAGCCTGGCAGCCCGTTACGGCATGCTTCCCGGCGACGTTAAATACGAGGACCGGAACAACGACGGAAGAATCAGTTTCGTAGAAGACGGTATACCTATGGGAAGCGCTTTCCCTATTTGGGACATGAACGTTAACAACAGCGTAACGTACAAAAATATCGACTTCAACCTGGACATCCGTATTTCTTACGGCGCCAAGAAGGAAAACAGAACCAACCACTCTTCAGAAGACCGTCAGGGCTTAGCCAACGGAAAAACATCCATCTTGGATGCCTGGCGCCCCGACCATCAGAATACGATGGTGGCACAGGTTCGTCCCGGAAACGGCGGTGCATACTACCAAACTTATCCCGATACCCGTTGGATTGAAGACGCTTCTTTTGTCAGGGGTGATGGGATGACGCTGGGTTACACCTTCCCGCAGGACATGACGAAGAAAGTCGGAGCCAGCAGGGTGAGAATATACCTGAATGCTTCCAATTTCTTCTTATTGACCAAATATTCAGGCTACGACCCTGAAGGTAGCGATAACGATAACATGGATAGTATTACACCCGGTATGGACTTCTTCATGTATCCGAGACCGTCGAATTACTCATTCGGTGTTAATCTTACTTTCTAACCCAATTAAACTGCATTGAATATGAAAACAAAATCAACCAATATAAAATACGTATTCATTACGTTGATGGCCGGGATATTGTTCTTTTCCTGTAATGAATTTTTGGCAGAACATCCCACCGGCACATTGACAGATGAAGCACAGATCACAAGTATCCCCGGCGGCGTTGCACTGGCAACAGGAGCCTACAGGGCATTGCCCGACTGGACAGGCGGAGGTAACGTATGGGGAAGCAGCCTCCCGGGAAGTTTGGAATATCCCACTGGAAAAGCGTATGCACAATACATGGGATCAGACCTTTGGAAATACGAAACCGATATTATGGATGGAACGCATCCATATTTTACAACCATATGGAACAACTGGTACAGAGGCGTCAGGGATGCCAACCTAGCCATAAAAATGTTACCGGGCGTGACGCAGATGCCGGAAGCCGACCGGTCAAAATATATGGGTGAAGTCCGCACATTACGCGCATTCTATTATTTCTGTCTGGTAAGACTGTATGGCGATGTCATAGCCAATACGACTGTTTTGCAGAATGTAAACGATGCTCAACAGCCGCGTACGTCGCTGGTAAATATTTATGACAAGATCATTGTTCCCGATCTGGAATTCGCTGTAAATGAAAGTAATCTACAAGATACGCGATCAACAGACGGGCGGGTTACCAAACACGTTGCCAGAGCAATACTGGCGGATGTCTACCTGACCATGGCCGGTTATCCCTACCAGGAAGCAAGGACTGACACCACAAAGAAATGGTGTGAAACCGGGAGCTGGGCTATGACCGAATATCCAGTAAATACCCCAAGTGCAAAAGAGTTGTTGCAGAAAGCCAAAACCCAGCTGGATTTTCTTTACGGCAAGTATCCGATCGGGAATTTCAGTGATTTGAACAATCCGGAAATGGACAATCAGGGAGGAGCAATTTTTCAGATCCAGTATGCATCGGGCATCAGGGATAACGGACTGATCGTTCATACGTTACCTTTATCCCTTCAGATTTCTGTATTTGATGTGGAAACCGGGACATTCATCCCCAGCACGGAATACCTGAACTCGTACGACCCGGCAGATATCCGTATGCAGGAAAGAGTATATTTTTACAGCAGCGATACAAAAGCTGCAAAATACGATCCCAACGAAAGCCCTGCACCAAAATTTGCCACCAGGTACCTGCAGAAATATTACGATAAGGACGCCATCAAGAGGAGTGCTCGTTCCGGCTTAAATTTCAACCTCTACCGGTATGCCGATATTTTACTGATGCAGACGGAAGTAAACTGGGCCCTGAGCAGGTTGGGAGTATCCATCCCAGACAATGATATTATAAAAGGGATCAATGAAGTGAGAACAAGAGCCGGGTTACCCAGTTTTTCAGCGGAAGGACTTACCCTGCTCGACATCATGAGTGAACGCGCTTACGAACTGGTATTTGAAAACAAGATGTTGTGGGACCAGAGACGTACCCGCAAAGCACTGGTTGATGGAAGCGGCCAGTTTACCAGCATTGAAAATTTCGTTGGTCACCAGCCTGTAAATTTCAACTTTGAGTTTAGCAATAAACATTTACTGTCTCCGGTTTCGGGTACCGAATTGGATAACAACAGAAAATGTACTCAGAATTTCGAATGGCTGCCCTTACAGAAAGGGGAATGATTTTATTAATTTGAAAAATTTAAACGTATGAAAAAATATATTTTAACTCTTTTTGCCGTCATATTCATCATCAGTTGTGGTCAGGACAATGTATATGAAATACCCACTGACGCAAATGGGAACATTATCTGGACCGGAGTGTCAAGCACCACAACGACCGGAATAAGCTCTATCGATAACTCTTTCACGGTTACCGCCACATTTGCAACAGCTAAAGCCGGCGATGTGATGAAAGTGGAGTTGCTGCAATTACAAACACCTCCCGAAGGCGGGACAACAAAACAGTTGCTTCCCCTGGCAAACACTCAAAAGGATGTTACGGTCGGAAGCGACCTGAAGGCATCTGTAACCTATACCCGGGATCAGGCGAACCTGAAAGGGGTGGGCGATTATGTCATGGTTATGTTTAACGGAGCTACCGATTATGCAAAACAACGAGTGGACATGACCAACGCCATGACGGTATCGAAACCCACAGTGTCCGGTAAGGAAATTGAGGTTGCCCGTACGGCTGAAGTAGCCTATTTCAATGTAAATGTAACCCCCAAAGAAGGCACATTCACTGGAAATGTTGAAGTAAAAAGAAAAAACGGCACCAACGGGACCTGGATTGATGTAACAGGATCTCCTTTCTCGGGCGCTACACAGCCTTATCTAGTGCCTATTGCGGGAACCGACTTTGTTATCGAAAACGATACAATGTTCTACACCTTTACAGCTACACAAGGCAGTTATCAGGAAAAAATTGAAAGAACGGTTATTGTAAGAGATCCCTATTTCTACCTGAAAAAATCGGCCACACTCACACTGGGCGGTTCTTCGGCAGGTAGAAACCTGCTTATAAACGCAGCTGTTCCTGCAAACGACCCCATGGCCCTGATTGCTATTGAAGGTTCCCTGATGCTTAAAGGTGGTTCAGCATATCTGGCTGCCGGCAAAACCATACAGTTTGTGCCTTCTACAACTGCAATGTACGCGCTCAATAATTCCAATACGGCAATTGCTGCATTTGAAAGTGGAACGCCAGCCAACACATTGGATCCTATTTCAGGACAGGGCGTATACATATTCAAAGCGGTAACCGGTCCAAATCCAGCCGATGTATATTACGGAATGATTATGGTTACCGGCGTAACTCCAAACCAGTCCGTTTCGTTCGAATACAGAATTGGGAACCAGTATGCTCACCTTACCGTAATAAAGTAGGGGAAAGCATAAATACAACAACACCGCGAATAAGTCCGCGGTGTTGTTGTATAAAAAACGGTCGTGAAGCTATCGGTATCATCGGAGCCTATTTTTAGGCACAATTGCAATGTTAATTAAATATAAAAACAAAGTATTCTGGAAGAATTACTTCAATATTTATTTATCTTCGTAAAGATTTTTTATAAAACGTTAGTTAACCGGTTTAGCAATAAAGGTACATGAAAAAAAAGAAGAAAGTATCCATACAGGATATTGCTGATAAACTAGGCGTTTCGAAAGGGACGGTTTCATTGGTATTGAGCGGAAAAGCGGAAGGGAGTCGTATAAGCGACGAGATGAGTAAGAAAGTGAAAGAAACGGCTGAAGAAATGAACTATCAACCCAATGAAATAGCGCGAAGCCTCAGTACCGGCAAAACCATGACTATAGGAGTGATTGTCACGGATATTTCCAACGAGTTTTTTGGGAACCTGACTTTCCACATACAAGAACAGGCAAAGAAATACGGTTACACGGTGATTACGACGAACACAAATGAAAGCCTGGATGAATTCAGTAATGCGGTGACTACATTGCTGAACAAACAGGTTGACGGCATTATATTTGTTCCCGTGGATAATGGACGGCAGATTGCTGAGAAAATTACGAGAAGGCACATCCCCCTGGTACAGGTAGATCGTTTTTATCCCAACCTCGAAGCCAACTACGTCATAGTTGATAATTACAACGTATCGGCAAAAGCCACGGAGCATCTGATAAAAAAAGGGTTAAAGAAGATTGCCGTTGTTTGTTATGATTTTGATGTAAATGCCTTAACCGAAAGGCGGCGGGGATGTACAGATACGCTGAGCAAGTATAAATTACTGGATTCCAACCTGATTAAAAACATCAATTATCAGGATCAGGAGGAAGAGATCAAACTGGCTATCCATGACCTAAAGAATTATCCGGAAAAAATTGATGCCGTGTTTTTCTGTTCGCGGAAGGTATTTATTACCGGTGTGAGATATATGTATAAAAATGCCATTAAAATTCCTGAAGACATGGAAGTTGTCTGCTTCGATAAGATTGACTCTTTCGCTATCGCCAATATTCCCATCATTTACATTGAACAACCCATAAAAAAAATGGGGGAAAAAGCGGTCGACGTGCTTATGGAACAAATCAAGGGATCAGACACAATAAAACAATGTGTGTTTGATACTGAACTCATGTATATGAATTAAGAAACTGATCTACTTATGAATCCAATTTACAAATTCTACGATAAGACATATTGCAGAAAAGTATTGTTATATTTTCTTTTGCCCTTCTTTGTTGTTGAGGGACTCTACGCACAGGGCAATCAGCAAGAGCAGGTTATTTTCATGAATACTCCGGTCCTCTTTAGCGAAAACGGACAAAATTATCAGCAAGTTATCGCAGGCTATACTTCGGAAAACGCAGGGAAAATCATTTTCCGATACGGCGGTAAAAATTTATTAGCTTCGGACACGAGGAAAGGGTTTAATAAGTTCTTGCTGACATTTCCTGCCGTAAGCAAGCCTGAAGAGATTACCCTTGAAACAACGGTTAACGATGGAAATGCGATGCAACACAAGGTTGTTCTTATACCTCCTCAGAAGAAATGGACCATCTACCTTGTCCAGCATTCCCATACAGATATCGGGTATACTCGCCCGCAATCCGAGATACTTGCCGAACAGATGCGCTACATCGATTATGCGCTGGATTACTGCGACCAGACCGATAATTTGCCGGATGAGGCCAGGTTCAGGTGGACGTGTGAATCATCGTGGGTGGCCCGTGAATATATCCGTACAAGGCCTGGATCACAGATCAAGCGGTTATTGAAACGGATACGGGAAGGGAGGATAGAAGTGACCGGCATGTTCGCGAATATGTCAGAAATAGCCGATGAAAATTCGCTGTTCGATTTCTTACAGCCTCTTAGAGAGATTAAAAATTCAGGAATTCAGGTTAAAACAGCCATGCAAAACGATGTAAACGGAATAGCGTGGTGCATGCCCGATTATTTTAAAAATACCGGAGTAAAATACCTTATCATGGGCATAAACGAAACAAGATCAATAAGGCCGTTTGATATACCCACTTGTTTCTGGTGGGAAGCGCCATCCGGGGAAAGGTTATTGGCTTTCAGGGGTGAACACTACATGACCGGCAATTTTTACAACATCGAAAAAGAAGACATCGATTTCACCCATATGATCTGGGGTATTTCAGAGTTGGAAAAAAAAGGCTATCCGTTCGACCGGATAGGTATCCAGTTCTCAGGTTATTTTACTGATAATGCCCCACCTTCCACTGCCGCCTGCAAATTTGTTGAAGAATGGAACTCCACCCACGAATTTCCTAAACTAAAACTAGCCGTAGCCAGTGAGTTTATGGAATATGTTGAGGAAAATCATGCCGAAGAGTTGCCGGTTTACAGAAATGCCTGGCTCGATTGGTGGACGGATGGCTTCGGCTCTATTTCCCGTGAAACAGCGGAAATCAGGAAAACACAGAACGCCATCCAGCAAGACGAAGGGTTATTGGCCATGGTTACACTGCTGGATGGCGAACTATCGCCTGAAATTGAAAAAAAAATCGAGCACATCAAGGAAAATATCATTTTCTTTGATGAACATACGGTTGGAGCAGCCGAAAGTATTCAATCTCCATTTTCCGAAAATTCGGTTAAGCAATGGCTGCAAAAAGGAGCCTACGCCTGGGAGGCTGTAAAAAAAGAAACACTGATGAAGGAAGAAGCTTTGGCCAGGTTGCAACCCTATTTGCACAAAGCAAATTTTCCCGTCATTTACATTATCAATCCCTTGGGGTGGGACCGCTCAGGATCTGTAGAACTTTTCATCGATTCAGAGGTATTGCCTCCCGAAAAAAAGGCCAGCATAACGGATGTTTCTACAGGAAAGAAAGTCCCTGTCCAGTTGGTTAAAAAAAGGGCTGAGGGCGCTTACTGGATGCTTGAAGTAAAAGACGTCCCAGCACTGGGTTATAAAGCATTAAAAATCAGCACAACAGACGAGTTATTGTCACCAGAAATACTTCCTGGAACCGAAATTATGGAGAACGGGTTTTACCGGATCGAAGTGGACAAAAAGACCGGTGCGGTTAAAAGCCTTTTCGACAAGGAGCTTCGTCTCGAATTGGTTGACCGCAACAACCCCTACCATTTGGGACAACCCATCAGGGAAACATCCAAAAAACGCGACACCCCCCCATTCCACCGGGCCGTGAGCGACCACATCAGTGTGGAAAAAGGTGTGCAGGGCACTATTTGGGAAAGCATAAAAATATTTTCAGACATGCCGGGATTCAGCGGCGCTGGGGAAGGAGCAACAAAGGGCTTGGAACTTGAAATAAGGCTTTACCGCAATACCCGAAAAATAGAATTTAAATACAGTGCACATAAGGAGATAATCACCGATCCCGAAGCATTGTACATAGCTTTTCCCTTTTCTTTACCGGAGGCTAAAATTGTGTTCGAAACAACCGGAGGCATATTAACCCAGGGCCAGCAGCTTCCGGGCTCTTCTTCCGACTGGAATGTCGCCCAAAACTTCGTTTCCGTTCGGAGCAGCAAAGGCCAGGTGGTAGTTGTCAGTAATGAAGTTCCCCTGTGGCAATTCAGCGATTTCAACATGGGTAAATTCGAACGCTATCCCAAACAAGGACTTCCCTGGCTCTATTCCTGGGTAATGAACAATTACTGGTTTACGAATTTCAGGGCTTACCAGGAAGGAACTTTTAGCTGGAGTTATCAACTTACCTCTACAAACGATACCACCAACGCTTTTGCTACAAAATTCGCATGGGGAGAACGAAATCCTTTTGCCACCAGAACCCTTCCCGCAGGAGAGAACAAATTATGCAATGCATCGCTCAGAACATTAAAAATCGATGGCCCCGAAAACGTCTTGGTAATAAATATCCGCCCGTCCTTTCACAAAAAATCGATTATACTGCATTTACGTGAACTCGAAGGATTGCCGGCCGATATTAAGCTGTCACCCGCTGATCAAACCCTAACCATAAAAAAAGTAACCGAAATTAATTCCCTGGGAGAGAGAACCGGACAACCGATATCAGCCATCCGGTTAAAACCTTATGAAGTGAAATTTATTGAAGTGGAAATTTAATGTTTTTCTAAACTAAATCATCAAAAAATGAATACGATGAAAGCAATTCTTATCACCCTTTGTGTTTCGTGGGTATCGTTATCCTCTTTTGCAATGTTCAACGAACCTCTTGTTCCCGACGTATCAAAGAAAGATACCATCCATGTCGTAGGACATGCCCACATGGATATGAACTGGCTATGGACTTACTCCGAAACCATGAAAATGTGCAACGACAATCTCAGGCAAGCCGTCGCTTTTATGAAGGAATTTCCCGATTATACCATGATTCAGAGCCAGGCCTCTGTTTACAACTTCGTGGAAAAAGTAGATCCTCCGTTGTTTGGAGAAGTTAAAAACTACGTAAAAGAGGGGCGCTTTGAACCCGTTGGGGGTATGTGGACCGAAGGCGATATGAATCTTTCTTCCGGTGAGGCCATAACCCGTTCCTTTTTACTTGGACAACGCTACTTCCAGAAACATTTCGGAAAAATGGCAACCATCGGCTGGCTACCCGATAACTTCGGCCATGTGTCGCAGATGCCTCAAATATTGAAATTGGCCGGATGTAATTATTTCTATTTTCACCGGTGCAAACCTTATATCGGTACATTCTGGTGGGAGGGGACTGATTTATCTAAAGTCCTTTGCTACGCAAACGACACCTATAACGGCGACATTAACTTGAAACTGAAAGATGAACTCACCAAATTTGACCCCAAAGGGCACCGGATCCTGCAAATTACCGGCGTAGGAGATCACGGAGGAGGTCCCACCCGGGCAAACATAGAGATGGTCCATCAACTGGATAAGATGGCTGATTATCCTGCCGTAAAATTTACGACGGCGAAAGATTTCTTTAAGAAAAGCGCCGTTGAAGCCAAAGACAAACCAACGCATCACGGTGAAATGCAGTTTATATTCGAAGGTTGTTACACCACCGTATCGGAAATAAAATCAGGGAACCGTAACAACGAGAACATGCTGTACAGCAACGAGTTTTTTAATACGCTACGCTGGTTGAAAGGAGACAACTACCCTGCTGAAGAAATACGCGACCTCTGGATTACACAAACATTCAACCAGTTTCACGATATTCTTCCCGGATCGGCTATCAACGAAGCCAACAAAGAAGCCGTTGCCCGGTATATGGAAAATCTCCGGAAGTCGACGGAACTGAGGGACAACGCTTTCCGGAAAACAGCCGACGAAATAAAATTTCAGACCAACATGGGACAACCTGTGGTAGCATTTAACCTGCAGCCAGTCTCGCGTAAAACGGTTGTGGAAGCAAACGTCTATTCTCACACGCAACCTGCTTCCGTAAAATCGACAAGCTGGGGCGATTATTACGGGTCAAAAAACATTACTCCCATCGATAAAGGCCAGGGAAATTATCCTACTGTTTTGGTTCGTGATGCTTCCGGAAAAACGTATCCCGCGCAAATTGTATGGTCCAAGGTAACTCCTCCGGGGTTCACCTCAAAAATACAATTCATTGTTGACGAAATGCCGGCAGGAGGATACAAAACGTTCTACGTGGATATGACCCAGCCGGGCACGTTCAATGAACCGATCCCTTTCGAAAACAACACATTCGAAACAGATTTCTTTAAGGTAAAAGTAAACATGAAAACCGGATCAATCTCAAGTCTGTACGACAAACGTAACGGGAAAGAATATGTTCAGGAAGGGAAAGAACTGAATCGCCTCAAAATGTATCTAGAAGACAAGAAAGGGGGAATGAAATCATGGACCTTGAATAAGATTGTAAAAGAAGAAGAGGTAGATGATGTAAGAAGCGTGAAGGTAGTAGAAAACGGGCCGGTAAGGGCATGTATTGAAACGGTTAAATACTGGGGAAAATCGAGTTTCACCGAAAGAACCTACATCTACCGTTCCTATCCGAGAATCGAATACGAAATGGAAGTGCATTGGCTTGAAACCGGAACAGACTCAACCGATTCACCCATGCTAAGGGCTCACTTTCCACTGGCATTTGATGCTCCAAGATTTTATTGCCAGGTGCCTTTTGATGTGGTTGAAAGGCCGGCAAACGGTAAGTTTCAGGGAGGAGCCGTGCCCAGACACCTCACCTCCCAATCGAATGTTTACGGTGTTGATCCCGAAAGAGGTGACGGACAGGAAGTGCCCGCACAAAAATGGGTGGACGTAACCGACGGGCAAGCCGGTATAGCCCTTCTAAATAAAACCAAATACGGGCATTCCTATCACGACGGGGAACTACGGCTTACGCTGATGAGAGCCGCAGGCAGTCCGGACATCTATCCCAATCTCGGCAAATTTGTCATCAGTTATGCACTTTATCCTCACGCGGGAGATTGGAAGAATGGCGTATGGGTAGAAGGCGATGATTACAATGTTCCCGTGCTGGCAGCAGAGCCTCCCTCGCTGGCTCTGATAAAAGACCACGCCACACAACCCGAGGAAAAATCGTTCTTCTCCGTAGCCCAGCCCAACATAGCAATAACAGGCATCAAACAATCCGAAGAGGGCAATGAACTTATAATCAGAATGGTGGAAACTGAAGGAAAAGCAACAACCGCCACTATTAATCTACCCGTTGCGGCAACATCGGCACGAAGGCTGAACCTGATAGAAATGCCCCTCCAAGGTGTATCTTCACCTGCCTTACAAGGTACAACCCTATCTGTACAGTTAAAACCCCATGAAATTGCAACAATCGGTATCAAACCTTAACGGACAAACTTAAATTAGTGATGTATGCAAAACCTAAATACAGTAGTTTCTGAAAAGAGAATTAATTTAACCGGTATTTCCCTTATAGCTGCCTTGGCCGGTTTCATTTTTGGGTTTGACACGGTTGTCATTTCCGGAGCCAATTTACCCATTAAGGAACTGTGGAACACCTCCCCACTATTTCATGGATTTTTTATCATGTCCATGGCTTTATGGGGCACCGTGATCGGAGCAATTTTCGGTGGGTTTCCCACGGAAAAATTCGGAAGAAAAAAAGTATTGCTCAGCGTCGGGATCTTGTTCAGCTTATCAACAATAGGAACGGCATTGGCTACAAACCCCTATTCTTTTTCTTTCTTTCGATTTATCGGGGGATTGGGGATCGGAATATCTTCTGTTGTGGCCCCCATCTATATATCGGAAATTTCTACTCCGGCAAACAGGGGAAAGCTTACCGGAATGTATCAGTTCAACATTGTATTTGGTTTGCTGATAGCATATATTTCAAATTATTTTTTAAAGGGATTTGACGGAGCAAACGATTGGCGTTGGATGCTGGGTGTTATGATTATACCTTCTCTTGTTTACGCACTGCTGGTAATCTTTGTTCCCGAAAGTCCAAGATGGCTGGTGATGAAAAACAGGGAGGGAGAAGCTGAAGAAATAATTACCCGGCTAGGGATTAATCATCCGAAAGAAGAGGTTCAAACCATTGCAAACCATATCAGGGAACAAATGAAGCATAAAAAATCTTCCCTTTTTATCCCCCGGTACAAACGTATCCTGTGGTTGGCTTTCTTCATCGCTTTTTTCAATCAGTGGTCGGGTATTAATTTTATTCTCTACTATGCTCCCGAGATTCTGGAACGATCCGGATTGGCAGCTAGAGACTCCTTAATGAACTCCATCCTGCTTGGCGGAATAAACATCATTTTTACTTTTTTAGGATTATACCTTATCGATAAGCTGGGCCGGAAAAAATTACTTATTATCGGCTCATTCGGATACATTATAAGCCTTGTAATGGTTGCGTGGAGTTTCTATACTCACGCCGGATCCATGGTCCTGCTGGTCTTTTTGTTGTTGTTCTGCGCATCGCACGCTATCGGACAAGGCACGGTTATCTGGGTCTTTATTTCGGAAATATTCCCAACCGGTATCCGGGCGAAAGGCCAGTCTTTCGGTGCGAGTATACATTGGGTCTTTGCTGCCCTCATTACGTTGATCACTCCTGTTTTTTTGGATTCCGAAAGAGGTGTCTTCCGGGAAAACCCCTGGCCCATATTTGCCTTCTTTGCCTTCATGATGGTGCTGCAACTGATATGGGTATTACAGAAAGTACCTGAAACCCGGGGGATCTCCCTGGAAGCGCTGAGTAAAAAGTTGATACCGGACAAATAATCTATAAGCATGGTCATTTTAGAAAACAACAACGTCTTGCTGAAGATAAATTTAGATGGCGGTTCTTATTCCGATTTTCACCTGAAAGATCAGCCTTTGAATCCCATTAACTGGGTGATTAAAGACGAGACACAACCTCCTTTTAAAGGCCATTTCCTTTGTTTCGACCGTTGGGGGCCTCCTTCCGAAGCCGAAAAATCAAATGGGTTTACGCATCACGGAGAAGTGAACAGTCAACGATGGGAACTAATAAACCATGCTGCTACCAGCACTTCTAACGAATGCGTTATGTGTTGCACTTTACCGATGGGGGGACTGGAAATAACCCGGCAGGTCAGTCTGTCGGGAGAAGAGCCGCTATTTTTCGTTTCGGAAAAAATCAGGAACCTCAACAAGTATGGCCGCATGTTCAACCTAGTTCAACACGTCACCGTTGCGCCGCCTTTTCTCGACAGGAAAACCTTATTCGATAACAATACCGAAAAAGGATTTGAAGACAAGGAAGACGGAAGTTTACATCAGGAAGAACCTGTTCTGTGTTGGCCTGAAGCCGTTCATAAGGATGGGAAAGTAGACCTGCGGCATTTTCAGGATCCCTGGCCCAGGGTATCCTCTTTCATTTACAACAGACGTGAAACTTACGGCTGGGTTACCGCAAGTAATCCCACCCTGGGGGTTATGTTGGGCTATCTGTGGAAAGTTGAGGATTATCCCTGGATTAATTTTTGGCGATCCATGGAAAACGGCAATCCTGTAGCTTTCGGTATGGAATTTGGCACTACCGGGTTACACGAACCTTTCACGGTAGTGGCAAAAAAAGGGAAGATCTTTGACCGGAACCTGTATGAGTTTATCGATGCCCAAGAAACGATTGAAAAGACTTTTCTGGCCTTTCTGGCCAGGATCCCTGAAGATTTCAACGGAGTAGATAACATCAGGTTGGAGGACTCAAACCTGGTTATCAGGGAAAGAGGCAGAACAGACAGAAACATCCGGTATAAGTTCAAGAGACATTATCTGGGATGACAAAAAGTCAGCACGCAATAAAGATCAACATGAACAGGTTAAAAATATTACTTATTCTATCGGTTATGGCCGTTCCTCACCTCCGTTCCGTGAGTCAGGAAAGGCCTTCAGATTTGGCAAACCCTTTGATTGACACGCACAAATCCAGGTACGATTATTTTATATCTGCGGCACTTCCCTTTGGGATGGTCTCCCTCTCTCCCGATATGAAACACGGCGAGATGTGGAATTCAGGGTATTTATACGACGAAAAATATATCCTGAATTTCTCACATGTGCACAACGGACAAACTGCCGGTATACCGGTAATGCCGGTTGTGGGAGAATGTAAAGGGTACCTCGGGCTTGAAGCAAGCAAGTCGGAATTCAGTCACGACAAAGAGGTGGTCAAGGTGGGTTATCACAAAGTTTTTCTCGAAGATTCTCAAATTACGGCGGAGCTGACCGCTACCTGTAGGGTAGGAATGCATCGGTACACTTTCCCGGCAGCAGATACCGCCCACTTCATCTTTGATTTAAGCGCTGCTCTGGGGGCAACAAAAACATCATATGCCTACGCAAGAAAAATCAGTTCAAACGAAATTGAAGGATATTCTCTCCTCTCCCCCACGTTCAGGAGAAAAAAACCTTACCTGATTTTCTTTGTTGCTCAATTCGACAAGCCATTTGACAGTTTTAACGGTTGGGAGAAAAACAAGGAAGGTATCCGAAAGATAATCCGCCCTGAAGAAAATCTCATATCCGGCGATACCATCGGCGCATACGTAACCTACAGAGGATTGAAAAACAACGAACAGATATGCATCAAGGTAGGCATCTCTTTTGTCAGCACTGAAAATGCGAGGATGAACTTGAGCTCAGAATTACCGCATTGGAATTTTGACAAAGTGGTAAAAGATGCCGCAGAAGCGTGGGACAACTATTTAAGCCGGGTACTGGTGGAGGGAGGGACCCGGGAACAGCGCATAAAGCTATATACCGATTTGATGCATACCGCTTCAAAAAGAATATCCGACGATGTAGATGGTTCATATATGGATTGGACAGGCATGTATCCGGTGGCAAGAAAACTCCCGTTGGGAAGCGATAACAAGCCCACCCGGCACTTCATCGAAGGAGACGGGCTTTGGGGAGGACAATGGAACCTGAACATCTTTTGGACACTGCTTTATCCCGAATACGGCAACTGGATGGTAGAAACATTTCTTGACTACTACCGGAATGCGGGGACAATGGCCCGCTGTTCCTGGGGGGGAAATTATTCCTATGTCATGGTGGGAGATCACACAACCCCATTGATAGCCGCCCTGTTGTCTTCAAAACGGGCCACATTCGATCCCGTTAGTGCCTATACCGGAGCCCGAAAAAATGCTTTCCCTGGAGGGATAAGGGACAGGGCCGGTTACGAAGCAGGCCCGCATCCTTCGGGAGGCGGGATGGATTGGTACGTCGAAAAGGGATATGTACCCATCGAGATCAGGGAGCGAGGTGAGGGCTTTCACCGCGAGGGAGCGGCAATGACGCTTGAATATGCTTATCAGGACTGGTGTCTTGCCCAGATGGCCGGGATACTGAAAAAGAGCGAAGACAGGAAACTTTTCATACAACGTTCCGAGAATTGGAGAAATGTTTTCGATCCGGCAATCGGGTGGTCACGTCCGCGACATGTCTCAGGGGAATGGCTGAAGGATTTCACGCCCGTTGTGGAAAAGGGGAAATTCAATTCCCCCGGATTTATTGAAGGAAGTTCGGCTACATATACTTTTTATGTTCCTCAAAACATGGAAGGTTTAATCCAGGAAATGGGAGGAAACAAAAAATTCATCGAGAAGCTGGAGTCAAATTTTTTAAAAGCAAAGGATTTTCGGTTTATTGCTCCCCACGGAGAACATGGCTCTGCCTGGGTTGATTATGAGAACCAACCTTCACTGGCAATGGCTCATTTGTTCAGTCACGCCGGAGCTCCCTGGAAAACACAGTACTGGGTGCGCGAGGTCAAGGAGAAAGTTTTTGGAGGAGTGGATCCGTACAGCGGGTACAACGGTGACGAAGATCAGGGAATGCTGGGTGCGCTTGGGGTGTTAATGGCCATCGGGTTATTCGATTTGCACGGATGTGTGGGTGAATTTCCCGAGTTGGAGATCACAAGCCCCCTGTTCGATAAAATAGTGTTGAGGTTTCCCTCTTTGGCAGATCCCCTACAAAACACCCTGTTCAGGATTTCTGTAAAAAAGAAAAATCCTGCAGACATATACATTCAACACGCCATATTGAACGGTATAAAATGGTCCCGTTTTCAATTTCCTGTTACTGATTTTTTAAACGGAGGAGAACTTGAGTTGGAACTGGGTCCTTATCCCAATAAAAAATGGGGAAAACCCTTTTGAAAGATACAATCTACTAAAACATCAAATTTATATTTATGAAACGAAGTGAAATTAATCAGATCTTAAGAGAAGCGAAAGAGTTTTTACACGAAAAAAATTTTTTGTTACCTCCCTGGGCTTATTGGACGATAGATGAGTGGAGGGAAAACAGAAAAAATGCGGAAGAAATTTTCAACAACATGTTGGGATGGGACATAACCGACTTCGGTTCAGGAGATTTTCACAGCCGGGGATTGTTTCTGTTTACCATCAGAAACGGAAAATTCAATGTAGACAAAAAGCCGTACGCCGAAAAAATAATGATCGTGGAGGAAAATCAGGAAACCCCGATGCACTATCATTGGTCAAAAATGGAAGACATCATTAACCGGGGCGGAGGAAACCTGGTTATCGAGCTTTACAATTCTACCCTTGACAACCAACTTGATACCACGGACGTACACTTTAAGAAAGACGGTATAAAAGGGTGGGTGGAAGCAGGAGGAAAAGTAGTCTTAACACCGGGAGAAAGTATTTCTCTGGAGCAGGGTATGTATCATCGCTTCTATGGCGAGCCGGGGAAAGGAAAGGTACTTGTCGGGGAGGTAAGCATGGTAAACGATGATTCGGCTGATAACTGTTTCCACGAAATAATCGGAAGATTTCCGACTATTGTCGAAGATGAAAAGCCACTCTATTTATTGGTCAACGATTACAACACTTTTCTCTCTTAACGTAAAACAGGAATGCTTAAAAAGAAAATAACAGTATCCGGTACAGGATGCTGCCTGGTGGACAGGCTGTACAACAACGTATCTTTTTATTCCAATGCTTTTCTTTCTTATTCCTCGAAAAAAAGAGGAGACGGAGGCCTTAGTCCCGGACACCTGGTACTGAAAGAGGAATTTGAAGAGTACACGAAAAAGAATTTTCAAGTTATCCTCAACGAACTGACAGCGGGGAGAGCGCCGGACAAAATCAATGTTGGAGGACCCTGCATCGTAGCCCTTATCCATGCTGCCCAGATCACATTTGGATTGAATAGTGAAATCAAGTTCTACGGGTGTCACGGGCCTGACGAAAACGGGAGTTTCCTGTTATCCTCCTTGCAAAAACTTCCGGTAAACATCAGTCATTTCAAGCAAATGGGGAACCTGACTCCATCAACCGATGTCCTTTCCGACCCCAGTTACGATAACGGGCACGGAGAAAGGGTATTTGTAAACTCTATAGGCTCGGCCTGGGACTATTCTCCCGAAAACCTGGATAACGATTTTTTCAAATCGGACATTGTTGTATTCGGAGGGAGCGCTCTGGTGCCGCAAATACATGACAATCTGGTTGAGTTGCTTCAACAATCGAAGGAGAACGGATGCATTACACTGGTTAACACGGTTTTCGACTTCGTGAATGAAAAGGCAAATCCACATAAAAGGTGGCCATTGGGAAAAAACGATGAAAGCTACCCAAACATCGATCTTTTGATTACCGATAGAGATGAGGCATTGCGCTTGAGCGGGGAAAAAAGTATTGAAAAAGCCATGCAATTTTTTATTGAGAAGCAAACAGGTGCAGTTATCATTACCAACGGGGCAAAGAATGTTTTGCTGTATGCAGGAAATGAATTGTTCGGGAGGGTTGAAATGCGGGAATTACCCGTTTCCGACGCTATATCGAAGAGAATAAGAGAAAAGGTTTATAACGGAGACACAACAGGCTGCGGAGATAATTTCGTAGGCGGCGTGATTGGTTCGTTGATGTTTCAACTCAACGAGGGAAAGATGAAACTTGACCTGGAGGCAGCCACCACACTCGGCATAGTATCAGGAGGTTACGCATGCTTATATATTGGCGGCACCTATTTTGAAAAATATCCGGGTGAAAAATACGAACTTATGACGCCGGTTCTTAACGACTACAAAAAGCAGATTAAATAACGAACGACTTATGGAAAAAAAATCCATCCTAATTTTTGGCGCCGGCAAGATAGGCCGCTCTTTTATCGGGCAACTGTTTGGTTTGTCGGGATACGAAGTTGTCTTTTCCGATATCGATGAGGAACTGGTTTCATTATTAAACCACGAGAAGTCATATGCCGTCGTGATTAAAGGAGACAAAGAGGAAAGGATAACCATATCCAACGTAAGGGCAATTAACGGTACCAATCAAGAAGCTGTGACCGAGGAAGTAAAAAACACTTCCATTATAGCGGTATCGGTTGGCAAGAATGCGTTGCCGAAAATTATTCCCACACTTGCCAAAGGATTAATAAAGCGTTTTCAAGGTTCTGAAAATGGTCCGGTTGATATCATCATTGCTGAGAACATGCGTTCTGCAAATGAAGTGATCTATAAAGAACTTAAAGACAATCTCCCGGACGATTTCCCTCTACACGATTATGTTGGACTGGTTGAAACAAGTATTGGAAAAATGGTTCCCCTTATGACTGCCGGAGAGATAAAGAAAGATCCTCTATCGGTCTTTGCGGAGCCTTACAACCAGTTGATCCTGGATAAAAAAGGATTCAGGAACGAAGTCCCGGACGTCATGGGGTTGGCTCCTAAGGAAAACATCAGGGCATGGGTCGATAGAAAAGCATTTATTCATAATTTGGGACATGCCACTGCTGCTTATTATGGTTTTTTTAAATATCCCGGTTCTACCTACCTCTATGAAGTTTTGGAAGACACACACGTAATAGAGTTTACAAGGGAGGCTATGCTTCAGTCTGCTGCCGTTCTTTTGAAAATATATCCAGACGATTTTACACCAAGAGATCTATCCGTTCACATTGAGGATTTACTATTCAGGTTTCGGAACAGGTCGTTGAAAGACACCCTATTCCGGGTTGGACAGGATATTCCCAGAAAATTAGGCCCCGATGACAGGTTTATGGGAATAATCCGTCTGGCCATCCCGTTGAGAATGCCTTATGACAAAATCCTGGAAGCCATGTCGTACGCTTTTTTCTTTAAAGCAACGGATGAAAACGGCCACAGGTCGGAACAGGACATCGTTTTTGAAAAACTCCTCTCTCAGGGAATCGATTATACATTGCAAAAAGTGTGCGGAATAGATCCGGTATTTGATCAGGAATTGGCTGAAAAGGTGAAAAGTTCTATAAACGTCAAACGTTAAATAATTACAAGTATGTTCAGGTATCTGTTTTTAAGTTCTCTATTTTTCCTTTTTTTGAAAGGCTTTTCCCAATCCAACCTGCCCTACGTAGACCCGTCGATTGGCGGTGTCGGAATTATTTTAGAGCCTACGAGGCCGACAGTGCACCTGCCCAACAGCATGCTCAGGTTTTTCCCCCAACGAAGGGACCATCTCGATGATCAAATAGGTAATTTTCCTTTAACCCTTACTTCTCATCGAAGGCACTTGGCTTTTGCCTTCCTGCCGTTAAGCGGTGAAAAGAATCCGGAAACATGGAACACCCGGTTAACTTATTTTCAGGAAAAGCTCAGCCCCTACTACTACACCACCTCCTTCGAGGAATCAGGCGATTTGCTTGAATTCTCACCTCAAAGCCGGAGCGGTTATTTCAAGGTTCATTTCAAAAATAACATGGATCATTATTTAAGGTTCGGCATTTTCAACGACAAAGGAGAAATATGGGTTAGCAACTCCAGAAATGTTTCGGGATTCGAAGAGTTTGAAGGAATAAAAATCTTCTTTTACGGAGAAACTGATACGGATATTGTTTCCAAAGAATACAGGAATTCATCGGATAAAATGTGGTTACTAGCAGGTGTAGGAAAACAAAACAAAAAAGTATCCTTCAAATATGGAATCTCTTTTATCAGCATTGAACAAGCGAAAAAAAACCTGTTGAAAGAAATTCCGGAATGGGACTTCGAGAAAGTAAAAAAGAATGCCTATGCGGTTTGGGACAAGACATTGAGTCAAATACAGGTCAAGGGCGGATCCGACGCACAAAAAAGAGTGTTCTATACGGCTTTATACCGCTCTTACGAAAGAATGGTTGATATCAATGAGTACGGAAGTTATTACAGTGCTTACGACAATAAGATTCATTCATCCGACACCCCTTTTTACGTAGACAATTGGATTTGGGATAATTACATAGCGCTGGAACCCTTGCACATGATACTGAATCCAGATAGAGAGATCAACCAGATAAACTCATATATCCAAATGTACAAGCAGGGCGGATATATACCCTCATTTGCCTTGGCGACGGGGGACTGGCCGGCAATGACCGGGAATTTTACCGCTTCCTGGATAGCGGATGCATGGCACAAAGGGTTGAGAAACTTTGACCTGAAAACAGCTTACGAAGGGCTTAGGAAAAATTCCCTGAACGCCACACTGATACCGTGGAGAAACGGGCCAAAAACAGTGTTGGACGATTTTTACAACGAAAACGGTTATATGCCCGGACTACCTCCGGGGGAAAGAGAGACCGTTTCGACAGTAGACACCGTTTGGGAAAAACGACAAAGCGTTTCCGTCACAACTGCCAACAGCTATTCAGACTGGTGTATCGCGCAACTGGCCTCGGAATTAAAGCTGATGCAAGAAAGAGACCTTTTTTTAAAACGGGCGGAGAACTATAAAAATGTGTTTCGTGCAGAAAGGGGGTTTATGTGGCCGAAAGACAAACGGGGAAACTGGATTGAACCTTACGATCCCCGTTTTGCAGGAAGAGAGTATTTTACCGAAAACAATGCCTATACTTACAATTGGGATGTGAAACACGATCTTGAAGGCTTATTTGAACTGATGGGCGGGCGTAAGGCGGCAGAATTAAAACTAGATCAGCTTTTCCGGGAAGATTTAGGATTGCCGAAGTTCAGGTTTTGGCTCACTCAACCCGACGCATCGGGGCTTGTAGGACAATTTGTTATGGGCAACGAGCCCAGTTTTCACATTCCCTATATCTACAATTATTTAGGAGTTCCCTGGAAGACCCAGAAAAGAATAAGGATGTTACTGGACACATTCTTTCTGGACAATATCTTCGGCATACCCGGAGATGAAGACGGTGGAGGAATGTCGGCTTTTGTAGTTTTGTCGATGATGGGATTTTTTCCGGTCACACCCGGCATCCCGGTTTATAATATAGGAAGCCCCGTGTTTAACGAGATAAAAATAAATCTGCCGAACGGAAAAGTGTTCAGGATAATTGCGAAAGGCAACACCGGTGAGAACATCTATATCCAACAGGCGTTTATAAACGGAAAAACCTTAAACAAACCTTGGTTTACTCACGACGATATCATTAACGGGAGCATATTGGAACTGGAAATGAGGAAAACGCCAAACAAGTTGTGGGGAAACAGCTCCGCAGACAGCCCTCCTTCATCGTTAAACTATGCACCAGGTATCAGAACGGATATCCGATAGCAAAATGGAAGGCAAAGTCACGGTGAAAATCGGGACTGAAGATAGTCCACCGTTGCCCTTCAGGCAAGGCTGGGTTATGGGCTTTCATTCCCAGATCGACGCGCAGTAAGAGGAAATTCAAATCGAGCCGGATACCCATTCCGTATGCAGCTGCAAGTTCTTTATAGAAACTGTTCCAACTAAAATAACCTCCGGGTTGTGAGTTGTAATCTTTTATCGTCCATACGTTTCCAACATCAACAAAACCGGCCAGTTCAAAAAGCTTCGTCAATTTTCTTCGAAACTCCAGGCTCATGTCCAATTTAATATCACCGGTCTTGTTGGCGAAATCGTAACCTAAACTATCGTTGTTATAAGTTCCGGGACCAAGTGTTCGCGTACTCCATCCTCTCACACCATTCGCCCCGCCGCCGTAATATCGTTTTTCAAAAGGCAGGACAATGGAATTTCCGTAAGGATAAGCCATACCAAGCGCAATATGTCCGGCCAATGTATTTTTGTCGTTCCACCGGTAAGCAGGAGCAAAATCGAAATCGGTTTTCACGTACTCGGCATAAGGTATTCCCAAAAACATTTCCCTGCCCGATGTGTTCTTTCGTGTTCCACCCATCGCTGCCACTATACGGGGAAGATAACCCGCGACTTCTATTCCGGCACGCACACGAAAGGGTAACCGGGGTGGTAACTGTCCGGAAGACACGTTTGTATAGCTGACGTTGTATGCTGTACGGACAATCATCTGTTCTTCATAACTGGCTTTTAAAATGGGATTGATGCTATCGTTCATATACGCATTTTTGAACTTTTCGCTCATCCGGGGCATTCTCACATACGTAATATCCAGAGGCTCTACCACATTGGTTACCTGCCAGTTACGACGAGCCCACTGAAGGCGGGACGAAAGGTTGAAAAACTGGCGCAGGTATTCACTCCTGTTTTGAAAATTAACTCCGACAGAGAATTCTGTAGATGCCGAAGGTTGATCTCTCAATTGCTTCATCACCCAAGGCAACAGGAGCTGAGGTATCGATAAAAATGCTTCCGCACCGTATTCGTAATAACTTTTATCAATAAGGCTGGCGCTATCGGATGCCGTGATGAACTCGTAGGCTCCGTTCAGCTTGATGCGAAAAGTTTCCCCACCCTTCAATATATTTTTATGTTCGTAGGTTGCATCTGTCGCTATACCCAAGTCTCCAGCAGCATGTGTTCCATCAATACCAAACTGCATAAAATGCATATTTCCCGGATAAATGGAAATATTAGCGTTAATATAATTAGAATCGTTTACTACAACCGGTGTTAAATTGATTGCCGTTTGACTTACCGAGCCCAAACGGTTCAGCGAGGAATAGGTTCTCTCAACCAATTGATCGGAATAAACCCTAGTGGGACGAATAAAGGTATTGTAAAAAATAGCTGCTGGACGCATAAACTTATCCCGTTCCTGTACGACTTTCACATCCCTGTATTGAACGGTATCCAACAGATAATGCTTGGAACTGTCCTGTAGAATGGTAGAACTGACTCCGTTATTTACAATCACTTCTCCAAACCTGTAGCTGCTGTGCAAAGTACTGTCCGTAGGATTATTCAATCCCAGTGTCAAATCCACCTGATGGGTGCCGACAGTGGTATCGGCCAGGAAATAGAAGTTTTCCTTGGAGAAATTATAATATCCGTTGTTTCTCAGTTCGTTGGTTATCTTTATTCGTCCGTTTTCCAGTACCTCCAGATCAAAAGCATCTCCTTCTTTTATCACATTCAAGAGCTTCTTTTCATCCAGTATTTTGTATATTGTGCTATCGACAGAATAGATAGAGTCCCTGAAGGTTCTGACCAGGTAAGGGTCATTACCTGTAACTTTATAAGTCACACTGGCTTTCCGATCTTTCTTATCTACTACCGTATCTACCTCTGCATTTAAATATCCTTTATTACCCAGCTGCAGCCTGATCTGTTCCATCGAAAGTCCGGTGAGGCGGTCGCTGTACAACACAGGCGGTTCGCCAAACTTAAGGAACTGGCGATTGAGCCATGTGGAGTCATTCTCAGGAATATTATAGGCATGCAATTTTATTTTCCCGAAAATAAACATCGACGAGTTAGGCTTTTGCCGAAGGTAAGGCTTCAGGTCCGACTCACTGGCTCCTTTGGTATCTGTATCTATTTCGACCTTGTTCAGCAAGTAGCTTCCGCTCGGCACTTTTTTTGTGGCATCGCACGAAATCAACAGTAAAACAAGGAATATGCAGAAAGAATATTTCATCTGTTTATTTTTGTTCTTTGCTCTTTGTTCTAATCCTCTTTTTTTCTGAAACTAAACCGGAACAAATCCCTGAAGGTTCGGGCATCCCGTGTCACCACAATCCCAGTTCCTTGTGTAGTGGGCGCCCGTTTGGAGAATCGTTGGTTCGCCCTGTTGTAGACACGTATCATCAGCCAGTTATTAATATCATACTCCAACTCAAACTCTCCCATAAATGCCTGATCGCTCGCGGTGGTTGCTTTGTCTCCATAACTGAGATTTGTTGAAATTCGAAGCCGGTCATCAAGTAAACGTGTGGAAAGATCCAACCCCATTCGAGCACTTTCAAAACTTCCATCCCGGCTTTGGAGGTTGGTGCTTATGGTCCAGTTATCGTTCAGGGCTCCGGCAAGAAGCGCATCCAATCCTTTGGTAAGCTGACCTGCGGCAAGCGTAGCAGCCATATTGTTACCCAAAGCCACACCCAAGGAGCCCTCGGCAGGGAAAAATCCACCCGTCAGGATAAGGCTGGCAAACTGGCGGTTCTTCTGCTCGTCGGTACTGATCAGGCTGTTCAATCGTTGCCGCACATCGTTAGAAACCTCGGGAAGATCTATCCCGTATTTCAGGTTCATCTGCTCCAGATTCCCCTGTATCTCCAACAGGGCGTTAACTGCAGTCCGGGTATTGGAAAGCTGGGTAGTGAAGCCTTCGCTGAGCGTGGCTAAATCAGCATTTACCTGATTGTATGCAGCAATATTAAATTGCGTACTCATCGGGTCTCCGACAAGAGTAACCGTGCTTCCTTCACGAATATTAAAATCGATGGTCTTAAGGTTTTGAAAATTATATTTGAATTTTCCTTCCTCGGCAACATAATCACCATACAGACGAACGGACGGCACGGCCCTAGAATCGAAATTAGCACGAATCTGTCCAGATCCCTTGATCTCCAAAGCATCTCCCGTTGTCGGATTGATCACTACTCCTGCTTCAAGCAGCGGATTTAAATTCAAAATTGCTTGTATATTAATAGGAATGCCCGTACTCAGGCGTGTATTGATGCGTGCATTCACGTTATCGTTCTCTCTTTTTCTAAGAAATGAAAGCGTATCCACATCCTGCGGAGTATTTATGTAAATGATACCGCTGTACTTTTCTGCCTGAGCGGTTTGTGGTAATTCAATCCTGATATTCGACCGGCTTTCATTCTTCAAATTTGCATTTCCGTATATTCCCGACGAGGAGCCGTTTATGTTGATGTCTCCGCTTAATCTCAGCGTACCGTAAGCTATTTCATCCGTCCTTTGCTCGTTATTCAACAAGAGAAAATCGGCCATATATACACTGACATTGTATGTCATTCCATCAAAGTTATTGTGGCTTAACGAGAGGTTCAAGCGAGCCTCATGATTATTGTTATCTTTAATAACCAAATTATTAAAACCGATATTTTTTGGCGAAATATTGATGGTATCTGATACATTGTATGTCACGTTCGTAAATGCAACCGTCATTATTCCTTCGTCAATACCTAGCCAACCTTCAGTTATAGGAGCATTTGTTTTGCCGGAAAAGTTTATATTGGAGTTTATTGTTCCCGACAGCTGACTAAAGGTAGACACCGCAAAAGGCTGCACCCAGGCTAACGGCAAATCGTTTATTTTTATATCCACATCCATTGGATTTTCACTACCCATAGGTACAAATCCGGCAACGGCAAGGTAGTTATCACCGTTGTTCTTTATACTGGCATCTAACGAAAGTCCTTTTTTAATCACGTCCCAGTTTCCTTCAATAGCTAGTGTTCCGATGGTATCCGTCTGGGTTCGTATATTTTCAATTCTGAAATTGTCCGTTTGAATAAGTGGGTCTGCTAAAGCCTGGTTAACAATCACTCCCCCATTGATTGAGCCTTTAAACGTTGAAATATTAAATGCGGCCAAAATGGTTTCTACTTCAGTATTGTTGAAAAACGCCCGAATGGCATCTTCCCGTTTTTTCGATGCCACACCATCTATTCCCAACAATAACATTTCGTTTTCCCGTATTTCAAAATTGTTTACGGTAATTTTTTCCTTTTCGTAAACAACAGATGAAGGGACAATACTGATTGTCTTTCCATTAAACACAACCTGAGTGGAATTAATGGAAATATCCGATACCGGATTATCTTCTAGATCACGCCGGAAACCCATAGATATATTCAGGCTTCCGTCAGCTTTAGCCACTTTGTTATTTACATTGATATGCAATATGTTTATAACTGAATCACTTATTGCCCGGGTATCCAACCTTGCATTAATATGACCGTTTTCCTGTACAAGATAGGTATTAGCATTTACACGTGCTCCCGATAACACACCTAGATTTACATCTATTTTGCTCTCGCGGATTTCGTTTTGCCCAAACATCAATCGCGGAATATGGCTGCTTAACTGTACCGATTTTGAGTTTACCATATCCACAGTACCGGTAACGGTTGCTGGTTCAACGTTTATAAAGGGAAGCGACAAGGCATACGAAATATCTTCGGTATTCTTCAGTAAAAAATTAAACCTGAAAAAATTCGTCCCTACCTCCGCTGCTTTTTTTGGAGGTTCTTTTATCAACGTAGGTAAGTGTGGATGCAGGGCATTCATCAACTCGGTACCGATAGTTGCAAAACTGTAATTCCCGGATATTTCTCCTTCTACGATGGAGGAAAGTACCTGTATCTTCTTTTCACCCGCCTCATCAGCCGAAAGCGCCTGAAGATAAATCGGACCTGGGTTGTAAATAAAATTGGCATCGTAGAGGGAAGTACTGTCAATCACCACATTTCCCTCGAGATCATCAATGTTTTGCCCTTGAAGTTTTCCATTAATACGGGCAGTGAGGTAAGGATTCTCCCACTTTTCAACCGTTATAAGCGGCGATAGAAAAAGTTTATCGATGGTTCCCTGTACATCAAACCTCATTTGATTTCCAAAACCAATATTAGCGTATAAATCGAGTTTATTGTCTTCGGTATCCGTAAACACCCGGCCGCCAACACTATTGTCATTCCCGTTGTAGACGCCACTTACAGTCAAATCCCGATATGGATAGCCTTTGTAAAATACCGATCCGACATTGCCATCGATAGATATCTTTGGTAGTTCATTTTTCTTGATATTTACTTCGGCAAAAGTATGGAGAGAAAGATCATCAACGCCAATTTCTTCACCTATTATTTTACCGATTTGCAGGTTTTCGGTTACCAGCCGGCCATCAACGTTGATATTTTCGAACTTGCTGTCGGCACTACCCTTTCCATTAAACGAAAAGCTTCCGGGAGATGTGTTTACCTGAGTAACAACATTGAAATTACTCATACGGCCTTTCGCTTTCAGCGTCAACTCTATATTTTCCAACGATTCCAGTTGTGGGCCAAGTACAAAAGCAGGTGCACCAATACGGATAAAATCCTGCAAATCCTGTACGCTCATTCTGAAATTAGTGATATCCACACTAATATCGGCATCTCCGTATTTTGAGAAATCGGATATCAGTCCATTCACCGTAAAAGCCGTTTGATTGCCGTACCTGGCTGTCAGGTTTTTAATCTCAGCTTGTGGAATTTTCCCTTCCAAATCGGCATCAAAAGCAAAAGGCTTGCTTAGGTGCGTGAGCTTATCTGAAAAAACAGCCGCGTCTTTCGGATCAATCCAATCACTTTTAGCCGTAAGGTTAAATGCTTTGCTGTCTATATCGTAAACGGCTTTGCTTACATCCAAGTGAGAATTATTCAGCGTGAGCGAGAGTCTGTCGCTCCACAGTTTTGTGCCGTCTGAGCGAACCATACCCTGTAGGTCATACACTTTTACTCCCGCTTTTTGTTCATCAAAACTCAAGGTTTGGATATCCGCGACAAGATGTTTGATGTCGAGCGATGAAATGTCCGCATTGAGATTGAAGTTTTTTACGAAAAAGTGATCGGGATTGAACTTTCCCGGAGCTTCCAGCCTTGAAAGGATATCGTAACGCAGCGTCCCGTTGGAAAGTTTAATGTCGTTTATGGAAATCTTCAGGGGAGCTTTTTCGGATTTCTTTTTTAACGTGTCGGTAGGCGCAAATGCATCAATGATGAATTGGAAGTTAAAAGTTGTGTCTTTAGATTCCCTATATACTTTTGCGGTAAAATTATCCAAACGGACCGACTCGATAGACAAATGATTGTCCAATAAATTCCAGATATTTATGCGCGCGGATAATTTATCGGCAAACAACAACGTATCTTTCTCCTGGTCTTCTACATATAAACCTCCGATTTCAACACTATTAAAGAGTTTGATCCGAATCTTGTCAATGGACATTTCGGTTTTTACTTTGGGTTTAAGTTTCCCAATAGCAAAATCAGCAGCAAATTTTTGAACGGATGGGATATTGAATGTCAGAAAAAGTATAATATTCAATACTATTACACAAACGATAATAATGGCAAAAATCCGGACAATTTTCTTTGCTAATTTCATTTGATTTTACCGATAGTGTCGGTTAAACGTGCAATATTACTAAAAATTTAATTTTTAAGGATGGGAAAAAGGCATTTTAACTTAGATTAAGGCGGAGTTGAGGATGTTTCAACACGACGTTTCAGCAGGTTTTAGTTTATAATTCAGCAAGACTGTATTCTTCAGGTATTCAAACTCAAGCTCAAAACATTCGGAGAAAATATGAGAGTTTCTATTATCTTCAATCTGCTTTTCTGTCCATAGTTTTCCGTCCCGCAATTGCAATTTGTTGAACTTTTCCTCATCGTCGATAATAGAAACGTACAAAAAAATCAAACGCTTGGTGTTGCTGTTTTCGAAAATATATTTAAGCAAGAAACGTAATGGAATATCCTTGGTTCCAATTTCTTTACTAATCGTGTTATGGACCGCTTCATTTATATCGTGATTATACTGCATGTATTTTTCAAATGGATAATCGAGGGCTCCCGGGTTTAGTAATCGGGAAGCATCGCGCTTCTTCAAGTAAATTTTGCCGTTACTTATCAATGCCACCCTCACCACCGGATGCATAAACTTATTCCTCATCTCTTTCGTAACGGATTTCGCCACTTTCCCGGTAACTTCTCCCGATTCTGTTACCACGGGGAGCCATTCCTCTTTTCGCAGTTTTTTATCTAAGAACAAAAACCGGATAACCTTCAGAAAGATTATGGTCAGCAGGATAAGTTGCGCGATCAGTATAATCTCCTGTTTACTTATCCAAGGAGTCTTGATTGTTGAAACGGTAAAATATACCAATATCAGTAACAAATGGAAAAAGAACGCATACTGTACTTGAAAAGCAACCCGAAAAGATTCCGACAGGTAGTTCCTGACGTTGGGTTTTTTGTTTTTTGACAGCAACAATATTACCCGGGTACGAAGTAAACGGGATATAATCAATGCTACAACAAAGATTACTTCAACAATCACAAATTTTCCAAACGTATCAAGCGGATGATAAAAAAGAAGCAATAAAAGTGCAACGGAAAACGTGATGGCCGAGATATCATACAACATCCGGCTGTGTTTCCGAACCAGGAAAACACCTGCCAATGATAATCCCAACGCAATACACATAGCTGTTCCTGCATTTACCCATCCTAAAAGAATCGTAAACACAAGTAACGGAACAAGTCCGTAGGCTGGGTTTCTAAATTGTTTTATGATTATACTGCCTTCTCCCATAATCGAAATTCGATCAGCTTAAAAAAAATCGTGATTCAGAAACTGTTTTGAAGAAATTGCTTCATTGTATCCTGATGCAAAACTGCTTTAAATCAATTTTTAAACCTGTCATAATAACACCCAGCTGAGTTTTTTGTTTTAGGGATACAAAAAATTACGGCTTTCCCTCAGGTCATAAAAAACTGACGGAACGACTAACCATCACTCCGTCAGGACAAGCACCACACTACAATTGTACGGGTACACAAGTTTCTGCATATGTTTTACAGATTCTTCCTGTAAAACTCAATTACTTTTTCGTATAGGTACAAACGAGAGTTTTCGCCGGAGATAAAATGATCTTTATCGGGAAAGTAAAACATGTCGAAATGTTTACCGGAAGCGATTAATGCCCGCGAATACTCTATGGCGTTCTGAAAATGGACATTATCATCGGTCGTTCCATGGATGAGCAACAACTTTCCCTGTAACTGCGAAGCAAGAGCAACCGCCGAGCCAGCAGTGTATCCCGATGCATTCTGTTGCGGTGTCCGCATAAAACGTTCGGTATAAACAGTGTCATAAAACCGCCAATCAGTCACAGGTGCAATGGCTACTCCTGCTTTAAAAACACCATTCCCCCGGCTCATACTCATCAAAACATTGTAGCCTCCGTAACTCCAACCCCAGATGCCAATACGGCTACCGTCTATATAAGGAAGTGTAGCCAGATAGCGTGCAGCGGATGCCTGATCATCCGACTCTTTTATACCCAAATTCATGTAGGTTTGCTTTCGAAACTCTTCGCCGCGCGCGCCGGTTCCCCGTCCGTCAACCGATACAACCAAAAAACCTTCGTTCGCCAGAGCGTAGTGCCAGTCTGCACCAAACCGGTCCAGCACCTGCTGCGAATTAGGGCCGCTGTACTGTATCATAACCACCGGATATTTTTTAGAGGCATCAAAATTACGGGGTTTAATAATCCAACCGTTCAACTGTGTGATGCCATCGGCGGCAGGGATGCTGATAAACTCTTTATTAGGGAATTGTGCAGATGTCCACAGGGCCGCCGCCTGCTTATTATCTTCGAGGACGCGAAGTTCCTTACCGGTGGCGTCATGTACAGTAATGAGGGTGGGTGTATGGGTATCCGAAAACCGGTTGATGAAAAACTTGCCGTTACTGCTGAACGACGCATTATTGTAACCCTGCCGCACGGATAGCTTTTGCGGTTGACCCTTATCAATATTTACCCTGTAGATATTCCGGCGAAGGGGACTTTCATCGGCAGCCTCATAGAAAACCGTTTGGGTCTGCGCGTCCACCGCCAGGAGATTTGTCACATCGAAAGGGCCCGTAGTCAGCTTTTTTTGCAACGTTCCCGTGTAACCGTAAATATAAATATGGCTGTATCCCTCTTTTTCCGACACGTATGTAAAACGGTTGGGTAAGAAATGGATTCCGTTGAGCAGTTCAGTATCAACGTAATATTTGTTTTCTTCCCTAAGAATGAGTTTAGCAACTGTTGTTCTTGGATTTACAAAAAACATATCAAACCGGTTCTGATTGCGGTTCAGGGTCATAGCCACCAGTTCTTCGGCATTTCCGGTGAAAGTTATCCGCGGTATATAACCGTCTAGATCCAAAGGGACATCCATTTTACGGGTCGTACGGGCATCGATATCAAAAACACGCAATTCTACCGATGAGTTTTTCTCGCCCGGCTTGGGGTATTTGTAGGTATAAAACCCGGGATAAAGTTCCTGGTTAAAAGTTTGAAACTGATATTGACGGACTTGCGACTCATCTGAACGAACAAAAGCCAATAACTTGCTATCGGGTGAAAATTCCATTAACCGGGTGGTAGCAAATTCTTCTTCGTAAACCCAATCGGTGGCTCCGTTGATAACTTTGTTGGTTTCACCGTCTTTGGTAACCTGAGATTCTGTATCAAAATCGAATTTGGCAAGCCAGATATTGTTTTCGCTCACGTAAGCCAGCATTTTCCCGTCGGGAGAAAACGTAGGGATCATCTGTTTGGAAGGATTCTGCGTAAGTTTACGTACCAGGTTGCGACGGACGTCGTGATAGTAATAAGTTGCCTTGAACGAGTGGCGGTAGATCTGTTCCTTTTCTCTGTAAACCAACACCCTGTTTTCATCCGGACTCACCAGAAATCCTTGAAATGTGTCAAAAGTACATTCTCGTGCCCGACGCGTGTTGAAAAGCGTATCCACCGCATCTCCGGTAGTATAGGAAAACTTAATAACCGCCGTGTTTCCCGGGTCCATCTGGTAGTAATGCATCCCATCGGCCGAAGATTCCATCTGCCGGATATCTTTTGCCGTAAATCGGCCTTCGACGATGTCTTTTAATGTGTAATTTTGTGCATTTAACAGCAAAATGCTGCTTACGAAATAGAGGAATAAAAGTGTCTTTTTCATTATTATATGTTTTGTTCTTTTACCGTTTAATTGCTCTAGCCTGCGAATAAAATCCGTCAATAGATGACTTTATCGATCACAAAAATAAGAATTATATCCGACATTTTTCTGAAGGAGAAAATATCTCAATCGTTAAATAACAGAAACAAGCAACAAAATCACAAAAATTATACCTAATTTTGCAGCGTCATTCTGGAAATAGATGACAGAAAGTCATTTTTATGATTGAACACCAGGGAATCATAACAAGTATATCGGACAAGAAAATATCCGTTAAAATCATACAACAATCGGCTTGCAGTACCTGTCATGCGAAAGGAGCATGTATGGCGGCAGACTCGAAGGAGAAAGTGGTAGAAGTGACGGATGTTACGGGGAAATATAAGATAAATGACCTTGTAATTATTGAGGGAAAAGAATCAATGGGCTATAAAGCGGTTTTGTGGGCTTTTGTTATTCCTGTTTTTATTCTTGTTCTGACAATAATACTTGCCACCTCTTTTTGGAAGTGGGGAGAAACGGAAGCCGCTACCGCTTCCATCCTTGCATTGGTGCCCTATTACCTGGTACTTTATTTTTTACGTCATAAAATGGCCAATTCTTTTAAATTTACTATCAAAAACTACCATTGATACTTAGAATATGAGTGTATTACTTTCTGCTGTAGCCACATTAGGAGCAATCGGAGCCGGAAGCGCCGCCATTCTCTATTTTGTGGGAAGAAAATTTCACGTGGAAGAGGATCCCCGTATCGAAGAGGTGCAGGAAGCGCTTCCTGCAGCCAATTGCGGGGGATGCGGCTTCCCGGGATGTGCCTCGTTTGCCAATGCTTGCGTGAAGGCCGAAACCATGGACGATCTGTACTGCCCTGTTGGCGGACAAGAAACAATGGACAAGGTTGCCGAAATATTGGGAAAAACGGTTGCCACCTCCGCAAAAAAGATTGCGGTTGTCAGGTGTAGCGGTTCGTGCGATGAACGTCCGCAGTTGAATTTATACGATGGGTCTTCCAACTGCGCCATTGCTGCAGCGCTTTACGGTGGAGACACCGGCTGCTCGTTCGGATGCCTGGGATTAGGCGATTGCGAAGAATCGTGCACGTTTGATGCCATCCATATCAATCCTATAACCCGGCTGCCCGAAGTGGTGGAGGACAAATGTACTGCCTGCGGAGCTTGCGTTAAAGCCTGCCCGAAAGACATTATCGAGTTGCGGAAGCAGGGCCCTAAATCGCGCCGTATTTATGTCAGTTGCGTAAACAAAGACAAAGGCGCTGTTGCCAGGAAAGCTTGTAATGTAGCTTGTATCGGTTGCTCCAAATGCCAACAGGCTTGTCCGTTTGAAGCCATTACGATCGAAAATAACCTGGCGTTCATCATCGATGACAAATGTCGTTTATGCCGTAAGTGCGTTCCGGTTTGTCCAACAAACTCGATATTGGAGCTCAACTTCCCGCCGAGGAAAGAAACACCTCCTGCTGTTAAGGAAGAAGCGACGGTAAACGCTTAATTCAAATAAAAAACTCATCCCAAAAAAGTTCTCATCAAGGAGATCCAGGAGTTCTATGTTAAAAACATTTCGTATCGGGGGAATCCACCCTAAAGAAAATAAATTTTCCGCCGGAAAAGCAATTCAACCCATTGCCATACCTGCACAAGTTATTATTCCGCTTACCCAGCACATTGGCGCTCCGTGCCAGCCTGTGGTTAAAAAAGGCGACAAAGTGAAAGTAGGGACCCTTATCGGAAAAACGGTAGGGTTTGTATCTGCAAACATTCACTCGTCTGTTTCGGGGACTGTACTTAAAATTGATAAAGCTCTTGACGTCAGCGGATATAAACGCGACGCCGTGTTTATTCAAGTTGAAGGTGATCAGTGGGAGGAAAAGATTGATTGTTCTGAAACTCTGATAAAAGAATGTACACTTTCTTCTAAGGAAATTATCGACAAGATTTCCGAGGCTGGTGTAGTGGGTATGGGAGGTGCCACTTTTCCCACTCACGTAAAACTGATTCCACCACCAGGAACAAAAGCCGAAACACTTATCGTTAACGCCGTTGAATGTGAGCCTTATCTCACATCCGATCATCAGCTGATGATGGAGAGAACCGAAGAAATACTGGTAGGAACAACCATACTGATGAAAGCCATCAACGTGGACAAAGCGGTCATCGGTATCGAGAACAACAAAAAAGACGCTATCTCCAAATTCACTACTACAGCCAAATCGTACCCGGGAATTACCATACAACCGTTAAAGGTACAATATCCACAAGGCGGTGAAAAACAGCTGATCGATGCCGTTGTTCGTCGTCAGGTCCCTAGCGGCGCACTTCCCATTTCGGTAGGCGTGGTCGTGCAAAACGTGGGAACAGCTTTTGCCGTTTACGAAGCTGTCCAGAAAAACAAACCGCTCGTGGAGCGCATAGTCACCGTTACCGGAAAAGATGTCAAAAACCCGTGCAACGTGCTTGCCCGGGTGGGAATTCCCGTAAACAACCTGATCGATATAGCAGGAGGGTTGCCCGAAACAACCGGAAAAATAGTGTGTGGCGGCCCTATGATGGGAAAAGCCATTGCGAGTGTGGAAATTCCTGTAACCAAAGGTACCTCGGGAATACTGATTATCCCCACGTTCGAGTCGAAACGAGACAGGATGAAAGACTGTATCCGTTGCACCAAGTGCATACATGTATGCCCGATGGGTTTAAATCCGACACTTTTAATGACTCTGACAGAATACAGTGAATGGGACAGGGCCGAAAAAGGGCGCATAACCGATTGTATCGAATGCGGCTCTTGCAGCTATACCTGTCCGTCCGACCGTCCTCTGCTCGACTATATCCGCCTGGGAAAAGGCAAGGTGATGGGGAACATCAGAGCAAGAAAAAACTGATTTCGGTTTTGTGATTTGAGAACGGCAAAAATTAGAACTAAATACTAACAAATAAATAATATTTCAATTCCCTTTCCGGGGATTCAGGGGTAATATGAACAACAAACTAATCGTCTCCCCATCACCGCATGTGCACAGTGGAGACAGTATCGAAAAAAACATGTACGGCGTACTGATCGCACTTATCCCGGCGTTTCTGGTCGCAATATATGTGTTCCGACTGGATGCTTTGATAATCACGGCTCTGTCGGTATTATTCTGTGTGGGATTTGAATACCTCATTGCCAGGTTCATCCTGAAAACGGAGCCTTCGGTTTTCGATGGTTCTGCCATAATCACCGGTGTATTACTGGCATTCAACGTACCGTCCAACCTACCGGTGTGGATTTTGGCACTTGGGGCACTTTTTTCCATCGGTGTGGTAAAGATGTCGTTCGGCGGATTGGGAAATAATATCTTTAATCCTGCTATTGCAGGGCGTATCTTCCTGTTGATCTCCTTTCCGGCACAAATGACCACGTGGCCTACACCTAGTGTTGGCTCAACAACGGATGCAGTAACATCGGCAACCGTTTTATCAAACCTGAGATTCAATCCCGATTCATTGCCTGCAATAAAGGATATGTTCCTGGGGTTTGAAGGTGGGTCCATCGGGGAAATGAGCGCTTTGGCTCTTTTGTTGGGATTGGCGTATCTGTTGTGGAAAAAAATCATCACTTGGCACATCCCGGTATCGATTATCCTGTCGGTAGCCCTGTTTACGGGAATCTTGTATCTCTTTAATCCTATTCCGATGTTCAACCCGCTTATCCACTTGTTCTCAGGAGGGTTAATGCTGGGAGCCATCTTTATGGCAACCGATTATGTAACGTCGCCAATGACAAAGTCGGGGATGCTCATTTATGGCGTAGGCATCGGATTGATAACTGTTTCTATCCGATTGTGGGGTGCTTACCCGGAAGGGGTTTCATTTGCCATCTTGCTGATGAACGCTTTTACTCCGCTGATCAATAATTACACAACACCAAAAAGATTCGGGGAGGTAGTGAAAAATGGCTAAATTAAAATCTACATTCAAAAATATGTTCCTTTCGTTATCCATAATCAGTTTAGTGGTAGCGGTTTTACTGGCGCAAGTGAACAAAATGACTGCCAAACCCATAGCAGCAGCCAAGGCATTAAAATTAGAAAACGCAATAAAAGAAGTGGTTCCCGAATTCGACAATAATCCGGTTGAAGAAGCCTACAAAATGGCGACACCCAATGGCGACTCGTTATTGGTTTATCCTGCCAAAAAAGGTGACGAGGTTGTCGGTTTTGCTATAAACACTTATTCTAACAACGGATTCAGCGGAAATATACAGTTAATGGTGGGTTTTGACACCAAAGACAGGGTAGTCAATTACGCTGTTCTTTCGCACGCCGAAACTCCGGGACTGGGATCAAAGATGAATGACTGGTTTCGCGATACAGCCAGGCCCAATCAGGTTGTGGTTGGCAGAAACCTGTCGGAAGGAAATTTAAGTGTTTCAAAAGACGGCGGACAAATCGATGCCATCACCGCATCCACCATCACCTCGCGTGCTTTCCTGGAAGCCATAAACAGAGCATATATGGTTTATAAGAAAAGTGATGTTGATTCAAGTGCCACAAAACAAAACAAGCCTGACAGCAACCAGGAAGAGGAAGGAGGAGAGAGTCATGAATAACAACTTAAAAGTCATTGTAAACGGGCTTATTAAAGAGAACCCCACGTTTGTGCTTTTGTTGGGAATGTGCCCTACCCTGGCAACAACCAGTTCAGCAATCAACGGAATGAGTATGGGATTGGCAACCATGTTTGTGTTGATTTGTTCCAATGCAGCCATCTCTGCATTAAAAAACCTTATTCCCGATATGGTGCGCATTCCGGCATTCATTGTGGTAATTGCCGCTTTCGTAACAATGGTGGAGATGGTGATGAACGCCTACGTTCCAGCCTTAGCTGCGAGCCTGGGGATTTTCATTCCACTTATTGTGGTAAACTGTATAGTGCTAGGACGTGCTGAAGCGTTTGCGTCCAAAAACAACGTCTTGGCATCGTCTCTCGACGGTTTCGGTATTGGTCTGGGATTTACCCTGGCGCTCACATTGTTGGGCGCTATTCGTGAATTACTGGGAACCGGGAAAGTATTTTCCTTATCCATCTATCCGGAAAATTTTGGTTCACTCATCTTTGTGCTTGCACCGGGTGCGTTTATCGTACTGGGATTTCTGATCGCGGCGTTTAATAAGTTGCAGAAAAAGTAGAACTGGGTTGCCTATTGAAAAACTTCGCTGAGAACGCGAAACTCAAAACAAAAGAAGATTATGGAATATATCGGAATTATAATAGTTGCTATTTTTGTAAACAATATTGTTTACTCGCAATTTTTGGGAATCTGCCCTTTCCTGGGTGTGTCTAAAAAAATAGATACCGCCATCGGCATGGGCCTTGCCGTTACTTTTGTACTGACCATTTCCACCATTGTCACTTTCTTGCTGCAAAAAGGGATTCTCGATCCTTTCGGCCTGGGATACCTGCAAACCATCTCTTTTATTTTGGTTATTGCTGCTTTGGTACAAATGGTAGAAATTATATTGAAAAAGGTTTCGCCATCATTGTACCAGGCGTTAGGGGTTTTTCTGCCGTTAATCACCACCAACTGTGCTATTCTGGGTGTTGCAATTTTGGTTATTCAAAAAGATTTCAACCTGCTGCAATCGGTAGTATTTGCCATTGCTACTTCGCTCGGTTTTGCACTGGCCCTGATTATTTTCTCGGGTGTCCGGGAACAACTCTCCCTGACCAAAGTTCCAAAAGCCATGCAGGGTATTCCTATTGCCCTGATTACTGCCGGAATTATCGCAATGGCCTTTATGGGGTTCTCGGGGATTGACCAGGTATTTAAGTAAGAGTTGCTCTTCTGATTATTAGTCCTCGAAAACAAGTTGTGGGGTTTTCTTACATTCTTTATCCAGCTTAAAAGATGCACTACCTGTTTTTAATCGCGGGATTCAACGCTATTTTTTTTGCATTGCTGCTTTTTCAGAAAAAGATGGCCAGGCACGACAAAATTCTTTTTTGTTGGCTGATTTACCTGGGTTTCTATACAGGTTTTTACGGGCTTTTCTCGCATAAGTTGTTTACCGCTTACCACCTGCTTTCGGCCTCTTTTGTTTCGCTGCTGATGCTGAACGGTCCTTTTTTATACCTGTATATCTCCTCGCTTATTCAGCATAGCTTCAGGTTAAACACCGGAAGGCTACTGCATTTTCTCCCCTTTCTGCTGTTTAACCTGTACCTGCTTATCGCCTCTTTTTTTCCGGGCATCTCCGAAGGAATCCGGTTAGATCATGTGGAACATGCTTCCAAACCGCCTTTTCTTTTCAACCTTTTCTTAACACTGACGGTTTTATCCGGGCCTGTTTATTTTCTTTCATCCATTCAATTGTTCAAAAAACTGGATATTAATATCTTCAACAACTTCTCTTCCGACACAAACGTCAACCTCAATTGGCTCCGGAAACTTGTTTACTCTTTCGGAATTGTCTGGACGATGCTGATGGTTACAACAACCATTCATCACATCTTTCACCTGTTTTCACTGGCATTCTGTACCGATGGCATTTCTCTTTCTTTGTCCCTTTTTGTTATTCTTATCGGATATTTCGGATTAAAGCAAAAGGAAATCTTTCCGCAGGAAGTTATCGAAGAGAAAAACACCTACGTAACCGCCGATAAAAACAAGGGAAAATATGCAGGCATCCCTATGACCGAAGAGGAATTGAACGATTGTGCAGAAAAGATCAGTCATTTTGTGGAAACGGAAAAAGCGTACCTCAATCCCGACCTGTCACTTCCTCAATTGGCAGAAACACTTGATGTGCCTTCACACCACCTCTCACGGGTAATAAACGACCAATTCGGTGTAAATTTTTTCAACTTTATCAATAGGTACCGGATAGAAGAAGTAAAAGCTAAAATAGGCAATCCTGAATTTCAAAATTTATCCATACTTGGAATTGCCTACGATAGTGGATTCAACTCCAAATCGGCCTTCAATAGGGTTTTCAAGAAAATGGAAGGCATGACGCCATCGGAATATAGAAAGCAAATACCGAAATAGCATCAGGCCGATTAACATAACGCACAAAAAAACCATTGCTATAATAGGATGCTCCATTGCCTTTGCGGAAAATAAATGCCAATCGTTAAACCATCCGTCGTATTGTTTGTCTTAAAGGTAAACAAAACGATGTTTCACCCATTAATACTTACAGATATGAAAAAGTTAATAAACACCATCTTGATCGCCCTTGTAGCAACATTACTTACATCCTGCATGGCTCTTCAAGGCGGGGCTTATGCTCAAAACGGTTACGACAGGGATTACGGTTATTACGACGATGATGACTATTACGGTGATGATGACTATTATTACGGTGATAACAACTACGATAACCGGGACGGAGTAAGCATTCAGGTTTTTTATAATACCCTGCGACCTCACGGCAGATGGATGAGACACAGCAGTTACGGTGAGATCTGGATACCACGAGTGGGACGCAATTTCCACCCCTATGCGACCAATGGATATTGGGTGATGACCAACTACGGAAACACCTGGGTATCCGATTTTTCCTGGGGCTGGGCACCTTTCCACTACGGACGGTGGTTCTACGATGACTACTACGGATGGGCTTGGATTCCCGGATATGAGTGGGCACCTGCCTGGGTAACTTGGAGAACTGGCGGCGGATACTACGGATGGGCTCCCATGGGTCCCAGGATGGGAATCAACATACACATCAATCTGCCTATAAACTACTGGGTTTTCTTACCGAACAGGTATATGTATCATAGAAACATGCACAGATACTATCCCGGAAGAAATTTCCACCACAACATTTACAACAAAACCACCATCATAAACAACACCTATGTTTACAACAACAACCGCTACTATAGCGGCCCCACCGCCAACGAATACCGCAGTACTACCGGAAGAAGCGTGAATGTACGCACATTGGAAACGAATGGACGTTCAGGCAGGACAGCGGTTAACGACAGATCTGTAAGCGTATACACCCCGGGGAACTCGAGGAGCGGCGGAGGCGGAAATGTTTCGAGATCGGGGAACACAAGCCCGGCAACAAGAGGAACGGTTAACTCCGGTGCACGCAGCAGCGAAGTAAACAGAAACGCAACCACAAGGACCGCAGGAACTTCAAATCGTGAAGCAATAAACAACCGCCCGGACAACAACCGGAATACTCCGGCCCGAAGCAGCAACTCAACCCGCGAAATAAACAATTCACGCTCATCAAACGGTGGTTCTTCGAGAACTGTAGCACCTCAGCAAACATCCAAAAGCCGGAATGCCAACGTAAGCAGAAGCAGCAGTTCGTCCTCTTCTTCCAGAAGCAATGAAGCAACAGTAAGGTCACAGCGCTCTTCCGGCTCGAACTCAAGAAGTAACGCCGCAGTGAGATCGCAAAGCTCATCCAGCTCAAGGAACAGCGGGTCTGTAGCATCAACGAGAGACAATGAAAACAGCTCTACCAGGTCTTCTTCAGGACGCAGATAGCAGGTCTCAACATATAAATAACGAAAGCCGCTAAAATTAGCGGCTTTCGTAGTGTTTAGCGGTAACGCTAAACCGTTCTATTTCGCATAACTCACCGCTCTTGTTTCACGGATCACGGTAATTTTCACCTGGCCGGGATAAGTCATATCGGTTTGTATTTTCTTGGCAATTTCTGCGGATAATTTTTCCGTATCCTGATCATCGAGCTTGTCTGCTCCAACAATAACCCGTAATTCCCGGCCGGCCTGAATAGCATAAGTTTTCACCACACCTGGATACGAAAGCGCGAGGTTTTCCAGGTCGTTCAGTCGTTTCATGTACGCTTCCACTATTTCGTGCCTTGCACCGGGACGCGCCCCCGAAATAGCGTCACAAACCTGAACGATCGGTGCCAGGAGAGTAGTCATCTCCACCTCATCGTGGTGCGAGCCGATAGCGTTGCATATATCGGGTTTTTCCTTGTATTTCTCCGCCAGTTTCATTCCAATCATAGCGTGTGGCAGTTCCGGCTCATCATCCGGCACCTTGCCAATATCGTGCAGTAATCCGGCACGTCTGGCTTTTTTGGGATTCAATCCAAGTTCAGCAGCCATAATGGCGCAAAGGTTAGCCGTCTCACGAGAGTGTTGAAGCAGATTTTGTCCGTAGGAGGAACGGTATTTCATTTTCCCGATCAAACGGATCAACTCGGGATGCATCCCATGGATTCCCAAATCAATAACCGTACGCTTACCGGTTTCAACGATCTCTTCCTCAATCTGTTTCTTCACTTTAGATACCACCTCCTCGATCCTTGCAGGATGAATACGTCCATCTGCAACAAGTTGATGGAGCGACAGGCGGGCAATTTCACGACGAACAGGGTCAAAACCCGATAAAACAATCGCCTCGGGAGTATCGTCCACAACAATTTCCACCCCCGTTGCGGCTTCCAACGCCCGGATATTTCGTCCCTCACGCCCGATAATACGCCCTTTTACTTCATCGGAATCGATATGAAAGACCGTAACAGCATTCTCAATTGCGGTTTCTGTCGCCACACGCTGGATACTTTGAACTACAATACGTTTAGCTTCTTTGTTTGCCGTCATTTTAGCCTCTTCCATAATCTCGTTGATGTACGATTGAGCGTTGGTCTTGGCCTCTTCCTTGACAGATTCAACCAAACGCTCCCTGGCTTCATCGGCCGAAAGTCCCGAAATTGTTTCCAACTGTTCAACAGACTGGCGATAAACTTTCTCCAGCTCAGCACTTTTCTTGTCCAACAGTTCTTGCTGATTCTCCAGATTAACACGAAGAGTGTCAATCTCGTTTCCTTTTTTACCCAGCTCTTCCTGCCGTTGATTCAACGACATCTCTCGTTGTTTCAACCGGTTTTCGGTAATTTGTATTTTCGATGTACGTGCATTGGCCTGCTTTTCAGCTTCAGCCTTCATCGAAATAATTTCCTCTTTAGCTTCCAGTAATTTATTTTTTCTGATTACCTCAGCATCTTTCTCGGCATCACTCAAAATATTCTGAGCACGCGAATTTGCTGCCTTACCGGTTAAGTACCAGGCAATAACTGCTCCGATAACTATTCCGATAACTCCTACAACTATTTCCATATTTCTGATTATTAATGATTTATAAAATCCCCGCTTTCAATTTATCCAATCAAAAACGAGAGATGGTTCTACTTTATTTTTATGTTGAATCTTGTTAAAAAAAATCGCACTGTCCACGGATTGATTAAAATCACCCGTGAAAAAGTGCGATGTGAGTTGGCCCTGACAATCAGGATTCTGTTCTATTTCTTTAGAAAAAGATCCAGTTCTTTTATCAGCGTACTGATTGTATCCTCATAGGGTTTCGTATTATTCTTACTTTCAATAGAAAAATTCTCCACCAATGCCTGTATAGCAGTCATAGCCATAAAGTCTTGTACGATTAAATCGGGATTTCCACCAAACTTAACCCTGTACTGATTGATCTTATTGTGTATTGTCTTGGCAGCTTTTCTGAAAGCTTCCTCTTCCGATTGTTTGATCTTCAGTGGATACTTCCGGCCGTCAATTTCCAACGTTAATAAAAACTTTTCGTCGCCCATAGCATAAATTTCCCGTTTTTAACTGTTCAATAAATTTATGCATTTATCAACTTCTCGCACTAATTTGGACAGCTTGTTTTTGGCAACTCTCACATCCACCGATGCCGCAGTAATGGTTCTTGCCGTTTTTAAACTATCGTATTTTGTTTTCAACTGATTAAGTTGCTCTGTTTTTTCAACTAACTGTTGTTGAATAACCTGTAAATCAGATTTTAGTCGAATATTCTCTTCTTTAAGAGTGTCGCACATGAACATCACCTGTCTCACACGAAACTCCAGATCAGTCAACAACTTTCTTTTCTCTTCAGTCATAGAAAAACAAAAACTCACGCAAATATAGTCATTGCTCTCATTTTTTACAACTTTTTGTAAGTTATTTTTCATAAATTCATTCCCTTGCGCTAAATACTGAAAAGTTTGGTGGAGATTTTGTAAATTTGTGATTCATTGACCTTCAAAAAGGTTTATATTTATTGCCTGGCACTGCGGTAACCAGGGGCCGGCATTATGCCTGTCTCATCTAACGGGCAACCCATAAAACATCCAGATATCTCATATTTAGTTGTATGAGGGGCAGCAGCTAATGCATACGAAAATTAAACAATAAATAAGAATGAGCGAGATCAAGATAACCGTCAGCGACGAAATTTTCCGGGCTTGTCCCGAGTTTTGCTTCTCTGCCATAATCTGCAGGGTAAAAAATTCCCCTCACAACGAAAAATTATGGAAAGAGGTGGAGGTATTTTCGACAGATTTCCGGGCAAGGTATAAAATGGAAGATATAAACAAAAGAAAAGCAATTTTTGCCACGCGACAGGTGTATAAAAATCTGGGAAAAGATCCTAACCGGTACCGGCCATCGGCAGAAGCATTGTGCAGACGGATAATTAAGGGTATAGATTTATATCCGATCGATACGTTGGTAGATCTGATAAATTTTGTTTCGCTGAAAACCGGATATTCCATCGGAGGGTTTGATTATGATAAAATTCAGGGTAATCTGGTTTTGGGCATTGGAACAGCCGGAGAAAAATTTGAAGCTATTGGCCGTGGTTTGTTAAACATCGAAGGATTGCCTGTCTACCGGGATGAAGTTGGGGGAATAGGCACACCTACCAGCGACGAAGAACGCACAAAAATAACCGGGGAAACAACCCACCTGTTGATGATTATAAACGGATATTCCGGAAGAGAAGGCCTGGAGGAAGCAACAGACTTTTCAGTGGAGTTGTTGAAAAAATATGCGGGGGCGGAAGAAATTATCCTTTCCTCAACAAAATCCTAAAGGTGGTCCCTTTTCCGATTTCTGACTGCTTAACAAAAATTTTTCCCTCGTGATAGTTCTCCACTATACGTTTGGCTAGGGATAACCCTAATCCCCATCCCCGCTCCTTGGTGGTGAATCCGGGCTGGAAAATACGGTTGAATTTCGATTTTGAAACGCCTTTTCCCGTGTCGGAGATATCAAGAAAGCAATGCCTCCCTTTTTCGCCCATTGAATAAGTAATAATGCCTTCTCCTCCCATTGCATCAACAGCGTTTTTAGTCAGGTTCTCGATTACCCAACTGAACAACGATTCATTCAGTTGTACCATTGTTGAAGATTCGGGAAAATCGAAAATCAACCGCACTTTATCGGATATCCGATTCTCGAGATAGGCAACCGATTGTTTTACTGCATCTTGCAAAGTCACAGGCTTTATGTCGGAAACGGATCCGATTTTCGAAAATCGTTCGGCAATGACCTCCAACCGATACACATCCTTACCCATTTCGTTTATCAAAGCAGGATCGAGCCCTTTCAGCTTTAAATACTCCGTCCACGCTATCAACGACGAGATAGGCGTTCCCAACTGATGAGCCGTCTCTTTCGACAATCCAGCCCATACCTTGTTCTGCTGTGCTTTTTGTGAGCTCATGAGAGCAAAAAAAGCTAACGCTATAAAAATAGAAATCACCAACAACTGTACATACGGATATATCTGCAATCGTTTAAGAATAAAAGAATCATCAAAATAAACAGACTGATTGAGTTCCTCAAGTTCAATGGGATCGTGTTTTACAGCAAACTCCCCTGTTTTTTTCAGCAAAAACCCTTGAGTGTCTTTTTCAGGTAGTTTTATGTTATTCGCAGAAAGGGTATTACTGGTTTTATCGTACAAGATTACAGGAATGGTCTTGTTACTTTGCAGAATCTGCAATACCAGATTCATGTCGCTGCTTTCATCGCTTTTGGATAACAACTCTGTTGCCGCAGCCCAGATCTCAACTTTATTCCTTTCCTCTTTGGCCAATCCTTTTACAAGCGTGTTCGAGAAGACAAGCGAAACAAGGGCAATCACAGTTGCAACAGCTATAAAAGCATATCTCACAGGTTGCCGGGATTCGAATAAAAAGTTCATCCGTTCATTTGCTTTAGTTGTTTACAAAGTAACGAAAAAAGGTTCGATTTATTGAATAAGCAATTATTTTATAACAAACTTCACTTTTTATTCGTGCTTCTCCATAAAATTTGTATTTTTGTGCACGAACACAGAAATACTTTTTTAATTTAACTCAAGATGAAGAAATTAGTTTTTTTGCTGACGGGAATTTTGGTTTCCCTGTTGATCCATGCACAACAACGACCCGACCCGCAACCGGCGCCGGACACATTCGAAAAATTTAAAGTGGGAATGGCCGGGTATACATTTGTAAAATTTGACTTGGACAAGACATTGGAAATCATGCAGAAATGCGATGTTCGCTACCTTTGCATCAAAGATTTTCATTTGCCGATGAACAGTACCGATGAACAGATTGCGGCTTTTCACGCCAAGCTGAAAGCCAAAAACGTGACCGGCTATGCTGTTGGCCCCGTTTATATGCGGTCGCAGGAAGAAATTGACAAAGCGTTTGAGTATGCGAAACGTGTGGGAGTGAAAATGATCGTCGGGGTTCCCAACTATGATTTACTGCCTTACGTCGATAAAAAAGTGAAAGAGTACGATTTCAAGTATGCCATTCATCTTCACGGACCAGACATGCCCCTTTATCCCGACGCCGATGATGTCTGGAAGAACGTAAAAGATCTTGATCCACGCATCGGGATGTGTCTGGATATTGGCCATGACCGCCGTAATGGAAAAGATCCTGTGAAAGACCTGAAAAAATACCGGTCCCGAGTTTTTGATGTGCATATCAAGGATGTGACCGGAGCCACGAAACAAGGCTATTCCGTTGAAGTAGGCCGGGGAATACTGGATATTCCGGCGTTTGTAAAAATGCTCAGAAAAGTAGGATACGAAGGCGTTTGTAGCTTGGAACACGAGCGTAACATGAATGATCCGTTTCTGGGCATTGCCGAATCCATCGGATATTTCCGTGGGGTAATAGCTGCCACAAAATAAATATGATCACGTTCCTGATAATCGGAATAACATCGGTAATTTCCATAGCTGCTTTCGGCAACTATACGATGATGGATAAATTCATTTTCAGGCCCACAGAAGCAGGTCGCGGACAATGGTATCGTTTCTTCACGTATGGTGTATTACACGCCGACTATACGCACCTTATATTCAATATGTTCACGCTCTATTTTTTTGGCGGCGATATAGAGCGTGCTTTTAAAGCAACATTTGGAGGACAGACAGGAGTTTTCTATTACCTGCTGCTCTACGTAACCGCCCTGCCCGTATCCATTCTCCCCACTTACCTTAAACAGAAAAACAACAACAGTTACCGGGGAGTGGGTGCGTCCGGGGCGGTTTCAGCAATAATTTTCGCATATATTCTCATAAACCCGATGAATTTCATGGGAGTCCTATTTATCCCGGTATGGCTACCCGCTTTCCTTTTCGGAACGATTTTTTTGCTTATTTCTGTTTCACTTGACAAAAAGCAATCCAAAGGGATCAATCACTCGGCACACATAACCGGCGGTTTGTACGGAATAGCTTTTATGGTAACGGTTTTTATCGCATTTGCCAACATCAACCTGGTAAGCGAGTTTGCAGACAAAGTAAAAATCGATTCAATATACGATCTTATCCGGATAGGTTATTGATTCGTAAAATCACAACATGTATAAACATTTTTGGCTAATTTTGCAGGAAAATGTTCATCCATGAATTTGAAAAGCGACAACAAATCCCTGCATTGGAGAGTATTGGGAAGCGAATACCTGCATCAGGAACCCTGGTTAACGGTCAGAAAAGAGCAACTGCAATTGCCCAACGGAAATATCGCTCCCGAATATTACGTCTTGGAGTACGCCAATTGGGTAAATACGATTGCTATAACCCGCGAGAAAAAATTTGTACTGGTGAAGCAGTACAGGCATGGAATCAGACAGGTTTGCTACGAACTGTGTGCCGGGGTATGCGAAAACAGCGACCGGTCGCCACTCGAATCGGCAAAACGGGAGTTGATGGAAGAAACCGGCTACGGAAAAGGGAAATGGAGCGAATTTATCTGTGTTTCTCCCAATGCAAGCGCAAACACAAACCTCTCCTACTGTTTTATCGCTGAGGATGTGGAAAGGATAAATGACCAGGCACTAGAAGACTCCGAAGACCTTACGGTGCATCTTTTTTCTCTTGATGAAGTAAAAGAGTTGCTGATGAACGGAGAAATTATTCAGGCTACCATGGCTGCTCCTTTATGGAAATACATGGCTGTAAACAAGTTACTATGAAAGATGCCGCCTTATACCTGATTCCCACAACGCTGGGAGACACGCCGGTCAACCAGGTTTTACCATCGTACAACCTCCGGATCACTTCCGATTTACGCCATTTCATCGTAGAAAACGTACGAACAGCACGTAGATTTCTGAAGCAATGCAATCCTGAAATCGATATCGATTCCCTTGCTTTCTACGAGTTGAACGAACATACCGACCGGCATCGTATTTCAGCGTACCTGAAACCCATCCGGCAGGGAGAAAGTGTGGGAATTATCTCCGAAGCAGGCTGTCCGGCCATAGCCGATCCGGGAGCTGATGTAGTGGCTATTGCACAAAGCGAAAGAATAAAAGTTGTACCGCTGGTTGGCCCGTCATCCTTACTCATGGCGATGATGGCATCGGGATTCAACGGGCAAAGCTTTGCTTTTCACGGCTACCTGCCCATTGAATCCGGCGAGCGGATAAAAACACTTAAGAAACTGGAGAACAGGGTATATTCCGAAAATCAAACGCAGCTTTTTATCGAAACACCCTACCGCAACAAAAAGCTGGCAGAGGATATTTTACAGCACTGCAAACCTCAGACACTGTTATGTATCGCGATGAATATCTCCTGCGAGGATGAATACATTGCAACAAGACCGGTGAAGGCCTGGAAAGGCAATTTGCCCGATATGCACAAGAAACCGTGCGTATTTCTTATATACAGATAGGCGCTATAAGCAATAAACCCATAACCCGAATGAACATTCAACACGACATCCAACTTCAACCCTACAATTCTTTTAAAACAAAAGCGCTGGCTAAACTTTTCGCGCAACCGTCAACCATTACCGAATTGCAGGAAATTCTCTCCAGCTACAAAACCGAAAAGAAGTTGGTTATCGGAAGCGGATGCAACCTGTTTTTCACCCGAGATTTCGACGGGCTGATTATCAAACCCGAAATCCACGGCATCCGTGTTTTAGAGGAAAATGCCGATTGGGTAGAAATTGAAGCAGGGGCAGCGGAAGATTGGGACAACTTTGTGGAGTTCTGTGTTTCTCGCGGTTATTCGGGAGTGGAAAACCTATCGCTTATCCCCGGAACTGTAGGAGCGGCCCCCATACAAAACATCGGTGCTTACGGAGCCGAAGTAAAAGACGTAATCACGTACGTGAAAACAGTGGAAGCCTCAAGTGGCAAAATTGAAAGTTTCTCCAACACAGCATGCAATTTTTCCTATCGAAACAGCATCTTCAAGCAGACCCGTAAATTTGTGGTAACCTCGTCGGTTTTCAGGTTGCAAAAAGCATTTACGTATGTAGAAAAATATGCAGACCTGAACCTGGAACTGAAAAACAATTTCCACCCCTCTTTATCCCAGGTAAGGGAAGCCATTATCCGGATCCGCACCCGCAAATTACCCAACCACCTTGAATTGCCTAACGCGGGGAGTTTCTTCAAAAATCCCATTTTATCAAAACCGCAAAAGGAAAAACTGCTCACACTCCTACCCGATGCGCCAATATACAATATCGGAGACAACGGTTTTAAGACCTCGGCGGCATACCTTATCGAGAAAACGGGATGCAAAGGAAAACGGAAAGGCAACGTGGGCATTTACGAAGGTCACGCGCTGATTGTCGTGAATTACGGAACCGAAAACGGGGAGGAAATACTGAGTTTCGTTCAGGACATTCAAAACGAGGTACAATGTAAATTCCACATTATGCTGGAGCCGGAGGTCTGGATTTTTTAACAAAGGGCAGAAAATGCCGGCCGTATTTTCCTAAACAACGATTATTTCAAAAGAAAACCCTAAATTTGCACAAATCGAAAATCAACGTATGTCATCATTTATTATCGAAGGCGGACACCGGCTAAAAGGCGAAATATTTCCTCAGGGAGCAAAAAACGAAGCATTACAGGTAATCTGCGCCACACTGCTTACCGATGAAGAGGTTGTTATTGAAAACATCCCCGATATCCTGGATGTGAACAACCTTATAGCATTGCTTAAAGATATGGGTGTGGAAGTGCAAAAATTAAGCCCGGACACCTATTCGTTCAGAGCTTCAGCTATTGATTTGGAGTTCACGAAGACCGAAGATTACATGAAAAAAATCGCCGCCCTGCGTGGTTCAATTATGATAATTGGCCCACTTTTGGCACGATTCGGGAAAGCGATCGTCCCCAAACCTGGAGGCGACAAAATCGGGCGGCGGCGTTTGGATACACATTTCAACGGAATCATGAAGCTGGGGGCCGAACTGGTTTTCGATGAAAAAAAACAACTTTTTTCCCTTTCCGCCAACCACCTGCGCGGGCAATACATCCTGCTGGAAGAGGCATCGGTTACCGGAACCGCTAACTTGCTGATGGCTGCCGTGTTTGCAGAAGGAGAAACCATTATCTATAATGCCGCCTGTGAACCTTATGTGGAGCAATTGAGCAAGATGCTGGTAAGGATGGGGGCAAAAATCGAAGGGATAGGTTCTAACCGGCTCACCGTAAAAGGAGTTACAAGACTGGGGGGTTGCCGCCACAAACTGCTGCCCGATATGATCGAGGTCGGCAGCTTTATTGGAATGGCAGCGATGACTGCTTCTGAAGTAACCATAAAGAACGCGTCGATAGAAAATCTGGGAATTATTCCCGAAAGTTTCCGCAGGTTGGGTATCGCTGTTCAGCAACAGGGCGATGATTTATACATTCCGCCCCAGGAACATTACACCATCGAATCGTTTATAGACGGTTCCATCCTGACTATTGCCGATGCACCGTGGCCCGGCCTTACCCCTGACTTACTGAGCGTCATGCTTGTTGTTGCCACCAAAGCCGAAGGGTGCGTGCTGATCCACCAGAAAATGTTTGAGAGCCGCCTGTTTTTCGTAGACAAGCTTATCGATATGGGGGCTCAGATTATTTTATGTGACCCGCACCGGGCAACAGTTATCGGGTTAGGTGATCGATTCCGCCTTCGTGGGATGACCATGATCTCGCCCGATATCCGCGCCGGGATCTCGCTCCTTATTGCGGCGATGAGCGCCAAGGGCAAAAGCATCATTCATAATATCGACCAGATAGACCGGGGCTATCAGGATATTGACTTACGGTTGAATAAGCTGGGAGCAAATATTGAGAGGACATGAAACAGGAAGCTTGAAGTCTGTTAACACAAGGTAAGGCATCCGGCTAATTAATTTATAGAACGCAAAATTTGCTTTTTCCCCAACTCTTTTGTTACTTTGCACCGTATTATTATCAACGGAATTAACCTGTCAAAAGTTTAGAAACTTGTTTTTCAAAAACTCGATTGAAAAAACACACAAAGAAGTTAAAGATTTACAAATCAAGACATTTATTATGATTAATGAAACTGTAATTACAGATTTGAAGCAGGTAACGATACGGTTTTCCGGTGACTCGGGTGACGGGATGCAGTTAACCGGGACGTTATTTTCCACTTTGTCTGCCATTTTTGGAAATGAAATCGCCACTTTTCCCGATTATCCGGCAGAAATTCGCGCACCGCAAGGCACGTTAAACGGAGTTTCTGGTTTTCAGGTCCGTGTAGGATCGAAAGATATTTACAACGCGGGAGATAAAGCCGACGTATTGGTCGCGATGAACCCCGCTGCACTGAAAGTCAACCGCCAGCACTTGAAAAAAGGATCGATCGTCATTTTTGATACCGATTCCTTCACTCGAAAAGATCTGGAGAAAGCGCTCTTCAAAACAGAAGATCCTTTTGCAGAACTTAACCTCAAGGACGTTCAACCTATTCCGGTGGCCATCACATCGATGACCAAAGACTCACTGGCAGACAGCGGAATGGAAAACAAGGATATTTTACGAAGCAAGAACATGTTTTCGCTGGGCATCGTTTGCTGGCTCTTTAACCGGCCGATTGAGATTGCCGAACAACTGCTGAAAGACAAATTCAAGAAAAGGCCAAAACTGGTCGAAACCAATATAAAAGCATTAACAGACGGATATAACTACGGAAACAACATACACCTGACAGCTACCACCTACCGTATCGACACCGTAGAAACCGGAAAGGGTTTTTATACCGATATAAACGGAAATACTGCCACAGCATACGGACTAATCGCAGCCGCCGAAAAAGCCGGAGTAAAACTTTTTCTAGGTTCCTACCCCATCACGCCGGCCACCGATATCTTACAGGAACTCTCCGCAAGGAAAGACCTGGGCGTAAAAGCATTGCAGATGGAAGATGAAATTGCCGGAATCTGTACCGCCATCGGCGCCAGCTTTGCCGGAAGCCTGGGTGCAACCTCCACTTCAGGTCCGGGGTTGTCGCTCAAAAGCGAAGCACTTGGACTAGCGGTGATGACCGAGCTGCCGTTGGTTGTGGTTGATGTACAGCGTGGCGGTCCATCAACGGGAATGCCCACCAAGAGCGAACAAGCCGATTTGTTTCAGGCTCTGTACGGGAGAAACGGCGAAAGCCCCCTAGCGGTGATAGCGGCCACCACCCCCACCGATTGTTTCGACAGTGCCTACTGGGCATCGAAAATTGCCTTGGAACATATGACTCCGGTGGTTTTACTTACAGACGGGTATATTGCCAACGGTGCATCAACGTGGAAGATTCCAAACCTCGAAAAATACCCCACTATCACCCCTCCTTACGTTCAGAAGAACTTCAACGAAAGTGCCGAAAACTGGAAACCCTATCTCCGCGACGAAGAAACGCTGGTAAGGTACTGGGGTGTCCCGGGCACCGAAGGATACATGCACCGCATCGGAGGACTGGAAAAAGATTATTTCACGGGTGTGATATCGTCCAATCCCGAAAACCACCAACTGATGGTAGATACCCGTAAGGCAAAAATAAAAAAGATAGCCGACTTCATCCCCGAACAAGCGGTCATCGGCAATAAAGATGCCGACACGCTTATCGTTGGATGGGGAGGAACTTACGGCCATTTGCTGGAAGTAATGATGCGCATTCAGGATAAAGACAGAAAAGTAGCCCTCGCGCACTTCAGGTTTATCAATCCGTTGCCACGCAACACGTACGATATTTTGAAGAAATACAAAACCATTATCGTTGCCGAGCAAAATACCGGCCATTTTGCTTCCTATTTACTGAGCCAGTTCGATGATATTAAGGTACACCGGTTCAATCGGGTGGAAGGACAACCTTTCAGCGTAAGTGAGCTGGTGGATGAGTTTATTAAAATTATGGGAGACAACTAAAAATTAAATGTATGGAAACAGCAACAGCAGAAAAAATACAAGCAAAATATACCCAAAAAGATTATAAAAGTGAAGTAAATGTACGTTGGTGTCCGGGTTGCGGAGACTTTGCCATTTTAAGCTGTGTGCATAAAGCCATGGCAGAACTGAACATCCATCCACACGAGACGGTGGTGGTCTCGGGGATTGGCTGTTCATCGCGTTTGCCCTACTACATGAACACCTACGGATTTCACGGGATTCACGGCCGTGCCGCAGCCATCGCCACCGGAGTGAAAGTATCCAACCCCAACCTGAATGTTTGGGTGGCAACCGGCGACGGCGATTCACTGGCAATCGGTGGAAACCATTTTATCCACACCGTCCGGAGAAATGTAGACATCAACATCATCTTGTTTAACAATAAGATTTACGGGCTTACCAAAGGACAGTACTCCCCCACTTCCGATCGTGGATTTGTATCCAAATCCTCGCCTTTCGGAACGGTGGAAGATCCTTTCCGTCCGTCAGAACTTTGTTTCGGAGCACGGGGGACATTCTTCGCCAGAGCCATTGACGTGGACATGAAGAACACCACCGAGATAATGGTAGCCGCAGCCAGACACAAAGGAACATCCGTGGTGGAAGTATTGCAGAACTGCATCATTTTCAACGATGGTATTCACAATAAGATTGCTGATCGCGCGTGGAAAGCCGAGAAAACAATTATGCTGAAACACGGCGAGAAAATGATTTTCGGACTTGAGAACAATCGGGGGATTGTCCTGGATGGATGGAACTTAAAAGCTGTTACTATCGGCGAAGAAGGATATACAATGGATGATATTCTGGTTCACGATGCCTCCTCTACTGACAATGCATTACACATTAAGCTCAGCCTGATGGGTTACGACAATGATCTCCCGGTGGCGTTGGGCGTTATCCGCTCAGTGGATTCGCCATCATACGAAGCCGAATACGAGAATCAGATTGCCGAAGTACAGAAGAAAGCAGCCAAAAAGTCATTTACCGATTTTCTGATGAGCTCTTCCCATATCTGGGAAATGAAATAACGAAACAAAAGGGCGTTGTAGAATAAATGGGGCAATTTCAAAAAGAGATTGCCTCATTTTTTTTTCAGGTTTTTTCACTCCGATAGAAAATTTATCACAGCGTATCAACCTCATGTAAGGGTAGCGTTTTGCACAATCCGGTTTGACTTAAACTGCTTTTCTAAACAAAATTGTTGCAAAGCGTGAACAAAATCATCATCTTTACAGTTTGAATAAATTAACTACAACAACTGATCGATGGATACCCGCAAAGAGTTAAATTTTATGGATATTGGAGCCATAGAAGAATTGTATAAACAGTATATGGAAAATCCGGAAAGTGTCGATGAAAGCTTTCGTTTTTTCTTTCAGGGTTTTGATTTAGCCACCAGGCATTTCCCTGCCAAGCCACAGGAAATAAAGGGGGCTGTCGGAGTTTCCACCAAGGAAATAGCCGTAATGAACCTCATTACCGGATACAGGCGCCGGGGACACCTGTTTACCAAAACCAATCCGGTCCGTTCGCGTCGTCAATATTCACCTACACTCGATCTGGATAATTTCAATCTTTCTGAAAGCGATCTGGACAAGGAATTTGAAGCCGGGAAAGAGATCGGAATCGGCAGAGCAACCTTGAGAGAAATTGTCGAACATTTAAGTGAGACCTATTGTAAATCCATCGGCGTGGAATACCGTTACATGACGAAACCGGAAATCGTGCAATGGTTACAACAAAAAATGGAAAGCAGCAGAAACCAGGAAACCCTTCCCAACGAAAAAAAACTGCACATCCTCAACAGCCTGATCGAAGCATCGGGGTTTGAAGATTATATGCACAGAAAGTACGTGGGGCAAAAACGGTTTTCGCTGGAAGGCTCGGAAGCTATTATTCCAGCCCTGGACGCCATCGTTTCTCACGGAGGATCGTACGACGTAAACGATATTGTAATAGGAATGGCCCACCGGGGAAGGCTCAACGTACTGACAAATATCATGAAAAAGCCGTACTCCCAGGTTTTTCGCGGGTTTACCGCTGAAAACTACGAAGAAGAGATAAAGTACGGCGACGTAAAATATCACTTGGGGTATAACAATACTATCGATTACGAGGGACGAAAAATTTCCGTCAGCCTGGCACCCAACCCTTCCCACCTGGAAGCAGTAGGTCCTGTGGTGGAAGGAATTGCCAAAGCCAAGTTGGAACAGGAACATGATTTTCAATACAATCAGGTGTTACCCATTTTGATACACGGTGATGCCGCCATTGCCGGACAAGGAGTTGTTTACGAGACCATCCAGTTCTCAAAACTGGACGGATACAAAACAGGAGGAACCATCCATATCGTAATAAACAACCAAGTGGGGTTCACCACCAACTACCTGCAAGGACGCTCCAGCACCTACTGTACCGACGTTGCCAAAGTAACCCAGTCGCCTGTTTTCCATGTAAACGGAGACGACGTGGAAGCCATGGTCTTTGTCGCAAAGTTGGCACTGGAGTTCCGTCAGAAATTCAATATCGACGTGTTTATCGATCTACTTTCGTACCGAAAATACGGGCACAACGAAGGTGACGAACCCCGTTTTACGCAACCCAAGTTATACGACATCATTGCTAAACATAAGAATCCGCGTGAAATTTATGCCGGGAAACTAATCAGCCAGGGAGTACTCACCCAACTGGAATACGAAACCCGGGTGGCAGACTTCCACAAGGTGCTGGATCAGGCATATGAAACTGCCAACGAAAGCACGCAATTGAATATCCAACTTTTTCTTGAAGAAAAATACAAGGGTATAAGGTTTCCCAAAGCAGAGGATTTCGAGACCATTGCCAATACCAAAATATCGAAAGAGATGTTTCTGGAATTAGCCGAAAAGATAACGTCATTGCCGAAGGACAAGCACTTCTACAACAAAACCGTCCGGCTGTTTTCACAAAGAGCCGGCATGATTAAAGACGATTCATACGATTGGGCGATGGGCGAATTGATGGCTTATGCATCGCTGGCAAAGGAAAATTATCCCGTTCGGTTGAGCGGACAGGATTCCGAGCGGGGAACTTTCTCGCACCGTCATGCTGAAATCATAACCGAAGACGGTGAAGAAAAATACTTTCCACTGAAGAACTTAGGCGGTGAGCACGCCATGGTGCGTGTGTACAATTCACCACTCAACGAATACGGAGTGCTGGGTTTTGAATACGGATATTCACTCGCCAATCCTTTCGGGTTAACTATCTGGGAAGCTCAGTTTGGAGACTTTTTTAACGTAGGGCAGGTAATCGTGGATCAATATATTTCTGCCGCACAGGAAAAGTGGGGCGTGAAATCGGGTTTGGTGATGTTTCTGCCACACGGATACGAAGGACAGGGAGCCGAGCATTCGAGCGGAAGAATTGAACGTTTTTTGAACCTGTGTGCCAACTTTAACATGCAAGTGGTTAACCCTACAACGCCGGCTAATCATTTTCATGCCATCCGCCGCCAATTGCATCGCGATATCCGGGTTCCTTTGATCGCATTTACACCGAAAAGCTTGTTGCGCCATCCCGACTGTACATCGACCATCGCTGATTTTACCGAGGGGCATTTCCAGGAAATAATTGCCGACAACAGCCTAAAATCCCTGTCGAAAGCAACCAAACTGCTGTTGTGTTCGGGTAAAATCTATTACGAACTGGATGCTGCACGCAAAGAAGCTAATGCAGACCACCTTTCCATTATCCGTATTGAGCAACTCTATCCCTTCCCCGCAAAGCAACTCCAAAAGATTCTGAAAAATTACAGCAAAGATATAAAGCTTGTCTGGGTGCAGGAAGAGCCACTGAACATGGGTGCTGCCCTGTTTGTTAAACACTGGATCGGTGACCGCAGCCTGCAGATCATCAGCCGTCCTTCAAGTGGCGTAACAGCAGAAGGCTTAACGGCTTTACACAAGATACATCAGGCAGAAATTATTAAGGAAGCAATACAATAAATGCAATCTGGATTCGCTTTTATTCTGAAAAACTATTGAATAACAACCGAGGTATTATGGCAATAATAGAAATAAGGGTACCCAGCCCTGGAGAATCGATAACGCACGTCGAGCTTTATAAATGGCTCGTTGCAGACGGAGCAGTAGTTAAGAAAGACACGGAAATAGCCGAGTTGGAATCGGAAAAGGCAACACTGACATTGGTAGCCGACGAATCGGGAAAAATATCGTTGAAAGCTTCGGAGGGTGATAGCCTGGAAGTCGGTTCCGTAGCATGCACCATTGATACGTCCGTTCAACCCGAAGCAGATGTGGAAACCGAAGAGAAGAAACAGACAACAGCTCCCGCTGACACGGAAAAGAAAGAAATCAAACCCGAACCTGCCAAAACAGAAAGTCGGAAGCCGGAAGCAAAAGCCACAACGGATGATTACGGAAATGTAAAAGTGACCCCATTAGCCAAACGGGTAATGGAAGAAAACGACCTGTCGTTGGAAGACGTCATAAGTGGCCTTCGCCGGTTGAAACGCTCCGATGTGGAAGCAGTACTGGCAGCAAGCGGCGTAAGCTCCGTAAGCGGATTAAAAAAACCGGCAAGCCGCGAATCCAGAATCGACAGGATGAGTTCGTTACGCCGAAAGTTGAGCGAACGCCTGGTTTCCGTAAAAAACGAAACAGCCATGCTTACTACGTTCAACGAAGTAAATATGAAGCCGATTATGGATTTGCGAAAAAATTATCAGGACAGATTCGTTGAGAAACACGGAATCAAATTGGGTATGATGTCGTTTTTCCTGAAAGCCTGTTCCATAGCGCTGCAGGAATTTCCGAGTGTAAACTCGATGATGGAAGGTGAAAACATGACCACTTACGACTATGCCGATATTTCGGTAGCGGTAAGCACACCCAAAGGACTAATGGTTCCCGTGATCCGGAACGTGGAAAGCATGGGGCTGTCCGAAATAGAAAAAGCCATTGCAGAGGTTGCCGATAAAGCCCGCAAGGGGAAGTTGTCTATCCCCGAAATGACAGGCGGAACGTTCACGATAACTAACGGCGGTGTTTTCGGGTCAATGATGTCTACCCCTATCATTAATCCCCCTCAATCTGCCATCTTGGGGATGCACAATATCTTGGACCGCCCGGTGGTGGTAGAAGGGCAGATTGTCGTACGGCCGATGATGTACGTAGCACTGTCTTACGACCATCGCGTGATTGACGGACGCGAGTCTGTGGGTTTCCTGGTACGGGTAAAGCAGCTGCTCGAAAACCCAACCGATATGCTCTTTGGGAAAAGCAGCGGAGAGAAAGAGTTGCTGGAACTGTGAGTCTCAACAAGACAAAAAGGACTCCACCCGAATGGCCGAAACCCTTTCAATTACGATAGCGGTAATATTAAGGATATTTTCCAACCCGCTGGCAAATGTATATCAGAAACAGTTAACATCGAAAGGGAGCCATCCGCTGGTTGTTAACTTTCTCACTTATTTTCTGCTATCGGTGGTTTGTGGCATTTCGCTGTTTTTTTTACGAATATCCCATCTCAACCACGATTTCTGGATCTATTCGATACTCGGAGGGATAGCAGGAGCATTGGGAAACGGATTTCTGGTAAAGGCGCTTCACCTGGGCGATTTATCGGTACTGGGACCCATTAATTCCTATAAATCCATTGTTGGGATTATTGCCGGAATATTCCTGCTCTCAGAAATCCCTAACATTTGGGGAATCCTGGGCATAGCATTGATAATTTACGGGAGCTACTTTGTTTTAGACACGACCGATGAGAAATTCTCGTGGAGATTGCTGAAACGTCCCGAGATCCAATTCAGAATTTGGGCAATGATTCTTACCGCTATCGAAGCCGTTTTTATTAAAAAAGTAATACTGGCATCATCAACCACTGTGGCATTCATGAGTTGGTGCCTGTTTGGTGCTTTGTTTTCGTTTATCGTACTGTTTTTCTGCAAACTGAACCTCAAAGCAGAACTCAGCAAGACAATGAAATTTAATTATGCAAGTAAGTTCTTGCTGTTAGCAGGATGCGTAGGGACAATGCAACTTACGACAAACTACACTTTTGACCACATGCCTGTCGGTTATGCATTATCGCTGTTTCAGCTTTCTGTCATAATAAGTATTTTGTTCGGATATAAATTTTTCCGGGAAAAAGAGATTGGAAAGAAAATCGCCGGATCCATTATTATGATCATGGGGTCAACACTGATCATCTTACTTAAAAATTAAAAATCACCCTTACCCGACAACAAACCTATTTCCAGACTATTTACCTTTTCTTCTTCTGACTTCTTTCTCGATAAGCTTCAGTTCACGACTCGATTGTCCTTTTACCGATGTGTTTTCCTCGGCCCTGCGAAAAAGGTAAGGCATCATTGTTTTCACTTCACCGTAAGGCACGTATTTTACGACATTGTAACCCTTCTCCGCCAGGTTAAAGGTAATGTGGTCACTCATGCCGTAGAGTTGTGAAAAATAAATATGTGGATGATCATGAGGCAGGCCGCGTTCATCAATTAACTGCGCCAGCAGCTGTGAGCTCACTTCGTTATGCGTGGCCACCATGAAATGGATGGTATCGAGGTGGTCCATGAAATAACGGATAACTTCGTTGAAATCGTGGTCCGTAGCGGGCTTATCGGGCTGAATAGGTGATGGGTAACCCATTTCGGCAGCACGTGCACGCTCAATCTCCATATACGCCCCCCGTACAATCTTAAGCCCAAACTTCACTCCCATATCCAAGGCAATCCGGTGGTGATCCTTTAACCGGTGAATGGCATCATGACGGTACATCTGATAGGTGTTTTGTACAATGGCCACATCTTTGTTGTATCTTTCCATCATTTCCAGCACCAGGTCGTCCAAAACAGGTTGAATCCAGGTGTGCTCCGCATCGATAAGTATAGGGACACCCAGATCATAACCCCGTTTGAAAATTGACTCCACACGGTCGTAAACCCTTCTATATTCTTTCGACTCCTCCTCAGAAAGCTGTGCTTTTTCACTCACTTTGGCAAGCAGGTCGAACCGTCCGACACCGGTTATTTTAAATGCACTAAACGGTACATGCCTGTTGTTACGGGCAAACTCTATTGTACGAATGACTTCTGCACACGTGGCATCAAAAAGTTCGTCACGTTCCTCACCCTCAACCGCAAAATCGAGAATAGTCCCCACGTTTCGTGCTGCGAGTTTTTGAATGGTTTTGGAACAATCTGCAATAGATGTTCCCCCCACAAAATGCTGATAGATGGTGTTACGAAGGATTCCCTTAACGGGAAAGTGGACAGCAAAGGCAATGTTCACCAAGTGTTTGCCTAGCTTTACCAGACCGGCATTGTTCATTACTTTAAATAGTAAATGAGCTTGTCTCAATTCGGCATTTGATTTATTCCGGAAAGCAATTTCTGAATTATTGAAATTGATAACACTGTGTGTCAATGACATATTTTTTCTATAAAGTATTTAGATTATAAATACAAAAATAAGAATTTTTTTATTTATATGCCTATATCCCGTGTATTTTTTTATTTACTCTAAACCTGGCCAGCCGGAAAATCAGGTCACCTTTTAAAAATCCGTTGGTTTGAAACGCGGCTATGCCGCTTTATTCCCGGACGCACCGCACCGGGAAACCGTACCTCCGATCGAAATAATAGACTGGATAAAAACCACTAAAGACAAAAACCATGTGAAAAGCCACGTCCGTTCCAGTGAAGATGCTGCTGCTCCAATTGTCCCCATAGGTACCGATACTTAAGAGCATGCCATTATGATCCCGGTAACCGGAGGCAGGAAAACGTGAAACAGTATGGCCGACAGTATAGGTACCGCCACTCCCGACCAGAGTTGTACCGTCTGCCTCAGTACCGGAAACTGTAGCGAAAGTACCAAACCTCGACCAGGGAAGAGAATTGGTTGACCAGCCAACCATAGCGTGCTCCGCTATACCTGCAGCATTAAAATCGGCACCGGTTGGCATGCGCCAGTTGCCTTCTACAGCACCGGTCTTACTCAGGTACTTGCAGATATCGCCCCTGGACGTCAGATACATGAAGTCGGTATTCTGCTGGGTATCGTTAAGATAAGTGTTGGTCTGTCCGCCGCCAGAAATATTTGCACCATAAAAATCCAGGATACTATTATACGGGGTAGCACCTGAGATCCAAGAGCTTGCACCTCCCATCACATAAATGGGAGTATAGGTTACATAAGATAGGGAGGGGGAAACGCCCACCAGCGATCCCCATTTAAAGAACACACCCTGTTTAAGGTCGGAGCCAGCACCGGCATCGACAACCGTTTCGTCGAACGTGAGCTGCGTACCGTTCCAATAGATATTGCTGCCCGCCCAAACAAGGGGTTCGGCAAACTTGAGGTCAGTATGGTAGTAATTCGCCGAGCCATAGAGATGGTAGGCACGGCCTCTATCCAGTCCGGCGCTGCGCGCAGGCTTTTGGTTGGAGGAAACGAGGCTACCAGCCTTTAACCCTATTACCGGTGGAATGTTCCCGTTGGGCATCACCCATTGAGCAAACAATACTGCCTGTGTGGCCGGAACGGAAACCTCCTGCCAAGGGGTTGTACCGCTACCGATGTTGGTAACCGATTCGCTTATCAGGTCGTATTTGCTGCCGGCCTTGTAAAACCATTCATCGCCTGCTGTATAGGATAATTCCAGCGTTGCCGTAAACGCATTTTCCCAGTAGTTTACCAGTGTGAGGCACTGCAAGGCACCCAAATGATGCAGCGGAATGGCACCCACCGAACTACCGGAAACAACCTCCACTTTTCCAGTAAGAGGTGTGACCAATTCGTCCAGCTTTTTGAAACCCACGGGAGAAACATCCACTTCGATCTTGCTGCCATCAGTGGCTGCCGTTGCACCGTGAACCAGATAAACGGTGCAGGGTGCAGTAACACCCGCCGGCAGTATAACGTCAAAGGTAGCTTTTTTGCTGTCCGTATCGGGGACGATGGTTATGGTTGGCTCATCTCCTGCCACAACCGACCCATCCGGCTTCTGAAAGAAAAGAAGCACCTTGTCGCCCGCTTTCCATCTCACGACAATATTTTTGTTGTCCGGATCTTTCTCCAGGGCAACGCGGGTTTGCGACTCCGTGCTCGGCATGACAGCAGTGAGGGTCAATATGCCGGTATCGCTTTGTTCGACTGGCAGTTCTGTTTTTGTGCAGCTCGCCGCTATGAAAACGAGGGCTACAAAAAGGAATAATTTATGTCTCATAACGCATAATTTTAAGTCGGAAGTTCGAGGAAGCAAATCGGCATTTTGTAATTGATAATTGACACTTGTTCATTCATTTTACCAGTCTTCGCCAGGCATACCGGGTAAATCGCCGCTACCGGCCAAAATGGTGTGACTGATTTCAATGTCGGTTACTTCGATGTCCGGGGAAATGTACTGTTCTTCGGTTGCAGATAAGGTTGTTTTTGTTTTTGCTGTTATCATAGTTATGAATGTAAATTAAAGTCAGGAAGGTATACTGCCAGCCCGGGGAAAAAGCATTTAAGCCTATAAATCAGGGCATTACACTAAATAGCGAACGTTACAATATTATTCCAAAACTGTTTTATAGCTATAAAAAGCGCAAAGAAAAACAAAAAAACGATACCAACAAGCATTGGAAAGAGGAAAAAGAGGAAAAGAGGGCAGAAACAATTATTTAACAGGCTTAATAAAAAGCAGGTATTCTTTGTCTGAATAGTAGAAATGCAGTTTATTGGTGAAAACCCTGTAATTTTTCACTTTTAACAGCCGGTTCAGGTATAAGTTGCCGTCGTTTGTTTCAGTCAGCTTGCCTGAAGAGTAAAAATCTGTCGTCGAAAAATTTATAACGCCTCTGTGCGTGTCTATGGTAAATTTCCCACCGATTGCATTAGTAGATGAGGTTCCGGTAAAGGTACCGTCTTGGTTCAACGTCAGGTAATACGCCGACGGAGAACCTAGAACTATCGTAACCTGCTTACTTTCCGAACTGGCATATCCTTCGAGCTTCCATCGGCCGTAAGGCGATTGTAATTCAAGTACATCACTTTCCAAACCTAACGCATCTTCCCTGGAACAAGAGAAGAGTATTGCCGTTGTGACGATGATTAAAAAAAACACTGTGAAGATTCTATATTTCCTCATCTGATTCATAAACGAATTACAATGTTACGTATAATAGATGAAAAAAACGAAAAAACGTTGCATGAGAAAGTGTTAAAAATGAATTTTACAATTAATTCAATAGCAAACTGCTCTTCTTCTCCGTATTTTTTTATAAATTTGTAACACTAAAAATAATACTAACCACACAAAAAACAATACGCCTTATGTCAAAAGGAATTTATAAACTACCCGAAATTAAGAACGAACCTGTAAAGAGTTACGCACCGGGGTCACCGGAAAGACAAGCTTTAAAACAAAAACTTGTCGAATTAAATAAAGGTGGATTGGATATTCCAATGATCATTGACGGAAAAGAAGTCCGTACGGGAAACTTATACGATATTTGCCCGCCACACGACCATCAACGCTTACTGGGACACTATCATCAAGGAGACAAAACACACGTACAGATGGCTATCGATGCTGCTCTAAAAGCAAAACCCGCCTGGGAAGCGATGCACTGGGAAAGTCGTGCTGCCATATTCCTGAAAGCAGCCGAACTGATTGCCGGACCATACCGGTACGACTTCAATGCCGTCACCATGATCGGACAATCGAAAAATGCTTTTCAATCTGAGATTGATGCTGTTTGCGAATTAATCGATTTTTACCGTTTCAACGTACGCAACATGTATGACCTTTACGGGATGCAGCCTAATTCGGCTCCCGGAATCTGGAACCGCACGGTTTGGCGTCCGCTGGAAGGATTTGTTTTCGCGCTCACTCCGTTCAATTTCACTTCCATAGCTGCTAACTTGGGGGGAGCACCGGCGTTAATGGGCAACACCGTAGTATGGAAACCTTCGAAAACAGCGGTCTATTCAGCTCATCTTATTATGGAAGTGTTAAAAGAGGCCGGACTGCCCGACGGTGTTATCAACCTGGTTTATGTAGGAGGAAGGGAAGCAGCCGAGGTAATTTTTAATCATCGGGAATTTGCCGGATTGCATTTTACGGGCTCTACGGGTGTCTTTAACGGAATGTGGAAAACCATAGCCGGAAATATGGAGAAATATAAATCCTACCCGCGTATCGTGGGTGAAACCGGTGGAAAAGATTACGTTTTTGCCGATGCAACGGCCAATGCTAAACAAGTAGCCACTGCCCTCACACGCGGAGCATTCGAATATCAGGGACAAAAATGTTCTGCCGCTTCCCGGGCATATATTCCTACGACCCTGTGGGAAGAGGTTAAAAATCATATGGAAGAGGATTTAAAATCGATAAAAACGGGTACCCCTGAAGATTTCACCCATTTCATCAATGCGGTTATCGATGAAGAGTCTTTCGATAAACTGGCAAAAGAGATTGCGGATGCGCAACAATCGCTGGATGCCGAAGTAATTATGGGCGGAAACTGCGACAAGTCGAAAGGGTACTTCATTGAACCGACAGTTATTCTTGCCAAGAAACCCGACTATAACACGATGAAAGAGGAACTTTTCGGTCCTATACTAACCGTTTATGTTTACGATCCGGATAAATTGGATGAGACATTGGATATTCTTGATACAACCACCGATTATGCACTCACGGGGGCTATTTTCTCCTCCAACAGAGCCAATATAGAGAAAATGACTTCCCGGCTTACTCATACTGCTGGTAATTTTTACATCAACGACAAACCTACCGGCGCTGTAGTTGACCAGCAGCCGTTTGGTGGTGGCCGCGCATCAGGAACAAACGATAAAGCCGGCTCTGTTTTTAACCTGCTTCGTTGGGTCTCTCCGCAAACCATTAAGGAGACTTTCGTCCCGGCAACGGATTATATGTATCCGAATTTTTTGAATGAATAACCTAATTATTAGGGCGTTACACTAATGTAACGTCCTAATTGAATAACCTCAGATGCGCTAGGATGCGCATTCTAACTTTTATGAAGATAAACTCGCTCAAACAACAATAAAAACAAACACAGTTTTACTAATTTCCGTTATTGTTTGTTTCATTAGAAAAAAGGAAATTTTATCTTTGTAAAAAAAATATTCAAAACGTGCAATTCTTCGATGTCGTCATCATCGGCGCAGGGCCTGCCGGTCTAAAATGCGCAGAAAAATTGGGTAATTCTTCTTTGAAAGTTTTATTGCTTGAGAAGAACGACGAGATTGGGCCTAAAGTATGCGCTGGAGGACTTACCGGAAAAGGAATTGAATATCTTGGCCTTCCGCCGCAACTCATTGAATATAGTTACAACCAGGTAAAGCTACATGTTAACAATATCGCTTCAACCTTAAAATCCGATACCGATTTTGCTTTTACTATCGATAGGAAAAAATTCGGACAGTGGCAATTACAAAAAATAAAGGCATTCCCCAATATCGAAATAAGAATCAGCAGCAAGGCTACGGTGGTCAACAAAGACTTCATTGTTGTCGGTGGGGAAAAAATAGGCTTTAAATATCTCGTTGGAGCAGATGGATCCAATTCTATCGTGAAAACCTTTCTTGGTTTAAAGTCAAGAAGGAAAATTATTGGTATTCAATACATAATTTCCACCAACAAGTACCAAGATTTCGAAATATTCTTTCAGCCTGAATACTTTTCGGCATGGTACGCGTGGATTTTTCCGCATCGCAGCTATATCTCCGTCGGTTGCGGCGCCGATCCGAAACATGTATCGCCGAAAAAATTAAAGGAGAATTTTCATCAATGGCTCAACGACAGACAGATCGATATTTCCAAAGGAAAATACGAAGCTTTCCCCATGGATGCCGATTATAACGGAATCCGTTTTGACAACATATTTCTGATCGGTGATGCCGCCGGACTGGTTTCTCCGTTCACCGGCGAAGGGATTTACCAAGCACTTATATCGGGAGAAGAAACTGCAAAAACTATTCTCAACCCATCGTATATCTCCGATAAAATGCCGGCTGTTATTCATAAGCACAAACGACACCAGCAGTTAATTAATCTGATGATTAAATCGGGGAGGTTAAAATCGCTTTTCTTTGCAACCGGACAGCAGTTATTCAAGATTCCCAAATACGAGAAAAAAGCAATCGAATTGTTTGGCTAGATTTTGTGTTAAAACCAATTATAACGAAAACATTCTATCTTTGTAGTTGTTTATAAAAACAGTATCTGCTTTCAATAAGAATGGGAAAAATAAATATCGCCGTAGATGGCTTCTCATCATGCGGCAAAAGTACTATAGCCAAGGGATTGGCAAGGGAATTAGGTTATACTTATATCGACAGCGGAGCCATGTACAGGGCAGTAGCTCTGTTTGCATACCGTAAGGGATGGATAACCGATACGGAAATTGATGATGCTGCATTACAAATGCATATCTCAGAAATAGATATTTCCTTTAAAACAAATTCAGAAGGCCAACAGGAAACTTATCTAAACGGTGAAAATGTAGAAAAAGAAATCCGTTCGCTTGAAATAGGGAACGGTGCAAGCCGCGTGAGTGCTTTGGGATTTGTACGCAGAGAGTTGGTACGCCAGCAACAGGCAATGGGGAAAAAGAAAGGGGTAGTGATGGACGGCAGGGATATCGGCACAGTAGTTTTCCCTGACGCGGAATTCAAAATTTTTCTCACGGCATCACCCGAAGTTCGCGCACAACGCCGTTACGAAGAACTTCAGGCCAAAGGCAATCCTGTTACCTATGAAGACACCCTCGCCAACGTCCTCGAAAGAGATGAAAGAGACACCACCCGCATAGAGAGTCCGTTACGAAAAGCGACCGATGCTATCGAACTGGATAATTCACATATAACTATTACAGAACAATTGCAATGGGCAATGGATATGTTTAACAAAATCACAAAGTAAAATGAGTAAAATTGAGATAGACAAGCAGTCCGGCTGCTGTTTTGGGGTAGCCAAAGCTATCAGCAAAGCCGAGGAAGAACTGAAAAAAGGCGGAACTCTTTACTGTTTAGGCGATATCGTTCACAATAACATTGAAGTGGAGCGTCTCGCCAAAATGGGATTGATTACCATCAACCACGATGAATTTAAAAAACTCAGGGATGTCCGCGTTCTGCTTCGCGCCCACGGGGAGCCCCCAAGCACTTACCAAATAGCAAAAGAAAACAATATAGAATTGATTGACGCATCCTGTCCGGTCGTTCTTGGGTTGCAAAAACGAATCAAAAAGAAATTTATCACCAAACAAAATGAAGATGGACAAATAGTGATATTCGGAAAAAAAGGCCATGCCGAGGTAAATGGATTGATGGGACAGACCGATGAATCAGCCATAGTAATCGAAAAGAAAGAAGACATAGACAAACTCGACTTCTCACGCGACATAAGCCTCTTTTCACAAACGACGAAACCGCTGGACGGATTTCAGGAAATAGGGGAATTGATAAAAGAACGGATGAAAAATGGTGCCACATTTGAATTTTATGATACCATTTGTCGTCAGGTTTCCAATCGCGTACCCAACATGCAAGAATTTGCTAAGAATCACGACCTCGTTATTTTTATCGCAGGAGAAAAAAGTTCCAACGGAAAAGTCCTTTTTGCCGAATGTGAAAAGTACAACCGGAACTCACACTTGATCCATCATCCTGACCAACTGGATACGGAATGGATACGGGATGACATCAGCATCGGCATTTGTGGAGCTACCTCAACACCCATGTGGCAGATGGAGGTTGTCGCAAAAAAAATATCGGAGCTTATACCGGAAATGAAAGTTGAAAAAGCTGCTTTTTAAAGCAGCTTTTTTTTGTGCGCCTCCTAAAAAAAAATTACCTTTGCAGCCGATTGTATTCAGGTTCAACCAATTTTAAAAAAAGAACTAATTTTCGAAATGGATTCAAATGTAAAAAGCATCGGCGTACTTACTTCCGGAGGAGATGCACCGGGCATGAATGCTGCCATCCGCGCTGTAACGCGCGCTGCAATTTTCAACGGTATGCGCGTTTTTGGCATCTACAGAGGCTATAAGGGACTTATTAGCAACGAAATAGAAGAGTTTAAGACCAACAGCGTAAGCAATATAATCCAACAGGGCGGAACAATACTTAAGACTGCCCGATGTGAGGAGTTTATGACTGAAGCCGGAAGAAAGACAGCTTACGAAAACATGCAACGACACGGAATAGATGCGCTTGTGGTCATCGGCGGCGACGGATCACTGACTGGTGCCGGAGTATTTGCCAATGAATACAATATTCCGATTGTTGGGTTGCCAGGAACCATTGATAACGACCTGAACGGAACCGACACCACCATTGGTTACGATACTGCCCTAAATACCATTATGCAATCGATGGATAAAATTCGCGATACAGCCACATCCCACGAACGACTCTTCTTTGTGGAAGTGATGGGACGTAATTGTGGCTATCTGGCACTCAACAGCGCTATAGCCTCGGGGGCGGAAGCCGCCATAATCCCTGAAATAAGCATGGAGAAAGACCAGTTGGCGGAACTTATCGATCAGGGTTTCCGAAAATCGAAAAGCAGCAGCATGGTTCTTGTTACTGAAAGTGAAATTACAGGTGGCGCGATGAACCTGGCTGAGAGGGTAAAAAAACAGTATCCTCAGTACGATGTGCGCGTCTCCATTTTAGGACATTTGCAACGTGGAGGTTCACCCACGGCACAGGACCGTATCCTGGCAAGCAGGATGGGCATAGCAGCCATCCAGGCGTTGCTGGAAAATCAACGCAATGTAATGATCGGTATTCGTGAAAACGAAATCGACTATGTACCGTTTAAACGTGCCATAAAAAAAGATCGGGAAATCAGTCCTGAACTACTCGAAGTACTTGAAATTTCTTCCATTTAAAACGAAAAAAATAAATTTTATCATACAACTTAAAAGTCTTACCTTTGCATTTTTAAAAAAATAATCACTTAATTAAGTAATATGGAATTAACACACATTGAACACATCGGCATTGCTGTAAAAAACATTGAAGAACAACTTCCTTATTATGAAGGAGTTCTTGGTCTAAAATGCTACAACATCGAAACGGTTGAAGACCAAAAAGTAAAAACGGCCTTTTTTATGATCGGCCAAACAAAAATAGAACTATTGGAACCTACCAGCGAAGAAAGTACCATTGCCAAATTCATTGAAAAAAGAGGTGAAGGTATTCATCACATCGCTTTTGCCACTAAAAACCTGGGTGAGTCTCTCCGAGAAATTGAAGCAAAAGGCGTACGCCTTATCGATACGCAACCCCGTGCCGGCGCCGAAGGACTGAACATTGCTTTTTTACATCCCAAATCAACCGGTAGCGTATTGACCGAATTGTGCGAGCATCCGTAGATGACCAACCTCGATAGTGATTTGAGGAGGCTATCGAGGTAACAATAAAACAAAAATTTAATTCATAACAAATTATAATCTTATGAGCATCCAACTCGAAAAAGTTAAAGAGCTTATTCAATTACGAGAAAAAGCTCGCTTAGGTGGTGGTGAGAAAAGAATCGAGTCTCAGCACCTAAAAGGTAAATACACAGCTCGCGAACGTCTGGCCATGCTTCTTGACGAAGGAAGTTTTGAAGAATTCGACATGTTTGTGGAACACCGTTGTCACAACTTCGGCATGGAAAAAACCAAATTCCTTGGCGACGGAGTTGTTACCGGATACGGCACTATCCAAGGACGCCTGGTTTATGTTTTTGCCCAGGACTTTACCGTTTCTGGCGGTTCGCTATCCGAAATGCAATCGCAAAAAATTTGCAAAGTAATGGATCAGGCTATGAAAATGGGTGCCCCTCTTATCGGTATCAACGACTCCGGAGGTGCACGCATTCAGGAGGGAATTAATGCACTGGCAGGTTATGCCGAGATTTTCCAACGTAACATTTTAGCGTCGGGAGTGATTCCGCAGATTTCAGGTATCTTCGGTCCCTGTGCAGGAGGTGCCGTATATTCCCCTGCTCTTACTGACTTCAACATCATGACCCAGGGAACTTCCTACATGTTCCTTACCGGTCCCAAAGTGGTAAAAACCGTTACCGGAGAAGATGTTACACAGGAACAACTGGGTGGCGCTTCGGTGCATACTTCCAAATCGGGCGTGGCCCATTTCTCCGCTCAGACCGAAGAGGATGCTATACAGATGATTCAGAAACTGTTGTCGTACATTCCTCAGAATAACCTGGAGGAACCGCCGGTATTTAAAAGCTCCGACCCGATCGACAGGTTGGAGGACGGCCTGAACGAAATTATCCCAGACAGTGCCAACAAACCCTACGACATGTACGAAATTATTGGAGCCATTGTCGACAGTGGAGAATTTCTGGAAGTGCATGCTGACTATGCAAAAAACATCATCGTGGGTTTCGCTCGTTTCAACGGTCAATCGGTAGGTATTGTAGCAAACCAACCCAAGTTTTTGGCAGGGGTTCTCGACATTAACGCTTCACGCAAGGCAGCCAGGTTTGTCCGTTTCTGTGATGCTTTCAACATTCCCATTGTTTCGCTGGTTGACGTTCCCGGTTTCCTTCCTGGTACCGGTCAGGAATATGGCGGCGTAATCACTCACGGTGCAAAGCTGCTATACGCATACGGTGAAGCCACTGTTCCGAAAGTGACCGTCACACTGCGTAAGTCGTACGGAGGAGCACATATAGTCATGAGCTGCAAGCAACTTCGCGGTGATATTAACTATGCTTGGCCAAGTGCAGAAATCGCTGTGATGGGTGCTGAAGGAGCTGTAGAGGTTCTTTACAGCAAGGAAATTGCTGCCGAAAAGGACCCCGAAAAACTGGCTGTCGTGTTGGAAGAAAAGAAAAAAGAATACAACGACTTGTTTACCAACCCGTATGAAGCAGCCCGTTACGGCTATATCGATGATGTGATAGAACCGAGAAATACCCGTTTCCGTGTTATCAGGGCACTACAGCAATTGCAAACCAAAAAGCTGACCAATCCTCCCAAAAAACACGATAATTTACCGCTATAATTTACATAAGTATGAATAATTTAAAACAACTGTTGTTTTTGTCTGCATTGATACTTCTTGTGAGTTGTACCATAAAAGATGAAAATCCGCGTTGGGTGATCAATGAAGTTATGGTGGATAACCAAACAGGGTACATGGACGACTTCGGTCAACGAAACGGATGGATCGAGATATTCAACAACACGTATAAAACGCAGGATCTGGGTGGAAGATATCTTACCGATGATCCCAACAATCCGAAAAAATATCCAATTCCGCGGGGTGATGTTCTCACAAAAATTCCACCCCGACAGCATGCACTGTTCTGGGCAGACAACGAGCCATTTAACGGAACCTTCCACGTGAATTTCAAGCTTGATCCGAGTAAAGACAATTATATCGCATTGTATGAAAATGACGGAAAAACATTACTGGATGAAATAATAATTCCTGCTGGATTGCCCGCTGACAAGACTTATGGTTATCCTGACGACGGCATCAAGTTCGATAAAAACAGCAATACACCTCTGGCCACTCAGCTTGAACGAATAACCCCAAGCAGCAACAATGCTGTTCTGGAAGAAAATCCAAAAGTGGTTTCACTACAGGAGAACGATCCTATTGGGGTAACCATAACCATTACCTCGATGTTGGTGGTTTTCCTGGGACTGATCTTGCTGTATCTTATCTTCAAGGCAATTGGAAACACAGCGAAAAACATTTCGCATAAACGTGTTGCTAGTGCGGGGACACTATCGGCAGTGCGGGGCGAGAGTTTGCTTACTGGAGAAGTACTGGCCGCAATATCCGCTGCAATTCATGAGCTGAATCAGGACGTTCACGATGTTGAAAGTACCATCCTTACCATCAGCGAAGTCCGACGCAAATACTCTCCCTGGAGTTCCAAATTATACACCTTGCGTCAGGATCCCCGCAGATAATTCATTAATCCATTTACACATTACACAGAAAGAAATATTCCTTATGAAAGAATTTAATTATAAAATTAACGGCGCTCCCTACCGTGTGATTATTAACAGTACCGATAGTTCTGTCGTTGAACTTGAAGTGAACGGAACTCCGTATAAAGTAGAATTGGAAAAAAAGGAAAGTAAACCGCTCTCAAAAATTAAAAAACAAGCCATTACTACGCCTACTCCACAAACGACCTCTACTCCGCTTGTTACAAGGCCTAAAGAAGCAACTGGAAAAAACACCATACAGTCTCCGCTTCCGGGAATTATTCTCGATATTCGCTGCCAGGTAGGGGATACGGTAAAGAAAGGACAAACCATCATGATTCTGGAAGCCATGAAAATGGAAAACAACATCTTGTCAAACGCCAACGGAAAGATAACAGGGATCTTGGTTAACAAAGGAGACTCTGTACTTGAAGGAGCCGAATTAGTAACCATAGAATAAAAAAGAGAAAATGAATACACTTTTGACTTTGGGTGACAACCTGAAAACATTTTGGGACTATACCGGAATGGCCAATGCCAGTTCCGGGCACATCATCATGATTCTGGTTGGCTTAATCTTTATTTACCTGGCTATTGCAAAAGAATACGAACCGTTGCTGTTAATACCTATCGGTTTTGGTATTCTTATCGGGAACATCCCGTTCAATGAGGCAGCCGGCTTGCAAGTAGGGATCTACGAAGAGGGTTCTGTACTTAATATTCTGTATCAAGGCGTTGTACAAGGCTGGTATCCTCCGCTTATCTTTATGGGGATTGGGGCTATGACCGACTTCTCGTCACTGATCGCAAATCCAAAACTTTTCCTCATAGGTGCAGCCTGTCAGTTCGGGATTTTCGGGGCTTACATTGCAGCGCTAATGTGGGGATTTGCACCCAACGAAGCAGGCTCCATCGGTATTATCGGCGGGGCAGACGGTCCAACGGCTATCTTCCTTACATCGAAACTGGCTCCACAACTCCTGGGCGCAGTAGCCATATCGGCATATTCCTATATGGCGTTGGTTCCGGTGATTCAACCCCCTTTTATGAAATTGCTTACCACCAAAAAAGAAAGGGTTATCAGGATGAAAACACCCCGTGTGGTGTCGCAAACCGAAAAAATATTGTTCCCCATAGTCGGCCTGTTGCTGACCACTTTCCTGGTGCCTTCCGGACTTCCCTTATTGGGTATGCTCTTTTTCGGCAACCTGCTGAAAGAATCGGGAGTAACACGTCGTTTGGCTGAAACGGCCCGGGGTCCGCTGATCGACACTATCACCATCTTGTTGGGATTAACGGTGGGGGCATCCACGCAAGCCACTACTTTCCTACGTCCCGAATCTGTAAAGATTTTTGTTATTGGTGCTTTCTCTTTTGTGGTAGCCACCTGTGCGGGGATTCTTTTTGTTAAATTTTTCAATTTATTCCTGAAAAAAGACAACAAGATCAATCCGCTTATCGGTAACTCAGGAGTATCTGCCGTTCCGGACTCGGCACGTATCTCACAGATTGTGGGTCTGGAATACGACAACACGAATTACCTGCTCATGCATGCCATGGGTCCCAACGTTGCCGGAGTTATCGGTTCAGCTGTTGCTGCCGGTATTATGCTTGGCTTCTTGTATTAATATCAGGCATTAAACCCTGACAGTCTGATAAAGGGTGTTGCCGTAAGGCAATGCCCTTGTTTCAAAATTTATAAATACTGAAAAATATACCTTACTTTTGCACCGGTATATTTCAACCAACATGAATATACGCTAAAAAACGGAAAACTATGGGATTTGAACAACTGATGCCTGCTGTTGCAGGAATGACATGGCAAGACCTGGTTATGATAACCATCGGGCTGATTCTCATCTATTTGGCTATTGCCAAGAATTATGAACCCACACTACTCCTACCTATGGGGTTCGGGGCAATTTTGGTGAATATTCCACTATCGTCGGCCATCACACAGATTGATCCCGCAACGGGAGAAGCGGTAGAGGGTGTTCTTAACGTTTTCTTTCAGGCAGGGATAGCAACGGAGATATTTCCCTTGCTGATTTTCATCGCTATCGGAGCCATGATCGATTTCTCACCGCTGTTCAGGAGCCCCTCGTTACTTTTGTTCGGAGCGGCAGCACAGTTTGGTATTTTCATGACCATGGTCCTGGCTTCTTTTCTCGGTTATGACTTGAGAGAAGCCGCCTCTATCGGTATTATCGGTGCGGCTGACGGTCCAACCTCCATCGTAGTTGCCTCCAGGTTTGCTCCCAACTTATTGGGACCTATTTCTGTTGCTGCCTATTCTTACATGGCGCTGGTTCCTATTATTCAACCGCCGGTCATCCGATTGCTGACATCAAAAAAAGAACGCTTGATAAGAATGTCGGGGACCGGACACGCCAATAAGAGGATCTCGAAAAAAGCGCTGATTGCTTTTCCTATAGTTGTTACGATTGTTGCCGGTATTATAGCTCCATCATCATTGGCGTTGATCGGTTTTCTGATGTTTGGCAACCTGATCCGGGAGTGCGGAGTATTAAATAAATTGTCGCTCTCTGCTCAAAACGAATTGGCCAGTTTAGTCACCATATTGTTGGGAATCACTATTGCCAGCACCATGACTTCCGACCGCTTCGTCCGCGTTGACACATTACTAATCATTGCACTGGGATTATTTGCCTTTGTCTTCGACACGTTCGGCGGAGTAATTTTTGCAAAATTCCTCAATCTTTTCCGTAAGGAGGGTAACAAAATCAATCCCATGATAGGCGCCTGTGGTATTTCTGCGTTCCCAATGTCGGCACGCGTTATCCACCAAATGGGACAGAAAGAAGATCCGTATAATTACCTGCTCATGCCGGCTATCAGCGCCAATGTGGGCGGACAAATCGGATCGGTTGTTGCCGGAGGTATTATTTTAACGCTGGTCCCGCTGTTTGCGTGAATCAGGGTGTAAAATGATTCTCCTGTAGCACTCAGCACCCAATATCAAAAACTAAACATAAAACATTATGACATCTACAATAGAAACTACTTTATTGATTGCCGGAATAGGCATAACGGGGATTTTTGTTTTTATGGCTATCTTTTATCTGCTGATCATTGGGCTGGATAAACTCTTGCCCTTTGAAGAGGTAAAACCGGAGGAGTAAGCCAATCGCATCGCTTCATCGTTATTTTCTCCTTACGTCCACGCCCCACATCAGTTTATCGCGTAGCGTTTCGTAAAAAGTATGCCCTTTGCGCTTTACCACCTTGAGCATATAGTCTGCTTTTTTCACTTCAATTTCGGTTCTCACATGACAAACTTGTGACTGACCGTCCAGGGAAACCAGAAAACTGTTGCTTCGGCTTTCTATTCTTAGTTTGATCTTTGCATCGTCCTGTACGATTAACGGCCTTGATGTCAAATTGTGGGGAGCAATAGGCGACAAGACAAAACTTGGAGAGCTTGGAACAAGTATTGGCCCACCAACGCTGAGTGAATAGGCTGTTGAACCTGTTGGTGTAGCAACAACTAGGCCATCAGCCTGATAAGACGTGAGAAAATCGTTGTTTATATATGTATGAATAGTGAGCATCGACGCTGTGTCTTGTTTTAGTATTGCCACTTCGTTCAAGGCACGATTCGGTTCAGCCACAGCTATTTCAAGCAGAGATCGTTCTTCAATCTCATATTCACCGGTAAAAATCTCATGAAGCGTTTCTTTTAAATCACTAAAGTTAACATCAGCAAGAAAACCTAACCTTCCGGTGTTTATACCTAAAACAGGAATGTCTGAGTTACCTACAACAGCTGCCGTTCGCAGGAAAGTACCGTCTCCACCTACGCTTAACGCGAGATCTACAGGGGGTAGTTCATCGAAAAGTAAACACAACGGACGGAGGGTATCTTGTGTAAATCGCGATACCGAGTAGAATAAGGTATCAGACAAATAGAGCTCAACCGGATATTGCTTCACCGCCTCACAAACTTTAATCATTTGAGATTCGGCTTGGGGGGTATACTCGGGAAAAGTGCTCCCAAACAGTGCAATTTTCATTTTTTTCAGATTGTCAAACTTATGGGTTTACAGACATCAGAGAGTTAGGCCTTGGACCAAAAGGAGGAAGAGACGAAGCCACTCACATGTTTAGATAATACAACAACTCATCCAACCTCTCTTTATGAGTTTCGGTAACAACGCCCTCTTTCATCTCATAGTGCAAAACTTTGTAATTGAATCTTTCCAAACTCATCAAAACCGGAGAAATATCCAACAGGTTCAACTTGATGGAAATAATTAACGTATTGCCGTCAGCTACCGGGAGAATAAAAACATTCATGATGCGGGCATTGTTGCTTTCAACAATACGGGCAATCTCGGTGAGTGTATAGTCTACCAACGAAATCTCTATTATAACCAGTGAGTTTTCCGTATCGGAAAGACCGAGAAAATTCTCAACAGTAAACGATACGGACTGTTTTTCTATCTGATGTCTGATAAAATCTTTCATCTGTTACTAGGCAAAACCGTTATTTCGTATTAATTTTGTAATGTTTTACAAAGATGGGAATTTTTTAGGTAAAAAATCGCGTTAGGTTGTTTTTTATCAATTCTCATCAGAGAAATGAATTTCAAACACAACAATCAAAGAGGGTAAGTTGATTTAAATGACAAAATTAAGTGTAAATATCAATAAAGTGGCTACCATCCGAAATTCAAGAGGAGGGAATATTCCAGACGTAATTCAAGTAGCCGTTGACTGTCAACTGTTTGGAGCAGAAGGAATTACCGTCCACCCCAGACCCGATGAGCGCCATATCCGCTATACGGATGTAATTGACCTGCAACCCAGGATAACTACCGAATTTAACATTGAAGGGAATCCTTCCCCTGAGTTTATTTCGCTGATAAAAAAAATACGTCCTACGCAAGTAACACTCGTTCCTGACGCACACGATGTCCTTACATCGGATTGCGGATGGAATACGTTGGAACACAGGGATTTTCTAACCGAGGTAGTAAATGAATTCCAATCGATGGGTGTGCGTACTTCCATTTTTGTAGACACAAATCTGGAAATGATAAAAATGGCATCGAAAATTGGTACTGACAGAATTGAGCTTTATACCGGACCCTATGCCGAAGAATTCAAAACCAATAAGGAAAAAGCAGTGGCCCCTTACGTAGAAGCGGCAACAATGGCTAAAAACCTGGGTTTGGGAGTAAATGCGGGACATGATTTGAATTTGGACAATCTGAATTACCTTTACGTAAACATTCCCTGGCTAAAAGAAGTATCCATTGGGCATTCGCTCATTAGCGACGCACTTTATATGGGTTTGGAAAAAACAATTAAAGCTTATAAAAATTGTTTAAATACTCCTGTCAACAGTACTAATGCCTAGAATATTATTTATCTTTACAAACACCTTTTAAAATATCCGATTTGATGAACTTGTTACAAATTGCTCCTGTTCAAGATACATTGCAACAAATACAGCAGATTACAACTGCCGTTGAACCTCAAACAACTATGAACGCCTTAGACCTGGCATTTAAAGGCGGTTGGTTGATGATCGTATTGTTGGTACTTTTACTACTTTCCGTATACGTACTGATTGAGAGAACATTAGTAATAAATAAAGCCGGGCAGGAAGACAATTCTTTCATGAACCGCATAAAGGATTATATCCTGGATGGAAAAATAGAAACAGCGATGACTCTTTGTCGTAATACCAACACACCCTCAGCAAGAATGGTTGAGAAAGGAATCTCGCGGTTGGGCAGACCTACGGCAGATGTTATGTCAGCAATTGAGAATCAGGGAAACATAGAAATCTCCAAACTGGAAAAAGGATTGCCGCTTCTTGCGACCACCGCATCGGGAGCTCCTATGATCGGATTTCTTGGAACGGTTACAGGGATGGTGAAGGCCTTTATGAGCATGGCTAGTGCAGGAGCGAATGTGGATGTCAATATTTTATCAACAGGAATCTATGAAGCGTTGGTTACAACCGTTGCCGGCCTTATCGTGGGGATTATCGCATTATTTGCCTACAACTACCTTACAACGAGAATAAAAGGTATCGTAAACAAACTGGAGATGCGAATCATGGAATTTATGGATATTTTGAATGAACCGGTGGCATAAAACAAAAGGAAAATGGCATTAAAACAACGATTTAATGTAGAAGCAAATTTCAGCATGGCCTCCATGACTGATGTGATCTTTCTTCTGTTGATTTTCTTCATGATCACATCCACCATCGTAGTGCCAAATGCAATAAAGGTGCTGCTTCCCAAATCACAACAACAGGCACAGGCAAAGCCCATTACTCGGGTTACCATAGACAAGAGCCTGAACTATTACGTTGCCAATGCAAACGAGACCGAACGGATGGTAACTTTTGAACAAATTACACCGTTTTTGCAATCGGTCTACTCGGCTGAACCGGATATCTTCGTAGCACTCTATGCCGATGAGGAAGTGCCCTACCGCGAAATAGTAAAAATACTGGATATTGCGAATCAGAACCAATTTAAAATGGTGCTGATGACAAGACCGAACTAGAAAACCGGTCAATTACTTTTACAGGATGCAAATCACAAGAGAAAAAACAGCAGGAATAGCAGGGACAATCCTCTTTGCCGTATTGCTTCTGCTTGTACTTTTGTTCTCTTACTTCACACTGGTAATACCCCCGGATGAGCTGGAGGGTATCCCCGTTATGTTTGGAAATGTGGAAGAGGCTTCCGGCACAACGGAATCTCCCATGAATGAAATATCTCCTGCACCCGCGCAACGCCCATCCGTCCCTGAATACTCGCCCGAAGAGCCGCTGATCACTCAACAAACAGAACCAACAATAGACGTTACTGCACAACGTGAAGCAGAGCGACGTAAGGCGCAATTAGCAGAACAACGTAGGTTACAGGAAGAGGCTGCACGCAGACAACGTGAAGAAGATGCCAGGCGCAGAGAAATAAATCAGCAAATGAGCGGACTGTTTGGTGAAAACTCCGGCAGCCGGGGTGAAACCGAAGGCAGCGGAACCCAAGGAGTTTCTACGGGAAATGCTTCCCAGGGAGCCACATCGGGTACAGGTGGAATCGGGACCTTCGATTTGGGAGGCCGAAGCTTGGGTTCAGGCGGGTTAGCTCAACCCAACTATTCGGTAAACGATTACGGAACGGTCGTTGTCAACATTACGGTAGATCCCCGCGGAAACGTTATAAATGCCGAAATTGGCCGCGGCACAAATACCCCGAACACTTCACTGCGTAACGAAGCACTGCGGGCGGCACGCAGAACTAAATTCAATGCTATCAACTCTGCCAACAATCAGCAAGGGACCATTACGTACAGGTTTAACCTCAACTGATTGCATCTTTAAATTCGGCGATTTCGCCGCTTTCAATTATCATACGAGTACAACGTAAACAAAACATGAACAGATGAAAAAAGTAGCGCTATTCTTAGCCAATGGCTTCGAAGAAATTGAAGCTTTGGGAACTGTAGACATTTTACGGAGGGCAGGGATTCCTGTTCAGACTGTTTCGATAACTAACGAGAAAAACGTCACCGGAGCGCACCACATTACCGTTCTGGCAGATGTAATCTTCCGGGAGGTGAATTTCCACGATGTGGATGTACTGATACTTCCCGGCGGCATGCCCGGAGCAAAAAACCTTAACGAACACGAAGAACTTAAGAGAAAGGTGAAGGAATATGCCGAAAAAGGCAAGGTTGTAGCTGCTATTTGCGCTGCACCAATGGTATTAGGGGGATTAGGACTTCTGGAAGGGAAAAAAGCAACCTGTTACCCCGGTTTTGAACATCAATTGATCGGAGCTAAAGTCAGCGGCAACAAGGTGAGCGTTGACAAAAATATCATTACCGGAAAAGGGCCGGGATTAGTTTTCGAGTTTGCTTTGGAGTTGGTAGAAACCATTGCCGGAGCGGGGACAAGAAAAGAAGTCCAGGAAGGATTACTTATCTGATCTTCTGCTGGCCTGTCCTCACTTGCGGAAAGTTGATATTTTCCCAAAATTCCGGGTGCAAAGAATTGGTTATTAACAAAAAACCGACTATCTTTGCACCGTTTTTTTTCGACAATATAATGTCTAACTTATTTAATTATTAATTTTTCAAACAACAAATGACTGACAATTTAAAAACTGTAGCTCCCATAGAGGAATTCGATTGGGATGCTTACGCAAAAGGTGACGTCTACTCCAAAGAAAACAAAGAAAAACTTACCGAAAGCTACGACAACACGTTGAGCAAAATCAACGATAAAGAAGTGGTAACCGGTACGGTAACCTCCATGAACAAACGCGAAGTGGTTGTAAACATCGGCTACAAATCAGACGGCGTGGTATCGATGAACGAATTCCGCTACAACCCTGAATTGAAAGTTGGCGACGAGGTAGAGGTTTACATCGAGAGCCAGGAAGACAAAAAAGGACAGTTGATCCTTTCTCACAAAAAAGCACGTGCTTCGCGTTCATGGGATCGCGTAAACGCAGCATTAGAAAACAACGAAGTAATCAAAGGATACATCAAATGCCGTACAAAAGGCGGTATGATTGTGGATGTATTCGGTATCGAAGCGTTCCTGCCAGGTTCTCAAATCGATGTGAAACCTATCCGCGACTACGATATCTTTGTTGACAAAACAATGGAATTCAAGGTGGTAAAAATCAATCCTGAATTCAAGAATGTAGTTGTTTCCCACAAAGCCCTTATTGAAGAAGAGCTGGAACAACAGAAAAAGGAAATTATTTCGAAACTCGAAAAAGGACAGGTACTCGAAGGAGTGGTTAAAAATGTTACCTCCTACGGTGTATTTGTTGACCTCGGCGGCGTTGACGGCTTGATCCACATTACCGACCTTTCCTGGGGACGTATCCAACATCCGGACGAAGTGGTTAAACTGGACGATAAGATCAACGTGGTAATTCTCGACTTTGATGATGACAAAAAGCGCATCGCCCTTGGATTGAAACAGTTAACCCCACATCCGTGGGATGCCATGGACGACAGCCTGAAAGTAGGCGATATCGTTAAGGGAAAAGTGGTAGTTATAGCGGATTACGGAGCATTTGTTGAAGTTGCAGCGGGCGTAGAAGGATTGATCCACGTATCGGAAATGAGCTGGACACAGCATCTGCACAGCGCACAAGACTTTATGAAAGTGGGCGACGAGGTAGAAGCCGTTATCCTGACACTCGATCGCGAGGAGAGAAAAATGTCGCTCGGCGTAAAACAACTCAAGCCCGATCCATGGGATAACATCGAAGAGAAATATCCTGTTGGAAGCACCCACACAGCAACCGTTCGGAACTTCACCAACTTTGGTGCCTTCGTTGAAATTGAAGAAGGTGTTGAAGGATTGATCCATATTTCCGATTTATCCTGGACGAAAAAAATTAAACATCCAAGCGAAGTTACCGAAATCGGAGCTCCAATTAAAGTTCAGGTTCTGGAAATTGATAAAGAGAATCGTCGTTTAAGCCTTGGGCATAAACAATTGGAAGAAAATCCGTGGGATGTATTTGAAACCATTTTCACAGCTGGTTCGGTTCACGAAGGGACAATTCTCGAATTTGTCGACAAAGGTGCAGTAATCGCATTGCCTTACGGTGTAGAAGGTTTTGCTACTCCAAAACACCTGGTGAAAGAAGACGGTTCACAAGCTCAAGTGGACGAAAAACTGGAATTTAAAGTTATCGAGTTCAATAAAGATGCTAAACGCATTATTGTTTCTCACAGCCGTATTCACGAGGATGCTCAAGGAGGCGGTTCTGACGAAAGCAGAAAAGGCAAACGTTCGGGTAAGAAAGAAAACCAATCATCAACAATGGCAATTCCAGTAATGGAAAAAACCACGTTGGGTGATATCGAAGAACTCGCTGCTCTGAAAGAAAAACTCGACAACCAAAAGGTGGCAGCTTTCAAGAAAGAAGCTAAGGCAAAAGCTAATAAAGAAGAGGAAGCAAAAGTTGCTGAGGCAGAAGTGAAGGATGAACCTAAAATTGCAACTGAAGCAGAAGAAACAGTTGAAAATAAAACTGAAGAAACAAAGAGCGAAGAATAAAATTCTCTTCTTCACATGTTTCAACAATAAAAAAAGCTGCCCGTTTGGGTAGCTTTTTTTATTGTTGAAACATGTCTTGTTCTGAAATAGTGTTACGTAAAAAAAGATTACAGGATAACCACCGACTCTCATCATAGATTCAAAAAGTATAAGAATCTAGTGGAGGGTACGCAGTTAAACCATCCAGAACAGGTATGGGTTTCCGATATAACTTATATTGGTGGCAAAAAAACGATCATCAGAATGCACTAAATAGCAAAAAGATAACACCGGGTATGACCGAAAGCTATGATCCGTATGCGAATGCAATTGCAGAAAGGGTGAACGGTATATTAAAATAGGAGTTTTTAATCGAGGAGTATCAAGTTGATATAAAAACAATGAGATGGTTGGTTAAAGATGCCGTGCGCATCAACAATCAAAAGGCCTCATTGGTTTTGTCATGTGAAAACACCTGAACAGATGCATAAACAAGAAAGTGTAAACTTTTATATATAAAAAATCAGAGAAAAACAAGGTTAGCCTTGTTTTTCTCTGATGATTCAATTAATATTGTTCTATAAACCTGTAACGCTTATTTAGGACTAGTCAAGATTGTGTTTTGACCGCGGCTCAAATCAGTTTTTATATATCCTGACAGGCTGTGTAACGCTGGTTGGCTGTCCTGCATTTTCTTTGTAATAATTGAATTTTAACTGGATATCTTTAAAATCTTGTCCGTTAAAGTTAACCAGACTACGCAATGAACTCACGTCAAATGCTGCAAAACCATCAACATTCTTTCCAGAAGTTTCCGTGGAAGTGCCGGATTTTTCTAAACGCAATTCCAGTATATATGTATCCGTTGCATCTGGTTGAGTGGTTTCATTATAGAGTTTCGCCTGTACTTTTTCGCCTTCTTTCTTATTCCATACATATTGAACAATCAGGAAGTCACCAAATGAACCAGCTATGGGCAACCCCCCAACCATGTTAAAGTTAAGGACAGGAGTCATGGTTTCTTGAGGAGCCTCTTGTTGAGAATATACGCCAAGAGGTATTTGCTCTATTTCCGGTGTTATAGCGTTATGTACATTTGTACTGACCATACCGTTTTCGGTACTCCACGACCAGGTAATAAGGTACCACCTGTCCGGATCTTTCGATTTAATCTCATTGGAAGTCATCACAAAATCTCCGTTATGGGCAACTTGTGTTCCCTCTAATTGAGTAATATAAAACAATTGCCGCTGACCTGAAAAGTTACTATCTCCGGCCTCTAAGCATGAAGTCAAAAAGAGTCCAGCAATCACAACACTAAAAAATAAAATCAATTTTCTCATATACATAATTATTTGTTAAATTAAAAATCATTAGAAATCAAATCGGATCCCCGCATTCAAATCGAAACCGATTTTCTTGTCGGTATATATCGTTTTATATTCATAGTTTTTTGCATCAAAGTAATAAACCCCACCAACCTTGCCGTACAAATTAAATCCTCCGTAAATAGGGTAAAACACCCCTACCCCTGCATTTACTGAGATCTGTGGATTCTTCTGACTGATTTTCGTAGTAATCACCCCCTGAGACGCACTGTTTAGTTCAGTTGAAACACTTTGTCCCGTACTCCTGAATTCCCCGTAAATATCTTTTTCAACCATCCCTCCGAAGGATGCAAACAAACCCAGTTTTCCTATATTCACGAAGTTATAATTTAGATTGACTGGAATACCTAAATAATGAAAATGTTGCGTCTCCTGATTTTGAAAATCAACACTGGTGTTTTTAGCCCGCGAGAACAGATAGGTATAAACCAATCCGGTTTCAATGGATAACCTGTCAACAATGGTTTTAGAAACGGTGATGCCGAACGAAACCGGCTGATCGTGTTCCATTTCGGCTACGTTATCAGCAATACTTCGGTTGTTGAATGGGATACTGCTGTAATCAGCATACATCTTATTCGATCCCGTTAATCCGGAATAAAGACCATCTCCGTTTTCAGATGGCTTGACCGCACTGGCACTGCGCAAAGTCATGGGACTATTTACGGTTTTCCGCGAAGAAGTAAGTCCACCTTTTGCGTTCAGTGCCAACATAATAGGTTTACTCTTCTTATCTTCAAACGCCAAACCTTCAAAGATTGTAGCTTTCCCGGCATTCTCAAACTCCTGAATGAGCCGGTCAACCTCTTCCTGACTGGGTTGAACCACCTGCCTTTCCTCAGGACGAATTATTCTTTCTCCCATTGCCTCGGCCTTAACTTCAACAGTTTGTTCAGCAATCACTATCTTTTCCGGAGTTTGTTCTAAGTCTATGTTTACAGACAACACCTTTTCTTTTCTTTTGGTGTACCTGGCCACCAAAACCTCTTGTTTTTGAAGAGAATACCCAACCTGACTGTCCTTGTTACTTTCCTTCTTTGTCGTTTCAGTTTTTGCTATTTGAGTATCCTGTGTATCTAGGCTTCCTGTTTTTTCAGGTGCCATCTTCCCGGTGAAAACAGGGAGATCGGGTTTGACCGGATGAGGCGAATTCAAAAAGAACAAACTTCCCAGTATTAATGCCGCAGTAGCTGCTGCGGAGCCGACATACCAATTTCGGCGGATAATTCTCGCCCGCCTAATGGCATTAAGCGACTGCTCTACCTTCTCCCAGCCATCAGGGGGAACAGGAGCTTCAAAATCGCTGAAAACCGACTTCAATTGTTCTTTAAATATATCTTTTTCGTTCATAGAAGATCATATGTATTTCTTCTTCAACATGGATTGGACTTTCTTTTGTAAAAAAGTCTTGGCTCTGAAATATTGCGACCGGGAAGCGTTTTCTGTTATCCCCAGCATTGCACCAATTTCCTTATGAGGTATATCCTCAAAAATCACTAAGTTGAAAACCGTTCTGTAGCCTTCAGGCATCTCACGAATAATATTCAGAAGTTCTTGACGCGGAATATCTCCTACTTCGAGAGAGTCATCCTCAGGAGTATCCCAAAAGTCTGAATTGTCTTTTCCGTAATCGTTTAAAAAGTTGAACCTTTTTTTCTCCTGACGATAATTTTCGAGAGCCAGATTAACGAAAATCTTGCGTAACCAACCTTCAAAAGAACCCTTGCCCGAATAAGAGCCAATTTGCGTAAAAACCTGCAGAAAACCGTCGTGTAACACATCACGAGCGGTCTCATTATCTTGACAATAACGCAGGCAGACAGCCATCATTTTCGGAGCATACAACTCATACAATGCCTTTTGGGCATTCCGGTTCTGCTTCTTACATGCTGTTATCAACTGCGAATCATCCATGCTTATCGCTTACATTAGTAAAGATGGAAAAAATGAAAAAACGTTGCACGGTTTATCCATTCACCCCTATTCTTTATATTTTTTTAACTATTATAGGTTCTTTCGTGGTCTTTTGTTCTCAAAACAATTTATGAGGTATAAAACCCCGATCACTACAATAATAAATTATCTTACAAGTATAAAGAAACTAAATTGTAATTGTTTTCAATTGCAATATAATTCTTTTTTCTCTATTTTTGTGCTTATAATCAATTTAGAACACAAATTTATGAAAGATTTCTTTAAAATGATGTTTGCATCAGCATTGGGCTTCATCATCGCGAGTTTTATTTTTTCGCTTATTTCAATGCTGATCATGTTTGCTATGATGGGCTCGATCATGGGTTCTTTTGGCAAACAGGAATCATTTGTATTGCAAAATAACTCCGTTTTAAATCTAAGACTCGAAGGCGCCATACAGGAACGTATTGCGGAAAGTGACCCGTTTACCGACCTGGTAGGTGGAGTCCCATCTGCCATAGGTATGAACGATATCATTGGAGCCATCCGTAAAGCAAAAAATAACGACAAGATAAAAGGTATTTATCTGGATACACGTCTTTTTGCAGCTTCCACTGCTACATTGGCAGAAATACGGCAAGAGTTGGAGGATTTTAAAAAAAGTGGCAAGTTTATCGTTGCATATGCCGATACATACACTCAAAACGGCTATTATCTGGCTTCTGTTGCTGATAAGGTGGCCATCAATCCTCAGGGGATGCTCGATGTTCACGGAATTGCTTCGGTTCCGCTGTTTTATAAAGACGCGTTGCAGAAACTCGGCGTAGAAATGCAACTGTTTAAAGTGGGCACTTATAAATCTTTTGCCGAGCCTTTTACCCAAACCGAAATGAGTGAAGCCAACAGAGAACAGGTGAACTCATTCATTACAGATATTTGGAATACTATAAAAACCGATATGGCTGCATCCAGAAATATGGAAACTATGCAAATAGATTCGATCGCCAATCAGTTTCCAATGCTCAGAAAAACCGATTTCCTGTTGTCCCGAAATTTAGTCGACACCGTTCTCTACGAAAGTGAAATGAAAAATTATGTCCGGGAACTGCTCGGGATAGATACTGACACTAAAATTCCGTCGGCAACGGTTGCGGAAATGAAATCAGTAAAAACACCGGCTATACGGAAATCAACAAACTCCATCGCCTTGCTATACGCCACAGGAGGAATTGCATCCGGCAATAGGCCTAATGGCATTCAGGATAAATATTTCGTAAACGAGATTGAAAAACTTCGGAAAGACGATGACATTAAAGCGGTTGTTTTTCGCATCAATTCGGGAGGCGGAAGCGCATATGCCTCGGAGCAAATCTGGAAAGCAATTTCCGATCTGAAGTCGGAAAAACCGGTAGTTGTTTCTATGGGTGACATGGCTGCATCGGGCGGCTACTATATTGCGTGTAATGCTGATAAAATAGTTGCTCAGCCCACCACCATCACAGGTTCTATCGGCATTTTCGGTATGTTTCCCAATTTTAGCGGCACACTTGATAAACTGGGTATCGATACGGACGTAGTTAAAACCAACGAATTTTCTGATTTTGGTGACGTTTCCCGAGCTTTTAACGCTCAGGAAGCAGCGATGATGCAAGCTTATGTGGACAGCGGTTACGATCTGTTCCTGACCAGATGTGCCGAAGGCCGTGGAATGCTGAAAGATAGCCTGGCCAAATATGCCGAAGGCAGGGTTTGGACAGGAAATCAGGCCAGGGAAATTGGATTGGTAGATGAACTGGGCGGGGTCGATGAAGCTATCCGTATCGCGGCTGAAATGGCTAATTTAGGCAAAAGCTATGCTGTTTTCGAGTATCCAAGGATAAGGTCACCGTTTGAGGAGATTTTCAGCAAAGACAAGGAAGAATTGGCCGCCAAGACGTTAAAAAGTTATCTGGGAGAAAGCTACGATAAGTTTATGTTCTTGAAAAACCTCAAAGATCAGGATTATATCCAAGCACGTATTCCGTATGAGTTGAATATAAAATAATACAGGCTTTAAAACGCGTAATCTAAAGTTGTAAACAAAAGATGGATTCACCCGTTCCCGATATACGACGTTCGTTGCTGCCACTATCGTGGTTGTACGGGCTTGGCGTGAATTTTCGGAACAGGTTGTTTGATGCGAAAATCCTGAAGCAGCACAAGTTTGATATTCCCGTTATTTGTGTGGGGAATATCACTGTGGGGGGCACAGGAAAAACACCACACATTGAATACCTTATCTACTTATTATCGTCAAGATATAAAGTGGCCGTCCTAAGCCGGGGTTACAAGCGGAAAAGCAAAGGGTTCAGGATTGTAGACGTCGATTCAAAGCCACAGGATGTGGGTGATGAGCCGCTTCAAATAAAGCAGAAATTTCCCGGAACACTCGTTGTGGTGGATAAAAACAGGAGAAGCGCCATAGAGAAAATACAATCCATCGACATAGAAGAGCGACCTCAGGTCATTCTGCTGGACGACGGTTTCCAACACCGCTACGTCACTCCGTCTCTCTCCATCTTATTGGTCGACAGTAACCGCCCGGTCTACGAGGACAAATTACTTCCCGCAGGAAACTTGCGAGAGCCGTTACAGGGAAAAGACCGCGCTTCAATCGTCATTGTCACCAAATGCAGCCGCGATATGCAACCCATCGACTTCCGTATTTATGAAAACGGCCTCGATTTATTTCCTTATCAGGATCTGTACTTCACCACTTTTGATTACGGTAACCTCATACCTGTTTTCCCCGAGTTGCAACCGGAAATTCTCGAGCCCGATGATTTGCGCAAAAAGCACGTTTTTCTGATTACTGGAATTGCATCGCCTAAACCGTTAGTAGAAAAGCTGGAACTGAAAACGTACAATTTATATCCGAAATACTTCCCCGATCACCATTTTTTTAAAAAAGAAGATATTGAGGAAGTTGTACGGGAAATGAACGCCCTGGATGTGGACGACGACGATAAGATGATCGTAACTACCGAGAAAGATGCTGTACGCTTTCATGCATTGTCGTTTCTTGACGAAGAGGTGAAAAAAAGATTGTACTATATCCCCATAGAAGTAGTATTTTTAGAAAAAAACGAAAAAGAATCATTTAATAAAAAAATCAACAAACATGTTAGAAGCTATCAATCAAACAGCCGATTATCTAAAAAATAGAATCGGTGATGTTCCCAATACCGCTATCATTTTAGGAACCGGACTGGGAGAACTAGCCCGGGAGATTAATGATAAAACTGAAATTCCTTACACCGAAATCCCCAACTTCCCGGTTTCGACCGTGGAGGGTCATAGCGGAAAACTCATCATCGGAACACTCGGCAGTAAAAGAGTACTGGCCATGCAAGGGCGTTTTCACTTTTACGAAGGATACAACATGAAACAGGTAACTTTTCCCATCCGTGTTTTCAAGGCTTTGGGTGTTGAATATCTTTTCGTATCAAACGCTGCCGGCGGAATGAATCCGAGCTTCGACGTGGGCGACATCATGCTCATTGAAGATCATATTAACATGTTTCCCGAGCATCCGCTTCACGGCAAGAACTACAACGAACTGGGAACAAGATTTCCCGATATGAGCGAAGCCTACAACAAAGAACTCCGGTTAATGGCGATGGAAATTGCCAAAGAGAAAAACATCAAGTTACAGCACGGTGTGTACGTAGGCGTATCCGGCCCGACGTTTGAAACGCCTGCAGAATATCATTTCTTCCGCGTTATCGGCGGTGATGCCGTAGGCATGTCCACCGTCCCCGAAGTTATCGTTGCCAACCACGCCAAAATGAAAGTATTGGCTTTTTCCATCATTACTGACCTAGGTGTAGTCGGAAAAATTGTGGAAGTTTCACACGAAGAGGTACAGGAAGCTGCAAAAATTGCTCAGCCCAAAATGGCAGAAATTATGCGGGCAATTGTGGAAAGAATGTAAGCAGTTAATTTATGCGTACAGAAATTTCCACCTTAGGAGAGTTTGGATTAATAGACCACCTCACCAAAAATATAATACTCACGCAACCCACAACAAAAAAAGGAGTGGGAGACGATGCTGCTGTTATAGACAACTCGGACAAACGGACGCTTGTCACCACCGATTTATTGCTGGAAGGTATTCATTTCGACCTGACTTACGTTCCGTTGAAACACTTGGGATATAAATCGGCAGTTGTCAACTTTTCCGACATTTATGCGATGAACGGAAAACCACAGCAAATAACGGTTTCATTGGGTATCTCTCAACGGTTTTCGGTTGAAGATCTGGAAACTTTCTACGCCGGGGTATTACTTGCATGTGAAATTTACGGTGTTGATCTCGTAGGAGGCGACACGACATCATCGCTAACCGGGTTTTCTATTTCCATAACCTGTGTCGGCACAGCTGATGAAGAAAAAATCGTATACCGAAACGGAGCCAAAGATACCGACCTGATATTTGTTTCGGGCGACCTCGGTGCGGCATACATGGGCCTGCAATTGTTGGAACGTGAAAAGGCGGTTTTCGGAGGAAAAGCGGATTTTCAACCTGATTTTTCGGGGAAAGAATATATCCTTGAACGCCAGCTCAAGCCGGAAGCCCGGAAAGACATTGTTCAGTTCCTGTCCGGACAGGAAATAGTCCCCACGGCAATGATTGATATCTCGGATGGATTATCGTCAGACCTCCTCCACATCTGTAAGCAAAGCAACACGGGTTGCCGTATTTTCGAGGAACGGCTACCCATCGATTACCAAACCGCCGTAATGGCAGAAACATTCCATATGAATGTCACAACCGTTGCGTTAAACGGCGGCGAAGACTATGAATTGCTTTTTACCGTTCCCTTGTCTCTTCACGAGAAAGTGTCTGCCCTGCCGGGCGTACATCTTGTGGGCCACATCACTAAACCCGAAGAAGGGTGCTACCTGGTTACCCGCGATGGACAGGAAATGGAATTGAAAGCGCAGGGATGGAATCCAATTGGAAAATAACCGGATAATTTCCGCATATTTTTGTTCCAAAAATTTTTTATTTGTAAAAAATCCTTTTATCTTTGCAGTCGCAATTAAAAAAGCGATGGTGCCATAGCTCAGTTGGTAGAGCAACGGACTGAAAATCCGTGTGTCCCTAGTTCGATTCTTGGTGGCACCACTTTAAAAAACACTTGAATATTTGATATTCAGGTGTTTTTGTTTTTTATAATTTCCATAAGCAAATAACAGAGCAACCCAACACCTTGTGGACTAGGTACAAATATGGGATCAGCCCTTCTCTTACAAATATAAAATAATTGTCTTGTCTGTCTCTTCAACCTCTACTACCTCAAAGTAATCTGTCATGCCCTGGGGCAACAATAACTCGTATCCTGTCTTCATGGATACAAAGGTAAAGGTTTTAAAATCCCTCCACAACTTTTAGGGTTGATCCCCGTTGATCCGTTGATTCCAAATGTGGCACAAATAAATACCAAAAATAAAAAACCCAACAAGCTTTTAACAAGCTTATTAGGTTTTAAATCTGCGGTATGGACGGGACTCGAACCCGCGACCCCCTGCGTGACAGGCAGGTATTCTAACCAACTGAACTACCACACCGTTTGCAAATCGTTTTCGATAGCGAGTGCAAAGGTAGCTATATTTTTAAAACCTGCAAATATTTCACCGTATTTTTTTCCTTTTTCTTGCACTCGTTATCGAAACTGATTATTGTGTATTTACCTTCCCTCCTGGTTTTAACCATTGATCGAACCACCTGAAAAATTCACGCTGAAATAAAATTCCGTTTTGCGGCTTCGAAATCCAATGATTCTCGTCGGGAAAAATCAGCATCCGCGAAGGAATATCCCGAAGTTGTGCCGCATTGAACGCCATCATTCCTTGTGACGCCAGGATACGATAATCAAGTTCGCCGTGTGTAATCATAATAGGCGTGTCCCATTTATCCACAAAGCGATGAGGGGACGTAGCGTATGTTTTCTGCGCTACTGCATTTAATTTATCCCAATAAGGCCCTCCCATATCCCAGTTGGCAAACCACATCTCTTCGGTCTCGAGATATTGCGCTTCCAGATTAAAAATCCCCGCATGCGACAAGAATGCTTTAAACCTCTTGTCGTGATTACCGGCAAGCCAGTAAACGGAAAAACCTCCATAACTTGCCCCGGTACAACCTAATCGGGTTTCATCAACATACGGTTCTTGAGCGAGAGCATCGATGGCGGAGAGATAATCTTTCATGTTCTGCCCACCGTAGTCACCGCTGATCTGTTCGTTCCATTCCTGTCCGAATCCCGGCAACCCACGACGGTTGGGCGCCACCACAATATATCCGTTGGCAGCCATCATTTGCAGGTTCCACCGGTAAGACCAGAACTGGCTTACCGTGCTTTGAGGACCGCCCTGGCAATACAACAATGCCGGATAAGTCTTTGAAGAATCGAAGTCAGGCGGATAAACTATCCAGGTCAACATCTGTTTTCCGTCAGTAGTCTCAATCCAGCGCTCTTCCGTTTCGCCCATGGTCAGCTGCTCCAGGATGTGTTTGTTCTCAAACGAAATTTCAGTGGCTTGCCCGTTGGTAAGTTCAACGGAGTATATCTCGTCGGGTTGCGACATGGAATGGCGTTTTGCTATAAGCTTTCCGTTTCCAAGCGCAACGGATGCATAGTCGTGCTTGCCTTTGGTTATTGGCGAAATCTGTTTCGACCGGATATCGGCAGAGAACAGCTGCGTTTTGGCTTCAACGCAAGCCACCAAATAAAGGGTTTTATTATCCGTGTTCCAGACAAATGCATCGGTATTGTAGTCGAAATTCTCCGTCACATACGTCTTATCACCCGTTGCCAGGTCCATCACAAACAGCCTGTTTTTATCGGCCTCATATCCGTCACGCTCCATGCTTTGCCAGGCAAGTTTTGAACCGTCGGGCGAAAACTGCGGATTCACATCGTAACCCATCATTCCTTCGGTCATGTTTGTTGTTTTTCCGCTTTCCACATCGTAAAAAAAGATATCGGAATTGGTGGAAACGGCGTATTCCTTTCCTGTTTTTTTACGGGAGGTGTATGCGATGGTTTTCCCGTCGGGGCTCCAGGCCAGTTGTTCTATCCCGCCAAAAGGCAGCATGGGGGCCTCATAAGGCTCATCCTGGAGTAAATCAATAATGTTCGATACTTTATCGTCGCTGAAATCAGCCACAAACGTGTGCGGGATTTCTTCCACCCAACTGTCCCAATGCTTGTACATCAGGTTATCCACGATCCTGCCCGATGCCTCCGGCAAATCGGGATGCTTATCTTTTATGGCCTCCCCCACTTTTACGTTCTTGATGAACAGCACCTTTTTATTGTCTGGCGAAAAAACAAAACCAGTTATTCCTTCCTCCACATCGGTTATCTTTTTCATTCCGCTACCGTCGGGATTCATGATCCATATTTGTGATGTCCCGCTTTCGTTGCTTATGAACGCGACCTTCTTCCCCCCCGAGATCCATTGCGGATTGCTCTCTCTGGCATTGGTGACTGTTAATTGTTTTTTATCGCTCCCATCAGTATTCATCACAAAAAGTTCGGGATTGGTCTTGTTCTGTTTAATATCGACGTAGGTAACCTGATAAAGTATTTTCGACTTGTCCGGAGACACTTCCACACTTCCTATACGTCCAAAACTATACAAAACCTCCGGGGTTATTAACCCATTCTCCACTTTTATTTTTGATCTCCCTATAGCTTCCCCCAGGTTCTTTGAATCAGTATCCGATTTCTGTTCGTTGTTACATGAGAGTAACAGTCCAGTCGTTGCCATTACCATAATAAAAAACGATTTTAGTTTCATAGAATACTTGTTTTTTGCCATTTGATTTTTAATCTGAAATCTTTTCAACAATTCTCCCATCCATCATATGAATGGTTCGATCTGTAATGGATGCCAGTTGTTCGTCATGTGTTACAATGATAAACGTTTGATTTAGCTGGCTGCGAAGTTCAAAAAACAATGAATGCAGTTCGGCTTTATTATCGGTATCAAGGCTTCCCGAGGGCTCATCGGCAAAAACAACTACGGGATCGTTTATCAGTGCGCGGGCAACTGCCACACGCTGCTTTTCTCCTCCGGATAGTTCAGCAGGCTTGTGTTCCATTCGTTCACTCAGCCCCATCATAGCCAAAAGTTTTTTTGCTTTTTTCTCCGTCGCACCCTGCTTCATGTTACCGATCAGTGCGGGTATCATAACGTTTTCCAAAGCCGTAAATTCCGGCAGAAGTTGATGGAACTGAAAAACAAACCCGATATTCTTGTTACGAAAATCCGCAAGTTTTTTCTCGCTGAGTTTACTCAGGTCGTTGTTGTCAATCATTACCTTTCCGGAATTTGCCTTTTCAAGTGTGCCCATAATCATCAACAGCGTGGTTTTTCCTGCACCGCTGGGACCCACGATCGATACGATCTCCCCTTTACCCACTTCCAAATCAATTCCCTTCAACACCTGAAGGTCACCAAAACTCTTCTGTATCTTTTCAACCTTTATCATTCGAAACATTATTTCTAAATCCTGTGCGAAGATAGCAAATTACTCTGTCTTATTGAATTTAATAGGATTACAAGAAAAAATCGTTAGTATTTATTAACTAAACCTCACTGTCAGATAGCTGCAGCATGGCTTATATTTGTATAGCAACTCGCGATGTGGACCGGCAGCTAAAGGTTATCGGGTTGCTTTATCAGAAAAAACGATCACAAATGAAAAAACTGTTTGAATTCAGGGAAGAATATACAACAGGGGAACTAAATGAGACTGAAGTGAAAGCCAATCCAATGGAACAATTTCAGCAGTGGCTACAGGCAGCTATCGACTCAGGGGTCCCGGAAGCAAACGCCATGACTATTGCAACATGCACCGCAAGTGGAAAGCCCTCCGCCAGGGTAGTGCTGTTAAAAGAAATAAATAAAAACGGATTTGTGTTTTTCACCAATTACCTTAGCCGGAAAGGCAGGGAGTTACTCGAAAATCCGTTTGCCGCACTTGTTTTCGACTGGCATTCCATTGAACGTCAGATCCGCGTTGAAGGACGGGTAGAAAAACTTTCCGCCCTTGACTCCGATGTTTATTTCAATGAACGTCCCCGCGAGGCACAAATCGGAGCATGGACCTCACCGCAAAGCAAAATATTGGGGAGCCGTGAGGAATTAGAACAACTACAAGCCTCTTTCGAGAAAAAATTCAATGACCTGGAAATTTTCCGCCCGTCATATTGGGGTGGCTTTATCCTACTCCCCACAACCATCGAATTCTGGCAGGGACGTCCCGGCCGTCTGCACGACAGGCTTGTATACTACCGGACTGAAGAGGGTTGGACGTTACACAGGCTGGCCCCGTAACGCAGTTTTTCCACGATTTTAAACTTTTCAGAACAAATCATAAATTTCTCTAATTGAATCTACTTAATTTTCGTAAATAAAAAAGAAGATCGTACATTTGCGACCATAATCTACAAAACACTATCGTGGAAAGATATGTAATTTTATGGATGCTGGCCTTTTTATTGTTAATCTGTTCATGCAACAAAAGCAATAAAGAAAAGATCTCAACATACCCTGTACTAACGTCCAATTTTGAAAACACCCTGATGATCGACGGCGTTGCTGAACCTGTCCGATACACAACAATAGCCTGTCCTAGCAATGTGGATGCCATTATTACTTTCCTTATTGATGACGGAACGCATGTCAATGAAGGAGATGTTGTGTGCATTCTCGAAGACAATGACCGTAAAACCCTTCACGATAACTTAGCGATGCAGTTGGAAACTGCAGTAGCCGAATTAAGCAAGGTAAAAGCTGATTTACAGATGCAGTACGCCCTGCTTGAGGCACAAGTAAAAAACAATAAAGCCGATACCGAAATAGCGCAATTAGACTCCCTCCAATTACATTTCGCCACTCCTACACAGAAACGAATCAAGGAATTAGAGCTTGAACGGGCGCTAATCGAAAAAAATAAATTTGAGAAGAAGCTCGAAGCTCTCGAGATCATCAATCAATCAGAGGTAAGAAAATTGGAGCTTAATATTCAACAATTAACCAACCGGTTAGCCTCCGCAAAGACCATTCTCGACGGCTTAACCATACGCTCCCCGCGTAAAGGACTAACCGTTGTCTCTAATTCCCGGATGACAGGAGAAAAACTGAAGGTGGGTGACAATGTATGGAACAACATGCCGTTGATCACCATGCCTGAAGTTTCGGAAATGAAGGTAAAAATGATGGCGGGGGAAGTGGACTTTCGCCAGATAAACGAGAACGATTCCGTTAGCTTCAGTTTCGATGCTATGCCCAACAACGTCGCCTATGGAAAAATCACCAAAAAACTGCCCGTAGGCCAACCCTATAAAAGGGATTCGAAGGTAAAGTTTTTTGAGGTAGAAGCATCTGTAGACAGCGCACTGCAACTCCCTGAACCCGGTTTCACAGCAAATTGCCGGGTATTCATAAAACAAATCCGCGACACAATCGTGGTTCCACAAATTGCCATTTATGAAGAAGACTCCCTTAAAGTTGTGTATGTGAAGAAGAAAAACAAATACGAGATGCGTCCAATAACAACCGGACTCTCTTCTTCCAAAGAAGCTATCGTATCAGACGGATTAAAACCGGGAGAAGTAATTGCGTTAATAAAACCGCCGCCATCGATGGTGAGAGGAAAAACAAAATAATTTCAAGCCATTGCAGCAATATGAAGAATTTTTCAAAAACATGGATCCTCATCGTTATTTGTTCGCTACTTTTTGTAGCGTGCAAAAAAAAGGAAACCCAACAAATACCTGTTGGAAAAGTAACTCAGGGCACTTTATTTCTCGACTTGTATGAAGAAGGAGAGATAGAGGCCATTAAGTCCATCAACATTGTAGCACCGATGATTTCGTGGCGATACGGGAACCTTAAAATCACCGAGCTGGTCAAGGACGGGCAGGAAGTGAAAGCAGGAGACACGCTGATTGTGTTTGACCCGTCGGAAGTTCTAAAAGGCATTGTGGAGGCAGAATCGAGTTTAGAGATTGCACGGGCCGAGTTCGATAAAATGAAAGCACAGCAACAATCGGAGCTCGAAGAGCTGAAGGCAGCTTATGAAGTTACACGCATTTCGCACGAAATATCGAAAATCCGCTTCGAGTCTGCCGGGTACGAATCGGATATCAAGAAAAAAGAGATCCAGCTAAACCTCGATAAAGCAGAAATTGCGCTGGAAAGAGCTAAAGAGCAAATTGAGAACCGTATAAAAATTCAGAAAGAAGAGATCAAGCAAAAAAACCTCTCCATCATGCAATTCCAATCGAGGCTGGACGAAGCGCACGAAACACTTCAAAAGCTATCGGTTGTAACCCCCTCTTCAGGTATAGCCATTTTATCGAAAAACTGGAGTAGCAACAATAAATTTCAGATTGGCGACCAATGCTGGAGTGGGTTTCCCATTATTCAATTGCCCGATTTATCTTCGCTGAAAGCTACGGTAAAGATAAACGAAGTGGACGTAGCCAAAATCAGCAAAGGGCTTAAAGTAGAAATTAAACCCGATGCATTTTCCGACAGTGTTTTTTCCGGAACGGTCAATTCGATTGCCAATCTAGCTGTGAACAAAGATGAGTCATCGAAAATAAAGGTGTTCCCCGTTGAGATATTGCTCAACGAGTCCGATAAGAATTTGCTTCCCGGGCTCACCGTCAGCTGCCGCATAATAATGGACAAAGTTGAAGATGTGCTCTATATTCCGCTAGACGCCCTGTTCACTGAAGGAGACAACAATTTTGTCTACAAAAAGAAAGGTACTGGCTACGAAAAGGCAGAAATAGAAACCGGGATAAACAACACCGACTACATCGTGGTTGTCAATGGATTAAAAGAAGGTGAAGAGATAGCACTCGTAAATCCTTTTTCAAAAGAAACGGAAGAAAAGAAAACCGAAAACGCGGAGATATAATGAAAAGATCACAATTATATAGCCTGTTTTCTGTTGTCCTCGTCGCAGCACTTCTTTTTTCATGCAAAAGAAGTTCAGAATCGGAGAGCGAAAGAAGAACTTCCGACGGCAGTGTTATTGTGGAAACCGGGGAACTGGCGGCAGTAAATTCCCGTTCGGTCGTTGTCAGCCGGTATGGGAGGCAATGGTACCAGATGAAAATTGTGGGGTTGTTGAACCACGGAGAGATTGTAAAAAAAGGCGATTCCATAGCGCAACTCGACCCGGCTGATATCAACAAGTACATTTTGGAAAGCGAGAGCAACCTCGAAACACAACTGGCGGTACTGGAAAAACTCTATGTAGAACAAGAAAACAAAAAACAGGAAAGCGAATCGAAAATAAGAAACGAGTCTGCAGCATTCGATTTAAAAAAAATTGAATGGGAGGCCTCCCGGTTCGAATCGGAGCGATTGCGAAAAATAAAACAGCTCGAATACGAACAAGCTGTCATCAACCTCGAAAAAGAGAAAAAAATCTACGAACTGAACAAAGCTATCAATACCAGCGAGCTTAAAATACAGGAAATCAGGGTTGAACAAATAAAAAAAGAGGTTGAAAATGCAAAGAACCTCATACCTTTGCTGACCTTACGCGCACCCGTATCAGGGGTGTTTCAAATTGCGACAAACTGGCAAAATTCCAACAGGAACATTTACAAGATCGGAGACAACATATATGCCGGCAATAACCTCGCCATAGTTCCGGAACTGGAATTTATGAAAGTGAATACGCAGGTGAACGAAACCGACTTTTTGAAAGTAGCACTTAACCAGAAAGTTGCGGTGAGGCTGGATGCCATGCCTAAAGTTGTTTTTGAAGGGGAGATTGTCTATATCGGCAAACTTTGCAGGCTGAAAGACCAAAAATCCCGGCAGAAAGTATTCGATGTGGAAGTAAAGATAATAAAACCCGATGAACGATTAAAACCCGGGATGACAGTAAGTTGTGAATTTTTATAAAGTAAATTATGCAGTACGGTGAAAATATTCGTTTGGCGCTTCAAGGACTAGTGGACCATAAGTTCCGTTCTTTCCTTACTATGTTGGGAATCATCTTCGGTGTGGCATCCGTTATCACAATGTTATCAATCGGAGAAGGGGCCAAGCGTGAAGCCATTGCTAAATACCAGGATCTGGGTGTAAACAACATCATCATCCGCGAAAAAACACTGTCCGATGAAGAGTTGGAAGAAGTGAGGGCGAAGTTCTCGCAAGGGCTTTCCATCCAGGATGCCCAAGTGATTCAAGAAATCGTGCCCGGAGTGGAAAGAATCGCCTCACAGGCTGAGAAAAACACAGACGTGAGGTACAACGATAAATCGGTAAAGTCCACCATTATCGGCATCACTCCCGACTTTCAAGCCATGATGAATTACAAGGTACGGAACGGTTATTTCATCAATGACAAACATTACAACGAGCGTCTGAAAGTCTGCGTGCTGGGTGCCGGCGTGGCAGCCGGTTTTTTTAAAGGAGAGGATCCGATAGGTAAACTGGTAAAAATTGACGATCAGTGGCTGGAAGTTATTGGCGTACTGGAATCGAAGAGCCTTTTTACGGAAACCGTTGGCGAATTGGCTGCACGTGACCTGAATACGGATGTGTTTGTGCCCCTCTCCTTATTTCTGAACCGGTTCACTCGCGAGAATGCACTCTCCAGTGAAATTCAGCAAATAACCGTTCAACTAAAAAATTCGGATAAACTGGTAGAAGCCTCCAAAATTATTAACGAAATTCTGCGCCGCCATCATTTCAATAACGACGACTACAGCATTGTAATTCCTTACGAATTACTAAAACAAGAGGAAAAAGAACGCCAAATCTATAATTTTCTGTTAGGCGCTATTGCTGCCATATCACTGTTGGTGGGCGGTATTGGAATTATGAATATCATGTTGGCAACCGTGATGGAACGGACACGGGAAATTGGTATCCGCCGCTCGGTCGGTGCCCGTAAAATAGATATAATGAGCCAGTTCGTCACCGAATCGGTGGCAATAAGTATCACGGGCGGTATCATCGGTGTCCTCACCGGCATTGTCCTGTCGCTCATAGTTTCGCTGTTCACCGATATAAACACTTTTATAAAGCCCTACTCTGTCTTTATAGCCTTCTCTTTTTCGGTAATCGTGGGAGTGAGCTTCGGTTATTTACCGGCAAAGAACGCCGCCAATTTAAAACCGGTCGACTCCATTCGATACGAATAAAAACAAGTTAGAAATTATGCTGATTGAGATAAAAGACTTAAAAAAGAATTACTTGTTGGGAGATGCCGAAATACCTGTTATCCACGGCATAAACCTCAATATAGAGAAAAACGAATACGTTGCTATTATGGGACCGTCGGGTTCGGGAAAGTCAACGTTAATGAATATCCTGGGATGCCTGGATACGGCCTCGAGCGGTCATTATTACTTTAACGATGTTGATGTAAGCACATTGGACGACGATGCCCTATCGATCATGCGAAACAAGGAAATAGGCTTTATCTTTCAGAATTTCAACCTATTGCCACGACTAAATGCCATTCAAAACGTGGAACTCCCCCTGATTTACGCAGGAACGCCGAGTGCGGAGCGCAAAGAAAGAGCGTTGAGGGCGTTGGACAGGGTCGGGCTGTCGGATCGGGTAACTCATAAACCTGCTGAGCTAAGCGGAGGCCAAAGACAACGTGTGGCCATTGCCAGGGCGTTAGTGACTACTCCGGGTATTTTGCTGGCCGATGAGCCGACCGGTGCCCTCGATTCAAAAACAGGAATAGAAATTATGCGGTTATTTGAGGAACTGCATGCCGAAGGGAACACAATTATTTTAATCACTCACGAGCAAGAAATCGCCAGTTACGCTCATCGGAACATTTACCTGAAAGACGGCATGATTCATTCCGACAAGCCTAACCAAAAAAGGACTTCCCTACCCTCTTTGAATACATTTCAAAATGACGAAATAATATGAAAAAACTTCTTTTAGCAGGTTCATTTATATTCATTTATTGTTTATTGCTCCAAAGCCAGTCGGCTTACACGCTTACCCTGGAAGAGAGTATAGAAATAGCCAAGAAAAAGAGCTACAGCATGTTGAGGTTAAGCGAAGACCTCAAAATTGCCGAATTCAACCTGAAATCGGCAACAAGCCGGTTGAAAACACATATCGATATGACCCTCGGCGCGCCGCAGTACAACGAAACCATCGAGAGTTGGAAAGATACTACGGGAATTACTTATTACTATCCGGTAAAAGAACTGGGATACTCCGGAGTGCTGACCATCAATCAACCACTCCCTACCGATGGCAATATTTTCATCAACAATATGCTGTCGAGCAGCGAAGACCTTAAAAACAATTTCCGTTCATCGCGCCTGCGTTCCCGGATTGGATTTAACCAACCGCTCAATTCGTTTTATGCCTACAACAGCATTAAATCTACCCTGAAAAGGGCCGAACTGGATTATGAGCGCTCCAGCAAACAGTTCAAAAGAGAAGAATTGAACCTTATTTATCAGGTAAGCAGTTCATATTACAATTTACTGTCGTTGCAGCGGAGCACCGAAATTGCGTCTCTCGACCTGGAGCGACAGATGGAAGCTCACGAAATATCAAAAAATAAATTTGCCGCCGGACTCATCCGCGAAGTAGATGCACTTCAAATGGAGGTGGATTTGGCCGAAGCTCAGAATAATCACGATATTGCCGTCTTAAATGAAGTATCAGCAAGAAATTCATTCAAGGAATTATTGGGATTAGACCTGAATGACAGCATAGCCTTGAATAACCAACTGAACTATCAAATCGTCCTTATCGATCCGGCAAAAGCAGTTGAGTTAGCCCTGAAAAACCGTTTGGAAGTCCGGGAACAGGAAATTCAAATCGAGTTGCAAAAGCTTAACATTAAGCAACAAAAAGCCAACGGACTGATAAAAGGAAGTGTGGATGCGTACTTCGAAAGGGCCGGTATTGATCACCGGGCAAACATCAGTTTTATGCAATCGATCAAAAACTCGTACAACAATCTTGTTGACAGAAACTCAAGCTACGGAATCGGACTGACCGTCACCATACCCATTTTGGACTGGGGGGAAAACCGGGCCTTGGTAAGGGCAGCGGAATCGAGGCTAAAACAGTACAATTACCGCAAAGAAGAAGTTGAACGGGAAATAGAAACTGAAGTCAAAAACCTCATCGCCAGCATAAACAGCAACTTGAAAAGGCTACAAGTCCTGGAAAAGAATGTTTTAGTCGCTGAAAAGAGTTTCGAGATAACACGGCAGCGTTTTTCTGACGGAGATATCGACAGCCAAGGCTTGGCTTTAGAGAGAAACAGGTTGAACAACGCATATACTTCCCACCTGAGGGCCTATATCAATTATCAATTATCGCTCGCCGACCTGATGAGAAAAACATTTTATGACTTCAGGAATCAACGGGAAGTAGAATAAAAGAACCTCAATACAGATCTTATTTAGCCATACGAGACAGTGATCAATCTATGACGAGACTTAAATTTTTTACTTTGCACAAAAAAAATGAAATTAAAAATAGACCGCAACAGCCCTGTCCCTCTACACAAACAAGCAGAAATGCTTCTTCGCGCCTTGATAACGAAGGAAGAGTACAAAGAAGGGAAAATGCTGCCCAACGAAGTAGAATTGTCTGAACAATTAAAAATATCGAGAAACACATTAAGACAATCCATCAACACCTTGGTCACGGAAGGGTTGTTGATACGCAAAAAGGGCGTAGGGACAAGAGTTGCCGAAAAGAATTTATACAGCGAAGCTACCAACTGGCTGAGTTTTTCACAGGAAATGAAAGTATTGGGAGTGAAAATTGAAAACTTCGAACTACACATCAGCAAACAGGCTCCCACTGAAAATGCCAGGCAGTTTTTTGAAATCACTAACCAGGTGAAGGTCCTGCGTTTAGAAAGATTGCGCGGCAAAGAAAATTTCCCTTTTGTCTATTTTCATTCGGAATTTAATCCTAAAATCAGAATGGATGGTACGGAGAACTTTAACCGGCCATTATACGAAATATTGGAAAATGATTATAATATCATCGTAAAAACATCAAGAGAAGAAATCCGGGCATCCGGTGCCAATCCATTCATTGCTGGAAAATTAGAAATTGAAGTCGGAGATCCAATCCTTATCCGTAAAAGATTTGTAAGCGACATAAACGATCTGCCAATAGAATACAATATCGGTTGGTACAGAGCCGATTCATTCAGTTATAAGATTGAAAGCGTCAGAGAGTCCAGATCTTTTTCTTCCAATTTTTAAGCCAGACCTCATCCATTAAAAAAACATAAAAAACACAAAATAAGATTCAACAGCAGAGATATTGATTATTTTTGCACCCGAAGCATGTTCATACATACGATGAAAAACCCAACATATAATATAAATATGAACCGGAAAAGAAAAAGCAATTACGATAAGCGTCCTGCTGTTACAATCGGGAAAGGCTTTATACTTGAAGGGTGGAAAAGCATTTCCTCTTTCGTGAGCGGGAAGGTAGAACATGCGAAACTGCTGACGGTCGACTGCTATACAGGCGTTTACTATGACTTATTAAAATCTAAGCTGCAAGAAATCAATAATGCACGGCTTATCGACACATTGGAGATCTTTAAATCCGAAAATGAAATTAACGCATTGACCGAGCAGTTTTTAACCGAAGACATTCTTTTTGGCTTCTATTCCAACCTTTCCATCAGCGATTATTTCGATGAAGAGAAACTCCGTTTTGCCAGGGAAAGTATTGAGCAGGCATCGGGTACTGTGATCGTCTTCGGATATGGGGCACAATATGTAACAACAGGCGACATCAACATTTACGCAGACATGCCCCGATGGGAGATCCAGCAACGGATGCGAAGAAAGGAAGTGAACGGCCTGGGTGTGAACAATAAAGAGGAAACTTTTTCTCTTCAATACAAACGCGGCCTTTTCAACGACTGGAAAGTACTGGACAAGCACAAAAAAACAATCTATGACACCGTTGATTTCTGGCTCGACACAGTCAAAGTTGATCTGCCCAAACTAATTGACAAAGAGACTTTCTTCAAGGGAATGGACAAGGCGGCAAGTTCTCCTTTCCGGTTAGTACCTTTTTTCGATCCGGCACCATGGGGTGGACAATGGATGAAAGAAGTGTGTGATCTGGACCGTTCGGTGAGTAATTTTGGTTGGTGTTTCGACTGTGTACCCGAAGAAAACAGTTTATTGTTAAAAATTAACGACATTGAATTCGAGATGCCTTCGGTTAACCTGGTGTATACGAGAAGCAGGGAGTTGCTTGGAGACCCTGTCGAAGCCCGCTTTGGCAAAGAATTTCCTATCCGGTTCGACCTTTTGGATACCATAGGAGGTGGCAACCTCAGTTTGCAGGTACACCCAACGGCCGAATACGCCCGGGAAAACTTCGGCTTGGCATATACACAGGATGAAAGTTATTACATTATGGATACCAAAGAGGATACTTACGTGTATCTGGGCCTTAGAAACGACATAAATCCCGATGAAATGGTGGCCGATCTAAATAAAGCTCAGAAAGATCCTTTCTTTGTGTTTGATGTGGATAAATACGTGAATAAAGTTCCCGTAAAGAAACACGATCATTTCCTTATACCCGGCGGGACCGTACATTGTTCGGGAAAAGACACATTGGTACTCGAAATCAGCTCAACACCCAATCTTTTTACTTTTAAGCTCTGGGACTGGCAACGGTTGGGACTCGACGGAAAACCACGCCCGATAAACGTAGATCGGGGCAAAAAGGTTATCGTGTGGGGAAGAGATACCGGATTTACCTACCGTGAACTGGTGAATAAAGTGAAAATCCTGAACGATACCGGTACGGTACGCGAAGAAAAAACAGGCTTACATAAAAATGAGTTTATCGAAACCAGGAGGCATATATTCACGGAAAAAGTAACTCACTACACCAACGATTCGGTAAACGTACTAAACCTGGTAGAAGGCGATTCGGTGATTGTGGAGAGCTTAAACGGTGATTTTGAACCTTTCGTTGTCCATTATGCCGAGACCTTTGTTGTCCCCGCTCGAATAAAAACGTATACTGTCCGTCCTTATGGCAACTCCAAAGGGAATGAATGTATTACCATCAAAGCATCGGTAAGATTTAATGCATAATACAATGAACACATCAAAGAAATCTAATGTCCTTGCACCCATTGCCGCTTTTTTCGGATTTTTCATCATGGGGTTTGTAGACATAGTGGGTATCGCCACTAATTATGTCAAAAACGATTTCAATCTTTCGTCAGGGATCGCAGGGACACTGCCAATGATGGTATTCCTCTGGTTTGCCATCTTCTCCATTCCCACCGGAATTCTTATGGGAAAAGCAGGAAGAAAAAAAACAGTGCTGCTTGCGCTTGCAACAACCTGTGTGGCAATGATCATACCTTTTCTTTTTTACACGTTTTACACGGTACTGATTGCCTTCATTCTGCTGGGTATCAGCAACACTATTTTGCAAGTATCACTTAATCCGCTTGTAGCAGCCATGTTCAACAAGGAGAAGACAGCCAGTATCCTTACACTGGGACAGTTCATCAAATCTGTTTGTTCCTTTTTCGGCCCTATTGTTGCGGGATTTACAGCCAGCCGGTTTGGGGATTGGAAGCTAACGTTTGCAGTCTTTGCTGCAATCTCCGTGATTTCCGTATTCTTGCTTGCATTTTCCAAGGTAGAGGAGCTTGGGTTCAAAAGCACTCCTGCTACATTTAGCGGCGCATTGGGATTATTAAAAGATAAATTTATTTTCTTTTGTTTTTTATCTATTTTTTTAATCGTTGGATTTGATGTAGGATTAAATGTCTCTATTCCTGAACTTTTGATGAGACATGCAGGACTTACGCTCGAAAATGCCGGTTATGGAAACAGTGTCTATTTTGCTGCTAAAACAACTGGTGCTTTTTTGGGCACGTTCCTTCTGTTGAAAATAAAGCCGATGAAGTACCTGCTCGTTTCACTTTTTGTGGCACTACTATCTTATTTAGCTCTAATGCTCATACACGAGGTGTGGAGTTTGAGGGTGTTGATTTTTATGCTGGGCTTTGCCGGTGCCAATGTTTTTTCCATTATTTTCTCTTTTGCATTACAACGGTTTCCCTCACGCTCAAACGAGATATCTGCCCTGATGATTATGGGAGTTGTGGGTGGTGCTGTTATCCCCTTTGTCCAGGGTCTGATAAATGACAGTATCAGCTTTACCGCCGCACTTTCCGTCATTTTTGCCTCTCTTTTACTTATCCTGATTTTCACCTTTAACCTGAAGAAAAATGTTCAGTAACGATCCACGAACAGTTTTGACGTTGGATGCCGGCGGCACCAACTTTGTCTTTACGGCAATCCGCGGCAATAAGGAGATAACAGATCCTGTTATATTACCTTCTCATCCCGATAACCGGGAGGTTTGCCTGGAGACGATTGTTAACGGTTTCAGCACAATAAAAAAAAAGCTGGATGATCTGCCTGTTGCCATCAGCTTTGCATTTCCGGGCCCTGCGGATTACGAAAACGGGATAATAGGTGATTTGCCCAATTTCCCCGCATTTCGTGGCGGTGTGGCATTAGGCCCTTTCTTGATTGAGAAATTCGGGTTGCCTGTTTTTATCAACAACGATGGGAACCTTTTTGCTTATGGTGAAGCCCTCGCTGGAGCGTTGCCCGAAATAAACGCCGAGTTGAAAAAGGCCGGAAGCTCCAAGCAATATAAAAACCTGCTTGGAATTACCTTAGGAACAGGCTTTGGCGGCGGGGTGGTTATAAACAATGTATTGCTTTCGGGCGACAACGGTTGTGGGGGCGATGTATGGTGTTCCGCAAACAAATACAACAACGGCTTGGTATCGGAAGAAGGAGTCAGCATTCGTGCCGTTAAAAGAGTATATCGGGAACTGTCGGGAGATGATACTGAACTCACACCCAAAGAAATCTATCATATAGCGGAGGGAGAAAGACCAGGCAATAGGAAAGCAGCTATCGGCACCTTCGAAGAGCTTGGCAGGGTAGCCGGATTCACCGTTGCCGAATCGCTCAACATTGTGGATGGTATTGTGGTAATAGGAGGAGGGATCGCCAAAGCATACAAATATATTTTGCCGGCAATGGTAGATGAAATGAACGGAACGCGCAGCATGCTAAGCGGCAGTGTCTTTCCACGTCTCCAGATGAGGGTATATAACCTTATGAGCGATACGGAAAAGAAAGCCTTTTTGATGGATGAGTCTTTTTGGGTCTCCATTCCCGGTTCAGATAAAAAAATGAGTCATAACACAGGTAAAAAGACAGGCGTAACTGTAAGTAGCTTAGGGACCAGCGAAGCCATTGCTTTAGGGGCTTATGCCTATGCCCTGAGGATGTTGGATTAACTATTTACTATCTGTTTCTATACCCTTTAATAATTTCCAAATGAAAAAAACAGTTGTTTTATTTTATCTGATTTCAATTGCAAACCTTATCCAGGCTCAAATCGTCTGGAATATCGGGGAAAAAGATAAGAATACAGCCGGATTCGCATTGGCCCCGGACAAGTACGCCGACTTCCTGAAAAATGATTTCGGTTGGGAAGATAAATACTTCATCATAGGGTGGTCAAATCCGAAAACTGATTTTCCATACGTTCTTCCCGGGACATCAGATGTATGGGCCGGCTCTCTAAACGGTGCAGGTATTCGAACTCAGGAGATCAACATACTTTTCCGGATGAAAGAAACCGGATCAGGTACCGGTTATAAACTGGTGGTGGACGTCTTGGATGCTCACAGCAAAAACCCGCCTTTACTCAAAATAACCGTGAACGGCCATGTGTATAAAACCGTTTTACCCAAAGGGAAAAGCGATGCGTCGCTCACGGGTGATTACAGTCAAATCACTCCGAATACGATAGAAATACCGCTCGATGACATCATTAAAACGGGTTCAAATACGGTTCAATTAAAGGTAATCGAAGGTTCATGGCTGATTTTGGATGATGTTCGTCTGGAAGGACCGTCTTCGGCCAAACTGGAAACGTTAAACCCTTTCGTATATCTTCGAAACGTAAAAGTTGCCGGCTACCAGCTCAACGAAAAAGCCCAACCGTTATTGATCGATGTGGAACACCTGAAAGATTTGCCTGAACTTACCGTGAGATTAGACGGTAAAACAATCTTAAAGCAAAGGCTGGAAAAGGGGCGGTACAAACTCGAAGCACCCATGCCGGCAGTAAAAAAGGAAAAATTGAGTGTATACGAGGTTTTAATAAACGGAGATTTGGTTGAAAAAGATACGGTACTACGTACTCCGGAACATATTGTAACTCCAGCCGACTATGTGGACACACATATAGGGACAGCACACTCGAGATAGATGATCGCACCCGGCCCGTGGATGCCGTTCAGCATGGTGAAACTCAGTCCCGATAACGAGAATGCCGGTTGGCAGGCAGGTTACGATCCGTCCATAGAGAGTGTGGGCGTGTTCAGTCACGTTCACGAATGGACGATGGCGGGCCTGGGGATGTTGCCCGTAAACGGAGCGTTAAAAACGAAAATAGGCGATCAGAGACAAATCGAAAAAGATCCTGAAGCCTACCGTTCCGCAATCGATAAAACTACCGAAAAAACTCCGTTGGGGTACTATGCAGTCAGGCTGACCGATTACGACATTGAAGCTGAACTCACGTCCACCACCCGTTGCAGCTTTCAACGATATACCTATCCGCAGGACAAAGACGGCCGGGTGATGATTGACTTGAAGATCCCTGCCGAATACCGGTATAATATCCTGGATGCATCCGTCAACCAGGTAAACGACTACACCGTTGAAGGATACAGCGTCCAGCAAACCACAAAAGTATGGTCTGCCGATGACAATCAGGACTACACCATTTACTTCACCATTGAATTTGACAAACCGATCAAGCATTTTGGCACCTGGATAAACGATACGATTTTTAGCGATGAAAAAGCAGTAAACGCCTTAAAACCAGATAAGATAGGTTGCTTCGCTGAATTCGACACAAAAACAAACCCGGTCGTTCAGGTACGTACGGGAATCTCATTTGTGGATATGGAAGGTTCACGCCGGAACCTAAGCGAAGAGGTTACAAAACCATTCGGTTGGAGTTTTGATGCAGTACGCAATAACAACCAAAAAACCTGGAACGATATTTTGTCAAGAGTGAATATAGAAACAAACGATAGTCGTGAAAAAACCCGTTTCTATACTAACATGTACCGGGCATTTTGTCGCAATACATTCAGTGATGTGGACGGCAGATGGGTGGATGCCACCGAAAAAATACAGCGACTAAAAGACCCGGCAAATGAAGTAGCGTTGGGATGTGATGCTTTCTGGAACACGTTCTGGAACCTGAACCAGGTCTGGAACCTGATCGCTCCGGAATGGAGCAGCCGATGGGTAAAATCTCAACTGGCCATGTATGATGCCAACGGCATGCTTGCCAAAGGCCCTGCAGGAATGGAGTACATTCCGGTTATGGTTGCCGAACACGAAATTCCGTTGCTGGTAAGTGCGTATCAGATGGGGATCCGCGATTACGATGTAGAGAAAATGTTTTCCGCTATAAAGAAAATGCAAACCGTTCAACCTCAGAAAATTGGTGACGGGCTTACAGGAAACCGGGATATAGAGGCTTATCTTAAATACAAATATGTACCTTCCGACCTTGGCCGTTTCTCCAATTCGCTGGAGTATTCGTTTGACGACTGGACGGTTTCCCAACTAGCCGAGGCGTTAGGAAAAAAAGATGACTACCATTATTTTGCCGATCGTGGCACATGGTGGAAAAACACCATTGATCCCGAAACCGGTTATGCTCGTCTGCGTAAGAGCGACGGCTCTTTCGAGAAAGATTTTGATCCTTTTGTAACGGGGGTAAACCAACACTACGTGGAAGGAAATGCCTGGCAACTCACTTTTTTCGTTCCGCAGAATGTTCCGGAGCTAGCAAAAATGATTGGCAAAGATCGTTTTCTAAGTCGGTTATCCGAAGGATTCGAAGAAAGTGAAGTGTGGCGATATAACGCCCCCGGTGAGCGTTACGGTGATTTTCCGGTAGTACAGGGCAACCAGCAAAGTATGCATTTTGCTTTTCTATTCAATTGGGTGGGCGAACCCTGGCAGACACAAAAATGGAGCCGTTCCATTTTAGAACGGTATTACGGATATGGCTCCGGCGATGCCTATCTTGGCGATGAAGACCAGGGCCAGATGAGCGCCTGGTTTGTTACGACTGCCCTGGGATTATTTCAGACCGATGGCGGATGCAACATAAATCCTGTTTATGAAATCGCCAGCCCTTTGTACAAGCAGGTTGTCATCAATTTAGGAAACCGTTATGGACGAGGCAAACAATTTATCATCAAGGCAAACGGTGCATCGCGCATCAACAAGTACGTACAGTCGGCTAAGCTTAACGGCAAACCGTTGGACAGCTTCAAGTTTCCCGCCCCTGATTTACTGAAAGGCGGAATGTTGGAACTTGAAATGGGCGATAAGCCAAACTACAAGTGGGGATTAAAACAATAAACAAAATCTGCCTATGTCTTTGTTTCGTAACCTGATGTTCTTGCTTTTGTTGCTTACCTGCTCTACATGTGCCAACAAAGCAGATAATGTAGAGGAAGATTTCACGCGGTACGTCAATCCCAACATAGGAACCACACACAGTCGATGGTTTTTCTACACGCCGGCAGCGCTACCCTTCGGAATGGCCAAACTGGCCCCCTCCACTAACGGCTCTTATGGAAATAAGAGTGGTTGGGAAGCCGTCGGTTACGAAGACGGTCATACATCAATTGAGGGATTTGCCTGTTTTCACGAATTTCAAATCGGCGGAGTCATGCTGATGCCGGTGGTGGGTGAGGTGAAAACCCGTCCCGGAAGCCTCGAAAACCCCCACGAAGGATACCGTTCCAAATTTGATAAGAATACAGAAGTCGCTACTACAGGCTATTACAGTGTTGTACTCAACGACTATGACACTAAAGTTGAGCTTACTGCCACAGATAGAGTTGGCTATCAGCGATACATCTTTCCCGAGACTGATAGTGCTTACATCATTTTCGACATCGGCAACCAATTGGGTGAAAGCGGTGCAGTGAAAGATGCACACATTCGTTTGATTGATAATCAAACCATTGATGGGTTTGTTACTACCACACCTGAGTACGTTAAGAAATACCAGAGCGGCACCGATCTTACAATGTTTTTCTATGCCAAACTAGACAAGCCGGTAGAGGAAAGCCTTGTTTTCCTCCGGGGAGAAAAACCTCTCTTCGGAAACGAAATCAAGGGCGTAGGTAGTACAATGGCCGTTAAGTTCAGCACGAAGGAAAAAGAAAGAGTCCTCGTGAAAATTGGATTGTCATATACTTCTATCGATAACGCAAAACTGAACTACGAAACCGAAGCCGCCGCAAAAACCTTCGAAGAGGCAAAACAAGCCGCGCACGAAGTGTGGAAAGAAAAAATCGGCCGAATCAGAGTTACAGGAGGAACCAACGACGACAAAATCAAGTTTTATACCGGTTTGTATCATGCTATCCTCGGCCGTGGGCTGGCAAGCGACGTAAACGGAGCTTATCCCAAAAATGATGGAAGTATTGGCCAAATCGAAACCGATTCCCAGGGAACTCCCGCCCACCATCATTACAACACCGATGCCATCTGGGGAGCATTCTGGAACATTACCCAGCTGTGGACACTGGCCTATCCTGAATACTACTCCGATTGGATTAAAAGCCAGTTACTTGTTTATAAGGATACCGGCTGGCTGGGCGACGGAATTGCAAACAGCAGATACGTTTCAGGCGTAGGCACCAATTTTACAGGATTGGCCATTGCCGCGGCTTATAACTGCGGTATCCGAGACTTCGACATAAACCTGGCTTATGAAGCAGCATTTAAAAACGAAATCGATGGAAAAAACAGGCCGTTGGGAGCCGGAAAACCGGATGTTAGCTTTTTTGTCGAAAACGGATTTGCTCCTTATGCTCCGGAACTGCAAAACAAAACTGTTCCCGAGTGCTGGATGTTTGGCACATCGCACACGTTGGAATATTCTTTTAGTTGCTATGCCGTAGCGCAGTTTGCCAAGCAACTGAACAAAACCAAAGACTACGGTTTGCTTAACAAGCTTGCCGGAAGTTGGGAAAACATTTTTGATAAAGAGACACACCTGATGCGTCCACGCCTTACCGATGGCAGTTTTATCAAAGACTTTGATCCAACAGCTCCCTGGATAGGTTTTCAGGAAGGAAATGCCATCCAATACACATTCTATGTGCCACACGAACCCGAAAGACTGATAGAGAAAGTTGGACAGAGTATCTTTAACAACAGACTCGACAGCATCTTCATTATTTCTCAGAGTAATATTTTCGGAGGTGGAAAAGAGCTCAACGCTTTTTCCGGACTGCATGCGTTATACAACCACGGCAATCAACCCAACCTGCAAACTGCCTGGCTTTTCAATTTTTCGGGAAAGCCCCACCTCACCCAAAAGTGGACACGCACCATCTGCAATGAATTTTACGGTACAGAAGGCATACACGGCTACGGGTACGGACAAGACGAGGATCAGGGACAACTGGGTGCCTGGTACGTGATGGCTGCAATGGGATTATTCGATGTGAAAGGACTTACCGAAGAAAACCCGAAAATGCAGTTGGGAAGTCCACTTTTCGAAAGAATAGAAATTAAACTTAATCAGAAATATTACCCCGGGGATACTTTTGTGATTGAAACGGAAAACAACTCGAAAGAGAATAAATACGTTCAGTCTTTGTCGTTAAACGGTAAAATACAGAAATCTGTTTTTATTCCTTTCAGCGATATAGCATCGGGTGGGAAAGTAAAACTCACCATGGGAGCTAACCCGGATACAGAATAAGAGCCACCCCTTATCAACTGTTCATTGATTTTATTTTTGCAAAATACATCGCAAATGAGCGATATAAAAAGTGAGTCCATTTACCGAAAGGGACAATAATCAACGCCCATTGTGCCAATACCATCAAATGGAAAAGGTAAAGCCATTTATTTCCTTCAAGGATATTAAAATCGATAAATAAACGTACAAAAAACGCTGTTAACCCCATCAACATAAGCCAAATTACAAAAAACCAGTCAGATGGTTTGGAGTTTTTAGTCAACGCTTTTTTCTTCTGAATGCGATCTTTCACAAAATCCACCGTGATGATAAAAATAAAGGCGCTTTCCAAATATCCGAGAATGACTACAAACAGATTTTGAGTGCCAAACCAGTTTAGAAACACGGTAGTAAACAACAGCGAAAGATATGCGATTACCAGTATCAGGTGCTCTAACCACCGGAAATGATTGTCAACACAATCTTTGGCACGTTTCTGTGTAAACATGTGCACAAACAGGTCGCTTAACGCAGTGAAATAATTTTTAAATGGGACTTTGACACCCGCTCTTATCACTGTGAAATACCACATCCTCAATAAGTTCGGAATAAAAATTACCACAAAAACGGTTGCTATGGCAAACATTTCAAATAAATGCCCGTAATGAAGCATTCTTTCCAATTCCCAATTTACCGAATTGGCAAAGAACAATACCCCCGCAAACACCAGTACCATGGCAGTAAGAAATGCCGGCAGGTATTTATAAAACAGACCCGAAAGCCCTGTCCAATCATATTTGGCCGTGAGCCAGCGGCGCAAAGACATCATCAGCTCACCGGGATTTGCCTGACGTGGACATTCCGTGGAACACTCGCCACAATAGTAACATTCCCAAGGCTTCAACGATGATTTGATTTCGTCCTCCAAACCCAGTGTGGTGTATCGAATCATTTCGCGGGGGAACGAGCTGTCGTTGGTAGAAAGAGAGCAGGTAGCCGTACAATTTCCGCAGTTAAAACACGCATTGAAATCCCCTACTCCATATTTAATTAACTCTGTTGCAAATTCAGGATTAACTCTTGTCATATCTTAAGATTATTAGAGCCAGGAAAAAGAGACAAAGACTTAAATCTCGAAGCTTTAATTCCTGCGCTATTTGACTATTTCATTTTGTAATAATAATATTCTTCTTTTTCATTTGTCCCTGCAGGTGCTACCACACCGTATTTGTTCATTGTCATTAAATGATAAGTAACCATTTCGGGAGCAATTTTCAGCATGTCTACCACTTCGGGAATAGTTTTTTTATCCGATTCGATGGTAGCTAGAATATCTTTCCAGATTTGCGGATACTCTTTCATGTGAGCTGCAACAACGTCTGCTTTTTCTTCGGTAATACCGGATGCTTCTTTTTCCTTGATTTCCACTTTGGCTGCAAAACCGTCAATCATCGCTTCTATTTCGTTGTCGGTATATTTTGCTATTTCTATAGCATTCACGGGACAAACCGGCGCACAAATTCCACAACCCGCACAAACGCCCTTGTTTACACCTGCGATATGTTTGCCGGCTTCATTAACGGTTTCCCTAATTGCCGTGTAATCGCACACTTCGGCGCACTTACCACACCAAGTACAAGCATCAGCATTTACACGCGCCACAACCGGATCGCCCATCACGGTACCGCTTTTCAGCAATGCCGTTATTTTGGAAGCTCCCGCCAGCGAAGACTGCACCGCTTCACTCACATTCTTCGGTCCCTGACATGTACCGCCGATATACACCCCTTTGATAACCGTTTCTACCGGTTTCAGCTTCGGGTGTATTTCGTTGAAAAACTTGTCATTTCCAATTGGAATTTTAAATAACTCCGAAATATGCGGTGCATCCGTACGTGCCACCATTCCAGTTACAAGCACCACCAGATCGGGAGCGATTTCCAACTCCTTTTTACCTGTGAGGTAGTCTTTTACCTTCAGCGAAATACCTTTTCCATTCATCTCCACGGTAGGCAATTCTTTTTCTTCGTATTTGAAAAACAAATCGCCTTGTTTCGATGCCTGTTCGTACAGAATTTCCTGTTTACCGTACGTACGGATGTCGCGATACAGGTGGAAGTTTTGGATTTTTCCGTATTTCTCTTTCAATTGTAACGCCGTATAAATGGTCGAAGTGCAGCAATGACGTGAGCAGTATTTGTTTTCACCCTTTTTCTGGCGGCTTCCAACGCAGTAAATAAACGCCACATTGTGAATTTCTTTCCCGTTGTAAATCAATTTTTCTGGCGATAATTCCATTAACCTGTTCAATTGCGGAAGTGTAATCACGTTCGGGATATTTTTGTAACCGAATTCACCCTCTTTAGGCTCGTAATTGTCAAATCCAGTAGTAACAAGTACAGAGCCTACCAGCAACGCAATGGTTTCTTCCTTTTCGTTCAGATTGATAACCGATTTATACTTTTCCAGATAATCCGGGTGATCTTTGAGCGCTTCCACATCCACAACGGGAACATCGGGTAATGCGTCTGGATAATTTTTGTAAATAGCTTTCCGTTTTGACAGTCCAAAATTAAATTCGTCATCCACGTACACCTGTAAATCATCCATTGCCCGGTTCACGGTTTGCTTGTCAATCTTTCCATTAATATAACGTGGTTTCACTTTCACCTCAATATTGAAATTGCCCAAACTTCCGGTTACTTTTTCAATGGTGGCTCCGGTGAAAACGGTGATATTTTTGTACAATTTAATTTCATCGTACAGTTTTTTCACAATTTCTTTTCCGCTTTGTCCGGTAGTAAAGAGTTTCTCTCTCTGCGTAATTCGTCCTCCAACAAAATAATCTTTTTCAACCAGATAAACTTCATTTCCGGATCGTGCCAGATCAATAGCAGCTTTCATACCCGAAATTCCGGCACCTATAACCATCGCTGCTTTTTTCACTTCTATTTCTATGTTGTCCAACGCTTCGGAGAATGATACGCGGTTGATACCCGCGCGGATTAATCCGGCTGCTTTAACTGTTGCCTCGCGTGGACGATCGCTATGTGGCCAGGAACATTGCTCGCGGATATTCACCTGAACATAGTTGTTAGGATTTAATCCTGCGCGTCCTGCCACGCCACGAAACGTATGTAAGTGGAGTTTTGGCGAACAAGAAGCTACCACAATCGCATCCAGGTTGTGTTTCTGAATGTCTTCCACCATCGCTTTCTGGTTGGAGTCAGCACACGCGAACATCACATCTTTCGAAACGACTACGCCGTCTTCTTTGTGGAACATTTTGCTCAGTTCTTCCACATCTACATAATCGGAAATGTTTCCGCCGCAATGGCAAATATATACACCAATTCTTTTTCTCATAACCGTTCCTCCTTAATGTTGTAAAACAGATTTGCTCATTGTTGACTTTTGCATCACCTTAAACTGAGTTCTTTTATCGTCTAAAAGGGCCTCTCTTCTGTTCAAGTATCCGGCAACTTCCGATGCGGCACAGCCGGCCGACAGAATGGAATCGGGAATATCTTTCGGCCCTGATGCGGCACCTGCCACAAATACCCCTTCAATGCTTGTCAAAGCAGGGCTGACCAGTTCGTCTATTTGTTTTACAAAACTGAAATCGTCCAACTCAAGAATCTCTCCTTTAAACATAGTTGAAACCTCTTTATTCGGCACAACACCTACGGAAAGTACCACCAGGTCGTGTTTGGATTCTTTTACCACTCCTTTGGTCACATCTTCGTAGCGGACAATCAAGTCACCTTTACCATCTTCAGTTTCACGGATTTTTGCCACTTTTCCTTTCACAAAATTGGTTCCCATTCCTTTAGCCTGCTGATAGAACTCTTCATATCCCTTACCGAATGCACGAATGTCCATGTAGTAAATGGTAATATCCGCCATCGGCAAGGCACCCATCAGTAATTGCGCCTGCTTGATGGAGTACATACAGCAGATCTGTGAACAAATAGGATTATTGATGCAATCGGAACCGCAACCTCCATTTTCAATGGCCGAATCCCGGGATCCCGTACAAAGAATGTATGCAATATTATCGGGGGCTTTTCCATCGCTCGGGCGAAGGACATTGTTGAAAGGACGTGTGGGTGCGATCAACCTGTCCATTTGCATCGAATCTATCACGTTGGCGTATTTTGCATATCCGTAATTGGGTTTGGCTGATGGCGGAAACAGTTTGTAACCCGTAGTCACAACTACCGATTTTGCTTTAACTTCCGTAATTTTCGATTTTTGTGAGAAGTCGATGGCGTTGGCAGGACAAATATTCACGCATTGATGGCACTCACGGCAGTTACTGCAATCCAGGCATCTCTGTGTGCTCGCTTTCATCTCTTCTTCAGTGAATGTTTTTTCCACTTCTTCCCAACTGCGGGCGCGATCCGCCAATGGCATCATTGCATTTTTCACTTGTGGCCGTTTTTCGCCTTTGAATCTGCCCAAAACGATTCTCTTATCGATGGCAGGAAGTTTATCGCCATCTTCAAAATCGAACATATTCAATCCACGCAGCCATTTATCCATATAAAAAGCGGCTTTCTTTCCTTGCCCTGCAGCCTCAATCAGCGTGGTAGAGCCGGTTACGGTATCGCCTCCGGCGAAAATATAATCTACAGATGTTTGCAATGTTTTTGCATCGGTACGGATGGTTCCGTTTTTATTCAAATCTACCTGTCCGTCAAACGCTTTGGTATCGGCACGAAGTCCAATGGCTTCGATTACATAATCCACATCTTCAATGTATTCAGAACCATTGATTGGTTCGGAGCTACGGCGTCCGCTCGCATCTTTTTCGCCCAACTGCATTTTAGTCAACTGGATCCGTGTGAGTTGCCCGTCTTCCCCGATATACTTCAACGGATTACGCAGCACCATAATTTCCACACCTTCTTCTTCAGCTTCCTCAATTTCGGGAGCGAAACAAGGCATTTCCTCACGACTGCGGCGATACACCACGATCACTTTTCCAGCACCAAGACGAAGTGACGTACGTGCGGCATCGATAGCGGTATTTCCACCACCTATCACCATCACTTTTTTACCTGTCAGGTCTTCGCGTTTACCGATATTGGCTTCACGAAGGAAAGTAAGACAATCTACCACCCCTTTCAAATCAGAACCTTCGGTTCCCGATGACATCGCCCTGTGTGTTCCAATTCCAACAAAAACGGCGTCAAACCCTTGTTCTTTAAGCGATTTAAGGTCGGTTATTTTTTTATTTACTTCAATTTCAACTCCTAAAACGGTGATATTCTGTAAATCTCTATCCACCACATCTTTCGGCGCACGATATTCCGGTAAGGCTAAACGCAACATACCGCCCGCACCGGGAGCGGCTTCAAAAATCTTCACCGTATGTCCTTTCAACGCAAGATGATAAGCAGCGGTAATTCCCGCAGGCCCGGAACCGATTACAGCCACTTTCTTTCCGGTATTTTCTTTGATTTCCACAGCAGGCGCTTGCGGATATTTTTCGTAGTACCAATCGGAAAAATAGCGTTTTATCTTCCGTATATCTACTGGTTCTTCCACCAATCCACGCGTACAGGCGTTTTGGCAGGGATGATAGCAGGCTCGCCCTAAACTACCGGGGAAAGGTATGTCCTCCAGATGAAGTTTCATCGCTTCTTCATACTGCCCATTTCGGGCCAAAGTGATATATCCGTATGCTTTTACGCCACCCGGACATTCATTGATACAAGGAGCAGAATGTCCTTGACGATCGATAGTCGCAATACGCGGATTAGCCAGGCTAAAGGGAATGTAGGCAACCTTTCTTCCTGCGAGATTCATATTGTATTCATCGTTCCGAACTTCGGGACACACTACTTCGCATTCCTGGCAGCCCGTACAATTTTCCTGAATCACATAACGCGGTTTATTGGTTACGTTTACCTCGAAATCACCGTCGGCATTTTTAATTATTCCGTTAATTTCACTGTTCAGCATCAACGTGATATTGGGATGACGCGCTGTTTCCGACATCTTGGGGGTAGTGATACATGCGGCACAGTCGAGCGTAGGGAACACCTTACTCAATTGAATCATTTTCCCTCCAATGGAAAGTCCTTTTTCTACCAGCAGCACCTTATGGTTCATATCAGCAAGGCTTAACGCCGCCTCTTGGCCGGCAATTCCGCCTCCGATTACCAACGTATCGTAATTATTGTTTTGCTGTTTATTCATAATTTTCTTCTCCGTTTAATCTTCCAATCCGGATAAAATTTTACTGAAATTTTCCATGTGGTTGGCAAACGGCTCTGCACAAACAGAACACAGTGCTGCCATACGGATACGTTTCGGATTTATATTTTTTTCGGTCATTAATTTTTGAGACTCCAGAATGATATCGTTTGTACGTTCAGGACAGCTCGCACTGTACGAGCATTCGTGTCCGTCAGCAGCAATAAAAACACCATCAAATCCTTCTTCAAGGGCATGAAGAATCCAACGCGGTTTTACTCCAGAGGAACAAGGCATATTGATGACATAAACCGAAGGAGAGTAGTGTATTTTTCTCAATCCTGCCTGATCAATTCCCGGATCGGAAATCTTATCGGTAGAAAACACCAAAATTTTTGGAGATTTATTATCGTTTGACATAGATAAATAATGATAAGAATATAACTGACGCTTCATTGCGTCAGAAAATTTTGCGGTCAAATATTTTATTTAACTTTCTGAACACGCAATGCGGTCTGAAACCGCATTACGTGTTATCCCGAAAATTACTCTTTAATCAGGAACAAGCGACTGAAGCTATCTTCGTCGTAAAAACCCAGGTATTCGTGTCCTACCTTCTCGCACCAGCGTGGGATATCGTTTTTGGTTCCTTCGTCTGCCGACAAGATTTCCATAATTTCACCCGATTCAATTTCACCGATAGCCTTCTTAGCCGCCAAAAGTGGACCGGGACATGCTGTACCTCGCGCATCTACCGTTAAGTTCGATTTTAATGTTCTTAATTCTTCTGTTGTCATAATTGTAGTATTTAAATTATTAATATTTTGATGGTTTTTATTAGAAAGTCAATACCTGATCAGAATCGATTACCCATTCCGATAATGCCTGCATAGTTGATTTTTCTGCACCTTCGAAATAAGGTCTGTTTTTATACACACCGCATCTTGCCATGCAAGTTCCACATACTTTAACCGGGACACCCGATTTAATCAACCCCTTCAACATCGCACTCAAATCCTGATCGTACGTTACGGGCGGGTTACATTCATCGCGAGCCATATCAACGGCATCGTTCATCAAGAAAATTCTTACCGATTGACCATTTCTGTGCAATGTTTCTGCCAATCTCAGCCCATTCCAGGTTACGTCTGTTCCGTCGTATGGGTTTTGGTTGTAAATAATGAGTATTTTTTTCATTATCCTACATTTAAATGAACCATTGCATACTGCTTTCACCGGCATCGGCAACGAATGTGGTAGCACCAGCATAACGAAGATGAGGATAATCGATCATCTCCTCTTTCTTGAAACCCATCAGGTTCATCGACATTTCGCAAACCGTGATTTCCACTCCCAGTTCGGCAGCTTCCGTAAACATCGCATCAAGCGACATCACGTTTTGCTTCTTCATCAGTTTTTTAATCATCACCGGCCCCATACCGCACATGTTCATATTCGACAACTTCAGTTTGTTGCGTCCATTGGGAAGCATCATTCCAAACATTTTCGAGATAAAATCTTTTCCTCTTACCTTTTTCCGGGGATCACGCAATGCGGACAACGCCCAAAAGGAGAAGAAAAGTTTCACTTGTGTGTCCATGGCTGCTGCAGCCAGGGAAATAATCATGGCCGCCAGAATTTTATCCATATCGCCCGATACGATGGCAATAGACAACTGGTCTTTACGGGAAACTTCTAGCCGGTCGGCTTTTGCCTCCAGGCTTTCCAGTTCCGCCTGGAGTTTCTCCAGGGTCAGGGTATTAATACTTTCCATTTAAAAAGATGTTTTTGAGTGAATTAACCGGACGCAAATTAAAGATATATTTCTTTAATTATTTGTTTTTACCGGGTGAACATTCTTACAATATTTAGTGATAAATGTCACATTTTTATCTATTTTTGCTGTATGAAAAACGAATGCATCGATTGTGCCTGTGTGATGAAATCATCGAGCACACTAAAAAATTGTCAGCTTGAGATGTTGGAGAACAACCACGCGGTGGTAAAATTCCGCAAAGGAGATTCCATCATTAAACAGGGCGTTTTTTCCACGAACGTTATCTTTCTTCGGAAAGGACTGGTAAAAATTCATATCACAGGGCCCTATCGCGAACAAATTGTCCGCCTTATAAAAGCACCAACCTATTTGGGTTTACCCACTACACTGGGTGACAAGATAAATCAGTACAGCGTTACGGCAGTATTGGACTCGGAGGTTTGTTTTATCGACATTGAAGTTTTTAAACGTGTGCTGGAAGAAAACAGGGATTTCTCTTCCTATATCATCATGGAGTTGTCCAAAAGCGAGCTGGAGGCTTATCGCCGATGCGCCAACCGCACGCAAAAACAAACACGCGGCAAGCTTGCTGACGTATTGCTCGACTTTTCCGATACTATTTTTAATTCGGATGAGTTTGTCCTGCCGGTTTCACAATCGGATATCGGAAACTGGGTGGACGCAGGCAGAGAAAGCATCAACCGTGTCCTTTCGGAATTCGCTACCGATGGGCTTATTGAGATGACGGGAAGAAACGTGAAAATACGCGACAAGAAACTCCTGAAAATGATTAGCCAAAACGGCTAGAAAAAATGGCTATTTTAGAAGATTCAACCCCTCTTTTGCTGACTGGTCAGTTGGAGAGATGATAAGAACAATATTGAAGAGTCGCTGGGCATCGTTTTTTTTGTTGAGAAAATATTTTGTCCAGGCGCTCATCAGTGTTGAATAGTAATCGAAAGGATACATGGTTTGCACCAGGTCAAAATATTTTTCAGCCTGTATAAAATCTTTCCGGTAATAATAGATATTTCCCAGTGCATAATTCACTTTTGAGTTTGTCTTATCCAGCGACAGGATTTTTTTATAGACCGTTTCCAGTTCATCCGTTTTCTTTTGTGCTTCTAGCGGATAACAAATTCCCAACAAGGCTTCAACAGCCTGCGGTGCTAAACTGATGGCCTGATTATAAAATTTTTTGCTGCTCTCGTAATCCTTAGCCAGGTAATACAGCCAGCCGAGGCGCAACGATTTGTGATAATCGTATCCGTTCAGGACATTCAATTCCGCTATGGCTTTCTGATAATCGCCCGACGATTCGTATCGATAACTGTCTGCAAAAACCTGAGATGAATTCACTTGTGCTGAAACTGTTGCTGAGAACAACAACAAAAGGATAAACCATCCGCTTTTTTTATTTAAAGGTTCCATGTGAATGCAATATTTAGGAGGTGATTGTTGTATTTATAGGCAGAGTAGTTGATCGCAGAATAAGCATATCCCTCTCTTTGTTGCCACTGGTATCCTGCAGACAGCATGACATCTCGGAAAAAGCAGGAAAGAGAAAGCCCGGCAATGGCCTTCACGGGATCGTACGTGTCATACACCAGAAAAGAGCGTTCTGAAACGTAATTCCGGTGATTTCCCAGGCTTATGTTTCCGTCGAGCCACAACTGTTTGGTTAACTTTACTCCGAGGCTCTGAGAGAATATAAGTTGAGTGTCCGTCCAGGCGTCTTGGTTGCGGATGACTGCTGCAGCAGTTGTTCCGTAAAAATTGAGATTACCTAACGGATAATAAGTAAGCGATCCCTTTACCTGATACTGGTGCCCGCCCCCAAAATTGGAATAGGTTGCAGCAATCTCGGGTAAAGTGTACGCAAAGCGTTTGTTCAGAAATACTAGTGCAGAAAATGCCGAAACGGATTTTCCGCCTGAAGTTGTGAAGATTCTCCCGGTTCCCGGCCCGAAGCCCTTTCCTCCGCCTCCGAGAGTATAAATGGCTGTCCTATCAAACAATTCAATGAAGTAATACCCCCCTGCAACTCCCCACAAAACATTGTTTTCCGTAAAGAATTCCAATGTCCCAACCAATTGATGCTGAGTGAGTTTATCGGTCTGAGCAAGCCCGGCGGCTGTATACTGTTCGAAATTCGTGTTGTACACTTGGTAGCCGAGTTTAAATCTGGAACGGGAAGAAAGATTAAAGCCCAATCCCAAGCTCGTGAAAATCATATCTCTATATTGATTGACGGAATCGTTTCCCGCAAAATCAGAGTGTATATCCGGTGTATTGTCGTTTGTCATATATCCGCCCGATAATAAAATGTAATCTACGGACGAAGGCTTGTATCCTATGGTTACCTGCGTGTGCGGCGCAAGCGATCTGGCAACGATAGCTGCGTTTTCTTTCTGTCCGCTTAACAGATAGGAGTAGTAAAGACTTTCCTGCAAAATCGGGTCATCGGGGGTTTCGGCGAGCGTCTTTCTGTAGAATTCTGCTGCCTTCGCATAATTTTTCAGTTCGTAGTAGGCAATGGCGGTCCGGTAATTGAGGTAGTAAAAATTAATATGTTGCTCACAGGCCTTCTTACCCGTTTCTATCAGGTTTTTGTAATCCTTGTTGAGGTATTGCTGATATGTGAGGCTGTCTAATTCTCTGCGCAGGCTGTCCTGAGCAAGAACCGAAGCCACAACCATGACTATAATTAACGTTACGCCCAATCGATACATAATTTTTCGTTTTGGAAATGGATTTCAATGCTGTTTTTTAAAACCGTCACCGATGTTTCTTTCCGGCGGTTTTTAAAATGAAACGATACCGTATTTGTTTGTGTCAGGTAAACAACTTTTTCGGGAAAATGCATGTTGTCCACCTCTATCAATTCCGACCGGTACTTGATTCGAGTAAAAATTACAAACGGAGCCAACAGGTCCTGGATCCACCTTGTTCCGGTGGGGTGCTCTTTCGTCAGGGGAACGAAGTCCTTTACAGGAATTTCTTTTTCACAGGAAAGCAGGAGTTTAAAGCAACTCCGATAAAAAAGATACAACGGCGACGATTTTTTCCCTTCAAAATCGGTAAAATAGAACATTGTGCCGTCGTTCTCCAGGTAAGCCATCGATTTTGTTTTCCGGCAATGTATATACGTTTTGTTATAAGCATCCGTAGCTACCGGCCACATAAAATCTTCGCCGTTGTATTTTACACGTAGCAGTTTTCCCGGTTTAGCCTCAAATGCGTCAAGCAACAGACCCGATGCCACTACATTCCAAGCGGTTGAATTTTCCTGCGGAACCTCACCGATGCGCAGTACTCTTTTTCCCTTTGCTTTTTCGAAAAAATACCCGATTGGATACGGATGGGTTGCCGCACCGATTTCCGGTGTCAGCTGCACTTGAAAATGAAGATGAGGCTCCGGAGAGCGTCCCGAATTGCCACATGCGGCGACGACGGTTCCTTTCGTTACAAAATCGCCGGTGCGAACCTTGAAACTGTCTTTCTTCAGGTGACTTATCTGTGTATATAATCCGTTTAGGTGATTAATAATAATTGTATTGCCCCAATTTTTCCGGGTGTCAACCTGGTTTATCTCATTGTCTCCGGCAATGTTGCTGATTGTATAGACATAACCGTCAGCAGGAGCAAGAACCGGTTTGTTGTAACAGTAGAAATCTTCTTTCTGCGCACACCTGCCGAAGCAAGTACTCCCCTCTTCATCCATAATCACAAAGTCAAGCGCTTTTCCCCAGTCGCCCAAATGCGTGATAGCTCCATCGTATCCCTGACTGACCGTCCACTTGTCTAAAAATGGAAGTTGCATCTTAAACAAGGTTTCCTGTCCAAAACGTTGCATGTAGTTTACATTCTTGTACACCGTCTTTTCAGGATTATAATATTGTATATAGGGGAAAACAAAAAATCGGTTCAGGCTTCGCTGCCTTAAAATGAACAACAGCAATATCGACAAAAGACTGAACGACAAGGTATATGAAGACAACCCCATATTCAAAATAAGGTTTTCGATACCTGTATAAAAAAGGAAAAGCACCGGGGTAAGCCCTACAACCAACAAGTAGCTGTACGCGTTGGGGATAATAAAGAAACTGCCGATAGCCATTCCCCAGAAAATATAATTCACCCCGGCCAGGTTTTGGGTCAGCTGCTGAATATCCACTCCCATCATTTTGCTTGTCACAAAAGCAAAGAAAAATCCCAGAAAAGCCACCGTCGATTTAATTCTCGAATGAAACAGCAACGCAATTACAACAATCACCCCCACTAAAATGCTGTCGGTAAAGAAAATTGAGGCCATCGTCTTTAAGTAAAAATAGAGCATCTGCGGAATTTCGGTATTATCGAAAAAGTGCACGGCATTATACCAGGGAACTTTCATCTGTTCTGCCAGAACAATTGTAAAACGGTCGAAAGGGAGAATGGGCTGGATATGGGTAAATGTTTTAAATGAAAGGTCAACTACAAACAACGTGAATACAAACGGAAGAGTGAGGATGGGAACTTTGTATTTGGATAACAGGGTTTCAAACCAGATCGTCAGCATAAATCCCAAAATAACAGAAAAAAAGAAAAGCACAAACAGCGCCGGGTTCACGTGAAACTTATATACCATACTGATCCCGATAAAAACAGCGTTGAAACCATATAGCCCGGTTCTGATTTTTTCTTTCGAGAAACCGAGCAGGTGCGCCATCAGGTTGGTCAAGACCACCGCAGTAAGCCCACCCAATCCCAACCGGTAATCGAGCATACTGACCGTCAGTAAAATGACGGCGTACCATCTATCCTGAGAAAAGAATATCTGGGCATAGCTGTTGATCGTGCCATTCAAGTGCAACTCACCGATGGATTGAATCTGCGATTTCATTTACCAATCCTTTTTACACTTTACAACTTGAAAACCTTTAGGTGATCGGGTACGTTTTCGTTTTCCACGATAGTTTCCACGGTTTCGTTTTTCCGGATTAAATGCACCTTCCCGGTGGTGTCTATCATAACTACATTCGGCCGAAGCGTGATAAACTGCATCCATTGTGTCATGTTGTATGCACCTACTTCGTGAACCACCACACGGTCACCCTTCTTCAGCAAAGGCAGGCTCACACTTTCACGAAGGCAATCGATATTCATACACAACGGGCCATAAAGCGCCATTTCTTCGGCATGCTGCGTAAAATCCTGTGCGGGCGATACCCGATGATTGTACCAGAATGAGGTAAACATGATGTTTACACCGATATCGAGAACGGTTGCCCGCCTACTGTCAGCCAGACGTTTCGTAGCCAGGACTGACCCCAGCAGGTACCCGGCCTCGTCGATCAACGCCCGCCCTGTTTCGAGGATCAACAAGGGTAATTCATCGGGTTTGAAACCAAAATGCAAAAGGGTGTTCACAATAGCCTCGGCATAATCGTCAAAATTGGGAATTACATCAACACCCTGCAAGTAAGAGCCCTTCAGCGTGTTCGAAGAACAAAATCCGCCACCCATGTCCAGGTACTTGACTTTAATACCGGCAGTGTTTGCCGTAGCTTGTGCCAACTCACACATTTTCCGGGCAGCAACCGCATATGCGTTTGCCGTAAGCATATAGGTACCGATGTGACAGTGCAGGCCTTCCAGTTCGAGATTTTTCTGTGTCACAATCTTCATGATAGCATTCCATGCCTGTCCGGATTCATAATTGAATCCGAACCTGTCCCATTGTGGATAAACACCCGTGTCCATATTTACACGAATGGCTACGCGTGCGCTGTAGGAGGTCCCTTCCAGCATCTCGATAAGTGAATAGAGTTCATCGAAATGGTCGATATGAATAAGCGAACGGTTTTCGACAGCCTTTTTCAAATCTTCCACCGATTTATCAGGGCCGTTGAAAATGATAAGGTTACCCGGCACTCCGTTGTGTAGCGCTTTTTGGTATTCAAATCCTGATACCACTTCCGCCCAGCTTCCTTCCTGATGAAAAACGTTGCAGACCGCATCGAGATAGTTGGTTTTATAGCTCCAGGCAAACTGCACTTTCGGGTAACGCATTTTAAACGCCTTCAACGCACGTTGATAGGTTTGACGGATGGTTTTCTCGCTGATCACAAACAAGGGTGAACCGTACTGATCCATCAAGTTGTTTACGGAAACACCATCGATCTGTTTTACGGGTGTGTACTCGGTTCTGCTGCCGAATTTATTGAGTAAGCCCGTATTCAGTTTTTGAATGACAGGGCGTTCATAGGTAGGTTTCATCTTTACATTTCCCCCGTTGTTGAAATTTTTTCAAATTCCGTAATATCCACAATCATATCGTAAGAATAGCGGATGAACATTTTCCCGCTTTTATATCCGGCAAATGGTTTTACCTCTTCACCCAGCGCCATTTTCACCAATGCTTCGGCGTGGTTTTGCCCGCATCCGTTTGCCAGGTAAACCCAGGCTGGAAAACGCGGATTCATCTCCAGCAAATAATATTCATCTTTCTTGGTTTTGATAAACTCCAGCTCGCAGCCACCGCGCCATTTGCTGTTTTCAATCACCCGGCGTGTAATTTCCATCAGCGTATCATCTTCCAGCGAAATGCCCGACCACGCTTTTCCTTTGTCGGTGATGTAAAGCTTCCGCATCGGCACGGCACCGATACAGTTGCCATACCCATCACCAATGGCGGTGACGTTCACTTCCGTTCCGGTCACAAATTCCTGAACAATCACCGGGTAACCCCACTTGGACACTATCTTGTAAAAACCAGCGCTTGCCTGTTCGTGAGAAGAAGCAACGTATGCGTCGTAATACCTGCCTTTGATAACCATGGGATAATCCAAATCGTCTTCGAGCTTTTTCAATTCCGAAAGCTGATTTATCATATGGCTTTTCGGCACCCTTACGTTGTATTTTTCGCCAAATTTGTTCAGTTCCGATTTCTGTCGTTCTTCAAACGATTCGTGAGAAGGCAGAAACGTGGCAATGTCCAGCTCCGATTTCAATTGCTGTTGTATCTTGATGAAGTTGTGCAGTTCTGCATCAAAATTGGGAATGATTACATCTATTTTCTCAATGCCCGCAATATATTGCAGCCTTTCTTTCAGCATTGAAGATCCTGCAGTGGGTAACGGCAACTGATACACTTTGTCCACCAGTTCGTGCATATAAATTCCCGGTTCCAGGGTCTCGTACGAGAATCCGATAATTCGCACATCGAATTCACTGCTTTCCTTCAATGCGCGAATGACAAGAATCCCGGGTCCCGGGCTGTCTATATTGTTGAGTCCGCTTACCCCGACGGTAATTTTTCTTTTACTCATTTTCGGTCAGCTGGTAACTTTTCAGTAAAGACAAGAAATCGTAAAGGTCCTTTTCGGCGGTGTAAGTATCTAATTCGTATTCCTCCTGGAGTGCCTTCATGATATCTTCATTACTGTCACCCTCTTTCATTTTACGGAGAATAAATACACCCGTCTGATTAACGCTGAAACTGTCTCCCGTAAGAGGATTAAAGATAAATCCGTTTTCGCTGACAGCAATGTTTTTTCTAATATCCATAGGCTTTGATTAATTAATCTTGATACTCCTGTATTGAGGTAAAACGGTGTCGCCAAAACGCTGTAAATTTAGTATTTTGAATTGAAACTCAACATTCCTGCGTAATAAATTTTTCTACAAACACCCAATGGCTTTCTGATGTACAAACTAAATTCGCATAATTGGGCTAAATGTTGGTATCGGGTGCTTTGATTTTTGTGATTTATTCCCTGCGGTCACAAATGCCGTTTTTATTGGCATCCACGAAATTTACCGCACTCCCTTTACCGTTGCGAAGCCCTATGCAGCAGCCTTGTCCCCGGCCTCGCCGCGGCATGCCTTTTCCGTTACGGAAGCCCATCCCCCGGCCGCTTCCGTCAAGCAGGCGCTGTTTTCCGTTTGCATTCGGATTTCGCGGTGTCCCGTTCTCAAAATTGTCGCAAACACCGTTGTTGTCTTTATCCACAAACGCAGGTCCGTTTTGAGTGGAAGTTGTTGTGTCTTTTCTGACCGGATTCTGATTCTGAGCAGTTACCATCCCTACCGATAAAACAACTGCTATAGCTGAAATAAAAAGTTTTGCTTTCATCTTTTCTGATTTTTAATTGTTAGTTATGTGCTTCTATCTTATTTATTGCAATCTCCAACCGCGCCTGTATCTGTGCCTGTATTCCTGCCCGCGACCAATGCTGTCGTTCCGGTTGTATCTTCTTCCGAAATTGGCTACCGTCCCGTCTCTGAAAAGCGGAAGAAAGGCCCCCTGTAAACGCTCGCATTGTGAGGAATCGCATACTGATTTTATTTTCAGGTAAAAGTCGTTGGTGACATTCTTTAGTTCGGCATGATGCCTGCCTAAATGAGCCGACAAATTATGCAATCTTGTTGAGTCGGGATGAGTCCCGTTTAACTCCTCAAACATCTCGCTTTTCAGTGAGTCCATTTCGAAAATCAAATCATTGGCAACGTATTGAAAATGGCGGTTCGCTTCCCTGAAAACCTCCATCTGGGCATCATTGAATCCAAGTTCCTGCCTGAAAAAACGTCCGGTCAAGGGGTTTGGCCGGTTTTCATCGAGAACAATTGCCTGGTTGTCGTCTTTACTCTGCCTGTTATGGTAGAAAATGGTCCCGATGGTTGCCAGATTCAGGATAACCAGCAATGCTATTACGAACCACAGTATTTTGTTTGTCTTATTCATAATTTTCGAGGTTGTAATATCCTAAATTTTCCATCTGGCTGTCGTTGATGTTCATAACCGTTTCCGGCGATGTGCTGTCAACATAACTGTTACCGATTGATATTCCTAAAAAAACAACAGCGGCTACGCTCGCAGAAACGGCAGCAACTTGCCAAACCGGATTTTTTTTCACTTCCGGCTTCTGCAACTTTTCAATGTTTGCCATCACGCGGCTGCTTAAAAACGGATTAGGTTCCGTTTGCTTTTCGCGTCGGATAAAATCATCTATTTGATGTTCCGTTTTCATTCTTGTTGTTTGTTTAATGAGTTAGACACGATGACATTTAATTTCCTACGGATGTGTGCTTAATTTTTTTTGCAAATTGTTTTTTGCCCGTTGCAAAAGTTGCTCAACGGCACCTTCCGATATATTCATTACAGAAGCAATCGTTTTCTGAGGCAGTTCTTCGTATTTACTTAAGACAAAAGCCGTTCGTTGCTTTTCAGGCAACGAATCGATTGCTTTACGGATACGCTGGTCGCGTTCCGACTCTTCCAGTTGTTCCAATGGCGTTTTTTCACCGCTTGGCTTGTAAAAAATATCTTCGAGGGATTGCAAGAACCGGTTTTTTCGATTTCGATTGACGAAATTGATGCTCATATTCGCGGTAATCCTGTAGAGCCATGTAGTAAATTCCGATTCACCTTTAAAGAACACGAGCGACTGATACGCTTTCATAAAAATATCCTGGGTGATATCCTCGGCATCTTCTTTAGAATGAACGAACCCTAAAACGGTGCGAAATACCCGTAATTGGTATTTCTCCACCAGCATTTTAAAGGCAGAAGTATTGCCCGATATTATTTCGTGTATGAGTTGTTCGTCAGACATTTACTCGTTTCAGCATTCAATAAGATATAAGACACCGGAAAATAATTTTTCCTACGGTAAAGGTACAATTTTTAGCTATTCAAGTATATTTATACTTAGGATGAATGGTCACGCACGGTGTTTACCCCCTTATTTCAATTAAAAATAAAACCGGTAATCGTAAATAAGATCTATCTTTGTAATCATGTTCTCTTTTACCGTCAAATAATTATTACAATGGAAATTACGCCAAGACAACTGGAAATTATTGAAGCAACCGGAAAAATTCTTACTGCTTCGGGAGCTAACGGGCTAACGATTAAAAATCTCGCAAAAGAAATGCAGTTCTCTGAAGGCGCTATTTACAGGCATTTTTCGAGCAAAGAAGAGATTATTATTATGATGCTTAAATATTTAAAAACCAATATCAGCAAAATATTAAGTAACCTGACAAAAACCGGCGATGTAGAAAAAGATTTTGTAATATTCTTCACTAGACTTAGCCTCTATTTTAAAGAAAATCCATATTTCGTGGTTACGGTATTTTCGGAAGGATTAATGGACGAAAGTGATAAGATAAATAACGAAATATCTGGTTTAATGACCCTTACAAGTAGCCATCTGGAGCAAATTCTCCAAGAAGGCCAAAAACAAGGAACCTTTATTCAGTCCGTTGCATCAAGCGATTTAACGATGATATCATTGGCCACCTTTAAACTGCACATGTTTAATTGGAAGTTCAATAAATTCAAGTTTAACCTGACAGAGAACATCGGGAAAATGTCTGCTTCTCTCTTGGCTCTTTTAAGACGCAATCCGGATTAACAAACTAAATAATCCACAAGTGCATCCGTTTTGTTGCTAACGGGCAACAACGTACAAATAAATAAGCAATCAACGCAGTTGGTACACAAGGCAATTACCGTTGCTATGAATTAAAAAAGGTTTTGTCGGATATATTTTGTATATTTGTAGAATTAGGTTTCCTCCTCTTTATTTATACATTATGACTCATCTTATTGGATATATATCACAAATTATCGGGCCAGTAGTTGACGTATACTTCGATCTGAAAAAATCAAAAGAGTTGCAGCTCCCCGCACTTCAAGACGCACTTTCCGTCACCAGAGACAACGGACAGAAATTAATACTGGAAGTACAACAGCACATTGGCGAGTTTACGGTCCGTACCGTGGCCATGGATACCACAGACGGATTACGGCGCGGGACAGAAGTGAAAGCATTGGGACAACCGATCAGCATGCCTGTAGGAGAGCAGGTGAAAGGGCGTCTGATGAACGTGATAGGTGAAACTATAGATGAATTGAAACCGCTCGACCACTCCGGAGCTTACCCCATTCACCGTCCTTCTCCCAAGTTCGAAGACCTGACTACAAATCAGGAAATTCTCTCCACAGGAATAAAAGTAATTGACCTGCTTCAACCGTATCTGAAAGGCGGGAAGATAGGACTTTTCGGCGGAGCTGGTGTTGGCAAAACCGTGCTGATCATGGAGTTGATCAACAACATTGCCAAAGGTTACAGCGGATATTCCATTTTTGCCGGGGTGGGAGAACGCACGCGCGAAGGGAATGATCTTTTGCGCGAAATGATCGATTCGGGGGTGATCCGTTACGGCGAAGAGTTTAAAAAAAGCATGGACGAAGGGAATTGGGATTTGAGCAAAGTAGATTACAACGAACTAAGGAAGTCACAAGCCACATTGGTTTTCGGACAGATGAACGAACCTCCCGGTGCCCGGGCATCGGTAGCGCTGTCGGGACTCAGTATTGCCGAATCGTTTCGTGACCAATCGGGTGAAGGCAACGACATCCTCCTTTTCATCGACAATATCTTCCGGTTTGTGCAGGCCGGTTCTGAAGTTTCAGCCTTACTCGGACGAATGCCTTCAGCAGTAGGCTATCAACCTACACTGGCAACAGAAATGGGCCTGCTGCAAGAACGTATCACATCTACCAAACAGGGCTCTATCACGTCGGTACAGGCTGTATATGTTCCGGCGGATGACCTTACCGATCCGGCTCCGGCAACCACTTTCTCATACCTGGATGCCACCACCGTGCTGAGTCGTAAGATTTCGTCGCTTGGCATCTATCCGGCTGTTGATCCTCTGGAGTCATCTTCGCGTATCCTGGATCCGCTTATCGTGGGAGAGAATCACTACAAAACGGCCATGCGCGTAAAACAACTTCTGCAACGTTACAAGGAACTTCAGGACATTATCTCCATCCTGGGGATGGAAGAACTTTCGGATGAAGACCGGATTACAGTAAACCGTGCCCGGAAGGTGCAGCGCTTCCTCTCCCAACCTTTCTTCATGGCAGCACAATACACGGGACAACCCGGAGTAATGGTTCCCATTGATGAGACTATCCGGGGATTTACTATGATCCTCAACGGCGAACTTGACTCGTATCCTGAAATGGCTTTCCTGAATGTGGGCACCATCGATGAAGCCATCGAAAAAGGGAAAAAATTAATGGATCAATCACAGCTGTAAGAGTAATTTACATTCTTCGATCATGCAATTAGAAATTATCTCTCCCGAAAAAATGATTTTCACCGGCAGTGTCAGCTCCGTCACACTCCCCGGCGCATCGGGTTCATTTCAGATACTGGAAAATCATGCATCCATTATTTCATCACTGGTGAAAGGAAGACTTTCGTTTGTAACCCACCAGAACGAACTGATCGAATTGCTTGTCGAAGATGGTTTTGTGGAAAAGAACAATAATAAGGTAACGGTTTGTTTGGAATCAATTATCAAAGAATTATGAAGAGATTAGTCAGGCATTTTCTCATCGTTCACACGGTTATGTTGTTTGCAGCAGGGTTCGGAGTATGGTATATATTAAAAATATTTTCCCCCGACACATTAATTGATGCGTACTTTGTGCTTCCGCTTTTCTTCTACATAACCGGATTAGTATTTATTTTCATTATGATGAAAATGCCTAAAGACAATCCCAAGGAAATAGTGAATATGTACATGCTGTTGCGGGTGATAAAAGTATTTATTGGAGTGATAATCATCACTCTTTACTGGTTCCTGGACAAAGAGCAAATACGCAGTTTCGCCATTATTTTTATTATTTTTTACCTGATCTATCTCGGAATAGAAACCTATATCTATATGAAAATAGAAATGTATCTGAAAGAAGAACAAAAGAAAAATAATCCGGTTAAAAAGAAATACCTGGAAGATCGATGAAGTACCCGTTTCACATATGGATGTGGGTGTGTGGACTGTTTTTAATGGCTCTGCCCCTTTCGGCCTCACCGGAATCTAGTCCGGACCCACAAGCCGAAGAATTGAATGTGAAAGAAATGATTCTTGAACATCTGGCAGACACATACGAATGGAAAATTACCGGCTGGGATAACGGACACATCACCGTTCCGCTTCCGGTCATTCTTCACAGTAAGACAAGCGGATGGCACCTGTTCCTTTCGTCGAAATTACATAATGATGAAAATTCATTTAACGGATTCTACGTTACCCACGAAGGAAAATACAAAGGAAAAATTGTGGAAAGAGATGCTTCCGGAGCCGAGATAAGGCCGTTTGACCTTTCGCTGACCAAGAATGCTGCATCGCTTATCTTTTCATCCATTTTGCTGATTATTCTCGTAATGAGCGTTGCCCGTTCACTGAGACGCAATCCGATGGAAGGGAAAAAAGGATTTATCGGTTTGATGGAGATGTTTATTATGTCCATCCATGATGATGTTATAAAACCTGCCGTCGGTAAAGACCATGCTCGGTACGCTCCATTTCTGCTCACGGTGTTTTTCTTTATTTTTCTGAACAACCTCCTGGGGCTTGTCCCTGTTTTTCCGGGTGGGGCAAACGTCACCGGAAACATAGCTGTAACGATGGTTTTGGCCATTTCAACCCTGCTTGTTGTCAATCTTACCGGAACAAAAGAATATTACAAGGAAATTTTCTGGCCCGATGTACCTAAATGGCTGAAAGTTCCGGTTCCGTTGATGCCCGTTATCGAACTGGTTGGGGTTTTTACCAAGCCTTTCGCGCTAATGATCCGTCTTTTTGCCAATATTACCGGCGGACACTCCACCGTGATGGGGTTGACGGCCATTGTTTTTGTAACGGCAAGCATGGGTGCAACCATAAACGCGTCCATGACGGCATTATCGGTTATCTTCACTGTGTTTATCATGCTGGTGGAGTTGCTGGTAGCCTTTATACAGGCGTATGTGTTCACGATGCTGTCTGCCGTCTTTATCGGGATGGCACGCGTAGAATCGCATCAGAAAGAAAAAGAACTTGTGGAAACAAAATACAAGACAATAAACAAATAAACTGATTAAAAAACTATGGAACTACTTTCAATTTTATTACAAGCTACGGGCTCAGGCCTGGATGTTTTTGGTGCAGCCTTAGGTGTTGGTATCGCTGTTCTAGCCGCCGGATGGGGAATCGGGAAAATCGGCACATCCGCCATGGAAGGGATTGCCAGGCAACCGGAAGCGGCAGGAGATATCCGCATGAACATGATTATTTCAGCTGCCCTTATAGAGGGAGTAGCCCTGTTTGCCGTCGTAGTCTGTGGATTTATCCTGATAAAATAGCACCGGTATGTCCCTATTGACCCCCGAACCGGGACTTGTGTTCTGGATGTCGCTCTCGTTTGGAATGGTTGCATTCATTCTGATGAAATATGGATTTCCCGTAATCCTACAGATGGTGAACAAACGGAAAAGGTATATCGACAACGCGTTGTTGGCAGCTAAACAGGCGCATGAAGAGCTGGACAAGGTGAAAGAGAACAGCCAGACAATTCTGGAACAAACTCGCCTGGAACAAGCAAAAATACTGGAGGCTGCAGCACAATCGCGTGACCGGATACTTGAAGAAGCCAAAGAACGTGCCCGTATAGAAGCCGATAAAATCATCACAGATGCTCAAAAACAGATTGAAATTGAGAAAGAAAGCGCAGTACGGGCCATCCGTGGCGAGATAGCATCCCTTTCAGTGAGTGTGGCCGAAAAGATACTTCGGGAGAAACTGAACTCAGAGGAAGAACAATCGAAAATGATAAACCGGCTAATGGACGAAGTAATTATTTCAAAATCGTAATTCTTTCCTTAATGAACACAGGACTTATTTCCACCCGATACGCTACTGCTTTGCTGGATTTTGCCGTAGAACAAAACCTGCAGGAAAGAGTGTATTCAGAAATCAAAACACTTCTACATATGTATTCGGAGGTGAGCAACTTCCGGGAAGCCTTGGCAAATCCAGCCATAAGTATACCGGAAAAAAGAAAACTGATTCATACCGCCTCAGGGGAAAGTATCTCTAAACCGTTGGAACAGTTTATCGATCTGTTGCTCAAAAATAAAAGGGAAGAGCGGCTGCAATATATAGCCTTGCGCTTTTTGGAATTATACCGGAAAAAATTCAACATCTTAAGCGGAACGCTTATCACGGCCACTAAGGTTGATAAACCCACGTACAACCGATTAAAGTCGTTTATAGAAAGCAAAACGGGTGAAACATTAGAATTGGAACGACTGACAGACGCATCCATTTTGGGAGGTTTTATACTTCAAATAGGCGATAATCGATTGGATACAAGCGTATCGGGACAACTACTCCGGATAAAGAGCGAATTGAAAGAAGTGAATAGAAAAATCGTCTGATAATAAAAACATGTCTAACAATATAATAAGAACGAGCGAAGTATCGGAAGTGTTACGCATGCAGTTGCAGGCTATAGACACCGATGTTCGATTCGACGAAACCGGCGTTGTGATGCAGGTGAGCGACGGTGTTGTCCGGATTTACGGACTGCGAAATGCCGAAGCTAACGAACTGCTCCGTTTCGACAACGGTGTAGATGCAATCGTGATGAATCTTGAAGAAGACAATGTCGGTGCCGTCCTGTTGGGGCCTTCGATAGAAATCAAAGAAGGAACAACCGTGAAACGCACCAAACGGGTAGCCTCAGTCTTTGTGGGAGAAGGAATGCTGGGACGTGTCATAAACACGATAGGGGAGCCCATCGATGGGTTGGGAAAAATAACCGGCGAGGTTTATGAAATGCCACTGGAGCGCAAAGCGCCCGGGGTAGTTTTCCGGCAACCCGTAAATACTCCTCTGCAAACGGGAATGAAAGCTGTGGATTCCATGATTCCTATCGGCCGCGGACAGCGCGAGCTTATCATTGGCGACCGGCAAACTGGAAAAACCAGCATCGCCATCGATACCATCATTAACCAGCGCAGTAATTTCGAAACTGGGGATCCGGTGTACTGCATCTATGTAGCTATTGGACAAAAGGGTTCAACGGTGGCTGCTGCCGTACAAACACTCAAGGAATACGGAGCAATGGATTATACCGTTGTTGTTGCCGCCAACGGAGCCGATCCTGCAGCAATGAGGTACTATGCTCCTTTTACCGGAACTGCCATAGGCGAGTATTTCCGCGATACGGGACGAAATGCCCTGGTAGTATTCGATGACCTTTCCAAGCAGGCCGTAGCCTATCGGGAAGTATCGCTGATTCTTCGCCGTCCTTCGGGACGGGAGGCCTATCCGGGAGATATCTTCTACCTGCACTCGCGACTGCTGGAGCGTGCGGCACGGATTATCTCGCAGGAGGAGATGGCCGTTCAGATGAACGACCTTCCCGAAAGTCTGAGAGGAAAAGTAAAAGGTGGCGGTTCCCTTACCGCTCTTCCCATCATAGAAACACAGGCGGGAGACGTATCGGCATATATTCCCACGAACGTGATTTCCATTACAGACGGACAAATTTTTCTTGAGACCGATTTGTTCAACAACGGCAAGCGCCCGGCCATAAACGTAGGGATCTCGGTGTCGCGCGTAGGCGGAAACGCTCAAATTAAGTCGATGAAAAAAGTAGCAGGAACGCTCAAAATTGATCAGGCTCAATACCAGGAGCTGCAAGCATTCACCAAATTCGGTGGCGATATGGACAAAGTGACGGCAATGACCATCGATAAAGGGCAAAAAAACGAGCAACTCCTCATACAGTCGCCCCATCAACCCCTGAGTGTAGAAAAGCAAATCGCTATCCTCTACTGCGGGACAAAAGGACTGTTAACCGATGTTCCGTTGGAAAAAGTTTCCGAATTTGAAAAGAAATTTCTCCAGATTCTTGAGCTTAACCACCGGACAGACGTACTGGATGAGTTGAAAAAAGGTGTTCTCAACGATGTTGTCACTAACATTCTGGAAACCGTTGCTGCCGACACCAAGAAACAGTTGTAGCCAATGCCTTCGTTAAAGGAAATAAAAACACGGATACAGTCGGTGCGGTCGACACGAAAAATCACGTCGGCCATGATGATGATCGCTTCTTCCAAATTACGGAAAATACAGAAAATCATAGAAAACCTGTATCCGTACCAACAGAAACTGCAACAATTAATGGAGCTTTTTGTGAACTCACAAGATAACCTGGTTTCCCCATTTGCAGAACGACGTCAGATAAAGCGGGTGGCACTTATCCTGTTTTCGTCCAACACAAGCCTTGCCGGCAGATTCAATGAAAATGTAATCTCCCAACTGAAGGTTACGGTAAACGAATATCTCCCTCTAGGAAAAGAGAATATCCACATTTATGCCATTGGTGATAAAGTGTATGAAGCAGCCCGGAAATTGGGGTTTGAGACTCCAAATAATTTTTGCCACATCGCCGACAAGCCCTCGTATGAAGCAACGCGGCAACTGGCCTCGGATCTGATGGAACTTTTTTTAAACAAGAAGATCGATAAAGTGGAGTTAATTTATCATCACTACAAAAGCAAAGGAACACAGGAACTGTTACGGGAAACATTTTTACCCATTACCCTGATGACAGAAGATGAAAGATGGAAAATTCCCCAGCCCGATTATATCGTTGAGCCTGATCCACAAACCATCATGGACCAGCTCATCCCTAAAGTACTGAAATTGAAACTATACACTATTCACGCAGATTCAGTATCATCGGAACATGCCGCACGTACTATCGCCATGCAAACCGCCACCGACAATGCCGATGATCTGCTGGACGAACTCACACTCCAATACAATAAACTACGCCAGCAATCCATTACTAACGAGCTGTTGGATATCATTGGCGGATCGTTTGGAAAGCCTGGATAATTTTTGAAAGTGAACCTTTTGTTAACCCAACCGCTCTGTTTTTTCCAACTCCGACCGGTCAAGTATAGTGATGTCTTTTCCTTCAAGCACTATAATCCCATCACGCTCAAACTCTTTTAGAAACTTGATGGTACTCTCCGTGGCTATGGAAGCAAAATTGGCAATGTCCTGCCGGGAAAGGTGCGGAAAAACTTCTTGTCCCGAGAATTCATCTCCGCTAAGATACAACAGTGCCGAAGCCAGTTTGCCCCGCATCTGCTTATACGTGATATTACCGATAACCGTCAACAATTGACGCTCATCGCGAAAATTTCGCGACGTAATGCGCATGGCAAACTCCGCATTGTTCATCAACAATTGACGCATGTTTTCCTTATCAATCATGCAAACCTGTGTATCCGTCAACGCTATAGCCGATGTAGTGTGTACCGTTTCCCCGAAAACAGAGGCAAACGCCAGAAAATCTCCCGGTTTTGCCAGTTGTAGATTCAGCTGCTTATCGCGTCCGGCTTGTAGGTAAACCTTTACCAACCCATCCATTACCAACAAGACATGGGTGGAGAATGCGCCCTGTTTAAACAACGTTTCTCCTGCCAGATAGGTGAGTTCTGTTTTACCGGAACTGATAAGCGTCAGCTCCTCAGGCTTCAAGTCGCGAAAACAAGCTACCATCTTTTCGCAATTATCTGTATCACTCTCTGGAAATGGGTTCATTTTTCTTACTTTTTCCATCAAAGATACAACCTTTTCATATAACTGACATTTATCAGTCCAAAAACTGACAAAGCTCATTTTTTTTCATGGAGTATGTCAGCCGGTATTCTTCGTTTTCAAACCGATTATGCCATAACTTTGTCGTCGGAAAATAACAATAAAATCAACAATAATTATGAAGTATTTAAGAACTAACATCCACGAGATTGAAACTGCTGAAGAGCTGCAGAAAATTATCGACGAGAACGAAAACGTAATGGTATGCTGCGGACGTATGGGACCGATGTGTATCCCTGTTTATGAAATCATGGAAGAACTGGAAGAAGAACGCCCTGAAGTGAAATTCTACTCCATGGCTTTTGACAGCCCGGAATCGGGAGTTATAAGAAATGCTCCCGAATGCCGCGGATTTATGGGACTTCCTTTCACCATGTATTATAAAAGCGGAAAGGTAGCCAAGGCAACCACCAGCATACAAAATATGCAGCAAATCACATCGAATCTGGATCAGTTTCTGTCCTGATAATTATTTTTTGTATTAATTTCATGAAGATCAATCCCCAAAAGGATTGGTCTTCCTTTTAAAAGAAAGAGTATGGAGAAAATATACGACGTAATGATCTTGGGAGCCGGAGCGGCCGGATTGTCTGCGGGAATCTATGCCTCGCGCGGAAAACTGGATACGTTGATCTTAAGCGAAGGCGTTACGGGAGGACAAATGGTATTGACCAATGAAATAGCCAATTATCCTGGCGTGGAAACGATAAAGGGATACGAACTGGTGGATATTATGAGGAGGCAGGCCAAAAGTTTTGGCTGCACCATCAAGACAAATGTTAAGATTGTACGTTACCAATTAGCGGGTGAAACTAAAGAAGTAGAACTGGAGGACGGAAGAATCTTCCGGGCGAAATCGGTGATCTTGGCCCCCGGAGGAAAACCCCGCTCGCTGGATATTCCCGGTGAAAAGGAGTTCGAAGGACGGGGAATCTCCTATTGTGCCACGTGCGATGCCGATTTCTTTCAGGACAAGCGGTTGATTGTGGTGGGAGGCGGAAACTCCGCTCTGGAAGAAGCCGTAACCCTAACCAACTTTGCATCGCACGTAACGATAGTGCATCAGTTTGACCATTTTCAGGCATTTGCTCATGCTGTGGAAGAGGCGAAGCAAAACCCGAAGATCAGCTTTGTGATGGAATCGGAGCTTCGTGCCTATATGGGCAACGGAACGTTGAAAAAGGTGCAGATCGAGAACTTAAAAACCAAAGCGGTCTCCGAATTGGAGACCGATGGCGTTTTTGTTTTTATCGGCTACAAACCCAATACCTCCGCATTTAAAGGTATGGTAGAGATCAACGAAAGGGACGAGGTCATTGTGGATCCAGCAATGAGGACCAATATCCCCGGCGTTTTTGCCGCAGGCGACAGTATTGCCAAACGCTACCGGCAGGTAACCACTGCGGTGAGTGACGGCACAATTGCCGCACTCAGCGCCACCGAATACGTAAGGGCCAAAGAGTAAATTTCCTTTCGAATTTAACAAACACAATAAAGTCCTGAAAGCCAAATGCTTTACAGGGCCTTATTGTGTTATAATACCTTGTGCCTTACTGTTGTTTATAGCGGTCTGAATCTATGCCGGCAAGTTAATTCAATAAATTACTGATTTGTTATGCTTTTTTTATACATTTGCAGAACCAACAATAAATAATTGAACCTTCCCAAACAAAACGACGTACTGTGAAACAATGGTTCAACGATACTTTCAAAGACAAACAGCTTCTTTACTTTAGTAAAAAGGCGATAGAATCAATTTTTCAGTTTCGCAAGCTTTTTAACTTTTTCGGACAAAAAGCTTGGTTTTTCTTTAACCTATGACTTGTAGTAAAGCAATCATAAGGTTGAATCTTTTTTTACGAAATTCTCAACATAAACACCGTAAGTATTTATAAAATAATTACTCCCTGAACCAAGAAATATCAATGAACAAAGCATTTAAATTTAACAGGACTTGTCAAAAGAGAATGAGTGAGTTTGCCATAGTTGAAATTATTATAAAACAATACATGAAATCAATTAAAACAATTTATAAATATAAATTCAACGTATTATGAAAAAGTATAACGTAGGAATCGTTGGTTACAGTTGGGCTGCAGGCGCCCACATAGACGCAATTAATAGGACCTCTCTTGCACAGGTTACTGCGATCTGTTCTTCGCGGGGACTGGATTCGAAGGAAATCAGCGCCAGGCACGGAGGGAACATCAGGTGTTACGAGGATTATTCGGAAATGATTGCCAATCCCGATATACATGTGGTGTCCATATGCAGTTATCCTGCCCTCCACGCTAAGCAGGCCATTATGGCAGCCCGGGCCGGCAAAAACCTGATCATTGAGAAACCGATAGCCCTCACGTGGGAAGATTGTCTGGCCGTGGAGAAGGCTGTGAAGGAAGCTGGCGTAAAGACATGCGTCTGCTTCGAGTGCCGTTTTTCCGGTCAATTACAAACTGTAAAGTCACTTATAGAACAAGGATTATTGGGGAAAATTCATTATGCGGAAGTTGATTATTACCACGGTATCGGGCCATCTTACGGGCAGTACCGGTGGAATATTAAAAAAGAGGAAGCGGGAAGTAGCTTGTTGTCGGCAGGGTGTCATGCCATGGATGCCCTCTTGTACTGTATCGACAGTGAAGTTGATGCGGTTCATAGCTACTCGACCGGCTCTTCCCATGCCGATTTTGCCAAATATGAATATCCCACCAGCTCCGTTTCGATCATAAAATTCAAAAACGGTGCTGTAGGAAAAGTTGCCTCGGTTATTGATTGTCTGCAGCCCTATTATTTCCATTTCCATTTGGTAGGAAGTGAAGGGAGCCTTTTGGATAATAAATTTTATTCTACGAAAATCAAAGAGTTAAACAAGAATAAATGGAGTGAATTATCCATGAAGCTGCTTGATTCGGGCGATGTGTCCGATCACCCATACCTGCATCAGTTTGAAGCATTTTTTAAAGCAATGGACGAAGGCAGGGAGATGCCTTTAACCAGCTTGGCGGATGCCATGAAAACACACGAACTGATTTTCGCCGCTGATAAATCCGCCGAGGAAAATAATCTTAAATGAAATAACAGGATGGATCTGGGAAAAAGAATTGTTGCCATTTTAGCGCATCCGGACGATGCGGAATTCATGTGTGCCGGGACATTGTCCCTGTTTAGAAACAGGGGCTGGGAGGTTCATATTGTCACCATGACTCCCGGTGATAAAGGCTCTGCGGTACACACCCGGGAGGAAATTTCCCGGATAAGGACCGGCGAAGCACGCAGATCCGCGCAGATTATCGGGGCAACCTACCATTGCGTGGGGCTCGAAGATGTGTACATAATCTACGATAGGGAAGCGATAAACAGGACAACCGCCGTGTTGAGAAAGATCCGGCCCTCGATAGTTATTACTGCCAGCCCGACGGACTACATGGTGGATCACGAGACGACCGCAAGGATTGTTCAGACGGCCTGCTTCTGTTGTGGCATAAAAAACATGGAAGTTGATGAAGCGCCCTTCGAGCCGTCACCCTACCTCTATTACGCGGACGCCATGGATGGAAAGGACAAGTTCGGACATGCCGTCGCCCCCTCGATGTATGTGGACATAACGGGAGAGATGCCGGTTAAGGAGGAGATGTTGAAAGCCCATGCAAGCCAGCGGGACTGGCTGCTTGAACACCACAAGGTGGACGAGTACATCCTTTCCATGAAACACTTTGCGGAGGTAAGGGGAAAAGAGGTGAACCGCAAGTACGCGGAAGGTTTCCGGCAACACCTGGGGCACGGGTTCCAGCAGGGAAACGTGCTTGCCGGGATCCTGGAAGAGAATATCATTATCAAGTAAAACACCCAAATTAAATAATTTAAACTATGTCACGAAAAATAAGTATGCTGGCCCCGGACTGGTGGGATTTCACAACACTGGAAGACGAGATTCTGGGCGATGCCGCCAGGTTGACCCCCGAAGATATGCTGGCCCTTTCAAGGCCCGGATTCAAGGTTGTTTTCTACGACACGCTGGAGGACTTCTACCTGGCCGAGGCGCTTGAATACATTACAGCATGGAAACAAGCTACGGCAAGTGAACCCGTCGGGGTCTGCGGCCCCATAGGGCCAACCGAACAGCTCCCGCTGGTGGCCCGGCTGGTGAACGAGCTGGAACTGGATCTGTCAAATGCCCATTTCTGGGGTATGGATGAATGGTACGTGGACGGGAAGGAGATCGGCGTCGAGAGCCCCATCTCGTTCGAAAGGGCGAACAATGAGCTGATGTTTCACAGAATGAATAAAAAACTGCGCATGCCGGAGGAAAACATACACTATCCCGAAGCCGACACCTCGAAATACATCAAAAGTTGGAACACGGGCGTACGATGTGCGGTAATGCAGGGCGGACAGGGTGACACGAAACATTGGGCCTTTAATGATCCGGTGAAAAGAGAAGGAAAATACAAGGACAACCCTCCCTCGCTGGAAGAGTACAAGAAACTGACCACCCGTGTTGTCGACCTGCATCCCATTACCTGTATGCAAAACGCGAGGACCAGTGCCGGCGGTGTTGTTACGGGAATCCCCTCGCAGGCCTTGACGGTGGGCCCCGTACAAACCTGGCAGGCCGAAAAGGTATCGATCTGGCAGGCGGGAGTACATGACAATCCGTTTGGACAGAGGCTGACCGCATTGATGATCGGGAAAAAGATTATTGACTCCGCCGTGCCCATGTCGCTGCTGGCAGACCACCCCAACGTCCAGTTCAACTACTACAGGGGGGGACTGGGTACCTGCGGAACCGAAATGCATTAACATGCTGGCGAAGAAAAACGAATAGGCAATTGCCTTTGTCTATCAATTAGGAGGATAGATCTGGAGCGTTGTCCACGTTTATTTACAGGCACGCAAAAAGAGGCCGTCTCATAATAAACTATGAGACGACTTTTTTCTGTCTTCTTTTAGTAGATAATAACATCTAAAAAGATAAAAATAGCCCCTGATAAACCTTATAATGCCACTTTAGCAGGTTATGTGCAATCGAGAACAATACATACTTCACTTCTGCCCTGTCTTTACCCCTGTAGAAGAACCGTTTGCAATTTTTTGTTTTTCAGGGTACCGAAAGTAGCCTCCTCCTTCGGGTAACAACTGTAAAGAATTCACGCTACTCAAGATGATCGATGTATGTGATGGTGTCGGAAGTGGTCTGGTGAAGGCGGATTATTTTTGCGGAATTATTTCACCTGGATGAGGTGGAAGTAGTACATTGTCGTTGGTCTGTAAAATTTAACATTACTTCTGCACCATTTCAAATAGTCTTAAAATCTCTAATTTTTAAGCAACTAGGCAATTTTTCGTTCATGAAAATGAAAACCGTGAAACAGCCTCTTTATCACTTAAAAATGATTCGCTTTTTCAACCAATATGCAAGCTCTTTTATGGTTTTTTTGAAAATTTCATTTAAGTCACTACATTTGTACTAAAACTTCCTCATAACAGGACAACATTGTACTTTCAAAGCAGATATTACATTCCGAATCGCAATATTGATTAAATTAAATTTAATTTTTTTATATTATAAATTTTGTACTCAAAAGATTCATAACAGAAAATAGAGAAAGAAATTGTTTTTTGTGAATCAATATGATTTATCACTACTGTGAAATATATATTACCTTTCATATTAATTATCATTCTCCCATGTTCGCTCTTGGGCGTAGAAAGTAAAACTGATTCATTACTCAAAGAATTGGATAAAGTCATATCCAAACGCAGCAATTATCTGGAAATCAAAGAAAAAAAGATATCAGACTTGAAACAAGAGAAAGAACTCCTCAGTAATGAAGAAGAGATCCTAGATATCAACAGGGAGATCATCAATCAATACAACAGTTTCATCTGCGACTCTGCCGAGTATTATATCAAGGAAAACCTGGCCATTGCCCGGCAATTAGACAAAAAAGACATCATTACTGAATCATTGTTGCACCTTTCGTATGTCTATTCTCTTTCCGGACTTTTCCTCCAGGCGGCGGAAATCTTCAGTTCAATGGATTATACCCATCTTCCTGACCATTACAAAGCATGGTATTGCTGGAACTACATCCGCTACTTTGAAAATCTCATTGTCTACATCAATGATCCAAGATATGCTTATTCCTATGAAGTAGAGAAAGAAGAATGGAGAGACAGGGTGATGAATCTACTAAGCGATCAGTCGGAAGAGTACAAAAAAGAACTTACTCATAGATTACAACAGTCTGGTCAGTTTTCTGAAGCAGAGGAAATATTGATTTCAATTTTCAGACACCAGCAGCCCCACACGCATCAGTATGCCATGGCCGCCATGAATCTGGCAAAACACTATGCGCAGACAGCTGAATCAGAAAAAGAATCCTATTATTTAATACTGGCAGCTATTTCTGATATGGAGTTGGCTGTGAAGGAAAACGAAGCCTTGCTGTCTCTTGCCGTGAAACTATACCATGATGGGGATGTTGACAGAGCATACAACTACATCAGGATAGCCCTGGATGATGCCCTTTTCTACAATGCCCGTTTTAAAAATTCGGTTATCGCAAGAATCCAACCTATCATTGAGGACACTTATCTGCAGAAAATTCACTCCCAACAAAAAAACCTCCGTTTATATTCGATTGTCACCAGTCTGTTTGTGATCTTTTTAATCGTTACTCTGTCCTATCTGTACATCCAAATCAAAGCGGTTTCAAGAGCAAAGAAAGAACTTAGAGTTATGAACGACGACCTGATTCAGTTGAATAAAAAACTGGATGAAGCCAATATCGTGAAAGAACATTACATCGGATATTTCATGAATCAATGCTCGGTCTACATCAATAAGTTGCACAGGTACCATAAGAATGTAAACCTGAACATAAAGACCGGACAAATGGGAAATTTACATAAATTCTCCACGGATGAAATGGTGTCCGACATCAATGAACTGCATACAAATTTCGACAAAACCTTTCTGGCACTTTATCCGAATTTTGTCACGGAATTCAATTCTTTACTCAGGAACACTGAACAATACGATCTTGAAAAAAATCAATTAAACAATGAACTCCGCATATTTGCTCTTATTAAATTGGGAATCACCGATGTAAAACAGATTGCCGAATTTCTACATTATTCCGCACAAACGGTGTATAACTACAAAAGTAAGGTAAAGGCAAAAGCATTGGTAGAAAGCGATCAGTTTGAAGATGAAGTAATGAAAATCGGGAGCATCCAATAGTACGCGCATGAAAATTATTACATACCATGGCAACAATTACCCGGTTCTTTAGACACTTCCCTTTTAAAAGAATTACTCAAAGAACCGGGTTAAGTTAATTCAGGTATTCTCCCCTACTCACAGGTTTCCTCTATCACAAAGTTGAACTAAACCTGTCGGTAAATTAGAATAGTGATAATTTTGAAGCGTAATAACTTCAATTAATTATCATTATGAATCTAAACAAAACATTCGAGAGTTTGCAGATCAAGGAGATGCAAATTCGCAATTACAGTCCCCGTACAATTAAGACGTATTGCAGCCTGCTCATAAAACTTGAAAAAGACTTGGGTAAATCGCTGTATGAGGTTACCACCGAAGACTTTAAAAACTGGTTACATTACCTGATTACCAAAAAAGGAATTTCCGTTTCCACGGTAAACCAGCTTATAAGTGCTTTCAAGATTTTTCATGTAGACGTCTGCCATCGCAAATGGGAAGAGTTCCATGTAAGACGGCCTCGCAAGGAGAAAAAACTCCCCATAGTTTTGTCATTGCAGGAAGTGCAACGCATGATCACGGTAACAAACAACATAAAGCACAGAGCCATTCTAATGCTTACTTATTCTGCGGGACTTCGCAGGATGGAAGTATTACAAATCAAACCACGCGACATTGATTCACAGCGTATGCAAGTACGTATCGTGCAAGGTGTAAACAGGAATCAAAAATACAGTGAAAATGGGAATCCGACTACAGTAAAAACGGGAACAATTATACAGTGAAAATGGGAACAAAAGTACAGTAATAAGTTGTATTAATTTTATTAACCAGCGTATCTTGGCAGTCAAAACTAAAAAGGTTACAGCCATGGACGCAAAAAAGAAAGGACTTATTATTATGTATCACCAGATTCATTCACTTCGCAAAAACGAGGGCTTTTCCATTCAGCGGATTGCCGATTATCTTCAGATTAATTTCCGCACAGCAAGGAAGCTGCTCACCATGAGCGAGGAAGAGTTCGACAATTTTATGGATAAGAAGTTTTCCAAACCCTGTCTGTTAGACCCTTATAAAGAATTTATCATTCGTTACCTGAAACAGTTTGAAGATGCTCCTGCATCCGTAGTTCACGATCGTATAAAAGAGCATTTTCCCTTGTTTCCAACTGTTGACCCCAAAACCGTGTACAATTACGTAATGCATCTGCGCAGGCAGCTGAACATCCCAAAGGTTACAGCCAGTGAGCGTCAATACTCGCCGGTACCTGATCTTGCACCGGGCGAACAGGCGCAGGTCGATTTTGGAGAGAAGAAGTTACGTACAAGTAATGGTGAATGGGTGAAAGTATATTTTTTCATTATGTTGCTTTGTTATAGCCGGCAAAAGTTTGTACTGTTTCGTGATTCTGCGTTTACATCCGATAGTGCCGCAATGGCACACGAACTGGCTTTCTCCTACTTTAAAGGGATCCCTCAGGAGATTGTTTATGATCAGGACAGCGTATTTTTGCATCGTGAGAATCTGGGTGATTATGTAATGACGGAAACCTTCAATAGCTACCAGTCCTCCCGTCCCTTCCGGGTTGTGTTCTGTCGTGCGGCAGATCCCCAGAGTAAAGGTAAAGTCGAGAATACGGTAAGGTATGTAAAGAATAATTTTTTGTTCCATCGCACCTTTGTTGACGTTAATCACCTGAATACCGAGGTTCTGAACTGGCTGGAGCGTACCGGCAATGCAATGGTACATAACACTACCAGACGGATTCCCCGGGAGCTATGGACAAGGGAACAACCCTACCTTATGACATGGTATCCGTTATTTCCACAGACAAGAGAAGAAGGCCACCGGGTTTTAAAGACCAATACGGTTAAATATCGTGGCAACAGCTATTCCGTACCCTTTGGAACCTACAGGAACGATGAAACCCGTGTACATCTCAAGGAAGATGGTTCCCTGTTAATCATCTCGGACCAAGGCGGACAAACCATTGCCAGGCATCAGGTGCCAGCCGGGGTTGGAAACAATGTCATCAACAGCAATCATCGCCGGGACACATCTATCAAGCTGGACCAGTTACGTTCCAGGGTAAAGGACTTTTTTATGCACAGTTCGGCCATTCTTTGTTTTGTAGATCGTATTGATCAACGTTATCCCCGTTATGTGCGGGATCAACTCTGCACCTTGTTGGCATTGGCTGAAAGTTATGGAGCCGCAGCATCCGAAAAAGCCCTGGACTTTTGTGTTCGCAACGAATTGTTTAGTGCCAATGATTTCAAATCTCTGTTAGAAAGTACCAATAAAGTAAAAAAGACACCTGAAAAGGCCACCTTTAAACCACTTGGAGGGACGCAAACTCAACTACTGGCAAACATGGAGCCTGACAAGTCAAGGATCAGCGAATATGAATTAATCTTTAACCAGAACATCAGCAGCCATGAGCCAGTACATACCACAAATTAAGAAGCATGCCACACGTCTGCGCCTGTCGGGTATCGGTAGTAATATCACCAACTTGCTACTTGAGGCACAGAACGACGCCCCCAGCTACGACGAGTTTGTGTTCAAGCTGTTTTCCCACGAAGTCAAGGAGCGCGAAGCCAAACAGCAGCTGCTACGAATGAAATTAGCCAGACTGCCCGTCAACCACGATCTGGAACAGTACGACCACTCTTTTACCAGTGGCCTGAATCCCACTCAGCTCAATCAGTTGCGTGAATTGAACTGGTTGGATCAATGTTACAACATCATGCTAACCGGACCTTCGGGAACAGGAAAGACCTATATCTCGGCGGGCTTGGGCTTTGATGCCGTACAGCGTGGTTACAAGGCATATTTTAGAAATATCAGTGATATTCTGTCAACCTTACGCTTAAAGGATGTATCTCAAAATGCAGCCAAAGAGTTCAAACGATTAGCGGAGGCCCAGTTGATCATTATTGATGACGTGATGACACTTCCGGTAAACCGCGAAGATGGTAACCGGTTCTTTGTATTTATCAATCAGGTATATGAAACCACCTCGTTTATTATCACAACCAACAAATCACCCGCCGAGTGGGCCAGATCGCTTGATGATGAAACTCTGGCTACCGCATTATTAGACCGTTTCCTGTATAAATGTCAACTAATACAACTAAAAGGAAAAAGCTATCGTATGCAAAACAGAAAAACAATTTTTGAAAATGAAAAAAACTAACGAAAATATCTTTATTTTTGCTCAGAATTTACTGTATTCCTGTTCCCGAAAATACTGTAGGTAATGTTCCCAAAAACACTGTACAGGATTTTCCCATTTTCACTGTATTTTTAATTCCTGTTTACACAAGGAAAGGGGAAGAAGGACAGATATACCATTCTTTCGTGGAAAACACTCGAAGTGCTGCGAATGTATTATAAATTGGAACGACCAAGCACTTATCTATTCGAACCGATGGGGCGTAAAGGACAACCCTTGTCGGAAAGAACTGTAGAGTATATTGTGAAAAACAGTGCTAAAAATGCCGGAATAAAAAAAGAGGTATCGTTTCATACATTGCGTCATTGTTTTGCCACCCATTTATTGGAAGCCGGTGTAAACCTGAGACAGATACAGCAGTTCATGGGTCATACTTCATTGAAGACCACAGCTGTTTACCTGCATGTAGCCCATATCAAAACCAGCGAGTTTACTTCTCCATTGGATGATATAACACTTTTCTGATCTATCATTATGGAGAATAAAAAGCAAATCATAGAGATTGCTGACATTTTCCGGGATAAGAGACACGATTTCCTGACCGAGAACACACTTTGTGCCGTACAGCAAAAAGCAATGGAAGATATTATTGCCTGTCGTACTTCAGAACTTGGCGGGCATACATTGAGTTGCAATCATTGCGGTCACAAGGTTCAATCCTATAACTCGTGTCGTAATCGCAATTGTCCCAAATGCCAGTACATAAAACGGATGCAATGGGTGGATAAACTTGCGGCTGATCTCCCCCCGGTAAAACATTTTCACATTGTTTTCACAATACCCGCGTGTCTGCACAAACTGTTTTATATCAATCAGAGGATTGCTTATTCCTTGCTCTTCAAAGCAGCCGGACAAACACTGATGCAATGTGCCAGAAACACGCATTATTTAGGCGCAGAGGCCGGAGCTGTTGCCCTGTTACACACCTGGGGTCAAACAATGACCTATCACCCGCATATTCATACCATTGTTCCTGCCGGAGGAGTATCCGATGATGGAATGGAATGGGTACCAAGTGCTAAAAAGTTTTTTGTCCCGGTAAAAGTGCTCAGCACCGTTTTCAGGGGTATTTTATGTCGGCTACTGCAGGAGTCAGTATTCAGGAAGGAGATCAAACTTCCGGATGATACACCCGATTTTCAGACCATAAAAGCAAAATGCTACGCTAAAAAATGGGTGGTTTATGCAGAAAAACCGTTTGCTTCACCCGATAACCTGGTCCGTTATCTGGGCAACTACACACACCGTGTGGCAATTAGCAACCACCGTATGGTAGGTTACAAAGATGATAAGGTTACTTTCAGCTATAGGGATAACAAGGCAGGAGGTGCAAGAAAAACAATGACCCTGGAAACTATGGAGTTTATACGGCGATTCATGCAGCATGTCCTTCCATGTGGATTTAGCAAAATACGTTACTTCGGATTCATGGCTATCTGCAAAAGGAAAACAAAGCTCAATTTATGCTATTCACTGTTGCCCACCCCAACCTATTTTTCAAGACTTACAGGACTGCTTGCAATGGAAGTTTTACAAATAATATCCGGTAAGGACCCGATTATTTGCGCAAAGTGCAAAAAAGGGAAATTAATGGTAAGCCCGGCATGCAATGTTTTACACATGGAACCAGGATAATTCTGATAATTAACAAAAGCGTTCTTTCCATTTAATGACAAAACCCGTATAGATGATGAGCAAAATCATACAGGGAGAATTATGCATTTACGTGGACGATCTAAGATTAAAAAACAATCATGTACTTGAAAAAGAGCTTTTATAGGAACTTATTAACCCAAATCAAGCAAAAACGCCAACCTCCCATAAATACTTTTCCCATAGCAATAGGTTCCGTTCAACTAGTTTTATTTGCCATTATTGATATCATATTAAATTAATCTTTGTGAAAATTTGTGAATCAACTTCTTTTCAATAACTTTGGTGGGCTATAACGGCGAATAAAACACTAAGATGTTATCTTCTGTTTCGTTATCCAATATAACAACACTTTTATCCTTATTTGTGAAATGAACCTGAATACCTAATATATCGGCATCCTTTGATAAATCAAAGAACTCTCTTGGGTAAATATATTTCTGGAAAGAAGTCACTGCTCCCAGATTACCCAGTGATTCCATAAGAGTTTTGTCGGAAATCTCGTCCACAATCTTCTCTTTCTCTACTCCTCCTTCCCTGTATTGTACTTTCGCATACAGATGAACCTCACCACCTTTCAAACCTCCTTCGGCAATATAGTTTGGCTCATTATAACGAATTGAGAATATATCTCCGAAACCAAAAGTGGCAGGAACAAAAGATAATGCCGGATCAGCAGTGAAGTCCATTTGAGGATCATCACCACCGGTAACCTCCAAAAGTTTGGCTTCTACCACATCCTCATCAGGATATTTTTCACCATTGAATCCAAATGCCTCACCACAGAATGTGTATCCCGCATAGAATTTCACGGCACGCGAACCTGTATGAAGTTTAATATTCACAGTACCCACTACGGTTTTTTGATCTGGGATATTATCATTTATTTGGAAGGTAGTAACCGATTTAAATACAACCCACTCCATTGGTCCTGTATTGCCAAGTACGCCCATCCGACTCTGGAATGAAGCAGACCATGGCATTCCATCCGTTGGATTTTTGTCTGCAGCACTCATCAATACCATGGGTTCATTGGTAACCTTGTTCCCGGCAAATGCCGCATCAGTGGTAAGAGTTAATAAAGCGTTGTCTTTCACATTCCAGGCTTTAGGCATTAATATACCAAATGTCAACTTACTGTTACCATCAGTTTCAGCAACGATTTTTATCTTTACTGTTATGTTGATATCACTGTCAACCTGAGCATTGTCGGGGTGAATGATTTCTTCAATAGTCATGCAGGTGACAACAAGGAATAAGACTGCCACCAATGATAAATAGTATTTATATTTTCTTATGAATTTCATATGATTTCAATTTTATTGTTGAATGCTTTTAAAAGTATATTTATAATCCAGTGACGGGCAGTCCAGTTTGAAAGGAATGCTAAACTCACCATTTACATAGTAGGCGATAACTTTTTCCGAATCGGTCAGGCGCAATTCATTGGGAAGTACGTTCGTATTCAGATATGCATTCACCTTTCCGGATGGGATCTCATAGCTATAAGGTGAAAAAGGCACATCGCCGTTATCGAAAGTCACCGCGCTAATCTCGTTATCAGTATAGTGCAGTGTCAGCCTGAAAGTATTGAAGAAGTCGAACTTTGAAGCAAGATCAATTCCATTAATGTTTACCTCATCGTACTGATAAACGTGGAAAAGCCCATAATTTATATCGAAGTCAGAGTGATAATCTGACAACATTTTTGTCCGGCTATCGTCTTCGCAGCTTGCGAGGGCAAGTAAAACCGAAACTACTGTAACTGTTAATGCACATTTTCTCATCATTTTATTTTTTTAGTTTATAAAATATTCGTTTTCAATCTTTTAATTCATAATCTTATCTATATCAACCCAGAAGAAACGGGGGCGGTAAGTACTCACGTCGCTGAACTGCTCTGCAAAAACTTCGGTATTCACGTTGTAGCTGACAAGTATCATCCCGTCTTTCTCAAACTGCGGATGCGCCATAGCATTGTAAGTCAATAAATGCGGCGTATTCTGTTCGTAGGTTTTAAATATAAGTTGCTTGTTCCTCCACGGTCCGGTGGGGCTATCGGCAATGAAAGTGTATATTTCGCCGGAGTTAAAAGTCTTCTTCTGAGTAAGCAATACATACTTACCTCGTAGTTTAAACACATTGAACTGTGACGAAACGGGTACAGAGGATAAGCCTTCCAACTTAACGGCATCCGATGAATTTGCGCTCCAACCCGAACCGTTGTAATATTGCCAGTTGTCGTATGGATTACCTACAGCGGTCCGTGCAACCAGTACTTCTGTGATGGGATCCATATCGTTTCGTACATCTACTTGTGCGTAGATATAGTTATAATTGTCATCCTTGAGTGCAGCCATTCCGTAATGAACATCTGTTGATCCTTTAAACGGTATAGGGGTTACCTTATTCAATTCTAAGCCGGGAAGGTTATATTCCAGTATATGAGTGGTTTCATACATAAATCCCCACATACCCTCACCTCCCTGATACATCAGGGTTTGAAAGATATACAACTTATCACCATTCACAAATCCGTGTCCGGGCCAGTACCATTTTTGCTCGTCGGAATAACCGGGAGGTACCGCTGCTGAAGCATTCTTGTTGCCTCCATACCCGTAAATAGCGCTCACCTTGCCGTTGTCATACACAATATAGGTATTGCGATACATACGGTCGGAAGTCGGTCGTTGTCCATTAGTAACTGTTCCTATATAAGAGTCACCCATCAGGAAGATGCTCCTGCCATCGGGTAAAGGAATGGAATACATACCATCACCTGCAGTTACACTTCCCTGATCGGGAATGATGATGCCGGCAATGACCTTGTCAAGACCATCAATTTTTGCCTGGATAGTGTTGGCGTTTACAACTTCGCTACCCTTCACCAATGAGAGAGTTACCGATACAGGTTCATTATAAGGCACACGGGTGAAGTAGCTTGTTGTTTCACCTTTTTCAACCGTTTTCACAGTGGCAGGTTTACTCAACTCAATACGATAATTATCGAAACTGACTTCCGGATGGGTAAGTTCCCACGACAGGTATAGCGTATCCGCATTGAATGTAGTGGCAATTTTGATATAGGTATGACCACTATCAGGTTCAAAGGGATTCTTCCTTATGCTGTCATCTTTATCGGAACAAGAAACAAGAAGACAAAGTAAGAACGACAATAATATCATATGTTTATAATTGTACTTCATACTAACAATTCGTTGTGATTAAATGATCAATCCCTCTTTAAATTAGGATTTAATCTCTTTTCCCTGATCGGGTATGGCAGTAACAAGCTTGCTTCTGTAAATGGGGCTGTATGACTCGGGGTCTGATACCCGATCATGTTTACCATTTGGCCGGTGACAGCATGTAAAGCTTTTCGTGTTCTCACCATATCATACCAGGTCTGATTCTCAAAAGCAAGCTCCCAGAAACGTTCCTGTAATACCTTATCAGCGGTGATGGATGTGGGTTTCGCTTCCTGAGGTAATGCACGTTTTCTGACGGAGTAATATGCCTCAATGGCATCAGCATCGGTGGTGGTCCCTCCATCAGCCTGTGCTTTTGCTTCTGCCATCATCAACAGCACGTCAGCATATCTTAAGAGTGTAAAGTTGGCTCCGGATTTTCCAACTTCAGCAGCATTCTGGTCCCAGTACTTATAAATATAGAGCCTGCCGAGATCTACCATGCCCGATTTATCAAGTGCCTCCTGCTGGGTATAATAGAATTTTCTTTCATCTTTGCGCTTATCCCCTTCGGGATAAGTATCGAAGAACATCTGGGTAACAGTGATTGCTCCACCGTAAGCGGCACTGGCTGAGACAGCTTTTACTGGCGCAGGGTAAGCTAACAGAGCACTATGGAGGGGATTTCCTGCATTGTCGGCCTCTCTTTGAATGGACCAGATAATCTCTCCTGAATTTTCCACAGTTCTCAACTTTTCATAGGTGTCGAATAGGTGAAATTTTCCACTGGCATATACCTGCTTTGCCATGTTATAGGCTTTGGTATAGTATTCTGTTCCCTTTTGTAGGGGATATCCGGCCATGGTGAGCAAAACCTTGGCATGCATAGATTTCACGGTTCCCTTGGTCACACGCCCACTGGTATTTGTCCAGTCCAGACTCTCCATCAGCTCCCCGGCTTTTGTCATATCCGCATCTATCTGTGTGTAGACAACTTCCATGGATGACAACTCAATTTCAGTATTCGTTACATCTTTGGTGGGCGTGAGTTTCAATGGCACAGGTCCATAGAGTCTTACCAGGTTGAAGTAGAAGTAACCGCGGAGGAAATAAGCTTCGCCGAGATACTGGTTCTTTTTGGTTTCACTTATCGTCCCTTCTGCCATACTTTCTATACCTTCGATAATGCCGTTGCAATTCTCAATAGCCCGATATGCTGTTTCCCAGAATCTCTGCACATAGCTGTTATTGTCCGCAATAAGCAAACTGTTGGCTTGAGCAAGGTCTTGTGTACCTGATCCGCGCATACGTTCACCGTATCCGTGCATGAATTCCATAAAGATGAAACTCTGTGAGCCGGGCTCAATATCCGAGTCCATAATATTGTCAACAAAGGTGTATATGCCGTTCACGGCAGCCAAAGCCTGTTTTTCGTTCTGGTAATACGAATCGGGATTCAGAAATGTCTTTGGTTTTTCTTCAAGAAAAGAGTCACAGGACGTAATAATTACCGCCAGGACAATGAGCCAGCTTATATTTGAATATATCTTTTTCATTTGATTTAAATATTTATTTTCTAATCACTTAAAATGTAATCTTTATGTTAGCAGTAACTGTTGTTGGACGAGGGTATGAGTAAAAGTCAATGCTCTGTCCGTTGTCTGTATTAAATGCGCCCATTTCTGTGTCATATCCGGGGTACTTGGTGAACAACGCAAGGTTCTCAACAGATACTCCCAAAGAGAGGTTGTTTACTTCCCTAAGCCAGTTAAGTACTTTAGGACTGAAAGAATACGAGAGGACAATGTTTCGGATTCGCAGGAAGTCCCCTTTATGAAGCATATAGGAGTCTTTTTCGTTTTCGCCGAAGAATGGGTCAGACGGTAAACGTAGTGCGGCAACCATCGTATTTTGATTCTCGGGTGTCCATGCTTTAAGTATATCTTTCACACTGTTGCTGTACAACGGTCTGTTTTCACCCATGGAATGGGTAATACTCATGATCTTGAAGCCATATACATAATTAAGGTCAACCATCAGTGATAAACCCTTGTAGGTAAAAGTATTCACCATGGTGAGGTTTCCTTTCGGCCTGCCTGTACCCATTAACTGACGATCTTCCTCGTCGATCTTATAGTCACCGTTCACATCTTCGTACTTGATATCACCGGGTCTTTTACCATACCTGGCAGCTTCCTCTACCTCGGCAAGACTCCATGTTCCCAGTCTTTTATACACGTAATACGATGCCCAGTCTATGCCTTCCCGGGCTATGGTATTATTCCCTGTCTCAATGGTTTCTCCGTTTATATCTATTGTCTTCACTTTGTTAGTGGAGTACACAAGATCTGTCGCCCACATGAAATCTTTTGTATGAATGTTGCGTGATGTAATGGTAGCCTCGAAGCCGTCATTTCGTATCTCGCCAAGGTTAGACCATGTAGTAGCATATCCGGTGGTGATAGGTATCTGTTTCTCGAATAACAAGTCTCGGGTTGATTTGGTGTAATAGTCCATGATTACCTCCAAACGGTTTTTTAAGAAGCTTAGGTCTAATCCAATATTAAACTGGCGTGATGATTCCCACTTGAGGTCTTTATTACCCAAATTGGCCAAAGTTACATACGACGTGAGCTCCTTGTTGAAGATGGTAGATCCGTTCCCGTATTGTGAAATGGTTCTGTAATTGGGGATGGAAGCATTGCCAACTACGCCGTAACTTGTTCTCAGCTTGGCCTGGCTTACTACATTGGTGAGGGGTTGGAAAAAACTCTCTTCCGAAATACGCCATCCGGCAGATACTGATGGGAAATATCCGTACTTGTTGTTCATACCAAAGTTTGAGGCACCATCCGCACGGAATGTAACACCCAGCAGATACCTGTCCCGGAGACTGTGATTCATCCGGAAATAGTATGAGTTCATCGTATTCTGATTCATTCCTGATCTGGGTTCGTGCCATGTTGTTCCTGCCGAAAGGTTGTGATAATCAAACGAATCATCGAAGTATTGTTCGGAACCCGAGGATGAACTTTCATTGCGATTATAATACCAACTGGCACCCAATACAAAGTTAGAGCTGAGTTGTCCGTTAAAATACTCGTCGGTATAGGTAAAGTAGTTTTCACTGGTAAGCTTCTGATTATCGGAGTTGTTGACATCCGCGTACCCACCATTGTTTTCACTTACATCCAGAAGTCCGGCTTTGGCATAACTCATCCCCTTTCTATTGCTCTGCTGATAGTCTCCCTGGACAGTCAACGTTAGCTTTCTGGTTAGGTCGAGAATGGAATTGAGGCTGAATACGGAGAAGTTGGATTTCCACTCATCTCTCCTGTCTCGTAACAGCAACAATGGATTCTCTCCTTCTTCGGAAAATTTATAATCCCCCTTGCGCCCCCAGGTGCCGTCTTCGTACTTAACGGGTACAATGGGCGGCATTTCTATCATATTACGGATCGCTCCCTGACCGAAAGAACTCTCCATATCGTTATTGTTGCCTTTCTGACTACCTACGGTTCCTACAACCTGCACGCGAAGCCAGTCCTTTATCCTGCTGTTTACATTAACAGTACCCGAGAAACGTTCGTATTCGGAACTTTTCATCACTCCTTCATAATTTTGGTAAGCAACACTCGAATAAACACTGGTATCCTCGTTGCCCGATGAAAAAGATACAATGTGGTCATTAGTAATAGCCGTGCGAGTCATTTCCTTCTGCCAGTCTGTATTGTACTTGGGCGAAGCAATCAGCAGACCGTTCTCATCGTATTGGTAGTTACCGGAAGCATCTTTAGAATAGTAGAAGAGTTTTTCGTCCGCCGTAGTAAGGTGAGGCATGGTTTGTCCACTGTAAGCGTAGCTGCGCCGCTGAACTTCCATATATTCATCGGAATTAAGCATGTCTAGTTTTCGATTCATAAAACCAAATCCCATCTTTCCATCGTAGGTAATGGAGCCTTTTCCTTTTTTACCTTTCTTGGTGGTAATAAGCACAACTCCGTTTGATCCTTGAGCGCCATACATAGCTGTTGCAGCAGCATCCTTAAGAATGTCTATAGATTCAATATTTGCAGAGTTGATAATATTGGGATCAACCCCAATTACACCATCGAGTACATAGATAGGGTCTTTACCTGCATTGATGGAACCCATACCACGAACGCGGAGGGAAGATGAACCGCCTGGCCTCCCAGACATTGATACGTTTGTGACCCCAGCCACTTTTCCGGCTATACCCTGCATGATATTAAAGGCAGACGGGCGTTCATTCAATTCATCACTTTTTACAGAACTCACAGCTATGGACATATCTTTTTTCGAGCGGGTTCCGTATCCGATAACTACTAGATCTTCCATCAGAACAGCATCCGGCTTCATAACCACATTGTACTGTGAATTATCGCCGATGGTTATATCTACAGTTATCATACCCACATACGAAACCTGCAGCGTTTGAGCATCTGAAGGTATTCTTAAAGTAAAAATTCCGTCAACATTCGTAGTAGTACCTATTGTTGTACCTTTTACAACAACAGTTGCACCAATTACAGAATCACCGTTCTCATCCGTCACCACACCAGAAACAGTTCTTTCAGGTTGTTGAGAAACGAGATCTGAAGAGGCTTTTGCTTGTAATCCGCTATTTAATAGCAGCATCAGGATCAACAGCCGTTTTACAATTTTGGAAAACACACCAGGTGCATCCGCTCTCTGTTTTCTTTTCATGTTTGTAAACAATTTTTGATTAATAAAAAGTTGCATTTATTTATGATTAAGTATATATAAAATAATTACTTACCCCATTTTTTATTAGGAGTACTCCCCATATATAATTCCAAAACACCTCCCTGAGCGATATCAGAAAAATCAAGATAGCATTCGCTATATTCTTCTCCGTTCAGCACTGCCTTCTGGATATATATATTTGCCGGACTATTGTCATGGGCTATGATTGTAAACTTCTCTCCCCGGGCGTAATCACGGTCGAGCTTGAAGTCTACCCTGTCGAATACCGGACTGGTAATCTCTAATCTTGTGTCCCCGGGGCAAGAAGGATGAATCCCCGATGCGGTTAACACATACCATGCGGACATCTGTCCGGCGTCTTCGTTACCTACAATTCCTTCCACTTCGTTACGATATGCATTCTTACAAATATACCGGCTCCATTTCTGTGTATTCCAGGGTTCATTCAGTTTATTGAATAGGAAAGGCACAAAATGCACCGGCTCATTGGCGTGATTATAATAGTCATTCCACAATAAATCATCCGGGGTTTTATCAAAGAAGTTGTACAGGTCTGCCAACACTGCTTTTCTACCACCCATAAGTTCCACCATACCCTCTATATCATGTGGTACAAACCAACCTTGCTGATAAGGGTTTGACTCCACACACCCGTACCATTCAGTTGTACGGGCGTTTTCCGGCCAGTCCTGCCATGAGCCGTCTGCTTTACGAGGACGGAACCATCCTTTTTCCTTATCAAAAATATTTCGGTAAACCTGAGATTTCTGAGCGTATACCTTTGCATCTTCGTCCTTACCCATTGCAGTGGCTAACTGTGAAATACACCAGTCTGTATAGGCATATTCCAACGTATGCGAAATACTGAGTTCGGACGGGGTATAACCCAACGCATCATTACCAAACAAACGGGAAGTATTCTTCGCATATTCGTAGGCTTTTTCTACATCAAAAGTGCGTATTCCTTTTACATAGGCATCTGTAAGCACCGAAAGTGCCGGGTTACCGAGCATGCATCCGGAATAAGCATTCACAATTTCCCAACGTTCATAATAATCCTTGCCACTTTGTTCGGCCAACGTAACAAGTGAATTTATCTGATCACTTACCAAAGAAGGATTTATAATCGTTTGCAACGGGAACTGACTACGAAATACATCCCATCCGCTGAATATGGTTCGTTTGGTAAAGGCTTCGTTTGTTGAATAAATTTTATTGTCTCCGCCCTTATAACGACCGTCGGCATCGGTAAATATTCTGGGATCAATCATAGTATGATATAATGCAGTATAGAATATGGTTTTCTCGTCGTCGCTACCTCCGGATATTTTAATCCGGCTTAACTCTTTATCCCATAGTTGACGTGCCTGAGCTTTCACTTCTTTGAAATCTAGTGAGGCTATTTCCGCGTTGAAATTATTTTCTGCCCCTTCCATATCTACAAATGAAATCCCAACTTTCAATGTAACTTGCTCTTCTTTCTGAGTAGCAAATTCAGTATAAAAGCCAAGATGTTTTCCATTAATTTCGTCCTTTCCCGTAATGACGGGAGCTTCGGATACTCTGGCAAGGTAAGGAACACTCACCACATCATCTTTCTTACGATTCCAACCCTCTGGAATATTGGCACTCCAAAATCCATAGTTTTCCAACGGCTTGCTAAAGCGGGCGAAAAAATGTACGGTATAGTTTGCATTACCCTCTCCATCACCCCAACCACCACCATCGGGTGTGCATTTCATCCATCCCTTAATGGTATATCTGTCTACCACTTTCAGATATTGTTCTACAGATGTTCCACCCACTCTGCGGGCAAGGTCAATCTGAATGCGTGATTCTTTATTTTCGGGAAAGGTAAACTTCAATATGCCGCAACGTGGTGTAGCACTGCTCTGTACAGTGATTCCGTAATCGGTAAGATCGACCGAATAAAATCCGGCTTCAGCGATCTCGGATTTCTTATCGTAATACGATCTGTAGCCCGAGATACTACCGTCTTCCTTTCCTGCAATCTTTTTCAATTCGCCGGTTGTGGGCATCACCAGAAAATTACCCAGATCTCCAAACCAGCCTACACCACTCATTTGTGTAAAAGCAAAACCTTCTATCGTTTTGTGTTCATAGCTGTATCCCGGACTGTTATCTCCACCGGTAATGGTATTTGGGCTTACCTGTACCATACCATATGGAGTGGTTGCACCCGGAAATGTTTTACCTAATCCGTGGTAAACTCCGGCTGCCGAAGTACTGGTGCTTGCCCCTATAAAGGGGTTTACATAATCCGATGGTGAGAATTTTGTTGTTATGTCTTTCTGGGCATTTGAACAAGAAGAGACTCCAGTTATTACACAGAAAACGAGTAAAAGAATAACAGGTGTTTGCCTGTTTCGATTGGATATCATATTAATTGTTTTAAAGAATCTAAATCAGACGTATAGTCATGTTGTAGCTGTTGCGATTAACCGCAACGTCACAAAGCCGAATTGAGGGATTGATATGGTTGTCAGCAATCGTCCGTCACCTTTATTGACGAACGATAATTCACGGATAGGATCTCCTTTTAAATCTACCTGTTCTATTTTGTCTACACTGCAGTTCCAGATCACTTCGCGGGAAATTTCGCGGGAGGATGTATTATAGATACGTATAAATAGATTATCATCCTCCACTACCATAGAGGTTATTTCCAGATTGTCGCCGGTTGTTTCGAGTATTGATCTTTCTTGTAGTTCAGAAGAACGTGCTGTGAATTGTGCAACCATGGGTTCATTCCATTGACTGCTTGCTTTTTCAACCTCTCCCTTTTCCCAATCGCCGGAATGAGGCAAAAGTGCATACCGGATTTCGGTGGGGCCATGAACCCCGTAATCTCTTCCCCATAAAGCCCGGCCAGCATATTGTACTGTTAATCCCAACGGTAAACTGTCCGATTGCAGATAACTCGTCGTATGGTCTGAAAAGAGTGCAACTCCATAATCCTGTTCCTGCCCGATAATATCCACCCAATTCAGGATCACATTGTGTTTGATACTATCCCAACTTGAATAAAGCGTATTGTCAAGCTGACTTTCGGTAACATCGAACGGTGCGTTCTTATATATCTTCCTATCTATACCATTAAATGGGAACCTCACATGAAGCTTATAGTCATCATTATAAAATGCCTTATTCCGGTCAGTGGCCTCATAGTTATCGTCCTGGTCATATGCACCAATCCGTGGCTGTCCGTCCCAATCGATATGCAGGGTAAAATCAATACGGGGATTATTTTTGTAAAAAGTGATCCACTGATAATAATTATGTCCGGCAATTTGGTTTTCGACTTTCACACGAGTGAATAACTCTCCCTCTTCTATCACTGAGGCCGTAGCCCGGCTTTCTGATCCCTCATAAAATCTGTTTTCCTTATAAAAAAAGCCTCTCAGGTCGTTCAGGTATTCCCCGTTTTGGATCAATTGTCTGTTCCCGTTCTTTTTATCGATCAGGCTTGTAATCGTACCACCCTGTGCCGGATCAACAATTACTAAATAATAATCTGTTTCTATGGTGAGTCTCTCTGATGAAAGATTTACCTTTTTTTCGGGAGGCAGCTCTTTGTCACTCTGCTTCACCCTGTAAGTAGCATATCCCATTCCCGGCACCGATGCTTCAAAGAGCAGTTTTAATTCTCCCTTAGCATCTTTTGATAATTGATGGGGTACAGGCTCACCCTTAGCGTCAACGACTACTATCTTCCGGCCTCGAAGATGTTCCGGCAGAATTAAGGCTACCTCTTCTTTACGTGTCGATCCCAACGTATTATATACACGGATATATTCAAACTTATCCGTACTGTCAAAAAGACTCAATATCTTCTCGGATGCAATTTGATTTGTCGCATCAGTCCATCGAACTACCTTGTCGACCCAGGTATCTCCCGGCCTGCCATTATAGGGAACAATCCAACAGTCGTGGTGCTGGGCAAGCATTACTGTTCTCCATGCTTCAGCAAAATCTTTTTCCGGCCAACTTTCACCGTTGAAAAGATAATCCATTGCAGCCATTTTTTCCGCAGTGACGAGTAGATTTTCACTCACCCGTACCCGCCGGGCTATTTCCTGCAGTACCTGTGATCCCCAAACCAATCCCGGCTTGATATCTTCCTGAGTGAAATGCCAGTCTTCCGGCTCTACCTTTCTTTTTGTCATTTCAAAATAATTGGTCCAGGTGGTATACAGTGTAGGTTTGTATACACTTTTCCACGGACCTCCGTCCCATCCCGCATCCTGAAAACACATCCCTACCGGGTATTTTATACCGTTGGCAAAACATTTCTCAATGAAACTGTTGGAGTTGGTCCACGACTCGGTCTGCCAGGTCGATTCTGTGGACAATTCTTCCACAGCATATCTCGGTACAGCCAGCATAGAAGTACCGTCCGGGCCGATCCAGTTGACCAGGTCCTTTCCAAAAGCGCTGGTATAGCCTCCCCAGCACGTATTGGGATTTCTAAGTACCGCATACTTAAAACCGAAACCTTGCAGAATCTGCGGCAAACTGCTGGTGAAACAGGGTTCTTCCACGGCGTAAGTCAGGAAAGAGGCACTCGGGAAATACTCCCGGGTCTTTGCCATCCCATAATGGAATTGCCGGATGATACTCTCGCCCGATATATTATAACAGTATGGTTGTGACCAGGTTGGGTTTACAAACTCTACACGTCCTGACGGGCTCTCTTTCTCAAAATATGCCTGGAACACTTTAAAGTTTTCAGCATCTGTCACGCTGATCGTATCCCAAGTCTCAGGTTCAATTTCCAAGTTGATGGCCCAACCGGGATCTTTCTTAAGTTGTTCTACCATGAACTGCGCCTGCCATTGTGGGTAATGACCGTAGACACCGCCATGATAACCATCGGTAAACCAAGTCGTTTGTGACATAACAGGCAACTTCACCGATAAGAAACAAATTAAAATAAAGACACATAAACTGAACTTCCTGTTTAAACTTCCAAAAATCATATTGTTCAATAAATTTAGACTATGCTTGACATAACCAAAGCTAGCTTTGGTTATGCTCTTGCTTAATGAAATAGTTCCTTTCCTTTTAATAGTGGCTACAAAATCAAATTTTCACCAAAGTGATCTTTCTCTTTACAGGTTGATTTATCTCATAGATCTTCGAAACGATCATGTCCATTTCCGCCTGACGTGTTTCACGAAATGACTGATGCATCATCCGGGCATAATTATCCCTGTGCATTCTCAGCCATCCGTTGTTACCCGTTTCCTTATCCAATGCTTCAAGTGATGCACCGTTATTAGCAAACAGCAATCCCCTTTCCTGAAAAAAGCCGAATTGTATCCAGGCGTAGTCCCGGAAATTTCTCTCAATCTCCCACCGCACTTCATTCAAATGCATAATAGACAAAGCCTGCTGGTATTGTGGTGTTTTTGTTTCTGCCGCCAGATTCACCCCTTTGTTCAAATCAGTAGATGACCATTTCCCGATCTCTTCATTATCAATGAATATTTTGTAAGCCCCTTTCTGTAAACCGGAGACTTTAATTACCTCCTGATTCATTTCCTCCATAAACGGTATATATTTCATTGCGTCAGCTTGTGATTTCCTTGCGTTCCATCCTCGTGGAATCGTATCTAACGGATAGGGTAACGAATAAGCCAGGTAATCAAAAGAGAGTGTTCCTTTGTTTCCTCTTATATTGGAGATTTCGCAGTTTGCCGACCGGACTACCGATTTATCGGACGCATTCACCTCAAAGTCAGCCACTACATTGGTATCCAATCCCTGTTCCTTGAGAAAGAGGTAAGCCATCACCATGTGTCCGTCATTTTCGGGATGAATCCGGTCAAGGCCACAAATGGTGAATCCCGGATCGTTCGCCTGAAATTTTTGGTTAATTGTTGTCATAGGGGCATTCAGATCCAGAAATTGCCAGTTGTTTTCTTCTGCTGATTTCTTCTGGAATGCCACAATACGCTGTATCACGTCATTTTTCCCCCTCAGGGCTGTATTACCATCAATCTTAGCAACTCCATCATACGGGGATCCTCCCATCATCACTATCTTCGTACCGGAGAGTTTTTTCAACCGTCCTTCCAACAGTTTAAAATTTTTATGGGTCTCCCTGTATTTTTCCTCACCGAACCTAGCTCCGTCATCTCCGTTATACTCCTGATATCCCGAATCATTCATTCCAAATGTAACGATCAGTGTAGTGGGATTCTTACTGAATACATCATCATCCAAACGTTCGTACATATCGAAAGCCGTATCACCACCGATCCCTGCATTCAGTATATGCAGATTCATGTTTGGGAACCTTGTCATATAGTAGAGCCAAATGAATGAGTGATAGCGCCCTCCATCCGTAATACTGTTTCCCAGGAAGACAACCCTTTCCCCCTCTCCGAACTGACTAACCGGTTGAGAAAACAGCCCGGAAGCAATTGTAGAACAGATGAAAAATAGTATGATTTTCTTGCTCATAATTTGAATTTTAAAATTTTAAAAAAAGATGAAATAATGAATATTTTACCTGCTTTCAGCTTCTGATAACGAAAACGGTGCAGCATCTTTAGTGATACCTCTTGTTTTATTGGGCTTATCTCCCATTTAAAAACGAGAGTCGGTACCTTAAGGTGTATTCACATATTCTACCAGATTTTCCAGTGCGTGAATATCTGGTGATACATAACAAAGGACTAATAGAATGATACTTTTTTCATCTCTTAGAATTAAATGTGCATATAGACATTTAAATAATTTACACGATTTCCATAGCAGACAATTATGAAATATATAAAATATGGTGCTGCAAATATAAAAGTAAAAAATTCCCTTTCAATTGTGAAGTAGACTTAAAAGTAAACAATCTATAAAAAATAAAGACCATAACACTCTGTTTATAAAACAATTAACCGAAACCACAATGGATACTTTGGTAAAACAGTCTGAAAGAAATAAACTAAAAGAAATTTGAAAGACTATGTTTAATACAACAAGTAAGGGCAGGCCATATCCGTCAGCCCCTGTAAGGGTAAGAAGTTCTTATACCAAATATTTGTAAAGACCCGGAAAAAAGAACTGATACACTCCAACCTAAAAAACATGTGATAAACCTGGTGAAAATAGTAGAATAGACCTTCAATACTGCAAAAAAAGTATAACAGCATAGTATACAAAAACTATCAAATATTTTGACAGACGCGCCACAAATGCTTCAATAGAATCTCAATGCCAGGATTAAGGCTTTCAGGCTACACTAAGAGGAATTGAGTTAATTCCTTATTATTTTTTCAGGCTAACGAATATTTATGCATAGTCTACCAGGAGTCGGATTGATCCGTTAATCCATGTTGTACAGATGTTGTATAACAACAAAACAAAAAAGTCCAACCGCTAATTACAAGCTAATTGGACTTATTCATATCTCATTTATTGCGGAGAGAGGGATTATGAACCTTCTCCTTTCCTTTATCATTATCAATGATTTAATTTTTAAAACCTACAGTCGGCAACGAATTAGGCACAATTTTACAGCACCTTATTTGTCCACTTTTGACCTATATTCTCTGCATATATCTTAGGTTTAAAGATACAATTATTTTTGTAATAAATAACTTTCATAACATCAATTAAGTATATTTAATTTAGCGCAAGGAAATGCGAATGCTTTATTCTACTGGTTCTACTACAGAGCGACTACCCGATCTTCTGGGCAAGCGAGAAAAGCTCTGAGCTACCAAACAAATTATGAAATAGTTATTAAATGAATGATCATTTTGTACAGTTTGGTTGTTACATGAAGTAATCAGTTACATAAAACAATTCAAATTGAAAAAAACCACACATATAACAGAATAAACCCATGGAGTTCAAAAATATTCAACCTATTCATATTCTCCTTCTTTTATTCCTCACATTGGTAATTCAAACAGGCTGTAAGCCCGGGGACAGCAGCGACAACCTCACACCCGAAGTCACTACAGAAGACATCGACACAATCCCCATAACGGAAGTAAAAAAAGAATGGACAGCCGCCGATATACAGTTGACAGAAAACCTCGAATACGATCAATATACACTGGAAGATGAGTATCCATATAAGGACACTGTACGTCGCTTTCAATGGGAGAAAGTAAAAGAGAAGATTGCACACCTTGAAAATGCAATGGAAAATGGCGGCAACTGGGGAGTATTCAGTAACTATAAAAATATGAATGGCGAAGCTCCCACCATAGAAGGCTTTGTACGCAACGAATATAAACGCGTGTCCGACGAGTATGGCGTGGAGCGATACCAATCGGTGCCGCTTTATGACGTAACGCAAACCGACAAGATGCTACGCTACGGCAGAGATGGATGGCTCGTAAAAATTCCCGATAGCGATACCACAGAGTTAGTACGTGTGCAGGGTGTATCCTTTGAGGGAGAGTACCTCGTGCCCAACCGTTACCTGAAACCCTGGGGCAACACCATCCGCTTTACCAAGGTGGTAGTAGTTGACGTCACCAACCAGCATGTTGCTCTTCTCGAAAAGCAAGGCAACACGTGGAATATCCTTAGCAAGAACCCCGCCACCACCGGTGTACACAAACCTCCCTATGCCCAGGAAACACCCACCGGTCTCTTTGCTATTCAGCAAAAGAAGGAAAAAATGTATTACCAGCAAGATGGCAGCTCCCAAATTGCTGGTTACGCCCCTTATGCGTCCCGCTTCACCAATGGGGCATACATCCATGGAGTACCGGTACAGCTACCCAGAAAGAATATTATTGAATACAGTGCATCATTGGGCACCACACCCCGATCGCACATGTGCGTAAGAAACGCATCCTCACATGCGAAACTCGTTTTCGAACGGGCAACTGTTAAAGAATCTGTCGTATTGGTAATTGACTGATGGAAATATTCAGAAAAAAGGTATATTTGAAAATCACTTTCTGAATTTATCTATGCGTACATTCACTATTACTCTGTTTTTGGTCCTCTTCTGGAACCTCTCTTTCCCTATTGGTGGGGATTCCTCGCATGGGGATATAGTAAAACCTAAACTCTTCGATCGGGATTGTGAGCTTCTCTATGAAGAGATGAACCTCAACGGATTGATTCAATTTAATGCCTTTGAAGCAGCTTTCACGGGTTATAAAAAGTTAAATAATAATAATTCAATCCTTACGGTAATTGATTTCAGTCTTCCTTCCACTGAGAAAAGAATGTATGTTCTGGATCTTGAGTACAAAGAGGTGTTATTTGTCTCCTATGTTTCACACGGACGGAACAGTGGAGAGAACTACGCCACTAAGTTTTCAAACCGAAACGGATCATACCAAAGCTCTTTGGGATTTTATCGTACAGGCAGCACCTATGAAGGAGGAAATGGTTACTCACTTCTGCTTGACGGTTTGGAAAAAGGGATCAACGATATGGCCCGATCACGGGCCATTGTGATTCACGGAGCCGACTACTGTAGTGAGACAGTAATTCACTCTTCCGGGCGACTGGGACGCAGCTTCGGATGTCCCGCACTTCCCAGAGAGCTGACAAAGCCTATCATCGACGCCATCAAGGGAGGCTCCCTCCTATTCATTTATGCCGATCAGCCTGATTACTTGCAGAAAAGTAAGGTGATTTAAGTCGTGCAGAAAGGGAGAGTTATAAACCAACCTCTTGTTCCGATAGATATCAACAATTTAATCATTAAAACCTAGAATCGGCAACGATTTATACAAAACTTTAAAGCACCTTATTTATCCACTTTTGAGCTATGCTCTTCTGCTAAAGTGAAATTCATTTTCTTTTATTATTTTGTGCTTTCTCATAGATGTTTTTTCTACTATTGAGCCAAGTATCTGCTTCCTCTTGAATTTCAAGTTTAGTTCTCTTTCTCCCTTTCTCTATCCAAACAAGCAATTTATCTTTAAAAAAGTATAGTTTTTTCCCATTCTTATAACAAGGAACCTCTCGCTTCCTGACAAGTACATACACAGTTGCTTATATCTCTATATTAAATAATTATGGAATAAAGTTGAAGGAAATTTCACCAAATGAATATCCAATGACAGAGAAAGTAGTAGCAAGAACACTTGTGTATTTTGCAACGTGCCGTTCTCGTTATAGCGATACATAGCCGTTTATATAAAATGGCAAATGCTGGAGGATAATGGTTGCTGGATATTCGAAGTAACAAGCTGTGGTCAGAAATTAATTCAGGCACTTCCATGCCGGCAATTCATTACTATTTGCAAAGTAACTTATTTTATAATTAACTGGAAAAAAACGGTGAAATTTGGACAAATTGTTATCGTTTTGTCCAAAACGGAATCGGTAGTCGGTAACGATTTAGGCACGAAATTGTATCTTTTGGGGTCTTTTTAGTGTTCTTTTAATCGGACATAAAAGACACAAAGTCATATAAATCAATGACTTGCAGGCTTCCATCTTGTTATTATCTGGTTTTGTCCAGACCTTCCATCGGAGGCTCTTTCTGCCTATGATAGTTCTAAACCAAAACTAAAAAACTCACTCAAAAAAGTAATTTCTCTTACTTGGGATGAACTGACAAAATTTAGGGAATTCCAAATACCGGAACAAAAAAAATACTTGTAGCGTGTCCGTGATGGGTTTTTATTTTGTTGCTTTACCGGATTAAGATATTCTGATGTTTTCAATCTTCACCGAAGTGACATAAAAGAAGGCCACATTGAAGTTACTACCGTTAAAACAGCCGATAGTCTAATTATTGAGTTGAACAATCACAGCAAAACCATTCTCGAAAAATACAAAAACATCGCATTTCAAGAACGAAAAGTACTGCCTGTTATCAGCAACCAACGTATGAATACCTACTTGAAAGAATTGGCGGAATTCGCAGAAATAAATGAGCCTGCGCCTGAAACCTACTATAATGGAAATGAGCGCATTGATGTGGTTACGCCAAAATATGCTCTTTTAAGCACGCACGCCGCTCGTCGCACTTTCATCTGCAACGCCCTTTCACTTGGCATTCCGGCAAATGTGGTTATGAAATGGACAGGACACAGCGATTACAAAGCAATGAAACCTTATATCGACATTGCCGACGATATAGAAGCCAATGCGATGAGCAAATTCAATCAGTTACAGCATAATTATTCGAATAAAAACCAAGAATATTTTCAAGTGTATTTGAATATAATTATATTTGCGAAAAATATTCAATTATGATTGAAATAATTAGTTCCATTCGAAAGTACAATTTTTGGGATAATAACCCGATAGATTTGGGATATTCTCGTACATTCTACACGGACAAAATTGGTCAATATCTTGGCAATAAATTGGTAAAAGTACTTGTCGGTCAGCGTCGTGCAGGTAAAAGTTACATCTTACGCCAAATCGCATCCAAATTGATTTCCGAAGGTGTAAAGAGCCAAAATATTCTTTACATCAACAAAGAATATATGGAACTGGCGACTTTGCGAACCGCTGTTGAGTTGGAACAGCTTTACAAAACCTATCGAGAAGCTTTAAAACCCAGCGGAAAAGTGTATGTTTTTATTGACGAAATACAGTATATCGATGAGTGGGAACGGTTTGTAAACTCACATTCACAAGATTTTGCAGAGCCGAGCGAACTATTTATCAGCGGTTCAAACTCTAATCTTTTATCCGGTGAATTGGCAACGCTTTTGTCGGGTCGATACGTAGAATTTGAGATTTTCCCGTTTAGTTTTCCCGAATTTTGTGGAATTTCAGGATTGGAAATCAATAGTGGAAATTACAGAAAATTCCTCCAAAGCGGTGCCTTGCCCGAACTTTTCAACTTGCCCAACGATGAAATGAAGCAGAATTACGTGTCGTCCATAAAAGATACGGTGATGTTGCGCGACATTGTGGCACGCTATAATATCAAGGATGTAAAGTTGTTAGACGATTTGTTTGTTTATTTAGTCAATACTGCATCCAATTTGATTTCGATAACCAACATCATTAACTTTTTTGCATCGAAAAAGCGTAAAACAAACTACGAAACGCTTTCATCTTACGCCAATTATTTGGAAAATTCATTTCTCGTTCATCGTGCCGAACGCTACAACATAAAAGGCAAAGACACGATTTCGGGCAACAGCAAGTATTATCTGAACGATTTGGCTTATCGAAACTATCTTTACGCCGGGTACGGATACGGAGTTGGATATCTTTTGGAAAATGCAGTTTATTTGAGTTTACGACGTGCAGGCTACCAAGTTTATGTAGGAACAATAAAAGATACGGAAGTCGATTTTGTGGCAATAAAAGGCGATAAAAGGCTTTATTTACAAGTAACTCTTAGCCTTACAGAAGAAATCACAATAGAAAGAGAATACCGTTCTTTAAAGCTCATTGATGACAATTTCGATAAGTATGTAGTAAGTATGGACGATTACAAGATACCCACCAATGAAGGGATTGAACATATATCTGCGTGGGAATTAGAAGATTTTCTGAATAGCCTATAATATGACCAAAATCGCCGACATCCTTCCCCGATACACACAATTCAACACGATAATTGCCGAAGTTTCGAACAGGCGTTCGATTGAGTTTTCTCAACAACAATTCGTTGCTGATTTTTACACTCAATTCAATAATATCCAATCGTTTGAAGCGATGTTGATTGATTTGACGATGCAAACCAAATTGGAACGCTTCAAGACCTTTCAATATTTGTATGACCTAACATTTTTGACACAGTTTCGATAGGGACACCTTTACTTAATGTGGTAGTGGTGGCAAACGTATGGCGTGCTTGATGGAAAGTAAGGTTCTTTCTGATTCCGGACAGATCGGCAATCTCCTTCAGGTACGAATTTAGCTTCTGGTTGCTGATTATTGGGAGAATTTTCCCATTTGGGAGCTTGTTTTTGTACTTGTTCAGGATCATTTTGGGAATATCCAATAAGGGAACATTGACATTTGTTCCGGTCTTCACCCGTTTGGTCATAATCCAAAGATTACCATCGAACGATTTACGGATATGTTCTTTTCTAAGTCCAGCCACATCTATGTATGCCAAACCGCAAAAACAGGAAAAGATAAATAGATCACGAACATGTTCCAACCGTTCGGAAACAAGATTAAGTTTAAGTATTTTCTCAATTTCTTCTTCTGTAAGATAGCCTATATCAACCTTTTGAATGCGAATTTTATAATTTGCAAATGGATCTCCTGTTATTATGCCATTATTGCGGGCTATCAGGATTATGCGTTTAAAAAACTGCATAAATTTAGCTGTAGTATTGGAGTTGCATTTACCGATAGTCTTAAGATAAACTTCAAAGTCGGTGATAAACATTAAGTTTATCTCTTGCAAAGCAATATCAGAGAGCTTGTACTTATACATCAGGAATTTCTCAAGATGTTTCCGTGTTACTTCATACTTTTGGTAGGTAGATGCGGATTTGGATATGCCAATAAGCTGTTTCACATCGTTGTTGTGCTTCACGAACAGGTCCAGTAATGTTGCATGATTCTCTGAATGGCCAAGGAACTCATTCTTTACCTTTTCGGCGGTAACGTAGTTGTCACGCCGTTGCTGTTCATGGTAAATGTGATTCAGAGATGCTTTAACATCATCCAGCATTTTGTTGATCTGTCCGGCAGCCTTGCCTGTTGCTTTTCCTGCTTTTACATTCCAGTTCTCAGGAAGGATGTTTTGTTTGGTACTAAACTGGCAGATTTTTCCGTCAACGGTAATTCTTGCCATAATTGCGACCTCTCCATTACGCTTTTCCGAGCCTTTTTTCAGGTAAAAAAGGACTTTAAATGTACTCTTCATAATCTCACTTTTCAATGTTACAAAAATACGTTTACTCTGTTAATTGTGAGATATATACAGGCTGTACAAATTGGGACAGCGAGAGGTCAATTTTGGACAAATCGTTACCGTTTCTGTCCGGAACGGAATCGGTAACGATTTAGGCACAAATTTGTGTCTTTTGGGGGCTTTTTCGTGTCTTTTGTGATAGACATATTGGATACAAAAAAACCTACAAATCATTGACTTGTAGGTTTTTGTCCGTTTATTGTCTGTTTTTGTTCAGACCTTTCAGCGGAGAGAGAGGGATTCGAACCCCCGGAAGCTCTCACTTCAACGGTTTTCAAGACCGCCGCGATCGACCACTCTGCCATCTCTCCTTGCTTTTTGTTCAAAAAGCGAGTGCAAAGGTATAATTATTTTCGAAAACAAAAAAGGTTACATCAAAATTTATTTCACAGAACGGCGGTCTCTCGTATAAAAAAGGAAAATAAACACTATCTTTGCTGAAATTTTAGAAATTAGAAATGTTATTTACCGAACTTCCACTGTGCGATGCCCTTCAAGACGGGTTACAGGCAATGAACTTCAAAGAAACTACACCTGTCCAGGAGCAAGCCATACCCGTTATTCTCCGGAAAAAAGATGTTATCGCCTGTGCACAGACGGGAACAGGTAAAACAGCTGCCTTTCTGCTTCCGTTGCTGAACAACCTGCAGACCGAGCCGCACGAACATCATAAGGTAAACGCCATTATCATGGCACCTACCCGTGAGTTGGCGCAACAAATCGATCAGCAGATGGAAGGATTTTCGTACTTCACACCGTTCTCATCGGTAGCCGTTTACGGTGGCAACGATGGGGATGCCTGGGAGGTACAGAAAAAAGGGCTGCTTAGTGGTGCCGATGTGGTGATTGCCACGCCGGGCAGATTGCTGTCGCACATCAACCTGTATAACATTGACTTTTCAGGCGTAAAGTATTTTATTCTGGATGAAGCTGACCGGATGCTCGATATGGGTTTCTTCGACGACATTATGAAGATTGAAAAATTGTTACCGAAAGATCGCCAAACGATCATGTTTTCAGCAACAATGCCCCCAAAGATCCAACAACTGGCAAAAACTATTTTACACGACCCCGAGGAGATTACCATCGCTGTGGCGCGTCCGCCCGAAACCATTTTGCAAACAGCCTATATTTGCTATGAATCGCAGAAAATTGAGATCGTTAAACAGTTGTTCTCCGACAAAAAGCCCAACAAAGTAATCCTTTTTTCAGGAAAGAAACAAAAAGTCAAGGAAATTGCCAAAACGCTTCGTAAAATGGGACTGTCTGCTGACGCCATGCATTCTGATCTGGAACAGACAGAACGCAATTCAGTCATGCACGAATTCCGCAACGAAAGAGTGGATATTCTGGTTGCTACCGACATCGTTTCACGGGGTATCGATATCGATGACATATCACTTATCATAAACTTTGATGTACCCTACGATGCAGAGGATTATGTTCATCGCATCGGACGTACGGCACGCGCAGGAGATTCGGGAATGGCCATAACGTTTGTCTCGCCCGACGAACAACTTCGTTTTTCAAGGATCGAGAAGTTTCTACAAAAAAACATCTACAAAATACCCGTTCCCCCGGAGTTGGGTGACGTTCCCGAATACAATCCCGAAAAACGGCGAAAAGAGGGCAGAAAACATTCTGATAAACCTCAAAGAGGCATAGGGAAAAAACGCACCCAGGAATCAACGGAGAAAAAGGCACAAAAAAAGACTTCTAAAAAAACACAAAGCCGGCCTGACAAAAATAATCAAACCGGCTCCTGATTTCGATATTACAGGATTACAGGCAATCTGCTTCCTGCTCCAACTCAATGATATCCATTCCTTTCATAATGGCTTCTTCATTCATTGGCAAAAGCTTATGATGACGTTCAGGCAACGTTTTCTTTAACCCTTCCATAACGTTTGCCAACTGAACCATGGGTGATATCTTAAGTAATCCGCCCAATACAATCATATTGAACACCTTTGTGTTGTTCATTTTCATGGATTCGTCCATAGCCTTAATCCGGTAAACGTTGATATCCTTACGCCTGGCTTTATGGCGAATTCCGTAATCGTCGTATATAAGTGCTCCGCCCGGTTTTATCTTTTCTTCAAACTTATCCAGCGAAGGCTGATTCAACACGATGGCCACGTCGTACTGGTTAACGACCGGTGAACTGATGGGTTTATCACTGATAATAACGGTTACATTGGCCGTTCCTCCACGTTGTTCGGGCCCGTAAGCCGGGAACCAGGACACCTCTTTGTCTTCCATAATACCGGAAAAAGCAAGAATTTTACCCATCGATAAAACTCCCTGGCCGCCAAATCCCGAAATAACAATTTCTTGCAACATATTTTTCAAGTTAAATATTCTTTAAATCTCCTATTGGAAACACCGGAAACATATTCTCGGCCATCCAGTCGTTGGCTTCGGCAGGCGTCATTTTCCATCCGGAGCTACAGGTTGATACAACCTCAACGATGGAGGTTCCCTTACCGGCCATAGCATTTTCGAAAGCCAGCTTTATCATCCTCTTGGCTTTCTTGACCGCTGCTGCGGTATGAACGCTTACGCGGGTGGCCAAACAGACACCATCGAGCAATGCCAGCAAATTGAGTATTTTAAGTGGGCTACCCATGGTTTGCACATCACGTCCGTCCGGGCTGGTGGAGGTTACCATCTTACTGAGTGTTGTCGGCGCCATTTGTCCGCCAGTCATCCCATATATTCCGTTATTGATGAAAATAATAGCGATATTCTCCCCACGGTTGGCAGCGTGGATGGTTTCTGCAGTACCTATAGCTGCCAGGTCGCCGTCCCCCTGATAGGTAAACACCATTTTGTCGGGATTCAGCCGTTTTGCTGCAGTTGCTAAAGCGGGCGCACGTCCGTGAGCGGCTTCCTGCCAGTCGATATCCAGGTATTTGTATGCGAAAACCGCACATCCAACCGGGGCAATTCCGATCGTCTTTTCCTGTAGGTCGAGTTCTTTAATAACTTCGGCAATGGTTTTGTGAACAACACCGTGCGAACAGCCGGGGCAATAGTGCATATGGTTGTCGTTCATGATTTCCGGTTTGGCGTAAACCAAGTTTTCGGGGCTAACTATACTGTTTATATCCATAATTTTATCTTTTTGAAAATCTGTATAAAAAATAACAAACAACGGCGCAAGCCCCTGTAATCCACGTAAGTTTCATGTTTTGGCCAGAAACGAAATAAACGACTATTGTTGCTAAGAAGAAAAGCAAAAACAGCATCGAAAATAATTGTTGTAATTTTGGGCTCACGGCTGTACGTTTTTTTATTTTACTATTTTTTCCTTTAATGCATCCAATACTCCGTCGGGAGTAGGAACGATTCCACCCAGACGTCCGTAATGCTCAACGGGTACTTTCCCGTTTACGGCCAATCGCACATCTTCCACCATTTGTCCGGCATTGAGTTCCACAGTCAGCATACCTTTCACCTTATCGGCATATGTATTGAGTATGTTGCTTGGGAAAGGCCACAACGTTATGGGGCGGAGAAGCCCAATCTTTATGCCCTCCTTCCTAGCCATATCTATGGTTTTAAGACAGATACGGGCTGCCGAACCGAAGGCAACCAGCAAATAGTCGGCATCCTCGCATGCAGTCTCCTGATAACGAACCTCTTCCTGTTCAATTACCCTATATTTTGCCTGAAAACGCTCGTTGTTTTTTTCCATGAGAGCTGCATCCAACTCCAGTGAAGTTATGATATTGGGGCCTCTGTCTTTTGTTTTTCCAAGTGTTGCCCACGGACACTGTTCGCGAATTTCCTGTTCGGTACGGCGACGCCGGTACTCCGGAAGTTTCACTTTCTCCATCATTTGCCCGATAACACCGTCGGTCAGTATCATGGCCGGATTACGGTATTTGAACGCCAGATCAAAACCCAACGATACAAAGTCTGCCATTTCCTGAACGGAATTGGGAGCCAGCGTGATTAGCCTGTAGTCACCGTGCCCCCCGCCCTTTACGGTTTGAAAATAATCAGACTGTGAAGGTTGAATTGTGCCTAATCCCGGTCCGCCACGCTGTACATTTACGATAAGACAGGGCAACTCCGCGCCGGCAAGGTAGGAAATTCCTTCCTGCTTAAGGCTGATTCCCGGACTCGAGGAAGAGGTCATGGAATATTTTCCGCAAGCGGCACCACCGTATACCATGTTGATGGCCGCTACTTCACTTTCAGCTTGTAGGACAACCATCCCTGTAGTTTTCCATGGAGCGGCCTCCATAAGTGTTTCTATAATTTCGGATTGTGGGGTAATGGGATAACCGAAGTATCCGTCTACACCGTAGCGGATTGCCGCATAAGCAACAGCTTCGTTTCCCTTCATTAATGTTACATCTTCTGTCATAATTTAAATTCAGTTTTTTTGATCTCCTAATGAGTATTAGACTTAAAAAACAAAACGTTCACTTATTTATCCAATCGTTTACGATAAACGGTTAAACATCCTTCGGGACAAACGGTTCCGCAGTTAAAGCAACCGATGCACTCTTCCGGGTTTTTCATGTAAACGTAATGATAGCCGCGATCATTCACTTCCCGCGGTTGTAATTCCAACACGTCCGTAGGACATGACACAACGCAAAGATTGCAACCCTTGCAACGTTGCGTATTAACAACTACATAACCTTGTACTTTTGCCATTTTATTTATTTGTGGTTTTTGTTGGTTTTTGCAAAATTAGTCGATGTTTCAAATGTTTTCAACTTTTCTGTGTTAAATATTTCCTTTAAGTATTTTAATACTATCCTGGTAAAGAGCCGGATTATAATTAAACCTCATCTATTCGCGACAAAAAAGTATAAATTTTATCAAAAAACTGGAAACAAGAACCGAACCAACATAAAAAAGTTCGAAATATAACTTGGGTAAATATTTAATTTTTCACCAAAAGAACGCGTCGTTCACCATCCATTTGCCCTGGACTTTCATCACTTGTTCAATGACATCACGGGCAACTCCTTCACCACCCTTGACGGGTGAAACGTAAATGGAAATATCCTTAATTTCAGGACAAGCATCTGCAGGAGCCACCGGTAAACCCACTTTTTTCATGACCAAATAATCGATAATGTCGTCGCCCACATAGATGATCTCTTCCGGGTCGAAGCCGGTTTTATCCATATATTCCTTCAACTGTTCGGTTTTATCGTACGATTTCAGGTAGATGTGCCTTACACCGAGTGACTCCAGGCGGTGGCGGACAATTTCCGAACGTCCTCCGGTTATCACTGCTACATCCAGTCCAGAACGTATCGCATGATGAATGGCATAACCGTCCCGCACGTTGGTTGACCGCATCGGCTGGCCGTCTTCGGCAAGCGTTACGGTTTGACAGGACAAGACTCCGTCCACATCGAAGATAAACGACTTAATTTTGGTAAGATCGTAATTAATTGCGCTCATGCAAATTTATAAATTTTTAGACATTTAGATTTATAGATTCGGTGCACTGTCAAAACGTATACTTTCCCAGATGCACCTTTTCCCACAACAACTGATCGCCATTGTTGGGAGAACGGGGTTTTTCTTTTTTCCCGAAAGAAATGACACAGAGCACTTCCAGCGGCATAGGGACATCGAGTATCCCGTTAATGTATTCTCCGGAAGTGATTGTTTCAGAAAAGTCACGGTTCCTGACCTGTACCCAGCAACTGCCGATCCCCAGTTCTTCGGCCTGTAACTGCATATTGATGGCAGCGATAGAGGCATCTTCAATCCAAGCATCGGTTTCAAGCGGATTTCCAAGAACCACAACCGCCAGTGCCGCATCTGCAATAAAAGCAGCGCTCTGAGCCTTGCACCTGGAAAGTTTTGCAAGCATCTCCCGGTCTTCCACGACCACAAACTCCCAGGAATGTTTGTTTTTGGAGGTGGGTGAAAGCAACGCTGCTTCCAGGATAAGTTGAACAGCATCTCCCGCCAAGGGTCCATCCGCATATTTCCGGTAACTTCTCCGATTGATCAGAAGTGTGTTAAAGTCTTGCATAGTTCCTATTTCTTTCGACACACAAAAATAGCCATAAAAATTAAGACAACACAGCCGCAAACAGGAAAAATGTTTCGGTTGTAAAAAAAGCAAGAAAGCTCCTGAAATCAAGGGTGGTGAAAATTCTCATGCGTTAATCATTTTTAATTAGAATCAATCTAAACAAAAACAGTTATCTTTGTATCCAAAACTACTTTCTATGTATCACGTTTGCCGAACATATATAAAACCGGGGATGAAATTGTTTGACTTAATCGAGGAAAACCCTTCGCTTTTGCTGGTAATGCAGCATTTCAATTTCGATTTTCGGGTAGGCGATTTCACCATCAGCCAATTATGCAAAGAGAAAGGAATCAGTGAGAAACTGTTTATATCGATTGCCAACCTGTACAACGGCTTCAAACCCAAAGAAAATCCCATTGATTCCGTTGACGATGTAAAGCAGATTGTACGCTTTTTGAAAAACAGTCACGACTATTACCGCAACGATAAATATCCGCAAATAAGTGCCTACATAATGCAGCTGCAGAAAAACCATCCTGAAAAGGAATTAAAGTTGCTGGAGCAGTTTTTTAACGAATACTTTGCTGAGGTTATCGACCACCTGGACTACGAGGACAATGTGGCTTTTCCGTATTTTATCGAGTTCCTGGGCAACAGGGATAATCTGGAGAGCAATGCATACTCGGCCCAGGAATACAGCGAACACCACACCGATATAGAGCTGAAAATAAAAGACATAAAAAACTTATTGTTGAAATACGTAGTAATCAACGACGACCTGAACTTACGCCGTAAACTGCTTTTCTCTTTGTGTGAATTGGAGTACGACCTCTATATCCACTCATTGATTGAGGAAACCATTTTAATTCCTTTCGGATACAATATGGAGAAAGCATGAACAGACACCGGTTACATATCGCCATCATGGTGCATTCGCAGATTATTTACGAAGGATTACACGCGGTACTTTCTCAATCGGATATTGACTGCGTAATCTGTAAAGTGGATTCACTGGACGATTTGGAAAATATTCTCCCTTCAAAAAAGGTAGATTTATTGATTATCAACCCTCTACTATTGGTGAACAGGGAGAAGGACGTAAGAAGGATCCGGAAAAATCACCCCAATTTCTCCATCGTTGGAATTCACTTAGGCATTGTCGATAACCATTCACTGGCGCTGCTCGATTCGTCTTTTACCATTTTCGACACATTGGAGCAGGTTTTGTCCAGGTTACAAAAAACGGGAACCAACAGTGAATTGAAATTCCCGTCAAACGATGATAACCTGACTGAAAGAGAACTTGATGTACTTACCCAATTGGTTCACGGTTACTCCAACAAGGAAATTGCCGACTCGCTCAACATCAGTATCCATACGGTAGTTACCCACCGGAAAAACATAACAGCCAAAACCGGCATACGGAGCCAGTCGGGATTAACCATATACGCTATCTCCAAAAAAATTATTCAAATCGAGGATGTTGACCTGCAAAGCCATTGAGTCGTCACACCAACGCCACAATCGCCACCGTAATAACAATGCTTAATGCAATCATCGCTATTCCCCTCCGGCTTTTCCGGCTTCCGAACTTAAACATAAACAACGAGGAAACCGCAAGGAAACAAAGCATAAATCCGTAAACAAGAGACAGCACGGACACTCTATGCGTTCCGGTAATCTTGTGCAAATCCACCAACTTGTCAAACGGAGAGATATACACTTTGCGCGTTACGACTGATTTTCCGGTAGCAGCATGGTAAAAACCTTCCTTGAAATAAATTGTTTCCCCTTCTTCCCTTTCCACTTTAAAATTCCGAATACGGAGCTGTTGTCCCAAATCATTCCCCGAAAGATTCGTTGCCAGTTGCTTTTCCTCTACTTTCTCCGTCTTCAGCAAGTCGGTATTCCGATAAATAAGCAAAATTCCCGAAAGCGCATAAACAAGGGTCAACCCGATGGTTAGAAATCCGATATCGCGATGTAATACCCGCATGATGTGATAAATGTTCTGCTTTTTCTTTTGAGGTTCCATTTTTTTCTACCTTAGCTGTTAAAACTGATAATTCAGCGCCACCGCAACATTCCTAGGATCTGTCGGATTGAGGTAGCCACCGCGATAATATGCTGTGTAGCCCGTGGAATCGAACAGATTGTTCATAAACACCCGGATGCGGTAATTTCTAAACCGGTAACCTACCTGCGCATTCACGGTAGTATATGCATCTGCGAGAAATGGACGCGTGTTTGCCTGCACAGCGTGTCCAGGCACAACGCGATAGGTATATTCGGCCAGCGGGCGTTGGCCCACGTAATACATGCCCAAGCCAAAGGAAAGATTGCATAAGACGCCATCAAAAATACTATAATTTACCCATCCGTTGGCAGTATTCTTGGCGGTGTTCATCGGAGCAGACCCTGCGTGATAATAGGGGCTGTCGTGATAAGCGGCGTCCAGGTAGGAATAGCCCGCCACGACATCCAGGTTTTTCAGCAAACGCCCTGTAAGTTCCAGCTCCACACCTTTCCTCTTCAGATTTCCGGCTTTCATGTAGTAACCCGTGTTCTGTCCGGCATCGTTAAGCAACGAATAGGTCAGGTTGTTGTTCTGGATGTGGAAATAGGTCGCATTGAAACGAAGGCGGTTGTCAAGCCACTCCGTTTTCAGCCCCACTTCAACCTGCTTTTCACGCGTGGGGCCGACGGGCGTAACACGGTCCTCGAGAAGGTTTGCGGCGCCACGCAACGATGTAGTTGTCGTATACGATGCAAAAAGGTTGAAATTTTCGTACGGTGTAACGATGATGCCAAACAGCGGATCCCACACATCACCGCCAGTAGACGAGACAACGTTGTCGCTCAATCCGTTCACCTGGCTATATCGTAATCCTAGCGACACTTTCAGATAACGGTTAAACGTCATTACTTCCTGCAACAGTAAACCGTAGGAGTAGGATTGCGACGTGGACGGATCGCTATCCTTAAGCACGACATTGGGCATGACATTGGGAATAGCTTGCAGCACGTCGATCGTGTCTACGGTAACGGAATTGGTGCTGACAGTGGAAACATCCGACCAGCGATAATCGAACCCCACATTAAAGGTATGCTTCACAGAGCCGGTTTGAATATCTTTACCAATGAGGTCTGCCTGAAAGACTCCGTTCTTGTCGCTTCGCTGTCCGCCGCTGTAATTTCTCGATCGCAGGTTGTACTTACCTGTTGTGCCCGCAGATCGCAATGCCGAAACATGGCCCCGGACGGAACGCGAGTTCAGGTCGGCGCCGGCATACGCCACGCGCACGCTGAAACCGTTTCCAAGTTCGCGCGTGAGGTGCGCCATGTATGTCAGGGTGTTGGTAAACTGACGGTCGCTTGAAAAACCCAGGAACTTATCGGCCGGCATTTTGTAGATATTGTTCACACTGTCGGCACTCAGGTTCACGGTTCCCTGGTCCGGGGTACGCGAATCGTGCAGGTAATCCATTTCAAGCACAATGTTGGTTTTTTCATCGGGTCTCCACGCAAATGACGGATTCACGTAAAAGCGGTCTTTCGAGACATGTACACGGTAATTATCCGCCCGTTCATACGCTCCGTTGATGCGGAAAGCGGCATGTCCGTGCACATCCAACACACGCTGGATATCAAACGTGGGGCGAACCTGTCCCCAACTGCCGATACGCAAGCCCAGGTTCCCGGAATTGACAAAACGGGGTGTTTTGGTAGCAACGTTCACTACCCCCCCTGCCGAACCAATATCGTTCCCGATGCCTTGCGCAATGGCGGCAGAACCGCGCAACACCTGCACGGTTTCAACCCCCTGCATGTCCGAAAGAAAACCCTGCCCACGAAAATCGGAATGGATGCGCACCCCGTTTTTCACCACGGGGATCCCGCGATAACCACGCGAAGTAATGCTTTCCGATGTATTGCCGTAAGTGGCAAAAGTCCCTAGTCCGGGCGCATTTCGCACGGCATCGTTGAGCGTCATCGCGCCTTGTTCGGCAATCATTTTTTGCGATATCACAGATACACTTTGCACCTGCTCGTCCAACCTAAGCGGTATACGCGTGAGCGCTTCCATTTTTTCGGGACGTTCACGCCGCCCCCCAAACACTTCCACTTCCACCAACATCCGTTCATCGGGTTTCAGGTTGAAATTTTCTCTTCGGGTTTGCTCTCCCCGTTTAAAATCTATTTCTTTCGTAAGCGGTTTATAACCCATATAACTCACCATAATCCGGTGTCGTCCGCCGGAAATATGCTCGATACGGTAATCCCCCGACGCGTTAGTATCGTCTCCGACGCCCAATTCTTCAATATAAACGGTTGCCCCCACTAACTCATTGTTGTTTTCATCCGTTATTTTCCCCGTCAACACATGGTGACCGCGTTGGGAAAAAACAACCATCGTGCTTATCAGCATTCCGGCAATTATTGAGTATATTATTTTTTTATTCATCTTTTTTCTTCTTGATTTTTCAGAGCACAAAGGAAGAGCAAAATCACGCTTCGCACAATCCCATAAATCAGGGATATTTCGATAAACAGAATACCTAAAAAAAGTGATTATCTCACGCGAGCTATCACAGTACTTCTGTATCAAAGTTCTATCAGAAAAAATTGAATCTAATGAAATTCAAAAAAGCTTTCCAACAATACAATAATATACTGATAAACATTTTGTTATTCTATTTTTTTACACTTTTTGCCGGGTACGGAAATTATTTTTCTCTATTTGAGCAAACATTTTACCGCTCTCTCATGTTAAACAACATAATTAAAGTGCCACATATTGTCAGAAAAATCATACAGCTACATCAAAAATCAATCATTCATTAAATATTAGTATAAAATAAAAGCCCATGAAAATTCATGAGTATCAGGCAAGAGAATTATTAGCATCTTACGGATTGCCGGTAGACAAAGCATATATCTGTCGTAACGTTGATGACGCAGTGCGCGCATACCAGGAACTGGATACTCCGTTAGTGGTTGTAAAAGCGCAGGTCCATACCGGAGGTAGGGGGAAAGCTGGAGGGGTGAAACTCGCCAAAAATGAAATAGAACTCCGCCAACATGTAGCCAACATCTTGTGGATGGATATCAAAGGCTTTATCGTTGACAGGGTGCTTATCGGTAAAGCGGTGAATATTGCTTCGGAATATTATGCAAGCTATGTCATCGACAGGAAATCTAAATCTACTATCCTGATGTTGAGTCGCGAAGGGGGAATGGATATTGAAGAAGTGGCACGTAACACTCCCGAAAAAATCCATAAAATAGTTATCGACCCGCTTATCGGTATACCAGACTACTTGGCACGAGAAGCTGCTTTCAAACTGTTTGACGATATCAAGCTAGTCCGTGAAGCAGCAACAATTTTCCAAAAGCTATACAGGTTGTTCGTGGATACCGACGCATCGCTGGCAGAGATCAACCCTTTGGTGCTCACCGAAGAAGGCCTGATTAAAGCCATCGACGCAAAAATGACTTTCGACGACAATGCCCTTTACCGTCATCCTAAAATTGCGGCTCTTTTTGAACCGACAGAAGAAGAAAAGAAGGAGCAAAACGCTAAAAGCAAAGGTTTCAGCTATGTGCATTTAGGCGGTGAAATAGGTTGTATGGTTAACGGTGCCGGACTGGCCATGGCGACGATGGACATGATAAAACTGTATGGCGGAGAACCAGCTAACTTCCTGGATATCGGTGGAAGCTCAAATCCTACAAAAGTCATTGAAGCCATGAAGCTTTTACTAAGTGACAAGAATGTAAAGGTGGTACTGATCAACATCTTTGGAGGGATTACCCGTTGCGACGATGTAGCCAGAGGATTACTGGAAGCCTTCAGCCAGATAAAAACCGATATTCCTATTGTTATCCGTTTAACCGGAACCAATGAAAAAGAAGGCCGCGCCTTATTGGAAGGCACCGAATTCCACTTGGCGGAAACCATGGGTGAAGCAGGGAAAAAAGCCGTTGAGTTGGCAAATTAAGTTCAGCTTTAAACTTTTAACGTCTAAAAAATATGAGTATTCTAATCGATAAAAATACACGATTAATCGTTCAGGGAATTACCGGACGCGACGGAGGATTTCACACTGCAAAGATGAAAGCATACGGCACCAATATTGTTGGAGGGACATCGCCCGGAAAGGGCGGAGAAAATGTGGAAGGAATCCCTGTTTTTAATACCGTTCGTGAAGCTGTAAAAGAGACAGAAGCCAACACATCGGTAATCTTCGTTCCGGCTCCGTTTGCCAAAGATGCCATGTTGGAGGCTGCCGATGCAGGAGTAAAACTTATTATCTGTATTACCGAAGGTGTCCCTACCCTCGATGTAGTTGAAGCTTACCGCTACATCAACCTAAAGGGTGCCAAACTAATCGGTCCCAATTGTCCGGGTTTAATATCTCCCGATAAAAGTTCAGTGGGCATAATGCCTACCATGATTTTCAAACGGGGGGCAACCGGAGTAATCAGCCGGAGTGGAACACTCACTTACGAAGTCGTTTACAACCTCACCTCCAAAGGGCTGGGACAATCCACTGCCGTAGGTGTAGGCGGAGATCCCATTGTGGGGCTCTATTATCAGGAACTGTTGGAAATGTTTCAAAACGATCCTGAAACCGACTCTATAGCCCTTATCGGCGAAATTGGGGGCGATGCTGAAGAACGCGCTGCTGAATACATCAAAAAGCACGTTACAAAACCGGTAGCCGCGTTCATTGCAGGACAACAGGCTCCTCCCGGAAAACAGATGGGACACGCAGGAGCAATCATCTCCAGCGGTTCGGGTAGTGCCGCTGAAAAAATTGCTGCTTTCGAAGCCGTGGGAGTTCCGGTAGCCAAAGAACCGAGTCAAATACCGGAATTATTGAAGAGCAGGTTATAAAAAATCGTCGCCTAGCACTTTGGCTTTGGCTACAGATTGTGTGTTCGAGGCATCAATGTCATATTCAGAAGAATCAGGAATAATCAGTTCAGTCCCAACGGTAACAACGTTGGGATTTTCTATTTTATCTTTGTTTTTCAGGTAGATATACACCCAAAACTCCCGGTTCCCGAACTTCTCTTCGGCAATCAGTCTGAGGGTTTTACCCTTTTGCACCACCACTTTTTCCAACCTTTCCGGCAGCTCCTGAGTTTTTTCAGCAACAGGAGCCTTGAAAGGATGCAAACTGTCTTTTACCGAAGGGTTTTCAGTTATTGTTGCCGGCTGTGTCCCGGCTTGCCGCTGAATGAAAAAAAAAAGACTTGCCAACGCAATGGCAACGCCTCCCAAAATGGGTATCCAGACAGGAGGAATTTTAGAACGTTTTTGGACATTGGCGGAAGCCATTCTATCCGAGCGAAAAACTTCCTGATAAGCTTCCCTTTTTACTATCGGCTTTTCTTCGGTCAACTCCGTCTTTCCCTCTTCCTCTTCAATCACCTCTTCCACTCCTTCGAATGCGATACCTTCATTCAACAGAATAGACTCAAAATGAGAAAACGGTTTGTTTACAAGCTCTTTTAATGCTGTTGCCGGGAAAAAACTCAACCGGTTATGTGCGGGGATTTCTATCTTTTCGCCGGAATTCACATCAACGCTTTCACGGGCTTGAATCGGAACGAGCTTAAATGTTCCGAAATCTTTGATTTTAACCACTTCGTCTCCGGAAAGAGTTTCCGAGATGAGTTCGAACAACGATTTTAAAAATGCCTCTGACTCTGTACCGGAAACATTGGTTCGCTTAGCCAGCAAATCTGCCAGGTTGGCAAGGGTAATTCTATTTTCCATCTTCTTCCATGGTTTTCAGTTGCTCTTTAATGCCTGATGCCGGTTTAAATGTGGCCACAATAGATGGAGGAACCAGGTACCGCTGTTGGGTCTGAGGATTCACGGAGATACGCTCAGATCTCTTTCTGGTTTCGAAAACTCCAAAATGCGGAATGAAAATTTGTGTATTCTCCGAAAGTTTTTCATTTAGTTCACATACCGTCGCATCCAGCAAATCAGACACCTTCGATTGAGAAAGACCCAGCCGTTGCGCCATCTCTGAAATAAGTTCCTTGTGTGTCATAATGAAACATTTCCTATTAAATCAAACGGCATAGCCGATGTAATCTTCACCTCATAAAATTCACCCGTTCTCAATGGAGATTGTTTTTCAATCAACACTTCCCCATCAACTTCAGGAGAATCGAACTCGGTACGACCCACGTAATAATCGGGATCTTCCCGGTCGATAATTACCTTCAGGGTTTTCCCCACTTTCGATTCGTTAATGGTTACAGCAATAGATTCCTGCACGTCCATCAACACATTCATCCTTTCCTGTTTTAAACCGGGAGGCACGTCGTCCGTATAATTATTATCGCAATAGGTATCCTCTTCGTGCGAGTAAGGGAAAGCTCCTAAACGCTCGAAACGGGTCTCTCTTACAAATTCAAGAAGTTCTTCAAAATCCTGTTCAGTCTCACCCGGATGTCCTACCATCATCGTTGTGCGCAGGTGAATTCCAGGAACTTCCTCCCGAAAACGGGCAATCAGATCAATCGTTTGTTGCTTCGTAATGTTTCGTCTCATTCTCCCCAGCATATTGTCGCTGATGTGTTGCAAGGCAATATCGAGATAGTTACAAACGTTTTCTCGCTCGCGTATTACGCGGAGTAATTCGATAGGGAAATGTGCCGGATAAGCGTAATGAAGACGAATCCAATCGGCACCTTTGATGTCCGCAACCCGTTCAACCAGTTCGGGCAACCTCATCTGTTTATACCTGTCCAGTCCATAATAGGTAAGGTCTTGCGCGATAAGCTGAAACTCCCGTACGCCTTGCGAAACCAAACGTCGAACTTCTTCTTCAATCTCTTCCAGTGGCCGTGATTTGTACTTACCCGTCATGATGGGGATGGAGCAATAGGAACAGGTGCGGTCGCATCCTTCGGATATTTTCACATAAGCGTAATGCGGCGGAGTTGACAGGGAACGGTCGAACTCAAGGTCTTTATAGTACGATTTACCTAAGTCAGAAATCAGGTTTTTCCAGGCGAATTTGCCGTAAAATTTGTCTACTTCGGGAATTTCGTTCTGCAGTTCATTCATGTACCGCTCCGATAAACATCCCATTACGAAAAGTTTTTTCAGCCTGTTTGTCTTTTTGGCTTCCGCAAATTCCAGGATCATATTGACGGATTCCTCCTTGGCATCGCCAATGAAACCGCACGTATTTATCACAGCTATGTCACCTTTGGGATCTGCAGGATCATGCTCCACCGTGTAACCGTTAGCAACAAGTTGTCGCATTAGTAATTCGGAATCTACCAGGTTTTTAGAACAACCCAGGGTTATGACGTCTATTCTGTTCTTCATTCTCCAAACAACGAATCCACAAATTCTTTCCTTCGGAAAACTTGCAGGTCTTCCATCCCTTCACCCAGCCCTATATATTTTACCGGAATTTTAAATTGATCCGAGATACCAATAACGACTCCACCTTTTGCTGTTCCATCTAGTTTAGTGATAGCCAGAGCCGAGACTTCGGTGGCAGCGGTAAATTGTTTAGCCTGTTCAAACGCGTTTTGCCCGGTGGAACCGTCCAATACCAGAAGGACTTCGTCCGGAGTGCCCGGAACTACTTTACTCATCACGTTTTTAATTTTGGTAAGCTCGTTCATCAGGTTAATCTTGTTGTGCAAACGCCCTGCAGTATCAATGATTACCACATCGGCATCATTTGCTTTTGCCGAACTCAACGTATCAAAAGCCACCGACGCGGGATCGGCACCCATCTTTTGCTTCACCACGGGAACCCCCACACGTTTACCCCAGATATCAAGCTGCTCCACAGCCGCAGCACGGAAAGTATCGGCCGCGCCAAGATATACGGACAACCCATTTTGTTTAAACTGATACGCCAGTTTCCCTATGGTAGTGGTTTTCCCCACTCCGTTCACCCCAACTACCATAATAACGTATGGCTTTTTATTTTCCGGGACGGCAAACTCAACTGTATCACCCGAGTTGTTTTCAGTGAGCAGTTCGGCTATCTCCTCCCGGAGAATTTTTGTAAGTTCATCCGTACTCACATATTTGTCGCGGGCAACACGTCCCTCTATCCGGTCAATTATTTTTAATGTCGTATCAACACCTACATCCGAAGTTACCAATATTTCTTCCAGTTCATCGAGCACATCATCGTCTACTCTCGATTTTCCAGCAACGGCACGGGTTAATCTGGAGAAAATATTTTCCTTGGTTTTTTCCAGTCCCTGATCAAGCGTCTCTTTCTTTTTCTTCGAAAATATTTCGAACAATCCCATAGTTGCGTAATTTTTACTTTTTCAATTTCCCATGCAAGGGCTTATGCGATGCTTCCGCAATATCGTACAAATCTACAAAATAGTCAATAAAAAACTTCCCCACAAGTTCTTGCAGGGAAGTTTTTACATATTTTTAACGGATTTATTTTTTAAAAAAATCTTGTACCCGATCGTTAAGGACCATCTCTTCTCTGAAACTGTAAGCTCCTGTTTTTTCAGACTTCACCATTTTAATAACCTTGGTGTGGCTGCGTCCTGTTGTTGAAGTTTTATCGCGGAATCCTGCGACTGCTTTCTTTGCCATAGTTTACTCCTTAATTATTTAATTTCTTTATGAACGGTCATTTTCTTTAAGATGGGGTTGTATTTTTTCAACTCCAATCTTTCGGTTGTGTTTTTTCTGTTCTTCGTTGTAATGTATCTCGAAGTCCCGGGCATTCCGCTTTCTTTATGTTCGGTACATTCTAGAATTACCTGAACCCTGTTTCCTTTTGCTTTTTTCGACATTGCTCTTTCCTCCTGATAATTAAGCGTTTAAATACCCTTTTTCAGCAGCTTGCTTTAAAGCGGCATCCAATCCTATTTTATTAACGGTGCGTAAACCTGAAGCAGAAATATTCAGGCTGATCCAGCAATCTTCTTCCACCCAATAGAATTTCTTTTTGAACAAATTAACGTTAAATTTACGTTTTGTTCTTCTGTTGGAGTGAGAAACGTTGTTTCCAACCATTGCTCTTTTTCCGGTTATTTGACAAATCTTAGACATTGCTATGTTGTATTTTATTGATTTCTATAAATATTCAGCTGTTTTCGGACAAATCAGGGCGCAAAATTAACCATAAAAAATGTATTTACCAAAAAAACGGCAAATAAATTTTCAAGAAGATCGGGATCCGTCTTTATTTACTGAGATTAAAAATTTTACTCAACTCATTGTACAACCCGTTCAGGTAAAACAACGTACTCTTTTGGGTGTTCGTCTTAAATTCTTTGTCTAGACCTGATGCGGCAGAAATTGCAGTGGAAGTAATGGTTTCTTCTGCGGTAAACGTTTTAGGGAAGAACGAGGAATTGGGAGACTGGCTGTTCTGATAAGTAACATCCCTCACAACCAACATACAGCCCGCATTGGTTATGGTAGCATCAAACCGGTAATTCATGACCACTTTTTCCCGCACTCCGTTGCTGTTCTGCGGCAACAACAGTTCTATTTTAGAACCTACGGTTATGCTTCTTGCCTTATCGTCAAAGCGTATACCCGATAACAAAGGGTTGCCGGCGTAATTATCCTTCCCCCACTTGTAGAGCAATGCATATCGCTGATCAGCAGCAAGTTCCCGATCAATATGAATAAACTGTTGAAACACCACTTTCCCGTTTACCACCGGAACAGCAGTAAAAACAGACTGGGCATTTACCTGAATCAGTCCTGAAGCGAATATTAATGCAGTGAAAATAATCTTCTTCATAACTTAAGTTTTAGTTTCTTGCATAAATTTACTTTATACAATGTATATGACTACAAACTTACGGAAAAGATTAATCAGCGACAAACAGTTTAGAGAAAATTTATCCAATTTATTTTATTTATCGCTTAAAAACCATTACTTTTGCAACTTGAAATTTGATAACATTATTTTTTGAACAAAATGTCCAATAAACATCAGGAAAGTAAAGCCGAGAAAGGTTTTGAGAATATCGAAGAAGCGTTGACTTCATCGGAACGTTTTATTGAAAAGAATCAAAAAAACATTTTAATCGCATTGGCAGCAGTCGTTTTGGTTGTCGGCGCGATCATTGCATACAACTATTTGTATAAAAACCCACGAAACGAAAAAGCACAGGCAGCCATTTACAAAGGTGAAAGATTCTTTCAGAATCAAGAAGACTCCCTTGCCCTTTTCGGTAACGGTAACGATTTTATCGGCTTCGAAAACATCATAAAAGATTTCAGCGGCACCAAAACTGCTGACCTAGCCCGTGCCTATGCCGGAATCAGTTACAGCAGATTGGGAAACAATGAAAAAGCGCTGGAGTACCTGAACAAATTCAAAGGTGGCGATTTGTTAATCACCCCGGCTATAGCAGGAGCAATAGGTGATGTTTATATGAATATGGGGGATACCGAAAAAGCCATTTCTCATTTCAACAATGCAGCCCAAAAAGCCAACGATGAAATGCTGACGCCCATCTACTACAACAAAGTGGGACTTGCATACTTATCCGTTAAAAATTACGATAAGGCCATTGAAACCTTCCAGATGATCAAGGACAAATACCTCAACTCACCACAGGGACAGGAAGCAGACAAATACATTGAAGCCGCCAAGCTTCAAAAAGCAGGAAATTAATGGCCACTGAATTACAGAATCTATCGTCATACGACCCCGGATCCACACCGCGGGGTGAAGGAAAAAAAATTGGTATTGTTGTTTCGGAATGGAACAAACCTGTTACAGGGAATTTGCTAAACGGCGCCATTCAAACACTGCTTAAGTTTGGTGTTCAACAGAACGACATTGTTGTGGAATATGTCCCTGGAAGTTTTGAGCTCACCTACGGGGCTAAAAAACTGATTGAGAAAATAGACCCAGACAGTGTTATCGTAATCGGATGCGTTATTCAGGGAGAAACACCACACTTCACGTTTGTGTGTAACAGCGTTACACAAGGAATCACTGAGCTGAATATTCTCCACAACATCCCGGTAATTTTCGGATTACTGACAACCAATACGCTGGAACAAGCGAAAGCACGTTCGGGCGGGAGGCACGGGAACAAAGGTGATGAAGCTGCAATTACTGCATTAAAAATGATTGCGCTCAACGAAAAATACAAATAATTGTATTATCTTTGTCCCTCGAAAATTTTGGGCAGTTACCAGAGTGGCCAAATGGGGCTGACTGTAACTCAGCTGGCTTACGCCTTCGGTGGTTCGAATCCATCACTGCCCACAAAACAATTCACAATGCAAAATGCACACTTATTATGCATTCTTGATCATACATTGTAAATTGAATGTTGCGGAAGTAGCTCAGTCGATAGAGCATTAGCCTTCCAAGCTGAGGGTCGCGGGTTTGAATCCCGTCTTCCGCTCTAAAAAGAGCCCATCTGGGTTTCAAAAAGCATTCCAAAAATGCTTTTATGAATATTTAAACGTCCTGGAATTAACATTTCAGGACGTTTTTCCTTGAAATAAATCATGAAGATCAAATAAGGAATATGCAAATACCCCACCGCCTTTACCTTCTCCAAAACTGTGTAGCAATTAAGTCTTAGGAAAGTCCCCAATAAATACATTATACAATTGATTACTTACCGAACAGAACAATTTCTTCCAAATCTTTTGACAAGGGTAAAAGCCATCTTGATGCGTATAAAATCAAGTCTTGGGTTTTTCAAATCTAACCGTTATCAACATAGTGCCATAACATCTCAAAACCTACCTCAAGTTGATTTCCGTTTTAAGTATTTCAGTAAGCGATTTATTGTATTCAATACCATATGAATTCTCATAATCGGCGCAAAACATATCATATACATTTTTGGCTATACCCTTTTTCCCATGATTGTTAAGGATTTCACACTTGATAATAAGAGCCTTTTCATTCAGGAAGTCATGTTTAAAAAGGATGTCACATATTTTCAGCTTTATTGAATCACCGATCGAGGTATTATCCAGCAGAGTATACAGGGTATCAATAGTTCGGTTGGAGAAATCGTTTTTGTAGTTATCCAGCCAATCGGACTCAAAACCCGGGAGAAGGGAGCCTCGGGATAATATCCCGATCAGTTCGGCTATCTCCTCATTGGTCAATTGTTCCCTATTTATTTTATTGAACATTCGTATAGCCTCTATGTAATCTGCTTTTATATCATCATCCATCTCGAGAGCCCATATTCTATTTTTGTTGATTATTTGCGCACCTCCAATCTTATCTATCAGCGTTCTTAGTTTGCTTATATAAACGTTTCTACTGTTTTTCGCAGAATCAATATCTTTATCCGGCCATATCAGGCTGACCATTTCCTTTCCTGAGATACCTTTATTATTATAAGTATACAAAATTAGTACGACAAACAATTTTCTTAAGGTCGGCGTAAAATCTGTTGAGATATCGTTTCCGTTTTTATCGATTACCTGAAAAGGGCCCAGGAAGTAACAGTTTTTAGGAGAGCAGACGGAAGGTATTTCATCCTTTAGATCCATCTCTTCTGTTATCATATCCACCGGCTGGAGTCTTCTTCTTATTCTTAATCTGTGGGCAATAATGACCAACAACCCCAGAGCTATAGATGAAACGATGATTATTAGCGGTAGTAGTGATGATCTTTTTGCGGGTGAATAGGCTAAAATTGATTCAACAGGTATTAGAGGTGAGTTAATGCTGTAAATAGATATCTGGGAAGTGTCGTCAACGTTTATTCTGTTAATCAACACAAAAAACTTTTTTAATTCAGCAGAATAGTACAAATTTGTGTATTGATACTGGGTTGTGAAATCTATATCCAGTAATAGGGATACATCTTTAAGCAAGTTCTTGTCGGGTACTACGCGAATGATCTTGCCTCCATTCTGATTCACAAAAGTATAAAAGCAGTCTTGTTCTTTGTCGTAAATCATATTCTCACTTGGCAAGAAGTTACCTCCAACTATATTACTGAATTCATATTTCTTGTCTATTTCGAATTTTTTTAAATTGACAACATAGAAGTCGTAAAAATTCTGAGGGGAGATTTCCTGATGTCCGCTCATTGACCCCCTGCCTCCGAAGATATACAACGTATCCCCAGTGATAACAGTAGCTGCCGCTGAGCGCGGAGGAACATCTTTCAGGGTAATGTTACTGTCGTTTTTTCTTTCTCCCTTAAACGGGGTCAACCTTATCAGGTCGTTGTTAAACTGATAATACCCATAACCTCCGAACGAGTAGATAACGGAATCGCGTTCATGAAATGTTGTTGAATTATTCCAATATTTATGTTCATGAGTATATTCAAAGCTATGTGAATTGTCGCTCCATGAATTGGTTTTAAAATTAAAAAAAGAAAAAACATTATCTTCAATTCTGTAAGAGAGCAGCGCCCCGGTATTTTCGAGATACATTAACTGATTGGGTGAATGAGCTACAAAATTGCCTCCACTCACTCTTAGCGTATCTGTAGAGTAGTCTGTCGCGTTAAAAATTAAGATTTTTTCGGAATCATTGACAATGTAAAATTCTCCCGTTTGGGAATTAAATGCGACTGAGGGTGCCAGGTCAAATTCCTTTTTTAAGATCAGCTTCAAAGTCAAGTGGTCTTCGATAAGCCATTGAGCATTTTTTGAAACAGCCGGAACGTTTTTAAGTTCGTCATAACTTATATTATTGTTATATTTCTTCAAAGGCCAGTGACGAATCAGCCTGTGGTTACTTTCGACCTTAATATTCCTTAAATTAACAGAAGCAATATCCTTTGTTTCAATACCACTGTCCGTTGATCTTCCGAAAACAAATTTTAATTCTTTCGCTTTAGATTTATAATTGATAGTCCTAGTCTCTGCTCCGAACTTCAGAATTACATTCTGTTCCGGTTTATTTATTACCATTTTCACAGGAAGCCAGGCATTTCTTTCCAGTTCATGGGTTAGAATATAAATTGAGTCTAGGACCCTGATTGCTGGAAATCTTTTGTCTTCTTCTCCTACTGTAAAGAACAGATCGATATTATTATTGTCATCTCCGATAGACCTAAAGACATAGCCAAATGGACAATCATCCCTTATGTATATCTCAAACTCCAGTGAAAAATGTTTTCTGAGACGAAATGCCTTACCATATTCAATCTCCAATTCAGACCAGGAAGAATTGCTTGCCGGGTATGATCTAATAAAAATCCCATAGTTTACACCTTCAGAAAACGTACTTAAAGATAACAATGTAAATATTGTCAGATAAAAAAACCTCATTGTACAAAGCAATAATGAGCATTACAATTTCTTGTAAAATTCGAGAAATAAAGGTACAATTTTTTTTGATTAAAACTAATTTTTGAGATGGCTATAACACCGTATAGTCTCTTAAATGATGCCTATCTTCATACACAAACAGGTCAAAAATACAGAATCGTGATTGTTCTTTTGTCAATAACCAAAATGTTAAATTAAACAAAATAACACAAATATAATTAAATATTTGACCGAAACTTTGCTTTTTAAGGTGTTTTTAAGGTTAAAATAACCCTGCTCTTCCTATTATTGCAATGTCATTTGGAAATTTTCACGCTACTGATATTTCGTTTTAAAATTTTTAGACTCATTATTAATTCTAATCAATATTCAATTTCACAATGAACGCATTTTTCTATAGATCTGGTTTTCTTTTGTTTTTTTTGAGCTTTTCTCTCTCCTTTTTTTGTCAAAACACAGAAGAAGGAATTAGAACCTCTCCTAAAAATGTAATCTTTATGATTGGTGATGGAATGGGGTTAAGTCATGTCCATGCTGCAATGACGGTATCTCAGAAAAAACTGAATCTTCAGCAATTTCCGGTAATAGGTTTACAGAAAACCGAATCATCCGATAATTATATTACAGACTCAGCCGCTTCTGCAACAGCCTTAGCTTCCGGAGAAAAAGCCAAGAATGGTGTCATAGGAATAAATCCGGAGGGTAACTTTACAGAATCTATTGTGGAAATTTTAATTAATCAAGGCTTTAAAACAGGACTTATAGCTACAAATACGATTACTCATGCTACGCCGGCAGCCTTTATAGCTCACCAACCCGATCGTAATATGTATGAAGAAATAGCTTCGGATATTTCAACTTCGGGAGTTGATATTATTATTGGTGGAGGATTGAAACATTTTACCGATAGAGCAGATAAGCTTAACCTTGTAGAAAAGATGAAAAAAGAAGGGTATGATTTTTTTGAAGATGTTTTGCAAATAGATAGTTCCAAGGATAAAGTTTTAGCCTTAACTGCCAACTCCCACATGCCCTTCAAAATCAATGGGAGAGGAGATTTTCTCCCAGTAGCAGTAGAGAAAGCACTTCAGAGTTTGGATAAAGATAACGACAAAGGTTTTTTCCTGATGGTAGAAGGATCACAGATTGATCCGGCGTGTCATAATAATAACCAGGAACAGTTCTTAGCAGAAATGCTCGATTTTGACAAAGCGATTGGTGTCGCTCTTGACTTTGCACGCGAGAATGGTGAAACGTTAGTCGTTGTTACGGGAGATCATGAAACGGGCGGTGTTACCGTGTTAAAGGGGAATTATGAAACAGGGGAGGTAAAGGTAAACTTTTCTACTAAAGGTCATACAGGCGTAATGCTGCCTGTATATTCCTATGGCCCCGGGAGTGAGGTTTTCTCAGGATTTTTTAATAATACTGATTTCAAGGGACGATTTATTTTTTCTTTGAATTTGGGAAATAAATAAAATATAATGAGAAAAACAGTGAAACCAATCATTATTTTATTCGCACTTATATCAGCCTTTATTTTATTTTTCAGGATAAAAGAAGATAAGTCAAACAGCCCGGAAAAACAAAAAAATGCTTATGATGATATTGAAGCCATTTACACCTCTTATAATGGATTAGTGATGACCGGTTATCAAGGTTGGTTTACGGCCGAAGGGGACGGTGCAGACAGAGGCTGGCGTCACTATCAGAAGGGAGGACGTTTTAAACCCGAAAGCACATCCGTTGATTTTTGGCCTGATATAAATGACTATAGCCGGGTATATAAGACAGAATTCAAACACTCGGATGGAACGCCAGCATATGTTTATAGCCCATACGATGAAGAGAGCGTTGATCTGCATTTTAAGTGGATGAAAGAGTATGGAATTGATGGAGCCTTTATGCAACGGTTTATAGTTGAGATAAAAAATCCGGCAGGAAAGAATCATTTCAACAAAGTGTTGGAGAGCGCCTTGAAAGCAGCAGCCAAATACGAAAGGGCCATCTGCATCATGTATGATTTAAGCGGCTGTGCATCAAGCGATCTTACTGTAATCGCGAATGATTTAGCAGAGCTCCAAGCAAAGTTTAATTTATTTAATAGCAGAAGTAACCCCACTTATCTAAGACATCATAAGAGACCATTGATTGCAATTTGGGGAGTTGGGTTCAATGATGGACGGAAGTACTCGCTCTCTGATGTTCAACAACTGATTGAAACATTAAATCAAGACAGAAATAAATTTTCTTTGATGCTTGGCGTGCCCTATTACTGGCGAACGTTGGACAACGATACTGAAAATAATCCTTTTTTACATACCTTGATTAAAGAAGCCGACATTATAATGCCATGGGCTGTAGGTCGTTATAACTCCGACACCTATCGGGAGAAAAGCGATGCGGTACTTACCGGAGATATAAGATGGTGTAAAGAGCATAGTATCGATTATGTTCCGCTTGTTTTTCCCGGATTCAGCTGGGGAAATTTAAAAAACGATCCCGCCCAGTACAACTCAATTCCCCGGGAGAAAGGAGAGTTTTTCTGGAAACAAGTTGCTGGAGCTAAACTATCTGGAGCACAGTCGTTATACCTTGCCATGTTTGACGAGATCGATGAAGGGACTGCATTATTCAAGTGTCTGAGAGAAAGCGAGGTGCCATTAAACGGAAACCGTAAATTCGTAGGAATAGAAGATGATTTAGAATCTGATTATTATCTATGGCTTTCGGGACAGGCAGCACGGTGGATTAAAGGGAAGGAGAGTTATACAGAGGTGAAACCTGAGAGGTCCACGTCAAATAATAATTAAAAAACAAAACGGCATATCAAAATCAAAGGGGAGATTACAAATTACGAAGGACCTCATTTGTATTCAATTTATGCTGCAAAACTATTAAATCATTGTATGAGACAATCAATCAGTTTATTTTTGGGAATCCTCTTTTTTCTTACAGGATGTAATCAACAGTTAAGTGTAACCGTGAGCGACCCTGTAGACTACGTTAATCCCTATATGGGTAATATCAGCCATCTTCTGGTGCCTGCCTATCCTACTGTTCATCTACCCAACAGCATGCTCCGTGTATATCCTGAACGGAATGATTATACCGAAGATGTTTTGTCTGGCCTCCCTATTGTTGTAACCAGCCACCGCGGCAGCTCTGCTTTCAATTTAAGTCCTTATCGCGGAGATATGGAAGGTCTGCAGCCTGTCGTACAATACAGTTACGACAACGAAAAAATCACCCCATACAGTTACTCGGTATACCTCGACGACTACGGTATAGATGTGAGATTTGCCCTTTCGCATCAGTCGGCTGTTTACTCCTTAGGGTTCAGTGGAAAAGAGAACACTTTTCTGGTGTTAAACTCCCGTAACGGCGCACTGAGATGGGATGGCACCGCCGTGTCGGGCTACCAGCAGCTGGCCAACAATACCAAGGTCTACCTCTATCTGGAAACTGAGACAGAACCACAGAGGGTAAGTTCTCTTCAGGATGGCCGTCAGTTGGACAAACACGAGGCTTCGGGACGAAATGCCAATCTGGTCTTCCATTTCTCAAATGAAACGGAACAGCTGAATCTTCGCTACGGCATTTCGTTTATCGATGAAGAGCAGGCAAAACAGAATCTGCAAAGAGAGATCAGCGACTTTGATGTAGATCGTACCGCTGAAAAAGGGCGTAAGCTCTGGAACGAAAAGTTGGGAAAGATCATCGTGAAGGGAGGGAAGGATGAGGACAGAAAGGTTTTCTATACCTCTCTCTACCGCACCTATGAAAGACCTGTCTGTATCTCTGAAGGGGGACGCTATTTCAGCGCTTTTGACGGCATGGTTCACAATGACAATGGGACACCTTTCTATACGGACGATTGGATATGGGATACCTATCGTGCCACACACCCCCTCCGGGTACTGACTGAACCCGCAATGGAGGTCAACATTCTCCACTCTTTTTTAAGGATGTCGGAACAGATGCCGGAATTCTGGTGGCCTACCTTCCCTGAGATAACGGGAGACAGTCGCCGTATGAATTCCAATCACGGCATTGCCACGGTGCTCGATGCTTACCGGAAAGGCTTGGTCGGACTCGATCTGGAAAGAAAATACCCAGCCATGCGTAATGCCCTGGTAAAAAAGACACTGGCCCCCTGGTCAGCAAAGCCGGCGGGCGAACTGGACCAGTTCTATCAGGAGCATGGGTACATCCCCGCTCTCAGGGATGGGGAACAGGAAACCATTCCCGAAGTCCATTCATGGGAAAAACGTCAGCCCGTAGCTGTTACGTTGGGCACTGCTTACGATGAGTGGTGCCTGGCACAGATAGCCAAAGAATTAGGCAAAACAGACGATTACAAGCATTTCCTGCAAAAATCCTATAATTATCGCCATCTCTTCAATCCTGAAACAAACTTTTTCCACCCCAGGGATAAAGAAGGGAATTTTATTGAACCGTTCGATTATAAGTTTTCCGGCGGGATGGGAGCCAGGGAATACTACGGAGAGAACAACGCATGGGTATACCGGTGGGATGTACCCCATAACGTAGCCGACCTAATTCACCTTATGGGAGGTCGGGAGAACTTTCTGAGCTATCTGGATCAAACGTTCAGCGAACCGTTAGGAAAGAGCAAATTTGAGTTCTATAGCCAGCTGCCCGATCACACAGGAAACGTGGGGCAATTTTCCATGGCCAACGAACCCTCCCTTCACATTCCCTATCTCTACAACTATGCCGGAGCTCCCTGGAAAACGCAAAAACGTATCCGTAAGCTTGTATCGGAATGGTTCAGGAACGATCTCATGGGTATTCCCGGCGATGAAGACGGAGGGGGCATGTCGGCATTTGTGGTTTTCTCGCAGATGGGATTCTATCCCGTCACACCCGGTAGCCCTGCCTACAACATTGGCAGTCCCTTCTTCAAAGAGATCACCGTACAACTGGATAACGGGAAAATTTTCCGCATCATAGCCGAAAATAACAGCCCGGAAAACAAATATATCCAGTCGGCACGCCTCAACGGTAAAGAGTGGAACAAGCCCTGGTTTAGCCACGATGATATCAAGGAGGGAGGTATACTTAAGCTCGTGATGGACAGTAAAGCTAACAAAAAGTGGGGAACAGCATCCGAAGATGCCCCGCCATCGGAAGGAGTATTGAAATAATTGACAATATTGCACCTAGGTGTTATTTATCAACGAGATAATGTTAGATAGTTGCCCTATATCAATGGTTTTAAACGAACATCATGGATAATAAAGGATGATATTATTACACAGGACATACGTGGACAGCCTTACGTTTCGTAATAATATCTTAACCGGAAAGTAATAGAATTGTAACATAAATATTCGTCTTTTGCAGCCAAATTCATCCGATCGGGATCTCTGTAAAGTAATATGGATAGCAATTATAACTCTTATAAAATTAAAAAAATGTATTATTAAATTCACAAAACGCATGAAAATGAATCTTATTTGTATAAAAAAACAACTATCAGTGTGTTTTATTGTGCTTTTACTTCTGTTTTCAAACAATGTAATTGCACAAAATAAAACTCTAAGGGGAAGTGTAAAGGATGCCGACGGTCAACCTCTTATAGGGGTAAACGTTGTAGAAAAATCAACTACAAATGGCACCGTTACCGACATCAATGGAAACTATTCATTATCTGTTTCAGAAGGGGCTACTATTGTTTTTTCTTACATAGGCTTTTCAGAACAGGAGGTTGCCTGGGACGGCCGGTCGCCATTGAATATCAGTCTTAGTGAAGACGCCGAATTACTCGAAGAAGTTGTTGTCACGGCACTTGGTATCAAACGATCTACGAAGGCCTTGAGTTATTCGACCCAAGGAATAGACACGGAAAGCATGAATGATGCCAAGAGCTCAAATCTGATCTCTTCGCTTTCCGGTAAAATTGCTGGTGTTCAGGTAACCCAACCCGGGATGAATAACGGATCGGCACGAATTGTCATTAGGGGGAATAACTCCATTACCGGGGATAATCAACCGCTTTTTGTTGTCGATGGAATGCCCATTGATAATACGAGCAGTGAAAGAGGAAATTTGGATTACGGAAACGGAGCAGCTGATATTAATCCTGAAAATATCGAGAGTATTGAGGTTCTTAAAGGGGCAAATGCCTCAGCATTATATGGCTCCAGAGCTGCTAACGGAGTCGTCCTTATCACTACAAAAACTGGGAAAGAGGGCTTCAGCGTCGATTTTAATTCAAATACGATGCTCCAGACTTTGATTGAATTCCCCGAATATCAGAATGCATACGGGGTGGGAACAAGCTCCTATATTGATAATAAAAACAATCCTCCCTTGGCTGCCCAGAACTATCGCAGCTGGGGAAGCCCCATGATCGGGCAGCCGGTGATTGGCTTAGATGGCAAACTGAAAGCCTATCTGCCAGAACCTGACAATGTGAAAGATTTCTATCAGACAGCCATGGCTTTGACCAATTCACTGTCAGTGGAAGGAGGAGGAGCAAAAAACAGATACAGAATATCATACACGAATAACTATTCAACCAGTGTGGTCGAAAAAGTGAATATTGGAAACAAGTCTACTTTTAATTTGCGATTAAATAATCAATTCACTGATTGGATGTCATTAGACTCAAAAATAAGTTATATATATGACAGGGTCTCAAACCGACAATATTCTAAAAGCGACAGTAAGAATCCGATGAACTCCTATGTACATATGGCAAGAAGTACATCCCTGAGTGAATTGTACGAGTGGAAAGATGCCAATGGATATGAAACAGGCACTCACCGGAATTTCAGTAATCCCTATTGGATCATCAATGAGAACAAGAACGAAGATACTAAAAAAAGGATAATCTCATCCTTTAATTTAAATATGGACTTTACAGACGAGCTGAGTTTGAGTTTGAGGGCCGGTTTAGACACATACAATTGGAATGGTTACACGTTCGTCAACAAGGGCGGGATGAATCAAAAAGACGGTAATATGGGTACATTCCAGAGAGAACTTGAGAACTATGATTTGCAAGCGCTCCTCACGTATAATAAAAGGTGGAATAAGATATCCTTATTTGCGAACGCCGGAGCAGTGATGTACAGCAATAACCAAAAGTCTTATACACAGGCTATCAACTCCATCCTTCAGGCCGGGTTGATCAACATTTCGAACACATCTGAATATCCCATAGACACACAAGATTATAGCAGAAAAAAGATCAACTCGGTTCTGGCTGCAGTATCCCTGGGTTACAATGATTTTCTATATTTAGATATTACCGGACGTAACGACTGGTCCAGCACATTACCTCCGCAAAACAACTCCTATTTTTATCCGTCTGTTGGATCTAGCTTTATCATTACAGATGCTTTTAACATCGACAAGTCGTTTCTTTCTTTTGGTAAGGTCAGAGCATCTTATGCCATCGTAGGAAGTGACACCGGACCTTATCGTGTTTGGGACACTTATTCTTTCGACGGCATCTTTAACGGTGCAACACTGGGCTCCCTGTCACGGACAATGAATAACAGAGATTTAAAACCTGAGAAAACATATTCGTGGGAAGTAGGTACAGACCTGAGGTTTGTCAATAATCGTTTAGGATTGGACTTCACCTACTATAAGACGAGAACTGAAAATCAAATTATTAATGCTCAGCTGCCAACCTCCTCTGGATATCTACGAAGGTATTACAATGCCGGAGAGATCCATAATGATGGCATTGAGCTGATGTTGTATGGGACTCCTATTAAAAAGGCTAATTTTACCTGGGAAGTAAATGTAAATTGGGCAAAGAACAATTCTGTGGTAAACAGTCTGATTGAGGGAGTCGATCGTTTTCAAATCGGCAATTACTCCAGTTATATCTATGTATACGCTGAGGTTGGCAAACCCTATGGTTACCTGAGAGGGTTGGGGGTGAAAAGAGATGTAAACGGTAAAATGATCATGGAAGACGGAGGCGGATTATTGATGAAAGACCCCGATAAACCTTTCGGCACCTCCACTCCTGACTGGATAGGCGGTATAACAAATACTTTTAAATATAAAAATGTTGATTTAAACTTTCTGGTAGATGTGAAAAAAGGGGGCGTCATGTATTCTGCATCATACAGTAAAATGTTAACGAATGGCATGATTGCGGAGACTCTGTTTGGCAGAGATGATTATTATATCCGAAAAGTAATATGGGGAGAAAGCGACTCTGAGTTATCCGGGGGAGCCTATTGGGATGCCGTTTACAGTGACGGAACCTCAGCGAAAAGATTCATGAGTCCACAGAATTTTGCATATACAAGGCCAAATTATGCCGAATTCACCATGTTTGACGCCTCTTACGTCAAGCTGAGAGAACTTGCTATGGGGTACACCGTCCCTAAATCGGTTGTGAACAAGTTGAAAATACAAAGGCTGCGGCTTGCGTTGGTCGGTAGAAATTTGTGGACCATCCATAAAAATACCCCCCAGGGTTTTGATCCGGAAGCTTCACAAACTTCAGGAAACGGTCAGGGAATTGAAAACGGATCGCTTCCGCCATTTGCGGTTTATGGCTTTGATATAAAATTAACTTTCTAAAAACACGGATATGAACAATAGTGACAAAATTTATAAAAAAATATTCTTGATCCTGATCGTATTAATAGGATTAAGTTCATGTGCATTTACTGATTTCGGAGATATAAATACCGACCCGAACAACCCGGAAAAGGTTGAGCCTGATTTTCTTTTTGCTACCTCGATAAGTGAATCGCTAAATCTGTACGGTGGACATATGAATCGTGTGATCTTCTTCAACTATACACATCAATATTCTGGTTTTCAGGGAAGTTGGCAACGTTACAACTATAGTGACAGCGAGAATAATTCATATTGGAGGAGTGCGTATGTTTACTGTATGCAACCCGTAAATAAGATAGTTGAAAATTTCAAAGATAACAATGCTTATCACAACAGGGTACTTATAGCACGAATATGGAAAGCTTACATCATTTCCCAGACAGTAGCTTTTTATGGTCCTATCCCGGTATCAAAAGCATTAAATGGAGAGCCTAATATTCCATATGATTCAGAAGAGGGCATTCATGATTTTCTTTTTCAGGAATTGAAAGAATGTGCGGAAAACCTTGACAATAAAAGAGATAAATATCAAAAAGAATATGATTTTGTTTATCAGGGAGATATTGACAAATGGAAAAAATTCGCAAATTCTTTGAGATTACGTCTCGCCCTTCGCATAAAGAATGCTGATCCGGCCAAGGCAGCTGCGGAAGCACAAGCTGTTTTAAGTGATGAAAATGCAACCATAAACAGGGAATCAGAATCAGCCACCGCCCGCTGGGGAACAACCAGTACAACATGGAGTCCATTGTACGACAGGGTCGTATATAACGAAAAGGCCAATCTGGCTACCCTTCCCGTGTTATGCGAGTCAATGGTATATCACACCAAACCTTATAATGATCCTCGTCTGACAGTCTATGCACAGCCTGCTACCCAAGGGCCTTTCAAAGGTGAATATTTCGGACAGAACATCTCTTATGGAGGGCAGCCAAATGGGTTTCCTGTTGAAGAGAATCCTCATAGGGGTTTGACTCAAAAGGACTATTCACCTATAGGATCAAGATTCCTGCAACCGGATGCCGAATGGGTATTTATCTCTTACGCAGAAGTGGCCCTGTTAAAATCTGAGGCAGCTCTGTATGGCTGGAAGACGTCAAAAAGCGCCGAACAATACTACTATGAGGGAATAGACGCTTCTTTTGCAAAATATGATCTCTCTGGCTATGCCGGCACGTATAAGAATACACCCGGCGTAAAATGGGGAACCGCTTCCGATATTGCCGGAAGAGAAAAAGAATTTCAGGATTTTGCCCGTATTTGTACAAGCGCTATTGAAGAAGGAGATTACTTCAGACAAATAGTCATGCAGCATTGGTTAGCTATCCCGATGCAGTGCGGAGATGCATGGGAATTGCTAAGACGGACCCAGGTTTTGGAGTTCCAGCCAATGTTCGCATCTTATGAAGGAACCACTTTATATATGCCATCCCGTTTACCATACCCCAGTGATGAATATCAGGCAAACAATACGGAGGTTTTGAAAGCTGTTACCACTTTAGGAGAAGGAGGTGATTACTTGTTTACTACTTTGTCCTGGGGCTTACCTCCCGTGAAAAATAAAAATTTACCGAACGAATAAAAAGTATATGCAATGAGAAAATTAATTTATGCAATTATAGTTTCAGCAGGAATTTTTGTGGCATGCTCAACCGATGAGCATCTTCCCGATACAAACAAGTTTTACTATCCCATCCCTGAAACTAATCTAACTGAAAAGGTAAATGTAGGAGCTTATTATTTCAGTTATACATCTGCAGACTGGGGTAAGGATTATATCGATAATCCGGAACTTGGGAAATATGATATATTGGCTAATCCGGATTTATTGGCCAAACAATTTGAATGGGCTTCAAAAGGTGGTCTGGATTTCTTCATCTTCAATTGGGATAAGAAAAGTACAGAGGATGAATTGTTGTCTGTCTTTGCATCTTCACATACTTCGGGCTCACCCAAGATGGTTATCAATTATTCTATTGCACATCTGAAAGCAACAAATACGTCCCCGCTGACTGAAGGGAAGTTGAACGGTATGATTTCAGAGTTAAAAAATCTTTATACAACCCATATGTCTAAAGAGTATTACTTCAAGGTAGAAAATCAACCGGTTGTCATGATCACGAGTTTAATACCTTCTTCCGGTGCAGTAAACGCAGTTGATTTTGATTTGGTAATGACTACTGTGCGGGATGAGTTCGGGAAGATGGGAGTAGTTCCCTATTTCATAGGTGAATTACCCACAGGCTGGAGAGCCCCTCAGACGTACAAAAATAATATTATCACCATGGATGCTGTTGTCTTGAGCAACTGGGCACCAACCGATTACGACAAGAGCTATGCCTTTCTGTCGTTTAACGACATCAGTTGGAAAAACTGGTGTGATTCGACTTCTGCCTGGAATGTAGACTATGTACCTTGTATTTTTCCTGCATACAACGATTCTATTTCTGTTCCAAAGACCAAAAATTTTGGTATGGAAAGGACCGAAAAGTTTTTTGTGGATTATTGCAATGTAGCCAAGAGAAACCTGGGAAAGGAACAACGTTTTGTGATAGTGAATTCATGGAATGACTACAAAAAGGGTAATACTATTGAACCGGCCACCGGTTACGGAACAAGGTACCTGGAGATTTTAAAAGATCAATTCACCGTGAAATAAATGGTATAAATCAAGGATTAAACGGTTACGCTTAGGAGCGTTTTCGTCAAGCTAAATAAGCCAAGCTTGCTTGAGCTAAGCCATAGCGAGCGAATATCGAACTTTAATGAAAAAATATTTTAATTATATGAATTTGAAAGTTATCAATATACTGATTTTTGCATTTTTTCTGAGTGTCGCAATGCGGGCTCAGGAACAAAGCTTCATCGTGCTCGGCGACATCCATTATGATCGTATCCAAGATCATGATATGAAGTGGTTAAACACCAAACCCGATGACGTAAGGCAGGTGAAAGAGTACACAAGGATTACGAAAGAGATATGGCCTGTCTTCAGTAAACATCTCAGGCAGGTAGCCGTAAACAGTAACTCAAAAGTGAAAGCGGTAGTACAACTCGGGGATATTTCCGAAGGCCTTGCCGGCAGTGTTGAAAAAGCCGACCAGATGGCCCGTGGGTTAGTAGAAGGTGTAGAAGCAGTCAATATGCCCGTTCCCTGGATTATCATCAAAGGCAATCACGACATTACCGGACCGGGAGCAGTTGAAGCATTTGACAAGCACTATATTTCCATGTTTCGGAAACAGTTGAACAGAAACGATATTACTTCCGCAAACTACGCTCATCGGATAGGTGAGAATTTGTTCGTAGCCTTTGATCCTTGGGATAAAAGAGAAGATCTCCTGGAGGTTTTGGAAAAGAATCTCTCCTCTTCGGATGCAAAATTTAAATTTTTACTGGTTCATGAACCCATTATTCCCATCAATGAACGTTGCTGGCATTTATACAGGAATGAACCTGAGAAAAGGGAGAAGCTACTTGAGATCATAGCCAGAAACAAGGCTATTGTGCTCACCGCACACCTCCACCTCTATGCCGTTGTAAAAAGGGAAACTCCTCTCGGACCTATTGTTCAGCTCTCGTTTAACAGCGTGGTAAGGGATCTTGACCGCACCTCTGCAGGCAAGGCATACACAAAGTATGGTTGGAATCTGGCAACAGACCGTCCAGAGTGGCAACCGGCAACTATCGTTCAGAGGATACAATGGCTAAACGAAGAAAGCCGCCATGTCTCTTTCTTCAAGCAACAAGAATTGCCGGGATACGGATTGCTATCGACTAATTCTGAAAATGGGGAAGTTTTTCTGGAATATTATTCTGCCACAAACAAAACTCCCTACGAAAGAATCTGTATATCGGATCTGATCAAATAAGAGATGATAGAAAAACAGCTGAAAATTTTATTTATCCTTGTCTTGTGTGTTTACTTCAACAGAGTAAGCGCACAAGGCGTCTCTTTTCTTGTAATGGGAGATATTCACTTGGATAAATTCGAACTGCACGATATGGATTATGTGAATACTAGGCCGCAGGATTTTGCACAGATATCCAAAGAGTACCCGTTCTTTACAGCCACATTTACACCGCATTTGTTTGCTCGTGCAAAACAGCAAGTAGCAACGTTCAATCCCCCAGTTAAAGCTGTTGTTCAGTTGGGCGATCTGATGCAGGGTGTTGCCGGTAACGATAAACTATCGAGAGATATGGCACGTTTTAGTATTGATTATCTGTATGATACCGATCTGGGAACACCTTGGATACTGGCCAAGGGTAACCACGATGTGAGTACCAGCCCAGGCCAGCCTGAGGCATGGAAAGAAGTTGTTTTACCCTTTATTGAGAGGCAAACGGGTAAAGAGCTGACAAATGGGATGTACACGTATCAACTCTCGGACGATGTCCATTTTTTTATATTGGAACAATTCTTCAGTCCCGATCAGAACTTACCGGAAACTGAAATTCTGAACTTTCTCAAACAGGAATTACCTGAATCGAAAGCAAAATTCAAATTTCTGGTTACCCATCAGCCAGTAATCCCAGTCACTGAAAGGTGTTGGCATCTTTTCAGCGAGATAAGAAGAGAGCTAAAAGACGAGCATCTACGCACTGAGTTTCTAGAATTATTGGCCGAACACCAGGTTACCGTATTGTGTGCTCATCTTCATAAATACTCAAAAATTGAACGGAAGACAAATAAGGGAACAGTCAGGCAATTTATGTTTAACAGTGTCATACAAGGGTTTAAAGAGGCTACTGTCGTTAGTGGCACAACCGTTTTCCCGGGTACTCAGACAATAGACAAATCTTGGCAACCTCATACACTGGAAAGGAGATTAAAGATACTGAAAAATGAAGTTCCCCACATTAAAAGTTATTACAGCGAAAATAGCTCGGGATATGCAATATTTTCCTTACATGGGAATAGAGTAGAGTTAAATTACTTTCGTGGTTACGGAAACAACCCCTCAGATAAAGAAATATTCTATATAAATTGAACAATAAATAAATAAATAAACAGAACATCTCAGTATCTTTAATGGCCAGCCTGAAGACATTATTCATCGGGTTATTTGTTTATCCTTATATATTAGAAGCAACACATTAAAACAAGAACTAAATTAACACCTTTATTATTAGCAGGAAAGTAAAAAAATATCCTTAAAAAATTGTCGGTTCAAAGAATGTTGTACCTTTGCATGCCAAAAGACGCATAGACTTTCTATTAGGGCTATAAACAACTCAACGTAGGCGGTAAAAAAGGGTTTGAATCCCGTCTTCCGCTCTAAAAAGGAGTAGCTGTAAAATAGTTACTCCTTTTTTTAAGATAACTGTGACAACCGATAAACAACATATGCCTGCGATTCGCGATTTCACACAGGGAGGTATTTTCCGTCAACTTATCACCCTGGCGATGCCGTTAATGGCTGTCAGCTTTATCCAGATGACCTACAATATGGTTGACATTATCTGGATCGGCCGCTTGGGCAGCAAATCGGTCGCAGCTGTGGGAACAGTGGGTATGCTGATGTGGATGATGAACTCCTTCGCACTCCTATCCAAAGTGAGCGCTGAAGTCTCCATCGGGCAGTCCATTGGTGCTAAAAGGCTGGATAAGGCTATGCTCTATGCTTCGCACACTACTACCATCGCCATCATTTCGGGCCTGGTCTTTGCCACTTTCTTTTTCCTGTTTCCCCAACTCGTCCTTTCTTTTTTCAGGCTGGAAGCAGACATCACGCAGGAAGCCATTCGTTACCTGAACATTGTTACTTTCAGTGTGCCTTTCATGTTTCTTATCCTGAATTTCTCGGGGATTTACATTGGAACCGGAAGAAGCGATATCCCCTTCTATTTTAATGCGGTAGGATTGGTTTTAAATATCGTGCTCGATCCCCTTTTCATTTTCGGTTTCGGATTTATTCCTGAAATGGGATCTCAAGGTGCTGCACTGGCCACCACTCTTTCACAGGTAGTGGTATTTATGCTTTTTATTCGCCACCTACGAAGAAAAAAAGGTGTTTTGGGACAGTTCGCCTTCTGGATAAAACTCCGAAAAAACTACACACTCAATATCCTGAAACTGGGAGTTCCCGTAGCGGCCATGAACGTCTATTTTTCTATCATCAACATGAACCTCACCCGTATAGCTTCCATTCACGGAGGACACCTGGGAGTTACCAGCCAAACCACAGGTGGGCAAATAGAGGGAGTTACCTGGAATACCTCACAGGGGTTTGCAACAGCTCTGGGTAGCTTTGTAGCACAGAACTTTGCTGCCGGTAAGATGGACAGAGCCCGCCATGCTTATCGGTATACATTAAGGGCTATGATGGCTTTGGGGCTTGTAGTGACAACGTCGTTCATGTTGTTTGGCAGTGAAATTTTTTCGGTTTTCATTCCCGAAAAAGAGGCCTATCTTGCTGGTGGCGATTATTTATTTATTATTGGTATATCCCAATTGTTCATGATGCTGGAGCTGACCACGCAGGGAATGTTCAACGGAATTGGAAAGACCACTCCTCCGGCCATTGTAAGCATCGTATTCAACACCCTGCGCGTTCCGCTAGCCGTTTTCCTGGCTTCTGCCATTGGCGTCAACGGTGTTTGGTGGGCCATTTCAATCACTTCTGTTGTGAAAGGAATATGCTCGGCCACGTGGTATTATTTTTCACAGCGAAAATACAGGTAATTAGTGATAACAAGAAAAAACAGACAAATATGAAATCTCACGCAACATTTGTTTTCCTTATTTTAGTCTTGGCGCTGACAATGCAAGCTTGCTCCTCGTTGAAGCACAGCAACGAAAAAGAACAGAAAGTCCTTATCCAGACCACTGAAGGCGATATTACGCTAAAACTATACAACGAAACACCGTTGCATCGCAATAATTTTATCAAGCTGGTGAATGCAAAAACCTATAACGGATTACTTTTCCATCGTGTAATCAAGGAATTCATGATTCAGGGAGGAGATCCCCAGTCCAAAACGGCAGGGCCAGATACAATGCTGGGCGACGGCGATGTCGGCTACACCGTTCCCTCAGAATTCAGGACTCCCCAAATTTATCACAAATACGGCACTATTGCCGCTGCGCGTGAAGGAGACGACAGCAACCCGCAAAAAGCATCATCGGGTTGCCAGTTTTACATTGTAGTGGGGAAAAAGTTTACAAACGAACAACTGGATAAGCTGGAGGAAAGCAAAATAGCCCGTTACGGAAATACAAACGACTCTACTTACAAATTCAGCACACAAGCGCGACAAGATTACATAAACGTCGGCGGAACACCACACCTCGATGGCAATTATACCGTATTTGGCGAAATATTGAAAGGGATGGAGGTCGTGGAAAAAATATCGGAAGCAGAAACAGACAAACACGACCGTCCCATAAAGGCAATCCGAATAAAGAAGATGAAGCTGATACGGTAACACATACAAGGGCTACGAAACCTATCACCGGCTGAATTAATCGAAATGCTATACTTTGATAAAGGGCTCTATGAAAAAAATCACCTTTCGTTTGCTTTAGTTAGTTATCCTAACTATATTTGCGGATGGCAATGGTGCCAAGACAACCGGCTTAAAACGTAAAAATCATGGAAGCAGCTGTTTGGGATACTTATGTAACAAAAAAAGACGGAAAGGTTATGCATTTTGACATCATTGTTCCGGCGGATTTAAAAGATGAAAACGTAATTCACAATTACGGGAGAGAATACCTTAAAGCAAGGGGGCAGGAAGGACAGCCACTCACTTCCAAAGAAAGCAAATATTGCCATACGGAAAAAATAAAACCCCAGTGGATAGCCGATATCCGGGAAAAGGGATATTATATTTACGAAATGGAGAATTGTGATTAACCACCTTATCCTCGGGGAATAAAAAAAGATATCCTATATAATTGAGATTGACAAAATATAAATAGATGGAGGATTTTCAGTTTTATTCCGACCAAACTACCGAAGGGAAGATCGTTGCTTCCCTGGAAAGGATATCTCAGGCATTTCGTGTACTGCTGTGGAAGAAAAGCAAGGAGTTCTCCCTCACTCCACTTCAGGTGCAAATTTTGATTTTCCTGTTCACACAAAATGAAGAAAAAAAGAAAGTGAGTTACCTGGCAAAAGAGTTTAATGTTACCAAGGCGACGATAAGCGATACCGTAAAAACACTGGAACAGAAACACCTTGTAGTCAAAGACAATGAAGCTACCGATTCACGAAGCTTTGTTATCAACCTCACGGAAAAGGGAAACAAAATAGCCGGGCAGACCTCGTCTTTCGCCAAAGAGATTTATAGCCCTATTGCAGAATTGAGCTGGGGTGATAAAAAAAACGTATTGTCAAGTTTGATAAAATTGATCATCCATTTAAACAAAACGGGAGTAATTTCCGTTCTTCGTATGTGTACCACCTGTTCCTACTATCGACCTTCTGATGATGAAAAAAAAGACCATTGTACGTTGTTGAAACGGGACTTGGACCACGTTCATATAAGAGTTGATTGTCGGGAACACAAAATGCTGGATTTTCCAACTACAGTATAACAACAGAAGAGATGAAAAAGCTGATTGTAATGCGGCACGGGAAGTCATCTTGGGACTATGCTCACCTGGATGATCACGACCGTCCATTGAACGAGAGAGGCAAGAAAAATACGGCTAAAATGGGAGTTTACCTGCTTCAGAAAACGGGGAAACCGGAGCTCATACTCTCTTCATCTGCCGAACGTGCATATGCAACAGCCGTTATTGCCGCCGAAAACATGGGATATCCGAAAGAACAAATTGTGACGGACAAAGAATTATATTTGGCCTGGGTAGAGGAAATTCTACAATGTTTATCAAGAGTCCCCAACACAGTCAGCTATTGTCTGATTGTTGGGCACAACCCCGGATTAACCCTCCTGATCAATCATTTTGGTGTAGCGCTTGACAACTTGCCTACGGCATCGACAGCCTGTTTTGAGTTTGATACGCAGGTGTGGAAAGATATTTCACCGGAAAATGCCCGGTTTCAATGGTTGAAGCAGGCAAAAGAGATAGAGATGCGAGACAGCGGTGATATCCGTGAATAACAGGAGGAGAATAAAACCAGCAGTTCTGCAAATATAGATCAATCAGTGCCGGAGTTATTGCTGCTTTACCTATTTGCGTACAGACGTAAAATCCTTGTCGGTCAGTTGCAAATCAACACCGTTCCACAGTGCATAAACGCAGTAAGCGTTACCGGCTTGGTGCGGGACAGCAGAGGCGCTTGTTGCATTTATACTCTCCTTTTGCACACCATCTATTTTCACTTTCAATCTGGTAGCTGGCATCGTGTTACCGGTCAACAACACAAAGCGGGAAAACTTCCGAACATCGTCGCTCCATATAGAACCTGAAATAACTCCCTGAGAAACACCATAATAAATCACTTCTTTAGAAATCAAATCATAGCGGGGTGCTCCTTCGCCATTTTTATAAGCATAGAAGCCGGCAGCGTCAGCGGGATTGACCTGTACCAACTCCATTTCCGTATATGCAACTTCAGCTCCAGCAGCGTTTTTGAAGCAGATTATCTGCATCGCACCCAAATAATTAAACGTGAGCGAAGTCGTGGGTACACCAAAAGCTATCTCCGCAGACGCTGTAATGGGCGTATAATAAGTATCCGGAGAAACACTGCCATAACCACCGGAAAAAGGGAAAAAAGGAGTATAGCTAAAATCAACCAGTATTTTTCCTCTGGCAATTTGGGAAGAGGAGCCGTGCACACAATAGAGTGTATAGGGGTTAGCCGTGTTAATATCATCGGGGACTGCGATGTTGAAAGTGGCATTTTTTTTGTTGTCCGACAAATGCTCATCGGTAAGGGTGATTTCCGTCCCCTTCAAGATGGTTGGCCCCTGCACAAAGTAAGGCTGTACTTTGTCGCCCGCTTTCCACGTTACGGAAATCTTCGTTTCATCCATAGCCATAGAGAGGCGCGTGGCGGTCGCAGGATTGTTGTCGCCGGATCCAGGCGCGGCGGCAATTACGGTCAGTAGTGATGCATCATGACTTAGTTCTATCGCATCATCTGTTTTGTCGCAGCTTGTTACGATAAGGGCTAAGACTGCTAGAAAGAATAATTTATAATTCATAATGTATAACCTGAGAATTAATGTTGTTGTATTTACAAAACCAAAAGTCGCGAGCCAGACACCCAACAACAGACTTATAGATTGATAAGCTACTTTGCATTGTGACTTCCGTAAAAAAATAACCACTTCATGTAATTTCTTACCAATCGTGAACAGGTATATCCGGAACACTTCCGCCTAAAATGTTTTGATTCAATTCAATATCGATCATTTCGATATCAGGAGCTTCATAATGTTCAACCGCATTGTTCGTTTGCAAATTTTCTTGTCTCATATCTAATTACAGGGTTAAAATAAAATTCTTCGGAGAATTTGCGACAAAGCTACTGGGAGAAGGCAAAAGAAGGGTTGTGTTTCCAACAAAAAATTCGTGTTTGCAACAATCGTGCAAAAACTGCCTGCTTTTTAACAATTGGAAGAGACGGGAGACGGAATGCGGAGGAGAGGAGTTTACAGCAGATACCTTTGTCAAAGTCCGGAACTTTGACAAAGCTGCAACACATTTTTCATTTCAAATGCGTCTTCCGCCACAAGGAAGGGCTCATGCCAACGCTTTTGGAAAAACGGGTACTGAAGTTTCCTTTGTCCGAAAATCCCACCCGTTCGCCTATTTCGTTTATCGGTGTTTTGGGTTCGGACAGCAGGAGGCGTTGCGCCTCGGCAATACGCAAGTCGCTAATCCATTCTTTAAAGTTTTTGTTTTTGCAGGTATTAATGTAAGAGGAAAGATAGGTGCGGTTGGTACTCAATTCATGGGCAACCATTTCGATATTGAGTTCGGGCTGAAGGTAGCGTTTTTCTTTTTCCCATTCACCAACAATATCTTCCAGCATGAAAACCGAATCTCTGACGACTGGCTCTTCCTCCATAACTTCTTCCACCACTGGGGCTATAACAGGAAACTGAAATGCATAATTAATAAACCGTATAGCATAATACGGATAAAGGATATTGAGGAATAAGGCGAAAACGCACAACCATCCATGCGGCATAAATAAACTTACAAAAGCCATTATACCGCTTGAGGTGGCCAGAAACTGCGTGGTTACTGTCCATTTCAGCAGATTGGAGCCGGGTTCGGAAAAATAATTGTTGAGCCGGATAGAATATTGTCTGTAGTTGCGAAGAAAAATCACCGTATAGGCCACCACCACAAGCACATAGTAGACAATGAAAACAACATAAGCAAAAAGGAAGGCCAGTGATTTGGCAGAGAAAATCTCGAACAAGAATACGTTGCCGACAACCAGTACAAGGGGAATAACCAAATCCCTGACAAGATTCCTCCACGAAAAGAAATGACTGTTTATCAAGGTAATATTTACAATCGAAAAAACGGGAGCCACACACGCTCCAATCCACAGCGTCATTAGTCGCGTATACCAAATGTCGTCGTTGGTTCCGGAGTCGCTCATACTGAGTTCAGTTAGATTTACGAGCGTCATCAGAAAAAAAACGCCCCACGCCAACAAAAGACGCACGCGTTTATAGCTTCTTAAATCGTCACGCCTAGGAACGGAAACGGTTAAAAGAAAGACAAAGCATAAGAGCATCAACCAGAAAGTGCCCCAAGTGAGAAGATAATATATTTCTGCCATTATTCAACCTCAAAAGCTCATTTCTCTACAATCCCGGCAGGAACAACCCGATATCGTTTACCGGCCAATTAAAATGATTGGCTACATAAGAATTGACCATTTTCCCGGTAAACATGTAGAATCCGGAGGCAAAACCGCGGTCGAAACGGGCGAACCGTCCTACTCCCCCACTCTCGGCCATTGCCGAGAACATCGAAATAAAAATATTGCTCAAAGCGATGGATGCTGTGCGTGCTACGCGGGAGCTTATGCTTAATTCACAGAAATGCAAAATACCGAACCGTTCAAAAACCTGGGGATGATTGGGTAAACACGCTTCCATCGTAGTTTCGAAACACCCTCCATATGACATACGCAAGTCAATAATGAGCGACCCTTTCTTCATTTCGCGGATCAAGTCGGTGGAGATACGGTACAAGTGCGTTTTATTTACATATTGCATGGCTCCGATCACCACATCGGCAGAGCGAAAAACATTGCGCAACACATTCGGTTGCAGGGTAGAGGTAAACACCATCCGACCCAATTCGTGCTGGATTTTCCTAAGTTTATTGATATCGTTATCAAATATTTTCACTGTAGCACCTAATGCAAGCGCAGCACGCGCAGCCACAGCTCCCGCAACACCTGCCCCTATAATCACCACTTCGGTAGGCGAAATCCCTGGAACCCCACCCAACAGAATACCTTTTCCACCGTGTGCACTGCTGAGCAATTCCGATGCTACAGAAATGGAGTATGCTCCCTCAATTTCACTGATGGCAGTTACAAAAGGAGAAATCTGGCTATCATCATAAATCAACTCATAAGCCAGCGCATTTATGCGTTTTTCCGCCATTAGCTCCAGTGTTTCCGATGAGATCAGGTACAACTGCAAAAACGAAAACACACTGCTTCGTGGTTTCATCATCGAAACTTCATCAAAAGTAGGTGCTGAGACCTTCAGAATAATATCGGCCTGAAAAACTTCGGCCTTTGTTTGTACGATATTTGCTCCTGAATCGGAATAATACCGGTCGGAATAATTAATAGCCAGCCCGGCATCGGATTCAATCATTACCTGATAACCCGATTCAACAAGCAGGGCCGTTGTTTCGGGAGTGATTGCCAGCCGTTTTTCCACTTTTTGATTTTCCTTTGGAATACCTATTACAAGCGAGATGTTTTGTTTGTCTGCTTTCAGCAGCAATTCACGAACAACAAATTGTGTGCTTCTTAAGGGTTCGTATATCATTTTAGCCGTTTTTTTATTTCGTCAGCAATTCTGTCAACGGTCAGGTGAATATCTTCTTTTGTGATTAAACGGTCGGTTTTGTAAATAACTTGTGCCTGATTGTAAAACCGCTCCCTTTCTTTCAGGTGTTGGGCAATGAATAACGTCAGGTCCTCTCCGGTTTTTCCGGAAACAATGGGTCGAACTGTTTTCGATGTCCGTAACCTGGCTGCAAGTTCTTCGGGTTCCGCATGAATATATACCGTAGTTCCTGTTTGATTCATCAGCCGGATATTTTCAAAAAAACAGGGGGTCCCGCCGCCTGTCGAAACCACCACATCCTCTATCTCTGAAACCTCGATTAACGATTTTTGCTCGATCAGGCGAAATTCACGTTCACCCCGTTCAGCAAAAAGCTCTGGCACAGTCTTATGGTATTTGCTCTCGATAAACTTATCTAAATCGACAAAACCTATATCGAGCAACTTAGCCAGTTTCTTGCCAACCGTGGTCTTTCCCACACCCATATATCCGATTAAATAGATCCTAACCATATTTTTCTATAATTGGTTATAACAAAGGTGCAAACAAACGCATTAAAGATTCAATAAACCTGAGCCTCATCGGTCTCCTCATCCACTCACGCAGGGAGACAACCTGAGAAAACCGTTGATCCTCAACAATGATATCCATGGCTTTTTCTGCCACATCGTGATCGTAGATAAACGCTTCCACCTCGAAATTGTGTTCAAAACTGCGTGAATCGAAATTCACCGAACCAATCAATGTAAGGGAATCATCAAACACCATCAGTTTGGAATGCAAAAAGCCTTTCTCGTACATATACACCTTCACCCCACTTTCCAGCATCTCCTTTACGAAAGAACGTGATGCCATTTGCACCAAAGGCACATCCGATTTTTTGGAGATGATCAGCCTTACATCCAGTCCTCGGATAGCAGCTGCCTGCAGCGCTTCTATCATGGATTCAGGCGGAATGAAATAGGGTGTTTGAATGAAAATACTCTTCTGTGCATCGTAAATGGCCTGAAGAATACCGTGAGAGATTTCCCTTTCCTCACGGAATGGCCCGCTGTTGACAGTCTGCATGGATATGCTTCCATAAACAGGAAGCTCCGGAAAATATTTCCTCGACGTGATAAGTGTCTGACTCACAAAAAACCAATCGATAAGAAAGATCGATTGTAAACCCTGCACGCCTTTGCCTTCGATGCGTACGTGTGTATCGCGCCAGATTCCCCATTTAAAACCGTCGATGTACCTGTCGGCAATGTTTATGCCTCCTACATATCCAATCTGTCCGTCAATGACAATTATTTTTCGATGATTCCGGAAATTTAGCCGCGAGGTAATTTTGGGAAGTGCAACCTTTAGAAACGGTTCTGCTTCGATACCGGCCTTTCTGAACTCCTCAAAAAATGCTTTAGGGGTTTTACGTGAACCAAAGCTATCGTAAATAACGCGTACTTCAACACCTTCGAGTGACTTTCGGATCAATGCGTCCCTCACTTTTCTGCCGATGTTATCCCCTTCAAAAACATAATACTCTACGTGGATATGTTGTTTTGCATTTTCAATATCGCGCAGTAAATCTTCGAATTTTTCCGCGGCATGGGTATAAAACCGGACATCGTTCCCTCCCAACAACGGGGTATGGTCAAGGTTTTTCAGTAAACGGATCAAACTCGCATGCTCCTGGGGATAAGCAAACTCCTCCAGCGGGCCAACTTCATCCAGTGGACGTTTCTTGAGCTTGCTGTACATCCGTTTGGTAATGACTTGTTTTTTGGTAAAATCCTGGCCGAAAACAAGATACCAGATCAATCCCACAAAAGGCAAAAACACAAGCACCATTACCCATGAAAGCGTCTTAATGGGATTCCTATTCTCAGAAATTACCACAATAACCACACTGATGATGGTTAAAGCGTAAAGGATCTCGAGAATAAGCATCAATACACTGTTCATAACTGTTTCTGTTGTAGTCCTACGGCACAGCCAGATTACCGGTATTTTTCTTCGTTTGCATCTTCCAGGATATTCAAATAAGACTGATACCGGCTCTGACTGATGTAATGATTTTCCAACGCTTTTATCACGGCACAGCCGGGTTCGTTCAGGTGCAGGCAGTTATAAAACTTGCACTTCGACGAAATCCTGAAAATCTCGGGAAAATAGTGAGAAACCTCAGCCGTTGTCATGTCGATGGTTCCGAATCCTTTGATTCCCGGAGTGTCGATAACGAAGCCTCCCTTTTCAAGTTCAATCATTTCCGAAAAAGTAGTAGTATGCATTCCTTTGTTGTGGTAATCCGATATCTTTCCTACTTTTTGCGTTGCGTCTTTTTGCAGCGTGTTTACGATACTTGATTTTCCCACGCCGGAATGTCCGGCAAGCAGTGTAATCTTTCCACAAACAAGCTCACGTACTTCATTCATCCCCTCTCCTGTGAGCACCGAGGTTTTAATGCATGTATACCCGACAGTTGAATACAAGTGAACTAACCCATCCACGTATTCCCTGTCATCGCTGTCGTAGATATCCGTTTTGTTGAAAACAAGAACAACAGGAACACTGTATGCCTCTGCGGTAACCAAAAACCGGTCGATAAATACTGTGGTTGTTTCCGGAAACCTTACAGTAACACAAAGAAGAGCCAGATCAATGTTGGCGGCTAGAATATGCGAGTGTTTGGAAAGGTTGGACGCCTTGCGGACAATATAGTTTTTACGGTCTTCAATCTCGGTAATATATGCAGTCCCGTCGGGGTTTATATCCATTTTCACCCTATCTCCCACTACCACCGGGCTCGTGCTCCGGATACCCTTAAGACGGAAATTCCCTTTTGCCAGACACGACATGTCCGTCCCTTCGTCCGTTCTTACCAGATAGTTATTGCCCGTATTTCTGATTACCAGTCCCCTCTTACTTCCCTCCTCGCTCATCGCTATTTATACGGTAAGTATTTCTTTTTCCTTTTCGGCGAACTTATCATCAATTCTTTTGATGAATTTATCGTGAAGTTTTTGAAGCTCATTTTCAACGTCTTTTCCCATATCCTCGGGAAGTCCATCTTTAACAGCCTTTTTCACCTCATCAATCCCTTCGCGGCGGGAGTTCCGAATGCTGATCTTGGCATCCTCCGATTCCTGCTTGGTCTGCTTCACAAGCTGCCTGCGGCGTTCTTCGGTAAGCGGCGGGATTCCCAAGCGGATAACTTCACCGTTGTTCTCGGGGGTAATTCCCACGTCAGAATCCATAATCGCTTTTTCAACTACTTTCAGCATATTTTTTTCCCACGGTTGAACCAGAATAGTTTTGGCATCAGGAGTAGAGACTGTTGATACATTCGACAACGGAACGTGACTGCCATAATATTCTACTCTCACCCCGTCAAGAATACGCACATTAGCTCTCCCTGCACGAATTCGTGCGAAAGTTTCTTCCAGAAATTCCAAGGTCATCTGCATCTTTTCCTCGGCATCTTTTTTAATTGTTGAAATATCCATATCTTTTTGTTTGATGTTATGTTAGCAAAAATAGTGAAAATATTTGAATAAATCTTTCACACGTGCACCAGGGTTCCAATATTATCCCCGGAAAGGACCTTCTTCAGGTTTCCGTATGTGTCCATATCGAAAACAACAATGGGCAGGTTATTTTGCTTGCACATTGTCGTCGCCGTAAGATCCATTACCCGCAAGCCCCGGTCGTAAACTTCATCAAATGAGATCGTATCGAACTTGGTTGCCGACGGATCTTTTTCGGGGTCAGCAGTATAAACACCGTCAACACGGGTGCCTTTAAACATGGCATCAGCCTCAATCTCTATTCCACGCAGAGCAGAAGCGGTGTCGGTGGTAAAGAACGGGTTTCCCGTTCCTCCGGAAAGGATAGCCACTTCACCATTTTGCATGGACTCAATCGCTTTCCATTTGGAGTAAAGCTCGCCGACAGGTTCCATACGAATGGAGGTATAAACCCTGTTTTTCTGACCAATGGCCGTCAATGCAGAACTCAATGCCAAGCTATTGATAACGGTGGCAAGCATACCCATTTGGTCACCTTTTACCCGGTCGAACCCTTTTTGCGAGCCGCTCAAGCCCCGGAAAATATTTCCACCACCGATAACAATTCCGACTTGCACTCCCATTTGTGCAGCTTCTTTTATTTGTCGGGCATAGTCATTCAACCGGACTTCATCTATCCCGTACCCTTTTTCTCCTGTCAGCGACTCACCGCTGAGTTTCAGTAAAATTCTGTTGTATTTCATCTATATCTGTTCTATATAAAAGCTATTTCCTTAAACGCATACATTCGCTCCTCATTGGTCTCAAGCGTCTTCAATACAAGATGACCGGACGGAAGCACGTTATCGATTTTTGCCTGAAACTTGCCGTTTGCATCTTCAAACCAGTAATAACCGTTTACCCGGTACAAATCAAGCATGTATTCATCTTCAATAACTTGTTTTTCTCCGCGCTGCAACCCCCTGTATAACAGAAAAAACTCTTTCATCAAAAGATCCAGGATGTAGTCTTTATCCTGTTCGGTTGCAGTGATTTGCCTCAACGATACCGGATTGGGCAATTCCGGCGGAAACACCTGCTGGTTGAGGTTCAACCCGATTCCAATGATGGAGTTTTCAATTATTTTCCCCTGCAAACTGTTTTCTATGAGAATACCGGCAATTTTCCGGTCTTTCCAGTAAATATCGTTGGGCCATTTGATCCGGATATCATCCGTAAACTGATCCAGGGTATTTTTTATGGCCAGTGAAATTATCCGGGAGATAATAAACTGCTCGTTAGCAGGAATCTCTATCGGATAAATCAACAGACTGAAAAGCAAATTATCTCCTTTTGTCGAATACCAGCTGTTGCCCATCTGTCCACGGCCTGCCGTTTGAAAATCAGCCACCACAACAGAACCTTCTTCCAAGTGTTCTGTTCTCAATAACTCTTTCAGGTAGGAATTTGTCGATTCCGTTTCCTCCAACCGCACAATTTTTCTGTCTTCACTCAACTGATCCATAGTACTCTTTCTGCTTTATTTTGGGTAATTTCTTAATGACTTCTTCCACCGAGTGCCTGATCCATATTTTTAATTCCTCATCCGGCATTTCTCCAGTTATATAAATTGTATTCCAATACGTTTTGTTCATATGAAAAGCAGGCTCCACACATCTGTATTCTTCACGCAACCGCACCGCTTTTTCCGGTTCACATTTGAGCGCGACAGACAATCTGTCAGCATCCAACGGGATAAGGGCAAACATCTTGTCACACACTTTCATCACCAATGTAACATCGTCAAACGGCGTTGTTACTTCCGCACCCGGAATGGAAAGACAGTAATCATAAAGCTCTTCTATATTCATATATTCCTGATTGATAATCGCCTAAGGCAAATAACCAATGCTCACAGGAAGGGCAAAAAAGCATCATCGATATGCTCCAGGTCAAATTCTCTTCCATTCCAGACCAGACCGATAATATCGAACCGGGCAGGCTTGTCGATATCCATTTCAATCAGATAATGATCGGCAGCATCCAACATTCTACGCATTCGGAGCTTATTCACAAAACCCACCGGATTCCCCCATTGAACAGACGTTCTGGTTTTCACCTCGACAAAGACAATAAATTCTTCGTTCTCCGCAACAATATCAATCTCGTAGCCGTAAAATCTCCAGTTCCGACAAACAATTTTATAATCTTTCGATTTCAGGTATCTCACGGCCTCCTCTTCGCCTCTTTTGCCTAACTCATTGTGTTGTGCCATTTTTTTGAAATATCGGCCGGTTATAAAACCAACAAATGCTTAGAAATACAAATTTATGCAATATTCTTTTCTTTCGTGTTAAAATATTTTGTTTTTTTGTGCCTGAAAAGGATTTACGCAATTTTTCAGAATAATTTCTTCAACAAGAAATGAGAACGACAAAAAAGTACAAATTAAAAGGACGTCCCACTCCAAGGTCGAAAAAAGCAGAGTTTATGCTTAGCGACGAAGAATACGATGTTATCAATTTCTATTTGAAGAAATACAAAATCACCAATCGCTCCCGGTGGTTCAGGGAAACCATACTGAATCATATTCTCAAAAATATGGACATGGATTATCCCACCCTTTTTGAAGAAAATGAAATGAGGAGATAAGATATGCTGGACGACACTTACTTTATGCGGCAGGCGCTGATTGAGGCGCAGAGAGCTTACGATAAGAACGAGGTTCCGGTAGGTGCAGTTGTTGTTGCCAACCACCGGATTATCGCCCGGGCACACAACCTGGTGGAGACCCTCAACGATGTTACCGCACACGCCGAAATGCAGGCGATAACCGCAGCCGCCAACGTGCTTGGCGGAAAATACCTAACCGACTGCACGCTTTTTGTCACTGTTGAACCTTGTCCCATGTGTGCCGGCGCGTTGGGCTGGGCACAACTCTCACGGGTTGTTTACGGCGCAAGCGACGAAAAACGGGGTTTTTCCAAGTCAGCGCCTAGCGTTTTACATCCTAAGACAACCGTTACCTCAGGGGTTTTGGCCGAAGAATGTGCAAAGCTGATGAAAGCTTTTTTTGAAAAAATAAGATAACCACACCATACACATTGTCATGAAAACATTCTATTTTTTAATTATCAGCATGTTGTTTTTTGCCTGCGGTTCACATTCCAACAAAAGCAGCGACAGCATCCCAAATGTCAAAGCCATCGATGACGTTATGCAGGCATTTGTAGATTCGGGTTTTATACCCGGAGCAGTTACCGCGGTGGTTTCGAAGGATAACATCCTGCATCTCGGGAGTGTTGGTGTTGCAGATTATGAGACAAGGTCGCCCATGCAACCCGACCACATTTTCTGGATTGCCTCCATGACAAAACCCGTCACAGCTGTTGCCTTACTGATGCTTCAGGATGAAGGAAAACTTTCTGTCGACGATCCGGTTTCGAAATACATTCCCGAATTCATGGACTTAAAAGCACCCTCTGGAAAGGATGCCAATCTCACCATCACACAGATAATGAACCACACTTCGGGTTTACGGGAAGCGGATGCTCAAACGGCCATGAGGGCAAAAGAGCTTGCAGACCTGATCCCTTCTTATGTCAGCGGCCCTACTCAATTTGAACCGGGCAGCAGATGGAACTACTGCCAATCGGGAATCAATACCGGAGCAAGAATTGTGGAAGTGGTCAGTGGACTACGTTTTGACCAATTTCTCCAGCAACGTATTTTTGATCCGCTTGAAATGAGTAGTACCACTTTCTATCCTGTCTGGCAGAGCAGTACTCAACGTGCTGCAGGCTATATTAAAAACAGGAACAACGGACGGTTTGAAAAAGCTGAAGTAGCTGAGATCTTTGGCAAACCCGATAGTGCACCACTGGGTAATGGTGGACTGTTTTCCACTGCTCTCGACTATGCGCACTTCGCACAGTTGCTTTTGGGAAAGGGTATTTACAAGGGGAAACGCTACCTCAGCGAAAATGCCATGACTTACCTCACTTCAGTAAAAACGGGTGAACTTGACTGTGGTTTTCTTCAGGAGGCTCAATACGGAAACCTTGGAGCAAATTACGGATGGGGAGTTGGCACCTGCATTCTTAGAATTCCTCATCCGGGAGTAGCAGCCATGTTATCGCCCGGCTCATTCGGACACGGCGGCGCCTGGGGGACACAAGCATGGATAGATCCCGTTAGGGATATAGCCTATATAATGATGATACAACGTCCGAATTTCAATTCAGACGCAAGTAACATACGTGCCGAATTTCAGCAAAAGGCATTTGATGAATTGGCAATTAAATAGATATAACCTATTAAACCTGCATTAATATTTTTTAAATCTATGCCTTTCCGGTTAGATTTAGTTAAATTATTTTCTAATCCCAGACTGGTAAAAACTTTTTAGATCCTATCCTTGTTAAAGTCGGGGAATGTGTAAACAAAAGACATCCAGGCTCTTTATAAAAATAACACTTTAAAAATCAAATTTTATTTATTATGAACAAGAAGAAGATCGCTGTTTTAATAGGCAGCTTAAGAAAAGAATCGTTTAACAGAAAAGTAGCTAATCAGCTTATACAGCTGGCTCCCGATTCCTTGGAATTAGAAATTGTAGAAATAGGGCAATTACCTCATTACAATGAGGATATAGATCAAAATCCGCCAACAGAATATGTCGATTTTCGCCGTAAAATAAAAGCTGCCGACGGCTTTTTATTTGTAACACCCGAATATAACCGATCGGTTCCCAGCGCGCTGAAAAATGCTTTCGACGTAGCCTCCAGACCTTATGGACAAAGCGTTTGGGGAGGGAAACCGGGAGCGGTTGTTAGCGTATCAATGAGTGCTATCGGTGGATTTGGCGCTAATCATATTGTACGTCAATCGATGGTTTTTCTGAATGTTCCCATGATGCAGCAACCCGAGGCGTATATCGGAAGCGCCCACACTCTTTTTGATGAAAACGGAAATCTTCTGAGTGAAGATACGCGCAATTTCCTCAAAAATTATATGGACGCATATGCCTCTTGGATAAACAGTTTCTGATCATGCCCCCTTTAAGGAGCGACATAAGATGAATCGGTAAATTTCAACAGGTACGGACGGGGAGGAGTGGTGGACTCATCATTTTCTATTGTAGCAAACAACAAATAATTTTTCCCTGTCTGAAGACTTCTGGTGATGCTCTTGTTGACATTTGTAAGGCCGGTTATGTCTGACGGAGTCCCTGGACTTTTTAACGAAGCCAGCATTAAGTCGAATGCAGCGATGTCCGTTTTCGGAACAAACCAGAGGTAGTAGGTTCCCACTTCATCCGGAGCAAGTGTGGCTGAAGGAGTAAAAAAAGTCAAGGTTGTTGAAAACTGTTCACTCCCTCCCACATAAGTTTCTGCCGCCATATCAAACAGTGCCCCACCGTTTCCATTTAATCGGTTGATTATCCAGTTCTGACTTGGATTGGTCTGGAGGACAATTGAATGCAGATCGCTAATGGTTGCACTGCCCACATTTTTCAGGTTTAGCGTCATCATCGACCCCAGGTGCTTGAAAGAAAGTGAAATCGTTGTCATAGCCGGATCAATGACTTTTTTGCTCCATATGGAAAAGACAGTTGCCTGATCAGCTAAGGTTGCCTGATAATTAAACTGAGCCGCCGGCAAGACAGCGACAGTGGGAGTAATCGGATCCAATACACTCCCGGTAGTTATTTCACTTTTTCTACTGCTTCTGTAAGCGTATAGGGTGTATGGGTTGCCGACATCGATTCCCGCGGGAACTGTAACCGTAAATTGCGCTGTTTTTCCATCAGCGCTTACAGCAGTAACATTAGCGGTATTTTTGTCCGCAGTCCCTCCTTGTTCAAAGCAAAACTGAATTTCATCCGTCGTTTCCCACCTGAACCCAATGGCCTTAATTACTGTAGTCCCGGTTTCTTCCAGGTAAGCGCGTGTTTCAGCCGGCTCTTCAAATGACGCTGTAATGTTCAACACCTGGTTTTTCGGTTTATCCTTCACCACCGTCCCGGGCTCAATTGTTTCGTTGTTGCAGCTAGCCGTGATAAGAGCAATAGCTGCGAAGAAAAAAATTCTGAATTTCATAATTTAATAGTTTTTCAGCTAAATTTAAAGTATATCGCCGGGCATATCACCACCATTACCACCGCTTCCGGATTGCAGAAAACTTTGTTCTGTTTCAATGTCGATAACCTCAATATCGGGCGAGGTATATGTTCCCGACACACCTTCTACAGACAGAAACCCATCTTTCGGTATGATTTGTGAATTGTTGTGCAGTTTTTTTCGCATAACGATAAAATTTTAAAGGATTTGTAAAATAATTAAACATTAAATTTTCTTCGTAACAAAAACGAGCGATATATAACCTTAACGCTACTTCTTTTTCGAAAGAAAGCGATGAAGTAAAATGCCGATGTTAAACATACAATGCGTGCAGCATTTTGCGACGGTAAAAATACTACGGTACCGGACAGAAATGTTAGGACTGAATGAACATTTTTTTGTATTTTCGGATTAGCCTCAATGTTAAATTATAACTACAGAAGCACAGCTTGCATGTAACCGCCTATATATATGGCAATTATTTTCAAAAAGTTTTTTTCATAAAAAAAGCTGCAATAAAAAATCAGGGAGGAGCTTCCAGGCTATCAAAACATCATATCTAGCTGTTTTACTGTCAATTAAAAATTGATCAGTCTCTTTTTTTATAATTGACGTTTGATAAATTGACAAACCAATCATATGAATCTACACATAAATTTATGCTGTAATTGTCCAAATCCACTTCTGCTGTCCTGGTGATAAGCTAGTCATTATATAATTTCCAGGCCCAATCATCGGTTCTTGCACACTGCATGATTTTTCTCAATTCTTCTGCTTTTTCAGGATACAGTGAAATGATATTGTGATTTTCCGACGGATCGGAAGCCAGGTTATAAAGTTCAAACGTCGGGTTCTTTCGGATGCTTTGATGAATCAATTTCCAATCACTCTGAATGACGGCCTGCTTTCCATCCATTTCCAGAAACTCGAAATAGAAGAAATCGCGGCTTTTCTGTCCGTCTCTATTCAGAAACGTAGGAAGAACACTCACCCCATCAGTAGGTTTTGGGTATTCCACACCCAACAGTTCGGCAAAAGTGGGCATGTAATCCCAAAAAGCGAAGGCAAAGCTGTTTTCTTCTCCGGCCGCCACATGGCCTTTCCACGAAACAACAGTCGGCACACGGATTCCTCCTTCGTACAGATCGCGTTTGTATCCGCGGTAGATGCCGTTGCTGTTGAAAAAATCGGGATCTCCCCCACCTTCGCGATGTGGGCCGTTATCACTCGTAAAAACGATCAATGTATTTTCGTAAATACCTTCGGCTTTGAGTCTTTCAATAATCTGCCCCACATACACATCAATTCGCTTTACCATAGCCGCGTGAGTAGCACGGGGATGTTCCTGTGAAGCATATCCCCCTTTCCGGAACGAAGGACCATCATCTATCCCCCTATAAGGTGTTTCCGGAAATTTTCCACGAAACTGTTGAATAATGGAGTCTTCGGGAACGATCAGTTCCGCATGTGGAAGCACTATGGGAGCATAAAGAAAGAACGGGTTACCTTTATTGTTACTGATAAAACTCAGTATTTCTTTTTGTATGAGGTCTTGCGCATAAGCCCCAGATCGTCCGTTATCGTTTTCGGGCAACTCTATTCTTTTTTGATTACGCCACAGATGGCCGGGATAGTAGTTGTGGGCCAATCGCTGACAGTTATAACCGAAAAACTCATCCACTCCCTGATGGATTGGATCACCGGTTGATCCGGGATATCCCAGTCCCCATTTTCCAAAAGCGCCAGTTTTGTAGCCGGCATTTTTAAACAGATGAAAAAGCGTATAAGTATTTTCCGGTAACGGGAATTGACCCTCCGGATCCATCTCTTTGTTTCCACGGATAGACGCATGACCGGTATGCAATCCGGTCATCAGGCTGGCACGCGAGGGAGCACTTACGGTTGTACCGGAATAGCTCCGCGTAAACCGAGTTCCGTTAAGCGCCAGCCGGTCAATGTTCGGTGTCAGGAATTTCTCCTGTCCGAAACAGCTTAAATCACCGTAACCGAGGTCGTCGGTAATAATAAAAACTACGTTGGGTTTCGACAATTGCTGTCCGTAAGCACCCATCCCGCACAAAAAAGCTTCAATGGCAAACAGCGATTTTAAAAGCTTCATAAGGCACACCTCATTCTTTAAAATAAACTTCCGACAAATTCAAAACATAAAGATACATATTTTCTAGCAGATTTAAACCTCATCGGGCCATGGACACACTTTTCCCGTTGTTTTGAATGAAGGACGCTGCGCTTCCACACTGCGCAGGTATTCTCCCAAATCGCGCGAAAGATCATTTACTATGCTGGCGTTCTGGATCGACACATCCTTTTTTTCTCCAATGTCGTTGGTAATATTGAACAATTCTTTCTTACCGGTTTCGTAGTAATAAACCAACTTCCAGTCGCCACTACGGACAGCACACGTAGGACCAATCCCCGGACCTTCGTTACCCCATAGGTTGGGAAAGTTCCAATAGAGACTACGTTTATTGTATTCGTAAGAACCCCCTTCCAGCATCGGCATGAAACTGACGCCATCGATCGGCTGTTTGGTTTTTCGTTCTTCCACCTGAGCCATATCCAGGATTGTCGGGAAAAAATCTTCAATAATCAGGTAATCGTTACACCGGGTTCCAGGCTTCACTTTTCCCGGCCATTTTACGATCATCGGTTCCCGTATCCCACCCTCGTAGGCCGAGCCTTTTCCGCTATTGAGCGGAGCGTTGTGTACATGTAACGGCGTATCGCGCCATTCCGGTTCGGATGAGAGGCCACCGTTATCCGACATAAAAATTACAACTGTATTTTTATCCATTTTGTTTTTCTCAAGCCAATCCATCAAATCACCCAGGCTTTTGTCCATGCCCTCAATAAGTGAAGCATATCCGGCTTCTTTTTCCGATAATCCGGCATCTCTGTATTTTTGAAAGAACCGCTTGTCCTTATCTACCGGAATATGAATGGCGTAATGAGACATGTACAGATAAAACGGCTGTCCCAGTTTTCTAGCTTTGTCCAATGCTTTTATAGCCTCTAGGGTTAAAGCTTCTGTAGCGAAAATATCTTTTCCCCAATAGTCTTTTAGACCCGGGATGGCTTGCAACGATGACGGTTTTCCATCGGTGCGGTTGCCGAAATTCTGTTCACCCAGGTAACTGGCTAATCCGCCGCCGGCATGTCCGGCAATGTTTACTTCAAAACCAAAATGGTGCGGATTTTCACCCGGAGTATCAATGGCCCCCCAATGCGCCTTACCGCAATGAATGGTATGATAACCGCTGTTTTTAAGAATTTGTGGTAACGAAGTTACTTCATACGTATACGGGACATCAGGCACTTCGCAAATGCCGTTCACATTCCATTCGGGAAATTTCAGCACGTCGCTTTTCCGGTCAGTTGATTTATTTTTCTCCAATGTCCAGTTGGTAACCCGGTGGCGCGCAGCATTCATACCTGTCATCAGGCTCACACGTGTAGGAGAACTTACGGCACAGGCATACGCCTGCGTGAACATCCTTCCTTGCGATGCCAGTCGCTCCATGTTGGGGGTATGATAACGCTCATTAAGCGGTGTTTTTTCTGTTCCAAACGGAAGTGACGTGTCTTGCCAGCCCATATCATCCACCATAAAAAGAATAATGTTGGGACGTGTGTCAGCAGTTTCTTGAGCATGCAATGCGGCTGCCACCAAGGCAGAGGTTGCAATCAGGGTTGTTTTTTTGAAAAATGGGTATATCATCACGTTATCTTTTTGAGTATCAGTTACAGTACACACTAAAATTCTTTATTTGGGGCACATCAATACTTTCGTTTATCAACAAGCGAATGCGGCTCACCGGAGAGGACTTGAAAGTCTGAATGCGTTTATGACCTACAGATTCCCCTTCGCAAAGCGTCTTCCACCCGCCGACAGTCAGTCCCTGCACGACATATGCCCGGACACGTTCACCGTTGCTTATTTCTTCCTGGATGACCACCTGATTAACAGGCTGCCGCTTCCCAAGATTAATCTCCAGTTTCATTCCGTTTCCTGCAACAGTTTTTAAAGGATGCCCCATCAGGTCATCAATTTTATCACCAAACTCTTTTAGGCGCTGAACATCGCCTTCGGGCACCAGTCCCCGTGAATCGGGTGTAAGACCCAGGATAAGTGTCGCATTGCGTCCTACCGAATTATAATACATATCTACCAGGTCTTTGAGCGGATAAACGGCATCCTCATCTCCCGGCTCCCAAAACCATTCGTGGCGACCGTTATGTCCTCTCAGGGGTGCGTCAGCCATGGCTGGGACCCAATATTTCCCGTCGGGATCTCCGTGCTTGAGCAATTCGACATGGCTGCGCTGTGTGTCGAGGTTTTTATTGTGCGAAAACGAATTTGGGAAAGTACTCCAGCACGGATACCCCACTGTTCCAGCTTCAGAACCGCCCCAGCGAAAGTCGGCACGCTGGGTATTGTGATAAAACAAGCATTCCGGCTGCAGGCGGTTGACAATCGGCTCCACATCCGGGCCCAATCCTTTCGGATCATCGGCACCACCGTCATACCACACCATAAACAAATCGCCGTATTTCGACATTAATTCTTCCGTCATTCGTTCACAAAACCGACGGTACCATTCCTGACGGTTGCGGGCAAATTCACTCTCACCTTCCGCCTTGAAATTGTGAATACCTAACAATGAGTTCCAGCGGATACCTATGTAAACTCCAGGTTGAATGCCGTATTTGCGGCACGATTTCACGAAATCGCCCACGACATCGCCTTTTCCGTCTCTCCATTTCAAGGCTTTCAAGCTGTATGGATTTACGTTACTCTGATAAATAGCAAATCCGGTTTCGTGCGTGGCAGTGATCACGGCAAATCTAGCGCCTGCAGCTTTAGCCGCCTTTATCCACTGATCCGTATCCAATTCATTAGGATTGAACATGTTATAATCCTCCACGGGGTGGATACGGTTGATAGCCTGATCGTACCTTTTGCCGTCGAAAACGTGTAAATCGTAGTGAAAAATCACCCCAAACTTAGCTTGCGCCCAACGGAGTTGCCGGGCAGTAGGCACAGGGAACAGGTGTGATTGCGGCAATGCACAAAACACTGTAAACAAAAAGAGGAGATTGAGGGACATCGATTTCTTAAGCATTGGTTTCTTTTAACGAAGATACGATTATTTTTAAAAGACAGTGCACCTGGACGACGGCACACTATCCTTTTGAATTAATTCAACGATGCATATCCTTCATTCTGCACAAGATTGGCGTTTGCTTCCATTTGTCTTTGCGGTATAGGGAAAAGTACATGGTGCGGTTTTGCATCCTTACCTCGTGCCACAGCTCCTGAAATAAATTTCCCATGCCGGATAAGATCTTCACGACGAAGCCCTTCCGAAAAAAATTCACGCCCACGTTCTGCTAAGATGAAATCGCGAAGTTCCTCTTTCGAGGAAAAATCGGTTGTTCTTACTCCCGATGCTTTTGCACGCAAGCGCACCTCATTAATTAAGGATATATTTTCGATGCTTGGGCCGGTCTTTTCGTTCAATGCTTCTGCCATACTCAACAGGATATCGGCGTATCTTACATAAACAATATCATTGCCATTGTTCTCACTCACTGCATTTGGGTCGGGCCAGTATTTAAAACTTCTGGCATTGTCCAGTGGGTTTCCATTTTCATCCTCAAGCAATTTTATCAATTTCCCTGATTGATCAGTGTATTCTGTAATAATGAGTTTACGGCGCAGGTCGTTCGTCTCGAATGTTTTATAGAATGCCGTATATGTACGGAATTGCGCGCCAAAATTCACCCAATTGGATTGGATAGGATAATTGGGAGGAAAGGCGTGCGGCATGTAGTTGTTTTGAAAGCCGCTTTGTGCAATACACGGAGCGCGGTAGATATACTCTTTGTTACCTTCTCCTTCAACAGCAAAAAGTTTAGTATAATCAGCATGAAGCGAATAATATTGCAAATCGATAATCTTTTGGGCAGAGGCAATAACATTATCCCAATCTTTTTCGTGCAAATAAAGTTTGGTCAATATACCCAAAGCAGCACCTTTGCTTGCGCGTCCAATCGGATTTTCATCAACAGGCAGGTATTCTGCTGCAAATGTCAAATCATCAACCATATACTTTACGAAAACTTCTCTATCCGCTCTTGGCGTGGATTTTCCGATTTCTTCTATTCTATCAGGTGTAGCATCTTTAGGAATGTCAATAATCGGAGTAGCACCGAAGATATTGTACAGAAAATAATACGATGCTGCACGGATAAAACGCGCCTCCCCTTTTATTCTATTCACTTGTCCTTCAGAAATTCCTGACAATCCGTCGGCTACGGTCAATACTGTATTTGCACTGGCTACAGCTTGGTACATTTGATCCCAGAAACTGTTTAGAAATCCATCGTTTACTGCCCAAGTAAAATCAATATAGGGTTTTGCGTCGCGCTCGAGCCCACCACCAGTTTCAAAAGCTATATCAGTTGTAAACTCGTTCATCAAATAAGTGTAGTTTCGGCTTGCGTAGCCAATAATACGCGAACGAGCGTAGGCACCTGTAAGCAAGGCATCGACACCCGATTGATCTTTCAAGAACTCATTCGGATCATATTCGGTATACACTTTTTCTTCCAAAAAGTTACACCCCGTCATTAAGAACAAAAAAATGACCAATAAATAATAATTATACCAATTTTTTTTATGTGACCTCATTGTTGTATCGTTTATTAAAATGTAACATTTACTCCCATTCTGAATGTCCGTGCCAAAGGATAGCTATTATAATTTACTTTCGACACGCTCTCACCGCGAGCACTGGCATCGGGGTCAAACCCATCAAATTTAGTAACTGTAAACAGGTTATCGCCTGAAGCATAAATCTGCAGGTTCGTTATAAATTTACGAGTTTTGACAGGTACATTGTACGAAAGATTTACAGTCTTAAGCCGCAGGAACGAAGCGTCCCTAACCGTGAACGAATTTATCGCATATTGTCCACCGTAACTGCTGGGATCAACGCCGCTGGGATAAAGGTTTGTAGGATTACTTTCCGTCCAACGGTTCAGGTAATATTTGGCAATGCGGTTGCGGTATTCGTTGGTGGGATAGAATGTTTCCACCACGTTGGCATCCAGTGTTTGAATACCCTGCACCCATTGCAGAAACAGGTCGAGCGTGAAATCCTTGTAACGTAGACGGTTGTTGAGTCCGCCCGTAAAATCGGGAAACGGTTTACCCAGTATAACACGGTCATTAAGATCAATTACTTTATCGCCGTTTTGATTTTTGAATTTCAAATCGCCCGGTTTTGCCGTTGGTTGTGTAGAATTAGCTATATCGTCACCCTTTTGGAAAATACCCTCAACTTCGTATCCGTAGAAAGAATAGATGGGATGTCCCACTTTGGTGAGTTCGTATCCGGAGATGAAACTGGCTATCGAACCGGTGATCAATTCGGGAATGAACGGTGGAAGTTCCACCACTCTGTTTTTCAGGAATGACAGGTTGAATGACGTTTCCCAGTCAAAATCCGACTTTTTCATAGTAATGGTGTTAAGCATAATATCAACCCCTGTATTTCTGACCGTTCCGGCATTTACCATTATATTACTGTGCCCAATTACCGATGGTAAAGGCTTACTAAAAAGCTGGTCTTTGGTGTCGCGGATAAAATAATCAACACTCCCGCTAATGCGGCTATTGAAAATACTGAAGTCAATCCCTGTATTTAATTCTGAAGTTGTTTCCCATTTCAGGTTGGGATTGGCAAGACGGGCAGATATTGCTCCTGTAGCCAAGCTATTACCAAACACAGCCGACCCGCCAGCGACCAGTGTATTTATCGTTTGATAGTTACCAATACCCTGATTTCCTAATTCACCGTATCCTACACGCAGCTTGAGATCATCAACGGCTTTCACATTAAAAAAAGGTTCGCTCGAAACACGCCAAGCGGCAGCCGCAGAAGGGAAAAAGGCGTATTGATTTTGTGTTGAAAATCGTGAAGAGCCATCGTAGCGGAATGATGCGGTGAGCAAGTACCTGTCGAGCAATTCGTAATGCATCCGCCCTAAAATTCCATTCAAGCGATTTTTCGATTTGTAGGAACGTACGTTGTCTCCATTAAGATTGTCACCGCTTTGCAGTAAGTTTGAGCTGGTTACATCGGAAAGGAATCCTCGGGAATCAGCATAAACATACTGTTCTGTAAATTGCTCATACGTGGTTCCAGCCAAGAAGGAAATATTATGAATATTATAAAAATTCTTCCTGTAGTTCAATAAAAATTCAGCCAGCCAATGCGTGTTTTCATCAGCACGTTTACTGCCGACTCCTCTACTGCCAAGTCCTTGCATAGTTTGTCTGTCCCTGTAAGATGATTGCATATAGTTCATTACCGTTCCACCTAAACGAACTGTTGCTAAAAGATCTTTCAACGGTTCAATTTCCGTGGTAAAAGTTCCGTATACCGTGTTACGCTGATTATTATTTTTTATTCCGTTCATTAGAGCCAGCGGGTTATCCAATGCTATGTAATCATTCAGATAATAGCGTCCTGTTTCAGGATTTTTACCTGCAGACAACGTAGGATCAAACTGTAAGGCTGCATTGATAGGACCAGCACCTTCATTAACCCCATCCATATTCTCATACATTGAATTACGATCGGCGCGTGAATAATTTAAAGTAAATTTAAAGCGCAAGAAATCTTTCGGAGTAAAATTCATATTTGTTCTTACGTTCAACTTTTTAAAATCAGACATATGAACCAATCCCTCTTGATTCAGAAAATTTAACCCCAGATAATAATCGCTTTTTGGTGCACCTCCAGAAAACGAAAGCATATAGTTCTGAACTGGAGCAGAACGACGAAAAATCTCATCTTGCCAGTTTGTTCCTTCACCAGCCGCATTAATTTGTTCATCTGAGAAAATGGCTCCATCTTTATTGTTTGATTCTTTACGTATAGCATTGAGTGTTTCCATATATTGCCTGGCATTCAACATTTCCATTTTTTTTGCCACGGTCTGAAGACCAAATTCAGAACCAAATTTTACAGTAACTTCGCCTTTTTCTCCACCTTTAGTAGTAATCAAGACTACACCGTTAGCAGCACGTGTTCCGTATATTGCCGCTGCGGAGGCATCTTTCAACACTTCGATCGACTTAATGTCTTCGGGACTGATTGAAGTCGGGTCAACACCTGGCAATCCGTCAACAACCACAAGAGCAGCATTACTGCTATTGATTGACCCTGCACCTCGAATTTGAATCTTTGTACCCGCTCCGGGTGCTGAACTTGTTTGACTAATATTTACCCCAGCTGCTTTTCCGCTCAACAGTTGCAAAGCATTGGTGTTTATTCCTTCTGTAAATCTTCCTTCCGTTAATGAAACGACGGAACCGGTAAGATCCCGTTTTCGTAAAGTTCCATATCCCACAACCACTAGCTCATCCAACGTTTTCGTATCCTCCTGTAAAACAATATGAAATGTATTCTTTCCGGTTGTGGTAATTTCTTGCGGTTCGTAGCCCACGTATGTAATTTGCAACACCGCGTCCGGAACTATTTCCAAAGTAAAATTTCCGTCAATATCCGTAATAGTTCCATTGGTAGTATTTCCTTTTTCCACAATGGTTGCGCCAATAATGGGCTCACCTTTATTATCGTTAATAGTTCCGGATACCTTTCTTGCCCTCGGTTGTTGAGTAGTGTTGGCTAATGTAGACATCTGCATTTCTAATTTTTTATTGCTTTTCAGAAAAACACGGTTGTTCAATACCCTGAAGGTAATGTCGGATTTTCCAAAAACTTGCGAAAGGACGGTTTCGATACGTTCGTTTTTCGCATCTACAGACACATTGGTCAACTTTTCGGAAAGAATACCAGCATCATAAGAAAACTCATACCCTGTTTGCCGGTGCAGCTTTTCAATCACATCAGCTACAGTGGAGTTGTTCAATGTAAGCTTCACGTTTACCGATTGCGCGGCAACTGCCGAAGCAAAAAACTGTGAACTCAACAATACTATCACGAACATTTTCAGCATTCGTGACAAATTAGGTCGAAAGACAGCTGTTGGTTTTGCCATCCTGTGTTCTACGTGTTCATTCATACATTTTTTGTTTTTTTGTTATTAGTTGTAAAAGTTGGATTGTAAATCAAGACAGGTATTTCTCTATTTACCTGCCTATATCTTTTACATGATACCCAGACGACCAACACAATGATATGGGGTTCATGTTTATTTCATTATTCGGTAATAAATACCTCGTTTCCTTCTATCCGATAGTGAATAGGGGCAAGATAACTAAGTATATCAAGTACTTCTTTCAACGATTCTTCCCGGTTAATAACATACCGGTAACGCCGGTCGGCCAGTTTCTTGGATTCCAGATTGATGTTTACATCGTAAATAAGGCTCAACTTATTTACAATTTCCCTCAGCGTGGCATTCTCAAACTTAATTTGATCAAGGTGCCATGAAGTGAGTGTATTAACATCAACTGTCGAGACACTGTAACTGTTGTTTTCGGCATTGAACACCACCTTTTCTCCGGGTGACATTTCATAAACATCTTCTTTTCGATTATCTTGTAACACTACCTTTCCCGATGCCAGAATGGTCTCCACATGGCGTCCTTCGTCGTCCACAAAAAGGTCGAAAGACGTGCCGGTAACTTTCACGTTTATATAGGCTGATGTTACCAGAAACGGCGACCGGGGATTTTTTTCAATATCGAAAAAAGCTTTTCCTTTTAAGGAAAGAGTACGTCTGGATGACGAGAACGACTTGGGAATCCGCAACTCGGACGAAGCGTTGAGCCAGACCGTAGAACCATCGGCCAGATGTACTTTTTTTACGGATTCGTGTTCGGCTACAACAATGGTAGTGTACCTTCCGGCTGTCCACTGCTTCCAACCGAAAACGGAAAGTAGGACTATAAATGCAATAGCCGCGGTATATTTAAAAACATTAAAAAAACGATATTGAGGTGAGCGGCGACGAAGTTTTTCCTGAACGCGGGAAAGCGCTAATGCCGTCTCCGATACTGTATTGCTACGCCTGAACTCACTAATCAGTCGCAACTGACTAACCTCCGAAAAAAGAGCCTGGTTTTCCGGAGAGCATATGCGCCATTCGTCCAGCTCCTGTCTCTCGGCAGGGGAGAGGGGAGAAGAAAGATATTTAACCAACAGTGAAAATCCGGAATCCATAGCAAAAAAAGTACGTCTATATAAGCTAAACGAACAAAGGGGAGAAACTACGGAGCAAAAACGATTTTTTCAGAAAAACTTACAAAAGAGTATTAAAATAAGGAAATCGGAGGAAGATAAATGTTTTCGAAGAAATTTCATGGCAAGGTAAATATGGCTTTCCACCGTACGTTGCGGCATCTGAAGTATTTCGGAAACTTCTTTCGCTTTCAGACCCTCGTGATAAACCATTTCGAACACTTGACGGCGTACTTCGGGAAGCTGCGCCAACAAAGCGTTCAACTTTTCATCGAAATCTTTACTAAAAAGTTCCTTCAAGGGCTGACAATCATTCTCGAGATACATATGGTATTCCTCAGCAAACTTCAAAAGTGATTCTTGCGCATATTTCTCTAACCGATTATTTTTTTTAATGTGATCGATGCATCTCGAATAAGCCGTTTGAAAAAGGTAGCTGAGAAACCCCACACCTACTTGCAGGCTCTTTCGTTTTTCCCACACATAGGCAAATACCTCCTGGGCAATGTCTTCTCCCGCCGTTTTATTATCCAGGATGACGGTGGCATACGCTGCAACCTGTGGATAAAAAGAACAAAACAACTCTTCAAACTGGGATTGAGAAATGGCCTGAAGATTTACAGAAGAATTATAATCGTTATTATTAGTCAAAAGAAGAAAAAATTTTAACTTTTATGTTTCGAAAGATTTCCACTATCGTTTAAACCTTCAAAAAAACTTTCTTTTTATAAAGTATGTATAAGAATACCCAACCGATAGTCACGTAACCGATAGCCATGATAAACGGGGCCCATGCTTCGGGCAACAGCCCGGCAAGCCCGCCAAAGAAAAATCTATTTGCACTGTCCCATCCTATTATCCGGTTTGCCAGATAGATGGTTATGGGGTTCATCCCTATAACTACAAAGAAAAACGCCCATTTCTGAAATTTCCACACATCGATAACCAGGTAGAAAATTGCGAGCAGCAGCATACTCAATCCGCCTACCCAGCAAACGAATGAACTTGACCACAGGTTCTTGTTAATAGGGAAAACGAGGTTCCATACCTGTCCTACAATCATCAATAGAACAGCTGCTGTTGCAAGGTATAATACTTTCTTTGTAGGTTTCAGCTTAGTCATCAAGAACTCTCCGGTAAGCATACCCAGAAGCGCCGTACCAATAGCTGCAACGGTCGGCAACAGCCCTTCGTTGTCTCCTATTTCATAACAACAAAACCTACCCGGCAATAAAATCCGGTCGATATAACTGGAAATATTTCCTCTCATGGAGTAATGATCGGGATCCCCCAGGTCGGGCGCTTTAAAAAACACAAACAACAACCAATAGGAAATCAGGATCCCGCTAAGCCACAGCAACCGGATTCTCGCATTTTTAGTGTTCATAAACAGCAGTGCGGCAAACATCCAGGCTAACCCGATCCGGCCAAGCACGCTCGCGTAGCGCATATTTGCCACATCAAAATTCAATCCGTTGTTGTAAATAACCCCGATCAAGACCAAAAGCAATCCCCTTTTAAAGACATGCCTGTAAAGCGACTTCCGTCCCCCATCGATACTCAAGCGTTTCTTAGCCGAAAACGGAAAAGAAACCCCGGCAATAAACAGAAACAACGGGAAAATCATATCGTATGCATGAAATCCGTGCCATTCCACATGTGTCATTTGGTTGGCCCACCATTGTAATGCAGGGAGGCCGGTCAGCGATCCAAGCAAAACAAAAATCTCCTCCGCACCCATGATCCAGAACATATCAAACCCGCGAAGGGCATCCAATGATTTCAGTCTTTCCGGTTGTTGTTTCTCCATTATGTTTTGTTAATTTTTTCGTGTTTTGTCATAATCATCGTATGTAATCCTTACCGAATTAGTCACTCTGACAGCTGTGGAATCGTTTTTTATGCTTGTCACCTCTCCCTGGCAATTGGTAAAATACACGTACTGCCCCCTGTCGTAAAACCTATAAACCTTACAGCCATCGTGCTCGAACAAATAATCAACCTGATACGACTGGTTATTAACGGGAATTTCCGTAGAAACAGGAAGACGATAAAGCGAAGAACAGCAATACATTACACTTGTAAGTGCAATCAACATCAGGATTTTAACAAAGGTCTTCATTTTGCAAGCAAGGAAAAATACAAGTACGAATACTCTTGCAAAGATAAAAACTTTGGTTTATAATGATCCATAATTTCTTTATATTTTCTTAAGTCTTTTGGCCGGTCTTTTAATGAAATATGTATATTTGCGAAACATTTGGCGTCACTCACTAAACCGGTTGCCGTGAAAGACGGTTAGCAGGGTAACATTATACTCGCGAAAGATGGCTATTAAAAACCACCTTATCATATGCAACAAATAAACGACTTCTTGATTACCCTGCATAACTACATCGGAGGAAACTACTGGTTTATTTTTCTCCTGTTGGGAACGGGTACCTTTTTTACTGTTTACCTCCGGTTTCCCCAGATCAGGTATTTCCGCCATGCCATTAAAATAGTAAAAGGCAAGTACGATAAATCAACAGACAAAGGAGACACCTCCCATTTTCAGGCACTGGCGACAGCATTATCCGGAACCGTGGGAACGGGAAACATTGCAGGAGTAGCTCTCGCCGTTCACTTGGGAGGGCCCGCCGCCATCTTCTGGATGCTGCTTACGGCTTTTCTTGGGATGTGTACGAAATTCGTGGAGGTAACGCTGTCTCATAAGTACCGTGATTTCGACGAAAAAGGCATGGTAGCCGGAGGCCCGATGTATTACATGAAAAAACGGCTTAACATTTCCATAAAAAACGGATACCGGATAAAAACCGGTTACTGGATGGGCGGCTTTTTTGCCGTAGCAACTGTCCTTTCATCCTTTGGGTCGGGAAGTTTACCGCAGATAAACAGCATATCCAACTCCGTTTTCGCTACTTTCGGCATCAAGCACGTCATTACGGGAGCCATCATGGCTTTTTTCCTTGCCCTGATCATTATTGGTGGGATCAAACGGATTGCCAAGGTTACCGAACGGTTGGTTCCGTTTATGGCCATCTTTTACTTTGTGGGAGCATTAGCTGTTATCTTGTTTAATTACCAGAATATAATCCCCTCCTTCGCCTCTATCTTTCTTGACCTGTTCACGGGAACAGCTGCTACTGGAGGATTCTTAGGTGCGGGATTTGCTTTTGCTTTCAACCAGGGAGTAAACAGGGGGTTGTTTTCCAACGAATCCGGACAAGGCTCGGCACCCATTGCCCACGCTGCTGCCAAAGCGCATGAACCCGTCTCCGAAGGGATGGTGGCTATTCTGGAACCCTTTATCGACACGATCATTATATGTTTCTTGACGGGACTGGTATTGTTGTCATCTGGGGTGTGGAAAGAGAAACTGCCCAACCAGTTTCAGAAAACGGATATTGAAGTCTTGACAGCGCATTACAGTGAAAATAAACCGTCCGATGTCTCGCGTCTGGAGAATCACCTCAACCAGACAGCCAGACTTCCCCTTTTTAGCGGAAAGCTGGACATTAAAGACGGTCAGTTGCAGGAAAATGTATCCATCATCCATGCTCGTTCATTGGCCAGTGAGGTGGTGGTCCTGGAATCAGGGCAACCTTTCACGGGCCGGATCGATGTTGTAAATGGAAAAGTGACAACCACCCCCTATAATGTAACGTTCCGTGGGAACTCACTTATCCACAGTGCCCCGCTTACAACAGCCGCGTTCAGCAAGAGCTTCTTCGGCGATTTTGGAAAATACATCGTTTCTATCGGCTTGCTTTTATTTGCCTTTTCCACGTCCATTGCCTGGTCGTATTACGGAGACAGGGCTGTAACTTATCTTTTCGGAGCCAATTATGTACTGATTTACCGCATAGTTTTCGTGATCGCCTTCTTTTTTGCGTCGTTTACCGATACTACTATCATCTGGAACGTGTCGCTACTCACGGTAGCGTTTATGGCCATTCCCAATCTTTTCGGCCTGCTGGTGTTACACAGGGAAGTGAAATCAACGATAAAAGGCTATTGGAAAGGATTCCGGCAAGAATATCCCGATGAAAAAACACCGGAAGAGTGACTTGTTTTTGAATTTGTTGGCCTGATCCTAAACAATATTTTTATCAAATAATTTCAATAGACAGTTTTTTGTGCCTAAATTTGCTGCGAAAACTGAGACGATGAATTCTTTCTCTTCCGTACAACATTTCAATAATTTGTTTAACGAATATTACGATCGTTTTATTCGTTTCGCATGGGGATATGTAAAAGAGAAACAGGTTGCAGAAGATTTTGTATCGGAAGCTTTTACAACGTACTGGGAGAACAAGGAAAACCTTTTACCGGACACACAACCCCAAGCTTACATTTTGTCTATAATTAAAAACAAATGCATCAATTATTTACAACACCTCCAGGTGCGTCAACGTGCCGAGAAAGAAATAAACGACCACGCTGAATGGCTGTTATCTACACGAATAAATACCTTACAGGCCTGCGATCCGGATTTTATTTTTTCAGACGAAATACAGAAAATTGTAGAATCCACCCTTAACAAATTACCCCAGAAAACACGCCAAGTATTTATTTTAAACCGATATCAGGGCTTATCCTACAAAGACATCGCCAACCAAATGGATTTGAGCACTAAAGCTATAGAATTCCATATATCAAAAGCCTTGGCCCAACTTCGCTTTTCGTTAAAAGACTTCATTCACCTGTTGCTTTTTTTATTTTATTTTCATTAAAAAAACACATTTTCCGTTAGGGTAACTCACTCCTGAACTGTTATACATATACAGGATAAAGAAACTAACGCGTGAATAAAGAACTTTTATACCGTTTCTTCGAGGGGAATGCTTCGGTTAATGAAGAAAAACAGATAAAGCAATGGCTTGATGCTTCTGAAGCCAATCATCGTGTATTCTTTCAAGAACGAAAAGTCTATGATGCAATCTTATTAACCACACGAGGGACCTCATTAAAACAAAAAAGGAAGGTTTTGCTGTCGCCATGGGCAACAGGAGCTGCAGCGGCTATAGCCCTGCTACTCATCGTTAGCGGATTATACTTGCTCATCGGAAAAGATTCAACCGGACCGTACAACACCCTATTTGTACCGCCCGGCCAACGTATCAACCTCATCCTTGCCGATAATTCTAACGTATGGCTCAATTCGAATACCGAATTTCGCTATCCGTCCTCATTTTCAAAGAAAAACCGAACGGTATACCTGAACGGTGAAGCCTATTTCGATGTTAGCAAAAACGAAAAAAAACCGTTTATAGTAAAAACCGGCCAGAGGGATGTACGTGTTACCGGCACATCGTTTAATGTTGAAGCATATTCGCGATTCAATTCTTTCGAAACGAGTCTTTTTGAAGGAGGTGTGGAGATTTACAAAAATGAAGTTAAACTCGCGGCTTTAAAACCGAACGAAAAAGCAGTCCTGAGCAACAATGGATTATTAATTGTGTCAAAAATAGAAGATACCGACGAATACCTCTGGAGAAACGGCCTGATCGCATTTAATAATAAACAGTTAGAAGAGATTCTTTTATCCCTCGAAAAATATTTCGATATAAAAATTCAAATCAATTCGAAAAAGTTACCGCAACACACATACACTGGAAAATTCCGTCAATCCGACGGTGTTGATTATGCATTGCGGGTGCTGCAAAGAAGCATCCGGTTCACTTACGAAAGAAACGAAGAAACAGGAACAATTTATATAAGATAAAACGTACTAAAACACGTGTGCCTATGAGATAAACGAATTACAGACCACCTGGAAAACAAGAATCGGCAAGCGCTGCAACGCTCACCGATTATGCGTTTTCGTCAACACAACCAAGAAATATTCAATGTATTAACTAAAAACAATTACAAATGTATGAAGAAAAACTATTCATTGGGTAATCATTTAACCGAAAAAGTGCCCATTAAACATTTTTTATTGATTATGCGAACAACCTTTATTTTATTGTTTACCTGCATCTTTTGCTCTATGGCCGAAATGAGCTACACTCAAAATGCCAGGGTGACGATCAATAAACGAAACGTAACACTCAAAGAAGTATTAAACGAGATTGAAAAGCAAACCGATTATCTGTTCATCTACAGCGACGAGGTAGATACGAACGAGAAGGTATCGGTAAAATCCAAACAACAAGCTGTTTCCAATGTACTCCATGCACTTTTAAAAAATAAAGACGTCAATTATGCGTTGGAAGGCAATCACATCCTCCTCTCCAAGAGAGCAGAAGGAGTAGCAGAAGGACTTGCCGATGCACAGCAGCAGAAAAGGAAAATTACCGGGACAGTGGTGGATAATGCAGGCATACCTGTAATTGGCGCAAATATCCTGGAGGTAGGCACCACCAACGGAAACATTACGGACATAGATGGCAACTTTTCCTTAACTGTAGCGAACGACGCGGTAATCACCATTACCTATATCGGCTACCTGAATCAAACAATCCAAACTGCAGGCAAATCCAATTTCAACATCATCCTGATGGAAGACACACAAGCGTTGGATGAAGTGGTGGTGATTGGATACGGTACTGCCAAAAAGAAGGACTTAACCGGAGCAATCTCCGCCGTTGACGGTTCAATCGTATCCTCTCAGTCGGTATCTACGGTATCCCGCGCTCTTGAAGGTGCTGTAGCAGGTTTGCAGGTTTCTTCTGTAGACGGCCAGCCCGGTATGGATATGGGTATACGTGTACGCGGTGTGGGGTCGGCAAACCTAAACAGTTCTGTAGCGCTGGTTGTGATTGACGGAGTACCCGCGCAAAGCGACAACCCACTGTCAACCATCAATCCGAACGATATTCAAAGCATCACGGTATTAAAAGATGCGGCATCTACGGCACTATACGGTTCCCGTGGTGCAAACGGTGTGGTGCTTGTCACTACCAAGAGGGGAAAATCAGGTAAAACCAATATCTCATTTTCTGCCAAAGCAGGTTTCAATTCCGTGGGACCATTTGACCTGGGAAAGATTGATAACGCAAAAGATTTTTATGAATTTGCATGGAAATCGATTTATAACTCATACCGTTATGGGGTAAACGGTACAGGACAACCGCAAAACTGGACCACCAATGTAAACAACCCCAATTATTCACATGAGCAGGCGGCAGAATTTGCCAGCCAACATCTGTTCAACTACATTAATAAAGAATCGACATTTGGGACAAATCGATTTGGAAACTACATGGCATACCGCGTTCCGGGCGCAGTTTATGTAGATGAAACAAACGTAAGCGGAATTCCCGCCAAAACAATGACGGGTGCCTATCTGGTAGGCACCGACGGACGATTGAATCCCCAAGCTGAACTTCTGTATAACGACACATTCGACAAAGTACTGTTAAACGAGAACTTCAGGCAGGAATACAATATTTCAGCCAACGGAGGAACCGATAAGGTTGATTATTACGTATCTCTTGGTTACCTGTCTGACCCTTCTTATATCAGCAATTCAAAATTTGACCGGTTCAGCGGCAGATCAACCATAAACTCTCAGCTATTCAAATGGTTAAAAGTAGGAGCCAATGTTGGGTTTTCCAGAACTTCCACCGACAAAATGGGTACCACCTGGGGAAGAAACGCCGGCTCTAACCAAGGGAACGTATTTAGGTTTATCAACGGGTTTGCCCCCATTGTTCCCGTATATGCTTACAATGAAGACGGCAGTTACAGAACTCATCCCGAAGATGGCACAATATACAATTCCACGGCAGGAAGCACCTATTCACCAATTGGGGAAACGGGGGCATTGTATGGAAGCACCAACATCGCCTATGCGATGGAAAATGACAAATGGCAGGATGTGGCTGACATGCTTACTACCCGGTCATATGCTGAAATCAGTTTCTTGAATGATTTTAAATTTTTGGTGAACTTCTCGTTTGACAAGAACAATATTTCTCAGGTAAGATACGCCAATAGCGTAACCGGAGCGGCAAAGGACCAAGGAGGGATTTACAGGAGGCTGACTAACCAAACCATCATCAATACCCAGGAGATCCTGACTTATAACAAAGACTTTGACAAACACCATGTGGATGCCATGGCTGCACACGAATTCAATGACTGGAGAAATGAAGGCATTAACTGGGGATCCAGCTATGAATTGATCCCGGGATTTTTGGGTTCTGGAAACTTTGTAGGCCGATACGTCAATGCCAGAGGATTTGGAGGACCCGGATACGGAGACGACATTGAAAGAATGGAGAGTTACCTGGGCCGTGCCAATTACATCTACGACGAAAAGTACTACCTCTCCACTTCGATCCGTCGTGACGGTTCATCCAAGTTCAAGAAAAACAGGTGGGGTACATTCTGGTCGTTGGGTGCCGGTTGGCGCGTAACGTCCGAACCCTTCATGATGGGGACCAAAAACTGGCTGGACAACCTGAAATTGAGAACGAGCTACGGGGTAATCGGTAACTCCAATGCAATTGGCCGCTACAGCGGTTATAGGACTTGGGGCTACGGAGCGAGGTACACCGAAACATCAGCGGGTACGGGTACACCCAATGCCTATACAATGAGCGTAGGTGGTTTTGTGAACGATGCATTGACTTGGGAAAACACAAAGACTTTTGACGTAGGAATTGATTTCTCCTTGTTTAACCGGGTGCACGGTACCGTTGACTACTATAACCGACTTACCGACAACACATTCTACAACCAACAGGTGAACTATATGGCAGTTGGCCAGGAATCACTCCAATCCAACAGTGCAGCATTGCAGAACAACGGTTTTGAAGTAGAACTCGGGGTGGATATCATTCGCAGAAAAGACTTCTCCTGGACTATTTCTACAAACGGAACACACTACGCCACTACGTTAAAAGATGTACCGGCAGGTTCTATTCCGGAATATACTCCGGGTTTACCTCCCTATACCTACGAAGCTAACGGTGAAGGATGGTCAGCCAGCGGTGCTGGCAATGCGGCCAGCGGACAATACTACCTCAGAGGAGTAGGAAGAGACTGGTATAACTTGTGGATTTATAAGTATGGAGGTGTAGACCAGGAAACAGGGTTGCCTTTATTCTATCACAAGGTAACCGAGGAGGATATTACAGAAGGCAAGTATACCGGTGCAAAAGTGGGTGACGATGTCAAGACCAAGAATTACAACGAGGCTTCGAAATATGAAGTGGGCAGTGCCATTCCAACATGGATTGGAGGTTTTTCTACGACAATTAATTATAAAGGATTTGATTTGAGCGCCATGGCAGCATACCAATTGGGTGGTAAATACTACAGCGTAGAATATGGAAACGGCCTTTACAGAAGCAGTTATTACTTAAGGTACAATATCGGCGTCCTTTCAGAGGAATTGATCAACAACACCTGGACTCCTGAAAACAAAAATGCCAAATTCCCGATGCAATGGTACGGGGCGGATAATTACGACGGTTCAACCTTCGGTTCATGGAAATATACCGACATGGCCCTCTTCTCTGCATCCTATTTAAGGCTGAAGAATATCACATTAGGATATACATTGCCGGGTAAACTGCTGTCGAACTACCAAATCAGCAAGTTGCGCCTCTTTGTCTCTGCAGATAACATGTTTATGATCTCTGCGGCTAAGGGTGTTGACCCCAGTATGTCATTGACCGGTGGAATGGAAGTAGGTGCCTATACCTATCCTACCATGCAGACCGTATCATTTGGTGTAAATGTTGAATTATAATTAAACGCTATTAATTTTTGAAAATGATGAAAAAGATATTTCTATATTTTTTATTGATGGGTTTTCTGTTTTCCGCATGTGAAGACAGCTTGGAAGTTGCCCCACCCAATAACCTCACAGACGAAATGATCCAGGAGATCCTGGCTTCCGGAGACGAAGAAAGGATTAAACTGATAATGGGCGGATTGGTGGAAACACTGGATGCCAATTTCAGGCTGGCCGGTGATTACTCCGGATTTAGCAGTAATCCCTTAAATCCGCTTACCAACCAGGATCTGTTTGGCAATCTTAGGGGAAATGATATTGTATTGGGAGAAGCCACATTGGGAAGTACAGGTAGTTATGAAACTTTCTATAACATCGATGCCAGCTTTGAACCTTGGTTAGCTGAAGACAGAACCTATAACTACACCTGGTGGTTATTGGCAGCAACTCCCCATACCAATGCTAATAAGGTGCTGGCTTATCTGGATAAAAAAACCGTTGAGCAAAGTGGGAGCAAATCGCTTAAGGATTATCGGGCACGGGCACTGACCGTTCGTGCATATGGATATATGTTGCTGATGGAAAGATTTCAAAAAGCATACCTCCATGGAGGTAAAGAGGGAAAAGGAATGCCGATCTACACCGAATATGGAGTGAATACCCCTGTAGCCCCTGCATCTGCCACCGAAACCTACGACTTCATCAAAGCTGATCTTAAAGAAGCTGCTCAACTTTTTGTGGAGTCTCAGATCGGAAATGCGAGCGATGGATTTACCACTGACAAGCCAAACGATATCGACCGTGGAGTAGCACTTTTCTTTCTTGCCCGTACATCGCTCTGGACAGGCGATTATGCTACCTGTATCACAGCTACCCAGGAGATTTTGAATAAGTATCCCAATTTTATTGCTGAAGAATATTACGGCATTGACAACTCTCGTGTAAACGCCTTAGCCGCAGGAACGGATGATGTGAAAGCCAACGACAATGCATTCAGTAGTCTTAGCGTAAATCCCGAAACCATCCTAGGCTGGGTTGACGGAAATGGAGCTCCAAATTATCAGTTCAGCAATTTCAACTGCTTCCTGGAAGGCAACGGAGGTTTAAGTGCATACCATATGCGAATAGACAACAGGTTGTATGAAAAGATGGATGACAACGATTACCGCAAAAGCAGGTTTATGACAACACCGGTAACTTATACTTATCCAACCAATAAAAGAGAAAGGGTGCTTCCCAAATACACCAACCTGAAATGGGGTGCTACCATTGCCAAACAGCATAATGTCAGGAACAATCAACTAAACTGTGACTATACCTATATCCGTTCTTCGGAAGTATTGTTGATGCTGGCTGAAGCACAGGCTCTTGCCGGCCAGGAGGGTGCTGCAAAAGCAACGCTTAACAAACTACTTGCCGCAAGGACAAAAGAGGGTTCACCGACATTGACGTGTGACAATTACTCGTCTATGGCTGGCCTTTCTGTGCTGGATATGGTCAAACTGCAGTGGAGGATCGAAATGTGGGGAGAGAACGGGCTTGAATATTCCAACAGCAAACGCTGGAACGTAGATATTGACCGTAACGGATCAACGGTTCACTGGTCATCCGGAAAAATCTACAAAGTGGAACATATGACCTATGAGATCCCTATTCAGGAGACCTCTACAAACCCGAATTGGTTCTAAATTCTATGTTCTCATAAATTTTCTAATTAATAAAGAGGGTAGAGATTTCTTAATCCCTACCCTCTTCATTCTAAAATTATCTGATTTGTGCAATTCCTCGAATCAGATCCGGTATTTTTTGTAACAATTTCAAAACACCCTTATCATCCGGGCAGTACTATGCAAAAAAAATATATCGTGTGCTTTTTGGTATCTTGGGGCATACTTCTATCCTTACACGTTAATTCAGCTGAACCAGAAAGGAGATACCGGATTATTCACAACAACGACGGAAGTGATGCTCTGGGCAATTATTGGTTCCACAAACGGCCCCTCACTGTGCATGATGTGAATGCTTACGTCGACATGGTCAGCCATTCACAAGTGACTACCTACATGATGTGCACAGGCAGCGATTTTTTTTATTACCGCTCAAAGCATGGCCGTATATTGGGTGATGATCTTGACGGAAAGCTGGATTGTGGTAATGACACGGCTGCTACCCATCATTACAAAAGTTTTTACCTAAACCACCTGAATCTCGAAAAAGATGGTACTGACCTGATTGAAGCATCACTTAAACGAGCAAAGATGCACGGTATGGAAGCTTTTATCACCTACAGGATGAACGACCTTCATTTTAATGATACCACAACAAATTGCCCCATAACTTATCCCGAATTCTGGTATACACATCCTGAGTTTTGGACCAACGATGACACCCCCGGATTAAATGGTTCCAGGGCATTGGATTTTGCACATCCGGAAGTACGTGACCATAAATTGGCGATCATTACCGAGCAACTGGAGAGATATGAGATGATTGACGGATTGGATCTGGATTTTATGCGTTTCATCGTCTATTTTAAACAAGGCGAAGGAAAGAAAAACGCTTTCCTGATGACCGAACTGATGAAAGAGGTAAAAGCCAAAGTGGATGAACTCTCTGAAAAAAGAGGAAAAAAAATACTCCTTTCCGTCAGGGTACCGCTCACGGTCCGGGATTGCCTTGACAAGGGGCTCGACATCCAGGAGTGGATCCGTCTGGGGTTGGTCGACTTCATAACCATCGGAGTGCACTGGCGTGGCAACCCTTCCCTTCCTGTTGCACAATTTATCAAAGAACTGGGATCAACAACTGTCCCGGTCTATGCAACCATCGATGACGGAGGGTACAAACCTCGAGAGACCTTTTCGCACGGCATGTTCAGAGGAATGGCTTCCCATATCTTATCGCAGGGTGCCGATGGTATTTATCTTTTCAATCATTACTATGGAGCTTTTAACTCAACTTACCAAGGATTGTTGCACCTTGAAGAGGGAGGCCAGGTATGCCGGGTTATCTCACCTCATCTTATTCAGGAACTGGGATCCCCGGAGACACTTGCCTACAGGAACAAGATCTATTGCCTCTCCGATGGTGTAACCGAATATGGCATCAAACACATCTCCTCCTTACCCTTGGAGGTAAGATCCGATGATTTCTCCAAAGCCGAAATTTTTATTGGGGATGATCCCGGAAAGACCGTTCCCGAAGAGGTGATACTCTTTGTCAGGAGCAGTAAGCAGGCATCCTTTACATTAAAAGTCAACGGCAGGGACATAACCCATTCGGCGCCGGATTATGTCTCACTTTATGACAAAGGCAGGGGACTGATGGAAGGAGAATGTCAGTATGCATTTGTCCTACCCGTAGAAAGTATTCAACAGGGATACAATACCGTCGCTTTCCACGCAGCAGACTCATCTCTCCTGGTGAAACGTGTGGAAATCGCACTTAAATACGGAGATGTGAAAACACACGGATATTTTTAACGAACCTACAACCAAAAAAAATAAACAGTTTCAAAAACAACTCGAATAGTATTAAAAACAATATGGACAGACGATCTTTTATCATTCGTAGTGCGGCACTTTCCGCCGGTCTTGTAGCCACTGGGGGTGTTTCCCTGTTGGGATCCGACACACTTGTGGATACAAACGGAAAGCGTAGAGCCAATATCTATACCACATTTAAGAATCCGGATGCCAAATACCATCCTTTCGTCAGGTGGTGGTGGAACGGAAACAAAGTAGAAAAAAATGAGATTCTCAGAGAGTTACGCCTGTTGAAAGAAGCGGGTGTGGGTGGGGTTGAGATCAACCCTATCGACTTCCCTTCAACAGGAGATGATCTCGGCATCAAATCGATACGGTGGCTCAGTGACGAATGGATCGACCTGTTGCAGGTTACCTTCAATGAAGCTAAAAAACTGGATATGACCTGTGATCTGATCGTAGGTTCAGGTTGGCCTTTCGGTGCAGAAACGTTACCCCATGACGAGCGTGCCCAGGTGGCACTGATACTCGCTGAGGAATTGGAAGGGCCAATGGACTATGAAGTCTCGCGTTACCATATTTTCAACGAGACGGATCCCGGAGTTACTGACACCTTTCCGGGCAGGACTTTTGAAATTCTTTCCCTGAAAATGGTTCCTGAACCCATGGAGAGTCTCGACCAGGTGATTGAATTATCGGACCAACGGCATGAAGAACTTATCCAGGTTAAGGTGCCGGAAGGGAAGCATGTCTTTTATGCCTTGGTGAAAGTCAACTCCTTTGCCTCTGTGATCAACGGTGCACCCGGTGCTGCAGGTCCTATCCTGAACCATATGGACAAGGAAGCCGTAAGAAAGTACCTGAATCATATGTCCGACACCATCCAGAAAAAAACCGGCCCACTCTCCAACCACCTGAGGGCCTTCTTCACCGATTCGATGGAATTGGAAGGCTGCAACTGGAGTGCCGATCTCGCAGACGAGTTCAGAAAGAGAAGAGGTTACGACCTGATGCCCTATCTCCCTTTTACCATGTTCAAGGTCGGACGGCTGGGGGCTGTGGTGGATGAGAATTATGGCGTAAAGAAAAGTCCGGAGTTTGAAGAGATAATCCGTCGTGTCCGCTTTGACTTTGAATATACAAAGGCCGAATTGCTGTATGAACGTTTTACCCAAACCTACCTGGAGTGGTGTCGTGAACAAAACGTAAAATCAAGGGCTCAGGCCTACGGCAGGGGATTCTTCCCGTTGGAGACAAGCTTGGGGTACGACATCCCGGAAGGAGAATCGTGGACCACCAACTGGCTCCGCCACAAGCTCGGAGAAGAGATGTCGGATGAGGATTATCGCCGGGGGCGTGGTTATACCATGATCAACAAGTATGTTTCCTCCGCAGCACACCTTACCGGCAAACGATTGATCAGCTGTGAAGAGATGACCAACACTTACCTTGTTTTTAATGCTACATTGGAATTACTAAAAATAGGTTCGGATCAGGCAATCATGTCGGGGATTACCCATTCCATATGGCACGGATTCAACTATTCACCCCCGGAGGCACCCTTCCCGGGGTGGGTACAATACGGCTCCTACTATAACGAAAACAACAACTGGTGGCCCTATTTCAAGTACCTGAATCGCTACAAGGCCCGTATCTCATCTTTGTTACAGCATGCCGACATGTATACCGATATAGCCATACTGCCGGCCAACTACGACATGTGGGGTGAGATGGGTGTACAGACAGATCCCTTCCCCGAAAAACTGAATATCCCCTACACTTCCATCATCTGGGAATCTATCAATAAGAATGGAGGAGCAGCCGATTATGTAACCGAAAAAATCATTCAAGAGGCAAAAATTGAAAAAGGAAAACTCTGCTACGGACCCAAAAAGTACGGCATTTTGTTTTTGCCGGAGGTGAAGAGTATGTTTCCCGACACCTTGGCCAAGCTCTACGAGTTTGTCCGCGGGGGAGGAAAAATATTCGCTATTGAGTGCCTGCCAGAGAAATCATTAGGCCTGCACAATTACAAGGAGAACGACAAAAAGGTAAGCGCCTGGACGGATAAACTTCGTGCATATTCCGACCGCTTTGTCCTGACTCCCAAACCGGATGATCTCCGCTACCTGGAGTGGTATACCGGCTTACAGCAAAAATACCAACTGCCCCATTACCTGGAAATCAGCCGGCCCGACCGTTATCTGATGCAGACTCGTTATCAGGCAGATGACAAAAGTGAGATCTTCTTCTTCTCCAATGCCCACAAGCATGAAAACAGAAACACCCGGATCACTTTCTCCAAAGAAATTACCCGGGGACGTAATCCCTGGATACTGGATCCCGAGACGGGTAAATCGTATCGGTTGAAGCTTGATGGCAATAGCCTGCAATTAAACCTGGGGCCGGCAGAGTCCCGCATCATTGTCTTCAACAAAGAGCGGAAAGGTGAATATTGGGAAGAGCTGCCCTTGAATCACCCGGCCGCACAGTTCCTAAACAACAACTGGGAGGTGGAGCTCCGCCACAGCCGGGAGAAGTGGGTGAAGAGCACACAAATGGAAACATTACAGGATTTAAAAGATACCGAGCATGTCCGTTTCACCGGCACTGTGGTTTACAAGAAACGAATCCAGATTCATAAGAAAGGAGCCATTCTGAATCTGGGAAAGGTATCCGGTGTATCCGAACTGTTTGTCAATGGGAAATCACAAGGAGTAAAATGGTACGGTAACCGTATTTACAAGCTGGGTGATGATGTAAAAACCGGAGAGAATGAAATCGAGGTGCATGTCATCACAACCATGGGTAATTATATGCAGGCATTAACTGACAACCCCACTGCCCAGAAATACACGAACCGGAAAGGCAGGGAACAGGAAATCCAATCGATGGGACTGGTTGGACCTGTTACAGTTTATTAATCATTAGCAAATAAATACGTGATTAAAGCGAATTCACTAAGGTTAGGCTATTCCTCTCTACGGCATAAAGGAACAGTTCCATGTAGCCTAACTTAAAATATAAAATATAAAACATAAAATATAAACAAATGAAAAGAATAAAAACTGTTTTTCTGACACTTGCGGTGTTTTCTATTTTGCATCTATCAGCCGCTGAATACAAAGCATCATACTTTGGTATTAAGTCCAACGGCACCACGTTAAACACCACCTCTATTCAGAAGGCTATCGATTACATCCACGAAAAGGGAGGCGGCACACTGGTTTTCTATGTGGGGCGCTACCTGACCGGCACCATCGAATTGAAATCGAATGTGCATATTGTGCTCCGGGAAGGGGCCATACTGGTAGGATCAACCAACATATACGATTACAACATCGAAGAACCCATTTTTATGCCGGCATTGGTGTACGCCAACAAGGCAAGCAACATCTCCATAACCGGGAAGGGTGTGATTGACGGGCAGGGAGCCGAGGTGGCTTACAACTTGGTTGACCAGGTCCACAAGGGGATTGTTGAGGACAAGTTACAATTAGACCGTCCTGCAACCAGACGGCCAGGCGGTATTTATTTCCGGGAGTGTAACCATGTATCCATTAGCGGAATTACCATTAAGAACACCGCCTTTTGGGTTCAAACGTACGATCAGTGCGAGAATTTGCGAATTGACGGGATCACGGTCGACAGCAAAGTATTCTGGAACAATGACGGGCTGGATATTGTCGACTGCAAGGACGTAGTAGTGAGCAACTCTTTTATCGATGCTTCGGACGATGCCATCTGTTTCAAATCGCACGATAAAACCAAACGATGTGAGAATATCGAGGTGCGTAACTGCGTAGCCCGTTCAAGTGCCAACGGCATCAAATTCGGGACGGTCACTTCGGGCGGATACAAGAACATCCGCATCATCAACAACAAAGTATACGACACTTTCCGTTCCGCTTTTACTATTGCCACTCCCGATGGAGGAAAGGTGGAAGACATCTTTGTGGACAGCCTTTACGCTTATAATACCGGGAATGCTATTTTCTTACGTATCGGAACACGCTGGAATAAAGACAAACAAGGAACCATTGATAATGTTACCATCCAGAACATGTATGCGGAAATTCCTGCCACCAAACCGGACGCCGGCTACGGATACGAAGGACCGATCGAAGACCTTCCCCGCAACGTATCTCCCGCCGTCATATACGGTATCCCGGGAGTAGACATCAACAACGTGACCCTGCGCAATATCGAAATTGTGTACCCCGGCGGCAGCAATCCGAACTATGCCTATCGCGGTACTAAACCCGCAGACCTGGACAGTATCCCGGAATTGATTGACTCCTATCCGGAATTTTCCAACTGGAAGGAATTGCCGGCATGGGGGCTCTATGTACGTCACGCCAGCAATCTCACCTTGGAGAATGTGACCTTCACTGCCAAAGAGAAAGATTACCGTCCCGCCGTTGTGTTTGACGACGTAAAAGGAGCTACATTGTCCAGAATGCAATACAATGTTCCGGGCAGAGGAAAAGATCTCATCCGTCATAAATCAACCCGTATCATTCAAAAATAAGCTTAAATCAGATTTATTCATCAATTAGCAACAACAATCATGAGTAAGATAAATATATATTTTTCGATCGTGTTCATACTTCTTGCCACTCATCTCCAGGCAAAAGATTACAATGTATCCGACTTTGGAGCAAAAGCCGACGGAACAACGGTTAACACAAGAACCATACAAAGAGCCATCGATTACGTAAGTGAAAACGGAGGCGGCCGCCTCGTTTTTCAGGTAGGCAATTACGTGACGGGAAGCATTTACCTGAAATCGAACGTGACCCTTCATCTGGAACCCGGTGCGACCATACTGGGATCCACCAATCCGCTGGATTATGTGATTGACCCCAAAATCAAGTGGTCCTCCATGATTTTTGCCGTGAATCAGGAGAACATCGGAATTACCGGTAAAGGGACCATAAACGGACGGGGATTCACTACGGCCAACAACCTGGTCAGCCTGATCCACCGCGGCATTTTTGAAGATGAGCTCTTGCTCGACAGGCCCAGGGAGTGGAGACGGCCGGAGAATATCTACTTCCGGGAGTGTGTCAACGTCACCATCACCGGTATCACTCTTCGCGACCCGGCCAGCTGGAACCAGACCTACGACCAGTGTAAGAATGTGTATGTAGATGGTATCTATGTAGATAGCAAAGCATACTGGAACAACGACGGAATCGACATCGTCGATTGTGACGGGGTAACCATTAAAAACTCCTATTTTGATGCGGCGGACGATGTCATCTGTTTCAAATCGCACGATGCTAACAGTATCTGCCAGAATGTGGTAGTGGAGAACTGTGTAGGCCGTTCCAGCGCAAATGGAATCAAGTTTGGCACCGTATCCCGCGGGGGATTCAGGAACTTTAAAATTAAGAACGTGACCATATTCGACACCTTTCGTTCTGCCATCACTTTTGCTGCGGTAGACGGGGGAATCATCGAGGATATTGAGGTGGACAGCATCCGCTCCATCAATACCGGCAACGTTATTTTCCTACGTATAGGTGACCGCTGGAGCAGCGGCAAGCAACCCAGTATGAAGAATGTCCGCATTTCCAATGTATACGCAGAAGTACCGATGTCAAAACCCGACGAGGGTTATAACTACGAGGGCCCGGTGGAAGATAATCCGCGCAACATCTCTCCCGCCGTAATATTCGGGCTTCCCGACCATAAAATCGAGGAGGTAGTATTGAAGAACATCGAAATTGTATATCCGGGTGCCGGCAATCCGTTATATGCATATCGCGGCACCAGCCAGACTGAACTGGACAGTATCCCCGACATGCGTGAAAGATACCCTGAATTCTCACAATGGAAAGAACTGCCCGCATGGGGATTCTATGTACGTCATGCCGACGGTGTGGTATTCGACAACGTAAGACTGGTTGCCGAGAAAAAAGACTACCGTCCTTCGATAGTAATCGACAATGTGGACGGAGCTACTTTCCGCAACGTAGAGTTTATTGAACCCGAAAGCAAAAACAAAAAGCAGATTATTCAAAACCGTTCCAAAAATGTAACGATCCAATAATGCTGTTTACCCCATTCAACCATTAAAAGACAAAACAAAATGAGCAAAAAAATAGTTATTACCTGCGTCGCTTTAATCCTCACACTCTCAATGTTCGCAAAGGATTACAAAGCATCCCTGTTTGACATCAAATCAGATGGCGTCACCTTAAATACAGCATCCATACAATACGCCATTGATTATATCAGTGCCAATGGAGGCGGACAACTCAACTTCTATGTAGGACGCTACCTCACAGGCAGTTTCCACTTAAAGCCCAACGTAACGATCCAACTGCATGAAGGTGCTGTATTGGTCGCTTTTCAGTCAATTTATGATTACGTTAGTGTCAACAACACCCAGGCACTTATCCTGGCGGATAACGTTGAGAATATTGGCATCACCGGTAAAGGAGTCATTGAAGGACATGGACAAGGGGTATTGAAAAGCATTACTGATCAGGTAGAGAAAGGACACCTCGAAAAAAGTGCATTACAAACCAGACCGGCATTGATTCATTTCAACGGATGCAGTAACATCAAACTGGAAGGACTTATCCTGCGGGATGCCTGCGGAGATGTACAAACCTATTCCGGCTGTAAAAACATCAACATTAACAACATTACAGTAGAGAGCAAGGCAGTGCCCGGAAGCAAAGGGATGGTAATTTCCAACTGTGACAGCGTAACCCTCAGCAATTCCTATTTCGACACCACAGGCAATGAGATAGACACAAACCAGGCATCAAGAAATGTGTCGGTAAAGGAAACCATCAATTCCAAAGGTAAAAAGCTTCAATCCAAAAGATAAAAACAGTGAGGAACTTATCCAGACGATATTACCTCTTTTTATTCCTGTTGTATTTTCTGGGATCATGTGCAGGCAACAACAGGGTATATGTCTCTGTAGACGGGAATGACAAAGGCACCGGTAAACGAAACGATCCCTTTATGACCTTGGAGAGGGCCAGGGATTATATCAGGGAGAAAAGATGGGGAGAAACGGACGATCGCCCGTACACCATCTTGCTGCGTGGAGGCAACTACCGCATCGAGCGAACGATCCACTTCACCGACAAAGATTACAACATTACCATACAATCCTTCCCCGATGAAAAAGTCACATTAACAGGCAGTATTCTTATTGCACCGGAACAGATTCTTCCGGTTGCAGGGACAGATAAAGAGGAGATCTTTCCCGAAGCAAACAGGAACAAGGTATTTATGGTCCGCCTGAAAGACTTACCTATCGAGGATTATGGCCAGTTAGAGCCGGTCGGCTTCGGCCGGCCTGTAACACCGGCCCCCATGGAGTTATTTATCAACGGAAAACCGGGACACCTCTCCCGATGGCCAAACGATTCATCGGTTAACATCGGAAAGGTAATCTACAGCGGGTCCCTGGCTGATGACAAAAGACAGGAAGGGGCAACCTTTACCTATCCGGGGGACAAGCCTTACGGATGGAAGCATCCGGAGAAAGTATGGATTGCCGGTTATTTCAATCACGGATGGGCGGATGATGCGGTAAGGCTGGCGTCGATTGATTCATCTAAAAAGGCCATAACCACTTTTCATCCACACAGGTACGGTTTTGGATCGGGAAAACCCTGGAATCAATGGTATGCCTACAATATCGTGGAAGAAACAGATGCCCCGGGTGAATACTGTATCGACCGAGAAGAGGGAATCCTCTATTTTTTTGATCCGGGAACACTATCTACCCTGGAAGTTTCGCTCCTCGAAGAGCCTATTATGGAGATGCTGGGCGCATCCGATATCACCGTTAAAGGAATCGTTTTTGAAAATGCAAGAGGAAGTGCGGCAGCATTGTATGGAACCGGCAATTGTATTTTTTCAGGTTGTATATTCAGGAATTTAGGCAGTTTCGCCATATCCATTGAAGATGCAACCGGTTTTTCACAACAGCCACAACAGGCATTCAGCAGCAACAACGGCATCGTCGATTGTATAATCTATGAAACGGGGAGAGGTGGAATTGTTCTTTCAGGAGGAGACCGTAATACCCTTACCCCCGCCCGCAATTATGTCCACAATTGCACCATTCACGATTTCAATCGCATCGCCAAAACCTACAGTGCAGGGATTAAAATATCGGGAGTGGGCAACCAAATCATTCATAATGAAATATTTAATGCTCCGCATGTAGCCATTCTACTCTCCGGAAATGATCACCTCATTGAGTATAACGAGATTCATCATGTTTGTATGGAGACGGACGACGCAGGTGCAATTTATTACGGCCGTAATCCCTCTGAAAGAGGACACCTGGTGCAATATAATTTCATCCATCACCTGCCGGAACGCTATCGTACCACAGCCATCTATCACGATGATGCGGCCTGCGGGATGAAAGTGCACGGGAACGTGTTCTACAAGGCGGGCGCTTTTCCCGTATTGATTGGCGGAGGTAGTGACAATCCCTACACAAACAACATTTTCATTGATTGCCCGGTCGGGATTAAAGTAGACAATCGCTTACAGGCTTTTGATTGGGCAAAACCGATGATCGCTCCCGGAGGGATTATTGAACAGCGATTGAATGAAATAAAATTCGATCGGCCTCCCTACTGTACAAACTATCCGGAACTGGCAAAATACTGGGAAGAGGATCCCTCTTTTCCAAAAAGGAACCGGGTGGACAGGAACCTGTTTGTAAATGTTGGACAGACCGTACTAAAAGTAGACGATGGGGTAAATGCGGATAAACAATTCCTCGATTTCACCACCAATAATCTTATCACCCGTGAAGATCCGGGATTTATAGATAAAAACAGGATGAATTTCAAGTTAACGGAAACTTCAGCAGTATTTGAAAAAATCAGGGGCTTTGAAGCCGTTCCTTTTGAAAAAATGGGTACCTATGCAATCGGTAATAAGTAATCAACAATATGATTTATAAAACAATGAGCATGTGCAACAAGACAATTATTACACTTCTGTGCGCAGTATCCGTCTTTGGGTCATTATCCGCACAACAGAAAACTGAAGACCTGACGCAATATGTGAATCCCATGATCGGCACTCAGGAAATGGGGCATGTATTTCCCGGTTCTACCGTCCCTTTTGGTATGGTACAACTCAGCCCGGACACCGATACCATCCCGTATGCCGTAGATGGGAAATATACAGGCACCGTGTACCGTTACTGTGCCGGTTATCAATACAACGACCCCACCATAGTAGGATTCAGCCATACCCATTTCAGTGGTACGGGCCATTCCGACCTGGGGGATTTTCTGATTATGCCCACTACCGGGAAATTGCAGTTGAACCCCGGCACGTCCGACAAACCGGAGAATGGATACCGGTCGCGATTCAGCCACGAAACCGAAACAGCTACACCCGGCTACTATCGCGTAACACTGGACGATTACAATATCGATGCCGAGTTGACCACTACTGAACATGTGGGTTTTCACCAATATACCTTTCCAGAAAGTGAAGATGCGCACATCGTCCTTGACTTGACACACGGAATCTACAATTATGACGGAAAAGTATTGTGGTCACAGGTATGGGTACACAACGACACATTGGTGACAGGCTACCGCATCACCAGCGGATGGGCGCGGACCAATTACCTCTATTTTGCCATGGTCTTTTCCAAGCCCATTGAAAATTACGGGTCCCGCAATGAAGAAGAGCTGGTTTATCGCGGTTTCTGGCGTAAGTTTGACCAGGAAAACAATTTCCCTGAAATGGGTGGCAGAAAACTGAAGACCCACTTCGACTTCAAAACGGAAGCGGGAGAGAAAATCAAGATCAAATTTGCCCTTTCTGCTGTCAGCACCGAAGGGGCACTGAAAAACCTCTATGCCGAAGTACCTCATTTTGATTTCGACCGGGTGAAAAATGAAGCCAAAGAGAAATGGCAAAAGGAACTGGAGAGAATCAGGATTAAAGCTACACCGGAAAAGAAAGAAACATTCTACACCTCATTGTACCACACGTTTATCAATCCTGTTGAATACATGGATGTAGATAGCCTGTACAGGGGAATCGACCACCAGATACACAAGGCGGAAGGATTTGTCAATTACTCTGTTTTCTCCTTGTGGGACACTTACCGGGCACTGCATCCGTTGTTGACAATCATACAACCGGAACGTACTTCCGATATGGTTAATTCCATGCTGGCTCATCATGACCAAAGTGTACATAAATCCCTGCCGGTATGGAGTCATTTTGGTAATGAAAACTGGTGCATGATCGGTTATCATGCCGTGCCGGTGATCGCTGACGCCTGGGTAAACGGTATCCGGGGTTTTGACCCGCAGCGGGCACTGGAGGCATCGGTATCCTCGGCAACCTACCCCAACTACGGGAACCTCGATGACTACATGAAACTGGGATATGTGCCGTTTGACAAAAGTGTATACGGCTCCTCCATGACCCTGGAATATGCCTATGACGACTGGGCAATTGCTCAACTGGCGGAATCGATCGGCAACAAGGAGGTAGCCGCAAAATTCAACGAACGGGCCCACAACTGGAAAAACCTGTTCAACAACAACACCGGGTTTGTGGGTGCAAAGAACAGTGACGGAAGCTGGAAAGCTCCCTTTGATCCACTCCATACGGCCAATGAAGGGTTTATCGAAGGCAATTCATGGAATTATTCGCTCTATGTACCGCACGATGTACCTGCCCTCATCCAGAGAATGGGTGGAAATGAACGTTTTTCGCAATACCTGGACACCCTTTTTACCATGTACCTGCCGGATAAGTATTTTGCCGAAACGGAAGATGTAACCCGGGAGGGATTGATTGGTTGCTACGTGCACGGCAACGAACCTAGCCATCACGTGCCTTACCTCTACAATTGGGCCGGCAAACCCTGGAAAACACAGGAACGAATTCACCAGATCAAAAACAGCATGTACCTGAACAAACCCGACGGATTGTGTGGCAACGATGACTGTGGCCAGATGTCTGCCTGGTATGTTTTCTCTTCGCTGGGCTTCTACCCGGTTGCACCCGCATCGGGACAATACGCCATTGGCTCACCCTCCGTCAAAGAGGCAACCCTGCAACTTCCGAACAACAAGGAACTGGTAGTCAAAGTGGAGAATTACGATGAAAAAAACATCTACGTCCAGCATGTGGAAATAAACGGCAAGCCAGTCAGGGACTACACCTTGCTCCACAGAGACCTGATCAAAGGGGGTGAGCTGCTGTTCAAGATGGGCAGGAAACCGATGAAGAAAAGATTTAAATAATACGAATCCTTATGAGGGTAAGCTATTTTATACTGATCATCCTGCTATTGGGCTGTAACAATCCAGCTAATAAGAACAGAATCAACCGCAAGGAGGTGGTCTCGCGACACAACATCGTATCCGAAAAATTCAGCAAACGCAGTCCGGCACAAGTGGGAAACGGTGAAATCGCTTTTGGAGTGGATATCACCGGATTACAGACTTTTGTTCCTTTCAATACCCTGTCGCAATGGGGATGGCATTCGGACCCGGTACCCGAAGGTGTGGATATTAGCAATTTCAAGGGACAGCAAGTACTTCACAACGGAAGGATGGTCACCTATCCCCTCAGAAACGAGGAGACGGAAGAGCAAAAGGTGATTACCGAATGGCTGGTGGGCAACCCGCATCGGATCAACCTGGCCAGGATCGCTTTCTCATTGTTGGGTGCGGAGGGCAAGGAAGTAGCGATGACCGACCTGCAGAATTGTCTGCAGGAAGTGGATCTTTGGAGCGGCATCATCTCCAGTTATTTTGAGATTGATGATATTCCTGTACAGGTATATACCGCCTGCCATCCCGATAGAGACCTGATCGCCGTGACAGTAGAATCACCCCTTATCGACCTCAAGAGGTTGGCTGTAAAGATCACCTTTCCCGGAGCTTCTGCCCACAACAGCAGGAAAGGAAATTATATCGGCATTTGGGATGAACCCGACAGACATGCAACCACCTACACAGGAACCAAGCAAAAGGTTATTTTTACCCGGGAGCTAGATCAGGAAAAATATTACTCTGCGTTGTCCTGGGATACCCCCTGTATCTTTTCCGAGGCAGAAGATAATCCTCACACTTATAGGCTAACTCCCGAGGGAAACAAGATGGCATTCACCTGTGAGTTCTCACCCAAACAGATTCAAGAGAAGCCTGTCACAGCAAAAGAAGGACTTTCGGCTAGCAGGAAAGCATGGAAGCAATTTTGGGAATCGGGAGCAGCGGTCGATCTCTCCGAGAGCGAAGACGAACGTTGGTTTGAACTGGAGAGACGCATCGTTTTATCCCGCTACCTGATGAAGGCAAATGAGTCGGGATCCTTACCTCCGCAAGAAAGCGGGCTGGTAAACAACAACGGCTGGTATGGCCGCTTCCATTTTGAGATGATCTGGTGGCATCTGGCACATTGGGCTTTATGGGATAATCAGGAGCTGGCAGACAAGAGCCTGGGTATTTATCAAGATTTCCTGGAAACGGCCAGGCTAAGGGCTAAGAGTGAAGGCTTTCAGGGAACAAAATGGCCAAAATGTACTGCATACAATAACGTGGAGTGGCCAGGCGTTGCCCATGCTTTTCTGATATGGCAACAACCTCATCCTATCTACTTTGCAGAGATGGAATATCGTCAAAAGCCAAACCGGGAAACGCTAGAGAAATGGCGGGAAGTAGTCTTCAGCACCGCGGAATTCCTGGCTTCGTTTGCCTATTATCATCCGGAAAAAGATGAATATGTTCTGGGGCCTCCCATTGTTCCCGTTTCAGAAAACACACCTTATGCCGAAACGTTCAATCCCACATTTGAACTGGGTTACTGGCGTTACGGACTGAAGGTAGCTAAAGAATGGTACAACAGACTCAATATCGATGTTCCGACAAAAATAGACAGTGTTTATCACCAGTTATCACCCTATCCGGTGGAAGATAGCCTTTATGTCCTGTATGAGGGGATACCCGATATGTGGACCAAATATACCTTTGAGCATCCTGCCATCATTGGTATTTATGGCATGTTACCCGGCGATGATGTGGATAAAGTAATATTGGAAAAGACCTTCGACAAGATTCTTTCCACCTGGAATTTTAAAAGGATCTGGGGATGGGATTTTCCGATGCTGGCAATGACAGCAGCCCGGTTAGGCCGGCCGGAGCTGGCGGTTGACCTGCTGTTGCACGATAATTATATCTTTGATGAACACGGATTGGCCTATGGCGAAGGATCACCTTATCCCTATTTCCCGTCAAACGGAGGGTTACTGACAGCTATCGCGATGATGGCTGAAGGATGGGATGGCTCCGGAGACGTTACAGCCCCCGGGTTCCCGAAAGACAGTAGTTGGAAAATAAAATACGAGAACTTCCACAAGTTCCCTTAACTTGAGGAAAGTCCAATCACGGATGGATGGATAAATTATCACTGGGATTACATGAAGATTAACTTACATATTCTATTCTTTTTTGCCGGACTGCTTTGGTTCTTTTCCGGCATGAATCATCAACTGAATGCCAAAGGCAGGCCGGACCCGTTTGATATTCCGCTTCACAACGGACAGGTTTTACGTATCCAGGCGTGCCGAAACGAAATCTTTCGAATCAGGATTTCCCCTACAGGTGAATTTCAGGAAACCGTGATGGAGAGGTACGGAATCATCAAAACGGATTGGGAACCAATCGGTGCCACCCACAAAAAGAAGAATGGAAAACACATAATTTCCACAGAGTCGTATCGCCTCACTGTGGATCCTCTTGCTGGTGACATCACCGTTACCGATAACAATGGAATACTTGTTGTGGAAAGAATTTCCTTTATCCAGCCTAAGGATGCCATAGCCCACGAGCTGGCTGCTTCCCTCAACACCTATTTTGGAGAGATAAGGCAGGACGAAGCAATTATCGGTTCAGGAAAATCGGACACACCGATACAGGCCCAATTGTTGGATGAGGTTGGCAATCTCTCCAAGGGCAGGATAATTGGCGTCACCCTCAAAGAAGAAGAGCGCTTCTACGGGGGAGGAAGTACCAGTCGCACCAACATCCAACACCGGGGTACGGCTCTGCGCATGTGGGCCACTTACAAAAAGACAGAAATACCGATGCCTTTCATCATCAGTTCTGAGGGATGGGGCATCTTCAATAATACAACGGCAAAAAACTATTTGGATATTGGTCGCTTTCAAAAAGACAACCTTTTTGTCTACAACAGCGAGGGTGATCCCGATTTTTACTTGTTACTAGGCAGGCAAATGACCGAGGTGATTGATCACTATACCCGTGTCACAGGAAGGCCCTACCTCATGCCAAAATGGGGGTACGGACTTGCATTTGGCGGCAATACAATGGAAGATCAACTGGATATCCTGAACGATGCACTTCGTTTTCGGGAAGAGCAGATTCCTTGTGATATTTTTTGGCTTGAACCCCAGTGGATGGAAAAAAGATATGATTTCTCCACCTCTAAAAACTGGAATTTCGACAAATTCCCAGCAGAACCCTTTTGGGAAAAAGAGAAATTTCCAAAATATGAACACCCCACCCTCTTTATCTCCCGTTTACATGGCCTTGGATTTAAACTGGCTTTATGGCTTTGTATCGATCATGACATGACCATCGCCGAGGAAGACAAGTTGGCATTGGAGCGCGGAGCGTCACTCTCCGGCAAAGATCATTGGTTTCAACACCTCACCCGGTTTATCGATCAGGGTGTAGATGGATTCAAACTGGACCCTGCCCACACACTCGATGAACACCCAGACCGAGCATATCATAACGGGCTTACAGACAAAGAGATGCATAACCTGAATCAGGTGTTGCTCCCCAAGCAGATGTACGAGACCTTCCGTTCTCACAAGGGTATACGCTCCTTTCACCACTATTGCGGGGGATATGCCGGAACCCAGCATTGGGGGGTATCCACCAGCGGAGACAACGGCGGAGACAAAGTGGCCCTGCTCGATCAGCTGAATCTTGGCCTTAGCGGCTTCGTCAATACTTCGGCCGACGTCCTGGTAGAGGTCTCTGACAACAAGGCGGCTATGCATATGGGGTTCTTCTTTCCCTGGATCCAGGTCAACAGTTGGTACAACCTGCTTCATCCTTGGTACATGAACCCGGAAGAGAAAGAGACCTTTCACTTTTATGCAACCCTTCGCAACAGCCTCTTCCCTTATATCTATTCAGCAGCATTGCAAGGGAGCCAGTCCGGAATGCCCATTTTGCGGGCAATGCCCCTGGTGTTCCCTGATGACCGTACAGTGGATAACCTGACCAGCCAGTTTATGTTTGGAGACCATCTGCTGGTAGGGGTCAACAGTGATTCTCTCTATTTGCCGAAAGGGAAATGGATCAATTACTGGACCGGCGAAACAGTTACAGGCAACAAGACCATTCATGCTTCGGTGCCGGAAACGAGAGGTGGCTCCCTTTTTATCCGCGAAGGGGCAATTATTCCTTACCAAAAACCGACTCAGTTTATTGGTGAAAATTTACTCGATACCATTGAGCTGAAGATCTATCCTTATCAAACAAGCAGCTATATACTCTGGGAAGATGATGGGATCACTTTTGCATATGAAAAGGGTGATTTTTCAAAGACGAAGATCGATTGTGTCGATACCGGACAAAATACAGAGATTACCTTTAATCCCGTAGAGGGCCGATACGAAGGGATGCCCAAAGAGCGAACCTGGGAACTTGAAATTTTCTCCGATACAAAACCCTCTTATTTGCTGGTGAATGGCATCAGAATAGATGATTGGAAGTATGGTAAAGGAGCAGTCCAATTCACCTTGTATCAGGGAGACCTAAATAAAAAGCAGATCATTGAAATTCAAAAATAATACGATTCGAATTCTCTAAATGTAAAACCTATCCATGAGTAGTAAAAATAAAATCTTTCAGATAAAGTGTGCAATCCTGTTACTGTTGTGTACAACAACTCTCCCATTATCTGCACAATTCAATAGTTTCCCCGAATCCTACCTCATCGACAAGAAAGATATTGAAAGAGCCAAAAAAGTGATATCAACGCCGCTGAAAGAGGATCTGCTACTACCCAATCCCCATAAAGAGGCGCAGTGGTATCCCAATGCCAGCCTCGGGCTTTTCATGCACTGGGGGATTCACAGTGTGGTGGGCGCACAACCATCGTGGGATATGATTGCCCATTACAGGTATGGAGGGAAAGTAGCACCTCCCGAACGTTATTATGCCCTGGCCAATCAATTTGATCCACAGAACTACGACCCCGACAAATGGTTGAAATCAGCCCAAAAAGCAGGTTTCACCTATGCCGTGCTTACCACCAAACACCATGACGGTTATGCCTTGTGGCCCTCCAAATATGGTATTGGCACCAAACAATACATGGGTGGGCGGGATCTTATTCAACCTTATGTTGATGCCTGTAGAAAAAACGGCCTGAAGGTTGGTTTTTATTTCTCTCCCAGGGACTGGCATTTTCCGGGGTTGATGCACCCCAATGAATATGATGCGGAGAAGTGGCATCAGCTGCCGGCTATTACCGATTCTGTCGCAAATTATCAGAAGTACGAACGGTTTCTCGGGTTTGTCCTTGCACAAATGGAAGAGCTCCTTACCCGATACGGCAAAATTGATATTCTGTGGCTGGATGGCATGTATTTCAAAGGAGTGAGTGATATGCACACAGAGCAGATCTATACCTGGATCCGTTCCCTGCAACCGGGGATTGTGATCAACGACCGCTGGTCCAACATTGTGAATCCCGATGACCCTGCCGGAAGCGGCATGCGGATCGGTGACTTCACCACTCCTTTTGAATGTATTCTCCCCACCTATACGCCATCCCAATGGTGGGAACACTGTGATATCTGGACATCGGGAGGTGGTGGCTGGGGGTATGACAAAACAGGCACCTTCAGGCCTTATGCCTGGTTTTTTGAGCATCTTGTCGCCAGCCGTTCATTAGGGGGGAACTTCCTCCCTAATGTGGGACCGGATGGCAAAGGAGAGATGCACCCTAACTACTACAGGAATATGGAGGCAATCGCCGAATGGATGTCACATAGCCGCGAATCGGTGATTGGAGCAGCTCCCTCTCCCGGAGTTGCCCGCAGCAACGTGATGATCACTAGCCGGGGTAATAACTGGTACCTGCATCTTCTTCCGTCATTCCAGAAACAGGTTTCTCTGCGAACAGGCCAAAAACCAATAGCTGTGACCCTTCTCCGCACGGGAGAATCGATTCCCTTCATTTACAGGGACGGATTCATAAACTTCTCCTTATTACCCGCACAGCGCACCGAGATGGATGATGTAGTAAAAGTGGTCATTCCGGAAGGCAGGAAACGTTACACCATGACGAAAGATAATGATGCTTCCATCGAAGTAGACAAAAGTTTTAATAAATTTGCAAGAAAATCAACAACACTTAATAAATAATGAAAAATACCAAGTTGCTCTTATTAATAACTCTTTTCCTGAACTTCTCAATGTCTCTTGCTGCTCAGTCTCGGATCTCCATTACCCATGGTCCCTACCTGCAAGGATTGACTAAAGATGAAGTAACAATTGTTTGGACAACCAATAAAAGGGCTATATCGTGGGTGGAGCTGGCTCCGGACGACAAAACCCATTTCTATCATGAGCCGCGACCCCAATTTTTTTCAGAATCATACGGATTCAAAGTGGTCGATTCTGTTCATATGGTCAGGCTGAAGAATCTGAAACCCAACACTACCTACCGGTACCGAATCTATTCCCAGGAGGTACTGAGCCATCAAGCGTATCATGTAACCTACGGCCGGACCGTGGCAAGCAATGTATACAGTGAAACACCGCTTAAATTCACCACCAACAATCCTCAAAAGGAGGAAATTTCTTTTTTGGTATTGAATGACATTCACGGCAACAACGAACTGATGGATTCTCTCTTGATAGGGGCCCGATGGGATAAAACCGACCTGGTTTTTTTTAACGGAGACATGACCACTGATCTCCGTTCAGAAAAAAAACTGTTTGACGACTTCCTGGAAAAAGCAGTGACGTTGTTTGCCAAAGAGACACCCTTTTATTATGCGAGAGGGAATCATGAAACCAGGGGAAATTTCGCAACAACCTTTCCCCGTTACTTTCCCACCCCTACCGGCCAGTTATATTATATGTTCCGGCAAGGCCCCGTCTGCTTTATCGTGCTCGACTGTGGTGAGGACAAGCCGGACAACGACATTGAATACAGTGGCATCGTAGCTTTTGACAATTACCGTACCGAACAGGCCCAATGGCTGGAAAAGGTGATTCAGGGTGATGAATTTCAGCAATCTCCCTTTAAGGTGGTGATCACCCATATCCCTCCTTTCGGAAATTGGCACGGGGAGAAAGAGATCCTGGACAAGTTCGTCCCCATTTTAAACAAAGCAAATATTGATTTGATGATGTGCGGTCATCTTCATAACCACATCTATCGTGAAAGGAGTGACGCGATTAATTTTCCTATACTGGTGAACCATAACAGGGAGATGATCAACGTCCAGGCCAATAAACAACAGATGGATATCCAGATCTCCAACAGCGGGGGAAAACAGGTAAAAGCCTTTCATTTCAAGACACAAAATAACAGTTACCCCTGAATAAAGAAAAATCAAAAAAATTTCAACACATAAATCACTAACATAAAATAACAATATCGTATGGAAAATATTCTTGAGCAGATTGCCAATTGTGTGGATAAAGGGAAGATTAACCGGAGCGTCCCCTATCCCCCGGAAATGAAGGGACAACCGGGTGTGGACGAACTTACCCTGCAGGCATTGGAGTTAAACTTTCCACCCTCGGAAATACTTTCAAAAGGATTAATCGCAGGGATGGAACGCATCGGGACAAAATTCAGGGAAAACCGGGTCTTCGTACCACAGGTGCTGATGAGCGCCAAGGCAATGAACTGCGGGATGATGCACCTGAAAAAATTTTTCGTTGACGGAACGGTAGCACACAAGGGAAAACTGATCATCGGCACGGTGGAAGGCGATTTGCATGACATCGGAAAGAACCTGGTCAGCATGATCGCGGAGGGAAACGGATATGAAATCATCGATCTGGGCGTGGATGTCCCTGCAACGAAATTTATTGAAGCGCTTCAGGACCATCCCTCCGCCTTTGTGGGAATGTCAGCCTTGCTCACAACGACCATGGCCAACATGGCGGTTATCAACCAAACAATCAAACAAGCGTTTCCGGAGGTGATCACCTTTGTGGGCGGTGCCCCGCTGAACCGTGAATTTGCGCAAAAAATCGGAGCCGACCATTATACGGACGGACCTCAGGAGATGGTGGAGATACTGGATAAACTGACAATCAACAATGCATCATGATGGAAATTAAAAGCTGGATGGAACAGATCATCCAATCCCCCGACCGGTATGCCATCCCCGTCATGACGCATCCGGGGATCGAGATGCTGGGATACTCCGTAAGGGAAGCCGTCCAGAACGGGGAGGTTCATGCGAGAGCTATTAAAGCGCTTAGCGACAAATATCCTTCCAAAGCCTCCACGGTAATCATGGACCTGACTGTTGAGGCGGAAGCGTTTGGATGTGACATCTCTTTTCCGGAGGAGGACATGCCCCATATTTCCGGGAAGCTCGTTGATGCTTCAACCGTAGAGCGGTTGAAGGTTCCCTCCCTGGCCGCAGGGAGAATACCACAATACCTGAAAGCCAACAGGTTGGCGGCAGGGATGATCGATACCCGACCCGTACTGGCCGGTGTGATTGGCCCTTTTTCCCTGGCGGGCAGACTGTTTGGCATGTCGGAGATCATGACCGGTTGTTATCTCGAAACCGGTGCGGTGGAACTGCTGCTCGAGAAGTGCACGCAGTTTATCCTGTCCTACGCCACAGCATTGAAACAGGAAAGCGGCTGCGCGGGTATCGTCATCGCGGAGCCGGCCGCGGGACTGCTCTCCAACGATGATTGCCTGCAGTTTTCCTCCCGGTATGTCAAAAGGATCATTGAATCGGTACAGGACGAACAGTTCATGGTAGTGCTCCACAATTGCGGAAACAGGGGCCATTGTACGGATGCCATGATACAAACCGGTGCCGCGGCCTATCATTTCGGCAATGCGGCAAATATGACGGAGGCACTGGCGCAATGTCCGGCGGATGTACTGGTGATGGGGAATATCGATCCGGTAGCCGTATTGCAGATGTTGCCCCCCGAAAAGGTTAAGGAAAAGGTCACGCAGCTCCTCGAAGAGACCGCCCCTTATCCAAACTTCGTATTGTCAACCGGCTGCGATGTGCCTCCGCATGTATCGCCGGAGAACATCCGGGCTTTTTATGACGCGCTCGCCGCCTTCAACCAAAAGTGAACCTTTCATGACCTTTGTCGATTATCACATTGAACCCGACGAATTGCGCTTGCACCTCGGCGACTTGTTGCGGCTACTGCAGGTGCCTGACCACTCACCCGACAATCCCGTGGTGCACGAGGCGACCGGGCTGTTCGGCCAACTCCCCGGTCTGGCAAGCATACGGGGAGGATATGCGGTGTATGAGGATATCCGCATTGACGAAAAGGAGGGGTCGATCAGGATCCTGGACAGGAAGATCCACCCGCAACAACAGATTTGCGGGTACATGAAGGGAGCGGAAAAGCTGGCCCTGCTTGTCTGTACGGCGGGTGAAGGTTTTACTGCCCGTTCACGCGAGTACAACAAGGAGGGGGATTACCTGAAGGGATTCATCACCGACACCATGGGTTCATGGGTGGTGGAGAGAGCCATGGACCTGATTCAGGAGAAACTGGAGAATGCTTTCAGGGAGCTTGGGATGCATGTCACCAACCGGTACAGCCCCGGTTATTGCAACTGGCCTGTCAGTGAACAGCAACCGCTTTTCTCCCTTCTTCCCGGACAGCCCTGCAACATCCGCCTGACGGGGAGCAGCCTGATGATACCCCTGAAAAGTGTGAGCGGAATCGTCGGCATTGGGAAAAAGGTAAAGAAAAGAGGCTACGCATGCGATATTTGCAACAATAAAACATGTATTTACCGCAATATCAAAAACCACCATTAAAACAATTATTATCATGACTCCAAGAGAACGAATTCTTTCTACCATCAACCGCCGACCCGTGGACCGGACGCCGGTGGACATTTGGTGTACCCCGGAAATCCTGAATGTTTTGCGTGAACATACCGGCCTACAGGATGAGCTGGCTGTCTATCATGCACTGGGCATTGACAAGATCGTATGGATCTTCCCCGGATATGCAGGCCGCTTTTTCGACCCCAACGACAGTGGGGAGATCACCATGTGGGGGGTTCCCACACGCATGACCAAGGCCGGACTGGCTACCTACCAGGAATACATCAATCCTCCGATTGCCGACTACCACTCCCCCTCCCAACTGGAGAGCTATCCCTTATGGCCCAACCCGGACAAATTTGATTATGCCGGGGCAAAAAAAGCTGCCCTGGAGGCCCGTGCCTGGGATTTTGCCACCATAGGGCCCTGGATATCACACTTCGAAATTTATTGTCAGATGCGGGGGTTGGAAAATGCTTTGCTGGACACGATCATCAATCCTGATTTTCTCGATGCTGCCCTGGAGAAGATTGATGCCATTCAAACCGCAATGCTGGAACGAATGTTAACGGAAATGGACGATTCGCTTGATATCGTTTTTATCAGTGACGACATGGGTATGCAAAGCAACATGCTAATTCCGATGGAGTCCTGGAGGACACATTTCAAGTCCCGGCTAAAAGGGTGGTGTGACCTGATTCACCGGCATGGGAAAAAAGTATTGTATCATACCGACGGGGCCGTGCTGCCATTGATACCTGAACTGATTGAATGTGGCATTGATATTCTGAACCCTATACAACATGTATGTCCCGGTATGGATCGTTCGGCACTTAAGGAGGCCTTCGGAAATGAACTGATCTTTCACGGTGGCGTGGAGAACCAGAAAATACTGCCCATGGGCACAGCAGAAGAAGTGGCGGAAGAGACACGGGAATGTGTCAGGACCCTGGGCAAGAATGGTGGTTACATCTGTTGTTCCTGCCACAATATTCAGGCAGGAACACCCCTGGAGAATATTCTTTCCATGATCGAAAGTGCCAGATAGCGGGATGAAAGTTATCCAATTATTTCAAATGGGATATATTGACCGGAAACAGAAGTATACTCCAGTGCTTTAATAACTAAATTTATAATATTGTCTTGACCGAATCCTTAATTATGATTTTGGGTTTTAAAAGCACCTTGATCGCATTCATATCCTTGTTTTCCAGTTTTGAAAAAAGAAACTTAACCGCAATCCGGATGATATCATTTACGGGTTGGGCTACACACGAGAGAGGCGTTGATAGATAATCGAGATAGGGGTGTTCATCAAATGTTATAATGGAGACATCCTGCGGTATGCGTATATTTTCCTCTTTCAATGCCTTTATACACCCCATTGCAATGGTGTTGCTTAAGGTAAATATGGCTGTTGGCCTTACCTTCTGCTGCATCAGGAGTTTCGTTTCCAGGTATCCGTTCTGTATAGTAAAATCATCTCCAACAACCCAATAATCACGGATACCCGATTGTTCAAGCGCCTCTTTAAATCCCTTTACCCGCAACCGGTTTGGCGTTGACTCCTTGACACCTTGTATGCAGGCTATGGATACATGTCCGTTATTAATGAGATACTTTGTAGCATGAAATGCTCCATCATAATTATCCGTAGAGACATAGGGCAAATCCAAATCTTCAAAATACCGGTCAATACAAATAATGGGCAATTGTTGATCATAGAGCTCTTTTATATGCCTCCACTGATTTCCGGAAGGAACAATAATCAACCCCTCAATATTTCTAGCACTCAACTGCTCCAACTCTTTTTTCTCGTTTTCAAAGTTCTCATCACTATCGCTGATAATGGTAATATATCCGTATTTCCTGATCTCTGCATTCAGTCCGCTAGCTATGGCAGCAAAAAACGGATTGCTTAAAGAGGGGACGATAAGCGCAACGGTATTGCTTTTCCCCGTACGGAGATTGGCCGCGTAAAGGTTCGGTACATACCGCATCTCTTTGGCTACCTCCAGAACTTTCTGCTGTGAAACTTTACTGATGCGGTATTGTTCACCTTTACCATTAATGACCCTTGATACGGTGGTCGTGGAGAGTCCGGCTTTTTTTGCTATGTCAGTAATACTCACTTTATGATTGCTCATGTCTTCCGGCGTTTTCACTATATAATCTATCTGTTCTACCCATCAAAAAAAGAAATTCTGGTCAAAAGTAAGTAATATTAATCAATATACAAATAAAATCAGTAATGCTCAATCGTTAGCACAACCCAAAATCTCAATAAGATTCCATGCAAATAATGAGGTTACACAGATAAACAATTTGCATCATTCGTCTATCATGTTGACTTTTGAATATACTTTCAACAATCACGAAATCAAGCGTATAATGCTATTTATCAGCCAACTATACACATAAAAGGTTTGCAATTGCTCCATACACTATAAATCAATTACTGAAATCGGCTGTTTTTTTCTCAAAAAATGAACAAACGTTTGTTCATAAATTTTTTTTACTCTATATTTGCACAACTGATAACGGATTCGACTCAAAATTATACACCCAATAACTGAATTCTCATGAATCAACTTAAGCTTTTTTTCTTTTATGGTGCGATTGCCCTTTTATCGTGCAATGTGGGCGACACGTTTGCAAAAGATTATAAAATCAGCAAAGGAGAGCTGCTGAATAAAATCAAAGGAGGTTGGGCAGGCCAGGTAATTGGATGTACCTACGGTGGCCCTACTGAGTTCAAATGGAACGGGACAATGATCGGAGAAGAGATCGGCATTCCCTGGGACGGCTCACGCATGTCGTGGTATTACAAAAATTCCCCGGGCTTGTATGACGACGTTTATATGGATTTAACATTTGTACAGGTCTTTGACAAGTATGGACTGGACGCACCCGACTCATTACATGCAAAATACTTTGCCAATGCAGGCTACCCGTTATGGCATGCAAACCAGGCTGCCAGATACAATATCCTGAACGGTATCATGCCACCCGAGTCAGGACATTGGAAAAACAATCCACATGCCGATGATATTGATTTCCAGATTGAAGCCGATTTTGCCGGGTTGATGTCTCCGGCAATGGTCAATGCCGCATCAGAGATTGGCTGGAGAATTGGGCATATCATGAATTATGGCGATGGAGTATACGGCGGGATTTATGTGGCGGCCATGTATGCACTGGCTTTTGTGCATAATGATATCGAATTCATTGTGGAAGAAGCTTTGAAATCTATCCCTAAGCAGAGCAACTACTATCAATGCATTGCCGATATGATACAGTGTTATCGTGAAGATCCGAATGACTGGAAGAAGGCGTGGTTTGAGGCACAAAAAAAATGGACATCAGATATCGGTTGTCCGGACGGAGTTTTTATGCCTTTCAACATTGATGCTACAATCAACGGTGCATATATTGTTATTGGCTTACTTTATGGCAAGGGTGATTATGGCGCGACTATTGATATCAGTACGCGATGCGGGTACGATTCAGACTGTAATCCGGCCAATGCTGCCGGAATTCTAGGAACAATGATCGGGTACGACAAGATACCGGCATATTGGAAACAGGGATTGGACAAAGTAGAGGATTTAAATTTTGCACACACCGAGATGTCCCTCAACAAGGTCTACGAAACAGGTTTACGTCATGCGGGAGAAATGATCGTCCGAAACGGTGGACGACTGGATGGAGATATGTTCACCATCAAATACCAGCAACCAGAACCTGTTCCTTTTGAAAAGAGCTTTGAAGGGTTGTATCCGGTTGAGAGAAGAAGGATTGGAAGCAGTCTTACCCGTAAAAACAGAGAAGTAACATTCAAGATCAATGGTTCAGGTTTTGTTTTGGGAGGCAGGGCTATGAAGAATAACAACCTGCCCGACGTTGTCCTGGAAATCGAAGTATATATCAACGGCAACTTGTATGAAGTGGCAAAAATCCCCACAGATAATCGCGTAAGACGCCATGAGCTTACCTGGAATTATGATTTGAAGGAGGGCGAAAACAACATCACATTAAAAGCCAAAGAAATCCCTGACGGATACCGAATAGAAACACAGGATGTGATTGAATATTCCAAAAACAAACCGGGGAAATTAATTTATTATTAATCAGTCATAAAGGATAGAAAAAAATCACATCTACAATTTAATCAAAAAATAAATTCACGTTGTAAGAAAAATACAATGAATATATGAAAACAAAAGCACTTCCTTACATTTACATCTGTTTGTTCCTCAGTTTTTTTTTCAACAGTACTGCCCAGGTCCAAAACGATGAGGTCTACGAATATCCGAATTTAAACAGTCAGGATTATCGATACAACATCAGAATACCCGATATTGACGGATACAAAACGCTGAAATGTGATTTTCACGTGCATACCGTTTTTTCCGATGGAAAAGTTTGGCCAGACCAACGGGTCAAGGAAGCCTGGAATGAAGGTCTGGACGTAATAGCCATAACGGACCATATTGAATACCGGGCCAATAAGAAAATATTGATCAGCGATCACAACAAATCCTATGAAATCGCAAAAGCCCAGGGAGATGCCATTGGGATGCTGGTAATAAAAGGAGCAGAAATTACGCGTCAGAAACCGCTGGGTCACCTGAACGCCCTTTTTATTCAAGATGCGAACAAGCTTGAGCGTCCGGATGCGATTGAAGCGATCGATGAGGCAATGAAACAAGGTGGTTTTATTTTATGGAATCATCCCGGTTGGCCGGATGATAAAAGCACAATGTACCCTATTCATAGAGAATTAATTGAAAAGCAGAAAATTCACGGAATAGAAGTTTTTAATGGTTGGGAGGCTTATCCGAAGGTTATTGACTGGTGTCAGGAGTTTAATCTGGCTCCCATATCCAACTCTGATATTCACTACACCAGTGCCAACCTCTACAGGGGGAAGTTAATGCGTCCAATGACCCTGGTATTTGCTAAAGATTATACCGAACAGGGAGTTAAGGACGCGATGTTTTCGGGCAGAACCCTGGCATTCTATAACAATGTTTTGTCAGGAGATGAAGGATTACTGAAATCCCTTATCAAAGCTTCACTTTCTGTGAGAGTGATTAACGAGAAAAATGGGATGATCGAGATCACCAATCTCAGCGATATCGCTTATGAAATCAAGTATGGGGAGTATATGTACCCAATGCCGTTATATCCGAATCAGGTGTTGCGTGCAACCATCCCTACCGGCACCGACGTTGAATTCTCAAATTGTATATGTGGGAAGGACCGTCACATCACGTTGAAATTGTGGTAAGAAATCACTTTTTTTAAACCGTACGACATAAGCTAACAAAAATAATCGGGATCATTACCAACCTGAATATCATTTCAGGGTCAAATCTTATATATAATATGCAAAAGAATCAAATTGTCGTTATAGGAAGTTCAAACTTGGACTATATCGTAACTACGGATCATTTCCCCAAAGGAGGGGAAACCCTTGAAGGATTGTCTTTTACACAAGCCATGGGAGGCAAAGGGGCCAACCAGGCGGTTGCAGCCTGCAGATCAGGCGGAGCCGTAAGTTTCATCACTTGCGTAGGAAACGATCTCAATGGGAAAAATGCTTTGGCTTATTATAACAAGGAAGGGATAGATGTATCGCTTGCTCTTGTAAAGGAGAATGTCACCACTGGGACTGCCTCAATCTGGGTAGATAAACACGGAGAGAACAGCATCATTGTGATTCCGGGTGCCAACCAATACCTCTCCTCCGATTATATCATTCCCCACTCCAACCGCCTCATTCAGGCCAATACTATTTTGCTTCAAATGGAAATTCCTTATGAAACAGTAAAGACGATTTGCAAAATATCAACGGGGCATACAAAAGTAATCTTAAATGCCGCTCCCGCTTACAGTATTGAAGATGAGATTTTACAGTCCATTTATATGCTGGTGGTGAATGAAACTGAAGCAGAAACCATCAGCAAATGCCAAATTGAGCAAATTGGTGAAGAGGAAATGGTAAAAACTCTTTTAGAGAAAGGGGTGAAAAACGTGATCCTCACCCTTGGCAGTAGCGGATGCATATACAGCAACGGCACTGATTGGTTAAAGATTCCAGCATTCAAGGTACAGGTAAAAGATACCACCGCGGCGGGAGATACTTTCTGTGGGGCTCTTGCAGTCGGAATTGGGAAATACAGCGAAATTAAACAAGCACTTATTTATGCAACTGCAGCGGCAGCGCTATGTGTCACCTCACTTGGAGCACAGCCTTCAATACCCGATGAACAGGACATTGTCACCTTTTTAAATCAAAACAACATCTACCTGTAAAACCTCAAAGTGCATATTTGCTGTTACTTTAAATTATAAATAATGATCCTTTTAAGAATTCGGAAAACAATTTTAAAAATAGCTGTTATTATCTTCACAATGAGCTTGACGGGATGTACCTCCTTAACACGAAAAAACGATCTTGACATAAAATACCGGAGGCTACCCGTCCGGGAATATCGAGATAAATTACAGGCAGGCTGGCTCGGCCAGATAGTGGGGGTTAGTTGGGCTGCCCCCACCGAATTCAAGTGGAAAGACGAAATTATCCCTTTAGAGGAGATGCCACTATGGGGCCATGAAATGATTAATGAAGCTTTTAATCAAGACGACCTCTATGTGGAAATGACCTTCTTGCGTTCTCTGGAAGAGTATGGCATAAGTGTTTCTATCCGTCAGGCAGGTATTGATTTCGCAAATACGGAATACCCTTTATGGTGTGCTAATGAGACCGGCAGACGCAACCTGCGCATGGGGATTGCCCCTCCCGATTGCAGTCATCCGGCTTTCAGCAACAACCCTCATGATATTGACTATCAAATAGAAGCCGATTACTCCGGTCTTATCGCCCCCGGAATGCCCAATGTGCCGATAGCCTTGGGTGATACATTCGGACGACTGATGAATTACAGCGACGGTGTGTATGCGGGGCAATTTGTCGGCGGTATGTATAGTGAAGCGTTTTTTGAAGATGATATCATAAAAATCATCGAGGCAGGGTTAGCATGTATCCCCGAGGGATGCCAATATGCCGAGATGGTACGCGACGTGGTTTCATGGTACAAGGCCAACCCGACCGATTGGAAAGCCACTTGGGAGTTATGTCAGGAAAAGTATCGGAGAAATCCCGAATACCAAAAGAACTCAAACGGTGGTATAGATGTGAAAATAAATGGAGCATATATCCTTATCGGTATGCTTTACGGAGAGAAGGATATAGACCAGACAATTATTATTTCTACCCGTTGTGGACAAGACTCCGATTGCAACCCTTCAAATGCAGCAGGTGTGTTGTTTACCACCATGGGTACGTCGAACCTGCCAGACCGATTCAAGGAAAATCTTGACCAGGAAACCAAATTCTCCCACACGCCTTACAATTTCCCGAAATTGCTTGACGTTTGCGAAAAGCTTGCCAGAGAATACGTTGTGCAAGAAGGTGGACGTGTAGAGACCGATTCAAACGGAGAAGAAGTATTTGTGATTCCCGTTAAAACACCCACTCCAAGTCCATTGGTGTTTAGTTGGGATCCGGAACCGATAGCCAACTCTCTTTTCACGGAAAAAGAAATGGAGAAGATTAAACATTTAGCCATGGTGAATATTCAAGGTGATCTGGACCAACGATTCCCGGGATGGATAATCGCTTTTTGCGGCTCCGATATGCAGCCGGGACTCCGCGAGACCTACAAAGGAAAAAACAACGTGCTTCTTACGCATCCTTTATCTAAAGATATGCCTTGCGTGCTAACACGAGTTGTAGACATTCCCAATGGGAAGAAGACAGTTCTTAAGACTCAGGTGTCTCACCATAACGGAGGCGATTGGCTACTGGTTATTCGGGTCAACGGTTCTATACAAAAAGAGGTGACCATCGGGAAGGATACCGTAGATGAAAACGGATGGTTAGATGTTGAATTTGACCTAACTCCCTTTGCAGGAAATAAAAATGTCAAAATAGACCTTGAGAATAAAGCAAACGGGTGGGCATGGGAGGCCGCATACTGGAGTGATGTACGCATAGAGAATCTATAGTCTACCATCCACTCTGTTTATTATAAATTCAATACAATTTAAAAAAGTTATGCTACGAAACACTATATTTATTATTTTACTTTTTAGCTTATCAGCAACACTGTTTTCGCAGGTAAAAGACCAACAGTTTCCATTAGCCCCAAATTCCATAAAACTACATGGGAATTTGGAAAACGACATACAAAATTCCCTGGTCAATTGGAATAAGGGTGTACTCCCTTACGCCACTTTCGTTGATTTGTTTCGCGTGGGAAGGACCCAGTTCGCACTGGGTGAGATGTGGGGTAAGGCAACCCGGTCGGCAAGCTTGTTCTATCGTTACACCCAAGATCCCGAACTGAAAACAATATTGGATGAAACCGTTAAGGATTTGCTCTCTACCGAACGCCCGAATGGAAGTATCAGTTGTTCGCCAATAGAAAAGCAACCTGAAAGCGCCACAGGAGATATATGGGAGCGGAAATACGTTATGCTTGGACTGATGGATTATTACGATTGGGTAAACCACGATCCAGCTGTTCTTCAAAGCCTTATTCGTCAGGCAGACTGTGTTATTGACCAAGTTGGTCCGGCTCCAAAATCACCAATTAATCAAATGGGATGGAGCTCCGAGAAAATTGAGTCGAGCACGATACTTGAGCCGATTATGAGACTCTACCAAATGACGGGCTACCAAAGGTATCTCGATTTTGCAACCTATATTATCGAAGCGGGAGGAGCGAAAAATCATGACTTGTTCGAAAATGCATACAACAACGTTGAGCCCTACAAGATGGCAGGAACCTATCCCAAAGCATACGAGATAACATCTCTGTTTGAGGGGTTGGCAAAGTATTACCGCGTAACGGGGAAACCTGAAGTGAAGCGCATGTTAGACAACTACTACAATAATGTGCGTACGAAAGAGATGACCATTATCGGCAATGGAGGAGCCGATCAGCCTTATTTTCCGAAAGTAAATGGAGAGGCATGGACTAACACCGCTCTTGAACAAACCCACCCGAACATCAAGCGAATGATGGAGACCTGCGTGGGTGTTACATGGATGAAGTACTGCAGCCAATTGATGCGGTTAACCGGGGAGTCTTCTCCGATGGACCAAATCGAAAGATATATATATAACGGGTTGCTGGGTGCCATGAAGCCTACCGGGGATGGATTTAGTTATGCTAACCTGCTCAACGGGAAAAAAGTAAATGCCAGTGGCTGGGGACGTAGCTTCAATGGTTTGCTTGTTACTTGCTGTAACCTGAGTGGTCCGGTAGGTTTGTCGTATATCCCGCTTATCGCTGTGACCAACTCCGAGCGCGGACCGGTTATCAACCTCTACAATGCGGCGGATGTAAATGCCACTACGCCGAAAGGACAAGCTTTGGGATTGAAGATTGAGACCGATTATCCTCATTCGGGAAAAGTGAAAATCCATGTGAACCCCGAAAAAGCCGAGAGGTTCGCGGTGCAGATAAGAATACCTGAATGGAGTAAGAAAAATAAGGTGAAAGTGAACGGTAAAAGCCTAAAGGTGGAATCGGGACAGTATGCGATTATTGATCGTGAATGGAAAAATAACGATCGCATCGAAATAGAGTTTGAAATGATTGCCAGAGTGATAGACGGACCTCAAGGAAGCGCTCCGGGAAGCGAAAACTTCCAGGCGGTTACTTGGGGGCCCATTGTATTGGCGCGCGATGAAAACATCGATCCCACATTCAATCAGCCAACAAAAATTAAAGAGAACAAGCGTGGCGTGGTGAAAGTGACTAAAACAACACCCACCCGTTCCGATGCCCGCATGGAGTTTATCGTACCTACCACGAAAGGCAACATACGTATGGTAGATTATGCCTCTGTGAACTGTTGGGAGGATTCGCACGTATGCACATGGTTGCCCCTGATAAAAGAATAACAATGAAAGAAATTAATCAACATCCCTACAAAACGTGGAGAGGTGTATTTGACTTGATGAACAAATAACTAATTTAATTTCAAAGGATATGTTTATAGTAGGTAATTATTTATTAGCCGTAATTTTATGTGTCGTAACCATGATATGCTGGGGCTCTTGGGGAAACACACAAAAGTTAGCCGCTAAAACTTGGCGGTACGAGTTGTTTTATTGGGACTACGTAATCGGAATCGTGCTCCTTTCAATCATCTTTGGTTTTACCCTCGGAAGCATAGGTGAACAAGGACGAGGGTTTATTGATGATATTACGCAAGTAAATCCGAAAAGTTTCTGGAGTGCATTTACAGGAGGAATTATCTTCAATGCTTCCAACATATTACTTTCCGCTTCTATCTCTTTGGCCGGAATGTCTGTTGCTTTCCCGGTGGGTGTAGGCCTGGCACTTGTTTTGGGCGTTTTTATCAACTACTTCGGTGCACCAAAAGGCGATCCCGTCATTTTATTCCTAGGTGTTCTCCTGGTTGTCACTGCGATCATAATGAACGGCATTGCCTCAAGTAGAATGAGCAAGGGAACCGAGGAACAAAAGACAAGGAAAAAAGGAATTATTATCGCAATCATTGCTGGATTCCTGATGTCCTTTTTTTATAGATTCGTGGCTTCTGCAATGGATTTGACAAATTTAGAAAACCCTACCGAAGGCATGCTGACTCCTTATGGCGCGTTTTTTATATTCTCGATAGGGATATTAGCAAGCAATTTCATTCTCAATACCCTGGTAATGAGAAAACCATTTGTGGGAAATCCTGTCAATTACTCCCAGTATTTTAAAGGCAATTTAAAAACGCATTTGGTAGGAGTATTGGGAGGCGTTATTTGGGGAGTTGGTACGGCTTTTAGTTACATCGCAGCAGGAAAAGCCGGTGCAGCCATATCCTATGGTTTAGGACAAGGTGCTACTCTTGTGGCAGCACTTTGGGGTGTGTTTATCTGGAAAGAGTTTAAAAACTCCTCGAAAGCAACCAACAAGCTGTTAATATGGATGTTTATCCTGTTCATCTTAGGCATTATTTCCATCATTTATGCCGGACAATAAGCCTGCAAAGGGATACTGTAAGAAACTGTTTTGATTTTTTCATGTCCTGTTTTATGCCTATTTTGGGATGGATTTGGATTTTCAGTTCGCACTTGATAGCGGGCTATTTTGAAGAAATATAAAATTCAAAACAGTTTCTAAATTTTCATTCTTTCTTAAAAAGGGTCGTTAACTGTATTGTTGACAACCCTTTTTGTCGTTTTTTCAGTTTTCAAACGAAAAATAATTATCTTTGATACCGGAAAATATCCTCAGCCATAATATCTATTAACAATGAGACTCAAAAAAATATTTCTGGCAACAATTGCTGTTATAATAAGCGTGACATGCACAGGATGCCGACAAAATTCACATTCAAGCAATAAGATATCGACAAGGAAAATAACTCCGGTCGATTTCTCACACGTAAAGATCAACGACAATTTCTGGTCGCCAAGATTGAAAAATCACGTTTTACATACACTTCCCGTATGTATCGATCAAATCGAGAATAAAACCGGACGGATACGGAACTTCGAAAATGCCGCCAGGCGGTCAGGCGAACATTCGGGCATTTTTTACGATGATTCCGACGTTTACAAGGCACTTGAGGGGATGGCTTACAGCCTTATAAACAACCCCAACCCCGAGCTGGAAAGGAAAGCCGATGAGTGGATCGACAAGTTTGCGGCCGCCCAGGAGCCGGACGGATACATCAATACATTTTATACGCTGACCGGAAGGGATAAACGCTGGACAAACATGGACAAGCACGAAATGTATTGCGCCGGGCACATGATGGAAGCGGCCGTGGCCTATTACAAAGCCACCGGCAAACGCAAACTGCTCGACGTCTCCATACGAATGGCCGATCACATGATGGACCGGTTCGGGCCCGGTAAACGCCACTGGGTCCCGGGGCACGAGGAGATTGAGCTCGCGCTGGTAAAACTATACGAGGTTACCAACCGGGAGAAGTACCTCGATTTTGCGTATTGGCTGCTTGAAGAACGCGGACACGGGCACGGTTCCAAGGGGACGGAAGGGACATGGAACCCCATGTACTATCAGGATGAGATGCCGGTCAGGGAATTATCAACCATAAACGGGCATGCCGTCCGGGCCATGTACCTGTTCTGCGGCATGGCCGACGTGGCTGCCTTGAAGAACGAAGCCGGCTATGTCGACGCGTTGAACCGGTTGTGGGACGATGTGGTATTGACCAAAATGTACCTGACCGGAGGGATCGGGTCTTCACGCCACAACGAAGGATTCACGGAGCCTTACGACCTGCCCAACCATGAAGCGTATTGCGAGACCTGCGCTTCGGTGGGAATGGTCTACTGGAATTCGCGTATGCACCAGCTAACAGGCGACTCGAAATACATGGACGTGCTGGAAAGGTCCATGTACAACGGCGCGCTGGCGGGCGTGTCGCTGAAGGGAGACCTGTTCTTTTACGTAAATCCGCTGGCTTCTTACGGGGACCATCACCGCAAGGAATGGTACGGCACGGCTTGTTGCCCCAGCCAGATCTCCCGTTTTCTTCCTTCCATCGGAAACTATATTTACGGAACATCGGAACGGGCCGTCTGGGTAAATTTGTACATCGGAAACAAAGCAGACGTGAACACCGGAAAAGAGACGATGACCCTGGTCCAGGAGACCAGCTATCCGTGGGACGGCAACGTGACCCTTACCGTTGAGTCGCTCAAAAAATCCGTCAGGAAAGAATTCCGGCTGCGAATCCCCGGATGGTGCAAAAACTACACCGTTGCCGTAAACGGAGAGTCAATAACCGATCCGTTGATTGAAAAGGGATACCTGGTGATCGACCGGAAATGGAAATCGGGAGACAAGGTGACGCTTGCCCTGGACATGCCGGCAGAAACGGTACAGGCCGATCCGCGGGTAAAAGAAAACTCCGGGAAAAGGGCTGTTCAACGAGGGCCGATCGTATATTGCGCGGAAGAAACGGACAACCCTTCGTTCGATGAGTTGACACTTTCCCCGCCTGCCAGATTCAAGGAAACATTCAACCCCACGCTGCTGAACGGCGTCACTACCATCGACGCCGTTTCGGGAGATGACACCATCCGTTTTATCCCCTATTACGCGTGGGACAACCGGGAGGCCGGACAAATGAAAGTGTGGATGAATTATAACGAATAAGAATAATCGCATGAGACATTTAATTGCCATCCTTATTTCGGTCTTCCTGATCCCGGGCACTCATTCACAAGGAAGTAACTCCGGACAACCACCTAACTACCCCGGCAACCGTGCCCCGCTGACCGGTAAAACCTATATCGAACTGCCCGTCGGAGCTATCCGCCCTCAAGGGTGGCTCAAAGAACAATTGAACCGGATGCGGACAGGAATGACAGGACATCTGGACTCCATTTACCCGCAGGTCGCCGGACAGAGAAACGGATGGCTGGGCGGTGACGGAGACGTGTGGGAACGAGGGCCGTACTGGATTGACGGACTCTTGCCGCTCGCCTATATCATGAACGATGCGGAATTAAAAAAGAAAGTGCAGCCCTGGATTGAGTGGACGTTGGCATCGCAAAAGCCAAACGGATACTTTGGCCCGGATACCGACCGGGAACCCGAAGAAGGCCTGCAACGAAACAACGCTCACGACTGGTGGCCTAAAATGGTGATGCTGAAAGTAATGCAGCAATACTATTCCGCAACCGGGGATAAACGGATAATTCCCTTTATGACAAATTATTTCAAATATCAGTTGAAGGAGTTGCCGAACACGCCGTTGGGTAACTGGACATTCTGGGGAGAACAGCGCGGAGGAGATAACCTGATGATGGCCTATTGGTTGTACAACATTACGGGAGATCCTTTTTTGCTCGAGTTGGGTGAGCTGATCCACGAACAGACATTCAACTGGACGGATGTATTCCTCCGTCAGGATCATCTATCGCGACAGCACAGCTTACATTGTGTAAATCTCGGACAGGGATTTAAAGAACCGGCTATCTATTTCCAGCAGAATCAAAATCCTGAACTGCTCGAAGCGGTAAAAAAAGCTGTCCGGGATATGCGCAACACCATCGGATTGCCCATCGGATTATGGGCGGGCGACGAATTGCTCCGTTTTGGAAATCCCGTTCAAGGTTCTGAGCTTTGCACCGCAGTGGAGATGATGTATTCGCTGGAGAGTATCCTACAGGTTACCGGGGATGTGCAATGGGCGGACCACCTCGAAAAAATTGCCTATAATGCCTTACCCACTCAAACCACCGACGATTTTGGCGCTCGACAGTATTACCAGCAGGTCAACCAGGTTAAAGTCAGCCGGGACATGCGGAACTTCGTGACTCCCCACCACGATACCGACAACCTTTTCGGTGAACTCACCGGATACCCCTGCTGTACCTCCAACATGCATCAGGGGTGGCCCAAGTTTACGCAGAATCTCTGGTATGCAACCAACGACAACGGCATTGCCGCACTGGTTTACGCCCCATCGGAGGTCTCGGCAAGGGTGGGAAATGGACAACTCATCACCGTTAAAGAGTCCACACAGTATCCTTTTGAGGAAACCATCGCCTTTACCTTCGATTTTCCGGACAGAGAAGAAGAAGAAATAGAATTTCCGTTCCACCTGCGTATTCCCCGATGGTGTAAAAACCCCGTAATAACGATAAACGGTGAAGGGGTTACGGCAGAAACAAGGCAAGGTGAAATCGCAAGGATCGATCGTGCCTGGAAAAGCAATGACAAGGTCGTTCTACGCCTGCCCATGGAAGTGTCGATAAGCCGATGGTACGATGGCGGAGCGGCCGTTGAACGCGGTCCACTTCTGTATGCGCTGAAGATGAATGAAAACTGGCAAAAGAAAACAACTGAGCCCCACGAAACCAAACGTTACGGAAAATGGTATTACCAGGTTACCAGCGACTCTCCCTGGAACTATGCCTTACCTATCCGTAACTTAAGCAAGGAAAATGTTGGGAAAGCTTTTGTTGTTGAAACAAAAAACAGGGCTTCTGATTATCCCTGGACCCTGCAAGATGCACCCGTTACGATAAGGACAACTGGATTACGACTGCCCGGATGGAAAGAATACAACGGGTCGGCCGGCCCGGTCCCTTATTTCACTCAACAGGGAGAGGATGTTGGCGGGGAAGAAAACATTGAGCTTATCCCCTACGGATGCAGCACTCTACGAATTGCTGTTTTCCCCGTGAGGAACAAATAAGAAATAATTATTTTGAGTATCTAACAGACTACTTACAATCCCTATCGTATTATTTTATGAAAGCATTGGTTTTAGACAAATACATGGAGTTGAATTATCGTGATTTCCCTGATCCTCATATGGAAGCCGACGAAGTATTGATAAGGGTTCAAGCCTGCGGAATCTGCGGAAGCGACATCCACGGTATGGACGGGAGCACCGGAAGAAGAATCCCCCCGTTGGTCATGGGGCACGAAGCCGCAGGCATAATTACGGAAGTTGGCACTGCGGTCACAGGATGGAAAGCGGGTGACAGGGTTACTTTCGACTCCACGATATATCCGCTCGATGACTGGTTCACACGTCAGGGGCATTACAACCTCAGCAACAATAGAAAAGTCCTGGGTGTTTCCCCGGGGAATTATACAAAACACGGTGCTTTTGCCGAACTCGTTTCTGTTCCGGCACATATACTTTACAAGATTCCCGACAACGTCTCCTTTGAGCAGGCCGCGATGGTAGAGCCCGTTGCTGTAGCCCTGCATGCAGTAAATGTATCCGGTATTCAACTGGGACAAAATGCCGTGGTTATCGGCACGGGAACCATTGGCCTGTTTGTTGTAAAACTGCTGCAGACGGCAGGTGTATATCCCATCATTGCTATCGACATGGATGAAAAAAAATTAGAACTTTCCAAGGCCTTCGGCGCGACTCATACTTTCCTCTCTTCCGATAAAACCGTTTCAGAGAAAATACAACAACTAACCAAAGGCCGGAACGCAGATGTGGCTTTTGAAGCAGTAGGAGTTTCGGAAACTGTAAACCTGTGTATAAACAGTTTACGCAAAGGAGGCAAAGCAATTCTGATAGGGAACCTGATGCCCGAGGTGACTGTCCCCCTGCAAAAAATTGTAACCACAGAACTTTCACTTCTGGGAAGTTGCGCTATCAATGGCGAATACGAAACGGTGTTAGAACTGATGGCTTCCGGCAAAATCGACGTTGGCGGCATGATATCGGCCGTGGCACCTCTTTCTGAGGGTGCTGAATGGTTTAACCGGCTTTACAGAAAGGAAGCGGGAATAAATAAAGTGATCCTGATTCCCTAATTCAATGTCGAAATGAGAAATTCTGTTTACAATATCGCAATTCTGGGATGTGGGAAAGTGGCCCACCTGCATGCTTCGGCAATACAGAATCTGCCTAATGCCCGCCTAGCCGGGGTCTGGAGCCGCACCCAACAAACGGCAAACGGCTTTGCCTGTCAATACAAAGTTCCCGCCTACACCGATGTGGCGGAGCTCATTAAAAAAGAAAAAATTAACCTGGCTGTCGTCTGTACTCCTCACCCGTTTCATTTGGAGCCGGCACAACAAGCTGCCCTGCAAGGAGCCAATATCCTGGTGGAAAAACCACTGGCATCGACTCTGGAAGATGCTGACAAAATTATTTCAACCTGTAAAAAGGCGGGAGTCAAGCTTGGAGTAGTCAGTCAACGCAGGTGGTATGAGCCCGTATTGAGGGTGAAAAAAGCCATTGAGGCCGGCAAGATAGGCAAACCGGTATTGGGTACCGTTAACATGCTGGGCTGGAGAGACAAAAGCTATTACGATGCCGATAAATGGCGGGGAAACTGGAAAACGGAAGGAGGGGGAGTCCTGGTAAATCAAGCGCCACACCAATTGGATATCCTGCTTTGGTTTATGGGAGAGGTGGAAGAAGTTTACGGCATCTGGAGAAACCTGAATCATCCTTATATCGAGGTGGAGGATACCGCATTGGCTGTAATAAAATTCAGGAACGGAGGAATAGGAAATGTTATCGTGAGCAACTCGCAAAAACCCGGAATTTACGGAAAAGTACATGTGCACGGTGAAAACGGCGCATCCGCGGGTGTCCAGACCGATGGTGGCGCCATGTTTATTGCAGGGATGAAAGGGATTCTGAAACCCCCGGTAAACGACCTCTGGACTATTCCCGGAGAAGAAGAGCTGGCGGAGAAATGGAAAATGGAAGATGTCCGGCATTTTAGCAGCATCGATCCGATGACCCATTACATGGAGCGTCAAATAGAAGATTTTTTATTTGCCCTGGACGAAAACCGGGATCCCCTGGTTACCGGAGAGGACGGACGCAGGACAGTGGAACTGTTCACGGCTATTTATCGCTCCACCCGCGATAATTTACCCATAAAGCTTCCCCTTTATCCCGAAAACAAAAACGACATGGATGGAAGATCAGGGTCGTTATAATCAAAAATATGCAATTATTTATTTCGATTGTAACTCATCTGCAAAATAATACTTACCTTTATTGCTCTTTTTAGTAAGGCACCCGTTTGTAGTATCCATTCTACCCGGAATAACTTTATAAAACATAAATTCTAATGAACAGGAAAGATTTCATTAAATCCGCTGCAGTCATAGCCGGAGCAGCAGCCGTAACGCCATTTGCATCTGCATCCGTTTCGCAAAGTAAGCCGAAGAAAAAAATCGCCTTAAAAAAGAGTTTGGGGCTTGGAATGATCAAAGAAGAACTATCGTTAACCGATAAATTCAAACTGGTCAAAGAGTTGGGCTTTGACGGTGTAGAACTAAACAGCCCTGTCGACTTCAATATGTCAGAAATACTTGACGCAAAATCGAAATCAGGGATTGAACTTCCCACGGTTGTAAACAAGGACCACTGGAGCTCACCTCTTTCTGATCCCGACCCTGCGGTGAGGAAAAAGTGTATCGACTCTGTTATAAAATCTTTGCAGGAGGTGAAAGAGATGGGTGGAGACACGGTTTTAGTCGTGCCGGGTGTAGTAAACGAGAAGGTATCTTACGAGCAGGCATACATTACCTCCCAACAGTCAATTCGGGAATTGATCCCTTACGCAGAAAAAACAGGGATGCAAATTGCAGTGGAGAACGTCTGGAACAATTTCCTTATAAGCCCTGTTGAAGCAAAAAGATTTATCGATGAAATAAATCACCCCCTGGTGGGTTGGTATTTTGATATCGGGAACGTTTTGCGGTACGGCTGGCCCGAACATTGGATCAAGACACTTAACTCCCGCATCATGAAACTTCACATCAAAGAATTCAGTCGGGAACTTATGAACTCAAAAGGGTTGTGGGAAGGTTTCAATGTTGATTTACTGAAAGGCGACAACAATTGGCCGGTGGTAATGAAAGCCGTCAGAGAGATAAATCATCAGGGAGGCTGGTTAACAGCAGAGGTTAACGGAGGAGACAGAAATCACCTGAAGCAGATCTCCGCTCAAATGGATGAAATTATATCGTACTTGTAAAAGTCAATATAAGCAAAAGTTTGACCAAACTATCTAACAAATAATTGATATAATATGAGAAACAAAGATTCATTATCGAGAAGAAGTTTTTTAAAAAGTTCGGTTGTGGCCGGAACAGTAGGGATGATGGGAGGAATTCCAATGTTGAGTTCCTGCTCGACCGATAAATCCAAAAAAGGTGAGCTGACGCTGCCCAAGCTACTGGAGCAGGCTCCCGACGGAAAGGTAATTAAAGCCGGATTAATTGGATGTGGAGGTCGCGGGACCGGTGCCGCCATGGACTTCTTGAACGCAGGTCCAAACCTACAGATTGTCGCGCTGGGGGATGTTTTCCAGGACAAGCTGGACAGTTGCAGGGAGATCTTGAAAAAAGAACGGAACGTTGAAATCCCTGATGAGAACTGTTTTCTCGGGTTTGACAGTTACGAAAAGGTAATCGATTCCGGTGTGGATATGGTTTTGCTTTGTACCCCACCCCATTTTCGTCCGGCCCATGTTGAGGCCGCTGTGAATGCTCAAAAGCATATTTTCATGGAAAAACCGATAGCCGTTGATCCGTTTGGGGTCAGAAAGGTATTGGCAGCCGTCAAAAGAGCAAAAACCTTGAACCTAAACATTGTCAGCGGAACCATCCGTCGTTCTCAAAAGGATTACATGGAAACCAGAAGAAGGGTTCTCAATGGCGAGATCGGCGATATTGTGGGAGCAAACATCATCCGGAACGGAGGGGCATTATGGTTCCGCACCAGAAAGCCGGAATGGACAGACATGGAATATATGCTGCGAAACTGGGTAAACTTCTGCTGGCTTTCGGGCGACCACATAACCGAACAATTTATCCACGAGGTGGACGTTATGAACTGGTATTTGGGTAAAAATCCCGTTAAGGCAACCGGTTGGGGCGGGCGCCAAAGAAGGGTAACCGGCGACCAGTATGATTTCTTCAGCATCGAGTACTTGTACGACAACGGTATGCGTACGCATTGTGCTGCCAGACAGATTGATGGCTGTACCAACGAAAAAGTAGAACAAATCAACTGCACCAACGGCTACGCAGATGCTTCCGGGAAATTGTATGACCTGAACGGAAACATTATCTGGGAATATCCGCATCCTGAAGAAACCGACACTCAATCGGAGTGGAAAGTGACGAATCCGTTCGTCCAGGAACACATCAACCTGGTTACGGCCATTCGAAGCGGAAATACAATTAACGACGGCGAAGATCAGGCTTATTCATCCTTGGTCACCATCATGGGTCGTATGGCGGCTTATACCGGAAAAGACATCACGTGGGATGAAGTACTGAACGCCGATCTTTACCTGGGGCCCAAAACCTACGTAATGGGGCCTGTTGAAAACATTCCTGAAATTATCCCGGTGGCAGGTGTGCCCGGAAAAGAATAAAAAAAACGTATGAAACATTTCAATATATTGTTTTTAGCCCTGATTTTCACGGTGAGCGGTTTTGCTCAGCTATCCGGGCAGACACAGAACACGGAACCTCCGCGTGAAAAAGGACAAAAGAGTGTACTACAGTTAGCTGTGGATCCCATTCCTACCGTCAGGGTGGGGTTTATCGGATTAGGTAATCGGGGTACCGGTGCAGTAGGGAGATACACATTTATCGAAGGTGTGGAGATAAAAGCCCTGTGCGATTTAGATGCAGATAAGGTAAAAAGATCGCAAAATACGTTGGCAAAAAGAGGACTTAAGCCTGCTGACGAATATACAGGGGAAAACGCATGGAAAGAATTATGCCGGCGGAAGGACATCGACCTGATCTATATTTGTACCGACTGGCTCCACCATACACCCATGGCTGTATATGCCATGCAGCAAGGAAAACACGTTGCCATCGAGGTTCCTGCAGCAACTTCTATCGAAGAGTGCTGGCAATTAGTCGATACAGCAGAAAAAACAAGAAAACACTGCATGATGTTAGAGAATTGCTGTTATGACTTCTTTGAATTAAACACGTTGAATATGGCTCAGCAAGGACTTTTCGGGAATATTGTCCACGGAGAAGGCGCCTATATTCACGACTTAAGAGAGAGCAACTTCCGTTCCGGTGCTTACTGGGACATGTGGAGATTGAAGTTCAACACGGCACATACAGGCAACCCCTACCCCACACACGGACTCGGTCCGATATGCCAGGTGATGAACATCCACAGGGGAGACAAGATGAATTATTTGGTTTCCGTCTCTTCCAATCAGTTTGGAATGACGGAATACGCCAAGGAGAAGTTCGGTGAAAATTCGGCTCAGGCAAAGCAGGAGTATAAGCTCGGTGATATGAATACAACCGTTATAAAAACCGAAAAAGGACGGACAATAATGATACAGCACGACGTTACAAGTCCCCGGCCCTACAGCAGGCTACACACCATTAGCGGCACCAAAGGTTTTTTTCAGAAATACCCAACCGGGTTGATCGCACTGGAACCGAACGCTCATAGCTTTCTCACGGAAACACAAATTGACTCGCTAATGACTCAATACGAACACCCGTTCATAAAAGAAATTGGTGAATTTGCCAAAAAGGTGGGCGGCCACGGCGGCATGGACTTCATCATGGATTACCGGCTGATCTACTGCTTAAGGAACGGACTGCCTCTCGATCAGGATGTTTATGATGCTGCAGAATGGTCCTGTCTGGTTGAGTTAAGTGAACAATCTGTATTAAACGGAGGAATGCCTGTAAAAATCCCTGATTTCACCCGTGGCGACTGGAATAAGTTAAGCGGATTGAAATTTGCCCATTGACCAATCGTTATAGAATATTCGGAATAGCCACGTTTTACAATGATAGATCGTAGGATGAATTTTTAATAAGTTCTCCTAGTGTGTTTATGTAAACCGGCAATTCCGAATATTCAGTTTAAGTTTCGCGTGTGTTAATTACGAACATATTTCAATTCCTGCCGGATAAAACTTAGGCACCTTGGGGCTATTCAGTTGGCTTCCTGAAATGGGCAGATAAAATAGCCTGACCAGACAAATTGGTTGAGTAAAATTATCAGCATAATTTAAATTTTCGAACATGAAAAAACAGGTCATATTAATCAGCATTATCCTCTCTGTATTCTTATTAAAAACCAGCCGTACTTCTTCACAGGAATTAGTGGCAACATTTGGCAAATCTATACACATGAAGGATGTCCTTTCAGGAAAGCTTAAAAACGCCAAGCCGGTAAAATGGTATCAGGTTAATACCGAAGCAGATTCCTGGAGGGTTAGTGGGGAAACTCTGAAATGCACCGGATTGCCCATTGGAGTAATCCGAAGCGAAAAAGAGTACGAAAACTTTATTATGCACATTGAATGGAGCCATCGTGCGCCGGGTGGAAATTCAGGCACATTTGTCTGGAGTAAAGCTCAACCGGGTGAGAACCGACTACCGGACGGTGTTGAGGTACAAATGTTGGACCTGGAATGGATCAGACTCAATACCCGCGATGGAGTAGAGCCGCCTATCGCTTATGTACACGGTGAATTATTCGGCGTTGGAGGAGTCGAAATCATCCCTGAAAATCCACGGGGCAAAAGGAGTAAGTCGATAGAAAACAGGGTAAAAGGGACAAAGGAATGGAATATTTACGAGGTAGTGTGTGTTGACGGGAACATTAAGTTGTCTGTTAATGGAAAGTTTGTAAACGGGATCACCAATTCATCACAAAAAAAGGGATACATATGCCTGGAGGCAGAAGGTTCCGAAATTCATTTCAGGAATATCCAAATCATAGAATTGGACTGAACCAAAAAAATCAATTTCTGGACAGGGCTCAACTGTGACTAGTCAACCAGTATACAAGAAAATGAAGATCATCATTAGTTAAAGCAAACGAAAACTTGGAAAAAAATATCAAAATATTATGAAATACAAATTAACCCTGTTTTTTTTCATTTACTTTCTTGGCTATTACGGGTACTCACAAGATTTTTCCCCATCTTCATTTGCTAATAATCAAGGGGAAGGGAAGTGGATGGTTTATAAGGACAACTTCAGGGCGTTGTACCGGATACTGTATAATGAAGCTGAAGACCTGCTCGGCAAACGTTCAGAATACGTTTCAACCATTCAAACTAAAGCAGATTGGATTGACTATCAAAAAGAGCTGAAGCAAAAGTACAGGGCTTCACTGATGAAATTCAAAAAAACACCATTGAATACACGAATAACCGGTCAGTTGGAAAGAGAAAAATTCACGGTAGAAAAGATTATTTTCGAGTCACATCCCGGATTTTATGTGACTGGATGCCTGTTTATCCCGAAGAAAAGACAGCATCCTGCTCCCGCCATCATCTATTGTTCCGGACATTCGGACAATGGATTTCGTAGCGAAGGTTACCAACGCTCAATAATTAATTTCGTAGAAAAAGGATTTATTGTTTTCGCCTATGATCCTATCGGTCAAGGTGAAAGGTTGCAATACCTGGATGAAACTACGGGAAAATCCCAAATTGGAGGGCCTACGACCGAGCATTCCTACGCCGGAATCCAAACCTTATTGACAGGATCTTCAATTTCGGACTATTTCATTTGGGACGGCGTACGGGCTGTTGACTTTCTTGAGACCCGAAAAGAGGTGGATATGAACCGGATAGGCATTACTGGTCGCTCAGGAGGAGGCACGCAGACTGCATTAATAGCTGCCTACGATGAACGTATACACGCAGCCGCCCCCGAATGCTACATTACTACATTCAAGAGGTTGCTGCAATCAATTGGGCCTCAAGACGCAGAACAGAATCCTTATATGTCGATCAAAAAGGGAATTGACATTCCCGATTTGCTGCATATGCGCTCGCCCAAGCCCACATTGATCGTAACGACTACACACGATTTTTTTAGTCAACAAGGAGCCCGGGAAACTTTCAAAGAGGCAAAGAAATCATACAACGCACTGGGTATTGCTGACAACATTCTGTTCGTAGAAGATATGGGAGGGCATCAATCAACAAAAAAAAACAGGGAGGCAGTTAATTCATTTTTCATGAAATTCTTAAACCTGCCGGGAGATCCAACAGATCATGAAGTAACTCTCTTTAAAGACGAGGAACTTTGGGCGACGTCTACAGGACAAGTTGCCAGTTCATTAAAAGGCAACACTGTTTTTGAATTGAATCAACGGTATTATTCAGCCAAGAGCTTACCGCAAAGCTCTGTAAAAGATAAAATTAAAACCACGGCAGGCATTAATTTTGATAGAAAATTAACGGCTGCAGTTTTTACGGGTAAATTCTCAAAAGGAGAGGCCGTTGTAGAAAAGTACTTTATTGAAAACGATAAGAACGACTATGCTCTTCCCGTATATGTAATTAAAAAGGAGGGTATGAAAGCACAGAATGTAGTGGTGTGGAATCATCCTTCAGGAAAAGAGAAGCTTCTGGAAGAACCCACCCTGATGAATATACTGAACGCAGGCAATGTCGTTGTTTCAGCAGATTTACCGGGTATTGGCGAATTATATGACCCGGAGTTCAGAGGCGACGGGTTTGTACAGGGAGTGCCGTTTAACTATATCTTCATAGCTAATTTAACAGGAAAAAGCATTCCGGGGGTTCAAGCCGAAGCGATTGATTTGATGATGCAATTTGTTGCGAGTAACGACAATTTTAACGATGCAACCCTGAATGTTGTAACAGAAGGCACATTGATTTCTCCATCTTTGCTCCATGCAATATTTAAAAACACCTTCAAGAAAATTGCGGTGCTGGATCCGCCGCCTCCGGGCAGTTATTTTGTAGAAACGAAATATTACGATCCTCTTTTCGCTTTCTCTATTGTTCCGGGGAGCGTTGGTTCCTATGAGTGGAAAGACTTGCTTGCCTTTTTACCAAATACCTCGGTCAAAATTTTCGCAGCAAAAAACAAACAACAACCCGATAAAATCAATCAGCCTGAAATCGTCGATTTCTTACGAAAATAATAACTTTTTCATCATTATTCATTGAAAATGAAAACAAACCTTATTCAAAGACTTTTTTTATTATCCTTGCTGACTGGGCTTCTCGCTGTAAATTCCTGTACATCCAAAGAGAAAAAAAACAGCGTAAACGTAACACAAACGGATTCTACCATGCTTTGCGTTGGATACTATTGGACCGAGGCAGAAGGAAAAGAATTTCTGGAGAAACAACGGAGAGAATACACTACTGCTGAGGATTGGAAAAGACGCGCGGAAAAGATAAGAAACCAGATCCTGAAAGGAACGGGGTTGGAAAAATTTCCTGAGAAATGTCCCCTTAATCCTATTTTCGGAGATAAACGCACTTACGAGGGTTACCAAGTACAAAATGTTGCCTTTGAAAGTCTGCCTGGAGTATATGTTACCGGAAGCCTTTATACACCGGCAAACGCTGCTAAAAATTTACCGGGAATCCTCAATACGCACGGACACTGGGCAGAGCTTGATGATTACGGCCGGTATCGTCCTGACGCACAAAAAAGGTTTGCAGCTATGGCTAGGATGGGCGCAATGGTTTTTGCGTACGACATGATCGGATATGGACAACTGGCACGGGAACATGGATGGATACACAAACACCCGGAGGCATTGAAATTACAACTCTGGAACAGCATCCGAAGCATCGATTTTTTACTTTCCATCGGTGCCGATCCGGAAAGGATTGCCATTACCGGAGCTTCGGGCGGCGGCACGCAAGCATTCTTACTCACGGCTGTCGATGACAGAATTGCGGTTTCTGTCCCCGTAGTTCAGGTCTCTGCCCATTTTTTTGGTGGATGCGTTTGTGAAAGCGGTATGCAGATTCACAAAACAGATAATTTCCAAACCAATAATGTAGAAATTGCAGCCTGCGCTGCTCCGCGACCAATGTTGGTGGTTTCTGACGGTGATGACTGGACAAAAAACACTCCTTCTGTTGAATACCCTCACCTTCAGTACATTTACGGACTTTTTGGCAAGTTTCAAGTCGTTGAAAACGCTCATTTACCTGCCGACAAACACGGTTACGATTACAACAAACGGGTCGCGGTTTATCCCTTTTTAGCTAAACACCTGGGGTTAGACGTTACGAAAGCAGTTAATCCGGATGGGTCTTTAAATGAGCAGAATATCGTTATTGAAGATATCGAGGCTCTGTACCCTTTTGATGAAAAAAGACCTTTCCCGGCTCACGGAATAAAAACAAACGATGCCGTTATCTGGAACTCGAATTAGTCGGAAAAACTCAAAAGAAAATAAAAGTATTTAACAAGTCACAACAAAAGATGAGCATATTCAAAAATTGATTATATTTACAAAATTTAATTTTATTATACATTACAACTTAATTTATGACCTCCAGAAGACAATTTTTAAAAACCCTCGGTGGGGTAACGCTTCTCACTGTGGTTCCCCGAAATGTATTGGGGAAAGGGTTTGTCGCACCCAGCGATGAACTGACAAAAGGTATTATCGGCGTAGGCGGAATGGGTCGCGGACACATTTCTTATGACAAGACGCGCGTTGTAGCCATGTGCGATGTCGATAAGAACCACCTTAACCAGGCCGCAGCCCTGGTAAAAGACAACATCAGCCTCTATCACGACTTTCGTGAGCTTATCCTCGACAAAAATGTGGATATTGTGCATATTGCGACTCCGCCCCACTGGCACGGGATTATGTCGGTAGAAGCAGCCAAAGCAGGAAAAGATATTTTCTGCGAAAAGCCGATGACCAGAACTATCGGCGAAAGCAAGCGTGTTGTTGAAGCCATTCAGCAATACGGAAATATATTCAGGTTGAATACATGGTTCCGGTTCAAAGACCCGTTTTATGGACTGGGCACGCCGGTAAAGCCACTCAAAAAGCTTGTCGACAGCGGACTTCTCGGCTGGCCGTTAAAAGTTACTATCAGCAAACATACCGGTTTTGACTGGAAATTCTACTGGGTAGGAAAAACACATCTTGAACCGCAACCCATTCCCGAAGAACTCGATTACGACATGTGGTTGGGCCCGGCTCCTTACAAACCATACAATGCACATCGCGTGCACGGAACATTCCGCGGATACTGGGATTACGACGGCGGTGGCCTGGGTGATATGGGTCAACACTATATCGATCCGGTTCAGTATTTGTTAGGAAAAGACAATACAAGCCCGGTAAAAGTAGAAGTGGATGCTCCTCAACAACATCCCGACGCAGTAGGTACCTGGCGTTCCATTACATACACCTATGACGACGGCTGCCAGATTATTCTGTGGGGAGGCGACTACGGTGAGCCTAATACGCCCTATATTGCCGGGCCAAACGGAAATGTCTACAGAAACTTCGTCTGCGACATTCCCGACTGGCAGAAAAAACTGGCCGATTTCCCCGAACCGACAGAACAAAATACCAATTTCATCGAATCAATACGCAACCGACAGAAATTCGCTTTGAACGAATTGAACGGACACCGTTCCGCTACTATTGTGAACATGGGTGCCGTAGCACTCCGGTTAAACAGAACAATCGAATACGATCCGGTGAAAGAGATTTTTGTGAACGACGAGGAAGCCAATCGCTTATCCGATCAGCCAATGCGTGCGCCGTGGAGTATTTAGATTGAACAAGGTCGAACTAGATTGAATAAGATTGAAACATAGGCAGCCCGCCATCCATCTTTACCAATCTTTGTCAATCTTATAAAACAATTAAATTAAACAACAATGAAAAAATACCTATCCATTTTAACAGCCATTCTGCTCGCAACGGGTGCATTAATGGCTCAACTGCCGCAGGGCAGAACAAGTGCCACCATTATTGCGGATGCACTGGCACAACTTCCGGCCGATAATCAAACTCAATATAACCGGACGATGACCGATCTGGTTTCCACGGGAGAACAGGGTTTACTGGACTTGATCGGACGAATGAACCCTCCGGGCAACCGGAGCAACGAAGCATTGGACTATGCCATCAGCGGATGGACAAACTTTGTTGCAAACGATGATGCCAAACGGGCCCTTGCGGCAAATGCTTTCGGAAAAGCATTGAACCAATCGCTGGATAATGAAGTAAAAGCTTTTGTTATCCGCCAGCTTGGACAAATAGGAACTGACAACAATGTGGAAACTTTATCTGCTTTTCTGAAGGATTCGCACCTTTCAGCTCCGGCTGTACAGGCATTGGCTTCCATCGGAAGTGAGAAGGCAAATCAAGCCATCGTTGCAGCACTTTCGGGTAACGCCCCGGATGCTGTAAAGTTCAATATTGTGAACGCACTAACTCAGACCGGATACAGCCAAGCCGAACCCGCACTGCTCTCAACACTGTCACAAAATCCCTCAGCAGAACTCAGCAACGCATTGCTTACGGCTTTAGGAAGCCTGGGAAGCCGCAATGCCCTTATCCCACTGAAAAATGCCGCACAAAAAGTCAATTATTCCTATCAGCTTAACAACAATGCTACGGCATCCTACCTTTCTCTTTTAAAAAGATTAACTCACACCGACGTTAAGTTGGTGGAAAAGGAGGCAAATGGGTTGCTCAACTTTGCCATAAAGCAAAACCGTTCCGATCTGAAAGTGGCTGCAGCCGGGCTTTTACTGGCAATTCCTTCGACGGACAAAAATAAACTCCTCAACAGTGCACTGAAAGACGGGGATATCGCTTACCTGGCCCGTTTGCTTAACGCCTATCCTTTCAACAACGACCGAAAAGCGGTTGAAAGGATTATGAAGGAACTAAGTCCAAAAGCTTCTGCAGAGAAACAAACCGCCATCATTTACTGGTTGGGCGATAAGAAAGTAGCGAATACAGCTAATATGCTTGCCAATTTCGCTACATCCGGTAATAAAATGGTACAGAAAGCGGCCATTTCTTCCTTGGCAAAAATTGGAAACGAACAAGCGATGCTTGTATTAGCCGGACTATTGAAAAGCCAGGACGATGAAACGGTGTTGCTCGCCAAAGATGCTTTATCAACATACAAGGGTGATATCTCCTATACACTTGCATCGGTTTTCAACGAAAGCGGGGATGTCGGGAAAAAAGCTATCCTACAGCTTATTGCCAACCGGAAAATGGAAAGTCAGTATAACCTGGTTTATAACCAAATGTTCACTGGTAACGAAAACGTAAAAACAGAAGCAGCCAATACGCTTCAATACGTTTCTACGGATAAAAACCTGCCCGACTTGTTCACATTGCTCGAACAATCGGATGCTGCCAATGTTCCCGCTCTTCAACAAGCTGTAAACGCAGCCCTGTCGTATCTTCCGGCCAACGAACAAATGAAGCTGGTATCGGACCGGATGAACAAGTCTGTAAACAAGCACCTTTACTATACTGCACTGGCAAACAGCGGGTCTCAAAAAGCAATGGAGATGATTACCAAGGCCTACAATACCGAAACCGGGGCCAATAAAAATGCCGCTTTTGATGCACTGACCAATTGGAAATCGTTCAACTCCATTTACCCGATGCTGGATATAGCCAGAAACAGTAAGAACAAAAATGAATTGAGCAAAGTAACGGATGCAATCGTTGCTACCATCAATAAATCAAATGAAACAGGAGCCATAAAATACCTGTATCTCCGTGAAGTGATGCAGTTTGCACAGACCGAGAAACAGAAAAACGACATTCTCCGCCTGTTGGGAAACACCGGACAATATCAGGCTATGCTTTTCGTAGCCCCGTATATGGATAATGTGGCATTGAGCGAAAATGCCGCATTGGCTGCCATGAACATCGCCACAAATAATCCGGCTTTTGCGGGTGTTGTAACCACCGGAATACTCCAGAAAGTGAGTAAAACATTGAAAAATCCAGATGCTGGCTATCAACGTGAGTCCATAAAAAAATACCTGGACGAAAATCCTCAAGACGGAGGTTTTGTGTCCATCTTCAACGGTAAAAACCTGGACGGATGGAAAGGCTTGGTAGAGAATCCCATCAAACGCGCGAAAATGACGCCAAAAGAACTCGCTGCAGCCCAGGTAAAAGCCGACGCAGCAGCAAAAACGGGCTGGGTCATCGAAAACGGTGAACTGCTCTTCACCGGAAAAGGGGACAACCTCTGTACCAACAAACAATACGGAGATTTCGAAATGCTGGTTGACTGGAAGCTTTATCCCGGGCCGGAGCCTGATGCAGGGATCTACCTTCGCGGCACGCCACAGGTTCAGATCTGGGACACCGCCCGTGTAAATGTAGGAGCACAGGTTGGATCAGGTGGATTGTACAACAACCAGCAGAATCCGAGCAAACCGCTAAAAGTTGCTGACCAGAAAGTAGGTGAATGGAATACATTCCGAATCAAGATGATTGGTGAAAGGGTGTCGGTGTGGCTTAACGATGAACTGGTTACTGACAATGTAGTGTTGGAAAACTACTGGAACAGGAGTCAACCCATCTTCCCGACGGAACAGATTGAGTTGCAGGCACACGGCAGCAAGGTGGCTTATCGCGATATATTTATTAAAGAAATTGAACGCCCCGAACCTTTCCAGCTTCCTGCTGACGAAAAGAAAGAAGGTTTTCGGGTACTCTTCGACGGTACTAACCTCAACGAATGGACAGGAAACAAAAAAGACTACGTGGTGGAAAGTGGAAACATCGTGCTGTATCCCAGCCAAAATTTTGGCGGCAACCTTTACACCAAAGAACAATTCGATAATTTTATATTTCGTTTCGAATTTATGCTCACACCGGGTGCCAACAACGGATTAGGCATCCGCGCGCCGCTAGAAGGCGATGCCGCATATGGAGGAATGGAATTACAGATTCTTGATAACGATGCCCCGGTCTACAAAAATCTCCAAATCTACCAGTATCACGGTTCGGTTTATGGCGTTATTCCTGCTAAACGCGGTTACCTGAAGCCTGTAGGCGAGTGGAACTATCAGGAAGTAATTGCCGATGGCGATCGCATCAAAGTTATTCTTAACGGTACAACTATCCTGGACGGAAACATCCGCGAAGCCTCCAAAAACGGGACGATTGATAAACGGGATCATCCCGGGTTATTGAATAAAACCGGACATATTGGTTTCCTGGGGCACGGCTCCTTGGTAAAATTCCGAAACATCCGGATAAAACCACTGAAGTAACAATTTATCCAAGAGACGCATTGAATGCGTCTCTTTTTTTTGGTCCATCGGCACAAAGATGCTGTTTATCGATATTAACCCTCTCGATACCCGATATTTCAAAATAAAAACTATATTTGCAATACAGATCTGACAATTGCAAATATACACTCAATCGTAAACCTGAAAACCTATGTACAAAAAAATCTTTTTTACTCTGCTCGTATTCTCCACCAGCATCATGATGCAAGCACAGGAAAACCTTGGCTTCGGACAACGAAAGGAAATTATTTCCCCCGAAATCCACGCCGACAATTCCGTAACGTTTCGTTTACTCGCTCCCTTGGCCGACAGTGTGTCGGTAACGGGTGATTTTGCACAAGGCCACAATAAAATGACAAAAGACGCCGATGGCGTTTGGTCATTTACAACCCGTACGCTTCCTTCGGAATTATACACGTATGCCTTTACGGCAAACGGGTTACAAATGAACGATCCCAATAACGTGCATTACCGTCGCGATGTAGCAAGCACACTAAATGTTCTGCTGGTTGGTGGTGGACAAGCCGATATATATAAAGTGAATAATGTCCCTCACGGCACGGTAGCCAAGAGATGGTATGAATCTCCGGGCAACAAGACTGACAGACGAATAACCATTTACACTCCTCCCGGTTATGAATCGGGTAACACATCCTATCCTGTTTTGTATCTGCTTCATGGCATGGGTGGCGATGAAGAAGCGTGGCCAACGCTTGGACGCGCGACCCAGATTATAGACAACCTGATTGCCGAAGGCAAGGCCAAACCGATGATTATCGTTATGCCGAACGGAAACGTAGCCCAGGAGGCTGCGCCGGGTGAATCGAGCGAAGGGTTTTACAAACCAACTTTCAGGTTACCAAACACGATGGACGGAAAATACGAAGAGACATTTATCGATATCATCAACTTCGTAGATAAAAATTACCGCACTGTCCGGAACAAATCCGGGCGTGCTATTGCCGGACTTTCCATGGGAGGTTTTCATTCTTTTCATATTTCACGGTATTATCCCAACAGTTTCGATTACGTGGGTTTATTTTCTGCAGCTATTATGCCTAACGAAAATGCGAAATCCAGCGTGTATAAAAATATAGAGGATACACTGTTAAAACAGAAACAGAACGGTTATAAACTTTACTGGATAGGTATCGGGAAAGACGATTTTTTGTATCAGGCAAATACTGACTTTCGGAAAAAACTCGACGGAATAAATTTCAAATATGCCTACCGGGAATCGGAAGGCGGACACACCTGGCGAAACTGGAGAGTTTACTTATCGGAATTCTTACCGTTGCTATTCAACCAATAACTCACTGATTGCCAAGCAAAGATTGCAATTTTATTTTTTCTAATAAAAAAAATGGCTAAAAAGCGGGTTATTCGTAAGATTATAATTATTTTTGTCACCTATGTTGCATTTTAGAGCAGGAATTCAAAACTAAAACAATAACAAATAATAAAACCATCAGATTATGGCAACAACAGCAAAACTTTATTCATTCAGCCTGAGCAACACAAAAACCTACTTGTTCGCTACATGTTTTGTGTTGGGCAACTTATTATTGCCGCAACTGGCGCATTTAGTGCCCCAGGGAGGACTGATTTTTCTTCCCATCTATTTCTTTACGCTCATCGCAGCGTACAAATACGGAATTCATGTTGGGTTGTTGACGGCAATACTATCGCCTTTAGCTAACAACTTGTTGTTCGGTATGCCTCCTTCCGCCGTGCTGCCGGCAATCATCATCAAATCGGTTATTTTGGCTGTTGCCGCCTCCATGGTGGCAAAACATTCCGGAAAAGTATCCTTCGGGGGTATTCTTTTGGCTATCGTTGCCTATCAAGTGATCGGTACAGGAATTGAATGGGCGATGACCCAACACTTTTTCACAGCCGTTCAGGATTTCCGCATCGGCCTTCCCGGAATGCTCATTCAACTAACAGCCGGATATTTCATACTGAAAGCCTTGGCTAAAGTGTAAGGTTATTTAATGAATACAAAGTCTTTTGAAGCTGTTATGCAAAGGTTTCGTGAGATTGAATTTCACGAGACTTTTGATATGATAGTGGCCATTGCCAACGGCGGGATTATCCCGGCCGCAATCCTTAATCAGCGGTTGAATACTGAAATTCAATTATTGAAAATTAATCTTCGTGATCCCTGCCAAAAACCAAAATACGATAGCCCCAGGTTGATTTCGCCTGTCGACTTCGATTTTAGGGACAAAACCATTCTGCTGGTGGAAGATCGCATAAAAACAGGAGCGACTGTTAAATTCGCCATCGATCTTTTACAAGGTGCCAGACAAATAAAAACTTTCGCAGTAAACGGAAATGCTGATTATGCACTCTACGACGAAGATTGTTTTAAGTTTCCCTGGATCGTATGAGTAGACTTACATTTATCCTTTTTGCCTGTTTCGTTGTTTTCTCAACCGGTTATGCTGATGAGAACAATCCACCGCAGGTCAACGATTCTATCCGCCTGGAAGAGGTGATCGTCACCGGTACGCTACCGAAGGTGAACCTGAGAAACGTGCCGATGAGCATATCTATCGTCACGGAACGGCAAATTCAAACCCGACTGGAACCTTCGCTTCTGCCGCTGCTTACCGAGGAAGTTCCCGGACTATACATCACACAACGTGGAGTAATGGGATACGGCGTAGCTGCCGGTGCTGCCGGAGGAATGAGCATCCGCGGAATTGGCGGTTCCCCTACTTCGGGAGTACTGGTACTCATCGACGGACATCCACAATATATGGGTCTGATGGGACACCCTCTGGCCGACAGCTACCAATCCCTGATGACCGAACGGGTGGAAGTGGTTCGTGGCCCTGCGTCAGTGCTTTACGGATCCAATGCAATGGGTGGAGTAATCAATATCATTACCAAAAAGCAGAAGCAGAACGGCTTGCACAATTCGGCTCAATTAATGTACGGCACCTACAATACTTTCAGCGCTGAAGCATCCAGCGGATGGAAGAAAGAGAAGCTGCATATCAACGGGAACATTGGGTATAACCGTTCCGACGGACATCGGGAAAACATGGATTTTGAGCAGATAAACGGTTACGGAAAAATAGGATACGATCTTACCGGAAATTGGAGCAGTTTTGTGGATTTGAATCTTTCGAACGCCCAATCGTCCAATCCGGGGACTGTCGCTGCTCCGATAACCGATAACGATGCCGATATTACACGCGGGATGACCTCATTTTCTCTTGAAAATGAATACGAAAGAACTTCAGGAGCAGTAAAATTCTTTTACAATTTCGGGACGCATAAAATCAACGACGGGTACACAGAAGGACAACAGCCCAAACCGTTTCGTTTCCATTCAGACGACCGGATGCTGGGCCTTTCGGTCTATCAGTCTTACACCTTTTTCGAGGGCAACAAAACCACAGCGGGAGTTGATTTTCAGCGTTTCGGAGGGAAAGCGTGGAACAAATTCCCCGACGAGTCGAAGAATGTACAGTTAGCCGATGAGCACCTGAACAACGTTGCCGGATACGTCAATATCCAGCAAAGCTTACTGGAAAACAGACTCACATTGAATACCGGGATAAGACTCGACAACCACGAAAAGAACGGGTCTGAATGGATTCCTCAATTCGGATTAAGTTTCACCCCCTCCGCCTCAACCGTTGTGAAAGCCATCGTCAGCAAAGGATTCCGAAACCCTACCCTTCGCGAGATGTATATGTTCCCTCCGCAAAACCCCGATCTGCTTCCGGAAAGATTGATGAATTACGAAATCTCGTTCATGCAGTCATTGCTCGAAAACCGGTTGAATATGGGTTTAAACCTCTTTTATATCAAAGGCGACAATATGATTCAACAAGCCGAACCCGGGATTGGCAAATGGGGAAATACCGGTAAAGTAGAAAACAAAGGCTTCGAGATCAGCACCCACTATCAGGTCGCCCGTGATTTTCGGCTTTCGGCCAATTACAGTTTATTGAGCATGGCCTATAAAATATTGGCAGCTCCGGAACACAAACTATACGTCAGTGCAAATTACACGAAGAACAGGTGGAATTTATCTACCGGTATCCAATACGTCGGAAACTTGTATAAAACCGTAAAGCCAGAGCCGGTAAAGGAGAACTTTGTCCTTTGGAACGCCCGCATCAATTACCGGGCACTTGACTGGTTAAACCTGTTCTTAAAAGGTGAGAATTTATTGGGACAGGAATACGAAATAAATGCCGGATACCCGATGCCGAAAACTACTGCCTTCGGCGGAATCCAGTTACATTTTTGAAATTACAGAACGAACAACAAATTAAAAACATTATGGACAGACGAAATTTCTTGAAAGCTGTTGCTCTTACCGGCGCAGCTGTCACAACCATTAAAGATGCAGATGCGATGAGCGTACTCACTCAATCGTTTCAAACTACAAATGCTGCAGCAAAATACGACATGGTTGCCGTATTGGGCGGGGAACCCGAAGCTATGTTTCGCAAAGCTATTGCCGAATTGGGGGGAATGAAAAACTTCATCAGCAAGGGAGATAGGGTTTGTGTAAAACCGAATATCGGATGGGATAAAACTCCCGAACTGGCCGCTAACACCAATCCAAAACTGGTGACGGAAATCATCAAACAATGTTTCGATGCAGGTGCCCGTGAGGTAACTGTTTTCGACCACACGTGCGACGACTGGCGTAAATGTTACGCTAACAGCGGAATCGAAGCTGCCGCTAAAGCTGCCGGGGCAAAAGTTGTTCCCGCACATCAGGAATCCTATTACAAGAGTGTCTCTTTGCCAAAGGGTAGAAGCCTGAAAGAGGCCAAAATACACCAAGCCATTGTCGACTCCGACAAATGGATCAATGTTCCTATTCTCAAAAACCACGGCGGTGCACAATTGACCATCTCCATGAAGAACTACATGGGAATTGTATGGGACAGGGGATTTTTCCACGCCAACGATTTGCAGCAATGCATCGCTGATGTGTGTACCTATGCAAAACGTCCGGTCCTGAATGTTGTTGATGCCTACCGGTTGATGAAGACTAGCGGCCCCAGAGGAAAATCGGATGCCGATGTAGTATTGTCGAAAGGCCTCTTCATCTCGCAGGATATCGTTGCTGTCGACACTGCTGCTGCCAATTTCTTCAACCAGGCCAGGGAAATGCCGCTGGATAAGGTTGGCCATTTGGCAAAAGGGGAGCAATTGGGTGTGGGGACGATGAATCTCGACAAGCTCAACATCAGGAGGGTGAGAATTTAACCAAACACGATCGAACAATCATGCTTAAAAAAATCCGGGTAACGATATCTGTACTACTTTTTTCTTTAATAACGCTCTACTTTCTCGACTTTTCAGGTTTTCTGCCGGAAAGTTTCAGCGTTCTAACCGATATACAATTTATTCCTGCATTATTAGCACTTAATATTATTATTCTGATTGCATTAGTAGCGCTTACAGTAATTTTCGGCCGGGTGTATTGTTCATCTATCTGCCCAATGGGTATCTATCAGGACATTGTTGCCTGGTTTTCAAAAAAAATACTTAAGAAGAAGAAAAGATACACCTACAGCAAAGCAAAAATCGTTCTCCGATGGAGTGTCTTGGGTGCTACAATTATTGCTTTCTTGTTTGGATTCACCTTCTTGGTAGGCCTGCTCGATCCGTACGGTGCATACGGCAGATTGGTAACACACATTTTCCGTCCTGCTTATCTGGCAGGAAATAATTTCCTGGAAGCTATTTTCTCATCATTCAATAATTATAGTTTTTATAAAGTCGGTATCTATTCGTTGGGAGTATCTTCGATAATTATCGCTTTAATTACGCTGCTTGTTATCGGTTTTTTAGCGTGGAAAAACGGAAGGACATATTGCAATACAATTTGTCCAGTAGGAACTACACTTGGATTTCTGAGCCGGTTTTCACTTTTCAAAATTCAATTTATAGATGACAAGTGCAACATGTGCGGTTTGTGTTCGATGAAATGCAAAGCATCGTGTATTGATGCAAAAAATAAAGTCATCGATCATAACCGATGCGTAACCTGCTTTAACTGTATTGAAGTTTGCCATCGTGATGCGATGAAATATGCTCTTATTGGCTCCAAGAAAAAAAAGGCAGTTGAAACGGCTCCGGCTTTTTCATACATTAGGGAAGATAAGCCGAAAGACGAATCGAAGCGTCGTTTCCTGTCAGCTACACTAATCACAAGTATAGCAGCAGGTCAACTACTTGCTCAAACAGTAACAGAACCGTTATTACCTAAACGCGAACTGAAACGAAAAACTCCGATTGCTCCCCCGGGAGCGCTAAACTTCGATCATTTCCGGGAGAAATGTATTTCGTGTCATCTTTGCGTGAGCAAATGTCCGTCGCACGTGATAAAACCGGCGTTTCTGGAATATGGACTGGGCGGGGTGATGCAACCGAAACTTTATTTCGATCACGGCTTTTGCAACTACGATTGCACTGTTTGCTGCGACGTTTGTCCGACAGATGCACTGGTAAAGCTTAGTCAGGAGGAAAAGCACCACACACAGATGGGAAGAGTTAACTTCATTATAGAGAACTGTATCGTTTATTACGATGAAACCAGCTGTGGCGCCTGCTCCGAACACTGCCCTACACAAGCCGTTCGAATGGTTCCTTACAAAGGTGCGTTAACAATCCCCGAAATCGAACCCGAAATTTGTGTAGGTTGTGGCGGATGTGAGTATGTGTGCCCGGCAATTCCTTATAAAGCCATTTACGTGGAAGGACTTACTGCTCACAACACCATTGAGATTAAACAAGAAGAAGTGGAAGAAGTGACCATTGATGAGTTTGGATTTTAAGAAGTAGAATCTCTGTATAAGAAATTTATTTATCAGGCGCCCGCAAGGGCGCTTTGTTTTTGATAATGTAACCTAAATATAAAACCATTCTTAGTATTTCGAATATGTTAAAATGATCTATTTTTTTTGTAGAATGGCTTTACACCACAAAACAAACGTCTCTTAATATATCTATAGTATTCTGGAAATGAATATCATAATACGGATTTGAAAAATATTATCAATTTTATTGAACGATAACAAAAGTTGAGTATATTTCAATATACCTGGACTCACCTGATTTTGTTTCTTTGGTTGGAGGCGTTTATGCAGATTACGATCAGTCTGTTAAAAATATGTATGCTTTTCTGAACCAGGTAAACAGTCAGAAATCATTCATAAAAAGTGAAAAGTATATAGTGCTGGATGCAAATACTGTTTTATATACAGCAACTTCGAGATGGGAAACTAAAATGAAAAACGACAGTACCATCGTTATGGATCCGTTGGGTATGCAATTTCTATTGAAAAAAGTTGATAATCAGTGGAGAGTACTGAGTTGGACAGAGTAGTTTTAAGGTAATGGAGTTGTATTTCAACACGCCATCTGTGTCAGTGGATAGGACAAGTTACTCCGTTAGTAAATACTCATAAGATGACTAAAAGTGTAGCCCCGTGAATATTTTATTGTTTCGTATCCAACGGATTTTCGGCTTCTTCAAAAAACTGATTTTGCAATTCAGGCACATTTTTATCCGCCTTGATATCCTGGATACTTTTTACAAATTGCTCCACTACACTGTTTAAGATAAGTTCTCCCGCATGGGCATTGGCCTTCCTTCCATCTCCAGAATAATGATTAGGATACCGGGCGTACCACCATATTCCGGAATAAACACTGGGAAGATTTTTCAACCTGTCCAAATCCACACCCGATTGTAGCCCTGCCTTTTCGGGATGAACCAAGTCCGGAACAATTGCCGCCACCATAGAGGTTTCCCTGTTTCCAGCGTGTTGATCATAACGATCGTGTTGAGTCAGGGCTTCCGCCTTTTTGATCACTTCAGGGTCGTAGTCCGGTTGAAACCAGTAAAGTGCATAATCTCTTTTTTCGGATAATTGCGCCATACCAAAATAATTCAGAAACGCGTTGTTCCCGCCATGTCCGTTTATAATGATTATTTTCTTAAAACCGTTCCGACTAAGTTCATTGAGTGTTTCCTGAAGTACTTTCCAGATAATCTCGGGTGAATAAGCAATCGTTCCCGGCTGATGACGCGCTTCGTTTATCTGGCTGAAATAATACCATGGAAAAACTACCGTGTATTCTTTCTCGGCTGCTCGGAGCGCAATTTCTCTCGCCGTATACAAATCTGTTCCGACCGGCATATGTGGACCGTGTTTTTCAAAAACGCCGATGGGTAAAATAATGGTTTTGGAGCTTTTTTCAACTGCTGAAATAAATTCTGGAGCCGAAAGCTCTTCCATTTTAATAGACAAACTCTGTGCTTGTATGCTGAAAACAATCAACAATGCAACCAGTGGTAAAAGGTATTTCATAGGAATAGGTTTAGGCATTATTTCAACTTAATAACTTCTTCACCATTTCTGAAATGGCCCGTCCTTCTGCCTTTCCTGCCAGCTGACGGGTAGCGACTCCCATCACCTTTCCCATCTCCTTCATGGATTGGGCACCGGTCTCAGAAATGATCGACTTCACGGTCGACTCCAACTCTTCCGGTGAAAGTTGCTGAGGAAGAAATTCCTGAATAACACGCAACTGCGCCAATTCGTCAGAAGCCAGGTCTGCTCTTCCCTGTGCGGTATAAATTTCCGCACTGTCTTTGCGTTGTTTCACCATTTTTTGCAGAATTGCCGTTGCTGCTTCGTCCGAAAGCTCATCAGATGCACCTTTAGCCGTTTTGGCTTCTAAAAATTCTTTTTTCACGCCCCTCAGTGCTTCCAAACGCACTTTATCTCTGGCGAGCATTGCTTTTTTTATTTCGTCGCTAATTGTATCGAACAGGTTCATAATGTTTAACTATTTAAATGTTTAAAGTTCAAGGTTCAACGTCGAGGCTTGCCTTGTGCTCTCCGCTAATCAAACAACGATGTTGCTGAGCGGGTTTCTGTCTTGAATAATCGAGGATTGAAATCCCGGTCGCGCTTAAATACCGGTGTTTTCTCAAGTGCCTCCAACACCTTATCATCGTCGAGTTCGTCCATAGTAAGGATAAAGGGTTCAAATTTATAATTGGCGGTAGAAAGCATTTTCAATCCCAATGTCCCGTAATACTTATCGATGAGTTTCTGTTCATCCTCCTCCTCTTGCCTTCGTTGATCTTCTTTAATTTTTCTTTCCAACTCTTCCGCTTTCGTTTGCGCTTTGTGCTGCTCTTCAATTCCGGGAACATCCATAATGGAAAAACCGGTTGCTAGTAATGTTACTTTGACCTCTTCCTCCAAATCCTTTTCCACGGCAGCCCCCCAAATAACCTCGATCTCGTGGCCGAATTTCGACATAAAGTCGTGCAGGGCGTTCATCTCTTCCATCATAAGCGGATTTTCCTCGCCAAAAGAGAGGTTGATCAAGATCTTCTTTGCACTGAAAACATCGTTGTTATTGAGCAACGGAGAATTTATGGCATCTTCGATAGCCCTGTTCACACGATCCTTTCCCGAACCAATGCCGCGACTCATAATAGCTACACCACCGTCTTTCAAAGTGGTTTCCACGTCGGCAAAGTCAAGATTTACGTGTCCATGTATAGTGATGATCTCTGCAATGCTCTTGGCGGCGGTTGCCAGCGTATCATCGGCCCGGGCAAAAGCATTCAGCATCGTCAGGTCGTGATAGATATCCCGTAAACGCTCGTTGTTGATCACAAGCAACGCATCCACATTGGCAGCAATCTGTTCTACACCTTTCAATGCTTGTACAATCTTACGCTGTCCTTCAAAAACGAAAGGAATGGTAACGATTCCCACTGTGAGAATGCCCATATCCTTAGCTATGCGTGCCACAACGGGAGCAGCCCCGGTTCCGGTTCCTCCGCCCATTCCAGCTGTAATGAACGCCATACGGGTACCGTCACTCAGCAAATCCTGAATCAGGTCGATACTCTCTTCTGCAGCCCGTCGGGCCACATCGGGTTTGTTCCCTGCACCCAACCCTCCTGTGGTATGTTCGCCCAGCTGTATTTTCACAGGCACAGGTGAACTCAACAAGGCTTGGTTATCGGTATTGCAAAGTGCGAAGGAAACATCGTGTATCCCTTCTTTAAACATGTGGTTTACTGCATTTCCGCCACCACCACCCACCCCAATAACTTTAATAATCGCTTCGGTACGGCTGTTTATTTGAAAATCTAGTATATCGGTATCCATTGTTGGAAATATTTTTTTTCATTCACTGATCATCGTCTTCTTCCTCAAACATAGTAGAAAACATATTTTTCATTTTTCCGCCTATGTTGATGGATTTCTCTTTTTTACCCTTGCTTTCCTTCTCTTTTTGCTCTTTGCCTTTGTCTCCCTTGTCCCGGTCTCCAAAGAAATTACTCCAAACCGATCCTTTCGACTTTTGGTCCGAGGATTCCTCATCTTCGAATTCTTCAACCGTTTTCTCGCAATTTTCACTAGCAAGCAAAAGCATTCCCAGCGCTGAAGTTAGGGCAGGATCATTGGCAAACTCCGGCGTGTTATTTACCAGGGTCTTCCGTGAAGATGCCTTGCGGACAGGTAAATCGAGCTGCTGACTCAAATACTCTTCCAGATTTCTCAGTTGCGACGCACCACCTGTGATAACAAGCCCTGCACCCAGCTGGTCCTGATATCCGGAAAGCCGGATCTGTTCCCTGATGTTGGCTGTAATCTCATCAAGACGCATCACAATAACCTTGTTCAACTCTACCAGGTCGATATCGGGTTTTGATGAAAAGGGTGAAGAGAAAAGCGAACTTTCATTATTTTCCCGGGCTTTGCCGAATTTTATCTTGTATTGTTCCGCATCGCTTTCCACAAAATTGAGTTCCGCAATATCCCGGGTTATGCTTCTCCCGCCAAAGGGTATGGTCACCATACGGCGCAAAAGGCCTCCTTTATATATGGATAACGTAGTCGTTCCGGCACCAAAATCGACAAATGCGCACCCCAACTCTTTTTCCTCCTCGGTAAGAACTATAGCTGCGGCAGCAAGCGGGCCAACGATGTATCCGGCAATTTGCAGGTGTCCTTTATCAACGATGGTTTTCTCGATGTTCGATACCAGGTTGGGACGGCCCACCACAATCTGGTATTCTGCCTCTACCATGGAGCAGGTTACCCCAACCGGGTTTTTTTCCGGCTTGTCGTCCAAAAAATACTCCACATCCCCAATAGCGTATTTTCGCTGCATATCGGGCTTGTACTTTTCGGCCGCATTCCGGAGTTGTTCCACCACCTCTTCGGTAACGATGCCGGAAGAAGAGAGTTGCTTCATCTCCCGGATTACTTCCGTGTGCACCGATTGTCCTCCCAGGGAGACATACACTTTCCCGATTTTCCTTCCCAACGCATTCTCGAGCATGCTTATCAGTTTCCTTACGATTGCCCCGGCTTTATCAATGTTATAAATTGTCCCCCGACGGATACTGTTCTCCGACGGTAAAGACACACACTCCAAAACGGAAATAACGTTGCTTTCGTTTTTACGCCCGATAATGCCGGTAATTTTGGAAGTTCCTAAATCGATGGCAGCTATAAATCCTGATTGAGTCATATATTTTATTTCTTTGTACAAACCACTTGGTTATCGTATTTCAAACTTATTTCTGAATACCTGTTCCAACCTACCACATTCAACCCTTTCTCGATGAACAAGGCAAACCGGGCAAACTTTTCGGAATAGTTATCTAATTTCCCAAAGGCGATCCTGAAATCTCCGGCACGAGGAATCAAATCCACGTCTTTGTTGGGCTTAACCACAATTTGATCGATCCATGCGCTCCATTCGGGATTTTCGTTCAGAAACGCAGCAAAGTCGTAAAGCTCGTTCTGGGCAAATTCTTCATCAATAGCTCCGGTAGCCAAGGGAACATACACCGTAGAATTTGGCGAGACGGGCATCCGTTCCCGATTATCATCGATATAAAAGCTCCCCTTTGTGTCGGAGATAATCCTCAGAACCGGTTCGCGTTGATAAATGTTCGCAATAATTGTTCCATTTTGCGTGGTAAACACTTCCGCCGATTTTACCAACCGGTTGGTCAGTATCGTATCCAAAATTTCCAGCGTATTGATTTCGTCCATAGTTTTACCTACCGGATAAACTTTTTTTCTTTTCAGCAAAACCTCGATGTCTTTTTGATGGATGAACTGAGTGTGCAAGCTGTCTTTTACGACAACCTCAAATTTATTGCACACCTCGTTTCTGGATGAATCATTGAAGTAAATAGCCGAAAAAATAAGATAACCGGTTACCAACAACGCAATCAATATGATGAAAAACTTTTTCATTTACGCAAAGATACAAATTGTATCGGATTTATTTTCCGATACTTTTTTTTTCTAACAATTGTTTAATCGCGGGCAATAAGTGCTCTATATCTCCTGCACCCAATGTAACCAAAACGTCCAACTCTTTGTTTTCCAAGAAATCGAGCAGTTCGGCTTTTTTCAAAAGCACCTTTTCCTTCGATGTGATTCTATCAAAGATAACCCCCGAAGTGATTCCCGGTATGGGTTCTTCCCGTGCCGGATAAATATCCAGCAGGATCACATCGTCGAGCAACGAGAGGCTTTGAGCAAAATCATCGGCAAAGTCGCGCGTACGCGTATAAAGGTGGGGTTGAAAAACACCGGTAACTTTCCGGTCGGGATACAATTGCCTGATAGAGCGGATGGATGCTGTCAACTCTTGTGGATGGTGCGCATAATCATCGATAAAAACGAGGTTGGGAGTTTTCAATTGAAAATCGAACCGGCGCTTCGCCCCCCCGAAAGTTTTCATTGCCGCACGTACCTCATCGGGATTAACACCGCTCAATACAGCTGCAGCTATTGCAGCTACCGCGTTTTCGATGTTCACCTTCACAGGCACACCCAGCTGTATACCGGTAATCCGGCTATTGGGCGACACAAAGTCGAACGTAATTTCCCCGTTGCCGATGCGGATATTTTCAGCATGAAAATCGCCTTCTGATTCGGAATAGGTAAAGACTGTCACCGTTGCATCCGTTCTTGGAGTTAGCGGTGCATCTTTCTTTAGGATCAGGTATCCGTTCTTCCGGATAAGTGATGTGAAATGTTCAAAACTTTCGCGGTAGGCCTCCGGCGTCCCGTAAATATCCAGGTGGTCGGGATCGGCCGAGGTAATAACCGCAATCCAGGGTTGCAGCCAATGAAAAGAACGGTCATACTCATCTGCTTCGGCAACAGTAATGCGACTTTTATCCGACAGCAGCAGGTTGGTGCCGTAATTTTTAAGGATTCCACCCAGAAATGCGTTGCAATCTACTCCCGATTGCCGCAACAGGTGAGCTGTCATGCTTGACACCGTCGTCTTCCCGTGTGTCCCTGCCACACAAACTGCGTCGCTCGTCTTGGTTACCTCACCAAGGAGTTGGGCACGTTTCATTATCGTAAAACCGCTTTGCCGGAAAAACTGCAATTCACTGTGCGATGCCGGTACTGCGGGAGTATAGACTACAAGTGTCTTTTCTTTATCGAGAAATTCAGCGGGTACGAGCCGAACATAATCCTCATAATGGACTTTCGCTCCTTCGGCGACCAGCGCTTTGGTAAGCGGGGTTTCCATGCGATCGTATCCGGCAACCGATTTTCCCTGCTGTATAAAATACCGGGCAAGGTTACTCATGCCGATACCGCCGATACCGATAAAGTATATTAATTCATAATTCATAATGCAAAATCATATAACAGTTGATACTATTCACTGTTCACTATTTTTTCTATCTCATCCACGATACGCCGGGCCGAACCTCGTTGCGCCAATTTCAAGATATTCCGGCTCAACCCCTCTAATTTGCTTTCATCTTTTACCAGACTCAAAGCCATATCAAACAAGAGTGCCTTTGCTTCGGCGTCGGCCACCATCATAGCCGCATTTCTTTTCACCAACGCCATGGCGTTCTGTGTCTGGTGATCCTCCGCAACGTTAGGTGACGGGACAAGGATAACCGGTTTTCCCAGCAGAGAGAATTCCGATATGGAACCGGCTCCGGCACGTGAAATCACAAGGTCGGCAACGGAGTAGGCATAATCCATGCGCGAGAGGAAATCGAACAGATACACATTTCCGGGAATTCTTCCCTGCGCCTTCAAGTCAGACATTTCTTTAAAATAGTACTTTCCACATTGCCAGATAACTTGAACATCGGATTTCTGTATATCGGAGCACGATCCGATGATGCTTTCGTTAAGCGTTCGCGCACCCAGACTGCCACCCACCAGGAGTATTGTTTTCCTTTCAGGGTTTAAGCCGAAGTACGTATATCCTTTCTGCCTGTTTTCCTCGGAAACGACTAAATCCTGTCGCGTAGGATTGCCGGTGAGCACAATTTTTTCTTTCGGAAAGAACCGTTCCATACCTTCGTACGCCACACAGATTTTGGTCGCTTTCTGCGCCAGCATCTTATTGGTTACTCCGGCATATGAATTCTGTTCCTGCAAAACTGTCGGAACGCCTTTTGCAGCCGCCGCCCGGAGGGTGGGCCCGCTGGCATAGCCGCCTACTCCCACAGCGATATCGGGTTTGAACGAGGCAACAATGGCTCTAGCCTTTCGCATACTCTTCAATAATTTCACGGCTACCGAAACATTTTTCAGCAGATTTTTCCGGTCGAAACCGGCTACGGGAAGTCCGACAATGGTGTATCCTGCAGCTGGAACACGCTCCATTTCCATCCGGTTTTCCGCACCGACGAAAAGGATTTCGGCGTCGCTCCACCGTTCCTTTATAGCGTTAGCGATGGAGATAGCGGGAAAAATATGTCCGCCGGTACCACCGCCGCTAATGATTACCCGTAGGGGCTTTAATGCTGACATCACACCTGAATAATTTCAAATTCCACTTTTTCTTCCAATTTATCTATGGTTTCCACAGCGTTCTTTTTATCTTTTCTCTCATCAGGCTGATCTGTTTCATCGATGGTCACCTCTCCTTTCTTCTTTCCGATTCCAAACCTGTCTGCACTTAAAATCAACCCGAAGTAAGCGCAAGTGATGAGCAGTGACGTCCCTCCCCGGCTGATGAGCGGCAACGGCTGGCCGGTTACCGGGATCAAATTCACAGCCACAGCCATGTTAATAAACGCCTGCATCGATAACATGAGTGCCGAGCCCAGAACAAGATATTTCGGAAAAAGTTTCTGGGTTTTCCGGGCGATCATTCCCGCCCGGATCAGGATGATGATGTAGAGCAGCAGCACAAAAATTCCACCGGCAATACCCATCTCCTCGATGATTATCGCATAAATAAAATCGGAATAAGCCTGGGGAAGAAAATCACGCTCTGTACTGTTGCCCGGGAACTTGCCTAAAACTCCTCCGTTGGCAATGGCTATTTTAGCATGTGCCACCTGATAGTTCTCGTCGGTAATGGTGTAGTATGTCTCTTCCGATTCTTCCTTGTGGCTGCCAAATTCTGCAATCCGGTTTTGCCAGGTACCTACACGGCTTAACGCGCCGGAATCGGTCCAATCGGCGGGAATCACTTTCAGCAACACAATGAAGAGTACGAGAAAGGCTATCCCTGCTCCGCCCACTTTTAGCAATCTTGCCAACTTTACATTTCCGATAAACATCAGCAAAAAACAAACTACAAAGAGCAGCGCTGCCGTCGACAAATTATCCATTGCAATAATGCCGCAAACAACAATCATCAACCCGATCATCCACTTGAAGAGCAAGCCGTCGTTCATGCCGTTTTGTTTACTGAGCAGAAACGCTATCGTGCCCATAAGCGATATCTTGGCTATTTCCGACGGTTGAATGGTAAAACCAAAGATAGAGATCCACCGCTCAGCACCGTTTACCGTAGTCCCGATAACCGGTGTGAGCAGGAGTAAGACGATCGAAGCGATAAGCACAAAAATCAGGGAAGAGAAATACCGGTAAGGTATATTGTGAATCAAAACAATGACCCCCACTCCTCCGATCAAAAACATGGTGTGGCGTAAGATGGGGCCCCATTGATTTTGCTGTTTATAAACAATGGTGCTGGTAGCACTGAAGATCTCCACCAGTGAAATCACACACAAGATAACAAATACCAACCATATGACTTTATCACCTTTAAAGATTTTCACTCCGAATTTCTCCAACGTGGATTTTGAGTTTTCTAAATCTTCCTGAAAATTTGTCGGATTAATGGCATTCTTTATTTTATCAAGCATATTTTCATTTTTTTAGTTATCTCAAACCCCACCCTTACAACCTCCTCACACAATCCTTGAATTGATTACCACGGTCCTCGTAATTCTGGAACAGGTCGAAGCTGGCGCAACAGGGCGACAGCAATACGGTATCCCCTTTTTCTGCCATCCGGTAAGCGGTATCAACAGCATCTTTCATGGAGTTTACCTCTTCTATGTCGGGGACGATCCCGTCGAAGAAAGCACGCAGCTTGCGGTTATCTTTTCCCAGGAATATCAACCCCCTAGCCTTTTGCCTTACCAGCTCTTCAATCTCGGTGTAATCGTTTCCCTTATCGGTACCGCCAAGAATCAGCACAACTTTCGTGCGCATACTCTGAAGTGCGTACCAGCACGAGTTTACGTTGGTAGCCTTGGAGTCATTTATGTATTGCACACCTCGCACCGACGCTACTTTTTCCAAGCGGTGCGGAACGCCTTTAAAGTCAGAAAGAGCCAGGCGTAAATTATCGTCCGAGATATCAAGTAATTTAGCCACAATCCCCGACGCCATAGAGTTATACAAATTATGCATTCCCTGTAACGCCAGCAATTCCAACTCCATATCAAAAACAGTTCCTTTGGTTTGTATATACATTTTATTGCCCTCCGAATAAGCCGCAGCCCGTTGATTATTTTTTTCAGTAAAAGAATATAAATCAGATGCGGGTTTAAGTTTTTCGATTTCCTTTGTCACTACCGGATCGTCTATCCAGTAAATAAAAGAATCTCCCATTTTATGGTTGCGTATGATTCGCATTTTTGCATCCACGTAATTTTGCATATTGTGATCGTACCTATCTAGGTGGTCGGGAGTTATGTTCATCAATACGGCGATATCCGCTTTAAAATCATACACGCCTTCCAGCTGAAAACTACTTAACTCCAGCACAAAGTAGTCGAAATTCTCTTCCGCCACCTGCCTGGCAAAGCTTTTGCCTATGTTTCCTCCCAGCCCCACGTTTAGTCCTGCCGATTTCAGGATGTGATAAATAAGGCTTGCCGTAGTGGTTTTACCGTTGCTCCCGGTAATACAGATCATCTTGGCGTGGGTATACCTTCCGGCAAACTCAATTTCGGATATCACCCGGATTCCTTTTGAAATAATTTTCTGCATCAAGGGTATGGTATCGGGAATGCCCGGGCTCTTTACTATCTCGCTCGCAGAGAGGATGCTCTCCTCTGTGTGGCCGCCTTCTTCAAAATCAATTCCGTAGTCGACAAGCGTTTTCCGGTGTTCCCCCTTAAGCATTCCAGAATCAGAAAGGAAAACCCGGATTCCTTTCGCCTTAGCAAGAATGGCAGAACCTACTCCCGATTCGCCACCACCCAATATTATTAATTCATAATGCATAATATATGATTTACTACCTCATCTTCAACGTTGCTACGGCTATTACCGCCAGAATCATTCCTATAAGCCAGAATCGCGAAACGATCTTGGGTTCGGTGATCGGGATCAGCGGTTTCTGAATCAGGGCATCGATCCCGGCATTTCCTGCTTTCTGAAAATGGTGATGCAGGGGCGACATTTTAAACACCCGTTTCCCGATACCCGATCTTTTTTTTGTATATTTAAAGTAAGTGACCTGCAGAATTACAGAGAGGGCTTCTACAAAAAACACCCCGCACAAGATAGGAAGCAGCATCTCCTTATGGATAAGCACGGCAAAAACCCCGATAATCCCGCCTAACGTCAGGCTACCCGTATCGCCCATAAAAACCTGGGCGGGATAGGCGTTGTACCAGAGAAAACCGACAGTAGCCCCCACAAATGCAGCGGCAAAAACCATCAGTTCATCCCCTCCGGGGATGTACATGATGTTCAGGTATGAAGCAAAGTCGACACGCCCGGACACGTATGCCAGGACTCCCAGCGCCACACCGATGACCGCTGACGATCCGGAGGCCAGGCCATCCAGTCCGTCCGTCAAGTTCGCACTGTTTGAAACTGCCGTAACAATCAGAATTACAGAAAGCACAAAGACAACCCAGACCGCTTCATCGGCAAAATCGCCCATCCACGAAACGAGCCAGCGATAATCAAAATTATTGTTTTTCACAAAAGGGATGGTCGTTTTTGTGGTCTTGACATTCTGATCTTTATACTGCACCTGTTCAATGACATTATTCACCCGGATTTCGGTGTTCTCACGCGCAACGATATCGGGGCTCCAGTACATCATCAAGCCTACAATCAAACCCAAACCGACTTGTGCCACGACTTTGATTTTTCCTTTCAGCCCTTCCTTGTCTTTTTTAAATACCTTGATATAATCATCGGCAAAGCCTAAAGCACCCAACCAGATCGTGCTTATTATCATTATAATGATATAGATATTCTCTAATTTACCCATCAGCAATATCGACACCAAAATAGAGAGGATAATGATAACACCACCCATAGTTGGCGTTCCCCGCTTGCTGTATTGTCCTTCCAGGTCAAGGTTGCGAATGGTTTCCCCTATCTGCTTCTTTTGTAGTTTACGAATGATCCTGGCACCGACAATTACCGAGAAAAGCAACGAAACAAGGGCGGCGAGTGCTGCCCGGAACGTAACAAACTGAAACATTCCCGCTCCGGGGAAGTCAAGTTTGTCCAAATATTGAAATAGATAGTACAGCATATTTAGTTATGAGTTATGGTGACGTGTGGAATATTTTTTCCAACTCTTCTTTATCGTCAAAATGATACTTCACGCCTTTAATTTCCTGGTAGTCTTCGTGTCCTTTTCCGGCAACGAGAATAATATCACCTGGCTTGGCCAGTGCACAAGCGGTTTTTATCGCTTCACGACGATCCACGATCGAAAGTGCACTGCGGCGTTGCTCATCATCCAAACCGGCTACCATGTCGTCAATGATATCCTGCGGCTCTTCGAACCGGGGATTATCGGAGGTCAGGATTACCCGGTTGCTTAACTCCACCGCTTCACGCGCCATTAACGGACGTTTGGTCCTGTCTCGGTTACCGCCGCATCCTACTACCGTTATTATATTGCCCTTCTGATCCAGCACTTCGTGGATAGCATTGAGAACATTAGTCAAAGCGTCGGGTGTATGGGCATAGTCTACAATGGCGGTAAAATTTCCGGGCGATCGTAATGTCTGGAAACGTCCGGCCACAGGTTTCAAAACGCTTAATATCCTGAGTACCTCCTCCGGTTCTTCTCCTAGCAAAACAGATACACCATAAACCGCCAGCAGGTTATACACATTAAAAACACCCACAAACTGTACAATCAGCTGTTTCCCGTTAATTTCTATTTCGGTCCCATCAAAATGTTTCTCGAAAATCCGTGCTTTAAAATCCGCCAATCCTTTTACGGAATAAGTATATCGTTTGGCCTTTGTATTTTGAAGCATCACCCCTCCGTTTTTATCATCCGAGTTGGTAAGGGCAAAAGCGGTTTCGGGCAAAGCGTCGAAAAAAGCTTTTTTCACGTTCCGATACTCCAACATGTTCTTGTGATAATCCAGGTGGTCCTGCGTGAGGTTGGTAAAAATTCCCCCTTCGAAATGCAGTCCGTAGACCCGTTTTTGATGAATGGCATGGGAACTCACTTCCATAAAGGCATATTCGCAACCGGCATCAACCATCTTCCTCAAAAAAGAGTTTAGGGTGATGGGGTCAAGGGTGGTATGCGTGGTGGGGTAACTGTCATCGTTTACACAGTTGGTTACGGTTGAGAGCAAGCCTGCGCCATACCCCAATGTCCGAAACATCCTGTACAGTAATGTAGCGACGGTTGTCTTTCCGTTCGTTCCGGTTACACCAACCAGCTTCAACTGCTCCGATGGGTTCCCGTACCAGACAGAAGCGATTTGCGCCAAAGCGACGGCCGAATTTTCGACCTGAACGTACGTAACTCTCGAAAAATACTCTTCAAACATCGGCTTATCATACACCACGACCAACACATCCTGTTCTATCGCCTTGGCAATATAATCGTGTCCATCGGTATTGATACCCTCCACTGCGATAAAAAGCGAACCTTTTTGCACCTGGCGGGAATCGGAAGTGATACTTTCAACTTCCACATTCTCTTCCCCGTGAATTGCCACGATTTTACACCTTTCTGTAAGTTGACTCAGTTTCATATTAATATCTGTTTTTTACCGCAACGTTATGCTAATGGTTGTACCTCTAATCAGTTTGCTCTCCGGAGTGAACGATTGCGAAACCACTTTCCCCGAGCCGGTCAGATTGACCCTTAATCCTGATTTTTCGAGCAGGTAAACCGCATCTTTTGCACCCATGCCCAACACATTTGGCACCGAATTCTTATTTATCGCCAATGCCTGTGGATGATAAGCAACGCTGTCGTATTTTACTTTCACCCAGTCGGAAGCGGAATCCGAAACGGAAGATTTGAAATTCAGCATCGACAGTACCGCCTGACTGTTTCCCCAGCTTCCGCTTTTAATAGCCGGCATTTTCTGCAGGGTAGAATCTATCCGTGCTTGTTCAGGGGCAAGCTGAGTCCGCTTAACATACGTCTGCTCCGCGATATTTTTGAAAACCATACCTGCTTGTCCTCCGCCTGACGGAACTCCTCGAGGTTTTCTGATACCTACGAAACACGTATAGGTTGGGTCGTCTGCGGGGAAGTATCCGCAGAACGAAACGTAATAATCGCTGTATCCGCCACCACTGGCTATTTGTGCTGTTCCCGTTTTTCCTGCAATAGGGAAATAGTCCGATTTCACAACTTTCGCCGTCCCGTTCTCAATAACCCCTACCAGCATATCCTGGATTTGGATCAGGGTGCTATCTTTACACATCTTTTCGTTCACCACTTCCGCCTTATACTCTTCCACCACTTTTCCGTCTTTCAACAATGTTTTAGCAATAAACGGCTTGATCATTTTTCCACCGTTGGCAATACCGTTGTAGAACATCAGCATATAGATGGGTGGAACTTTGGATTCATAACCGAAAGACATCCACGGCAGTGTGGTTTTGGACCAGTAATTTACCTTATCATCGGGAAAACGAATGGATGATGTTCCTTCAATTCCGTTCAACGGGACATCCCAGGTGAGTTTTTTTCGTAAGCCTATCCTGTCAATGCCTTTTACAAATTTTGCCGGATCATCACCGTATGCTTTAAGTACAATTTTACTCATCACCACGTTTGAAGAGACTTCTATCCCTTCCTTTACCGTAAGGTATCCCCGGTCACGGCCCTGTCGCCAATAGTGGTCACGCACCCACTTTCCGTTGTACTGATACAGTCCGTTGCCCACATGAAAGGAGTCGGCAGGAGTTATCAATCCGTCATCGATTGCCACCATGACCGTTACGGTCTTGAAGGTAGATCCCGGTTCGTTCATGTAGGAAAAAGCATTGGGATTACCCTCACCATAGTTCCCGTTACTCATCCGGTCCAAGTTGGCAATCCCCTTAATCTCACCTGTTTTGGTTTCCATAATAATTGCCGTCCCCGATTCAGCCGCCGTCTCTTCAAGCTTTGCCCGGAGCGCACGCTCCGTCACATCCTGAATATCGGCATCGAGCGTAGTTACGATATCGTATCCGTCTTTAGCGGCAATCTCCTCTATATCGGTCCAGCGGCCCTGTATTTTTTGTCGGCTTTTCACCCCTTCAATCCCCCTCAACAGGGAGTCGTATTTTAATTCCAGTCCGCTTGCTCCCCCTTTCTCAAGGTCTTTGTATACGTTTCCAACCGTTCTGTTGGCGAGGTTCCCGAAGGGGCGTTTCCGCGCATTTTTTTCCTCGGCAATTAGTCCGCTGCGGTTGGAACGCTGGTTGAGGAACGGATAGGTACGAATCTCTTTCAAGTCAACGTAGGAGATGTCAGGACGAAGGATACGCACATAGCGCGACCTCAGCGCTACCTTCTTCTCACTGCCTTTTGTGGCATTCTCCTGCAGTTGCCGCTCCTCCTTTTCGCGTAGTTTCCATCCGTTCAGGATAATGTTTCTGTATTGCGAGGCCGTTCTGTCGGGAAACTTTTTAGCGAGGGCTACCGAAAGGTCACCAACATACTTCATCAACGTATCTTTTCTCATCCCCTCTGCCCAGAAATCCATGTACACACTGTACAAAGGCTCACTGGTAGCCAGAAGCTTCCCATCATAAGTATAGATATTTCCTCGCTTAGGAAGAATGACGCGGTCTTTGATAATGGTTTCTCTTTCCCCTACTTCCCGCCACTTCTTTCCTTCCGCCGTAAAAACGATCTTTCCTGCAGAGAAAATAATCATTAGCCCAACTCCCAGAAGGAGGAATACAATTAAGCCGTAACGATTTAAAATCCTCTTTTTGTTTTCGTCGGTTTTCTTTCCCATTTCATTTTTTCCCTTTCTGAATGCGATAAACCGGTTGGTTATTTATTTTCAACTCTAAACCCGACTCTTCCACCCTTTTTTCGATTTGTCCCTGGCGGCTGGCTTCAGTCAAGTCGGATGAAATGTCTAGCGACTCATACTTAGCGTCCTTCAACTCAACTTTCAGGCGCTCCATCTCTGCTATACGCTGCAAAACCGTGTACCGGTGGCTGATGAACAAAATCATAATGACAACCAAAACCAAAATAAATGTAAGGTTCCTGACGAAAAAGTTCTCCGTCAACACATTTCCACCGAAAACGTGTACGAATGATTTTCTTATGTTGTCTAGCTTCACTTTCATCACTTTGTGAGGTGCAAACTCCCTCCGTTATATTTTCTCTGCAATTCGCAGTTTGGCACTTCTCGAACGCGGATTGTCCACCTGCTCCTGTTCCGTTGGAACAATCACTTTCCTGTTGATCAATTCAAACGGGGTTTCCCTGTTACCGTAAAAATCCTTGATGATATGCCCCTCGAAATTTCCGGCCTTAAAGAAATTCTTCACCAACCGGTCTTCCAGTGAATGATAGGAAATAACACTGAACCGCCCACCAGGTTTCAACATTTCCAGTCCCTGAAACAACATTTCCTCCAGCGCCTCCAACTCATCATTCACCTCAATACGCAACGCCTGAAAAGCCTGAGCCAGGGTTTTATTTTCTTTTTCTCGAAAGGCGAACGGCTTCATAATCTCCAGGAAATCAGAAACAGTACCGATCTTTTTCGACCGGCGATAAGCAGAAACGGCCGTTGCAATCTTCCGCGCACTTTTCAATTCCCCGTAAAAGAAAAAAATATCCGACAACTTCTCTTCCGAATATTCATTCAAAACATCAGCGGCTGTTTTTCTGGACAGCCGGTTCATCCGCATATCCAGATCTCCCGGCAACCGAAAGGAAAATCCACGATCCGAATCGTCAAAATGATGCGACGACACCCCTAAATCGGCAAGAATTCCATCCACCTCATCTATCCGGTGATAGCGCAGAAAATTCTTCAAAAATCGAAAATTACTTTTTACGAATGTGAAACGCGGGTCCGGGATATGGTTTTGGTATGCATCTTCATCCTGGTCAAAGGCAAGCAGTCTGCCATTCTTTCCCAACCGCTTCAATATTTCTTTCGAGTGCCCACCTCCTCCAAATGTCACGTCAACATAAACCCCATCGGGACGGATATTCAACCCGCCTACACTTTCTTGAAGCAATGCCGGTATGTGGTATATTTTTAAATTCATGGACACATCAGGACATCAGCTCTTGCAACCTTTCTGAAAACTCATCGGGATCAACCAACGGCTTTTCGAGTTTTTCTTTCGCCCATATCTCAATAGTATTATCCACACCCAGAAAACGAACTTCAGATTCGATACCCACCAGCACCATATAGCGCTTAGGGATTAAAATTCGCCCGCTTGCATCCATTTCAATCCGTTCGGCGTCGAGCACAAACTGACGGAAAACCTGCTGTTGCTCCTTGTTCCACTTGTTGAGCCGGCTCCTGAGTGTTTCGATCTCGTTTTCCCAGACTGTACCGGGATAAAGTACCAAACAATCCTGAAAAATATCCTTACGAAGCACCAAAAACTCTTCTTCTGCACCCTGCAGACGCTTACGAAAAACTGCCGGCACAAATATCCGCCCCTTCGCATCGGTTTTTGCTTCAATATTTCCCAGGAATTGCAACACTATATTCTTAATTCTATGATTTTTGCGGTAAAATTACAAAATAAATCCACTTTCCCCCACTTTTCCACACATTATTTTTAATAAAGTTATCAACAAGTTCTTTAAATGCTGATTAGATGCAACTTACACACTATTTAATCCCATAAAATAGTGTAGAATATTTCTACCGTTTTAAATAAATGAGATCTGCTTGTCCTTTATTCTTAATTATTTTGTATTTTTGTAAGTCCGTAGGAAAGTCATTATGTCGGAAAAAACTGATTTCAAATTAGATATCGATGGTGTTTTGCAGGCTAAAGCAAAAAAACACTACAAGAAAATCCCCAAATTTGTCGTTAATTATTTAAAGCGCACCATTCATCAGGATGAATTAAATGCGATCATCGAGCGTAACCGGGATAAGCAGGGTGTTGATTTTATGCTCGCCCTGGTGGATAAAGAGTTTAAAGTCAACCTAAAAATCCACGGGGAAGAAAATATTCCCGCGGAGGGAAAATTTGTTTTTGCTTCCAATCACCCGCTGGGTGGCCTGGACGGGATTTGCCTATCGGCTTATTTAGGGGAAAAATATAAGGGGAAAATCAAATATCTGGTTAACGATGTTTTGTTAAACATCAGGAACCTCGAATCCATTTTTGTTCCGGTCAACAAATATGGTTCACAGGCCAAACTATCGGCCGCTGCCATAAACGAAGCCTACACGTCAGACAACCAAATCATTACCTTCCCCGCCGGATTGTGTTCCCGAAAACAGAACGGACGGATAAAGGATCTGGAATGGATGAAAAACTTTGTCGTAAAAGCTATTGAACACAAAAGGGATATTATCCCCGTCCATTTCGACGCGAAAAACTCAGACTTCTTTTATAATTTTGCCAATATCCGCAAATCATTGGGACTAAAATTCAATATAGAACTTATATACCTGCCAGGCGAAATGTTCAAGAACAAAGGTCAAACATTCCACATCACTTTTGGAGAACCCATACCCTGGCAATCGTTGAATAAATCAAAAAGCCACCTGCAATGGGCGGAAGAGATAAAAACCGTTGTTTACAATTTACCCCAAAAAAGAGATTAATTAAGTATGGAAAAAATCATCGATCCGATTGATAAAGCCGTCATAAAAAACGAACTAACCGTAGGAAAAAGAATACGATCCACCAACAAGGCCAACAACGAAATTTACATCTTCACTGCCCACGATTCGCCTAATCTCATGAGGGAAGTGGGGCGGCTACGTGAAATTGCTTTCCGTCACTATGGAGGAGGAACCGGACTAGAAGCCGATATCGACAAATACGACCTTATGGAGCATCCGTATCATCAACTTATTGTCTGGGATCCGGAAAAGGAAGAGATTCTAGGCGGATACCGCTTCATTATGGGTAAAAAAGTAGATTTTGATGAGAAGGGTAAGCCGATGCTCGCCACCGCTCATTTATTAAACTTCTCCGATGATTTCCTGCAAAACTACTTGCCGTACACCGTAGAATTAGGCCGATCGTTCGTCTCTCTCGAGTATCAATCTACCTTACACAGCCGCAAAGGCATCTTTGCACTTGATAATCTTTGGGACGGCCTGGGCGCACTCACGGTAATTGATCCTTCAATGAGGTATTTTTTCGGAAAAGTAACCATGTACGGGACCTATAACAAAGAAGCCCGCAACATGATCTTGTATTTTATGCACCTGCATTTTCCCGACCCGGACAAACTAGTCACCCCAATCAGCCAACTTGTCACCAATACCGATACAGGCAAGATGAAACACCTGTTTAAAGGGAAAAACTTCAAGGAAGACTACAAGGTTCTGAACCGGGAAGTCCGCAGCTTCGGGTTAAACATTCCACCGCTCATCAATGCCTACATGGGATTGTCACCCACCATGCGTTTCTTCGGAACTTCCATAAACGACGAATTCGGAGACGTGGAAGAATCAGGTATTCTTATCGAGATCAACCAGATCCTCGAAGAGAAAAAACAACGTCATATTGAATCCTATATAAAATCCAACCCAAGCAAACGATTCCTTATCGGATTACGGAGAGCCATTTCCGGAAAAAGCAAAAACCTGATCAAAAAATCCAAAAACAAAAAGTGAAAACCTCCGTCTTTTTCCTACCATAAGGCACTCGTTCAAAAACCGTAAATTACTGACAGTTTATTTTTTACACTTAAAAAATGCAATCGTTTGCACAGGTAAACAGAGTTAAAAGACTGTTTTATCTGTGCAATTTTTTGCTTTAACCTTACTTTTGTGTCAAGAGTGGAAATTAATATGAATAAATGAGAACACATTTGCCGTCATTTACTTATAATTAATGTAATTCTGCGAAAAAAGTAGAGAGTAGAAAAGTATAAATCAGTTAATCTTACAACGTTAACAAACATGCATGTAAATTTCAAAAAAAGTACGAAAGCGTTCTTGATGACAGTGTTGTCGAGCATGCTAATGATTTTATCGGTCAGCGCTCAAACGGGCTCTACGATAAATTTGCGGGGAACGGTAAAAGATGTTGCGGGCGAACCGATCATCGGAGCCAGTATCCTTTTACAAGGAACAACCTCGGGTGTGGTAACGGATTACGATGGGAATTTTTCCATCCAGGCTCCGGGTAATGGAACACTCGTTATCTCTTATGTGGGTTATATAACCCAAACGATAGCCATTCAAAACAGAAACAGCATAGAAGTTATCCTGCAAGAAGACATGGAATTGCTGGATGAAGTGGTGGTAATCGGTTATGCAACAGGAAGTACACGTACCATATCCGGTGCCGTGGAAAAGGTTGGAAGAGAAGACATGAACGCCGGGGTTATCGTGAATCCGCTGGATGCCCTTAAAGGAAAAGTAGCCGGAGTAAATATCCAGAAGACTGGCGGCGACCCGACAGCGGGAAGCGCCATCAGGATTCGCGGAACAACCTCGTTATCAGGAGGAAATGACCCCCTTGTAGTGATTGACGGGGTGTTTGGCGACCTGGCATTGTTGAATGCTCTTTCTCCATCCGACATCGAAAGTTTCACCATCTTAAAAGACGCCTCGGAAACAGCACAGTACGGCTCGAGAGGAGCAAGTGGTGTGATTGTTGTTACCACACAAAAAGGAAAAGCCGGAACAAAATCCATCAATTATGACGGGACTTTCGGCGTTGAAGATGTTTACAAAACCATCAACATGTTGAACGCCGACGGTTACAGAGCTGCCGTGGAGTCGATGGGATACGCCAACGCATTGGACAAGGGCGCCAACACCAACTTCATGCAAGAAATGCTCCAAACCGGATACACACAAAATCACCGCATTTCTTTTGGTGGCGGAACAGCTGAAACCAATTTCAGAGCATCCTTGGGTGTCATTGACCAAAAAGGGATAATCAAAAATAACTCGATGAGGAATTACACTGCAAAAATTGACGGTAGTCAGCTTTTCTTCGATAACAAGCTTAAACTTGATCTGGGTATGTTTGGTTCAAAAAGAGAAAGCAGATATGTCAACGACTACCAAAAGACGTTTTATTCCGCCGCATCTTTCAACCCCACTTTTCCCAATACCCAAAACGATGATGGCACCTGGCCGGAAGATCCGAATGCAAACGAAGTGGACAACCCGCTTGGCCGTTTAACTATCAGCGACAGAGAAGACAACGCCTATTTGTCAACAAACGGACGGTTAACATGGGCCATCAACGACAACCTGAATTTCAGTGCATTTGGGTCTTACACCTACAATGCAAAAGAGAACATGAACTACATTCCCACCAACATTAAACAAGGGGTAAGGGAAGGCAGAGGTAAAGCCTATAGAGGAATGAATAAGAGCAATATCCTGATGGGCAACATAAGCCTGAACTACAAGAAAATATTCCAAAACAGCCGTTTAGACGCATTAGCGTTGGTTGAGGGGCAGAACTACAATTACACCGGATTCGGTGCAAACGCACGTGGATTTGACACTAACTTTTTCGGTTATGACAACCTGGCTGCCGGTGCTGTTGTAAAGTACGGAGATGTGAGTTCATATAAAAACGGATACAGTTTGAACTCATTTCTTGGTCGGGTGAACTACATGTACGCTAACCGCTATATTGCTACAGTAAATATGCGTTTCGACGGTTCTTCGAAATTAGGAGAGAACAACAAATGGGGGTTTTTCCCTTCAGCGTCTCTGGCGTGGGTAATGAGCGAGGAATCTTTCCTTAAAGACATCAACGAAATTAACGAAATTAAATGGAGAGTCGGATACGGACGTACCGGTAATCAGGATGCCATCAGTGCCTACAATTCCCTTTTGCTGATGGGGCCTTCAGGATTGACCAGTGTCAACGGAGTACCAACAGTAACCTACGGGTATAACAGAAATGCGAATCCCGATTTGAGGTGGGAAACCAAAGACATGTTCGACGTGGGTATGGACGCATCCTTCTTTGACCGGAAACTGACAGCCACCATCGATTATTATTACTCCAAGACAAAAGATTTGCTGTATAACTACGATGTACCGGTACCTCCCTTTGTGCATCCAAAATTGCTTGCTAATTTAGGTGAAATGGAAAATAGCGGTTTGGAAGTTTCACTAGGTATTACACCCCTCAGAACGGAGGATATGGAGTTGACCGTATCGGGAAACATGGCATTCCAGAAAAATAAGCTCTTATCGTTAAGCGGAACCTACATGGGACAAGAACTCAATGCAGCAGAATATATGCAACTGGCAAGAATTAACGGTGCAGGATTCCAAGGTGGGAACACATACGTAACTTATCAGGTTGTTGGTCAGCCATTGGGTGTTTTCTACTTACCTAAATCAAATGGTATAATCAACGACGGATTAGGAAGCTATAGCTATAACATTCTGAACCTCGATGAGGATCCGGCTATTAATTTGAATAACGGAGCCGACAGGTATTTTGCCGGCCAGGCAATGCCGAAAGTGATCATGGGAACCAACATCAGTTTCCGTTACAAGGCATTCGATATCCAAACACAAATGAACGGTGCTTTTGGCCATAAAATTTATAATGGAACATCATTATCCTACATGAATATGAACGTATTCCCAACCTACAATGTATTGCCCGATGCTCCCGAGAAGAAAATTTTTGACAGCACGGTAACCGACTATTGGCTGGAAAAAGGCGATTACCTGCATATCGCTTATGTAACACTGGGCTATAACTTCAATGTGGAAAAAATGAAAAATTGGGTAAATTCTATACGTTTAACTGCATCTGTAAATAATTTGCACACATTTACAAATTATTCAGGACTTTCACCAATGATTAACAGCACAACAGTAAGTCTTGATAATCCAGACATTGGATTAGATGACAAAAGATTTTATCCATTATCCCGCACCTATTCACTGGGTTTAAGTATTAACTTTTAATTGAGGTGAAATTATGAAAAATAAAATATTATACAGTTTTTTACTCTCGTTTGCATTCATTCTTTTTAGTTGTAATTTGGATGAAAATCCGACAGATCAGATGCCCGAGAGCGAAGCGTTTAAAAGCCCTGTGCTTATTTACCTGAATACAGTAGCCAGCCTATATACCGAAATCGGCGGAGACGGAGGAAGCCAAGGCCTGGCCGGCACAGACAGGGGAATCTACGACCTCAACACTTTTACAGCCGATGAAGCGCTTCTCCCCACACGTGGTGGTGACTGGTTTGATGGTGGTTTGTGGCAAGATATTTTCACACATAACTGGAAAATCGACAACTCCCTGGTAAAAGGAAGCTGGGACTATCTGTACCGGGTGATCGGTAAAACCAATCAATCCATTGACAAGTTAAATGTGTTGATGGAAGAAGATCCCGAGAACAGCTTTCTTCCCGTCTACCTGGCTGAAGTGAAGGCAATCAGAGCCATGTACTACTATTACCTGATGGATCTCTATGCAAGGGTTCCCATTGTTGAAACAGCCTCTGTTCAGATAGCCGACGTAAGACAGTCGAGCCGGTCGGAGGTGTTTACATTTGTAAAGAAAGAGCTGGAAGAATCCATTCCTTTACTCGCTAAGGCCAACAGCTCTAAACCGGGGGAATATTACGGAAGAATGACGCAACCGGTAGCCCTGTTTTTGATGGCGAAACTAGCGTTGAACGCTCAGGTCTACGCAGACGATGACTGGACAGACAACAACGGAATTCCTAACGGCACAGCCACATTTACCATCGATGGCGCCAGCAAGTCTCCCTGGGAAGCAACCATTGCCTATTGTGATGCAATCACCGAGTTGGGTTACGAGTTGGAATCTAAATTCGAGAACAATTTCAGCGTCACCAACGAAAGTTCGAAAGAAAATATTTTTGTTATCCCGATGGATCCGGTTTTATACAAAGCGCGGAACATGAACCTGGTTCGTTCCAGGCACTATGCGCACGCAAAAGCCTATTCGCAAGATGGATGGAACGGCGCTTCGGCGACTAAAGAAGCGTTGGCTATCTTTAGAAAAGATGCGATTGACCCCCGTATGGAGAAAACTTATTTCCTGGGTAAGGCTTATGGACCCGACGGAAATCCCGTGATGGATGGAGACAAGGAGCTGGAATACAAGCCGGATGCCATTGCGCTTGATGTATCAGGAAGTACCAACGAGAAAACCGCCGGTGCCCGGTTGGCTAAATATGAATTCGACCTGACAGCCCAGGCGGGTGGCCAGCTGGTTCACAACGACTGGGTATTGTTCCGCTATGCGGATGTGCTGCTAATGAAGTCTGAGGCGTTGGTAAGAGCCGGACAGAACGGAGATGCCGAGTTGCAGCAAGTAAGAGCGAGAGCTGGAGCCGGCGCCAGGCCAGCAACTCTTAACAACCTGTTGGATGAAAGATTGCTGGAATTCGCATGGGAAGGGATGAGGCGTCAGGACCTGATCCGTTTTGGCAAATACCACCTGCCCATATCAGACAGGCCTGTGTCAGCTCCTTTTAGAACAGTATTCCCTATTCCGGCGGATGTGCTCTCGTTAAACACCAACCTTACCCAAAACCCCGGATATACCAACTAAATAAACTAAACAGAAATGAAACATTTATATAAATATCTATTGTTCTTGCTGCTGCCTTTTTTAGCAAATTGCAGCGACAACGAAAACTGGACAATTGTTGAAGACATTCAGCAAGGGGTGTACATAAGCGGTCCGGCCACCGTTTACAGCGGAGAGGCTCCGGCATCGGCCTTAAAAACAGTTCCTCTCGATGGAGACGTGAAAGAACTGCCCGAATTAGTAGGAATCTATACCTGGTTAAAAGCTGGAGGAGATTTCACTATTTCCATTGCTACCGATTTAAATCAGGTGGTAAAATATGGCAATGGAGGTGAAGTAAAGAAAGCTGATAATATTGCAGTATATACGCTTTCACAAGATGCCACCCCCTTAAAGGTTGAAAAAGACGACTTTTACTTCGTAGTGGTAAATACCGCTTTAAAGGAAATAAACATCCTGCCCGTAAATTACGGTGTAATTGGTGCCGCCACTCCTAAAGGCTGGAATGGAGAAACAGCGTTAAGTGCTCCTTCCTTCGACGACAAGTTGACCATCACCTGGAAAGGCAAGCTTAACATGACACCCGGCGGTTATAAATTCAGGTACAGCGGAGGCTGGGGACAAGAAATCAATAAAGAAGGCGGAAAAGCCAAGCTATTTACTGACTTGGGTAACTTCGGCACATCGCAGGCACCTCTAATCGAAAATGCAATGAGCCAGGTAAGGCCCGGAGGTCCCGACTTCACCACAGAAGTAGGGGGTGAGTTTGACTTCACCATCCAGTACGACTTAAGAAGCCGTGCCTACAATGCCTCCTTCGACATCATCGGTGAAGCGGTTGTCCCGCCGGAATATCCGGAAAAAATGTATCTGGTGGGCGATGCCACCTCATACGGATGGGATACTCCCGGCACCAAGGCAGCGGCAGAGATGCACAAAGTGGCAGGGGGAAATGAGGGTTTATACTGGAAGATCCTCTCCCTTGAGGCGGGAAAAGGATTCAAACTATCCAATGCCAACTGGGGAAATACCAATCTTGGATTTGGAGAAATTACTTCTTTCGATTCCAATGGCATTGCAGTTACCGAAAGTGGCGGCAACATGTCAATCGCCGAGACGGGGATTTACACTATCGTGCTTGATTTGCGTAACAATGAGAAAAAATTGTCTGTTGTCCCGGTGAAAGTTTTCGGCATGGGTGACACCTATGGGGGCTGGGACAAAGATAAAGCATCCAACTTGTTCACAGTCAATCTTGACACCCGAACCGTTGTTTCGCCCCCGACAACAACAAGCGGCAATCTGCGTATGTACGTATCCCATCCCTGGATTCCCGATTGGTGGCAGGCTGAATTTAATGTTTATAACACAACGATCGAATACCGAAATGATGGCGGTGATCAAGCAGCAGTTGCAGTTACAGCCGGCCAGGTGGCCACGTTGCATTTTGACGACAACACAGGGTCAATCAAGTGAAAATAAATAATTACCAAAAAGTCTGAGGCTATCTTAACGAGAGCTTCAGGCTTTTTTGTCTACTTCGTACGATGAAAAAAATAATTATTCCTTTTCTTACCTTTTTTACAACACTAGTCCTTCAAGCACAGCAAATAAGCATCGAACCCGCTTTCTGGTGGTCGGGAATGCAGGAGACCGAGCTACAACTGATGATTTTCGGCAGGAACATCGCCTCGTACAAGGCTGCAGTAACGGCAAAAGGCGTGTATCTGAAAGAGGTGGTTACGCTTGAAAACCCCAACTATCAGATTTTATACTTAGATATTTCTGGCAGTACTCCGCAAAAGTTCGAAATCGTTTTTACTGAAGGAAAGAAGAAAATCGCGTATAACTACGAGCTGAAACAACGCGATCCGCAACGTATGTCCATGGAAAGTTTCGGTCCATCGGATGTGCTCTACCTGATTATGCCTGACCGGTTTGCCAACGGTGACCCCACGAACGACCATATCCCGATGCGTACCGGCTATAGGGTGGACCGCAACGACCCCAATGCCCGCCACGGAGGTGACCTGAAAGGAATCTCCGACCGTCTCGGCTACCTTTCCGATCTGGGGGTGACTGCCATCTGGCTTAACCCGGTGCTGGAGAACGACATGGAGGGCGGTTCCTACCACGGATACGCCACCACCGACTACTACCGGGTGGATCCTCGTTTCGGCACCAACGAGGAGTATCGTCAGCTAATCAGCGATGCCCATGACAAAGGGATGAAGGTAGTGATGGACATGATTTTCAACCACTGCGGGAGCGACCATCCCTGGTTAAAAGAAGTTCCCTCACCCGACTGGTTCAATAACCTGGGAGAGTATGTACAGACCTCCCACATGAAGGAGATGTACTTCGATCCCTACGCATCGGAGTACGACAGAAGCAAGATGGTGGACGGATGGTTCGTGCCCTCCATGCCCGACCTGAACCAACGCAACCGCCACGTAGCAAAATACCTCATCCAGAACAGCATCTGGTGGATCGAATACTCCGGCGTGGATGGCATCCGACAGGATACCTATCCTTATGCTGACTACGAGATGATGGTCGACTGGTGTAACGCTGTCTACAAAGAATATCCGGCCTACAATATCGTGGGAGAAGCATGGCTGAACAATCCCATCGGAACAGCATTCTGGCAAAAAGACAGCAAACTGAACAACCGTGAGAATACAAACCTCAAATCAGTGATGGACTTCCGCTTCATGGGACTGTCGCACACAGCCTTCGTTGAAGAGACCACCGAATGGAACGGGGGGCTGCACGGTATCTACGACCACATGACCTACGACTTTATCTATCCGGATATCTACAACGTGCTGCGGTTCCTAGACAACCACGACACTGATCGCTTCCTGAGAGAGTACCCAAAAGAGCTCTCCGGCTGGAAGCAGGCAATAACTTTTCTGCTCACCATGCCCGGCACGCCACAAATCTACTACGGTACAGAACTATTGATGAACGGTAATAAGAGCCGTAGCGACGGTGATATCCGTCGCGATATGCCGGGTGGCTGGCCCGGCGACAAAACCGACCACTTTACGCGTGAGGGACGCGATGCCATCCAGAATGAAGCGTTCGACTTCCTCAGCAAACTGCTACACTGGCGGCAGGGCAACGAGGTAATCGCCCGTGGCGGCATGAAGCACTATGTCCTGCAGAAAGGTGTTTACATTTACGAGCGCTGCCTGGGAGACAAGAAAATCCTTATCGTGATGAACGGCACCTCAAACGAGGTGACAATAAACCTTGACCGCTATGCGGAGTCTATACAAGGACTGGTCAGCGCAACAGATTTTCTTTCAGGGAAAAACGTCACCCTGGGTGATACGCTGACCCTTTCACCCAAAGAGGTGCTGCTATTGCAATAAGCAAAATGATCGATTACATACAAAATCCGTAACAAAGAAACCTACAATGAAATACCCACAAACCCTTCTCTACCTGTTGCTGTTCATCTTCGCCTTCTCTTGCGGAGATGATCCGGTGGTGCCACCCGATACAGAACCCAACCCGCCGGCCATCAAGGAGGGAATCTCCTGGAGTCCAGAGGCAGCAGATGCAGACAAGGAACTGGCCATAACATTTAAAGCAGTTTCAACATCTCCTCTATTCAATTATACCGGCGATGTGTACCTCTATGCCGGAATTATTTCGGAAGGACAGTGGATATATCAACCTTCCTCCTGGACAGACAACAATGCAAAATACAAAATGACGAAAGTCGAAGCGAATGTCTGGAACATAAAACTTTCGTCAAGCATTCGACATTGGTTCGGTTCAGGAGAAACGCCGGTTACAAAACTCGGCGTTATTGTACGAAGCTCTGATGGCACAAAAAAAGGAATTAAAAACGATTTTTTTATTCCCGTTACCGACAACAAGTATAAGCCGTTCCAGCCGGGAGCAATCAAAACAGGCACCCTGCCTGCCGGAACAACACAGGGTATCAACATTATAGACAATAGCACGGTGACACTGGTGCTGTATGATAAGGACAAGTACGGTGCACGGAAGGATTTCGCCCATGTGGTAGGAGACTTCAACAACTGGACGTTGAGCAATGACGACAAATCGCAGATGATTCGCGATGACAACTCCGGCTGCTGGTGGATCACCCTCACCAACCTCGAGCCGGCGAAAGAGTATGCCTTCCAGTACTACCTGGGTAACACAGGCAGGGACCCCGTCCGTGTGGCCGACCCCTACGCCCGCAAGGTACTCGACCCGTCCAACGACCAGTACATACCCTCCGGCACCTATCCGGAGAACAAAGTGTACCCGGAAGGAGCCATCGGAGTGGTTTCTGTATTCAGGATTCAGAAAGAGGATTACAACTGGAAGGTGACAAACTTCAAAAAACCGTTGCGCGACAATCTGGTAATCTATGAACTGTTGCTGCGCGATTTCACACAAAGCGGTGATCTCGGCGGGGCGATGGCGAAGCTGGATTATTTGCAGTCGCTGGGCGTAAATGCCATTGAGTTGATGCCAGTACAGGAGTTCGACGGAAACGATAGTTGGGGCTATAACCCCGCCTTCTTCTTCGCCATGGACAAGGCATACGGTACCGACCGGATGTACAAGGAGTTCATCGATGCGTGCCACCAGCGGGGCATGGCGGTGATCCTCGACGTAGTCTACAACCACGCTACGGGCGCCAATCCATTTGCCAAGATGTGGTGGGATGCAGCTAATAACAAAACAGCATCGAACAATCCCTATTTCAATGTAGATGCACCCCATCCCTACAGTGTCTTCCACGACTTCAACCATGAGTCCGACCAGGTTCGCAGCTTTGTGAAGCGTAACCTAACGTTTCTGCTGGAAGAGTACAACCTCGACGGCTTCCGGTTCGATCTTACCAAGGGATTTACCCAGCGCACCAGTACAGAATCGAATGCCCATGTTTATGATGCCAGCCGCGTGGCGATACTAAAAGATTACAACCAGGCTATCAGGGCTGTCAACCCTGAGACATGGGTGATCCTGGAACATTTTGCCGATGACAGTGAAGAGACCGAACTCTCCAACGCCGGGATGATGGTGTGGCGAAATATGAACGACGCCTATTGTCAGACAGCGATGGGTTATCCAATTGACCAGAATAATCCCAATCGTTCAGATTTCGCAAAGACCTATTACGGTACCAACCCATCCCGTCCGGCAAACAGTTTAGTATCATACATGGAAAGTCACGATGAAGAGCGTGCTGCTTTTAAACAGGTGGCTTATGCCCAAACGCCTCTTAATTCGGATTTAACAGCCAGAATGAATCAATTGGCTACAAACGCAGCTTTCTTCTTCCCGGTTCCCGGGCCCAAGATGATATGGCAATTTGGTGAATTAGGATACGATGTTTCAATTGATGAAAACGGACGCACCGGTAAAAAACCAATCAAGTGGGATTATTTTGATGTTTCGCAACGAAAAGCTCTTCATGACACATATGTAAAACTGATCAACTTGAGAAAGAACCACAGTGAATTGTTTATATCTACCGCTACATTAGACTGGAAAGTTTCAGCAGGCGACTGGACCGGAGGTCGTTTTATCACCCTTTCCTCATTCGGAAAAAACAAGCAGATAGTTGTTGTTGGCAATTTCACAAACGCAGCCATGACCGCGTCAACCACTTTCCCGAAGACAGGGACATGGTACAATTACATGAACAGTCCGGAAACCCTTAACGTAACCTCTTCAACGATGAACATTGCTATTCCCGCCAACAGTTTCAGGATCTATTCCACGTTTGCACCGTAAACAAACTATTTCCGGAAAAGGAAATCTACAAAAGCGTACTGCGGCTCAAAACCGCTTGTACGCTTTCTTGTTCTCGGGCATAAATTCCTTTCTGTTTGCGAATATGAAACTAAATGTTAACTTTGCAAAATCATTTTTTAATCACGTAAGCTTATGAAGTCAATTGCAATTATATACGGCTCCAGCACCGAGAACACAAAAAGAGCTGCGGAGAAAATCGCTGAAAGACTATCGGAATACTCTCCCGCCCTGATCGACATTTACGACGGTGATGAAGAAGCTTTTCATTCCAACGATGTACTTATCCTCGGCATTTCGACCTGGGGAGTAAAGGATTTGCAGGATGACTGGTCTGATTTCTACCACAAGCTGGAAAAAATGGACCTGACGGGGAAAACAGTTGCTCTTTTCGGGTTGGGCGACTCATTCATTTATCCCGATTCTTTCGTGGATGCGATGGGTATTTTGTACGAAACAGTTTCGGAAAAAGGAGCAACAACAGTTGGTGAAGTTTCTCCCGACGGCTACCAATTCGATTACTCCAGGGCATTAAAAAACGGCGTTTTTGTGGGATTACCGCTGGATGAAGACAACGACGCCGACCTCACCGACGAACGCATCGAAAAGTGGGTGGAATCGTTGAAGGAGCACCTCAGTTAAACCGGCCCGCCCCCGGCAAACCCTTTTATCCCAGCTTACATCGCTTCACAAAATCATCCAATACCTCATTCAACGTAGGAGTGCCTATTTCCTGCAAATCGTAGTGAACCCGAACAACGGGCTTCTGAATGTGGATCAACCGATTCAAGTCGATGGGCGTGCCAATGACAACCGTATCGCAATCTGCACGGTTAATGGTTGTTTCCAGGTCCTTCAGTTGCCGGTCGCTATAACCCATGGCCGGCAGAATAGTGCCGATATGGGGATAGGCAGCAAACGTATTTGCTAATTCGCCCACGACAAAAGGACGCGGGTCAACCTCTTCCGCACATCCGTATTTCTGTGCCGCAACGGTACCGGCACCAATCTTCATTTCGCCGTGAGTCAATGTTGGCCCATCTTCGACAATCAGGCAACGCTTTCCTCGGATTAATCCGGGATTATCTGCTTTAACAGGACTGGCTGCATCGATCACTATGGCTGCAGGATTTACCCTGGCAATGTTCTCACGAACAGTTCGGACACCTTCCGGAGAAGCCGTATCCATTTTATTGATGACTACTGCGTCGGCAAGCCTTAAATTCACTTCCCCGGGGTAATAGTTCACTTCGGCTCCGGCACGATGCGGATCGGCCACGGTGATGGTAAGATCGGGTTTAAAAAACGAGAAGTCGTTGTTCCCGCCGTCCCACAAAATCACGTCGCAACCATCGGGGTCTTCCTCAGCCCGCCGCAAAATCCTTTCGTAATCGACGCCTGCGTAAATAACGTTACCCCTGACCACATGGGGTTCATATTCCTCCATTTCTTCGACGGTGCATTTGTGCTTTTTCAAATCTTCCACCGTGGCAAATCGTTGCACAGCCTGGGCCGCCAAGTCACCGTACGGCATCGGATGGCGTACGACGATCACTTTTAACCCACGCTTTATCAGGTTTTCCACTACAGCTCTAGAAGTCTGAGACTTACCACACCCCGTGCGTGTAGCAACAACAGCTATCACAGGCTTAGTACTCGTAAGCATGGTTTCATTCGGCCCCAGCAAAACAAAGTTCGCTCCAGCTGCGTTTACCACCGCACTCAAGTGCATCAATTTCGGATAAGGCACGTCGCTGTATGAAAAAATGCAGTCGTGTATATTTTTCTCTTTGATCAACGCCGGCAATTCAGATTCCAGCACAATGGGGATTCCTTCCGGATAAAGTTCTTTTCCCGCGAGAACGGCAGGATAAACCCTTCCGTCAATATACGGAATCTGTGCTGCTGTAAAAGCAACCACACGGTAATCCTTATTCTTCCTGAAAAATGTGTTGAAATTATGGAAGTCCCTTCCGGCAGCTCCAATGATAATGGCATTTCTTTTCATAACAATGAAGATTAAATGAGTTAATTCTCTGAAACAAAGGTATAATAATTTTTATCAAAAAGATAATTATTCGGTTTGTTTTTTTCAAAACGACAACTCATGTCTGACATACTGAAAGCTTTCAATTATAAAAATACACGTGTCTAAAAAACAGGATAACTTAAATTTTACTATTTTTGTGTTTTAAATCAAATCTTACGTATTATGTCTACGAGCAAACTCACCTTAAACGTTCAATCGGAAATCGGAAAGTTGGAAGCGGTAATGTTGCACTATCCGGGTCCTGAAGTGGAAAACATGACACCAAAAAATGCTCAGCGGGCACTCTACAGCGACATCCTTAACCTCTCTATCGCACAAAAAGAATATGCCCAGTTAAAAGGTGTACTGGAAAAAACTTCTTTAGTATATAAAGTTTCCGACCTGCTTGAAAAAGTGCTGGAAATTCCCGGGCAACGATTATCGTTGCTTCAAAAAATCTGTGTGACGGAACAGGTAGAAGATTATTTCGATTATCTCCTGGAATTATCCTCATCCCAGTTAACAAAAATATTGATTGAAGGACTTCCGATGCAGGTAAAGACCCTGACCGACTTTCTGAAAGAAGAGTATTATGCGTTGCAGCCCTTATACAATTTTTATTTTACGCGCGACACATCGGTAACCATTGGCAACACCTCGTTGGTTTGTAAGATGGCCAATGCGGTGCGCATGAGAGAATCGTTTATCATGGATGCAATTTTCAATAGCGGGTTGTTTTTCAACGGCAAGATCACTAACATGTATGATGCTTCACAAAACAACCCCTCCGTGAAAATAGAGGGGGGCGATGTATTGGTCGCACGTGAAGATGTGCTGTTAATCGGAAGCGGAGCACGCACCAGTCCCCAAGCCATCGATCTATTGATTCAGGAGCTGTGCAGGGAAAAGCTCAGCAAAAGACATGTTATTGTTCAACAATTACCGGAAACACCCGAATCGTTTATCCATTTGGACATGGCTTTCACCTTTCTAGACAAAAATACCGCCATGGTTTATAAACCTCTGATATTAAACAGCAATCCCTACAAAACCGTACACATCCAGATCGAAAACGGGAAAGTAGTTAAAATCGCACCCATGAACAATATCCCGGCAGCACTAAAGAAACTAGGCATGGAGGTCGAACCGGTCATTTGTGGTGGAAGGGCCGACGACTGGGACCAAGAGCGGGAACAATGGCACAGCGGAGCCAATTTTCTGGCAATCGCACCCGGCAAAGTAATTTCGTATGCCCGAAACATTAACACGTTGGAAGAATTAAATAAAAAGGGATTTGAAATTGTACGGGCCGACGATGTGATAAGCGGAAGATTCGATATGGAAACGTCCGTGAAATGTGTGGTTACACTGGATGGATCCGAACTTCCGCGTGGAGGCGGAGGGCCGAGATGCATGACCATGCCACTAAGGAGGCAGTAAAACTACAACAACTCTTTTATCTCTTCCAGCATTTCCACAGTGTAGGTTGGTTCAAACCCGTCGGATGAAAGATTCGCCGGATTAAACCAGATTTGTGCGATACGGCTCTTTTGTGCTCCTGCAATATCTGCATCCCAACTGTCGCCAATCATCAGGGTTTCGTTCCGGCGGGAGTTGGTATTTTTCAGTGCGTAAGTGAAAATACCGGGATGCGGTTTATTCACCCCTGCATCTTCCGAAAGAATAATTTTATCGAAATAGGGCTGCAAACCCGAGTTCTCAATTTTCTTAAACTGAACTTCACGAAACCCGTTGCTGAGTATGTGCATCCGGTATTTCGGCCTCAGATAATCCAGAAGATCCAAGGTGCCGTCGATCAGCTTTGTTTTTCGGGTGGTACGCTCCAAAAAATCGTCGCTCAACGATTTGGCATATCCCGGATCATTGATTCCAAACTTCCTGACCGGAACCAGAAAACGTTCCACAATCAGTTCTTCCTTTCTTATTTCACCCAGACGGTATAAGTTCCACAGATGATGATTGGATGGCATATAAACGTTGTAGTAATCATCGAACGTAGGATAAAACCTATTGTAACCGTAATCCGAATAAATCTCTTCCAGGCATTCCTTGCCGTTTTGGTGAATATCCCACAGGGTATCGTCCAGATCGATAAAAAGGTTTTTATATTTCATTTCGAGGACCAAAAATCAGTAATGCTTTAGACAACACATCCTGAACGCAATAAACGCCCAGGATGCTATTTTTTTCATAATTTCCCCCTTCGCTCTTAATTCACCTCAATAATCAAATACTTCGTGAGGCTCCAAAACCGTTGAGTATCGGTGATCTGGAAAGTGAGGTTGTCGTTGGCTCCCTTTACGAACTCGTAAGTTCCCTCGGGATGCGTCGACCAGATTTTAGCCTTGGGAGCATACAAAGGAATTTCCGTCACTTCACGGACATCGATTTGCAGGAAATAATCCTTGTTAAAAGTATCCTGCATCACTTTAGTGGATTTCAGGAAACCTCCCGAAAGAATTTTTTGTTCTTTCAACTCGTTGGCAGTACCGAAAACATAATAAGCCGTATGTAACGATTTGTCCTGTTCTTTGATGGTCGAAGACTGTTCTTCCGCATGTTGAGCCAGCTCGCTGATGTCACTCGACAATTGGGCAATGGTCGCATCGCGTTTAGCCAATTCCCCTTGCAGTACCACCAGCCTTGCAGAACTTTCCTGCATTTCCTTGTTCAACCGGTCAATCGTACTTTGCATCGACGCCACCTGCTTGTTGCTGGAAGCATACTTCCTGTTCAGTTCCGCCAGTTGAGCTTTGTTTCGTTTCAAAATCTCCTGAATCATCTGGAAGTTATCGCTTACTCTTTTTTTAGTATCCTGACTCATCTCCCCGCTTTGCGCGGATTGAGTTGAAATGTACTTTTCCGCTTCACGGATCTTATCGAAATTCGCTTCAACTTCACTGATCACAGCCATCATTTCCTGGGTTTCGGCATCCGACGTTTTCAAAACCGCCTGCAATGAATCTCGTTCTGCCTGCAACTTTTGATATTCTTCGGATTCGGTCACTTTCTTTCCAAAATTGGTACAAGAAAACAAAACTCCTGCGCCGAGCAATAGAATGAATACTTTTTTCATAATTCAATACTTTTATTGTTATTAAACGAATTCAGTTCAAAAATGTTTATTTTGATTTTCCCTCTACAACGATCACAAATTCTCCTTTGGGTTCATGAGCCGTAAAATGCTCGATAAGTTCCGACAATGTTCCACGAATGGTTTCTTCGAATATTTTAGATATTTCCCGCGAAACGGATGCTTTTCTATCTGTACCCATAAATTCAGCCAGTTGCGTTATCATTTTTACTATCCGGTAAGGTGACTCGTAGAAAACCATCGTTCGTGACTCTTCAGCGAGCTCTTTCAACCGGGTTTGCCTACCTTTTTTCTGCGGTAAAAACCCCTCGAAGCAAAACCGGTCGTTGGGAAGCCCCGACATTACCAGAGCCGGAACAAATGCTGTTGCTCCCGGCAAGCACTCCACCTCAACATCTTCCTCTACACAGGCACGGACAAGCAGGAATCCCGGATCGGAAATCGCCGGAGTACCGGCATCCGATACGAGCGCAACGGTCTCTCCCCCTTTGATCCGCTCTGCAATATAAATGGACGTTTGATGTTCATTAAACTTGTGATGCGATTGCATCCGGGTTTCAATGCCGAAATGTTTCAATAGGAAACCGGTTGTCCGTGTATCTTCTGCAAGAATTAAATCACAACTTTTCAGCACGTTAATCGCCCTCAACGTCATATCTTCCAGATTTCCGACAGGGGTCGGTACAACTACCAGCTTTCCCATTTTAATTGTTATTCGGTTTTTATTTAGCTGTAAATCAATCGCTATTCGATCGTTTGGGAGAAAACATCAACACAGCGACTCATAACGCAGAGCAATTACAATTTACTCAAAACCCTTTTTCAGCAGTTCCAAAAAACTTTTCACCCTCTCGTCCTTAAAATCCCACGAGGTTTTTTCTCTTAAATACCGTTCGGTATCTCCATAATTATCGAATGCATTGAGGCGGATCATCATCGCATTCATCGCTTCACGATCGTTATCAAATAATTCTCGCTGAAAATAAAACCGGTCATTCAGGCTCAGCCCGCGTTTGACATCCAACTTGGGAGGAGGTGCCTGAATAACATCGTTTACCGAACGGATCACACCGGAAAACTCCTCAGAGGCCTCTTCTTTTTTCGATTCTGTATTCCTGGGATTGGTGTATGTGGGTAAAGCGAGACCTTCCGCATAAGCATTTTTCCGGAAGTGGGCTAACTTCTCCTCCTGCGCAGCAGGAGGATCAATACTTTTCACCTCCTCTTCAGGCTTTCGCAGTTTACTTTCCGACAAGAACAACATCAGTTTCTCCATCTGGTGTTTCATATCTTCTATCTGAAACATTTCCAGTTCATGAAGCAAACGCATCACCTCCTGCCCCTTCTGAAACGCGTCGCGAAAGAAAGAGAAAGAAACAGACTCATCCTGTTTGATGGCGGAAACCTTTGCTTCAAGGCTTTGTAAGTTCTGAAGCAGCCTATCGATATATTCGTTTTTCTTTTCCATGATTATCCGGTTTCAGTTGCTTTTTTGTTAAAAAACGGGATAAATTCGACCACAAAAGTAATCATTATTTGTTTCCTTCAATAAAATCGTTTGTCAAATTCACAAGATATAACATTTGTGAACTTCTTGTTATTGAAGTGTAAAGCCAGCGGTAGAAATTATCGCCCATATGCGATTCATTCACGTACCCCAGGTCCAGGAAAACGTTTTTCCATTCTCCACCCTGCGCTTTGTGGCAGGTAACGGCGTATCCATACTTCACAAGAAGTGCATTAAAATAGGGGTTCTCCTTTACTTTTTTGTACCGGGCACTTTTCCGGGAAATATCAGCATAATCTCCGTTTATGGCTGCGAAGAGCTGTTCGTTTTGTTCACGGGTTAGGCCGGGCACCTCGGTGTGCAAGCTATCAAGATTAATTTTTGCTTCGAACTCCACTCCGTAATCTTTGTGCCGAAGCAGGACATTACAAAAACGGAATCCATACATTGTTTCCTCCCGGCGAACACGTACGACCTCCACAAACTCGCCATTGGCCAGGAAGTCAACATTTTCCATATCACTTGCCCAATAGTAATTGTTTTTTGTAATCATCAGCAAATCACCCGGCGAAAGTTCCTCTTCCCGGTAAAGTACCGTATTACGGATACCCATATTGTAAGCGTTTACCCGTTTATTGGAACGCGAAATCACAACAGTCTCCTCAATACCGTCACGGTTGTAAGCCGACGAGATCTCATCAATAAGCTCCGTGCCGGTTATTCTTTTCACATCGTTGAATGTATCGACATTGAATTTGGGAAAGTCAACAGTATTACCCTTCCGCAAGGCATTACGCAACATCGTTGCGTTGACCAGAACTCCCGATTCTTCTGATTGACGCACTATTTCGGTGAGTGTGCAGGTAACGACTTCGAAAAAAAAAGATTCAATCGTTTTTTCGTCAAGAGCCGGGCTGAAATCCTGCTGCACAGGTGGTAATTGAGCCTTATCACCAATAAGTAGTAGCCGGTTTCCTTCGCCGGAATAAACATACTCCATCAGGTCATCCAGCAACCGGCCCGATCCAAAAATGGAGAACTCTCTGTTGTCGTTGCTGATCATAGATGCTTCATCCACGAGAAACAGTGTATGTTTGTGTTTATTCTCGGCTAGTGAAAAAGTACCGGGTCCTTCAGTAAACTTGTCCATCCGGTAAATCTTCTTATGAACAGTGAATGCCGGCTGACCGGCATATGTCGAAAAAACCTTCGCCGCACGTCCCGTCGGAGCCAGCAAAACGGCTTTTTGATTGAATTGCGACATCGTTTTAACCAAACTACCAATAAGGGAAGACTTGCCTGTCCCCGCATATCCTTTCAGCAAAAAGACCTGATTATTTGACCGCGAGTAAAGAAAATCAACTATCTTTGCAACCGCAGAACGTTGATCGGCAGTAAAATCGAAAGCGAAATTTTCGTTGATTTTTTCGATAAAATACCGATTTATCATTTTTTTGAGTTATTTTTGTGGTAAATGTAGCACATTTATTATTCTTTTTCTAAATTTGTACTCTAAAATCAAAAATAATAATTTAAAAACTCAATAAAAAATTAAAAACAAACATCCATGAAAGTTGTAGTAAGAGTGCTTTTAGTAGCAGCCATCATCCTATTAGCTTTCCTTTGCTGGAAAAGTATTCAAGGCCCAATTGACTTCAATGCAGAGGTAAAACGTCGCGACAACGCAGTCATCCAGCGTCTGGTTGACATTCGCACATCGCAGGTTGCTTATCGTACGCAAAAAGGTTCATATACGGCTAATTTCAATGAATTGGCAGATTTCATCAAAACCGGGAAGGTAGCATCTGTTGCCAGATCGGGAGACCTTACCGAAGAGCAATTAGAAGCCGGAATGACTGAAGCGAAAGCCATGAGCATTATCCGCACCGGAGACGAAAAAGCGATCCGTGCTGCAGGCTTGTGGGATGAAAGCAAAAATGCTCCTCAGCTTATGCGTGACTCTATCTATGCTCCTGCTGCCGAAGTACTTTTCCCGAACAGAAGAATCAATCCCGATTCATTGGCCTTCGTTCCTTTCGGAAACGGTACAAAATTTGAAATGGCAGTGGATTCTCTGATTACAGCCTCTGGTTATCCGGTACAGGTTTTCGAAGCAAAAACTCCTTACACGGTTTATTTGGGCGATCTGGACAAGAAACTGTTGAACCAGAAAATCCAAGAGGTGTTGGATCGTCCAGGAGACAGGTATCCGGGTATGATGGTTGGATCCCTTCAAGTGGCTAACAATAACGCCGGAAACTGGGAATAATTTCAGCAGTAAACACTGCACTGGGTTATGTTTTTACCGGAAAATATTGATTTAGCTCAATCTGAAAAGTATACTTTATCCATTCGGCTTATGCCGGATGGATTTTCTTTTTGTATCTTTTCACCAGCCGATAAGTCGGTGTTCCATTACCAGGAAAAAACATTCAGTAAAAACTTATCTTTAATAGGAAACATCGAAAAAACATTTTTTGAGGTCAATTTTTTCTCACAGCCTTTTAAAAAAACCTTTGTAACGATTGTATCACCCCGTTACACGATCGTTCCTGACGCCTATTTTGAATGGAGAAAAGCAAAAGAACTTTTTGAATTTAATATTCACGGAGAGAGCGGGAAGGTTTTAAATAATTACATTTCTGAAAGTAGCTGCCGTATCCTTTTTGATTTGGACGAAGAGGTTTATTCGTTTCTATGTAGGAACCTGTGGAATCCTTCCTTTTTCAGCCATAAAGCCCGGCTTCTTCCCTTTTTTGCCAACTATCGGGTGGTAGACAGGCGAAAAAGATGTTTTGTGGATTTTCACGATGAAATGGTTTCCGTAACCTGCTTTTCAGGGTCAACGTTACTGTCTGCCAACACCTATCCGGATAAGGACAAATATGATGCGCTATTCAATATTGTGAATGTATGGGAAAAACAATCCCTGGATCAAAATTCCGATCTTTTGGTCCTTTCGGGAAATTTACCGGATAACAAAGAAAGCATTGCCACATTGAAAAAACTCATTAAAAACGTGGAAGAGCTCAATTTGCTCCCTCCTGGAAACGAAAACTATATTCCAACCGATATTCTTTTGGATATGGACGCCTTTCGGCTGGAAATTGGAAATGATTTCCTTAAACCCGGAACTCTGAACCCTGAATTTTGAACTTTAAACACTTTATATGCGTATCATCAGTGGAAAATATAAGTCGAGGCGGATTCCGGTTCCTGCAAACCTTAAAGCAAGGCCCACAACTGATTTTGCGCGTGAGAGCCTGTTTAATGTACTCAATAACCGGGTGGACTGGGAAGAAACTACAGCCCTGGATTTGTTTTCTGGAACAGGCAGCGTAGCCCTGGAATTTGTATCCCGCGGATGTCCGTTTGTTGTAAACGTTGAGACGAATCAAAACCACTACAACTTTATTTGCAAAGCACAGGAGTTACTGGGTGCGAAAGAGTTATTCCCGGTAAAAGCCGATGTGTTTAAATACCTCCAATCGGTAAAACAGAAGTTCGACCTTATCTTTGCGGATCCACCTTACGATTTACAGTCCATAGACACTATTCCCGACCTTATTTTCAAAAAAGAACTCCTGAAACCCGAGGGAGTTTTTATTCTGGAGCATTCCAGAAAACAAAACTTTTCCGCTCATCCTCATTTTGTATCGGAGAGAAAATACGGGAATGTGCATTTTTCATTTTTTGAGTAATAATCTTACATCGCTCCATATTGTCGTTATCCTAAATGCCGAAAGGAATCTAAAACATCACTTTGGATTTCAAATTGACACAGTAAATCCTGTTGCACAACCAAACATCCTGAAACATCGCGTCATTTTGATTTAATTTGATTACCTTTGTCTTTTCAAACAAGGCAGTGATTCTCACCGCCCTTTCCTGTAAGAGCAGGACCTCCAGACAGGAAAGACACAAAGAAAACTATTATGACTATATGTAACGAAAAAGAACTGCTTAAACTAATCAAAAGGAAAGAATGGACAACGTTGCGAAACGCCATACACGAATTTGATCACCTTGAACTTGCCGGCATTATCGACCGAAGTAGCGAATTTGAATCAGTGATATTGTTCCGTTTTCTGACGCGTGAGCAAGCAAAAAATGTTTTTCAGGAGCTTTCGCACGACAAGCAGGAAAAGATTATAGAGAGACTGGCGCAACATGCTTTAAAAGTAGCCGATCTGCTCAACGATATGGAGCCAGACGATCGCACAGCTTTTCTGGAGGAACTTCCCGGAAAGGTAACACAACGTCTTATGCAGTTGCTTACTCCCGAAAACAGGGAGATGGCAACCAGACTTCTTGGATATCCCGAAGACAGCATAGGTAGGCTGATGACACCGGAATACGTAGCCGTTAAACCCCACTTCACGGTTGAACAAACGCTGGCGCATATTCGCCAATACGGACAAGACTCCGAAACACTGAACGTAATTTACGTAGTGGACAACAACTGGCGCCTTATCGACGATATTCGCATACGTGAAATAATCCTGGCCTCGCCCGAACAGATGATCGGAGAACTTATCGATTATAAATTTTCGGCACTGAGCGCATTCGACGACCAGGAGACCGGTGTAAGCATGTTCAAGGACCACGACCGGGTAGCACTTCCCGTGATCGATAGTGCCGGAACGCTTCTGGGCATTGTAACCGTTGATGATATTTTTGATGTAGCCGAAGAAGAACAAACCGAGGACTTTCACAAGTTCGGCGCCGTACAAAACGCCATTATCAGTCCGTTACAGGCAACCGTTACTTTTTTGTACAAGAAACGGGTATTCTGGCTTACAACACTGGTTTTCGTAAATATCTTTTCAGGAGCAGTCATAGCCGGCTTTGAAAACGTGCTGGCTTCCGCCATATCCCTTGTTTTTTTTCTTCCTTTGCTTATCGACAGTGGCGGGAATGCCGGCTCTCAATCCGCAACACTTATGATCCGTGCATTGGCCATGGGCGATGTTCAGACAAGGGATTGGATAAAACTGTTGGGAAAAGAGTTTATTGTTTCGTTACTCTTAGGCCTGACAATGGCTGCAGGAGTAAGTTTGGTAGCAGCAGTCCGTGCTCCTGAAATAATTTTGATTCTCGTTATAACCATGACGCTGGTGGTTATTGCGGGAAGCATTATCGGGATGATCCTGCCCTTCCTATTCACGAGGCTGAAAATTGATCCGGCAACGGCAAGCGCCCCCCTTATAACATCCATCGCAGACATATTAGGTGTACTCATCTATTTCACCGTGGCCAGCAAAGTGTTGGTCGGCCCTACTCCACCCTTTTCAACTTATTGACAGAGATATTCTCTTCTACAATAGCATCAATAACAGCAATAACCGTCATGTTCACAATGTCGCGGACCGACATGCCCACGTCTAAAATATGAACCGGCTTGTTCAATCCCATCTGGATTGGACCGATAATGTCGCCGACTCCACTTTCCAGAAGTAGCTTATATGCTGTGTTTGCCGAACTCAGGTTAGGAAATATCAACGTATTCACATTTTTTCCTTTCAGCTTGGTGAAAGGAAACTTCTCATCTCTGAAGTCTTTATTCAACGCCACGTTCACCTGCATTTCACCATCCACCACCATATCCGGATAATCCCGGTGTAATGCTTCCACCACTTTGTGGACACTGGCAGGACTTCCCACTTTGTCGTCACCAAAATTGGAATAGGAAAGCATGGCAATCACCGGATCATGAGCGAAAAACTTTACCGTAGAATTAGCCAAACGGGCAATATCGATAAGTACATCGGAATTTGGATGACGGTTAAAAAGCGTATCGGCAAGAAAGAGCACGCCTCTCTTCGAGTTGACAATGTGCATGGCTCCAATGTGATTAAGGCCCTCACGAATGCCAATAATATCTTTGGCGAGATTGATGGTATCGAGGTATTTCCCGAAAACACCGGTAATAAGTGCATCCGCGTCGCCAGACTCCACCATCATCATCCCGAAAGAGTCGCGGTTAAACATCTGCTCGGCAGCTTCCTGAAAAGTATACCCCTCGCGGCTCCGCTTTTCCGAAAGCAATTTCGCGTAATGCAACCGCCTGGATTCTTCCCTATCGTGGCGGAGATTAACAATTTCTACTCCCTCTAGACTGATCTGATTTTCGGCAGCAATGCTGGCTATTTTTTCTTCATTGCCCAGTAAAACCGGATAACAGATACCCTCGTTAACACAGGTCTCAGCAGCTTTGAGCATATTCAAGTGGTTGGATTCCGAGAAAACCACCCGTTTAGGGGTTTGTTTTGCCATATCGTAGAAACGGCGCAACATTTTATTGTCCAACCCCATCCGTTCACGAAGAATTTCGCTGTACTCTTCCCAGTCGGCAATGGGTTTCCGGGCAACTCCAGACGCTATCGCCGCTTTGGCAACTGCTGGTGCAACAACTGTCAGCAACCGGTTGTCGAGTGGTTTTGGAATGATATAATCGCGGCCGAAACTCAACCGTTTCAAGTTATAAGCGGCATTCACCACATCGGGAACTGCCTTTTTTGCCAGATCAGCAATAGCACGGACAGCGGCAACCTTCATCTCTTCGTTAATGCAGGTAGCACGGACATCCAACGCCCCACGGAAAATATAGGGAAAACCCAGCACATTGTTTATCTGGTTGGGATGATCGGAACGTCCCGTCGCAAAAACAATATCTTTCCGGGCGGCGATAGCCAATTCATACGCTATTTCCGGATTAGGGTTCGCCAATGCGAAGACAATCGGATTTTTATTCATCGATTGAACCATTTCAACGGTCAGCACATCGGCCACCGAAAGTCCGAGAAAGACATCCGCCCCTGCAACAGCTTCTGCTAAGGTTGAGATATTCCGTTCGGTAGCAAACGGTTTTTTCCGTTCGTTCAGATCGGTCCTATTTTTCGATATTACTCCCCGAGAATCGAGCATCACGATATTTTCCAATTTGGCTCCCAACGCCATGTAAAGTTTTGTGCAGGAATTGGCTGCTGCACCCGCGCCATTCACCACAATCCTCACCTCTTCGATCTTCTTTCCTGTCAGTTCCAGCGCATTAAGCAATCCTGCAGATGAAATAATGGCTGTTCCGTGTTGATCGTCATGCATGATAGGGATATCCAGTTCATTTTTTAACCGTTCTTCAATTTCAAAACATTCGGGTGCTTTGATATCTTCCAGATTAATCCCTCCAAAAGTGGGAGAAATAGCTTTGACCACTTCGATGAATTTTTCCGGATCTTTCTCGTCGATCTCGATGTCAAAAACATCTATTCCGGCAAAGATCTTAAAAAGCAGCCCTTTCCCTTCCATCACCGGTTTTCCCGAAACAGCACCGATATCACCCAAACCCAGCACTGCTGTGCCGTTAGAGATAACCGCCACTAGGTTCCCTTTGGAAGTATATTCGTAAGCTTTTTGCTCATCCTTTTCTATTTCGAGGCACGGTTCGGCCACACCGGGCGAATATGCCAGTGATAAGTCGTGTTGGGAACTGTAGGGTTTGGTGGGAATCACCTCTATTTTTCCGGGACGCCCCTCGGCATGATACCTGAGAGCATCTTCGCGTAATTTAGTTGACATTGTGCAGGATTTTTAAGTATAACCTAAATAATTACACAAATTTACGCAATGAAATTTAATATATGAAAGATTTTGAAAGATTTTTGTAACAAAACCTCAGCAACCGACCTCTCAAGTTTGGTAACAGTGAGGTTTGATTGGGTTATTTAATAGCATCAACAATTCCCGCTACAAATCCGTTATGGTCAAACTCTCCATTTTTTGAAAAACCGGTCCGGACGATCACCAGTTCTTTCGATGGAATAATATAGATAAACTGCCCGTCATGGCCGCGGCAGCTAAACATATCGCGGGGCACATCGGGATAGTCGATGCCAGCTTGGTTCAGCCAGAAAAATGCACCGTAACTTCTATCGGAACCGTTTGCCGCAGTGGTGCTGTATGCAACCCAGTTTTCTGGCAGGATCTGTTCACCCTGCCAGTTGCCGTTGTTCAGGTAAAGTAAGCCAAAGCGCGCATAGTCACGTAAGGAGGCATAGAGGTAGGACGACCCCACAAAAGTACCCGATGCATCGACCTCAAAAACAGCACTGCGCATCCCAATTTTGTTGAAAAGTTGTTCACGCGGAAAAGCGAAATACTCTGCATCGTCTCCAATTGCCTTGCGCATCAGGTAAGAAACAATGTTGGTAGATCCCGATGAGTATTCAAATACCGAACCGGGGGAATACTCCAGTGGTTTCGAACTGGCAAACCGCGCCATATCACCCTCCTTGTGCAACATGTTGTTCACGTCGGAGCTGTTTCCATAATCTTCGTTCCATTCCAGGCCGCTGTTCATCTGCATCAGGTGGTGGATGGTGATGTTACGCCTTTCGTCATTCTTCCACTCATCCATGCCGGCAGACGCATATATATCCAGTTTACCCTCTTTCACCAGAATACCGGCCAGGGCATTGATAAAGCTTTTGGCCATCGACCAGCTCAGAAAAAGGGTTTCGGTACTAAATTCATCAGCATATTTTTCCGCAACCGGTTGTCCTTGACAAACAACCATCACCGCAAATGTACCCTTGTAGGGGACAGTATCGGCAAATGCCTGTTCCACCGCAAGGTTGAGTTGTTGCATGTCGATACCGGAAGGGATGGTGTCGACAATGAGGTCCCCCATGGGCCATGCAATCGTGTCGGGGTTTTCCGGTAAAACCGGCACAACCGGATAAGGACGTGCCTCTATATCACTCACGGGGTAGTCGTTTACCAGGATGTTGCCATAGCCATTCACGAAAGAAGTATGCGAAGTATGCCAGAGAAAGTGGCTTGTCACGGTTTTACTCCTGGAATCGACCCTGTTTTTCACGAATCGGATAAATGAGAAATTCAGGTCGGTTGCCTCCATCGATTCCTGTGTGCGGTTAGCCAGGAAGATGCCCGACGACAGGTTTTTAGCTGCATAACCGGTAATAATCGGCAGGAGAGGGTTTATGTAAAGAATACCCCCCAAGAGCATGAACAGAATAAGGACTGCGATAATGATGCGTACTCTTTTCATGGAAGCCTGACTTGAATATATCAGCAAAGATAAATAAAAAAAGGACTACTTTTGTTTAGACACTATCATAGTTTTTTTAGGGATCGCTGTGTTCTTAATTCACGTCTAAACGAGCGAACATATCCGAGTACGATGAATCACCTTTAGGCAATCTTGCTTGATCATTACTCTTCAAAAATCAGGATTTTCTCAATTCTGTCACCCTGACGGATCTTGTCAATTACCTCGACCCCTTCGTATACTTTTCCAAAGCAAGTATGGTTACGGTCGAGATGAGCCGTATTCTCGCGGCTGTGACAAATGAAAAACTGAGACCCTCCGGTATCACGGCCGGCATGCGCCATTGACAATACGCCCCGATCGTGGTACTGGTTATTACCGTTGAGTTCGCATTTGATTGTGTAGCCCGGCCCTCCTGCCCCTGTGCCATCGGGACATCCGCCCTGGATCACAAAGTTTGGGATCACCCGGTGGAACGTCAATCCGTCGTAAAAACCCTTTTCGGCCAGTTTTACGAAGTTGGCCACGGTGTTTGGAGCATCCTCCTCATAGAATTTTACTTTCATAACCCCTTTTGCGGTGTGTATCTCTGCTGTCATCATATTTTCTACTTTTTAGATTATTAAATTATGAATCTGCAAAAATAGTTATTTTGGATGTGAAATAAAAGGGGTTTTTACAACTCCGGGTGATGAGTTAAATCAGTCGGTATTTTTTTGTTAAAAATTCCGCAATAATTGTACGTTCGAAAATTTGTCTGCATATTAGCGGCTGAATTGTCTTCTGACAATTGCACGTAATGTTTAACAGCACCTGGCTATTTTAATTAAAAGAGTCACAATTTAGAAATCAAAAGATGGAAACAACAAAAATCACCGTTCAGTCGGCCGTTAAAGCCGGTACCCAGAAAGTATGGGACTATTATACCCAACCCGAACATATCATGAAATGGAATTTTGCCGATCCGTCGTGGCATTGTCCCGGCGTGACAAATGATTTGCGTGTGGGCGGAAAATACAGTGCAAGAATGGAGGCTAAAGACGGAAGTTACGGTTTCGATTTTAACACGGTATACGATGAAGTGGTGGAGCAGGAAAAAATTGCTTACATGATGGAAGACGGAAGAAAGGCAGTCATTACGTTCCGTGGTGAAAACGGCACCACACGGGTTACGGTTACGTTTGATGCGGAAAGCCAGAACGACGTAGAGATGCAAAGGAAAGGCTGGCAAGCCATATTGGATAATTTCAAAAAATACACAGAGCAATGAAACAGCCGTTATCAGTTTATTTTTCCGTGGAGAAGGAAAACAGGGCCATACGTGTAAGGAGAGAATTCAATGCCAGCCTCTCACTCGTCTGGCAGGCATGGACAACCCCTGAACTGCTCGACCGGTGGTGGGGCCCAAGCCCTTGGAGAGCGGAGACCCAAACCATGGATTTCCGTGAAGGTGGATACTGGCTCTATGCGATGGTCGGCCCCGAAGGGGAAAGGCACTGGAGCAGGGCGGATTACATTTCCATTGTGCACGAAAAGTCCTTTACCGCAAAAGATGGTTTTTGCGATGAAAACGGGACATTCGATCCTGAGTTTCCACAAAATTTGTGGGAAACACGGTTCATTGAAACCGAGAGCACGGTGATGGTGGAGATTACGCTCACTTTTGACACCTTTGCTGATCTCGAACAAACCCTTGCCATGGGCTTCAGAGAAGGCTTTACAACAGGATTGAATCAGCTGGATGAGCTATTGCTTGTTACTCCTGCGGGAGGAAGGCAATAGCATCAATCTCTCCAAATCTAAACTTTCAACAATCCACGGAAGCCCCTGGCAGCATAGTAGGATTCGGCTCCATTGTGGTAAATAAAGACCTGCCCGTAACGCCAATCACCAAAAATGGCTCCGCCGAGTTGACGGATATTGTCAGGCGTGGCAATCCAACTGGAAGTCTTTGTATCAAATTTCCCCAGGCATTGAAGATTCCGGTACTGTTCCTCGTTCAGCAATGCGACTCCCATCTCTCCAGCCATGCCTACGGCGCTGTTCCAGGGCTTATTTTCTTTTCTCGACCGCAATGCTTCGGAGTCGTAGCAAACACTTCTGCGTCCCTTCGGACTTTCAGCCGAGCAATCACAAAAGATGAACTCACCTGTTTTTTCGTCTTGGCCTATAACATCCGGTTCACCTCCGGTTTCCTCCATCTCATTCAGTGACCACAGTTTTTCCGGATAACCTTCCAGTTTTTCTTGTATCTCTTTCCAACTAAATTCCGGATGGCGGCCTATATTCTTCTCGAAACGTTTTTTCAGAATATTGAATAACTTTTCTTTTTGCTCCTGCGTGATTTTATTCTTTTCCATACCTTTTTTTTAATAATTTCTCATGTCCAATCAGTTATTTCCACTCAGGCCGATTAGCCTGAACAGGGAAACTAAATCTGTGTTGCATGTGCGATGCGAAAAAACAAAAAATTTTCCGGCTTATTTTCTTAGGATCTTCTCCATAGCCTTTCCTTTAGCCAATTCGTCAATCAGCTTGTCCAAATAGCGTGCTTTTTGCACAATTTCGTCTTCGATCTCTTCTACCCGATACCCGCAGATTACCCCTGTAATTTTTGAAGCGTTGGGATTGATTTGTGGTGCCTGCGTGAAGAAGGTTTCAAAATTCATATCACTGGCTAGTATGTTTTGTAGGTCCTTCTCACTGTATCCTGTCAGCCAACGTATGATGTCATCAACCTCTGCCTTACTACGTCCCTTCTTTTCCGCTTTCTCAACATAATACGGATATACACTGGCAAAGGATAATTTATATATTCTTTCTTTATTTTTCATTCCCGAGTTCTAATTTGCGAAAAAAATAACAAACTTCAACTCCTTTTTGGTTTGCCTCATCCTGTTAATTATCCGATTTCAATTTACTGTAAATTTCCAGGTCAGTATAAAAACCGTCAGAAAGCCATTCCCCCTGTCGTTCAACTCCTTCAAGCCTGAATCCCAACCTCTTCGGTATATTACTGCTCGATCTGTTCTGTACTGCGCATTTTATCTGAATCCTGTTTAATTCCAATTTGTCAAAAGCAAAGTCACAAAGTTTATCGACCGATTTTGTAACAATCCCCTGTTTCTGGTGTTTTTCGGAAAGCCAATACCCGATTTCCGTCTTTTTATTTTGTTTGTCGGTGTCTTTAAAACCAATCAGACCAATAAATTGATTGTACTTCCTGATGGTAAAGACATATTCAAATTGGTCCTCTGAAGCATTTACTACTGAGTCAACAAATTTTTCCGTATCTGAAATGTCTTTCGTCTGCGCAACAAACGGTAACCATCTCCCCAGGTAGTCTCTTTGAAGATCAATCGTTTCAAAAATATCTTTTGCGTCCGATGGTTCCAGTTGTTTTAATTCTATTTCTGAATCTACTTCTATTGTCATATCATTTTCTTCTTTCAAATATATTTTATCTCCCACAAATCAACATTAAAAAACACCGGCATCAATGCCTTTTCCTTCCATGATCATGGGTACCTCCCTCCTGTTCGTTTTTCACCGTCTCACGGATATAAGCGCAGAGCCAGTTCCTCCTTCCACTGTCCACTGTAATCAATTCCCTTTCCCATGCAGTGTAATGTTATAGTTTGCCGTAGGTTTCCTTTAGGTAGGCTACCGTGGAGAAGATGATCTTTCGCAGCACTTCGGGGTCTATATCCGATAACTTCTTCACGTAAATACATCCTTTCCCCATTTTGAAATTTCCCAGGCCGGCGAGCAGCTCTTCCTGTTCCAGGATACCGGAGTAGAGGTAGAGCGATATGGCAGTCTTACGGGGCGAAAAACCCACCAGCATCCAGTCACCTTCCTGCCGGCTGCGTTCCGACTTGTAGTGGTACTGCCCGAATCCGATCATCGTATCTCCCCACATCTTCGGTTCGAAACCGGTCACCTCGCGCATCAGCTTCACCAATGCAAAGCTGTCGGCACGTTTTTGTTCACTGTCGGTATAGCTGCGGATAAATTCCGTCACATCACCGTCGTGTTGTTTTGTTTTCAGTTCTCCCATCGTGATGAATTGATCAGGGTTGTTTCTTCCATATCTTGTTCGCATGCTCCAGATAAAGCGGTAGGGCGGCAGAGCCGTACCATTTATAGAGATCGGCAGCCAGTAATTTCTCCCTCACGGCCGGATCGCTCCCCAACAATGCCTCAGCTTCTTCGATTGTTGCTATATCGAGGATAAAAATACCTCGATAGTGCTGCTCGTTCTTTGCCATCGGACCCGCCACAACCAGTTTCCCCTCTTTCTCCAGGCGGTTGATATTGTCCATGTGCCCACGAAAACATTCAGTTATAAATGCCTTGTCGTCCGTCACATTTGACCCTGTCTTCAGGATTACCAGCACGAAGTTCTTCATCCCGTAAGCATCGGCTCCCAGCTTCTCCGCTAGATCAGCATCATAAGCAGGGTTTTTTATAACCGAATCTGTTTTTATATTCCTCCTTTGGTCCTGCATAATAGGATCTGATGAAGGAAAAGCAGAAACTACAAATGTAATAAACAAGATAGAAACCGATAAAATAATTTTCATACAATATGCTTTATAAAGAGCTGTACACTCTTGCCGGTCAGTTTTCAGCAATTTAACGCACTAGAATATAATTTGTTCTTAAAAAACACAAAACAATCTGCACATGAAATCTGTTATTGGTTACGTAACAGGTATCCCTGGAAGCCGGCCCTTGTCAGCTGTCCGGTAACACCATCATCTGTTGAACAACATGCATACAACCAATTATTTTGATACGTTTATTGAGGTTGCATCCGACACAAGAATGACGCAGGGAACTCCCCCTCCGCTCAAAGGGAAAAAGACGGTAGCCCGTCTACAATACGAATTTATTTCCGAGAATCCCTACCAATATAGTTCGGATGACATCCTCTTCCATGTGTACGCGGAAAAGAACGATACACCCTCCGATAAGCTGGAACAGACTAGAATCCTGTTCTTTTCCAAAGGGCAACCCTGTCTCCGGACATCGCCCCTGACAAAGATCTATGGTTTCGGCATTCATTGCAACAGTGAGGGGAAAGTTGCCCTTTACGGCATGGAAACGGAGGGATATCGAATCTTTCTGGCCGATTCTAAAATCAAGAAAGTGAAAGCAATGCGGTCAGGAAGAGAACAACAAACAAAAAGTAATCAATAAAAAAAATTATGAGTCCTTATACAATCCCTACACAAGTACGCATTGGACATGTACACCTGAAGGTGTCCGACCTGGAGCGCGCCCTTTCTTTCTATCGCGACCTTCTGGGCTTCGAGGTCACCATGATGTACGGCAGGCAGGCGGCCTTCCTCTCTGCCGGTGGATACCACCACCATATTGGCCTGAACACCTGGCACAGCGAGGGGATGCCCGAAGCACCGCTGGAGGGAGTGGGTCTCTACCATACTGCTATTGCCTACCCTACCCGTCACGACCTGGCCCTAATCCTGAAACGGCTGATAGAAGCGGAATACCCTCTTACCGGCGCAAGCGACCACGGGGTATCGGAAGCCATCTACCTGAACGATCCCGACGGCAACGGTGTAGAACTCTACTGGGATAAGCCGAAAGCAGAATGGCCGATGGAAGCCGACGGCTCCCTCAACATGTTCACCAAGGCCCTCAACGCAAGGGAACTGTTGAGTGAGGCAGAAAATGACCCAAAGCAAGATTCTAAAAATTAATCCTCCTCATCTTCATGAAAACGTTGTTGAAAATCGAAGAGTTGGGAATCTTCCTGCTGACCATTGCTACTATTCGCACCTGATATCGGTATGGTCGGCTACGCAATCAATCCCAAAATGGGAGCGCTCACCTACAACCTGACCCGCCATCGCTTTGTAGCAGCTGTGGAAGTTCTCTACGCACTAATCCTGGGCGACCTTTACCGGCAAGTGGCAGCCATCATTCTGTTTGCACACAGCTCCCTCGACCGGATACTGGGATACGGGTTGAAATATAGCGACAGCTTCGGCAACACACACCTGGATAAAATCTGTAAAAAAGACGTTGTGTAGCCTTATTGAACATCCTCCTCCGGTGGAGGGATAACAACATCCTTTTCGTCCGTCAAAGAGGCAATCTCTTTGTGATGACGGATTTTATCGATAATTTCTTCTTCGGCGTACCCGATGATCACTCCAAACTCGTAGAGCCGGGTAATCGTCACCCCTTCTTCCCGCAGGTTTTCCGCCACAACGTCTAACCGGTCGAGGTAGTAAGCGGATATGGTGATAATAATCTGCTTCATGGTGCCAAAGAAATTCCTGCGCCTATATCTACAGCGGGAGACGACAAACGGCCTGCCATCCGGATCAGCTCTTGTCCGATCATTGCAGGAGTGGCATCGGGAAACTTTTCGCACAGCAGGGCGACCACTCCCGCCACATGCGGTGTAGCCATGCTAGTCCCGGAAAGGGTACGGTATCTCGCGGGCATGGGCCAGGAAGAATAGATCCCGACTCCGGGTGCCGCCAGATCCACCAACCCGCTCTCATTAAGTGCCCGGTTTGAGAAATCGGCTACCTGCAAAGTTGAGTTTACTGCACCTACAGCCAGGATGGAAGGGCAGTCGGCCGGACTGCTCACCGGACTGAATTGATTTTCAGATCGTTTGCTGTCATTCCCTGCTGCCGCCACAATGAGTGTCCCTTTCGAAAGAGCAAACTGGGCAGCTCTTTCATAGGCGATGTCATAACTCTGTCCCGGAAGGACTTTAGAACCCAGCGACATGGACAACACTCGACACCCGTTATTCGCAGCCCAGGTCATTCCGTCCAGAATCCAGGCCTGCGCTCCCCTTCCCCCATTATTCAACACTTTTCCCGCATAAATCTGAGCTTCCGGAGCCACACCGTACCGCATATCTCGTAAACCCGACGAACCGCAAACAATCCCGATACAATGCGTTCCATGCCCGTGGAGGTCATCCACAGCTTCATCGGGAACAAATGAAAAGGCCGTAAGACTTCTCCCTTTAAAGTCTGGATGCTTCATGTCGAAACCGGTATCCAGCACAGCGACTTTTATCCCTGCCCCGGTATATGCCGACTCATGCGCCTTTACAGCCCTAATCCCCCAGGTGGAGTTTACGGCTGTGTCAACCGGAACATCGTCGGGAATATAAACTACTTTTTCCGGTTCTACAACATAATCGGCTTGTGCTGTATGCAACAGTTTCATTTTATCATCGTCTACCGCCACAAGGGCAATACCCAATTCATTGTAAAACAATGCATCCGCATCCTTTATCCTGCTTTCGCACATGGGTTCCGACACAAAATCAGCCGTATTGGCAACCAAAAATCCCCATTTCGTTTCGAGCAGTTTGGTGGTTTTTACCACGTCTTTATTCCCATCCCTGAGAATGAGCAGGTATCTTCCTGTATAAAGCGGATTCTCTTCCGTGTCATTGGCAAGAGCTTCACGGGGCAATACACCGGAGGAGCTCTCCGCTGCGGGATAATCCCTCAAGAGTTTTTTTCCTAAAACGGGCGGTTTCATTGCTTTTTAATTTAAGTGGTTTTGTACAATTTGTTTAGGGCTCGCGCCATCTGGCTTTCGATCCCCGGTCTCTATTTATTGCAGCGATTGCAATACCTCTTCGTCAGTGATGTGCAACGTTTCCTTCCCTGTTGAAAGGTTACCGGGAGAGATCTCAACTATTCCCTTTGCAATCAACACGTTCAGGACAGCATATTCCTGATGGCTCAGCTTATGAATGTCGGCAAACACGTTATTTTGCACTTTAATCTTTTGCAGCATCTCTCTCTCCTTGTCGGTGAAGTACTCAATCTTATGGGAGACCTCCGGCTCACCGGCCAGGGAGAACATTTTTTTGCCACCTTCTCTCCAGATGGCAGTCTCGGCTTTAAGGATGCTATTTTCCTCCATAACGGAAAACAGGTTAGGCAGGAATATCCGGGTGTAGTAGTAACCGGATATAAAACCGGATATAAAGAAATAGATAAAGAGCGAGATAATCACCGGCCCGGCAAAGTTACAATCCAGGGTGCTGCAGTTGCTGTTTGCAACAATATAGTCCGCCATGTCCTGCAGGTAACCGGGAATCTTTGTCAGTTGTGTCAGCGTAACCCCGATAATAATTTTTGTCAGCCAGTCCGACACCTCCTCGAGATTTGTATTGGGCATGTACTTTGTGGTACGTCCATAATCTTCCCGCGGATCATAGTTCCGGTTCAATCGCGGCACTCCAAAAAGAAAACCAAACAGGGCTCCGCCAAGCAACGCTGCCAGAGAGAGGATAAGAAGCAATCCGAAGAAATCCCAGTAAGGTTGAGAAACGGCCGCACCGGCAGCGCATGCCCCTATTCCGATAATGATGACTGCGAGGGGCCACAGGTGAGCAAGCCGGTACACGCTGGGTGCGCGTTCATTTTTTTTCATTGTTTTTTAAGCAAGGTTTTTTCAATTTCTCACCTCTGACAGGCGTAAATACCTGTCTTGGACACAGGTAAACCTCAATCCTGCAGGAGCAGGCTCAATGGGACCACACAGGCCAGAAAATCCTGAGTAGCAGATTACATCGCAACGAAAGTGCAAATTAATGGAATCTTTTGAGATATCCAAGTTTCAGCGGCAAATTTTATTGTATCCGCTGGAAAGGTGGTCACGAACTATCTCTTCCTGAGATAGCGTTACATAAAATAAGAACGCCATAAAAAAAATCCGGCAGGAAGGTCGACCGTCCTGCCGAATAATAAACTATTTTTGTCTTATAAACCGGTAACGGTTCTTTAAGACTAGTCATGCCCACGAAGAGGTTTTTTTTAGTAAGCAGAATCAGTTTCTAGTTTATTATTTAGAAACAAACTTGAATACAGGATCATCTCTCTGAACGCATCTGAAAATCTATCCTCTGCATTTTCCCGGATGTTGATATAGAGCGTCTTACCTCCCTCTGGTGTTAGCGACAGCATGTAAATGACCGAGCATCCAATATTTTCTTCACTGTCGAAACCATACGACTCTTTCATAAATTCTATTCCACTCTTCTTCAGAAGTTTAACAAAAGCAGCATGCTCCTGGTCAGTGAGTTTTCCATCACGCTCTAATACAGAAGAAGAACCTCCAAAGCGGTCAAAGAAATAGTTGTAACGTGCCACCATCCACGATGAATCAGGATTAAGCTGCAGCGTAACACGAAAATTATTAATGCTTTCCATACTGAAGGTATAGGTGAACTGCTGTCCACGAGGGCTCATGGTACATGCAGTGAAAAGCAGTAGTAAAATCACCACAGTTGATTCTCTGTATTGTATCATATTGCTTCTGATCTCCCAGACTATTAATTATCTCCAAGGTTCCGGCTGAACCAAATAAGGATTTCCCTCTTCATCAACACCCATGGTCTGGATTTGTCCTTCCGGCAGCGGGAACATGGTACGGGCAGGGTTGAGCACCGGTGCTCCTGCAAACTTGGCAAGAAACTGACTCTCAAACTGTATATATTCAGCCAGCTTGCTGCTCATATAGTTACCGCCCCAGCGAGCCAGGTCGAACCAGCGCTGTCCTTCCATGGCCAGCTCCAGCTTGCGCTCCATCCGTACCGCATCAATGCAGACCTCCTTGTTGGTAAAGGCAGCATGGGTGGATGGATAGTTGGCGATCTGATAGTTGGCGGCCGGTTCACCGTTGAGCATGACGAAATTAACCTTCTGTCCGGCACGCGTGCGAACACGGTTCACCACACCCATGGCAGCCGCCAACTCACCATCGTTGGCAAGACACTCAGCATAGAGCAGCAGGATATCACGAAAGCTAAGGTATTGCAGGTTCATGGCCGACCCGGGAGCCCAGCCGGCACTGAGACCACCATCTGCTAGGCCGGCATCCAATTCAACTTTGGTGTAGACATGCTTCTTGGGCAGGTAGATACCACCATTGGCTACGTCGCGCACCCAGTTGTTCTGAGGCACACCCCAATCCTTGTAAGGTACACCAAAACGGCCGATGGCCAGGTCAATACGTGGATCAACGGGGATCGTCTTATTGCTGACGGCGATGTATTCACCTCTAGTTGCACGTTCCGACGTGTAGGGAGCGTTGCGGTAGGAGTTGTCCAGCAGCGGCAAACCATCAGGACCCACCTTGTAAGAGTTGGCCAGCTCCTGCGAGGGTTGGAAGAAGCCACAGCATCCTCCGGGAGCACCGGCACCACCGTGCGGGTAGGCGATCGACATGCCTGTATTGCCATTATCACGCTCAGCCGAAAACTGGATAGCGAAGATCGACTCCTTACCGTTTTCACGGTAGGTGTCGAAGTTAGCACTCATATCTTCTTCCAGGTCATACTTCAAACCATTTGATGTCTTTCCGTTATCCACCACATCTTTCAGAATGGGCTTAGCAGCTGTCAGGTCACCCTTTTGCATCAGCACCTTGGCTTTTAACGCCTTGGCTGCCCATACGTTTGCACGCCCCGGAGTATCCTGTGTGTCGGGCAGGTCGCTGATGGCAATATCCAGGTCGGCCAACACCTTGGGATAGATATCCATGTCATTGTGCACCTTCGGGTCGTTATCGGTATTGGTCTCATCCACCCACGGCAAGTAAGGTCCAAATACACGGATCCCTTCAAAATAGAAGAGGGCACGGAGGAAATGGAGTTCACCATTACGTTTCTTCTGGATAGCTGCATCCATGTCCTCTACGTGTTCCATAGTCTGCAGTGCAATGTTCACCCTTTTGGCACCCTTGTACACCCAGTTGTATTTCTCAGAGATATAACTGTTGGTAGGCAGTGTGCTGTAGGTCTCCATCTCGTTGAGTACCGACTGATCGTTGGCGTCGGACCCCTTGTTGGCATCACCGCCGTACATGCTACCGAAAGTCCAGTTAGAGGGAGAGGCTCCCCAACCATTCTCTGTCAGATTGGCATACGCTGTGGTGGTGAGCAGGTCGATACCGGTCTGGTTGGTCAGTGCATCCTGATCGATACTGCCCTGAGGAGCCTTGTAAAGGAAATCCTCGCCGCAGGAGCTTAAGAGAGCCCCCATAGAAAGTATAAGGAATAAAATATGTATGCGTTTCATTGCATTGTCATTTTAGAGGGGTTAAAATTCAAAGTTGACACCGAATAGGAACCGCATGGTGGTGGGCCATCCACCGGCATCGAGACCTCTTCTCAGGTCGGCGCCGCTACTGGCTCCCGTCTCCATGTTGGTAATCTCAGGATCAAGACCCGAATACTTGGTCAGGGTCAGGATATTCTCAGCCTGCAGGTAGAGCCTCAGGTTTGAGATAGTAACTTTTTCCAGGATATGCTTAGGTATGCTGTATCCTATCACTAAATTTTTCAATTTCAAGAATGACCCATCTTCTACGTAGTAAGAAGATGCAACGGCACCACCCCAGTTGTCTTTCGAGTCCAGAATCGGCAGTGTTGCTTTCGAATTGTCAGCTCCCTTTTTCCAGGATAGATTCCTGAAACGTGTGGAACGGTTACCGCCGAAGAGCGGGAAATCGGTAAAGTACTTGGTGTTGTTAAACAGATCATTTCCAATGGTAGAGTACCAAAACATAGTAAAGTCGAAATTCCTGTATTTCAGTGTAGCATTAAATCCGGCCATCAGGTCAGGATGCGGGCTGCCGATCACCTTGCGGTCGAAGGAGTTGATCACCCCGTCGGGTTTACCGTCCGGGCCACTCACATCTTCAAACTTGAACTTACCCACATACGAACCCGGGTTCTCCGCGATCACGTCAGCAGTCGTACCGTAAGGTATGGGTGAACTGAGCACATCCTGTTCATCTTCATAGAAGCCCACAATGTTGTATCCAAAGAAATCGGAGATGGGACGTCCTTTCGTCGTGCGGGTCACACTAGTAGAGAGTCGGTAACCGTTTCCCCATAAAGCGTAATCTTCTGCTGTGGAAAGTCCCAGCACCTCATTTTGATAGGTTGACAGATTTAGTCCCAAATCCCACTCCAGGTTACCCGCCTTGTCTCGGTAATTGAATGAGAAGTCGAAACCCCTGTTGCGCATATCACCGTAGTTGATATAGGGACGACCCACCTCATCGTTGGCCAGCGCTGAGTAAGCAGCGCTAATCAGCATGTCGGAAGTCACTTTGTTGTAGAACTCGAGGGTACTGTTGAAGCGGTTACCACCGAAAGTGATATCTACACCAACATTTGTCATCTTGGTAGCCTCCCAGCGAGTCTCCTCGTTTCCGTAGGTAGTCAGCCGGTAACCCAGCTCCGAACCTGTATTGGTACCTCCCAGGTCATAATTGGTACGGTCGGGTGCTGTACCGAAGAGCATCGCAAAATTGGTGGCACGAGGTATCTCCGCATTACCGGTATGACCATATCCCACTCGAATTTTCAGGTCATCGAGCCACCCACGGGTGTTTTCCATAAAATTTTCTTCCGAGAGGCGCCACCCTACAGATGCTGATGGAAATACCCCGTAACGGTGTTTTTTCGCAAAACGGGACACGCCGTCGCGCCGTACAATACCCGTGAAGAGATACTTATGGACATAGGTATAGTCAGCACGTCCAAAGATGCCAAAAAGAGCAAACTCACCGTTGTACCATGAGTTGTTGGTTCGCTGGTTGTCGTTGGCACCCATCGCCAGCACCCAGGTGTTGGTGTTATCTTCCATCAGGTAGTGATACCTGCGGGCTTCCATGCCCCTTCCCAGTCCATCGCGGATCGCTTCCGTTCCCACAATCAGATTCACTGCATGTACTTCGTCAAACACCTTGTCATAGGTGAGGGTGTTGGTCCATACCCATCGGAAGTTGAAGGAGGATGCCTCCTGAAAATGGTTGGTGCCAGGGCTCTCTGAAAACTCCGGATTTTTCTTGCTAATGTAGTAGCTGTAGGCATTGGTATAATCTAATCCGAAGCTAGTACGGTAAGTCAGCTCCTTTATCAGGTCCACCTCTGCCCATATATTACCAAAGATGCGTGTATTGGACCAGTAGTTGTCCTTGTTGCGTTCCTCCTGTGCCACCACGTTCACCCAGTTACCAGTACCGGCGATCTTAGAGCCGCCCCAGTTGCCAAAGGTATCCTTTACAGGCACCCAGGGTGAGGAACGGTAAGTCCACGAGTAGGGATTGGCTTCCGAGGTGTTGTTGTGCAGTCCTACATCCTTGGTCCAGGTGTACTGCAGGTTCTCACCCACGCGCAACCATGAACGGACGTCGAACGAGGTATTCATACGGGTCTGGTAGCGATTGTAGTAGGAGTACTCCACCGTACCCAGCTGGTTGAAGTAGTTCAAACCCATCAGGTAGCGCCCCTTGGCACCGCCGCCGGTGAGGGTCAGCTGATGGTTCTGCATCGGTGCCACGCGATCGATGGCATCCCACCAATCGGTATCGGAGTAAGGCACAATCTGGTTGTTGGGGAAGGAATAGTCGTCTAAGCTGATATCCTGACGCCCCCCTGCACCGGTAGTAGTCAGGTAGTTCGGAATGACGGGGTTGACTGCCTTACCGAACTGTGCATGTTCGGGAATCCCTTCCACACCGCGCAAGGAGAATGAGTTCTGTTGCGACTCCCACTCCACTGCCAGACGGTCAGCAGCGTTGAGCAGATCATACCGTTTGCCGGTCTTTTGTAATCCGAAATAAGCATCATAAGAGATCTTTGGCTGACCCGATCCGGTTCCCTGCTTAGTAGTAATCAAAATCACTCCGTTGGCCGCCTGTGCTCCGTATATGGCTGCTGAAGAGGCATCCTTAAGCACCTGCATGCTCTCGATATCGTTCGGGTTAAGGCTGCTCAGGTTCTGGTTGCGTGTTGAGACCCCATCAATTACATACAGGGGACCGTTGTCGTTAATCGTGTTTACACCTCTGATACGCACCATAGTAGCGGATCCGGGCGAGCCAGTTTGTCCGATGTAAACACCGGGCGTCTTACCCTGTAGTTGTTGCGTAGCAGACGATCCTGTAGAGGCGAGCAGTTGCTCAGTATTTACCACTGCTACTGAACCTGTAATATCCTTCCTGACCTGGGTGCCATAGCCAACCACTACAATCTCATCCAGGCTTTCGGCTTCTTCCCTCATTACCAAGTTAATCTGCCGGTTGTCACCTACCGTTACATCTTCAGCAACATACCCCACATAGGAGAAGTGCAACACCGACTCTGCAGAAGCAACCGTCAGCGTATAGTTGCCGTTGAGATCGGTAACTGAACCGTTCAGGGTTCCTTTTTCAATCACGTTCACACCAATCATGGGGGTCCCATCCAGATCGGTTACCGTACCCTGCACACGCAGTTGCGCATACAATCCCACGGAACAAATCCACCAAAAGACGAGCATGATTCCATACTTCATGGCTGAATTTTGTTTTTTCATACCTTCATTTTTGCTTAGATTAGTTTTAGAGAATTAATAAATTACACAAATGTGCGGACAAAGCACGAGCCGCTACATATTTCATTTTCGGATGAACAGTGGAAAAGTGTTCAGGCACAACCAACATTTAATAATAAGCATACTCCGGAAGCCTCAGCTAACATTTACAATAACCATTGATTTCTAACCAAAATGTTTTTTGAACAGGAAACAATTTAACATAAAGTAAAATTTAGCTTTAATAAAATATTGCTAACATAATTTCAATTTTACAGAATAACTTTCAACCCTTGAAAGGACATGTTTACCGGCCACAAATCAATAATAAATAGATAATGAACAAAGAACGAAAAAGACAATAAAAACATTGAACTTACTCATATTCATTATTTTAATCTGGTTACTTTAATTTCATTTATCAAACCTTGTTCGGTTACAATAAACTGTGCTTTCTTTATTTTCTTTAAACGGGATGCGGCAGCCCTGACAGAACTGGAATTAATCGTTCTCGCAGATATCATCACAGTTTCACCTACCTTTAAACTTAATAGTGTATCGGGTATCGATATTTTAGTAACCGGTTTTATGGTATTTGCCTGATTATTCATATCTTTGTGAAATGTCTAATTTTGTTGCAACGCATTAAACATTAATTAACAATGCAAATATACTGTATATATTCAGTGATTACAAGCAAAATTCGTATTTATGGAGTAATTTAGATTTATTCTAAATAATAAAATTGATAATTACCTGAGAAACAATACAAAATATGGAATTCATAGACAGGTTAAAATTATTCATAAAATCAAAAGGACTGGGACAAACTAAATTTGAAGAGCGGGTTGGTTTTTCGCGGGGATATATCAGTAAGGTAAAAACTTCGATTGGTGCGGACAAACTGTCCAATATCGTGGAAGCTTTTCCGGACCTAAACCTTGATTGGCTTATCACGGGGAAAGGGAAGATGACAAGCACTCCGGTTCAGCCAGCCGCTGTCGAACAAACAACCGACACCTTGGAAGAAAACTCCGTAAAGTATAAAAACAAATACCTGGAGATGCTGGAAGAGAACAGGGTTCTCCGCTTAGAGATAGAAAAACTCCGCAAAGGCACCGGGACAAGAGCGGATAATCCGTTTTAAGTCCGCGAAGTTCCTGCCCATTTATCCATAATCAGCGCAATGGCTCCGTCGCCTGTAACATTGCAGGCAGTCCCGAAACTGTCCACCGCAATATAAACCGTAATCATCAATCCGATCATTTGTTCGTTAAAGCCCAACATGCTCTGGATAATCCCGATGGCCGCCATAATGGCTCCGCCGGGAACACCCGGCGCCGCAATCATGGTAATCCCCACCATAAAGATAAACCCGATAAAAGTGCCCGGATCGACCGGTATGCCGAAGAAATACATAATAGCTAGCGAAAATCCAACAATTTTCATGGCGCTCCCCGCCAGATGGATGGTGGCACACAGTGGAATTACAAAAGAAGCAATACTGGGATTGATCTTATTGTTGAGGGCACATTGCAGCGTCACAGGGATGGTTGCCGCTGAAGAAGCCGTTCCCAATGCCGTCATATAAGCAGGCAGCATCGTCTTTAACGCTTTCAGCGGATGACGACGCGAGATGGCGCCTGCTACCACATACTGCATAACCAGCAGCAGGATATGTAACACGAAAATCACCGAAATCACTTTCAGGAAAAGCATAATCACGGAGTAAACCTGTCCGGTGATGGAGATGGAGAGAAACATTCCAAAAATATAAATGGGTAGTAACGGAATGATTACCGTACGGATAATCATCGTCACAATATCGCGGAAATCAGAAAAAGCTTTCTGCAACGTATCACCCTTGATGAGGGAGAGTCCGATCCCTATGCAAAACGACAAAATCAAAGCTGACATCACATCCATAATAGGAGGCATCCCTATACTGAAAAACGTTTTCACAGCACCTTCATCAATGCCCTGTACCGATCCGGTGTCGATTGCGCCGGTTATTATATTCGGAAAAACAGCCTGACACGAAAAAAAGGTAAAAAAACCCGAAAAAAGAGTAGACATGTACGCAATAACGGTTGTGATCAGCAAGAGTCTCCCCGCTCCTTTCCCTAACTCGCCAATAGCGGGAGCAACTAAGCCGAGAATAATCAGCGGAATGATAAACGACAAGAAATTACCGAATAAATCGTTAAACGTGGCAAAGATTCGTGCAAACCACACCGGCACAAACTGACCGAGGATAATTCCCGAGACAATGGCGATAACAACGCGTCCCAACAATGGTATTTTAGATAGTTTCATTTTCCGGATAAAAAATTTAGCGCAAAAGTAAGTCTTTTTCCGGATAAACCACGCTTAATCTCTATTGAATTGAGCATTACCCTCATCGTTGTCTGAAAATAAATGAGTACTTTTGCAGTACAATTGGTAATAAAATGTTGAATAAAGAATCCGACAATATAGTTTACTCATCTACCGTAATCGATTTCGTGACGGTCGCCGTAGAATTTTGCGCCTTTCTGGAAAAGGAAGAAATTGCCTCGCGGGAAAAGTGGATCGACAAGATGCTCAAGCTCCTGCCCCTGATGTACATCAAGGCGTCGCTCCTGCCTCAAACTGTGGAAATAAACGATGAATCTCCCGAAACGTTTGTCAAAGAAGAGGATTATACCCGAGTATCGGCCACTGTTTCATCCATCATGGGCGAGGAGGATGTTTATCTGGATGTTTTTGTTGAGGATATGAAATACAGCGAACGTCCGGTTTCAGCATTTGTTTCGGAAAATATCGCCGACATCTATCAGGATGTAAGGAATTTTGTTTCGGTTTATCAATATGGCTTGACCGATCAGATGAATGACGCACTTCTCATTTGCCAACAAAACTTTCAGGCATACTGGGGACAAAAACTGATCAATGTATTGAGACCGTTACACTCCGTACTTTACCACAGCGAAGAGAAAGACAATCTACTGGAAACCGATTTAAACGAGGAGGATTTGTGGGATTAACCATTTCAAAAGAAGCAGTAGCAGAACTTCCGTCAGAGGTTTTTGCTGGAAAGACAATAGTTGTAGATCACGAAAGTGAAGTAGAGAAAGCGGTGGCTGACCTGATGAAACATTCCCGATTAGGGTTTGACACGGAAACCAAACCGGCATTTAAACGGGGACAGACTCACAAAGTGGCGCTGATGCAGCTTTCCACCATGGAGGTATGTTATCTCTTCCGGTTAAACAAAATCGGATATCCCGATGAACTGGACGAAATCATCTGCAACCCGGACATCAAGAAAATAGGACTTTCACTTCGTGACGATTTTGCCGCCATCCGAAAACGCTCCGACAAAAAACCGCAAAACTTTATCGACCTGCAGTCTTTTGTTGATGAATACGACATTGACGACAACGGTTTGCAACGGATCTATGCTATCCTTTTTGGGAAAAAGATTTCTAAAAATCAACGCCTCTCCAATTGGGAAGCCAGCGTCCTGAGCGAAGCTCAAAAAAATTACGCAGCTATGGATGCATGGGCCTGCCTACGTATTTACAACCACCTGATCAGCAATGGGAGCGAATAAAACAAATCAGATCATCCTGCGCCCCAGAAAAGAAGAATCACTCAAGCGGTTTCATCCCTGGGTCTTTTCCGGCGCCATCGCCAAAACTGGGCAAGGCATTCAGGAAGGAGACATTGTACGGGTTTTTTCTGCCAGTGGAGAATTCCTGGGTGTAGGGCACTACCAGGTCGGCAGCATTTCCGTCCGCATATTGTCCTTTACAGACGAAACCATAAATGAGGATTTCTACGCGCGTCGCATTTCTTCCGCATACCGGATGCGCATGAAGATTGGATTGTTGCACGCTGGCAACAACACCTTCCGGTTGATTCATGGCGAAGGAGACCATTTACCGGGACTTATTATCGACATGTACGGAAAAACGGCGGTAGTCCAGGCACATTCTGTAGGAATGGATGGCGATAAAGAAAAAATCGTTGACGCATTACAGCGTGTACTGGGAAAAGATAACCTTGAAAATATTTTTTATAAATCAGAAGGGACACTTCCCTTTAAAGCAGGCATTGAAGCCGACAACGATTACCTGCTGGGCGGGCAAAACGTAGACCCCGTCGCCCTGGAAAACGGATTGAGATTCAATATCGATTGGCTGCGCGGGCAGAAAACCGGCTTCTTTATTGATCAACGTGAAAATCGCCGGTTGCTCGAAAAGTATGCTGCCGGTAAAGACGTACTGAACATGTTTTGCTATACTGGAGGATTCTCTGTATACGCGCTGCGCGGAGGGGCCCGGTCGGTTCATTCCGTCGACAGTTCTGCCAAAGCCGTATCACTTACCGACGAGAATATAAGGCTCAACTTCGGAGAAGAACCCCGACACACCTCTTTCTCGGAAGATGCGTTTAAATTCCTGAAGGCATCTACAGCGAATGCTTACGACCTGATTGTTCTTGATCCGCCGGCATTTGCCAAGCACCGAGGAGCCATCAGCAATGCCCTGCAAGGGTACAAAAGACTCAACCTGGCAGCATTGGAGAAAATAAAACAGGAAGGAATCCTGTTCACCTTCTCCTGTTCCCAGGCCATTAACAAAGAACAGTTCCGCCTGGCAGTTTTCAGTGCAGCCGCTATTTCGGGAAGGAAGGTCAGCATTCTGCACCAACTTACCCAACCGGCCGATCATCCCATTAACATTTATCACCCCGAGGGTGAATACCTGAAAGGATTGGTTTTATTCGTAGAATAAAGTGTGAAAAAACACTTATTATTCATTCAAAACAGCATTTTTAGGTTAATTGATGCAAAATAGAGCGATTTTTCCCCTGAAATATTTTTTTAGTGTAAAAAAAGCCTTTATATTTGCACTGTGTTTTTCATGGTATTAGATTTAAGGTTAACAATGAAGATTGGTTGTCGTGAGACAACCTTTCCTTTTTTATAGCCATTTCATTTCCCCTTTTCACAAATTATAATCATTCAGATTTCGAAGTTGGAAGGTTAATCGCTATTTTTGTACAAGAATTTATTTGCGATGGATTTCAGGACACCGGTAATTATTCCGGAATCAACTTTCCGGATTGATCATTCCACAGGGATAATGCTGTTCGGCTCTTGTTTTTCGGAGAACATGGGTTCCAAACTGCTGGAATACAAGTTTCAGGCAAATGTGAACCCTTTCGGGATCGTGTACAATCCGTTCTCCGTTGCGGCAGTTGTAAATCGATTGCTTTCCAACCGGAATTTCAGCGGAACCGACCTTATTTTCCACAACGGCGTTTACCAAAGTTTCATGCATCATGGCCGGTTTTCCCATCCTGACAAAAACAAGTGCATGGAAAACATTTCCCGGATGTTTGCCGAAGCAGCAGCATTTATTCCCCGGACAGATGTATTCTTCATCACTTTTGGCACGGCTTACGTTTACAAACTGAAATCGACAGGAGAAGTCGTGGCCAATTGCCACAAATTTCCACCGGACACCTTTATAAGGGAACGATTAACGGTCAAAGCAATCGTAAAGGAATGGAGCGGCGTCATCAACACCATCTCGGCACTTAATCCTGCTGCAAGATTTATTTTTACCGTTTCACCCATCCGGCACTGGAAAGACGGTGCCCACGAAAATCAGATCAGCAAATCCATCCTTCATCTGGCAATAGACGAATTGCAGGAAATGTTTACATCCGCACTCACTTACTTTCCGGCCTATGAGATTTTATTGGACGAACTGCGTGACTACCGTTTCTTTGCAGAGGACATGATGCATCCATCTGGTGTTGCCACCGATTACATATGGGAGCGCTTTTGCAAAACCTTTTTCCGGAGAGAGACCCAAGACGCCATCTCAGAATGGAATCAGATAAGCCGCTCTCTAAACCACGTACCGTTGAATGAATCAACCGAAAACTACCGTCAATTTTTAAAGCAAACGTTACAAAAACTGATTCTGTTCCGGCAAAATCACCCCCGAATAGATTGTCGCCGGGAAACGGAAGAATTAACAAAAAAAATAAAACAATGAAGTATTCCATCCTTAAAATAGCCTCTATACTGGGCATAAAGAATCAAAATATTGCCGAGGGTGAAATATCGCTGTTGCTTACCGACAGCCGAAAACTAAGCTCTCCGCAGGAAACACTGTTCTTCGCCATCGAAACCAAACAAAACGATGCGCACAAATTCATTTCCGATTTATACGGATCGGGCGTAAGGAACTTCGTGGTGACCAAGCTTTTTCCGGAATGGAAATCCTTTACGGATGTCAACTTCCTGAAAGTTACCAACACGCTTCACGCACTGCAGAAACTAGCGGCCTATCACCGGAAACAGTTCAGTATCCCCGTCATCGGGATAACCGGAAGCAACGGAAAAACCATTGTCAAAGAGTGGCTGTACCAGCTTCTGGAGGAAGACTACAACATCACCCGCTCACCCCGGAGCTACAACTCCCAAACCGGCGTTCCGTTGTCCGTCTGGGAAATGACCGAAAACACCACCTTAGCCATATTCGAAGCCGGGATCTCCCAACCCGATGAGATGAAGTATCTGGAACCGGTTATCCGCCCCACGATCGGTGTTTTCACGAAGCTGGGGGAAGCACATCAGGAAAATTTCTCCTCACAGCAACAGAAGTGCATGGAGAAAATGGAACTTTTCGTTAACAGCAACGTGTTTATTTACGAAGAGGACAACAAGATCATTAATCAATCAGCCGACAGGATGGTATTGTCGCAAAAATCGTTTTGTTGGTCTCGAAAAGACCCCGATGCCCCGCTTTACATCCGTAAAACGGAAAAAAACGGAAACAAAACCACCATTCATTACTCGTTCCTCAACTTCGAGTACTCCGTCTCCATACCATTTACAGATGAGGCATCCATTGAGAACGCCATCAGCTGCCTGGCTGTTATGCTTTACTTAAACGTTAAGCCCGGGACAATCTCAGAACGCATGATGAAACTGGAGCCTGTAGCGATGCGCCTGGACGTACGTCAAGGAAAAAACAACTGCACCATCATCAACGACACATACAATTCAGACATTAATTCCATAAAGATCGCGCTCGATTTCCAGCAACAGCGAAAAGTAGAACAATCGTTGAAAAAAACGCTGATTATCTCCGATATCCTGCAAACGGGGTTATTGCCGAAATCGCTATACAAACATGTAGCAGAACTGGTGCAGCAAAGCGGGATCGAAAAGCTTATCGGGATCGGACACGATATTTGTGAGAACAGTGAGGTATTCACTGTCCGGGAGAAACACTTTTTCCGCTCTACCGAAGATTTCATCCGGTCCAATATATGGAAAGAATTCGAAAACGAGCTGATTCTGTTGAAAGGCGCCCGGAGATATCATTTCGAGCAGATCAACGAGCTTCTGGAACAACGGATTCACGAAACCGTACTGGAGGTCGACCTGGATGCCCTCGTTCATAACTTCAACTTCTATAAATCGAGAATATCCCCGCAAACGAAACTCATCTGCATGGTGAAAGCCAACGGATATGGAGCCGGCGCCGTGGAAATTGCCAAGACGCTTCAATATCACCGTTGCGCATATTTTGCCGTCGCCGTTGCGGAGGAAGGAATTGAGTTGAGAAAGGAAGGCATTTCCACTCCGATAATTGTGTTGAACCCGGAAGTTAACGGATTTGAGGAGTTGTTTTCGAAAGACCTGGAACCCGAAGTGTATAATTTCAGGATATTGGATGCATTTATCCGGGAAGCCGAAAGACGCGGCATAACCAACTATCCCATTCACCTGAAGATTGACACCGGCATGCACCGGTTGGGATTCCTTCCCGCTCAGATACCGGAACTCCTGGAAAGGTTAAAATCACAAAAAGGATTAAAGGTGAAGTCGGTTTTCTCCCACCTCGCTGCTAGTGAAAGCTGGATGTTCGACAGCTTTACACAGGAACAGATCGATATTATTGATGTCGCCCACCGGGAAATTGGGGAGAAACTGGGATATCCTGTCTGGAAACACATCCTAAATTCCGCAGGCATTGAACGATTTATCAACGCACAATGGGATATGGTTCGCCTGGGAATAGGATTATACGGAGTGAGCGCAAGCGGATTAAACGGGCTGAAGAACGTCTCCACACTCAAAACTACCATTCTGCAGATCCAGGAGATCCCAAACCACGAGACGGTAGGCTACGGAAGGAAAGAGGCCCTAAACCGCGATGCGAAAATAGCCACTATCCGAATTGGCTATGCCGACGGGCTGGACAGAAAATCAGGGAACAGGAAAGGAAAAGTATGGATAAACGGCAAATATGCCCCCATCGTGGGAAATGTCTGCATGGACCTCTGTATGATTGACATTACCGGCATCGATGCGAAGGAAGGTGATTCGGTGATCGTCTTCGGTGAAAACCTGCCGGTATTGGAGGTAGCCGAAAGCATAGACACCATCCCTTACGAAATCCTGACTTCCATTTCTCCCCGTGTAAAGCGTATATACGTAAAAGAATAAAACAATCCAATTATAAACAAGATGGAACAATTAAGTTTAACTACGCCGTCGCTGTTGTTTTCGGCTATATCCTTACTGATGCTTGCCTACACCAACCGGTTCTTGTCTTATGCACAACTGGTGAGAAACCTGAAAGAGAAAGTGATCGAAGATAAAAGTTCAGTAGCACTTCCGCAAATTGCCAATTTACGAAAAAGGCTAAACCTCATCCAGAGCATGCAGGTTTACGGAATAATGAGCCTTTTGTTGTGTGTGGTAAGCATGTTCTTCATTTATATAAAAATGTATAATGCAGCCGGCTACATCTTTGGCATTGCATTGATCCTGCTTATAGTTTCTTTAGCCATATGCGTACGCGAGATACAAATTTCGATGCGGTCGCTAAACCTGCATTTACACGACATGGAAGAAATTGAAAAATAAACCAGCCCCATACGCTCTTGGGCTACTCCACAGGATCCTGCAGCACAAACAATGGCATATAGCCGCTAGTCTTTATGGTTAGTACTGCAGTCGTGATGCCTTCCATGCGCGTGCGACCGGCAGCTTGCTCCTCCATCTTTCAGGTTACCCGCCAGGTATGCGTTCACCAATTCATCCACATCCCCCTGACAATTCCGTATAACCTCAATATTATAGGATGAAAGTTTGCTGCTTGCCCCCTCTCCGATACCGCCGGCAAGCATCATCTTTACATCCATTTGGGACAGATCAAAAGCAATATTCGACTTGCAACCACAACCGGCTGGTGAACGAAGTATTTGTTTATCTGTTATTTCGTTGTTTTCAGAAACCGTATAGATGGTGTAAAATTCACAATGCCCGAAATGCGCATCGATTTGATTGTTCTCTTTTGTAGGTAATGCAATTTTCATGCTTCAGTTTTTTTATTCAATTATTGTTGTGTATCCGGTGTAAAACCGGTTCAGTTGATTTTCCAATTTATTCCGGAGCCGTTCATAAACCTTTTCTCCAGTACAATGTCCTGTAATGAAGTTGGTCTCCGGATAATTCGCTTTAAGCGCTAAAGCAATTGAATCTATTTCATCCGGAGATTCATACAGCCGTCCTTTTTCACTATCGAGCAGATGAAAGCCGCCCATCAGTGTTCCCACTTTTTTCCCGGTGGACAACCTGACGGAATCCAGGATATTCAAGAGCCCCCTATGTGCGCAACCGCTATAGACAAACAGTTGCTCCGAACCAAAAGCAAAAATGATCTCATGGTTGAAATCGTCCGGAACAATTCCTTCTCCGGCATCCTTGTACAAGGCCTGATTTGCTTTGGGACGGGGATACTGACGGGAAGAGGCCATAGACAAGGTAAGCTCATGACTGAAAACAATTCCTGGCCCCACATTGACAAAACGGTCTTCATAAGGTGTAAGATCCACATCGAGGCTTATCCGGTGAAATCCGTTTCTTTCGGAGTAATAGATTTGACTCAACAGGTTTTCTGAGAGATAAACAGGCGCCGTTTGGTTAAACTCCAGGAAGGCAGGCAAACCGCCGATATGATCCATATGCCCGTGAGAGATAAATACAAAATCTACTGCACGGATATCAATATTCATCTTTTCAGCATTCCTTATAAACCGGTCAGAAGCTCCCACATCAAGCAAACAGCTGAATTGCGCAGTTTCCAGATAGAGGGAAAGCCCGTGTTCCGGCTCCAGCGACCCACCCTCAGCCCGATTATCAGACAGCACCGCAATTTTCATTTCCCTTCTGCATTTATTGGCATTAACTCGTCGTTTCCATATGTTTTGCAGTCCTTGCAACGAACATGATTCTCTCTCCCTTCGATCAATTTGTAACAACGTCTACAGCGAAACCATTCCCTATCGAACTGCACATTGCCACCCAAAATATTGACCATGTTCCCTTCCACCAAAGCCTGAGCAAGAGTCTTACGGGCCTGTTCGTAAATACGCGTCAAGGTAGGCCGAGATACGTTCATCTGCCTCGCTGCCTGTTCCTGATGCAAGCCTTCGTAGTCTACCAAACGGATGGCCTCATATTCATCATACAATAAAGTAACCTCCTTCAACATTTTCCGAGGGATGCCAAACGGCTTAAATCCCTGCATCAGGGGAGGAATGGATATTTTTCGGTTTTGTTTGGGACGCGACATATTAATCTTCTTTTTTAAAATTGATTTCCTTCCTGGTGACGTTTTCTATTACCGTCTCCTCCGCCTGCCTTGCGGCGCTTCCCCATTCCAAGTCCCAACCCTTTCGCTTTTTCTTCAGGTGAAAGCGAACTACAATTACCTAATTTTCGTCCTGTTCCACAGCCTTGTCCGACAGGACCGCTACCGTCCATTTTTGGCATGACATCAGTTTTTTTTACGTGTTTTAAACTTACTTATCAAGCTTTTCAGCTCCTTATTTATAAATTTATCAGGTGTAAAGATAATAATAGTTTTGAACATATGCTCACCAAAAGATCTGTTCTTTAAAAAAATGAGAAATAAATATAAGAAATACAAAGTAGGGAGAGCGTTTTCATAAAGAAGAAAAGCCGGATGTCGGGCGTAAACCGGGTCCCGGCTCAGCAAATTACAATAAAAAAAGCATCTCAAACGAGATGCTTTTTTTAGTATATCTTGGCTTTCTGAATTATTCAGCAAAGAAGATAGCTACGCGGTTCCAGTCGTTTTCTGCGTAAGGCTGTTCAGTATCACCTTTCCAGTCAACAGAGATGCGGCTGCTGTCAATTCCGTATTCCGAAGTCAATGCGTCAGCAACGGCTTTAGCACGTTTTTCAGAAAGAGCCAGGTTGTAAGCAGGTGTACCTGTTTGTCTGTCGGCGTAAGCAACGATCTTAACGGTTGCGTTAGGATTAGCTTTCAAGTATTCAGCAGTGTTGTAAACGCTAACTTGCTGGCCTTTATCAATTTTGTAAGAGTCGATGCGGAAGAATACTACGTTAGGAACGTAAACGCTTTCAGTAACTGCAGGAGCAACTTCAGGACAATCCGGGCAAGATTCCGGTCTTTTTCTGAGTTCTTCGTTTTCTGCGCGAAGTCTGTTGATCTGGCTGTTCAAATCGTTGATCAGGTTGTAATCCATCAACTCAGCAGGAGTGAAATCTTGTTTACCAAGGCCGAATTTGATTCCTGCGGTTCCGGTAAGCATGCTGTCGTAGTCGTAATCTCCGCTTGTTGGGCTTCCGTCAAAAGATTCCTGCATTACTCTCCATCCCAATTCGAGGAATAAAGCCACGCTTCTTGAAATCTGGAAGTTGTTGATCAAACCAACGTTGTAAGTAAGGGATTGATTTTGGAATTTGAATGTATCACCGTTTGGATTCGGTTTCTTCCAATCTTCATCCAATCCATACATGTAACCAATACCAAGATAGGGAGCAAGGTTCCATACTCTATCAGCATTGTAACCACCCAAAGCATTGGTCATGCTCCACATTATATCAAGATGACCGCCCAACCAATTTTGTTCAGGTCCGAAAGGTACGTTAGCTACGTGTTTAATATGACCGCCGTCAATAACCAGACGGGTACCCCATACCGGAGAATTCCATCTTCCAACTTCAAGTTGTCCCATCCATCCTAAACGATCGCCGAAACTTGCATCTGCATCGTTCTCTGCTTTAGTAAGATAGAGGTTTGTTCCACCACCAAGACCAATATACCAATGGTCACTAGCTTTATCCTTCAGGTACACCGTACCGTTGGAAACGTTTTGTACTTCTTGTGCACTCATGCCGAATGCAAAAAGAGCCGTAATTAAAAGTAAACTAAACTTTTTCATAAATTTAAATTCTAATTAAAATTTGTTTTATTACAATAACTCGATAATTAATGTCTATAGTTAATACTGCTGAGTATGATCTATGTTTTATAACATTTGTATTTTTAAAATGTTCGCAAAAGAATAAAAAACTAATAAAATTAGCTTTTCTTAAGCGAAATCATCGCAAAGATAAATCTAATTTCCAAAACACAATCGTTTTTTTAAGGAAAAATGATAAAAATGACCTGATTTAGGGTATTTTTCCACATTTTTCATTATATAGATGGTTCTATCAGCCCAAATAGCTTTTTAACAGTTTACTCCTGGAATCCTGACGAAGCCTCCTTATGGCTTTTTCCTTTATCTGACGCACACGTTCGCGGGTAAGTTGAAATTTATCTCCAATCTCCTCCAGTGTCATCTCCTGACAACCTATGCCAAAAAACATCTTGATGATGTCGCTTTCACGCTCGGTAAGGGTGGCCAGAGCACGATCAATCTCTTTTTGCAACGATTCGTTAATCAGTGTCCTGTCTGCAATGGGCGCATCGTCGTTTACGAGGACATCCAGTAGACTATTGTCCTCACCCTCAACAAAAGGAGCGTCCATCGATATATGCCTTCCGGAAACCTTCAGCGAATCCGTCACCTTATCAACCGAAAGGTCAAGCTCCAAGGCCAGTTCTTCAGCAGAAGGACGCCGCTCGTTCTCCTGTTCAAATTTCTGGAAAGCCTTGCTGATTTTGTTCAAAGACCCCACCTGATTAAGCGGCAGACGAACGATTCTCGATTGCTCGGCCAACGCCTGCAGGATAGATTGACGGATCCACCACACCGCGTAACTGATGAATTTAAATCCCCGGGTTTCATCGAATTTCTCGGCAGCTTTTATCAACCCGAGGTTCCCCTCGTTAATCAGGTCGGGAAGGCTAAGCCCCTGGTTTTGGTATTGTTTTGCCACAGACACGACAAACCGCAAATTAGCCCGGGTCAATTTTTCAAGAGCTTTCCTGTCACCTTTTTTAATTGCCTGAGCCAATTCCACTTCTTCCTCCACTGTTATCAGGTCTTCGCGGCCTATCTCCTGAAGGTATTTGTCCAAAGAAGCGCTTTCACGATTTGTGATCGATTTTGTAATCTTTAATTGTCTCATTTATTATATTTTATCCTTTCTACTTTTAAAACGGGGGTGCAAAGATACTGTTTTTTTTTGCAATAAGAGAATTTTAATCCATCTTTATATCGTTTGCTTTTAACAGCGAAGGATTTGGATACTCCAAACCCTTTGCTATACAAACACACTTCGGTATGTTTTTGTTACAAAAAAAACAGCCAATTAACCTAAATTAACACAACCTCCTATTTTAGGCCTTGCGATAAGTCTATCGCAATGTATTGAGTTCTTCCGTTCGGGTAAAAACCGGCAATCAATATAACTTTGTCCTGGCTGCTTCTGCTCACCGATGAAACAATTTTAGCAATTTCGTCTCCGCTGTTTACAGGGGTATTATTTACCCGCATGATTATAAATCCTTTGTTTATTCCTTCTTTCCTGAATAAACCGCTGTTATCCACGCTCGACACCTCGACACCGCTGTTAATCCCAAGCTGTTGTTTTCTGCTGTTGGGGATGTCGCTGAAAGTAGCACCCAACAAACTCATACTGTCCGAACTTCTTTGAATTTCCGTATTTCCGGCATCGTTTTTCAATTCAACAGTATACGAATGCTCTTTACCATTTCTGTCGACAGTTACCTTTACCTTGTCTCCGGGACGATACCTGCTCAACTGGTCCTGCAATCCTGCAAAATTACGAATTTGCACGTTGTTAATCGCTTTAATGATATCCCCTTTTTCCAGGCCAGCGGCTTTAGCAGCACTTCTGTCACCAAAATCTTCCACCAAAACTCCTACAATCTGGGAAAGTTCACTGGCTTTGTCAGGATCCTGGCGTCTGACCATTTCAATGTTCGGCACTTGTATTCCCAGCACGGCTCTCTGCACGGTTCCGAATTGCTTCAAGTCTGCCGCCACTTTCCCTGCAATAGAGATAGGTACGGCAAAAGCCAAGCCATTAAAATCACCCGATTGAGAGAAGATGGCTGTATTTATTCCCACCAATTCACCTCGGGTGTTGACCAATGCTCCCCCACTGTTACCTCTGTTTACGGCAGCATCAACCTGGATAAAAGATTGGATATTCAAATTTCCACCAACAATATTTCCCCTATTTTTAGCACTAACGATCCCTGCGGTTACAGTAGAAGTCAGGTTAAACGGATTTCCAACGGCAAGAACCCACTCTCCCACTTCTAAAGCGTCGGAATTTCCGAAAGTGAGATAAGGGAAATCATCCCCTTCTATTTTTATTAAGGCAATATCTGTCTGCGGATCCGCACCGATAACTTTGGCCGTCATCTCCCTGTTGTCGTTGAGAGAAACCGTTACTTCGGTTGCTCCTTCAACCACATGGTTATTGGTGATTATATATCCGTCCTTTGAAATAATAACCCCCGACCCGAATCCGATTTGTTCACGGGGTTGGGTATTTCTTTCTCCAAAACCGAAGAAAAAATCAAACGGATTCATATATTGCTGTTGGCTGACGGACTTCACCTTTACGTGGACAACTCCATTCACCGACTTGGCAGCGGCTTCTGTAAAATCTGGATACCCTTGCTGGGTAGTCAAATTAGCCAATCTCACGTTTTTGTCCTGATCAAAAGAATCAGCGTATTCACTTTGTCTGAGACTCCCGGAAGAATTTAAAATTCCTTTCGAATTATTTTTCGTAACAGTATTGTACCCAAAAAGAGTAATTACCGAACTGAGTATAGCGACAATAACAATTGTCACAATGTTTTTTACGTTTCCAGTATTCATATTCTTATTTATTAAGTTTGAATTTTAACACTTACACAAATGTAGAAACAAAAAGCGTACAAGAGTTTAACTCAAAGATTCTTTTTTGACACTTTTAACTAAAAGAAGAATCGATTAACCCGCTTTAACCGTAAAAAAAACAATTTCAAAACTTTTAAATGTCAGATTGGCAGAAAATCGTCTGAAAGCCACAGCATCTCTTATTTTCTCAATCGGTTCCTTTTGTTGGCGTATTTCCTGAATTTGAAGTTATTGAAAGGTTGAAAAAGATCAAAAAAGAATAGGTTGACATGGTATTTTCCGGCATTAAAGAGCCGGCTGCTTTTACCGATTACGTATAACTGAACCACAAACCTGACAATCAGGAAAAAGACACTTAAAGCGATGAGCGGGTAATTACCAAAGACCATTCCGTACGTAATTCCTGAAACAACAGAGAGATAGAACAAGTATTTCGAAAATGTTTCGAAACCAAAAACTAAAGACGATACTCCTTTATAAAACTGTTTGGTGTACAAATACTTGGACTTCAAAGCCCTCCAGGTAAAAAAATTGTTCACTACATCACTTTGCGTCATGCTTTCCGGCGATACCACCACCCCTACACTCTTCTTCCCGGCTATCTTATTAATGAACAAGTCATCTTCACCCTCGTCGATGTTCAAAACCGACGAGAATCCTTTCTCCTCGAAGAATATTTCCTTTCTGTAAGCCAGGTTCCTGCCGATCCCCATAAATGGCTTTCCGAGAACAGCGAGCGACAAATACTTCAACCCGTGGATCAGGTTGTCGTAAAGTATGAACTTTCTCATTGCAACCTTCTTCCCAACCTGTAATTTACAAAACCCCAATACAATATCCCTACCTTTAGAGAATTCACGGCCAAACTCCCGGATCCAATGATCCGAAGCCGGCACACAGTAAGCTTCCGTAAACAATAAGATATCGTTTTTTGCCGCCTTGATTCCTAAGGTCAATGCAAGTTTCTTCCCGTTCACATCCTCTGCTTCAGCCGGCACATAGGTATGGTAAAGATGGGGGTATTTTTGATTAAGGCCTTTGAGCAATACATCCGTCTCATCCGTCGACCCCATGTTTACCACGACTACCTCAAAATCAGGATAATCCTGTTCCAGTATAGCCGGAAGGTATTTCTCCAAATTTTCAGATTCATTTTTTGAAGCAATAACCACCGAAACGGAAGGTAGATTTTCTGAAAGCGGCAGAGATTTGTTCCTTTTCTGTTCGTAAACATACGGTTCTCTGTAAACCAACAAATAGTAAACCAATTGAATACTAAAAAAAAGCAAAACAGCTCCCGAAATAATCCAAAAGGGAAGTGGAAAATTGAAATTAAAAATGTACGGTAAATCCATAATTACAACGAGTCAGAAAAATAAGACCGGGGCAATGCGCGGCAATTGTACATCGACGCCATCGTCTCTCCGTAAGCACCGGCAGAACGGATAGCGATAAAATCTCCCCGCCGGGATTGATTCAACAACACAGCCTCCCCAAAAACATCACTCGACTCACAAACGGGGCCGACAACATCGTAAGTTTCGTACTCTTTGTCTGAACTGATGTTTTCGATATGATGGAATGCCTGATAGAGGGCAGGGCGGATCAAATCGGACATTCCGGCATCCGTGATCAGAAACTTTTTGGTGGTACCCTCTTTCACGTATGTGGTCCTCGCGATAAGGGACCCACACGGTGCGACGAAAGATCGTCCCAACTCAAAATGAAGTGTTTGATTTTCCTGAAGTTTCAGGTACTTGGCAAACAATCTGAAATAAGCTTCAAAATCAGCAACAGGACAATGATTGGGATGATGGTAATTAATTCCCAAACCACCCCCTACGTTAAGAACTTCGAAAGAAATACCCCGCTGAGAAAACCAGTTCTGTAATTCAACGGCTTTCACACACAAATCCTCAAACGACGATAAATCCGTAATCTGCGAACCGATGTGAAAATGCATCCCGATCAACTTCAAATGCTTGCTTTTCTCGATCAAATCAATAGCCTTCGGTAAATCCGATTCGTTAAGCCCAAACTTATTTTCTTCCAGTCCGGTGGTGATATACCGGTGTGTGTGAGCATCCACATTCGGGTTGATTCGCAGCGCAACAGGAGCCACATTTCCTGTTTCAGAAGCCAACCGATCGATGGCCTCCATTTCGGGCAATGACTCCACATTAAAGCAAAAAATACCATTATCCAACCCGATCTTGATCTCTTTGTCGGTTTTCCCTACTCCGGCAAAAGCTATTTTCGACGCGGGAAATCCGCAATCCAGGGCTTTAAGTATTTCGTTTCCGCTCACACAATCCGCTCCAAAACCATAAGACGCTATTTCGCGCAATATCCTCGGATTGGCGTTTGCTTTCAATGCGTAATGAACAATGTAATTCTTGCCTTCGACCTCCTTTTTTACCGCGTCAAGTGTTTGACGCAGCAAATCCATGTCGTAATAATAGAATGGCGTTTCCAAAGAATGAAATTTTTCGACGGGAAATTGACCTTTGATCATCGATTTTTATTTTATAGAATGTAAAAAATGGTGCCGGCAAAAATACATTTTTTTGCCGATATTTCGGGAATTTACACGGTTTAAATTCAGGAATTCCGGATAAGGACAAGCGCTTTTTCGATTTTTTCATCCACCGGCAGCAAAAAATCCAGCCAATGAATGGTAAAACCACGCCTCTCCATACCACGGAACCAGGTCATCTGACGCTTGGCAAACTGATGAATGGCTATTTCGAGTTCCGAAAACATCTCCTCGAAATTAATTTTACCAGTTACGTACAGCGTTACAAACTTGTATTCAAGTCCGTAATAAATAAGATCATCGGGAGAAACACCCTTATTGAGCAGGGACTGTACCTCTGCAACCATTCCTTCATCCAACCTTTTTTTCAGGCGTGAAGATATTTTTTGCCTTCGGGATTCCCGGTCGATGTCCAGCCCGATGATAACACTCTCAACTGGAGGGTAATCAAGTTCCGAAGCCGGATGTTTACATTGGAAATCCGCAATTTCTATAGCGCGGATTGCCCGTTTTTTTGTGTCGGTATCGGTGGTATTGTGAAGCGGTTTGTATGAAGAGAGAATCCGCGTAAGTTCATCCAGCGATTTAGTTTCCAGCCTTTTCCTCAGGACGGCATTCTCGGGAACATCGGGCAGGCGGTACCCTTTCAGGACAGATTCAATATAAAGCCCGGTACCTCCGCACAGTATCGCTGTCTTGTTGCGCGATAAAACATCGCTGTAAACCTTATGGAAATCGTGCTGGTAATTGAACAACGTGTACTTGTCGCCCGCATCACGAATGTCGATAAGGTGGTAAGGGACCGGATTGTCTCCAATCCGGTAATCAGCCAAGTCTTTTCCCGTACCTATATCCATTCCGCGGTATACCTGACGCGAATCAGCACTGATAATTTCGCCGTCGAGCCGTGAGGCGAGATGAGCTGCAAACGTAGTTTTTCCACTGGCCGTAGGACCAAGAACGGTTATGAGTTTCTTCATCACCAGCTTCCTCCTGCTCCACCACCACCGAAACTTCCGCCGCCACCGCCACCAAAGCCACCGCCACCGAAGCCACCGCCCCAACCGGAACTTCGGCCTCCTGAAAACGGTGGAAAAAACAGAGGGCCTCCACCGGCCCTGTGATGTCCGTCACCGTCTATGTGCTGATCCCCACCCCGGGAGAAAAGAGAAAACAAGATAAAAACAACGACAAAAAGCAAAACAATTGCCCAAATAGGAACCCCTTCAGGTTCACCGGCATCTGCATCAAATTCCCCCGACAACCGGGCGATAATTGCATCAACTGCGGCGTTTACTCCTCCAAAATAGTCGTTCTCCTGAAAATAGGGAATCATGTTGTTGCGTACAATCCTACCGGCGAAAGCATCGTTGATGGAACCCTCCAGCCCATAACCGGTGGCAATAAACGCCTGCCCCCTGCTATCAGCGGTTTTAGGTTTTATGAGGATCAGCAACCCGTTATCTTTACCCTTTTGCCCGATACCCCACTTTTCACCCAGTACAAATGCGTAATCCGATACCGGGTATCCGCCCAGATCGTTCACAGCCACCACGTAAATCTGAGTGGATGTAGAATCGTTGTATGCTAGTAACCGCTGTTCCAACGCCTGTTTTTCGGCAGCAGAAAAAATGTTGGCAAAATCATTTACCAGGCGGTACGGATAAATCGGATCAGGAACATCCTGTGCCGAAATTCCCAAGGACAGTAAAAAAAACAATACAATAAAGGCAAGCCTACTCTTCATCCCATATAACATCGTCGCACAATTCATTTACATCGTTCTCCGAAACCGGATAACGGGAATTTACCAACTCTCCAACTTTACCCACACCCCGACAGATCCCCTCGCAAATACGTCCGTTTTTAAAAAAAGAAAACATCTCTTCAAGCACCGAATCCCAGAAGCCTTCCTGAGCTGCCTCATCTATTCCTGAGTCACCTACAACGGCAGCCTTGTGATTGTCGGGGGCTACATAAATCAACACCGAATTACGCAATTCGGTAGTATCCATTTTTAGCTGTTTGAACTTCTTGTAAGCGGCATCCAGGGGATTCTCCTTACATTTTTTCGCAATGCAGACTCTAATCTCTGCAGAAGTCCTGCCCTCTGCGGCCCGAATGGATTCAACCACCCTGTTTAATTCTTCCGGAGTTAACATAATCGGGGCAAGGCGTTTAAAACTGAACCTGGGGAGCCGTTTCCGCTCCGGGAGAAGACTGGAAATAACCTTTTGGCTTGAAACCAAACCATCCGGCATAAATAACACGCGGGAACTGACGGATATAAGCATTAAAATCCTGAGCCGTTTGATTAAACTTGTTTCTCTCCACCGAGATGCGGTTTTCGGTACCTGCCAATTCGTCCTGAAGAGCCAAAAAGTTTTGATTTGCCTTCAGTTCGGGATAATTTTCCTGAATAAGTAGCAATCGTCCGATAGCAGAACCTAGCTGGCTTTGAGCTTGCTGGTACTGCTGAATACTTTCTTCGGTCAAACTTTCTGGATCAACTGTCATCTGCGTTGCTTTAGCGCGGGCTTCCGTTACTTGTGTAAAAGTTTCCTGCTCGTGCTCGGCATACCCTTTAACAGTTGCCACCAGGTTGGGGATTAGATCGGCACGGCGCTGATATGCGTTCTCCACATTTGCCCATTGTGAATTAACGCCTTCCTGTTTGCTTACCATCGTATTGTAACCACAACTCGAAAGAGCAACTCCCATAACGGCTAATACTAAAATGTACGTTAAATACTTCATCGTTTGTAATTTATTTTAGTTCTGTTTATATCTTCCAGGAGACCTGGCGCATTAACACTCCTAAATTCCCTCAAAAACCGCGCCAATTTTCCAGGCCGCCTGCATCCCTTTTAACCGTCCTTATGCTGGCAGGTTTTATCTTTTTAGAAGTTTTTTAAATCTTTTAATTAACGTTTAACTATCCGTTTTTGTTTTATTTCTCACACAACATCTACATATGAGCGTCTTTGAATTAATCCGATCGACAACAGAAAAAAACCCAAACATTTTGTCAATCCATTAGAAAATAATATCTTTGTACCGGTAAATGACGAGGGGAGCACTGGAATGCTCCTTTTTTGTTTGTTTGCATGTGCACATGATGGAGAAAAACGAGATAAAAGCAATGGCTGAAGAGTTTTTAAAAGACTCTTCCGACTACCTTGTCGATGTTATTGTTGCCGCCGGCGGCACGATAACCGTCGAAATCGATAACGATAACGGTGTTAACATAGACGACTGTGTAAAACTGAGCCGCTACCTCGAATCGAAACTCGACCGAGACGTTGAAGATTTCGAGTTGACAGTTACTTCTGCCGGATTGACATCTCCGTTTAAAACCCCTCGTCAATATAAAAAATACGAAGGAAAAGAGATTGAAGTGCTTACCCGGAAAGGTGAAAAACTCAAGGGAACCCTAAAATCCTCAACAGAGAAGAACTTCTCCGTTGAGGTCGCCAGAATGGTCAAGCCGGAAGGAGCAAAGCGAAAAACTGAGATAAAAGAAGAACTGATCTTCCCTTACGACGAAGTAAAATACACAAAATACATCATTAAGTTTTAGCGACTGTTTCTTACAACAAAAAGAAGTTAGAAATCAGAAGCAGGAATAAAAAACTCGAAACCCAAAACAAAAAATTATAGAATATGGGCAAAAAGAAGGAAACAATCAGCCTGATAGATACATTTTCAGAATTCAACGAACTGAAGAATATTGACAAAGCCACCATGATAAGTGTGCTAGAAGAGTCGTTCAGAAGCGTGATTGCCAAATCGGTGGGTACGGATGAAAATTTTGACATCATCATCAATCCCGACAAGGGAGACCTGGAGATATGGCGCAACCGGGTTATCGTTGAAGACAACGAGCTCCAGAATCCCAACATGGAAATCAGCCTGACCGAAGCGCACAAAATCGATGAAGATTTTGAAGTGGGTGAAGAGGTTACCGACGAACTTCAACTGGAAGACTTTGGCCGAAGAACCATATTAAATCTTCGTCAAACCCTGGCTTCAAAAATCCTTGAACTCGAAAAAGACAATCTTTACAACAAATACAAAGAAAAGGTAGGAGAGATCGTATCGGGTGAAGTTTATCAGGTCTGGAAAAAAGAACTACTCCTTCTCGACGACGAGCATAACGAACTTATTCTGCCCAAAACCGAACAGATCCCCAGCGATTTTTTCCGTAAGGGAGAACATGTTCGCGCTATAGTTGCCCGGGTTGAAAATAAGAATAACAACCCGAAGATTATCCTTTCGCGTACATCGCCCATATTTCTCGAAAGATTGTTCGAAATGGAAATTCCTGAGATTAACGACGGACTTATCACCATCAAAGGTATTGCCCGTATCCCGGGAGAACGGGCCAAAGTGGCTGTTGAGGCCTACGACGACCGCATTGATCCGGTTGGAGCCTGTGTGGGGATGAAAGGGTTCCGTATTCACGGAATTGTACGTGAGCTTCGCAACGAGAATATTGATGTTATCAACTATACGAACAACACCAATCTGTTTATTCAGCGAGCACTTAGCCCTGCAAAGATCAACTCTATCTCCGTTAAGGAAGAAGAACGCCGTGCCGAGGTATTTCTCTATCCCGATGAAGTTTCACTGGCAATCGGTAAAGGCGGGGCAAATATTAAACTGGCATCTATGCTGACAGGATACAACATAGAAGTTTTCAGGGAAATCGATGATTTCGACGAAGAGGATATCTACCTGGACGAATTCCGCGATGAAATTGACGGATGGGTAATCGATCAGCTCAAACGAATCGGTTGCTCAACGGCCAAAAACGTGTTGGCAATGCCGCGTGAAAGGCTCATCAAGGAAGCCGACCTGGAAGAGAACACCGTGGACGAGGTATTGAAGATTCTTCGTTACGAATTTGAGGATGAAGATACTACCGACGAAGAGCCGGAGATTTAAGACTGTTAAACTGTTCACAAAACCAATAAATTAAGAAAGGACAAACTCAACTATATGGCTGAAAGATTAAGTAAAGTTGCTAGGAATTTAAATGTAGGGATCAACACGTTGGTTGAATTTTTGCACAAGAAAGGAATTACTGTTGAAGCAAATCCTAATACAAAGATTGAGGAAGAACAGTATAATTTGTTGGTGGCCGAATTCAGCAAAGACAAGAAAATTAAAAAAGAGGCCATTGAAAATCTCGAAAGGATGCACCGGAAGGATGATAAACGGGAAACAATTGCCATCGAAGGGTACGAAATAGAGGAAAAACCCAAGAAGAAAATAGAAAAAGAGACCATAAAAGCTGAAATCCCGGATGACTTGAAACCAAAATTCAACGTCGTAGGAAGCATCGATTTAGACGAGCACAAGAAACTGAAAAAAGAAACCGAAGCTAAACAAGAAGAAGAAGTTGAGGTTGAAGTTGAAGTTGAGGTTGAAGTTGAGGTAAAAGAAGTAAAACCGGAAGAGCCTGTACAAAAAGTTGAAGAGGTTGAAACAGTTACACCGAAACCGGTGGAGCCGAAGGAAATTGAAGTCCCCCACGATGAAGCACCTGTTGTAACGGAGGCCCCTTCATCTGAAGCCGAAGAAACCCCGGAAGAAGTGGTGAATGAAACGGCAAATAAGGAACGGGAAGACTACTCCCCCCAGGAACAAGAGACAGAAGCAGAAGAAGATATAACTCTGCACGAGAAGGAGAAGGGCCCGGACGAAATATTTCGGATACGTAAAGAACTGAAAGAACCCAATATCGTGGTGAAAGGCTCCATCGATCTGGAGTCTATAAACGACAGGACCCGTCCACCCCGGAAATCAAGGGCACAACGCAAGAAAGAACGCCTGGAGCGTGAAAAAGAGCAAAATGCCAAGAAAGCGAAAGAAGAAGCCGTAAAAAGCCTGAAAAAAGAATCGATCGAAGAAAAAGAAAAGAAGAAAGGGGCGGTAATCAATACAGCGGAGGAAGACAGTAAAAAGAAAAAACGCAAACGCATAGATAAAGGCAAAGTCAATATAGAAAAAGCCGGAGCTCACGGAGAAAGCACCCGTCGGGATAAAAAAGTTCTCCGAAAACCGATAAAAGCCGAAGTAAGCGAAGAAGACGTTCAAAAACAAATAAAGGAAACACTTGCCCGGTTGACCGAAAAACGCGGGGGAAAAGGCGGAGCAAGGTATCGCCGCGAAAAACGGGAGGCCGTTTCTCAGCGACAACGCGAAGAAATCAAACAACAGGAACGCGAAAGCAAGATATTGCAACTTACCGAGTTTGTTACGGCAAATGACCTGGCAAACATGATGGATGTCCCCGTTACCAGCGTTATCGCTACCTGCATGAACCTGGGCGTTATGGTGGCTATCAACCAACGCCTGGATGCAGAAACAATCAATATTGTTGCCGATGAATTCGGCTACAAAACCAAATTCGTGAGCGCTGACGTTATCGAAGCCATAGCTGAAGAAGAGGATAATCTCGAAGATTTGCTACCACGCCCGCCAATCGTTACCGTTATGGGACATGTTGACCACGGCAAGACATCCCTGCTCGACAGCATCCGCAACACCAACGTTATTGAAGGGGAAGCCGGAGGAATCACCCAGCATATTGGCGCGTACAACGTGAAACTGCCTGACGGCAGAAAAATCACGTTCCTGGATACTCCCGGCCACGAGGCATTTACCGCTATGCGTGCCCGCGGGGCTAAAGTAACGGACGTAGCTATCATCATTGTAGCTGCCGACGACAATGTGATGCCCCAAACCGTTGAGGCCATTAACCACGCCGGGGCCGCAGGTGTCCCCATTGTTTTTGCCATCAATAAAGTGGATAAGCCGGGAGCAAATCCTGAAAAAATAAAAGAGCGACTGGCTGAGATGAATTACCTGGTAGAAGATTGGGGCGGAAAATACCAGTCACAAGACATCTCTGCCAAAAAAGGAACAGGCATCAACGAATTGCTCGAAAAAGTGCTGCTCGAAGCAGACTTGTTGGAACTTAAAGCAAACCCCAACCGGAAAGCATCGGGCTCCATTGTGGAATCGTCACTCGACAAAGGCCGGGGCTACGTGGCAACTGTCTTGGTTGAAAACGGAACGCTCAAGCAAGGCGATGTGTTATTGGCCGGATCATACTACGGACGCGTAAAAGCGATGTTCAACGAGCGGAACCAGAAAATCAACGAAGCAGGGCCGTCAGAGCCGGCGCTGGTGCTCGGGCTGAACGGCGCACCGCAGGCCGGAGATACGTTCAACGTCATGGAGAGCGACCAGGATGCGCGCAACGTTGCCGCACGCCGTGAACAGTTACAGCGCGAACAATCGCTGCGTACGCAGAAAATGCTTACCCTGGATGACATCGGCCGCAGGATAGCTATCGGAAACTTCCAGCAGCTGAACATCATTGTAAAAGGTGATGTGGACGGTTCGGTAGAAGCACTTTCAGATTCGCTCATCCGCTTGTCTACCGAAGAAATTCAGGTTAACGTGATTCACAAAGCTGTAGGCCAAATCTCTGAATCGGACGTTACCCTCGCGGCAGCATCAGACGGAGTTATTATTGGATTCCAGGTCCGTCCTTCTTTGGGAGCAAGGCGTGAAGCGGAGAAACAAGGTATCGATATCCGTTTGTACTCCATTATCTACGACGCAATCGAAGAGGTCAAGGCCGCCATGGAAGGTATGCTTTCCCCCGATATTAAAGAAGAAATTACAGCAAACGTAGAGGTGCTTGATGTCTTTAAAATCACTAAAGTAGGTACTGTAGCCGGTTCAATGGTGCGGGACGGAAAAATAAAACGTACCCATAAAATTCGTCTTATTCGGGACGGAATTGTTATCTTTACCGGCGAATTGGATTCACTGAAACGATTCAAAGAAGATGTCAGGGAAGTTGCGTCCGGGTACGAATGCGGTATCAGTATCAAAAACTTCAACGACATAAAAGTGGGCGACATCATTGAATCTTACGAACAGATAGAAGTAAAAAAGACTTTATAACCAGTTGACATTGTAATTTTAATTCCTTTACTTAGCCGCATCCCGCCGGAAGCGGGGTGCGGCTAAAACACACAAGGAGGAAATTACAATTGCCAACTCAGGTTACGGTATAAAACAAAATTTATTTACATCTAAAATAGGATTATTATGAACAAAACAAAGTTGATAAGCTTGGGTGTTCTATTTTTAATACTGAGCGCCACCCTTTCGGCCCAAAATCCACAGGTAGCGGTTGCTTATGTGAATACAACCGATCTTCTGAGTGCTTTCCCGGCAAAGGAAGAAGCCACACAAAAACTCGTAGCATTGAGTGAAAACTATAAAAAAGAACTCGAGCTGATGCAAAACGAATACAACAAAAAATATTCAGATTACATCACCTATCAGGGTTCATTGGCCGAAAACATCAAATTACGCAGGATGCAGGAGTTGACTGAACTGGAAAACAAGATGCAACAGTTTATGCAATTGGCTCAAAAAGACATCGAGCAGCAGGAAAAAGCTATGCTTGAACCGTTAAAGAAACAAATTTCCGATGCCATCCGTCAGGTAGGTGTCGAACATAATTTCACGGTTATCTACGACCTTGCCAATCCGGGAATTGCTTTTGTGAACCCGGTAGCAGTGGATGCCAATCCTTTGGTAAAGGCAAAACTGGGAATCAACTAAACTTATTATCGCCAAAAAGTGTGATAGCGGGTACTGAACAACAACAATCGCCTATCGGTATTTTTGATTCCGGGTATGGCGGGCTTACCGTATTGTCCGAAATCAAATCGTTACTTCCTCAATACGATTACATGTATCTGGGTGATAATGCCCGGGCACCCTATGGGAACCGCTCCTTCGAGATCGTGTATCAATTTACAAAAGATGCCGTAAAATGGTTCTTCGGGCAGAACTGCCACCTGGTTATTTTAGCCTGCAACACCGCATCGGCAAAAGCGTTGCGGACCATCCAACAGGTCGACTTACCCGCAATGGATCCATCGAGAAGGGTGCTGGGCGTCATTCGCCCTACGGTCGAATCCGTTGCCGGTTTCACAAAGACAGGCCATATCGGTGTGTTCGGGACATCAGGCACCATAAATTCCCAATCGTACGATATCGAAATTACCAAACTGCATCCCCACCTGAAAGTGACGGGTGAAGCCTGTCCCATATGGGTCCCACTGGTGGAAAACAATGAATTTGATAAACCCGGAGCCGATTATTTTGTAAAACAACACATCCACAACCTGCTCAAAAAGGATGATAAAATCGACACCATTATCCTGGGTTGCACACATTACCCACTCTTGATCACTAAAATAAAACAGTTTTTACCCCAGGGTATTCAAGTTATATCGCAAGGGAAATACGTGGCGGAAAGCCTGAAAGAGTACCTTCAACGTCACCCGGAAATGGAGAAAAGATGCTCCAAAGACGGCACAGTTAGATATTTCACGACCGACCTACCCGGGAAATTTGCAGATATGGCGTCCTTATTTCTGAAAGAGAACATTGAAGCTCAAAAAATAAACATCGATTGAATTATGTTAAACGGGTTTGATCTCATCATACTTATTTTTCTGCTTGTCGCATTCGTAAACGGATATAGGAAAGGGCTGGTTATGATGCTCGTTGGGTTGGCAACCGTCATTCTCGCTGCCGTTTTCGCCGGCAAGCTGGCTGTTACCGTTCTGCCTTACCTCCAAAAAACGTTCGATTTCTCTCCACAGGTTACCCATGTACTCTCCTACGTGGCTGCTTTCCTAGCCATAGCGGCTGTTGTCTCATTAATCGGTTTTCTCGTACAAAAAGTGTTCGAATCGGTAAACCTCAACTTTATCAACCGGATTCTCGGAGGTGTGGTTTCCATGGGGACAACCGTTGTTGTTCTAAGTATTCTGCTCAATCTTATTCTTATGCTCGACGGAGAAGAAAAAATCATTAAACCCAATATAAAACAGAAATCCTTTTTTTACGAAAAGGTCCGTGTTGCAGTACCTGCCATCGTTCCCTACCTGAATAAGGAAGTGTGGGAAGAATTTGTTCCGGAGAAATACAGAAAACAAATCGAGAACTCAGGCAGCATAAACTACGATACGGAAAACGGACAACCCATTGATTCCGCTTTTCAGAAAAAATATTTCGAAACCGATTCTATTTAAAAACCTTACATCATGCTAATTCACAAGGAAGGGAGAAAAACGCTGTTTGTCACAACCGTTATTTTGGTATTATTAAACGGATTTATGTTCCGTTTTTTCCCGGAAAGTCCCTTTTCTTTTATCCTGTTGTTTATTTCAGTAGTGGTTTTTGCCCTGATGATGAATTTCTTCAAAAAGCCGAGCCGCGTTTACGAAGGGGACTTGCTGGATTATGTGAATGCACCTACCGACGGGAAAATCGTAGTGATTGAAAAGATTTTTGAAAAAAAATACTTTAACGAAGAGCGGATACAAATTTCCATCTTTATGTCATTTTTTAATGCACACTCAAACTGGATACCCGTCACGGGAAAAGTAGTGCATTATTCACACGAAAAAGGTAATTTCCACGCAGCATACTTGCCTAAATCAAGTCACGAGAACGAGAGAAGCAACATCATCATTGAGACACCCGACGGGCACCGTGTACTTACCCGGCAAATCGCCGGTGCGGTGGCGCGTCGAATTGTCACCTACGTCAGGGAAGGCGAATATTATCATATCGGAGACCGCCTGGGTTTTATCAAACTGGGCTCCAGGATGGATGTCTTTCTGCCCATCGACAGCGAGATCCTGGTTCAAATAGGCGATGAGGTAAGAGCCAACGAAACACTGCTGGCACGGTTACCGCAAAGACTAAAAGGGGATGAAAAAACAAATTCCTAATATAATTACCTTGCTGAACCTGTTTTCAGGTTGTATTGCCATGGTCATGGCATTCAAGGGAAATTTCTCAGCGGTCGTCATGTGGGTCATACTGGCAGCCGCCTTCGATTTTTTCGACGGATGGACCGCACGGTCACTGGGGGTCTCTTCCAAGATCGGAGTAGAATTGGACTCCTTGGCCGACATAGTCAGTTTCGGGGTTGCACCTGCGTCTGCCGTCTTTATGCTGTTGGAGGACTTTACACTTTTCCCCTCTTTTCTTGCCCAACCGGAACCGATCATCCCCTACCTGGCTTTCCTGATCCCGGTTTTCTCGGCCTACAGGCTGGCAAAATTCAACATCGACGACCGCCAGACAACTTCATTTCTCGGCCTTCCTACACCCGCCAACGGATTATTTTGGATCAGCTACGTGTACGGTACGCATCAGGCGGCTGTCACCAACGGATTTTATTTCTACCTGACTGTAGTTTTTATTCTGGTTCTCTCAATACTGATGGTTTCCGAGATCCCCATGTTTTCACTCAAAATAAAAAGCTTGAAGATCAGAGGAAATGAGAGACAGCTATTGCTCGTTGTTGTGATAGTTGCGTTTGTTTTACTTTGGGGGATTACGGGGGTAGCTTGGGGAATTCTGGTGTACATTGTTATGTCAATTGCCACAATGAGAAAAAACAAACTCATTCGTTAATTTTTTAAAAGCGTTGAAATACATTTAATTATTCCTCTTATCTTTACACATATTTTTGAATTAAATGACTAGAACATGGGATTTTTAATTAAGGTCTTACTGGTATTTGCAGTTATTTACATGGTAATCAATTTTTTGGGGCGTGCCCTTTTCGGAACCAGACGAAAACCTCAAGCCAACCCCCACAGCCGTCATTCGCAACAACAACAGAATGAACCGGAAACACAGGAAGCACGGATCCTCGATTATCAGAAAAAAAGTTTTGAAACTACCGATGCCATTGATGTGGAGTTTGAAGAGATCAAACAGAAAGAGCGGAGGTAACATCCATTCTTGTTATATAGAGTACAGCCGTTTGATAAATATCAGGCGGCTCTTTTATTTTACAGATGGGTTTGATTATTTCCCAAGTATGTTAAGAGCAAATTCATAAGCCATCCCCCACTGCTCAGGGTAAGTCCAGTGCCCTGTTTCTTCAACAAGGAAAAGGGTTTTCGGAGCCGTGATCACGTTGTAAGCAGCATACATGGAGGTAGGCGGACAGGTTACATCATTGTATCCCCATGAATAAAATCCGGGTACTTTCAAATGACGCGCAAAATTAACAACATCATAATATTTGCTGGTTTCAATTTTCTGCGGTGAATTGTTGAACGAAAGGTTAGCTGCATTGAAAAAATGAGGCCATCCTCCCGCACGATTGTGCAAATAACCTGTAACATCGGAAAGAGCAGGGTAAAAAGCGACCAGCCCTTTTATCCGGTTATCCAAAGCAGCGGTAACGATAGACAAAGCACCGCCCTGACTTCCACCCAGCACGACAATATTATTTCCATCGAATTCAGGTAAACTGAAGATATAATCCACTGCACGTACACAACCTAAATAAACACGTTTATAATAGTAACGATCTTTGTCATCCAGGTTATAATTCTGATAACCATCGAGCGATGCCGTTCTGATGTTATCGTACACGGATGCATCCATTGTTACCGGAATGCCATGAATACCGATCTCAAAAGTAATAACACCTTTTTCTGCGTTACCTGTATCTCCATTGTAAGGGCGCACTCCCGCTCCAGGTACACGCAAAATAGCCGGATATTTTCCTGCTGCCTTGGGGACGCACAAAATACCAAACAAACGGGTGCCTGGCTTATAGTTTTGTATGTTTACCTCATACACATTTATTTTTTCCGTGCAACGCTCGGGTAACAACCTCACCTTTGCATCCATGGGTATTTTTGCATTCGCAGCCTTTGCTTCATCCCAAAATCCGATAAAATCCTTTGGTTCATCCGTTGTCGGACGAATCCCTTCAGGATTAAAAGCAGCCGTTGCCAATCCTGCATATTCTTTTCCCTCGTATGTGGCCACCACTCTACAACGTAAAAATCCAGCCTCTTTCAGGGTGCCGCCATCAATGGTCGCTGTCCCGTTTTTCAACACGATATTTTCTTTCTTTAAAGGAGGCATCATCTCGGGGCCGACTTCGTACCAAACAGATACATTCTGCACGGGGATATTGTTCTTGGTGACGGACAGGTTAAATTTGGCCTTTTCATTGGGCTTATATACCCAGTCACTCTTTTCAGGCGCTATATTCACGTCAATCAGGGTTTGTGCAGGTTGCGCCAAAAGACTTGAAACGAAAACGATAATGAAAATTGAGGATGCAACAATTTGCTTTGAAAACTTCTTCATGTTATTTATTTTTTGATGGAGCCTGAAAGTTTTCTACAGTTATTTTTACCGAATTCAAGACTGTTTTGAATCTTTTCAGCTCGTCCTGGAAACTGTTTTGTTTTTTCACAAAACAAAAGTAATAAATTATGATCAGTAAAATAATCAGGGACAAACAAAAAAGACGGAAATTTCACAAATTCAGAAAGAAAGATTATTTTTGTACAAGAAATCAAGAAGTCGTAAGTCAAGGATTCTAATCCTATAGCATAAATTAGTCTTGGTTCTTGATTTTCAAAGTCTAATTTTTTTAATCAAACATTTAAAATTTTATGTTAGATATTTTTGACCGGCTAAAAGGTATGGAAGGTCCGCTGGAGCAGTATCGCCAAAAAGCAGAAGGCTATTTTATGTTTCCTGAACTCGAAGGAGAGATTGGACCCAGAATGAAGTTTCACGGACGTGAAGTAATAACCTGGAGTTTAAACAATTATCTCGGACTAGCCAATCATCCCGAAGTAAGGAAAGCGGATGCGGAAGCTGCAGCAACATGGGGAATGGCTTATCCTATGGGTGCCCGAATGATGTCCGGTCAAACAAAATACCACAAAGAACTGGAAGAACGCCTCGCCAAATTCGAGAAAAAGGAGGCTGCTTATCTTCTCAATTACGGATATCAGGGAATGGTCTCCATCATCGATTCGCTTTGTACACGTCACGATGTGATTGTATACGACTCCGAGTCGCACGCCTGCATCATGGACGGCATATTCCTTCACAAAGCCAAAGGCGGAAAGAGTTTCGTTTTCCCGCACAACGATATGGAGCGTGCCGAAAAGATGCTCCGCTTCGCCACCAAACAGGCCGAAGAAAATAACGGTGGAATCTTGTTAATCACCGAAGGGGTTTTCGGAATGTCAGGTGATCTGGGCAACCTGCCGGGAATTGTAGCGTTGAAAAAACAATTCAACTTCCGGTTAATGATCGATGACGCACACGGATTCGGAACTATGGGAAAAACGGGAGCAGGAGCGAGTGAACATTTCGGATTGATGAACGAAGTGGATATTTACTTCGCCACATTTGCCAAATCGATGGCAGGTATTGGGGCTTTTGTAGCCTCGGATAAAGCCGTTGTCGATTCACTGAAGTACAACATGCGTTCCCAGATTTTCGCCAAATCTCTCCCGATGCCTATGGTAATCGGCGCGCTCAAACGGTTGGATATTCTCCAAAATCGACCCGAAATAAGAGAAAATCTATGGAAAATAGCCAAAGCACTCCAGGATGGCCTTGTGGCCGAAGGGTTTAACATCGGGAATACGCAATCCCCGGTCACCCCTGTTTATTTCAGTGGATCGGTACCCGAAGGGACAAATATTGTGATTGATCTGCGTGAAAACCACAATGTTTTCTGCTCCATCGTTGTCTATCCGGTAGTGCCGAAGGGTGTTTTAATGCTCCGCCTTATACCTACGGCATCACACACGATGAAGGAAGTAAACGAAACCATAGACGTTTTCAAAAAGATAAAAGTCAACCTCGAAGCAGGAAAATATATTTCTGACGAAATGCGGTCGATGACCATGTAATAGAAATGAGACTACGCGTAAAAAGGCAAAAAAAGTACTACCTGAAATGTGCCGGATGCGGTTTTGTGACACCCAGTTTCAAAGCATGGTTCGATCAGTTTCAGAAGTGCCCCAATTGCGGCAGTAAGCACTCCGAAGTTTGGTATAACACCTCTTACAAACGATTACCCCGTTTTATCAAAGGGAATCCGCAAAATTTCTGGCACTACTTTCCTTATTTGCCGTTGGTGCTAAAAAGGCACATCATTACCCGGTACGAAGGGACCGTTCCTATCGAACGGTGGCATTTTTTGGAAGAGTTTGCCAAAAAAGAATACGGGTTAACCCTTGAGGTCCACGCTTACCGCAACGATTTGAACGGGGGAACAGGTACATTCAAAGATGTTGCCGCAGCACTTGCAGCGAGCATATTCAAAGAAAATAACCTGAAACAATACTGCATTGCTTCCACCGGAAACTCGGCTACCGCATACGCTAAGTACCTGTCCATTGCCGGAGTGAACTGTTCGGTTTTTATGCCAGAAGACGCTATCCGGGCCTCGGAGGCCACCATCAGTTCTTTCGGGCAACAGGTCTTCCGCGTAATGGGTGATTATGCCAAGGCCAAGGAAGTGGCCGCCGAATACGCCCGGCGTCACCACATACAGATGTCCACCGGGAACATCGATCCCATCCGGATCGAAGCCAAAAAGACAATGGTTTTTGAATGGTTGCGTCAACTCGGGAAAGCACCCGATGTATATATTCAGGCCATCAGTGGAGGTACAGGTCCATTAGCGATTGATAAAGGAATACGTGAGATCGGTCACCTCTATCCTGATCTTCAGAATCCACGCTTTATCATGGTGCAATCCGACGGTTGCGACCCGATGGTTCAAGCGTGGGAAAAAGCAGAAGCCGAAGGCTTTCCTGAAGGTTTCGAGAAAAATTATCCCGTCATCGACAATCCAAAAACCAATGTTCCCACGCTGGCGACCGGAAATCCGGCTACCTACCCCATCATTTCGAAATTAGTCCGGAAAACCGGCGGTTCATTCGTCAGGATGCGCGAATCGAAGCTGATTCCGCTGGGGAAACTGATCGCTTACGAGCAGAAAATGGTTCCGGGGCCTGCATCAACTGTTTGTGTGGCCGGCTTTTTTAATGCATTGAAAAAAAACCTGATCAACGACGGAGAGACGGTAATGGTTAACATCGGGGAAGGGGCTGTTCGTGCACCCTATTTCCTGGAGCAGATGATCTACACCACACAGGAAGTCACCAATGCCGATGAGTGTGCACCCCACGAAATCGACGGTTACCGGGATCAGCTTTGGAAAGATGTATTAAATGATTAATTTTCACAATAACCTGACGATCTAGTGTCTTTCTCTCGTTGTTCCTAAAACTATGCAAAAAAGTACAAATAAAATTATATGGATCACTGGCGCTTCGTCGGGTATCGGCGAAGCCTGCGCGTATATATTCGCAGCTGAAGGGAACAAGTTGATTCTGACAGGCACCCGTGAGGGCCAATTGAAAAAAGTACAGCAAAAGTGCATCGATTTGGGTGCGGAGTGTGAGATTTTGCCTGCCGACCTATCCCAAACAGAACAATTGGATACCCTTACCGACCGGGCACTGTCCTTCTTTGGCAAAATTGATGTGATGTTCCATAACGCAGGAATCAGTCAACGTGGCAAATCGGTGGACACTGATTTCTCGGTGGACAAGAAAATCATGGACATTAATTTTTTTGCTCCCGTAAAGATTACCAAACGATTGCTTCCGGCAATGATTGCCGGTGGAGGCGGAACCCTGGCAGTAACCACAAGCATCTCCGGCAAGTTTGGATTTCCGTTGCGTTCTGCGTACGCCTCGTCAAAGTTCGCGCTCTATGGATTTTTTGAAACCGTGCAGGTCGAGTATTACGATCAGGACATCCGCGTAGTGATGGTTTGTCCGGGACGGGTGAAAACCAACATCTCCTGCAACGCCCTCGAAGCCGACGGCACCAGACATGCCCAAATGGATGCCGGACAAGCGGAGGGTATACCGGCAGAAAAAGCCGCCCGAAAAATTGTGAAGGCCATCTGGAAGCAGAAACCGGAAGTGCTGGTCGGCGGAAAAGAGTTGCTGATGGTTTATATTAAACGGTTTTTTCCGGGATTGGCAAGAAAAATAGTGCGGAAAATCAGGACAACGTAACCCTTTCACTTTTTGTAAAACAACTATGGAGAATAAGTATATTATTTCAGGCATTCAGCAAGTCGGTATCGGTGTGGAAAACCTCCACGAAGCGTGGAAATATTACATCGACGTGTTTCATATGGATATCCGCATCCTGGAAGACAACAAGGTAGCGGAACTGATGCTTCCATATACCGGAGGGGTACCCCAGCGCCGTCACGCGGTAATCGCTGTGAATCTGCAGGGTGGTGGCGGTTTTGAAGTATGGCAGTATGCCGGAAGAAAACCAAAACGGCTCGGTTTTGAATTGAATATGGGCGATCTGGGTGTACTGGCGTGCAAAATAAAAAGTAGGGATGTGGCGAAAACCTTCGGGGAGTTTTCCCGGGATCCAAAAGTCAATATCGTCACCAAACTGAGTCAGGACATAGACGGTAAACAAACTTTCTACGTGAAGGACCCTTACGGGAATTTGTTCCAGATTGTTCAAGACGAATATATTTTCAAAAACGAAGGCCGGTCTACCGGAGGTGCAATAGGTGCTCTAATCGGTGTAACCGATATCGAGAAGGCAATGGTTGTCTACAAAGACATCCTGGGCTACGACAGGGTCATCGCCGACGAAACCGGTGTTTTCGCGGATTTTGAAGGATTGCCTTCGGGCAGTCAGCGGTTCCACCGCCGGCTGCTCACCCACTCCCAACCTCGAAAAGGGAGTTTCAGTGAACTGTTCGGGCCGTCATACATCGAGCTGGTACAACCCCTGGAACGTTCGCCGCGCAAACTCTATGAAGGACGTTTCTGGGGCGATCCGGGATTTATTCAGATCTGCTTCGACATCCGGAACATGGATGCATTGGGGAAACACTGTGCCGAACTGGGGCATCCGTTTACCGTAGATACCACCCAAAAGTTCAAAGAAGGTGCTTCGTTTGATATGGGCGATGCCGCCGGGCAATTCGCTTACATCGAGGATCCGGACGGGACACTGATCGAGTTTGTGGAGACACACAAAGTTCCGGTGATGAAGAAACTAGGATTGAGCATCAACCTGAAAAACCGTAATCCCGAAAAACCGCTTCCAAAATGGATGCTGAAAATGCTACGGTTCGGGCGTGTAAAAGGTGATTAATCCCTACGAAAGTGAAATAAACCCGTGATGAACCGCACAATTTTTTCGCCGGTTTTCCGTTATACTTTCAATGGAAAACCGGCGATTAATTTTTTTGTCTGCATTTTTCCTGTTCTGCATTGCTCAAATGCAAGCGCAATGGGATGTTCCGTTCAATCAATTCTGGACGGCAAAGACTTATTACAACCCGTCTTTTGCCGGCGAAACCGGTAAAATCCAGATTTCGGGAATCTATAATTACCGGTGGACAAACATTAAAGATGCGCCCAAACATCTTTTTCTTTCGATGGATATGCCGGTTGAGTTTTTGGGCCTACAACACGGCATCGGTATTCAAACGCTTTCAAACGTCACCGGAAATAAACAAAACACCCTCTTTGCCGCCCAATACACATTTAACCAAAAATTCGGAAAGGGAATACTCCGTATCGGCGTTCAGGCGGGAATGCTGAATCTCAATTTCGATGCAGCTTCTCTACAGCTGACCACCGACTCTGCGAAAAACAACCGGAAAATCATCAGGGCCCAGCCTACGGATAGAAAATCCCTCGACCTGAATGCCGGAATTTCGTGGACAACCCGGAATTTTCACGCCGGTCTGGCAGCTATGCACCTTAACCAACCGTCGTTTTACCCACTGCGAAGTCCCGGCCCACCGGAAAACGCGAAGGCCGATTCAATCCATTCAAGAATTCCCCTTTCGTATAATTTCATGGCCGGATGCAATATAAACGTTTTTCATCCGTTAGTTGAAATACAGCCAATGGCTCTTCTGATGACGAGCTTAACCGACACCCGGTTGCATACAGCCGTACGTATGGTATATGGCAAGAAGTACTCGGCAGGTGTGTCTCGAAACGGTAAAGAAGGATGTTCCTTATTCGCCGGGGCTATTATAAAGAATATTGAAATGGGTTATGCTTACAGCATGTATACATCTGGCATAGGAAAAGGAAGCGGTGGTAGTCACGAAGTGAGCTTCAGGTACCGGTTCCCGATAGATTTGTTCAGGAGAGAACCGATGCCTTACAAAAGTATCCGGCTTCTTTAAGATCTAACGTTTAAAGTTTTATCCTAACTCTTGGCTCTAATGTCTTTTTAAACTGTATGACAATAAAAAAATTAATTGTTCCGATCCTGATTCTCATTGTGCTGGCCTCCTGCGGCCGGCGGGGTATTGGAATAAGCACGGGAGGTGAACTGACTGGGGTTCCCGTAGGAAAAGTCTGGAATGAACCTACACCCTACAATATGGTACTGGTCACACGGGGCTCTTATCGAATGGGTCCCGGAGAGATCGATTCGTTGTGGGGGATGACTGTTCCTACCCGCGGCGTATCCGTAGATAACTTCTGGATGGACGAAGCTGAGATTACCAATTCGCAGTATAAACAGTTTGTCTTCTGGGTACGTGACTCCATCATCCGCGAACGTCTTGCCGACCCTGCTTATGCCGGAGACGACTTTTTCAGGATTACCGAAGACGAATACGGCGAACCCGTACAACCTCGTCTCAACTGGAGTATTCCCATTCCCTGGACAAGAAATACCGAAGAAGAGGAAGCGGCCATCAACAGCGTGTACATTACACATCCGATTACCAAAAAGAAAATGCTGGATGCCCGTCAGATGAATTTCCGCTACGAATGGTTTGATGCTGCCGAAGCGGCAAAACGACAAAACAGGCTTGATCCGCAGGAGAGAGTTTTAAATACCGATATCGCCGCAAATCCGGATGAGGTGATCATGATATCAAAAGATACAGCATATATCGACGAAGAAGGACGTATCGTGAACGAAACCATTACGCGTCCGTTAAACAGTTTATACGATTTTGTACACACCCGGATAGTAAACATCTATCCCGACACCACCTGTTGGGTAAACGACTTTAGCAACGCCAACAATGAATACTACATGCGCAACTATTTTTCTCACCCCGGCTACGCACATCATCCTGTAGTTGGTGTTTCGTGGGAGGCCGCAACCGCGTTCTGCGAATGGCGCACCCTGTTTCTTCGCCGGGGATTGCAGCGCCGGGATGTAAAGGTTGAAAAATACCGCCTTCCCACCGAAGCAGAATGGGAAATGGCCGCCCGAAGTGGAAAAACAGAAAACAGATACCCTTGGGGGCCAACCGCGGCGCAAGCCGAGGAAGATTGTTACCAGGCAAACTTCAAACCGGGAGAAGGTGCATATGCTGCCGACCGCAACCTGATTCCCGCCAAGACGAAAAGCTACCGCCCCAACAGCTTCGGTTTGTACGATATGGCAGGCAATGTAGCCGAATGGACCTCAACGGCCTACACCGAATCCGGAAATCAACTCATGAGTGACATGAACCCCGAATACCGGTATAATGCCGCTGCCGAGGACCCCTATCCGTTGAAGAAAAAAGTGGTGAAAGGCGGTTCGTGGAAAGACATCTCCACCTTTATCCGCTCGGATATGCGTGATTCGGAATATCAGAACCACGGACGGTCCTACATTGGATTTCGGTGCGTAAGGACTCCGATAGGAAATTAACAATACGGAAAAAGGTAGAAAAGGTAGAAAATGAACAAAATAATCAGAAAAATAGAAAACAGCCTTCAAACCGATAACGGACAACGGTTTCTGCAATACGCCTATAGCTTTGGCGCAGCCATCGTTATTTTTGGGGCTATGGTCAAGGTATTGCATTGGTGGGGTATTTGGGGAAATATCATTTTCGGAACAGGAATGGCCATAGAGTGTATTGTTTTTATTCTCTACGGGTTAGACCGTCCACCAAAGGCTGTTCCGGCTGAAAAAGAAGCTCCGGCAATCCAGGCAGCACAGGATCTCCCCGTCACTTCCCGGTATCCGAAGGAGCAACCCGGAGAGGTTTCAGAAAACGTGATGAAGTTTGAACAAGAATATGTTCAGCAAATGAAAGCACTCAACCGGAATATATCGGGACTGAACACCATTTACGAAATACATCTGAAAGGCATCAGCGGGCAACTCGATACGCTCGACCAGATCAATAAAGGCTTAATCAGAATCAAGGAGATGTATGAAGGGAGCGTACCTGACAGTTCTATTTTCAGCAGGGAAACCGAGAAAATGACCCGGCAAATCCAGGAACTAAACCAAATTTACGGACGCTTGATTCATGCAATGACAAACACGCAGCCCAAATGATTATCAATAATCCCAACTCTCCCCGCCAGAAAATGATAAACCTGATGTACCTGGTGTTTATCGCCATGCTGGCGCTTAACGTGTCGGCAGAGGTGCTCACCGGATTCGATATTGTTGGTGACAGCCTGAGCAATTCATCGGAAAATATGCACACCAGGAACCGGTTGATTATGGATGAGCTTGAGGGGTACAACTCTCAAAACAGGGAAAAGGCCGGTGAATGGTACGACAAAGGGGTGCAGGTGAAACAAATGAGCGACTCGCTAGTGAGCTATATAGAAGACCTGAAAATAAGAATTGTAAAGGAGTCGGACGGCAAAAAAGGAGACATAAACAATATCCGGAATAAAGACAACCTGGATGCAGCCTCTTCTGTCCTGTTATCCCCTCCGGCCCGACAAGGACACCGGTTGCGCACAGCTGTTGACCACTTCCGACAAACCGTAACCGGTCTTATCCAGGACGACAACCGACGAAAAATCATTGAAAACAACCTCAGCACGACCCCTTCTGAGAGGAACGACTCCCATAAAAACTGGGAGGAGTCGCTCTTTGAAAAAATGCCCGTGTCTGCAGCCGTTGCTATCCTTTCCAAAATCCAGAACGATGTCCGCCTGTCGGAAGGCGAAGCGTTGGGCAGCCTGCTCAACAGCATCGACGTAAGCGATTTCAGGGTAAATGAACTCAATGCATACGTCATCCCCGAATCAAAAGTTATCATTCAAGGTGGTACTTACAATGCCCGGGTCATCCTTTCGGCGGAAGACTCCACGCTATCTCCCGACATAATCGTAAACGGCCAATCTCTCGACCCCTCGGCAAAAGGGTTCTTCTCCACAGCAAGCTCCGCTGTGGGAACTTTTCCGGTGGAAGGCTATATCGAAACGAGGGGAAGCGATGGCAGTACGGTACGCAGAAGCTTTTCGGACAACTATACCGTTATAGAACCCGCAGCCACCATTGCACCAACGCTGATGAACGTCCTTTATGCGGGGATCGGGAACGAGATCAGTATCTCCGTACCGGGAATTGCACCGCAAGACGTTTCGGCAACCATGACCAACGGTTCACTCGTCCGAAAAGGCAACTTATGGGAAGCCAAACCTGTTGCCGCCGGCCGGGATGCCACCGTCTCGATATCCGCGAGAACGGGCAGTCAGGTACGGCAACTGGCGTCAAAAAATTTTCGTGTCCGCTCTCTACCCGACCCCAGTCCCTATATCGAATATGCTGATGCCAACGGGAACCCGGTTGTTTTTAAAGGCGGCAACCTGGCCAAAGCCGTGCTGGTAAATACTCAGGGGATAAAAGCCGCCATTGACGACGGCATTTTAAATATTCCCTTCCGGGTAACCGGCTTTCGCACCCTGTTTTTCGACTCCATGGGAAATGCTATTCCCGAAGTGTCTGAAGGAAGTCGGTTTTCGGAAAGGCAAAAAGAACAAATCCGCCGGTTACAACGCGGCAAATACTTCTATATTTCGGGCGTGAAAGCCATCGGCCCCGATGGGTTGGAAAGGGAAATAGCAGTGATTGAGGTGAGGGTGAACTGATTTACGCATTGAAGTCCCGGACTGGAAATTTAAAAAATTATACGACAATGAAATTTAAGCCAATATTTATTTCGTTCTTTATTTTCTGTTGTATCGGAAACTGTTTCTCCCAGGAGACTGCGCGGGAAAGGCTGCAACGCCGGAATCAAGGCCAATCCAATACAAACAGCACCGTGGAATTAACCAGCCGCGCCACACAGATGAACCGTACACAATCCACGGATATCAACGATGCCAAATGGTTGCGTGAAATTTACCGTTATCTCGATCTGTCAAAGGAAGGCAACGCGCCGCTCTACTATCCGGTATTGCCGGAACAAGGTCGGATGAACCTGTTCACCCTGATTTTCAACCTGCTCTCCGAAAACAAAATTACGGCTTACGAGTACCTGGACGGCAGGGAGGTCTTCACGGATGAATATAAAATCGATTTCAAGGAATTTCTCGACAGGTTCGGAATTTTCCACGAGACTCAAAACGGAAACATCGTCGTCAGCGAGGTGGATATTCCCAGTCACGAAGTACTGGGGTATTACCTGAAAGAAGCCTATTATTTTGAAACCGGGACATCGAAATACGGGGTTAAAACAGTTGCCGTTTGTCCCATTATCTATCGTCAGGCCGACTACGAATCCCAAACCGTCCGCTATCCGCTCTTCTGGATCGTGTATGATGAACTCCGCCCCTATACTCTGCGTATGCCCATCATGACTTCAAGCCTCAACAACACCATGACGGGAACGATCGATGATTTTTTCCGCATGAAACACTACGACGGTGAAATTTACAAGGCCACCAACCCACGCAACCTGGCCATTTCACAATACACTTCCACTCCCGAGGAAATGAAGGCGGAACAAGAACGAGTTGAGCAACAGCTCAGGGATTTTGAAGAGAGATTGTGGAAAGGGGACACCGATACAACACGGGTTCTGCCCTATCGTCAGAAACAGAGGGCTGGAGGTTCAACTACCATGCGAAACAGAAGGTATTAACCTTTTATAGCTAAATCTTCTCCACCAGTAGATCCATCGGTTTTCTGATTTTCGGCAAATAAATCAGTTTATCCTCTTTCTCGTCCCGGTAACCCAACGCCAGCATCACTACAGCCTCCTCTTTCTCCGTATCGAGACGAAGGACCTCATTGAGTGACTGCGCATCAAACCCTTCAATTGGAGTAGCGTCGATTCCCGACGCTGCCGCTGCAACAGTGGCGTACCCTAGCGCGATATACGTTTGCCTGATCATCCAGCTGAATTTGTTGATCTGCGGATCGTCAATCACCCTTAAAATCTTGGAACGATAACCGTCTATGTATTCATCCGTGGAGTTTCTCTGGCGCTTCATCTCTTTCAAATAACCCTCCAGGTATTCGGAGTCGAGCTTTTTCCTTGCTTTAAAAACAAGCAGGTGAGAGCATTGCCTGATCACAATTTGCGGGCAAGACTTCCTGTAAATCTCACCGATAAGGTCTTCATTTCGGGTAACAACCACTTTAAAAGGCTGTAAACCATATGCTGTGGGCGTTAAACGAATGGCTTCCAAGATGATGTTGAGGTCGCTTTCCGCGATCTTTTCCCCTGTCATCCGTTTTGTCGCATAACGCCAGTTAAGCGCTTCTATTAAATCCATTTTTTGATAACCTGAACTTCGTTTTATAAACCTATTCCCCTGTATCCGAATCCGTAGGAAAAGAGGTCTTCCTTGTTGTAAATGTTCCGCCCGTCGATAACCAGGTGCGTACGCATAATTTTTTTCAGAATCTCCCAGTTGGGAAGACGAAACTCTTTCCATTCCGTAGGGACAATGAGAGCATCAGCATTGTTCGCAGCGTCGTAAATATCTTTAGCGTAGTATATTTTATCGTTCAACCGTTTTCTGGCTTCATCCATAGCTGCCGGATCATATGCGCGAACATTTACATTTGATTCCAGCAAACTGTCTATCAGTTGCAGAGCAGGTGCATCCCGCACATCGTCAGTTTCGGGTTTAAAAGACAACCCCCAGACAGCAACGGTTTTGCCCTCTACTACACCGTTGAAAAACTCACTGAATTTTTGGAAAAGAATCTTCTTTTGATTTTCATTTACCTGCTCTACTGCCTTAAGCACACTCATCTCATAGCCTGCATTTTCGGCCACCTTGATGATCGCTTTTACATCTTTGGGAAAACAACTTCCGCCGTAACCGCAACCCGGGTAAAGAAAGTTCTTTCCGATACGCGTGTCACTGCCGATCCCCCGCCGCACCATATTCACATCTGCACCTACCCGTTCGCACAGGTTGGCAATATCGTTCATAAAGCTGATCCGTGTTGCGAGCATAGCGTTAGAGGCATATTTGGTCATCTCCGAAGAAAGAATATCCATGAAAATTACACGGAAATTGTTAAGCAGAAACGGGCGGTAAAGCCGGGTCATCAACTCCTTGGCACGTTCCGACTCCACACCCACCACTACACGGTCGGGACTCATAAAATCATCAACAGCAGCACCTTCCTTGAGGAATTCCGGATTGGAGGCTACATCAAATTCCAGGTTGCTGAGGCCGCGTCTATCCAATCGTTTCTGCACCCGTTCCTTGATCCGGTGTGAAGTACCCACCGGGACAGTACTTTTGGTAACGATCAGCAGCGGTTTATCAATGTGGTCGCCAATGGTTTCTGTAACCTTCCAGACGTACTTCATCTCAGCATTTCCGTCTTCGTCCGAGGGGGTTCCGACAGCGATAAAAACCATATCCATATCGTTCAAAACCGACGGTAAATCGGTAGTAAAGTGCAACCTACCGGCATCGTGATTGCGAACCACAATATTTTTCAACCCGGGTTCGTAAATCGGGATAATACCTTGCTTCAATCCTTCGATTTTTGCTTCGTCAATGTCAACACAAGTTACATCCACTCCCATTTCGGAAAAGCATGCGCCCGAAACCAATCCTACATATCCTGTTCCAACTACTGCAATCTTCATAATTAATATAGTTTTGAGCGAAAAGTATAGTTATTATACCTCCGCAAATTTCAATTTCTTCTTCAAGTTATTGATGGGATAAAATACAGTAAGCAGCGAAATGATGCTAACTACTACAAAGACGGTTACAATATCCCAGAACCGCACAATAACAGGATAAGCATCCACCACATAAGCTCCGGGAACATTACTCAGGCGGAGCAGTCCGAAATGTTGTTGCAACAAACACAAGGTCAATCCGGCAACAATTCCTGAAACGATTCCAAAAAAAGTGATTAACCAGCCCTCGTACAGGAAAATGCGGGAAATAAGGTTGTTGTTAGCTCCCATATTTTTTAAGCTTTTGATATCTATCGTCTTTTCCACAATCAACATCGAAAGTGATCCAACCACATTAAAAACAGCAATTAAAAGGATGAAAGCCAGAATAAGGAACGTCACCCATTTTTCAATCTGCAACATCCTGAAAGACTCAATCTGCTGCTCGAACCGGTTTTCCACCAGAAAATCGTCGCCCAATATCTTTTCAATTTTAGATTTTACCTTCTTCACTGACGCATCGGGATGAAGTTTGATATCGAGGGAGGAGACTTCATTATCATACCTGAACAGTTCACGCGCCAAACGGATGGGAATAATGGCCACCTGATCATCCACATCGGGTTGATTGAGGCTGAAAACACCACCTATCTGTATGTCTTCGCGCGTGAATGCTGCCGAGGGGTTTGCCAAGTTAACGTTTACGTCGCGCTTCGGGGCGTAAATTTCAATCGGGTTTATGAATCCGGCCCGAGCACCCAGCGTGATGGCCAGGCCTGTTCCCAGGGTAGTGTAATTCACGACGTCTTCGGTAAGGCGGAAGCTGCCGTCTACCATCAGTTTATCCATATCGGTCATCAGCCGGAACTCTTCCGATACACCTTTCACGAGGACCGGCACCTGGCGGTCCTCAAACTTATACAACGCATTCTCTTCCAGCGACTCCGATATCATTTGAATGCCATCAATCCGTAAAGCTTTATCAAAGTCGGGCGTGTGATAATCAAATACCTTTCCGGCTTTGGCCGTAATTTTCAGGTCCGGGTCGAAAGCGCTGAACATCCCTTCCACAATTCCGCCAAATCCGTTGAAGACCGACAAAACACAAACCATTGCCATCGTTGCAATAGCAATTCCACAAACCGAAATAAGCGAAATGACGTTAATGGCGTTGTGTGATTTCTTAGAGAAAAGATATCGGCGAGCGATGAATAGTGAAAGATTCACGTTATTTCAACAATTTATCAATATTTTCGATGTAGTCGAGCGAGTCGTCCAGGTAAAAAACCAGTTCAGGTACAACACGTAACTGTTTTCCGACTCGTTTTCCCAAATTGTATCGGATCGATTTCACGTTATCGTTTATGTTCCGCACCATTTCGCTTCCTTTTTCCGAAGGGAATATGCTCAGGTACGAGTGGGCAATTCCCAGGTCGGGAGTTACCCGTACATGCGTAACCGATACCAGTACGCCCGGCATCTTTTTGGTTTCCACCAGAAAGATCTCTCCGAGCTCTTTCTGAATCAGCCGATTCACTTTTTGTTGTCTGTTTGTTTCCATTCTTCTCTATTTTTTTCGAACAACCGTAATCCCGTCACGTACGGGGAGGATTACCTTTTCTACCCTGTCGTCGTTAGCCAGTTTTTCGTTGAAATTCAAAATACCCTGGGTCGCCCGGTCACTGCTCTCCACCTTTTCTACAACTTTTCCGTACCAGAGCGTATTGTCAACAAGAATGAAACCGCCTTTTCTGATTTTCGGAAGCGTAGCCTCGAAATATTTCCAATACAACTCCTTGTCGGCATCGATAAAGGCAAGGCCAAAACTTTCGTCTTCAAATTCCGGAATGATTTGTGTAGCATCTCCGATATGCAGTTTTATCTTGTTTGCTAGTTCAGACTTCGCAAAATTCGAACGAATAAAATCTTCCAGTTCATCATCGATTTCTATCGTATGTACCTCGCCATTCTCTTCCAGCCCTTCAGCAAAACACAAGGTGGAATACCCTACAAAAGTCCCGATTTCAAGCACCCGTTCCGGACGGATCATCCGGGTTAGCATCTTCAGAAGCCGGCCTTGCAAATGGCCAGACATCATGCTCGCATGGAGCAGCTTAACGTGGACCTCCCTGTCAATTTCCTTCAGTAATTCCGGTTCCGGATCGATATGCGATAATATATACTCTTCCAGTCTATTGTCCATCTTTTATTGCGTATAATCCGGCAAATTATATTTGTCTTTCGCTTCCAAAATTCTCCACGCTTCTGCTATTTCAAGATAAGTGGTTCCACCGGTTTCACCGAAACTGCCGCCCATGTACGCCACGCGATCCTCAGGCTTGATCATCTTATTCTCAATCAGTTTTGTTATCGCACCCACAAAATAGGCCCGGCGGCTTTCTTTGGTGTTTCCATCTCCTTTGCCACTCTGATGGTGTGCCCATACTCCGTAAGACAGGGCCAGTTCGCGTGCCAGCCTCTCGGTTGTGGTAATGGCATAAACAGGACTTTTACCCCGGAAAGCAGCCAAAACCCGGGCTGTTCTACCCGTATGGCTGTCGGTAACGATAGCCTTTGTTTCTAACCGGTCGCTCGATTTAACGGCTTGTTTGGCGAGGAACGAAGTAACTTCGTTATCGTCCAAAGGTTGGTATGGAACGGCGATATCGTTTTGTGGCAGTTTTGTTTTTTCGGTTTCAAAAGCCACTTTTGTCATGGTTCTCACCGCCTCCACCGGATATTTTCCGTAAGCTGTTTCACCGCTTAACATAATAGCGTCGGTCCGGTAATAAATGGCATTGGCAACATCGGTTATTTCGGCACGCGTCGGGCGGGGATATTCAATCATGGTGTGCAACATTTGCGTTGCGACAATAACCGGTTTTTTATGATGGATAGCTTTCCGGATAAGTGTCCGCTGAATAGCCGGAATTTTCTCCTGAGCCACCTCCACTCCCAAATCACCACGCGCAATCATAATCCCATAGGCATGGCGTAATATTTCATCGATGTTGTCCACACCTTCTTGATTCTCAATTTTCGCGATAATTTTTATTGGACTGTTCAGTTCATTCAAAATTTTCTGGACTTCCAATACATCTTCTTTGTTTCGCACAAACGAATGTGCAATAAAATCGACATCGTGCTTTGCCGATAGGGCAATAAATTTTCTATCGCGTTCGGTTATACTCGGCAGGTTGATACGGACTCCGGGAATATTCACGCTTTTCCGGCTTCCGACCGTCCCGTCATTTTGCACACTACAAAGCAGGTAACCAGCATCTTTATCGATCACCTTCAGGTCAATTTCTCCGTCATCAATCAGAATATCGTCACCCACGTTCATCTCATCGACAATGTTCGGGTAAGAGACATAAATAGCCTCTTTGGATGAAACGCTCCCGGGATTACCGATAACCTTCACCCGGTCGCCAGTGGTGAGTTCGATGGGTTCGGAAGCTACAGTTGTCCTTATTTCCGGGCCTTTCGTATCAACCAGAATGGCAATTCTGTCCGACACTGCACGAACGTTGTTTATAATTTTCAGAAATCCTTCCTGGTCAAGGTGAGCCGAATTTAACCTGACAACATCCATTCCTTCTGCAAAAAGCTGCTGAATGAAAGGAACATCGCAACGTTTATCCGAAATTGTGGCTACAATTTTAGTATGTTTTAGCATTGTTAATTTAGTTGAGAATTTTTTAGATCTCAGATGTCATCTGACCATTAAACACTTTTTAATCCGTTTTGTTTGCCATTATCAAGGCTTCCACAGCTAAACGATAGGAGTTCAGTCCAAACCCACCGATCACCCCTGCACAAACTGCCGAGATCATGGATTGATGACGGAACTCTTCCCGGGCATATACGTTGGAGATATGTACTTCGATCACCGGGGTCCTCACCGATTTAATCGCATCGCGAATAGCAACCGAGGTGTGGGTATACCCCCCGGCATTGAGGATGATGCCGTCATAATCAAACCCCGTCTCATGAATCTTATTGATGATTTCCCCTTCAACATTCGATTGATAATGGTCCAGCCTGATTTCGGGAAACACCTCCTTCAACCTTTCGAAAAAGGCCGAGAAAGATTGATCTCCGTAAACACTGGGCTCCCTCATCCCCAACAAGTTAAGATTAGGTCCGTTGATAATTTGGATTTTCATTGTTGTATATGTTTGTGGTTGCAAAGATACGATTTTAACGCAATCCGACGATTAAAAAAATCAAAGCAAACCGGCAAAAAAAGCGAAACGCCGACCGACGTATCGCTTTTTTATGTTCATGAATATGCAATTGTTATCCTTCTGCTTTCGCAGTTTCAGCATCCACTGAGCCAAAGTGGGCATTGGCCATACGTTGGTATGAGCGGTAACGCCACTGGGCATTTTCCTTGGCCGCTTCAAAAAGTTCATCGGCTTCGTGCGGGAAAGATTTCACCAGCTGCGTGTAACGCACTTCACCCATCAGGAAATCCCTGAACTTACTCCAGTCGGGTTCCTTACTGTCGAGTACAAACGGATTTTTGCCCTCTTCTTCCAGTTTCGGGTTGTAACGCCACAAGCTCCAATAACCGCATTCAACGGCTTTTTTCTGCTCGGTCTGAGCCATACCCATACCGCTTCTTAACCCATGGCTGATACAAGGCGAATAAGCAATAATAAGCGACGGGCCGTTGTATTCCTCGGCTTCTTTCAATGCCTTGAGGTAATGAGCCTGATTGGCGCCCATAGCTACCTGAGCCACGTATACATAACCGTAAGTCGCCGCAATCATACCCAGGTCTTTTTTGCGGATACGTTTCCCTGCAGCGGCAAATTTGGCAACGGCAGCTGTAGGGGTTGATTTCGAGGATTGTCCGCCGGTATTGGAATATACTTCGGTATCGAGCACCAGCACATTGATATCCTGCCCCATAGCCAACACGTGGTCGAGGCCGCCAAAGCCGATATCGTATGCCCAGCCGTCACCACCAAACACCCAGATGGATTTCTTGGTCAGGTACTTTTCGAGCGAAAGGATCTCTTTGGCAATTTCGTTTTCCATACCGGTAAGCACGCCCACAATCTGAGCCGAAATCTCTTTTACGGCTTCTCCGTTGTCCTTGTTTTCGATCCACTGGACAAACAGCTCCTTTTGAGAATCAGAAAAGTCAGCCGATTTACGGGCTTTCTGCATCAAATCCCCTACGCGGTTACGCATGCTTGCCTGAGCAATTACAAATCCAAAACCAAACTCGGCATTATCCTCGAACAACGAGTTAGCCCACGACGGCCCTTTGCCTTCTTCGTTTTTGGTATATGGGGTTGACGGAGCCGACGCACCGTAAATGGAAGAACATCCGGTAGCATTGGCAATCATCATACGGTCGCCATACAGTTGCGTAATAAGCTTGATGTACGGAGTCTCACCGCAACCCGAGCAGGCGCCGGAGAACTCAAACAACGGTTTTGCGAACTGAGAGTTTTTTACGTTCAGCTTGGTATCCACCAGGTGGGCTTTACTGCTGACGTGTTGAACCATATAATCCCAGTTCTTCTGGTTATCGTATTGTGTGGTAATGGGAACCATTTCGAGAGCGCTCTGCCCTTTCTTGCCCGGACAAACATCCACGCAATTTCCACAACCCAGACAATCCAGCACATCCACTTGAATCCGGAAAGCGGTTCCCTCGAACTGTTTTCCCTGTGTTTTCAATAGTGCCACCTCTTCTCCCAGCCCTTTCTGTTCTTTCTCATCGAGCACGAACGGACGGATAGTAGCGTGCGGACAAACGTAGGCACACTGGTTACACTGGATGCAGTTGTCGGGATTCCAAACAGGAACCGAAGCAGCCACACCGCGTTTTTCGTAAGTAGCCGTACCGTGTTCCCATGTTCCGTCTTCACGGCCCACAAAAACCGAAACCGGCAAATCATATCCGCGCTGGGCATTTACGGGACGAACCACTTTTTGAATAAATTCCGGAGCATCGTCTTTTTGTACCATATCCACATTCAGGTCCGCCCATTCCCGAAGAACTTCAACCTCTTCAACTTCTCCTCCGCGGTCAACAGCCGCATAGTTCATTTTTATAATCTCTTCCCCTTTTCTGCCGTACGATTTCACAATGAATTTCTTCATCTGTTCCACCGCCAGCTCATAAGGGATTACGTTGGATATTTTAAAAAATGCCGACTGGAGAATGGTATTGGTCCTGTTGCCCAATCCTATCTCATCTGCTATGTTTGTAGCATTTATGATGTACAACTTAATGTTGTTTTTGGCCAAGTATTTCTTCACGTTGTCCGGCAAATGGTTACCGACTTCTTCTTTCGACCACAATGAATTGAGCAGGAAGGTTCCTCCCTTTTTCAGTCCAGCGGTAACATCGTAAAGATGCAGGTATGCTGGAACGTGACAGGCTACGAAGTTGGGTGTATTCACCAGATAAGTGGAGCGGATACGGTTATCTCCAAAACGGAGATGGGAACAGGTAAATCCTCCCGATTTCTTGGAGTCGTAAGCAAAATAGGCCTGCACATACTTATCGGTATTATCCCCGATAATCTTGATGGAGTTTTTGTTGGCTCCAACCGTTCCGTCGGATCCCAGGCCGTAAAACTTGGCTTCGTAGGTTGTTTCATCCATCGAGACCTCCTCAACTTTCGGCAACGATTTAAATGTCACATCATCCACAATTCCGATGGTGAAATCGTTTTTCGGCATGTTCATCGCCAGGTTGTCGTAAACCGAGATAATCTGTCCCGGGGTAGTATCTTTAGAGGATAAACCGTAAATACCTCCGACAATCACCGGAGCATTCTCTTTTCCGTAGAAACTGTCTTTCACGTCCAGATAAAGAGGCTGTCCGGTAGCACCGGGTTCTTTTGTCCTATCGAGAACAGCAATCCTACGGGCTGTTTTCGGGATGACCGACAGAAATGCTTCGGCTTTAAAAGGACGGTACAGGTGAACGGCTACCATACCCACTTTTTCGCCGTTGGCGTTTTTGTGGTCAACCACTTCACGAATAGCTTCAGTAACGGACCCCATAGCAATAATCACTCTTTCCGCTTCAGGATCACCGTAATAATCAAACAATCCGTACTTACGGCCGGTTACAGCTGCCAGTTTTTCCAGGTATTTCTCAACAATACCCGGAACAGCGTTGTAAAAAGGATTAGCCGCTTCACGGGACTGAAAATAAATATCATCGTTTTGAGCCGTTCCTCGTGTAACAGGTGCATCAGGACTCAACGCTCTCTGCCGGAAACCGGCTAATGCCTCCTGATTGATTAACGGAGCCAGATCATCGTTTGTCAACGCTTCAATCTTCTGAATTTCGTGTGAAGTGCGGAATCCATCAAAAAAATGCAAAAACGGTACCCTGCTCTCTATTGCTGCCAAATGGGCAACAGCTGCCAAATCCATCACTTCCTGTACAGATCCCGTAGCGAACGATGCAAAACCGGTTGGGCGTGCTGCCATAACGTCCTGGTGGTCACCAAAAATAGACAATGCCTGTGCAGCAATGGCCCGTGCCGATACATGGAATACTCCGGGGAGCAACTCTCCTGCAATTTTATACATGTTGGGCAACATCAACAACAAACCCTGTGATGCGGTAAATGTGGATGTTAATGCCCCCGCCTGCAACGAACCGTGAACAGCGCCTGCGGCTCCAGCTTCGGATTGCATCTCCTGTACCAGTACAGGCTGCCCGAAAATGTTTTTTCTTCCCGCAGCGGCCCATTCATCGATGTATTCTGCCATCGTCGACGAAGGTGTAATCGGGTAAATAGCAGCTACCTCACTAAACATATAGGCGATATGTGCTGCAGCCTGATTACCGTCACAGGTTAAATAGTTCTTCTTTTTTGTCATGACAATATGATTATTTTATTGATTTGATTTTACGAAAGTCTTGAAGAATATAAGCATTGTGAAATCTGAGTACGAAATTACTATAAAAATATGGAACAGGCAAAAGATTGCATTTTTTTTAGATTCCTGACAGAAGTTCAACACCAATTCCTCCCTTATATTATAAAAATATGTTAAAAATTGATCTTTCCTGGAACGGGACTGTTATATTTTTAAACCGATTGGAAAAAAATTGATTGAACTGCTCGCCAATTATCCAGGTTCAATGCTGTATATCAACGCAGGACACCTTATATCCTGCGGGAACCAATAACAAAAGTGAATAAAAATAGAATCGTATGAAAATCCTTATTATAGCCAACAGGCTTCCTGTCAAAATTGAAAGAACCGAAGACTCCTTTGTCGTAAAACGCAGCGAAGGAGGGCTGGCCACAGGATTGGGGTCTTTGGAAACCGATGCGGAAATGCATTGGGTGGGGTGGCCTGGAGTCCATGTGGATGATGAAAATGAAAAGCAGGAGATTACCGAAAAGCTGAATGAGTTGAATTATCATCCGGTTTTTCTGTCCGGAGAACAGATTGAAAATTATTACGAAGGTTACAGCAACAGCACCATATGGCCGCTATGTCATTACTTTTTCGCATACATACAGTACAAAGCCGAGTACTGGGAAGCGTACCGGCAGGTGAATACACTGTTCTGTGAAGAAGCGCTGCCCTTTATAGAAGACGATGATATTGTCTGGATACAAGATTATCAACTGATGTTGCTGCCGAAAAAAATCCGCGACAAAAAGCCCAAAGTAAACATCGGGTATTTCCACCACATACCCTTTCCGTCTTACGAACTATTCCGTGTGCTCCCGGAAAGGGAACAAGTACTGGAAGGGTTGCTTGGAGCCGATTTAATCGGATTTCACACGCACGACTACATGCGTCATTTTATCAGTGCCATCTACCGGGTTCTCGACCTGAACTGCAACCTCGACGAGATCAGCCTGAAAGACCGTATCGTACATGTGGATGCATTCCCTATGGGTATAAATTATGAACAGTATCATCGGGCGCCCTCACTCCCGGAGGTAAAGAAAATATCAAAAAGGCTGATAGAAGAACTGGGTAATCAAACCATTGTTTTGTCGGTCGACCGGCTCGACTACAGCAAGGGAATTCTGCACCGGTTGAACGGGTTCGCCAATTTTCTTGAAAATCATCCCGAATACCACAAAAAGGTATCGCTGGCAATGATAGTCGTACCTTCCCGCGATGCAGTGGACAGGTATGCCGACCTGAAAACCCGGATAGACCAATATATTGGTAAAATAAACGGCATGTATTCTACCCTCGGCTGGACCCCTGTGTACTATTTTTACCAGAGTTTCCCCTTCAATGAACTGGTAGCACTTTACGACATTGCAGACATCGCTATGGTTACCCCGCTACGCGACGGAATGAACCTGGTAGCCAAAGAATATCTTGCCACCAAACGGGGAAAACCCGGCGTATTGATACTCAGCGAGATGGCGGGGGCAGCCATTGAACTGACCGATGCCATCATTATCAATCCGAACGATACACAGGAAATTGAAGCGGCTATTCTCCAGGCATTGACCATGCCGAAAAAGGAACAACGTATCCGGCTCAACAACATGCAAAAACGGATATCCACCCAAACCGTAAAAAAATGGGCGAATGATTTCGTGAAGGAACTTCTCTACATAAGTAAGCAAAACAACGAAATTTTTCAGAAAATCGTAGGTAAACGACAGCTCTCACAAATAAAAAAGGAGTACGACCAGGCTTACACAAGATTAATCTTGCTCGATTACGACGGGACCTTGTCGCCCTTCGTGAAAAACCCCGAAGATGCAGTCCCTTCCAAAGAATTGTTGAACTTATTAAAAAAGATGACCGCCGACAAAAAGAACAAAGTAGTCATCAACAGCGGAAGGAATCGTCAGGTGCTGGACAAGTGGTTCAAGGGGATCGATTTGGACTTTGCCGCTGAGCACGGCGCATTTTTCAAGGAAAACCACAAATGGCATAAAAATGTTCAGGAAAAAATAACGTGGGACGATGAGATCCTTCGAATCATAGAGCACACCATCGACAAAACTCCCCGCTCACGTATGGAAATAAAGGATTCCTCGCTGGTCTGGCATTACAGGAACGTGGATGTATGGCTAGCCGAACTACGCCAGAAGCAGCTTATAAATGCACTGATGGGGCCGGCTTCACGCCTGAACTTGCAGATCGTTCCCGGAAATAAAATCGTGGAAATCAAATCTCCGGACTTTAACAAAGGCAGCGAAGTGAAACGACTGTTGGGGAAAAATAATTACGACTTTATCCTTGCCATCGGCGACGACACCACCGACGAAGATATGTTCCACGCACTTCCGCCCGGCGGGGTGAGCATAAAAGTAGGGCATTTTTCGCCTGCTGCTAAATACCGGATTCCGGTTCAATCCTCGGTAATTCCTTTTTTTGAAAACCTGATTAAATAAGAGACTTTTTTGACTTTTTATCTTATGAACGATATAACTGACCTGATAACGGAAAATAAGTGGCGCCACATTTTTGTTTCTCTTATCTTCATCATCCTGTTTATTTTGCTCACTTTGGCTTCCAACTTCATTTTTAAAAAATTGCGCAATCGTGCACTGAGAAGCCAAAGCCTGATAGATGATTTTATCGTGCGGCTTTTTAAAGTCCCGTCTGCGTGGATCATTTTCTCCATTCTACTGAATATTTTCAGTTCATTACTCGATAAGAATACCCGGGTTTACGATATCATACAGAAAACAGGACAGGTATTGCTGATTCTTTCCATCGGGTGGCTGATAGTCCAGGCAGTCCGTGCCTTATTCCGGTACTTCCAGAACAAACTTGATGTTAATCAATCCGATAACCTGACCGCACGTAGGCGGCTCACCCAGCTGAATATGATTGAAAAGGTACTCATCGTAACCGTAGTGATCGTTTTCACCGGAATTGCATCAATGACTTTCGAAACCGTAAAGGGATTGGGCATGAGCTTACTGGCCTCAGCCGGTGTACTGGGAATTGTGGTCGGACTGGCAGCACAACGGAGTGTCGGACAAATTTTGTCAGGTGTACAAATAGCTATAACGCAACCCATCCGCCTGGACGATGTGGTAGTCATTCAAGGCGAATGGGGACGCATCGAGGAGATAAACATCACCTATGCGGTTGTAAAAATCTGGGACGAGAGACGGCTCATTGTACCCATCGATTATTTCCTGAATAACCCCGTACAAAACTGGACAAGAACCAGTTCCAATATTCTGGGGACAGTATTCCTGTACGTTTCTTACGGCCTGCCAGTAGCACCGCTTCGTAAAAAGCTTGCCGGTTTAGTGAAGAACGACCCCAACTGGGACGGGCGCGTACAAAACATTCAAGTTACTGACAGCAAACAGTGGTATAAGGAAATCCGTGTACTGGTAAGCAGCGAAGATTCCTCTAAAAACTGGGATTTACGCGTGTCAGTCCGCGAAAAGCTTATCGATTTTATCAACGAGAATTATCCGGGGTCGTTCGCAAGGATTTCCACAACGGGTGAAGAAAAACAACGACACACTGCTACGGACGGATAAACCTCGACAGCTTCTTCTCTTCAGAAAGCAGCGTAGCCGTATTGATGAATGCCAGGTGAGAGTATGCCTGCGGGAAATTCCCGAGCTGACGCTTGGTCTCAAAATCCAGGTCTTCGCTGTACAACCCCACGTGATTGGAATAAGTGATCATCGATTCGAAAATTTCACGAGCCTGATCCGTCTCTCCGATTACAAAAAGCGCTTCTATCAGCCAAAACGTGCAGATGGTGAACGATGAGGTAGGTTTTCCAAAATCGTCTTCAGCTTTATACCTGTACATCAACCCGTTGTGAAACAAGTTCTCTTTGATTGCCTTCACGGTTTTCACGTAACGCTCATCGCGGGCGTCAATAAAGTCATAAAACTGCATCAGCAGAAGCGAAGAGTCGTGATCGGTATTCTCATAAGCCTGTGTAAAGCATTGCAATTCTTCGTTCCAGCCCTTTTCGTGTATCTCCTCCTTAATACCGTTTGCTTCTTTTCGCCACAATTCCGCGTAATTGTCTTTGTGCAGCAGCTCTGCAATCAGAGACGCCCTGTCAAGTGCCACCCAGCTCATCACTTTGGAAAACACAAAATTCAATTCACGTGTGCGGAACTCCCAAATGCTCTGATCGGGAGAGCGCCACGATTTCAGCACCATCCGCACCATGTTTCTCACGACTTCCCAGATCTCCTCCACTTCGTCGAGCGTCCCCGGAAAGTACAGGTAGTATTTGTATATTACATCCATCAGGTATCCCAGTGAATCGTTCTGCAACTGGTTATAAGCAGCGTTTCCGATACGGACGGGATAAGAATTCTCATATCCGGCCAGGTGGGATAAAATTTCTTCGGTCAATTCCCTCTCACCCCGGATCCCGTACATTATCTGAAAAGTATCCTCACGCGACTTCAGAATACGTTTTATGAACCCTATAAATCGTTCGGCCGTGCCCTGATGTTTCATGTGCAGCAAGGTATCGATAGACATGGAAGCATCACGAAGCCAGCAGAAGCGATAATCCCAGTTACGGGTTTCCCCGATGCTTTCGGGCAGACTGGTTGTAACGGCTGCCAACATGGCACCGGAATGCTGGTACGACATCAGTTTCAACACCAGCATACTGCGGTTAACCATATCTCCGTATTGACGGTACTCGCGTGAACGGTTAATCCAGTTAAGCCAGTACACTTTCGTACGCTCGTAATCCAGCAAGACCCGGTTTTCGTCTATCGCTACAAGCTTTTGGTTGTAAGAAAGCAGAAAAAACTGATGATCCGTAAGCGTGAACTCTTCACCGCTCAGGATAACGTCGAAATTCACGCTCGAGTAGAGGTAAATCTTATCCTCTGCATCTACCGCTGACGATGTTCTTATGTAGTTGGGGAAAACCGTATGCACAGCCTCTTCTCCGGCATAATTCATTTTCGGGTTATACAAAATGCGCATTTTTGGCTTTCCGTGCAAAACACGCAGGTACCTGTGGACTTCGGGCGGCAAGTAGTGGCTTTTTTCGCTTGTCCTGTACCGGGGCATATAGTCCAGCACGGTAAATGCTCCCTCAGGTGCTTCAAACCGTGTGGAAAGGATATTGGTGTTACCCAGATATGTTTGCGTTACAACATACTCACCCGACACTAGAAAAGCGAAGCTCCCTCCTTTTTCCTCATCCAACAGACGGGTAAAAACCGAAGGAGAATCGAAATCGGGCAAACAAAGCCAATCGATACTCCCTTCTTTGGACACTAATGCCGCCGTTCGGCAATTTCCTATCACTCCGTAATCTAAATTCTTCATTTGTTTTCTTATGTATGTTGAAAACAAAGATAAGAATTTTACCTTTCCGTCAGCTCTCCTCGTAACGAAACCGACATCAACCTCCTTACCTGATCGGGAGTTTTGCCGTTGCCCTGCAAAATCATTAACTTGGCCAAAGCAGCTTCCGTGGTGATGTCGTGCCCCGAGACAACCCCTAATTTTTCCAAGTGCTGACCCGTTTCATACCGGTGCATTTCCACGTTTCCGTAAAGGCATTGCGTCACGTTAACAATAACAATTCCTTGGTCTATCGCCTCCTGCAACGCATCAATAAACCACTGATCGGTAGGCGCATTACCCGAACCGTAAGTTTCCAGCACAACACCTCTCAGTGCAGGAACCGAAAGGATTGACCTCACCACACTTTCCTGAATACCGGGAAATAATTTCAGGATAGCAACGTTGTGATCGAGCCTGAAATTAAATATGACAGGCTTATCATAATCCGGCTGTAAAATAAACTTATCGTGGTAACGAATATCTACCCCCACCTCAGCCAGGTACGGATAATTAGGACTGTTAAAAGCACTGAAGTTCTCCGAGTTTACTTTCGTTGTTCGATTTCCACGCATCAGCAGGTTTTGCATATAAATACACAATTCAGGCACGACTGGCCTTCCCGATTTATCTTTATCGGCAGCAATCTCAAGAGCAGTAATCAGGTTTTCCTTCCCATCTGTGCGGAGTTTACCGATAGGCAACTGTGATCCGGTGAATATAACGGGTTTTGTCAGGTTCTCGAACATCAAACTCAGTACCGATGCCGTATAAGACATCGTATCAGTGCCGTGCAAAATCACAAAACCGTCGTAATCGTTGTAGTTATCTTCCACTACCGTGGCCATATCCTGCCAGTTTTGAGGACTGACTTCCGATGAATCAATCGGTGGATCAAACAAGTAGGTGTCTACATTGAAATTTAAACGCTTCATCTCAGGCACGTTTGACTTCAAATGACTGAAATTAAAGGCTTCCAGGGCTCCGGTTTCCAGGTTCTCAACCATCCCGATGGTTCCACCCGTGTAAATGAGCAAAACTCGTGCGTTTTTGTCAATCATAATAGCCTAAATTTTCACAAAAATACAAAAACAATTGACACTTTGCTACGAAATACTGACTTTTTTCAAAGAACAAAAGTATCTTTTTTTTGTTTAATCAAAAAGCGGAAACTGAACGGATGACAAGCATCGGAAAAATCGGCCATCTATCAGTGAAGAGGTCTAAAAATCAACCATCAAACATTACATTTATGACACATTCAATTAAAACCATTTGGAAAGATAACAACATTTTTGAAACCGACGTTGACGGACACAACGTAGTAATTGACCTGGCGGAAGATGCCGGAGGCAATGATGCAGGGCCACGGCCTAAAAAACTGCTTCTGGTAGCCGCAGCAGGTTGTACAGGGCTTGATGTGGTAGAAATCCTGAAAAAAATGCGCATCGACATTAAAGGATTTAACGTTCAAATAGAATCCGGCATGACAGACGAATATCCCAAACAATATACCGACCTGAAGGTAGTATACGAATTCGAGGGTAAAGATTTACCAAAAGATAAATTGGAGCGTGCATGCCAATTATCGTTCGATAAATATTGCGGCGTGTTGGCAATGTATAAAAAAGCGGTTCCGGTTTCGTACGAAGTGAAAATCACGGATGTGTAACTTTTTTTGCATAATTAAAGAAAAAATTCTGTATTTTCCTTATCTTTGTGTTCCAATTGCAAAGATTGTTTATACACTCCAATGAATATATTCTCATAAAATAAAAAATTATGCAAACAATTGACACTTTCAATTTTGCCGGTAAAAAGGCATTCATTCGTGTGGATTTCAACGTGCCGCTCGATGAAAACTTCAAGATTACTGACGACACCCGCATTCGTGCAGCTATCCCCACGTTGAAAAAAATCCTCAAGGAAGGGGGTAGCGTGATCATTGGCTCACACTTGGGCCGGCCGAAAGGTCCGACCGAAAAATATTCGTTGAAACATATCCTTCCGCGGGTTTCCGAATTACTGGGTGTTGATGTTCATTTTGCCAACGATTGCATTGGTGAAGAAACCGAAGCAAAAGCAGCCGCTTTACGTCCGGGAGAAGCCTTATTGCTCGAAAACCTTCGTTTCTACGCTGAGGAAGAAGGAAAACCCCGGCTACCGGAAGGGGCTACGGAAGAAGAAACGGCAGCAGCAAAAAAAGCAGTAAAAGAATCGCAAAAAGAATTTACCAAGAAATTGGCTTCCTATGCCGATGTTTATGTAAACGATGCCTTTGGTACCGCACACCGGGCACACGCCTCAACCGCACTTATTGCTGATTATTTCGATGCAGGAAACAAGATGTTCGGCTATTTGATGCAGAATGAGGTTAATGCCGTAGAAAAAGTGATGTCCGACACGGAGAGGCCATTCACAGCCATTATGGGTGGATCAAAGGTTTCCACGAAAATTGAACTTATTAAAAACCTGCTCGACAAAGTAGACAACCTGATCCTTGCCGGCGGAATGACCTATACATTTGCAAAAGCCGGCGGCGGAAAAATCGGGGACTCTATCGTTGAAAATGACAAGCTTGACCTGGCTAATGAAATCGTTGATCTGGCTAAGGAGAAAGGCGTAAACCTGGTACTGGCAACCGACGCAAAACTTGCCGACAGTTTCAGCAATGATGCCAAGACGGATTTTGGGTCTGTAAAAGAAATTCCTGACGGCTGGGAAGGGCTGGACATTGGTCCCGAAACGGAAAAAGTATTCGCTGAAGTGATCAAGAACTCCAAGACCATTTTATGGAATGGCCCCGTGGGCGTATTTGAATTTGACAATTTCGACAAAGGCTCACGCGCAGTGGCTGACGCCATCGTGGAAGCTACTCAAAAAGGAGCTTTCTCCCTTATAGGAGGAGGCGATTCGGTAGCCTGTATCAATAAATTCGGACTTGCTGATGATGTTTCGTATGTCTCCACCGGCGGCGGAGCGCTGCTTGAAATGATCGAAGGCAAGGTACTTCCGGGAATCAAAGCGATAAGGGGATATTGATAAAAATGCAGGTGTACACTTCGTGACACCTTATGATATTAACCGCACGGGCAGCTATTGTTCGTGCGGTTTTTTATCTTCACCTGATTACCTTGCGATAATACGTGAGTCGGACAAGCGGCTAAAGATTTTTTTAATCCGGATGATTTTTTTTAAAGAAATGCTTATGTTTGCAAATTCATTTTAAAAATCACAAGGTTAATTATGGAAATCTCAACAGGCAAGACAAGTCGTATAGAAGTAGTGGATTCCTTACGCGGATTTGCAATAATGGCAATCCTCCTGGTACACAATGTCGACCATTTCTTTTTCCCGGAATTTCCTACCCATTCGCCTCACTGGCTTACTATTCTGGACCAGCTCTCCGTGAAAATTATTTTCACTCTTTTTAGCGGAAAAACGTATGCCATCTTCACCATGCTTTTCGGCTTTACGTTTTATATCCAGCACAACAATCAAAAGAAAAAAGGGAAAGATTTCGGGTACCGTTTTTTGTGGCGAATGGCCCTTCTTGCCGTCTTTGCCGTCCTTAATGCGGCCTTCTTTCCTGCGGGAGATGTGCTCATGCTGTTCGTCTACGTTTCACTCGTCCTGTTTATTTGCCGCAACTGGCCGGACAGAGCCGTTCTGGTATTCATCATTGTCTTGCTGCTTCAACCGGTAGAATGGATACATTTTATTTTATCCCGGTTTAACCCGGCGTACCAATTGCCCGATTTTGGCGCGGTTTCGCTGCACCAGCAAGTTGTCGAGAACACGAAAAACGGCAGTTTTCTTGATTTTATCCGTGTCAACGTAACGCTTGGCCAGAAAGTAAGCCTTATGTGGGCCCTCGGTTCGGGCCGTTTTCTGCAAGCTGCCGGATTGTTCCTGTTGGGGTTTTATATCGGAAGAAAACAGTTCTTCATCAACACTCCCGATAATTTACGTTTCTGGAAAAGGGTTTTGATAATTTCATCCGTTTCCTTTATCCTGTTTAACATAATCAAAAAACTGCTGTTGCAGTCCGACCCCATGGCCCAACAAACCGTGGGCCTTATATTCGATATCTGGTATAAATTAGCGCTTACTTTTGTTCTGATAGCATCGTTTGTGTTGCTTTACGAAAAGCGTTTTTTTAGAAAAAGATTGTCCGGCTTACGTTTTTATGGGAAAATGAGCCTTACCAATTATGTCTCCCAGTCCATCTTCGGGGCACTGATCTATTTCCCCATCGGACTGTACCTGGCTCCGTATTGCGGGCGTACATTCAGCCTGGTGATAGGGATAGCTGTTTTTTCCCTGCAGATGATGTTTTCCAGGTTCTGGCTGGGGAAACACAAGCAAGGCCCTCTGGAAGGGATTTGGCACAAATGGACATGGATAAATAGTTAACCACTTCCCATCCGCATTAAAAGGGCATGTATGCCCCGTAAATCAGGATTTATACTTGAGGATTATTCTTCAGGATCTACAAAGTTTCAGAACTTTGACGGAGGCTATCGTATTTTTTTGTAATTTTGAACACTTTTTCTTGAAGCAAAACCCATATTAGCTATTCTGAGTAAAAACGAAGAATCTGAGCCTGGGTTGTCAAAATAAACGACTTTAGAATGAACATCTCTTACAATTGGCTGAAAGATTACCTGCAATTCGATCTTTCACCACAAGAAACAGCAGCAGCACTCACCTCCATTGGATTGGAAACAGGTAGTGTGGAGGAAATTCAAACCGTCAAGGGTGGTCTTGAAGGATTAGTTATCGGCGAAGTGCTGACCTGCACCCATCATCCCAACTCCGACCACCTGCACCTGACAACTGTAAACATCGGAAATGGAGAAGAACCGTTAAAAATAGTCTGCGGAGCCCCCAACGTGGCTGCCGGACAAAAAGTGGTGGTAGCTACAGTCGGCACTAAAATCTATTTTGGTGATGAACCAGTAACCATTAAACGCTCCAAAATCCGGGGAGAAGAATCTTTTGGAATGATCTGTGCCGAAGATGAAATAGGCATTGGAACATCACACGAGGGAATTATCGTTCTTCCCGACGATGCTGAGGTTGGCATGCTTGCCAAGGATTATTACAACGTGAAAAGCGATTTCGTCCTCGAAGTCGACATCACCCCCAACCGCATAGATGCCGCATCGCATTACGGAGTGGCGCGCGATCTGGCCGCCTATTTAAAACAAAGTGGAAAGCCGTTTTCCCTGACAAAACCCTCTGTTGACGGTTTCAAGACAGATAAATCGGAAGGTGGGATAGACGTGGTGGTTGAAAATAGTGCCGCCTGTCCAAGATATTCCGGGTTGACCGTTCGTGGTGTTACCGTAAAGGAAAGTCCCGATTGGTTAAAAAACAAACTGTTGGTTATCGGGCTGCGGCCGATCAACAACATTGTGGATATCACAAACTTCATCCTTCATGAAACCGGCCATCCGATGCACGCATTTGATGTAAATTATATCGAAGGCAACACGGTTGTTGTTCGCACATTGCCTGGGAAAAGCAAGTTCCTTACACTCGACGAACAGGAACGCGAATTGAACGAAAACGACCTGATGATCTGCAACACCAAGGAAGGGATGTGTATTGCGGGAGTTTTCGGCGGACTGAAGTCCGGGGTAACCGAGAGCACAACAGATGTGTTTCTGGAATCGGCATATTTTAATCCTACCTGGGTGCGCAAAACCGCTCGTCGTCACGGATTGAACACCGATTCATCGTTCCGCTTCGAACGGGGTGCCGACCCCGGAAACACGGTGTACGTACTGAAACGTGCCGCCATGCTTATCAAGGAGATTGCCGGAGGTGAAATTGAAGGCGAAATACGCGATATCTATCCGGTGAAAATAAACAATGCACAAGTAGTTTTGCCGTTCCGGAAGGTGAACTCACTTATCGGAAAAGAGATTCCGAAGGAAACGATTAAGAACATTCTCCAAAGCCTGGACATTGAAACGGAAAACGAGTCGGAAGAGGCACTGACACTTAGCATCCCCACTTACAGAGTAGATGTGACCCGCGATGTGGATGTGATCGAAGAGATCCTTCGCATCTACGGATACAACAACGTGGATTTCAGCGATTCGTTAAGGGCCAACCTGTCTTATCAAACCCCTACAGACCGCAAACACAAACTACAGACACTTATTTCGGAACAACTTACTGCAAGTGGCTTCAGCGAAATAATGAATAACTCGCTCACCCGGAAATCCTATTACGAAGACAACACAACCTTCCCGGGAGAAAACGGGGTAAAGCTGCTCAACCCCCTGAGTAACGACCTGGGAGTAATGCGCCAGACGCTTCTTTACGGAGGCCTGGAGAGCATCGCTTATAACCGGAACAGGAAGCATTACGACCTGCATTTTTACGAATTTGGGAACTGCTACTTTTTTGATACTGACAGGAAGCAGGAAGGCAATATATTATCGGGGTATTCCGAAGAAACCCATCTCGGCCTTTGGATTTGCGGCGACAGCAACCCCAAAAACTGGGCAGCCCCTCAAACTGAAACTTCTGTTTTTCAACTAAAAGCGCATATCGAAAATATATTGAACCGGTTGGGCTTTACTCAGAATCAGGTGACGTTTGAGTCGACTCAATCCGGAATCTACGCTTCAGGAATGAATATACGTACTTTCAACCGGCAGATCGGAAGTTTTGGAATTATCTCAGGCAACATCTTGAAGAAGTTCGATATCGACACCGACGTCTTTTTTGCCGAAATGAGCTGGGATGCTCTGTTGAAGGAAACATCAGCAAGCGAAGTACATTTTTCTGAAATCTCCAGGTTCCCCTCAGTAAGCCGCGACCTGGCACTACTTGTCGATAAAAGCGTCACCTTTGCAGCCATTGAGCAAACAGCAAAAAAAGCGGAGAGGAAACTACTTCAAGAACTGTCTCTGTTCGATGTTTACGAAGGAAAGAACCTACCTGAAGGGAAAAAGTCGTACGCGGTAAATTTCGTATTGCAGGACAAAGAAAAAACACTCAATGATAAACAGATTGACGCCGTCATGCAAAAAATTCAGCAGAATTTGGAGAAAGAACTGGGAGCATTGTTAAGATAATAATTTTTAAAGAAAGCCAATTGCAAAAATATGGGAAGAGCATTTGAATACAGAAAAGCCACAAAGCTAAAACGGTGGGGCAATATGGCCCGCGTATTTACGAAATTAGGAAAACAGATAACCATCGCCACGCGCGACGGCGGTCCCGATCCGGAAAACAATCCACGATTGCGTGTACTGATACAGCAGGCAAAAAAAGAAAATATGCCAAAGGAAAACGTTGAACGCGCTATCAAAAAAGCGACGGACAAGGACGTTTCGGATTACAAGGAAATGGTTTACGAAGGTTACGGCCCGTACGGCGTTGCCATCGTAGTGGAAACCGCAACCGACAATCCTACCCGAACGGTGGCGAACGTCCGGAGTTACTTCAACAAGCACGGTGGATCACTGGGGACCTCGGGAAGTCTGGAGTTTCTTTTCGACCACAAATGCGTCTTTAAAATCTCTCCAAAAGAAGGGGTTTCATTGGAAGACCTGGAACTGGAACTTATCGATTACGGTGTTGATGAAGTAGAGGAAGACGAAGGAGACATTATCCTTTACGGTGAATTTAAATCGTACTCAGATATCCAGTCGTACCTCGAAGAAAACGATTTCGAAATTCATTCGGCGGAGTTTGAACGTATTCCGCACGACACGAAATCGCTTAGCGACGAACAACGCACGCAGATTGAAAAACTGCTTGAGAAGTTTGAAGAGGACGACGATGTGCAAAACGTTTTTCACAATATGGAATAAACGGCAAAGAGCAAGGAACTAAGACGGGGAACTAAGATTGATTTTCAGTTCCCCGTTTTGTTTTTTTGTCTTTTCTCCCCAAAAGTTTAATCGCCTTATGCCTTATTATGCTGGATGTAGTTCTGGAAGCGTTGATATCGTCCTTATAAGAGAGAAAGTCCTTAGTTTCAATCCTTGTTGTGCTGGATGTAGTTCTGGAAGACTATGTTCCGTTCAAAGAAAAAAGGAATATCGTTTGTTTCAATCCTTGTTGTGCTGGATGTAGTTCTGGAAGCCGGTAATTCAAGAAAAAACAGGAATGTTCCGGAGAGTTTCAATCCTTGTTGTGCTGGATGTAGTTCTGGAAGAGTATGGCGAACGGTTAAGGAATGGGTGATTTGGAGTTTCAATCCTTGTTGTGCTGGATGTAGTTCTGGAAGTAAGCCGGGGAGAAATTCCCGGTTTTTTATTATGTGTTTCAATCCTTGTTGTGCTGGATGTAGTTCTGGAAGGGACAATTGAAAAGGCAGAAATATTCTATAATCTTTGTTTCAATCCTTGTTGTGCTGGATGTAGTTCTGGAAGTTTTGTTCCATACACTTTTACTAATTATATGTCCATGTTTCAATCCTTGTTGTGCTGGATGTAGTTCTGGAAGCTACGCTTGCATTCGGGAGCATAAGTCCCGGGGCAGTTTCAATCCTTGTTGTGCTGGATGTAGTTCTGGAAGTTACCGTTGCTGAATAGACCTAAAACAGAATTTGAGTTTCAATCCTTGTTGTGCTGGATGTAGTTCTGGAAGTTTGTTGTTGATGCAAAGATATAACGTAGAACAACAGTTTCAATCCTTGTTGTGCTGGATGTAGTTCTGGAAGAACTTTTTGATTGTTCGATATCTACCGCTCAAAGAAGTTTCAATCCTTGTTGTGCTGGATGTAGTTCTGGAAGTAGCTCAGGAGCACAGTCCGGAAGATGCACGCGTCAGTTTCAATCCTTGTTGTGCTGGATGTAGTTCTGGAAGTGACAACGAAAAATATACTAAGATGCTGAAAGCCTGGTTTCAATCCTTGTTGTGCTGGATGTAGTTCTGGAAGAGGTGCGACCACTCGATTGACGTTGATTTGGAGAAGTTTCAATCCTTGTTGTGCTGGATGTAGTTCTGGAAGAAGAAACCCGGCTACCACTCCAAGCATTGACTGTTAAGTTTCAATCCTTGTTGTGCTGGATGTAGTTCTGGAAGTCATTATGTTAAAATCGCAAAATATGTTGTAGAACATAGTTTCAATCCTTGTTGTGCTGGATGTAGTTCTGGAAGCTAGACAAGGCTAACCTCATTGCGGGTTATCATTAGTTTCAATCCTTGTTGTGCTGGATGTAGTTCTGGAAGTTTAAATTGTTTTTAATTGTCGATAACTTTTGCATAGTTTCAATCCTTGTTGTGCTGGATGTAGTTCTGGAAGTACGAAAAGGGAATACCTTAAAAAAATAGACGAGTGTTTCAATCCTTGTTGTGCTGGATGTAGTTCTGGAAGGACTGAATCGGTAAGGTATAAGTATACATAACCCGAGTTTCAATCCTTGTTGTGCTGGATGTAGTTCTGGAAGATTAAAGCCGATTTTGTTTTCATTTTGTTTGTTTTTGTTTCAATCCTTGTTGTGCTGGATGTAGTTCTGGAAGAATTAATTGAAAAAGACAAAGAAGATTTTATTGATTTGTTTCAATCCTTGTTGTGCTGGATGTAGTTCTGGAAGTCCCGCCATGGTTTCTCGCTCGTTTTGCTCGAAGTTGTTTCAATCCTTGTTGTGCTGGATGTAGTTCTGGAAGTTTTCCTCACGGCTCGAGAAAAACGAACGGTTCATTTGTTTCAATCCTTGTTGTGCTGGATGTAGTTCTGGAAGAAGTGAGCCTCGCCATTTTCACCCTCTCTGTCGAGGAGTTTCAATCCTTGTTGTGCTGGATGTAGTTCTGGAAGTTGCGTACATGCAGGGAATTCGTCTCAATCGAATGGTTTCAATCCTTGTTGTGCTGGATGTAGTTCTGGAAGTGCGACGAGGAATTTAGACGACCAAGACGGGCGACCGGTTTCAATCCTTGTTGTGCTGGATGTAGTTCTGGAAGGCAGGAAAAAAAGGAGGAGGCAACCCTAATTTGTTGTTTCAATCCTTGTTGTGCTGGATGTAGTTCTGGAAGTGTTCAACATCATCGAGATGAACGGAAAGTCTCGACGGTTTCAATCCTTGTTGTGCTGGATGTAGTTCTGGAAGCGTACAAAAACGCAATGCGACTGACGAGAAGTGAGAGTTTCAATCCTTGTTGTGCTGGATGTAGTTCTGGAAGTCTGTCAAAAAGCAGAAGAAATAAGGGATATTGTTAAGTTTCAATCCTTGTTGTGCTGGATGTAGTTCTGGAAGTTCGAGAAAAAAGTTAAGGAGTGTTTGGAATGAAAAAGTTTCAATCCTTGTTGTGCTGGATGTAGTTCTGGAAGCCGAATCGTTGAAGCTGGCACCAGACGGGGAAAAGTGTTTCAATCCTTGTTGTGCTGGATGTAGTTCTGGAAGCGGAGTGACAATGGTTACTGGACACCAAAAAGGAAGTTTCAATCCTTGTTGTGCTGGATGTAGTTCTGGAAGTGTGTCCCGCTTGTTGCTGCGTTAATAGCATCCTTAGTTTCAATCCTTGTTGTGCTGGATGTAGTTCTGGAAGATACAGGGTTGGTATTGGATGGAAAGGAAAGGGAGGTTTCAATCCTTGTTGTGCTGGATGTAGTTCTGGAAGACGTCTATTGAGTTATCAATATGATGTTCAGAACTGTACGGTTGTTTTTTGGAATCATTATTTTCTGTTTTTAAAATGTCAAAGAACGCGAAAAACACGATTTTTTTAATGATTTCCGAGAATGTAATTTTCTCTTTCTTAGTGGGATATATCATGTTTTTTGATGTTTCAAAATAAATTTACTCCCGGAAAGCTTTATTTGATACAAATATTTCTATATGTACAGCCAATACATCTTTTTTTAGATTTCGTTGCTTTCGGAAAAAAATTATTAAAAATAATTTCGTTCACTTGTTCACAAATATTTCGTATCTCTTGTTTCGCAGTCTCGCTTATTACTATTTCAACCAATTTGTTCGCAGAGCGAGTGTAAACCAAAAAACCTTTATCTACGCGTCGATGAAAATTGTCTTCAATTAGTACTGCATAACACTCTAATTGAGTCTGATATGTATTATAAATTCGTTCCTCAAATTTAGCAAATTTATAATCAAGTGGAGCCATTGTGCCATCTTTTAACACTAAAATTTCATCAACAACTCCTCGTAGTAACTCGTTAGTCAAATATTGATCAAGATATTTATCCACGGCCCCGATTCTTTTGCGTAAATAATCCCTGTTCCGTTCCAGTTTCAAGTCGTGTAGGTTACGCCCCTTTTCCACTTTGTAGTGGCGCTCTTCAAATTGTGGGATACAAAGCACGTGTTCGTAATATGTGAACCGGGGACAATAAAGGTACTCTATGATATGTGATGGTGTGATAGACATCAGAAAAATAAGGCTTTTACGTCGTCTGTTACTAACTTCTTATCAAATGCTTGCCCGAGCAAAACTGTTTGACGAAGTTCATTTTTACTCATTGGGAAGATATAAAGAGAATCGGTTTCTTCATCTATCAACTCGGTCACAGATAATTCGAGGGTGTCTTTGTCGTTTTCATCCAAGCTTCCTAGGAATACCGATTTCTGTACGCGATAAAGGCCGACCTTTTTGCATATCTTAGAAATCTTGGTGCGTGGCTTATCTTTCTTGATATCGTATATAACCCAGCAAATCATGTTTTTTTTATTAATTGGTTTGCGAACTGGTGAGCATCCATCTGCATAGCATTAACTCTTGTTTGATTCCTACCATTGTAACGGATTGTGTCTTCCTCCAAAAAACTTAACAATGATTGCATCAATAAATTTTTTCCTTCGGCATTCAGGCTATAACCATTTGTGATCTTACTCGTGTGGCTATCATTGATTTTTTTTGCTGAAAAGAGCTTGAATACGACTTCTTCAGCATATGTCCTATAAGGTTCAATAAAATCAAAGACCATACTTTTCATATTGTAATCATCCCGGTGCATGAATCCAACATACGGATCAAGCCCAGCAATCACCAGTACTTTTTCTACTCGGCTGTATAGAACGCCATAAGCGTAATTTAAAAAAGCATTAAAAGGATCAGCTGCCGGGCGAAAACTACGCCCTTCGAATTGATAACGTTCCGCCAGAAGAGAACTTAACACTCTGAAATATACTCGCCCAGATGTACCCTCTAATCCTCGAAGAGTACTGTCGATATCCTCTATTTTAGAGCCTTTCAATCCATTTATTTTTAATGAGATACCTTTGATGATTTCAATCTTTTCCTGTATCTGTTCGGCAGAGGTAAGTCGATGGCTTTTTAACCGTTTCAAGAATTCGATTTGATTCTCTATTTTTTTTGTTAACCAGCTTTTTGTCCAGTGAACACCTATTTCGTTCAAGCTAGCATCCAACTGCTGCTTCCTAATTTTTGAGGTACTTCCCGGCTTGCTATGCCAAAAACGACCAATAGGCATTCCATCATACTCGAAAACAATAATATCAATATTGTTTTTCATAGCCAGTATTATGGCATCTGTACTGAGAGCCGCTCCTTTACTCATTAATATGGAAGTAACCTTCTGACTGGCGAAATGGTGTTTTTGTTTTTCTCCATCCTTCGTGAGTGATACTTCAAACAGATCATCTTTTACATGAACATACGTGCCATATGTGTTAATGATTAACTGCATATTCTTGGTTTTACTAGATTTGACTAACAGCTCCAAATCCACGACTCACAGCCTTTCCTATCCCTACCCATTCCGGTAAGTAAGCATTCGTGGTAAACCTCCCTGAAAATGCCAGCATTTGCTGATCTTTAAACTTTGTCTGTTTTTCTTCCAACTGTACGACACCCATGATGTTTTCACTTACACGAAAAGAAACACCCTTATAGAAACTTAGTATGTTATTTTGCAACTGACGATTCAAGAACTCTTTTTTCTGCTTCGTATCTAGGAGTATGTATTTTCTGTGATTATCCTGATTCAAGGCCATCCAGAGCGTTTCAAAAGCGTAGTTGTACAACTGCTGATTTACCGTCAGCTCGCATCGTGTCTGATGAATATTTTTAGCGGAAATAGGATAGTATTCTCCCTCGATATCCAATTCACGGATTTTCAAGAAGAGTGAAATTAACAGATCGGCACCCTCTTCGAAGCCTATTAGCATCGGTACGTTTCTAATTACCTTGTATTGAACCAATGGGTAAGCGTACCGTGAAGTGCCATCTTGGTAATGATTGTGTAACAACGGAGAATGCTCTTTAAATAAGTTGCCAAAATACCCACGCAACTTATGTGCATCTCGTGTTTTTAATCGAATGTCGGGGAACTGAATGATTGTTTGAGTGATTTGCATGATTCTACTAAATTGTGATGGACGTTTTGTTCGTGTTGTATCCGATATTTTCCCTCGTGTCGTTAGCCGAATAGGAATAAAACGCGGAAGGTTGTTCTAAACTCGATAAATAAAATCCGTGCACTTGTTCGGAGTCAAAATTAATTTTCGTCTCACCGTATGGAACCGGTACGTTGATTACATAATCGTAAAAAAGAGATTTAAACGACGCGAATTTTGTCTTTCTCTCCCAGGGTGTTAGCTCTTCATCATAAAGAGATACATAGCGTTCCCATACATATTTAGCCTCTTCGTTCAATTGAATGAAGACCGATTCAGTTTTACGCTCTTGGATGAGTTTTAGATCGATCTCCATGAATCTCAAATCTCGAATGGCGTCAAGTAAATCCGAAGAAGTCTCGTCAGATTGTTTTCGGACCTCTTCGTAGTATCGGTCAATTAGATCCAGATAGTCTCTTTCCTCCATTACTTCAATATCCGAGAGCGTGTTCCTAGTTTTTAGCATTAGGTCTGAACCATAGATTCTACTTGTTGCTTTTCCATGCTCATCGTCAATATCATAAAGGAATATATCAGATACCTGCTCTTTTTCATTATATCGGTTCGCGCGTCCGGCCGACTGGATAATTGAATCGATGGGAGACAACTGCCGGAAGATGGTATCCACGGAGATATCCACTCCTGCTTCTATTAATTGAGTGGAGACAATTATTTTACGTTTATGACTCCTTTTTTTAATTTTTTGAATAATCTCTTTTCTTTCGTGGGGAGTAATGAGCGTGGATAAGAAGAAGTATTGGACGTTATCCAGAATTTCCTGCTCCTGTTTTGTTAATTCCTCAAAGCAGCGACGGGCGGCCTTTTTGGTGTTCAAGATTATCAGCACGTCTTTTTTAGGTTCGTTATAAATATAATCAGAAATTATATCGATGAAATCCTCGAAAGAGATTTTGTCTTTGTGATAGACCAACCGGGTGCGATTAAATACTTTGAAATACTTTCTGTGATCGGGTACTAATTCCACTATATCCACTCTCGGAGCAAATATAAGAGGCTGTGTTGCTGATATAAGGATAAAATATATATTTAAAGTTTCGCCAAGCGAAAGGAAAGTCTTCCTTACCGTTTCCCATAGCTCGTAGGGAATTGTCTGAATCTCATCAAGCAGGATTACGGCGTTTCTCAGGTTAACCAATTTCATTAGCTTGGTTTTATCCATTGAAAGAATCGTTTCCAGAAATTGAACGAACGTTGTCACGATAGTTTCAGATTGCCATGTTTCAATCAAAAATTGACTCTGATTTTCTTCATACACCTTTTCAGAACTATCTTTGTACCTGGGTTCGCTCAAATGATGATGCTTTAATAAAAACTCGCTCGAATCGGTTTCCAGTACTTCTCGATACACTTCAAAATTCTGGTCAATGATCGAAGTATAAGGGATAACGATAGTCACCTTTGCGTTGATATTTCCTGTGAGTGACCTTATTTTATCAGCCACGGAAAATGCCGTTAGTGTTTTCCCCAACCCTGTAGGTAACGTGATCGAGTAGAGGTGCTGATCACGGGTAAACACCCTCTCCAAGTGTTCCAACGTGCCAAAATAAGCTTCGTTCTTGATTCGATTAATTTCCGAAACCGGGATATTGAATCCATTCTTTTCCCTGTATCGATTCAAGCACCCTGTGATATCAGTCGTTGTATTCGTAGTATTAACATCTTTCAGGATCACGTCGTTCTTATCTGAGTACATCAATGCGGAATAGATTACCTGAAAAAGATTAAAGAGTTCGACTTGCGTTTTCTCGTCCAGCTTTGGATAATTAAGCTTGAAGTATAAACGAAAATCTTTTAGTCGCTGCTGGAAACTTGCTAATTCCCAATATTCTGTGAACGCTCTCCATGTAATCTTGATAGGCCCATGATCACACAAACTCGAAAGAATTAACTCAACTGAAGGAGCATGAATGCTTTTGATTTGTTCTGAAAGGTATTCAATGTCTTCGTTAGAAAATAATATTTCTTTCTGAAGGTTCTGGATGTTGCCATGATGCCGTTTCACGGCTATCAGAACCAGTATCGGGAGAAACTCCTGCAGCAGCTTGTCTTTAAATTCTCGCTCACAATACCTGCTAGCGACGAAATAGGCAAAAACCGACGATAGCAATGAATGATTCTTCAAATTGCTATGAATCTCTTCTGGGTTACGGATATAATTCTGGAAATAGCCTGTAGCTTTCGCGATGTCATGAGAGATAGCTGCAATCCAAACCAAGTCAGAGAGTTGCCGATTCGTTATTTCAGTCTCCCTTACAACGAACCGGTAACCTTTCTCCTCCACGGTCGCTCTCGCTATTACAGCTACAACTGACAGATGATCAATAAGTAGCTTTTTCGGATGCGAAAGCAATCCTTCTTTATCGATTTGTAACTCTTCCATCCTTCTTTATGACTCTATATAATGTGCATAATATCTGAAAGATTATAGAAAAAGAATATTCCCAATCCCGTCCAGTGTTAAATACTCTGGTACACGGGCATGCAGAGGATTCCCGTTTTTTTCGATAAGTATCTCGGAATACTCCAAAACTTCTCTTTCTCTATTCATGGCGACGGGCATGTTGTTGGCCGAATAAAACCATTCCTTTTGAAAGTCTATAGGTGGTTCACCCACTACTTTTGACAGATTCACGGCCGTGATGATTTCCACGATCTCACTGTTTGAGGTTACTACTCGCGCTGTTGCTCGTTGGACGAAATCCACCCTTGCGGTAAATTGAGCCAAACCTAAGTAGGGAGTAAAATGATGCCTTCTATGCTGTATCCGTTCAGATAGTTCCTCGAATTTGGCGGTATCATCCATTGCCAGGTAGATGCGGTAATGAGGATCTTTTACAAGCTCAAACTCCGTTTGGGTGTGTCTCGCCCGTGTTAAGTCGTAAAACGATATTTTCGTGTTAATCAAGTTGAACCCGATATTTTCTTTCTTCACGGGCTGCATAACTTGTACGGCGATGCCGCTCCTCTCTTTTGAGAAAAACTCCTGAACCGGTTCAATACCCTCCGCGTAATGACCGTCACTCGTCTCTCTTTCCATTCCCAGGATTGCTCCCAGCATTCCCGCGATCGCGGTACGCGTGGGAATAGAGTAGGTGAGAGGTGAGGTTGTGGTGTTGTACTTTCGGAAGTGCCCGTATTCGCCCATGATGTCGAAAATAAGCAATTCCTTATATTTCATCCTTGCTGATATTTGTGATTAATTTACCATTACTGATCATTGTCAACCTTGAGTCAAGCTTCAAGTGAATCTTGGCTATCTTCTCCTTGTTCTCTTTGAGTGCCTCTAGTAATTCCGATATATCTAATTTATAATCATTAGTGCCTCTTATTTGCAGCTCGTTCATCTCTCCGTAGTCCAGTTTCAGCCGTTGACGCAAGTTACCAATATAGAAAGGTTCCTTGTATTCCACCTCGAGTAAGAACAGGGGCGATTGTCCAAATTTCGAACGAGAAATCAGGTTCTTCGTGCCTTCCCAAATTCCTTCGAGCAATAGCGATTTATCTTCCGTGGTCATTCTGGAATAGCGTGCTGCTTTCTCATTGATTATCCCGTTAAAGCCTATTACAGCGTAGGGTATCTTGTATTCTGTCCGGAATGTGGCTTGAATCTTTTTCTCAGCCGACGCAAACGCACCAGTGCCTTGTTCTTCAATGATTTCAGTTTTGTTTAACGATTTTCCCATTTGAAATTGCACCGGGCCAATATATGTGATAGAATCTTTGGCTAAAGGAATTACTCCGCCAAATACCCGGATATCGATGCATTTGGCAAGGATGATATCTGCCTGTTCCTGAAAATCCCTGGCACGGCGTTTCCCATCTTTGACATACTTCTTGTCTCCCTCGTCGTAGGTTGTTTCCCGAACAAAGATATCCTGACGATCGTCCAATCCGTTGAATTCCTTGTACTCGTACCAGTAATCCCGTATCGTCCGCTTCAGACGGACGTCAGAAACGAGTGCGACACTACTTTCCGTGTCGAATCGTGGACGGTTTTCATTTAACGGATCACCATTCGGGTTCGCGTTTTCAATGTCATAAAGAAACAAAAGCTCACTGCGGCTGTCGATAATTTCACTCATGATCTTGTCTGTTTTAAATGTTATTATTCTGATTCTGTGTTTTCTTCACTTTTTTCTCTCTTAAACCTGGAGCCCATTTCGAGACCGGCAACAAAGTAGAACGAGAGTTCATTGTTACTCATTGAAACCATATCCTGTTTCTTAATTGTGAAATAATTGTTAATGATTTCCCGAAGTTCAGGGTATACATTATTCTTCAAGTGTTTCTGAATCTTGTCCAGTGCTTCCAGGTAGATTTGCATTAGGTGCTCCGAGTTCAGGTTATACCCTCGAAGCTTGCTTTCGAACGGGGTGCTGGATAGTTTCCTGTATTGAGCGTCGAAAACGAAACGCACCAAAATACCCACGGCGAAAATGCCAATTTTAATATCGCTATCCAGGAAGCTCCTGTTATTAGTCACAAACCGGTTAAATTCGTCAAGGTTAAACCGATTGGTTTTTTGTTCATCTTTTACCGTGTCCATTTTATTCATAAAATTATAGTTAATATTGTTTTGTATGATTTTTAGCTCTTGTAAATAATTTATCAGCATGATAGCTTCCAATATGCTTCGTCGTGTAGATTTGGTTGTTTTTTCTCTTGTATGTGCTTCATTGTAGTTTTTTCTTATCACATTCATGATTTTTTCGAACATGAAATCCTTTGAAATGGGTCTGCCAAGAAAAATGTTTTGCACAACCTCTAAAAATTTGTCGTCGAAAAACTCCTTGATAATCCCGAATGAAAATTTCAGATCCTGTTGTTCTTTACCTTTTATAGTAGCATTCCTAAATAAGGGGATGCGGTTAACAGCATTCGGTACTCGCGAAAAGAGCTCATTGAATCTAGATGGTAACACCTCTTCCAACATCATTTTAATGCTAATCGCTTTACTCATTTTATCTTCGGAGAAAAAGAGCATATCCACATAAAAAAAGTTATTCTGCTGAGCGATGATTTTTTGTACGTGTTCTTCGGAGTCAGCTCGCTCTTCGCTCGATTCTTTTTTTATCCTCGCATCAGCAAATGCACTTTTAAGTAGCTCCACGATCGTTTCCAGTTTCTCCCGATCGTTTTGTAAAACGGTGTGGGGAACGAACAAGAACTCGTATCCGTAGAAATACCCTGTCAGATGCTGTCTAATGTATTTTTCTCCATACTCGAGCGCCAACGCCTCTTTTGATGATACGGGATAATTTCTCCAGAACTTTTCCTTGTTAAAGAATCCGCTAATAAATCCTGGCTTATCGGGAGTAGAGTATTTAAAGGGTGCTGCGAAACCGTATACCTCGTCTGCTTTTTCGCCTGTAACCGAACAGACGACATCAGCAGTACGTGAAATAGTGCCATTGTGCTCGTATTTCTTTTCAGAGCCAGAATTAAGTATCGTGGTCCGGACTGTCTCAAAATCGTAAAGATAGAGTTCTTTTTCTCGATGTATCCGTAATGAAATACCCGTGGTGGTCCGTTCTTCCTGCGTCGCATTATTGAAATAGTCTGCAATCTGCCATGCTATACGTTGTTCGTTTAGTAAGAACTCCGCCTCCACGAGCTTGAATAGTTGGGCTTCGAGATGCTTCCCGTGAGTAAGTTTTTTAAATTGCGCCTCCTTGATATTATTCAGTTTTTTATCCGGTGGATTGCCGAGTTTCGTGGTAAAGGTAACATCACCACCGCGTGCACTCCCTTTCCGGTAGGCGTATTTCCGGTAACTGGATGAATCCTTCCTTACCTTTTCGATGTCTATCCCTCTGTATTGACACTGCAGTTCACCCTTGTTGTCAATGATTTCAAATACCATCAACAATACCTGGTAATCTTTTCCAGGGAACAGGTTCTCGATGTAAAGATCTACCGGGTCAAGGAAGCTTTTTTGCTCCAGCTGCCAATGTCCGATCTCTGATATTGATCTATCGTTCATATTTTTCAGGTTTTAACTATAAGTTTGAGAAGATTTTCCCCTCTCCTTTTATGTTTATGTTATGCCATCCTTGTTATAGTGGATATCTAGCACTTACTCTATTTTTAATTTCAACCCTATTTGTGTTGGAATCGTTATGTATCTTTATAACTCACCAGAGTTTTCGTGTTTTATAGTATCAATGCTCCAAAATTAAAATTTATTTTCGTAATTACAAAGAAATTAACGGTTTATTTTTATAAAATTAGAGAAAGTATAATAATTTATTGTCAAATCATTTCCAAATTGGGTATTCTTAGCTAAAAGAGAGTGTTCTTTTGTGTAAAAAAACTGCCGAAAGCGGTTTCTCTTTATTGAAAAACGATATACAGGTTGTTTGAGTTAAACTGCAAGTCGTACGACGTGAGAAACATCCCAAAATGAGAGGAAGCGGGTTTCCAGCCCCCGGGCATCTCGAAAGACGCGCTGCCATCGGAGCGTTGGGCAGCGTTGAGGGTGTAAACGGCATAGGAACCGGTTGCATTGAGGCAGACTTCATTCACCTGATCATTTTCCTGGGCGGTGTGTGATTTCATTGCAGTTCATAGATCCCAACTGAAATAGACAATGTTGGAACTTTCTTCAACGCCAATGACTACGTTGTCTGGTAGCTCTATGTTATCTTAGGACATCCGGATCTTGCTGTAATCCAGGGCAAAATTGGGGTACTCACCGGTAAATACTTCGCGATACGCATCGCCCATCAATGTTCTGTAGGTCTTATCGCTGTTTTTGCACCCCAAAAGTGGTTCTTCGTCATATTTGGTGCAGGCTATCCAAAGTCGGAAAGAACTACTTTTCGTCTTAACAGCTCAAATCCTGTCCTGCCATACATTTCTCCTTTCTTATTTTTCAATCTGTTGACATGACCCTCCACAACTCCATTACTCCAAGGGTATTTAATGGCGTTTTTTATTGCTTCCAGATCATGATTAATGCCATTTATAAAACTTCGAATCCTCTTTATATTGGTTGATCTATACTTCTCCAGCCATTAGTCTAATCTGAGCTCATCTCCGCTGTTTAAAACCTCTCTAAAATGTTGTATGCTTCTCTCATATTTTTTAATAGCATAGAGGGGTTAATAATCTCCTCTGCCAGTATGTGAGACTTGCTACACTCGCCTGTTTCCTTTGAAACACCCCATTTTCTGTTTGTTAAATGAATAGCAAGCCTGTTGGGTGGCATTCCGCTAAATCGGGTTGTCTCATAAACTATAGGGGAAGAACTGAGCGGTGCTGGTAATCCCTTCTTAGACTGATATTCCGGAAAGTGCCTGTTGAACCACTGATAAAAAGATGTTTGATTACCCTTGAACCCCCGTTAAAGCTGTCAAGAGACAATCGGAATAGGAAAGACAAAGCCACAAGGCCTATAATGAACTGTTCTCTGCAGCCGTTTCCAAGGTCAGACAACCCATAGAATCATCCTTCAACTGACTGAGTGAAAAAACAACTATTCAAAGAGCGTAAAAAAGTAAGATCCACAAAAGGATTACTTATACATACGATGGGTAAAATTGCCATCGCATTTATTTTTCTAATTTTTTAAATACTGATTCGAATGAATAATAAACCGATAATAAGCCGGAAGCTAATGAGACATTACCAGGAAAACTAAGTTCAATATAGAAGTGCAACTTCCAGTTGAGTTTTTTAACGATGATTCTTCAAAACAATCATGAAAAACTTTGCAGGGATTTGCCTAACAGCCAGGTATTAAAACCTAAAAGCGAAGCCAAGATTAAAACGTGGCTGGCCTGTTATGTATTTCTTTCCTTGGGTTTATTGTTAAGTGCTTGATCAAGCATAGGGATTGATTCACCCCCATGGATTCAATGCGAGGGGTACGATCAGGTTTTGCAACAGAATGACTACGAAACACTGTTTGCCGTGACTGTCGGCTATAGGGATAGAAAGAACGCGAACCAGCTTTCATTGACACCCTAAGCTCCATCTGGACCCACAAAACGTAACCTAGTCGATTTAAGGAATTATCATATTGCCGATTTTTACTTTTTTTAGCATAAATGTTTGCTCTTTTATCTTATTTCTTCAAATAATACCTGTCCAGGGCCTCCTTAGCCGCCACGAATGAGCTCTTACGCGCCGAAAGGACTTCCGACTCAAGAAGGGGCATCAGTTGCTCTATTTCGGCATTCTGGTAAAAGTCGTTCCGCAAACGCTCGTTGATGGTCTCATACATCCAGAATTTCGACTGCTTGTTGCGACGGACATCGAAATAACCGCTGTCCTTCACAAACTCAATGTACCGGTGAATCATATCCCATACTTCTTCAATTCCCAGCGCATAGTATCCCGAGTAGGTCAACACTTCTGGCGACCATTCCGATTCCGGAAGCGGGAACAGATGCAAGGCATTGCGAAGCTGGGACTGTGCCATTTTGGCCTTTTCGACGTTGTCGCCATCGGCTTTGTTGATCACAATACCGTCCGCCATTTCCATAATCCCCCGCTTTATACCCTGCAACTCATCACCCGTGCCGGCAAGTTGAATCAACAGGAAAAAATCGACCATCGAGTGGACAGCTGTTTCCGATTGCCCCACCCCTACGGTTTCCACAAAAATATAATCGAACCCTGCAGCTTCACACAGAACGATGGTCTCGCGTGTTTTACGGGCCACACCACCCAACGAGCCGGCTGAAGGCGAAGGCCGGATAAAGGCATTCTCCTGTACCGACAATCTTTCCATCCGAGTTTTATCGCCGAGAATACTTCCTTTGGTGCGTTCACTCGACGGGTCTATAGCCAGTACGGCCAGCTTATGGCCTTTTTCTACCAGATACATGCCGAACGCATCTATGGAAGTGCTTTTCCCAGCACCGGGGACCCCCGTAATTCCTACACGGATAGCGTTTCCGGAATACGGCAGGCACTTTTCGATAATGGCCTGAGCCATTGCCTGATGTTCCGGCTTGGAACTTTCCACCAACGTTACTGCCTGGCTCAACACCGTGATGTTACCCGCCAAAATCCCTTCTGCAAACTCCTTCACCGAATATTCTTTCCGTTGTTGTTTTTTGCGAAGATGCAAATAGGGATTTATGCTTGGTGGCTGAACTACACCCTTGTTGACGTTTAAACCCAAGTATTTAGGGTCATTTTCGGGATGATGCATAACTTAAAATACTCACCTTTTTCTGGGCGTAACATTTCCTTTTATCGACAACACATATACGGTGTCAGGTACATTCGTATACACGGTTATGGTTTTGTTAAACGTACCCGGGCGCGCGGTGGTTGAATACTTGGCATCAATCTTACCACTTTTCCCAGGCAATATAGGCTCTTTTGTATAGCTGGGGGTAGTGCACCCACACGATGCAGAAACACGCTGTATAATCAACGGGCTCTTTCCCGTATTGGTAAACTCAAACTGCGTGGAAACGGCCCCTATTTCCTCTTTAATGGTTCCAAAGTCGTGAACGTTTTTCTTGAATTGCATTTTCGGGACGGATTGCGAAAATGCAACTCCGCTCAACACTATACTGAAAAAAAGGATAACGCTTAATTTTTTCATTTTTATCTTTGTTTAAATTCGATCATCAATTCTTTTACGACACAAAAATAACCATTTCGTTTAAAAACGCTCTGTGTTTAACGTTATTTATTGCACCTACCGGACATTTACTTTCATTCCCGCAGTGTGCGAACTGAACTCCGGCGCATACATGCACTGAACGGTGGTAATTCCATTGGAATAATCACCCGTCCGGGTAACGAAAGCACCGTATTCCAAAACGTATGTTCCCCGTGGCAAGACATCGAAATAGAAATTAGTGGATGCATCTTTCGAAGCCTGGAAATAGATGACCCCTTCCTGCCATTTCATGTCCGAAAGTTGTTCCAGAGGCTCGAAAGAAGCGGCGCGCATATCTTTCAGGTGTACAAATTCCAAATCGCGGTCAGTACGGAGGGTCAATCGAACAATCACTTTATCGCCCACGCGTAGCATCCGGTTTTCTGTAATCGGAACGAGTTTTCTACCTGAAACGTCGGTTTCCTCCACAAACAACATTTTTTCCACATTGAGCGAACCTCCGGTTTTCGTTATTTTATCCAGATCTTCATAGTATTGCCAGTAGAGCGCACCCCAGGCCGGAGCGTTACCCGAATTTTCAATTTTAACTTTTCCCATTTGAGGTGTAATCTCCGACTTATGCCACGTTTCTTTAAAATATCCCGTACCCTGTGCCTGTTGTTGGGGAGCAATTACCTTACCGCCCACCGTCACCGTCGTATTGTTGTCTGCAGAAAACCAGTCTGTTCCCGCACTTAACAAGGCATAGACAGCATCTATTGTGGCATGCGTGGATTCCCACATTTGCGTTTGTTTCTGTTTCAACAACCAACGTTTCATATGATCCAGTTCATCGGATTTTGCACCGCCAACACGGAAAGCGTCCATAATGAACGTATGTACCAACACGGCCGATTGCGACATAAAAACATGTGCGCGGTTATTTGCCCAGAACATGCCCATCTCTTCGGAAAGGACAGCGTGTTCGCGGTACGATCTCAGCATATCCCGTACAACATTTTGTTTTCCGTCTTTCTGCATCAAGACAACGATAAGCGAACGTTCGTACAACCCGAATTGTGTCCAGTTTTTCTCTACTATTGATGTATAAAAATCGGCCATTTCTTTTGTTTTGGAATCCAACGGATATTGGTTGTAAGCCGATCGGACATACAGGTATTCCAAGTCGGAAACGGGAATGGTTTTTAATTTTTGCCAATCTTTGTTCTGTTTTTTCAGTTGCTCAAAACGGTGAAGCGCTTCCCCATCGATATACGAAACAGCTTTTGCCTGCATAGCCTGGATATCATCGCTAAACTCTACCGCCTTCAATGCTTTCAACTGACTGAATCCGTAAAGGATATATTGTGTAATGCTCCGGTTCGGATAAAACCCTTTAAACCAACTCCAACCGCCTGCCGTAGTTTGTAACTCTCCAAGCTTCTTCACGGCTTGGTTCGTAAGGTGCTGGCTACGGTTTAAGTCGAACAGCGTAGCAAGTTTCTGTTTCTGTTCCAATTCGCTTTTCGCTTCCAATACCCAGGGGGTTTCTTCGAGCAGCACGTTTTTAAGTTCCTGGTTCTTTTCGAGGTTCGACAGCAACGTTTCTGAATCACCGCCCTGTTTTTTCCACGCTTCGATCATGGCTGAAACCTTCGGATACGTTTTTGAGATATGCATTCCGAGCGTATTGGCATAATAGGAGGCAAACCAGGAGACAGCGTTATCGCTTTCGGGAGTACTTAACACGGGTAAAGCCTGGACAGCATACCACGCAGGATTGGACGTAAGCTCCAACGTCAACCGATAATTTTCAGAAGTAGCGGAAGTCTGGTTCACCAGCCTGTCCATCTCAAATGTTTTGGCTTGCGTTCCGTTCACGTCCATCCGCATACTCTCGGTAACGAGCATCCGGTTGGGCAATACTGCCAGCGCATGCTGTTCGCCATCGCTGAACGATTCACTTTCAGCAACAACCCTAACTCCGATAACTTCGATATTGCCTGGCACTTCAAACGTCCAGGAAGCATCGGAAGAGGCGTTTGGCGCAATGGAAAACGGCTGTTGCTGCGATGCGCCCGACAGAATCGTTTCATCGGTGAGCGGGTTGAACAGGATGATACGGGCTGTTCCGCTAATTGCCGTATCGGATAAATTGGAAATCTTTGTCGAGACAGAAACAACATCGCCGTGACGAAGGAAGCGCGGCATATTGGGCGTAACCATCAGTTCTTTTTGTGAAACGGCAAACGCTTCGGCTTCGCCCGTGTTCAGGTCCTTGTCGTGCGCCAGCACGCGGAAGCGCCAGCGGGTATTGCTTTCGGGAACGGTGAACGAAAGTTGCGTCTCGCCTTTCTCGTTCGTGCGCAGTTGCGGGAAGAAGAAGGCCGTTTCGTTGAAATTACGGCGGATTTGGGGTTCGGCTTCATAAGGAGGTGTCGGCGCCGGTGGAGGTGTAGCTTCCCTGCGGGTAATTTCTATTTCCTCCTCGGCTAAAACATTGTCTGCCACATCTGCTGCCATTTGAAGAGTTTCTCCTTTTGCCATCGGCGCAGCATAATAATCTGCCTGAACTCCTGCCACTTTTTCTTGTAATACACCTCTGACCATCATCCTCCCGTATCGATACAACGAAAAGCCGTACCAGTTTAGCCGATCAAAAAACAACGATTCTACGTTCTTAAAAGGTACTGCAAAATATCCATTCACCTGCTGTGGATTGAAAGATCGGTCTTTTTCCAAAGGAGCAGCCGTCCTGTACATATAAAACTGAGGCAGGCTCAACACCCATTTCGGTGTGGAATAAATTCGATCGAGCGAAAAATCGTACATCGAGGCCAATACTTCTGCTGTAGCGGGATTCCCCTTGGCATCTTTTATCGTCAACCGCCATTCTTCCTGGGCACCAGGCCGTATTTTATCACGAAAAATGTCCAGTTTTACCTCCAGTCCGGTTTTTTCTTTCTCAGAAATAAGTTCTGTGGAATGATGGTAGAATTTCTCATCTTTCACATATGTCAGCATAAGTACGACACCGGTTTTGTAGCCCGCTTTAAAGGGAATGGAAAACAAGCGGTTCCCGTTGTTTATCTTCACCCATTTCCTTTCCAGCAGCACTCCCTCCCGCCAGAGTTCATACAACACGTTCAGGTCATCTGTAGCCCCTAGAACAATCTCCGCGTCTTTGCCGGGCCCGAATACCCTGTTCTTCACAACAAACCACTCGTTGGTTTTTACGGGAGGGCGTTTATCGGAATAGTCGAACAAAATAAAATCGTGTCCAGCAGTAATGTCGTTACCACGATCGTCTTTCGATAGCAGCCGAAGGCGGTATTTTCCCGAAGGTAACGCTTTGAGCTTCGATTTCAGTTCCGTTTGTTCCCCGGTCTCAAAATTGCCCTGCAACAGCTGCCTATGGGTAGAGTCGTTTTCAAGTAAGGAGAACACCCGATAAGTCCCAGATGCTTTTATGTCGTTCCCGTCTAAATTTCTGGCGGAAACAATAATCTTTTCGTCAGATGATTTTTCGAGTTTCTCGGGCATCTCCATGTTCAGCATCATCGAAATATCGCCCACCGTAACGGAATAAGTTCCAACCTGTGTTTCACCGTTTACATCGGTAGCCGTCGCTTCCACATCAAACGTATAGACGGAGCGTGACGAAGAACTCCCGTCGGCTTTCTGTGGAATGAAAACAACGGTAAACTTTCCGTTTTCATCCGTTTTCACACTCCCTTCGGTGAAATGTTCCGGCGTCCCGCCCCACCGCCACCACCAGGATTGTTGGCGGGTAATGCGGTAACTCACATGAGCGTTTTGCAGCTTCACACCGGAATAGCTTTCGGCTTTTCCGGTCAACGTAATTTCTTCGCCAAATTTATAGGTTGTCTCAATCTTGTCGAACGTAACCTCAAACGCGGGACGTTTGTACTCTTCCACCCTAAATCCGGCATTCCCGTTGTGGGTGGTAATCCTAAAATATCCGGTCAATGATCCCTGCGGCAACACAAACTCACCCGAAACGGAACCGAACTCATTGGTTTTTAAAACCTGGCGCGAGACTTCCTGATCATTGGCATCGCGCAAAACAAATTCAAGGGATTTGTTGGCGGTAACCTGCGAGCTATCGTCCTTTGTTGTGGTGGCAACCGCTTTGAAAAACACAGTTTGGCCGGGACGATACAGACTTCGGTCGGTAAATAAATTTACCGTTTCTGCGGTTTGTGTCCGGCGATCTTCCTGCGGATAATAACTCCAGGGAAATGAATGCAACGGGGATCCATTGTCGTTTTCCGCAACAGCCTGGTAAAAAACGTCGTTATTGGAGATGTTTTTGTTATAAACTGCCAATCCGACTCCGTTTACGGGAATAGTCGTTTCGAGGGTAAGCGCTGAATTGTACCAGCTTCCGGGAAGCTTGTAGATATTTATCCGGGCATTTTTTACCGGTTGACCGTTTACCCGGTCTACCACAAAAAACTCATAGGTATCTTTCGCCGACAAACGGCTTAAAACAGCTAAGCCTGAAACTGAAAAATAAAAACTGTTGTTGCCTTCTTTTTCCGCTACAGGATCAGACTCAAATTCGAGTTTGTAGGAACCGAACTCAGTTATGTTCAGTTCAAGTTCGGTTTGATCCCGCTCATACGGCTGCCTGGAGGAAAGAGGAATCCATATCTCACGGATCAACGTTTTCTTCTCGTCTGTTTGCTGACGACCGCGGTTGCTGCTGTAAACGGCAGAAAGGGGGGAATCGAGGCGGTAGAGCTTCGCATTTAGCTTACTGAGGTTTTTGTATTCCACCACAAGCTTTTTTTCTACTTCCGCATCAAAAGTATTGTTTCCCTTTACCAGAAAATAGGGTTGCGTAAGCTGTAACAATCTGTTCTCCAGAATAGAGGTACGTTCATTATTGGGAAACGCTTGAATGGTCTTGTGCAACAAATCATACAATTCCTTTGTTTTTTCCGTTCTTTTAAGGCTGTCCTGTTGTGTAAATCCCTCGATTTGTGTCGTATAAATATCCGCCATTTTGTCCACGATCTCCAAGCTCACCGGGTCATTTCCCCATTCCTTCAACATCGATTGCAATGAAGAGAAAGCGTACTGTTGGTGGGCGTTGCGCAGCTTGGCAAGATAGCCGGTTTTATCGAGTTCCGCAAGCACTACAGAAGTGTTTAAATTTCTTTTGGATAAGGAAACAAGCAGTTTTTTATAGGTTTCCAACGCCCAAAGGTTATATTCTCCGGGTTGTGGATCAAAATTCAGTTTCCCAAACTCACCGGCCGGGGCAAACAACGACGACAGCGCAATTTTTTTCTTCGCCAGCGAACGGCTCAGGTCCATATCTTCACCTACCTGACTGAAAAGCTCAATAGCACGAAGCGCTAAAAAGTCATACATCGTGGGATAAAAATGACGCGAATCTTTCCCAAAGGTAACAATGGGCCCATAGGACTGAACCTCTGCCTTTTCGAGTGAGCTGTAAGACTCGATGGATGCGTTGAGATGCTCCACCACTTTATCGTAGAAATTGTTCTTTGACCACTCTTTCATATCTGTTGGAACAAATCCACTGATCGCTGTACGTTCGTTAATAATCCAACGGTCTTTTTGGTAATACTGCAGGTAGAGTTCGCCGAGCATGGAATGCAACACCGATCTTTCTACCGGGTCCGTAGACTTACCCAACATATCAGTCAGGTGGCGGAAAATCAAGGTATCCTGTTCTGCATCTACCGCCAAATTGTATTTACCCTGGTGAATGAGGGCTTTGATGGTTTGAGGGCTGTTCTTTTCGGCAATGGCTTTTCGCAGGATCTGATTCACCTGTTCCGATGCTGATCTGGGAAGGGATTTCTGTTCCAGTTCGGCCACCTTTTTCCAGGCCTGATCGTAATTCATAGTTTGTTGGTTTTGTGCTTGCAGCGGAAATAAAAAAATCACTGCCGCAGCAATCGATAAAAGTTTTTTCATACGACTAAAATTATTAATTCAAGTTTCGCATATTGTTCATTCAGCTAAATCTTCTACTGATGATGTTTTGCGAACCATGTTTGCCCTCGTTCACTAAAAGAGCAAAACACGATAAAGTTCAATTATATAGATGTAAAAACGTAAAAAAGTGAACACAAAACTGTGTTATTTTTTGTTAAATCATATCTTCCTACACTTCTACTTCAGGTAAAGAATCACGGTTTCAGGACTACTCCTATTTTTTTCTTTCCACTGATTTTTATAGGCAATGGTTGGTCGAAACAGACATGGCGTATAAAATCCGTCTCATAGACAGCAGGTTGCGAATCAAGAAAATCCTCGTCAAAAAAACCGTCTTGCTGGGAAAAGGAGTTAATCGTGAAATAGCCCACGCCAAACGAGGTGAGGTTTTGAAAGAAATGAGTACCCTGACTCGGCTCGATCCGGTAATTCTCCAATCCCGACTCCACAATTACGCGTGCCTGGCTTATGTGGGCCCATTTGACCGGAATCCCCAGCCACGGGTCTGACGATCCCCACCGCCCGGGACCTACCAGCACGTAGTTCTTGTCCGCCTCGCTGAAACGGATATTTACTTTTTCAATCTCCCGGGCTATTGCAGGATTATTGGCTGCTGAAAAATGCTTCGTTTTCACATAAACCACATCGGAAACATCGGTAGATATCCCGTTTCCAAGAGCATTTCGTGAATAAAGCACTGTCTCGGATTTGTCAATATTTTCCAGGTCTTCGTTTACGACTTCCTTATTGTCTACAATCGGACGGATTTGCAATACGAAAAACTCGGCTTCCTGCTGACTCTTTATATTCACAGCAAACTCTATTTCTACCGGCCGTCCCATCTCCTGCTGCCCTACTTTCAACACTTTGTCCAATGTCTCTGCGAGGGGCAGTGTATCGTGCTTCAACATATTGGCGAACGAAACGACTTTTCTTCCCCCTTCATAAAATCCGTCACGGATAATTTGATCATCAGGATCATACGTTGAACAGACATACCGTAACGGGCTGTTTGTCCCTGCTTGCTGTATGCGTATTTTTTGCAGATTAAAACTGTCATCGATCGTGAAATCTTTTGACATCGACTCCAGGTCGAGTGCATAAAACTGCGTTTGTGTATCTCTCAAAGCAGTGTCCAGTGAACTTAACTGCAATATATTTTTAGGATGCAACGGGGAAAAACGTAGTCCCTGGTATCCGTCCATAATGTATTTTCCCAAGCCCATGGCCATGTTCACAATACCGTCTTCCGTCTTTTCGTTGCCTATAGGATAATAGTTAATGGAACGGGCAACTCCGGAAACTGCCGGATAAAACAAATTCCCATACTCACCACCTACTACTTCCTGCAACACAATCGCCATCTTCTCCTGATCGATAAGGTTCTGGGTGGCCGTCATATAAGCCTTACTGTCTTTATAAAACACCGAAGCGTATACCGCCTTGACAGCATTACTCAACAGGCGGACCATTTCGTATTTATCGTTTACGTAAGGAATCATATACGTTGAATATATGCCAGCAAAAGGCTGATACTGTGAATCTTCAAGCATACTCGAAGAACGAATGGCAATGGGTGTGGAGATGGCATCAAAAAAAACCAGAAAATCGCTGACAAGACGCTTGGGGAGTTTTGCCGCCAGGAAATGCTTGAGGATATCCTCATCGGGACGGGGAGAAAGCGCAATCTCGTAAAGCCTGTTGGCTTCCATAAATTCATCGAAGATATCGGTACACAATACCACTGTCTTGGGTGTCGTTACCGGGAAATTCTCATAACTGTTCAGTTCCAGATGTGTCTTCACGATATGGCCGATGAAAGCCAGCCCGCGACCTTTCCCCCCCAATGAACCGTCACCGATACGGGCAAAGTTGGAGTATTTATCGAACCTGTCCTTTTCGAATACCGCAACCACACCCGTGTTTTTCATCCGCCTGTACTCTACGATTGCCTGATAGATAAGCTCGCGCGCATCGTCCATCTTGGCATAAGCCGACACATCAATCTTCTTCAGCATTTCCGCCACAGGGAACATGGCACGTGTATAGAAAAACCGCGAGAAATGGTTCCTCGAAAGGTGATAATACAAAGAATCATCGGGAATCTGACGAATATTCAACTGCAGTTCCTTCAGGTTTTTGATCCGGAAAATCTCCTCCTTGGATTTAGGAGCAATAATAATAAAATCACCGAATCCCAGGTTATCTTTTACAGCTTTATGAAAATCCTGAGGAAAGGTCTTTGAATTTTTATCGATGAATTTGGCATCCACCAGTGCAGCGTATTCTCTGTTTTCAGATTCCGATGACGCGTAAATGATCGGGATGTATTTATTCTTCTTACGGATCCATTCACCCAACACTCTTCCCGCCAACTTGTCTTTTTTCCCCTCACGGCTGAAGCTGATATCCGAGATAACACCCAACATATTATCGCCGTACTTTTTGTAAAGGCTGACTGCCTCCTCATAATTCCTCGCCAGCAAGATTTTTGGTCGTCCACGCATACGCATCATACGCAGGTGATCGTTGAGTGCCTCCTTGGAGAACTCTTTCGACTCGTTGAGCACATATTTGTAGAGCAGAGGCAACGCCGACGAATAAAAGCGGACGGAATCCTCCACCAGCATAATGGTCTGCACACCAACCGTTTTCACATCGCTTTCAACGTTCATACTGTCCTCTATCAGTTTAATGATGGCCAGCAACAAATCAGCATTTCCCAGCCAGCTGAAAACATAGTCCATTCCCGAGACATCTTCTCTCTCGAGCACGCGCGTAACCGATTTTGAAAAAGGGGTAAGCAACACAATAGGGATATAAGGAAACTTGTGCTTGATAACCTTCGCCTGGGCAAAGATCTCGTGGTTATCCATGTTCGGCATGCAAATGATCAGTTCATAACGGTTGGCCCGAAGCTCTTCCATAGCCTGCCCGGCTGTACTCACTTGCGTAAAGCGCGGCGGATAGCGGAGGTTAAGCGACGTATATTCGTTGAAAATCTGCTCATCCACCCGTCCGTCATCTTCAAGGATAAACATATCGTATTGTGAAGCGATAAATAGGACGTTGTAAATGCGCTTGTTCATCAGCTTTACAAAAGGCGTATCTCGAAACTGAAAACGACTGATATCATGCGCTTTAATTACGGATGGTGAAGTGGATAAGTTCATATCAGGTGAAATCTTAAGAGGACAAAGATAAAAAAAATTTGCGGTTTACGGTTGACAGGGAATCCATAAAAAGCAGCAGCCGGCAAAAGGCGCTTCACTTCCGTAGCCGGCTGCTTTTTTTTCGTGGAAAATTAAAAAAACAGAATTACCACGATGATGAAAAACCGCCACAAATCTATGAATTTATTTGTTAATCTCAAACTGCTGCTTTAAAAACGTTAAGTTTTTTTATTATCTTTGCTCTTCAAACAAAAAAGGTCTAAACATCAATAAGAAATAAATGAATTCTAAAACGTTACTTTTGTCGTTATCGGCTTTATACCTGATAACGATTTCTGCTTTTGCATCCGAAAATTCTCAGCTTCAGCCGCCCCCTGTTTACGAAGGAAAAATAATCGAAAATCCGGACATCCCTCCCATTTACACCGGAGGACCGGGTGAAATGAACAAGTTCATATCCGGAACTCTTCGTTACCCGTCCGATGCCGTTGAGCGAAATGTGCAAGGATTGGTCGTTTATACATTTATAGTTGAGAAAGACGGCACACTGACCAATTTCGATCTGATTCACCGTGCGGACTCTTCACTCGACAAGGAAGCCTTGCGTATTTTGCAATCCATGCCGCCTTGGCGTCCTGCCAAGTACAAGGAACAGATTGTCCGCTCCAAGAGCTACGTACCCATGTATTTCCGGCTGAACAAAAACGCAAAAGCTGTAGCACGCAACACAACAAATTCCGCCAACACCCTGGGCAAAACCAATCCGGAGATTGCCAACTCCGAAGTCTTTTCCATCGTGGACAAGATGCCGCAGTACCCGTACGGTGAAAAAGAGCTGGCCGGATTTATCGCTCACCAGCTTCGGTATCCCAAGGAAGCCCGTCAACAGGGAGTTGAAGGGCGAATACTCTGTTCTTTCATCGTAGCCGCCGACGGCTCTATTTCAAATATCGAAGTAGTTCAGGGGTTGCATTCCCAGCTCGACAAAGAAGCGATTCGTGTGCTCAGCCTGATGTCCAAATGGATTCCGGGTGAAAACAACGGCGAAAAAGTGAATGTGAAATGCCTGCTCCCTATCGATTTCACCATTGATGAAGAACCGATTCCGGCTCTGAGCTCGAATCCATAAGGGTATTTCAAAACGGAACAGGGCTCGATAAATAACATTCAAAAAATACATTTTCTCAAGAATGAAGAGATTTTTTGTATTTCTCCTGGGGGGAGTTTGTTCTTTTCTCCTGTTTCCCCAACAAAATCCAACGGATCCGGAGGGTATCACTATCCGCAACAAGGACTTTGTGTATACCGCCAAGAAGATGAAGGGCCGCATCCTACTTGACGGAGTGCTGGATGAGCCGGATTGGCTGTCGGCAAACAAGGCAGACAACTTTTTCCTTGTCCAGCCGGTGGATACCGGATTCCCTAAACAAAAATCGGAGGTGATGCTGGTCTACGACGATAAAGCCATCTATGTAGCGGTGGTCTTTCACGACACCATCCCCGGCAAACGTATTTTTGAGTCGTTCCGCAGGGATTATGCATTTAACAACAACGACAACTTCCTTTCCGTATTCGATACGTTTCGCGATCAAACCAACGGCTATACTTTTGAGTTTTCGGCCTCAGGCGCTATCTCCGACGGAATCAGGTCGGGTGAAACCAAAAACAGCGAATGGGACAGCAAGGTTGAGCTCAAGCTGAAGAATTACTCCGATAAATGGATCACGGAAATGAAAATTCCGTTTAAGTCGATCCGTTATCCGGCAAACAGCCAGACCTGGTATGCTAATTTCGGGCGATTGGACCTCAAGGCCAATGAGAAGTCGGCCTGGGCACCCGTTCCCCGGCAATTTCCTCACTCCTCCCTGGCCTACACGGGAGTGTTGCATTTTGAAGAACCGTTACCCAAACCCACCATGAACTTTTCGCTTATACCCTATATCTACGGCGGATATCACCGGGATTATGAAGCAAGTGGACAAGCCGGTTACCGGAGAGATTTCGGGATGGATGCAAAAATCGGAATATCAACGGCAATGAACCTGGACCTGACCTACAATCCTGACTTTGCTCAAGTGGAAGTAGATCAGCAGGTGATGAATATTGACCGTTTTGAACTATTTTATCCCGAAAAGCGGCAGTTTTTCCTCGAGAACAGCGATTTATTTGCAAACTACGGAAACACGGGGCTTACACCGTTTTTTTCACGGCGCATCGGACTGGATGCACCGGTGTTGGGAGGAGCACGGTTAAGCGGCAAGATCAACAATACCTTCCGTCTTGGGTTTATCAACATGACCACCGAGAAAACTACCGATCACCTGGCCAGAAACTTCACCGTATTGTCGCTACAAAAGAAAATTCTGGCCCGCTCCAACATCAGCTTTATGTTCGTCAACAAAGAGTACCTGAACAAGCCCGACGGTACTCTGCTCTTTAACCGTGTTGCGGCGCTGGATTTCAACCTGGCCAGCAAAAACAACGAATGGACAGGTAAAGTATTTTATCACCGGTCTTTTCAACCGAATAATCCCGACGGTCAATACGCACAAGGCGCATCCGTAAAATACAGTAAGGGTAATATCCTCATCAGCCTGGACCAGGCGGCAGTAGGTGATAATTATCTTGCAGAAACAGGCTTCGTTCGCCGCAAGAATTACATTTCGTTAAGCCCGGAATTGGCCTATTTTTTTATTCCCAATAAAACGGTAACCATACACGGGCCTTATTCCAAATTCAAGAATTATTCCACTCATCAATTCAACAAACTTGACCATGAACTGGATTTGGGTTATAAGGTCGAGTTCCGTGATCGTTCGTCCATTGCGGCAGGCATACGTAACTATTACATCAGGTTGATGCAAAACTTTGATCCAACCCACATAAGCAACGTTTTTTTACCGGTGGGGAGTGAGTATAACTACTCCGACTTCTACACCACATTCACGTCCAACAACCGCCAACCACTCAACGGAACGGCTACTTACTCCAAAGGCGGTTTTTTCAATGGAAATTACGAAATGATTGACACAAAAATGGTGTACCGGTTTCAACCCTACGTGAATTTTTCGATGAACGTTACATACACACACCTTCACTTACCGCAGCCCTTTGAAAATCATCAATTCTGGCTGGTCGGCCCCAAGCTCGACATCACTTTCACGGATAAATTGTTTCTCACCACGTTCATGCAGTATAACGAACAACTCAATAATACCAACCTGAACATCCGTTTCCAATGGCGTTACAAACCTGTATCGGACTTATTTTTAGTTTATACCGACAATTATTATGCCAATACACGTGAAGTCCGAAACCGTGCGCTGGTATTGAAACTGACCTATTGGTGGAATTAAAAACAGTAGAAACATGATCAAATCCTGGTTATCTTTTATTCTGATGGTTGCTTTTGCAATTCAAACCTTCTCACAGGGTACTCCAAACGATACCATTTCCATAAACATTCGCAATAAGAACTTCGTTTACACCGTCAAGAAAATAAAAGGTTCCATCACGCTGGATGGCGTGCTGGACGAAACCGATTGGCAGACAGCAAATCGGGTGGAGAACTTTCGTCTCGTCCAGCCGGTAGATACCGGATTTGCGCAGCAAAAATCGGAGTTGATGCTCATATACGACGACAAAGCTCTCTACATGGCCGTCATTTTTTACGATACAATTCCCGGTAAACGAATTGCCGAATCTTTCCGCAGGGATTTTGCATTTAACAACAACGACAATCTTCTCACTGTTTTCGACACATTCCGCGATCAAACCAACGGGTTTTCGTTCGGAAATTCTGCGTCGGGAGCTATATGGGACGGACTGGTATCGGACGGTTCGGTCATGAACCTGAACTGGGACAGTAAAGTGGAGCTAAAGGTGAAAGATTATCCCGACAAATGGATTACGGAGATGAAAATCCCGTTCAAATCCATTCGTTATCCGTCTAAAAGCCAAACCTGGTATGCCAACTTCGGGCGCCTCGATCTAAAATCGAACGAGAAATCGGTCTGGGCACCTGTGCCTCGTCAGTTTCCGCATGCCTCACTGGCTTATACAGGAGTATTGAAATTCGATGAACCTTTACCCAGGCCGAAGACAAATTTTTCTCTTATCCCGTACCTCTACGGGGGGTATCATCAAAATTTTGACGCCGGCGAAAATGCCGGATACCGAAAAGACTTCGGACTGGACGCCAAGATCGGACTAGGTACCTCCATGAATCTAGACCTGACTTACAATCCCGATTTTGCCCAGGTGGAAGTGGACCAGCAGGTGATGAATATCGACCGTTTTGAACTGCTTTACCCCGAAAAGCGGCAGTTCTTTCTCGAGAACAGCGACCTGTTTGCCAATTACGGGGAAACAAACACTACACCATTCTTCTCCCGAAGGATAGGACTGGATGCACCGGTATTGGGCGGTGCCCGGGTAAGCGGCAAACTCGGGCAGGACTGGCGCATAGGATTTATGAACATGGCCACGGAAAAAACGGATGCTTTTGCCGTAAGGAATTTCTCGGTGTTGTCTGTTCAGAAGAAAATACTCTCTCGCTCCAACCTGGGTTTTATGATGATAAACAAAGAAACTCTTGGCGAGGGATCACAGAGGCTGTTTAACCGTGTTGCAGCATTGGACGCCAACCTGGCTTCGCGCGACAATATCTGGACAGGAAAAGTATTCTATCACCGGTCTTTCCAGCCGGGAAATCCCGACCGGCAGTACGCACAGGGAGCATCGGCCGTATACAACAACGGCAAGGTCAGGATAGAGTTTCGGGAAACCGCCGTGGGTGCCAATTACCTGGCAGAGACCGGATACGTCCAACGCCGGGACTTTATCTCCTTCCGTCCCGAAATAAGCTATTTCTTTGTACCGAATAAGCGAGTGGTTATTCACGGGCCTTATGCGGAATATGACGATTATTATACCCCCGGGTTCGAAAAGTTGGACCATGCACTCGATCTCGGATATAAGCTGGAATTCAGAGACCGGTCCACCATCGCGGCAGGCATGAAGAATTACTACATAAAACTGATGCAGGATTTCGATCCGACCCACACAAGCCACACATTCCTGGCGGCAGGGAGCGATTACAGTTACACCAATGTTTACACTTCGTTCACCTCCAATAACCGGAAAATGTTGAACGGAACGGTAACCTATGCCAAAGGGGGATTTTTCAACGGCCAGTACGATATGATTGATGCAAAAATGGTATACCGGTATCAACCTTTCGTGAATTTCACCATGAATGCCACATACACTAACATACGTTTACCCGAACCCTTCGAACACAAACATTTCTGGCTGATAGGCCCAAAGCTGGACATCACATTCTCACCCAAAGTGTACCTGACCACTTTTGTGCAATACAATGACCAGTTGAACAACACCAACCTGAACATCCGTTTCCAGTGGAGGTATAAACCCGTTTCGGATTTATTTATTGTCTATACCGACAATTACTTTGCGAACACGCGTGAAGTGCGTAACCGTGCGCTGGTGCTGAAGATGACCTATTGGTGGAATTGATTGATTGATTTATCCGCACACCTCCCGGATCGCTTCCGCAACGACGGGAATTCCTTTCTGAATAACATCTGTGGCCGTATTGCAAAACGATATACGTATACAATCATTTTTCACCCCGTCGGGGTCGAATGTCTTTCCGGTAACAAAGACCACTCCTTTTTCGATGGCTTTTTTCAAGATAAGCGAACTGTCCGTTCCTTTGGGCAGGTGAAGCCAGATATAAAACCCGCCACGTGGCTTTTCAAACGAAACGTAATCGGGCAAATACTTCTCTAAGGCCTCAATCATGGCCAACCCGCGTTTTTTGTACTCCTGCCGCACATTCTCAGTATATTCATAAATATAACCGTTGCGGATGAATTTATCGGCTATCACCTGTGAAAAACTGGGCGAGCAGGCATCCATAGATTGTTTGATCAATTCACACTTTTTGTAAATGTGTTCCGGAACAAGCATCCAACCCAGGCGCAAGCCGGGACCGAGAATTTTAGAGAATGAACCTGTAAAGCAGACATCAATACCCTCGGGATCCATCGTTTTTATGTTTGTCATTTTCGGCACATCCTCTTCGTAGAAGTACAAATCGCTGTAAACATCGTCTTCAATAAGCGGGATGTCCTGATCTTTCAACAATTCAATCATCTGATGCTTCACTTCTTCCGAATAAATAATACCCGCAGGATTGTGAAAATTAGGGGCAAAATAGAGGAACTTCGGCTTCGGGCCAGCAGTATTCAACGTCGTTCTTAACGCTTCTATATCGATACCATCTCCCTGGAGAGGAACAGAAACAAGATTGGCTTCGTATGATCGAAAGGCAGATAATGCTCCGATAAAAGAGGGCGTTTCAACCAGAACAGTATCGCCCGGATCCACAAAAGCTTTTGCCAGGATGTTGATCGCCTGGAGTGACCCCGTAGTCATCATCAAACGATTTTCTCCTACCGGCAGCCCTTTCTTTTCAAGGTATTGCGACAGGGACTCCAGCAACGTCGGCAACCCGTTGGTGGGCCCGTATTGCATGGCAACCTGTTTTTCTTTTTCGGTAAGCGACTGATAAATATTATCTATCTTATCCAACGGGAAAAGTTCGTTACCCGGCATTCCGCCTGAAAAAGAGATGATGTCGGGAGAAGTGGCCAGGCTCATCAGGTCCCTGATTTCTGACGAACGTAAAGCGGAAACACCGTGTGCAAATCTTGTCATAATATTATTAATTTAGCTAGCAGATGTCTGGTCTTTTTTATTAAAGTTGATAAATATCGCTCTGGCGAAGCAGTTGCATCTCGTTTTTCTGCAATACCTCGATTACCTGATCGATATCCGCCGCCCGAATAACAGCTAAAGCCACATCCTTATTCGAAAATGCATACATATAATCTACATTGATCGCATTGTCTGCCAATATCTTGAGCACCTCATGCAATGCTCCGGGGCGGTCGGGCATATTCACGCAGACCACATCGGTTAGGCGCACCGAAAAGCCGGCTTCACGAAGAAACTCCTCTGCTGCGCCGGGCTTCCCCACCACCATTCTTACGATGCCGTAATCAGCTGTCTCGGCCAGGCTCAGGGCAGTGATATTGATCTCGTGCTCTGCCAGTATCTGAGTGAGATCGGTAAGCCGTCCCGAACGATCTTCCAAAAATACAGATAATTGTTTGATAATCATAGATTAAAAGTTTAAAGTCATATATGCCTGTTATCGATAATCCTCCTGGCTTTTCCTTCCGAACGTTCTATGCTGTGCGGTTCCACCAACTTAATGGCAGCTCCGATCCCCAACAGGCTTTTGATGTTGTGGTCTATGCGCCGGCGGATACCTTCAAGTTCACGAATACTGTCGGACCAGAACCGCTCGTTGATTTCTACCCGTATCTCCATAGTGTCCAGGTTGTTTTCCCGGCCAATGATAAGCTGATAATGCGGTGATGCTTCCTCCATCTCAAGGAGAACCGATTCTACTTGAGACGGGAAGACGTTCACTCCGCGGATAATAAGCATGTCGTCCGACCTTCCGAGGCATTTTCCCATTCTCACAAGCGTACGGCCACAATCGCACGTATCAATAAACAACCGGGTGAGATCTCTTGTACGGTAGCGCAAGAGTGGCATCGCTTCTTTCGTTACGGTAGTGAAAACGAGCTCCCCTACTTCACCGTAAGGAAGTGTTTCCAATGTCTCCGGATCGATAATCTCGGGGATAAAATGGTCTTCGAAAATGTGGTTCCCTTGTTGACATTCACATTCCATGGACACTCCCGGACCGATAATTTCGCTCAACCCGTATATATCGTAGGCTTTTATATTCAGCAGATTTTCAATCTGAGCACGCATTTCATTTGTCCACGGCTCCGCCCCGAAAACCCCCACGCGCAGTTTTACCTTTTCCGGAGATATGCCTTCTTTAAGGATACTTTCACCCAAATGAGCAGCATAAGAGGGTGTGCAGGCGATAACGGTAGCGTGGAAATCGGTCATGAACTGAAGCTGTTTCCTGGTGTTGCCGGTAGAAATCGGAATAACCGTCGCCCCTACTTTTTCGGCACCGTAATGCAGTCCAAGACCTCCAGTAAACGGTCCGTAACCGTAAGCAACCTGAATAGTATCGTCTTTATCAACCCCAGCCATAGTAAGGCTTCGGGCAACCACTTCCGTCCAAATCTCCAGATCCCGGTGCGTATATCCCACAACCGTAGGCTTTCCTGTTGTTCCGCTTGATGCATGAATACGCACCACATCGGTTTGCGGCAATGTGAAAAGTCCGAACGGATAGTTATCGCGAAGATCGGTTTTAGTGGTAAAAGGCAGGTGCTTTAACTGATCCACGCTTTTTATATCGCCAGGCTCAATGCCTTTTTCCTGTAATTTTTTACGGTAAGCGGGTACGTTTTCATAGATACGCCTCACCATCTCCCTCAGGCGTATGCTCTGCAGTTCGTGCAGCTTTTGCCTGTCGGCACATTCAAATTCGGGGTTCCAAATCATTTTTGTTCGTTCAATGAGTTTGCCCATCCAAGGCGGAAGGCTTTTATGTTCAGGTCCACCATCTCTTTTCCTTTTCGGTTGAAAAACATCCCGATGGCTTTTTCCAATTCTTCTGTTGCTATTTCCAGGTAAGGTGCGGCAGCTCCCAGCATAACCACGTTGTACGATTTAGCACTTCCGGCTTCTTTCGCCAGCAAGCCTGCATTTACAAAAACGTGATTCGCTGAATTGGCAATGGTTTCGAGCAGTTCCTTTTCGTCGGGATAATTGCCAATATTAACATACGGTTCCGTAGCCGTCACAATAACGCCGTCGGGAGAAAGGAAGGGAAGATACCGCAACGACTCCATCGGCTCGATGGAAAGAATAAGGTCGGCTTTCCCCTTGGGAATAAGGTCGGAAAAAATCTCCCCCGAGGAAATGCGGAGATGCGATTCCACGGCTCCGCCCCGTTGACTCATTCCATGAACCTCAGCCTGTTTTACATTTAGCCCCAAATTCATAGCTGCCAGATCAATAATGGAAGCCATGGTTAAAATTCCTTGCCCTCCCACGCCGGATATGATGATGTTTTTATTCATTTTTTTCTGCTTTTCACTGCCGTCTGTACACATTCGCGCTGGGAAATAATTACCGAAACACCTTCGTATTCGAATTCTTCTTTCATCACCCTTACATTTTCCTCGAAATTCTTTTTCAACGGAACAATTTCACGGATATGGTTCTCCTCCACACCGATCCCCTTACAAATAGCAAAATACTTCCCACTTCCCGATGAGTCCTGTCCGCCCGTCATGGCTGTGGTCCCGTTGTCGGAGATAATGACAGTAACCGCACTTTTATCGTTCACGGCATCTAGCAATCCCGTAATTCCCGAGTGCGTGAAGGTGGAGTCGCCAATCACGGCAACTGCCGGAAACAACCCGGCATCGGCTGCCCCTTTGGCCATTGTTATCGATGCGCCCATATCCACACAGGTACTGATGGCATTGTAAGGCGACAAAGCTCCTAACGTATAGCATCCGATGTCCCCGAAGACGTGCCGTTGCGGATAAAGTGACATGGCCTGAACAACCGCATCGAAAAGATCGCGATGGCTGCATCCCTGGCACAACATCGGCGGCCGCGGAGCGACAATGGATGGAACAACCGGTTCACTATTCGTTTGAACACCCAACGCCTTTGAGAGTATGTTTGGGGAAAGTTCTCCTGTACGCGGCAACGTGCCATCCAGCCGTCCCCGGAATTTCTCGTTCCCGAAAAAGCCTTTTAGCAATTCTTCGTAGACGGGGTAGCCTTCTTCAGCAACAAGAACCTCACCGTATTTTTCCGTAAACTCGCTAATTTTCTTCTCTGGCAACGGATATTGGGACAGTTTCAACACCGGTATATCCAGGGCATACGTCCGGATAACCTCCATCACATAGTTGTAGGCAATCCCAAAAGCTATAACGGCCTTATCACCCGTTCCGGAGATTACCTGGTTAAACCTGGAAAATTCAGAGAAATTGATCAGTTGAGCCTGCTTCTCAAGTAACCGGTGATAACCTTTCCTGGCATTAACGGGGAGCAGGATCCACCTGTTCTTCTCCTGGGTAGGCGCAAGTTGATTTTGCGGCATTGCCTCTCCGCCGGAAACCACTGCACGGGAATGTGACAATCGGGTAGGAATCCGAAGAAGCACGGGAAGTTTCACCTCTTCCGATAAATCGAACGCGTAACGGACAATATCGTATGTCTCCTGCTGGTTGGAAGGTTCCAGAACAGGAATCATCGCAAACTTCCCATACACACGGCTATCCTGCTCGTTTTGTGATGAGTGCATCGACGGATCGTCGGCCACCACCACTACCAATCCGCCGTGGACTCCGGTAATGGCTGAATTCATAAACGCATCTGCGGCTACGTTCAGCCCCACGTGCTTCATACAAACCAAAGCGCGCTTTCCGGCGTAAGACATGCCGAGCGCTGCCTCGTAAGCTGTTTTCTCGTTAGCAGACCATTTCGAACGCACACCCGATTCCCGGGCCTGGGGCGATTGTTGAATAAATTGTGTTATTTCGGTGGACGGCGTTCCCGGATAAGCGTAAACTCCCGAGATTCCCGCATCCAATGCAGCTTGTGCAATAGCTTCCGCACCTAAAAGTAATTGTTTGTTCATATTATTTTGCAGACTTTCAGACCACTACGCTTCTAGACATTAGATCGCTTCGCTTTCAGACACCAGCTTTGTCTATCGGTCTAATGCCTAATAATCTGCCCGTCTAAAAGAAGTTAGTTGCAAAGGTATAAAAAATAGTTAAACAAAACCGATGTTTTTCTCTTCTTTTGGGAATTTACCGGGATGCGGAAAAGGTAATCAATCGGTATACTTTTTAAAGCTATATTTCTCCAGCAACTGCGCTTTCTCTTCCGGCGCCAGGGAGGTGAAATAGGCTTTCCAACCTGGACAAAAATTGATGTGCCACCGCCAAAAACGGCCGGCCAATGACTTGGGCTTCCGGTCATACTTTGCCCTCAAGGGGCAGTCTCCGCATTTTAGTGTTGTTGATTCCATTGACTTTTGATTTAATTGTGATCAACTAAGAAACTGTTTCGCGTTACACCCGCAGATGAAACGAGTGCAACCTGACAACAAAAGTAAAAAATATCATTAAAAAAAGCGAACCGGAAAGGCTCGCTTTAACAGAGTTGTCTATTTTTTTACTCTTCAGTCCTAGGTTGTTCCGGCCTTGGAGGACGGGGCAGCAACACCTTGCGTGAAAGTTTGAATTTACCCGTTTTGGGATCAATGTCGATCAGTTTTACGGCAATCTTATCGCCTTCTTTTATTCCGGCATCTTCCACTTTTTCCAATCGTTTCCAATCGATCTCGGAGATGTGCAGCAATCCGTCTTTTCCGGGAAGGAATTCACAGAAAGCACCGTAAGGCATCACTGAACGAACGGTCGCTTCGTACACTTCACCCACTTCGGGCACAGCTACAATCCCTTTTATCTTGCGCATGGCGGCATCGATAGAGTCCTTGTTAGAAGCCGATACTTCCACACGGCCTTTGTTATCGACCTCCTCAATGGTGATGATGGCACCAGTTTCTTCCTGGATTCCCTGAATGATTTTTCCTCCCGGGCCGATAACGGCACCGATGAAGTCTTTCGGGATTTCTATCACTTCAATCCGGGGTGCATGCGGCTTCAGGTCGGCACGAGGTTCGGAAAGGGTTTCCATCATTTTACCCATGATGTGCTCGCGTCCGGCTTTAGCCTGGGCAAGGGCTTTCTCGAGGATCTCGTACGATAATCCGTCTACCTTGATATCCATCTGAGTAGCCGTAATACCGTCTTTAGTGCCACACACTTTAAAGTCCATGTCTCCCAGGTGGTCTTCATCGCCCAGGATATCGGAAAGGACGGCATAGTTCTGTCCTTTGTTTTCGGAAATCAGTCCCATAGCGATACCCGATACCGGCTTTTTCATTTGCACTCCGGCATCCATCAGGGCCAGCGTACCGGCGCAAACCGTTGCCATAGACGAAGATCCGTTGGACTCCAGAATATCGGAAACGACACGAATAACGTACGGGTATCCTTCCGGAATCATGCGTTTCAGGGCGCGATGTGCCAAGTTCCCGTGACCGATCTCACGACGTCCTGTACCGCGTTGCGGACGGGCTTCTCCCGTTGAGAATGGAGGGAAATTATAGTGTAACAAGAACCGCTCTGTGCTGTGGTTGAGCACGTCGTCGACAATTTTCTCATCTAATTTCGTACCCAGGGTAACCGTTGTGAGCGATTGTGTTTCACCGCGGGTGAACACTGCTGATCCGTGTGGTCCTTGAACATAATCCACCTCACTCCAAATGGGGCGTATATCGGTCGTGCTCCTTCCGTCCAAACGTTTTCCCTCATCCAGGATGCAGCGGCGCATCGCTTCTTTTTCCACGTCGTGGTAATACTTGGCAACGAGCGGGGCTTTTGTTTCCCGTTCTTCTTCGGGAACGGATTCCATGAATTCTTCGAGGATAGTCTCGAAAGCATCCATGCGCGCATGCTTGTCGCTGTTCTGCGAAGAAGCAACGACATACGCTTTGGGATAACAGATGCTCCACACCTGTTTGCGGAGTTCTTCGTCGTTCTCTTCGTGTGAATATTCACGTTTCTTAACCGTTCCGCAAAGTTCCATCAGTTCAAGCTGAGCCTGACACTGTTTTTTAATTTCTTCGTGAGCGAACTTAATGGCTTCGAGCAATTCGGCTTCAGAAACCTCGCTCATTTCTCCTTCCACCATCATAATGTTGTCGATGGTGGCACCCACCATAATGTCCATGTCGGCTTTTTCCAACTGACTGAAAGTAGGGTTTACAAAGAGTTGTCCGTCGACACGGGCAACCCGTACTTCTGATAGCGGACCGTTGAACGGAATATCTGAAACGGCCAATGCGGCAGAAGCAGCCAACCCGGCTAATGCGTCCGGCATATCTTCACCATCAGCCGAGAAAAGCATGACGGTTACAAAAACTTCAGCGTGGTAATCATCGGGGAAAAGTGGGCGGAGGGCACGGTCGATCAACCGGCTGGTAAGAATTTCGTAGTCTGAGGGCCTTCCTTCTCTTTTCATAAATCCGCCCGGAAATCTTCCGAAAGCGGAGAATTTTTCTTTATATTCTACTTGCAGCGGCATAAAATCTACTCCGGGGGCAGCGTCTTTGGCAGCACAAACAGTGGCCAGCAGCATGGTGTTGCCCATACGCAACTCCACGGCCCCATCAGCTTGTTTCGCCAATTTTCCCGTTTCGAGCGTAATCGTGCGTCCGTCTGACAGCTCGATTCGCTTGATGATTGGATTCGTCATAAATAAATTATTATTTTTAAATTTTGGATGTAAAATCCCACAAAGATAAGATAAAGTTTTCGTTTTGAAGCGTATAAAACCATAAAATATTGAGGGACTGTTTTGAATTTTACGAATAATATGGTTTTACTTATTCATTTCTCCGCTAGGGTATGCCTCAACCGAGTTCGACTCTACCCATTTTGCTTAACGTACACTATCCGGACAAGAGTTTATTACAATATCAAGATAAACCGGCAAATGGTCGCTGAAACCGCCGACATACCTCGGGCCGTAATGGGTTCGGTAAGGACGTTTTATGCCGGAGGCTTTGTCTTCCTGCAGCAGAAAGTCAGGCTTGAAGATATGCGCTTCACCTCCCTTGATATATATCCTGTTGTCCTCCCTCAACAGATTTCCGCTCACGATGAACTGATCCAGCACCTCCCACCTTCCCCGAAAGAAATAGGTGCCGAAGTCTTTCTCTTTCAGCCGGTGAAAAAACAGGTTGTACAATTCTTTGTCGGAACGGTAATGACGTCGGCTCTTTGCTTTCAGCATCCGGAAGATGCTTTTGTCATGCGGGCCGTCATTGAAATCTCCCATAATTACGATATGGGTGCTTTTTCTGATCATAAAGAGGCTGTCGACCTTCCTTCGCAAAAGGGTTGCCGCATCCAGCCGGGCAGGCTCGGATTCGCGCTGGCCACCACTCCGGCTGGGCCAATGACAAACAAAAACATCAAGGGTATCACCAGAAACGATTCTCCCGGCAGCGTGCAGTATATTTCGTGTGGGGCGTACAACTTTATCGCTGAAAACAACCTCGTATTCATTTTTATCCAGCAGGTTGAATTGATGCCGCTGATAAAGCAAAGCCACATCCATACCACGCTCATCGGGAGAGTGTGTGACGATATATTCATACCCTTGCGCCCGAAGTGGCGACCGCCGGGCAAGATCATACACAACGCTGTCGTTCTCAATTTCGCAAAGCCCCACCAGGGCGGGGGAATACATACCGCCAATGGCAGTAATTACACGCGTTATGTTTCTGAGCTTCTCCCAGTATTTCCAGGGCTGCCAGTTCATGGGGCCATCGGGGAGAAACTCGTCGTCGTTTTTCAGCGGATCATCGATGGTGTCAAAAAGGTTTTCCACGTTATAAAACATAATGCGGAAGCCTGTTTGTGAAAAGGAAAACAGCACACAAGAAAAAAAAAAGACCATCAGGAGAATTTTTCTCATAACACGACACAATCTCCATATTTTGTCATCAAGAACGCCACCGAAGCATCAAAGATAACTATTGATTTATTCCTCCCCTTCGGCAGGGACACTTTCCAGGATCCGGACCAGGTAATCCCAAAATTTTCCCACAGAGGGAATATTCATTTTTTCATCGGGCGAATGGACATCCGTCATATCAGGACCAATGGAAATCATATCCAACTGAGGGTATTTCTCTAGAAACAGCCCACATTCCAGGCCGGCATGAATAGCTTTTACCTTGGCGTTTTTATTGTAAAGGTTCTTGTATTCTTTCTTTGCCAGTTTCAGAATCTGGGAATCGGTATTCGGTTGCCAACCCGGATATCCTTCGCTGTGCACCACTTTTGCACCGGCCAGTTCAAAGACGGCGGAAACCGTATTGACGATGTCGTCTTTGCGTGACTCCACCGAACTACGCTGGCTGGTACCCACCTCGATGGTATAATTTTCCAGCATTTTCACTGATGCCAGGTTGGTGGAGGTCTCCACCAATCCGTCGATATCAAAACTCATACCGATTACCCCGTGTGGACAGGCATACAGGGAATGTATCAGTTTTTCAGCAACACCTTTTTTTATAATCTTAGAGGGCATCTGTACCGATTCGAGCTGGATATCCAGGTTGGGATCCGTTTTTTTGTATTCATTTTGGACATTGGCAAGGAAGACATTCAGTTTCACCCGCATATCTTCTTTGTATTTATCTTTTACACCCACCACTGCATACGCTTCACGCGCAATAGCATTGTGGAGGTTTCCTCCACCAATTTCTGATAGCACCATACCGTACTTCTTGCGCATAATGGAGTACAAAAACCGGTTCAGGATTTTGTTGGCGTTACCCAACCCTTTATCAATATCGCTTCCTGAATGTCCGCCACGAAGTCCTTTCACCTGAATTTTAAACCAGAAGTACTTTTTGGGCGCATCCTTTTCTTTATACTTAAAGTAGGCTCTTGTCCCTTTTCCTCCGGCACAACCGATATAAATCTCACCCTCTTCCTCCGTATCCAGGTTCAATAAAACGTTCCCGGTAATAAAACCGGGCTCCAACGAATTGGCTCCGGTCAATCCGGTTTCCTCATCCACGGTAAACAACGCTTCGATCTTGCCATGAGCGATATCGTTTGAGGCAAGCACTGCCAACTGTGCGGCAATCCCGATACCGTTATCCGCCCCGAGAGTTGTCCCGTTTGCTTTAACCCAGTCGCCATCGATGATAGTTTCAATCGGGTCGTTATCGAAATCGTGCGTAACATCGCTGTTTTTCTCGCACACCATATCCACATGCGACTGCAGAATAACTGTCGGCACATTTTCTTTGCCCGGCGTTGCTTCTTTCGTGATCAGCACATTACCGGCTTTATCTTTCTTGGCCTCAAGGTTGTGCTCCTTGGCAAAGTTAAGCAGATAAGCGATAATTTTCTCTTCTTTTTTCGATGGCCGTGGAATTTGTGTGATGTCGTGAAAATAACTCCATACGATTTTCGGCTCAAGCTCATTAATATTCATACGATCTGTTTTTTAAAATAACTGTATAATCTATATTAACATATAAAATGCTTTCTTGTTTATGCTTTAGTCGGAAAACAGGAATGAAAATCGCAAAAAACAGAAAATTTTAGCATCTTTAATACGAAAAATGAGTTTTAATTGGCTATTTAAACTATCTTTGCGCCACAAAATTAAGAATTAAATGATAAAAACTTTACTCCTGGGTATCGCTATCCTTTTTATAGCCATTATGCTAATGGGTATAAAAGTTTTTTTTACAAAAAAAGGCGAGTTTCCCAACACACATATTGGCGGAAGTAAGGCTATGAGAGACAGAGGTATAAGCTGTGCCACATCGCAAGACAGAGAAGCATCGAACAGAGAAAGTCTGATTGAAAAAATAATAAAAGAAAAAGTCTAACCTACACAATTTTTTGAGAAAATGAAGAATAATAATGCCTATATTTTGGGGGCAATCTTAGCTGTTGCAATCCTTATTTTATACGTCTTGCATTTTACTTCCGCACCGGGAAAAAGCGGCGCCAGAAAAGGAGATTTGATTACGAAGATGAACGATTCTTCCGTTACCCTACCCGTTGCCTATGTGAATGTAGATTCTCTTCTGATGAATTATAACTTCGCAAAAGACCTGAACGAAGCCTTGATGAGAACCGAAGAGAGCTCGCGTGCAAGCCTGACACAAAAAGAACGTCAACTGAATGCAGCTGCACAGGAATTTCAGCGCAAGCTTCAAAACAACGCATTCCTGAGCCAGGAAAGAGCTGAGCAGGAGCAGCAACGCATCTTAAGAATGCAGCAGGAATATCAGCAAATGGCTGAAAGGTTGGGTCAGGAATTTGCTCTTGAACAGCAAAAACTCAATATGGAATTATCCGATACAGTAAAGGTTCGTTTAGTGGAATTCAACAAGGATAAAGGCTATCAGATCATCTACAGCAACACGGGATCCGATAACATTCTTTTTGCGGACGACAAATACGATATTACCAAAGAAGTGACCGAATTCCTGAACAAAAAGTACGGCCCTGCGACTTCTACGAGCAACACGGGAGCAGGAACAAAAACTCCCGCTGCAACCGAAACCAAGTAATAATCTTCCTGATCAAATGAATACAGTAAGGTTCTTTGCAAAAAGAACCTTATTTTTTATTTTTGCAGCATGAAACACTGGCGAGCCTATCTGGAAATACAAAAACCCGAGTACCTGCAAACCAGGCTTCCACAGGATGTTGCTGCCGACGCGGTCGTGGTTATACCGTGTTACGATGAGAAAGACGTGTTGGCCACCTTGCGGAATCTTTGCCAGTCTGCAACACCAAAAGCGAAAACAGTGGTGACAGTGATCATTAACTCAAGTGTCCGTTCGGAAAAGGAAGTTGTTCTTCAAAACAGAAAAACGTACGACGAAATCACTGCATTTGCTGCTGAAAACAACCGGGACATCCTTCGGTTTTTCCCGTTGATCTTCGAAGATCTTCCCCGAAAACATGCCGGCGTGGGTCTTGCCCGAAAAATCGGAATGGACCTGGCTGTCGAACATTTCCTGAACACACAAAACCCGGAAGGGATAATAATCTCCCTGGATGCCGACTGTACCGTCTCTCCTAATTTCCTGACCGGTATTTCGACTGCCTACCGGCAAACAGGCCCTCCCCGCTGTACAATACAGAATTTCCTTCACCGGATTGAAACCAACGATAAAAAACTCGAAAACGCCGTTCGCCAATACGAGCAACACATCCGTTATTTCAGCCAAATGCTGCGGTTTATTGGATTTCCATACCCGCATCACACTATCGGCTCGGCATTTTCAGTTGCAGCGGATGCCTATGTACGTGTCGGAGGAATGGGACGACAACAGGGCGGTGAAGATTTTTATTTCCTGCAAAAAGTTTTTGCATTCGGAAGAGTCGAAAGGCTGGACGATGTTTTTGTTTATCCCATGGCACGGTATTCCGACAGGATCCCGTTCGGTACAGGCCCGGCGTTGCAAAAAATTGCAGACGAACCTGATGGACAGATGAAAACTTATCACTTCAACGCTTTTCTGGCGTTAAAAGATTTTTTTGACCTGCGGCAATCTTTCTTTAAACAGGACACCGGGTTTATCCGGCAGAGAATATCCCTGTTGCATCCGGCGATAATTGAATTTTCTGAAAAGAACGATGTGGTTTCCGAGATTGAAGAATGCAACCGGAACAGTGCCACATTTCAAGCCTTCGAAAAACGATTTTTTCACCATTTCAATGCTTTCAAGATCATAAAATACCTGAATTTTTCCCACCCAACATACTTTTCTTACGACGCCCTTTCCCGACAGATCGAGAAATCGAACCGTTCATTTTGAGAATTGGCTCTTTTTTAATAACTTTGCACCCGGTTTAACAAAGGTTATCAAAAAAAATGTTCCCGGTATGCTCGGATTTAATTTTGTAGAAATAATCAGTGCCTTCCTGGTCCTGTTCGCCATTATTGACGCAACGGGCTCAGTTCCTATATTCCTGAACCTTAGGAGTCAGAATAAAACCATTGAGCCGTTCAAGGCCTCGTTTTATTCGACCATCATCCTCATCATGTTTCTTTTCATAGGAGAGGCCATACTCAAACTTTTCCAGGTGGATCTTTCGTCGTTCGCAATCGCTGGCGCACTGGTGATTTTGATTATTTCCATCGAAATGATTTTCGGCGTAGAAATATTTAAAATTGACGAAAACACTTCCGGAAACGGTTCGGCAACGCTTGTACCGGTGGTTTTTCCACTGATTACCGGCCCCGGGACCTTCACAACGCTTTTGGCTATGCGTGCCGAGTACAACACGATCAACATTATCATCGCTGTAATCCTGAACATTGCTTTTGTCTATGTGGTGTTGCGTTATTTAGATGGAGTGAAAAGATTGATGGGGGTAGGCGGCGTTTTTATTTTACGTAAATTTTTCGGGGTAATCCTCTTAGCTATTGCTGTTCGTCTCATCACGTCGAACCTTAATGCGCTGATAACATCAATCCAGTCGCAGGCGTTATAAACATAAGATTGCAGCATGAAATTATTTGCTGCGTAAGCAATATTTAACGTCAGAACCCCGGCCGGATAAACAAAAAAAACGTATATTTGTACGTTAATTTGTAAAACAGACTTTTCGCTAATATTAGGTTATTAAACAATCATTTAGAACTAAATTTTTCAATATAAAAATTAAAAACGACATGAGAATTGTAAGTATTTTAGGACGTGAAGTGTTGGATTCCAGAGGCAATCCCACAGTAGAGGTTGACGTATTAACGGAGTCGGGTGCGTTTGGACGCGCTGCAGTCCCTTCGGGAGCATCAACCGGTGAAAACGAAGCGCTGGAGCTTCGCGATGGCGACAAAAAGAGATACCTGGGTAAAGGTGTTTTGAAAGCGGTGGCAAACATCAACGATGTTATTGCCCCGGCATTGGTGGGAACAAATGTACTGGAACAAACACAAATCGATGCCAGGCTACTCGAGCTCGACGGAACAAAAACCAAATCGAACTTAGGTGCCAACGCACTTCTGGGCGTTTCGCTTGCCGTAGCAAAGGCTGCAGCCAATTATTTAGGATTGCCCCTGTATCGCTACATCGGCGGAACAAATACTTACGTGTTGCCCGTTCCCATGATGAATATCATCAACGGCGGTTCTCACTCCGACGCCCCCATCGCTTTCCAGGAATTTATGATTCGTCCGGTTGGAGCGAATTCTTTCCGCGAAGGACTTCGGATGGGTGCTGAGGTTTTCCATGCACTCAAAAAAGTGCTTCACGACAAAGGGCTCAGCACTGCTGTAGGAGATGAAGGCGGCTTTGCCCCGAACCTGGCCGGAGGAACCGAAGAAGCATTGGAATCCATTCTTACCGCTATTAAAAATGCAGGCTACGAGCCGGGTAAAGATGTAAAGATTGCTCTCGACTGTGCCGCTTCTGAATTCTATAAAGACGGCGTTTACGATTACTCCAAATTTGAAGGCCCCAACGGTAAAAAACGTACTTCGGCCGAGCAAGCTGAATACCTGCAGGAACTTATCACCAACTACCCGATCGACTCCATCGAAGACGGGATGCACGAAAACGACTGGGACGGATGGAAACTTCTGACCGATAAAATCGGAGGGCAATGCCAACTGGTAGGTGACGATTTGTTTGTAACAAACGTCGACTTCCTGCGCAAAGGGATTGAACTGGGTTGTGCAAACTCCATTCTTATCAAGGTAAACCAGATCGGGACACTGACCGAAACGTTAAACGCCATCGAGATGGCACACCGCCACGGATACACCAGCGTAACATCTCACCGCTCAGGCGAAACCGAAGATGCTACCATCGCCGATATATCCGTAGCTACCAATGCCGGACAAATCAAAACAGGATCGCTGAGCCGCTCAGACCGTATGGCTAAATACAACCAGCTGCTCCGCATTGAAGAAGAATTGGGCGACAGAGCCGTTTACGGATACAAGAAAATCAGATAAGAGAAAAAACCATCAACAGTGAAAGGGTGTGCCGGCTTTGCCGTCATGCCCTTTTTTCTTTCTGTCCTGTATCCTGCTTGGGTTACACCCTAACCAATCAACGCTAATTATAAGAGAACCCATGAATCGATCGCAACGCATGAGAAAGTTTAATGAATAGTTGGAGTATTTTTAATATAGTTGTATATTTGACACAAATAAATCCGTATTATAACATTCCTTACCGATGAAAAGAAACATCATATACATTTTTTTAGCTATTGTAGCCGTGAATATTATCACAGTTATGACCTTGTCGAACAACGATTCGGAGAAAGTAGAACTGGAACGTCCGCAAGTACTCTCCATGACAGCATCGGTTGATGTTCCCGGAGAGATGATGTTCGCGGGTGAAAAGATCGTGTTCGACCGGTACGATCTCCACGAGCGGATGGACCGCGAACTGAACAGTTTCACCTACTTTCACTCCACCACCCTGCTCCTCTTCAAACGCGCAAACCGTATCTTCCCGGTGATCGAGCCTATTTTAAAACGAGAAGGGGTGCCGGATGATATAAAATACCTTGCCGTGATTGAAAGCAGCCTCGACCCCCGGGCGGTCTCACCGGCCCGTGCCAGCGGATTGTGGCAGTTTATGTCGGGTACAGCTCAACAATTCGGACTTGAGGTATCGCCCGAAGTGGATGAGCGTTACCACATCGAGAAATCAACCGTCGCCGCTTGCCGGTACCTCAAAGACGCGTACCGGAAGCTCGGTTCGTGGAGCGCTGCCGCCTTGTCCTACAACGGAGGACAAGCAAGGATCACCAGCGAGTTCACCAAGCAGCAAACCGACAAAGCGCTCGATTTATGGCTGGTGGAAGAAACAACCCGTTATTATTTCCGTATGCTGGCTATTAAAACCCTGTTTGAAAACCCGACACAATACGGATTTGTCCTTCGTAGCGATCAACTGTATAAACCCATGGAGTTCAAGGAAGTCATGGTTTCCTCGGCCATTCCAAGCCTGGCATCGTTTGCCAAAGAGAACGGCATCACCTATGCCCAACTAAAGGATTTCAATTCGTGGCTCCGCGATACCAAGCTCACCAATAAATCAGGAAAAAACTATACTTTCCTTATTCCCACCCGGGAAAGCCTCTACTACAAAAAAGGGGAGAAAATAAAAATTCACGACGAACGATGGATCGCAAGATGATCTTTTTCACTATCTTTGCAGGTTCGTATTTTCAACAAAATGACTCCTGAGACAGAACGTATTGAAGTGTATGGCGCACGCGTACACAACCTCAAAAATATTGACGTAACCATCCCGCGCGATTCACTTACGGTTATTACCGGATTGAGCGGAAGCGGCAAGTCGTCCCTGGCCTTCGACACCGTTTTTGCCGAAGGGCAACGGCGTTATATAGAAACATTTTCGGCCTATGCCCGTGGATTTTTAAGCAAAATGGAACGTCCCGATGTGGATAAAATTACCGGATTAAGCCCCGTCATTTCCATCGAACAAAAAACCACCAACCGAAATCCACGTTCTACCGTTGGCACCACCACAGAAATTTACGACTTCCTACGGTTGCTTTATGCCCGTGCCGGAGAAGCGTTCTCGTACATTACGGGCGAGAAAATGGTAAAATATACCGAAGAGCAAATTCTGGAACTGATCTTAACCCGGTATGCCGGAAAAAAAATATACATCCTCGCACCCGTTATACGAAACAGGAAAGGACATTACAAAGAGCTGTTCGAGCAAATCCGGAAAAAGGGATTTATCAGTGTCCGCGTGGACGGCGAGATCCGGGAAATTCTGCCGGGGATGAAGCTGGACAGGTACAAGAACCACAGCATCGAAGTACTGGTGGACAAACTAGCCGTGTCCAACAAGTTTGAAGATAAGCTCAGATCGAGTGTCAGGACTGCCATGAAGCAGGGTTCGGGGCTGATACTCATCCAGGACACCGTGTCCGGCGAGGTGCGCCACTACAGCCGCGAGTTAATGTGCCCTACCACCGGATTATCCTACAACGAACCCGCTCCGCACAATTTCTCGTTCAACTCACCATTAGGCGCATGCCCCAAATGCAAAGGGATAGGGACCATCGACTCCATCGATACGGAAAAGGTCATCCCCGATCCCTCCATAAGTATTGCCAAAGGCGGAATCGTGCCGCTAGGAAAAGAAAAAAGCAACCTGTTTTTCTGGCAAGTGGCTGCCATTTGCGAAAAATACGGAGTTACGCTGCAGACGCCCATCCGGGATATCCCGCAAGATGCTATCGACGAAATTATCTACGGTACCGACGAACGCCTGAAAATCAAAAATGAGTCATTGGGTAACTCCAACTACATGGTAAGTTACGAAGGAATTGCCAAGTACATCGATATGCAACAGGATGATGACGCATCGGCTTCTGCGCAAAAATGGGCGGGACAATTCATATCGACGTCGGTTTGTCCGGAGTGTAACGGGCAACGGCTCAACCGGGAAGCACTTCACTTCAAAATTAACGGCAAGAACATTGCTGAGTTGTCGCACATGGATATCCAACAGCTGTACGACTGGATTGTAGATGCCGGTGATCACGTTTCAGAAAAACAGCAGCTCATTGCCGAAGAGATCAACAAGGAGATTCTTTCGCGGTTGCGCTTTCTTATTGATGTCGGACTGGGTTACCTTTCCCTTTCCCGCGCATCGGCATCGCTCTCGGGCGGGGAAAGCCAGCGTATCCGGCTGGCTACGCAGATCGGTTCGCAATTGGTAAACGTATTATATATCCTGGATGAACCCAGTATCGGATTGCATCAACGGGATAACCACCGGCTGATCGATTCGTTGAAAAAACTGCGCGATTCCGGCAACTCCGTAGTGGTGGTCGAGCACGATAAAGACATGATGCTTGCATCCGACTATGTGGTAGACATGGGTCCGTTTGCCGGACAAAAAGGAGGCGAAGTGGTTTTTGAAGGCACTCCCGAAGAGATGCTCAAGAAGAATACGCTAACCTCCAATTACCTGAACGGAAAAATAGAAATCAAGATTCCCGGGAAACGGCGCAAAGGGAACGGCAAAACACTCGTTGTGGGAGGAGCAACAGGCAACAACCTGAAAAACGTTACCGTACAATTTCCGTTGGGAACACTCATATGCGTAACAGGAGTGTCGGGGAGCGGCAAATCTACGCTTATCAACGAAACGTTGCAACCTATCCTGAGCCAGAAATTCTACCGTTCCCTGAAAGACCCGATGCCATACAAGGAGGTGCACGGCATAAAAAATGTAGACAAAGTAGTTAGTGTGGACCAGTCTCCCATCGGGAGGACTCCCCGCTCGAATCCTGCAACTTACACGGGTGTGTTCAGCGATATCCGCACCCTGTTTTCCGGAATGCCCGAAGCAAAAATCCGCGGTTACAAACCCGGACGATTCTCATTCAACGTAAAAGGAGGACGTTGCGAAACCTGTGGAGGGAATGGATATAAAACACTGGAAATGAATTTCCTACCCGATGTAATGGTTCCCTGTGAAGGATGCCATGGGAAAAGATACAACCGGGAAACACTGGAAGTACGGTTTAAAGGGAAATCCATTGCCGACGTACTCAACATGTCGATCAACGAGGCGGTAGATTTCTTCGAAAACATTCCCAACATCCTGCATAAGATAAAGGTGCTTCAGGAGGTGGGACTGGGATATATCAAGCTCGGACAATCGTCCACAACCCTCTCGGGCGGAGAAAGCCAACGGGTAAAACTTGCGGCCGAACTGGCCCGGACCGACACCGGAAATACCCTTTACGTACTGGATGAACCCACTACAGGATTACATTTCGAGGACATCAGGATTTTATTGGGAGTACTCAATAAACTGGTGGACAAGGGAAATACAGTGATTGTTATCGAACACAATCTCGACATCATCAAGTGTGCCGACTACATCATCGATCTTGGTCCAGAGGGTGGGGAAAAAGGAGGGAACGTGCTTGTCGCGGGAACACCCGAGGAGATAATTAAGCACAAGGGTAGCTATACGGCAAAGTACCTGAAGGAAGAGTTGTGATGAAAGCGAATTAGCCGTTTTTGAAAATAAAAAACTGTTTCTAAATAAAAAGTTAAAAATCAGGTTTTCCTGAACTTTTCAACTACCGTCTTGTTATAGTTTTTGAGGAATAATTAGAGAGTATAATAGAGAGTGGGTTGATGTAAACCCAAAGAAATATAATAACAACATGACAAAAATCACATTTAAAGGAAATCCGGTAAATACCGGTGGCAGTCTGCCGGATGTGGGTTCGCTGGCACCCGATTTTTCGCTGGTAAAAACAGATCTTTCGGAATTAAAGCTATCCGATCTGAAAGGAAAGAACGTAGTTTTAAACATTTTCCCAAGCCTGGACACTGGCGTTTGTGCTGCTTCTGTCCGCAGGTTCAACAAAGAAGCCAGCTCTTTAAACAATACAACCGTTCTCTGCATTTCGGCAGACCTGCCGTTTGCTGCAGGCCGTTTTTGCGGCGCTGAAGGATTGGAGAACGTGGTTACACTTTCCACTTTTCGCGACCACTCATTCGCCGACAAGTACGGTGTGCTGATGACTGACGGCCCGCTTCACGGATTATTGGCCCGTGCTGTGGTAGTCGTTAATCCCGAAGGGAGAGTTGTATATACCGAACTGGTTCCCGAGATTGCACAGGAGCCGGATTATGAATCTGCAATCAACTCGATAGTGTAGTTTGTTTCATGAAGATTGTGTTAACAAGAAAAGTCTGCGAAGTGATTCGCGGGCTTTTCACTTTTCAGAAACACACAACACAAACAAACACTTAAAATTGCCATTCACTGAACTTCCGCATGTCTGGAATATTAAGAGAAGATTAGCTGTTATCTTAACACATGCGAAACTTAAATAAAAAATAATAAAACAAACATGAAATCAATCATCGGAATCATTCTTATCGCGGGAGCCGTCATCCTCGGTTATCTTGGCATCACAAACCTGCAAAAGAGTTCAAAATCGGTAGAAATTCTCGGCATTGAAATAACTGCTGAAGACAATAAAGGCAAGGAGATCGCCTATGTCGAAATTGGAGTCGCCATCATTACCCTGATTGGGGGAATCTACTTACTTGGCCAGAAGAAAAGATAATCCCACACAAAACCGGTCATTTCTTTTTTTTATAAACCCATAAAGCTTTCCATCTAAGTTTCTTTTTATTACTTTTGTAATAAATTTACCGATCCAACTCCTGTTTTTCATCGGGTTAATGGCAAATCGATGAGAACTTTTATATATGGCAAAATCAACAAAACGAAAAAGGAAAAAAACAACAACTTCCACTGCAAGAAAGCGGAGGACCGCCATAATCAGTTTTTTAAAAAATGAAAGGGTTCGTTTCATTTTTGGTATCCTCATTGCTTTTTTGGGAATATTCACGTTGTTGGCAATCATCTCTTTCTTTTTTACCGGGGCGGCTGATCAAAGCAAAGTGCTCAACAAGTCCTTCTGGGAACTGACTCAGGATAAGCAACTGGAAGTAAATAACTGGACAAGCACCGGGGGCGCTTTTTTAGCTGAAACCCTTGTTAACAAATGGTTTGGCATATTTTCGATACTCATTCCCTTTTTCATCATTTACTTTGGGTTGAGGATGATGAAGGTTTCTGACTTCAGCTTTATAAAAGCACTGCTTATCACTGCTTTTGGGTTGATTTGTGGCTCCATTACCAGTGCCTTCATCTTCGGGCGTCTGTTTCCCAAAAGCCACATCAACTGGGGAGGTGCGCATGGAAGTCAGATCGAGCGCCTGCTGGAAAGCAGCATCGGGGTACCGGGGATGATCCTTCTCGTACTTTTGTTCATCCTTATCATCGTGATTGCCTTCCGACAAAGCTCAATGCACAAGATCCAGGAGACACTTATCAATAGCAAACCCACGTTTAACGGAAACAAAGAGAGCGAAACACCTATTAAGCTAGAGTTTGACGAAAAAAAAGAACCGGAAGAGGAAGCAAAGCCGGGTATCTTGAAAAAACTCTTCTCCTTCAAAAAAACGAATAAGCCGGAAACAGAGACCGAACCGGAAGATATACTGCAAAACAGGGAAGAAGCACCTGCTCCCGTTATGCAACACACCGCCCCCCCCATTCGAAAAAAAGAGCCTGCTAACGACGGGTTCGAGGTCTTTGTTCCGAAAGACGAGATACAGGTTGCCGAAAACAAAACCGAAGAGAAGGCTTCACCGCTGGCTGAGTCGGATACAAACGAGGAAACGGATCCGGATGTGGAAATTCTGGAAGACTACGACCCTAAAAAGGACTTGTCCTCATTTGCATTCCCTACCATGGACCTGCTCAAGGTATACAATACCGGCAACAGACAGGTGGACATGCAGGAGCAAAACGAGAATAAAGACAAAATTATCCGCACCCTCCGTAACTACGGGATAGAGATCACCTCCATAAAAGCGACTGTCGGTCCAACGATCACACTCTACGAAATTGTGCCGCAGGCAGGAGTCCGGATCTCACGAATTCGAAACCTGGAAGACGATATTGCCTTGAGCCTTTCGGCGCTGGGTATTCGTATTATCGCCCCAATGCCCGGTAAAGGGACAATCGGTATAGAAGTACCCAACAAAGAGCCACAGATTGTATCCATGCAATCGGTTATCGCTTCCGTCAAATTTCAGGAATGCACCTATGATTTGCCGGTAGCGCTGGGAAAAACCATCACTAACGAGGTGTTTATTTTTGACCTAGCCAAAATGCCGCACCTGCTGGTTGCCGGAGCAACCGGACAGGGAAAGTCGGTGGGCTTGAATGCGATCATCACATCGCTGCTGTACAAAAAGCATCCGTCGGAAATGAAGATGGTGCTTATCGACCCAAAAATGGTGGAATTCAATATCTACTCCACCATTGAAAAACATTACCTGGCAAAGCTTCCCGATGAGGAGAAAGCCATCATTACCGATGTAACCAAGGTAACCCAAACACTCAACTCGCTCACCAAAGAGATGGACGACCGGTACGAACTGCTGATGCGCGCCCACGTCCGTGCCATTAAGGAATACAACGAGAAGTTCATCAAACGAAAGCTCAATCCCAAAAATGGACACAGGTACCTGCCGTATATCGTTGTGGTGATCGATGAGTTTGGCGACCTGATCATGACTGCCGGAAAAGAAATCGAGATGCCCATCGCACGTATCGCACAAAAGGCACGCGCTGTGGGTATGCACATGGTGATCGCCACACAACGCCCCACAACCAACATCATTACCGGAACCATCAAGGCCAACTTCCCCGCCCGGATGGCTTTTCGTGTAACCTCACAGATCGACTCAAGAACCATTCTCGATGCTACCGGTGCCAACCAGTTGATTGGGCGGGGTGACATGCTTTTCTCGCAGGGGAGCAACCTGATTCGTATCCAGTGCGCCTTTGTAGATACGCCCGAGATAGAGGATATTTCCCAATACATAGGTAAACAACGGGGTTATGAATCCGCATTTGCCTTGCCCGAAGTGGTATCGGCGGATAGCGAGGATAAACCCGGCGCAGTAGACCTGAACGAGCGGGATACACTCTTCGATGAAGCCGCCCGGCTTATTGTAATTCACCAGCAAGGCTCCACGTCACTGATCCAACGGAAATTTTCCATCGGGTACAACCGGGCAGGTAGGCTTATGGACCAACTGGAAACCGCCGGAATCGTAGGCCCTGCACAAGGAAGCAAGCCTCGCGATGTATATATTTCGGATGAATATTCGCTGGAAAAATTATTGGATTCCTTGAGGTAAAATCCGGAAACCGGAAACCCGGATCGCAAAATAAACCAAACACCCTCTTTTTAGTCCAACCCATCAGAAAACCCGTTAAAAGGAGAACAATATGAAAAAATATATACTCGCCATTGCCGCATTATTAACCGTATCTACTGGATTCGCACAACCTGCCGCAAACGCCCGGAATATCTTAGATAAAGCATACAGCACCTATGAAAATTCCAACGGCATCAAAATGACGTTTAACATTACCACCACCGACGAAAACGGAACGGCATACCAACCCCAGAAGGGGACGGCACGGGTAAAAGGCAATAAGTTTAAAATCGAAATGCCAACCATCGATACCTGGTTCGATGGAAAAACCCAATGGGTTTTGATGAAAGACCTCAACGAAGTAAATATCAGCCATCCATCAAACGAAGAGATTGCCTCCATCAGCCCACTGGCGTTGCTGAGCATGTACAAAACCGGGTTCACGCTAGACACCCCTGCATCGGGAATCATCAATGGGAAGAATGCATTCGTTATAAACATGTCTCCAACGGGAAGCAAAAGTGATTTCAAAAAAATATCCGTGGGTATTGATAAAAAAACCAACTCCGTCTTACAAGTGGATATCACCCTGAAAAACGGGATGAGAAACAAAATTGATATCAACGATTACAACACCAATTATAATTTCACCGATACTGAATTTATCTTCAACAAAGACCAACACAAAGGAGTTGAAGTTGTGGATCTGAGATAAATGGACGATAGAAATTTACTATATCCATTTCACGTATAGAAGAATAATTGTACCTTTGAGCCAATTATTAACAGTACTGCCTTCTCTCAAACAAAGGGAAGGTTTTTTAAACATATTACGATTATGAGGAATAAAGTAAGATGCCTGATCATCGGGTCGGGACCCGCGGGATACACAGCAGCTATCTATGCTTCGCGTGCCAACCTGGAACCTGTCTTATTTGAAGGACTACAGCCCGGTGGGCAGCTGACAACCACAACCGAAGTGGAAAATTTCCCAGGCTATCCCGAAGGGATCACCGGGCCAGAACTGATGGAAGACCTGAAAAAGCAAGCTCTGCGATACGGAACCGAGATTTTTCCGGGAAGGGCCACCTCCGTGGATTTTTCGGTACGCCCGTTTAAGGTAACGATCGACAACGAGCACATGATTGAAGCCGACACCGTAATTATTTCTACCGGTGCAACCGCCAAGTACCTGGGTCTGCCCGATGAAACCAAATACGCCGGACAAGGTGTTTCGGCCTGCGCTACCTGCGACGGTTTTTTCTACCGCAAAAAAAAGGTGGCCGTGGTAGGAGGCGGAGATACCGCCTGTGAAGAAGCTACCTATTTGTCGGGACTGGCAGACAAGGTCTACCTGGTTGTGCGTAAGCCTTACCTGCGCGCATCCCAGATCATGCAGGAGAGGGTAATGAACAATCCGAAAATTGAAATTCTTTTCGAACACAATGCCGTGGGATTGTACGGAGAAAAAGGCGTGGAGGGAGTACATCTGGTAAAACGCATGGGCGAACCCGATGAAGAGAAAATTGATCTCGCCATCGACGGATTTTTCCTAGCTATCGGACACACACCCAATACCGACATCTTTAAAAACTTTTTGGAACTCGACGAGGTGGGATACATCAAGATAGACAATCCAACATCAAAAACCAACATCGAAGGTGTTTTTGCCGCAGGTGATGTAGCCGACCCGAATTACCGCCAGGCCATTACGGCTGCCGGAATGGGATGCCGCGCCGCCATGGATGCCGAGAGGTATCTGTCGGAAAAAGGATTGTGATTCTCTTCAGCAGTTAAAGCGGCCTTTCTAATTAATTATTTTTAAGAACAAAGGCTCATATATCAATAGTTGTTTAGTTTTAAACAACTATTTTTTTGTTAAAATATTTCTATAATAAAGCAAAATAACCTATCTTTGCGAGCATTTTGAAATATTTTAGCTTCTTTTTGTCAATTATAACAAGAAACCGTCCTGTCAAACAAAAGCCACAACAACAAAAAGACAAAAAAATATTTTAAAACGCACGCTAAAAATCTGGATAACTTATTAAATTAATTTAAAAACTAGAGGGAATGAAAAGTAAAAATCTTTTTTCGACAAAAGGCTTTTTTACACTCCTGTTGAGTGTATTTGCCTTTTCTATTTCTGCTCAAAACGTAACCGTAAGTGGTACTGTAACGGACGACACGGGGCTTGAAGTCATCGGCGCAACAGTAATTGTCGCTGGCGATGCAAGTCGTGGAACCGTAACGGATTTCGACGGCAAGTATACATTAAACAATGTGCCATCCAACGGTTCGTTGCAGATCAGCTATGTGGGAATGGTCACTCAAACCATTCCGGTTAATGGGCGTACAACCATTGACGTAGTACTCACATCCGACAGTGAATTACTGGACGAAGTAGTCGTGACGGCGTTGGGGATCAAAAGAGATAAAAAAGCTCTCGGCTACGCTATTCAAGAGGTAAAAGGGGATGACATTATCGCTGCTCGTGAAGTAAACGTAGCAAACGCATTATCCGGAAAAGTATCCGGGTTGCAGGTAATACGCTCCGGTAACGGACCCGGCGGTTCTTCTAAAATTGTAATTCGAGGTAATAATTCCGTTACTAATCTCAATCAACCGTTAATTGTAGTTGACGGCGTTCCCATGGATAACTTCACAGGAGCAAAGAATAACGACTATTGGAATCCAAGCGCAGATATGGGTAACGGTTTATCGGATATTAACCCCGAGGATATAGAAAGCATGTCTGTACTGAAAGGCGCATCCGCTGCTGCCTTATATGGTTCAAGAGCCGGAAACGGAGTCATCTTGATTACCACAAAAACCGGACGTAAAAACGACGGATTGGGAATTACCGTTTCATCTTCGGTCTCTGCGGAAACCATTTTTATGAATCCCAAACTGCAAAGCACATACGGACAAGGCTCTGATGGAGCTTACGATGCGTTGTCTTCTAGCAGCTGGGGACCGGAGATTACCGGACAGGAATACACAAAATGGAACGGGGAGAAAGCCAGAATGACGGTTTACGACAACTTAAACGCTTACTTCAACAAACCGGGGATTAACCTTACAGACAACATTGCCTTTTCACAGCAGTACAATAATGTCTCTGTTTACACTTCGTTAGGCAGGACCGATGATTGGAGCAAGATACCTGGGGCTGATCTAAGCAGGACCAATATGACCGCTCGCGCAACAACAAAATTCGGAGCGAACGACAGGTGGAGTACCGATACTAAGGTTCAGTACGTCAAAACGAATGCTCAGAACCGCCCGGTCGGAGGAAGAAATGCATCGAATCCGTTCTTTACCATGTACGCTTTCCCTCGTTCATTGGATATCCTAGACTTCAGTAATCCCGTAGATGATGCCGGAAAAATGGTTTGGTACCAAAAAACCAGTCCGCAGATAAATCCCTACTGGTTGAGTAAATACAGGCTCAGCAACGATGTCAGGGAGCGTTTTCTAATGTCGGGGACGCTTAAGTATCAGTTTACAGAATGGCTGACCGGAGAGATCAGAGGGGGTACAGATATGTATTTCACCCAATACGATAACAAAACATACGGAGGAAGCCCTCTAACCGATACCGGACGATACAGTTTCGGACAGGATAAATTCTTCGAGAACAACTATACGGCATTATTCACGGCTCAAAAAGACAATGTATTCGGCAATTGGGGATTAGGCGGTTCTTTGGGGGGCAACCTCATGCATAGGAAAAAAACCGGCATCAGCGGTGGTCCCGATGAACTGCTCGTTCGAGATCTTTTCACGTTTGGAAATGCAAAAAACAACGTCAATGCCGAAAGGGAATACAATGAAAAGAAAATCAACTCCGTTTTCGGAACGGCACAGTTGAATTACGGCGGCTATTTCTTCCTGGACGGTACATTCCGCAACGACTGGTCTTCAACCTTACACCCTGATAATAGATCATTTTTTTACCCATCGATCAGTACATCACTCGTAATCAGCGACATGATCAATACTCAAGGAAAAGGAATGCCGTCTTGGTTTACGTACGCAAAAGTACGAGCTTCGTTTGCTCAGGTTGGTAACGATCTTGATCCTTATCAACTTTATAATACCTACTGGATTGGTAAAGACCCTGAAAATAATGCAACGGCGGGTACCAATAACACATTATTTGACCCGGGCGTTCGTAGTGAGCTTATCTCTTCATGGGAAGCAGGTACAGAACTACGTTTTTTCAATAACCGCCTGGGATTTGATTTTGCCTGGTACAAATCAAATGCTCGTCGTCAATTGCTGAATTTACCCATGGACCCGTTAAGTGGATACGGTTCAAGGAAAATCAATGCAGGAAACATTCAGAACCAAGGTATCGAGTTGATGATCAATGCTCGTCCCGTTGAAACAAAAGATTTCGCATGGAACATGCAAGCCAACATTTCAACCAACAGAAATACCATCGTAGAACTAACCGATGATGTTAAACTTTATTCTTTAGGCGGATATGACAACTTGCAGGTCTATGCAACCGCAGGAGGCAATTACGGCGAAATCTACGGTTCAAAATTCAAACGGGTAACCGATAAAAACAGTCCGCATTATGGTAAACTCATCGTTGATGCTAACGGACTCCCGAATGGAACCCCTGAAAAAGAAAAAGTTGGGGATCAACAAGCCGACATGTTAATTGGTGTCACAAACTCATTCCAATACAAAGGGCTCTCCTTCAGCTTCTTGATTGACTCCCGCATTGGAGGTGAAATGTTTTCAGGAACAAATTTCTATTTACAAGGTGCTGGAACTGCTGCCATAACAGCTCCAGGAGGAAAACGCGATGAATTTATCGTGGACGGTGTTTATCTTGATGCCAACAATCAATATCAGGTAAATACGACCAAAGTGACCCAACAGGAATACTGGAACAGGGTTACGGGCGATACCGGAAACCTGGGTATTTCAGAAGCTAATATTTACAACGCTACCAACATTCGCGTACGCAACGTGCAGCTGAATTATGATTTTAACCGTACCCTGTTAAAGAATACTCCTTTTACTCGTTTAAGAATGGGAGTTTCTGTAAACAATGCCTTAATGATTAAAAGCTATTTAAACGGTGTAGATCCCGAATCGGTATTTGCTATTGGAACAAATGCCGTAGGATTTGAGAATACGGCTCCGCCTACTTCGCGTACCTATTTGTTTAATGTAACTTTTGGTTTCTAATAATTTAACAAAACAAGAAAATGAAAAAGAAAAATATATTATTGGCTTTTTTGGCAGCGATCATGTTTTTAGGAGCCTGTTCCGACTTCGAAGACATTAATAAAGATCCAAATGCTGCAAATGAAGACGACATCAAGGTTCAATACATAATCAATAAAGCCATAACCGATGCGCAACAAGACCCGCACATTGCTGAACGTGCTTTTGTTTTGTATTGGAGACGTGCCGGTAGACAAGACCGTTCGGGCGGCATAAACCTTGGCACTTATAATAATGACTGGAGTTCCGATTATTACAACTATGTATCGGGTTGGATGAAATCAGCAACGCAAGCAGTAGACTTGGCTGAAAAACAAATTCAAAAAGATGAGTTCGCAGTAGAGTACGACCGCCAAATGACGAAAAACCTCAAAGAAGTAGCTAGAATCTGGCGAGCATACCTAATGAGTGAGTTCGCCGATAATTTTGGTCCTCTTCCCCTTGAAGCATTTAAAGGAACAAACCCTGAATTCTCCAGTGTTAAAGACGTATATTATTTTATGATCGATGAATTGAAAGATGCAGCACAGAAAATTGATGTCAATGTAAAAGCTCAAGACATTGATAAGAAATTTGACCGTGCTTATCAGTTCGATTTTGAAAAGTGGATAAAATACGCCAACTCAATGCGTATGCGTCTGGCTATGCGTTTATCGGAAGCAGATGCAGCAAAAGCAAAATCTGAATTTGAAGATGCAGTGAAAGGGTCAATTATTTTAACGGCAGACGAAATGTTTGCAGTTAAAGAACGTGACGGTTGGGATCCGTTGGCAGGAGTGATGTCAAGACCCTGGAATGCGTTATTAATGAGTAATACGCTAAACAATCTCATGATTAATCTAGGCAGTGTTAAATCGGCAGACATGCTGGACGCTTCATACGCTTCTTACATCAAACCGAAGGGATATATGGGAAAAAGGTTCCAAAATCAATTTTCAACGTATACAAACGATCCTTCAATCGGGTTCTTCTTCGACGGACTTCACAACACCATTGACCCAAGAGCTTACAAACTCTACGCCATACCCGGTGATTTCACCAGCCCCGATGCACAATTTACATCGGAAGATGATTTAGGTCCGTTGGAAAGATCTGTGTTTGCAGACAAAGACCAAAATAATAAAATAGCTACTGTTAATTTAGCATTTACGTGGAACACAATGCCGGGCGGAAGCTGGGGAGATATGTCTGCCATGAACCAGATTATAGGTTCTTTATACAACCCCATACTCGTAAAAAAATACAGGAATCATTCGCAAAAACGCGTATTCTTTGCTTCTTGGGAAACCTATTTCCTACTGGCTGAAGCAGCTCTAAGAGGCTGGACAACGCCCACGTCTGCAAAAGAAGCTTACGAAAAAGGAATTAAAGCCAGCCTGGACTATCATGGCGTTAGCAGTTTTTACGACACGTATATTGCTTCAACAGATTACAACCGTGTTGGAACATCCGTAAAATGGGATCATACAGCAGAGCCTCCTGCAACCGTTGAAGTAGACATTATTGATGGTTATACTAACCAGCCGGCGAAGTTTGCGTATAAATTTCCGGTAGCAAGCCAGACTTCTTATAAGAAAGCATTGAACGACCAGATGACGAAAGTCATCACCCAAAAATTCATCGCTCAAAATCCGTGGTTACCACTCGAAACCTGGAACGATTACCGTCGTCTTGGACTCCCATTCTTCGAAAACATGGTTGTGGAAAACCCGTTAACAAATCTTCCGGCCATAACGAAAGATAATGTAAAAACTACCCAACAACCCGATTTCTTCCCTCAACGATTAAAATATCCTGCATCACTTGAAAACAGTAACCCTGAAGGATATAAACAAGCCGTTGAATTACTCGGAGGAACCGACGCAGTGTTAACTCCGCTTTGGTGGGCAAGACACTAACCGGCTCAACACTTCCAATGAAAGAGAGGCTGCCCCCAAAAAGGCAGCCTCTGTTCAATGCCCGTGACAATCCCGGTTGTTGTAAAGTTAAGCCGGGCAGGCTTTTAACGTTTATTTAATTCTTTTTTTCTTTAATGTCGGGATAATATCGTAAATTTGGCCTCTGAAAAAACATTCAACATTTAATAATTTCAATTATGAGCTTTTTAACAAACGAAAAATTAACCATCGTTGGCGCTGCCGGAATGATTGGTTCAAACATGGCGCAAACTGCGGCAATGATGCGTTTAACCCCGAACATCTGCTTATACGACCCTTTTGCTCTGGGCCTGGAGGGTGTTTACGAAGAAATGCGCCATTGTGGATTTGAAGGAGTGGATTTTACGTTCACCACCGATATCCGGGAAGCATTCACCGGCACAAAATACATGATTTCTTCGGGCGGTGCTCCGCGAAAAGACGGCATGACCCGCGAAGATTTGTTGAAAGGCAATGCGGAGATTGCAGCTCAACTGGGTAAAGACATCAAGGCTTACTGCCCCGATCTGAAACACCTTACCGTTATTTTTAATCCTGCCGACATTACCGGCCTGGTGGCCCTTATTCACTCGGGCCTGAAACCGGGCTGCGTTACCACACTGGCCGGACTGGACAGTACCCGTTTACAAAGCGAACTGGCAAAACATTTCGGTGTAAAACAGAGCCAGGTTACCAATACCCGCACCTATGGCGGACACGGCGAGCAAATGGCTGTTTTTGCCTCTACGGCAAAAGTTGACGGAAAACCGTTAACCGACCTCATCGGCACACCCGAGCTCACAAACGAAGACTGGGATGCCCTTAAACTAAGAGTAACCAAAGGGGGCGCAAACATCATTAAACTGCGTGGACGCTCATCGTTCCAAAGCCCGTCGTACGTATCGGTAGAAATGATCCGCGCAGCCATGGGCGGAGAGAAATTCGGTTGGCCTTCGGGTTGTTACGTAAATACCGTCGATTTCCCGAACATCATGATGGCAATGGAAACCAACATCACCAAAGACGGTGTGGTCATAAACGAGACCAAAGGAACCGACAGCGAAATGACGGCCTTGAAAGAAAGCTACCAACACCTGGCAAAGCTGCGTGATGAAGTCATCGCTATGGGAATCATCCCCGCAACTGATCAATGGAAATCGGTAAATCCGAACTTATAAATTTATAAAAAAACTCCAGGATTGATATGAACCCCGAAAGTTAGACAAAAAACTTTCGGGGTTTTTTTGACTACCGTCACAGAAGGCTCCAGGCAACCGTCAGCCCCGCCATCACGATAGAAATCATACTCATCAGCTTGATCAAAATGTTGAGCGAAGGCCCGGATGTATCCTTGAACGGATCACCAACAGTATCCCCCACCACGGTGGCTTTGTGCACGTCACTGCCTTTTCCGCCCAGGTTACCTTCTTCCACGTATTTTTTGGCATTGTCCCACGCACCGCCGGAGTTTGCCATAAAAACAGCCAACACAAATCCAGAACCCAATCCCCCGGCCAATAGTCCCATGACACCGGGCACTCCGAGAATAACCCCCGTTACAATGGGAATGGCAATGGCCAGAAGTGACGGCAACAACATCTCCCGTTGCGCACCCTTCGTGGATATCTCAACACACTTCGCATAGTCGGGAGTACCCGTACCTTCTAATATGCCTGCGATTTCACGGAACTGGCGACGTACCTCTTCCACCATTTTCTGAGCAGCTCTTCCCACAGCATTCATGGTAAGCCCACAGAAAAGAAATGCCATCATCGAACCGATAAAAATGCCGACAAGCACCTTGGGATTCATCAGGGTAACCTGATAATAGTTCATGAAATCGGCAAAACCGGCTTTAGCAATTTCCACAGCATCACTGCCATCGGCAAACTCAAGTACAGTTTGTCCAAGCCGCAACATACCTATTTTAATCTCTTCGATATAGGAGGCCAACAAAGCAAGTGCCGTCAATGCAGCGGAACCGATCGCAAATCCTTTTCCCGTGGCAGCAGTAGTGTTTCCAAGAGCATCCAGGGCATCCGTACGTTTGCGGACCTCTTTTCCCAATCCGCACATCTCAGCGTTTCCGCCGGCATTATCCGCAATTGGCCCGTAAGCATCTGTAGCCAATGTTATCCCGAGAGTCGAAAGCATCCCCACAGCGGCTATTCCAATGCCATACAATCCCATACTCAGGTTCTCTCCCGACATCATGTTCTGCACATCAAACCCAGTGGCACAAAGGTAAGAAAACAGAATAGCCAACGCTATGGTTATCACGGGAATAAATGTAGATATCATTCCGGTCCCCATACCCGAGATAATAACGGTAGCCGGCCCGGTTTTGCCACTTTCTGCAATTTGTTGCGTTGGGCGGAAAGAATGAGATGTATAATATTCCGTACCTTGTCCGATAACAATTCCAGCCAGCAATCCGGAAATTACTGAGAAAGATAACCCTAACCAGTTTTCGAAACCCAGAAGATACAAAATAACAAAAGTGAACAGGGCAATCAATACCGCACTTACGTTAACTCCGCGATTCAATGCGGCCATCAGTTTTTTCATATCGGCATTTTCACCTGTATGCACCAGAAAGATACCCAGTATGGAAAGAAAAACACCGATAGCCGCAATAATCATGGGCGCAAAAACCGCTTTGGCCTGCATAGCAGGGTTCAGCACGAAAGCCGAAGCACCCAGTGCAGCCGTAGCCAGGATAGAACCGCAGTAAGACTCATAAAGGTCGGCTCCCATCCCCGCCACATCTCCTACGTTATCACCCACGTTATCCGCAATGGTAGCAGGATTTCGCGGATCATCTTCGGGAATACCGGCTTCCACTTTTCCGACCAGGTCAGCTCCCACATCGGCCGCCTTGGTGTAAATTCCTCCCCCCACACGTGCGAACAGCGCCTGTGTGGAAGCACCCATACCGAAGGTAAGCATCGTAGTGGTAATCATGATAAGCTTGTGTCCGGGCTCCGCACTGTCAATGAAATGATCCAGGACAAGATACCACGCAGAAATATCAAGTAAGGCTAACCCCACAACCACCAGGCCCATAACGGCGCCTGAGCGGAAGGCTACCTGTAATCCCTTGTTGAGTGAATTTTTAGCAGCATTCGCTGTACGTGCCGATGCATAAGTGGCGGTTTTCATACCAAAAAAACCCGCTAACGCAGAAAAAAAACCTCCGGTTAAAAATGCAAAGGGAACCCAGTTGTTCTGCAACCCAAAATAAGCCATAACGGCAAAAACCGAGGCTAAAATAACAAAGACGATAGCAACAACTTTATATTGTTGCTTCAAATAAGACATGGCACCTTCGCGGACATATTTCGCGATGGTCTTCATTTGTTCTGTACCTTCGCTTTCTCTCATCATCTTCTTGAAGAAATAGAAAGCAAAACTTAGAGCGAACAACGATGCAATGGGGACAAGATAAAAGTAATTCATTGATAATTAAAAGTTAATTTGTATTTTAGGTTTACGATTTTAAGAAATTCCGATAAAGTTATAAAATATGATCGAATTATCGCCAATAAAGTTAAATTATTGTTATTTTTTTAATATTCCTGTTTTTTTGTGCAAGAACCGACACTTAAATTTTACATTTTTATTATCTTTGCCCTAATTTATTATATGGTTTAAAAATTCAGACAATTTATAAATATTGCCTTTAACTAACCTTTAAAATCAGGATACAACATATTTTCTATAAAATAAAGAGTGAGATGGAAAAGAGTTTCTTCTTAAGCACCGACAAAAGCCCCAAAAACATCCAGATAAAAAAAGAGATAATCAACCATTTCGTTAACAACGGAAATGACACGATAGCCGAACTTTCAAAAGGGCTCGACCTGAGTGTTCCTACTGTAACAAAATTGATCGGGGAGCTGAGCGATAAAGGATTGGTTGCCGATTTCGGAAAAATACAAACCGCAGGCGGAAGGTACCCAAATGTTTACGGCTTGAATCCGTCATCTGTCTATTTCATCGGGGTAGACATGACAAGACACCATTTAAACATTGCGTTGATGGATTTTAAAGGCGATATTGTGAAGTACGAAATGGGAATTTCGTATATGTATGAAAACACCACAGACTCGTTCGATGTCCTTTGTGAGCACATACAAAAATTCATCCGTGAAACGGGTGAACTAAAGCAAAAAATATACAACATCTGCCTGAATATCTCGGGCCGCGTAAACCCCGAATCCGGATACAGCTACAGCAGCTTCTATTTTAGTGAAGAGCCGATCAGCAATATCTTATCAAACCGGTTGAACTATAAAGTAACTGTGGACAATGACACGCGCTCCATGGCTTACGGTGAATTTATGAAGGGAGCGGTACAGAGTGAAAGTAACGTGATTTTTGTAAATGTAAGCTGGGGCCTCGGCATTGGAATCATTATCGATAAGAAGCTATACTACGGGAAATCGGGATTTTCAGGAGAATTTGGCCATTTCCCCATTTTCGATAACGAAATCATTTGCCATTGCGGCAAAAAGGGATGCCTCGAAACAGAAGCCTCCGGGCTGGCTATACACCGGATGGTACTTGAGCGGATCAACAAGGGAGAAAGTTCCATTCTCACCCAACAGGTAAAAGACTTAAATAAACTTACCCTTACAGACATCGTAAAAGCCACCAACATGGAAGACCCGCTTTGCATTGAGATAATGGAAGAGGTAGGGTTCAAACTGGGTAAATACGTCGCCGGACTGATTAATATTTTCAATCCGGAACTGGTGGTTATAGGCGGTCAGGTAGCAGAAACAGAAGGATTTATTATGCTTCCGATAAGAAGTGCCGTCAGAAAACATTCGTTGGGCCTGGTTAATAAAGATACGCAGATTATCCCTTCGAAATTAAAAAACAAAGCCGGAGTCGTTGGCGCATGCATGATTGCCCGAAGCCGGTTATTTGACAACTAACATAACTTTTCTCCTGCGAAACATCCTGTAATCAGCCATAAATTGCACATTTAACACTTATTTGTGCCAAGATCCCGTATTTTCTTTTACTTTTGCACTATAGCATTTTGTCACACAAAACGGATTGTTGATTTTAAATAGTCGTCAAACGAACAATTTTGCTGCATTTAGGTTATTTTAAAAACTTCAATAACAATTAAAGAAAATGAGAAATTTACATTTCGAAACCCTGCAGATTCACGCAGGACAACAGCCAGATCAGATTGAAGGCTCAAGAGTCGCACCCATTCATCAGACAACAGCTTTCGTTTTTAAGAATGCGGAGCACGGAGCCGACCTATTCGGCTTAAGGGAGTTTGGGAATATTTATACCCGGCTGCAAAACCCTACCACAGATGTTTTCGAAAAACGAATGGCCGCCCTGGAAAAAGGGACAGCAGCTGTAGCCACAGCCTCAGGACAGTCTGCAGAGTTTATCACCATCAACAGCCTGGCCGGTGCCGGCGACAACATAGTCAGCACATCATTCTTATACGGTGGCACATACAATCTTTTTAAGGTTTCTTTTGCCCGGTTGGGAGTTGAGTTCCGTTTCGCCAAAGGGGACGATGTAGACAGCATAGAAAGCCTGATCGACGAAAAGACAAAAGCCATCTACCTCGAAATGATCGGAAACCCGGAGTACAACATCCCCGATGTAGAAAAAATTGTTGATCTGGCACGCAAAAAAGACCTGCCGGTGATAATGGATAATACGTTTGCGCAAGGTGGATACTTGTTCAATCCCATCGACTGGGGAGTAAACATTGTGCTTCATTCCGCCACAAAGTGGATTGGAGGACACGGCACATCCATGGGTGGAATCATTATCGACGGAGGAAATTTCAACTGGAACAACGGGAAATACCCCACTCTCAGTGAGCCTTCTGAAGGATATCACGGATTAAATTTCTGGGAGGTTTTCGGTGATCAATCTCCTTTCGGGAACATCGCTTTCGCCATACGCTGCCGCGTTGAGGGGCTGCGCGACTTTGGGCCTGCCATTAGCCCATTCAACTCCTTTATGATGCTTCAGGGCCTGGAAACACTTTCACTTCGTGCAGAACGAATAAATGCAAGTACATTGGAGATTGCCCGTTGGCTCGAAAAACATCCGAAAGTAGAAAAAGTCAATTATCCGGGACTGGAAAGCAGCAAATACAACGCCTTAGCCAAGAAATATTTAAAAAACAACGGTTTTGGCGGAGTTTTGTCCTTTTTTATCAAAGGCAATGAAAAACAGGCCGCCACGGTCATAGACAACCTGTCCCTGATCAGCCACGTAGCTAATGTGGGGGATACAAGGACACTGATCATTCATCCGGCGACTACCACACACGAACAGCTTTCGAAAGAAGCTCAGCTTGCGTCTGGGGTTTATCCGAATATGTTGCGGTTGTCACTTGGGCTGGAGCATATCGATGATATCAAATATGAGCTGGACGAAGCGTTGTCGAAGTTATAAAAATTAAGGTATACACAGTAAAAGAGCGTGCGGTCAGAATATCACACGCTCTTTTCAATTCGTTCCGCAAGAGAGGTTAATCCATAACTTTCTTTATCACCTCAGGATCTTTCACCAACGCCCGGAGTTCCTGCTCCAAATCGATACGGCTCACTTCCATATCTTCAAGCTCTACCCGTTGCCAGATTTCCTCAATCCATTGATTCTGGTTCTCACCAAACTCATCCACTGCCTGAAACCACCTCAGGTACATAAACTTAGGCCCGGAAAGTTTCAAATTCAAGGGATTGTCTTTCCCAACCTGTGTTCTGTTGAAAGAATGATTAATCTCTTCGATGTAAAGGGAATCTCCAACCAACCTGTACGTTCCGTCAACGGTGATCATAGCGCCACCTGCGGTTGTCATGAAGTTAACAAACCTGCCGTCATCGATAATCATCTTAAACATCCCGTGAGGCATTTTTTTGTAACCTCCCTCATTGCTGTTGTGAATGGCTTTCACCTCCCACAATCCAAACAAGCGCTTAGCTGTTTCGCTTTTCAATCCTTTTTGCGCTGTCCCACATCCGGCCAGTAATGCAATCACGCAAACAAATACAGAGTAAAATAATTTCGTTTTCATGATTACTTGTATTTAATAGAATTTACCCCATACAAATATATGATCTTTTTAGGTATTAATATTATTTTTTGCAGCTTTTTTTCTTAAAAAAACAAGGCTGCTGCAACCTCTTTTTTACTGGATATCCATCTCCTCAATCAAGTGTGTAGCACCAGCAAATTTATCGATAATGAATAACACATAACGGATATCCACTATAATGCTTCGCTGATAATCCGGAAGGTACTGAATATCTCCGCCAACTCCCTCCCAGTTACGGTCAAAGTTTATACCAATCAATTCTCCCCCGGCGTTCATAACCGGGCTGCCCGAGTTTCCTCCGGTAGTGTGCGTTGAGGCCATAAATGCCACCGGCATTTTACCGCCGGGTAAAGCATAACGTCCGTAGTCACCTTTGTTATAGAGCTCTTTCAGCTTTTCAGGCACAACGAACTCCCAATTCCCGGGATCTTCTTTTTCCATAATTCCTTCCACCGTTGTTTGGGGTTCATAGTAAACAGCATCACGGGGTGCATAACCTTTCAACTGTCCGTATGCAAGCCTGAGCGTAAGATTGGCATCGGGAGCATATGCCGTTGCTCCATCCATCTCCAGCACTCCGTCCAGGTATGAACGGCGGGCGATCAAATAGGCGCGGGTAAAACCATCTTGCTGATCTTTTAACATTGCTTCTTCTTTCTTTACCGACCGGGCAAAGCTAAACATCGGATCATGGACAAGTGTTTCGGGAGTAAGATGAGAAAGGAATTTTTCCAGGTTAGCTTCACTCCCGAAAACAGAATTTTCAAAAATATTATCTACGTATTTGTTTATGTCTCCCTCAAACTCAGTGTGTAAAACGGTAAAAACATCAGGATGCTTATCTTTGGGAACCAACCGTATGTATTCAGCAATCATGGCTTTGGCTACTTTTTTATCCACTTCTACGCTGTAGTTCTTGTTGGCAAAATTCCGGTAATCATTAAGAAGCAGTAACGTGAAATTCTCGATCTTCTTTTCGTCCTTGTTCCGAAGTGCCCGGATCAATGAGTCAGCATTCCGGACCGGCACATTAGCAAACTCAATCCCTCTGACAATCCCTTCGTTCAGCATCCGGTCCCTGAAACGGAGGTCACTGCGTTGCTCAACAATATGTTGTAGGGTATCAAGAGCGGCCAGGAACTGCGTTTTGTTCTTTTTCTTTGCCCAACCGATAAGTCTTTCCTGTTGTCGTTTTTTTGCCATTACAAAATTACGCTTGTCAATGGCCCAATTCGAGCCGATAGCGCTCTTGTAGGCGTTCGTAGAGCCTGTGTATTTCGAAGCATACTGTATATTTACCTGCGGATCGGCAAGCATTTCATTCAACAGGGCTTCCTGGCGGACCCTGCGCATGTTGATACGCACTCTATTATCGATATCGCGCCGCTCGGCAACTTCCCACGAGGTATAAAACTTATAGGTTGTACCGGGAAACCCCAGGATCATAACAAAATCATTTTCATTTGCGCCCTGGGTAGAAACGGTAAGCCAGCGCTTGGGTTTCAGTGGAACATTATCGGGAGAATAAGGAGCGGGGTTTCCGTTTTTATCAGCATAAATGCGGAAAAGGGAAAAGTCACCTGTGTGACGTGGCCACATCCAGTTATCGGTATCGGCACCAAACTTTCCGATCGAACTGGGCGGCGCCCCCACCAGACGAATATCGGAGTATATCTTTTTGATAAACATAAAATATTGGTTCCCGTCGAAGAATGGCTTAATCTCAACATCGGCACCAGCGTTATTTTCCAGAAACTCTTTCCCCACCCTCTCTTTGGCAATGCTTTTCAAATAGGCGGGAGAAAGGAACAGGATACCGTCTTTGTCCAGCGCCTTATCCCGTTCAAGACAATTCTTCACGTAATCGGTTACCTCCTCCACCTTATCTATAAAAGTAACCGTCAGTCCGGGATTGGGAAGTTCTTCAGTCTTCGTCATGGCCCAGAATCCGTTTTCCAGGTAATTATGTTCCAGCGTACTGTGGTTCTGTATCTGTCCGTAGCCGCAATGATGATTGGTCAACACCAGTCCCTGGGAAGAAATCACCTCACCGGTGCATCCGCCACCAAACTGAACAACCGCGTCTTTTATCGATGTGCCATTCGGATTGTAAATATCATAATCTCTCAATTTCAATCCCAGTTTTTTCATTTCGGGATATTTTTGTTGCTTCAACAGGTGCAACATCCACATTCCTTCATCAGCAGAAAGTGAGAAAGTAGTCAGGGTAAAAATCAGGATCAGGGACAGAAATGATTTTTTCATCTTCAGTTTTTTGTTTGATAGGGTAAATTATTTCAAGTTCAGCAAATAATTCATCACTTATTTCCGTGTGGCGAAGATAATGATTTCTCTTTTATCGGTCAATTAAAAGAGATAAATGATTAATTTTGCACCGTGTTTCTAATCAAACGACAAGGTTATCGGAATACGTACACTAAAAAAACATCAATTTTATGTCAACACTCAGGTTCAAAGCGGTAGAGGAAGCGTCAAAAAGAGTTCCCGTTGAAATTTCAGTTCCCGATCAGCTCCCGTCGGAATATTTCGGCAAATACGTGTTCAACCGGACACAAATGTCGAAATACCTTTCCAAAGAAACAATGAACACCGTTCTCGACGCCATAGACCAGGGGATAACACTGCAGCGGGAAATTGCCGACCACGTAGCAGCAGGCATGAAGATGTGGGCTATAGAGATGGGGGCCACTCACTACACACACTGGTTCCAGCCGCTCACGGAAGGAACTGCGGAAAAACACGACTCTTTTGTCGATTACGTGAACGGTCCCGGAGGAAACATCATCGAAAGATTCTCCGGCAAGCTCCTTGCACAACAAGAACCGGATGCATCCAGTTTTCCCAGCGGCGGTATCCGGAATACGTTCGAAGCCCGGGGTTATACCGCGTGGGACCCGTCGTCACCGGCATTCATTATCGAAGACACACTCTGTATCCCCACCGTCTTTATCTCATACACAGGTGAAGCGCTTGATTATAAAACGCCTTTATTAAAATCGCTTTCGGCTATAGACAAGGCTGCCGTAGAAGTTTGCAAGCTCTTTGATCCGAATGTGAAAAAAGTCTATTCCTATTTGGGCTGGGAACAGGAATACTTCCTGGTAGACCAGGCATTGTATGTTGCCCGCCCCGACCTGAACCTGACCGAAAGAACGCTCATGGGGCATGAAAGCGCTAAAAACCAGCAGCTGGAAGACCACTATTTCGGCGCGGTTCCGCCGCGCGTGGTGGCGTTCATGCGTGAAGTGGAATACGAAGCATACAAATACGGCATTCCGCTGAAAACCCGTCACAACGAAGTAGCACCCAATCAATTTGAGCTGGCGCCCATTTACGGTGAGACAAACCTGGCCGTTGACCAGAACCTGTTAATCATGTCGCTGATGCACAAGATCGCCACCAAACACAACTTCAAGTTGTTGTTGCACGAAAAGCCGTTCGCTGGCGTAAACGGATCGGGCAAACACAACAACTGGTCGCTGGGGACCGATACCGGTGTGGGACTTTTCACTCCTGGCAAAACAGCGAATGAAAACCTCCGGTTTGTGACGTTTCTCATCAACACGCTCATGGCGGTATACAAACACAACAGCTTGCTCAAGGCATCCATCATGTCGGCACAGAATGCGCATCGTCTGGGAGCCAATGAAGCTCCCCCGGCCATAATTTCGGTATTCCTCGGTTCGCAGCTCTCATCCGTGCTCGACAAAATTGAAGAAAGCTCCGACGATGATGACATCACGATGGACGAACTCCGCAAGATGAAACTGGGTATTTCCCATATTCCAGAAGTGTTGATTGACAATACCGACCGGAACCGCACCTCACCCTTTGCATTCACCGGAAACCGGTTTGAATTCCGTGCCGTAGGATCGTCGGCCAACTGCTCATCGGCCATGAGTGTCCTCAATGCTGTTGTGGCCAGCCAGTTGATCGAATTCAAAAAGGAGATCGACAAGAAAATGAAAGACGGCATGAAGAAAGAGCAAGCCATTTTCGATACTATCCGCCTTTACATCAAAGCATGCAAGCCTATCCGGTTCGACGGAAACGGATACAGCGAAGAGTGGAAGGAAGAAGCCCGGAAACGCGGACTCGATTGCGAAACGAGCGTGCCGTTAATTTTTGACGCATATCTTTCTGAACGGAGTGTAAAAATGTACGAAAGCATCGGCGTGCTGAACGAACGCGAACTTCACGCCCGAAACGAAGTGAAGTGGGAAACGTATACTAAAAAAATTCAGATAGAAGCCCGGGTACTGGGCGACCTAAGCATGAACCACATCATCCCCGTGGCAACGCAGTACCAGTCGATGTTGCTGGATAACCTGTACAAGATGCGTGTGGTCTTCGATGAAGAGAAGGCAACCCGGCTCTCCAGGGAGGATGCGGCGTTGATCGAGGAGATCGCGACACATATCTCTGCCATAAAGACCAACGTAGACGACATGGTAGAGGCTCGCAAATCGGCCAATAAGCTCGAAGACGCACGCGAGAAGGCCATTGCTTACCACGATACGGTGGAACCGTTCCTTTCCGTCATCCGTTACCACATCGACAAACTGGAACTGATGGTCGACAACCAGATGTGGCCCCTGCCCAAATACCGGGAATTGCTGTTTATAAGCTGATCCTATATATATTCATCCCCGTAACGGAACTTCACATCGGTCACAAAGTGTTTGATGCGTTGCTCTTCTTCCTTTTTGCAGATCAGCAACGCTTTATCCGATTCGGCAACAATATATCCGTCAAGCCCCTGTATCACTACAAGCTTGTCATCGCTCATGGTTACCACGTTATCGTTACTTTCAATGTACAACGTTTTGCAATGCAGGCTGGCATTGTTGTTCTCGTCTTTCGGGGTTATTTCATGCAACGAACCCCAGGTACCCAAATCGGACCACCCGAAGTCGGAGCCAATAACGTACACGTTGTCCGCCTTTTCCATTATCCCATAATCGATGGAGATGTTGGAGCAAAACGGAAATGCCTGGTCGATGAACTCTTTCTCCCGGGGAGTGTTAAAAAACTCCCTCCCCTCGTTGAACTTATTCACGATATCGGGTAAATACATCCTGAACGACTCTAAAATAGTCTTCACGTTCCAAATGAAGATACCCGAATTCCAAACGAACTCACCGCTTTCGCAGAACATCTTAGCCAGTTCTAAATTGGGTTTTTCCGTGAAAGTCTTCACTTTTCGAATACCGTCGACCCCCTCGTGACTCTCCTGAATATACCCGTAACCTGTCTCAGGGCGGCTGGGCTTAATACCCAGCGTCAGCAGGAACGGGTTCTTTTCCACAAATTGCAATCCACGTTCAATCTCTGACAGAAAAACATCTTCTTTCAAGATAAGATGATCGGAAGGAGCGACTACGATATTGGCATCCGGATTGATTGCCTGAATATGAAACAGGGAATAGGCAATCGCGGGTGCGGTATTTCTTCTCAGCGGCTCAAGAAGCACCTGTTTTTTTGATAATTCAGGCAGTTGTTTAAGCGTCAGCTCAGCATATGCGTCGTTGGTCACTACGAAAATATTTTCGATGGGAATGATTTTTTTAAACCGGTCAAACGTGCTCTGCAAGAGCGAACGGCCCGTACCAAAAAAATCGAGGAACTGCTTGGGTCTGTCTTCTTTACTAAAAGGCCAGAACCGGCTGCCGATCCCGCCTCCCATAATAACACAAAAATTGTTGTTCTTCATAACATAATCTTACACTCTGGGTGATGGATACACTTTTTCGATTGTATTATCTTCTTTCCCGGTATAACGCTTTCCGTCGGGTGATTGTTTTAACAATTCCTCAATTAATTTCATACCGCATCTCTTTTGGAATAATTTAAAATAAAAAGAGGCTAACCGTTTTTATTTTTGAAATTTTTGTGTACTTTTGCAATCGCTTTTCTACAAAATGCCCAGATGGCGGAATTGGTAGACGCGCTGGTCTCAAACACCAGTGGATTCACTTCCATGCCGGTTCGATCCCGGCTCTGGGTACCATAAAGGCAAAGCCCTGATTGACAATCAGTCAATCAGGGCTTTTTAATTACGGATTTTCCCATTATGCATCTTTCCATTTATATGCTTGCTTCTTTTCCTCATATACCCCATTGTTTAAAAAAGAAAGCTGTATAATTACCCCTGAATCTTAGACAACAAGTATCGTTAAAAAATAATATTAATTTTGTTGTCATGAAGAAAAGGAAAACTTACCGTTCTGGCTTTAAAACAGAAGTTGTTCCCATTTTTTGAATACCACAGCGTGCATTTTACAGGTATTGCGTCCCTACTCAAAAAAACGATTCACTTGATTATTTTTGATAAAAAACCTGTTATCTTTGTCACTGCTAACAAGTTTGCATGTTTAAGAACAGTACGGATCGGGTGAAGTAAATAACCTTTGCGCAAGCAGCCAAAGGTTATCCATCAGTTTTTCCTCAGGCAGATTCCTGCCGGAGTAGTATTTGTTATATCACCACATTATTCAAAAACATCATGAGCAACGAAAACATTTCCATACACGACTTCGATTTCAACCTGATCTGTGAATATTTCACCAACCTTGAACGACAGGGGCCGGGAAGTCCCGAAGTAACGCTGAAGGCATTCAGCTTCATCGAACCCCTCACCGACACTGCCCGCATCGCCGACATCGGCTGCGGCACCGGGGGGCAGACCATGACGCTGGCACAACACTGCCCGGGGCAGATTACCGGCATCGACCTCTTCCCCCTCTTTATCGATCTCTTTAACCGGAATGCGGCCAAACACAACCTGCAAGACCGGGTGAAAGGGATTACTGGAGATATGGCTTCACTTCCATTCAAGGAGGAGGAGCTGGACTTGATCTGGTCGGAAGGGTCGATTTACAATATTGGTTTTGAAAAAGGATTGAACGAATGGCGAAAACTGCTGAAGAGAGGCGGGTATATTGCCATATCGGAAGCCTCCTGGTTCACGGTGGAACGTCCTGCCGAGATCCACGATTTCTGGATGGATGCCTATCCGGAGATCGACACCGTCTCCCACAAGGTGGCACAGATGGAGAAAGCAGGCTATGTTCCCGTAGCTACCTTTATCCTGCCGGAAAACTGCTGGACCGACCATTTCTATGCTCCGCAGGTTACCGTGCAGGAGATGTTCCTGCAGCAGCATGCGGGCAACCCCACGGCCGAGATGCTCGTCCGGGAGCAACGTCGCGAGAAATCGCTGTATGACAAATACAAGGAGTACTACGGATATGTCTTCTATATCGGGAAGAAGATCTGACATCATTTGACGGAGGGTAAACCCTATCAAGGGTTACCCTCTTTTTTAATGCGACTCATGTAAGAGCAAATTTTAACCGGTAACGACTTATGGACTTTAGCTATGGAACCAAAAATGCAACTGAGAGACCCGGAAATAATTCCCACAGAAAGGGTACTGAATGACGTATTGGGCAATTCAGTCTACAGCGTCCTGGCATCGTTCCTCGGAAGGATTACAAGCCCGGAGTATGGGCTGAACATCGAGTGGAGGTATTACAACGACGGGAAAGCATGGCTCGGGAAAATAACACAAAAGAAAAAAACCATTCTCTGGCTTTCCATCTGGGAAGGATTCTTCAAGACGAGTTTCTATTTCACCGAAAAGCATCTCAAATCCTTTGCCGAACTGGATATTTCGAAAACCAAAAAAGAGGAGTTCGCCGCGATGAAACCGATAGGGAAGTTATTCCCCCTGACAATTGATATCAGCTGCAAGGAGCAACTTACCGACCTCCTTACCGTTATCGGCTTCAAGAAAAGCCTTCAATAAGTATCATTAAGTATAAAACTTCTCCACCCGCTCCACTTCCGGCTGAAAAAGAGAGAGGGCCTTTTTGGGCATCTCCAGCGCCTGAGCCTGCATCGCACCCATCCAGGCTACCACCTCCCGGGGCTCCGTCAGAGAATGCATAGCGAGCAACTGATTGTAAAGGCGGATATGGAGCAGTTCGGAAGGTGTCATACGTTTTTGGTTTAAAAGACCAAATGTACAATTTTTTTCAACAAACCCGGTTGACAAAAAGCATATGCGTATCTTTGTCCCGATAAAATCAGCTGTATGGATATACTTACACTTGCCGCAGAGAATCAACAAACGGCCTGGCAAATACTGAAAGAGACAGGGATTGTTCAAACCTGGGAAAAGGCAGGAGCGACCGTGAACCTGGTAGGCTCACTCAAGTCGGGCCTGTTGATGAAAAACAGGGATATTGATATGCACATCTACACGGACAAACTCAGTGTATCCGAAAGCTTCTCCGTTATCCAGGAATTGGCAGAAAGGTTATCTTTGAAGGAAATTCATTATAAAAACCTGATTGACACCGAAGAGGAATGTATCGAGTGGCACGTTTTATATGAACACAACAACCGGGACACCTGGAAATTTGACATGATTCATATCCGAAAGGGATCAAGATATGACGGTATGGTAGAGAGAGTTACAGATGCCATCACCGAACGCCTGACACCAGAAATCCGCAAGACAATCCTTCAACTGAAACAGGAGATTCCGGAGGGTATCGTGATTCCCGGAATAGAAATTTATCACGCTGTTTTTGAGGGAGATGTAAGCAGTTATGAAGAACTTGAACAGTGGAGGAAGAACCATCCGTTGATAAACAGCCTGGACTGGCTTCCACAGGATCTTCAAAATCCCGTTCCAAGGACAAAGTAGGTTTTTTTAGCGGCCTGCTTATCCTCTTTGCTCAACATCTTTTGAATACCGGTCACATCCGATTGGTCCATTTTTTCATCAACGATGACCAGACCATTTTCTACAATAAACATCATCTCTTCCGTATCGTGCTTCCTCGTGGTGGTACGCACCTGAAACCTGGCCCCTTTTTCGCTTACCCGGTCGTTTCCGACTTTTGCCGGGGCAGCAAAAACCCGCGGTACGGCATAAAAAAGCAACAACGGTTTGCTCTCCCTGAGCTCGTCGAAAGAAACACCTTTTCGGGCAGAGACTTCCTTCAACGCTTCTTCGTAAGCCTGGGGCAAAACCTCTTGAATAAATTTGATGATAAAATCGGTTGAAGAGGCCTTATCATGCTGCAGCGAGATATAAAAAGGGTTGTCGCTGTTTTTTTCCATCGTCTCCACAATCATCTTCTTCAACACCCCGACCGACGTAGCGCTCATCCCCTCCTCTTGGGTTTGGAACCACTCGGAACCGCCGTAATTTGTATACATTACCGCATTGACCGAATTAATTAAAACAAGGATCAGGTTTCGATTGTCAGCCGCCCTGAAATCAATATCTTTAGGTTCAATACCTTTCTCTTTACAGTACTTCCACACCTGCTCCCAATAAAAATAGGGATTAGACTGCACCTGTTGCACAATTCCTTCAGGATCATTCGCCTGAAGAGAAGTAAAAGTAATCGACAAGGGAAACTTTTCCGCTACTTCTTTCGGAGAAGCATTCTTTTCCTTCGAAACAGCTCCGCACGATCTGCCGTACACCTCACGCACAGCCTCTTTCACCAGTGAAACACTCCGCATAGGGGTATCATTTTCGGCTCCCAGAATAAAATCGACAGGTGCCGGGGTGTTTTCATTAAGCTTCTCGGTGATTAGCCGGCTGAAAGCTTCTACTAAATCCATCCTTTCGTTCACATCAGCTACTTGTATCAAAGCAGTATCCGCATTTTCACTCATCAGGAACAACTGCCCCTTTGCATCCAGATACAGGTAAGCCAGGTAATTTTCTTTCTGCACCCTTCTCACCGAAAGAAAATAATCCACGGCCGCTTTTCGTTCCAGATAACTTACAAACTGATCTTTCACACTTTCAGGCTGTGAAAACGCCAATAAAGCAACGACAACCAACGGCACGGCAACCAACACTTTGAGCCGCGCCCATCTCGATGATTCTGTTTTTAACATCATAGCAATCCTGTTTTTAATTTTTGATTGATTAAACCCGTTGACTACAGAAGTGAAGCGCCTTTCGCCAACGGCTTTTTTTACCAGTAACAATTGATACTTTTGAGCTTCAATGCCGGCTTCAATCACCGCATTATCGGCTTCGTATTCATGGATCTCACGTAAATCGCGGCACAACAGCCAGACCATTGGATTAAACCAGTGGACAGTAAGAAAAAGTTCCGAAAAAAAGACATCGATATTGTGTTTCTGGTGGATATGCATTTTTTCGTGCAGGATAATTTCGTCGGGATTCTCCAGATAATCTTTCTCGGACAATACGATATAACGGAAAAAACTAAACGGAACGATACTCCCGGAACTGACAATCAATTTATAGCCTTCTTTCTCGATCCTTCTGCTCTTTCCAAGCAGACGATACAAACTGATAAAAGAGGCTCCCAAGCGCAACAGCATTATTCCTACACCCAGCCAATAAATCACAGTCAATGCCGTAACCGGGGAGACCGGCCTTCCAATGCTTACACCGGTCGTGTGCTGCGAAACAGCCGCTTCAGGGTTGGCACGCTCAACCCGCTCATCTTCCGGCAATACGTATCGAGCCTCAGGGCCTTTAAGTTTTTCCGGTAACAGCAACTCTTCAAACTGAAAAACAGTTTGCTGAAGAGCATGCGACTGACTCAGTTTCAGTTTTACAAAAGGTAAGATTGTGCAGACGATTAATCCTGAAATCAACGTGAAACGCGTAAAACGAAAGAAAGTCTCTCTCATCAACAACAACCGGAAGAATACGGAGAAAGCAATCAGGCAAATGGTTGCCTTGGCCAGGTATACCATAAGGTTTTCCATCTTCGGAAGAATTATTTTTTACCTCTTTCAATTTTCCTTATCAGGTCTTTCAATTCACTGATCGACAACCGCTCCTCTTCGATCAATGTAGAGACCACATGGGTATAAGAGTCATCAAAGTATTGGGAAATCACTTTCTTCAGTGCCCTGCCTTTATACTCATCCTGCGACACAACGGGAAAATACTGATACGTATTTCCATACGCTTTATGGCTTACAAAATTCTTTTCTTCAAGCACCCGGATAACGGTAGAAACGGTATTGTAATGAGGTTTAGGTTCCGGATAAACCTCAAGGATTTCGCGGACAAACAAAGGTCCTTTATCCCATAAAATTTGCATCACCTCTTCTTCTTTTTCGGTTAATCTCATCATAAGGCTGTGTTTTATACGATTCTCCTGCAAATGTAAACATACTTTCCAAAAAACAACTATAAAAATTAACAATATAACTATATATAACAGTTTTATATACTATTTTAATAGTTGTAAACGGTTAAAGAAAAATTAGATATCATTTACGCCCTTGAATATGCTCAATAACCGGAACTGTTTTTCTGAGCATCCATAACTTTTGCGGATCAACCAAAAAATTTAAAACAGTTTTTCAATAACTTACGAATTTTTCAATGAAAAAACGTACCTTTGCATCCCAGAAAAAGATTGTTTTATGCAAAAAATACGCAATATAGCCATTATCGCCCACGTTGATCATGGTAAAACTACCCTGGTGGACAAAATGCTCCTGGCCGGAAACCTGTTCAGGGAAAATCAGCACACCGAAGATTTAATACTTGATAGCAACGACCTGGAACGTGAGCGGGGCATCACCATTTTATCCAAAAATGTTTCCATTCAATACAAAGACGTAAAAATAAACATTATCGATACACCCGGACACGCCGATTTTGGCGGTGAAGTGGAAAGGGTGCTGAACATGGCCGACGGCTGCCTGCTGGTAGTAGATGCTTTTGAAGGCCCCATGCCCCAAACCCGTTTTGTTTTGCAAAAAGCGTTAGAGATAGGATTAAAACCGATCCTGGTTATCAACAAGATCGACAAGCCTAACTGTCGCCCCGAAGAGGTACAGGAAAACGTTTTCGACCTGATGTTCAGCCTTGATGCTACCGAAGACCAGCTCGACTTCCCTACTGTTTACGGCTCGGCCAAACAGGGATGGATGTCCGACGATTGGAAAAAACCGTCAACCAACATTATTCCCCTGCTCGACGCCATCGTCAAATATATCCCCGCACCCAAATCGCGGGAAGGGACTCCGCAAATGCTCATCACCTCACTCGATTATTCCAATTACGTGGGCCGGATCGCAGTGGGCCGGGTACACCGGGGCACTCTTGAACCCAACAAGGATTATGCGCTTTGTAAACGCGATGGCAGCATCAACAAGATCCGGATAAAGGAAGTAGATGTGTTCGAGGGATTGGGAAGGGTTAAAACCGATGCTGTTTTGTCGGGTGATATTTGCGCGTTGATCGGTATCGATGGGTTTGATATCGGCGATACGATCACCAACCTGGAGAAACCGGAACCGCTCGATCCGATTGCTATCGACGAGCCCACCATGTCGATGCTCTTTACCATCAACAATTCTCCTTTTTTCGGACAGGACGGCAAGTACGTGACGTCACGCCACATTTACGAAAGACTGATGCGTGAGTTGGATAAAAACTTAGCGTTGCGTGTGGAAGAAACCGGCAGCTCCGATTCATGGACGGTGTTCGGACGGGGTGTCCTCCATCTGTCTGTACTGATCGAGACCATGCGGCGTGAAGGCTATGAACTACAGGTGGGGCAGCCCCAGGTGATCATCAAAGAGATCGCCGGGGAAAAATACGAACCGGTAGAACAACTCACTGTAAACCTTCCCGAAGAATCGGCAAGCAAAATCATCGATATTATCTCCCGGCGGAAAGGCGAAATGAAAAGCATGGAAAGCAAGAACGACCGCATGCACATTGAGTTTACCATCCCCTCGCGCGGCATTATCGGATTAAACAATATCGTTCTCACGCTCTCTGCCGGGGAAGCCATCATGGCACACCGGTTTCTGGAATTCCAACCCTGGAAAGGCAACATAGAAAAGCGCCAGAACGGATCCATTATTGCCGGAGAATCGGGCAATGCCTTTGCCTATGCACTGGACAAGCTCCAGGACCGGGGACATTTCTTCATCGAACCCCAGACCGATGTGTACGAAGGACAGGTGGTCGGCGAGCACAGCAAAGAAGGCGATTTAGTGGTAAACGTCACCAAATCGAAAAAACTGACGAACGTACGCGCATCGGGAACCGATGACAAAGCCCAACTGGCTCCGCCGATAATTTTCAGCCTCGAGGAAGCACTGGAATACATCAAGGAAGATGAGTACGTGGAAGTTACGCCCAAAGCCATCCGGATACGAAAGATCCTTTTGGACGAAAACGACCGGAAAAGGGTGGCAAAGAAAGTCTAGAAGCGTCTCCGCTTATTTGATCAGGGCAATAAACTCTTCCCGGGTTTTTTGCTCTTTAAAAACTCCGGTAAAATCCGAAGTAGTGGTGATGGAATTTTGTTTTTCAACACCACGCATCTGCATACACATATGTTGGGCTTCAATCACCACCATCACGCCCATCGGGTTAAGTGTTTTCTGAATACACTCCTTGATCTGGGTGGTCAGCCGTTCCTGAACCTGCAAACGCCGGGCAAACACATCCACCACCCGGGCAATTTTACTTAATCCTGTAATGTATCCGTCAGGGATATATGCCACATGGGCTTTCCCGAAAAACGGCAACAGGTGATGTTCACATAACGAGAACAGGTCGATATCCTTTACGATAACCATCTGCCGGTAATTCTCCCGGAACAGTGCCGAACGCAATATCTCTTCGGGGTCCTGGTAATACCCCCTTGTCAGGTGTTGCATCGCTTTGGCTACCCGGTCGGGCGTCTTGATCAGCCCATCACGGGCTACGTCTTCACCCAGCAGGGTGATCACCTCTTTCATGTGATCCGCTATGATTGACTTTCTGTCCTCTGTTTCTTCCGGCGACATGGGCTAAATTATTCTTGAAGTTGATCGACAGGTATTTTCACCTCATCTATGACAATGTACATCTCCTTGCCGAAAGCAGGAAAAGTCTTCCGCATATCGTTCAAAACCGCGGTAGCGTCTTCGCGGGTTTTAAAGTTTCCAACTCGCAGCCGCCAGAAAGGAGAATCAAAAGTAACAACGGTCTCCTGTCCGGGAAAGGACGTATTTATGAGCCCCTGTTTATAATATGCCTCATTTTTTGAAGTCCGCTGGTTGTTTCCGGAGAATGCCTGAATCTTAAATCCCCGCATTTTCACATACTGAACCGATCCGTCACCGGTAGCGTAAACCGTTCTCGCCGGTGCCATACTCCGTCCCAACACCTCCGCAATGGCTTTATCCTCAAAAACCATCACCCGGCCCTGACCGGGTTTTACGGCATTCAGGTCCGCTATGATCTCTTTGTGTTGTTTTTGCGATTGTGCTGTTGCGTTAAGACAAAATACCAGCAACAACGGCAAAAGCAATAGGTTGTATGAAAACTTCATAGTGAAAAAATTTCTGCAAAGATAGAGAAATACCACAGACCTGAGTTCAAATCTGTGGTAAAATTCTTTAATGCATTAAAAAGCCTCTATAATGGGCATGAACTTATCAACCCCCAAGGATGCTCCACCAATTAACCCGCCGTCAACATCGGGATTGGAAAATAATTCTTTCGCATTTGACGCGTTACAGCTTCCTCCGTAAAGGATGGACGTATTTTCAGCCACCTCTTCCCCATACTTTTCGGCCAGAGTTTTGCGGATAAACGCATGCATTTCCTGTGCCTGGGCAGCCGTTGCTGTCTTTCCGGTACCGATGGCCCAAACAGGTTCATAAGCCAGTACGATCTTGGAGAAATCCTCTTTCGACAAGTCGAACAACGACGATGTAATCTGCGATTTAACCACATCGAAATGACGGTTGGCTTCACGTTCTTCCAACACTTCTCCGATACAGAAAATGGGGGTAAGGTTGTTTTCCAGCGCTAACAATACTTTCTCTTTCAGTATACCTACTGTCTCGTGGTAATATGCCCGGCGTTCGCTGTGCCCTAAAATCACGTATTTCGCTCCCGTGCTGGCCACCATCTCAGCCGAAACCTCACCGGTGTATGCTCCCGATGCCTTGTCGGCACAGTTTTGCGCTGCCACGCCAATTTTTTCCGTATCAACGGCATTAGCCACGCTTGCCAGATGAATAAACGGAGTTCCGATAACCACCTCGCAATTCACCTGTTTCCCTTTTAAGGCCGCATCCAGCTCTTGTGCCAATGTCAACCCTTCCTGCAAGTTCTTGTTCATTTTCCAGTTGCCTGCTACAATCTTTTTTCTCATAATTGTTGTTTTTATAATATATAAATGTGCGTATTGTTTATTTAATTTGCAAATCATCGCATTGGGAGCTAAACCCTCGACTTACATACCTCATTTTTAACTATATATATTAGCTACGAATATATATGAAACTATATTTTTTTAGTATAGCCCTTTTTTATAGCCGGGAGCCCCGACCGCTTTCCCTTAAATTCTTCCAGTTTTACCAGTAAAAGCGGAACAATAAATATCAGGAGTATAACCATCAGTTTACCCCAAAAGTTCATTTTCCATCCCTTGGCTTTCAGCAACTCTTCTCCCCGCTCCGATTCGAAATCGGGAACTTCACTGTCGTCCCACTTATTGATGACGTTGCCGCCCGACAGTAACAACAATCCCGGGTTGGAACGGATCATCGTTTTCAGCACTCTTTCGTCTGCATGAGCAAAGCGGAAACCGGCGGGGTGCCGTGCACTCCACGCCTCGATAGAATCGACCGGCGACGAAGTAAGGCAATAAAAACCGTAACCCTTTTTTTGCGCGAACCCGGCTGCTTTCCTGAAATCGTCCAGATGTCTTTTGTTCATCTCCTCCAACGAATGCGAAACCATCAGAAACTGATAGCCCGTGTCCGACAAGAGTTGCTGTGTAATATCGTCTCCGGCAACAAAACCCTGCAACAGACTGTCGTAAGCCAATGCCGAGACCTGAAAATCCTCTATCCTGGGTTTCTCACCCTCTTGAATCAGCTTGGTCTTCATCTCCACAAACGTCCAAGTAGAGTCGTTCCACGGATAGTCCTCCTCTGTAAATTCCTGTTCAACCCCACCCTTGCTGTAAATAAAAATATTTTCCACAACATCGGCCTTTGCAGGATCGATATACATGTTTTCCGGAATATTGGCCCCGATATGATACGGACGAAAATCGAAAACAGGCAGTTTAACCACGTTGTAAACGGAAAAGGCAAACCCAAAAACAACCGTATAGGCACCTGCCTTCCAGGCGGATCCGACAGAAAACAACGGCATGATTCTCGGGTAATAGCGTAGCAAAACGACCGCACAAACTCCTAAAACGATATTTTTATAAAACGTCTCCCAATTACTGATGATTAGCGCATCGCCAAAACAACCGCAATCCTTGACCGGATTTTTCAACGCAATCCAGAGCGTGAGCGGAAGGAAGATAGCCATAAAAACAGCCGCGAGCCGGACAGTGGGCTTGCGATAGATCCCCAGCAGCAAAAAAACACCCAGCGAAAACTCAAGGACAACCAAGGTAACGGCTGCCGGCAGCGCCAGGGGAAATAGGCCCGGGAGGTCAAAAGAAACAAGATAATCCTGAATCTTATAGGTGAAACCCAACGGGTCAACGGCTTTCACAAATCCCGAAAAAGCAAAGGTAATCCCAAGAATAATCCGGGACAATTCCGTCAGAAATTTCACAAGCTTTTCACGGGAATTCATCGTTGAGCCTCTGTACTGATTAATGATAATTATAAAAAACTATTCTTCCCCGAAATGGAGTTTTATCAATCCAAACAAGGCATAGTTCACGATATCCGTATAGTTAGCATCAATACCTTCAGACACAATGGTTTTCCCTTGCTTGTTCTCCATCTCTTTGATCCGGAACAGTTTCGCCAGTATCAAGTCGGTGTATGAGCTGACACGCATACTGCGCCAAGCTTCATCGTAATCGTAGTTCTTGGCGTACATCAACTCCTTAGCTGCGGTGATGTATTTATCGAAAAGCTGCAGTGCTGTTTCGTTGGTAATGTCCACACTGTCGGCATACCCCAGCTCGAGCTGTATCAACCCCATAATGCCGTAATTGACTATTCCGATGAATTCCGGAAAGATACCCTCGCCCACCTTGCTTTCCTTCTTGATCTCCAGTGAACGAATCCGGTTGGCTTTAATCAACAACTGATCCGTTACCGATTCAGGACGTAAAATCCGCCATGTAGGCCCGTAATCACTCGACTTCTTCTCAAACATGTTTCTGCAAATGGCGATCACCTCATCGAATTGCCGGTTTGTTTCACTCATAGGAATAGCACTGTTTTTTTATCTTTAATGAAGCCACAAAGTTAAACAAAAAAAGAAAAAGGTACAAGCTCAACCTCCTGCACCTTTACCTCTTAATTAGAAATTCTACTTTATGAAACTCTTAACGATTTCCCTATCCGCAGCGTGGTCTTCGGGGTAATGTTGTTCATGCTGCACAACCTCGATACGGATAAGCCGTGTCTTCTGGCGATAGCTCCCAGCGTATCTCCGCTTTTAATCCGGTGATATTTCACTGTTCCCGAAACATATTTGTTGTTGGCGGTAGAGGTGGGTTCTTTATAATTGCTGGCATTGGTAAGCACCCTGCTGCTTTGGGATGTTTTTCTGTAGCTCGAATTGGTAACCAGGTACTCGTCGCGATGGCACACCTTGTTGTTGAAGTCGATCAGGTAATTCGGATTGATGGGTTTTCCCAGGAACCGGGTCTCGAAGTGCAGGTGCGGACCGGTAGACCTTCCGGTGTTCCCGCCCAAAGCGATGGGTTGCCCCGACTTGACAAAGTCGTTTTCCTTCACCAAAAACTTCGATAAATGTCCGTAAACCGTTTCCAATCCGTTTACGTGACGTATTACCGCATAATATCCATACCCTCTCCGTTCATATTGCTGCACCCTGACCTTTCCGTCGAAAGCAGCGTAGATGGTGTCGCCCACCTGCAATTTCAAATCGATACCGTAATGGTAGCGGCGGCTCCCCCTTCTTCCGAAGTTTGAAGTCATTCTTCCCACGTGAGGCATGGAAAAGTTAGTCAGGTTGACGATAAAAGAATCGGGAGCATTTTTTAAAGCACCGTAAATATCCACATGGGCATTTTTCCACACTCCCCCGTAAATATCGTCACACGGAATTTCGTTTACATCGAATGCTTCACGAGCCGCTTCGGCTTCCTCAAGGACAGACAAGTCCATTTTGAGCTTTATACCGTCGGCAAATAATCCTTCCTGATTTCCTAAACTTGCACTGTGTAATTGTTTGTAATTAACTTCCGGTCTGGATTGTGCGGATAACTCCACTTTTGATTGAGCGAACGCGCTCAACGTAAAAAATACCAAAGAGGCGGAAAACAATACTTTTACCTTAGATAAATTCTTATCTCTCTCCATAATAAGATATAGCTGAGAATGGCCTTTAGTTACAACTTAATTAATTTACTGATGTCAGACTTCATCGTTAGCATAAAGATTAACGAAAGCCGGTGATGGATAGTTAAAAATCTCGTTTTCCAAAAAAAAGCGTTTCAATTCTGCCTCTGCCGTCTCCGGAGAATCAGATGCATGAATAATATTCTCCTGCACACTGACGCTGTAGTCTCCCCGAATGGTTCCTGGCTGAGCTTTTCTTCCGTTTGTCGGCCCTGCCATCATCCTCACCACTTCAACCGCTTCTAAACCTTCCAACGCCATAACAATGACCGGACTTACCTGCATTGAATCTTTGATGCGTTTGAAGAATGGCTTTTCCTTTAAGTGAGAATAATGTTCTTCCAATATTGAGTCAGACAAAGACACCATCTTCATTCCCACAATTTGAAGCCCTTTTTTTTCAAACCGCGAAACAACTTCACCTACAATGCTCCGTTGTACCGCCGAAGGCTTAAGAATTACTAATGTTTTCTCCATTAAATCTGACAATAAAAAAAGAAAATGACCTTTGAATAACGATTTTTTTCCTTAATCCTTACCAAAGTAAATTGTTTCCTTTTTTTTGACCAAATTATCTTTCAATAAATTTTGGCACTCAAACCCTAACAAAGTTAAATTTTTGTTAATAAAGTGACGCAAATATCTCATTATCTGTTATTTAAAATGAAACATGTTTTAAAACATAAATCGCCGCTTTTAACTTTTGCATAGTTCAGTTAACATTCGTTTGAGTGCAATTGATTATTTACGACAAGGATAACTTTTCGCCCACCCTCCACTGTTTTTTGGTAAGCAACTCATTGACACTGCATCGCTTTTTTTCTTTTTTTAATAAGATCTGCTAATTGTTTTTCTTACCTTTGTCTAAATTTTCGGTTGAGTATCATTTTTATCACGAAATAATGAAAAAATACAAACTTATCAATACAATTTCAGGTTGGGTTGTTTTTGTAATTGCCGCTGTTGTTTATCTGATGACCATTGAACCAACGGCCAGTTTCTGGGACTGCGGCGAATTTATCTCATCGGCCTACAAACTGGAGGTAGGGCATCCTCCCGGCGCACCCATTTTTATGCTTCTCGGGAACTTGTTCACACAATTCACCAACGATCCCGGACAGGTGGCAAAAATGGTTAACAGCATGTCGGCCCTTCTGAGCGCTTTCACCATCCTTTTCCTGTTTTGGACCATCACACACCTGACCCGCAAACTGGTGATGGGGGAGAAAAACGATGCGTTCAGCCTTGGGCAAACTATCGCCGTGATCGGCAGCGGCCTGGTAGGTGCGCTGGTCTACACATTTTCCGACACGTTCTGGTTCTCAGCTGTAGAGGGTGAGGTATATGCCTTTTCATCGATGCTCACCGCACTGGTTTTCTGGCTGATACTGAAATGGGAAGAAAATGCGGAAAAACCCGATTCCGACAAATGGATCGTACTGATTGCCTACATCATGGGACTCTCTATAGGCGTTCACCTGCTTAACCTGTTGTGTATCCCCGCTATTGTGATGGTTTACTACTACAAAAAGACCGAAAACCCCACCTGGAAAGGCGGATTATTTTCGTTGTTCCTTTCTTTCGGGTTGATCCTTATTTTGATGTACGGAATTATTCCGGGATTTACCAAAGTGGGTGGATGGTTCGAACTTTTCTTTGTGAACACACTGGGCATGTCCTACAACACGGGCGTTGCCGTTTACCTGATCCTGCTGGTGGCAAGTATCGTCTGGGCCCTGTTCGAGAGCATCTCCGACAGGGGCGATATAAAAAGGGCTAGAATTGCCTTTTTGTTGAGCATCGGCCTTTCCGGTATTTTATTTATTGGAGGCAGTATCTGGTTGTGGCTCGTTCTTATTGCCACAGCCATCTATTTCGTTTTCTCCAAAAACAAGCTAAACATCAAGTTTCTGAACCTTTCCATGTCGAGCCTGCTGGTTATCCTTATCGGATTTTCAGCATATGCCATCATTCCGATCCGGTCATCGGCCAACACCCCGCTCGACCTGAACTCACCGGAGGATGTGTTCTCCCTCGGCAGTTACCTCAACCGAGAACAGTACGGACAAACGCCCATCATTTACGGGACTACCTACGCTTCGCAAATTGTCAGGGACAATCAGGGGCGCGCTGAAATTTCAAAAGAGAAAAAATCGTACAGCAGGGTATTGCAAACGGCCGAAAACCAGAAAGACCGGTACGTAGAATCCAAGATACCCACATACAAGTACACCAACACCATGCTCTTTCCGCGCATGCATACCCACCCGTCGGAACCGGGATACGGCAACCACATTCAAGGGTATGAGATTTGGGGCGGCATTACCGATAGAAGTAAAAAACCCACACTGTTCGACAACCTGAAATTCCTGTTTAACTACCAGATTAATTTTATGTACTGGCGTTATTTCATGTGGAATTTCTCCGGCAGGCAAAACGATATCCAGGGAGATGGCGGAATTACCAAAGGGAACTGGATCACCGGAATCAAATTTATAGACGGGCCTATCCTTGGCCTGGGGCCGCAGGACAACATTGCACCCGAGGTCGCCGACAGCAAAGGGCACAATAAATACTACCTGTTGCCTTTCCTGTTGGGGGTTATCGGCATAATTTACCAGCTGAACCTGAAACGGAAAGGGAAGCAAAGTTTCTCCATCGTCTTTCTGTTGTTCTTTATGACAGGATTAGCCATCGTGCTGTACCTCAACCAAACGCCTTACGAACCCCGCGAACGGGATTACGCTTATGCCGGATCATTCTATGCCTACGCCATCTGGGTGGGTATAGGCGTTGCCGGAATCAGTCGATATCTCCGCAACTACATCAAGAATACCACGCTGTCAGCAACGCTGGTCAGCGCGGCCTGCCTGCTCGTCCCCCTTCAAATGGCGGGACAGAACTGGGACGACCACGACCGTTCCGGGCGAACCCTGGCCCGCGATACCGGCATGAACTACCTCAGCAGCGTAGAACCGGATGCCATCCTCTTTACCAATGGCGACAACGACACCTACCCGCTTTGGTACGCTCAGGAGACAGAAGGCTTCCGCACCGATGTCCGCGTCACCAACTTAAGCTTCCTGCAAACCGAATGGTACGTGGATCAAATGCTCCGTCAAGCATACGAATCCGCACCGCTACCCATCAAATGGGACAGGGAGAAATACTGGGGCGATGCGGCAAGTGCAGCTTTCGTAGTTACGAAAAACGAAATCCAGAACGTACTTAAACAGAACAACATACCCAGCATTTCCTACGGACAGTATTACGACGTAAACGCCTACCGGGACAGCATTCCCCTCAAGGAAATAATGGAAAACCTGCGTACGGGCCAATACAAACCGGCAAATCCGTTCAGCACGGGAGATACTCAGATTATCCCTTCCAACAGGCTCTACTTAAACGTTGATTCGGCAACAACGGATTGGAAGGCATTCAACTCAAGGCCGGCAGACAAAATGTTCCTCAACCTGGGTGAGAAATCGGCTCTTTACCGACAGGAAATGATGATTATGGAAATGCTGACCAATATCAATGACGATAATTGGAAACGCCCGATCTACTATGCCACCACGGTCGACCGGAACCTGTATATGAACCTGCAAAACAGCAATTTCTCCCTGACGGGATTAGCCTATCAGATTGTTCCGGGAATCCCGCAAAGCGGTGGCGTGAACACTGAAAAGGCTTACGACAACCTGATGAACAAATTCCGCTGGGGCGGACTGGAAGAAAATCCGGACATCTACCTCGACGAAACCGGCCGACGAATGATTTCCACTTTCAGGCTCTACTTCAATCAACTGATCGAAGCCCTGACCGAAGAAGGCAAAAACGACAAAGCCATTGCCGCGCTGGATAAAGTAACAACGGTCATGCCGGGAAAAGCGGTAGCCTATGGCAACGACGGCATTATGTTCGCCCGGGCTTATTACCGGTTAGGCGAAACGGAAAAAGCGCAGCGGCTGATGGACGAAATCGAGGAAAGGCTACAGAAGAACCTGAGTTGGTATGACCGGCTGACCCCAAGACAAATAAGCAATACGATGGTTGATATCTACTACAACGTCAACTCGCTGCTGCTGATAGCATCGGTTTACCAGGAGTTCGACAAGCAGAAGTACAAAACCTATACGGACGATTTACTGCAACGGGCCCAGACGTATTACATGCAAGGGGCGGGATATGTAGGCGATGTGATTTTAAAAGACATAACAGACAGTTCCATTCGCGGATATTACCGTTCGGAAAACGATACTGCTCAACGGGCTTCGGAAGAGGCAACCATGCAACAGGCTTTAAAGCTGATGCAGCAGTTCAGCCCCCGGCTACTGGAGCAATACAATAAACAACAGTAAACAGTTATCCGAAGCATCTTCTATGTTGATTGAGCAACCTCCCCATTTATACAGGATGCTGTTTCCGAATGCAGTCTGGAGAATTGAAAACCCTGTACGGAAAACAGTTTATCTCACGTTCGACGACGGGCCTATTCCCGAAGTGACGCCCTGGGTACTCGACTTGTTGGACAGATATGGCGTTCAGGCCACTTTTTTCTGCGTGGGAGACAATGTACGCAAACACCCCGAGGTATACCGGCAAGTAATTGAAAAAGGACATCGTACGGGAAATCACACCTTCCACCATTTGCAAGGGTGGAAGCACAGCTTAGGAAAATTCCTTGACAACGCCGGTCAGGCAAGAGAACTGATCGACTCATCGCTGTTTCGTCCTCCGCACGGCCACCTCGGGATGAATCAGTGCCGGAAACTGCAGGACGCGGGCTACCGGATCATTATGTGGGACGTTGTTACACGTGATTACAGCAGGTTCATGTCGCCCGGACAGGTTTTGCAAAACGTAAAGCGTTATACCCGGAACGGATCGATCCTTGTTTTTCACGACTCGCTAAAAGCTGAAAAAAACCTGCGATACGCGCTACCCAAGGCTATTGAGTGGTTGTTGAAGGAGGACTATACATTTGAATTGGTCCCTCTGTAGAAAGGCAAAAATTTACTGACAACATACCTGAAACCTGCTTAATCTTTTATCACAATGGAAAGAAGAAAATTTATCCGTAATTCTGCCTCGTCAGTCCTGGCCGGGCTGCTTGCCCCGTCGTTTTTGCAAAGCAGCAGCTTGTTTGCTAACCGTACAGGGGCAAACGACAAGATCAATGTCGGACTGATCGGATGCCGCAGCATGGGATGGGCCAACCTGTCCGACTTCCTGATCCATCCCGAAATAGATTGCATCGCCCTGTGTGACGTCGATCAGCATGTACTCAGCGGAAGGGCTGCAGATCTCGTTAAGCTCAGGAACAAAAAGCCTGAATTGTATGGCGATTACCGGAAAATGCTGGAGAGAAAGGAGATCGATGTGATCATCATTGGAACGCCCGACCACTGGCACTGCCTGCAGATGACCGACGCCTGCGCAGCCGGGAAAGACGTTTATGTGGAAAAGCCCATAGCCAATTCCATTGCCGAGTGCGATGCAATGGTTGCCGCGGCAAAGAGACACAACCGGGTAGTACAAGTGGGACAGCAACAACGAAGCGGCAATCACTGGCATGAAATGAAACGCTATATCGACAGCGGCAAACTGGGCAAGATCGCCCAGGTAAATGTATGGGCTAACTTCAATTACGCGGCCATCCTCAACCCGGTCCCCGACAGCCCTGTCCCTGCGGGCGTCGATTTTAATTTCTGGTTGGGCCCGGCACCCGTGAGGACATTCAATGAGAAACGGTTTCACGGCTCATGGCGCATGTTCTGGGATTACGGCGGAGGGCTAATGACCGACTGGGGAGTACACCTGCTCGACATGGCTCTTTGGGGGATGAACGTAACGGGGATACCCAACCGGGTCATCGGCTCGGGAGGAAATTTCGCTTATCCCGGGAACTACGCTGAAACGTTCGATACCCTTTCCGTAATATACGAATTCAATGACTTCACCATCCAGTGGAACAACATTGCAGGCACGGAGACCGGGCCTTACGGGAGAAACTACGGCCTTGCCTTTAAAGGCACAAACGGAACATTGGTCATCAACCGCGAAGGATGGGAAGTTATTCCGGAGAAGAACAAAGCTGAACCGGTAAAAGGCGAACCCGATTATCAGGACCACAAAAAGCACGTGGCAAGGTTTATCGAATGTGTGAAAAAACGCGATTTTCAGACAGCCTGTACCATCGAAAACGGTAGCTTGTGTGCTAAATATGCTCATCTGGGCAATATTTCGGCACGTACAGGAGCGACGCTTATGTATGATGACAATAAAAAATCATTCAACAACGATAAGGCCGACAGGTTAATCAAACCCGATTACCGCGAGCCCTGGAAATTTCCAAAAGCATAACGCATAAACAAAAGGTCAACTCACAACATTAAAGAAAAGACAACATGAAACGGCAAAATCTGATCATTTTGACAGGATTAATCGTCCTGCTTCCGCTAAACGCACAGGAAAAAAAATATCCCGAACGCGCACCCATGACACCGGCCATGACCGAATACTGGCAACCCCAACCTCAGGTGGTTACCCCCGATCCCGTCCCATCTGATGCCATTGTCCTGTTCGACGGCAAAAATCTTTCCCAATGGGAGAATTCAAAAGGTGCCCCGGCAGAATGGACGGTAAACAACGGTGTTTTCACCGTAAAAAAAGGCACCGGGGATATTCAGACGAAACAGAAATTCAGCGACTTTCAACTGCACCTGGAGTGGCGCATACCCGAAGGCATTAAAGGGGAAAGCCAGGCCCGGGGCAACAGCGGTCTTTTTCTGCAAGGTATCTACGAGATTCAGATCCTCGACAACTACCGGAATGAAACGTACGTGAACGGTCAGACCGGAAGTATTTATAAACAAACACCGCCCCTGGTAAACGCGATGCGAAAACCTGGCGAGTGGAATACCTACGACATCATTTACACCGCGCCCACATTCAAAAAAGACGGGACATACCGCACCCCTCCTACCGTAACCCTTTTACAAAACGGTATCCTGCTGCAAAACAATACGATCATCCGGGGTACCACCCCTTATGTAGGATTTCCGGAAGTGAAAGAACACGGTCCCGGGCCCATCAAGCTGCAGGATCACGGCGACCCCAGCCAGCCCATTAGTTTCCGGAATATCTGGATCAGGGAGCTGTAGAGATATCCAGCTTGTTGGATCCTCCCTTCAACGCGTAGCTCTTCCCTTTCCAGACAAAAGATCCGTTTACGTCCCCAGGCAAATTGATTTCAGCCTGTAATCCTTTTCGTGTTTGTCGGTAATTCACTACAACCTTACCGGATGGGTGTGGTATTTCTCCGCCTATCTTTTCGATGCTTCCCAAGTTCGGAGTTATCTTAACTTTCTTGAAATAAGGGGCATCACTCTCCACACCCAGGACAATGCGGAAAAACTCAACATTGGGACTGGAACCCCAGGCATGACAGTCGGACCGGGTCGTTTCCACTTCCGAGGTCTCACCCCAGGTAGTCAGCCCCAAATCGATGTTCTTGCGCCAAATGTCCAACCAGTTAAGGTAATTATCCCCAAGGCCGGCCTTTGCCAACGCCAGGTGCAGGTAATATTTAAAGTATATGGATGCCGGAGCCAATGTTGTATCGGACAACATCAGCTTACCCATTTCAAACGCGGTTGACTCAGTGGCCAAACCGGCAAGAATAGCCAGGGAGTTGGCGTGTTGTGAGAACTTATCCTTGAGGGGTGTATCCGCAAACAATTTTCTGGATTCATCCCAGTACTTATCCCGGATGGTCTGCTCCAGGCTTCGGGCGATCTTTTCATAAAGCACGGCAAACTCTTCAGATCCTTCACTCCTTTCCAGGATTACTGCAGACTGAAGAGCCAACAGGAGTTGTAGATCCATTAACGCAGAACTTCCGTCTTCAGCCATCGGGGCAACTCCCATTCGCCAGTCGGGAACCCAGTCCGTAAAATTCCAGCCGGGAACATTTTTTAAAGAGCCGTCTTCTGCGATATAACTGATAAAATAATTCAAGATTTGTCTTGAACCCAGCAGTTTTGTCTTCAGAAACGTATTGTCCTTGCCGTGCATCAAATAATCATACAATGTGCTTACATGCCAGAGAGAATAGGTGGGTATTACCTGGTTTTGGGTATCGGGATAACGGCTCAGTGTATACCCGTCTTTCTGTCGGGAATTATCGAAGAGATTAATGGCATTCTTAGGAAGGCGGTCGTCTCCGCTGTTGTAATAAGTGATCATTATCTGGATCCTCGTATCGCCGATATACTGCAGGCGCTCGTAATAAGGACAATCCATATAGGTGTCCACGGCGCACAACCGGGCTGTACGCCAGCCTATCTCCATGATGGTATTCAGCTCGTCGATATCCGATACTAGCTTCGCATTCATTTCCAACGGGTAACCGGTAAATGTGCCGTAAAAATCTTCAATCACCAAAGGCAGGTCGTCAGTCTCGGCCTTCAACTCCACATATCGGTATGTTCTCCAGTTAAGCGAAGTGAACTCCTGATTTTGTGACCCGTCGGAGATGACGGTATCCTGTCGGCCGGAAATGGTTTTCCCTTCAATCTCGTTCCGGTTGTCTTTTGCCCCCGCTTCATTGTACAATCCTTCAGCATAGGTGATGACGAGCGTACTGTTCTTTCCTCCGCTGAAAATCAACGTAGGATAAGCATTCGTAAGGTATGCCTGATCGAGAAGGATGGTCGCCGTAGTGTTTGCCGGAACCGTTATTTTTGTTTTCTTCGCTGGAAACGAAGAGGGAACAGAAACATTTTCAGTCTTTCTTGTAGAAGCGAGCCGCTGGTAGGTCAACTCCATGGGAGGGAGTATCGAAGGCGTTAAGGACCAGCCGCCCCGGGCCATGAACCCCATACCTCTTACCTGACGTTCGAAAACAGGTTTGGCTTTTTCCCAGCCGCTGTCATCGAAATCAACGGAGTTCCAGCCTTTCACCGCAAGATTCATATCAACCTTATCCCCCGCACCTGCCGCATAATAACCGCGAACACTCTGCCTGAGGGGAGTATAGCTTTTATCCTCCAGGCATTTCCATGTCTCATTCGTGTTGAGTTGTTTCGTCTCATCGTTCGTGCCCTGCAATAAAAAGCCGGTACGGAAAGAAAACTGGGAAACAGGCCTCAGGTTGCCTTCATTCCAGACTTTTGCGGAAACAATATTTTCCCCGGTTTTCAGAAAAGGGGCAATATCAAGCGCCTCATAATTCCAGTGCCCTAAATCCCCCTGAGCAGATCCTATGGATACCAGAACCTCGTTAACATACAACTTATAGCGGTTATCGGCCGACACGTAAATCTCGAATTGTCCGGGAACCGACTTTATATCTATTGTTTTCCTGAATAAATAAAGCCCGGGGGCATTCTCTCCTACATCGGGAACACATATCCAGCTGGCATCCCAAGGACTGTTCCGGTTAAAATTTCCAAACTGGGCTGCAACCGATAATGACGCAAATAAGGAGCATATTATCAACAGATTTTTCATGACTTTGTATTTTATAAATTAGTAATGGGCTTTCGCATGCTTTTCGTTAACAGCTGAATCTTGCGACCAACAATTTTTCTCACAGTTTCATAAAACCAATACCCGAAAGAATGACGGCTGCAAAGATAACGATCTTGTGGAAAACAGGAAATATTCTCCAACTTTTATTCCTCGATCATCTTATCCCCACAAATAGATAGCGGACAAGCTCCCGTTCAGGGAAACCGGGGATTAACTTATTTTCAGAATAAAGATTTTTTTCACTATTCTTCCTTTTTTGAATATAAAACAGTTATCTTTGCACCTTAAACGGAAAATAGCTATCCCTCCTCACAGCTTATTTTAAATAGAACTCTGATTGATAGTTGTTTATCCTGAGAAAACCAACAGTTATTTTTATCAATTACATATGGCTAATCGAATTAAAATCAAGAAAGGCTTGCAGATTCCTTTGTTAGGGAAACCCGAAGAAACACTTCTCGGCAGTATAACAAGTGAATATGTACAGGTGTGCCCGGAAGATTTTCAGGGAATCACGCCCAAACTCAAAGTTAAGGTGGGTGATGCCGTGAAAGCCGGACAAGCGTTATTTTTCTCTAAAATGCACCCGGACATGATGATTGCATCTCCCGTCAGCGGAACAGTCACAGCCATCAACCGCGGAGAAAAAAGACGTATACTGAACGTTACTGTCAAAGCCGACAAAGAAAACACTTACGTAGAGTACGGCAAAAGTGAGATCGGTACGTTGCCTCCCGAAGAAATCAAAAAGAGACTGCTCGACGCCGGCATCTGGTTTGTCATCAAACAACGCCCTTACGACGTCGTTGCCGATCCCGGAAAAGAACCGCGCGACATTTTCGTTACCGGATTCGACACGGCTCCGCTGGCCCCCTCATACGATTTCATCCTGAAAGGCCAGGAGGCCGACCTGCAAACCGGGTTGAACGCATTAGCCAGGCTCACCAAAGGAAAGGTGTTCCTCTCCATAAGCCCCGCTACGAAAAACGAAGGGCTGAGGAAAGCCGCAAACGTAACGATAACTGAGTTTGAAGGGCCACACCCCGCCGGAAACACCGGCACTCACATCAACTACCTGGCACCCGTGAACAGGGGCGAAGTAGTCTGGACATTAAATGCCCTGGATGTGTTGTTCATCGGAAGGCTTTTCAACAAAGGCGTGGTAGACCTTACCCGCACCGTAGCACTTACCGGATCGGAAGTCAAACAAACCGGCTATTACAACATGCTTGTCGGCACGGAGCTGGGCAAGCTCTTTGCTGACAATGTCAACGGAAAAGGCAACCTGAGGTACATCAGTGGGAACGTGCTTACCGGAACCCGGATAGAGGCAGAAGGCGCGCTCCGCGCCACCCATTCGCAACTGACCGTAATACCGGAAGGTGACGATGTTCACGAAGCTTTCGGATGGGCATCCCTGTCGCCCAAACGCTACAGCGCCGGCGCCACCTACCTGAAACTGAAAAAGGCCTATCGCCTGGATGCACGCCTGCTGGGCGGCCCCAGAGCCATCATCGTCTCCAACGAATACGACAAGGTATTCCCCCTGGATATTTTCCCCGAACAGCTGATAAAATCCACCCTGGCATTCAACATCGATAAGATGGAACAGCTCGGGATCTACGAAGTGGCGCCCGAGGATTTTGCACTTTGCGAGTTTGTGGACACCTCCAAGCTGGAGTTGCAGCGTATTGTACGCACAGGATTGGATATGCTGAGAAAAGAGATGGAATAACCGGTACGGCCCTCCGCTCAACGCATTGACAAATATAGAATAACAATAAATTAAAACAGATAAAATAAATGTCGTTAAGAAAATTTCTCGATAAAATAAAACCGAATTTCGAAGAAGGAGGTAAATTTCATTGGTTGAATTCTACATACGATGCCTTTGAAACCTTCCTGTACGTACCCAACAAGACATCGAAATCGGGAGTACATATCCACGATGCCAGAGACTCAAAACGTACGATGGTTATCGTGATACTCGCACTTATTCCGGCATTGCTCATGGGGATGTATAATGTGGGTTACCAGCATTATCTGGCCATAAACGTTCAGGCAGGCTTTGTGGGAACTTTCCTCTACGGACTTTTAGCCATGCTTCCACAGATCGTTGTTTCCTACGTGGTGGGCCTGGGCATCGAATTTGCCATGGCTCAGATGAAGAAGGAAGAAGTGGCCGAAGGTTTTTTGGTCTCGGGATTGCTTATCCCGATGATTTTACCCGTGGACACCCCGCTCTGGATGATTGCCGTAGCCACTGCGTTCTCCGTCATTTTTGCGAAGGAAGTTTTTGGCGGAACCGGATACAATATTTTTAACGTGGCGTTGATCGCCCGCGCATTCTTGTTCTTTGCCTATCCCTCTAAAATGTCGGGCGATCAGGTATGGGTACGCACTGCCGACACGTTCGGCCTGGGTGGAGGAAATGTTGTAGACGGCTTTTCCGGTGCAACACCGCTCGGACAACTTGCCGTATCGGACGTTTCACGTTTCGGAGACTTCTCTTTCCTGGGAATCACAGGTAATCCTTTGTCGTTGTGGGATATGTTTATCGGATTAATTCCCGGGTCGGTCGGTGAGGTATCCACCCTGGCTATACTGCTGGGTGCCATCCTACTGATTATCACGGGCGTAGGAAGCTGGAAAACGATGACTTCCGTCTTCCTGGGAGGGCTGTTCACCGTTGCCCTGCTTAATTTGCTCGCACAAAATGCCGCTATGGAAATGCCGCCGGTGTATCACTTCCTGCTTGGCGGTTTCGCTTTCGGGGCTGTATTCATGGCAACCGATCCGGTGACATCGGCACGCACGGAAAAGGGGAAATGGATATATGGTTTTCTGATTGGTGTGGTGGCCATCCTGATCCGTATCTTCAACCCGGGGTATCCCGAAGGCATGATGCTTGCCATCCTGTTTATGAACGCTTTCGCTCCGCTGATCGATTTCTATGTGGTGGATGCCAACATCAAACGCCGCTTAAAACGAACTGCCGTGAAAAAATAGGGATTCGCGTTTCTGAATAACTACTGAATACAATTGAACTATGAACAGAGAAAATAGCACATATACAATAATATACGCATCGGTAATGGTGATTATCGTTGCCATAGGTCTGGCCTTCACCCACCAGGTGTTGAGCGACAGACAAACTGCAAACGTGAATATCGACAAGATGCAGCAGATCCTCCGGTCGCTGCGCGTTGATGCCTCCCCGGCCGAAGCCGACGGCATCTACAGAACCCTGGTTAAATCGGCCTACCTCATTACTCCCGAAGGAGTAAAGATTGACGGCACGGAGGGAATTGAGCCCACCGATCCCGCTTTTTCGGGCGAAGGGGAAGGGCTTGCTGTCTATGAAGCGGAAGTGGAAGGTTCCAAAAAATACATTATCCCCATGAATGGCACCGGCCTGTGGGGGCCTATCTGGGGATACCTCTCCGTAGAAGGCAACGGCAGTACCGTTTACGGTTCCGAATTTGGACACGCGGGTGAAACTCCGGGGCTGGGGGCAGAAATAGTATACCCCGCTTTCAGGAATCAATTCAACGGGAAAGAGCTGATAAAAAACGGCGAATTTAAATCCATAGCCGTGGTTAAACCCGGGCAAACCAACTCCGAAAGAGACTATGTCGACGGAATATCGGGTGGCACCATCACCAGTAAAGGAGTTGACGCGATGTTGCTGGAAAGCGTGGGAGAGTACAAGAATTTTTTACTGCAATTAAATGACGGAAAATAGATCCGCATTCATTATAAAACGATAAGAATATGGCATTATCAGCAAAAGCAAAACAGGCTCTGTTAGGGCCTCTCAATAAAAATAACCCTATCCTGGTACAGGTGCTCGGCATCTGTTCGGCACTGGCTGTAACGTCCAAGCTGGAACCGTCATTGGTAATGGCCATCGCCGTAACCATTGTCACCGCTTTCGGAAACGTTATTATCTCGCTGTTGAGAAAAACCATCCCCAACCGTATCCGTATCATCGTTCAACTGGTGGTGGTGGCCGCATTGGTGACCATCGTGAGCGAAGTACTCAAAGCATTTGCTTACGACGTGAACAAGCAGCTGTCGGTTTTTGTGGGACTGATCGTTACGAACTGTATACTGATGGGGCGCCTGGAAGCGTTTGCCCTGGGCAACGGGCCGTGGCCTTCGTTCCTCGACGGGATCGGTAACGGACTGGGATACGGATGGATACTGGTAACGGTGGGCTTCTTCCGCGAACTGCTGGGATCCGGCACGCTACTCGGATACAAAGTCATCCCGCAGGCAGCATACAGTGCCGGTTACGAAAACAACGGTCTTATGATGCTGGCCCCCATGGCGTTGATCCTTGTCGCGGTCATCATCTGGGTACACCGGTCGAAAAACAAGGATTTACAGGAAGGGACCAATTAGTGCGCTACGCGTGTTAACCGGATAACTATCGAGTATTTATCGAAAAATTATCGTAAAACAAAAATAAAAAAATAAATATGGATGCTATTAGTCTAATTGTAAGATCGATATTTGTAGACAATATGATATTCGCATACTTCCTGGGTATGTGTTCCTATCTTGCTGTATCAAAAAACGTTAAGACAGCTTTCGGGCTGGGCATTGCGGTCACTTTCGTTCTCGTGCTCACCCTGCCCATCAATTATATGCTCGAAAACTACGTACTTAAGGCAGGTGCTTTATCGTGGTTGGGCCCGCAACTTGCAACGGTCGACCTGAGTGTGTTCAGCCTGCTCATTTTTATCGCCGTTATTGCATCGTTTACGCAACTGGTTGAAATGGTGGTTGAACGGTTCAGCCCCGCCCTGTACAACTCGCTGGGTATTTTTCTACCGTTGATTGCCGTAAACTGTGCCATCCTCGGAGGGTCACTGTTCATGCAGCAACGCGAATTTGCCAACGTGGGCATGGCCACCGCTTACGGGTTCGGATCCGGTATCGGCTGGATGCTGGCCATCGTTGGTATGGCAGCCATCCGGGAGAAACTGGAATATTCCCACGTTCCCAAACCGCTGAAAGGATTGGGCATAACATTTATCATCACGGCCTTGATGGCCATTGGATTCATGAGTTTCTCGGGAATCAATATTTAACAGTAAGCTCAACGCCAATTAAAATAAACAAAGTTTTCAAAATAAAAAAACAGGATATACAATGAATGTGTTGTTAATGAGTTCAGGCGGAATAACCATCTTAACCAGTGTAGTGGTTTTCTTGTTGATAATTCTGATCTTGGTAATTGTCATTCTGGTGGCCAAAGCAAAGCTGATGCCTTCCGGAAATGTGAAGATTACCGTCAATAAAGAGAAAAATCTAGAAGTTCCCATGGGGTCAACCCTGCTTAATACGCTGCAATCACAGAACATATTCCTCTCGTCCGCGTGTGGCGGCGGAGGGACATGCGGACAATGCCGCTGCCAGGTGCTGAACGGAGGCGGAGAAATCCTCCCGACCGAAACCGGACACTTCAGCCGCAAGGAGCAGATGGCCAATTGGCGCCTCAGCTGCCAGGTAAAGGTGAAAGAAGATATGAATATCGTCGTGCCGGAAGAGGTATTTGGCGTTAAGGAATGGGAATGCGAGGTCGTTTCCAACAACAACGTGGCTACCTTCATCAAGGAATTTGTGGTGCGGCTGCCCGACGGCGAGCATTTGGATTTTATCCCCGGCTCCTACAGCCAGATAAAAGTGCCCAAATACGAGTTGAAATATACCGATTTCGCGATCGATGAACAGTATAAACCCGAGTGGGACAAGTTTAAGATGTGGGACCTGACCGTCAAGAATGATGAAGAGACCATTCGTGCTTACTCCATGGCAAACTATCCTGCCGAAGGCGATATTATCAAGTTGAACGTGCGTGTGGCCACTCCGCCGTTCGACCGGGCAAAAAACACATGGATGAACGTGAACCCGGGTATCGTATCGTCCTATATATTCAACCTGAAGCCGGGCGATAAAGTAACCATGTCCGGCCCCTACGGCGATTTCCACCCCATCTACAACAGCAAGCGCGAAATGCTTTGGGTGGGCGGTGGCGCCGGGATGGCCCCCTTACGCGCGCAAATCATGCACATGATGAAGACGCTGAAGACCACCGACCGCAAAATGTCTTACTTCTACGGTGCACGTGCATTGATGGAGGCTTTTTACCTGGAAGATTTCTACGAGCTGGAACGCGAGTTTCCCAACTTCTCGTTCCACCTGGCGCTGGACCGTCCCGATCCGGCAGCCGATGCCGCAGGCGTGAAGTACACCGCCGGGTTCGTACATCAGGTGATTCACGACACGTACTTGAAGGATCACGATGCTCCTGAAGATATTGAATACTACATGTGTGGCCCCGGGCCAATGGCGGCAGCCGTACAGCGGATGCTCGACAGTCTCGGCGTTCCGCCGGAAATGATCATGTTCGACGATTTCGGATAAACATAAAAAAACCATCCTTCAGGATGGTTTTTTTGTGGGTTTTATTCATTGAAAGAAAAGCGCAGTCCCAGCCTGATGTTGAAGTTCAACGGCTTTTCCCGATAAATCGTTTCCACTCCGCTGCTGTTCCTGAAATGGTAGGTCACTCCCGGTTCGGCATACAATCCGATGCCTTTCCACAACCGGTACTCCATGCCGGCGGCGGAGCTTACAGACCATTGCAGCGGTTTAACGGACAACCCTTCCTGCCTACGCTCTTCAATTTTATTGTCCACAATATAATCGGTGGACAGTGCGCCCGCGACGTTCTTCTCCACCATCCCACCGCCGGAGATATACGTTGATAATTGGCCGGAGCGCCAGACGGTGTAGTTAACAGTTACCGGGAGGCCCAGGTAGTGCAGCGTCTGCCGGCTGTTGTAGTAATGGTTGTAGCTTCCCGTGCTTAACTGCGAGGAGAGAACGGTATAGTTGAGGCCGCTCGTGATGCTCCAGCTGTCGCTGAGGTTGTACTTCAGCGAAACACCCAGCGTGACCGGCTGAAAATGCTTGACGTCGGTATAGACGTGCCGGTACTCCTTCCCCACAATAAAATCGCCGGGCAAACCCGAACCTGCGGCCAGCACATGCTCCTCTTCCTCCGATTTTAACCCAAAAGGGGTAAAGCTGCGGTATCCGTCGTAATGTTTGGCGGAACCCGACGGGATGTTCGACGCATAAAGGTCCGTCTGCCATTTTGCGGGCCTGCCGTTACGCCGCCGTGCCGGCAAGCGAAACGCCTGCCCGTCGTTAGTTTCCGGACTGTATTTCCGGTCAACACGGGGAGAAGGAGAATTTTCGGGCTCTCCCTGACGCGGGATTTCTTCGCTTTGCCGTTCAGCCGCTTCAACAACATCCGCTGTCCTCACTGTTTCCGCTGTTTTAGCTGTTTCCTCTCCTTTAGCTCCACGCAACTTTTTTTCCGTTTCCGGTTTTTCATTTTCAGTACGGTGCGCCAAGAGCGGTTCTTTGTCGGGATGCGCAACGGGAGCAGGCAGTTCTGGCTGTCTCTGTTCTACGAGCTGTATGTTTTTTTGATTTTCCTTCAACGTGTACAACCCGATAAAAAACAAAACAATCCCCACTGCTGCTACTGCCCCGATACGCTTGTCCCACAACCGGATCCGTTGTCCCGCCGGCTTTGTCCCCACGGAGCTCCCGGCGCTAATCACCTGCTCGACGCTCTCCCACAAACCTTCGGGAACAGGCTCTTCGTGATGCTCCATCCGATTGCGCAGGTTATCCTGCCATTGATTATTCATAGTGCCATTTTTTTAAACCGATACAAATCTATCTCTTGCATCAACAAGCCTTTGGCTCTGTGTAACTGCGAGGCAGAAGTACTTTCAGAAATGCTCAGTATCGAAGCAATTTCCTTGTGACTTTTTTCCTCAAAAACATACAGGTTAAATACGGTCCGGTAGCCCACAGGTAACTTCCGGATCATTTCCAGGATAACCTGCGTGGGTATCTCATTGAAATCAGGCTCACGGTCATCGGCCATGTCGGGCAGCTCCTCACCGGGGAGGTTTATAACCTTCAGCTTATTGCTTTCCCGGATATGTCTCAACGCTTCATTGACTACAATGCGGGCCGACCACGCTTTTAACGATCCCGCCCCTTTATATTCGAACTTATCTACTGCTTTGAAAATTTTGATGAAGCTTTCTTGTAAGATATCTTTTACATCCTCTTTGTCAGCGATGTAACGAGAGCATACCGCGGTAAGATACCCCGAATAGGTGTCGTAAAACTTCTTCATGGCCATCGTATTACCGCGTACAATCTGCTGAAGAAGGGCCTGCTCTTTGTTTTCGTCTCTGATCATTAACGGATTTTGTTCGAACCAACACTAAAATACACGCTCTCCCTTTACGAAAAAGGTGTACCTTTATCACGCAAAGGTACAGCCTTTTGTCGATTTTTGAAACAACCCTTTGTGGCACGGTTGCCGAAGCGGATGCTCCCGGCAAGCGGTTATTGCAATGGGATCACGCTGCGCTCAGCAGCGATGGCAGAGCTGGCGGGCGTCGCGGCACGCGTTTTATAGTCGAACTCAACCGATTTCTCGCCGCTAAACGATTTCCATTTCAACTTCAGCTTTACCGTATTCCCTTCCGTGTCGGGCAGGCTGTTGAGCCGGAAAGCCACGAGGCCGTCGCCAAACCGTTCTCCTATATCTCCGTTGGAGTTGTGACGGAATTCCACCTCATACGGGTTTTCGGGATTGTTGGCCGGGATAAGGTTCACGGAGTGGACAACCCGCGGATAGCCCCACTGCGTCCTGAATCGCAGCGTGAGATAGCCGTCTTCGGCAACGGTCACCCAGTCGCCCACAATCTCAACGGGGTCGATACCGTACTTCGTATCGTTTTCAGTCCCCAGATTAGGCGCCATCGGTTTCGTACGGATACTGTCTATCCAGTTCACGTGTACCGCCTGGTCGTATCCGCTGCCTGGCTTGTCCACTTCTTCGTAGTTTACCAGCGCCCGCACTTCTTTTTCCCCAAAGGGTGAGGTTGTCAGGTTCACGGGAAGTAGTGTCGTCTTGTCGTCCAACTGCAGAAAAACAGTTTTATCCCCCGCATGCTTAACGGTCACCAGCGCATTCGGATATAAGCGGTTCACATCATTGTCGTCGTCCAGGCAGGACGGTAAAAGCAGAAAGCCCAACAGCATTCCCGCTGTTAAAAGAAAAGGAGTAATCTTCATAGTTTTCATTGTTTTTAATTTTTGCATTCGTGTTTGTACAGTTACCCTATAAATCCGGCAAAAGCCGAAACCTTGCACGAGAAAATGTTATTTTTTCTTAATCCTAATAGCCTTAAAGAATTCGCCTCGCAGATTTCGCCACCGTCCAGCATGGATCCAAGCGAGCTTGCCTCACAACGGTTGATATTTTCAGCTTAAACGGCAACCCTGCGCTTGCTTAAATATTCGTTTAGCAGAATGCCGAAAACGATCAGGAACAAGCCCATATAGGTGGTAAAATAGATGGTTTCACCCAAAACCGCATGGATAAGAAAAAGGGAAATGAAGGGAGAAAGGTAACACAACTGATTGGTAAGTGCGGGATTGGTGGTCTTCTGTAACGCCAGCCCGAAAAAGATAAACGGCACCGCCATTTCAAACAACCCCACGTAAACGGCCGACAAAAACCCCTGCAAGGAACCCAGGCTGACCGGGACAAAGAGTGTGGCCAGCGACAGATAGACGGAACCGAACATAAAACTCAGGAACAAACCCAGGATACCGTCCACGTTTTTGTTCCGTCGGTTCACTATCCAGAAGGAAGCCCACAGGAACGCACTGAAGAAAGCCAGTAAGACTCCCGGTTTTGAGAGCTCTACTCCGGCGATCCCTTCGGTTCCCACCGAGATCAGCACCACGCCGCCAAACGAGATTGTCATCCCGATAAACTTGAACAAGGGAACAGGCTTTTTCTCGATCACCGCTAACAACAGGGCCAACAGGATGGGCCAGAAATAATTGATGGGTTGCGCAATCTGCGCCGGCAACAAATCGTACGACTTGAAAAGGATCAGGTAATAAATGGCAGGATTCAACAAGCCGGTAAAAGCATAGCTCCCCGTCTCCTTAAGGGTCAGCCTCCGCAACAGAGGCCATTTTTTCTGGACCGTGATAACCCCCGCAAAGATCAGCATCGCCGTGACGGCCGAAACCAGGATCAGCTCAAAGTAGCCGTAGTGACGCAGCCCGATCTTGAAAGCAGAAGCAACTGTCGACCAGCTGGCAACAGCAATAACAGTAAACAAAAGTGCTTTATTGTTTTCTTTCATTCGAAGCAACCCGAATAATCCGGCACGCAAAAATAGTGATAATTTCTTTCCGTTCCGACACTTTTTATCCGGTGAAAACCAGCGAGTGAATCAAAAACACTAATCGGCTGAAACACAGTTTATTTCATTTTACAGGGAATATATTTTGTAATCGATAACTCTCTTTTTATTTCAATTTGTAATTTTTTTTGAATAAAAACTGGAAAATATTTTGTTATTCCGTTTTTTTGCTTTTTCTTTGCAGACAATTAACGAACAAGTTTTTTCATTTTATCAATGAACACTCATTCTATCGCTATTCTAGTCATTTCTATTCTACTTCTGGAGGACTTCAGAGGGTGAGACCGGTATATCGATATTGAAATAAAGAACAATAAAATAAAGAAAACCTTTCTCACCGTGTGGGAAAGGTTTTTTTCTTGTAAAAAAACGAATAATACAGGTTATAATGGAAAGAATTTATGTTTTTGACACGACGTTGCGCGACGGGGAACAGGTTCCCGGGTGTCAGTTAAACACCATCGAAAAAATCCAGGTGGCCAAAGCCCTGGAATTGCTGGGGGTAGATGTTATCGAAGCCGGATTTCCGGTATCCAGCCCCGGCGACTTCAACTCTGTGGTTGAGATCTCCAAAGCCGTCACCTGGCCCGTTATATGTGCGCTCACACGCGCGGTGGAAAAAGACATCGAAGTGGCTGCCGAATCGCTGAAATACGCCAAACGCAAACGGATCCATACAGGTATCGGCACATCGGATATGCACATCAAACACAAGTTTAACTCCAACCGCGAAGAGATCATCGAGCGTGCCGTAAAAGCCGTGAAGTATGCCCGCCGGTTTGTGGATGATGTGGAGTTCTACGCCGAAGATGCAGGCCGCACCGACAACGAATACCTCGCACGTGTGGTGCAGGCAGTCGTAAACGCCGGAGCCACCGTGGTCAATATCCCCGACACCACCGGTTACTGTTTTCCCAACGCTTACGGTGCAAAAATAAAATACCTGGTGGATCATGTAGATCTGAAAAATGCGATCCTCTCGACGCATTGCCACCAGGATTTGGGAATGGCTACAGCCAACACCCTCTCGGGAGTCCTCAACGGCGCCCGCCAGGTTGAAGTAACCGTCAACGGTATTGGGGAACGCGCGGGGAACACTTCGCTCGAGGAAGTGGTGATGGCGCTGAAGAGCCACAAGGACCTCGGGTTCGACACCAACATCAACACTACCAAGATATATTCCACCAGCCGGTTGGTTTCCACATTGATGAACATGCCCGTCCAGCCCAACAAGGCCATCGTCGGCCGAAACGCCTTTGCACACTCCTCGGGCATTCACCAGGACGGCGTGCTGAAGAACGTGGAAACGTACGAGATCATCGACCCGAAAGACGTGGGGATCGACGAGAACTCCATCGTGCTGACAGCACGGAGCGGCCGCGCCGCACTGAAAAACCGGTTGACTCTACTGGGAGTGGATCTCGACAACGGCGAGCTGGATGACGTTTATCAGAAATTCCTTTCTCTCGCCGACAGGAAAAAAGACATCAAGGACGACGATATACTCGCCCTGGTCGGGAAAGAGTCCCGCATGAACCGCATCCAGATCGATTACCTGCAGGTTACCTGCGGCGTGGGGCTGCGCAACGTGGCCAGCATCGGCCTGAACATAGCCGGGGAGCATTTTGAGGCATCGGCAACCGGAAACGGTCCGGTGGACGCGGCGATAAAGGCGGTAAAGAAAATCATCAGTCGCGAAACGGTCATTCAGGAGTTCCTGATCCAGGCCATCAACCGCGGAAGCGACGACGTGGGCAAGGTCCACATGCAGGTGGAACACAACGGGATGCTCTACTACGGCTTCTCGGCAAACACCGATATCGTTTCGGCATCCGTGGAAGCATTTATAGATGCGGTGAATAAGTTTGTAGAATGAACAAAGCTAACAGATAACATACAACAGACAAAATTATATGAATAAGACGCTTTTTGATAAGATATGGGACGCGCACGTGGTTACCACAGTGAAAGACGGCCCTTCGCAACTGTACATCGACAGGCATTTGTGCCACGAGGTAACCAGCCCGCAAGCTTTCTCGGGGCTGCGGGAACGGGGGCTGAAGGTCTTTCGTCCCGGACAGACCCTGCTTACGGCCGACCACAACATCCCTACCGTGGAACAAGACAAGCCCATTCGCGATGAGGTTTCCCGGTACCAGGTAGACACCCTGGCCAAAAATGCCCGGGAGTTCGGACTCACCTACTACGGCCTTCGCCATTCCAAAAACGGGATCGTTCACGTGATCGGCCCGGAGAACGGCTTCACTCAGCCGGGAATGACCATCGTCTGCGGCGACAGCCATACCTCCACCCACGGAGCGTTCGGCGCAATCGCTTTCGGCATAGGGACCAGCGAGGTGGAGATGGTGTTATCGTCGCAATGTATCCTGCAAACACGCCCGAAAACCATGCGCGTGAACTTCGAAGGGAAGCTCAACGACGGCGTAAGTGCAAAGGACATGGCGTTGTACATGATCTGGCAACTCACCACAGGCGGTGCCACGGGCTACTTCGTGGAGTATGCGGGGGAAGCGGTCCGCAACCTGACCATGGAACAGCGGATGACGCTTTGCAACCTGAGCATCGAGATGGGTGCCCGCGGAGGATTGATCGCCCCCGACGAAACAACCTACAACTACATCCAGGGGCGCGAGTTTGCTCCCAAGGGCAAAAGGTGGGACGAAGCGATGGCCTACTGGAAAACGTTGAAGTCCGACGAAGGCGCTGCCTTCGATAAAGAGGTCACGTTCGATGCCTCCCAAATAAAACCGATGATAACCTACGGAACCAATCCCGGAATGGGCATGCCCATCGACGGAGCCATTCCCGAGCTTTCGGCCATCGACGAAGCCGGAAAGATCTCGTTTGAGAAATCGTTGAAATACATGGGTTTCGAACCCGGACAAAAACTGGAAGGGAAACCGATCGACTATGTCTTCCTGGGCAGTTGTACCAACGGGCGCATCGAAGACTTCCGCGTGTTCACCCACTACGTGAAAGGGAAAAAGAAAGCCGGCAACGTGACAGCATGGCTGGTACCCGGAAGCTGGCAGGTCCGCCAGCAGATTGAAGCTGAAGGGCTGGACAAGATCCTGGAAGAAGCTGGCTTTGAGCTCCGTCAGCCGGGATGCTCCGCCTGCCTGGCCATGAACGACGATAAAGTACCGGCCGGAAAATATGCCGTCTCCACATCCAACCGTAACTTCGAGGGGAGACAAGGGCCCGGCGCACGCACCATCCTGGCAAGCCCGCTGGTAGCCGCCGCTGCTGCCGTAACGGGAAAGATAACGGCACCGTAACCACTATTCGATCAGCACATCAGCACATCAAACAAATATGGAAAAATTCAAAACAATCACATCCACATACGTCCCCCTTCCGATAGAGAACGTGGACACCGACCAGATCATTCCCGCCCGCTTCCTGAAAGCCACTACCCGCGAAGGGTTCGGAGACAACTTGTTTGCCGACTGGCGGTACGAAAAATCGGGCGAGCCGAAAGCCGATTTCGTCCTCAACAACCCCGCCTACAGCGGCGAAGTCCTGGTGGCAGGGAAAAACTTCGGCAGCGGGTCAAGCCGCGAGCATGCCGCCTGGGCAATTGCCGGATACGGCTTCAAGGTGGTGGTATCGAGCTTCTTTGCCGATATCTTCCGCAACAATGCGCTTAACAACGGCATCCTGCCCGTGGTGGTCAGCGAGAAGTTCCTCGGAGAATTGTTCACATCGGTCGGCCAGGACCCGCAGGCAACGGTTACGGTGAACCTCGAGGAGCAGTTCATCAGGAACAACCAGACCGGAAACAGGGAGCCGTTCGACATCAATCCCTATAAAAAAGAATGCCTCCTGAAAGGGCTCGACGACATCGATTTCCTCCTTTCGAACAAAGAGAAGATCGAAGCGTACGAGAAGAATCGCCCTTACGTCTATTGAATGTATCACAAGCTTCAGTTCATCAACACATGGTAAAGCGGAAAATAGAAATAATGGACACCACGTTGCGCGACGGGGAACAGACCTCGGGCGTTTCATTCGCAACGGAAGAAAAAGTAAGCATTGTCCGCTTGCTCATTGAAGAGTTAAATGTCGACCGGGTAGAGATCGCGTCCGCGCGGGTATCGGAAGGAGAATTTAAGTCGGTGCAGAAGATTGCACAATGGGCAAACAGTCACGGGCATATCAACAAGATAGAGATCCTGGGATTTGTGGATGGAAACGCATCGCTCGACTGGATCACCGCCGCGGGATGCCGGGTGGTCAACCTCCTTTGCAAAGGTTCGGAGAAACATTGCACCCATCAACTCAGAAAAACGGCCCGGGAGCACCTCGCCGACATAAAGTCGGTCATCGCCGAAGCCAAAAAACGGGGAATGGACGTGAACGTCTACCTCGAAGACTGGTCCAACGGGATGCGCGATTCAGAGGCGTACGTGTTCGAGATGATGGATGAGCTGCAACACCAGCCCATCACCCGCTACATGCTGCCCGACACCTTGGGCATACTGAACCCCTCCGAGACCCGGATGTTCTGTGAGAAGATGATCGGCAGGTACCCCGGCCTGCACTTCGACTTCCACGCGCACAACGATTACGACCTGGCGGTAGCCAACGTTTTCGAAGCGGTGAAAGCGGGAGTAAAAGGCGTCCACGTCACCGTGAACGGCCTGGGGGAACGAGCCGGTAACGCGCCCGTCACCAGCATCGTCGCCCTGATCCACGACCAGCTGAAGCTCAGCACCAACGTTGCCGAGGACAAGCTCTACAGCGTCAGCAAGATCGTGGAAAGTTACTCCGGCGTACGTATCCCCAACAACAAACCCGTTATCGGTGACAACGTGTTCACACAGGTGGCGGGAGTCCATGCCGACGGCGACAAGAAGAAGAACCTCTACCACAACGACCTCGTGCCCGAGCGGTTCGGACGTTCGCGGGAGTACGCCCTGGGGAAGAACTCCGGCAAGGCCAACATCCTGAAGAATCTGGAGGCGCTGGGAATCGAAGTAGACGATGAAGTCGCCAAAAAAGTGACGGCCCGCATCATCGAGCTGGGCGACAAGAAAGAGCTGGTCAGCCCCGATGAGCTGCCCTACATCGTTTCCGACATCCTGAAGAACGGGATCGACAACCAGGAGATACAGATACTGAACTACTCGCTGAACCTCACCGACGGCATGCGCCCGACAGCCACCGTAAAGATATCCATCCGGGGGGAGGTGTATCAGCAGTCAGCCGCGGGAGACGGGCAGTACCACGCCTTCTCGAAGGCCATGTACAAGATCTACAAGAGCCTCAACAAACCCACGCCCGATTTGCTCGACTACGTGGTGGTCATTCCCCCCGGCGGAAAAACCAACGCCTACGTACAGACCATCATCACGTGGAGGTTCGACGGGAAGGTCTTCAAAACCCGGGGACTGGATGTCGACCAGACGGCTGCCGCCATCAAGGCCACGATAAAAATGCTGAACATGATAGAAAAAGGAAACATACCGGTGATCCGCCACATGGAGCTACCGTAAAAATAAAAAGAAAAGAAAACCTATGAAATTGAAGATAGCAGTATTGCCCGGCGACGGCATCGGTCCCGAGATCATGGACCAGGCGTTGAAAGTGACGCGTGCCGTATGCGAGAAATTTAACCACGAGGTAACGTTCACGGAAGCCATTGTCGGCGCTTGCGCCATCGATGCCGTCGGCGACCCCTATCCGCCGGAAACGCACGAAGTATGCATGCAGGCAGACGCGGTGCTGTTCGGCGCCATCGGACACCCCAAATTCGACAACGACCCCAACGCCAAGGTACGCCCCGAGCAGGGGCTGCTCCGGATGCGCAAGCAACTGGGACTGTACGGGAACATCCGTCCCGTAATGACGTTCCCCTCGCTGATCCACAAATCACCCCTTCGCGCCGACCTGGTGGAAGGAGCCGACTTCGTCTGCATCCGCGAACTGACGGGAGGCATGTACTTCGGACGGCCGCAAGGACGGAGCGAAGACGGAGACACGGCTTACGACACCTGTGTCTACACGCGCGAAGAGATCGAACGGATCCTGCACCTGGCCTACAAGTTTGCCGGGCAACGCCGCAAGAAGCTTACCGTGGTGGACAAGGCAAACGTGATTGCCACCTCCCGCCTGTGGCGCCAGATCGCGCAGGAGATCGCCCCGCAATACCCCGACATCGAGACCGATTACCTGTTCGTGGACAATGCAGCCATGCGCATCATCCAGTGGCCCAAGAGCTTCGATGTGCTGGTAACCGAAAACCTCTTCGGCGACATCCTCACCGACGAAGCATCGGTCATCACCGGATCGCTGGGGATGCTCCCCTCCGCTTCGATAGGCATACACACCTCCCTGTTCGAACCGATCCACGGCTCCTACCCGCAGGCAACCGGAAAAAACATTGCCAATCCCGCCGCCATGATCCTCTCCGCCGCACTGATGTTTGAATACGCTTTCAACCTGCAGGAAGAAGGAGCAGCCATCCGCCGGGCCGTCAACGCAAGCCTCGAAGCGGGCGTCGTCACCGAAGATATTGCCGAAGGGGGAAAAGCCTACGGGACAAGTGAGGTGGGGGACTGGATTGCGGAGTATATTAAAAGCTCCATTTTAGTTACTTTATAAGAAATAGAGATAGAGAATAAGATTGAAATAGGGATAGAGATTAAGATTGAAATAGAGATTGAAATAGAGATTGAAATAGAGATTGAAATAAAAGAAAACAATAAAATAGGAACATACAGGAATGAACCGTAAAGACAATAAATACCTCCGGAGCTACACCTCCACTCAGGGCCGCCTGATGGCCGGCGCACGCGCGCTGTGGAGGGCTAACGGAATGAAAGACGAGCAGATGGGAAAACCCATCATCGCCGTGGTGAATTCATTCACCCAGTTTGTGCCCGGGCACGCACACCTGCACGATATCGGGCAGATGGTGAAAGCCGAAATCGAAAAGTTGGGATGCTTTGCCGCCGAATTCAACACCATCGCCGTGGACGACGGCATCGCCATGGGCCACGACGGGATGCTCTACTCGTTACCGTCGCGCGACCTGATTGCCGACTCCATAGAATATATGATTAACGCGCACAAGGTGGATGCGATGGTGTGCATCAGCAACTGCGACAAGATAACGCCGGGCATGCTCATGGCAGCCATGCGGCTGAACATCCCCGCCATCTTTGTTTCCGGCGGGCCCATGGAGGCGGGAAAAATTGGCGACGAATCCATCGACCTAATCGATGCGATGATCGAATCGGCCGACGATGCCGTGTCGGACGACCGCATCTCGCAGCTCGAGAAGCTGGCTTGCCCCACCTGCGGCTCATGCTCGGGAATGTTTACCGCCAACTCCATGAACTGCCTCAACGAAGCCATCGGCCTGGCACTGCCCGGCAACGGGACGATCGTGGCCACACACGCCAACCGGATCGGACTCTTCCGCAAAGCAGCAGGGCAGATCGTGGAAAACGCCTACCGCTACTATTTCGACGGCGACGAAAGCGTGCTGCCGAGGAACATCGCCACACGCGCGGCGTTCCTCAACGCCATGTCGCTCGACATTGCCATGGGCGGCTCCACCAATACCATCCTTCACCTGCTGGCCATTGCCCGTGAGGCGGAAGTGGACTTCACGATGGACGATATCGACGCCCTCTCGCGTAAGGTGCCTTGCGTATGCAAAGTAGCGCCCAACACCAAGAAGTACCACGTCCAGGATGTGAACCGCGCCGGAGGCATTCTGGGTATCGTGGGCGAACTGGCAAAAGGGGGGCTGATCGACACATCGGTCCACCGTTCCGACGGACTGACGCTGAAACAGGCGATAGAAAAGTACGACATCACAACAGAAAATATCCATCCCGAGGCGCAAGCGATCTACAGCTCGGCACCGGGAAACAGGTTTAACCTGGTCATGGGCTCGCAAAACGCCGTTTACAAAACACTCGATACCGACCGGGAAGACGGTTGTATCCGGAACATCGCAAATGCCTATACCCTCGACGGCGGACTCGCCGTCCTGAAAGGGAACATCGCACAGAACGGCTGCGTGGTGAAAACGGCAGGGGTAGATGAGAATATCTGGAAATTCTCGGGAAAAGCCAAGGTGTACCATTCCCAGGACGAAGCGTGCACCGGGATCCTGAACGGAGAGATTGAAGCCGGCGACGTGGTCGTCATCGTGTACGAAGGGCCTAAGGGAGGGCCGGGGATGCAGGAGATGCTCTACCCCACTTCCTACATCAAAGCAAAACATTTGGGAAAAGCCTGCGCCCTGATTACCGACGGACGGTTCTCGGGAGGCACCTCGGGCCTGTCCATCGGGCATATATCCCCCGAAGCAGCTGCCGGAGGCAACATCGGGCTTGTGAAAGACGGTGATGTTATCGAAATCGATATTCCCAACCGGATCATCCGGGTCCAACTCTCCGACGCCGAGCTGGCGGAACGAAGAAAACAGGAGGAGGCGAAAGGGAAAGCCGCCTTTAAGCCGGTCAGGGACCGGAAAGTATCCAACGCACTGAAGCTCTACGCCCATTTCGTCAGTTCAGCCGATTTAGGCGGTGTGAGAATACTATAACAGTCTAAAAACTACAATAAATATGAACAGGAGTAATCATTCACAATCCACCCAACCCTCCACAGAGGAGGCCAAGGTAAACATTTCGGGAAGTGAGGCCCTTATCCGCTCGTTACTGGCCGAAGGCGTAGATACCATGTTCGGCTATCCCGGCGGCGCCATCATGCCCGTTTTCGACGCGCTGTACGATCACAAGAACGACATAAAACATATCCTGGTCCGTCACGAACAAGGGGCCGTCCACGCAGCACAAGGCTACGCACGCGTATCCAGGAAAACCGGTGTTGCCTTGGTCACCTCCGGCCCCGGAGCCACCAACGCCGTCACCGGAATCACCGACGCCATGATGGACAGCACCCCCCTGGTGGTGATCTCGGGACAGGTTATATCGGGCTTGCTAGGCTCCGATGCCTTTCAGGAAGCCGATGTGATCGGTATCACCCAACCCATCACCAAGTGGGCCTATCAGGTAAGGCGGGCGGAAGAGATCCCCTGGGCCGTTTCCCGTGCCTTTTACATTGCCAAAAGCGGCCGGCCCGGCCCGGTGGTCCTCGACATAACGAAGGATGCGCAGATCAACAAACTCGACTATACCTACAGCAGGACATCGTTCCTGAGAAGCTACATCCCTTTTCCTGAGCCGGAAACAGAAAATATCAAAGCGGCTGCTGAGCTGATTAACCGGGCACAAAAACCCCTGGCGCTAGTAGGACAAGGCGTGATCCTCGGAAATGCGGAGCAGGAGCTGCTGGCTTTCCTGGAGAAAGGCGGCATTCCGTTCGGCTCTACCATCCTTGGGCTTTCCGCCATCCCCTCCGACCACCCGCTCAACGCAGGGATGCTGGGGATGCACGGTAATATCGCTCCCAACATGAATACCAACGAGTGCGACGTGCTGATCGCCATCGGCATGCGTTTCGACGACCGTGTCACCGGCAACCTCAACACCTATGCCCGTCAGGCAAAAATCATTCATTTCGACATCGACCTGGCAGAGATGGACAAGAACGTGAAAACCACCGTAAAGGTGCTGGGTAATGCCAAAGACACACTGCCGCTCGTCACGGCCCTGATCGAGGAACGTAAACATTCGGAGTGGATGGAGAAATTCGGACAGTATAAAAAGACGGAGTTCGATTGCGTCATCAAGGCCGAACTGTATCCCGAAAACGGAGGTGAACTGAAGATGGGTGAAGTGGTGAACAAGGTATCGGAAGCTACGGGACATAAGGCAGTATGCGTGACCGACGTAGGGCAACACCAGATGATGGCCACCCGCTATTTCAAATCCACGCTGACACGCAGCATGGTCACTTCGGGCGGACTGGGCACCATGGGGTTCGGGCTTCCCGCCGGAATCGGGGCGAAATACGGGGCTCCCGACCGTACTGTCTGCATCTTCGTCGGGGACGGTGGCCTGCAGATGTCCATCCAGGAGCTCGGAACCATCCTGGAGTACAACATCGACGTCAAGATTATCCTGCTGAACAACAACTACCTGGGCATGGTCCGGCAGTGGCAGGAGCTCTTCTTCGATGAACGATACTCCGAGACACATCTCAAGAATCCCGACTTCGTAAAGATTGCCGAAGCCTACGGCATCCGGGGAAGGAAAGTGACCGACCGGAAAGAGCTGGACAGCGCCATCGAGGAGATGCTGTCCCACGAGGGTGCCTACCTGCTCGAAGCAGTGGTGGAAACCAAAGGGATGGTTTATCCCATGGTGCCTGCCGGCGGAAGTGTGACAGATATACTGATTGGAAACGGACACAAACTCTAAACTCAACAAGCTATGGAAGGAAAAACATTATATACCGTCACCATTTTCTCAGAAAATACGGTAGGGGTGCTCAACCAGATCACCACCATCTTCACGCGCCGGCAACTGAACATCGAAACCCTCTCGGTCTCGCCCTCGGCCCTGGCAGGCATCCATAAGTTCACCATCACCGTCTTCGCGGAATCAGAAGAAGCGATGAAAAAGCTGGTGCGCCAGATCGACAAACGCATCGATGTGCTCAAAGCCTACTTCAATGTGGACAACGAGCTGATCCACCAGGAACTGGCCCTGTACAAACTGGCTACCGATAAGATTATGGAACACGGGTCCATCGAATACCTCATCCGGAAATACAACATCCGGGTGCTCGAGGTCAACAACGACTGCGTGGTGTTCCTCAAGGCCGGGCATTACGCCGAAACGCAGGGGCTTTTCAACGAGCTGGCCGAGAAGATCGGCGTCCTGCAGTTCATCCGCTCCGGAAGAATAGCCATCACCAAGTCGAAGGTGGAACGCCTGAGCGACATGCTGGCGCAGCGGGAAGAGATGAAGCAGGAATAAAAATGTAAATAATCAGACCGGGGAAGCAAGGGCCGGATGTGTCTTTGTTCCCGGTTTTAAAATCAATAAAAAATATGGCAAAAATGAATTTTGGCGGGGTAGAAGAAAATGTAGTTACCCGCGAAGAATTTCCATTAAGTAAAGCACAGGAAGTTCTTAAAAACGAAACAATAGCAGTAATCGGCTACGGTGTTCAAGGTCCGGGCCAATCGTTAAACCTGCGTGACAATGGTTTCAACGTAATCGTCGGACAACGCAAAGGAGGAAAAACCTGGGACAAAGCTGTTGCTGATGGCTGGGTTCCGGGTGAAACGCTTTTCGAAATTGAAGAGGCGTGTGAGAAAGCAACCATTATTCAATATTTGCTTTCAGATGCAGCACAAATTGAAGTTTGGCCAACGGTGAAAAAGCATCTTACTCCCGGTAAAGCATTGTACTTCTCACACGGATTTGGAATTACTTACAAAGAACGCACGGGAATTATTCCGCCCGCCGATGTGGATGTAATCCTTGTAGCACCAAAAGGATCGGGAACTTCGTTGAGAACAATGTTCCTGGAAGGACGCGGGTTGAACTCTTCTTACGCCATTTTCCAGGACGCTACCGGACGCGCTTTCGACCGTGTTGTTGCATTGGGAATTGGTGTTGGATCGGGTTATCTGTTCGAAACAACATTTAAACGCGAAGTATACTCAGACCTCACCGGTGAACGCGGAACATTAATGGGTGCCATCCAGGGACTCTTACTGGCTCAGTACGAAGTACTCCGCGAAAACGGACACACCCCGTCGGAAGCGTTCAACGAAACGGTAGAAGAGCTCACACAGTCGTTGATGCCGCTTTTTGCCGCAAAAGGGATGGACTGGATGTATGCCAACTGCTCAACAACTGCTCAGCGCGGTGCGTTGGACTGGATGACACCATTCCACGATGCAACAAAGCCCGTCTTCGAAAAACTTTATAAAGAAGTGGCCAGCGGGAATGAAGCGCAACGCTCCATCGACACCAACTCCAAAGCCAACTATCGTGAAGGTTTGGAAAAAGAGCTCAAAGCCCTCCGCGAAAGCGAGATGTGGCAGACCGGAGCCGTAGTAAGAAAATTACGTCCGGAGAACAACTAAGGGTTCTATTTTTTTATAAAGAAAGTTGTCTCAAAATAAAAATTTACCTTTTGAGAAATGAATATTTGAATCTGTTCTCAGATCAAATCAGATAAGTAATAAGTATCCGAATAAAAAGAGGGTGAAATCACACATTTTGTGATACACCCCTTTTTTTATTATACGTAATCACTAGTGTCCTAGTTTTATTGATTGAAAAATGATATCTTTGTGTTGTTTTTCATTCACTATACATAAAAAACTTCTGTTATGAATGATATATCACGCAACGATTGGAATGCAATGAGTGATGATCACATTCTCAGTCAAATCGGAGAATTTGTAAAACATCACCGTATGGAGCAAAATAAAACCCAGGCGATGCTTGCTGAAGATGCAGGAATAAGCCGCTCCACACTCAGTTTGCTGGAAAGAGGTGACACAGTAACGGTCGCAACACTCATTCGGGTATTGCGGGTATTGGATCAATTACATATCATGGATGTTTTTGTGGTTGTCCGCCGGCAAAGTCCGTTAGCCCTGGCTCAAGCCGAGAGAAAAAAAAAACAGCGGGTTTCTTTTCCTAAAAGGAGGAAAACAGATAAATCAGATAATGAGAATATTGATTGGTAAAATTGGTAAATGATGAATACCGCCATCGTGAATATATGGGGCAAAATGGCAGGAGCCGTTGCCTGGGATGAAAAATCCGGATGGGCTTCTTTTGAATACGATCCTGCTTTTAAAAGACTTGGATGGGAACTGTCTCCCTTAAAGATGCCGTTGTCCACGGAACAACGAATTTACTCCTTCCCTGAATTACGCAAAGAAACCGGTTCTTCTTTCGATACTTTTAAAGGGTTGCCCGGATTGCTTGCGGACATGCTGCCCGACCGTTACGGGAATGAATTGATCAATTTGTGGCTGGCGCAGCAAGGACGGCCGGAAAACAGTATGAATCCCGTAGAAATGCTTTGTTTTATAGGTAAACGGGGAATGGGAGCATTGGAGATTGAGCCGGCTATTTTAAAACAAAATATAAATACCTTTTCGGTGGAAATAGATAGCCTGGTGGAAATTGCGAGCAAGATGCTTTCGAAGAAAGAGGCTTTTGTAGCCAATTTAAAATCCGAGGAAGAAAAGGCCATGCGGGAAATACTGAAAATCGGAACATCTGCCGGGGGCGCACGCCCCAAAGCTGTGATTGCCTACAATGAAAAAACGGGAGAAGTCCGTTCCGGGCAAACGCGTGCTCCCGAAGGGTTTGAGCACTGGTTGCTTAAACTTGACGGGGTGAGTGAAGTGCAATTGGGAGCGACCCATGGATACGGACGTGTTGAATACGCGTACTACCTGATGGCTTTGGATTGCGGAATAGAAATGATGCCATGCCGGTTATTGGAAGAGAACGGGCGCGCCCATTTCATGACCCGGCGCTTTGACAGGGAAGGAAGCTATACAAAACATCATATACAGACTTTTTGCGCCATGAAACATTTTGATTATAACCGGGTAAACAGTTACAGTTATGAACAATTATTTCAAACCATGCGGGAGTTGAAGCTGACTTATGCCGAAGCCGAACAGATGTTCCGCCGTATGGTGTTTAATGTGATAGCCCGCAACTGTGATGATCATAGCAAGAACTTCTCTTTTATTCTTAAACAGGGAGACCGGTGGAGATTGGCCCCGGCATACGACCTCTGTCATGCTTATCGCCCCGGAAGCGAATGGGTAAGCCGTCACGCGTTGAGTGTTAACGGGAAGCGGGAAAATATTACACGGGAAGATCTGATCGTGATAGGACGTTCTATCCGCAATAAAAAGGCGGAGGAAATTATTGATCAGGTTAACGATACGGTACACAACTGGAATTATTATGCAGACAAGGCAGGTGTGGATAAAGACAAAAAAGTGTCAATTGATAAGACACTTATCTCTTTATAAGTTTTTGTCGGAAAGACTAAATAATTATAGAATTTAGAATACTCTGCACCGGACAGCCCACCCCGTCTTCTATGTCGAGCATGGCGTTGATCAGGTAAACGTGCTCGAACTCATGCAGGTTATCAACAGTGATGGCCGCTTCTTTGATGATGGATTCCCGCAATAACCTCTGCCGTTTTGTCCCGTTTAACAGATAAGTATGGGGCGTGAAGAACTCCCCGTTCTTCCGGAAAACCACGTTGCTGTAGGTAGTATCGGTGATGCAGCCGTTTTGCACGATCAGCACTTCATCCCTCTCCCCTCTCTGTTTATTCAGCACCTCCAGCTGCGTCCTGTCGGAATACTTGAACGAGTAGTCCACCTCATCCGCCTCCACCAGCACCAGCGAACGGATCCGTTTTGGGGTGTATGCCACAAACCGGACCGTACGGATCGCTTCCCTGTACTCTATACTGCATTTCACTTTCTTTTCGCGAAGCGTTTCGGGGAGTAACGATTCGAGGCAGGGCAATACCGGGGCGGCAAAACCGAAACGGTTTGCTGACTGCCGCATCCGCTCAACGTGAGCCTCCAGGTTCACAGCGGTGCCGTTCTTTATGAAAATGGTTTCGAGAAACATCGGTTTGAATTTTTTAGGTAAAGGGCAAATAAATTTTCCGGACAGCTTCCGCATACTCTTTTTCACATTCGCTGTTGACCGTGATACCGCCTCCGCTCCGGAAATAAAAGCCTCCCTCCGTCTGTTCGATATACCGGATCAGCACGCACGAGTCGAGGCCCGTTCCGTCGAAATACCCGGCCACTCCGGTGTAAAAGCCGCGCGGCTCCTGTTCCGCTTCGCGGATAATGGCGACCGTTGCTTCCTTGGGCGCTCCGGAAACCGATCCCGCAGGCAACAGTTCAAAAAAAAGCGTCCCCAGGTTTTCGTGATAATCGCCGGGCAGTGTCCCTTCAATCTCGGAGCTGACCTGTAAGATAGCACCTTCATTGGTCTCCACCCTGTCGATGTAGCGGAAACGGCTCACCTTCACCCGGGTGGCTATCCGGCTAATGTCGTTGCGGATCAGGTCGACTATGGTGCAATGCTCTGCTTTCTCCTTGTAATCGTTCAGGATCGTTTCCTCCGCATTTTCCACCGAAGCGTCAATGGTCCCTTTCATGGGATGGGAGAATATCTTCCCTTTTCCGATCCGCACAAACCGTTCGGGAGAGAAGCATACAAACCTGCCGGGAACGTATAACCGGTATTTCGCCCGGCTGCGCAGGAATATCTCCTTCAGCGACAATCCGGTCTCAACCGGCGTTTTTATCGTCAGGTTCGTCAGGAAGGAATTCCCGTAACGCAGCCCCTCCATCACGTGCGAAAACCTACGCGCGTATCGGCGGTAGTATTCGGGAAAGGATACAAAAGCAAAAGGATTCCCTTCCGTTGTCTCCGTAACGTTTCCCGTCCCGTCCATATCGAAAAGGATTTCCGACTGTTGCAAAGGATTTTCAATAAAAAAGCCTTCGTTCAGTTCAAAATCGAGGCCAAACAAAAAAGGCGTTTTTGTCCGCCCCGCTTCGTTCATGCTTCGTTTTATAGTGTCGCACGAGGTAATCATCCTGCAAAATTAACCGAATTCGATCTTTTTCCCTTATTTTTGCATATAAAATAAGAAAAACGCGTGGAAATGAATAAAAAAGAGTTACGCATCGTTTTTATGGGCACACCCTCCTTCGCCGTGGAATCATTGCGGGCACTGGTCGAAAACGGTTACAACGTGGTTGGCGTCATCACCGCACCCGACAAACCTGCCGGGAGAGGGTACAAGTTTCAGCCCCCGGCGGTGAAAGAGTATGCCCTGTCGGCAGGATTACCTGTCCTGCAACCCGAAAACCTGAAGAACGAAGTTTTCCTGAGCGAGCTGAAGCGCCTAGAAGCGGACATCCAGGTGGTTGTGGCCTTCCGGATGCTGCCCGAGGTTGTCTGGAGCATGCCTCCCATGGGGACGTTTAACCTGCACGCATCGTTGCTGCCCCAGTACCGGGGAGCCGCTCCCATCAACTGGGCCCTTATCAACGGCGAGAAGGAGACGGGCGTCACCACCTTCTTCCTCAAGCACGAGATAGATACCGGAGAGATAATTTTTCAGGAAAAGTTGGCAATCGGGGAGGACGACAATGCGGGAACCCTGCACGATCATTTGATGATGGTGGGTGCCCGGCTGGTGGTAAAGACCATCGATGCCGTGATAACCGGAACCGTCCAATCCCTGCCACAAAGTGAACTAATAACAGAAGAAAAGGAATTAAGGCCGGCTCCCAAAATACACAAAGAGACCTGCCGGATCAACTGGGACAGGCCCGTACAGGAGATCCACAACTTCGTCCGCGGGCTGTCGCCCTACCCGGCCGCCTGGGCCGAATTCGAAGTGGGTGGCGAGAAGATGAATTTCAGGATATTCACCACCAAAGCCAGTCCGGAGGCACATCAACTGCGGCCGGGAGAGATTGTTACAGACAACAAAACCACCCTGCGGGTTGCCGCACAGGATGGTTTTATCGATATCCTTGACATTCAGTTATCGGGAAAGAGACGGATGAAAACCGGTGACTTCCTCAACGGATTTTCGTTTTAAACCCGTAAGCCACCTACCACTTGTAGTTCAGCCCGAAACTGAGCAGTTGGGTGACCTGCAAATGGTTGAACTTCGGATCGGGCGGAACACTATCGTCGAACCGCAGGTTCATGAAGAACCGGGTAGATAAGGCATTGGTTAAAGCCATGTTCAACGTATTCTCGAACTCCGCCTCCACCTTATCGTAACTGGTGAAATACTTCAGCCTCGAATTCCACGAGATGTACCGGTTGAAGTCATAGATCAGGTTGGCCGTCACCGTGGAACCCAGGTCCATGGTGTGTTTCTGCCCTTCCTCAATCCCGTAGCGGGCCACACTCACCTTCTCGTTTCCGATATACCTGAAGTTAAAACTTAAGGGTGCTAGATGCAGGTCGAGCCGAACCCTGCGGTGCCTTACCTTTTCGGACCGGTTGTCGAGGTTGTACTTCAACCCCACACCCCCGTTAACATACAATGGAGCCAGGAATGCCGAACGGAGCTCGTTGGAATTCGTCGGGTAATTGTTGAAGAGCTGCGACCTCACATCCAGGTTGGTCGAATAAGACCAGTGTTTGTTGAACGCATCCACGCCAAAGTCCCCGTAATAACGCAACAGGTCGTCCCCGATCCGGAATTTACGGATGGTATCGTCGGGAGCCGTAAAAACAGAAAGCCTCCATTCAAATGAATTGTTAAAGCGCACCTTATTCTTCCGGTAGTTCATCCTGAGGATATGGTTATTGACGATATTGACGTTGCTTGTCCCCCCCTTGTGCCAGTTCGGAGAGAAATAGCTCTGGGACAACTGGAAGGAATGTTCGCCGTTGTAGATCCAGTATTTCCGCTTTATCGCTACCCCTTCCACCTGGGGAGCATTCAGGGAATAGCTCGTTTCGGTAGAGATTAGCTCCTTGAAAGGATTAAATGTTTCGATCACTTCGTTGTCCTTGCTGGATGACGGCAGCGAGTCCAGATGAAACACGGAGAGCTTCACGCGGTCGGGATACTCCCGGTAGAAGTTCTTGCGTGTTTTGCTTACAAACGCCGCATGCACCAGGTTGGGAGCAAATGTCTTCTCCTGCGGGATCAGCAGTCCCTTATACAGGCTCTCCTCTTTGGGCGGGTAAAAAGACAAATCGGGCGGCAACATCTTTCCCGTGAAAATCATCGGGAGAAAGAGCGGATTATAGAAAATGGTATCCCTGAAGGTCAATCCGCTCAGGGATCCCAGGTTATACAAGTTATCGGGCAATTGCAGCGTCCCGTTCTCTTTTCTGGGATACAGGGAGTCCAGCGGTACGGCGACGGTTGTCACTGCGCCGAATTTAGCGGTATCCCTCAGTTGAGGAACAGCCGGCAGCTTATCCTGAACCTGCCTCTGCTGAATCAACTTCTCTATATCGGTGATGCTTTCAAAAAGCTTCAGGCTGTCGGCTTCCTGGGCAACGGTTTTCGGCAGGATAAACGGTGCGATCAAAAAAATGAGAAACAAACCAATCTGTTTCATAATTGTATTATTCGACATTCTTTTTCTGTTTTAAAAGCAAAGATAAAAAGAATTGTTGAAATACCGCCCATGAGAGAAAAATGCGACGGGTAGAATTTAAAAAAATTACAACATTTGTCGTTTAATTTTGTTATTTTTGTAATTGTTATGTTCAATACTTCGTTTCTTATTTTTTAAATACAGCTAGAGATGAGACATTGTCAGTCGAAGATTTAGCTACAAATATTCTTTAAACAAGATATATGAAAGGAATCGTACTTGCCGGAGGGTCCGGCACCCGCCTCTATCCGATCACGAAAGGAATCTCCAAGCAACTTATCCCTGTATACGATAAACCCATGGTCTATTATCCCATCTCCGCCCTTATGCTCGCAGGGATCAAGGATATCCTCATCATCTCCACGCCGCACGACCTTCCCGGGTTTGAACGGCTGCTGGGCGACGGGGCGGACTACGGCGTCACCTTTTCCTACGCGGAGCAACCCAGCCCCGACGGGCTGGCCCAGGCGTTCATCATCGGCGAGGAGTTCATTGGCAACGATTGCGCCTGCCTGGTGCTGGGCGACAATATTTTTTACGGGCAGGGTTTCCCCAATCTGTTGAGGCAGGCCGTCAAGGATGCGGAATCGGGCAACAACGCCACTGTCTTCGGATACTGGGTGAACGACCCGGAAAGGTACGGGGTGGCCGAATTTGACCTGGAGGGCAACGTGCTGAGCATCGAGGAGAAACCCCAACAGCCCAAATCGAATTACGCGATTGTGGGCCTCTATTTCTACCCGAACAAGGTGGTGGAAGTGGCCAAAAGCATTCGTCCCTCCGCACGAGGAGAGTTGGAGATAACCGCCGTGAACCAGCAGTTTCTGAAGGACCGACAGCTTAAGGTCCAACTCTTTGGCCGCGGCTTCGCCTGGCTCGACACCGGCACCTTCGGCTCCTTGTCGGAAGCGTCCACGTTTATCGAAGTGCTGGAGAAACGGCAGGGGCTGAAGATATCCTGCCTCGAAGAGATTGCCTGGCGCAACGGCTGGATCAACGACGAAAAGCTCCGGCACCTGGCGGAACCGATGAAAAAAAACGAATACGGCCAATACCTGCTGAAACTAATCGGGGAGGCATGATGAAGATCACCACCACAGCCATTGAAGGCGTTGTTATTCTCGAGCCAAAAGTGTTCGGCGACGAGCGGGGCTATTTCTTCGAATCGTTTTCCCAGCGGGAGTTCGAAGAAAAAGTATGCAAGACCACCTTTGTCCAGGACAACGAGTCCAGCTCCCGCTACGGTGTCCTGCGGGGATTGCATTTCCAGAAACCGCCCCACGCGCAGGCCAAGCTGGTGCGTGTGGTAAAAGGGAAAGTGCTGGACATTGCCGTGGATATCCGGAAAGGGTCGCCAACATTTGGCCATCACGTCTCCACGGAGTTATCCGGTGAGAACAAACGTCAGCTCTTTATTCCCCGGGGTTTTGCCCACGGTTTCGCGGTACTGAGCGATGAGGTTGTTTTTCAGTACAAATGCGACAGATACTACGTTCCTCATTCTGAAGGCGGTATCCTCTGGAACGACCCTGCGTTGGGGATCGATTGGAAATTACCGGAAGAAGATGTAATTTTGTCGGAGAAAGACAAAAAAAATGTGTTATTAAACGAGTTAAAACTATAGTGATGGAAGGCCAATTCAAAAGAAATATCCTGATCACCGGCGGAGCCGGATTTATCGGGTCGCACGTGGTGAGGTTAATGGCAAACCGTTATCCCCATTACCGCATCGTAAACCTCGATAAGCTCACCTATGCCGGCAACCTCGCCAACCTGCTCGATGTCCGGGACAACCCCAACTACCGGTTCGTCAAAGCCGATATCTGCGACTTCGATGCCGTGCTACGCGTGTTTGAAGCGTATGCCATCGACAGCGTTATCCACCTGGCGGCAGAGAGCCATGTCGACCGCTCCATTACCGATCCGTTTTCGTTTGCTCAAACGAACGTCATGGGCACCCTCAACCTGCTGGAAGCAGCCCGTCGGATGTGGCAACCCCAAACCTCACACCTCTTCTACCACGTTTCCACTGACGAGGTGTACGGTGCGCTGTCTTTCGACGACACCCTTTTCACCGAAGAGACCCGCTACGACCCACATTCACCCTACTCCGCCTCCAAGGCGGCTTCCGACCACTTCGTGCGGGCCTACCACGACACCTACGGACTGCCCGTTATCCTATCCAACTGTTCCAACAATTACGGGCCCTACCAGTTCCCCGAGAAGCTGATACCGTTGTTCATCAACAACATCCGCCACAACAAACCCCTTCCGGTTTACGGGAAAGGCGAGAACGTGCGCGACTGGCTTTATGTGGAAGACCATGCCCGCGCCATCGACCTGATTTTTCACCGGGGGAAAACGGGTGATACCTACAACATCGGCGGGTTCAACGAGTGGAAAAACATCGACCTGATCCGGGTAATGATCAAGACGGTCGACCGGTTACTGGGGCGCAAGGAAGGTGAGTCGGAGAGGCTGATCACGTACGTTACCGACCGTGCCGGCCACGACCTGCGCTATGCCATCGACTCCACGAAGCTGAAAAACGAACTCGGCTGGGAGCCGTCGCTGCAGTTCGAGGAAGGGATCGAGAAAACCGTGCGCTGGTACCTCGAGAACCAGGAATGGCTGGACAACGTCACCAGCGGTGATTATCAACAGTATTACCAAAGAATGTACGGGAACTGAGTTCTGAGCAAACGGCCGGCGAATTGTGTAAATTTTCCCTAAAACTTTCCGCATGTTGGACAGATTCAATGAAAACCATTACTTTTGCACGTTATATGTACTCAAAAAAGCAACTTCTATGCAACGGAAATATACGTTTACTACACTGTTAACCCTCTTCTTTTTGTTCGTCTCTACCGCACTGTTCGCGCAAATGAGCGACCAGCAGGTGATGCAGGAAGTCATGAAATACAACAATCAGGGAATGTCTCAGCAACAGATATTCCTTGAACTGAGCAAGAAAGGCGTTACGGCCACCCAGCTGCAGCGGATCCGGGAACGGTACAATCAGGAAAACACCCCGACGAGCCCGTTAGAATCGAATTACGATGCACAGCAAAACCTGGACAGGGCTTTACCCGATATACAACCTGCGGAAAGAATAAACCCCAACGACACCATCCCTCCCGGAAAACGTATTTTCGGACAGGATTTTTTCTCCCGGGAAAACCTGACTTTCGCTCCCAACGTGAACATGCCTACCCCTGCGAATTATGTACTGGGGCCGGGCGACGAGGTCATTATCGACGTGTGGGGGGACTCGGAGCTGAACGTACGTTACACCGTTACCCCCGACGGCTACATCACCGTGCCGGGGCTGGGGCGTATCCAGCTCAGCGGAATGAATATTGATCAGGCAACCGGCCGTATCCGCAATGAGTTCTCGGGTATCTATTCCGACCTCAATTCGAGTCAACCCCGTACTTTTCTCGCCCTCTCCGTGGGAAATACCCGTACCATAAAAGTCAATGTGATGGGTGAGGTAACCACCCCCGGAACGTATACGCTGACGTCCTTCTCATCGGCTTTCCATGCGCTGTACGCCGCCGGCGGCATAACACCCATCGGAAGTTTGCGCAACATCCGCGTATTCCGGGGAGGCCGGGTGGCAGCCACGGTCGATTTGTACGAATACCTCCTCAAAGGCAACAACATGAACGATATTTCCCTGCAGGACGGGGATATCGTGATGGTTGACCCTTACGTAGGGCTTGCCCAGATCGCCGGGGAAGTAAAACGCCCCATGAAATACGAGATGCGCCCCGATGAAACGCTTCAGGATGTTCTAGGTTTTGCCGGCGGTTTCACAGGCGAAGCCTATAAGAACAACATCCAGGTAGACCGGAAGGGCGATTACGAAAAAGAAACCTTCACGGTAAATCAAACCGGCTTTGCCTCCTTCACAATACAGGATGGCGATTTCATAACCGTATCCACCATACTCAACCGGTTCTCCAACATGGTGGAAATTACCGGGGCAGTGTATCGTCCGGGACAATATGCTATTGGGGATCAGATCAGGACGGTGCGCGACCTGGTATCGATAGCACAAGGAATAACGGGCGACGCTTATGTTTACCGCGCATTGTTGTACCGCGAGCAAGAAGACTTAAAGCAGACCATGCAGTCGTTCGACCTGGATGCATTGCTAAGCAACCGCATACCCGATATTCCGCTGCAAAAGAACGATCGCCTGCATATACCCTCTATTTTCTCCATCGAAGACAGCCTCACGGTATATGTAGGAGGGGAAGTTCGCGCTCCGGGTAATTATCCCTATGCGGAAAACATGCACCTCGAGGATGTTGTCTTGAGAGCCGGTGGATTAAGAGAATCTGCCTCCACAGCACAGATCGATGTTTATCGCCGGATTAAGAATCCAGCCAGCACCTCTTCATCTTCCCAAACCGGAGAGGCGTTCCGTTTCTCATTAAGAGACGGTATAATCATATCGAATGATACATCATTTGTACTTCACCCCTTCGATCAAGTTGTGATACGCCGCTCTCCGGGATACGAAATACAACAGAATATTACCTTACGTGGAGAAGTGTTGTTTGACGGGCAGTATGCCAAGATAAAAAAAGACGAGCGGTTATCTTCGTTTATCCAGCGGGCGGGGGGGTTAACGGAATATGCGTATGCCAAAGGGGCCCGATTATCCCGCCAGTTAAACGAAGCCGAACGAAGAAGGACTCGCGATGCCCTCCTGGCTAGGGCGACCGCCGAAGGAGACTCCACCTATATTGAGAACATGGACTTCAGCACACAATATGTCGGGATTGACCTGGAGAAAGCAATGAAGAAACCCGGAAGCGATGATGATATTATCCTGCGTCAAGGTGACGAGATTTTTATTCCTCAATACGAAGGCACCGTGAAAATTTCTGGTGGAGTACTGTATCCGAACACCGTTACCTACAACAAACGGATGAGCCTGGATAGTTACGTCCGTCAGGCAGGAGGGTATTCCCGCCTGGCCATGAAAAACAAACCGTTTGTAATTTATATGAATGGAAAAGTGGCCAGCGGCCGGTGGGCCAAAATAGAGCCCGGGTGCGAGATTATCGTACCGGAAAGGCCAGAACGTGAATCGGTAGGAATTCAAAACATTCTGGGAATGTCAACTACACTTGCCTCTCTCGCGTTGATCATAAGCAGATTTTTTTAAAAAAATTGAATGAGGAGGAAGTGATGCATATCTAAGATTTAACCCATCCTCAACCCTCCTAAACTCTCCACATAAATAAGAGAAAAAGGATCAAATAGCAAATGAAGAGCAACAACTTCGATTAAAAATAAGGCAAGATATTTTAAACGAATTCAAAACTTATGCAAGAAAAAACAAACATACATGTTCCTAGCGAACTTTCGACTCAATGTACGGGAGAGAATGTTTCGGATGAAATAGATTTAAAAGACATAATTCGGCAGTTATGGATGAAACGTAGATTTATCCTAATCACCACCGGAGTATTTTTCTTGTTGGGGATTTTTATCGCACTTACCTCACCCGTATCATACTCAGCCAGTTCTACTATCGTACCCCAATCCAGTCAACGGAATACCGGAAATCTAGGAGGATTAGCTTCCATGATGGGTGTTAACCTTGCCTCATCTATGACCGGAGAAACGCTCTCCCCAACAGTGTATCCTAATATTGTAAAAAGCGTACCCTTTTGTCGTGAAATAATGCAAATGCCAATCCCGGTAAAAAAATCATCAACTCCCATCACGCTTTACGAATATTATAACTATAAACAATACCAGCAAAAAAATCTTTTAAACGCAATCAAAAAATACACCATCGGACTTCCAGGAGTAATTCTTTCATCAATTCATAAAAATACTTCTAATGAAGAAGCAGCGGTTGCTTACACTGATACTATAAGCGGAGAGGTTTTATCTTTAACATCAAAAGAAAGAAAGGCCATCAGCCTTATACAACAAAATATTCTATTTGAAAGTAATTCCAGAGACGGCTATATTAAGTTGGGCTATTCTTTTGCAGAGCCAGAAGCAGCTGCAGCTATTGCCGACCACTTATTCAAGACATTGGAAAAATATGTTAAAGACTACAAAGCTCAAAAGCAACAAGATAATTTATTATTTGTTGAATCAAATTATTCCGAAGCTCGAAAAGACTTCTTACAGAAACAGACAAATCTGGCAGCTTTTCAGGATGCTAACCGCGGACTTGTGTCCGCCATGGCACGCACTACTGAACGACGATTAAGTAGCGAATACGATATTGCGTTCACAGTATATAACGAGTTAGCTAAACAATTAGAACAAGCCAAATTGTCCGTTAAAGAATCAACCCCTGTACTCACTATAATTGACCCTGTGGTGGTGCCACAGCAAAGAAGTACACCCCGAAGAAGTATGATTATAGCTGTATTTTTGTTTTTGGGGTTAATTGTAAGTACGGGCTGGGTGTTGATAGAACCGCTTGTTCAAGATATAGTGAAAGAGGTGAAGGAAGAAAAGTGATGTCGCGGTAAATTGCTGATTAAAAGCGATGAAAAATATTCAAAAAAATACATTTGACTGATTTCTAGTTTGAGGTATAACTCACCAATCATTACGAATTCCGATTAGCAAGGATATAGAAGTACCGTATATATCTCCTGATTATTGTATAACCAGTAACTGGCACACCGTACTTACTGATGGAATTGCTTCAAATCACACCACCAGTAATGAAATTCACAGGTAATTATTCATTCACAAAAAGATTCTATTCTTCAGCAACCATTTTTCTCCAGTTGCCCAAATCCACAATGATGTGGTATTTTATATTCGGCGTAACACCCGGCGCCTTCGAAAAGTTTCATCTGGTTATCTAACTGGCAAAAAACACAACGCTAATTAATGATGGACTCCGCAAAGATGATCTTATTCCCTGTTTTTTTAATAGAAACTTATTATAACACACCTTTAACAAGCTGCCTTTACCTTATCTTTATAAACGAGAAGTAGGAAAGTCAAAAGCAAATATTAAAAACGGTAAGTTATTTTTATCACCATAACTTAGAATGAAAAGATTGTGCTTATTTGGTTAAGGACTGGAGGATTTTTTGTACTTTTGTAAGAAAATTTTTATCATGTTAGACTTAACAGGAAAAAGCATCCTTATAACGGGAGGTACAGGTTCTTTAGGTAAAGCATTGACCAAAACCATTTTTAAAAAATGGCCCAATATAAAACGATTGGTCATTTATTCGCGTGATGAACAAAAACAATTCATCATGGATCAGGAATATCCCCATTCCAAGTATCCGCAAATACGTTTTTTTGTCGGCGATGTACGTGACAAAGAACGCTTGACACGTGCATTAAGCGGAATCGAGTATGTGATTCACGCAGCCGCCATGAAACATGTTCATATTGCAGAGTATAATCCCTCCGAGTGCGTAAAAACTAATATCGGCGGAGCGCAAAACGTAATTGACGCATGTTTGGCAACAAATGTGAAAAGTGTTGTCGCTTTGTCGACGGATAAAGCCTGCGCTCCTATCAATTTATACGGAGCAACAAAATTGGCATCGGATAAATTATTTGTAGCCGCCAATAATATCAAGGGAAGCAACCCTATTAAATTTTCGGTGGTTCGCTACGGAAACGTCATGGGCTCAAACGGTTCGGTTATCCCATTTTTTATAAAAAAGAAAAAAGATGGCGTTATTCCCATTACCGAGCCACACATGACCCGTTTCAACATTCCCATTCAAGGCGGTGTGGATATGGTGTTGTTCGCATTGGAATACGCGTGGGGTGGTGAGATATTTATTCCCAAAATTCCATCGTACCGGATTATGGAATTGGCCAAAGCCATCGCTCCTGAATGCGAGCACCGGGTTATCGGCATCCGTCCCGGAGAAAAAATACACGAAGAGATGATTACGCCATCCGACGCTTTCCATACGTTTGATTTAGGAACGTACTACACCATCCTACCACAAAAACCTGTTTGGAAAATGGAAGACTATATCACATATTTTAATGCGAAGAAAGTTCCCGAAGGATTTAGTTATAATTCCGGCGACAACACCGAGTGGGAAACCATCGAAAGCATCCGTTTGAAAATAAAAGAACACGTTGATCCAAATTTCGAAGTATAAAGATGGAAAATCTACATCCCATACCCTATGGACGTCAACACATCACGGATGATGATATAGCTGCAGTGAACGAAGCCCTTCTTTCAGATTATTTGACGCAGGGTCCACGGATTGCCGAATTTGAAGAAAGTTTTGCCGAATATATCGGCTGTAAATACGCCTTGGCTGTTTCCAATGGTACTGCCGCGCTCCATCTATGTGCAATGGCTTTGAACGTGCTGCCTGGCGACAAAGTGATAACCACACCCATAACCTTTGTGGCATCTGCAAACTGTGTTTGTTATTGCGGCGGTGAAGTAGTATTTGCAGATATTGACCCCGAAACTTATTTATTGGATGTCAATTCCGTAAGAAAATTACTAGAAAACTCACCCAGAGGCACTTACAAGGGAATCATTCCCGTAGATTTTGCCGGAAGAGCTGTAAATCTGGAAGCTTTCAGAAAACTTGCCGATGAACATGGTTTATGGATTATTGAAGATGCCTGCCATGCTCCCGGAGGATATTTTGAGGATGTGTCTGGACGGAAACAATTATGCGGTAATGGCAACTTTGCCGATTTAGCTATTTTCTCGTTTCATCCGGTAAAGCATATCGCTTGCGGTGAGGGAGGCATGATTACAACCAACGACGAAGTATTGTATAAAAAGCTGTTGTTGCTGCGGACACACGGAATTACAAAAGACAATAAGATTTTCCCCTATGAAAACTCCATTGAATTGGCTACCGGAGGATACACCGGCGAAACAGACTATCCCGGTTGGTATATGGAGATGCAGCAATTGGGATATAATTACCGCATTACTGATTTTCAAGCGGCATTAGGCACAAGCCAACTGAAAAGAGCCGGAAAGGGTTTGGCAAGAAGAAAAGAAATTGCCAAAAACTATTTCAACGCATTCGAAGGGAAGGCCTTTATAAAAGGACAATCGGGTGTTGTGGACGGACATGCCTACCACCTTTATGTGATTGAAGCGGAAGATCGGTTGAATTTGTACAAGTATTTGCGTAAACACAAAATTTACGCTCAAATCCATTATGTACCCGCTCATTTGATGCCCTATTACCGTAAGTTCGGCTGGAAACAAGGCGATATGCCCGGTGCAGAGAATTACTACGAAAACTGTATCAGTCTACCTATGTTTCCCACACTGACTGAAGAGGAACAGCAACTTGTAATACAAGCGGTTGAAAATTTCTATAACAAATGAAAAATCTGGCTATCATCCCCGCCCGTGGAGGCAGCAAACGCATACCCCGAAAAAACATAAAAGATTTTTTGGGAAAACCCATTATTTCCTATTCCATCAAAGCCGCCTTAAATTCCAAGCTATTCGAAGAGGTAATGGTTTCTACTGATGATGAAGAAATTGCCACCGTAGCGGCGCAATATGGGGCGAACATACCTTTTATGAGGAGTAAGAAAACAGCAGGGGATTTTGCAACATTATCCAACGTTATTGAGGAAGTAGTAGATAGATACTCGCACGAAAATCATCAATTTGATGCTGTTTGTTTGATTCTGCCGACTGCTCCTTTTGTTACTTCGGATTTACTAAAGGAAACTTATAACATTCTTTTCCAAAGAAAAGCATTGTACGTACATCCGATAGTAAAATTCTCATTTCCTGTGCAACGTGGACTTAGGTTATCCGAAAATGGTAAGATTTGTTTCACTAACCCGGAGTTTAGAAGAGAGAGATCCCAGGATTTAGAGCCTATTTATCATGATGCGGGTATGTTTTATTGGGTAAGACCAGATACAATCTTTAAAACGGATGAAAGATATGGTGTTGAAATATCGGAAGCTCTCTGTCAAGACATTGATACAAAGGTTGATTGGGCATTAGCTGAGGCAAAATACCGGTTATTTATGAATGAATGAGTCTTTCAATGTATCCCAAGAAAGAGTTTTTTTTGCACAATCTTTCCCAACTCTCAATAGAGGGATTTAGTTGGGAAGTTATAGACAATTCGCACAGTAATTTTATCTTGAAATGGCGAAATAATCCCAACAATTTAAAATTCTTTGATAATCAAAAAGTTTTAACGCTAAACGATCAAATTGATTTTCTAAACAATTACAATAAATTAGATAGGATAGATTTGATTCTGAAAAAAGAGGATATCCCAATAGGGGTTTTTAATATCAAAAACTTAGGAACAATGCCTGAATATGGCGCGCTTATCGGGGACGAGTTATATAGAGGTAAAGGAATAGGTTTATTGGCTAAGAATTCTATTTTAGACTATTGGTTCAATGTGCTGGACGAGACGATTATTTATGTCAAAAATAAACGAATCAACAAGAAAGTAATAGAATCAAACCTACGTCTTGGATTTGGCTTTTATGATGAAGATGATGAATACGTTATTCTGTCATTGGACAAGGAAACTTATAATACTTCAAAATAGGCCCAATGAAAGCAGTTTTTTTAACAGAATATTCCTCATCAATAGGTTTTGGACATTTAGCAAGATGCGGCGCGTTGGCAGATGAGCTTTATAAACAAAATTTTGCCGTAGAATTTATCATTAGAGGAAGCACTTTGTCTCCGACATTGAACTTCGATTATTCTTTAAATGAATGGAATTCTTCTGAGTTTATTCAAAAAATCAATCTTGAAAAAACATTGTTGATTTTTGACTCATACTTGGTTAAACAAAATGAATTAAACATAATAACCCGGGATGTAATTTATCCGATATCTATTTCGGACTCGCAAAGAAATTATGTGGAAAAAGGGTTGGTGATTATCCCTTCTGCCTACGGATTTGAGCTTCTCCAAACAAAGAAGAATCTATATTTCGATTATTTAGCAGGGCCTGAATATGTGCTTTTTAGAAAAGAGTTCATTTCAAACATTCCTTTAAGAAAAAAAATAAATGAAAATGTAAACAGTGTTTTAATATCTTTAGGCGGATTTACTGATGTTCAAATCCTGAATATTATTATCAATGCTCTTTTGCACAACTTCAATGGACTGAAAATATACATAGTAGGAAATATCCGTAATGTTGAATTATTAGTGCAAAATGAATGTGTAAAGTACCTGAATTTTGTAAATGCGAAAAAGTATGTTTCTTTGTTGAAAGATGTTGATTTTGCGGTTTTAAACGGGGGGCAATCACTGAACGAAGCTATTTTATTAAAAGTTCCAAGCATTGCGATTCCTACAGCCGGGAATCAGTTCAATAATATATCCTTTTGGAGAGGTTTAAAGGCCTGTTTGGCTTGTGATCCCGTAGGTCCCCTGCCGGCATTTGAGAAAGAATTCACAGAAAACCTACTCAGGATAAAAAGGCCTCAAATACGTGATATGGTCAACACGCTAGGTGTTAAACTTGATGGTTTGGCTTCCGAAAGAATAGTAAGGTATTTGCTTCATAAGTTTAATTGGCAATAGATATAAAGATAGATATGGAACTAAAATTAACACGTTTTCCGTTAAAAAAATTCATATTGAAAAATATTTTTCATAGAATCATATTTTTCAAGAATCCTTTTATTTTGGTTTTTTTATGGTTCAAAGGTTTTGACTCCGATAGCATTCTTTCTTATAACTTGAACCTGAAAAATTATCATCTTTATCTGCCGGATGGAGTAAAATATCGGATTACATTAAGTACAAATTCCGGTTACTGGCCCATAATGCATGACAAATTGATTTTTTACAACTATATAAATCACAAACTTCCCACACCAGAACTCGATTTTATAATTTATGAGGGACAATTAATACCTGTCGAAGACAAAAGCAACGACTTAAACAGAATCATACAGTCAGGCTTTGAATATGTATTAAAACCTTTACAAGGAGGAGAAGGACAAGGAATAAGCTTTATAAAAGAGGAGAATGGTATTCGATATTTCAAGAATAATCCATTAATACGATCCGAGTTGGTGTCTTTTGTATCCGGATGTAACTTTTATGGGATCTTCAGGTATTACAGACAACATTCTCTTCTAAACAAGATATTTTCAGGTACTACAAATACGATAAGAATGATTACCTTGAAGGATGTTGAAACGAAGAGTCCTTTTATTTTCAATTCATCCCTAAGAATTGGGTGGAGCGGTTCCGCCCCGTTAGACAACTTTACCCGAGGAGGCCTTGTAGCTCAAATTGACAATGAAACTGGAGTTGTGTCAAAATGGAAGAGAAAGCGTGTCGTGTCAGGATTAGTCAACATAGAAGAAGGAAGAGAACATCCTGATACACAGGAAGTAATTGAAGGGATTGTCATTCCGCATTGGGAAGAAGTAAAAAATAAAATATTGCAATTTATGTCAGATAATCCGTTTTTGGATTTTATAGGCTGGGATATATTGATAACTGAAGATTCTTTCGTGGTAATTGAAGCTAATCATAACCCCGGCCTTTACACAGTACAATTGTTTAAGCCCTATCTCTCTGATTCAAGAGCGTATAATTTTTTTAAATCCAAGAAAATAATATGATAAATCGTGATTTATTTATTATAGCAGAACTTTCGGCCAACCATAACAACGATTTAGAACTGGCAATTAAAACAATTGAAGCTGCTGCCCAATCGGGCGCCGATGCTATAAAAGTGCAGACCTTCACGGCAGACTCGCTCACGCTCAATGTAGATAACGAATTTTTCGGCCCCCGCAAAGACGGGTTGTGGAAAGGGCGTACCCTATACGATCTATACACTGAAGGCGCTTTGCCTTACGCCTGGCATAAGCAACTCCAAAAGGTTGCAATTGATAACGGATTGATATTTTTTTCATCTCCCTTTGCAAAGAAGGATGTTGATTTTTTAGAAACGCTTGATGTGCCCATCTATAAAATAGCATCGTTTGAAATTACCGATATTCCGTTAATTGAATACACGGCGTCAAAAGGAAAACCGATGATAATTTCAACCGGGATTGCCGACATAGGAGATATTGAATTGGCGCTCGCCACCTGCAAAAAAGCGGGGAACACCGACGTTACGCTGCTGAAATGCACATCGGAATATCCGGCAACGCCCGATAAGGCAAACCTGCTTACCATTCCCGATATGAAAAAGCGTTTTGGGGCGCGGGTCGGCTTGTCGGACCACACCATGGGCAGTACTGTCCCTGTTGCCGCTGTGGCGTTGGGCGCGACAGTTATCGAGAAACATTTTATTTTGGATAGAAGTTTGGGCGGCATCGACTCGTCGTTTTCAATGCAGCCGGATGAATTTGCCGAAATGGCAAAAGCCGTACGGGAAGCCTATACCGCATTGGGAGTAGCCAGTTATGAACTTACCGAAAGAAACCGCTTGCGGCGGCGTTCTCTGTTCGCGGCGGAAGACATACAGACCGGCGATGTTTTTACGGAACAAAACGTGCGGTCGGTGAGGCCGGGCCATGGTTTGCATCCGAAGTATTACGATGAGGTACTTGGAAAGAAGGCAATAAAAAACATTTCTAAAGGCAACAAACTATCAGTAGAAGATTTCAATTAAAAACCAGGATATTATCTAGAAAAATGAAAATAGGAATTATAAAAGAGACCAAAGTTCCCGAAGACAACCGAGTGGCTCTATCTCCCGAACAAATAGTCGCTCTTAAGTCCAAATTCAGCAATGCCGAGTTTGTTGTACAAAGTAGCGGTATTCGTGTCTATCACGACCAAGAGTATGCCGATAAGGGAATTGACGTAAGAGACGACGTTTCCGACTGCGATATACTTTTTGGAATTAAAGAGGCCGACATTAGCACACTCTTACCCGAAAAACATTATTTTTTCTTTGGACATATTGCCAAAATGCAACCTTACAATAGGCCATTGATTAAAAAAATGATGGAGTTAAAGATTACTTTTTCCGACTATGAGTATTTGGTTGATGATAATAACCACAGATTGTGCGCTTTCGGTTGGTGGGCTGGTGTAGTTGGCGCATATAATACATTGAGGGCTTATGGCTTGAAAAATAATTTATTTAACCTACCTAAACCGGATAAAAGGTTTACTTTAGATAAATTACTGAAAGTTACAAAAAAAAATCAGAATTATAATTGTAAAATAGTTATTACAGGCAAAGGCCGTTCTTCTCAAGGCGCACAATATCTGTTGGACAAGATTGGCTTTAACAACGTTAGTAATTTTGACTTTTTGACAAATGATTTTTCCAATCAGAAAGTTTATACTGTTGCCTATCTTGATACTTTAGTAAAACGTATTGATAACAGAGAAGCTGATTTTGACCATGCTCATTTCAAAACATATCCGGAGCTATATATCAGCGATTTTTACAAGTATGCTCAAGTCACAGACGTTTTTATTCCATGCCATTTTTGGAGAAATGAAGACCCCGTGTATCTCACGGAAGAGGAACTAAAAAAAGCCGATATGAATATCTCCGTGATAGGAGACGTTACTTGTGATATTTTAGGCAGCATCAAATCTACTGTAAGGGCTTCAACGCATAACGCTCCCTTTTACGACTATAACCCTGTAACTATGAAAGAGGAAACTGCTTTTTCTTCACCAACTCATATTACAGTAATGGCAGTAGATACACTGCCAAATGCACTCGCCCTTGATACAAGCAAGTATTTTGGAGAAGCTCTAACAGAACACGTTTTAAACAGCATACTCAGCAAAGATATCAACAATAATAAAATAATTAAAAAAGCGACTATTTTAAAACAGGGTAAATTAACTGATAAATTCTCTTACCTAAAAGATTACTCTGAAAAATAATGTCAAAGTCTTTAAAACAACAAACTATATCGGGAATGGTTTGGAGCAGCATCGGGAAATTCGGCACACTCGGAATTACCTTTATCTCCAATCTTGTGCTGGCTAGATTATTGATGCCAAGTGATTTCGGATATATTGGAATGTTATATATCTTTTTAGCCATATCACAAGTTTTTATTAGTGGAGGATTAGGTTCAGCTTTGATACAAAAAAAGGAGACAACGCATATAGACTATACAACTGTATTTTATTGGAATTTGGTGTTTTCTGTATTTTTTGTTGTACTATTATTTTTCACAGCCCAAAGCATTGCAGATTTCTATAAAATGCCGATGTTGAAAGACATCTTGCGTGTACAGAGTATTGGGCTCATAATCAGCTCATTTTCTATTGTACAAACAACACAGCTTCAGAAAAAACTACGATTTAAAGAGTTATCTGTAAGAAGTATTATTGCATCTTTTGTTGGAACAATAGCTGCCATTGTAATGGCATACAATAAGTTTGGAGTTTGGAGTTTGGTTTACTCTTCTTTAATTAGTGGAGTGGTTAATGTGATTTTGTTGTGGAATATGAGTAGATGGAGACCGACATTAGAATTTAGCTTTCAATCTTTAAAGAAACTGTTTGGCTTTGGAAGCCTAATGTTGTTGTCTGCTCTCGTAGAAACAATTTATACCAACATACAGGGCCTGATAATAGGTAAAGCTTTTTCAGCTAAGTCATTAGGGTTTTACACTCAAGCTCGAAGACTAGAAGAAGTACCCACTTCTGCCTTATCATCAATAGTTAATCAAGTTTCTTTCCCCGTCTTCTCCAAAATACAAAATAACAAAGAATTGCTTTTAATAGGAGTTCGGAAAAACATAAAAGCTATTACTTTTTTGAATTTCCCTTTAATGGTATTACTATTAATAATAGCCCGTCCATTATTCCTTTTTTTGTACACACAAAAATGGGAAGCTTCAATACCCTATTTTCAGATTCTTTGCGTGGGTGCAATGCTTTATACAGTGAACACAATAAATACTAACGTGATAAAGTCCCTGGGTAAAAGTAACATATATTTTGTGGTTCAGTTTTTTAAAAGATTATTAGGTATAATGCTCATAATTTTCAGTATCAGATATGGTATAGAAGCTATGTTATGGAGCATAGTAGCTGTGTACTATATATCCTTTTTTATAAATGGATATGTTTCTGGTAAATTAATTGGTTATGGAGTCTGGAGGCAAGTAAAGGATGCGGGAATATACTACTTGCTTGCAATAATAGCTGGTGTAATCACTTATTGCGCTTTTTCATTCATTAATATTGAACTTAGCAACTTGGCTCAAATACTTTTGCAAATAACGGTATATGCGTTCTCATACCTTTCTGTTTCCTACATTCTCAAGTTGGAGGGCTTTATGACGTACCAGGAAGTGGTCGTTGAATTTTTAATGAAAAGAAAAAAATAATTCCAATATGTTGAGAAAATTACTTAAGATTGTAGATGGAGTTTCAAAAACTAATCTCATAAAAACTATTTATTTAAATTTCAAGATTCTACCCTTCAAGCAAGCAATTAAATTGCCTATATTTATATATGGGAAAATTGTTTTTAGAAGCTTAAAAGGAGAAATCAATATAAATTCTGCCGTATATCCCGGAATGATAAAAATAGGGAAGAGAGATTATTACGTAGAAACCGCTGTTCCTAAATGTATTTGGACAATTAATGGGACGATTAACTTTAATGGACCGATTAATTTTTTACAAGGGTCGTATATATTGGTATCAAATAACGCCACTTTAAGTTTTGGAAGTAAAGAAGCTATTATTGGGGCAAACATTAGGATAATGTGCTTTGAAAAAATAGTTATTGGAAATACTTGCCGAATTAGCTGGGATTGTCAGATAATGGATACGAGTTTCCACTATGTAGAAAATTTATTGGATGGAGAAATAAAACCTCTAACCAAACCGATAGTGATAGGTAATAACGTCTGGATAGGTAATCGAACAACTATTTCGAAAGGAGCAATTTTACCTGATTATACCATTGTTGCGTCCAATAGCTTGGTCAATAAAGATTTTACTTCTATCGGAGAAAATTGTTTAATTGCAGGTTTACCGGCAAAATTAAAACAGCAAAATATCAGACGCATTTTTGATAACAAAGAGCAGAAGGAATTAGATAAAAAACACAACTATGTAAGAACTCATTTATAAAAAAATGACAATAAGAAAAAAAATAGGACAGACCTTCAGGTTTTTCAAGGAAATTAAAAAAATATCCACTTATTCATCAAGAAATGTGGTATTTATTCTTTTTGATTTTTGGAAACTGTACAAGCAAAAAGGAATAACAACAGAAGAGTATTTCCAGTTTGAACTGGATAAACGGGATACCGAATTCAGGAATTCTTTTTTAGGAGTGAATGAACAAAGGTATTACCTGGATTTTCTAAATCCTAAGAAATACTATATTATTGCCAGAAATAAATACTTGACACATAAATTATTGGAAGATACCGGAGTTAGAAAATCTGAACTCTATTGTTACTACCATCCCGAAGGTGATGTTTTACAAAGCAGCGAGATAGCCAACAATCTTCAGGGAGTTATTAAGATATTAAAAACCAAAAAGGTATTTAAATGCGTTATTAAAACCACAGAAAGCTCAACAGGAAAAAACGTACTGGTAATCAACAATATTACATATGAAAATAATGACTGTACATTACATCTGTTTAACGGCGAAAAAATTAATCTATCCGATTACCTGTCGGATGTCCCTTTAATCTTCGAAAGCTTAATTTATCAAACAAAACAATTAGCATCTTTCAATGAATCTTCAGTTAATACTGTTCGTTTTATGACAACTCTGTTTCCTGACGGTGAAGCTAAGATAATTGCAACTTTTATTAAAATTGGAAGAAAAGGACGATGTGTTGATAACGCCGGCAGTGGCGGTAATGTAGATGCCTGTATCGATATTGAAACGGGTAAATTAAAACATACAATTCAATTTGATGGTTGGAAACAGATAAAAGATATCATTCATCATCCTGACAATGGAAACCCAATCGATGGTGTTGTAATTGATAATTGGAAGGACATAAAAAAGCAAGTATTATGTTTTCAGAAATCATTTCCCTGGGTTAAGGCTGCCGGATGGGATATTGCAATAACGGAAGCCGGTCCCCTTGTTATAGAAGTAAACGATATGTGGGATAGAACAGGACAGTATTTTATCAGAAAAGGATGGAGAAGAGAGATTAGGGATTGCTATTTTGCATGGATGGAGACCGGAATAAAATATCCATTTGTAAGAGCAGAGAACCTACTTAATAATCAGAAATTGGAAAAGATAATAAAATATGAATAATCACGCGGTGAGTTTGTTTTTCTGTGGTGATTTCTGTTCGAAACCATCGACTTCAGTAATAGAAGTTTCAGAGGACTTGAAGAATTTAATAAATTCTTGTGACTTAAGAATCTGTAACTTTGAAGTTCCACTTAAGCCTGATAATCTACCGGAAAAAGAAGATGCTTTCTTTCAAAATGCCGATGCACCAGCTTTTCTTGAAAAAATAGGCTTTAACTTATTCTCTTTTGCAAGCAATCATGTGTTCGACTACGGGGAAGCCGGCTACATGAAAACTCTAAGTGCTTTTAGTAATCCAGAAAGTCTGTTCGGCTCAGGATATTATGATGAAGCATATCGCGTGAAAACAGTAAACATTAGAGGTATAAAATTGGGCTTCTTGGCACTTTGTTACGCCGCCAAACGTGGTGTTTTTAGTGATGTATCTAACAAAGAAGAGTTAGGTTGTGCTTTCATAAACGATTTAAGCGTAAATCATATTATTTTGAAGGCTAAGAAAGAAATAGACTATTTGTTTATTTTACCTCACGATGGAATTGAATACATAGATGTTCCTTTACCAGAAACAATTGCAAGATATAGAGATTTTATTGATTATGGAGCAGATGCCGTTATTGGTACGCATCCCCATTGTCCCCAGGGTTGGGAGCTTTATAAGAATAAACCTATTTTTTATAGCTTAGGAAACTTTTTCTTTAACTCCAAGAAAACACCTGATTACAGAGCTTGGAACAGACCCCACTGGTATGAAGGTTTATGCACAGTTTTAAAAATTGAAAATAACACTATTGGTTTTGATGTTTACAATACTAAGAATGAAAATAACCTTAAAATTACGATTGACAATAGTGATTATATAAAACAACATAACAAGGCCATCTCTCAGTATTTAATTGATTATACAGAATATGAAAGATATTTAAATTCAGCATTAGATAAATTAGTGAAAATTGAAAACTTAAATATTTTACACTCTGCGTACGAATTCTACTATAAGAACATCCCCTTAAGAAGTATTTTAAAATCTTTCCTGAAACAAATTGCTTATCTACCTAAAATAATAAACAAACAACCTAAAACAATTAACGATAAACGAATTTACAATCTGATAAAAAATGATACCAGAAGACAAGCCTTATTAAGAATTTTGGAAAACGATTAATAATTAAGTTTGTTTACTATTTTTTTAAAAAAAGTTCGTAAGAAAAATCAGCATTATTACATAATTATAGCTTAAATTAACTTCAATATATAAAGTTATGCTCACTAAAATAGTCGAAAGAATAAAAGATATTCTGCTTTACATTCATGTGAAAAAATTTGAAAAATTTACTGAAAGAAATTTCAAAAAAAACAACGTGAAATGGTGTAAGCGACAACTAACACCACAGCAAAAGAAAGAGGTACAAGACTTCTATCGTAAAAATGTCGGACTTAAGATAGATCTTACTTATCATAGCTTTTTTTATTCCCGTAATGGAATATTTTCGCCCAAATATGTTCCCAGCAGTTTCTATAAGGCTCATCTTGTTGGAAGGCTTAATGATTTACGTGTTGCAGACGCTTATACCGATAAAAATCAATACGACCGTCTTTTCCCTCAAATTAAACACCCCAAAGCAATCATAAAATGCACAAACGGCTATTATTACCATAAAAATATTCCAATCTCCAAAAATGAAGCAATTCAGTTATGTAATAATCTTGATAATGCAATTATTAAACCGGCACTCGAAAGTATTCATGGCTCCAAAGTAAATGCTTTAAACGCTAGAAATGGAGTGCTGGATAATGGCAAAAGTATTGAGGAACTATTCAACTCTTATGGCAAGCACTTTATTGTGCAGGAAAGAATAAAACAGCACGAGAAGATGGCTGCTCTTAACCCCACTTCTGTAAATACAATTAGATTGCTCACTTACAGAAGGGAAAACGCTATTGAGTTACTTTACGCTGTTGTTAGAATTGGAAGAAAAGGAAAAATCATTGATAACGAGTCGAGCGGAGGTGTAACAACTAAGATTAACAATGACGGACGTTTGGCAAAATATCTCATAGCTCCTCCGTCAGAAGGACTTTTAGAGGAAACAGATACCGGAATTATAGTGGAAGGCTATCAGATTCCCTCTTATGAAAAGGTAGTAGAAATAGTTAAGGAAATGCACTTACAACTACCATACTTCAACCTTGCCGGATGGGATATTGCAGTTGGTACAGATGGAGAACCGGTCTTTATAGAATGGAATGCTCGAACCGAGTTAAGCCAATCTGCTGCAGGACCGGCTTTCCGTGAATTTACGGAAGAGGTTTTGAAAACTACTCATACGACTCCTTCCACTCACTATCTTGTTATAGGGAAAAGACAATTCAACGAAGTGTAGCAATTATTACCAAATAACATTAGCTCAAAAAACGAATTTAGTGTCATTTTATTTCATGTTTTCTCATTTTCAATGCTACTTCCGTTTTTGATGAACATACTAATTTGTGTTTTTCAATCATGTAATTTGTTTTTTCATATTGCCTTTTGTTATATATTTGTCATTAATTTTTAAAGATTTGCAATAATAAAAATATCACACAATAAATAATCAAAAACCCATTTTTTAAATATATGAATAGAAAGAAAAGCAGAATAATCCTAACGCTGTTTGCCCTTTGTGCTTTATTATTTGAAAGTTGCTTAGTGGATATACCTACTCCGGCAAATAGTCCTGTTAATAATCAAAAAATAATTATACCTCCGGTATTTAATTCTGCATTAAATGACTCTATTAACTCTTTTATAAGCTATTCCAATACTATCTTGAAAAGTGCAGATAATTCTATTGAAACCCGTGAAATTATTAATTCAAAACATCATTTAGCATTTACTGATTTGATTAAATACAATGGTGCTTGGTATGTTGCTTTCAGATTCTCTGATGGACACGTGGCAACTAATTTTGGGCACATTATCATAGCAAAGAGTGAGAATCTTGAAAGGTGGGAATCTGAGCAAATTTATACGCAAAACAATTATGATTTACGAGATCCTAAACTGTTCATTAAAGATAGTGTATTATGCATCCATTTTCATTCTGCAACAATAAATCCATATGCGGAGTCTAGAAATGACTACATTGCTAAATACGATTTAGAAAATAACAGATGGGGAAAAGCAATTAAAATAAATAAAAACACCAATGAAAAATCTTGGTTTTGGAGGTTAACTGAACATAACAATAAGGTATATACAATAGCTTATCGTGGTGGAGAACCATTAAAACTTTTTATAAGTAATAACGGAACTGATTTTAATGAACAATTTCGTTTTGAGAATATTCAGGGAAGAGCATCCGAAACGACCTTGCGGTTTGACAACGATACTGTTTATGCACTTATAAGAAGAGAGGGAGAAGGGGCTCTCCTTGGGAAGTCTTCAGTTTCAGATATGACTCAATGGACTTTTATTGATTTTCCTTGGGTTAGTATGGGAGGCCCTAACTTCCTTATATACAAAGATAAATTATTAATAACCGGTAGAATAAACGGACAGCCCAAGCTATACAGTTACTCGTTAAACTCGAATACTTTGACTCAAATTGGGAGTCTACCTGGAGGCTTTAATGAAACAGGTTATTGTGGAATGTTTCTTGAAGAAGATATATTATATCTTGCCTATTATACAGGAATTAAAGATCGTGGATTTAGTATTAAATTTTCAAGAGTTAATTTAAAAGGCTTACCCGTTAAGTAGAGAGTATACTGTATGTTGAATCATGAAGAAGAATAACGTTTTTATAATTTCCAAGCCGTTGCAATATTTTAATGCGACGAATATTAATACCATTGGAAGTAAGACGTGTTTACTTGTTAATAATTTTTATCATGCACAGAGCGTTTTTGAAGCAATAAAAAGAGAATCTTTACATTGGAACAAGGTATTTTTCTTTGAAACAACAGAAGATGCATATAAATGGGTGTTGAATAATAAAAAAAAAATTAGCAGGCTTTTTATAGATAGTGATTATGGTGCAACAAAATACAAAATATTAAGTCAAATACGCTGTATCGATATATTCATTTATGAAGAAGGAATAGGAAATTATAGGAATAAACTAAAAGAGAAAGGATGGACCGGGACACTTAAAGAGTTTTTTTACAATCTTTTTGGAAATAAAAATTATCTAGGCGGTTCTAAATACGTTAAAGGAATTTATTTGTATGATAAAGACCGATTTAAAAATGCTCATCCAAATTCTCGAAAACCAATATATGAATTTAAGGTTTCCTTTTCAGAACATTTAAAATCATTTCAAGATAAAAGCATTTTTTTAGATCAAGGGACACGGAAGATTCTTAGTGAAATAAAAAATAAAAAAGTATTCTTATACCTAACCTCTTGGAGTATTTTCCTGCATATTGACGATTTATTAAGCGAGTATTCAGATTACACAAAAATTATAAAGCCTCATCCTCACATAAAAAAAGATATTGACAATACATTCAATAATTTTGATTATGTATTAAAAGGGTCTGACATTATAGAGATATTTATCAATGAATTATTGATAAAATTTGAAGAGGTTGTAATTGCTCATCATGGAACATCTTCCTTAATGTATTTCCGTGATTATCCAAAATTGAAAACAATTGTCATTAATCAGAAATGAACAAGATATTAATCATATTGTTTTCTATCATTTCTATGGGCTTAATGGTTTTTTCCATAGAACCATTAAGCAATTTTTCCAACAAGGTCTTTGTATCATCCCTATTGATTCAATTTATAGCCATTTTGTTTATTTTCCACAAAGATGAATGCCCCTATTCGCTCAATAAAATAGTATCCCTGTTTTTTTATTTTTTTTATGGGATAGCCCCTCTGTTGCAATTCTACAACCAGTCTTCATTTTTCGGGGCACGGTCGCTTAATGAAGTGGAATATTTTTATATGAATGTACTTATAATCTTAATATTTCTATTTTATCAGTTTTTTTATTATTATTTTTTGCAGAAAAAAGTTGCAAACGCTCATATTCGTTTTTTTGAGAAATTTTCATTATCCAAAAAACTGAATTCTGTACAGACCATTTTGCTTATTGGTATTTCCCTTTTCTCTTTTTTTATGGTTTTTGGGGCAAATAATTTTAACCTTATCAGCATGTTTTTTAGGGGCGGAGCATTGAAAGAATCTGCCGTTGAATCGGGTACTTCTTCACTTATCATATTTAGGGTGTTTCAGCCTTTGGCTATGATGTGTCTGCTCTATTATATTTTATCACCTTCCAATAAGAAGGTTGTTTATCTTTTTTTGGTTATTTCGGCTGTCCTTACCTGCTTTCCTTTGGCTATGGCTCGTTTTTCAGCTGCAGCTCTGTATATTCCCTTGTTATTAATCGCAGTGCCTATTATGAGAAAGAAAAATATTTTTTCACTATTTGTCGTAGGTGGTTTGTTGTTGGTTTTTCCATTCCTGAATAACTTCAGGTATTTCTCCAAAAATGCTGAAATAAGAATAGGCTTGGATCTAAAAATGTTTTTAGCCGGGGATTTTGACAGTTTTCAAAACTTTACGCTAATAGTTTCCGATAATATTATCACATGGGGACGCCAGTTGTTGGGAGTTCTGCTTTTCTGGATGCCACGAAGCATTTGGCGAGATAAACCCGTCGGATCCGGAGCTTTTTTGGCTCAACAAGAAGGATACTTTTTTGAGAATGTTTCTTGTAACTATTTTGCTGAAGGATATATAAATTTTGGATTTCTAGGCATCTTGTTATTTGTTTTGCTTTTGTCGTTTCTTAGCGCCCGATTAGACAAAATGTATTGGCAGGTCATTTATAATCATAAGAGCAATTATTTTCATGTAATCTATATGGTATTAATCGGGATGTTGTTTTTTATCCTTCGGGGTGATTTGATGAGCTCTTTTGCTTACACCGTAGGTTTTTTAATATCTATTTGGTTCGTATATAAAATAATGAGGATTACAGCGTAAAAATGAGATTATTACAAATAAATACGGTAATAAACAGTGGATCTACTGGACGTATCGCTGAAGAAATAGGATTGAGGATTATTGAAAAAGGGGGAGAGAGTTTTATAGCCTTTGGTCGTAAAACGGAACGCCCAAGTAAATCACATAAGATTCAGATAGGAAATAAACAGGATATATTTTTACACGGAATAGGAACCCGGCTAACTGACAGGCATGCATTCTTTTCTAAAAAAGCTACTGAAAAATTAATATTACAAATAACTAAGGCCAATCCGGATATTATTCACTTACATAACCTGCATGGTTATTATTTGAATATCGAGATTCTATTCAATTATTTATCGAACGTAAAAACTCCTATTGTATGGACATTGCACGACTGCTGGCCCATTACCGGACATTGTACCCATTTTTCATATATTAATTGTGAAAAATGGAAAACACATTGCAATAAATGTCCGCAAAAAAAAGAATATCCTACAAGTTTTTTCATAGATAATTCATGTGATAATTTCGAGAAAAAACGAAAATTATTTACTTCTGTGGAAAATCTCACAATTGTACCGGTTTCTTATTGGTTAGCAGATTTAGTAAACGAATCATTCCTTCAAAAATATCCCATCCAAGTAATTCATAACGGCATAAACTCGGGTGTATTTAAGCCAACAAATACACATAAAATTAAAGAAAAATACAATTTGTTTGACAAATTTATACTACTGGGCGTAGCAAGCATATGGGATAAGAGAAAGGGATTAGAAGATTTCATAAAGTTGAGTGGGTTGTTAAAAAAAGACGAGGCACTCATTTTAGTGGGTTTAACTGATAAGCAAATAAAATTATTACCCAAGAACATCATTGGAATTAAACGAACTGAAGATATTAATGAATTAGCAGAATTGTATTCTTGTTCGGATATATTTGTGAATCCTACATGGGAAGATAATTTTCCTACTACCAATTTAGAGGCACTAGCTTGCGGTACGCCTGTAGTGACCTACAAAACAGGGGGCAGCCCTGAGGCAATTTCCTTGGAGGCTGGCTTTGTTGTGGAACAGGGAGATATTACTGCTTTACGAAAAGTAATTGATAAAGTAAAATACAACGGAAAGAACCTTTATCAAGAAGCTTGTCGAAACAGGGCATTGTTGTTTTTTAAGAAAGAAGACAGGTTTGACGAGTATATCCGTCTATATAAAAAACTTATAAATAAAAGTTGGAAATAAATAATGAAGAAAATTCTTATTATCATATTGATTTTATTGAGCACCAGCCTATGGATTCATAGTCAGGTGTATGTTTCAACCAAAGGTAACGACAGTTACAACGGCAGCGGCAACTATCCAGTTAAGAGTCTGGTAAAAGCAATAGCTCTCGCATCAGATCTTAAAGGCGAAAATCAAAAGATAATAGTGGCCGGTGGAGAATACATTCTTAACTCATCTATTGAGATAAATTCTGCACTGTGGATTGGACAGAAGAATCTGCTTGTTGAAGGAGACAAAGACCACATGCCCATTCTCAAAGGGAGCGTTTCTGTGGGAAAATTTACAAAACGTTCGGGTGCTTTTTGGACATTAGACCTATCTTCTTTCGTTAAAAAAAACAAGATGAATATTCAACAAATTTTTGTGAACGGAAAAAGAGCGACACTTGCCCGCACCCCTAATTTAAACAAACTTTATGCCACATCGAAAGTAGAAGAAAACAAAGATAAAACGAACAAAAAATCGCTGCATACTATTTATTTGACACCGGAACAGTGGAAAACACTGAACACGGCAAAAGACAAAAAGAATATTCTTGTGGCATTCAACCACCAGTGGAACAGAACGCGGACGCGCATAAATAATAGTGCCTCAGATACCAAATCAATTCAAGTAGAAACTTCTCTTTTCCCCGATTGGGTTGCATTGGACAGAGCATCTCAATTTTATTTCGAAAATTCGTTGAGTTTTCTGGACAGCCCCGGAGAGTGGTTCTTGGATGACAAAAATATCCTGTATTATATGCCGCGTGAAGGCGAAATAATCGCGAATACCGTTGTGGAAATCCCTCTTCTGAATGAACTTTTAAAGATTGAAGGAACGGCCGAAAAAAAGGTGAAAAATATCACTTTCAAAAATATATCGTTTCAGCATACCAACCGGATAATGTCGCTGCGCGGCGATATGCCGGCCCAATCGGCATCGCCCACAACAGCTGCCGTCACATTAAACTTTGCGGAAAATATATCCTTCGATAATTGCGAAATTGCCAATGTCAGCAACAACGCTGCGTGGATAAGAAAAGGATGCGATAATGTAAAAATTCTAAACTCATATATACATGATTTGGGTATTGGCGGCATTAAAATTGGCGATATTGCTCCGCCCCCAAATGCTAAATTCGCCACCCAAAACATTGCAATAGAAAATAATATTATCAGGTATGGCGGGCAAGAAATCCCAACAGGAGTTGGGGTTATCATATTCCATTCGGGAAATAATATTGTTTCTCACAACGAAATATCCCATTTTCTATATTCGGGAGTGTCTGTTGGCTGGGTGTGGGGTTATAGAAACAGCGTTGCCAAAAACAACAAAATTATATATAATCATATTCATCACTTGGGCTTTTCTCAACTGAGCGATTTAGGCGGTGTATATACATTAGGCCCTTCCCCCGGAACCGAAATAAGCAATAATGTAATCCATGATGTTTTTTCGAATGATTTTAGAGGCTGGGGAATTTATTTGGATGAAGGTTCGTCGGATATTTTAATGGAAAATAACTTGGTATATAATTGCAAGAGTGCCGGGTTTCACCAGCATTACGGGAAAAACAACATCGTCAGGAATAATATTTTTGCCAATCAAGTAAACAGCCAGTTAGAGGTTTCCCGAAAAGAAAATCATAATTCATTTACGTTTACGAATAATATTGTTTATTATACTAACGGAAAACTATCTGACCGGACAGGATGGGACATTGCAAACTTTGTTTCGGATAACAACATTTATTGGAATCCCCGACAAAAAGAAGTGAAATTTTATTATAACTCTTTTGACGGATGGAAAACCAAAACAAAAAAAGACGTTCATTCTTATATATTAGATCCATATTTTAACAATCCAGAATCGAATGATTTTACTTTTAAGAGTACTTCAAATATAAAGAAAATAAACTTTAAACCCTTTGATTATCGAAAAGCAGGTGTGACTGATTCAAATATTTGGAAGAAAGCGGTTCTATAAGCTATTTAAAATGATAAAGACATCCATTATTACTTCTACATATAACAGTGCGGAAACTATCATAGACACGCTCGAAAGCACAAATGCGCAAACTTATCCTGATGTAGAACACATTATTGTGGACGGAGCAAGTAAGGACAACACTCTGGAACTGGTAACGAAATACGGAAAAAGAGTCACCACTATTATCTCCGAACCGGATAAAGGTATCTACGATGCCATGAATAAAGGTATACAAGCAGCAACGGGTGATGTCATTGGTATTCTGAATTCAGATGATTTTTTTGCAGACAAGGATGTAATTACCAAAATTGTAAATGAATTTTTAGAAGATTCTGGGCTGGAAGCTGTTTACACAAATCTTTACTATGTACAGCAGAATGACCCTTCGAAAATTGTCAGGCATTGGATTTCAGGACCCTTTAAAAAGAAAAGTTTTTTCAAAGGATGGCATCCTCCGCATCCCACTTTGTATTTACGCAAAGATGTATATGAGAAATACGGATTATTTAATTTAAATTTTCCTTTGGCTGCCGATTTTGAGCTAATGCTTCGTTTTTTTGAAAAACACAACATAAAAACAAAATACCTCCCTATTACAACCATAAGAATGAGGTTAGGAGGTGCAACCAGCAAAAACTGGGAAAATGTACGAAAACAAAATTTTGAGTGTATGGAGGCTTTCAGGACCAATGGATTTAAACCTCCTGTATTGTATCCTATTTATCGGCTATTACCAAAGTTACTTCAATTTCTAAAAAAATGAACAAATTATTATTTACAGGAGCTTCCGGATTTTTGGGTGTAAATTTGAAACCTTTGTTGAAAGAGAGTTTCGATGTAAAAACATTGGGGCTTACCGATGAGGATACTTACAACGTAAATATAGCCAACAATATTCCTGAATTTAACGAGCCGTTTGAAGTTATTCTACATGCTGCGGGTAAAGCGCATATAGTACCGAAAACGGAGGAGGAGAAAAAGTTGTTTTTTGATGTGAATTACGAGGGTACTAAAAATCTGTGTAAGGCTTTGGAGAAGGCACATTTACCAAAAGCATTTATTTTTGTCAGTACAGTAGCGGTCTATGGATTGGAAACCGGTGAAAACATAACGGAAGAGTATCCATTGAATGGCGATACCCCTTATGCGTTGAGTAAAATAGAGGCAGAACAGTTCCTTACTGAATGGTGCAGCAAAAATAACGTAGTACTGAGTATTATTAGGCCTTCCTTAATTGCAGGACCAAATCCTCCGGGAAATTTGGGAGCAATGATAAAAGGGATTAAAACCGGCAGATACCTATCCATTGCCGGAGGTAAAGCAAAAAAGAGCGTACTGATGGTTCACGATATTGCCCGTCTCCTTCCAGCTTTAATAGAGAAAGGTGGCGTTTACAACGTATGCGATGACTCACAACCTACTTTCAGAGAACTGGAAGTATTGATTGCCCAACAATCGGAGAAAAAGCTTTCTCAATCTATTCCATATTGGCTGGCAAAATCCATGGCTTTGGTGGGAAATCTGTTGGGACAGAAAGCTCCCATAAATTCTTTGAAATTATCTAAAATTACGGAATCACTAACGTTCTCCAATGAAAAAGCAAAAAGGGAACTGAACTGGAAACCATTAAATGTATTGAATAATTTCAAAATCGAATAGAGAGTTAAATATGTTATATCTACTTGTCACGGTAATTCTGTTTTTAACAGAACTCCTTTACTTCCGTTTCGCAAACAAATACAACATCATCGACAAACCGAACGAACGGAGTTCGCACAATTACATTACTATACGGGGAGGCGGCATTATCTGGTGGGTTGCGGCCCTACTATACATGTTGTTCAATTCCTCCGAAATGTCAGGCTGGTTCCTGACAGGAATCACATTAATGGCAGGCATAAGCCTTTGGGACGATGTAAAAGGCCTCGGACAGAAAGTACGACTCCTGGCCCAACTGGTAGCGATGACTTGCGCTTTTATCCTCGCCGGTGCATTCGGGATGTATCCCTGGTGGGCAATCGCTCTAGGATACATCGTCTTCATCGGTATTGTGAATGCCTACAACTTTATGGATGGCATCAACGGCATCACGGGACTATACAGTATCGCGGTGCTGGCATCTCTCCAATATGTAAACCTGTCGTACGGTAACTTTGTACATCCTGACCTGATCTGGTACCCAATGATTGCATCCGCCGTGTTTCTCTTCTTCAATTTCAGAAAAAGAGCCCGGTGCTTTGCCGGGGATGTGGGAAGCGTGACCATCGCTTTCTGGATTGTGACACTACTGCTAATATTGATCATAAAAACGGAGAACCTGATATGGATTGGTTTCCTGATGGTTTACGGAGTGGATACAGTGATGACCATCCTGCACCGCATTTACCTGAAACAAAATATTATGGAGGCGCACCGGCTCCATTTCTATCAGATACTGGCAAACGAAAAGAAGGCACCCCACCGGTTGGTGTCGCTAATCTACTTCACGGTGCAACTGCTCTGCTCCGCGCTGATCATTATACTTTACCCGGTAATGGGATGGTGGATCTTAATAATCCTGGCGATTCTATTGATATTGATCTATTCATTTAAGTTTAAATTCGTAAAAATATCAAATCCGTGATTATAAAACGGGTAGGCCGATAACACAGATGCAAAAATGAAATACCTGATCTCTCTTCCACTAAACGCCGCAGACAATTTTCCCACACTGCTCAAAAACAGAAAAGGACAATGGTTTTGTACATCAGACCCGAAAGACACCCGGCTGGGATCCGGTGGCGGCACAACGTGGCTGCTGGAGGAATGTTACCGAAACGAAGACGGGCAAACCTCTTTTGAAGAGTGGCTCGCTAAAGAACAACGAATCCTCATTCACGCAGGCGGTCAAAGCAGACGGCTGCCGGCATATGCGGTCTCAGGAAAAATAAACGCTCCTATCCCCGTATTCCGGTGGGCAAGAGGACAGAGATTGTCCCAAGACCTACTGACGGTACAGCTTCCCCTGTACGAGAAAATAATGAAGGAGGCACCGCAGCCGCTTCGGACACTCATAGCCAGTGGAGATGTCTTTATCGACGTTAATGGCGCACTTCCCGCTATTCCTGAAGCGGATGTGGTTTGCTTCGGGCTTTGGGTAGATTCTTCTCTGGCAACCCGTCACGGTGTCTTTTCCGCATTGAGGGAAACACCCGGGGTCCTGGACCGTATGATGCAAAAGCCCTCCATTGAAGAGCTGGAAACGCGTGTCCGGACACATTTTTTCCTGATGGACATCGGATTGTGGTTATTGAGTGACCGGGCAGTACAATTGCTCAGGGAACGCTCTTACGGCGCGGACGGGAAGCTCGTGTTTTACGACCTGTATAGTCACTTTGGCTTGGCGTTGGGCGAAAATCCACCGATCAAAGACGACGACATCAACCAATTATCGGTAAAAATCGTCCCCTTGCCCGATGCACGCTTTCACCACTACGGCACAAGCCGTGAGCTGATCTCATCTACCCTGGCTTTACAGGAAAAGGTAACTGACCAACGGCTGGTAATGCACAAGAAAATCAAGCCCAACCCTGCCATTTTTACCCAAAACTCACGGATAGACATCTCTTTCAACGAAAGCAACCGGAACGTGTGGATTGAAAACTCGGTCATACCTGAAAAGTGGGCAATTGCTTCGGATCATGTGATCACGGGAGTGCCCGAAAATGACTGGGATATCCACATCCCATCGGGAATTTGCATCGATATTGTTCCTGTTGGAGAAAAAGGATACGCTGTGCGCCCTTACGGGATAGACGATGCATTTAAAGGCGATATCAGGCATGCTTCTACCCTGTGGATGGGACAACCCGTTAGCGAATGGCTACAGCAGCGAAACCTGGAAATAACCGACTTGGGTGGGCAGGCATCCGACCTGCAGAAGTGTAAGTTATTTCCTTACGTCAGTTCCAAAGAAGAGATAGAACCTGTGCTTAAATGGATGATAAACGAGCCGTGGAATGACCGGGGAGGAACCATCTGGAGAACTTCCGAACGTTTCTCTGCGGATGACCTGATGGATTTTGCCTTCCTCCAGCGCCTTTATGCCCAACGTGAAAAGCTGAGAAAGGAAAACTTCAAAGCGCTGGAAAACAATTACGAGAAAAGCGTATTCTATCAGCTAGACTTATCGGATGTGGCTGCAGAATACGCACGGATGGGCTTAACCGTCCCGGATACCGTGAAAGACTCTTCCGACAGGATGACCCGAATCCACAACAACATGCTGCGTTCAAGGATTTTTTCACTGACTGAAGATAAAGATAATGCGAAGAAAGAGGAAGAGGCGGCATTCTCTCTTTTGAGGGACGGATTGGTAAATGCACTCAGGCACTCCAAAAGAACTCCTTCACTGAATGTCCACCCCGATCAGATTGTCTGGGGACGAAGCCCGGCGCGGATAGATATCGCCGGGGGATGGACGGACACACCGCCATTCTCTCTTTTTACCGGGGGAAACGTCGTAAACCTTGCTGTTGAACTTAACGGACAGCCTCCCTTGCAAGTGTACGTAAAACCCTGCCAGGAGCATCACATACTGCTCCGCTCCATCGACCTGGGCGCTGCAGAAACCGTAACAACGTTCGAGGAGCTAAGGGATTACAAAAAAATAGGCTCACCCTTTTCCATTCCAAAAGCGGCTCTGGCTCTTTGTGGGTTCATACCGGAATTTTCGGAAAACAATTTCCGGACATTAAAAGAACAACTGCAATACATCGGATCGGGGATTGAGTTGACATTGCTCGTCGCTATTCCTGCCGGATCGGGAATGGGGACCAGTTCCCTTCTCGCTTCTACAGTATTGGGCGCACTCAATGACTTTTGCGGGTTGCAATGGGATAAAACCGATATCTGTTCCTATACACTTGTCCTGGAGCAATTGCTGACCACCGGCGGGGGATGGCAGGACCAGTACGGCGGTGTTTTTCACGGGATTAAACTGTTGCAAAGCGAGGCAGGATTTGAACAAAAGCCCCGCGTGAACTGGTTGCCCGACTATTTGCTTACCCATCCGGAGTACAAACCGTGCCACCTGCTGTATTATACGGGTGTTACCCGTGTGGCCAAAAGCATACTCGCCGAGATAGTTCGGGGAATGTTCCTGAATTCAGCGGGCCACCTGCAGCTGCTGGACGAAATGAAAACACATGCGTTAGATATGGCGGAATGCATCCAGCGGGGCGATTTCACAAAGTATGGACAGATGATATCTAAAACTTGGGAACAGAAGAAAGCGATTGATCCGGGGACAAACCCTCCCGCAGTGGAACAAATAATAAGCCTGGTGAAACCTTACTGCAACGGATACAAACTCCCGGGGGCCGGAGGAGGGGGATACCTGTACATGGTTGCCAAAGATCCGATGGCAGCGGCTACGATCAGAAAAATTCTCCTGGAGAACCCTCCCAACAATCGTGCCCGCTTTGTAGAAATGGAATTGTCCACCAAAGGATTCCAGGTATCGAGGTCTTAACATGACGAATATGCTCATCAACGATCAACTTTTAAACACCGTTACCGGACAGGCAAAAGCCAGTTCCCGACTCCGCATGAATTTCAACCTGCACGATTCGCTGGATGCGAAAGCGCAGCGGCTACTGAACGCGTTGGAACCCGGAACAGTCTTGCCGGTTCACCGTCATAGCCATAATGCAGAGACCTATATCGTGCTGAGAGGAAGCATTCGGGTGATGTTTTACAACGACGCGAAGCTGCTGACAGCAGAATTCCTGATCGATCCCAAAGAGAAAGAATACGGCATCCATATCCCTGCCGGACAGTGGCATACGCTGGAAGTACTGGAAAGCGGAACCGTGATCTTCGAAGTGAAGGATGGCCCTTATGCTCCCTTGCAACCGGAGGATATCCTGGAGCCAAAGACTTAATCAGACTTTGAAGCTTAAACCTCAATTAAAGACCTTATGTGCTTCCACGTAAAAATAGTTGACATATATGTTTTTTAGTTGATTTTTATTATCTTTGTTAAAGTATAATTCACTTTATGAATATCAATACAATGACCATGAGACCAACGGAGAAGTCATACAAAAGACATATCGGGCGGAATATACAAAGGGTCCGTATGTATTTAGGAGTTAAACAGGAAGCTTTAGCTGTAGACTTGGGCATCAGCCAACAGGAAGTATCAAGAATTGAACGGGATAATAAAATTGAAGAAAAGATGATAAGTCAGATTGCTGATGTATTGGGGGTTTCTCCTGACATAATCAGGGATTTTGATGAAAATAAGGTTATCAACAATATCAATCACATCAAAGATAATACCTTTCATCAAAACTCTTCCTCCTCCAATACAAAACAAATTGATCCATTTGAGAAAATAGTTGAGTTATATAAGCGTTTGTTGAAAAGTGAAAAAGAAAAAACTGAACTACTCAAAAACAGATGATCCTTACAAAATTTGCTTTGAGCTGTAATTAATTTAAATTATTGAGAAATATGGAAAAGACGGATTATGCAGACTCCATTCACTTGGGAAGAAAAATAGAACGTGTACGTCGACTTCGGGGTATGACACAAGCTGAGTTAGGAGAATTGCTAGGTATTACTAAGCAGGCAATCTCAAAAATGGAACAAACGGAAAGATTTCAAGACGAGAGATTGAAAGAGATTGCTTCAGCGTTAGGAGTTACTGTTGAGGGTTTAAAAAAATACAACGAAGAAGCGGTTCTGTATAATACAAACAACTTTTATGAGAACTGTGGTGTCAAAACAAGTGCTGTTAGTAACAACCACACTTTCAATAATTTTCCAATTGATAAAACAATAGAGTTGTTTGAAAAGCTTTTAGATAAAGAAAGGGAGAGATTCGAATCTTTAAAAAAAGAGAAAGAATAGAACTGCTCAACATCCTGCAGGTTTTCTCCAACCATTATATTCCAAAAAAAGCAGCGGATGAACTGACCGCTGCCAAAGACCGGGAAATCACCTGGCTGAAAGAAGAAATCCTATACCTGAGAACGAAAATAGACCGGTTGCTGGAATACGTCACGAAGCAATCGACATAGTCAATATTTGCAGAATTGCTACAGATTGAGTAATTTTATCAGTCGAAAGGGGGTTTTGATTTCATGAAAGTGAAGCATAACATAGCGAGAATTGAATTCATGATGTCGTTGTACAAGATGACAGTGGACGAATTGTTGCTTCATATAAACATGGGGCTGAAAAAGCTTATTACTGCTGATGACCTGTTCGGAGAGGAGATCGAGATCAATCACCTGAAAAGAATAGACAAAATCTTCAATAAGGGACTTCATTATTACCTCGATGAGAAACCTCCTGTAAAAACTGAGGATGCAAGCATCTTTTTCAGAAAAGAAAATTTTATTTCCGACCTTAATCTGGAGTCACTGAAAATTGTCAATCGGTTCGAGGAACTGAAATTATCGCTGGAAGCGATTTCCAATCTTGCCGATATAAAGCGGGACCGATTATTGCCCATCTTCTCGACAAATGATAATCCGAATGATGTAGCCCTTGCACTTTCGAAACACTTGTATCCTGATTTTGAACGTAATAAAAGAGATTTTCTGAAAGCATTGATCAATCGATTTGCAGAATACAATATCCTGGTATTTGAGTTCATCGAAACATGGAACAAGAAAGAAAACGCCAATATCGATGGTTTCTATCTTCGTCCCAACGTGATCGTGCTGAAAAGACAACAGAACGCATTCAGCAGAGAGATTTTCACACTGATTCACGAGCTGGGACACTATCTGTTAAACATCGAAGAGGTTGAACAGATTGATGTGCTAAATTTGTCCAGAAAAGAGCTATCGGCTGTTGAAAGGTGGTGCAACGAATTCGCCTTTTATTTCCTTGCCGGAGATCGTGCGAAAGAGATTTCCGAACTGGGGCGGTTGGATGAACGGAACGACTATCACTTCGACAACGTAACCCGGATATCAAGCGAGACCCACCTCAGCAAGCTGGCAATATACACCCGCCTCTTATTCAGTGGCCAGATTTCTCAGTCAAATTACGACCGTGTTAGGAGCGATCTGGAAGAAAAGTATCGGTTAAGGCAAGAGGAAAAGGCGAGACAAAAAGAGATTGACAAAATGTTGGGGGTAAAAAGCAAAGGTTCTGCACCTAAACCCATCAACTCTCCCTTGTTTATCTCAACGGTTCAAATCGCCTATTATGAGGGTATCATGAACGAAGCTGACGTGTGTAGAACACTTAATGCTTGATGTCAGCTCACTTTTATCTATTATTACAAAGTGCTGATATAGAGCTAAAATGCCTCAAAAGAGAATGAGGATTTATCGCCGGCAAATATAATTACTTCCGAAAAAGTGGTCCTGTTCAATATGAACAACTTTTAATGAGAACTGTAGAATCAAAACAAGTACGGACAATGGCAATATACCGGAGAGATATCCGACAGGTAGCAAAAAAGTTTGAGGAGAAACTGACCGATCTTTTGTGGATGTGTTCCCGGGAGGAACTCCAACAATTTATCATCGGTTACGCTAAAGAACAACCGGACATTCACGATGCGCTGCAGAACTTTCTACTGCCGGACGTGGGGAGCACAGGATATCCGGACTACAAAAAAAGGGTGACGCAGTTATTGAAAGCCGGACAAGATGACAGGGGGTTTCGCAAGGGAGCTGATGACGGGCTAACCTCTATTGTAGATGAGCTGGACAGGATGATTTGGAAAGCGGAACGCTATGCCGGAAAAAGGCAATACAAAGAGGCACTCGGTATCACCCTGACGGTGATGGAGCAGATAGCACTCTCCGTGGACAATATTTATGATCATGACGGCGAACTGGTTTATACCTGCAACGAGGCCGAATCGGTCGTAGAGGAGATTATTAAAGGTGATATTCCAGATGCATTGCTCGAAACCATCGTTCCCAGATTAAAGGAGCTTCGGGAAATAGATACTTTTGAAGCATACGGACTGGCCGATATCGACTTTCTGCTCCTTTCCGCCTCTCTCAAAACATCGGATGCCGATACGGCACTAAATCTGCTTTCCAACGCTATCAAAGAGGAGAATAATCCCTATCGATGTACCGAAATGGTGAAAACCATGCTCCGTATCCTGGAGAAAGAGGGGAGAACTAAAGAGTACCGTCAAATAGTAGATAAATACTCGTTTCTGCCGGATATCATGAGAATGAGGTTTGAATGGCTCGCGGAAAAGAATGACTGGACGGGTATTCTCAAAATGCTGGATAAGAACATGGCGCTTGCTGAACAGGAGCACCGGAGAGGTGATGTGATAAACCTGAAAGAGAGCAAACTGGAGGTGTATCAACTGATGAACGACACGGAGAATGTACGCGAGATGGCGACCGAGCTGTTCTATACAGGCCGTGAACCAATGGTGCAGTATCATCTTCTTAAGAAAACGGTTCCCGAAAATGAATGGCCCGATTTCCTCGACCGGCTGTTGAGCAACAGTAAAAATTATCCGGGGCGGAGTGTGAATGCGGAGATATTTATCGAGGAAAGGCAGTGGGAAAAATTGATGGATTGGGTGTGGGAACACACCCGGCTGTCCTCATCTTACGATTCTGCCGAACCTTATGAGAAATACCTGGTGAAGCACCGTCCGGAGAGGCTACTGGACATGTACCGCCTACGGCTGATCAATTACGCCTATGGACACACCGGAAGAGAGCATTACCGCCTGATTGCCAGAACCATGCAACGGCTGCAAAACTATCCGGGCGGAGAAGCACTGGTGAAAGAACTTGCCGAGGTCTTCCACACTTACTACCGTAATCGCCCGGCAATGATGGAGGAGTTAAAGCTATTTATTGTAAGTGGTAAAGTTCGCCGGCGGTAACAGGATAATTCCAACTCCCGATTTTACCGACAGACTCGTCAAATGCTCCCTAATATATGGGTATATAATGGCAGCTCCATTCACGTGTCCAAACTTTTCAAGATCAATAACCGATTCTCCGGTTTTTTCAAATGTTCCCACCATTTTAATGGTTGCCGTTATCTGAACTTCCTCGTTGAAAATTTGTGAAAAATGAAGTGTCTGTATGACAGATACAATGTTTTTTTCCGGATTTATTTTTACTTCACCCCCAATTTGAAGATCTTGTTTTATTGCAGGGTCATCAAATACCACATTGGGGACTCTTTTAAAGTCACTCTCCAGTAAGAGAATGTTATGTATCCTAAAACCGGATTCCATATCATTATTTTCTTTTTCCATTACTTAAGATGCTTTTGGTAAAATTTCAAATTGCCCAAAGTTGGAAATCCTGTTTGTCTTATTTTTACTTAAACGGTTATTGTTGTCAAGAGAAACAGTAATGGTATGATAATTCATTGAATTTATAAAACTCGAAATTTCTAAATATTCTGTCTCTATTATATTGATTTCTTTGAACGAGAAATAGGGGATATCAAAGTAAGTGCCTTTTAGTTCAAAATCAACATTACCTAATCCAACAAGGGCATCATCCGATATAAAACCAATATTTTCGTGCGGAAATTGATCTACAAACTCATCAAACATTTTACTTTCCCACGCTATGTATCTTTCGTTCAAATGATATACCTCATTAGGCACGACTTCCACAAAATGTGTGTCTGAAAGTTTATCATGCTCGTACCGAACACGGGTTTCGGGGAAATCGTTAATAAAAGATTGTAACTTTGAAATTATAAATTCGTTTGAAGTCATTTATGTAAATATTTTTTTAGCACAGGTCTCAAATTGTCCGACAAGTGTATTGAGTTCAGACTATCGTTGTATAGAAATGCTTTATCCTCATAATCAGCCGAACTTCTCAACTTTTTAAGTTGAATCATATTTGAATTAATAACACGGAAATCGTTCGAATTGTTCTCTTTAATAAACTTTTGAATCTCATTTATGAGGACATCATGCGATCCCTTTTTCTCAGCTTTTTTGTCCTTCGAGTTATCAATTATAAATTTTAAATCTGATTCAGTTTTACCCATATTATAGAACCAGATATGTCTGAACAACTGATAGCAGCTGTAGTACGAACAATGTGCTACGGATGGATAATGTGCCTTATCGTGAAGCAGTGCTGCTGAGTAATAGTTAATCTCAGACTTATTTACTAACTCGCTCATTTTATGGACTGCAAAGGTAACATCTTTTTATGAAACTCAAAAATAACCAAAAGATTCCTATACAGCAATTTTAAATGTCATTTTAACATTGCATAGAGTCAGCCCGTGCAATATTATCTCTTTTGTCAAACCCTGTTTTGTTAAAAACCATGCTTTTACGGAATAGACAATGCTATCATGAGAAATAAAAACTCTGCTCTCTCTACCCCAAAATGTTGAAAGAAATTTTTACTTGCTTCACAACTTTTTACCTACCAAAATATTGCCTGGTCTTCGTCCGGAACCAGTGTGCTAACGTTGCGCTGCATCAGCATGGTGCCTTTACATCTGTAGGGGAAGACCATGTTTTCACTGGAAACGGGATCTTTGTAGCGGTACTCCATCGTTAACGTGAAGAAACGCTTGATAATGTGCGGACGGTCGATATCCAGCTCTTCCTTTATTTCATATGTCGGCTCGCCAATCACTTCAAATTCCAGCGCGGGATTCTCGGCTGTCAATACCAACCTCCCTTTCTTCAGATAGAGGCCCGTGGCTTCAACTTCCGTCACCTCATCCGGTTCCAGAAATTCGCACTTCACCTTAAAATCGCCCCTGTTCTCCGCCAGCTCCTCCGTGATGCCGGCATAAAAAAATACGGTGTTTTCATCCACAACCCGGGCTTCCCGAGTGCTAGCCGTCATGTACTTGGTGGTGTTGTCCCCAAAGTAAACGTACATGCTGGCGGCATTGTAGATTCCCGAGTAATCGTTAAAGGGCATGATCCAGAGTAACGCTTTCTGCCGGCCTTTATAGGTGTTAAGCGTATAGGACGGATCGGGCAGGATAGTCAGGGGCAAGACCCATTTCTCCACCAGGTCGAGCCCCGAAAAGTTGAAGTGTATGGGAAAGAACGCCACATCAACACCGGAGGGAATCCGGCAGGTTTTCGAAGGCAATTCAAAGAACTCTTCCGGCAGTTGCTTGTAATACAGATCGCTCCGGGCAGCATACCTACCGAAGTTCAACAGGTTCAACGTATCGTTATCCACGTCGATATGGACGGAATAATCGCGATCGTTGTTTTTTGAGCCGCTCACGATCACCGGCAGCTTATAGGTGACTTGCAGGTTATCGGGCTGATACCTTAGATAAATGACAGATACGTCATCCCTGTTGATTGGCGCTTTCAGGGATACCATCCGGGTGTACAACTCTTCTTCCCACTCGTTATTGCAGCCGCTCACCACAAAGAGAGCTCCCAGCAACAAGATCTTATAAATAGATATGTGTCTCATTATTTATTTACTGTTTATATTGAATTAATCAAAAGATGGCCATCCCGGAGCTTGTGTAAGGCGGGCATTCCGTTTCAGTTCATCGTAAGGAACGGGCCAGAAATATTTCTTCGTGGACCATGAGGTTTGCACACTGGGCACAACAACCTGTTCATGGAAGAAGTCGCGGTATTCTCTCGGAACGGTGGTGTTGCAGCCGTAGATCATCTGACTTTCTTCCTCGGGTGCGTCTTTCCAGCGACGAAGGTCGTAATAGCGCTGGTTTTCTCCCAGAAACTCAACCTGCCGTTCACGTTTGATGGCATTTCTTAATTCATCGGGATTTTGATACGGATCGCCCGTTCCAATCTCATCGAAGTTGGGTAGACCAGCCCGTAGTCGGACAGGGAGAACAGCCGCCTTCATAGCTGCAATATCACGGGACACGGTATATGTCTCGCTACCGTCCCAGGATGCTACCTGATAAGTAGACGTTAATTCATTGAGTGCTTCGGCATACATAAGCAGGATATCGGCATAACGGATGGCCGGATCCACCTTCGGATATACCGTTCCGTCCTTGTAACTTTCCTTGGGGTTTACATACTTCATCATGCCTATGCCAGTGGGTATCCACCGGTCGTCTGTACTCACAATCTTCCGGCCGTCGTCTTCCCCGTAATAGTAAAACGTCTGGAAATCCCGGTTATTGGCATCCTTGGCGCTGGTACAGGCCCAATGCGCACCGTTGAAGGCTACCGAAGCGTAAAAGCGGGGCTCCCGGTTGGCATATTCGAGCCAGACATCTTTCCTTAAATAGGGGTATTCGCCGTCGGCCTGCGTGAAGCCTTTCAAGCTGGTAGCACGGTCGAACGGTTTTCCGTCGTTCATTGCATAGGCATCGCACTGTTTACCCGTGATGCCGTGGCAGTTCCATCCGCCTGCCTTGCTGACAGGCATCTGGTGGCGAGACATGGACTGAATGCCATATTCGTCGTGTAACTGATTATCCCCGCGCGAGAAGATAAGTTCGGGGTTTTCCGATACGTAGAGGTCGCCGTTGAACAGGGCACGGTAAGAATCGAGCGGATCGATATCCTTCCATCCCCCATCCTTCCATCCGCGCTCCGAATATACCGGATGGTAAGGCGGTTCAATTGTTTTGGGATAGGCTCCCCAAAGTCCTCCGCTGCTGCGTTTGGGTGCCACATAAATCTCATATTTGTCCAGTCTGATCACATCGAGGGCAGCTGCAGCGGCTTTTGCCCATTTCTCCTCGTCGTACTCCCCGGAAATAAGTTCTTTGCCTGTATCATCGGTGAAAGAGGACATATCGGGATTACCATTCATCAACGGACTGGCAGCGTAGAGATAGGCTTTGGCACGAACGGCCAGTGCTGCCCCTTTAGTGGGGCGTGATGCATTGCGAGAACTGCGGTCACTTTCCAGAAACTGTGCCGCCAGTAGCATCTGTTCAGCAATATACTCGGCGCATTCGTCGTACGTGCTCCTGGGATAAGCCAGATCGCTGTAGGGCGCTTCATAGTCGAGTCCCTCGTCGGGTAGAATGGGCACCGGCCCGTATTTCCTCAACAACAGCCAGTAGAGGTAACCGCGGATAAAGTAGGCCTGCCCCTTCAGATCGTCGCACATCTCTGCGCTGATCTCTGCACCCGGGTGGACATGTTGCAGGAAGATGGAGGCCTGGCGGATACCTTCGTACGACTGATCCCAGGGACGGGCAATCAGGGCATTGACATTTCCTCCGTATTGGGGGCCGTACTGCCCGAATTTATAGTTGGAGTATGAGATACCGGCACCGCCTTCCGTGAAGATCATATCATCGGAGTAGTTGGTCAGGGTAAAGCGTACGTGTCCGATCTCCAGGTTATAGGAAAGAAGCTGGTAGTAGGCGTTGGCCAGCCATTGCTCGGTATAGTCCCTGCTGTTGAAGATGCGTTCCAGGTCCTGCCGGTCGTTAAAATAACGCTCCACATCGAGGTAATCGGAGCAGGACAATACAAAGGTCCCGATGCAGATTATTACGCTGAATAGTATATTTTTTCTCATCTTTTTTTCTATTTAAATATTGACTGTTAACCCGAATGTAATTGTTTTCCCCAACGGATATTTCATGCCGTTGGAGCTTCCCATCTCCGGATCCCATAATTTGAATTTCGAAAAAGTCAGCAGGTTTTGCCCAATAATATGTATCCGCACCTTGTCCATAAACATCCGGGTAGTCAATGCCTTGGGCAGGGTGTAACCCATCTCCAGCGTTTTCAACCGCAGGTAGGAGCCGTCGCGCAACCAGTAGGTAGAGGCACGGTAGTTGTTGGCGTTGCCGCCGTAACTCAACCGGGGATATTCGGCATTGGGGTCTTCGTTGACACCCAGTATCCAGCGGTTGGAGTTGGCCATCTCTTCGAGGATGTTGCCCCACTCTCCATTGACAAAAGGATAAACGGTGAACCCGTTGATGAAGAAGTGGGATTTGCCCGCCCCCTGGAAATGGAGGTTAAAGTCAAAACCCCTCCATGTGGCAGAAAGGCCGAGGCCATAAATAAGGTTGGGTCGTGTGGTAGAGCCGATGGGTACTATATCATCGTTGTTGATGATGCCGTCTCCATTGATATCCTTATACTTGATGTCGCCGGGCATGACGTCCCTGCGATCACTGAAGTCCTGGCGGGGGCTGTTGCGGATATCTTCATAATCCTTGAACAGGCCCAGGGCGATCAAACCCTTTGCCTGATCCACACGATAGCCGGTGCGACGGAGGTAGGGATAACGGTTCACCATCTCATCGGCTTCGGTGATCTCGTTTTTGCTGTAGGTGAAGTTGCCGCGGATCTGCAGCGCCACATCGGCTACTTTCTGATCCAGCTTAAAGTTCCCATCGAACCCGTTGGTCTTCACACTGCCCACGTTGGCGGAGGGGTTGGAGCCCTGGATACCCACCATATCGGACAGATAGGATCGGACCATATAGATGCCGTCCCGCTTTTCGTCGAAGTAGTCGACTGTCAGTCCAAACTTGTCTCCCCACAAGTAAAGGTCTACTCCCAGGTCGTGTTTTTTGGCAATCTCCCAAGTGACGTTGTTGGAGGATACCCGGGTATAGGTCAATCCCGGATAACCGAAAGCACTGTTCAGGTCGCCCCAGTTGTAATAAACATCCTGATCGCCTGCCGGTGTGTTCCTGCTGTAGTTTCCGAAATCGGCCAGGTAGGGAAAACGGGATGAGGAGTTATCGGTTCCCACTTCACCGTAAGAATACCGGATCTTGAGCATTCCCAACCAATCCATACGGTCTTTCACAAACGGCTCCTCCGCGATGTTCCACGCTGCAGAATAAGCGGGGAAGAATCCGAACTGATGCCCCTTGGCAAAGTTCTCCGAACCGTTATACCCAAAATTGAAATTGAAGAGGTAGCGGTTCTTATATCCGTAAGAGAGGTTTCCGGCCAATCCCTGATGACGGCGTGCGATACCCTCCATGATATTTCCCCCTATGCCGGAAGTGTTCACGTAGTTATCGTGCGTGTACTTAAGCACACCGCCCACGTTGTGGTCATTGAAGTTTCTCCCGTAAGACATCTCTGCCTCCACGAACTCCTTTCTGTCGCCTGATGCAGAAGATCCCTGAGACATCAGCCGCTCCGGAACCAACCGGTTAAAGACAATCTCTCCGTCGGAGTCCCGTTGCCGTTCGGCTCTCCACATCTCCGGATTTTTTCGGCGCTGAATGTAGTTGTAATTATAGGTATCATACCCGAATCGGCCTGAAAATTTTAACCCTTCGGTAATGAAATCCAGTTTCTGTTCTAACGTCACATTGGAATTGATGGTGTTTTGCCATATCTCGGAGTATCCTGTCTGCGTAGCGGCAATCCAGGGATTGTATTTCCTCTCCCACGACTCCGCATCTTCGCCCTGCATGATCGGCACATATCCGTTGGAATACATCACCGGCATGGTAATGGGGTTATAGCCAAACACTGAATACCAGATGTCGTCAGTACTGATTGCCCCGGAACGATTCGATTTTTCCAGGGCCCCTCCGATACCTACCTGAATAAGGGTGGAGGTAGTCAGGTTCATATCCATGTTCAAACGATAGTTATAACGCTGATAATTGGCATTGGTATCGTATTCCTTCATCGTCCTATCCACATGGTACATGCCTCCCTCGTCGAGAAAGCTGCCGGAGAGATAATACCTTGCCTTGGCTCCCCCACCTTTCACACTGACTGAGGAACGATACATCGGAGCACCGTCTTTCAACAAAAGGTCCATCCAGTCCACATTGGGATAGATGTCCGGATCGAGCTGTTCACCGATCATCATCAACTCCTGATCGGTATAAACCGCTTTCTGATTACGAGTGGTACGGGCTTCGTTAGCCATGGAAGCATAGGTGAGCCCATCCACGAATTTGGGCGTACGGGTACGGGTAGTCCAAGTATATTCCGATTTGGCGTTCACCTCTACTTTTCCCTCCCCTCCTCTTTTTGTATTGATAAGAATAACCCCGTTAGCGCCGCGTGACCCGTAAATAGCGGTGGCGGAGGCATCCTTCAGCACCGAGAACGACTCTATATCCTCGATGTTGAGTTCATCCATGCTACGCTCAAACCCATCGACCAGGATAAGGGCACTGGAACTGCCCCCGAAGGTTGAAATACCGCGAATCCAGAATTCGGATGTGTTGGATCCCGGCTGGCCCGAACGTTGCATGGCCATCACTCCCGCCACGTTCCCGGCCAAAGCATTGGTGAGGCTCGACACGGGTGTCCTCAGTGTACCCACTTCTACGGTAGTGATAGCGCCTGTGACGGTCACTTTCTTCTGCGGGCCCATTCCGGTGATGGTCACCTCATCGAGGGCGGTCGCTTTTGATTCCTGCATCGTGATATCAAGTATCGTATCTTTATCCTTTACCAGGTGCTCCTGCGTTTCGTAACCGATGTATGAGAAAACAAGATATTGAAAAGGTTCAATCTTTATCTTGTAGTTCCCGTCAATGTCGGAAGCTACTCCCAGTCCCGGTTTTTCTTTTACGATAACCGTGGCACCGATTAACGGGACTCCTTCTGCATCGACAATGGTTCCGGTGACTTCCACACTCTTTCGTTGAGCAAAAATGCTCGATGCACAGATCATGGTACATATAGTGGATAGTATAAATTTCTTCATTTTTTTCATGTTTTATTCCTTTGGTTCATTCTACGGAGATGGTGCGTATCCGTTTGTTTTCGCGGTCGGCCACGTAAAAGATCTCCTCTTCCTCGTCGTAACAGATGCCGGTAGGTTCCCGAAAGCGAGCTGTCTCACGGGCATCGCCGTCGATCCAACCCCATACTTTCCCGTCAACCCCCACGCTTCCCCGTCCCGCAAACGTACTGACTTCGCCGTCAGGGGTTACTTTCCTGATGGCATTGTTATTATGATCGCACACATAAAAGTCATATACATCCTCCTTACCCTGTGCTTCGTACTCTTTATTCTTCACGAACACTCCCTGTCGCGGGCGACTGAACCGGGCGGAGCTTCCCGGAGCATCTACATACCCCCCTCCGCCACCGATATCACCTACATGAAGTACGGATGAAACCAGTTCTTTTTTTGTTTTATCGTAAGCACAGCGGTAAACACCGTTGAAGCCGGTCATGTACACATACAGATCATCAGGGTGCCGGAACATGAATACATGATCGCTGGAGTTGGCCCTGACGCTGAACAATGCTTTTCCGTCCCACATCCCGCTACTCTCGTCAAAGACCTGACGGGCTTTGTACACCTCGGACGATTGCCAGGTGTTGTAGAAGATGGATCCGTCGCTCATGGATACGGCGGAATAGGAGCATTGAGCGTACAAATAGGGATACACTTTACGGAATCCCTCGTTACGCAGCGAATAAAACATATTTGGCATCTGATGACGATCATTCCAATTTCCACGGCCGTTGTCATCCACGAAAAAGAGGGTATCTCTCGTCGGTGTGTCGAACAACATCGATTTTACCTGATGCACGCCTGCCTGTCCTTTCATGAAAACGGAAGAGACCTCTTTTGTCGTGAGGTTGATCTTCCGCAGGGCTGCCAGGTTCTCCTCATCGATACAATAGATGATTTTATTGCCCTCATCGTCAATGTCGAATTCCAGCCACCAGGGGTGTTGAAATTCGGCCTCCTCAAACGATCCGTTGATGATGCTCGACGAGTTGGTTTGAGGGTCTACTTTCCCGGTCAGCGTATTCACCTGCAAGGCAGCTTGAAGTGTAAACAGATCTTCGAAGGTATGTTCCTTGATCATTTTTCCGTCCTGGTCCTTGATACGGACCACCACATCGCCCCTGCCGGACCGCCGGGGTACCATCGCACAGATCTTTGTTCCCGATGAACCAATTACGGGGGCTGCTACACCACCAATGAATACTTCAATTTTCGATACATCCGTACCGAAGTTGCTTCCTTCAAAAAAGAGAAGCGTACGTACGGCTCCCTCCTTCGGAGAAAACCCGGAAAAGAGCACCGGCCTGGAAGGATCAGGGGGTGTCACACTTTTGGGCCCTTCGTACCCGCCTTGCTGGCTACATCCCGTAGCAGTAATGGCTACTGTCATGCATATGACTAACAACCATACAAAAAAATTAAATGATACGGGCAACTCACATGCAGTGATTAACAGGAGTTTTTTTAAAATAATTTTTTTCATGAGTGTCTAATGATTTAATAATAGCCCATCAAATGTTAATTTAGCTGAATGACAACAGGCGAATGGGCTCGACAATGAGACAAGATTTATAAATTAAGGGCAAAATTAAAGGTTAATGATTTCTAAATAAAAGAATTGAAGTTGACATTTACTTTCAACCAATTGATTTTTACTGTCTTTGCAAAAGTGAGCTCTTGTTGATTACCGAAAGGGCGAAAAGCCGCCAGCGGACATAGTAATTTTTCGCTCATTCAGCTTCTTAAATTCGTTCTCTCCGACGAGCATGGCAACATCGTTTAATGCTGATTTGTCCAAATAATACGCTGAATTAGCTTTAAATGAGTTTGCAGAATAAACTAGTTAGGCAAACTATCTATTTCGTTTATTTCATATGTTTCGTATATTTCGTTTATATTTGCAGTTACAACATTAAAAACTACAGTTATGGTAACGACAAATGAGATAAAAAGACCTAATAAACGTGATCGAAAATTAGCACAGGAGTCTTACACTTCTCTCATTTCCTCACTTGAACAGTTAAAATCGGACCAGATGGAAATTGAGATTGAAGAGACCGGGGAGAGAATTATTCTTCCTGTTAAAGCATTGAATTTATTAGGTGAAATACTAAAAGCAATGAGTCAGGGTAAGCCTATATCAATAGTACCTCTTGCAACAGAAGTGACAACGCAAAAAGCTGCGGAAATTCTAGGATGTTCAAGACCCTATCTCGTGAAATTACTGGAGGAGGGAAAAATTGAATATACAAAAGTAGGTAAACATCGTCGCATTAAATATGAGGATGTGATTGACTACAAAAAGAAAATGAAAGAAGAGCAAAAGAAACGGCTCATTGAGATGATGCATGCAGACGAAGATCTAGGGCGTTATGATTCATAGCGTTCGATTTACGGCAGTGCTGGATACCATGTGATTTAGGTTTGCCTATTATGATTTGTATACACCAAAATGGAGTAATCATATTTTTGATGAATGGAAGAATATGATGCATAGAAAAGGTGTTTCGCCAGAAGAATCAGAAAAACGAACAAGAAAAGTGACTTATGCTGATTACAATTGGCTACGATCGCATCCAGCGGCATAAGACGTATTATAGAAAGTTATAAAGAGTTCCCCAAAAGCCTTCATAAATCTGAAGATGCCAAATACGGAACAACGAAATCAACGAGGGATTGTCGCCTGTTCGTTGTAAACAAACAATGGAGAGACATACTTTCCAATAGAGGTATATTCTTTTTATCATGAAGGAACGCCCTGTATTGTGATTACTAAAAGAAGAGATAAGATTGACAATTTTGCTTTTGTTTTACTGCATGAAATAGGGCATATATTTCTTCATTTGTCTAAAAACCAAAGTAAGGAGTTTATAACTCTTGAAGAAAAGGAGAGAGTAGATAAATTGGAAAAAGAAGCAGATAAGTTTGCAAGTGATGGCTTGATTTCAGAAAAAATATGGAAGAATGCTCCTGCTGTGAAATTAGATCAATATCAAATTCAAAAAGTATTCACAGAGTGGGCTAATAGTAATAACTTAAACAAGTGGATTGTTTTAGGTAGAATTGGACATGAATTAAACTTCTGGAGATTCCGTGAAGATGGAACAAGAAGTATTAATTGAATAGACATTTGAACTTACATAAAGGCGACTGGAATTGCATATAATGTAAATGCAGTTTATTTTAAATGCAATTCATTTGCATGAAGGTATTGCCTGTTTTGTTAAAAATGTATACTTTTACGGAATAAACAGAGGTATCATGAGAAAGAAAAGCGCGCAATTCTTAACAATGTTAATCCTGATGATGGGAGGAGTATGCTTTAGCGGATGTGACAAGGACAACGAAGAAGATCCGTTGGGAGCTTCCAGGCCCAATTACAACATGTTGTCGGACCTGTCGAAAGGCGATATCGGCTTATACCTGACCGAGTGGGAATGGGCCAACACCTTTGGAATTACCATGAAACTCAGTTTCGACAGGCAGGAGTGTACGTACACTTATCAGGAAAATGCTGCCAGCACCAAGATCACTACCAAATATACCTACAGCTTCACCTATCCAACGGTTATACTGACACCGGAAAATGCGGAAGAAAGCGTGATAACCGGAACAATTGTGAGCGGCAGAATCACTCTAGCGGACGAAGCCACTTTTGTGAATGCACAGAAAGAAACGGTCTGGAAGAAACTGACCCGAAAAAAATAACCTGCACCTATTGTCATATGCAAAATGCTGCATAGAGAGGAACAGATTTCACATCGTTCTCAAAACCAAAATTCTTTTTACTGATCTGAATAGCGTATGGCGAATGGTATCTCTTTGCAAAAAGTGATAGGCTTCGGGAACGGTTCCGGTATCCTTTTTTTACTTCTACCGGAACAACACCGTCATCATTTTGTAAAACAAAATCGATTTCTGCCTTGCCCTCGCTTTGCCAATAGAACAGAGCAACCCCTTTGGCGGCCAATGCCTGTGCTACATAATTCTCGGCCATGGAACCGAGAAAAATATTATCCGCTTCAACAGGCGATAACAAGACCTGTAACGGTATCCTGGAGTGCAACGTGAGCATTCCGATATCGCCCATGTATAATTTGAAATTGGATAAGTCGGCATAAGCACTGACCGGTATAAACCCATGTTCCAACTTTTGACATTTGAGCACAATTCCCGCAAATTGAAGCCACTCTATCGATTCTCCGAAAATTGTAGCAGTGCCTCCGCGTTGTACAATCTTATATTGAAACTTGTTGTTCTCTTTTGCCAACTGCGCCGGAATGGAATTATAACAAGCCCTGATCTTGACACTTGTTGCCGCAGTGGCATATTTTGACATATCCGCAATGTACTGCTGAATGATACCGTTTTGGATCAATTGCACATCATGAAAACTTTGTGTATCAACAAACGAAGTCACCGCGGCTGGCATTCCTCCGACAATCATATATTGACGGTAATAATCCAACGCAACGGCATGAAGAGCTTCGGACATGGCCTCGTTACTTACGAAATGTTCTTCGATCTCTTTCGACAATAGTGCTCTGTCCATTGCCCATAAATATTCCTCGAAGTCAAGCGGAAACATGTTTATCTGCTGCACTTTACCCACCGGGAAAGAGTATTTATCGCGATTGAGGGCAATACCGGGCAGGGAGCCGGCAGCGATGATGTGATGCTCAGGCGCATCTTCGCAAAAATATTTCAACGAGGTGATCGCCCGCTCACTGACCTGTATCTCGTCAAAGAAAATCAACGTACTGCCTGCAACGACCTTGATTCCTTTGACGGCTTCGAGGTACTGCATAATTTTTCGGGGTGATATCTCGGTCTCAAGAAACAGGCAAAATTGTTCTTCGATCTCCAAATTGAGATAAAGTACATCCGAATAGTGTTCCCTTCCAAATTGATTGATGATATAAGTTTTACCAACCTGGCGTGCACCATTAACGATGAGCGGCATCCTTTTGGGATTGTTTTTCCAATCGGTCAGAGCTTTGCTTATTTTTCGTTTCATGAAATTATTTTTAGTCTTCAGCGTAAACTGGAAAATGAGACAGGTCACATGTAAAGACAAGTTGTTGTATTTTCGGTCAAAAATACAATAAAGTTCGGAAAAATCAAAATTTTATGATTATAATGAAGATAATGATTTATACGCCTGCCAGCGGCTGATCACGTCGCGCACGTAATTCACGGTTTCATCGCCGCGAAAATAGCCGGCTTTGCAAACCGGGTCGTTGTAATATTGTTCCAGTCGTTTTAACTGGATAAACCGCTCCACGTTTCCGTCCCACACGTTCTTATCGGCAGCGTACTTCTCGGCCAGTGCACGGGCATCGGCGATGTGCCCGATCCCGCCGTTGTAGGACGCTAACGCCATCTTCACCTGCTCCGTCTCGTTTCCAACGGAGGAGAACGTATCGATCAGCATTTTCAGGTATTCGGCTCCCGCACGGATGTTCGTCTCGGGTATATACAGATCGTTTCCGGCTATACCCAAGGCTGCCGCCGTGGCCGGCATCAACCCCATCAACCCGCCGGCTCCGGCCCACGACTGGCCGTCGGGATCGAACGTGGACTCGTGGTACGACACGGAGGCCAGCAACCGCCAGTCCACGCCGTACTGCTTGCCGTACTGCTTGAAGTAGGCGTCCCACGGGGAAATTTGCCCGGGAGCCAGCATCGCGACAAAGGTGGATTGATTATCGGCATGGAAACCCTTGGCTTCCTCGAAATAACGCTTCGTCAGCCGCAGGTAATGGGGTGCCCGGTTGACCCTGCCGAACCAGGCAGTCAGCGAATCGGCAAGGACAGGGGTGTCTTTCCGGACTGCCCACGAGGTCCGCTGATCGAAACTGACCTTCAGCCCTACATCGATGTTCCGGAAGTAGGTATGGTTGAGCCGCGCCACATACTCGTCGGCAACGGTGTACCGGATCTCGCCTCCCGATACCATGCGGATCAGGTCTTCCTCCACCAGCGTATCCCTGTCCGCATACCGGAGGCGTAGCCCGCCTCCCAGCTCCTGGTTCAGGTTGTTCATCCGCTGCTCGTACTTGGAACCGCGCAGCACATAGATATCCCTGCCAATCAGTTCCGTCACATCCTGTAATACGGTATCATCGCGTTCGGCACGCTGCACCACTACCTGGTGGGAAACCTCCGACAACCCACAATACAGTACCGAGTCTTTCAGCGCATTTTCTACCGGTACGCTGTAAGCAACCACGTCGCCGCTGTTGTTGAGAAGCAACTGAATAAGCGCCGAAGTATTTTGGGCCACTACAACCTGCAGTTCCAGCCCATGCTCATCGGCAAAACTTTTAATCATCTCGTAGTGATACCCCATCTCCTGGTCGCGGTAAATAAAATAGGAGGTGGAAGTGTTGAGCGTGATCACCCGGAGCGTATCCTTCGCGGCGATCTGCGGAAAATCATAGCCTGCTTCCTTGGACCTGTTGCAAGACAGGAGGAGCAGGATAAAGACAAATAAGACACGGCCGGGGTTGAACATATCCGTCAGTGGTATTGAATCCGCTACAGCGTAGTAAACTTAATCAGGAAATAGGCCAGGTAAACGCCCAGGAAAATAGTTCCCTGCCAGCGCCTTACGCGGGTACCTATCTTCATGAAAAACCACAGCAGCGCGCTGATGCCGACAACGAACAGGCTGTCCATAATGTTGATGTCGGGGGTCTCGATCGGATAAATAACGCCGGCAACACCCAAAATCAATAGGAGATTGAAGATATTGGACCCCACCACGTTCCCGATAGCAATATCGGAACGTTTTTTCAGGGCGGCCACTACAGACGTGGCCAGCTCCGGCATACTGGTGCCGGCAGCGACAATGGTCAGCCCGATCAATGCTTCCGACATACCTAATTTCTGGGCGATGATAATGGCATTGTCTACCAACAGGTTTGAACCGTAGACCAGTCCCGCAAGGCCTATCCCAATCAACAGTACGTCGATCGCCCAATGCTTGTATTGCTTGATAATCTCCTCTCCCTCGCCGGCAGAATGTTTATTTTTAAGCGAAGTGACAAAAAGATAGGCCATGTAGGCCAAAAAGAGGAATACGAAGATCAAGGCTTCGGGATAGGAAATTTTTCCGTCGAGGAACAACACGAAGAACAGTACCGATGTGAGCACCATCACCGGGGCGTCGAACTTCAACAGCTGCCTTTTAATGGACAGCGGATAGATAAGCGCAGAAATGCCCAAAATGATTCCGACATTAAACAGGTTGGAACCCAGTACATTTCCAATCGACAGGGCGCTTTGCCCGTTCATCGCGGCTTTTACGCTAACCACCAGCTCGGGAGCGCTCGTCCCCATGGAAACAATGGTCAGCCCGATAATCAACGGGCTGACACCCAACCGGGCAGCAAAGGACGATGCACCTGACACGAGCCATTCAGCTCCGAAATAAAGTATGACGAGTGAAACCAATAACCAAACAACTTCCATTAACAACTAGTTTTATGAGTAAGGAGGGCACAAAGCCGTACAGGTACCTATAACAACAAAAAACCCCTTTGGTTCAAATGGCCAAAGGGGTTTTTTTATACGAGTTTCGTTTTATTCCGTATAGAACCGAAAATCCTTCAGCATCTCCTGCAAGCGTTTGCGGGCGAAAAAGATCCGGCTTTTAACCGTGCCGATGGGAAGCCCCAGGTGTTGCGCAATTTCTTCGTACTTATATCCGGAAACGTGCATGGAGAAGGGAACTTTGTATTCATCGGTGAAGCTGGCAATGGCCTTGTTGATCTCCTTGATGGTGTAGGCTCCGTCGGGAGTATTGAACCCGGAATCTTGCGGCAGGTTCAAATGATACAAATTCTCTGTTTTGTCGATAATTGTCTGGCTTCTGACAATTTTGCGGTAGTTATTCACAAATATATTGTGCATGATGGTGAAAACCCATCCTTTAAAATTGACGTTCTCGTAATACTTTTCCCGGTTGTCCAAAACCCGGAGAGTTGTTTCCTGCAAAAGATCTTTTGCATCTTCCCGATCTGCTGTTAAAGTTAATGCGAAGTTAAACATATTATCCTGCAAGCCCAGCAATCTGTTTTCGAAAGAACTTTTTGACTTCATAGCTTTAATTTTTGATTGTGTTGTCTTTTGCAAATATAATAACATAATTTACTCCGTGAACATTTTTTTATTTCAAAAACAATTAATTAGTGTTAACAAATCAGCCCAAATCATTTTGCGATTTGTTATTCAGCACGTTACACATATTTCATGTGGGGATTTTCTCCACACATGATCGATAAATAATATTTATATCGTGATTTGGATAATCTAAAAACGCAATATTTCCAGCGGAACGGTGATTTTAGATCACGTCTAAATAAGCCGGATTAAGGCAGGTTAGCCGGCATTTTTATGGCATACTATTTGCAAATAATTTGAAAGATTAAAATTAACACCATATAGTATTATAGTATGATAAAAGAAGGACAAATTGGGGTAACAACCGGAAATATTTTCCCCATCATCAAGAAATTTCTTTACAGTGACCACGAAATTTTTCTTCGTGAAGTTATCTCCAACGCAGTGGATGCTACGCAAAAGCTGAAAACATTGTCGGATGTAGGAGAATTCAAAGGTGACCCGGGCGATTTATCCGTCAGGATAGTTATCGATAAGGATACCAAAACGCTGACCATCTCCGATCGCGGGATCGGAATGACGGCTGACGAAGTGGACAAGTACATCAACCAGATAGCGCTTTCCTCGGCCAACGATTTCCTCGATCAGTACAAGGACAATGCCAATGCCATTATCGGGCATTTCGGGCTGGGTTTTTATTCCTCGTTCATGGTGTCTAAGAAGGTGGAGATCGTCACCAAATCCTACAAGGAGGAACCTGCGGTGAAATGGTCGTGCGAAGGCGATCCGGCCTACAAGATGGAGGAGGCGGACAAAACCGGCCGCGGCACGGACATTATACTCTACATTGACGAAGAGAACGAGGCGTTCCTGGAAAAGAGCAAGATTGAATCGTTGCTGGACAAGTACTGTAAGTTTTTACCGGTTCCTATCGTTTTTGGGAAGAAACAGGAGTGGAAAGACGGAAAGTACGTGGATACCGAAGAAGATAACGTTATCAACGATGTGAATCCGCTCTGGAAACAAAAACCTGTTGGTTTAAAAGACGAGGATTACCGCGATTTTTACCGCAAGCTCTATCCGATGAGCATGGACGAACCGCTCTTCTGGATCCACCTGAACGTGGATTATCCGTTTAACCTCACGGGAATCCTTTATTTTCCGAAGGTCAAAAGCAACATAGAGTTGCAACGGAACAAGATACAGCTATACAGCAACCAGGTTTTCGTGACCGATTCGGTGGAAGGGATTGTCCCCGAGTTTCTGACGTTGCTTCACGGTGTCCTCGACTCGCCCGATATCCCGCTCAACGTGTCGCGCTCATACCTGCAAAGCGATAACAACGTGAAAAAGATCTCGAACCACATCACCAAGAAGGTGGCCGACAAGCTGGAGGAGATTTTCAAAAAGGAACGTACGCAGCTCGAAGAGAAATGGGATAGCCTGAAAATTTTCGTTGAATACGGCATGCTTACCGAAGAGCGTTTTTACGACAGGGCTTCCAAGTTTGCACTGCTCAAGAACACCGACAACAAGTACTTCACGCTGGACGAGTACAAGGCCCTTACCGAAAGCAGCCAGACCGACAAGAACAGCACCCTGGTGTACCTGTATGCCAACAACAAGGAAGACCAGTACACCTTTATCGATGCCGCCAAAGGGAAAGGGTACGACGTGCTGATGATGGACGGGCAGCTGGATGTGCATTGGCTGGGACTTCTCGAACAGAAGCTGGAGAAAACCCGTTTCGTACGCGTTGACAGCGACACGGTGGAGCACATCATCGAGAAAGACGAAAAAACCTCCGTGGAATTGTCCGACAAGGAGAAGGAGAACCTGACGGAAGCCATCCAATCACTGCTTCCCAACATCGACAAGACAGAGTTCAACGTCGACTTCAAATCGCTGGGCGAAACCACACGGCCGATTCAGATCACCCAAAACGAATTTTCACGAAGGATGAAGGAGATGTCGGCCATGCAGCCGGGGATGGCTTTCTACGGAGAGATGCCCGACATGTTCCAGGTAATTGTAAACATGGACCATCCGATTGCCAAACAACTTCTCGGTGAGGTCAAAGATAAATCGAAGGAAGAGACAACGGCATTTGCGTCGGAAAACGCCAGACTGAAACAGGTTATCGACCTGGCGCTGCTCTCCAACGGGATGCTCAGGGGGGAAGCCTTGAGCAACTTCATCAAAAGAAGCGTGGAGCTTCTGTAATCACGAAAACAACGCAGGGGGGGAAAGGATTATTATCTTTTTCCCCTCTTATTGTTGTTTTTATTCATCTTCCTGACCTGTTTTTCGAACCGCTTATCTGCCTTTCCGCCTTTGGATTTCACCACACCCGTATCAAAAATATATCCCCCTCTTCCGGCAACCCGTGGATTTTTGGTTTTACCGTAGTCCCCAAATATACCGCCCCAATCGCGGTGCGATTTACCCAGGGTGTTCTTCATCCTGTGGAACGCGGCCGACCCGGGTTTGATGCCGTATCGTTTGGCCATCACTCCCCAGCCTTGTCCGTTGGAAACCCCTTCGCGGTAAATGCCAAAAACATCGGGCATCGGGATACCGAAGATCCCGCTCAATTCAAGGCCCAAAGCCACATTCCCCCAATTGTTCCCAAAATCGCTGTAATACAGGTTCAGCGTGGATTCCGGAACACCGTAGTAATTGTTGTACAGGCCGGCGATTTCGGTGTTGCCGTAACGCCTTGTGTATTCGTTCATGTGGGTAACGAAAACATCGAAGTTCTGCGCAAACAGTGTTAGGGAGGCTACGGTCAATGCTAAGGTAAAGAAAAACTTTTTCATAATCATGTTTGGTTTTAGTTATAGGTTAAAGACAATTGAAACCGAATAAAGTTTAAACAGCACACAAAAAACTACATCCGGATTTTTTAGGCAAAAAAATGCCCGTAAAAGAAAACCGTCTTATCTTTGCAACGAGAAAATGGCATCCTTATGATTTTTAAACCTTACGAAGTGACTTACTCGCCGTTCCGGAGCTTTACACGCCAGGAATGGAGCATGCTTGAAGACCACCCCGAGTTCCCGATTGCGGGTATCGACCTGACACAGTTGCAGGCACTGAACGAACCGCTTACCGTGGAGGAAGTGGAAGAGATCTATATCCCGCTTATCCGGTTGCTGCAAATCCACATCACGCATTACCGGAACCTGCACCACGAACGGGAAGAGTTTTTCAGGAATTCGAGCCAGACCATTCCCTACATCATCGGCATAGCGGGAAGCGTGGCCGTGGGCAAAAGCACCACCGCCCGGGTGCTACAGAAACTCCTGTCGATGCTCCCCGAAAAACCGAAAGTAGAGTTGATCACCACCGACGGGTTCCTATACCCGAACGCGGAACTTGAGAAGCGGGGGATTTTAAACAAAAAGGGATTCCCCGAAAGTTACGATGCTAAAAACCTCCTTGCTTTTCTGGCCGGGGTGAAGTCGGGAAGGGAAACGCTGGAAGCTCCCGTCTATTCGCACCTGTATTACGATATTATTCCCAACGAGATTCAGCAGATCGGTAAGCCCGATATCCTGATCGTGGAAGGCATCAACGTCTTGCAGGTATCTCTCAATAAGAAACCCCGAAGGCGGCTGTTCGTCTCCGATTTTTTTGATTTCTCCATTTATGTGGATGCGGCTGAAAAAGATATCCGGCAATGGTACCTCGAACGGTTCAAGACACTACAAAAAACAGCATTTACCAATCCCGAATCCTATTTTCATCAATATGCCTCGTACCGGGAAGAAGAGTTGATGAAGTTTGCCAACGAAGTGTGGGAGGAGATAAACCTGCCCAACCTGGAGCAAAACATTCTCCCCACCCGTTTCCGTGCCGACCTGATATTGGAAAAGAGCGAGCACCACTTCGTGAGGGGAGTAAGGATTAGGAAGATATAAGGCCGACGGGGCGGGGAATCAGTTAATCCGGCTGCTTATTTTTTCGGCAATCTCCGCAAACTCTTCTTTCGAAAGCCGGATCCGCGGATTGGCCAGGCTCATGTCTCCCTCCTTCTGAATGGGGATCAGGTGTATGTGCGCATGCGGGACCTCCAGCCCGATAACCATCATCCCCACGCGGCTGCAAGGGATCACCGCCTGGATAGCTGCAGCCACTTTTTTGGCAAAAAGGGCCATTCCCGCCAACAGGCTGTCGTCCAGGTCAAAAATATAATCTATCTCCTGTTTCGGCACCACCAATGTATGCCCCTTCGCCATGGGATTGATATCCAGAAAAGCGAAAAAACGGTCGTCCTCGGCTATCTTGTATGAGGGAATCTCTCCCGCTATGATCCTGCTGAAAATAGTTGCCATATGATTAAATCGAAATATCCAACACTTCAAAACTCAGCGTACCCGACGGCACCTGGATATCTACCTTATCTCCTACCTTTTTACCCAGCAGGCCTTGTGCAATGGGCGTATTCACAGCGATCTTGCCGCTTTTCAGGTCTGCTTCGCTTTCCGACACCAGCATATAGGTCATGTCTTTTTTCGTTTTCAGGTTCTTGATGGTCACCTTGTTCATGATCTGAATCTCATCGGTGCTGATAGCACTCTCATCAATAATACGGGCAGTGGCAATCAGCCCTTTCAGCTGTGCGATTTTTCCCTCCAGTAATCCCTGGGCTTCTTTGGCGGCATCGTATTCCGCATTTTCCGATAAATCGCCCTTGTCCCGTGCTTCAGCAATCTGACGCGAAATCTCCGGCCTTTGTACGGATTCCATATGCACAAGTTCCTCTTTCAGCTTTCGAAGACCTTCTTCGGTCATATAAGTAATTGCCATTTTTTTAACTCTCCTATTTTTTAAATGTTTGACACAGATATAGATTAAAGAAAAAGAATTCCGGCTGCTTTACAGACCGGAATCCCCTTTATTCAATCTTTTACGTTTACTGCAAAGATACTCCTTTCTCCGAAATTAAAAAAACTTTTTGCCAAATTTTACAATACTTTCCCCACTTCGCCGGGAAGGGTTGCGTAATTTTCAACACGTGCCACCACATCACCATCCCTGTTGATAACAAATGCCGTAGGTATATCGCGGACATTATACGTGGAGAGCAGGCGGGAATATACGTTTTGCGGATCACGAACGGTAATCCAGGGCAGGTTGCTCGCCGCATTCTTCCAGAAATGCTCGTCTGAATCGAAAGATATCTGATAGATTTCCAACCCTTTAGCCTTGTGCTGCGAATAGATTTTGTTCAACTCCATGTTGTGAGCAGGGGAGAAGTCCGATTTATACACGGTGAAGTCCAGTACAACCACTTTTCCCTTTTGCGAGGAGAGGGTTATTTTTTCCCCGTTAACTTCCGTCAGAACGATATCCGGCAGCGATAACCCGGAAACAACCGGAACATTCTCGAGCAGGGCAGCCTGTTGTTCCTGCTGTTTCCTTGTTTTCAGGGCATTCATCGTGAAGTCGTACAGGTGCTTCGATCGGGGGGTGCCGGGATAGTACCGGTCCCACGACGTGGCCACCGCTCCAAACATGGCGTAATCCTGCTTGTTGTAAGGATCAAAAATCAGGTAGCCGTCCACCTTCTGAAAAACCGCATAGTATGCCGCCGCACCCGAAGGATTGCCCAGTATCAGTTTGGTGATTTCCGCCTTGTACTCTGTCAGGACGGAGTCGAGCTCGGCCAGGTAAGCCACGTCGTCAATAGTCTTGGCTGTATGTTTTTTTTCCGCTTCACTGATCCGGATGTTGACTTGACGGGTCTGGGAATCGATCTGCCTGATCTGCTCGTTCACGGGCGAGTTTTCGATGGACAACGTACTCGCCAGGTCTTTCGCATCGCCCCTGACCTGCAAAGTCTCTATCGAGTCGATGGCAAAAACAGCCACCTGGCTCCCTACCCTCAACTGGTAAAATTCGGGATTTACGGGGGCCTTTTCTTTAAAGGCAAACTTCCCGTTTTCTTTCAGCTTAACCGAATCGAGCAGTTCAACACCACCCAGGCCACGGTGCTCCAGGTATAAGGTCTGATCGCCGGCAGCAGAGAGTTCTCCTTTTACCTCAAAGGTTTTCTCCGACTGACAGGACAGCAGGACAGCAGCTGTTAACAACACTGCGGGTAACAAAGAAACGTATTTTTTCATATCAAAAATTGCGTAAGAATTTCAGGGCGCAAACTTAACAATTTTTCGTCAATTTTGGAAGAATGTTCAATTTTATTGTTCTGCTGGGACATCCAGGTTGTCCGCCCCCGGAACTCAGGCCGAATTACAGAAAGTGTTGGATTTTGTTACAGAAAAAGAAAAAAAGCGCTACTTTTGTGGTTTTAAAATCCACAACACATGAATGAAATAGTAACCATCAAGGACAAGCAGTTTGAAAAATTCATCGAATTCGAGCAGATTCAAGCCGCTATCAATCGGATTGCAGAAAAAATGGACCGTGATCTACGCGATAAAAACCCTGTTTTTATTGCCGTACTCAACGGCGCTTTTATGTTTGCCGGAGAGCTGATGAAAGAAGTGAGCGTCCCCTGCGAGATAACTTTTGTACGATTGGCTTCCTATCAGGGAACAACCACCACCAATAAAGTACAGGAAGTGCTGGGTTTGAACGAAAGCATCGAGAACCGTACGGTTGTGATTGTGGAAGACATCGTGGATTCGGGAAATACGATGGTGGCGCTCAAAGAAGAGCTCAACAAGCTCAACCCCAAAGAGATAAAGATTGCCACCCTGCTACTGAAGCCGGACGCGCTGAAACAGGAGATACAACTCGATTACGTAGCACTGGAAATCCCCAACGATTTTATCGTGGGCTATGGCCTGGACTACGACGGTTACGGAAGAAACTTAAAGGACATTTACAAGATCAGGCCCTGATAATGCGGCATCGCCCGTAACGGCTTGATTCAAAATATTCCTAACGAAACGTTAAAATTGAAATATATTAATCGTTTACCAGCCCATTTTACGTCTATTTAATGTTAAAACCAAAAACAAGCTTGCATTTTGATATTTATTAGCTAAACAAAACGCCGATTTTGCCGTCTAATTTGTACATTTGAGGTGAATTCAAATACGCTAATTAAAACGATATTTGTAACGGGATTTGGTCAATCTAGCGAGAAAATGACATTTTTTTGAGATTTTTATCGACGAAATACGACAGTATAAAAAAAATTGCCTATTTTTGCACCCGATGTCGTGGGTATATTCAGTCAGTAAAACACATAAAAAAGTAGAATCAAAATGAATGATGAAGTAAAAAAATCACCCAAAGCGAACATAGAAACGCTCAAGCTGACTTCCATCCTGATGGGTATGGTAGTGGGAGTAGCGTTGTTATTTTTCGCTTTTGAATGGTCTTCAGAAACCAAAAAACTGGACGAGAGTGTTATCGTTCAGGACGTTTTGGCAGAAGAAGAAATCGAAATCACTCGTCGCGATCCGACTCCGCCACCTCCGCCACCGCCACCGGCACCGGAAACTCCGGAAATCATTCAGGTAGTGGAAGAGAAAGTGGAAACAAGAATCGAGATCAACACGGAAGATGATGCAAGTAAGAGACAAATGGAAGCTTACGTGCCGCCACCACCACCAAAACCTAAGGTAGAAGAAGTTACCGAAGAAATTTTCGTTGTGGTAGAAGAACAACCGGAATTCCCGGGAGGAAATACAGCCATGATGAAGTTCTTAAGCGACAACATTAAATACCCGGTAATTGCTCAGGAAAACGGCATCCAGGGACGCGTCATCACCAATTTTGTGGTAGAGAGAGACGGAAGTATTACTGACGTTCAGGTAGTTCGCGGAGTTGACCCATCACTCGATAAAGAGGCTATCCGCGTTATCCAGTCGATGCCCAAATGGAAAGCCGGAAGGCAACGTGGTTCAGCAGTGCGTGTACGATTCACACTCCCTGTGGTGTTCCGCCTGCAACAATAATCAACTACAGTAATTTTTTTGAAATATCGAAAAGCTGCCTTTAGAACAAGGGCAGCTTTTTGTTCTAAATTAAATTTCACCAACATGATTTTACACAGCGCCGACACCTTAAGCAAGAAAATTGAGGAAGCCATCCAAAATATCTCTTTCGATTTAAAACCAGCGAGCCTTTTCGAACCTATCAGCTATTCCCTCTCCGTTGGGGGAAAGAGGGTACGCCCATTGTTGGCCTTGCTAGCCACGGATATGTTTGGTAAGGAGGTGGACCAATCGTTGAAGCCGGCCATAGGGATAGAGATTTTTCACAACTTCACCCTGTTGCACGACGACCTGATGGACAATTCGGATATGCGGAGAGGCATGCCGGCGGTCCACAAGAAGTGGGACGCCAACACCGCCATTCTCTCGGGTGACGCCATGCTGATAGAATCGTATAAACACGTAAGCTCCGTACCACCCGCCATCCTGCCGGAGATCCTTGCCCTCTTTTCAAAAACGGCCATGGAGGTGTGTCAGGGGCAACAGCTGGATATGGATTTCGAGAAAAGAACAGATGTCACAGAGTCGGAGTACCTGGAGATGATCGTGCTAAAGACGGCGGTACTTCTAGCCTGTTCGCTCAAGATGGGAGCCCTGCTGGCCGGAGCCTCCCCGCGTGATGCGGAACTGCTCTACACCTTTGGCATAAACATCGGACTGGCTTTTCAACTGAAAGATGATTTGTTGGATGTTTACGGAGATGTTAAAACGTTTGGGAAAAATATCGGCGGAGACATTGTCAGCAATAAAAAAACCTACCTGCTGATAAAAGCGCTGAAAACATCCGGCGAAAGGCAACGCACGGAGTTACTAAAATGGATCACCGTAGAAAAATTCGACAAAAACGAAAAAATTGAATCCGTTAAAAAAATTTACAATGATTTAAATTTGAAGTCGATTTCCGAAAATCTCATCGAAAAGTATTATCTTGCAGCGTTGGATTCTCTTTCGTTGGTGCATGTGGCTGACGAAAGGAAAAAAGAACTCATTTCCTGGTCGGAAAACTTGATGTACAGAGAAAAATAATTTCCCAAAATGCCCTATCGCAGATTACCCAATACAGACCTGTCGCGGATTAAAGCGTTGAAAACAGCTATCGAAAAAGCAGCCGGTACTGATTTTCAAGATGTCGCCATATCCATGAAGACATTGTCGAGGGCTAGAAGCGTGGTGGAAAAATTCGAACGTCTTTCCCTGAAATACCAGCAGACGCTGGATACCCAGGTAAAAGCGAACATTGCCTTTCAAAGCAAGGTGAAGAATGCGAGGATGTACCTCTCCCATTTCATTCAGGTCTTGTACATGAGCGTCATGCGCTCCGAGATAAAACCGGAACACCTGGATCTGTATGGCCTACAGGACGCAAACTTTGTCGTTCCCGACCTGAGTTCAAACGAACAACTGCTGCAATGGGGCCAGAAAATCATTAACGGAGAGAATAAACGGGTGGCACGGGGCGGTGTGCCGATATACAATCCAGGCATTGCCAAAGTGAGCGTCATGTATATTCTGTTTAAAGAGGGTTACCAAACCCAGCAAATCCATCAGAAAGCCACCGCAAGAACCCTGGATGAAGTTTCCGAGTTCAGAAGCGAAGTGGACAGTGTTATTTTTGATATCTGGGAAGAAGTGGAGAAATTTAATGCTGAACTTCAGGCAGACGAGCGGCTGGATAAAAACAGGGAATACGGGCTGATCTATTATTACCGCAAAGGAGAAACCATGGATGAAAATCGTTGATACGCACGCCCACCTGTACCTGGATGCTTTCGATAATGACCTGGACGATGTAGTTGTCAGGGCCAGGGCCATTGGTGTGGAAAAAATCCTGTTGCCCAATATAGATGAAACAACCGTTTCGGATTTAAAACAAACCGTTGATAGATACCCGTCTTTTTTAATACCGATGATGGGGTTGCATCCTACAAACGTGCGGGAGGACTGGGAGCAACAGCTGCAAATCATTTACGACGAGCTAAGCCGCCCGGGATATATAGCCATCGGTGAGATAGGTATCGACTTGTATTGGGATAAAAGCTCAAAAGAAAGGCAGGTAGCCGCTTTTGAAAGGCAGCTCGCCTGGAGCATTGAAAAAAAACTGCCGGTAGCCATTCATTCAAGAGAGGCTATCCCGGAAGTGATAGAATCGATAAAAAAAACCGGAGAAAAAGACCTTTTCGGAGTCTTCCACAGTTTTGGAGGAAGCATAGGCGAGCTGAAAGAGATCCTGGAACTTGGGAATTTTTACATCGGGATAAACGGAGTGGTCACCTTCAAAAAATCGGGATTGATGGAAACACTGGAAAATTGTGTGTTGGAGAACATCATCCTCGAAACCGACTCCCCCTATCTTGCACCGGTTCCTTACAGAGGCAAACGTAACGAGCCGGGATATTTAAGTGAGGTCGTAAAAAAACTTTCAACAATTTATCGCAAAACGGAGGAGGAAATTACTGAAATAACAACGCTGAACGCTTATCGTTTGTTTAATATAGATTATTATAAATAAAGGAATGAAGCCTTTTTTCACGGAAAACCGTTTTTTTTAAAATAATTTGCACCAGGAATAGTAATTAATCGATAATTTCAGTAATTTTGCGGGATAAAAGAAGGGTAAGTAATTTTTTTTTTGTAATTTGCGCCCGTTTTCTGAAACTGTCTCCTTAAGGAGAGATGCTCGAGTGGTTGAAGAGGCACGCCTGGAAAGCGTGTATACGCCAAAAGTGTATCGCGGGTTCGAATCCCGCTCTCTCCGCGCCAAAAGTCTGACAAATAACATATAAGGCAACGAACTAAACGTTTAAATAAATCAAAAAAATCAATTAAAAAACAAAATTAAATTCATTAATCCAAAAAAAATTGAACACACAATGAAAAAGTTATTTGCAATTTTAGCAATCTTCGGCCTTATGTCTGTAGGATTGCCGACAATTCTTTCCGCTCAAGATGCTCCCGCTGCACCTGCAGTAGAAGAAACAGCTCCAGCAGCAGTACCGGTTGCCGAAACTGATGGAGGTGGATTTCACCAGGCTCTGAAAGTTAAATTTATTGAAGGTGGTGCCGGGTTTATGGCTCCCATCGCTCTCTGTTTAATTCTCGGTCTGGCTTTTGCTCTTGAAAGAATTATTTATTTAAGCTTGGCAGATGTTAATCCGAAAACATTGTTAAACGGGGTTGGTGAAGCACTCGACAGAGGAGATATCGAAGCTGCAAAAGACATTGCCCGCAATACCCGCGGCCCGATCGCCTCAATTGCATATCAGGGATTACTTCGCCTGGACCAAGGACCTGACGCAGTAGAACGCGCTATCGTGGCTTACGGAGGTGTACAAAGTGGATTGCTTGAAAGAAACCTTTCCTGGATTACCCTGTTTATCGCTCTTGCTCCGTCTCTCGGATTCTTGGGAACAGTAGTAGGTATGGTTATGGCGTTTGACGACATCCAACGTGCAGGTGACATGAGCCCGACAATTGTTGCCGGTGGTATGAAAGTGGCTTTGATCACGACTGTATTTGGTCTTATTGTGGCTCTTATCCTTCAGGTTTTCTACAACTATATTCTTTCCAAACTGGAAGGTATACTCAATAAAATGGAAGATGCTTCCATCACCCTTCTCGACCAGGTAGTAAAATACAACGTTAAATACAAAAAATTATAATTGATATGGCTGTAACTAAAATACGAAAAACCTCCAGTTTAGCCTTCCTGTCTACCATCATCGTTACGTTGGTAGTATTGGGGTTATTCCTGTTCGGAGGACAAGTTGCGCCAGAACAGAAACTGGTTCCCGATATGTCTCAGCCTATATTTACCGATATGCTGTTGTATTGGGCCTATGCGCTACTTGCAATAACGATTGTAGCATTGATAATCTTCGCGATATTCGGTTTTCTTCACAGCTTGAAGGTGAACCCTAAAGGCGCTATTCGTGGACTACTGGTTCTTGTAGCCATGGTGGTGATTTTAGGAATATCCTACTTCCTGGGAAGCGGAGAAATATTGAATATCCCGGGTTATGACGGCGGAGACAATAACCCCGGCACCTTAAAAGTGGTGGATATGTGGTTGTTTACTACGTATTTCATGCTTTTCATCGCAGTGGGCGCAGTGTTGATATCTCCCTTATTGAGTAAAAGAAAATAACAAAAGAAAAAATCTATGTCAAAGAAAAAAAGAAAAGTTCCTGCTCTGAATGCAAGTTCAATGGCGGACATTTCGTTTCTTTTGCTTACTTTCTTCCTGCTTGTTTCGAGTATGGATACCGACAGCGGGCTGGCAAGACGTTTGCCGCCACCGCCACAAAACGAAGACCAGCAACAAACGGTTGATGTCCAACGACGGAACCTGCTGGTTGTACTGGTAAACTCCAAAGACGAGACCATGGTTACTTCTCAGGCAGAGACAGAGTGGTATCAGAGTGATGCAGAATTGCTCGGCCGGGGAAATAAGGCAAGCTTGAAAGATAAAGTAAAAGAGTTTGTATTAAATACGAGCAACAGTCCTTTATTGCCTGAGCTGGTGGAAGAAGACTTTGGTGCACCCATCGGGACTGTACCGGTGACTATCGACCACGTTGTATCGTTACAAAACGACGCCACCACCAGCTACAAAACCTATATCGCGGTTCAGAACGAGCTGGTAAAAGCCTATAACGAATTGCGACAGGAAGGAGCGAAAAAGTATTTCAATTCAGACTACGAAAATCTGACCGAAGATCAAAAGGAACAGATAAATAAATTGTATCCGCAGAGAATTTCTGAGGCCGAACCTAAAAACTTTATGGGAGGAAATTAAAATGGGAAAATTTAGTAAAAGCGGCGGGCGGGAGATGCCCGAATTGAACACAGCTTCAATGCCTGACCTGGTATTTGCCATCTTATTCTTCTTTATGGTTACGACGACCATGCGTTCCGAAACGCTGATGGTCAGGTTAAAATTGCCTTCAGCCACTGAAATTCAGAAACTGGAGAAAAAATCACTGGTTACCTACATCAATATCGGGCCCGCTATGGACCCTAAATACGGTACGGGAACCCAGATGCAGCTGAACGACAAGTTCGCTCAGGTGGAGGATATCCAGGATTACATCGCTCAGGAAAAGGCAAGTCTTAATGAAGCCGACCAACAGTTGATGACAGTATCCATTAAGGCGGACGAAGATACCCGGATGCGCTACATCAGCGATGTTAAACAGGCACTCCGTAAAGCATATGCTTTGAAGATCAGTTATTCGGCACGAAAAGCTGAAAACTAAGCAGAATGTTTCTACAATAGAAAAACCGGGTCACTATCGTGATCCGGTTTTTTTGATCCATTCCATCACATTGGCCGGTGGCCGCTCAGCCAGGAGTTCACGCTTCATAAAATCCATGTAGGGTGCAACGTGGTTAAAGAATGTATAGTAACCTTTACAAAGGTAATTTAATCCGGGAATCCCATACTTATCTCTCACAAATCTATTTTTGGGGCATTCTCCGTAACAGGCAAAAAGAAAATCACACTCCCTGCATTGCCGGGGAAGTTTATCGAACTTGTCGTTGCCAAAGGTAAGCTGCTCGTTGGAATACATCATTGAAGCGAGCGGTTTGGCGTAAATATTGCCCAGGCGGTATTCCGGGAAAACAAAGTGGTCGCACGAATAGACATCCCCGTTGAACTCCATCACCCCGGCATGTCCGCAAGTCTTGGCCATTGTACAAAGCCCGGGTTGCTCTCCCACCCAGTTAGCCAGCGTGGAGTCGAAAAGCTGAACAAAAACCTGCCCCACATCTTCTTTCACCCACTCGTCGAAAATAGCGCAGAGGAAACTGCCCCACTTCTCCGGAGAAACACTGAAAGGCGCCAACTCCACCGCATCCACCCTATCTTCTGCCGTGGCCAGCTTTAGCGGAGAATTCTTTTTTCGTATTCGTTCGACGATAGGGGTAAACTGAATGAAGCGGCTACCGGTAGTTTTGAAAAAACGATAAAACTCCAACGGGAAATCGGCGTTGTAATCGTTCACCACAGCCATACAGTTATATTCCACTCCGTGCTTATTAAGAAGCTCCATCCCGCGCATTACCTTATGAAACGACGGGCGGCCCATCTTATCCCTCCGGTACTCATCGTGAAACTCCTGCGGCCCATCAATAGAGATACCCACCAGGAAATTGTTATCCTTGAAAAAGCGGCACCAGTCATCGTTAAGCAACGTTCCGTTGGTTTGAATGGAATTATCAATCTGCCGTCCTCGGGCATATTTTTTCTGCAGTTCGACTGCCTTTTTGTAGAAACTTAACGGGCGCATCAACGTTTCACCGCCGTGCCAGGTAAACAGCACCTGCGGCATGGTCTGCGACTCTATGTATTCTTTGATGAACTTTTCGAGCAGTTCTTCACTCATCACGTGGTTCTTCTTCTCTGTATACAGATTTGCCTTCTCGAGGTAATAGCAATAATCACAATCGAGGTTACAACGCGACCCTACGGGTTTGAGCATCACATATAACGGTTTGGCAAAGGGAGCAAAAACAGACATATCAATTTTATTTATCGGACAAATATAAACAATTTGTAGGGTTTTGGAGTTTAGGCCTTGAATATAATTTAAAATAATGACAACATGAGAAAAGATAAAAATTTATTGCAGGCCGGATTGCTCCTCCTGCGAGTAGGTATTGGCGTTTCGATATTTTTCCACGGTTTACCCAAAATTACGGGAGGTCCGGAGACGTGGACGGCCATCGGCGGCACCATGTCGAACCTGGGCATAAACTTTGCTCCCACGTTCTGGGGATTTATGGCGGCCTTTGCCGAGACAATCGGAGGAATATTGTTTGCCCTGGGACTGTTTTTCCGTCCGGCAGCCCTCTTGCTTATCGGGACCATGACTGTGGCGCTGGTTATGCACTTTTCGCAGGGCGATGACTTTATGAAGTACGGGCATGCGCTCGATTTACTGATTGTTTTTGCAGCTGCCTTGCTCACAGGCCCCGGGAAACATTCCTTCGATGCAAAATACATCCCGAGGATCGCTTGAGGCTCCCTGCTCCACACACTGGGGAGAATAAAAAAAGGGTAAGCTTACTATATCGCGCCGCTACAACCAAATACCCTTGCTTCGGTCAAGACCTGGGGGATTCAATGGGAGCTGGCCGTATAGGACTTACCCAACTGCAAAGATACGGTTTTTTTTTTAGTTACAAAACGGTTGATTTGATTTTCTGAAATAAAAGGCTTTTGTTATCTTTGCGGTTACTAAAAGAAAAAACAATGAACATTGTTGAACGATTTATTAAGTACGTAAAGATTGATACCCAGTCTGACGAAAACAGTTCGCAAACACCCAGCACACAGAAACAATTTAACCTGGCTAAAGAGGTGGAACGCGAAATGCTTGAGATGGGTTTAACAGAAGTTTCCCTCGACAACAACTGCTACCTGATGGGCACCCTACCCTCAAATACCGATGAACAAGTGCCCACCATCGGATTTATCGCACACTTTGATACAAGTCCCGACATGAGCGGGGAAAACGTAAATCCGCGTATCGTCAAAAACTACGACGGAAAAGAGATCGTACTGAACGAGGCGCAACAGATCATATCTTCGCCTGCCGACTTTCCCGAATTGTTAAAATTTATCGGTGATGACCTGATCGTAACCGACGGGACAACCTTGCTCGGCGCAGACGACAAGGCAGGTATTGCCGAGATCATGACCGCTATGGAATACCTGATTGATCATCCCGAGATCAAGCACGGGAAAATACGTGTAGGATTCACGCCCGACGAAGAGATCGGCCGCGGAGCGGATAAATTCGACGTGGATAAATTTGGTGCAGAATGGGCCTATACGATGGATGGCAGCGAGATAGGTGAGCTGGAATATGAAAACTTCAACGCTGCATCGGCAAAAATATCGATCCAGGGAAGAAATGTTCATCCCGGATATGCCAAAAACAAAATGATAAACGCACTGCATGTGGCCAACGAACTCGTGCAGATGCTGCCCGTCAATGGCCGCCCCGAATACACGGAAAAATACGAAGGGTTCTTCCACTTGATCGCAATCAACGGAACGGTGGACGAAGCGGCGGTATCCTATATTATCCGCGATCACGACAGGCAGATTTTTGAAAATCGGAAGAAAGAGATGGAGCAGGCCGTAGCGTTCCTAAACGCCCGTTACAACAACCGGTTGAAGCTGGAGATGCGCGACCAGTACTACAACATGCGTGAAAAAGTGGAGCCGGTAAAGTATGTGGTGGATTACGCTTTCAGGGCTATGGAAGAAGCAGGCATAACGCCGATTGTAAAGCCTATCCGTGGAGGAACGGACGGAGCCAGACTCTCTTTTATGGGCTTGCCTTGCCCGAATATTTTTGCCGGGGGCATGAATTTTCACGGCCGTCACGAGTTTATACCTATCCGGGCGATGGAAAAAGCAACGGAGGTCATCGTGAAGATTGCCGGACTGGTAGCTAAAGAAGCATAAGTTTTAACACGCAATATGATATGAAAAAAACACCTTTTACAGACACACACATAGCACTGGGTGCAAAAATGCATGAATTTGCAGGGTACAACATGCCCATCGAGTATTCGGGTATTATAGATGAACACCTGACAGTCGTAAATGCCGTGGGCGTTTTCGACGTTTCACACATGGGAGAATTTTGGGTGAAAGGCCCCAAAGCGCTGGAATTTGTTCAAAAGGTAACCACCAACGACGCCTCAAATTTGCAGGTGGGGAAGATACAATACACCTGTTTTCCAAACGAGCAGGGTGGCATAAAGGATGACTTCCTGCTTTACCATTTCGAACCCGAAAAATACTTAATGGTGGTAAACGCCGCCAACATCGAAAAAGACTGGGAGTGGTGTCAAAAGCAAAACACGATGGGTGCAGTGATCGAAGATTCATCTGCCCACACCGCTTTGCTGGCCGTGCAAGGTCCGAAAGCCAAAGATACGCTGCAAAAAATTACCGATACGGACTTGTCATCCATCCCCTACTACACGTTCGCCAACGGAAAAGTCGGCGGAGTGGACCGGGTGATCATCTCCAACACCGGCTATACCGGTGCGGGCGGATTCGAGCTCTATTTTTATCCGGAGGACGGATTAAAGATCTGGGAAGCACTGTTTGAAGCCGGAGCGGAATTCGGCATCAAACCCGTCGGACTGGGTGCACGCGATACCCTGCGCCTTGAGATGGGCTTCTGCCTTTACGGGAATGACCTCGACGAAACAACCACCCCCCTGGAAGCGGGGTTGGGCTGGATCACCAAGTTTACAGAAGGGAACTCCTTTATTGCGAGAGAGCTGCTCGAAAAGCAAAAAGCGGAAGGCGTTACGCGCAAATTGTGTGGATTTATGTTGTCGGATAAGGGAATACCGCGCCACGGTTACGAAATTGTGAACGCTGGGGATGAACCTATCGGAACCGTAACATCGGGAACCATATCCCCCGTATTGAAAGCGGGCATCGGGCTGGGTTATGTGAAACCCGAATATGCAAAAGCCGGAACTACAATTTACATCAAGGTACGCAACAAGAACCTGAAAGCCGAAGTCACTCAACTGCCTTTCAGGAAGTAGCACACTCTCATGAGTAAAACGAAGATCGCCACCAACCTGTTTTTCCTGCTGGGACTCATTATCCTGGGTTTCATGCTATATAAAACCGGGATAGGGGTTATCTGGAACAACATAAAACTGACCAATTGGTGGTTTGCGGCAATTATAGGTATCTGGGCTGTGGTCTATTTTATCAATGCCATCGCGTTTCACACCATTATTCGTGATGGAAGTCCGGAAGCCCGGTCCGTCGGTTTCCTCCGCACACTGAAGCTGACCATCAGCGGGTACGCCATTAACCTCATCACGCCTTTCGGACTGATGGGCGGGGAGCCTTATAAAATCATCGAATTACAGCCGGCACTGGGTATTCAGAAAGCCACATCCACGGTACTCCTTTACATGATGATGCATTTTGTATCGCACTTTATCTTCTGGATGGTCTCCATACCCTTGCTGTTTATCATCGTACCCAATGTGGCTGTTTCCGTCAGAATAATCCTTGCCATAGCCGGCATCGCATCGCTGCTACTGCTCTGGTGGTCGTTCACGGTCTACTCCAAAGGATTTGTGAGTAAGGCCCTGTCCATTGCCGGGAAACTGCCGTTCGCCGGAAAAAAGGTGAAAACTTACAAAGAAAAACACCTGGAGAAGATCGAACAGATGGATTTCCTGATTGCCAACCTGTACAAAAACCGGAAAAAAGATTTTGTTACGTCGCTCTCGCTGGAACTCCTTTCCCGCTTTGTACTCTGCACGGAAATTATCTTCATGATGCATGCTATCCGGTTTCCCGTCACCTTCACACAAAGCGTGATCGTTGAATCCATCCAGTCGATGGTGGGCAACCTTTTCTTTTTCATGCCGATGCAGTTAGGCGCCCGGGAAGGGGGATTCATCCTGGTTTTCGGTATCTTGTCGCTTCCCGCAGCACATGCGGTTTACGTGAGCTTATGCATCCGTATTCGCGAACTTTTCTGGACCCTGTTTGGATTGGGGTTAATCCAGGTGAGGAGAAGGTAGGTAGATCATCTTCTTCGTCATTCCTCCGTCGATCACGAAGTTCTGCCCGGTGATGAACCCGTTGGCCGAATCGAGCAGGAACATAACCATCTGTGCGATATCAAAAGCGTTCCCCACACGTCCTGCCGGGTGCTGTGAATGATCGGATTCCGACAATTCTACCTGTCGGGCTTTCGCTTTTTTCTTCACGGCCGAAACATCTATCCATCCCGGGCTGATACTATTTACCCGAACGTTGGGAGCCAGGCTCATGGCCAGGGCATGGGTGAGCGAATAGATTCCGCCTTTACTGGCGGAGTAGGACTCGGTATCCGGTTCGGACTGAAAGGCACGCGTGGAACACATGTTCACCATGCTTCCGTGCGATTCAATCAGGTGCGGGGCCGAAAACTTGGCGCAAAGGAAAGCTCCCGTCAGGTTAGTGCCGATGGCACGGTTCCACTCCTCCAGCGTCAGTTCACTCATGGGCTTGAAGACCTCGTAAACCGCGTTGTTTACCAATCCGTAGATCCCGTCAAACTTTTTCAGGGATGCCCTTACCGAAGACCTCACGCTCACCTCACTGGATACGTCGGTAATAAAAAAAGCGGATCGTTTTTTATCGAATTGCGGTTTTATCTCCTCCATCGCTTCATTATCCATATCGAAAATGGAGACAGCGTACCCCACTTTAAGCAGTGACTGCGCGATGATGCGCCCGATGCCCTGAGCACCTCCGGTTACAATAACGTGTTTCATAGAGCCCTGGTTTTTTGTTGAGTTTCCAAAAGTAGTGATTTTTTACGAAATACGTAAATCCGTAATTTCTACTTATCTTTGTAACGCTAAAAATAAAGAAGCAATGAATCAAGAACACCTGCTGGGTATGACGCTTTCCGAAATCCAAAACATCATTTTGGAGCTCGGCCTGCCGAGATTTACCGCCAAACAAATTACCGACTGGGTTTATGTAAAACGCGTGAAGAGTATCAACGAAATGACCAATATTTCCGTACGGAACCGGGACATCCTGAAAAAGCGTTTCGACGTGGGCCGCGTTGAGCCTGTTGACGTAAAAACATCCGTTGACGGGACGCAGAAGATGCTGTTCCCCGTAAAAAACGGCAAGTTCATCGAATCGGTGAACATACCGGAGGAGGAACGCCTGACAATCTGTGTTTCATCGCAGGTGGGCTGCAAGATGGATTGCAGCTTCTGCATGACGGGGAAAATGGGGTTTCTGGGGAGCCTTTCGGTGAATGAGATATTGAATCAGGTTTATTCAGTCCCCAATGCTGAAGCACTCACCAACCTGGTCTTTATGGGCATGGGTGAACCGTTGAACAATTTCGACAACGTCATGAAAGCCATTGAGGTGCTCACTGCGGATTACGCACTGGCGTGGAGCCCCAAGCGCATCACACTATCCACCATCGGGGTGATCCCCAACCTGAAAAGGTTTCTCGAAGAAAGCAGGTGCCACCTGGCAGTGAGCCTTCACAGCCCGCTCTCTGTACAGCGCGAAAAGCTGATGCCGATAGAGAAGACGTTTAAGGCAGCCGATATAATCGAATTGCTCCGGGGGTACGACTGGAGCCACCAGCGCCGTTTATCGTTCGAATACATCATGTTTGACGGGGTGAACGACGCCCCGGTGTATGCCCGCGAGCTGAGTAAGTTTTTATCGGGATTGGATTGTCGAGTCAACCTGATCCGCTTTCATAAAATTCCCGGCAGCGACCTCTCACCGTCCACGGAAGAGACGATGATCGCGTTCCGTGATTTCCTCACAGCCAAAGGGTTCACCTGCACGATTCGCGCATCACGCGGCGAAGATATTTTTGCCGCCTGCGGCATGCTGTCAACAACAAAAGAACCAAGAGCGGGGATTCAAGACTGATAGGTGTCCGTCATGGGATATTCATCGTCTTAACAACTACATGTAAATAATAAATAATCCTAAATCAACACGATTTATTTCATTTACAATCAAATAATTGTAATTTTGTTAAAAATAAATTCTAAAGAAAACAGTATGAGACGAATTCATTTACTCCTGTTGCCGGCTTTGGCAATACTCCTGCTCTCATCGTGCGACGGCAGCGGATTTCTGTCGGCCTCTTCCATGTCGAGCGAGGTGTTGGTCATTATGGATGAAAACGAATGGGAAGGCGAAACAGGGCGTGCACTCTTCGACGTGCTGAACTCCCCTGCCAAGGGGTTGCCCCAGTTTGAGCCGAATTTCAGGGTCATACAACTCACACCGGAGAACTTTACCAGCACGTTCAAAGTGGCGCGGAACATCATTATGCCGGAAATATCATCCATTTACAGCGTTGCCAAACTTTCTTCCGAACTCGACAAGTACGCATCGGGACAGGTAATCATGACCGTCAGAGCTCCGGATACCGCAGCGTTTATCAATTTTCTGAAAGAAAACCAGGAAGGTATTGTCAACTATATCCTGAACAAGGAAATGGAGCGTACGGCTCAATGGCTTATCAAGGATTCCGGTACGCCGCAATCGCATATTAAACAGGTGTTTGGCTTTAACATTTACTATCCGAAAGGATTGTCCAACATTACCGAACATCCCAATTTTTATTGGGCAACCAACAGTGCCGGCAGGGCCAGAAAAGACATCGTTATTTATCAGTTCCCCTACACGTCCGAGTCTGTTTTCGAAAAAGATTCCCTCATCGCTATCCGTAACCGGGTGCTGGGAGAATACATTACCGGCTCTTTCGACTCGCACATGACCACCGCTACACAGGCTTATGACCCCGATTACCGGAAGATGGAATATAACGGCATTTTCCGTGCCGAGCTACGTGGATTGTGGGAAATGACCAGTGATATGATGGGAGGGCCATTCGTTTCGCATGCCTTTGTGAATGAAGAGACCAACATGGTAGTGGTGGTAGAGGTCTTTGTTTTCGCTCCGGAAGCTGATAAGCGAAACCTGATCCGCAGCATGGAAGGAGCACTTTATACCATAAGTTTTCCCAAAGCGAAGAAGTAGACGACTCATTGCACTAACAGCTAAATAAATTTGAACAATGTCAGAACAAATAAAAGTGGGTATCACTCACGGAGATATTAACGGGGTAGGATACGAAATATTGCTGAAAACCTTCGCCGATGAGCGCATGCAGGAACTTTTCGTTCCGGTCATCTACGGCTCTTCCAAATCGGCCTCTTATCACCGTAAAGTACTCGATCACAGCCCCTTCAACTTCCACATTATCAATCATATTGATGAGTGCAGCCCGGGGAAGATCAACCTGCTCAACTGCGTTAAGGAAGAGGTAAGGATTGAGTTGGGAACGGCAACGGCCGAAGCGGGAGAGTCGGCATTCATCGCTCTCGACAATGCGGCCAGGGACCTTGCCGCAAAAAAAATCGACGTGCTGGTCACCCTCCCCATCAATAAAGATACCATACAAAACGATAAATTCCATTTCCCCGGCCATACCGAATTTTTGCAGGACCGTTTTGCCGAAAACAATAAGGCGTTGATGATCCTGGCCAGTAATTCATTACGAATTGCGTTGGTCACTACCCATATACCTCTGGCGGAAGTATCGGAAAAAATATCGAAAGAACTTATCACCGAAAAACTGTCCACACTCAACTTCTCCCTGAAGCGCGATTTCCGTATCGAAACACCACGCATTGCCGTACTCGGATTGAACCCTCATGCAGGGGAAAACGGACTGCTGGGACAGGAAGAAATCCGGATCATTGCTCCGGCCGTAAAAGAGGCGCAGGATGCAGGAATACTGTGTGCCGGGCCTTTCGCCGCAGACGGCTTCTTCGGAACCGGGAGGTACAGGGAATTTGATGCTGTGTTAGCCATGTATCACGATCAGGGGTTGGTTCCGTTTAAGACCATCGCCATGGATTCGGGGGTAAATTTTACTGCCGGCCTGCCTATCGTGCGGACATCTCCCGATCACGGAACGGCGTACGACATTGCAGGGCAAAACAAAGCATCGGAAGAATCTTTCCGGCAAGCGATTTATATGGCTATAGATATTTTTAACAACCGCCGCGATTACGATGAAGCGGGCGAAAACCCGTTGCGTAAAATGTTCTTCGACCGCGGAAAAGACGACGTAAGGTTAGACCTGACGGAAGAGGAAGAAGAAGCGTAATGCGAATCAGCAGTCCTGCTGCTGTGGTGAGTGTTTAAGACGAATACCTGCCCGGATATTCCGGATCAGTTCGTACCCCCATAAGCCCAGCGCCGTGAGCTCAATAAAACCGGAGATGCCGATAAACCGAAAAGCTTCGGGGTAAAAATCAGTCGTAATCTGCGAGACAATACGCCAGGTGTTGCCCACATTGAGCAGGATGAAAACCAGCCAAAGCGAGCTTGTCTTCCGAATGTCGATACCCGAAAAACCGGGCACGACCTTAGCGGAAACACCGACAATCATCATCATGATAAAGCCGACTGTCAATGCATGGCGGTAGGCACCGAAGTAAGCGTGCGAGAATGGATTCTCTCCTCCCGTCATGGGAAGATAGATGCCGAACATGTAATAGGGCCCAAACAGCAGCAACAGCATAGCTACAATAAACCAGAGAAAGGCTGCCCGGATAAACTTCAGGCTTCGGTCGCTATTGCCTGCCGGCAGCGGCCTGAACAAGCGGAACTGGATGGGTGTACCGATGGCTGCCACCAGGAAAATGATGTAGGAGATACCGTTTGCGGCGTGCCACCAGTGCACACCGGTAGTCATGCCGGCCGTGAACGAGATGATGCCAAAAAGAACGGCCCCGTTCACGCCCCACAATAAAAATCTTCTCCAGCGCCTTGAAGGTGTACGAAATCCATAGGCATGCGGGAGAATATGCAGGGACACCCCCAGAATCATCACTACGGCGATCCCTAATGTTTGAATGTCACGATAGGGTATATTGAACGAGGAGACGTTGAAGAGAAATTCTTCCGGGGTTACTGCCGCTTCAAACAAACTGAATATAATCGGGTTGGCGACAGCAGCAACGAGGAACCACCCAAGCGCCGCATAGACAAAGTCGTTGTAATATCCTTTGGTCGGTGCGCCACGAAGAGTATAAACCATAACCCACACAAAAATAATCACTGCGACAAGTTGCAGCAAACCGGCAAGAACCCCGAGTGGAAGATAGGGCGGTTGGGGAGCCATTACATGGGCCAGCGCCTGCAGCAGGATACCCGTAATCAGGAGCGGTAACGTCGAAAAGGCTAAACGGGGGTTCCGAAGCGTCACTCCCGCAAACCGGGGCATAGCCTGAAAGGAAAACCCCATAATAAAAAGCCCCACGAAGCCAAAGATCATCGCATGGCCGTGAGCCAGTACCCACGAGTAATCAATGCTGTGGAAGCTTTCCCCAAGCCCGATCAGAAGCAGATTGACAGCTCCCCACATACAACCCAATGTGAATATCGTAACTAAGGCGCTTATGAAGAAATAACGGTATAATTGATTGTCGATCATTGTACTATACATTAATTTATTGTCCGGGATACAATTGAGATCTCCGGTTCAATGAACAGAAATCCCAACAGAGGCAGACAGCTGTGATTATATACGACAAATGTATAAGAATTTTTTATTCTTCGCGAATAAAAACCTTCCTATATTTTTACAGGCCTGTAGTTTTTAGTGAAAAAAAAACCGTACTTCCAGAAAATCAGTATCTTTGCAGGCGCGCCGATTCTTTGTAAGAAATGAAAAAAATTCTTTCCATATTACTGATAATCTGCGGTATTACTTTGACCCTGCCGGGACAGGAGCTGCAACGAAAAAAAGTGGGGGTGGTGCTCAGCGGGGGGGGCGCTAAGGGATTTGCGCACGTGGGAGTGCTCAAGGTGCTGGAGGAGGCCGGAATCCCCATCGATTATATTGCAGGCACGAGCATGGGAGCCGTTGTTGGCGGGCTCTATGCAGCGGGCTATTCCAGCGATCTGATCGATTCACTGATAAAGATTCAGGATTGGAGCTACCTGATGCGTGATGATATTTACCGGAAACACCAGCATACCTCCCGAAGAGATCACCAGAAAAGATACATTATCTCCCTACCCTACCAGCTGAAATTCAGGGAGAAAAGAGGAAAGGTGACCCTACCTCCGGGAGTATACGCCGGGCAGAATATCTACACCCTTTTTCTGAAGCTGACTGCCGGATATCAGCACGATCTTGATTTTGATGATCTTCCCATCCCTTTCGGGTGTGTGGCAGCTGATGTCCGCAGTGGCAAGGAAGTCGTCCTGAGGGAGGGAAGCTTGCCAGAAGCGATACGGGCAAGCATGGCAATACCCGGCATGTTCACACCGGTTGAGAAAGACAGCATGTTGCTGATTGACGGAGGGGTGATCAATAATTTCCCGGTGGATCTGGTACGCAGCATGGGTGCCGACAGGGTAATCGGAGTTATCTTTCCTCCCGACGAAGAGGCCATAGAAAAGAGCCGGGGAAGCATTACCGAAGTGACGGAGCAGCTCTGGAACTTTATCGGCCAGGGAAAACGCAGGAGAAACATAGCGGACACCGACCTGCTGATCACTCCCGAGGTGCACTCGTTCGGAATGATGGATTTTCAACGTCCCGCCATCGATACCATTATCTCCCGGGGCAAGGAGGCAGCGGTCGCTAAGCGGGACGAGCTGATTGCCTTGAAACAATCGTTGGGCACAGAAGAGGCTGCTCCGGCCGTTACATCGGGTAAAAACCCCTACATCGGACTCGACACGCTGGTCATTAATTCCATACGGATCGAAGGTGTCTCACCACGGGAGACAAGTCAGATTGCCCGGTGGATCGACATCGACAAGAACAGCGTTACAAGGGAGGAGCTGGATGAGATGACGGCACGCATATACAGTAGCGGATGGTTCTCCAGGGTTTACTACCGGCTCGAGGGGGAACATCCGTTTGACCTTGTTTTCACTGTTGAAGTGAAAGAGTCAAACACCCTAAACCTGGGCATACATTTCGACAGCAACGATATGGCAGCAATACTTGCCAACACAACCATCCGGTTGAACACTTCACTCAATTCACTGTTTGATATCACTGCCAGGTTGAGCCGCGATCCCTACCTGATGATCGATTACTCCATCAACAAAGGGATTTTCTACAAGGGGGGGATCAGTTACAAGATCAGCAGCAATGATCTGAGCATTTACGAAAGGGGTAGCTTATCGTACAACCTGGGCGTTACACGGAACGCGCTGAACCTGGTCTTTTCCGAATTCTATTTTGGCAACATCATGCTGCAGCTAAAGGCAGCAATGGAACATTTTCACTTTTATAAAGCGTTGCGAAGCGAGTTCGACCCCCGCCATACAGAGCCAAACGATCAGCTGTATATCAACTACCTGATAAACGGAGTGTACGACAACCTCAACCGCATCGACTTCCCCACATCGGGGCAATATTTCTCTTTTCAGTACTCACTGCATACCGACAATTTCGTTCAACTGAAAAACGAAATCCCATTAAGCGTCCTGAAAATGAATTTCTACAAACCGTTACCGTTAACCCAAAAAATCTGCATCACTCCCCGCATCAACGCCAGGTATGTTATGAACGACAGTGTACCGCACATGTACCGCAACTTAGCGGGAGGCAGGTTCGACGGACATTACCTGCCTCAGCAGATATCCGTGCAGGGCTCTGCCGGCATGGAGTTTTTAAACAACATGGTGCTGTCGACGGATGTGACATTGTATTATAATTTCACCCCGAAAAATTACCTCTACGCCAACATCAATTTCACCGCAGACAGCCATCACCTGCATCACCTGCTTGAAGGAAAATCTTACCTGGGGGCAAACTTAGGCTATTCCTACCTTTCGGTAGCCGGACCATTGCGGGTTGAACTGGGGTATTCCAGCCTCTCCAGGAGGTTTCACCCTTATCTTAGTTTCGGACATTACTTCTGACCGCGTAGTTGAAAGGCCCGCACATTGTGTTAATAAACCGAAAAATTGCGTTAAATAATTCAAAACTTGTTGCATTTTTTAATTTCAGCAGTATATTTGTGAGTGACTACTCACTTACTTTTAAAATGTGAATTATTTGAATGTTATTTTCAAGTTCATCTTGTGTTGGAATTTCGAAGATTAAAAAAAGGTATATGATTGAAAGGAAAGCATTCTTTATCTCCGGGGAAAACCTCATCCGTATTGAACATCAAAAAAAACCGTGGTAATTTTTGACATGAGTCACGACAGGGTTGTTGGGGTGGCCGTAAAAACGGCCGTGGCGCTAAAAAATGACAGGCTATTCGATTCGCTGTATTTCTCCCCTCCGGTTTTCTGAAAACCGTTGAATACTGAATATAGCCGGAGGGTATCTTTGAACGTATGTAAAATAAAATGCAATGGACATCAAAATTCGACAAAGTATATTTCTGTTAAGCATCTTTTTATCCGGTACGCAGCTATCTGCCCAAACCCATGAGTGGAGGACCGCACTTAGCAAAGACGCCAAAATAACCGCAAAGTACAATTTCTCCACGCGCATCAACGAAGAAGGGGACAAAGTCCCCGTAGTGAAAACGGTCACCACCAGCACTGAAAGTATTGACATTGACAATTGCATTTCACTGATGAAAGATGTATCGAAGCATAAGGATTTCCGGGGAGAAAAGTCCAGCAAGCTCATTAGAACAGTTTCGGAGAATGAATGGATTATCTATTATTACAATGACAAGACGTTGATTACGCCGGCAGTAGATGGTTCATACCTGATGATTTTTGAAGAAGACCGACAGAGCAAAACCGCAACCTTCACCATTACTGCTGACCCTACATTGATTGAGAAAACGAATACCTCCCGCCTGACCTATGCAAAAGAAATCTATCTGTTTAAAGAGACGGAGGAGGGTAAAGTAGAAATAACGATCGAAACTACGGTTTCGCCGGGATTTAAAGTGCCGTTTCTAATGATGAAGAAAGCATTTCCCAGAAAATCTTTTGAGCATATGGAAAAATTTCTCGAGGCTGCAAAAAAGGAGAAGCCCTGAACGCTGATTCTCTGCCAACCAGGAATAAAACAATTCTTTACTACTAAAAAAGGATGAACAATGATAGTAACAATGAACATTAAACCGAGGCAACTGGAAATTATCGAGGCAACTGGGAAACTCCTCACAACTTCGGGCTTAAACGGCCTGACGATCAAGAACCTGGCTTTGGAGATGAATTTCTCCGAAAGTGCTATTTACAGGCATTTTTCAAGTAAGGAAGAAATCATCATCACTTTGTTGAAATACTTGAATGAAACTGTGAACAAGATTTTTAAAGAATCTTCCGCATCGGGAGATTTTGAAAAAGATTTTACGGTACTTTTCAGAAAACTGACCACTTATTTTATGGAGAACCCATTCTATGTAGTTGCTGTCTTTTCTGAAGGGCTGATGAATGAGAGTGCCCGGATTGGAGAGAGAATTCTTCAGCTGATGAATAATTTAACGAAACATGTACGAACCATTATAGGCGAAGGCCAGAAAAAAGGCCTTATAACCCGTTCGCTGACGTCGGAGCAGATCGTGGAGATTATCATTCCTGCCTTCAGGCATCAACTGTTCAGGTGGAAGATAAGCAATTTTGAATCGGACGTGGCACAGAGCATCGAATCTTTGGCGGGCTCACTGTTGCTGCTTCTGAAGGAGCGTACAGATTAAACGGATTACAACAATAAACAAATAAACAAATAAACAAATAAGAACATGAGATTAAAAATATTCCTCTTTTTTGCAGCATTGATCTGGCTGAACAGTTCGCTTGTATCGTCACAGGTTATCACGCTCGATGAGATACAAAAGAAGGCAGAATCCAATTACCCTGCCGTTGCTCAGTATGGCATCATTGAAAAGACGAAGGACTTCAGCATATCCAATGCCAACCGGGCCTTTCTGCCACAGGGAACGCTAAGTGCACAGGCTACCTGGCAGTCAGACGTAACCCATATCGATATTGATTTGCCGGAAGGGATGCCGCCCCTCGAAATTCCCGTTCCCGACCAGGATCAATACCGGGTGGTAGCCGAACTGAACCAGCTTATCTGGGACGGAGGGAATGTCTCTGCACAGAAAAAAAGCCTGAAAGCCAATGCGGAATTGGAGAAAAAACAATTGGAGACAGAGATTTACGCCTTGAGGGAGCGTGTGAACAACCTCTATTTCGGTATACTGCTGATGAAGGGCAATCTACAACAACAGGAGATTCTGGAGAGTGAACTGCAGCGTAACTACAAGAATGTGCAGACCTATGTGCAGAACGGCGTGGCTAATGAAGCCGATTTGAGTGCCGTAAAGGTAGAGCAGTTAAAAGCGGGGCAACAAAGGATTCAGCTGGAGTCTACATTGGATGCTTATGTCCGGATGCTATCGGTACTGGCAGGAGAATCCCTCGACAAGGACATGACCTTTACGAAACCTGATCCGGATGCCGAGCTGATGTCTCCCAGCATCAACCGGCCGGAACTGAAAATGTTCGACGCTCAGGAGGTGGCTATTGAATCGCAACGATCACTTTTGAAAGCCAGAAACATGCCCAAACTGGGAGCCTTTGCGCAGGGAGGTTACGGAAAACCGGGGCTGAATATGTTCGATACTGATTTTTCGCCTTATTTTTTAGGTGGGATCCGGCTCACCTGGAACTTCAGTAATTTGTATACGCTAAATAACGACAAGAAGAAGATCGATTTGCAGAGACAGAAGGTGAATATACAGAGGGAGACCTTCCTGTATAACCTGAACACACAGATACCGCAGCAACAGATGGAGATTGAGAAATACAGAAAGACCATGACGGATGACAACGAGATTATACGCCATCAGACATTAATCCGTGAAGCGGCTGAGGTGAAAGTGGAAAACGGCACCCTGACGGTATCCGACCTGATGAAGGAAATCAATACCGAGGAGGCAGTCAAACAAGCTAAAAGATTGCATGAAATTCAATACCTCATGTCGATCTACTCACTGAAACATACAATAAATCAATAAAATGGAGGCTGTCTATATGTGACTAAATCATCGTCTGACGATATTTTGCGACCCATTCTCGCTCGTGTCAACTAAAAGAGTAGAAACTCGCTTCGCTCAAACAACTACTCTTTTTTACGTTTATCGCGACCTATGGGTACCCCGTAAAATAGCTAAAAGGTCTCTGTTTTAGTCGCATAAGCTATCTGAGGATATCTACTAAAATTCAATAAAACAACATTAAACGATGAAACTATTTAGATTACTAACAACATTATCAGTCTCAGCCCTGCTGTTTTCTTGCAGCACCGGCAACGGTGATTATGACGCTACCGGATCGTTTGAAGCAACGGAAATTATCGTCTCATCACAGGCGAATGGACGCATTTTAGAGCTGGGGCTGAATGAGGGAGATCAGCTGGAACAAGGGCAAGAAGTGGGACTCATCGACAGCACCCAGCTCTATCTGCAAAAAATGTCCTTGCTCTCCAACGCGAAAGGTGTCCGTGCCCAGCAGCCCGATATAAAAGCGCAGACGGCAGCTTTACAGGAGCAAATCAAATCATTGGAGCGGGAAAAAGCACGGTTAGGGAGATTGGTTACCGCCAATGCCGCCAATCAGAAACAGCTGGACGACATTGACTCCCAATTGGAGGTTGTGAGGAGGCAGCTATCGGCGCTGACATCCACATTACAAAAAAGCAGTGATAATATTTCCGCACAAAGCTCCACGCTCGATATTCAGGTCGCACAACTGGAAGATCAACTGGACAAGACCCGTATCGTCAGCCCTATTTCGGGGACCGTACTCAACAGATATGCAGAGGCAGGTGAGCTGGCTACCATAGGTACTCCCCTATTCAAAATTGCCGATACCGGAATCCTATTCCTGAGGGCCTACGTGACAAATGATCAGCTGGCACAAATCAAACTGAACGGTGAGGTGACGGTACGGGTTGACGACGGGCACGGCGGAATGAAGTCATACAAGGGCCGGATCAACTGGATATCCGATAAATCGGAGTTTACTCCCAAGACCATTCAGACCAAGAATGAACGGGCTAACTTAGTGTATGCGCTGAAAATTGCCGTCCCGAACGATGGTTTCCTGAAGATCGGCATGTATGGAGAGGTTAAGCTTTAATTTGCAACAAAAATGATTGAAGTAAAGGATTTACATAAAAGTTACGGCAGGCAGGGTAAGGTGAATGCCCTGAACAGCATCTCTTTCACAGTAGATGACGGGGAGATATTCGGTGTGATTGGTCCGGACGGTGCCGGGAAATCGTCGCTCTTCCGGATCCTGGCATCACTGATCCTGCCCGATAGCGGTTCGGCAATAATGAATGGGCACGACGTGGTGAAGGATTACCGGAAGATACGACAGATTATCGGTTACATGCCGGGCCGGTTCTCACTCTATCAGGATCTGAGCGTGGAGGAGAACCTGGTATTTTTCGCCACGCTCTTCAATACAACCGTAGAAGAGAACTACCACCTGATCAAAGATATTTACCAACAAATCGAGCCCTTTAAAAAACGGCGTGCCGGAGCGCTCTCGGGCGGAATGAAACAGAAGCTGGCCCTTAGCTGCGCACTGATCCATAAACCGGAGATCCTGATCCTGGACGAGCCTACCACAGGGGTAGACCCGGTCTCAAGAAAGGAGTTCTGGGATATGCTGGGACGGCTGAAGGAGCAGGGGATCACCATTCTGGTGTCGACAGCATATATGGATGAAGCGAGCCGTTGCGACAGGATAGCGCTGATCCGTGAAGGGGAATTTATTGCAAACGACACCCCACAAGGAATCATTGATGATTATCCGGAGATACTCTGGGCAGTGGAAGGAACCGGCATGTCGGCACTGCTCGGTGAGCTGCGCGCTCACGATAAGGTAAAGAGCAGTTTCGCGTTTGGCGACAAGATTCACATCACCGTAGAAAAAAGCCTGCAGACGGAAGAGTTGAAGCGATACCTGGCGAACAAAAAATTCAACGACGTACGTATCGCTCCCATAGCACCCACTGTGGAGGATTGTTTTATGGCATTGACAAGTTAGGACATGAGCAAAAAAGTTATCGAGGTATTCAACCTGACAAAAAAGTTTGGCAATTTCACGGCCGTGGACCGCATCTCTTTTGATGTGAAGGAAGGTGAGATTTTTGGTTTTCTGGGTGCCAACGGCGCGGGTAAAACCACTGCCATGCAAATGCTTTGCGGTATCAGCATGCCGACGGCAGGAGAAGGAACCGTGGCTGGTTATGATATCATTAAAGAAAATGAACGGATTAAACGGAATATAGGATACATGAGCCAGAAATTCTCCCTGTACGAAGACCTGAAAGTTTGGGAGAATATCCGCCTGTTCGGGGGTATCTACGGGTTATCTGATAAAACAATTGCGGAAAAGACGAACGAGTTGTTGAAGCAATTGGATTTTGAACAGGAGCGCAACACCCTGGTGAAATACCTCCCGTTGGGATGGAAACAAAAACTGGCTTTTTCCGTGGCCATCTTTCATGAGCCCAGGATTGTCTTTCTGGATGAACCTACGGGCGGAGTTGACCCGGCCATGCGTCGGCAGTTCTGGGAGATGATCTACGATGCGGCCGACCGGGGGATCACCGTTTTTGTAACCACGCACTACATGGACGAAGCTGAATACTGCAACAGGGTATCGATCATGGTGGATGGCCGTATCGACGCCTTGGACACACCGGCCGAGTTGCGCCGCAGGTTCAGCGCCGACTCCATGGATGAGGTATTTCGACAATTGGCACGTAAAGCAAAGAGGGGGGACCAATGAAACAATTTATAGCATTTGTAAAAAAAGAGTTCCGGCATATCATCCGGGACAACAGGACCTTGCTGATAATCCTGGGGATGCCTGTAGTGGAGATACTGTTGTTCGGTTTTGCCGTAAACATGGAGGTACAGAACATTCGTGTGGCCGTCTACGACCCCACTCCCGATGCTTTCACCACGGGCATCGCGGAACGGATACGGCAGAACTCCTACTTCAATTATCGGGGAAGCGTTCAAACCATGGATGAAATGGAAGAGTCGATGCGGAAAGGTGAGCTCGATCTGGCAGTGGTCTTTCAGCAAAACTTCCAGGAGGAGTTGGTTCACTCGGGAGAAGCTGACGTACAACTGCTTTCCAACAGTTCCGACCCAAACCGGGGCTCCATCGCGGCAACCTATGCCACGGCTATCATAGCGGGATTTCAACGGGAACAAACCGACTTGATACAAATACCGTTTCAGATCCAGACTGAGAACCGGATGATCTACAATCCCCTGATGAAATCATCCTATATGTTTGTACCAGGCATCATGGGGTTGGTACTGATGATCATTTGCACCATCATGACCTCGGTGTCAATCGTCCGTGAAAAAGAGAGAGGGACCATGGAGGTACTCCTCGCATCGCCGTTGAAACAGGGAACCATGATCTTCGCAAAGACCATTCCCTATATGGTGATCTCTTTTATCGACTTTGTCATTATTCTGCTTCTGAGCTATTTTGTGCTGGACGTGCCTGTCAACGGCAGCCTCCTGTTGCTGTTTTTCGTTGCTATCCTCTACATAACCCTAACTTTGTCATATGGATTGACCGTTTCCACACTGGTAGACAAACAGGTAAACGCAGTCATCTTCTCGGCTATCACCGCCATGATTCCCGTGCTTATGCTATCAGGGATGATCTTCCCGGTAGATAACATGCCCGGGGCATTGCAGGCACTGTCGGCCATAGTTCCAGCACGTTGGTTTATTGAAGCCGTGAGAAAAGTGATGATCCAGGGACTGGGAATGACCATAGCCTGGAAAGAAATGCTCGTATTAGCGGGAATGACGCTGTTCCTGCTGGGAGTTACCATTATGAAGACTAAAAAGAGGCTGGAGTAAAAAATAGAATCCGAATGAAGACATTAAAATTCCTCATAGAAAAAGAATTCAAACAGATGTTCAGGAATCCATTGATTCCAAGGCTTATCGTGTTGTTTCCCACCATGGTGTTGCTGGTTTTCCCGTGGGCAGTAAGTTTTGAGATAAAAAACATCCGTGTGGATGTGGTTGATCACAGCAAAAGCGTCTATTCCAAAAGACTAACCGACAAAATAGCTGCTTCACAGTACTTTATTTTGCACGACACCCCATCCGATTACAATGCGGCGATGCTGAATATGGAAAACGACGAAACCGATATGATCGTGGAGATACCCGCTTCGTTTGATGTGGATCTGGTGAAAAGAAGAGAGTCGGGCGTAGGGGTTGCTGTGAACTCGGTAAACGGGACTCAAGGGCTGTTGGGCAGCAATTATGTCATGCAAATCGTAAACGATTTTTCGTCGGAGCTGCGCGGGGAATTGACGCAGACACTGCCGCCCCAAACACAGGTGTCCTTCATGCGCCTGAAGAAGATGAATATTGTCCCGCAGTACAAGTACAACCCCGCACTGGATTACAAAAAATTTATGATCCCGGGCTTCATGGTGCTGTTGCTTACGATTCTGTGTGGCATTCTGCCGGCACTCAATATTGTAATGGAAAAAGAGAACGGCACCATTAACCAGATCAACGTGACACCGATAAGCAAGATGAATTTTATCCTTGCCAAACTGATACCTTACTGGGCCGTCGGCCTCGTTGTGATGATTATCTCCATTACCCTGTCGTTTCTGATCTACGGCCTATGGCCCGGCGGAGGAGTGGTGGCAGTGCTTATTTCGGCCATTGTCTTTATCCTCTCCGTGTCGGGCCTGGGAATCATTATTTCCAACTATTCGGAGACCATGCAACAGGCCAGTTTCCTGGTGATGTTCTTTATCCTGATCCTGGTCCTGCTGGGAGGCATGTTCACCCCGGTCTCAAGCATGCCCGCATGGGCTCAGGCAATCGCGGCCATCAACCCTTTCAACTACCTGACGACAGCCTTCCGGATGCTTTACCTGAACGGCAGCAGCCTGGCTGATGTCTCCGGGAACCTGCTGGCATTGGGAGCAATAGCCGTAGTATTGAATGGATGGGCAGTATTCAGTTATAAAAAGAGAGGATAACGTGGGTGTATAGATCGATACTGACATATTGCGTGTTGTTGGCCCTACCACTTTACGGACAGGGCAGGACAGACAGCGTTGCCGAGAAAAACAAGGGCAAGTCTGTCTCTATCAACGTAGGTTTGAACATGGTGATGAGAGGGTTCAACCGGATCATCCTAAAGGATGAATACGCCCAGATCAATTTAAGGTCGATGCGGACCAATTTAAAGACATGGCCTGTATGGGATACAAACAGGTTTTCCACAAACTTTATCGGACATCCCTACCACGGGTCAATGTATTTCAGCAGTGCAAGGACGAACGGGTTGGGGTTTTATCAATCTTCCTCTGTCAGTATGGCCGGCAGCCTGATGTGGGAATACCTGATGGAGACAAAACCGCCCTCTCAAAACGACCTGTGGGCTACAACGATCGGCGGAACGGCCCTGGGAGAGACTCTGTTCCGGTTCTCCGATCTGGTATTGGATAATCGGACAACGGGGCTGGAGCGTGTGGGCAGGGAGCTTCTTGCCGGCATCCTGGCCCCTACCCGGCTCATCACCCGGCTGACCACGGGTGAGGCGTGGAGAACAGGCCAATCCAGAGGAAACTTTCTCCACGCTCCTTCTTACTGGCTGGAACTGTATTTCGGAGAAACAGCGACAGGTACTACCGGCAGTAACCCGAGCATGTGGAGATCTGCTCTGGGGATTGAGCTGCTCTACGGCGAGCTGTTTGAAACTGTTGCCGGAAAGCCGTATGACTGGTTCCGGCTGACGGGAGAAATCCGTGCAGGCAACAACTACCTCCACCTGTCGCAGGCCAATACCCTCGGGCTCATGCTCAACAAGGAACTGCTTCACAACAACGAGACACGGGTAACTGTAGGTTTGTTCCAGCATTTCAACTACTACGACCTAAACGGGAGAACAAACAATAATACGGCACCGGTTTATATCTCCGAAGCAGCGGCAATTGGCCCGGGAATAATCGTTCAGAAGAAAAAGGACAAAAGCACAGTACAATTCGCGGTTCATTTAAGCGGGATTATCCTGGGAGCAAGCACCTCAGATCATTTCAAGCTCGAAGACAGGGATTATAATTTCGGGAGTGGCTTTAGCCTGAAATTGAGCAGTTCCTTACAGTTTAAACAGAGGCTGACGATCTCTTTATTCTCTGAGGATTATTTTCTTTTCTCGTGGAAAGGTGTGGATGACTACGAAGTACTGAAACAGTTGACAATAAATGAAATTGATTTCCTCAACGTACAAGGCGATAAAAGCAGCACCATGCTGAATTTACTGGGATTAACCATGAAATACAGCCTGAACAAAAGGGTTCATGTAGTGCTCAGGGCCCGGAGTTTCAACAGGAACACCTTGTATACGCATTTTCCCAGTGTGAAGCACAGCTTAAATGAACTTTTTTTTGGAATGAGCGTGAATGTTTGATCAATTTAAATCATGATGGTAACGAAAAATTTGTTATCCGCCACGCTGGCATTGTTTTTATTTATTCCTGAAATAAATGCTCAGTTAGAAGCAAGCCGTACCGATTCAACAACATGGCCGATTAAGAGCCTTACGCAAGACAGGCAGGATCTGGCCATGACAGAAGATGAAATCATCAGCTATATGGACGAATTGCCTCCCTTTTCCATCTATAAGGACAATTATTTTATCACCGGCATCCCTTTAAACCGAAGTATCGACAGGGAGAGTGCCGACGCCAAATTTCAACTTAGCGTCAGGCACAGGCTTACTTCAAGCAGGTTGCCCTTCAACTCTTTTCTCTACCTTACTTACACACAAAAATCATTTTGGGATATCTACCGGGAGTCTGCCCCATTCAAAGACAGTAATTACAACCCGGGGATCGGACTGGGAAGGTACATCATCGTTGACAACCGTCTTACGGGAGCAATATTTCTGCAGTTGGAACATGAGTCCAACGGCCGTGACAGTCTTGAGTCGAGAAGCATCAACTGGATAGGCCTCTCCGGGAAATATTTTTTCACCTCCAACCTCGCGGCCAGTTTCAAAATAACAGTCCCTTTCATGACGGGAGAAGACAACAGCGATTTATACGATTACAGGGGAACAGGATACTTCACTGCAGACTACAAAACCTCGGACAACCAATGGTGGCTCTCGGGCACCTATAGCCTCCGGAAGAGCGTAAAAGCCATAAACCTGAAATTCACCGCCGGCTACAAAATCTCAGAGAAGTTCAATCAATATATTTTCGGTGAACTATACAGCGGAACCGGCGATAGCCTGCTCGAATACAAACGGAAAGATGTGCAACTGCGCGTAGGGATTTGTATCAAGCCCGATTTTTACAATGTGTTTTAATGAGAGTATCCCGTGGAAATCATTTGATCTGATCGAACCCTTTTCCGTATACCCCGACCACATTGCTTTGCGAGATAAAAGCATCTTTATCGATACGTTTTACCAACCGGAAAATAGGTGTCGATTCCGTTTTCCGGGCCAAGACGACGAGTACTTTTTGCGGCTGTTTCGAATACCATCCCGTTCCGTCGATAACGGTGCATCCCCTGTGGAGCTCGGCGTTGATGTGCGAAGCAATTTCCTCGTATTTTGAAGAGAAGATCAGGAACTGCACCGACTGCCTTGCTCCACTGATAACCATATCCACCACGTAGTAAAGGACGGCAATGATGATAAGCCCGTAGATAATTTTCTCGAGGCTCTGAAACAGGAACCACGAGCTGAGAATGATCACCACGTCCACATACATCAATCCGCGGCCCATACTGATATAACGGTATTTGGTGATAATGGCGCCCACGATATCCGTACCGCCCGTTGTACTGTTCATCGAATAGACCAGTCCAAGCCCGGCACCGCAGCAGATTGCGCCTATGATACTCGCCATGAGTGGATCTGCGCTGGGGAGTAGCGAATGTGTCAGGTATTTCTCAGCGATACCGATAATGAAGGTCAGCCCGAATGCGCCGAAAAGTGTTTTAAACACAAAACCACGCCCCAATATAAACCACGCGATGATCAACAAGATACAATTGATAACCAGAATGGAAAACCACACGGGGACGCCGGTTGAGTAGTTGATGAGCAAAGAGACACCGGCCAGTCCACCGGTAACGATTTTGTTGGGAATCAGGAAACCGGCCAGTCCGATGGCGTAGAGAACCAGCCCGATTACGACCAACAGGTAATCGCGCCATTCAAATGCTTTAAGGTATTTTTTTGCAGGAAGGTTCATTGACATTCAATGTTTTAGTCCTGAATTTATAAATGGCTATAAGCGTCAGACAACGATATTTACAATTTTCTGCGGCACAATGATCACTTTTCTCGGTGATTTTCCGTCCAGCCATTTCTGTGAATAAGGATGTCCCAGCACCGTTTTTTCAATTTCAGCGTTGGATACATCGGCCGGAAATTCCAGCACAAAGCGTGACTTTCCGTTAAATGAGATGGCGTAAGAGAACACGTTTTCTTTTAAATATTCTTCGTTAAGTTCGGGAAATTTTGCGTCGCAAATGGTCTGTTCATTTCCCAACTTGTGCCACAACTCTTCGGCAATGTGCGGAGCGAAAGGAGCCAGGCAGACCAACAAATCGCTGAGGATGGCTTTTTTATTACATTTTAGCTGAGACAGTTCGTTGACGCAAATCATAAACGCCGACACGGATGTGTTGAACGAGAAATTCTCAATATCAAACGACACTTTCTTGATGAGTTTATGCAACGATTTCAATTCCTCTTTTGTTGGGTCTTCGTCAGAAACCAAAAACTCCCCGTTGGTGTGAAACAAGTTCCAAAGCCTGCGCAAAAAACGGTGTACACCGTCGATGCCGTTCGTATCCCACGGTTTGGAAAGCTCCAGAGGCCCCAGGAACATCTCGTACAACCGAAGCGTATCTGCACCGTAGTTTTCCACAATCACATCGGGATTCACCACGTTAAACATCGATTTCGACATCTTTTCGACGGCCCACCCGCAAATGTACTTCCCGTCTTCCAAAATAAATTCAGCGTTCTTATACTCGGGGTTCCAGTTGCGAAAAGCCTCCACGTCCAGAACATCGTTATGAACAATGTTTACATCCACGTGTATGGGCGTGACATCGTACTGATCTTTAAGGTTCAGCGAGACAAATGTGTTGGTCTCCTTAATCCGATACACAAAATTGCTTCGTCCCTGGATCATACCCTGATTAACGAGTTTCCGGAACGGCTCCTGCTCGCAAGAGACGCCCAGGTCGAACAAGAATTTATTCCAGAACCGGCTGTAAATCAAGTGTCCCGTCGCATGCTCCGTCCCACCGATATAAAGGTCTACGCTTCGCCAATAGCTATTGGCTTCCTTCGACACCAAAGCCTGGCTGTTTCGCGGATCCATGTACCGCAAGTAGTAGGCCGATGAGCCTGCAAATCCGGGCATCGTACTCAACTCCAACGGATACCCCTCCCTTGTCTGCCAGTTCCTGGCACGGCCAAGCGGGGGTTCTCCCGATTCTGTAGGGAGGTATTTATCCACTTCGGGCAGTTCGAGCGGGAGCTCGCCCTCATCCAGCGTGTAGGGCATCCCGTCTTTGTAATAAACAGGGAACGGTTCGCCCCAATAACGTTGACGCGAGAAAATGGCATCCCTCAACCGGAAGTTCACTTTCCGGAAACCCAGGTTGCGATCTTCCACCTCCTCAATGGCTTTAACAATCGCCTCTTTTACCGGAAGTCCGTTTAAAAAACCGGAATTCATCAGGATACCTTCCTTGGCATCAAAACTCTCTTCCGATATATCGCAGCCCTCGATCAAGGGAACAATGGACAAGTTAAAATGTTTGGCGAAAGCGTAGTCGCGGCTGTCGTGAGCAGGAACAGCCATAATCGCTCCGGTACCGTAACCGGCCAACACGTAATCCGAAATCCAGATTGGTAAAAGATCTCCGGTAAACGGGTGTAATGCATAGGATCCGGAAAAAACACCGCTGACCGATTTGTCGGCAATGCGCTCCCGCTCCGTGCGTTTTTTCGTTTTCAGTATGTATGCATCTACTGCGTTGCGCTGTTCGGGGGTGGTGAGTTGTTCAACCAGTTCACTTTCCGGTGCAAGCACCATGAAGGTGACTCCGAAAATAGTATCGGCCCGGGTGGTAAAAATATCGAAGGAGACACCGCCGGGTGTTTTAAATTTCATGACTGCTCCAACAGAACGCCCAATCCAGTTCCGCTGTGTTTCTTTCAACGAGTCCGTCCAATCCACATCATCGAGCCCGTCCAGCAACCGTTGCGCGTAGGCAGATACACGCAGACACCACTGACGCATCTTCTTCTGCTCAACCGGATATCCTCCGCGGATAGACAGCCCTTCGCTCACTTCATCATTGGCCAACACCGTTCCCAACTGCGGGCACCAGTTTACCAGGGTATCGCCCAGGTAGGCGATGCGGTAATTCATCAGAATTTCCTGTTGCTCTTTTTCGGTTTTGGCATTCCACTCATCAGCGGTGAAGCTCATCGGCTCTGTACAAGCCAGGTCCAACCCGGCAGTGCCTTGTTGTGAAAAGACCTCGATCAGTTCATCCAACGGCCTTGCTTGTTGTGCCTGGTTACAATAGTAGGAACGGAACATTTTTATAAATGCCCATTGCGTCCATTTATAATATTCAGGATCGCAGGTTTGCACCTCGCGGCTCCAATCGTAAGAAAATCCTATTTTGTCCAACTGCTCGCGGTAGCGGGCGATGTTATTTTTGGTAGTGATAGCCGGATGCTGGCCGGTTTGGATAGCATATTGTTCCGCTGGAAGGCCATATGCATCATAACCCATCGGGTGAAGCACGTTAAATCCCTGCAGCCGTTTGTACCTCGAATAAATATCGGAAGCGATATAACCCAGCGGATGCCCCACGTGCAACCCGGCTCCCGAAGGGTACGGGAACATATCCAGCACATAAAACTTGGGTTTGGTTGTATCTTCTGTTACCCGGTATACCTCACGGTCGACCCAATATTGCTGCCACCGTTTTTCTATTTCCCCGAAATTATATTCCATTTTTTCACTTTTAAAAACGGTGCAAAGATAATGATTTTCCCGCCTAAAAGCTATTCTGCATACATTTTTTCAATTTCAGCGGCATACCGTTGGAGCACGATTTTTCTTCTCAGTTTTAACGTATTGGTCAGTTCGCCCGATTCCATCGTAAAAGGATGGGGCAGCAACGTTATTTTTTTGATTTTTTCATAGGAGGTAAACTGAGCCTGCAGCAGTTCGATCCGACCAAACATATAATCGTGAATCTTTTTATTTTCCACCAGTTCTTCGTTTGACCCGCAGGGAATCTGATGCTCGAGGGCGTATTGTTTCAAGTGTCCGAAATCCGGAACAATCAACGCGCTTACAAATTTTCGTTCGTCGCCGATCACGGCAATCTGATCGATAAACTTATCCTCGGTCATCCGGGTTTCAATCATCTGTGGAGCAATATATTTCCCGTTCGAGGTTTTGTAAAGGTCTTTTATTCTTTCGGTCAGGATAATCTCGTTGTTCCCGGTCAGCCTTCCCGCATCACCGGTCCTGAAAAATCCGTCTTCTGTGAATACTGCGGCCGTCTCAACAGGCTTTTTGTAATAGCCCTTCATCACCGTCTTCCCTTTCACCAGGACCTCGTCGTTTGTCCCGATCTTCACCTCCACTTCGGGCATCACCTTTCCTACGGTTCCAATCGTGAATCCTTTTTCCGGGAAGCAGCTAACCGTCGCGGTGGTCTCGGAGAGGCCATAGCCGTATATCAGATGTACATCGATCGATTGCATGAACTCGTTAATCTTGTCCGATAGAGGAGCTCCTGCCACGGGGAAAAAGTTTCCCCGGTCGATACCCACCACCTTCTTGATCAGGTAAAAGATAGTTAGTTTATAGAGGAAAAATTTGAGCGCAACACCAAACGGTGCCCTTTTCCCCTGATTTTTATATACGAGATTGTGCTTTCTACCCGTCCTGACGCTATCTTCAAACAACCATTTCAAAGCACCGCTTGAAGTTTCGATCTTTTGCTGAATGCCATCGTACACTTTTTCCCAGAACCGGGGGACGTTGCTCATCAGAGTGGGACGTATCTGCCTAAGGGTTTGCTGAATCCGGGTAGGATCCCTGTTTACGGCAACAAGTATTCCCTTGTGGAGGCAATAATAGGTCCACGCTTTTTCAAAGATATGCGTCAGCGGTAGAAAACACATCGAGACATCTTTCTCCGAGCACTGGGTTAGCCGCGCATCGTGGATCTTGAACGCCTGGATATAATTATCATGGGTGAGCATAACTCCCTTGGGCTCACCGGTTGTTCCCGACGTATAAATGATGGTTGCCAGATCGGAACCTTTAAGTTGACGCAACCGGGCATTAACAAGCGCCAACGATTCGGAATTATCTCCGGTAGTGATAAAATCATCAAAATAGATGGAAGTTTTATCTTCGGGTTTCAGCACCACATTCCTGTCAAAGACAATGATCTTTTTCAGGACCGGACTTTCCTGCTGTACTTTATATGCGTTATTGTACTGGAACTGCTCACCTACAAATATCACCTTTAGCTGAGCGTCGTTTACGATATATTCTACCTGCGATGGCGATGAGGTGGCATACATGGGTACCATAACCGCGCAGTTGGCATAGGCGGCAAAGTCGGTAATAAGGTATTTTGCCATATTCTGGGAATAAACCCCCACATTATCTTCGGGTTGGATCTGCAACTCTGCCATTGCCTGAGCGGTTTTCATTATTTTTTCCGAAAACTCTTCCCACGACATTTGTGTCCATCGCCCATCTGATAATAAAAACTTCAAGGAGGTTCTGTTTTTGTACTTTTGCGCCTGATGGTGAACCAGCTCTCCCAAGTGATAATAAGCCATAATTCTTGATTTTAGTCCTTCAAAGGTAATTCAAATTGAAGGATATCGTGTAAAAACGATCTCTTTTTTTACCTGAAAAAGCCCTGTTTAAGCTGTCTTTTCCAAATTATTTACTTAACAATCTATAAACAGGACTATTAATTAACTACACTTAACGTGATTTTAAGTATTCGAATAAAACAATAATGTTATTTTTGTCCCGGATTCATGATGAGATTTGTTCAAATATGGCTGCTCCTGACCGTGCCCCTTGCCTTCCAGGCCAAGGCGCAGGATTTCTTTGCCGACAACGCTTCTCCGGCAAAACAAAGGACGACCCTCTACCTGTTGCCCAATGTGTATCCGGCAGTGGTGATTGACGGCGACACGGTTGCCTGCATGAGCTTACACGATTTCATCAAGTATTCACCCTTACGTTTCGGCAGCAACAGGGAACAGTTACAATATACAAAACTGATCCGCGACGTAAAGAAAACCCTTCCCTATGCCAAAGAGATTGCCATGATCATTACCGAAACATACGAGTATATGGAAACCCTGCCCGATGATAAGGCACGACAGAGGCACCTGAACCAGATGGAAAAGTACCTGATGGAAGCCTATACCCCCAAAATGAAAAAATTGACCCGTTCACAAGGACAACTTTTGATGAAGCTGGTTGACCGGGAGACCAACTCATCATCGTACCACATTATTGACGCCTACATGGGAAGTGCCAAGGCTTTTTTCTACAATGCGTTTGCAAGCATGTTTGGCAACAGCCTCAAAAAGAGGTACAACCCCTATGCCGAAGATCGCTTAACGGAACGCGCCTGCGTGCTTGTGGAACAGGGTGCTTTCTAAATTTTACACGTACAATTTCATTTTTATTCTTTAAATGGTTAATTTTGCAGCCAATTATTGAATATGCAGATGCAAAGAAACTTCCTGAAAGAATTTAAACCCATCCTTTTCTTATCGTTAAAAAACTACAACAAGGAGAAATTTATTTCCGATTTAATGGCAGGCCTTATCGTAGGAATTGTGGCATTGCCACTGGCCATTGCTTTTGGAATCTCCTCCGGTGTTACACCGGAAAAAGGTATCGTAACGGCAATCATTGCCGGATTTATTATTTCGTTTCTTGGCGGAAGCCACGTACAAATTGGTGGCCCGACAGGTGCATTTATTGTTATTGTTTACGGAATTGTGGAACAGTTTGGCGTGACAGGGCTGGCGATAGCTACTGTTCTTGCCGGAGCCATGCTGGTTTTAATGGGTGTTCTCAAGCTCGGGACTGTCATCAAGTTTATTCCCTACCCCATTGTTGTTGGGTTCACCAGTGGTATTGCCCTTACCATTTTCTCCACGCAGATAAAAGACTTGTTTGGATTGAGTATAGCCAAGGTTCCTTCCGATTTCTTTACCAAATGGGAAGTATATTTTCAACATTTGGAAACCATCAATTGGTGGGCGACAGGCATTGGCGTGTTGAGTGTGGCCATCATTTTTCTCACTCCAAAAATTTCCAGGAAAATACCCGGATCGCTGATAGCGATTATTTTGATGACTGTAATCGTGTTCGTGATGAAGAACTATTTTGGAATTACCGGAATTGAAACCATCGGAGACAGGTTTCAGATAAACAGTCAACTGCCCCAGGCAAATCCTATCGGGTTCAATCTCGAAAGCATCCGCATGCTGTTTCCTTCAGCATTTACCATTGCCATACTGGGGGCTATTGAATCCCTATTGTCTGCAACCGTTGCAGATGGCGTGATCGGTAAACGGCATAACTCGAACATGGAACTGGTTGCACAGGGAGTAGCCAACATCGTGACTCCGTTCTTTGGCGGGATCCCGGCTACCGGCGCCATTGCCCGGACAATGACCAACATCAACAACGGTGGGCGTTCTCCGGTGGCAGGGGTTATACATGCAGTGGTTCTGTTGCTGATTCTATTGTTTTTGGGTGATCTTACCAAACATATACCTATGGCCTGCCTTGCCGGAGTGCTGGTTGTGGTGGCATACAACATGAGCGAATGGCGCACGTTCCGCTCACTTGTCAAACAGTCTGGAGGAACGCTGGCCGTTTTACTGACGACGTTTATTCTAACGGTAGTATTCGACCTGACCATCGCCATTGAAGTAGGGCTATTGCTTGCCATCTTCTTGTTTTTGAAGCGTATGAACGAAAGCACTCAAGTGTCGGTAACAACCGGAAAGATTGACATCTCAAAAGAGATTGAGTCTCATTCCGGGAACTTGCAGGACGAAGTCTTGCACCTGCCTAAAGGCGTGGAAGTGTATGAAATTGACGGGCCTTTTTTCTTTGGGGTAGCCAATAAGTTTGACGATGTTATGCGCGAAATTGGAGAAAGGGCACAGATCCGGATTATCCGGATGCGCAAGGTGCCGTTTATCGATGCTACGGGGCTGAACAACCTCCAAAATCTCTGCAAAAACTCCCGGAGAGAAAAAATTCAGGTTATTCTTTCGGGAGTGAATGACAATGTCAGGGCAAAAGTCGAAAACTCCAAAATACCGGATATTATCGGAGAAGAGAACATCTGTTCAAATATCCACCTGGCGGTGGACAGGGCGATCGTACTGAGCGAGAAGATGGGAGAAGAGAGACATAGGAAACATAAACTCTTTTAACGGATGGAAAGCCAACCCTATCCTTTGCCCCGCTTCCTCCCTACAACCAAAAAAGAGATGGATCTTCTCGGGTGGGACCAGGCGGACGTGATCCTCTTTTCGGGAGATGCCTACATCGATCATCCTTCGTTTGGGACTGCGGTGATTGGACGACTGCTGGAAAGGCTGGGGTTGCGCGTAGCCATTGTTCCTCAACCAAACTGGAGGGACGATTTGCGGGATTTTAAAAAACTAGGGCTTCCCCGAATGTTTTTTGCCGTAACCGCCGGTGTTATGGACTCGATGATCAACCGATACACCGCCAATAAACGCTTACGATCGCAGGATGCCTACACACCCGACGGGAGGTCGGATATGCGCCCCGACCGGGCCGTAACGATCTATTCCAACATCCTGAAAGAACTCTATCCCGACATTCCGCTGATTATCGGAGGTGTGGAAGCTTCCCTCCGCCGGGTTTCGCATTACGATTACTGGAGTGATTCTCTGCATAAAACGATACTGGCAGGCACCAACGCCGACTTGCTGGTTTACGGCATGGGCGAACTGCCGATTACCCGCGTGATCCGGGAAATGCAAAACGGGAAAACGATTGCCGAAATGTGCCATGTGCCCCAGACAGCTTTCCTTGCGGGAAAAGACAATGTTCCTGAAAATTCATTTAAAGACGAGATCCGGTTATTCTCTCATGAAGAATGCCTGGAAGACAGGCTGAAACAGGCAAAAAACTTTCGTATTGTGGAAGAGCAGTCCAACGCGTTGTACGCATCGCGTATCTTACAGGATGTGGACAATAAGACGCTGGTTGTGAATCCACCTTTTCCCCCGATGACGGAAGAGGAAATTGATGCATCTTTTGATTTACCATACACCCGCTTGCCTCATCCCAAGTACAAAAACAAACATATTGCGGCTTACGAAATGATCAAGTTTTCAGTAAACCTGCACCGGGGTTGTTTTGGAGGATGTGCTTTTTGTACCATCTCGGCACACCAGGGAAAGTTTATCGCATCGCGATCAAAAGAATCGATTCTCCGGGAAGTCGGGAAAATCACCGAAATGCCCGGATTCAAAGGATACATAAGCGATTTGGGAGGGCCGTCGGCAAACATGTACAAAATGCAGGGCAAAGACCTGTCGGTTTGTGAAAAGTGCAGACGCCCGTCGTGCATCCATCCCGGTATTTGCCCAAATCTCAATACCAATCACGCTCCACTGCTCGACATCTATCGCTCTGTGGACAACCTGCCGATGGTGAAAAAATCGTTTATCGGAAGCGGGATCCGTTACGACATGCTGCTGCATAGGGGAAAAGACGAAAGTGCCAACAAAGCCGCCGAAGAATACACAAAAGAGTTGATTGTAAACCACGTATCCGGCAGGCTCAAAGTCGCTCCCGAACATACGGCAGACCGGACGCTCAACGTGATGCGTAAGCCTTCGTTCGGCCTGTTTTATCAATTCAAAAAGATTTTCGATGCTGAAAACAACAAGCAGAACCTGAATCAGCAATTGATCCCTTATTTCATTTCCTCACACCCGGGTTGTACAGAAGAAGATATGGCAGAACTTGCCGCTATTACTAAAAACCTGAATTTCAAACTGGAGCAAATACAGGACTTCACACCCTCGCCCATGACACTGGCTACAGAGATCTATTACACAGGCTACCACCCTTATTCGCTCGAAAAGGTTTACACCGCAAAATCCCCTTCACAAAAAGAAAGTCAACGACAATTTTTTTTCTGGTACGACAAGAACAACAGAAAGAAATTAATAGCAGAGTTGAAACGGCTCAATCGCACCGATCTTATTGAGAAACTCTATCCAAAAGTTAAATAGAGTTAAAAACAAAAAATCCAAGGTTTTCATGCAGCGTTTTTTTCTTTTTTGCATCTAAGTATATAGAAGCAAAGAAATATATGAAAGATACCGCGTGGGGATTTGTTTTTTTTATCGTTTTACTTACAGTTGCATCGTGCAACAAGAAAGACGAACATTCGCTGGGCGAATTTCATATTGACATTGCTACGGTCATTCCCATGGGAGAGAACGGATACATGCTAATGCTCGACAACGGCAAGCAACTCTGGCCGGCTGCAACGGATGTACACTACCTGCCAGTGGGGAACTACCAGAGGGTATTTGTGAATTACACCACCTTATCGGATGAACAGGGCGGATATGATCATTACGTGAAAGTAAACGACATCTGGAATATTCTTACTAAAAAGGTCATCGAACAAACGTCGCAAAACGCCGACAGCATAGGGCATGATCCGGTAAAAATAAACGAAGCATGGGTAGGAAACGACTACCTGAATATCGATTTTATGTTCAATTACGGAGGAGTCAGGCCTCACGCCATCAACCTGGTGATTGATTCATTGCATCCGGACAGAGCCCCCGACACCCTTGAACTGGAGTTCCGGCACAATGCTTACGGCAGCTCAAGCCCGAAGTTTTTCGAGGGGTTTATCTGTTTCGATCTGAAACCGCTCCAACGAGCGGACACCGATTCCGTTCAACTAGCGGTAAAAGCGAAAGACGAGGATGGAGAAAAAATATTCAACGTGGTTTACAGGTACAACCAGGCTGCGTTGCAAAACAAAATCGCTGAAACACCCATACCGGTTGTTGCATCGAACGAATACTATTAAATAACCATAACTTAATTAGTTCTATTTCTTATATGACTTTTTGATTTTCCATGGCCGGCAAGACTCTGTGAAGAGCCTTGCCGGTTTTTTTATTGCAGCTGAATCTTTCGTTTGAAAACAGGTGATTAACTATTTATGTTATAAAACATATGGGCTTAAAGCGAAAATCAATAAATAAAAAATACCTTTGTGATCAGAACAGAACAGCACACTAGTTTATCATGGAATTGGAATTCAACAACAAGAATACGAAAGTAAAGCAATTAGCCGACTATATCCAGAGGGCTATATCGATGAACGAATTGAAGCCCGGAGATAAACTATCCTCGATCAACACGTTAAGCCGACAGCACAACATATCCCGCGATACCGTTTTCAAAGCCTTCAATGACCTGAGAGCACGTGGGCTGATCGAATCCATCCACGGGAAAAACTACTACGTAAGCTACCGGGTAAAAAACGTGCTGCTCATCCTTGATGAATACACACCGTTCAAAGACGTGTTGTATAATGCGCTGGTATCCAAGCTGCCTTCAAACCATAAAATCGACCTCTGGTTCCATCAATACAACGAGAACCTTTTCAACAACATTGTTCGGGAATCTTACGGCATGTACAACAAATACCTGATTATGAATTATAGCAACGATGTGCTGGCAGAGTCGTTGTCAAAAATCAATCCCAAAAAATTACTGCTGCTCGATTTCGGCAGTTTTAACAAGGAAGGACTGTCGTACGTCTGCCAGGACTTTGACCGGGCTTTTTACGATGCCTTGGATCAAGCAAAGCTTGATTTCAAAAAATACAAAAAAATTGTTTTCCTGTTCGATAAACGACACAAGCATCCGCAAAGCAGCAAAGACTATTTTATCCGGTTCTGTACGGACAACAATTTCGAATTTGAAATCATCGAATCTTTCACACCTCAAACGCCTGTTGTTGAGGGCACATTATACATCATTATCAAGCAGACCGATGTGGTAGAGGTCATCAAAAGGAGCAAAGCCGACAAGCTGACCGTGGGCAGACAGTTCGGGATTATCGGTTATAACAACAACCCTTTTTACGAAGTGATTGAAAACGGAATTGCGGCCATCAGCATCGACTGGGAGGAGATGGGCAACCTAGCTGCCGATTTCGTGATAACCGGCAATCCCATTACCCGTTATCTTCCGACAAAAATCATCAAGAGAGGGTCCTATTAATTTTTTTCCTGCAACATCAGCACTGTTCATACTACAACTTAAATTTGCACAAACGAATCATTAAAAAAATAAAAACGCTATGAAAACTTATCCAAAAATCGGTATTCGTCCCGCCATCGACGGGAGACAAGGAGGCGTCAGAGAGAGCCTCGAGGAAAAAACAATGAACCTGGCAAAGGCCGTTGCCAACCTGATAAGTTCAACCTTAAAAAACGGTGATGGAAGTCCCGTTGAATGTGTAATCGCCGACACAACTATTGGACGGGTGGGCGAAAGTGCTGCCTGTGCCGAAAAATTTGAACGTGAGGGCGTAGGATCCACCATAACTGTTACATCGTGCTGGTGCTACGGATCCGAAACCATGGACATGAACCCGCATTACCCCAAGGCAGTATGGGGTTTCAACGGAACTGAACGTCCGGGAGCGGTGTACCTGGCAGCCGTTCTGGCGGCTCACGCCCAAAAAGGGTTGCCTGCCTTTGGTATTTACGGGCGCGACGTGCAAGACCTGGACGACAATTCCATTCCCGATGACGTGGCTGAAAAGCTGCTGCGCTTTGCCCGCGGAGCGCAGGCTGTCGCCACCATGCGCGGAAAATCCTACCTATCGATAGGAAATGTATCTATGGGTATTGCCGGTTCCATTGTCAATCCCGATTTCTTCCAGGAATACCTGGGGATGAGAAACGAACAAGTGGAATCCATCGAAATTCTTCGTCGCATGGAAGAAGGAATTTACGACCGGGAAGAGTATGCCAAAGCAATGGCATGGACAAGAAAATATTGTGTCCCGAACGAAGCCGAAGACCTCAACCGGGCTGAAAAAGTAAAGAACCGTGCCGAAAAAGATGCTGATTGGGAATTTGTGGTAAAGATGACCCTTATCATCCGCGACTTGATGACCGGAAACCCCAGTCTCAGGGAGATGGGATTCAAAGAAGAGGCCATCGGACACAACGCTATTGCCGCCGGTTTTCAAGGACAACGCCAGTGGACCGACTATAAACCGAACGGCGACTTCTCCGAAGCCCTGCTCTGTTCATCTTTTGACTGGAACGGAATTCGTGAAGCCTATGTGGTAGCTACCGAAAACGATGCCTGTAACGGCGTGGCCATGTTGTTTGGACATCTTCTGACCAACACTTCCCAGATCTTCTCCGATGTACGCACGTACTGGAGTCCTGCGGCAGTGAAACGGGTTACGGGAAAAGAGCTTACCGGAAAAGCCAAAGACGGAATCATTCACCTCATCAACTCCGGCGCCACCACGCTCGACGCGACCGGGAAACAACGGAAAGAGGGCAAACCGGCCATGAAACCGTTCTGGGAAATCAACGAAAAAGAGGTAGAGGACTGTCTGGCGGCCACGCGCTGGTGTCCAGCAAACCGCGATTATTTCCGCGGCGGAGGCTACTCTTCCAATTTCCTCTCGGAAGGCGGGATGCCCGTTACCATGTCACGCTTAAACCTGGTAAAAGGTGTCGGTCCGGTGTTGCAAATAGCCGAAGGATGGACCGTGGAGATCGATCCGGAGATTCATAAAACGCTCAACGAACGCACCGACCAGACCTGGCCCACCACCTGGTTCGTCCCCAGGCTGACCAGCAAACCGGCCTTCAAGGATGTCTACTCGGTAATGAACAACTGGGGAGCAAACCACGGGGCCATCAGCTACGGACACATCGGACAGGACCTGATCACGCTGGCCTCCATTCTTCGCATTCCGGTGTGTATGCACAACGTGGAAGAAGACGAGATATTCCGCCCCGCAGCATGGAATGCATTGGGAATGGATAAGGAAGGTGCCGACTACCGCGCCTGCGCCACCTTTGGCCCCATTTACAAATAAGATTTGCAATAACTATGCTCAAAAAAATACCCAAAGTGCTATCGCCTCAGCTGGTAAAAGCCCTCATGGAGATGGGGCATGGCGATGAGATCGTTCTTGGTGACGCCAATTTTCCGGGCTGCAGCCTTTCAACCAACGTCATCAGGGCTGACGGGCTCTCCGGTGCTGTCTTACTGAAAGGCATTCTTGAGCTTTTTCCTTTAGACACCTATTCCGAACATTCGGTTTTTCTGATGGAAGTAACTCCCGGCGACGATTACAAACCGGATATATGGGAAGAGTACAAAGAGATTTTGAGTGCATCGGGTGAACCTTTCTCTATCGGCCACCTGGAACGGTTTGCTTTTTACGACAGGGCAAAAACAACTTTTGCCGTAATCGCTTCCGGCGAAGAGGCGCTTTATGCCAATATCATCTTAAAAAAAGGAGTGGTCAGATGAAACACAGTACGTCACCTTCCAAACCGGCGGTTATTGAGAAAAAATACCTCGTCCCCTTTATACTTATCACCAGTTTATTTGCCCTGTGGGGGTTTGCCAACGACATCACCAATCCCATGGTGGCTGCTTTTCAAACCATTATGGAGATTCCGGTTTCGGAAGCGGCATTGGTGCAATTTGCGTTTTACGGCGGCTACGGCACCATGGCCATCCCTGCAGCATTATTCGTCAGGCGGTTCAGTTACAAGAAAGGCATACTTCTGGGATTGGCCCTGTATGCTATTGGGGCATTTTTATTTATCCCCGCGGCTCAGTTCGAACAATTCACGTTTTTCCTGCTGTCGCTCTATATCCTGACTTTCGGATTGGCTTTTTTGGAAACAACCGCCAATCCGTACATCATTTCGATGGGTGATGAAGCTACTTCTACACGCAGGCTGAACTTTGCCCAATCGTTTAACCCGATGGGCTCATTGTTAGGTATGACTGTAGCATCGAATTACGTGCTTACGTCCCTTGACTCGGAGAAACGCGATGCGGCAGGCAACCTTATCTTCCATTCATTAGGTGAAGCTGAAAAGGCAGTTATCCGGACGCACGACCTGGAAATCATCCGCAATCCGTATGTGATCATCGGCGGGGTCGTTTTGCTGGTCTTCGTCATTATCGCTTTGACAAAAATGCCCAGGACTCAATCGGCAGAGGCAAAAAATATCCGCGCCATAGATTCAGCCAGGAGATTACTCCGGAACCACAACTACCGCGAGGGGGTTCTCACGCAATTCTTCTACGTAGCGGCACAAATCATGTGCTGGACATTTATCATTCAATATGCCGAGAACATCGGAATCCCCAAAGCTGTGGGTCAGCGATGGAACATCCTCGCTATGGCCCTGTTCCTGTCGAGCCGCTTTATCAGCACTTACCTGATGAAATACCTGAGGCCCTCATCGATGTTGACCCTGTTTGCTGCAGGGGCTATGACAACAACACTGGGAGTTATCTTCATCGGCGGGATGACCGGTTTGTATTGCCTGGTAGCCACCTCCGTTTTCATGTCGCTGATGTTCCCAACCATTTACGGGATCGCACTCAAAGGGTTGGGCGACGACTCAACGCTGGGAGCGGCTGGCCTGGTTATGGCCATTGTCGGCGGTGCATTGATGCCTCCCCTGCAGGGAGCCATTATCGATTTGGGCACCATAGCTTGTCTACCCGCCGTGAACGCATCGTTTGTTTTGCCATTTATCTGTTTCACGGTTATCTGCATTTACGGTTTACGGACAAACAGAAGGAGAATTATGGGCTGAAACAGTATATGTTATACAACATATTAAAGGATTATTAAAAAGTGGCAAAAATACACTATTTTTGTCTTCTAAACGGTTTACTTTTTTGTGTTTTTTATACACCGACCCCAACTCCGGGCATATTTTCTTGTGAACACCTCCTGAATTAATTAAATAATTTAAAATAATGAAGCAACTGATTTATTTATTTACCATCACAGCCGTTCTTTTTGCATCCTGTAACACCGATTCGCAAAAAGGAAAAACGGCAGAAACTTTTCAACCCATCGAAACCAACGTTTCGGCTCGCCCTGCCGGACAAAAGCATGTAGTGGGATTGACCTCACCCAAAATGGATACCGTCCGTGTAGGGTTTATCGGGCTGGGAATGCGTGGCCCGAGTGCCGTACAACGATTCACCCATATACCGGGAGCAAAAATTGTCGCATTGTGCGACCTTCATCCCGACAGGGTTGAAAAATCTCAACAAATTCTCGACAAAGCGGGGGTGCCCCGTGCCGCAGCGTACAGCGGAAGCGAGGACGCCTGGAAAGAACTTTGCCAAAGGGACGACATCGATCTGGTTTACATAGCTACGGACTGGAAACGTCACGCTCAGATGATGATCTACGCTATGGAGCAAGGGAAACACGTAGCTTGTGAAGTACCGGCTGCTATGACCATGGAGGAAATCTGGGACGTTGTCAACACGGCAGAACGTACCCAGAAACATTGCATGCAACTCGAAAACTGCGTGTATGATTTCTTTGAACTGACCACACTCAACATGGCGCAACAAGGTGTTCTTGGAGACATCCTCTACGCTGAAGGCGCTTATATCCATCAACTGGAAGATTTTTGGGATTCTTACGAAAACGACTGGCGCATGGAATATAACAAAACACACCGGGGAGACATTTACGCTACGCACGGAATGGGCCCTGCCTGTCAGGTTCTCGACATCCACCGAGGCGATAAAATGAACTACTTGGTGGCTATGGACAGCAAGCCGGTAAGCATCCCCGCCTACCTGAAAGAAAAGCGAGGTGAGGAAGCACCCGATTTCAAAAACGGACAACACACCATGACTATGATTCGTACCGAAAACGGGAAAACCATCCATATTCAACACGATGTTGCCTCTCCTCGTCCATACAGCCGTATGTATCAGGTACAGGGGACCAACGGATTTGCGAATAAATATCCGAATGAAGGTTATGCCCTTAAAGCCGATGCTGTTGAAGCCGGCACTGTCCCCAACCACGAAAACCTGTCCGCTCACTCTTATGTGTCGGATGAAGTTAAAAAAGTACTGATGGATAAGTACAAACATCCGATTCACATCGAACTCGAAGAGACTGCCAAAAAAGTAGGCGGACACGGAGGAATGGACTTTATCATGGATTATCGCCTGGTCTACTGCCTGCAAAACGGACTTCCACTGGACATGGACGTATACGACCTGGCAGAATGGTGCAGCCTAGCCCCTCTTACGGCTTTATCGCTCGAAAACAACTCTGCCCCGGTAGCGGTTCCCGACTTCACGCGGGGACACTGGAATGATGTAAAAGGATTCAGGCACGCGTTTGTAAAGAACTAATCCTTTTCTCCCCTTAACCGCTCTTTGCTGTTAGAAAAAAGACAAGAAGGCCACAATTATTGATTTCAACCCCACCAATTTATTCACTAAACATTTGAACAATGTTTGGCCTAATGGTTATGCCGCTTCCTGAAAAGGACAGAACGGCATAACCGGCTTTTTGCCACAAACAATCTTATAACCCTAAGGATTGTACAATTATGAGTATTAATTTAAAAATGAGAACAGAATGAAAGAAAGACATTCAACTAGTAAATGGAAGGGCCTGTTGTTCGCCATGCTGTGGACAATATCCCTAGGAATGTTTGCTCAAAACATTACCGTTAGTGGTAACGTGAAAGACGATACCGGACTTGAGGTAATCGGAGCAACAATTATCGTGGAAGGTAATGCTACCTTGGGCACCACTACCGATATTGACGGAAACTACGTTCTGAATAACGTACCTTCTAACGGCAATCTGGTGTTCAGTTATGTAGGGATGAAATCGCAAACCGTTGCGGTTAACGGACGTTCCCGTATCGATATTACTATGGCATCGGATACGGAGTTATTGGAAGAAGTGGTGGTTGTGGGTTTTGGCACACAACGAAAAGTAAACCTTACGGGGTCGGTGGCACAAATCGACAATAAAGTACTGGAAAGCCGGCCTGTCCCAAACGTATCCTCAGCTCTACAGGGGCTGATGCCAGGTGTTATGGTTACATCGGGACAAGGACGTCCGGGACAAGACGAAGCGACCATTCGGGTACGTGGCGTGGGGACCTTAAACAAAGCCGATCCGTACATACTAGTGGACGGAATCGAAACGGGTACCATGAACTCGGTCGACCCCAACGACATCGAAAGTATCTCCGTATTGAAAGATGCCGCGTCCGCAGCCATTTATGGGTCCAAAGCCTCAAACGGGGTTATTCTTATTACCACCAAACGGGGCAAGACAGGGAAACCACGTATCACCTATAACGGATATATGGGTTTGCAGTATCCCACCGAAATGATCAAACGCATCGATTCTTACGACTATGCACGCCTCTACAACAAAGCCATGGAAGAAGCCGGGCTACAACCCCGTTTCTCAGCCGAAGCCATCCAAAAATTCAAAGACGGCACAGATCCGGCTTATCCGAATACCGACTGGTATGACGAGGCTTATCGCACCGGGCTGCAACACTCGCACAACGTTAATATAGGCGGAGGGACGGACGATGTTAAATATTTGGCATCGGTGGGTTATCTCGACCAAAAGGGAATTTTGCCCAACGCCCAAAGGCAACAGTTCAACGGGCGTACCAATATGGATATGCAGGTCAACTCTCGCCTGGGGGTACGGTTGAATCTGGCTTACATTAAAAATGACTATGCCGATCCCGTTTCATCATACGCAGGTGGAAGTTCTTCGAACGAAGGTGGGAGTTCCGATCAGATTATCCGTCAGCTAAACCGTATTGCCCCGTGGATTGTGAACCGCAATCCCGACGGAACCTACGGAACGATTTCCGACGGAAACCCCATAGCCTGGCTTGATGCCAAACAGACCGTTGAACGGCTGAACCAGAACTTCACCGGTACACTGGGGGCCGACTATAAAATTGTGGATGGTTTAACTGCCACAGGTACTCTTTCGCACGTGAGCAATTCGCGACATAGTCGTTATTTCCAAAAATACATTCGCTATAACCCCAACAAAGAAACCGAGCCCAACCATTTGGATGAACGCTATTATAACTGGAACCGCACCACTTTTGACGCTATTCTAAATTACGACAAACAGTTCGGATTACACAGCCTGAAAGCCATGGGTGGTTGGCACACTGAAAAATACAACTACTCATACAGCAGGGCTTACCGCGAAAAATTCCCTTCCAACGACCTTACAGACATGGATGCCGGAGACGCCGCATCACAAAAAAACTGGGGTAATTCCCGAGAGCTGGCTATGCTCTCGTGGTTTGGCCGCGTCAATTACGACTTTGCCGGTAAATATTTACTCGAAGCTAATGTCCGCGCCGATGCCTCTTCACGTTTTGCCCCGGATTACCGTTGGGGATATTTCCCATCTTTCTCCGGAGCCTGGCGCCTGAGCGAGGAATCCTTCATGGAAGGTACGCAAGGATGGCTGGACAACCTTAAGATTCGTGCGTCTTGGGGGTTACTGGGTAATCAGGATGCTCTGGATGATTATTATCCGTGGATGAACACCTACAACCTGGATGCAAAATATTTACTGGGAGGTTCGCTGCAATCGGGATATTACCAGAAAGGGTATAAATTGCCCACCATCACCTGGGAAAAAGCTCGCACCTGGGGCGTAGGATTAGATGCAACCCTTAATAACAAGATAAACCTGACGGTTGATTATTACGACAGAAAAACCAACGGAATTATTATGGATGTACCCGTTCCTAATGAATTTGCGCTGGATGCATACAAAGACAATGTAGGCTCTATGGTGAACCGGGGAATTGAGGTGATGCTGAGCTACACCAATAAGTGGGGCGACTGGTCGTTTGGAGCAACCGGTAATGCTGCGTACAACCGCAACGAGATCCTTGATTTAGGAGGAGTGCAACAGATGAATGATCCCAACAATGGCAATATCCGACGTATAGTAGGCGAACGCCTCAATTCATACTACGCCTATAAAGCCGACGGATTCTTTGATTCAGACCAGGCTGCCCAGGCATGGATGGACAAGTATTCCACTCAGGCAGGCTATCCGTTCGGAAACCGGAAATTCAAAGGAGGAGACCTCATTTATCAGGATACAAACAACGACGGGAAAATGAACGCTGATGACCGTACCCTTATCGGTTCCAAAGACCCGTCCGTAACGTTCGGGCTGAACCTTACGGCAGGTTATAAGAATTTTGATCTTTCCATGATATTCACGGGTGCAGCCGGTGTTTACCGCATGATCAACCAGGAAGTAACCGGTTTTTTCGACGGTGATGATTCACATCCCGCAACAGCATGGTTAAACGCCTGGACTCCCGAAAACAAAAATGCTAAAATGCCGCGCATTGCCTATTCAAACACGTCGCCCAGCATTTCATCGCAAGTAATGTCATCATTCTGGATCCAGAACGCCAGCTACGTACGTATGAAAAACCTGCAAATCGGTTACACATTGCCTAAAGGCGTTGTAAACCCCATAGGCATTGAGAATATGCGTGTTTATTTTTCGTCGGAAAATCTTTTCACGCTCCACAACATGCTGGTTAATGTTGATCCGGAAATCTCGAGCGAACGTGCATCGAGCTTTCCTCTCACGCAAACCCATGCTCTTGGCGTAAGCATCTCTTTTTAATATGTATGACCCATTTAAAAACGAAAAAATAAAATATGAAAAAAATAGTAATCTATATGCTAGCTGTTGCGGCACTGGCCGGAGCAACATCTTGCGAAGGTTTTTTAGATACCGCGCCGTACGATGCCTTGTCACCGAGTACGACCTGGAAAACCGAAGCGGACGCCCAGAAATTTTTGATCGGGTGCTACGACGGATGGTTTAGCGACGAAAATCTCCTTTACTGGGATTGTGCTTCCGATTTCGGATATAACTTCCACATCCACGAAGGATGGAGAAACATAGGAAACGGCGGTATGACCGCCAGCAATGCGGTGGCTGATTTTTATCGCTTCACTACCATTCGCCGCTGCAATGACTTCCTGACAAATATAGAGCCGATTCAATTTGCCGATGAAAAAGTAAAGAACGATATGATCGGGCAGGTAAAAACAATCCGGGCCTATCAGTATTACGAGAGAAACAGGCTCTATGGCGGTTTCCCCATCATCGACTCATACGCAACGGCCGATGAAGCGAAAGTACCCCGCAAGTCGGAAGAAGAAGTGAAAAAATATGTCTTCGACGAAATTGATGCGGCTATTCCATTATTAAGCGACAAACCGGCCTCAAGCGGCACCATTGCCAAAGGTACCGCATTAGCGCTAAAGATGCGTTCGGCACTGTATTACGGTGACTATCAGCGAACGATTGACGCGGCCAAAGCCATCGTTGCTTTAGGCCAATATGAACTGGACGAAAACTACGCTCATGTTTTCACCGTTGCCGGGAAAGGCTCAAAAGAAATCATCGCTTCTTATCAGCGGGATAAAAGCCTCTACTCACAATGGGTAATCGGTGCCATGTACAACAACGCCGATGGAGGCTGGTCGTCAATGGTTCCCACTCAGAACCTTGTCGACACTTATGAAATGAGTAACGGGCTTACCAAGGACGAGTCCGGCAGCGGATACGATCCCAAACACCCGTTTGCCAACCGTGATCCGCGTATGGCCATGACTGTTCTCTACCCGGGTATGGATTGGCAAGGCGGTATTATAAACACGCTGGATAAGACCATTGGCGGCAATAAAAACCCCAATGACCCCGATGACGCAAATAACGCCTCCAAAACGGCATTGACCTGGGCAAAGTATCTTGCTCCGAAATCGCAGTATGACAATATGTGGAGTACCGATGTCAGCGTAATCCTTTTTCGCTATGCCGAAGTACTGCTGTCTTATGCGGAAGCAGAAAATGAGTTAAACGGTCCGTCTGAAACAGTTTATACCCTGCTCAACCAGGTTCGTAACCGAGCAGGAATGCCCGAAGTGAACAAGGCTAAATACGGGACAAAAGAAACCCTACGCGAACTCATCCGTCGCGAACGTGGCGTTGAACTGGCCGGTGAAGGTATTCGCAGAGCGGATATCCTCCGCTGGAAAGATGCCAACGGTAAAATGGTGGCTGAAACCGTACTGAACGGTCCGTTAACGAGGGTAGCCGGCACTATAAACTACCAGGAGCCCGACCCATTCAAACGAGCTGTCGTTACCGGTACTTCAAAAGTAGAAGACCGCGAATTCAAGATACACAATAAGTATTTACCAATACCGCAAGGTGCTCTCGACAAAAACCCGGAATTGAAACAGAATCCCGGTTATTAATTCTCTATTTTTTATATTGTTTAAGAGGGTGTATCACAATGTGATTTCACCCTCTTTTTATTCGGATACCTATCTGAGAACATATCCCAATATTCATTTCTCAGGAGGTTAAATTTTATCTTGAGACAGCTCTTTTTTTATTAAACCGGTGACCGAAGGTTTCGGTTAGCCTGTCTTTTTTGTCCATTTTTTTGTTGGTTTTGTCCATTTTTTTGGAATAAAACTCCGGCCGATCAACACTACTTTTACTGTCATTGAACGGCTCCCGCCGTTAGATCAATGAAGCATCAACACGCGCACTATCTGTAGTAGCCTTGATTCTATTCTTCCTGTCAGGCTTGGGCAAGGAAGAGGGTAGTAACCTGCTCTTTACCGCCGCTGCAGGCGATATCCTGGAAAATGGCAAAAAGAGAATCAACCAAAAGAAAACTACGAACAGGGGCATCACGGTAAAAAAATAGTGTGTCATTTGAGTTAAAAGATCTGTTTTTGTAAAATTAAGAATATTTTACGGTTTTGGGAAAAGACACCGGTAAAGCATTTCATTTTTTTATAATTTGAAAACGTTCTTTTTAAAAAATCAATCAACAACGGAAAGCAAATTATTTTTCGCCGCGTTAACGGAATTCAATAGGAACAGAATGTGTTTGAAAAGTAGGGAAGTAATTGACCGTGAAGAATTAGCCGATATTTAGTAAATATTTTTAATAATCAAATTAACCACCCCATTGTATTTAATTAAAAAGAGCCCACAAGATAAAATTTAATTTTATTTATGTTTTAAAACATATTTTTTTTACTAATATATCCCAAAAAACAATATATCTTTGCGTCGTCACAGTACAGTTCAGGATGACACCCAAAATTTTCTGATTAAAAATTCTATTACGATTTGATTCACAGTCTTGCACGTATAGGGTAAGGTTGCTATTTTTTGAACTATTGCACACATACAACTAACATGTATCCGCTTTACTGTCTGACAGGAAATACTATGTACAACGACCAGATTGCTTAAATGATATCGAATCAACCAAATGAGACTAATGAAATGTGTATTAATTTTTAAAATGAGAACAGAATGAAAAAAAGACATTCAATTACTAAATGGAAAGGCCTGTTGTTTGCCATGCTGTGGACAATATCCTTGGGAATGTTTGCTCAAACCATTACAGTTAACGGCAACGTGAAAGACGATGCCGGGCTTGAAGTGATTGGAGCGACTATTATCGTGGAAGGTAATGCTACCACCGGTACCACTACCGATATTGACGGGAACTACGTTCTGAATAACGTACCTTCAAACGGGAAACTGGTGTTCAGTTACGTAGGCATGAAACCGCAAACCGTAGCGGTGAATGGACGTTCGACTATAAATGTCTTAATGGTTTCCGACACCGAACTTCTGGATGAGGTAGTAGTGGTGGGATACGGAACAACGTCAACCCGTATGGCTGTTGGTGCCGTAACTTCGTTAAAAACAGATAAGATAGAAGATCTGCCCTTTACGAACACTGCATCAGCCCTACAGGGACGTACCCCCGGGTTGGTAATTGAGGCGGGCGGTGGCGCACCCGGTTCTAAGCCGCGTTTATCCATTCGCGGAGGTAAAACACCTTTATACGTTATTGATGGCGTTATTCGAAGCGAAAATGACTTTAACTCACTCAACTCATCGGACATTGAAAAATTGAGTATTTTGAAAGACGCAAGTGCAACTGCCGTTTACGGGTCAAGGGCTGGCGATGGGATTGTGCTTGTTCAGACCAAAAGAGGAAAACAAGAAAAAATCTCCATTCAGTATAGCGGTGGATTTGATTTCAGCAGACCCGTTGTTCTTCCCGAAAAATTGAACTCACTGGATTATGTGTTAGCCGTAAACCAAGCTGCAGAGTACGACGGAAGAACTTCGCTGCCTTATACTGAAGAAGACATAAGGAAGATTCGGGAAAACTCCGATCCTTACGGAAGCATTACAGCAAATACGGATTGGATGGGATTGGCTTTGAACAAATATGCATTTGGCAATAGGCACAACCTTTCCTTATCGGGAGTCAGCTCCAACGGTATCAATTTTTACACTGCCATCGGTTACCTGAAACAAAACTCGCTTTTTAAAGAATCTCACAACAACAAATACGACCGGTTGAACCTTCGCAGTAATGTCTCCACTACCTTCAAAGAAATTGGCCTGGAGGTAGGCGTTAATATTGATGCTGCATTAGAAAGAAGAAATCCGACCGTTTGGGGGGATTACAGTGTGTGGTCGCAGTTGCAAAACGTGAAGCCAAACTATGCGGCGTTCAATCCCGACGGGACCTACACGTCAATTTCCATACACCCCCTGGTAATCCTGGACAAACGTGCCGGATACAATAATGAAAATGACAAATACCTCAACACACAAATTTACGCCAACTGGGATGTTCCCACTGTACAAGGATTACGATTCGGCGTGTTGGGTAATGTACGCTATGGAGATTGGAACCAAAAAATATTTCAATCTAAAGCTCCTCAATATCAACCCGATGGCCAAGCCGTCCCTTACACGAGCAACTACCTCAGAATGTCAAATTCAAGAGGAATCGACACTTCGTTTGACGTCAATGTCCAGTACAAAAAAACCGTGGATTTGCACAATTTTGAGTTGCAGGGTGTATACAGCTTCTTCAAGGCCTACAGTGAAAACTTCTGGGCACAACGGGAACGTTACCTGTCATCCCAGTTCGACCAACTGTTTGCAGGGGACGCTTCGACTCAAAAAAACTCAGGATCGGCTGAAGAGAGAGCGCGCTTGGGATATGTTGGGCGTGTGAAATACGACTGGAACAGACGTTATATGTTTGAAGGAAACTTCAGGGTTGACCAGTCCGACAACTTTCCTTCGGGAAAGAGAACCGGTTTCTTCCCTTCAGGAGCACTCGCCTGGGTAGTTTCGGAAGAATCATTCATGGATAAGCTCAGGGAAGACAATTTGATAAACTTCCTTAAGTTCAGGGCTTCGTACGGTATTGTAGGGCTGGAAGACGGCGTAAGGTTCGGATACCTGCCGGTATACAATATGGAAGCACAGTCGACAATCATTGACGGAAAGTTCACCACTGGCTTCTGGGAAGGGCCGCTCGTATCCAACGACTTAAGCTGGTACACGAGACAGGTGTTTGACGTTGGCGCCGACCTATCTTTCCTGGATGACAGACTTTTTGCATCTATTGATTATTATTACTACAGAACAAAAGGATACTTGATTGCACCGCAGAACCGCTACACAACCCCGCTGGGTAAAAGTCTTCCTTTTGTTAAAAGTGAAAGCGCCCACAGAAGAGCCGGGCTGGAAGCCAACATCCGCTGGAAAGACAAAATTCAGGATTTCACGTACGACTTGGGAGTCAACTTCACCAGCTATGATGAGTTGTGGGAGAAAAAAGAAGATGAATCCCTGTCGAGTTTAATGAATCCGAATTCACGGGTGACACATGTGAAGAACTACTACGGTAGTGCTTACAAAACAAACGGGATGTATCAGACAATCGATGAGATCATCAACAATCCAAGACGCGAAACCGCGAATGCCTTGAAACCCGGAGACCTGTTTTTCGCGGATTTGAACGGCGATGGAAAAATTGACGGTGAAGACTTCCAGCGCATCGGAAAACCCACCTTCCCGTCATTTTCTTACGGGTTCGACTTTAATTTGGAGTACAAGAATTTCTTTCTGTTTGGATTATTACAGGGAACAGGAACTAGGTATAAACAGTTGTCCGAGTTTATGAGAGCTACGAATTCGGAGTACCTGACCTATGCATTTCAACTCGATTCATGGAGGCCGGACAACAAAGATGCCCTTTTCCCCCGTTTATCGACCTATCAGAACCTGAACGCCGGTCAAAACTACACGGTTTCATCCGATTTCTGGTACCACAACGCAGCCTATTTAAGGCTTAAGACAATACAGGTAGGGTATGACTTTAAAGACTTTTTGAAAAATAGCAAGTCAATTTCGTCCCTGAAAGTATCCTTAACAGGAACGAATGTACTTACGTTCTCTAAAGTAAACAAGTTTTATGACCCGGAAATTTCTGCTGAAACAGGATATGCCTATCCTACCCAAAAGTCTTATTCTGTTGTAGTAAATGTTACATTCTAAAAACATAGGAATTATGAAACTAAGAAATATTTTACAAATTATTGTTATAACGTCTGCCGTACTTCTTGGCTCTTGCCAGGATGCGTTGGACACAAAACCTCTGGATAAGTTCTCCGGGGATTTGGTATGGGCTGATGCCGTTACTGCACGCTCATTTGTAAACGATGCATACTCCATCAACAACAGGTTGATTCAGGATGATGAATGGTCTGACAACATGGTCCTGAACCCGTCACAGGGCGCTGCCAGCAACATGGTACAGGAAAACATCACCAACGAAACAGGTTTTGGCTGGAACATATTCGAAGACATAAGAAAATGCAACATGATCATTGAAAGGGTTACCAACTCTTCTTATCTCGAAAGCGATAAAAACGTTATGTTGGGTGAAGCCTATTTTCTGCGCGCCGTAACAAACTTTACCGCAGCACGTAAGTTCGGTAAAATAATGATTGTTGACAAAGTGCTTACTCCGCAGGATGATTTGAATCTTTCGCGCACGGCAACCATCAAAGAGACGTATGATTTCATTTTGAAAGATCTTGACCAGGCAGCAAACCTGCTTCCCGCCAACGTGTCAAAAGGAAGAGTAAGCAAAGGCGCTGCCTATGCATTAAAAGCGGAAGCTTGTTTACAAGGTGCTGCTTATCTTGAAAACAACTCAGACAAAGCAGGGTATTATCAACAAGGTAAAAAAGCCAGCGAGGACCTGTTCGCATTGGGTACATATGCATTGGACAATGATTATAAAAGCATGTTCAATACTTACTCGGGTGGCATGAATTCTCCCGAAATCATCTTAGCATCTTACAGGCTTGAAACCAACACCCAAATGATGAACACATGGATGCAAAATCTGACTCCGAATATGGGGGGGGACAAAGCAAAAGAGGGTGTTTTAGAAAAATGGCCGCTCGACAAACCGCTTGAAGGCTGGTTAGAGAAAACACCTTCTCAGGAAGCCACCGATGCCTATCTGGTGATTGACTCGGACGGAAATGCGAAACATTGGAGTGAGACATCTTACTACCAATCGTTTGAACCCGGAAAAAGCAGTGTTTTTAATGTGCTGTACACCAACCGGGATAAAAGGTTTCATGCGAACATTGTATGCGACAGCACCATGTATTTCACCTCACTCATTACAACAAGATTAGGGGGTAATGTAAACTATGCTTCCAACGTACAGCAAGACCGTCACATGACCAAAAGCGGGTACCTGTTCCGTAAAAACATCTACGAAGATAAATGGCTCTATTACAATGTCCCAACCAATTATCACTATGTAATGCTGAGGTTAGGCCGTTCATACCTCAATTACGCCGAACTGCTACTCCGGATGAATGGTGAAGGCTCTAAAGCAACCGCCATTGATTACATCAACAAAACCAGGGTGACTCACGGTGGATTGCCGGCTCTAAGTCCCAGCACATCTTTGGCTGACACGTGGAAATATTACAAAATAGAACGTCGCGCAGATCTTCTTCAGGAGAACGATCGATATTGGTCACTCCTGCGTTGGGGAAAAGAAGAAGGATTGGATGTAATCCCCGAATTGGATTCAACGCCAAAAGCCATTTCAATTTCTGAAGACGGCAAGAGTTTTGAAATTATTACTGTACCTGTTGTGGCAGGAGCTAACGCCCGTCGTTTTACATCGAAAAGATATTTGCTTCCCGTTCCCAGAACAGAAACGGTAGAGAATCCAAACTTAACTCAAAATCCCGGTTGGGAATAAAGAACTTACATAAAGCAAAAAAAATGAAAGCATATAGATTTTTATTCTTATTAATACTCTTCCCTTTCTTCACCTCGTGTCTGACGACAGGGCTGGAAGAGTTGCCCGTATACAAAGACGCTGAAATTACAAATTTCAAATTTGAATACCGTTGGTCGGAAAAAGAAGGAACAAGTGATTTACTCAAGGTGAAACCCCTCACCGTAAATTTAGCGATAAACAAGGAAAAACAAGAAATTGTTTGTAAAATCACAGTCCCGCAGGCAGATTCTCAGGGATTCACTGAAGCAGTTCGGAACAACGTGTCTCTGAACAACATTGTGGGTTTTTGCACAATTTCCACAGCAGCAACAATCGCTCCGATAGGGACATCTCCTGCACTGGGAAAACCCGCAGACTTCAGTCAGCCCAACATGAGCTACGAAGTAATTGCAGCCGACAAGACAACAAAAAAAACATGGAAGTTAATTATTGAATCTTTCAGTAAATAAACCTATCTTTGTTCTGCTAACTTTTGAAAGAGACTGTTATGAAATAACTTTCATTCAGTCTCTTTCGTTCAAAAATCAATTCTGATAAACCGTCACAATATACAGCGTACTCAGTTACAAACCGTCATAATAATTATGCTAAAAAACATCTATTTACTCTTTATCTCCTTGATAATCTGCACAGGATGCTCTACAAAACAACCGGAGTATACATTCGGTGTGAAACCCGATACGAAAGAAGACGCGTCGGGTGCGGCAGTTAAACTGATCGGACAACTGCAAGCGCGGAAAGATACCGTGCACATTACCGTTAAAATTCCGAAAGGACGGTACGACTTTTATCCAGACAGTGCTTTCACACGCGAATACTATATCTCGAACCACGACCAGGATAATCCTAAAAAGGTGGGGTTCGCACTCGAAAACCTGCAGAATGTAACCATCGACGGACAAGGTTCGGAGTTTGTTTTTCACGGACGCATGATCCCTTTTGCCATCCTGAAAGGGCAAAACATTACCTTGAAAAATTTCTCCGTCGACTTTGAACTTCCTGCCTTGCGCCAGCTCAACATACTCGAAGTGGATCCCGGCAAAGATGAACTGCTGGCCAAAATTTATCCCGGCGGAAATTACCGCATCGATACCGAAAAGCTTGTCCTTCTCGGAGAAGGCTACGAAGTAACCCCACAGGGCTCAATGGCATTCCGGCCCGACAAACGCCTGACCTACATACGTCGTGACGTAAATTTTAACCCGCTGTCGGTTACAGAAGCTTCGCCGGATGTTTTACGCATCAAGGGATGGGAGCAGATAAAGTTAACAACGCCGGGTGAACGCTATGTCCTGCGTTCGTGGAAACGTCCCACACCCGGCGTCTTCATCAGCGAATGCACCAACACCGTACTGGAGAATGTTAAGGTACATTATGCCGAAGGGATGGGCCTGCTGGCACAGATGAGTGAAAATATCACTTTAGACCGGTTCTCCGTTTGCCTGAAAGGGGAAGATGACTCCCGGTTTTTCACCACACAAGCAGATGCAACCCACTTTTCGGCGTGTAAAGGGGTGATTGTTTCGAAAAACGGGCTCTATGAAGGAATGGCCGATGATGCCATAAATGTACACGGGACTTACCTGAGAGTCACCAAACGATTAAACGACACCACACTACAGGCCAGATATATGCATCCACAAGCATGGGGGTTCAAGTGGGGTGAAACGGGAGACAGCGTACAGTTTGTGGAATCGGAAAAGATGGAACGGGTAGGCAGTCACTTCAACACGATTACGTCGATCAAAGCTGTCGATAAACCTACCGAATTTGGAGCAAAAGAGTTTGAAATAACCTTTGCTGCCACACTTCCGCAGGAAATTTCCGAAACCGGAAAATTCGGGATTGAAAACCTGACGTGGACTCCCGAAGTAGTGTTTTCCGACAACATCATCCGCAACAATCGTGCACGCGGTGCACTCTTCAGCACACCCAAACGGGTAATCTGCGAAAACAACCTTTTCGACCATACCCACGGGACGGCCATCTTGCTTTGCGGAGACTGCAACGGCTGGTACGAAACCGGAGCCTGCAAGGAGGTGATCATTAGAAACAACCGGTTTATCAACGCCCTTACGGCAACCTACCAGTTTACAAACGCCGTCATTTCCATCTATCCCGAAATACCCAACCTCAAGGATCAACAGCAGTTTTTCCACTCGGGTATTGTTATCGAAAACAATACATTCGAAACGTTCGACCGTCCACTCGTTTATGCCAAATCGACAGACGGGCTGGTTTTTAGGAATAACACCGTCAGTTACAACACCGAGTTTGAACCGTTCCACTGGAACAAACATCCGTTCTTCTTTGAACGGGTCAGCAACGTTCTTATCGAAAACAACCGCTTCGAAAACGGATGGGATGCGGAGAAAGATATACGGACAGAACACTCGGCAGAAGATGCAGTCACCGTAAAATAATCCACCACTTAAATGAACAATCCGATGAAAATTTTATTCTCCCTCCTTGCAGCTGCGGCATTGCTTTCCTGTACGGCACCTGCTGAAACGGCCCAAGAACTCGCCCTGCGGTTTAACACGCCTGCCGCGGCGTGGGAAGAGACCCTGCCTCTCGGCAACGGACGTATCGGTATGATGCCGGATGGCGGTATTGACAAAGAACTTATCGTGCTCAACGACATTACTATGTGGTCGGGCAGCGAAGACCCTGAAGCGCTGAACCTCGAAGCACTCAATTATCTGCCGAAAATCCGGGAGTTACTGCTTACAGGAAAGAACGGGGAAGCACAACGCATGATGTACGATCATTTCCAGTGCGGCGGGCTCGGTTCTTCCGGCGGAAAAAGCAAAGATGCGCCCTACGGCTGTTTTCAAATGCTGGGGGACCTGCACATAAACTACTCCTACCCACAAACGGAAGATGCGGGTAATTACGTGAGGACACTTTCGCTCAATGACGCAGTGGCATCCACCGTGTTTATGAAAGGTGAAACCACCTTTACGCGCGAGTATATCTCCTCTCACGCCGACGATGTGCTGGCTGTCCACGTGGCTGCCGATAAGAAAGGGTCAGTCTCATTTGAAGTAAGCCTGAGCCGTCCCGAACGGGCAACCCTTTCGGTGCAAGAGAATACCCTTATCATGGAAGGGCAGCTCAACGATGGATACGATACCGATAAGGGTGTCCGCTACCTTACCAAGGTACAAATCGTGAACAAAGGCGGGGAACTGACCGCGGGCTCCAATACCCTGGCTATCGCCAATGCCGATGAGGCCGTCATCCTCATTTCCACCTCCACCGACATGCTCGACAAAGAGTACACGTCGACGGTAGACAGCTTGCTCGAACAAGCAAAAAAACGTTCGTTCGGAAAAATGAAACAGGCGCATATAGCAGCTTACAAAGAAAAGTTCGACCGTGTAGAGCTCTGGTTAGGCGAACAAGACAACACCACACCTACCAACGAGCGCCTTGCCGGTTTCCAGACAGACGATGATCCCGCATTTGCCGCACTCTATTTTCAGTATGGCCGTTACCTGATGATCAGCGGAACCGATGAGAACTCGCTTCCCCTCAACCTTCAGGGCTTGTGGGCCAACCAGGTGCAGACGCCCTGGAACGGCGATTACCACCTGAATATCAATGTACAGATGAACTACTGGCCGGTAGAAGTATGTAATCTTTCTGAACTGCATAAACCCCTGATCGATTTCACCCAATCGATTGTACCTTCGGGAGAAGCTACCGCCCAAACGTTTTACGGGACCAACGGCTGGCTGGCTCACATGATGAGCAACCCGTGGAAGTTCACGGCACCCGGCGAACATGCTTCGTGGGGAGCGACCAACACGGGAGGAGCGTGGCTTTGTGAACACCTTTGGGAGCATTATGCCTTTACCCAGGATAAGGAATACCTGCGCACTGTTTACCCGACGCTCGCCGGGGCAGCGCAGTTCTTCCTCAGCAGCATGATTTCCGAACCCAGGAACGGATGGCTCGTCACCGCCCCGTCATCATCGCCAGAGAATGCATTTTACATGCCCGGGAGCGACGATCGCATTTTTGTATGCATGGGCCCGACCATGGACGTTCAGATCGTGAACGAACTGTTTACCAACGTACTGTCGGCGGCAGCAATTCTCGGTATCGAAGACGAGACAACCACCAATATCCGCGAAACACTGCCGAAACTTCCTCCCATGCAGATCAGCCCCGAAGGTTATTTGCAAGAGTGGCTCGAGGACTATAAGGAGGTTGATCCCAAGCACCGCCATGTCTCACACCTCTACGGATTGTATCCGTCGAATCAGATATCGCCTAACACTACCCCCGAACTGGCCGCAGCAGCTCGCGAAACGTTGGAACGCCGTGGTGATGCCGGAACCGGATGGTCCCGTGCATGGAAAATCAATTTCTGGGCACGCTTGTACGACGGGAACCGTGCTTTCAAGCTACTTAAAAGCCTGCTGGAGCCCACTTCCGGAAGTGAAGTAAACATGCACCGCGGGTCTGGAACGTACGCTAACCTATTCTGCGCGCATCCGCCGTTCCAGATCGACGGTAATCTGGGAGGTACTGCTGGAATTGCTGAAATGCTGATTCAAAGTCAAGACGGCTATATACAACTGTTGCCTGCCCTGCCAGACAAGTGGCCAACGGGAAGTTTCAAAGGCCTACGTGTCCGTGGCGGTGCCGAAGCGGCTGCAAGCTGGAGCGACAACCGATTGTCGTCTGCAACCATTAAGGCGCTAAACGACAATACATTCAAGGTAAAAATTCCCGGTTATGCGACAACGGTAAAACAGAACGGAAAAGAATTAACAGCCGAAAACGGGTATGTATCGGTAGTGTTGAAAGCAGGACAAGAGGCTAAACTGGAATTTATCCCATAGCGCTTACTGCATCCGTTTAATGATGCTGTACGATTCCACGATACCCAACTCTCCAGCCTTGCGGAGATCGTCCAACCCGACCGCAGTTTCGCCGATCGACAGCCGCGACAGCCCACGGTTGAAATAGGCTTCGGCAAACTGCGGTTCAATCTTTAACGCTTTGGTGTAACTGTCTATCGCGGCACGATAATCTTTTTCGAGGCTGTATATTTCGGCCATGTTGTAGTAGGCAAAAATAAAATTGGGGTCAAGTCGCAGGATCGTTTCATAATCCTTTAAAATTGCATCATACCGGAACGACTTCGTGGAGACCTCCGGTACTTTCGCCCGGGCAATCTGAGGCAACTCTTTCAGCCTGTCGACCGGGTTTACGCCCACGGGAACTTCCTGCGCAAGCGCCTCGGGGGGAAGCAACGGGTCAAGCTCAAGTTGCTTGGTCATAATGACCGCACGTACAAAGTAGGGCTGCAGGAAATCGGGCTGCAGCTCAATAGCCCGGTTGATGTCTTTCAATGCATTTTCGTAATCCTGAACCAGCATGAAATCCATCCCACGGCCAAAGTAGAGCCTGGCATCGTCCGGTCGTTGCACCAACAGCCGCGAAAAATTATCGATGGAGCGGAAATGCGTTTGCACCTGTAACTCGTTCAGTGCAGCTTCGTTATTTACCGCCTTGAGCTTCCAACTGAGGTTCAACAGATCGTTGGCTCTTTCCATTGATTCGGAGAAATAAACCGGCCGGCTCACTTCAAACCCTTTATCGTAATAGGTCAGCACAAACTTAGGCTCCAGCGCCACCTTTGTGTTCAGGTCCTGCACACGTCCACGCGATTCACGTTGGTATTTGCTTTGGTTTTTCTGCGATGCTTCCTTGTCGGCAACCACTAGCAGGTTAAATTTATCGATATCCTTATCCGTTTCTTCGCGGGTATCCTTCGATTCTGAAGCTAGCTTTCTGCCGTCCTCCGCATCCGTTGTGGCACGTTTTTTGGCCTTGCCCTCCTCATCCCGGGCAGCCAGGTAGTCGCGCTCCGCTCCGCGTAAATCGTTCAACTCGCGCTTCATTTCGGCCCGCATGTAATATCCGGTGAAAAAATCGGGATGGTCGTTGAGCACGACGTTTAAATCCTCTATGGCACTTGCATTGTCTCCAATTTCTGCGTGCAACATAGCCCGGTTGATGTACGCCATTGTGTTATCGGGTTCAATTTCAATAACTTTATCAAAATCCCTGATCGCCCGGTTGTTATCGGCAACCTGTGCACGCAGCAGACCCCGGTTAAACAGTGCTATCAGGTTATTCTCATCCATCTCGATCACCCGGTCGTAATCGGCCATCGCCCCACGCAGATCGTTCAGGTTATATTTTACCAATCCCCGGTTGATGTAATTTCCGGTAAAAAAAGGATCTAACCGGATAGCCTCATCCAGGTCGGCCAGCGCCTTGTTGTAATCCTTCATCTGAAATTGCAACAGCCCGCGTGCAGAAAAAGACTGTGCCGTATAAGGATCAATCTCGATAGCCTTGTCGTAATCGGCCAGTGCTTTCAGCGTGTCTTTCCTCTCCAGGTGCATCTGTCCACGGGTAAGGTATCCAGGAACGTAATCTGGGAAACGGCGCAGCAACACTTCGAAAAACTTCTCCGCCACGTCGTAATGCTCCAATTCAACGTTCACAATGGCCATGTTCACCAACGTGAGACGGTCTTCGGGAAAAAACTCCAGGCTCCTCTGGTAATCGGTAGCCGCCAGTTCGTATTTCTCCTGGTTCTGCCTTGCCGCCCCGCGCAGCTGATAAGCCGACGTATAATAGGGGTTCCGTTCGATACAGAGGTTCGCATCTTCTTCGGCACCTTTAAAATCGTCGAGCATAAACTTCGACATAGCCCTGAAGTAATATGGGTCAGCCAGGTAAGGCTTGGCGCCAATCACCTGATTGAAATACTGTATAGCCAACACATAGTCTTCGAAGTAAAGGGCATTTTTCCCAATTGTCATCACCCGGTCGGTATTCACCTGCGAAGAGACAAAAAGTGCGGACAGAAACATACAAACGGATATAGCTATTTTTCTCATGTATATGGTAATTCTTTTTACTGAACTGACTATTGGATCATTTAAATCTCCATTCGTTTAATCGGGCTCTTTTGTTTCGATTGTCCGCGTGCCGGCATCAGTTCCGGTAATATAAACTTTTACGGTATTGCCGGGGAGAAGCGGCTCTACCAATTCCGGCCATTCGATAAAACAAAGATTTCCGCTGTAAAAATAATCTTCGTAACCGAAATCGAAAGCTTCTTCCAGTTTAAGGATGCGGTAAAAATCGAAATGATAAATGGAATTTCCTTCGTTATCCCTGTACTCATTGATAATGGCGAATGTGGGACTGGTAATCGTTTCCTGCACGCCCAATCCTTCACAAACGGCTTTGATAAAAGTGGTTTTACCGGCACCCATTGCTCCATAGAAAGCAAAAACCTTATCGTTCCCCATTCCGGCAATAAATTGTCTAGCTGCCTTATGTATCTCGGATATATCGCTTATTTTCAATTGCATACTCTTTTCCTTTTATTTTTTATTTACTTGGCTTGCAACGTTACCAGCGGAACAATCATCTCTTCCATGGAAATTCCACCGTGCTGAAACGTATTTTCGTAATACGAAACATAGTGGTTGAATTGATTCGGATACACGAAAAAATCGTCGCCAAGAGCAAAAATATACCTTGTACTGATGTTTCGTGAGGGTAAGCCTACTTTTTCGGGATGGGTAACGCTAAACACTTTTTTGGGATCGTATGACAGGTTCCGACCCACTTTGTAACGCAAACTGGTATTGGTATTTTTTTCACCTTCCACTTTTTGCGCATGACGCACACGGATAGTCCCGTGATCAGTGGTAAGCATTACCCGGTATTTTTTTTCCGATATCTTTCTCAACAACCCAAACAAAGGCGAATGGCGAAACCACGAACGCGTTAGCGACCGATAGGCCGGCTCGTCGGGTGCCAACTCACGGATCATTTTCGATTCGGTCCGTGCATGAGAAAGCATATCTATAAAATTAAAAACTACCACATTCAGTTCGTTGTGTTCCAGTCCGGTAAAATTTTGCACAAGCCTTTCCCCTTCAGTATTTGAATTGATCTTGTTGTATGAAAACCGCTCCTTTCGCCTGAATCTTTCCAGTTGTGAACGAACCAGCAGTTCTTCCGACAAATTCTTACCCTCGTCCTCAACTTCATCCACCCACAGTCCGGCAAACTTTTTCGACAGCTGCAACGGCATTAACCCCGAAAAAATGGCATTACGGGCGTATTGGGTTGCTGTGGGCAAAATACTGAAATAAGTATCTTCGGTATATGTAAAATAATCCGACACCAGGTCTTTGATCACCAGCCATTGATCGAACCGGAAGTTATCGATCAGGATAAAAAAGAGTTTTTCACCCTTATCCAACACCGGAAAAACCCGTTGTTGAAAAACTTCATTACTTAGCAATGGGCCTGATCCGGCATTCAACAGCCAGTTTTCGTAATTTCGTTTCACGAACTTTCCAAATCCGGCGTTTGCTTCCGTTTTTTGCACGGTCAGCAGTTCCTGCAGCGGATGTTGCAAAAGAGCTAATTCAACCTCCCAGGAAACAAGTTTTTTATACAATGCGGTCCAACCTTCTGCCGAACGGCAATTATTCATTTCACTGCTTAGCCGACCAAACTCCTCCCGGTAATGAATAGTGTTTGTTTCACTGATTATTTCGTTTTTCTCCAGTTTTTTTTTGATGGTCATCAGGATCTGATTGGGATTGACCGGCTTTATCAGGTAATCAGCAATTTTCTTGCCGATGGCCTTGTCCATAATACCTTCATCCTCACTTTTCGTGATCATCACTACCGGCAGTTCCGGATGAGAAGCTGCAATCTCGGAGAGTGTCTCCAAGCCCGTCAATCCGGGCATGTGTTCATCCAGGAAAATGATATCGTAAACCGAGCTCCGGCACATCTCAATGGCATCACGACCGCTATTCACGGTATCCACCCCGTACCCCTTTTCTTCCAAAAAAAGGACATAAGGTCTGAGTAGGTCAATTTCGTCGTCCGCCCATAGGATATGCGCTTTTTTCATTTTTCCTTTAATGATTTACCTGCAGAAAATTGAGCAAAAATATGCATTTATTGCCTATCTCACAATCATTTTTTGCTTTTTTAGGACTATATCCCGTATCGTCCGTCTTTTATTACCCAAACCTGTCTATATTCTCAGCAATTTTACTTAACTTTGTTAACAAGATATCAACCATCTATTTATACAACAAATGAAAAAGACAAATCTACTTGTATTTGCAGTATTAATTGTTCTTGCTTCAGGCTGTGCGCAAGACAACGGAAAAATTTTCAACGGAAAAGATTTATCGAACTGGAACTTTGTCGTTGAGAACGATGCTGTTCCGGGAGACCAGGTGTACGCGGTAAAAGACGGACAAATCTCTATAAAAGGGGAGCCGTTGGGTTATATGTACACGAAAGAAAAATACGTCAACTACACCCTGGAACTGGAATACCGTTGGGCTGAAGAGGCCAGTAACAGTGGGATTTTTGTGCTGATCGAGGATCCAAAAAACCCGTTTGCCAAAGGTGTTGAAATACAACTGGCAGCAGGCAAGGCCGGCGACTTTGTATTGCTCGCCGGATCCGACATGAAGGAGTATACGCTCCCGGAAGGTGTGACGGAACGTCCGAAATTCCCAGTCATCCAGAAAAAACAACCTTCAAGCGAAAATCCCGCCGGCGAATGGAATAAAGTAAAAATTACCGTTCAGGATGGAGTGGTAGACGTTTATGTGAACGACGTGCATCAAAACACGGGAACCGGACTGGTTAAAGAAGGAAACATCGGGTTGCAGAGTGAAGGAAAAGAGATTCTATTCCGGAACCTGGTCCTGACCAAGATGTGAAGTAATCAAAATCACTCTTTATGTTAATCACAGAAAAAGCACAACAATTTATCAATCAGGAGGACAGATTCGGGGCGCACAATTATCACCCGCTGCCCGTAGTACTGTCAAGGGGGAAAGGTGTATATGTCTGGGATGTTGATGGCAAAAAATACTTCGACTTCCTTTCCGCCTATTCTGCCGTGAATCAGGGACATTGTCACCCGAAGATCGTGAGGGCACTGACCGAACAAGCGGAAACATTGTGCCTTACTTCGCGCGCATTTTACAACGACTGCCTGGGCCCGTACGAAGAGTTTGTCCACCGTTACTTCGGTTACGACAAGATGTTGCCCATGAATTCGGGAGCAGAAGCCGTTGAAACCGGATTGAAGCTCGCCCGAAAATGGGGTTACCTGAAAAAAGGAATCCCCGAAAATGAGGCCATTATTGTCGCTTGCGAAGGAAATTTTCACGGACGTACCATTACAATCGTTTCCCTTTCCACCGATGGGGAAGCCCGTGCCGAATACGGCCCGTACACGCCGGGGATTGAAGTCATCCCCTACAACGATATGGATGCTCTCCAACAGATTTTTGAAGTGAAAGGAGATAAGATAGCCGGACTCCTCGTTGAACCCATTCAGGGTGAAGCCGGTGTTTTCGTTCCCGATGACGGATACCTGAAAGCTTGTAAACACCTCTGTGAACAGCACAACATACTGTTCATCGCTGATGAAGTGCAAACCGGAATCGCCCGCACAGGCAAGCTTTTGTGTTGTGACCACGAGGGAATTCGTCCCGACATCGTTATTCTGGGTAAAGCCATCTCCGGTGGCGTTATGCCGGTTTCTGCCGTGCTTGCCGACGACGAGATCATGATGACCATTAAACCCGGCCAGCACGGATCTACTTTTGGAGGATTCCCGATTGCCTGTAAAGTAGCTACTGCTGCGCTGGAAGTGGTAAAAGAGGAAAGGCTGGCGGAAAAAGCCGAGTACCTGGGAGAGATCTTCCGCAACGAAATGAGGAAGATTGACAGTCCGTTTGTACACCAAGTCCGCGGAAAGGGATTGCTCAATGCCATTGTTATAGAGCCTCACAACGGCAAGGAAGCCTGGGATGTTTGTCTGAAGATGGCCGAAAACGGTTTGTTGGCAAAACCCACACACCAACACATCATCCGCTTTGCCCCCCCGTTGGTAATCACGGAAGAAGAAATCAGGGAAGCAATTAAAATTATTAAGGAATCAATTAAAATGTTGGAGTAAATAGATTGAGAAAGATTGAGAAAGATTGAGAAAGATTGAAACCGTCCTTAATCAATCTCAGTCAATCTGCTTCAACCTAATTCAATCTTATTATTGTTATGCAAACAACATCAAGGATATTGATGGTCCGTCCGGCCCGGTTCGATTTTAACGAAGAAACGGCAAAAAATAACTATTTCCAGCAAAAGACAGAGCAGGAAGGAGTGTCGGAAAAAGCGCTGGAGGAGTTTGATGCCTTCGTGAATCTACTCCGGAGAAACGACGTGGAGGTGTTTGTCATGCAGGATACGGAAGAACCCTGGACGCCCGACTCCCTGTTTCCCAACAACTGGTTCTCCTCTCACCTTTCGGGGGAGCTGGTTCTTTACCCCCTGTTTGCCGAAAACCGCCGCCGGGAGAGGAAGCCACACGTGCTGGATTTCCTGCGCCGGAAGATGAACCACACTAAACTTATCGATCTCACACCGTGGGAGGAGAAAGGCGAGTTTCTGGAAGGTACGGGGAGCATGGTCCTTGACCGCGACAAACGGATTGCCTACTGCTGCCGCTCCCCGCGGTCGTCGGAAAAAGTGCTGGCTGATTTTTGTTCACGAATGAATTTCGATGCGGTGGTTTTTGATGCCGTCGACAAAAACGGAAACCTTATCTACCATACGAACGTGATGATGGAGGTAAGTACTCAGGTTGCCGTTGTATGCCTTGAATCAATAAGGAACGGGGAGGAACGCCAGAAAGTGGAGTCGAGACTGAGTGCAACGGGAAAAGTTATCGTGGAGATCTCCCCGAACCAAGTGGAACATTTTGCAGGGAACATGCTGGAGTTAAAAAGCAGGAACGGAGCTCCCCTGATGATCATGTCGGCTACTGCCCGGAAGTCGCTGACGATGCAGCAAGAAAAGACTATTTCGACCTATAATAAAATTCTTTCGCCTGAACTTACCACTATCGAAACCAACGGCGGTGGCTCTGCCCGGTGTATGATTGCGGAACTATTCCACTGATAAAGAGTGAAATTTATCGATAAAAACCATATATTCACATTTTTTTGTTTTCTTTGTGATGAAATGGAAAATTAACCTTTTAATAGATGAGTATTATGTCATTCAGAACAGAGCTTAAGGAATTTTTAATGCGCGGCAACGTAGTGGATATGGCCGTGGGTATTGTTATCGGAGCTGCTTTCGGCAAGATTGTCACCTCTTTTGTTAACGACATCCTGATGCCGCCCATCGCTATGCTGGTCGGTGACAGCAAGTTTGCCGAGCTGAAAGTGGTTCTTAAAGAAGCGGTCATGAGCGGAGCAGACGTTGTTGCTCCGGCGATAACGTGGAATTACGGCGCGTTCATCCAGGCGGTTGTTGACTTTGTGATTGTGGGCACAGCTATCTTCCTGGTGATCAAAGCCATGAACTCAATGAAGCGTAAAAAAGAAGAAGCCCCAGCTGCAGCTCCGGAACCCACCAAGGAAGAAACGTTGCTGACCGAAATCCGCGATCTATTGAAAAACAAGTAAGAAAAGATCCGGGTAACTTTTTTGAACCGCCGGGCCGCCTATTGGCCGGGTGGTTTTTCACTGCATCTCCGTCAGGTACCTCCAGTAACGACGGGGCATGTGCTGCCGTTGCAGTTTCAGATTGATGCGCTCCTTAATAGTCGTGCTTTTAAAATATTCTTTCCACATTTGCTGAAAAAATGTTTCATCGCTAGAAAGTTTTTCTTCGTCGAGAACCCCGAGTCTTAAATTCGAGAGATCTTTTTGCGAAAAGGAAACCTCAACAACGGACCGTGTATCGTAATACAAGCCGGTGTTGCGGTTTGTGTCGTAGATAATCCAAGGCTGGCCGGCATACCGGGATTGAAAATGCGAAACGATCAACGAGAGCACATCGTAACGCGGTGATACAGGAGCGAAATAAATCCCGTCGGCCGTTTCCTGAAACCGAACGAATTGTCGAAGCTGTTCGGCTTCTTTAGCTACTTTTTGCGCAATTTCTTTAATACGAAGCACATCGTCGTCGCCAAAATTCATTTCGACCCCCACCGGATGGTCGATATTCTTACGAATGTAGCGGAAAAGCAACATTTCGGTTTCAGGTAATTCCGACAGCCAAACGCTTAACATCATGTTCTGCGCAATTTTCGAAAGTTTTTTTTCCAGTGCTTTCCATACACGTAGCGATTTTTCCTTTTCTGTAATTATACGATATTGCTCGTCAACGAACAACGGCTTTTGATCGGATTCCGAAAGGATAAAATCGGGAAATTTCTTCTGCTCGTATGCGAAAAACACGCAGGAGAGAAGGCCGTCGAAAGTTTTATCGTAGGTAAAAATTATCATTGTGCTATCACTCTCCCCAGTTAATCGAATACTGCAACAAATCTGCAGCCTGTTTTTTCTGTTTTTGGGAAACCTGTCGACGGACATACTGAGGTGTGAGTTCGTTCACGGTGCGCATTGGCAGTTCGCGGCACACGATGAAATACTGTGCCCGTTTCATCACTACTCCCATTTTTTTCAGCTGAACCGAGTTTAACCGCCCGTATCTTCGAGAGGCGACAATGAGTTTCGCTGATTTGACCCCGATTCCCGGCACACGAAGGATCATCTCGTAGGGAGCCGTATTTATATCAACAGGGAAAAAAGCGGGATTACGCAACGCCCAACCCATTTTTGGGTCGATGTCCAACTCAAGGTCCGGATGTGCGTCATCTACGATTTCACTGGCCTTGAACTGGTAAAAACGCATCAACCAATCCGCCTGGTAGAGACGGTTTTCACGAACCAAAGGCGGTGTCGCGATGATCGGCAGCCGGTTGTCGTTTTTATTTACAGGAATATACCCTGAATAATAGACGCGTTTGAACGAAGGGCGCTTATACAGGGCAGAAGCCAGCGTGAGGATCTGCTTATCGGAGTCCGGCGTAGCACCAATGATGACTTGTGTACTCTGCCCAGCAGGCACAAACTTAGGAGCAGAACGAAACTTCCTGCGGTCTTCCGCGCTTTCAAGCATCCCCTGCTGAATAAAGCGCATGGGCGCAAAAACACTTTCGTAATCTTTCTCAGGCGCAAGCAATTTCAGATTCTGTTCCGATGGAATCTCGAGGTTCACGCTCATCCGGTCTACATACGTTCCCGCCCGGGCAATGAGTTCCCGGCTAGCACCCGGAATACTCTTCATGTGGATATATCCGTTAAAACGATGTGTTTCGCGCAACAACCTCACCACACGAAGCATCTGTTCCATCGTATAATCGGGGTTACGCATAACGCCCGAACTCAAAAAAAGGCCTTCGATGTAATTTCTCCGGTAAAACTCAATAGTCAGTTCAGCCAATTCCTCGGCTGTAAAAGCAGAGCGCACGACATCGTTACTGCGTCGGTTGGAACAGTATGCGCAGTCATAAATACAGTGATTGGTCAGGAGTATCTTAAACAACGAGATGCATCGCCCGTCGGGAGTGAAGCTGTGACAAATGCCCCAGCCGGCGGCTGTGCCTATCCCATTCTTCACGCTTCCACGGGAAGTTCCGCTCGATGCACACGACACATCGTACTTGGCGGCATCGGCAAGGATCTTCAATTTATCGAGCGTTTTTTCGTTCATGTCGGGGTTGCGGATTATGCTTTACAAAGAAAATAAATAGAAATGAATCCCACGAATTCAAAATCATAAAAATATTTGTCTTGTTGATAAATATTTCAACAACCTGATTTTCAAACAAAAATTAATCTTATTAAAAATATTTTTCTATTTTTGTAACCGAATGTTGTTTTCCTCTGTCTTATGGATGTAAACAAATTATTCACTTTTAAAAAATTGTAATTATGGAAGAATTATGGGTGCCAATCATAGCTATTCTCTGTACAATCGGGTTACCGGTTGGTTTCGGGATGTATTTGGGGTTAACCTCCATCAGGGCAGAGCACAAAGAACGAATGGACCTTATTCGCCAGGGGATAATCCCCCCGGAGCGAATGAAAAAGAAAGCCAATCCCAACCGGCTGGTATCTCTCAGAAACGGGATCGTACTTATTGCACTGGGTATTGGAGTAATCGTAGGGTTTCTCTGTTCGGAAAACCTGACTATCGGTCATGATAATGAATTCTGGATCATTGGAGCAAGCATTGTCTTCTTCCTCGGTTTGGGATACCTGACCTATTTCCTCGTGACGCAAAAAATGGCGATAGCCCAACCAAGAGAAGAACCCGAACAGGAATAATTTACCGCGATGAACGAGAATGAGCGTGTACAACAGGTGCTTTCGGGCAAAACTTCCGCGTTCACGTACTTTGTCGAAACCTACCAGGACATGGCGTTTACCATCGCCCACCGGGTTTGCGGCAATGTACAGGATGCGGAAGACGTTGTGCAGGAAAGTTTCGTAAAGGTATACCGCAACCTGCACACGTTCAGGAACGAAAGTAAATTCTCTTCGTGGCTTTACCGCATTGTATACAACACGGCAATAACGCACTCTAAATCAAAACTATGGTTGTACGACCAGGAGACGTCACTTTCGAACGTCCAGGAGATCTCGGATTTCGATACCGAAACGCAAATCATCGATTCCGAACGAACCGAAGCCGTCGCCAATGTGTTGAACAAGATGTCGAAAGGCGAAGCGCTGCTGCTTACGTTGTACTACCTGGAAGACAATCCGGTAAAAGAGATTGCCCAGATCACCGGACTGAATGAATCCAACGTGAAGGTGAAACTGTTCAGGGCCAGGCAGTCATTCAAAGAGTTATATGCAAGATATGAACGGGTCATACCCGATATACAATAAAAACGAAACCGATCATGAACGAAAAGAACAACATAGTGCACGACGATGAGGAGTTTATCCGCGGAATGATGCAGGAGGCAAGAATGAAAGCACCTGAAAACCTGAAATACAGAATTATGCATCAGATTGAAACCGAAAACGCCCTCAAACCCCAACAAACACCGGTGAGACTAAGCGAACGGAAAGTACTTAAAGATTTCGTTGGCATTTTCGGACTGATGTATGCAGTTCTGGCTGCTCTAATCGGTGGGGCTTACCTACTCAAGGGAAAAGAGTTTGCCCTCTCTTCCGGATTTCTCTGGACGGTTATTCTTGTTGCTTTTGTTTTCAGCTTCTTCTGGCTGATGACACGGGTAGATGAACGACTGAATGACAAGAGAAAAGGGAATCATATCCCTTCAAAATAGAAAGAGGCCGGTCCGATCTATTCGCTCATTAATTGCTCCCGTGCCCTGGCGAGCACTTCGGGTGACTCTGCAGGAGGATAGTGAAGGTCTAGCGATTTAAACAATTCCAGAATTATATCGCCGACAGCAACACGGGCAAAAAATTTCTTGTCGGCAGGAATCACGTACCACGGAGCATAGGGTTTCGACGTTTTTTCCAACATCTCTTCAAACGCTTCATCGTACTTATTCCATTGCGAGCGGGCCTGCAAGTCGGCAGAACTGAATTTCCAGTTTTTATCCGGCTCGTCAAGCCTTGCGAGGAAACGCTCCTTTTGTTCTTCTTTCGATACGTTGAGGAAAAACTTTAAAATGCGCATGCCGTTGTCGTACCAGTGCTTTTCAATAGCATTGACAGCCGCGTAACGGTTTTCCCAAAATTGTTGATCAATCTCATCTACAGAACTGTACCCGGGGATACGTTCATTGAGAATCCACTGGGGATTTACTTTGGTGGCTAACACGTTCTCGTAATGTGAGCGGTTGAAGATCTCAATCATCCCCCGCTCAGGCAACGCCCTGTAGTGGCGCCACATGTAATCGTGTTCCAACTCGTTCTTCGTGGGAGTCTTGAAGCTGTGCACCCGGCATCCCTGGGGATTGATGCCCGACATCACGTGACGGATAACCCCGTCCTTTCCCGCTGCGTCCCGCGCCTGCAAAATGATTAACAACGAGTAGCGGTCATCGGCGTAAAACATCTCCTGCAGGTCTTTCAGTTGCTTGATGTTGTTTTCAATCTCTTTTCTGGCAGATTTCTTATCGAACCCGCCATCCTCGGAGGTGGCAAAATTCTTCAGGTTCACTTTTGAACCGGGCTTTACCTTAAATTTACCGTAATCAAAATCCATTTTTTTGGTAGTATTAGCGCCTACCGGATACCCGGAGACTTCGGTTTTTATTCAATATCCACAAAGTAAATAAAAAAAAGAATGCAACGGTAAAACTCGACGGAAAAAGAACTTATAATCCCAAATACTTGCAGAGAGAGCTGAAAAATAAAGAATATGCTGCAACCGGATACGGACTTTTTACCTTCAAAAAAGCAAATGCTCTAGTAGCATGAAGGTCTTTACAAAACCACAACAGTAAAAAACAGGCCTCGTTCCGACTAAACACCCATTGATTAATCAGCTAAAGATAAGCAATAAAGGGTTATAATAGTTAAAGCAACTACGTAGAGAAAGGTTTTTTGATAAAGTCGAGAAAATTTATGCGGTTGTGTCGAAAAAAATTATTTCTTTAAGTAAATCACCCAATACCAATCTTTTGGATCACCTACACCAACACTCGGGGTATACAGAAACAGCTTCGCTTTTTGGTTGGGGTTGGCGGCTAAAAACTCGCGTACTTTCACCAAGCCCTGAACGGATAGCCACGCCTTGTTATAATCCAACTCCCGATTGTAGGGATTAAACACATTTTCAAAACCGGTTGGATAGCGGAGGTCTTCGGTTAGTACAAACTCAAAAGAACTTGCCGGCTTCAATCTTTCCGGTAACGTCATTTTCCCCAAACCCATCCAGTGAATGGTTCCCTCGAAAAGAGTCTGATTGAGTTCCTTGTAAATCAGTTTGACGCTGCCAAAATCGCCTGGCTCAACGTATTTGTTTTCAATAGTGAATTTATCGGTTTTTTGGGGAAACCCGAATATTGTTCCACCCTCAAAAGCGTTCGTCGTGTAATCGACTTTTAGCATCAGAACTTGTGTAGGAGCATTTGTCTCCATACTTACATCCATATTCTCTGAATTACAACCTAACAAGATGCCGGTTAGAAATAAAAACAGGATTTTTATTTTCATAAATAAATACCTTTATAAATTCATACAAACATTGCCTATAATTAGTAGATGAGATTTTACGTAAAATGTTGCATCAAATACGGAAGAAATCATTAATATAAACAATTCTTAACACATACAACCCAAATCTATCTTTATCTTGTTTTGTATTAACACCCTCGCATAAACACAGAATGCTGAAAATCAATAGATTTTCAGCATTCTGCAGTACTCGGAGCGGGACTTGAACCCGCACAACCGTAATGGTCACAAGATTTTAAGTCTTGCGTGTCTACCATTCCACCATCCGAGCAGACCTTGAGCGGAAAACGAGACTCGAACTCGCGACCCTAACCTTGGCAAGGTTATGCTCTACCAACTGAGCTATTTCCGCAATTATTTATTCTCTGTTAAAAAAACTCCGGCAACTCTTCACCGGCTCCTTGCCAAGGTTAGGGTTATCTTTTCCTTCCGGGGCAAGGTTATGCTCTACCAACTGAGCTATTTCCGCAATTATTTATTCTCTGTTAAAAAAACTCCGGCAACTCTTCACCGGCTCCTTGCCAAGGTTAGGGTTATCTTTTCCTTCCGGGGCAAGGTTGTGCTCTACCAACTGAGCTATTTCCGCAATTATTTATTCTCTGTTAAAAAAACTCCGGCAACTCTTCACCGGCTCCTTGCCAAGGTTAGGGTTATCTTTTCCTTCCGGGGCAAGGTTATGCTCTACCAACTGAGCTATTTCCGCAATGAATTGTCAATTTTTAAAAGCGACTGCAAATGTAGAAATGTTTCTTGATTAATACAAGAGAATCCGCCAAAAATTTGCACCCACAGGATCAATTTGTGATCACAAAAACTCCTTCACGCCCGAAATCCTTTCTCACCGTGTAACGTTGTAACGGTTCGGCGGACGGCCCCGACTCAACCGAACCTAACCCGTACATTGTAACAAACACACTGCCGCATTTGGGACAGACGGCCTTGCCGTTGTCGGCAGGCTGCACCTTGACCTCACGGTTATCTTCATGGGGACAACTAAGATCGTAGGCGAAGATCGATCCTTCAGCTGTTCTGAAAACCAGCAACCCTCCATACCCGGTTTGTTCTCCAACGGTTCTTCCCTGAACAAATGTCTTGTGGCCAAAAAACGTCAAATCGGAATCCAACCCGTTGACATCGATCCGGAAAAACACCCGGGAATAGGGAACCGTAAACCGGGATGCTTCATCTACACAGGAAACAACCGAAAGCAGAAGGGTGATAATGATAAAAAGAACAGGTGCAGATCTTCTCATTTCAATTCAGGAACAACGTTTAAGTTATAACGTTGCTCCGCCTAAAATATTGTCGATCAATGCTAATTCTTCCGATGTGAAACGAAGATTGTTCAACGATCCCAGATTGTCCTGCAACTGTTTTACGTTCCGCGTTCCTACGATCACCGAGGTCACACGCTCGTCGCGCAACGTCCAGGCAACCGCCATTTCAGCCATAGTCTGTCCGCGGTCACGAGCGATCTCGTTCAATTTTCTCACTTTGGCGACTAACTCTTCCGTAACCTGCTCCTTTCTCAGAAACCCTGTAGGGTCGGCAGCACGGCTTTGATCGGGAATACCGTTCAGGTATTTATCGGTTAGAACTCCTTGAGCCAATGGAGAAAAGGCGATAAATCCGGAACCGAACTCACTGGTAACTGGCAGGATCTCTTCCTCGGGCTGCCGGTTGAACATGCTGTATTTACCTTGATAAATCAGGCTCGGGACATGCTGAGCGTTCAAATAGATCATGGCTTCACGGGCTTTGTCAGCCGGATAGTTCGACAAGCCCACGTATAAGGCTTTCCCCTGTTTCACTATGTCGATCAGCGCCTGCATGGTCTCCTCTATGGGCGTAGTTGAATCGTACCGGTGGGAATAGAAGATATCAAAATATTCCAATCCCGTACGTTTTAAACTCTGGTTCAGGCTCGCCATCAGGTATTTCCTGGAGGATCCGTTACCGTAGGGGCCGTTCCACATCAGATATCCGGCTTTGGACGAAATAATCATTTCATCGCGGTGCGAGGCCAGGTTTTCTTTCAGTATCTTTCCAAAATTGGATTCGGCCGAACCCGGAGGTGGACCGTAATTGTTGGCAATATCAAAATGGGTCACTCCCTGATCAAAGGCGTGGACAATCATGTTTCGCGCTTCTTCAAAATCGTCGGTATAACCGAAGTTGTGCCACAATCCGAGCGAAATCCAGGGCAACTGCAAGCCGCTCGTTCCACAAAATGCGTATTCCATAAGTCAAAGAATTTAAATTATTTCAGTTTATTTTCCATCTCGTCATCAGAAATGACGGTTATTATTGATTTTCCGTCGGGTGTGTGATTGGGTGACTGGCAGGCGAACAGCTGATCGACCATCCGCAGCATTTCTTCTTCCGTAAGTGATTTTCCTGCGGGAATAGCCGTGAAATTTGCCATCGACAACGCCAGTTTTTCATGCATCTGCTCCTGGATGTTGCTGCCGGTCTCCATGTTTTTATCGATCATGGAACGCACCAATGCCACAGCATCAACGTTTTGTAATTCCGACGGAATACCTTGAATGGCAAAAGAATTATTTCCCAAGTCACTCATTTCAAAGCCCAGTGCCTCCATATCTTCCTGAATTTCTGAAAGAGAAGAAGCTTCGGAAGAGGTCAGTTCGATTCTTTCGGGAAACAGCACCCGCTGAGAAATACCCTTTCTGTTGGTTATCTGGGAAAGGTACTTTTCAAAAAGAATACGAACATGTGAGCGATGCTGGTCAATAATCATCAACCCCGATTTTACCGACGTAAGGATATATTTCTCCTTGTACTGGTAATGTTTGGGTGAAACTAACGATTCGTTGGACTGAAAAAGGGTTGCGTCCGCATCGGGTGAACCGGACATTGGCTTTCCTTCATTTTCAAATCCCCGGTACATCTGTTCCCAGTCGAGCCTGGGTTTCGAAATCCGGGTACTCTCTCCGTATGAAGGTTGAAAAGGGTTGTAATCAGGATTGATATTCACTTTTGGCATCGAAGTAGACTTCGACGGGTCAAAAATAGGAATGTCGGGTGCATCTGCCGTATCAAAATCTATGCTGGGGATAGCATTGAATTTTCCGAGTGATTCCTTTACCGTTACCATCAGGATTTGCCATAAGGCACGCTCGTTCTCAAATTTCACTTCGGTTTTCGTGGGATGGATATTCACATCTATCGTATCCGGCTCCACTTCGAAATAAATGAAATAATTGGGATTCTCGGTAGCCGAAATCAACGGTTCGTATGCGGTCATGACCGCTTTGTGAAAAAAGGGATGACGGATGTAGCGGTTATTGACGAAGAAAAACTGGTTAGCTCTCCCCTTTCTGGCGAACTGCGGCGTTGAAACATATCCGTGAATTTTAGCCAGGGTGGTTTCTTCGTTTATTTCTATAAGCTGCTGATTGATGCCCTTTCCCTGCATCTGCACGATGCGTTGGCGCAGGTTTGCCGGAGGGAGGTGCATCGTCTGCATATCGTTCTCGATAACCGTAAACTCAATTTCCGGGTTTACAAGGGCAATGCGCTCTATTTCCGTGAAGATATTCCGCCGTTCGGTCTCGTTCGATTTCAGAAACTTGCGGCGGGCCGGCACATTAAAGAAAATGTTTTTTACAGAGATTGTTGTCCCCACAGCGCAAAAAATGGCTTCCTGGCTTTCCACCTTCGACCCGGCAATCTTCAACCCTGTTCCCATTTCGTCTTCCGCACGCCGGGTTTTAAGTTCCACATGCGCGATAGCCGCTACGGAGGCGAGAGCTTCGCCACGGAAACCCCGGGTGTACAGGGCAAAAAGATCTTCAGAGGTTTTAATCTTTGATGTGGCGTGACGTTCAAATGCCATTCGGGCATCGGTCATACTCATACCTTTGCCATCATCAATGACCTGAACGAGGGTTCTCCCGGCATCTTTTATAATGATGTGGATATGTTTGGCGTTGGCATCGAGCGAATTTTCCACCAGTTCTTTCACTACCGATGCAGGCCGTTGAATAACCTCACCGGCTGCGATCTGATTGGCTATGGAGTCCGGTAACAGATGAATTATATCCGTCATGTTTTTGTTGTAGCGTTTAGCGCAGGAACACAAAATAGAAGATTACAAGCAACGCAATAATCAGCAAGACGACAGTAAGGTTGCTGGTAAAAAAAGGCTTGCTTCCCTCTTTTTCTTTTTCTTTTCTGCGTTTCAAATACTTAGTCTGGGAGAGGAACGCTTCACCAAAGTCAGTGTTGACAGCCTCCCGCGGTGTTTCGACTGTTTTACCCTCTTCTCGGGCTACCTCTTCCCGGATCCTCCGGATTCTTTTTTCCATCTGTTCTTTTCGTTCCTCCTTGTCCGGATCGTAAAGTATGGGTGTGTAATTAAATTTTCGAGGTTTTTTATTGTTGTAAAAAAAGAACATTCCCATAGCTGTCAATTTTATCGTTACACAAAATTAAAAAAAGAATACTAAAAAACAAAAGTCATCTATTCAACAGCATCGTCCCGTGAGAATCTTCTCGGGGCCTGCACTTCGCTATCGGGGCCCTGACGTTCGTTGCGCCGGAAGATATCCATTTTGTGGAGCGGCCTCAGGTAGTCGAGCCACATAAACCCTTTTAATTTCGATTCCTCCTGTTTCAGTTGGCTCAACGGGGTAGTTACAGCCTTAGTGGATGACCATAGTTTTAGTTTCTGCAACTCATCGTCCAGGAAGTCCATGGACAGGTAGGCGCTTTCGGTTTTGTTCAATCCTATAACGGTGTGCGCACTATCTTCTTCCACCAGGTAATAAAGCGATTCGGCATTCCCCTCCACCAAAACGTGCCTGAGTTCCCCTTCTGCAAAAAAGGCTTTCAAATCCCTTCCGCTTATCTGGTTATATTGCCCCGTCATTTCTCTGTCCTGGATGGCAAGGGCATAATCCCTCACGTGTGCTTTATCAATAGTACTGTCGTTCAGATAAATATCGATACGGTTGCCGAGAATCTGATTGCTTTTATTCCAAATGACCGGATTGCCGAGGAGGTACAACGCGGAATCTTTTTGAACGTAGTTCATGGAATCACAAACCCCCTGAATATCTTCCCTATAAAACCGGACGTTGTAATACGCCTTGATCTCCTTGTAAATGGAGTCGGTAAACATTTTCAGCGTGTCTCCATGAAGAAAAAGGCTGTCGCTCTGTGAATAATCAACAGCATAAGCCGAGTCGGTTGCCATTCCATACTCGGTTTTCTCGTTATACGTTCCGTAGTTTCCACGCAAGATGGCTTTCTGCTCAAAATCCTCGAGGTACATATTACCGAAGACCTCCCCCAGACCGGTTTGCCGGTTATAGAAAACGGTGTCTCCCACAAGCATCTTTGTGCTGTCACTGCTGTAAATTTCTGATCGGTCAAACAACCGTGCGTCGTCAGTCCCGGTGTTGTACCACCCGTGTGATGTTTTGATAAACCCGCTGTCTGAGACAATGGTTGAAGGACCCAGGATATCAGCGACCTTACTCTCCGTGTTGTATTTCAGTGTATCGGCGAATATAGTATAGTCCTCATTGACCAGTTTTACGCTGTCGCTGAACAGGGCGTCCTTGCTTACCGGATCATACTGTCCCCAAAAGGAGGTAAGCTCATTCTTTTCGTCCACCAGCATTCCCCCGTCAAAGTAATACCCCAGGTTTGCCTCACGGTCGTAGTTCAGGCTATCTGTAAAGAGCGTAACCTGACGGTCTTCCATACGGATATTGTCCCGAAGGCGTGCCAGGCGGGTATTCCCGTCGTAATGCAGGTAATCACCGTACACGAAAATGGTATCGCCCTGTTCCATCCGGACATTGCTGAAAGCTTCGAACGTGTTCGTTTTTTCGAACAGGTAGGCGCTGTCGCAATACATAAAAGCACCTTCGTGATACAAGACCACGTTATCCTTCAAGATTTGAGCTTCGGAACTTTCCCGTTTATAAAGCAAATCGGCTTGCTTCAGTTCGACAATCTTCACGTTTGGGTTGGTTGGTGGCGGTTGTTGCGGACGGGCGGGTAACATAAGCACAAAAAGCACACCCGCGAAGAGTATGCTTTTGATGGTAATATTGGGGCACGTTTGCTTTTTCATCCGAAAAACGTTGTTCGATTGTTGCGTTGAATATTTCACCGCCACGACGAATTAAGCCTATTACTTCAGCCAGCCTTTATACTTAAAATCACACCCTTTCCAGTTGGGATCAATTCTAACGTAGATGGTTTCTATTTTCTTCTGCAACCAGTCGTCCATCAGTTCCTGGCGACGGTCATTTTCAGCCATTTGCTTAATGATTTGGTAGTCGTTGTTGATGTTGGCTTTGTGCCCGTCGTTCCGGTTGGTGACTTTCACCACGGCTGCTACTTGCTTGCCCTTATCGGTAACCATAACAAAGGGTTTAGACATTTCCCCTACTTTCATTTCCCCTACCACCTTGGCAATGTCCTGATTAAGCTCACTCAACTGGAAACGGGGAGTTCCCGTGTTTTGTGAATTGGACCGGTTGTTGACCATAATTCCCTTGTTGTTCCGAGTATCTTTATCCGCCGAAAAGAAAGTAGCAGCTTCGTCAAACGTGATTTTTTTATTGACAATTCCGTTTCGGATGGAGTCGAGCCGGACAAGAGCAGTGTCCAATTGTTCCTGTGGAATTTTCGGCTTCAGCAAAATGTGGCGGAATTTACCCATATCCCCTCTTCGTTCGATAAGTTGTATGATGTGATATCCATATTCCGTTTCAACTATATTCGAAACTTTTGTCGGATCGTTGAGAGCAAATGCTACATTCGAAAACTCGGGAACAAGTTGCGCCCTTGTCTGGAAATCCATTTCCCCTCCCTTGAGTGCCGTCCCCGGGTCTTCGGAGTGCAACAAGGCCAGTGTGGAAAAAGAGCTTTTTCCCGAGTTGATCTGCTCGGTATATTCACGCAGCCTGTTCTTCACTGCGTCTATCTCTTTCAAAGGCACTTCGGGTTCAACGGTGATTATCTGTACTTCCATGGTGGTAGGGATAAACGGCAAGCTGTCCTGCGGAATCGTGTTGTAAAACTTCCGGATTTCAGAAGGGGTCAGCGATACATTCTCAAAGTGTTTTTGCTGCACACCCTGTATCAGCTGTTGCTCGCGTAACTGGGTCCGAAGGTCTTCGCGGATTTTCCTCAGGCTCTTACCAAAATACTCTTGGAGCTTTTCTGCCGATCCCGTTGATGAAATGTACTCGTTCATGTAATATTCCAGCATACGGTTCACGTTGGCCTCATTCACCTCGATACTGTCGAGCTTTGCCTGGTCGAGAAACAACTTGTTTATAGCCATCTGCTCAGGGATGAAACAATATGGATCGCCCTCGATACGCTGGTTCTGCATCTGAATGTCCTTCCGGTATTCCTCCACCTCGGATTTAAGTATGGCTTCATCGCCCACCACCCAAACGATCTCATCGACAATGTTATTTTGAGAAGCAGCACTATTCGCCATCAACGTAAAAACGACAAGCGATAATAGTATTTTTGCAGAAAATTTCATTTTTTACAGGTTTTTTGAAAAGTTGAATGTAAAAGTAATTATAATAAAATTATCGGGCAACAAATCAATTATTAAAAGATACAAAATCATCTGTCGACGGCTGTCTCAGGAAATCTGCAAGGCAAAGTGACACCCTCCGTTCGGGATTACTTACTCACGGGCCGGCCGACAGCTGTTATCCGGCTTATTTCTCAAAAGCACTGAAATACCGGTTCACATTTTCATAATATACCTTATCGATTACGGTTTTGGGCAAGTGAAGCCCTCGGATATCGCCACTAATGTTCTCTATAACCTGTATGGAATCCGTTGCCAGGTAAGCCCAGTCTGATTCCCATTTCCGGAGCATTTCCGACGAAACAGTATCGAAACGGTCACCGCCTTCGCTAATCGTTATATCAATGCCGTATAAAATCCGATCCTGGTACCGGATAAAAAAATCACGTACTTTTTCATAGTCGGCAACCGATTGACGCTGAACGTGTCCCATTCGTGCCGATAAATCGATGCTCATCGACGGATAGCGATCAAGCCTTTCGGCAACTTCATCCAGGTTCCACTCCAAGCTGGCGATATGAGACGCCACAAAAGTGAGGCCCGGGAACTTCTTCAGTACATTATCGCGGGCGTTGATCTGATCTTCATATGAGGGAGCTTCGGGGTGTAACAACATATGATACTCAGGGTGATTCTTGAAATAACGGTAATCGCCGGAATCGGTCATCTGTTCTAGCGGGAGCCAGCAGTTGCGCGGTTCGCCGAGGTGAGCCATCAAAGGAATCTTCTTGTCTGTCAGGTATTGAAATATGGGGTCAAAGATCGGATCATCCGCCATGACATACCTGCCGTTGCTGTCTTTCAGGCTCATCCCGATGTTCTTCCATATTTTAACTCCGGAAGCGCCCTGCTCAATGGCACGGTCAATCTGTCCGATCACGCTCCGGACAAAACCGGAAGTACCAAAACTATCTACGGTGAATGTCCCCAGAAAAGCAAAGTTTCCAGGATAATTTTGCCGGTGTACGGCTGCAATACTTAGCTGTTTTTCGACAGGTGTTCCGGCATCAACGTTTGGAGAAAGTATGCTGAAATTTTGCAGTGTGGCAAATTCCAGGTACCGTCCATCGTCCGTATTGATGTGGAGATGTGCATCTACCTTTTTCACGGATTTAAAATCACTACTTTTGTAATACTCCATTTTTTTTTGACAGGAAACGGACAAAGCCAAACAAGAAAAAACGAACAACAATACTTTCATTTAAATGGGGAGTGTTTGTCTAACGGGTTGAATAGTTGTCCAAAATTAGTATTTATTGCTAAATAGAGCAAGGCTTTATCCAGAAAAAACATAAAAGGTGTATATTTGCACCCTTTACATTTTACAACTATGATGAATTGGATTTTTCTTATTGTTGGCGGATTGTTTGAGGCCGTTTTTGCTTTCAGTCTTGAAAGGATGTCGGCAAGTACAGGCAAAACGGCCGTTATGTGGTTTTTGTCCTTTCTGATTAGCGTCTCCATCAGTATGTTTCTACTTTTCAAAGCCATTAGCGGTGAAAATGCCGTTGCCGTTGGAACAGGTTACGCCGTGTGGGGTGGAATAGGTGCAGTGTTTACGGTATTGGCAGGAATTCTTTTCCTGGGAGAATCCACGGCCTTCTGGCGGATTTTTTTTCTTTGCACACTGGTTTTGTCGGTTATCGGACTGAATTTGGTGGGCAAGCATTAAAAAGTAAAGACGCGACTTATCGCGTCTTTACAAAATTTATCTTACCGGAGATTTTACTCAATCGCGGCCTGGGCTGCTGCCAAACGTGCGATAGGCACCCGGAACGGAGAACAGGAGACATAGTTGAGCCCTACACGGTGACAGAACTTCACCGATGAAGGTTCACCCCCGTGCTCACCACAAATACCGCATTTAAGTGAGGGTTTCACTGCACGGCCATTCTGTACGGCCATGCTTACCAGTTGTCCTACCCCGTTTTGATCGAGAACAGCAAACGGGTCTTGTTTCAGGATCCCTTTATCAATATATAACGGCAGGAATTTAGCCACATCATCACGGCTATAGCCGAAAGTCATCTGTGTCAGGTCGTTCGTACCAAACGAGAAGAAGTCGGCTTCCTTGGCGATCTTGTGAGCGGTGAGTGCAGCACGGGGGATCTCGATCATTGTCCCAATCTTGTATTCGATGGAATCACTGTTTTCGCTGAATACCTGTTGGATAGTTTTTTCAATAATCTCTTTCTGTGCCTGGAACTCATACACGATACCTGTCAGCGGAACCATGATTTCCGGAATGGCCTTGATGCCTTCCCTTTTCAGTTCAAGCGCAGCTTCAATGATAGCCCGGGTTTGCATTTCCGTGATTTCGGGATACAAGTTTCCAAGGCGGCAACCGCGCAGCCCAAGCATAGGATTCGATTCCATCAGGCTTTCCACACGTTCGTGTATATCGCTGTAAGAAATATCCATTACCCTCGCCATTTCCATTTGCCCTTTTTCATCGTGGGGAACAAATTCATGCAAAGGAGGATCCAACAAACGGACAGTCACGGGATATCCGTCCATAGCTTCAAAAATTCCTTTGAAATCTTTTTTCTGCAGGGGGAGCAGTTTTTCCAGCGCTTTACGACGGCCCTCTTCATTTTTGGCCAGAATCATTTCACGCATGGGAATAATCTTGTCTTCTTCGAAGAACATGTGTTCGGTGCGGCACAAACCGATTCCGGTAGCCCCGAAATTACGTGCTACTTTCGCATCCCGAGGTGTGTCGGCATTGGTCCTTACGTTCATACGGGTATACTTGTCTGCAATCTTCATCAGTTCGAGAAAATCGGGACCCAACTCAGCATCCTGCGTCTGTATTTTTCCTTCGTAAACATTTCCAGTAGTACCGTTTAACGAAATCCAATCCCCTTCATTAAACACTTTCCCGTTAATGGTCATTTTCCTTTCCTTGTAGTTGATAACCACACCGTTTGCTGCCGACACGCAACATTTCCCCATACCGCGTGCCACAACGGCAGCGTGAGAAGTCATTCCTCCGCGGGCGGTTAAAATCCCCTGTGCTGTGGCCATACCGCGCAAGTCTTCGGGCGACGTTTCGATGCGGCAAAGAATCACTTTTTTTCCTTCTTTAGCCCATTCTTCAGCTTCGTCGGCATGGAAGACAACTTGTCCTGCGGCAGCCCCTGGCGATGCGGGGAGCCCGTTGGTTACCGGTTTGGCCGCTGCCAATGCTTTTTTATCGAAAACAGGGTGTAGCAACTCGTCTAATTTTTCGGGATCGCAGCGTTTCAGTGCCGTTTTTTCATCGATATAACCCTGATGAAGCATATCGATGGCTATTTTGATCATGGCAGCCCCGGTACGTTTACCGCTGCGGGTCTGCAACAACCACAGCTTACCGTCTTGTATGGTAAACTCGAGGTCCTGCATGTCTTTGAAGTAGTCTTCAAGTTTCTGCTGCGTTTCAATCAGTTCTTTGGCACATTCGGGCAATGCCTCTTCGAGTGAAGGGTACTTAGCGGCACGTTCTTCTTCCGATACCCCTTGCAGTTTTGCCCAACGGCGTGAACCTTCGAGTGTTATTTCCTGCGGTGTGCGCACACCTGCCACCACATCTTCTCCTTGTGCGTCTATCAGGTACTCACCGTTAAAAATATCTTCACCGGTTGCAGCATCGCGGGTGAAAGCCACTCCTGTTCCGGATGTCTTACCCATATTTCCGTAAACCATGGCCTGCACATTAACAGCGGTTCCCCACTCTTCCGGGAAATTATTCATTTTCCGATAAAGGATGGCGCGTTCGTTCATCCAACTGTCAAAAACGGCGCAGACGGCTCCCCAAAGCTGCTCCCATGCACTTTCGGGAAAATCATTTCCTGTACGTTTTTTCACGGCAGATTTGAAACGTTTTACCAAATCTTTCAGGTCATCGACAGTCAGTTCGTTGTCGAGCTCCACTCCTTTGGCTTGTTTCATCTCTTCCATTATTTCTTCGAACGGATCGATATCCTCTTTGCTTTGTGGCTTCATTCCCAACACCACGTCGCCATACATCTGCACAAAACGACGATAAGAATCCCACGCAAAACGTTCGTTCCCCGATTTTTTGGCTATTCCTTCCACGGCATCGTCATTTAATCCAAGATTCAGGACCGTGTCCATCATGCCGGGCATTGAAACCCGGGCGCCGGAGCGCACAGAAACCAAACAAGGATTTTCCCTGTCACCGAACTTAGCTCCCATAAGCTTTTCGATGTTTTTAATTGCTTTTTCAACCTCGGGCTTCAACACATCTACCACATAATCTTTGCCAAGCTGGTTGTATTCGGTACACACTTCGGTGGTAATGGTAAATCCCGGGGGACGGGCACACCGATCAGGTTCATTTCGGCAAGATTAGCGCCTTTCCCTCCAAGCAGATTCTTCATATCTGCACGACCCTCGGCCTGTCCGTTGCCAAAGGTGTAAACTCTCTTCTTCTTCATCTTTCGAAAAATTTATTTGTTAATCATTAAATGTTGGATTCTGTGCTGTAATTTTCTGCAAATGTAGTAAAAAATTTAATATTAGATCGTGTAGGAATTCGGGATTACTGCGTCCCCGTTTCCTCATCCATGAGTATTCTCTCCTGAGGTGCCGACACGTTGCGTTGGGCGGGTTGGACAGAATCGTTTGGATGTCCCAAAAAGATATTATTCAGCCGAATATTTCTAAACATACCGATGGTGTCTTGCAACCTTACAAACCCAGTTATTCCCCTAATTGTATCACCGGGGATATACTTTTGTCCGTGCAACAAGTAGCTCCTGTTCTCAACAATGAACTCGGAGTGATAAATAACCGTATCGTTGTATTCGAGCATCAATACTGCCCGCAAATCTGGTTTCGAACGAGCGGGGATACCGATAACGTCGAAACCGAAATCGAAACCGCTGCTATTTATCTTTTGAGCAATGTCAGTTGTGTCCATCCGGAAACGGAAACCGTTTTTCGGATTTGTTTCATCAAAAGAGTAGTTTTCAGGAATGTAGGAAGGCGAATAAGAACGGGAGGTAAGTGATTGCTCTTGTTGGAGCTGACGATTCATGACCTGTTCGCTCGCTCTCTGGCGGCGTTGCAGGCGCGCCTTAACGGAATCATTCATTTTCAGGTAGATATCTATTCTGTCTGAATACCAGGAAAGGGAGGTATCCCACTGCGCCTGCGTTGTTTGGTGTTTCCTGAAAACATCGCGGATAAGCGCCTCCTTTTTTTCCGGTGTGTCAAAGCCCTGATAATCATTTTCAATCATTGCTTCGGCAACGTAAATATCGTACATCAGTTTTTCCATATCTTTCCTGTTCAGCACTTCTTTCGGCCTGTTGCAAAAAGAGAACAAAATGCTCAGAATTACCGAAGTCAGGAGATATGCAGCAACTTTACGATTCACAAACAGCTTTTTTTTCCAATTGTTCCTGCCTTTCACGATCAAACTTCTCTTTATCTTTTTTCGAGAGAAGTGAATAGGAAAGTGTTTTTCGATAAAAAACCAACAACAATACAACGCCTACGGATATGGCTGAGTCGGCAACGTTAAAGATAAAGCGAAAAAACAAGAAGTCTTTGCCGCCCATCACCGGAAACCAATCGGGATATGTCCCCTCAATAAGTGGGAAATAAAACATATCCACCACTTTCCCGTGGAGCAGGGAAGCATATCCTTCACCAAAAGGCACTACAGAGGCAACATGTCCCGGGTAACTTGCCTGGAAGAATACTCCGTAGAAAACGCTGTCGATAATGTTTCCCGATGCGCCGGCCAACACCAGTGCGATGCAGGCAATAAAGCCAATCTTGTAATTTTCTCGAACAATCCGGAGTAAATAAACAAAAATTGCTCCTACGGCTATTATTCTGAAAAGGGAAAGAAACAATTTGCCTATGGCTTCTATACCGAATGCCATGCCGTTGTTTTCCACGAAATATATTTTAAACCAATCGGTTATATGAATCATATCGTAGAGAGCCATGTGGGTTTTCACCCAGATTTTACTAACTTGGTCGACGAGTAAAACCAAGAAGATAACTGAAACGGCAATAAGTCTTTTTTTTGTGGAGCTGTTCATTCGGGTAGCCATTTGTACGTAATTACACCGGGGACAGAAATACTTCTTTCCTGTCCAGTGATCATTCGTGTTGTCATTGAAATCATTAGCTAGCGGCTATTTTCTTTTTCCTTGTTTAGCTTCGATGCTTAATGTTGCGTGGGGCACTGCACGAAGACGTTCTTTAGGGATTAGTTTACCGGTCTCACGACACACACCGTAGGTTTTGTTTTCTATACGTATTAATGCTGCCTGTAAGTTTTGAATGAACTTCATCTGACGTTGAGCCAACCGTCCGGCCTCCTCTTTCGATAACGTTGAAGCGCCCTCTTCCAACACCTTGTAAGTAGGTGACGTATCCACCGTATCGTTACCATCCGCATTGGTGACCGCTGCCCGGTAGTTTTCGTACTCCTGCCTGGCTACCTCAAGTTTTTCATTAATGATGGCCCGGAATTCTTCCAATTCCTCATCAGAGTATCTCGTCTTTTCACTCATAACAGTAAATATTTTATAATTTATTTCAATTGTTTTTCCTAACGTTTAGTATCGATCAATTAATAATCGGCAACGGTGTTGTTTTATGTCAAAATAATCTTACCTGTAGTTGTTTTCGCAAAGATAACAAAAATTAGTTACCGATATATCAATCATAAACGCAAATAGTCCGACTATTGTTTACGTACATCAATAGTTAATTTCTCATCATCAATCTCTATTTCATCTTCAAAAACCAGTGTTTCTATTTCTATAGAGTCGGCAAGCACCTGAGTCTTGATATATTCGCTGAATTCCCTGACGGCACTGTCGAACAACGGATTTGACGAAAACCGGACAGCGATGCGGTCGGTAATATCAAAATCTTTCGACTTGCGTAAATTCTGAATACGGTTTACCAACTCGCGGGCAATCCCTTCTTTGCGCAGTTCATCAGTTACGGTGATATCCAACGCAACGGTCAACTGTCCCTCGTTGGCCACCAGCCAGCCTGGGATATCTTCCGAAATAACTTCCACGTCAGCCAGATCGATTACGGCTTCTTGTCCTTCTATCCGAAATGCAAAACAACCGTTTTTCTCCAACTTATTTATCTCATCCCGCTGCATTTCCTGGATACGTGCAGCAAGTTGCTTCATTATTTTCCCGTATTTAGGCCCAAGTTTCTTGAAATCGGGTTTCACCCGCTTCACTAGCATATCGTTTGCCGAATCTACGAACTCCAGTTCTTTCACGTTCACTTCACTAAGAATAAGAGCCTGAACCGCTTCAATGTTTCTGCGCTGCTTTTCATCTGCGACGGGGATCATGATTTTCGTCAACGGCTGGCGGACTTTTAAATTCACTTTTCGCCGCAACGCCAACACAATAGATGATGCTGTTTGTGCCAGGTACATTTGCTCTTCGAGGGCAACATCGACAGCCGATTCATCGACGGCGGGGAAATCAGCCAGATGCACCGACTCAAAACGTTCGCTACCGGTTACTTTCACCAAATCCAGGTAAAGCCTGTCGGCATAGAACGGAGCGATGGGAGCCATCAGCTTCGCTACCGTAACTAAGCATTGATAAAGGGTTTGATAGGCTGACATTTTATCCTCGGTCATCTCGCCTCCCCAAAAACGTTTGCGGTTTAAACGGACAAACCAATTGCTGAGGTTGTCGTTTACAAAGTCGTTTATTGCTCTTCCTGCTTTGGTAGGCTCGTAGCTGGCATAGTCCCCGTCCACCTCTTTAACCAGGGAGTTCAGGAGCGACAGGATCCACCGGTCAATCTCGGGGCGTTTCGCCAGTGCAATCGGGGGATATTGATTGTGAAAATCGTCCACGTTCGCATAAAGGGCAAAGAAGGAATAGGTATTGTACAATGTTCCGAAAAATTTGCGGCGGGCCTCTTCCACGCCGTCAATATCGAATTTCAGGTTATCCCAGGGTGCGGCATTGGTAACCATGTACCAGCGGAGCGGGTCGGAACCGAACTTCTCTATAGCTTCAAACGGATCAACCGCATTTCCCAATCGTTTCGACATCTTATTGCCATTTTTATCGAGGACCAACCCGTTTGATATCACATTTTTAAAAGCAACACTACCTTTTACCATCGTACTGATGGCATGCAACGTAAAAAACCATCCCCGGGTCTGATCAACTCCCTCTGCTATAAAATCGGCAGGATAAACTTTTGCAAATTCCTCTTCCGCTATGTGTGGATAGAAGAACTGGGCAAAAGGCATGGCGCCGCTATCGAACCAGACATCAATCAGATCGAGTTCTCGGTACATCGGCTTTCCGGTTTCGGAGACCAGCACAATATTGTCCACATAGGGACGGTGAAGGTCGATTTTCCCGTATTCCAGATCCCTGTACTCCTTCAGGTCAAAATCCTTCCAGGGCAGTTCGCTCATCACACCGGCATCGAGTGCTTTTTGCATTTCGTTGCACAGCTCTTTTACCGAACCGATACATTTCTCCTCCCGGCCGTCTTCTGTACGCCAGATCGGAAGTGGTGTTCCCCAGTAACGGCTGCGGCTCAGATTCCAGTCCTGCAGGTTTTCGAGCCACTTTCCAAAACGGCCCGTTCCGGTGGACTGGGGCTTCCAGTTGATGGTGTCGTTGAGTTCCATCATCTTTTCACGACAAGCTGTCGAGCGGATAAACCAGCTGTCGAGCGGATAATACAACACGGGCTTATCTGTTCTCCAGCAGTGTGGGTAGCTGTGAACAAATTTTTCGATGCGGAAAGCACGGTTCCGAAGTTTGAGAGAAACGGACAGGTCGATATCCAGTGTTACTTCATCAGCAGACAACGCTTGATCGTATTCATTCTTCACGTATCTTCCGGCAAACTCCTTGTACAAATCAACATTCACGTTGTTTTGTACAAAACCACCGTCCAGGTCTTCCAGGCGGAAGAATTTCCCGGTCAGGTCAACCATTGGCCGGGTGTTTCCGTCTTTGTCAACAACGGTTAGTCCGGGGACATCGTTTTCTTTACCCACCTTCGCGTCATCGGCTCCAAAAGTAGGCGCAATGTGTACAATCCCCGTACCGTCTTCAGTTGTTACAAAATCGCCACAAACGACTTTAAACGCTTTTTCCGTCACCTTTATCCAGGGGAAAAGTTGTTCATATTCCAGGCCGGCCAATTCCGTGCCTTTCCATGTTTTTTCCAACACCCGGAACGGTATATTTTTATCCCCTTCCTGATAATCCTCCAGTTTTAGTTGAGCGTTCTTCGCCGGGAAATAAGAATCGAGAAGGTTTTTCGCCAACACCACAGTCACCGGGCTACCCGTATATTGATTGAACGTCTGAACAGCAACATATTCGATGCTCGGACCCACCGCCAGCAACATATTCGACGGCAGTGTCCAGGGTGTGGTTGTCCAGGCCAGAAAAAAGACTTCGCCAAACTGTTTCCACTCGGGTAGCGGATGGATTACTTTAAACTGTGCTGTACAGGTGGTATCTTTAACGTCGCGGTAACAACCGGGCTGATTCAGCTCGTGCGTACTCAGCCCGGTTCCCGCTGCCGGCGAATACGGTTGAATGGTATAGCCTTTGTAGAGATATCCTTTTTTGTAAATTTCTTTAAGCAGATACCATAACGTCTCTATGTAACGATTATCATAGGTAATGTACGGATCGTTCATATCCACCCAATAACCCATTTTCCGCGTGAGGTCTTCCCATTCTTTGGTATATTTCATCACCTCTGTACGGCAAGCATTGTTGTACTCTTCTACCGAAATGGTTTTACCGATATCCTCCTTGGTAATACCAAGCGTTTTTTCCACACCCAGTTCCACGGGAAGTCCGTGAGTATCCCAGCCGGCTTTCCGGTTTACCAAAAAACCTTTCATGGTTTTGTAACGGCAGAAAATATCTTTAATGGAACGTGCAATTACGTGGTGAATACCCGGCATCCCGTTTGCTGAAGGCGGGCCTTCATAAAACACAAACTCCGGATGGCCTTCACGTATCTCCAGACTTTTGCGAAATACGTTCTGCTCATCCCATTGCCGCAACATTTCCTTATTGATCTCCGATAAATTTAACTGACTGTATTCGGTGAATTTCTTGCTCATTGTCAACGTTTTTATACCACTTAAAAAAATTGTCTGCAAAGGTAGTGATTTTTTACAGAAATTAGAAAGCTGAAAATTAGAAAATAGCAAACAACCCCACACAGCTTGTCGTGCAGGGTTGAGAGTCGTAAACCTGGAAATTAAATTCCTAAATCGTATTATTCCTTATCCCGGCTGTAATTAGGTGCTTCACGCGTGATCATAACACCGTGCGGATGGCTTTCAGCATATCCGGCAGAAGTGATGCGGGTGAATTTGGCTTCGTGCAGTTTCTCGATAGTTGAAGCTCCGCAGTAACCCATTCCGGCACGAAGTCCGCCGACCATCTGATAAATAACCTCTTGCAGCGTTCCCTTGAAAGGCACCCGGGCTTCAATCCCCTCGGGAACCAATTTTTTTATGTCGTCTTCCACGTCCTGGAAGTAGCGGTCCTTCGAACCTTTCTGCATTGCAGAAAGCGAGCCCATCCCCCGGTAGGTTTTGAATTTCCTTCCGTTGAAGATGATTGTTTCTCCGGGTGACTCCTCTGTCCCCGCCAACAACGAACCCATCATTACGGATGAACCGCCGGCTGCCAGCGCTTTCACGATATCCCCCGAATAACGTAATCCGCCATCAGCAATGAGCGGCACCCCTGATCCCTTCAACGCCTGTGCCACATCATAAATAGCCGAAAGTTGCGGAACGCCCACACCAGCTATTACCCGCGTAGTACAGATCGATCCGGGGCCGATACCTACCTTCACTCCGTCGGCCCCCGCCTTTACCAGAAATTTTGCTGCATCGGCCGTGGCAACATTTCCTACCACAACGTCTATTTCAGGAAAAGTTTTTTTGATAAGTTTTAGCATATCACCAACACCTTTCGAATGTCCGTGAGCGGTGTCTATAACAATGGCATCAACACCGGCATCAATAAGAGCGGCAGCCCTTTCCACAGAGTCGAAAGTCACTCCGATCCCCGCAGCAACCCGCAACCTACCTTGCTCATCCTTCGATGCATAAGGCTTGTCTTTGGCTTTGGTAATATCTTTGTAAGTGATAAGCCCCACCAGCCGATAATTGGAGTCGACCACAGGAAGTTTTTCAATTTTGTGCTGCTGAAGAATTTCGGCGGCAGCTTCCAGGTCGGTTGTCTGACGGGTCGTGATCAAGTTTTCCCGGGTCATCACTTCACGAATAAGCTTATCCATGTTGCGTTCAAAACGCAAGTCACGGTTGGTCACTATCCCAACCAGCGTATTGTCCTCAATAACGACCGGGATTCCACCGATCTTATATTCAGCCATCATTTCAAGTGCATCGGCAACTGTTTTCTCAGGATGGATACTGATGGGATTCAAAATCATGCCGTTTTCCGCACGTTTTACCGCACGCACCTGTTTTGCCTGATCGTCAACGGTCATGTTTTTATGTATGACCCCCATACCCCCTTCACGGGCAATAGCTATGGCCATAGTCGTTTCCGTAACGGTATCCATAGCTGCCGACACCATCGGGATGTTAAGCGGGATATTTCTGGAAAAATGGGTGGAGAGATCTACGTTTCGGGGAAGAACTTCGGAATAACCGGGGACCAACAACAAATCGTCGAAAGTCAACCCTTCCATTGTAATTTTATCTGCAATAAATGACATAATCTGTATGTTTAAATTTTATTGCATGCAAAAGTAACTCTTTTTATTGAATGCAACGATTTTAAAACGTTAATTTTATTTCATACCGTTGTTTTTTTAAAACGGCTAAACCACTGTTATAGAAATATTCAATAGCTGATAAGCGAACAAAAAAACAGGGTTGACGGTTAATTTTTATATCTTTGGCCGGTCATTCATAATTAACAAAAATATAATTTACAAATATGTCAGTATTAGTAGGAAAAAGAGCGCCTGTTTTTTGGGCACCCGCAGTTCTTGACGGGAACATCATTGAGGATAATTTCTCATTGGACAATTATTTAGGAAAAAAATATGTGGTTTTTTTCTTTTATCCCGCAGATTTTACATTTGTCTGCCCAACTGAATTGCACGCCTTTCAAGAAAAAATAGCAGCGTTTGAAAATCGCGACACAGTAGTTGTGGCTTGTTCTACCGACTCTGCAGTTTCACACTGGAAATGGCTGCAAACGCCAAAATCAGATGGGGGGATTCAGGGTGTCACCTATCCCATTGTAGCTGATCATGCGTTGACAATCTCCATGGCTTACGATGTACTTGCAGGAGAATACGATACCGATTCATCGGATAATCCGATTTTCGTAGGTGCCCCTGAAGCATACCGGGGATTGTTCCTGATCGACAAAGCCGGCATAGTCCGTCATCAGGTTGTGAACGATATGCCTTTAGGAAGAAGCGTTGACGAGGTACTAAGGGTGATCGACGCACTCCAGTTTACCGAGGAGCACGGTGAAGTGTGCCCCGCCGATTGGCACAAGGGGGACAAAGGCCTTATCGCAACTCAGGACGGGATTGCTTCGTATCTTTCCGAAAAGTAACTCCACACGGAGTCCGGAACTTTTTGAACAAGACATTGCCTTGTCCGATCGTTTTAAAACAGCATTGTTCCCGTTTTTAAGGGCTCTGCTGTTTTCTGCATTTGGAAAATATGCTGCAATAGGCTAAAAAAATGTGTGTTTTTGAGACTTTATTGTGTTGTTTTTGAGAAAATAGATAATAATATCCGGTTTTTTAATTACTTTTGCAATCGATTTACCTCAGACGTCCGGTAGCGGACTTCTGGCTTCAACCATCAAACTTCTCACATATATGAATCCTCTATCAGCACGACTGCAATCACTCTCTCCATCCGAGACATTCGCGATGGCACAAAAAAGCAACGAGCTAAAAGCTCAGGGAATTGACGTAATTAATATGAGTGTCGGCGAACCCGATTTTTCCACACCCGACCACATAAAAGAAGCCGCCAAGAAGGCGATAGACAATAATTTTTCCTTCTATTCACCTGTTCCAGGATTTCCCGAGCTAAGGAAAGCCATTTGCGCGAAACTGAAAAACGAGAACAACCTGGATGTTGATCCGACACAAATAGTGGTTTCGAGTGGAGCCAAACAATCGCTCTGCAATGTCATCTTATCCATTGTAGATAAAGGGGAAGAGGTAATCATTCCCGCCCCCTACTGGGTGAGCTATCCGGAGATGGTAAAAATTGCCGAAGGGAAGCCGGTCTTCGTGTATGCCGGTATCGAACAGGATTTCAAAATCACCGCAGAACAACTGGAGAAATCCATTACCCCCAAAACAAGGGCATTGATTTTATGCTCTCCGTCTAACCCGACAGGAAGTGTCTACACGCGCGATGAATTGAAATCACTGGCCGCTGTTTTGGCAAAACACCCCGGTATCTATGTTATTTCCGACGAGATCTACGAACACATCAACTACGTAGGAAGACACGAGAGCATCGCTCAGTTCGAAGAAGTCCGTGAGCGGGTAATCGTAGTCAACGGAGTTTCCAAAGGATACGCCATGACAGGCTGGCGCATCGGATGGATTGCTGCGCCAAAATGGATTGCTTCCGCCTGTGGGTTACTGCAGGGACAATACACATCGGGAGCATCGTCGATCTCACAAAAAGCAGCCGAGGCTGCCTACACCGGGAATCAGGATTGTGTTGAAGAAATGCGTGTTGCATTTGAAAGGAGAAAAAACCTGATCACAAAGCTCCTGAAAGAAATTCCGGCATTGAAAGTCAATGACCCCAAGGGCGCGTTCTACGTTTTTGTTGAATGCAGCAGTTACCTGGGGAAACAATTTGACGAAAAGAGAATTGACACAGCCACTGATTTGGCCATGTATCTTCTGGAACAGGGACACGTTGCCTGCGTGGGCGGCGATGCTTTCGGCGCACCGGGCCACATCCGCTTCTCTTATGCCACATCGGATGAGAATATAGAAAAAGCCGTTGCCAGGGTAAAGGGTGCACTGGAAAAACTGAGATAAAGCGTTTCGCAGTTTCTACACGAGAGTGCGTTATCGCAATTTATTAGCTAAAAACAGGCGGCAGCAATGCCGCCTGTTTCTTTAGAACGTGACGTTGATCATCACCGGAAAATGATCGGACGGAAAACGGGCGTATGGCAATTCATTCAGTACGCCGTATTTATTCACTTTCACCCCTTCCGTAACCCATATATAATCAATTCGTCCCTTCATGGGAGAATTCAAGTTCAATGCATTAAACGTTCCTTCCGTCCCGTAAGGCGGCTGCACCGAAATCAAGTAGGAATCTTTCAGCCTTCCGTCATTCCTCAGGATTTGTATGGGTTCATCATCGGGCGTAGCGTTAAAATCCCCGGTGCAGAAAACGGTATTATCTCCGGCAATCTCTTCTATTTTCTTTAAGAGCAACAACGACGAATTTCTTCGAGCTTCACGCCCCTCATGATCGTAATGTGAGTTGAAAACAAAAAACACTTTCCCTGTTTCTTTGTCTTTAAACTTTGCCCATGAACAGATCCTGTTGCAACAGGTAGCATCCCAGCCTTTACCCGGCACGTCAGGGTTTTCAGCAAACCAGAAATCTCCGTTCTCCAACAGATCGAACCTCTCTTTTTTATAAACAATGGCTGAGTGTTCACCAGCATCCTTTCCATCGTCGCGCCCTGAACCGGTGTAAGCATAATTTCCAAGCTCAAGAACATCCGTCAGCTGATGCTTAAACGCCTCCTGTGTACCCACAATATCAAAATCGTGAAAACGAACCAGCCCCTTCACCATCTCCTTGCGATACTTCCAAGCATTCGGATGATCTTTTTTGGTGTCCATCAGGACATTAAACGTAGCAATATTCATCGTGAGGCTTTTTTTGGTTGTTGAACATCCTATTAAAATTATGCTGAAAAACAGCAGAAAAAAGAACGGTAATCGTTTCATCTGAATATGTTTTAATTATTATGATCGAATTTTAGAAACCGTTTTGAATTTTTTCACGTCCTGTTTTATGCCTACTTTGGGATGGATTTGGATTTTCAGTTCGCACATAATAGCGGGCTATTTTGAAAAAATGAAAATTCAAAACAGTTTTTTAATCCCTCAAAATTACATTTAATTACTATATTTACGAAAAGTATCGTAAAATAAATACCGAATATTCAAGGCCCGAAGACCGCTAAAAAGAATGCTTCTAAATAAGAGAGCCGGGAAAATTATTCCTTAATTTATTCTTTTTTGATGTTATAAAATGCTATTTTTGTGCTCTCAATTGAATTTCCACATTCCTATTAAAGCAAATTTTTCATTTCTTGATCACGGTAACTGAAAATCAATATAATTACTAAATAAAATTTTAAACAAAAACTTTATGAGCTGGCTAATTAAATCTTCTATTGGACGGAAGCTGATTATGAGTATTTCCGGTTTGTTTCTCGTCCTGTTTTTGATGTTTCACAGTTTGATGAATTTCGTAGTTATCCTTTCGGCCGATGCATACAACACCATTGCATCGTTGCTGGGAGCTAACTGGTACGCACTTATTGCAACCGGAATTCTGGCGTTGGGTTTTATTATCCACATTATCTATGCGTCCATCTTAACGCTTCAGAACCAGAAAGCGAGAGGATCAAACAAATACGCTGTTTCACAACCGCAAAAAAATGTCTCGTGGGCATCGAAAAACATGTTCGTTCTGGGTACAATCATCCTGGGATTTTTGGTGCTTCACTTAATCCATTTCTGGTCTAAAATGCAATTGGTAGAGTTGATGCACGGGCACAACTATGCTGCTGCAGGCTACCACGATCCGACGGATGGTGCTTATTTTATCCGTGAACTGTTCACTCAACCTCTTTACAGTATTGTATATATCGTATGGCTTGTTGCGCTATGGTACCACCTCACTCACGGCTTCTGGAGTGCCATGCAAACCCTGGGATGGAACAACCAGATCTGGCTGCCCCGCTTGAAGAAAATATCCTATGTGGTTGCAACCGTTATTTGCTTGTTGTTCATTTCAGTTCCGGTTTATTATCTGCTCGGCTTTGGCGCCTAATTTTACGTATAAAAATTTAAAAACATTATGATAAACAAAGAAGACGAAACTGCAAAAGTAGAAAACAAAACTACTCTGACAGACAACAAAATAAAGTTGGATTCTAAAATTCCAAAAGGTCCTTTGGCCGAAAAATGGTCATCTTACAAGGCGAACCAAAAACTGGTAAACCCTGCCAACAAGCGCCGACTCGATATAATTGTCGTAGGGACGGGACTTGCCGGAGCATCGGCAGCAGCATCACTGGGCGAGTTGGGATTCAATGTGTTGAATTTCTGCATCCAGGATTCACCTCGCCGCGCCCACTCCATTGCTGCACAGGGAGGAATCAATGCTGCAAAAAACTATCAAAACGATGGTGACTCAGTATACCGCTTGTTCTACGACACGATTAAAGGAGGTGACTACCGCGCACGCGAAGCCAATGTTTACCGCCTAGCCGAAGTTTCCAACAACATCATCGACCAGTGCGTGGCCCAGGGTGTTCCTTTTGCCCGCGAATACGGGGGCTTGCTCGACAACCGCTCCTTCGGGGGTGCGCAGGTATCCCGGACTTTTTATGCCCGCGGACAAACCGGCCAGCAATTGCTCCTGGGTGCTTACAGTGCGTTGAGCCGTGCCGTAAATAAGAAACAAGTAAAACTATATACGCGTTACGAGATGGTTGACCTTGTGATCATCGACGGGCGTGCCCGCGGTATCATAGCCCGTAATCTCGTGACCGGAAAGTTGGAAAGATTTGCTGCTCACGCGGTTGTGATCGCTACCGGCGGATACGGAAATACCTTCTTCCTCTCCACCAATGCCATGACCTCCAACGGATCAGCTGCCTGGCAGTGCTACAAAAAAGGGGCTTATTTTGCCAATCCCTGCATGGCGCAGATTCACCCGACGTGTATTCCTGTTCACGGTGAATTCCAATCGAAACTGACGCTTATGTCGGAGTCGTTGCGCAATGACGGCAGGATATGGGTTCCCAGAAAGCTTGAGGATGCTCAGGCTATCCGTGAAGGAAAACTAAGGCCGACAGAAATAAAGGAAGAAGATCGCGATTACTACCTGGAACGCCGCTACCCCGCTTTCGGGAACCTTGTCCCCCGCGACGTGGCATCACGCGCAGCCAAGGAACGCTGCGACGCAGGCTACGGAGTCGGAACAACCGGACTGGCCGTTTATCTTGATTTCGCCGATGCCATCAAACGTCTGGGAAAAGATGTGGTGGAAGCCCGTTACGGGAACCTTTTCCAGATGTATGAAAAGATCGTCGACGACAACCCATATGAAACCCCGATGATGATCTATCCCGCCATCCACTATACCATGGGTGGAATTTGGGTTGATTACGAACTGATGACCTCCATACCCGGACTCTTTGCCATTGGCGAAGCCAACTTCTCCGATCACGGCGCGAACCGCCTGGGCGCCTCCGCATTGATGCAGGGATTAGCCGACGGATATTTTGTTCTGCCCTACACCATACAAAGTTATCTGTCCGACCAGATCAGGGTACCCAGGTTCAGCACCGACAGCCCCGAGTTTGAAAAAGCAGAAAAAGATATTGATGCACGTATGGAAAGGCTCATGAGCATAAAAGGCAACCATTCCGTGGACCACTTCCATAAGAAACTCGGACACATCATGTGGGATTTAGTCGGAATGGGACGTGAAGCAGATGGCTTAAAGAAAGCTATCGAAGAGTTGAAGGTATTGAAAAAGGAGTTCTGGGCAGATGTACGGATACCGGGCGAAAAGAGCTCGTTGAATATTGAGTTGGAAAAAGCACTTCGTCTTGCCGATTTTATCGAAATAGGCGAACTTATGGCTCACGATGCGTTAGACAGAGAAGAATCCTGCGGAGGACATTTCCGTTTGGAACATCAGACAGAAGAAGGGGAAGCCTTACGTCACGACGACCGGTTCTCCTATGTTTCCTGTTGGGAATATCAGGGCGAAGAAAAAGCTCCCGTTATGTACAAAGAACCTCTCGACTATGAATTTATCGTGAGACAACAACGCAATTATAAGTCGTAATTTAAAAATCGTATCATCCTATGGACAAAAATATAAATATCAACGTAAAAGTCTGGCGTCAAAAAGGCCCGAAAGCCAAAGGAAATTTTGAGACCTACGCATTGAAAGAGATCTCGCAGGGCAGTTCATTCCTCGAAATGATGGACATTCTGAACGAACAACTCATCAACGAAGGGAAGGATCCGGTTGTTTTCGATCACGATTGCCGCGAAGGGATTTGCGGAATGTGCAGTTTGTATATCAACGGCCATCCGCACGGACCCGATGAAGACATTACCACCTGCCAGCTCCACATGCGCAAATTCAACGATGGAGACACCATTACAGTTGAGCCTTGGCGTTCAGCGGGATTTCCCGTAATCCGGGACCTGATGGTCGACAGAACAGCTTTCGATAAAATTATCCAGGCTGGTGGCTATGTTTCGGTAAACACCGGTAGCGTTCCCGACGGAAATGCAATTCCAATTCCCAAACATGCCGCAGATGAAGCCATGGATGCTGCCGCCTGTATCGGATGTGGAGCCTGTGTGGCAACCTGCAAAAACGGATCAGCCATGCTTTTCGTTTCGGCAAAAGTGAGCCAGTTGGCTTTGCTCCCGCAAGGACAAGTAGAGCGTGTTAAACGCGCCAAGGCGATGGTAGCAAAAATGGACGAACTCGGCTTCGGTAACTGTACCAATACGGGTGCTTGTGAACAGGAATGTCCCAAGAATATATCCATCAGCCATATCGCCCGCTTGAACCGCGAGTTTCTGAAAGCAAAAATAAAGGACTAATCTGCTCTAAATCGATTTACAAAGCGTTTTGTTCTTGTGCGGAACAGAACGCTTTTCTTTTGTGAGCTAATCCGTAAATAGGATTAATTAACATTCTGGATTTAACTTTTTTCCGTTTTAACTGTCTTACTATATAGATTTGCATTTGCAAACGGTTTGATTATTTACTAAAACACATTAGTTATGAAAACAAAGAAATTATGGATGATCCTCCTGGCCTTTCTATTGATGGGAGGTACGGTAAGTGCTCAATTACGGTTTGGAATAAGAGGAGAAGTAGGTATCAACAAACCTTCCTTTACCAAGGACGTATATTCAGTAGAAAACATGAATGACTTCAAGGTGGGCCCTACATTGGAATTTATGCTCCCTGTTGTTGATTTTGGAATTGAAGGATCGGTTTTATACAGCAACGAGAAAATGAATATAAAAACCGTAAATGATCAGGGAATCAAAACTGTAGCTGAAGATATCTCCAATCATTCCATCGACGTTCCTGTAAACTTAAAATACAAAATCGGGCTTATCTCCCCGGTAAAAATTTTTCTGGCTGCCGGTCCTTACGCTAATTTCTGGCTAGCGGGGGATGATTTTAAATCTGAAGTCTTTATGGACAAGGTAGAGGCAAAAAAATTTCAAGCAGGCGTTAATCTGGGAGCCGGCCTGGAAGTGATCAACCACGTAGCTGTAGGCTTTAATTACAGGATGAAATTAACCGATGACTACTCTGTATATGAACCCGCCTTTGAAGATATTTTTAATCAGAAGGATGGATTTTGGTCCATTTCCGCTACCCTGTTTTTCTAAATGAAACATGTTGTTTGCTGATGTAATCCTGCCACTTCCCTTAGCCGAATCTTTTACCTACGTTGTTCCTGCAGAGATGCAGGAAAAGATAGGTACCGGATTCAGGGTGGTTGTTCCTTTCGGGAAACGGAAGTATTACACAGCGGTGGTCCTAAGGCTACACCATAAGCCGCCAAAAGGAGTTGAAATAAAAGAAATCCATTCCCTCACCGATTCACATCCGGTTGTAAACGAACATCAGATTCGTTTGTGGGAATGGATCTCTTTTTATTATTTGTCACCGCTGGGGGATGTTTATAAGGCAGCCTTGCCATCGATGATGAAGCCACAGGATCTGGAGGAAAGGTATAGATCCAGAACGGAAACCTATATCCGGCTCAACACAGGCATCCATGATATTGACCGGCTTACCGGGCGGTCTAAAAAACAAGCTGAACTTTATCAAGCACTTAGGCAATTATTTTTGGAAGAAGGCAGGGAGAGCATTCCGAAAAAGGAAATTACTGCAAAAACCGGCTACAGCAATACTGTTTTAAAGGGGTTGACGGAGAAAAACATAGTGATCCAGTACCCGGAAGAGGTGAGCCGGATCGATACGCATTTTGTATCATCGCGTAAGGCGTTTAACTTAAATGACCATCAGCAAAAGGCACTGGAAGAGATAAACCGTTCATTCGAAGAAAAAAATGTTTGTCTTTTACACGGGATTACATCGAGCGGGAAAACCGAAATTTACATCCACCTCATCGAAGAGCAGCTGAATCAAGGGAAACAAACGCTTTATCTGGTTCCCGAAATCGCCCTCACCACACAACTGACTTCACGGCTTCAGGCGGTTTTTGGAGATAAACTCGGAATCTATCACTCCAAAATAAACGATAATGAACGTACTGAGATCTGGCAAAAAATGCTATCGGATTCGCCTTATGAAATCGTTATCGGCGTAAGGTCGTCGCTATTCGTGCCTTTCCGCCAACTGGGGCTGGTAATCGTGGATGAGGAGCACGAAACCAGTTACAAGCAACAGGAACCAGCGCCCCGGTATCACGCGCGTGATACAGCCATAGTACTGGCTCAAACTTTTGGTGCAAAGACATTGCTAGGATCGGCTACACCGTCCATCGAAACGTATTACAACGCTAAAACCGGGAAATACGGACTTGTAACCCTCGAAAAACGATTTGAAAATATCGAACTTCCCCGCATCACACTGGAGAACACCCGGGAGCTCCGCCGAACAAAGAAAATGAAAACGCTACTTGCCCCTGGACTGATCGAAAAGATAAACACGGCCCTGGGATCGGGCGAGCAGGTGATTCTGTTTCGCAACCGGCGCGGGTTTGCTCCTATGCTGGAATGTAAGCTTTGCGGCTGGATCCCAAAATGCAACCACTGTGACGTATCACTTACCTACCACAAGAATCGCGGGGAGCTGAAATGTCATTACTGCAACAAGACGTATAAACCGGTCGGTGAATGTCCTGTTTGTCACGAAAAAAGCATAGAGCCTGTCGGCATGGGTACCGAGAAGCTGGAAGAAGAAGTGATACAACTTTTCCCCAGTGCCACTGTCGCACGGATGGACACCGATACCACACAAGGGAAATACGCTTACGAGAAGATAATCTCCGATTTTCAGAAAAATAAAGTGCAAATTTTAGTAGGTACTCAAATGCTCTCGAAAGGGTTGGATTTCGAGAATGTGAGTCTTGTAGGGATTGTCTCAGCAGACGGATTGCTCAATCGACCCGATTTCCGTTCGCACGAACGCGGCTTTCAGCTGATGTTACAGGCCGCCGGACGTGCCGGCAGAAAAAACCGGCAAGGTGAAGTTGTCATTCAGACCGCCGATCCGGGGCAACCGATTTACCGATACCTGGAGACAAACGATTACGAAGGTTTCTACCACTCCCAGCTAGAGGAACGAAAGTTATTCAACTATCCCCCTTACAAGCGGTTAATTTCCATTGTATTTAAACACAAAGACGAACACAAAGTGGAATCGGGGTCTGCATTTTTCGCCCGGTTATTACAACAATCGCTTGGTGAAATGGTGCTCGGTCCAAACAAACCGTTTATCAGCCGTATTCAACAATATCATCTCCGCCAGATTCTGCTCAAGCTCGACAACCATTTGTCCCCTGCCAAAACCCGACAATTCATTAAATCCGTTGAATCCCGCTTTCGCGAAAAACAGGATTTTAAATATTTGGTGTTGTATTTTGATGTGGATGTGATGGGTTAACGCAAAAAACCGAACTGCCTCCGCAATTCGGTTTTTACTTGACGTTTCGCTGACGCGTAACTTTATTTCATTTCAATTTCTTCTTTCAGGTCTATTTCGTTATTTTCTTTGTCGTAAAACACATATTGCAGGAATCCCAAACTCTGATTGGGTATTACTTTCAAAGCAACATTGTATTTCTTTTTCCATTTGTATTTCAACGAGAATAAACCTTGTTGAATATAAGCTGCAACATAAGGATGTATATGCAGACTGAATTTCTTCACTTTTAGCTTGTTTACTAAATAATCGATTTTACCCTCCAACGTGTCGGTAAATAAAATCGACGATTTAATCTTCCCTTTTCCAAAGCAAGTGGGGCACACCTCGCTTGTGGCTAATTCCATTTCGGGGCGCACGCGCTGACGCGTGATTTGCATCAACCCGAATTTGCTCAGCGGGAGAATTTTGTGTTTCGCTCTGTCCGATGCCAGAAACTCGTTCATCTTATTGAACAGCTTGTTGCGATGATCGCCCGAACTCATGTCGATAAAATCGACTACAATGATGCCACCCATATCACGCAGACGCAGCTGGCGGGCAATTTCCTCAGCGGCAGCAACATTCACCTCAAAAGCACTGTCTTCCTGACCGAGCGATTGTTTATTGCGGTTTCCGCTGTTCACGTCAATAACGTGTAATGCCTCGGTGTGCTCTATAATGAGATAAGCGCCGTTCTTAAACGTAACGGTTTTGCCAAAGAGCGATTTAATCTGTTTGGTGATGCCAAAGTTGTCCAATATTGGTGCTGCTCCGTTGTAATGTTTGACTACATTTTTCCGGTCGGGAGCAATTAAACCGACATACTCGGCAATCTGTTTTGTCACATCCTGATCATTGATGTGGATCTGTTCAAACGATGGGCTGAAAATATCGCGAAGCAATCCGACCGTCCGTCCCGTTTCTTCAAAAACCAGCGACGGTGCTTTTGCTTTTGGCAATTTCTCTGCAGTATCTTCCCAACGTTTAACCAATACTTTTAACTCTGCATCAAGTTCTGCGACTCTTTTCTCTTCGGCGTTAGTACGAATGATTACGCCAAAGTTCTTGGGCTTAATGCTTTGCACGAGTTGTCGAAGGCGTGCGCGTTCCTCACGCGATTTAATTTTTTGCGAAACCGAAACGCGATCGATAAACGGTATCAGCACCATGAATCTTCCGGCAAAAGAAATTTCGGCTGTCAACCTCGGGCCTTTGGTCGAAATAGGTTCTTTGGCGACCTGCACCAGTACCTCCTGTCCCACCTTTAATTTGTCCGATATGGAACCGTCTTTCTCGATTTCGGGCTGCAATTTCATTTTCTGCAACAACGGAATCTTTTTCTTGTCTTCAATCGTTTTCAGAAAACTCGAAACAGAGTTAAATTCTACCCCTAAATCCAAATAGTGAAGAAAAGCGTCCTTTTTGTGTCCTACATCTACAAATGCAGCATTTAGCGCAGGCATCAATTTTTTGACCCTGCCTAAATAGATGTTTCCCACCGCGTAAGATTCACTCTGGCTCTCTTGTTGTAACTCTACGAGTTTTTTGTTATCGAGAACCGCCAGCGTAATCTCCTTAGGCTGAACATCCACTACAAGTTCGCTTGCCACAATTTTTTTTGTTTTTAAATGTTTGATTAATCAGGCTTTCTGCTCCTCTGAGCAGAAAGCAGTGTTCTCACGAACACTTTTGAAATGTTTATACACAAAGAACAAACTCTTTTGATATAATCTTTTAAGTTTGTTCCCGTATATAAAGTGTGTCAAAAAACTTTCAAAAAGACTATTTCTTCTTTTTATGCCTGTTTTTTCTCAGTCTTTTTTTCCGTTTATGAACAGCCATTTTATGCCTTTTTCTTTTTTTTCCGCTTGGCATCTTCTTTAGTTTTTAAAATTTACGTAATCCTGTTATTTATTTGTGTTATCCTTTACTTGAGCAACAAACGTTTTTGCCGGTTTAAAAGCAGGTATATTGTGTGCAGGGATAATGATGGTCGTATTTTTAGAAATATTGCGAGCAGTTTTTTCGGCTCTTTTTTTCACGATAAAGCTACCGAAACCTCTCAGATAAACGTTCTCTTTATTTGCTAACGAATCCTTTACAACCTCCATAAAAGATTCTACTGTTGCCAAAACAGATGCCTTATCCACACCCGTATTCTTCGCAATTTCGTTTACAATGTCTGCCTTAGTCATTTTATTTTTTTTTAATGTTAGTGATAATATAGTTAATTCTTAAAATTTTGGACTGCAAATATATAGCTTTTTTTTCATCCCAAAAAATAAATACGATTTAATTTTATTTTTTTCACGCATTTTCTTGAATGCACGTGTTTTTAACGTAGTTTTGCACCATATTCTATAAGCACAATGCGTAAAAAAGAGAGCGACAAGCTGATCAGCAATATTTTACAAGAGTGGTACGAATGTCATCGACGAATTCTGCCCTGGAGAGATTCAAAAGACCCGTACGTCGTGTGGGTTTCAGAAGTTATTTTGCAACAAACCCGAGTAAGTCAGGGATATGACTACTTCCTACGGTTTATGGAAAAATTCCCGGACATAAAATCGCTAGCCCGGGCGCAGGAAGATGACGTATTGAAAGCGTGGCAGGGATTGGGGTACTACTCACGGGCAAGAAACCTGCACACAGCAGCCCGGCAGGTTATGGAAAAGTTTGACGGAGTTTTTCCCTCATCACACAACGACATCCTTTTGCTCAAGGGTGTTGGAGAATATACGGCCGCAGCTGTTGCATCCATCGTTTTTGGGCTACCCTACCCCGTTGTTGACGGAAATGTTTACCGGGTGTTATCGCGGCTGTTTGCCATTGAAGAACCTATAGATTCCACAAGCGGGAAGAAACTCTTTACCGAAACGGCTACATCCATTCTAGACCAACAAGATCCGGGTAATCACAATCAGGCCATTATGGAACTGGGCGCACTGATTTGCACCCCCAGGCTTCCCAAATGTCAGGACTGTCCTTTACAGAGTGTTTGCCTGGCTTTCGAAAGAAAAAACATGTCCGATTTTCCCGTCAAAAAAGGAAAAACAATCCCCAAAATACGCTATTTTAATTATTTTCATATCGAACAAAACGGATATACGTATATTCAGAAAAGGGAGCATTCAGATATCTGGAAAAATCTATACGAGTTCCCGCTTATCGAGACAGAGAAACAAAGCGATTTGTTTATGCTACAGGACCACCTTGGATTATCTACTCTTTTCCAAGCTGCTGACGAAATTTTTCTTCAACACAAACTCCGGCTCAGGCACGTGTTGTCGCATCAGATTATCCTTGCTGATTTTTATCGGGTTGAATTCAGCAAACAAGAAATGAGCGGTTTGGAGAAGAAATTTATCAAAATACCAGCTACATCCATATCCGAATATCCTGTATCACGGCTTATCCATAAGTATCTCGAAACAATTTACCGGTAAAACTTGCTGAATCCAAAATAATCACTAATTTTGTTTTGAATTGATTTACTTAAACCAAATTTTTTTTAAGCTATGTCGGTAAATAAAGTTATTTTAGTAGGAAATGTAGGGAAAGACCCGGAGATCAAGTATTTTGACAATGACAACGTTAAAGCGAATTTCCCTTTGGCAACCAGCGAGAGAGGATACACGGCAGCAAACGGGACGCAGGTTCCCGAACGTACGGAATGGCACAATATTGTTTGTTGGAGAGGATTGGCACAGATTGTAGAAAAATTTGTGAAAAAAGGCACACAATTGTATATCGAGGGAAAGATCCGTTCACGTTCGTATGACGATCAAAACGGTGTAAAAAGATATATTACCGAAATCTATGCCGATAACGTAGAAATGCTTAACCGCAGAGCCGGAGCGGGAGAAGGTGCAGGTTTTCAAAACGATAAACACGACACTTCTTACAACGATCCGGTAGATTTGAACGATAATTCTGAAGCAGATGATTTGCCGTTTTAAAAAAACATCGTAATTTTGCAGAGAATGTTTTAATCCCTTTTTCCGGATTGGAACATTCTCTTTTGTTTCACTAAATTTTCCCCCATTGGATCCTGATCCTCTTTCGCTTATATATCCTGAAGTACAAGCAGCCGCGCTGTCGGCGGCTGATTATTTGTTGATTGTACTTACCCTGACACTAACATTCATCAATTCGATTATTTCCGGTGCTGAAATTGCATTCTTCTCCCTCAATCAGGAAGAGACCGAAGGAATTAATACCGATGCAGATCCGGCATCCGTACGTGTTTCTCACTTGCTCCAGAACCCGGAAAGACTACTGAGCGCTATTGTTATTTCATACAATGCCCTAAACATAACGATCGTCACGTTGCTTTTCTACCTGCTGAACCTTATCCCCTACTTTTCGGGCAGCAACAATAAAATTATTCTCGAGTTCCTGTTTATCATCGCTTTCATACTCCTTTTTGTGGAAATTATTCCAAAAACATATGCTTCTCAACGATCGCTGGCTTTCGCCCGTAGCCATTCCCGGTTTATTCAAATCCTGAATAAATTGATGAATCCTTTTTCTTCGTTCCTGGTAAGAACAAGCCATATCTTTAGCAAAAGCGTTATTCGGAAAAGATACGAAATATCAATGGACGATCTATCCAAGGCACTTGAAATTACATCGGGTGAAATCACGCAGGAGCAGGAAAAAGATATGCTCGAGGGCATTATCCGTTTCAAGGACAAAACGGTGGAGGATATCCTGGTATCACGAAGCGATATGGTGGCTATCGATATCAACACCTCATTTAGGGATGTCATCCATTTTATTGTAGAAGCCGGGTTTTCGCGAATTCCCGTTTTCGAAGAGAACCCTGATAATATCAGGGGCATTTTATATGTTAAGGATCTGTTGCCACATCTTATTAAGACAGAAAATTTCCGCTGGCAATCCCTAATCCGTCCAGCCTATTTTGTGCCCGGCACAAAACGGATTGACGATCTGCTGGAAGAGTTTCGTGCCAACAAAAACCACATGGCGATTGTGGTGGACGAGTATGGAGGCACCACCGGGATTGTCACCATGGAAGACATTCTGGAAGAGATCGTTGGAGACATCAGTGATGAGTACGACGAAGAAGCAAAACCTTTCTATACCATTGCCCAGGACGGATCTTATATTTTTGAAGGGAAGACCTCCCTTGAAGATTTCATCGAAGTTACCGGTGTTCCGGAAAAAGATTTCGAAAAACTGCTGGAAGATGCCGACACCATTGCAGGATTGATGTTGGAGCTAAAAGGGGATTTCCCTAAACGTAAGGAGCTGGTGGAATACAAGAAATACGGATTTCAGGCTGAAGAGATGAGTAAACGCCGGATAATGAAAGTCCGGTTTATTCCTCCGAAAGGAGACAGCGACTAAAACAATGTTGCTTCGCAAGGAACATATCGACGGGGACGGTCTTATCGGCATAGGAAAAATAACCGACAATCACCAGGCTTTACTTCTTTCGTTGCCTCAATCGCAGCAGAAAGCTGCGGAGGAGTATGTTTCAAAAATGCGTTCGGAAAGGAGAGTTATTGAATGGCTTACCACCCGGGTTTTATTGTTTGAGCTTTTGGGTGAAGAAAAAATGATCGACAACCGTCCTGACGGGAGGCCATTCTTAATCGATGGATCCTACAAGATAAGCATTTCCCACACGAAAGACTATGCGGCTGTTTTGCTGCATAAGCAACATTCCGTTGGGATTGATGTGGAAACCATTTCGGGACGGGTGAGCAAACTGGCGGATAAATTTATTTCAGAAAACGAGTATATCGATCACTCGCAACAGGTAATCCATCAACTCCTGCACTGGTCGGCGAAAGAAACCATGTTTAAGATGATGGAGGAGAGTGAAATAGACTTCAAGGAACACCTTCATATTCACCCTTTTAATCCCGAGAGAAAGGGCGTTTTTCAAGCCAACGAATCCAAAACACCCCAGCAAAAAACGTTTCAAATTCACTACGAGGTACTGCCGGATGCGGTATTAACCTGGGCGGTGGACAGATAAAGCGATTTCATCGTCATTCAAAGACAATCTACCCCTATCCACTAAAAAACGGATTACCTTTATCACTTTCTCGGCAGGAAAACCCGGAATTGACTGCAGCAAGTTGTCTAACCGCTGCGGAGAAGTTGCTTCTAAAGACTCGGCAAGAAGTGTTTCAATCTTGTTGAACTCATAATTGGTCAATCCGGTTTCCGTTTTTCGCAAACAGACATCGCAGCTGCCACAATCTTTCGGATTTTTTTCGTCAAAATAAATCAGCAACATCCTGCTGCGGCAAATCCGTTCGTTTTCAGCATAATCAGCCATTGAAGCAATCCTTTTTTCGAACCGCTTCTTACGTTCTTCGTAAACTGATTTGGGAATGGCAACAAACTGCGTATCCTCACGTGAAGAGGTATAAACAATAAAAGGTGTTTTCTTGTGCGGCACGTAATAAATGTAGCGGAGTCTGGCCAGGTGAATAAGTGCCTGATAAACTTCTTCACGCGTTCTTCCCAACCGGATGGCCAGCATAGCTTCGTCGATATATACATCATCCGAAAAAACACCGGTATAGTTTCTGAGAATGGTATGAACCAGTTCATCATTGTCTTTCGATAAGTTCAACGAATAAAGCTCATCCCGGAAAGCCAAAAACCTCAAGCGGGAACGTGAATCCACCTCTTCGGTATACTCAATGTACCCGGCCAGCTCAAGAATTTTTAACGCGTGATACGTCTGGAGGTGGGAGAATTTAAAAACGTGGCAAAATTCATGTAAGTTAAAATCATAAACGTTACTGCCCCCCGAACCGACGGCAACCTGGAAGTAATTGCCCAGCGCTTCGTAAACCCTTATGATGAATTCCTTCCGGGGGAAGGAGTCGGAAACCCGTTTCTTAAGCTTGACACTATCCGCTTTCGTATATAAAACAATGGCGTATGAACGTTCACCGTCGCGTCCGGCTCGTCCGGCCTCCTGATAATACTCTTCCAGTGAATTGGGCAAGTCCATGTGGATAACCAACCTCACATCGGGCTTATCGATACCCATTCCAAAGGCATTGGTTGAAACAATAACGCGGCATTCACCCGTTTTCCAGGCATTTTGCTTATACACTTTTTCTTCATGCGATAAGCCCGCATGAAAAAAATCGGCCGAAATTTTTGTCTTTTGTAAAGCCACCGCAATCTCTTTCGTTTCCCGCCGGCTGCGCACATAAACAATGCCAGAACCCTTTACCGATTTTAAGATATGTATAAGTTCGGCCATTTTGTTTTCGGCCGTGCGAACCACATACGAAAGGTTATCCCGCTCAAAGCCTGTCCGGAATACATTCTTTTTCCCGAAATGCAACTTTTCCTGGATATCGTCGGCTACTTCGCATGTAGCCGTTGCCGTAAGCGCCAGTACGGGCACATTCACCAGGCGATCGCGCACATCTGCAATATTCAGGTACGAAGGGCGAAAATCATACCCCCATTGCGAGATACAATGGGACTCATCCACCACAAGCAGGCAAATGTTCATGGCACGGAGTTTTGTCAGAAAAATATCAGAAGAGAGCCTTTCGGGGGAGACATACAAGAATTTATAATCGCCGAAGATGCAATTCTCAAGAGCGGTAATAATCTCATCGCGAGACATTCCCGAATAAACGGCCGTGGCTTTAATGCCTTTCTCACGTAGGTTGTCTACCTGATCCTTCATTAACGCAATTAGCGGCGTTACAACCAAACACAATCCGTCCATGGCCAGCGCGGGAACCTGGAAGGTGAGTGACTTTCCACCTCCTGTAGGCATCAGCCCGAGCGTATCTTTTCGTTCCCAAACCGACTGAATAATCTCTTCCTGAAGCGGGCGAAACGAATCGTAACCCCAGTATTCTTTCAGGATACCGTGAAACAATGCCGACTCCATTATTCAATTGTTATTCAAACTCCAAACCTATCCCTTAATATCCCTTACCAATAACTGAGTATACGTACTTCCACCGTGACGGTTCTCTTCGATGGTATAACAAACATCCACGGGCTGCTTTTCCTTGATTTTCTTGAAATGTTCATCGGAACTGAATGCGATGGCTTGTACGGGTTCGGAAACGGTTCTATCCACAAGCTCAAGCTTGATATGATGAAATCCCCGACCCACCAGCTTGCTGCCTCCGGCATCCAAAACTCCCCGGGTAACAAAGACAGGGTTCTCGTTTTCCGGCCCAAAAGGGTTGAACAACGCTAATTCCTGAACAAATCTGGGCGTAATGGCATTCAGGGAGATTTCCGCATCCACCGTTATTTGAGGTTGCATCATTTTACTTTCGATTTCTTCAAAGGAAATCTCGTCAAACCTGCGCTTGAACTCCGATAGGTTCTCTTCCTTGAGGGTCAGACCGGCGGCGTATGTGTGCCCTCCGAAATTTTCCAGGATATCTTTACAGGCCTCGATGGCTTTGTAAACGTCAAAATTGTTGACAGACCGCGCCGATCCGGATATCATTCCACCCGATTTGGTAAGAACGATTGCCGGACGATAATATTTCTCCGTCAACCTCGAAGCAACAATGCCAATGATGCCTTTGTGCCATGTTTCGTTGTACAAAACGATGCTCTTATGTTCAGCAATATTAAAACGGTTATCCACAAAATCAACGGCCTCGTCGGTAATCCGTTTGTCCAACTCGCGGCGATCTTCGTTGTATTTATCGATGTTGACTGCTTTCTCTCTGGCCTGCGACATATCACCGGCCAGCATCAGATCAACAGCCTCCTTGCCGTTCATCATCCTCCCCGAAGCATTGATCCTCGGACCGATTTTAAAGGCAATGTCATTAACTGTAATGGGCTTTTTACTTAATCCGCAAATCTCAATAATTCCCCGTAATCCAAAACTGGGATTGGCATTCAACCGTTTCAACCCAAAATGCATCATCACCCGGTTCTCTCCCGTAATGGGCACGATATCGGCAGCAATACTTATCGCCACCAAATCGAGCAACGGCTCGATATCTGAAAATGCCAAGCCGTTACGTATGGAAAAAGCGTGAATCAGCTTGAATCCGACTCCGCAGCCGGAAAGCTCGTTGTAAGGATAGATGGAGTCTGCCCGTTTGGCGTCTACGACTGCCACAGCATCTGGCAGTTCCTCATCGGGCATGTGGTGGTCACAAATAATAAAATCGATTCCGTGCTCTTTAGCGTAAGCTACTTTTTTTATTGCCTTTATGCCGCAATCGAGGGAGATAATAAGTTTAACGTCTGTCTCAACGGCATAATCGATTCCCTGAATCGAAATGCCATACCCTTCGTCGTACCTGTCCGGTATATAATAATCAATGTTATTGGTTATCTTCCGTAAAAACTTATAAACCAACGAAACGGCGGTAGTGCCGTCTACATCATAATCTCCGTATATAAGAATTCGTTCTTTGTTCCCGATTGCCTGTTCTATACGTCTTATTGCCTCCTCCATATCGGGCAGCAAGAATGGATCGTGCAAATCGCTGAGGCTCGGATACAAAAATTTTTGGGCTTCTTCCACGCTTGAAATGCCTCGTTTCAGCAACAATTCTGTCAGTACGGGATCAATTTGTATTTCTTTCGTCAGTTCATTTTTTTTATTTTTTTGGTCGGTTGTCAGGGTAAGATAATTCCATTTGTAGGTCATTTATATAGTTTTTTTCTTTCTCTCGGAAACCGGACATTGTCCGGTGAAAGGCAACCATCCATTCACACTTGAAGCTTTGTTGCCGTGCGAAATTGTATCTATTTATAGTTATCGCAAAATATTAATTTGTAAAGTTAGAAAAAAACTTTTGAAATATCGATATAATTTGACCGGAATAAAAAAAACAGCTTTTTCTCCTTACCGGATTCCGTGCATCAGTTTTTGCAGTGTTTTGGATAAGACAAACAACACTACCGACGCCAAGACCGACATAACCACAAAAATCATGAAAAAATCGAACAACGTAGTAACCTCAAAACCAAGGAATATTTTAGTCTTTCCTACTTCGGGATAGAGAGAACTTAACGTTCCGGCGAATTTGTTGGCTGTAGCCATCGACAAATACCATACGCCCATCAGCAACGAGGCAAAGCGTACAGGGGACAATTTATTAACCATCGACAACCCGATGGGAGAGAGGGTTAGCTCGCCCATGGTATGGATAAAATACAAACCGGTAAGCCAGAGCATGCTCACTTTCGCATCCGGTGCCACATTTTTCACACCGATAGCAATGAGCAAGTACCCCAGCGAAAGTAAAAACAACCCGATAGCCTGCTTGGTCGGGGAAGCCGGTTCCCTGTTTTTTTGACCCAACTTAATCCAGAGCGCGGAAAAAAGCGGAGCCAGCAGCACGACAAATACCGCGTTGAACGATTGAAACCAGCTCGCAGGCATTGTCCATCCGAAAACATGGCGGTTGGTTTGTTCTTCGGCGAAGTAGGTTAAAGAGATTCCCGCTTGTTCAAAAGCGGCCCAAAAGAAAATAACGAAAAATGCAATGATGTAAATTACCAGGATCCGTTGCCGTTCAATTTTTGTCAGTGTGGGATCAGAAATGACAAAGCCGGGAACAACGATACAAGCCGAATAGATAACGGCACCGATGATGTCTCCGTCGAACCCTTTCAGGAAAAGGAAAAACAAAAGGACACCGCCAACTGCCCACAGGGATAACTGCCAAACATTCAGTTTTTTACCCAGATCAACGCCCAACTCTCCTGCACTTTCACGCCCGGCCTTTTGGGCAGGAACTATTCCGATGGCCTCACCGTTGGGGCCTACCAGGTAACGGCTGTTTCTGGCAACATAGAACACCAGGCTTAACACCATAGTTATTGCAGCTGCGAGGAAACCCCACCTGAAGTCGGCCGGATTCCCGGTGTCACCCAGGTATCCGCACAGCAGAGGAGCCATAAAAGCACCCATATTCACTCCCATATAGAAAATGGTGTAGGCTGAATCGAGCCTTTTGTCTCCGGGTTCATAGAGCCTGCCGACAATTGACGATAAGTTGGGCTTAAAAAAACCATTGCCGAAAATAAGGCCGCCCAATCCGCCGTACATCAGCCATTTGGCCAGTTCGGTGTTTTCGAAATGGAGAGCACTGAAAAACATCAGGAACTGCCCCATCACCATCAGAAGCGCCCCCCAGAATATGGAGCGGCGCATGCCCAGATACCTGTCAGCAACGTAGCCTCCAATAAGCGGGGTCAGGTAAACCAGCCCGGTATAGTTTCCGTAAATGGCGGACGCAAACTCTTTATCGAGCATCAGCGCATTGATAAGGTACAGGGTGAAAATAGCACGCATTCCGTAGTAACTGAAGCGTTCCGACATTCCGGTAATAAAAATAAAGTACAGCCCTTTGGGGTGAGAGGAGTGTGCAGCAGACATAACGTTCTTTTCTTTGAGACCTCAAAATTATAACTTTTAGCCGAAACGTAACGCCCAACTACTATCTATTTCGTAACTTTGCATCCGAAAAAGAACAAAATAATGGAAATTGCAGCATTGGTGTCGGGAGGCGTGGATAGTTCTGTTGTGGTTCATCAGTTGAAAGAGATGGGCTACGATCCCACCATTTTCTATATCAAGATCGGCATGGAGGATGAACAGGGATATATCGATTGCCCCTCGGAAGAGGATATCGAGATCGTGACCTTTATCGCCAAAAAGTACGGCTGTCGCTTCGAAATTGTTTCGTTGCACGAAGAGTACTGGAACAGCGTGGTTCAATACACCATCGATTCGGTGAAGCGGGGATTGACTCCCAATCCGGATATGATGTGCAACAAACTGATCAAGTTCGGAACCTTCGAACAAAAATGGGGACATCATTTCGATAAGATTGCCACGGGACATTACGCTACAACCACCGAATCAGAAGGCCTGACGTGGCTTTCCACCGCTAAAGATCACGTAAAAGACCAGACCTATTTTTTAGGGCAGGTGAGTTACGTGCAAGTTGCAAAACTGATGTTTCCTATCGGGAACCTGTTAAAATCGGAAGTCAGGAAAATTGCTGCGGACAATAAACTCCCCTCGGCTCAACGAAAAGACAGCCAGGGGATCTGCTTCCTCGGCAAAGTCAATTACAACCACTTTATCGAACGCTACCTCGGCAAAAAGGAGGGCCTGATCGTAGAGTTGGAAACGGGAAACATTATCGGCAGGCATCAGGGATTCTGGTTTCACACCATCGGCCAGCGAAAAGGCCTCGGCTTAAGCGGCGGACCCTGGTTTGTAATAAAAAAAGACGTGAACCGCAACATCGTTTACGTATCAAAAGGATACAACACCAGGCATCAGTATGGCAATGTGGTTAACCTTCAGGGATTTTCGTTTATAACCAAAGATATCTGGGGCGACTTCGACGGTGAAAAAGAAGTTACGTTTAAGATCCGTCATACTCCGGAATTTACCCGGGGGCGCATTTCTAAAACCGGCGATCTGTACAGCATTTCCTCCGGCTTGCCTATCCAGGGTATCGCCGCAGGCCAGTTCGGAGTGGTGTATGACACGGAAAGTCACTTGTGCCTGGGAAGCGGGATGATAATTTAATGGAATTGATAGAAAACATCCAGTTTGTAAACATTATCGAATTTCTTGGGACCTTCGCCTTTGCCATCAGCGGGGTGCGGATGGCATCGACCAAGAATTTCGATCTGTTCGGCGCATTCACCATCGGGTTTGTCACAGCTATCGGAGGCGGAACGCTCCGCGATTTATTCATTGGCGTAACCCCTTTCTGGATGCTGAACCCGGTCTATCTTTGGGCAACGCTGCTGGCCCTTCTGTTTGTCCTGTTGTTCAAAAACAAGGTGGTCAGGCTTCAATACACTTTCTTTCTTTTCGACAGTATTGGCTTGGGGCTGTTTGTGGTAGTGGGGGCCGAGAAAACGCTGGCAATGGGTTTTGCTCCGTGGGTGGCAGTTATTATGGGCACGATTACCGGTTCTTTCGGCGGGATGCTTCGCGACATCCTGATCACCCAGATCCCGCTTATCTTCAGAAAAGAGATTTATGCCCTGGCATGTGTTGCGGGGGCCATTTTCTTCACAATGGGATACGCACTCGATCTGAACATAGTGGTCAACGAGGTGGCAACGGCATCCATTGTAATACTCACCCGGATATTGGCTGTAAAATTCCAATGGCATCTGCCGATCTTAAAAGGAGAAAAAAACAAATTATAAATGGGGTACGACATGAAAAGACTCATCGGCTTATCCATCCTGCTTTTGGCCCTGTTCCCGTCGAAATCATTCGCACAGTACGAAGGGACTGTGGGGCTGGGAGTCCACGCAGGCTATAGCAACAAGGCAAAAAATGTTGGAGCAGGCATACACCTGCATTATTATCACACCAATCAACTGCGGTTTGCTCCTTCTTTCAGCTGTTATTTACCGTCAAAAGGGAACAGTATGTGGGAAGCCGATGCCGACGCGCACTACATAGTTCCCTTGTCGTGGTTGTTTTCTTTTTATCCGGTGGCAGGATTGAATTATTCAAACCGGAAGTTCGACGCATCAAAAACAAACGACACGGGGTTGCAGGACTGGACGAAACACCGTATTGGCGCTAACCTGGGACTGGGCATTCAGTATGACTTCGGATACAAGACGAGGATCAGTGTCGAATACAAATACCGGTTTATCAAAGACTTTTCGCAATCGTCTTTCACGGCCGGAATCGGGTTTTGGATATAACTGGCTAGCCTAATAGCCTAAAAAATCTGCGAGAAAAATGAAAGATTTTATAACAAGTGAGATAAAAAACGAAAACGCTGTTCTAGTAGGGCTTATCACGCCCGAACAAAGCGAGGAGAAAGTAAACGAGTACCTGGACGAGCTGGCTTTCCTGGCCGAAACAGCCGGGCTTGTTCCCGGCAAACGTTACGTTCAGCGATTGGATATGCCTAACGCGGTCACTTTCGTTGGTACGGGGAAACTGCAGGAAATATCGGAGTATGTGTTGGATGAAGACAACCAAGTGGGCGTGGTTATTTTCGACGATGAACTATCGGCAAAACAGATCCGGAACATTGAAAAAGAACTGAAAATCAGGATACTCGACCGGACAAGCCTTATCCTCGATATCTTTGCCATGCGTGCACAGACGTCGCATGCGAAAGCACAGGTAGAACTGGCACAATACCAATACTTGCTTCCCCGTTTAACAAGAATGTGGACCCATCTGGAGCGTCAGCGAGGAGGAGGAGGTGTCATTATGCGCGGTCCCGGAGAAACTCAGCTGGAAACTGACCGGCGAATTATTCTCGATCGCATTGCACGCCTTAAAAACGAACTCAAAGACATAGATAAACAGAAGACCGTCCAGCGAAAAAACAGGGGAAAACTCGTGCGCGCAGCTCTTGTTGGCTATACCAATGTAGGCAAATCCACGCTGATGAACCTGCTGAGCAAATCGGAAGTATTTGCCGAGAACAAACTGTTTGCCACGCTCGACACTACTGTACGGAAAGTCACCATCGAAAACCTTCCTCTCCTGTTGACGGATACGGTAGGATTTATCCGTAAATTGCCCACAAACCTCATTGAGTCATTTAAATCTACCCTCGATGAAGTGCGCGAAGCAGATATTCTCGTCCACGTCGTGGATATTTCACACCCTGCGTTTGAAGAACAGATCGACGTGGTAGAAAAAACACTTTATGAAATTGATAAAACCAAGAAGCCAACGATTTTGGTTTTCAACAAAATAGACGCTTTCTCGCACGTTGAAAAAGAGGAAGACGACCTAACGCCCAAAACCCGGCAAAACACATCGCTCGAAGAACTGAAACAGTCGTGGATGAGCAAACTCAACGAGAACGCCATTTTTATTTCAGCAAAAGAAAAAACTAACATCGAAGAGCTTAAGTCACTCATCTACGAAAGAGCCAGGGAAATTCACATACAACGATTCCCATACAACGATTTCTTGTACCAGACTTATGATGAAGAAACGGAGATTTAAACTGCAATATATCCATATCAAACGCCGGGACGGCTACCCTTACTTCAATGCATAATTGAACCTTATTCTTGCTATATAGCAATACCTTTAAATTATTTATCTTTAGATCACAGGCAAAAGTCTGTCATCTGATATCTTAGGATCTATTAACTTAAAATTCACAACTAATTATGGAATTACCCTTTGCCGAATCCTACCGTATCAAAGCGGTAGAAGCAATAAAAAGAAGTACGCGCATTGAACGCGAACAGTGGATAAAAGAAGCTAATTATAACCTCTTCGCACTCAAAAGCGATTACGTTTTTATCGATTTACTGACCGATTCCGGCACCGGTGCCATGAGCGACCGTCAATGGTCGGCAATGATGCTGGGTGATGAGAGTTACGCCGGCGCCCGCTCGTATTATAACCTGAAAGATACTGTAAAAGAGATTCTCGGGTTCAATTATTTCTTACCTGCCCACCAGGGCCGCGCAGCGGAAAATATCCTGTTTTCTGCCATCATCCGGAAAGGGAACATCCTACCCGGAAACTCGCACTTCGACACCACGAAAGGGCATATAGAGTTCAGGCAGGCTGTCGCCCTTGATTGCACTATTGAAGAGGCTAACCATACACAGCTCGAGGTCCCTTTCAAAGGAAACGTGGATGTGGTAAAACTCGAAAAAGTGTTGAAGCACTACCCCCGTGAAAAAATTCCTGCTGTGGTGCTCACCGTTACCAACAATACGGCAGGAGGACAACCGGTCTCCATGGAGAATATAAAAGCAGTTGCCGCTTTGTGTAATAAGTATGGCGTTTTGCTACTGATCGACGCTGCCCGGTTCGCTGAGAATGCCTACTTTATTAAAACCCGTGAACCGGGGTACGCCGATAAAAGTATCAAGGAGATTGTCCGGGAGATGTTCTCGTATGCCGATATGATGACGATGTCGGCGAAGAAAGATGCCATCGTAAATATCGGTGGTTTTATGGCATTCAGATCGGAGGAGCTTTGGAAGTCATGCAAGAAGTTTTGCATCATGAACGAAGGCTTTATCACCTACGGAGGAATGAGCGGCCGCGATATGAATGCGTTAGCCGTCGGGCTGGACGAAAGCACCGAATTCGACTATCTGGAGACACGCATCAGGCAGGTGGAATACCTGGGCCTGAGACTTGATGAATACAGTATTCCCTATCAACGTCCAGCCGGCGGACACGCCATTTTCGTGGATGCTAAACAAGTGCTACCCAATGTACCGAGGGAAGAATTTATCGCCCAGACACTGGGTATCGAGCTGTATATGGAAGCGGGAATCCGAGGCGTGGAAGTAGGAGCTTTACTGGCCGACCGCGATCCGACAACCCGGGAAAATCGTTACCCGGCCCTGGAACTTCTCCGGTTGGCCATACCCCGCCGGACGTATACCAACAACCATATGGATGTAGTAGCAGTAGCACTCAAAAACGTGTACGACCGGCGGGGCAAAATTACAAAAGGTTATTCCATTACGTACGAAGAACCCATCATGCGCCATTTTACAGTTGAGCTGGAGCGGTCAGAATGAAAACAGCGAAGAGGTTACTTTCTTCGAATAATACATGATCACGGCCAGGATGGCAAACAATCCCAGGCTGCCGACGAGCAGGGCATAGCTCTCCATTTGTATAAGAATGAATATAAAGAGGTAAAGGAAAGCAAGCAATGTGCCTACCAAAAAACCGTTCTTACGGCTTTTCAGGATGCTTCCCATGTGGAACATGATCAAAAGGGTGGTCATGACCGCCGCCGCAAGGTACGCGAGATTAAACCCAAGCAATTCGGACATGGAAAGCAACAGGGTATAAAACAGCACTAAAGCCAACCCGACAAGTATATATTGGAACGGGTTTACCGGCTTCTTTTGCAACAGCTCTATAAAGAAAACCACCACAAAGGTGAGCAAGACGATGAGGATGCCGTATTTGACACTGCGCATGTTTTGCTGGTATTGGTCGACCGCCTGAATAAACCGCACCCCGAATCGTGACGATGCCATTTGATTAATGGCATTGCTGTCGTCGGAACGTATAGCTTGTCCGAAGCTACGGTTAAGATCAAGCACCCTCCATTCTGCCGAAAAGCCCGCCTTATCTATATCCCGAGTTTGGGGAAGGAATTCACCGTCGAAACTGGGTGTTGCCCAATCCGACCGTATGGCGGCAGTGGTAGTTTTCCCCGTGGGAACGATGTATAGCCCATGCGAACCGTTCAATTTTAACGAAACGGTAAAAGGGAACGTTTCCTGTAAGGCGGAATCGGGATTGAGGGAATCCATTTTCGCGTTCAACCCCACACGGAACAACTCGTATGTGATGTTGACATTTTTACCCGCTTCTCCCCTGCCGGTTTCCAGGTTTTCAACAGGAATTCCGGGGTCGAAGGTTGTGGTCTGCCCATTGCTCTGTAACGAAACATTGTCTTTTATGCCTTTCAGGTCGGAAAGTCCGATAATAATCCGCACATCGTCCCATTTAACCTGTGAAAGTTGTACATTCTGCCGGGTGATTACCGACCCATCAAACTGTCCCGACAAAACAATATCGGAGCCATAAACCGATGCGTCGTAAATGCCTCTTTTCCTTTTTTCTACCCGTGTGGAGATTTTTACATCCAATGTTTCGGGCAACACCAGCAAGTTTCTATTTACCGTGATTTCCTTTTTGTCCTCAACCCTGATTTCCTCATAGGGAACCACAAGGCAGGGCCCGGTAACAGTCTGTTCCCCTCCCCATCTCGATGTAATCTCCTGCACTGCTCCCTGCCGGGTGTTCTGCCGCTCGCGGATCAGCGACTGGATCATGGCCAGCGGAATAAGCAACATCACTGTAAGTATTGCCACGGAAAAGGCCTTGATGGTTGTAGAATACCGCTCGATAAGGTTTCGTTTTTCTGTTTCCATATTTTTTACTTGTTAGATAAAGCTTTTTTAATCGGTTGCCTGTTTAATAAATGCTTCCAATGCTTGCAGATGCTCCTTGAAGGCTTGTTCGCCTTCACAGGTCCTGGAATATGTTGTCCGGGGTTTCCGTTCGATAAATTCCTTTTTCACTTCAATGTACCCCAATCCTTCAAGCGTTTTGAGGTGGCTTGCCAGATTGCCATCGGTGAGGCCCAGCATTTCCTTGAACGTATTGAAATCCACCTCATTATTCACCATCAGCATCGACATTATGCCCAGGCGTACCTTGCTTTCGAAAGCCTTGTTAATATCTTCGAGAAATTCCTTCACGATAACCTTTCTTTTCTTTCGATGCTTACGTAGAAATAAATTCCGTAAAGGATGTGCAAGACTCCGAAACCCGCAGACCAGAACAACAGCCCTTTTCCGGGAAAGAATGCACACAGCAGGCCTAAAACTATCTCTGCGCAGCCCAACCCGAAAATACTTCCGTAGGTGTATTTGGCGGCATTGATCAACGAAACACCGTAGAACAGCAACATGACTGGTGCAACAATCCCGACGTATCCATTGAGAAGCAGGGCCAGGCAAAAAATACCTCCGGTAGTAAGCGGCAGGAAAAAGTTGAAAAATGTCCGGTAAGCCGGTTTGTTAAAAAAAGACTGCTGCCTCTTTTTTGCTTTCCGTACCGAGAAAAAAAGGATCGTCCCCAATGCCAAGACAAACACAAGCAGTGCCGTAACAATAAGTTGTGGCGCAACAGCAAGCCACAGCGGAGCGGAATAACCGTCCGGCACGGAGTTAACCGAAGTCAGTACACTCCGGGCAATCCATGACCCCGCCAACGCGTACAAACCGATAAGGATGGCGGAAGTGCCGCTGAAAGAGATAAACCTCGACGACTTCTCCATCATCGCCCTGATCTCTTTTACAGTTTCTATTGCTTCAATATTTTTCATAATAAAAAGTACTTTGAACTACAAAGTAAAGGATAAAAAATTAAAGCCGGCACAAAATACACCGACTTTAACTTATTTTAATTGTTTTTCTAGCGGCTGACCAACTCGATTGAAACCGGTCCCATAAGCCCATACTCCTTTAGCGGAGCTTTGGCTTCGGGTCCCGCAATGGTCCATGTTCTCCTGCTTTCTTCAGGCAACCCGGCATCGTACACCAACCGGTTGAACCAAGTACTGGTTACCTCCACCTGCAAATTATTCTCTCCTTCCTGCAGATACCGGGTAACATCCAGCACGTACGGTGAGGTCCAGCAAGCACCAACTTCCTGACCGTTTATCCTTATTCTGGCGATAACCTCCACCCGGCCCAAATTCAAGTGGTACGCCGTTGTTCCAGACTTACGGTCTAACGTAAAGGTGGTCTCATAGGTAGCCGTCCCGGAGAAAGATTTCCCTTCTTCCGATACCGGGAAATCTTTCCAGGCAATCAGTTTTTGGGTAACCACCGGTGAGTTTTCCACTCCCCACCCTCCGGGAAAATAAACTTGCCAGGATGCCTGGCTTAAATCCAACTTTTCCGTTGGTTGCGGCTGTCTAAGCGGCTTATTCGATTTTCTATTTTTAAAAACGAGAAAACAGGAGCTTCCGGCCGGAATATCCAGTTCAACCTCCGTGTAATTATCCTTTACGTTGGAATTTACCGCAACGATTTCCCCGGATAACGGATCCCAAAGTTCCGCATTTCCCCGGATACGAAAAGAAGCCAAGCCCCGGTACCCCTTTTCAGGAGAGGTTGAGAGGAAATAGATGCCGGACTCACCAGTTTGGCGGTGCAGCCAGCGCAGGTCGGGGGAATGGGCAAGAATGTCCGGCAGGATATTTTCCGCTGTCAGAACGGTAGCTATATCGGATGTATTGTAAACTTTCCCTTTCCCCATGGTAAGCATGTTTTTCGAGCCGTCTCCCCACAGTTTTCCGACGGCTTTGTCGAACCTCAGTTTTGTTTCATCCCCACCGCTTAAGGTAGCTATACCCGACGGGGCATCTCCGGCAAGAATCACCCCCGCCTCCACGAACGAAGCGATCTTTTCTAACGTTTCCGGCAACATCCTCCTGCAATCGTACAACCACAACACTCGGTACTGGATTCCTTCGGGAGTGACCAGCTTGCCATTCTTAACCGACAAGCGGTTCAACAAAATATCGGGATTGCAATAATCGTAGGAATATCCTTCGGGGAAAGGAAGTAACTGGGGCGGCTTATGATTTTGTTCGTCTCCCAGATACATCAATACGTCCGATACCGGGTTTCCCGTTTCCAGCATGTAATTACACCTCGCCAGGTAATCCGTGAACAGGGGCATGTGCTGCCACCAGGTCTGTAAGCGCAGGAACGGCGTACCGATCTTTGTTCCGAACGATGTGCCGGGAGGCAGGAAATCCGTACGCGGGTTATGAGTATAAGTATGGAAAACCAGATGGGTCACCCCTTTGGCAAAATGGTCATCGGCAATGTCTTTTAAGAAACGGGGATGTTCATCCCAAGTAAGGTTGAAAGAGGTGAACGCTTCTGCCGCCACCCTCTTTTTTCCGTAACCCCGCGTGGCAGAGACGGCCGGTCTGACCGGCTTGAATTCAATGCTCCCCACAAACGAATCCGAGCGTGGCTGCCAGAATTCACACATGGGAACATCGGCATGTTTGTAGTATTCCAGAATATCTCCGGGAAAAACATCACCCGATGCCGTCTCAAAAGAGACCGTCAATCCGTTTTCATCGGCCAGCTTTTTTATCTCCCCAAAAAAGTTTTCCACCAGCAGATTGTTGAGGGTCACGCGCCAGTCGCGAAGAAACCGCGCTGTATTCTCCGGATTATCCACCACATACCCGAACAAGGCAGGCAACCTGGAGCGAAGGGCGTAACTCCATTGATTATCAAATATTTTATCGAGATCGGTCGTCCAGGTCTGCGTCTTGCATTCCCAACTATCCAGCAGGACGCCTTGCAGCAATCCGTCTTTCAGCGCTCCATCTCCTTTAATCAAACGCCCGACGTACCCATCAAAGTTCGCTCTTATACCGCTAGGGTGGAGTTTGGTTGCCTCCCAGCCCGTTGCTTCGGGAGGAGCCGGTCCGTTTTTCTGGCCCGTATTGACATGTCCTATACGAAGAACAGTCCAGTTCCCCGCAGGAACAGTCCAGTTAAGTTTTCCCGAAGAATCCATATGATTGGATATGTCCACAATCGTGGAGGGATCAACCCAGGAGCGGGGATCCTGTTGTGGATATTCCTCCCTGACAATCCTTCTCAACGTCCACGCGGCTTCTGACTCCCAGTTCTGCTGACGGGCAGCAGAATAAAAATGGATGTACGGCAAAGTCATTTCATGCAGGTTGGAAATCTCAATCCGGTAAGAATCGGAAGGTGTCTCTGCACAGGCAATCGATAGGGGTTGGTCGTCCTGCCAGTTTGCAGCCGGCATGTCAATAAATGCCACCCGGCGCCTTTCACCGGGCAAGTTGGCGTAAACGGCTACCTTTACTCCCGGTGCATAAACCCGGGCATGCGAATAGGAGTTTATGGGAGGGAATTCAACCGTTCGCAAGGTAGTCATTTCCGGAAACGTGATATCCACGACAGTAGGTTCATCCACCGAAGGAGGGATCGTGAGGGTCTTCCGGTCTACCAGGCAATCGCGCCAAGACAAGCCGGAGCGATTGCTTGTGATCCCGGAAGGGATCAACCGTGCGCCAGTATCACCTTCGGGTGTTGGGAACGCGATCACAAACAAATCCCGGTAATCGCGCCACTCTTCCTCTATGTTCCCGGGCTTTGCCAGGGTTATCTCCGACGCGACACCTCCGGCCAGGTCTGTCCGCGAATATACCAGGTGCCGCATGGAATTCTCCGGTTCAATCCACGGCCCACCGGCATACGACCAGCCGGGACAATTTTGCATGGTAAACCGCAGATTCAACCTTTTGCACTCTTCAGCTGTCCATTGTACAAGTTCGTCCCAATCTTCACTTAAGGTCTGAATCTGAGGCGAAACACCGGGCCATTCTCCTCCGAACTGGCCGTGGAACAACTGAATGCCAGAGATTCCCGCTTTAGCTATAGATTCCAGGTCGGCGGTTATTCCCGGTTTGGAAACGTTTCCACCGATAAAATGATACCACGTTTCGGGGTAATACTCCCTGTCTGGCGTTTTAAACGCCTCTTCACTTAACAGGCCATTCTCCGATTCTTTTTTTTCCTGTGGATTCAAACAAGAAAAGAAAAAGAATAGGGACATGCTGTAAAGAAAGAAAAAGAAAAATCGTTCTTTCCGGCGCGACAGATATGCTTTCATTACGGCAAACTATCTTTTACACAACGCTTCGTTCAGGGCGATCACTCCCTCTTCATATTGCTCGCGGGAAATGACAAACTGCATATTCACCTGCATCAGTGATTGGGCAAAACTCTCAACGTTTATACCCTTTTCGTGCAACGCCTTTGCCGCCCGATAAAGGAATCCAGGCATAGCAATGTTCGTTCCCATGGCACAGACAATGGCAGCCGGCAACACCGTTACCTGGTAAAATACCTCCTTGAGTACCCGGATAAGTTCGTGAGCCCTCTCTTCATCCCAGACCACCATAGTGATAGAATTGGCGTTGGTAGATTTCAGGATGTAGCTCACATTGTATTTTTGGAAATACTGCATGATTCGCGCATCGTAACCCACTTCGCCTACCATCATCGGATCGTGGATCTCCAAAGCGATCACTTTGCGTGACCCCGAAACGATTTCAACACGCGCCTCGGGCGAAATATAATCCCGTGAAATCAATGTTCCCGGATGTTCCGGTTCGAAAGTGTTTTTAATGCGTATGTTGATTCCAGCCAACTCCAGGGGCTTCGCAGCTTTCGGGTGAATAGCCTCCATGCCGATGTCTGCCAGCTGGTCGGCAATAATATAATTGGTTTGTCCAACAGGAACACTGTTTTCTACCCCAACAATTTTAGGATCGGCGCTGGAAAGGTGGTATTCTTTGTGTATAACCGCTTCATCTGCTTTCACTTCAACGGCGATCTTACTGAAGGTTACTTCTGAATATCCGCGGTCAAATGCGCGCATAATACCTTCTGTTCCTTTCGTATATCCTGTTGCCACACAGACGATATTGCTAAAATCGACTCCTGCAAATTCGCGATGGATACGCTGGTCAATGGTCAGCGGCTCATTGTCGTTGAAACCGCAAAGGTCGATAAACCGGGCATTTATACCGTTATTGTTCAATATGTTGACCGAATTCCATCCCGAATGGGCTTCTCCAAGGGAAGCCAGGATTTCCCTGGCCGCCAGGTGGATGTCAGTCATGTTTACGTATCCCGACGCAAGTACTTTTCCCAAGCTGTAGAGCAGGGTTTTTGCCTGGTCCACTCGAAACCGGATAAAATCACGCGCTTCTTTCAAGTCCAGGCCAATGTCGGCAAATCCATCGTTGATCAGTAAGAGCCGTTGACAGAACGAGTCCAGTGCACTGCTGTAATCTTCCCCGTTCAAAAACTTGTTGTAAATCCCGGGCTCACCCGTCTTTTTATGTTCCAGCAACCAATTGGTCACGTTGTTGTATGCCGAAACTACAAATATACGGTTGTAATACTCATCACCTTTGCGATGGCCTTTTATGATGTTTTGAAGCACATCCTGAAACTGAGACATGGATGTTCCGCCGATTTTTTCTACTGTAAGCATCGTTTTGTTTGCGATTTTAAATCCGTCAGGGACAGACAAGTTTTATGATTTGTTGGAAAATGCAAAGATAGAATATTTTTTTCTTAACCGGCAACCCGAAACCCGAAACTCGATTTCAATTCTTCATACACACGGTGAATCGGCAACCCCATAACGTTAAAATAAGAGCCTTCAATATGTTTTACCGCCACGTAGCCGATCCATTCCTGCACTCCGTAAGCGCCGGCTTTGTCCAACGGGCTGTATCTTTCCACGTAGTATTCAATCTCCTCTTCTGATAATTCGGTAAAAGTAACCCGGGTAGTGTCGGAAAAAGCCACTTGTTTTTTCGTGGATGTAAGACAAACCCCCGTGATGACCCGGTGTGTCTGGCCCGAAAGTTCTCGGAGCATCCGCTTTGCTTCGGCATTATCCATCGGTTTCCCGTAGACTTTATTGTTCAGCAGGACAATGGTATCGGCCGTAATCAGGAGTTCATTGTCTTTAAGCTGCGGCAGGTAAGCGGTTGTTTTTTTAAGGGCAAGGTATTCCGCCACCTTCTCCGGGGGAGTATCGTTGGTGTATGTTTCTTCGATATCGGGCAACGTTCTTATTTCGTACTCAATGTCGATACCGGTAAGCAGTTCTTTTCGCCGGGGAGAGTTGGAGGCGAGGATAAGGTGATAATTTGCAATGGCCATTCCCTAAATTTTCAACAAAGTTACAAAACAAAGTTTGTTTTTTGTAAATTTGCACGAAACTCATTGTCTATGATTGTTGATATTTGCCTCTCTCCCGCCCTTTACCCCTATTATCAGAAGGAGAACGATGTGGTTGTGGTAGTCGATATATTCCGGGCCACCACCACGATGTGTGCTGCTTTCAATAACGGAGCTGCCTCTATAATTCCCGTTGCCGACATCGAACGGGCAAAGAGGTACAAATCAGAGGGATTCCTGGTAGGGGCTGAAAGAAAAACCCGTCGCGTGGAGTTTGCCGATTTTGGAAACTCCCCGTTTGAATATACGCCGGATAAAGTGTCGGGACGGGATATTGTTTTCACCACAACCAATGGCACGAGGGCTATAGAGGCTGCAAAAGATTGCGGGCGGCTTTTTATCGGCGCGTTTTCCAACATAGACAACCTGGCCGACACCTGCTTGTCGTCGGGTGAAAGAATTGTGGTCTTATGTGCCGGCTGGAACAACTGCGTAAGTATGGAAGACACGTTGTTTGGCGGAGCCTTTGTGAAAAAATTGTCGGAAAGGGCGGAAATTGTTTTTGGATCAGACGCTGTGCGGATAGCAATGGAGTTATGGGAAAAAGCCAGAAACTCCCCGATGGATTATCTGAAAAACGCCGACCATTACCACCGCCTCATCGCCAACGGCGCAGAGGGCGATGCGGCCTATTGCCTCCAGCGGAATACGGTCTCGGTGGTGCCGTATTACAACAGGGAAAGTAAAAAGCTTACAGTGTTGCAATAGCTTTTATTCATCCCAGTCAAACTCATCAAAATCGAATTTATCGGTAAACTGGTCCAGATCGCGGCGTTCTTTTTTGGTGGGGCGCCCGGTTCCGCGCTGCCTGTCCACGAATCCGCTTATCTTGTTCAATTCCAGTATTTCGTATTGCTCAGGAGGGGTAACATTTTCCATAAATTGCGGGACAAGTTTTGCCCCCATCCGTTTATCGGATAAACCCAGCACTTTAAACGAAAAAGTAACCGGCGGCTTACGTACCTGAACGACATCCCCGACACGAATCATCCTCGACGGTTTCACCGATACGTTATCGATCAACACACGCCCTTTCTTGCATGCATCCAACGCAACCGTTCGGGTTTTAAAAATCCGCACAGCCCACATCCATTTATCGATCCGAACTTCGTTCATCCTTTTTGATACAACCTCACTTACTTATTATTATACTGATTCATCGTAATATTTACGCCGGCCAGGCAAAAACTGCGTATAATTTCCGCAGCCTTCTCCAATCGTTCGGGAAGAAACTGCTTCTCTTCACCGGAAAACTCGTCCAACACATAATCCACCTGTGCTCCGCGGGGAAAATCATTTCCGATCCCAAACCTCAACCGGGCGTATTGCTGAGTACCCAGGACCTGCTCAATGTGTTTCAACCCGTTATGCCCGGCATCACTGCCTTTCGACTTCAACCGCAGTGTACCGAACGGCAGAGCCAAGTCATCTACCACTACGAGGAGATTCCTGTCTTCAATTTTCTCTTTTTGCAGCCAATACCGGACGGCATTCCCGCTTAGGTTCATAAACGTGGAAGGTTTTAGCAGCAGAAGCGATTTATTCTTCAACCGGGTCTCGGCGACAAAGCCGTATCGCTTGTCCTGAAAAACAATATTGGACGCTTTTGCAAAAGCGTCCAATACCCTAAATCCTATGTTGTGGCGGGTGTTCTCGTAATCAGGCCCGATATTCCCCAATCCCACAATTAAATACTTCATTTAACGTTTTCTCTTTACCGTTACTGTGCTTTAGCTGCGGCACCTCTAGCGGCACGTGTCAGCTGAACGCGGCAAACAACGGCATTTTTCGGTGTCAGCAGTTCCAGTCCTTCAAAGTTCAACTCGCCCACCTGAATGGATTTTCCCAATTCGAGATCTTCTACGTTGACAACCAATTCCTGGGGCAGCTTTTCAGCCAATGCTTTCACTTTCAGTTTACGCAAGTCGAGCGACAGTTTACCTCCCGACTTAACACCGGCAGCCAACCCTTCCAAGCGAACCGGGAGTTCAATTACAAGCGGAACATTGGGGAATACGTGCAAGAAATCGATGTGAAGAATATTGTCTTTTACGGGATGGAACTGTATCTCTTTCAAAATAGCCATTACGGATTTTCCATCCAAAACAAGGTTGATCAAATAAACTTCGGGCGTGTAGATGAGGTTGCGGACATCGCTTTTTTTCACCACAAAATTGAGGTTTTTTTCGTTACTTCCGCCATAAACAACACAGGGAATAAGCCCTTCGCTACGATAGCTTCTCGCTGCCTTTTTTCCGAAATCTTCTCTGACTTCGCCTTTTAATTCGTACGTTTTCATTTTTTAATTTTTGTTTGTGTTACTCAAAATAAAGTTTGTTTTTTGCTTCTTTATTTCCCATCACACGAGGGAGCTTCCAAAAAGCGGCGCAAAAATAGTGATAATCTTTTTATTATCCAAACTTTCACCGGACTCTTTTCTTCAAATCTTCTACCGGAATGCTTAACAACCGCCCAATAGGCGTATCGCCGCGGTACGTGATTATACGCATCATAACAGCATCTTTGGGGATAAGCTGCGGTTTGGCATATCTGGGATAGAAGTTGTCCGGTGTTGAGCTGTCGAAACTGGTGTAAATATCCAATCCGCTTATTTCTGTAGTTAGCTCCACGAAATACTGCTCACTGTCACGCGTAACACGCACAATCGGATCGTATATGGCTGGTGAATATTTCGTTTTTGCGTAGTCGAAACGCACGAAATGATTTTCTGTTTTCAACACAAACTGGTCCCAGTCTTTTTTCTCTTTAGGAGACCAAAGCGATTCAGAAACAGCAAATCCACGCGGCCAGGTCATGTATTCTGCCTGACGGATGTTGTAAACCTGTTCTGTCCACAGATTGGCCTGGCCTCCTAAAATATAGTTAGCATCAGCTCCTTCGGGAATCGGGTCGAATTTATAGGTTTGGTTCAACCGCAACGAAGCATAAACACGGGGCTCCGTGCTGATATCGCCCTGCATATAATCGATATACACGTAATTGGTTGGGCTCATCACTACATAATGCCCCGATTTGGACGCTTCAATTCCGTAATTAACGCCGCGCCAGCTCATCAACGCAGTGGTTGGCGTAATACCGCCTTCCAGAATTTCGTCCCATCCCATCATTTTTTTGCCTTTTGATAAGATAATCCGCTCCAACCGTTTACCAAAATAGGATTGCACCCCGGCCATATCCTTAATCCCTTCTCGCTGCATAAGCTTTTTCACATCGGGGCTCTTTTCCCAAAACGTGTACGGTGCTTCATCACCACCCGTATGAATATATTCAAAGGGGAAAAGCGAAGCCACTTCAGTCATCAGTTTGTCCAGAAAATCATACACCTTTTCGTTGGATGGACAAAGCGTATTTTCGTATATGGCTGCCGGCCGGCCACCCGTATTCCAGTCCATGAAAGGTGCGCCCGTACGCACGGCATGTGCTCCGCTTTCAGGGAAACAAGACAGCTCCGGATAAGCTGCAAGGATGGCCGAACTGTGTCCGGGGACATCGATTTCAGGCATCACCTGAATATTGCGTTCTTTGGCGTATTGAACAATTTCCCTTATCTGCTCTTGCGTATAAAAGCCACCGTAATTTTTTGGGGCATCGGGATCGGGTTGAGAAAAGCCGCCAAACCACCCGATCTGTTCCTGACGCCAGGCCCCAACTTCAGTAAGTTTGGGCAGGCTTTTGATCTCGATCCGCCACCCTTCGTCGTCAGTGAGGTGCCAATGGAACAGGTTGTATTTATATTTCACCATATTATCCAGGTATTGTTTAACCTCGTCAACGGTAAAAAAATGACGGGAAACATCCAGCATCAACCCACGCCAGCCTACCCGGGGATAATCGGTAATTTCCACTTGAGGAACCTGCCAGGAAACATTCCTTTCGGGTTTATCACTTTCAACTTGAGGCGGCAAAAGCTGCAAGAACGTTTGAACACCGTACAGCAACCCGGCCGGCTTATTGGCGTTAATCCTCACTTTACCCGAAGTAACCGACAAAGTATACCCTTCGTTGCCAATTTTAGCGTCTGTCTTCGCATTGACCGTTAAAACGATGTCCGCGCTGGCCACGTTATTGCGCACGGTCACTTTTTTACCCGGAGCCGTGGAAAGTTTTTCCGCCAGGTGTTCGTTTATAAAGTTCATCCCGTCTCCTGAAGGAGCGGAAATCACGATATTGTCGGGTAGCACATAATACCCTCCTTTTTTAACTACGGAAACAGGTTCGGGAATAATGGAAATTCCCCGTTCAACCTGCTGGCCAAAAGTCAGCAATCCAAAAACGGATAAGGTAAATAATAGAATAAATTTCTTCATCGTAAAACTATTGAATTTGTTGTTTGATTGATTTGTGATTTGCAAATTTACGAAAAAAAGGATGAGTTTCGTGATTCTGTTCCATCAAACAACAGAACACATGAAATCCTAAATCGTAAATATTTATTATCTTTGCACTTCAAATAACAGTCAATTTCAATATGGATACAGTACTCAGTGGAATCCGGTCGACGGGAAACTTGCATTTAGGAAATTACTTCGGTGCGTTGCGCAACTTCATCCGGATGCAGGACGAGAACCGGTGTTTCTTTTTTATTGCCGATATTCACTCACTCACCACACACCCCGACCCGAAAGATTTACACGGGAACGTTAAAAATGTATTGGTGGATTACCTGGCCGCGGGCATTGATCCCGGTAAATCGGTCATCTATATACAAAGTGACGTGCCGGAAACGATCGAGTTGTATCTCTATCTGAACATGCACGCATACATGGGTGAACTTGCCAAAACCACATCATTCAAGGAGAAAGCGAGAAAACAACCCGAGAACGTAAATGCGGGATTACTTACCTACCCCACGCTGATGGCTGCCGATATCCTTATTCACAACGCCGACAAGGTGCCCGTGGGAAAAGATCAGGAACAGCATCTGGAGATGACCCGTAAATTTGCCCGCCGGTTCAACAATTTCTACGGTGTGGAATTTTTTAAAGAGCCTGTCGCATACAACTTTGGAGAGGAACTGGTGAAAATTCCCGGGCTGGACGGAAGCGGGAAGATGGGAAAATCGGAAGGAAACGCCATTTACCTGGCAGATTCGCCCAAAGAGATCGAAAAGAAAGTAAAACGTGCCCTCACTGATTCCGGACCCACTCAGCCGAATTCCGTGAAACCAGACTACATAGAGAACCTGTTTACCATTATGCGTGTGGTTTCGACCCCCGAAGTTGTAGAACATTACGAAAACAAATGGAACGCATGTGACATTCGTTACGGCGACCTGAAAAAACAACTGGCCGAAGACATTATTAAAGTGACTTCACCCATTCGCGAACGAATCCTGGAAATTGAAAAAGACGACGCCTATTTGCGAAAGGTCACCCGGGAAGGGGCAGAAAAGGCACGCGAAAGCGCATCAAAAACCATTGCCGCAGTCCGGGAGATTGTAGGGTTCAAAAAATTTTAAACCAACAGGCCCCTGATTTTTGACGGAATGACAGTGTCATTCCTTTTTTTGTTAAACTTTTCGCATAAAAGATTGTTCACACTCAATAACTACAATGCAACGATTTTATGCTACCGTTTAAATCCATAGAATTAAAAGACAAAGACATTATCAATTCGCACCTCTGCAAACAAAATTACAGGGCATCGGACCTCTGTTTCACCAATCTGTACAGCTGGGGGAAAAAATTCGACACCCAATATGCAACGGAGGGCGAATGGCTTTTTATCCGGTTCAGGGACAACAACAACCGGAACTCCTACCTGAAACCGGTGGGAGGCGACAATATAAAGAGAGCCATTGAAACGATCATAGACGACCATCAGCAGTTTGATACGACTTTTCAGATCAGGGGGTTGACTCAGGAGATGATCAATGAAATTGAAACGGCAATGCCCGGTGCTTTCGATTACAAGTTCAACCGCAGCGTATCGGACTATATCTACACAACAGAAAAAATGATCAACCTTACCGGGAAAAAGTTACAAAGCAAAAGGAATCATATCAACAGGTTTAAGCGCGAAAACGAGTGGAAATACAAATCGTTGACCGGGAATCCGGCACTGGTAAAGGAATGTAAAGAAATGCTCGACCAGTGGATGCAGATAAACCTGGAAGAGAAGGACCCTTCGCTGGTTTACGACGATTTTGCTACTACGCTGATGCTTGAGAATTTTGAATACCTGGAGCTGAAGGGCGGGTTAATATGTGTGAACAACGAAATCGCCGCATTCACAATCGGTGAGCCCCTTACAAAAGACACCTTTATTGTTCACGTAGAAAAGGCATTCACCACTATACACGGCGCCTACAACATCATCAACCAGCAATTTATCGAGAATGAAGCAGCGGATTTTACTTATGTTAACCGGGAAGAAGACATGGGTATTGAAAACCTGCGTAATGCCAAGCTGTCTTATCAGCCCGATATTCTACTCGAGAAATACAACGCACGCCTTAAGAATTAATCACCATGATACACTACGCCGACAATACGACCAGACAGCAGGTTTACGACATGTGGAAAACCGTGTTCGGCGATTCCGACGAATACATGGAGATTTATTTCCGGGAGAAATACAGGAACGAAAATACACTGATCTATTTCGAGAGCGGGAAGGCAGTCTCTTCCCTGCAGATGCTCCCGTTTGATTTTTCATTTCACGGTTCAGAAATTCCAGTAGCTTATTTTTCCGGGCTATGCACGCTACCAGAAGCCAGGAAAAAAGGATTTATGGGGGCTCTTATCAAAAAATCTTTCGGTGAAATGGATGAAAAAGGAATCCCGCTTGCCATTCTGGTTCCGCAGGACAAAACAGTAATGAAGTTCTACAGGCAATTTGGATTTACCCAAACATTTGATGCAGGTGCCCCTCTTCCCGACTTACAAAAAATTATGGTTGAATCGGAAAACCTCCATAATGCTTACGAGATATTCGATTCTTTTTTTCGTCAACGCGACATGACAGTGCAAAAAACGCCGGATGATTTTCGTGCAATTGTGGAAGAAGCCGCATTGTTTGATTTTCCAGTCAAAAAAGGCCTGATGGCCATGTCGCGCATCACAGATGCAGAAAAGCTGTTGATAATTTTCGCAAAAAAATATCCCCAAATAAAAGTTTCTGTAAAAGTTTCAGACCCCATTATCAGGAAAAATAATGCTGTTTTTGTGATAAAAAACGGGAGTGTCTCCAAAAGCAGCAAAAAAGAAACAACGCATTTCTATGTAGAGATAGATGCACTGACCCAGCTACTTCTTGGTTATAAAACTTCAGAATTTTCAAATGATTACCGCCTTGTTTTTCCTGAAAAACAGCCATTGATTGGCTTTATGATGGAATAAAAAAAAGGTCACCTCGATCGAGATGACCTCTTTTGTCTTCGGTTTATCCTGTTATTGTCAATAAGGTAAAAAAGATTGTTTTAGGTTATCGATACAAAGATAAGCCTCTTTTTTCATACCTGCAAAATATATTTACATGTTTTATAACATATTTTTTAATTTGCCATCCATTTTTTCTGCTGGAATTCTGTATGATTTCTGACCGCGCGGATGTAAAACAAAAAAGAGAGTAATGCTGAATAGCGTCGACTCTCTTTTTTTCGTTTTTCCGGAAAATTTTACTTTCTCAGGCCTAATTCTTTAACGATAGCCCTGTACCTATTGATATCTTTTTCTACCAGGTAATCCAGTAAACGACGACGTTTACCCACTAAAATTTTCAATGAACGTTCCGTGTTATAATCTTTTTTGTTTGACTTCAAATGCTCAGTCAAATGCGAAATACGGTATGAAAACAATGCTATCTGCGCTTCAGGCGAGCCAGTATCAGTGTTAGACTTTCCGTGCTTGGCAAAGATTTCTTTCTTTTTTTCAGAATCTAAATACATAAAACTTGTTTGTAAAAATTTATTTAAAAAGTTTTTGGGAGGCAAAGATACAGCTAAATTTTCAGATTACAAATATTTTACAACTATTTATTCTCCACGGCGCATCAATCTCCCACTCAATCTTTTTATGGCATTATTTATCTCTATGTCGGGTTCAATCACGTTGTATTCGCCCCAGAACTCAGGATCCTGGAAGTGTTCCACCTTTTCCGCAATCACATCGGTAGAACGGATTCGTTCATCCCTCGGAAATTTATTGACACTTTCCTGATACCTGTCCGTAATGGCCATCTCGGAACCGATCGTGTAGTTTGTTGCAAAAAGCCCGAAGAACCGGTTAGTCCACCTTACCCGGAACCGGACTTCAGTGCTGCTGTAATTGAAAAACCATTTACCGTTATTTTCGATAAAATCGGCAATATAGCGGGCTTCTTCCACATCCACTTTCATCTTTGAAGGTTTACGCCGGATAAAAATATTGGAAGCATCTTTCCGGCCCTCCACATTCATGTTAAATTCTATTCTGACAATAGCCAGGGATTCAACATCCAGGTAAACCTTTCCCCGGAACAGAATATCTTTTATACCGTTCTTCGGCAGGAAATTAATCTCATAGTGCGGCTTGTTGTTGATGCTTATCATTCTTTCAATGGTGAAAATATATTCATCCCCTTTTTCACCAAAAACGATCTCGGGATTCTTCGCCACATCCAACATAAGTGCTGTACTGATTCCGCCCTGAAACTTCATCAAAACAGTATCGCGCGGCGAAATATCGGTTGCTTTCCGGCCTATGTAGATTTTTGCCTGGTCACTCTCGTACGAACGATACGAAGATTTATACACATCCAATACGGTTTCGACCAAAGAAATATAGTTCGCATTTTTCTTTATCGATTCCCGGTAAAACGCCACCATCATATTGGGATCGGTAGAATAGTTTTGCGGTATACGGCTCAACGCTTCCCTTATCAACTCACTTCCATCACCGGAAACTACTTCAAGCGGCCCCAGTTCAATGAAAGAAGGTATTAACATAATGTGGTTGTTGGGCTTGTCGATGAGCGTAACCACCGGAACCTCCAGGTTCTCATACCCCAGATACCGTATAATCAGTCTGGAGTTTTTTGCCGATGCAGGAACCCTGAGCGTAAAGTATCCATCCTGGTTGGTGACACTCGATATATTCAGGTTTCCTACAGTTACACTCGCATTGGAAAGCGGATCGCGGGTGTCACTTGCCAATACCCTACCCCGCAGCGTATACGATTGTGCCTGCAACACGTCATCCCCAAAGAGCTGAAAACTAAAGAGCAGCAACAGCAATAAGTTAATAATCCTATAATTTTTCATTGGTTTGGAAAGTTTTAAATTGTTTATCCATCGGGTTACATACGCTACACAAAGTAAACGTTTTTTACTTAAACAATCAAACTAAACCACAGAGTTTTAATGATTATTTTATAAGGTCACAATACATTGTCATTCGCAAGATTTAACTGATGCCGTAACGGAAGTTCAATTATTTAAATGATGATATAAAACAAATTCTAAACTTTAATACCTAAATTTGTGGTGAAAAAATCTGAAAAAGAGCATGACGCATAAATACGATTTTCTAATTATCGGATCGGGCATTGCGGGGATGAGTTACGCCCTGAAAGTGGCCAAACACGGCAAAGTGGCTATAATAGCTAAAACAACGCTAGAAGATGCCAACACTTACTATGCACAGGGTGGCATTGCTTCGGTAACAAATCCCTGGGACAATTTTGAAAAACACATTACAGACACGCTCGATGCGGGGGCAGGGTTGTGTGATGTCAGCGTAGTGGAACGCGTTGTACAAGAGGCCCCGGCACAAATCAATGAACTGATCAGCTGGGGTGTAAATTTTGACAAAGACGAAAAAGGAAATTTTGACCTGCACCGGGAGGGCGGACATTCCGAATTTCGGATCCTACACTACAAGGACAGCACAGGTGCAGAAATACAAACAAGTCTGATAGAAACCATCCGGAATCACCCCAATATTGATGTCTATGACAATCATTTCACCATCGAAATCCTTACCCAGCACCACCTGGGCCAGGTTGTCACCCGGCATACCCCGGGAATAGAATGTTACGGTGCCTACATTCTGGATTTACAGACCCGGGAAGTGCTGACGTTTCTTTCGCGCATAACCATGATGGCGACCGGCGGTATCGGTTGTATCTATCAAACAACAACCAATCCACTTGTCGCAACCGGTGATGGCATAGCCATGGTAGCACGCGCCAAAGGCGAAATAAAGGGGATGGAGTTCGTACAGTTTCATCCCACGGCGTTGTATCATCCCGGCGTGCGTCCGTCGTTTCTCATTACCGAAGCCATGCGGGGATACGGCGGGGTATTAAAGACAAAAGACGGTAAAGAGTTTATGCAGAAGTACGACGAACGGCTTTCTCTTGCGCCGCGCGATATCGTTGCCCGTGCCATCGATACGGAGATGAAAAACCGGGGTGACGATCATGTTTTTCTGGATGTAACGCACAAGGACGCTGAAGAGACCAAAAAACATTTCCCCACCATTTACGAGAAATGCCTTACCTACGGTATCGATATTACTAAAGAGATGATTCCGGTAGCCCCGGCTGCCCATTATTTGTGCGGTGGAATTTTCGTAAGTATTGACGGAGAAACAAGCATAAACCGCCTTTACGCCAACGGCGAATGTGCCTGTACAGGCTTGCACGGAGCCAACCGGCTGGCATCTAACTCACTCATCGAAGCAGTGGTTTTTGCCGATTCGGCTGCCAAGCACTCTGTACCCCTATTCAAAAAGTTTTCCTTTCAGGAAGATATTCCCGATTGGAATGCCGAAGGGACCACCTCCACCGAAGAGATGGTGCTGATCACACAGAGTTACAAGGAGGTGGGGCAGATCATGTCGTCCTACGTGGGGATTGTCCGTTCCGATATTCGCCTGCAGCGGGCAATGGACAGGCTGAACATTCTTTTTCGGGAAACCGAGAACCTTTTTCAGCGGTCGGTTGTCTCGCGCGAGATTTGTGAACTCCGCAATATCATCAAGGTAGGCTATATGGTCATTAAGCAAGCCATGGCACGCAAAGAAAGCCGCGGCCTGCACTATACCATTGACTATCCGGACAAGGATCCGGACTCAACGTTATAGCCGTAATACACAACACAAGGTATGATAAAATCCATTAACATAAACGGCGAATTGCTCGATTTCTCCACTCCGCTGGTGATGGGAATTTTAAATGTTACTCCCGATTCCTTTTATTCGGGCAGTCGTAAACAATCTGAAGAAGAGATTGTCGGCCGCGTCCGCCAAATTCTGGAGGAAGGTGGGAAAATTGTCGATATTGGCGGTCAATCCACAACACCGACTTCCACTTTAATACCGGCAAAGGAAGAGCTGAAACGCTTAGAGCCGACACTTCGGCTCATTCGAAAAGAATTTCCCAATACTATCCTTTCCATCGATACGTTTTATTCCGAAGTAGCCGGGCCTGCCGTGGAAAAATACGGGGTAAACATCATCAACGATATTTCGGGCGGGCAGATCGATGATAACATGTTCGAAACAGTTGCCCGGCTCAATGTTCCTTATATCCTGATGCATATGCGTGGTACACCGCAAACCATGCAACAACACACCCATTACGACAATTTTATTCAGGATATCCTGTACTATTTTTCCGAGAAAATATCGAAATTGAACCTGTTGGGCGTAAACGACATCATCATTGACCCGGGGTTTGGATTCAGTAAAACGACTGATCAAAACTACCAATTGATGGCTTATTTAAAATATTTCAATATCTTTGATGTACCAATTCTGGTTGGCATCTCTCGGAAATCGATGATTTACAAGCTGCTGGAGTGTACCCCACAGGAAAGCCTGAACGGTACATCGGCTTTAAATACATTTGCCTTGTTGTCGGGAGCAAACATCTTACGCGTTCACGACGTGAAAGAAGCCGTGGAATGTGTAAAGATTGTGGGAAAAATAAGCAAATAACGTTGTATGCTCGAACACTTTGGAATAAAAGATTTTATTGACATTTTACTGGTAGCAGCCCTGTTGTACTACCTGTTTAAAATGGTGAAAATATCGGGGATGCGCCCGCTTTTCATCGGTATCGTTGTCTTTATGATTATCTGGGTACTTGTATCACAGGTATTCGATATGGTGCTTCTAGGCTCTATTCTTGACCAGTTCGTGAATATCGGCCTGATATTGCTGGTCATTCTTTTTCAGGATGAAATACGTAGGTTCCTTATGTCTCTGGGATCGAAGAAAGGGTGGAAGTTTGTATCGAAACTCTTTATCCCGGTCGACAAGCAACAAAAAGACACATCGCACATTACTTCGATCGTACTGGCCTGCATGAACATGTCGAAAGCCAGGATTGGCGCGCTCATCGTCGTTCAGGGCGACCTACAACTCAACTTATACGAGCAGACGGGCGAAATCATCAACGCTGATATCTCCTCCCGGCTGATTGAAAATATTTTCTTCAAGAACAGTCCCTTGCACGATGGAGCCATGATCGTTGTGGGGAAAAAAATAAAAGCTGCAGGCTGTATTCTTCCCATATCGCAGAACCCGAACATACCCAAACACATGGGGTTACGGCATCGTGCCGGATTAGGGATCACGCAGGAAACCGATGCCAAAGTGATTGTCGTTTCGGAAGAAACCGGAAAAATAACATTTGCCGAGGAAGGGCGGTTGAAAATCAACGTTAATCCCGAAGAGCTGCAACAACTGATCCTGGCGGAATAATCACAATGACATTAAAGCATTTATCCATTATAAATTACAAAAACCTGGCTCAGGTTGAGCTGAAGTTATCGCCCAAAATAAACTGTTTTGTGGGAAATAACGGCATGGGTAAAACCAATTTGCTGGATGCCGTTTACTACCTGTCGTTCTGCCGGAGTTACACCAACCCAGTCGATAGTCAGATCATCAAACACGACGCCGATGTTTGCATGCTTCAGGGAAGGTACGAGCTGGAGGGACAGGATGGTGAGGAAGAAATCTATTGCGGATTGCGCCGGCGGCAGAAAAAACAGTTCAAGAGAAACAAAAAGGAGTACGAAAAACTCTCCGACCACATTGGATTTATTCCACTGGTGATGATTTCTCCTGCCGATATCGAGATAATCCAGGGGGGTAGCGAAGAACGACGGAAATTTATGGACATGGCTATTTCTCAGTTCGACAAAGCGTATATGCACGCCTTGATCCGGTACAACAATGCCTTGCAACAACGCAACGCAACATTGAAAATGGACGACAACGAAATCGATTTCACCTTGCTGGAGCTTTGGGAAGACCAGATGGCGGGAGAAGGGGAGCTCATTTTTGAAAAACGACAAGCGTTTGTAAAAGAGTTTATTCCCGTTTTTGACGAGTTTTACAAACGAATAAGTTTATCCAACGAAAAGGCGACTTTCGACTACGTTTCGCAACTTCGCGAAAACAATTTCAGGGAAGCGCTGCGACAAACCCGCCGTCGCGATATCGCGGTGGGACACACCACCACCGGTATTCACCGCGATGAACTGGAGATGTTGCTCGACGGATTTCCCATAAAGAAAGTGGGTTCGCAAGGGCAAAACAAAACCTACTTCGTATCGATGAAGCTGGCACAATTTCATTACCTGCTTAAAACTGGGAAACGGACACCCATTTTGCTGCTGGACGATATCTTCGACAGGCTGGATGCCTACCGGGTGGAAGAAATTGTCAAACTGGTTTCGAGCAATGAATTTGGCCAGATTTTTATCTCCGATACCAACCGGGGGTCGTTCGATAAAATACTGGAACGGATCAACAACAGCCACCACATCTATTCGGTGAAAGACGGGGAAATAACAGTTTATGCTTAAAAAAAACGCCCAACCTATAGCAACCATCCTTTCGGAATTCTTCGATGAGAACCCGGAATTGAAGACATCGGTGGCTGAACACCGTGCCGTCTCGGCATGGAGGGAATTGCTGGGCGAAGGGGTTTCTCACTACACCAAAAACGTCTATTTCCGGCGGAACGTCCTACACGTCCAGCTTTCCTCATCGGTGTTGCGTGCCGAATTGATTATGAACAAACGAAACCTGATTGACAAGTTGAACGAGCACGCCGGAATGGAGATTGTGAAGGATATTGTTTTTCGTTAAAAAAAGGTTGAAAATCCCAGGAACCAGCCCCTCGGATAGGGAGAGTTGGTGTGTTGTGCCAGATCGTAGTTCAGCGTAATGTGGGAATGCCCTAACCTCAGGCCTCCCCCTACCAGCAATGAAGGCACAAAACCGCTGCTTTTAGTCACTTCACCCGTCATTTCGTCGGTCAGGTTCGCCCACAAACGATTTATTTCAGGCTGGACAAACAGAGCCAGAAACCTAGCCGGATAAAAATATCCGAACAGATTAGCGCCGAGCAGATTATTCTTGTATAGGTACTCTTCGTTGAATTGAAATGCCCGCACTTTATTGTAGTAGTACTTTATCCCTACCCCTGCCATGAACCGGCTGCTCAGCTGATACCCAACCTGTGGCCCGAAATTAAAAGCCGAATAATTCCGGCTGAAAGACAGTCCGATATTGGCCCCGTAACGGAGTTTGCTTTTATCGAACCGGAACCCCGGAGCCGATTCCCGATCCAAAAGTACCGGCTGTCGGGCTATGGGGCTTTGGGCGGTTTGTTGCTGACGCTGTGTCTTGTAAATATTCCGCTCGTCATCCGGTGAAACGCGGATTGTGTCGTAAGTAATCACCTGAGCCTGCATCATTACCGGAAAAATGATCAACAAAAAGAGGCATATCTTTCTCATAGAGTTTTTGGTTTTAATTCCGTTTATTTTCATTCCAATAATAGCTATCGGAATAAGTTCTGTGGCCGAAAATGGCGGTGCCCACCCTCACGATGGTCGCTCCCTCCTCAATGGCGGTTTCCAAGTCTCCGCTCATTCCCATGGACAGTTCATTCATTTTCACGTTCGGGATATTCTGACGAATGGTTTCCTGCTGTAACTGCTTCAATAGCCTGAAGCATTTTCTTACCTTTTCGGTTTCGGCGCTGAACAAACCAATGGTCATTAATCCCTTGATGTGAATATTTTCGAATAGAGAAACTTGTTTAATAAACTCAACGGTGTCTTCAGGATTGATTCCGAATTTACTTTCTTCGGCAGAAGTGTTTACCTGAATAAGGACATCTATTTCCTTTTTCTCAAAAGTTAACCGTTGGTGCAATTTTTCTGCCAAATCAAACCGGTCTAACGACTGAATGCAGGTAACATTGTGGTTGAGAATGTCCTTGATTTTGTTGGTTTGCAGGTGTCCGATAAAGTGTTTTTGATGCGGAAAACCGGCTAATTCATTGAATTTCGATTTTATCTCCTGCACTTTGTTTTCACCGATTAATGTTTGTCCGGCTTCAAAGGCTATTTTTATCTTATCCGGAATTACAGTCTTTGTTGCCAACAGCAACTTCACTTCTTTTGGATCTCTGGCGCAACTCAGGCAAGCGTTTTCAATCCGTTTAACTACAGCGGTTATATTGTTTTTGATGTCCATATATAAGTTTCGGATTTACTGTTCGGATCTCTCCGAAGAACAAATATACGCAACTTATTTTATTCCCGGTATTTTAAATTGATTGTTCGTATATCTCCCGGGCCAGTTTATACACATCGTTTCCCCGACAGTCTATCGCAACAACAACGGGAAGTTCTTTCACAGTTAAGCGGCGAACAGCCTCCGTGCCCAACTCTTCAAAAGCGATAACCTCTGCACTTTCCACGCATTTTGCCATGAGGGCGGCGGCGCCACCGATTGCAGCAAAATAAACGCCCGTGTATTGTTTCATGGCATCTACCACTTGGGCACTGCGTGTTCCTTTACCGATCATCACCTTGAGGCCGCGGGCAATGAGGGAGGGCGAATAAGCGTCCATCCGCCCACCGGTAGTGGGGCCTACCGATCCTATGGGCTTGCCCGGTTTGGCAGGAGCCGGGCCGGCATAGTAAACGGCCTGCCCTTCAATATCAAAAGGCATCGGCTCGCCCCGGCGGATCATCTCGCACAATCGTCTGTGCGCCTCATCGCGGGCTGTATAAACAGTTCCCGAAATGTAGACCATATCGCCCGTTTTCAACGAACGGATGGTTTCGTCGGAAAAGGGGGCACAAAGAATTTTTTTATCCATAATACGTTTTTGTTGGCTTCTGTTCACAAACTTCCCTCCGCATGCCGGGTGGCGTGGCAGCCGATATTTACCGAAACCGGAAGCCCGGCGATATGGGTAGCATAGGTCAGTATATTTACCCCGAGTGCGGTTGTGGTTCCTCCGAAACCGGCAGGGCCTATTCCCATCTTATTGATTTCTGAAAGCAATTCTGCTTCCAAAGCGGCAAGTGCGGAATCGGGGTTTTGTGTATCCAGCGGCCGCAGCAACGCTTTCTTGCTTAAATAAGCCGCCCGTTCCATCGTCCCGCCAATGCCCACACCCACGATAATGGGCGGGCAGGGATTCCCTCCGGCAGCCGAAACAGTCTCCAGTACAAATCGCTTCACGCCTTCAACGCCTTCGCTGGGTGTGAGCATTTTTAATGCACTTTTGTTTTCGCTGCCAAACCCTTTGGGAGAAACAGTTATATGAAAAACATTACCGGGGACGATTTCGTAATGAATAACGGCCGGTGTATTGTCCCGGGTATTTTCTCGGTGGAGCGGGTCTTTCACGACCGATTTGCGCAGGTATCCTTTTTCGTATCCCTGCCGTACACCCTGGTTAATGGCATCTTCGATGAATCCACCCGTAACCTGCACGTTTTGCCCCATGCGTACAAAAACGACGGTCATTCCCGTGTCCTGGCACATCGGGCTGCTCTCTTCCCGGGCAACACGGGCATTTTCAATAAGCGTGCCCAGAATTTCTTTCCCGAGCGGCGATGTTTCGGTTTGCAAGCAGCTTTTAAGCTTGTTGTTTATATCTCCAGCAAGAACACAGCAAGCTTCAATGCAAAGTTGCTCTACCAGACGGGTGATAGCGGATGCGGATATGTTTCTTGTCATGCTATTGTTCGTTATTGTCGCCACTACATTTCCGGGTAAGGAAATACTGCGTATTGCGGTTGTCGAGGTTCTCGGTGTACTTGTCAATCAATCCAACCAGGCAGTGGGTATTGGTCTTTGCATCAAAGATGAAATGCCTGGCCAACGAAAAATCGGTAATCTCCGATGTATTTCTCACATGAAATCGGGAACCGTCGCACGGGATAACCTTGTCTCCCAAACGAATGTGTCCTTCGTCGAAATAGGACACCTCGAGGTGCCTGGCCAGGCGTTCTTTTACTCTCTGCTCCAGCTCGTCGAGGTTGATTTCGGGTTTCTCCTTGAATTTCAGAACAAAGCCATTGCGAACGTCAGATGAGAAATAACGATTTTCAGTAATCCCGTAGTCCTCTTCCAATGTCTGCATGGTTACGTCTTCAGCTGTATGGGCCATCTTGCGGAATTTGAGCGAAGTATGCACAATTTGGTAAATACTTTCGGGAAGCGGCCCAAAAACACTAGGGCGCGACACAATAATCTCCTCCCCAATCCCCAGGATAATATCGGCATTTCTACCCAGTGCGGGATAGAGAAGATTAAAATGTTCCACGATAACCCTGCGCCGGTGAGCCAACAGGTCTTGTACCCACGCCACGATTTCAAACATCTGGGTAAAAGCGGTTTGGAAACGCATATCGATATGAAAAGTGGTGGAATCGTGCCAATCGTCGGAAAGCGAGCGCACCTGCATTATTTTCCGGGAATGGATAACGTCATCGTCGTTCGCTAGTTCCAAGCCGGGAAACATTCCCTTGATCAGCGATGATTTTCCAGAGCCGGCATCACCCACGATGCCTATCAGCCGATCGTTGTAGGAAAGGTGCCGTTGAGCAATCTGTTCGCCCAGAAACATCAACCGTTCTTTTCCGCGCGGCGCAAAATATTGCGACGACACCATGTATTCCTGAATCAGTGCCCTCATAATTCGAAAGTCATCTTCATCAATGGCGCATGCTGTTGCGCCCCGTACACATCGGTCTCACCCAATGCCCCGGAGGGGATGGGGCGCACAACCGTAATTTTCACCGCCTTGGCCGGATCGAAGTGCACCAGGCTAATGATTTGCGATTCGGGAATGTGGTAAAGAAGAGCAAACATTTGCGCGGTAAACACTTTTGCCGATTTCACTTGCTGATACATGTCCATCTCCTTGAAAATAATGTCGAACGTGAGTTCGTAAGGCCCTGAATTTTTGCTCCGGATAACGGAAGCTACGTCGGTTAGGTTGTATTTCATTTCGTTTGAAGTTTAATTGAGATCGAATGAGGTTGACTGAGATTGACTGAGATTGATAGTTGGCTGACCGTTTTCAATCTTAATCAATCTATTAGAAGTGAATATATTCTATCGGGAAAAGTTTTTTGGGGTCTTCCACTTTCATCAAATGGTACACATTGAACTCGTACACCTCACCCATCTTGCAATCGGACGGAGAAAACGGAAATGCCAGGTTTCCGGCAGTGGCTATCCGGCCTTCGTAACCAAAGTGCAGCATAGTACTGCGTGCGAACCCGCAAATGGTATCGGCTTGCTCTTGAGTGGGTGCGACAGCTTCGATGATGATAAGAAGCTCGTCGCCGGTACGTTGTGGCGCATCGGGGAACATGCCCATCACGCCGTTTCGCCCGTAAATCTTGAAATCGAGGAAGAAGTCAGTAATTCCGTACGTTTCAAAATTGTTTTGCACACGTTCTTTTACGCTTTGGGTAATGCTGTCGATTTTCGTAATCATGATCGGGTCCTTCACTCCGGCGCACGAAATGGTTCTGTATCCCACACGCTTAACTCCTTCCAGTTTCACAAAATACTCCTCGGTCGGTACAAAACGGCTTCCGCTTACGCGTACTTTATTGTCGTCTATCTGCTCGAATTTTGATTCGTGCAAATTGATGGCTCCCCCCGGCCCGGGTAGAACATAGGGATTGGTTTTTTCGTACAGCGTGTGTGCAGCTACCGAGAGCGTGGTGCATTTACGCAGGGGCGAGAGCGGTTCGAGAACAAAATTGTCTTCGTGCAAATAGCCGAACATACAGTCACTTCCGCTACCGGGCAGGGCGGCAATGGCAGCGCACTCCAAGATTTTACCCAGATGAATGGCCAATCCTTTGTTGAAACCGTTTTTAATGGCGAGCGCCGAAAAAACCGACGGGTCGTAGCTCCGTCCGGCAAGTATAACATTGGCTCCGTTCTCCAAGGCTTCAATGAACGGCTCTTCGCCCATCTGGGCTACGATATGCACCGATTCGTCCACATCGGCTCCGGTTATTTCGGGAGCCGGATAAAGCGGTGAAATGTTCCCTTTGCGCAGGTTCTCTTTTACCAATTCCTTATCGAACTCCGATTGTATAATGGCGAGTTTAAACGACAGCCTTTTCTCTCGGGCGATCTCCTTCACGATATCCACCGCAAACTCCACGTGAGGACGCGCACCCGAACCGCCGGCCGTACCTACGATAACCGGAATTCCGGCTTCCAGTGCGGCAGGTATCATAATCTCAAGGTCGCGTTTCACCGAATTCCGGTCGGTAAACGATTTCCCTGCACCCAGGTAATAGGGACCCGGATCGGTTGACCCGGCATCTACCGCAATAACGTGCGGTTTGCGTTTCATTCCTTCCTCAAACGATTCCATCGGAAATCCGTATCCGAGGATGGCTGTGGGCGAAAGTATTCTCAGTTCTTTCATTTTTTCAGCTTTTAGTAATTTTTGGGTGAATTAAGGGTTAAGTGCCAGTATCCGGCTCATTTCGTTGTAAACGATCATATACCCTTCATCCACGCCCATACCGGGTTTGGCAAGGTATTGAACGGGGGAAGTAGCCATGGCAATGTGTGCTCCAATTTCGGCGGAACGGTTGGTCTCGTTGCAGGTTCCGCCCAGGTAGGCGCCCATATGGTGTTGCTTGCAGTACAGCACAGCCTCTATGCTGTTGTTGATTCCTCCCAGATCGGGTGTTTTGATTTGCGCCATGTGTCCAGCCTTGTTTTCGGAGAAGTCGATGACATCCTGGAGCGTATTACACCACTCGTCGGCAACAATCTCTGCCGTAATTTCCATTTTTTCCATCGTTTGGCGGATAATGCGGAGCGCGTCGATCTGAGCCGCTTTCTCTCCCATATCCACCGGGCCTTCGACGCGCAGGTGAAACGGTTTTGCTATCTCTGCCAGCTCCCCCACATAACGGGCAATGGCTTCGAAATTGTTATCGAAGACAATACCCAATGTTCCGTAAACGTCTATGTGTATAACCGGATTGTAGCTGTCGAAAGGCTTCAGCTTCAGGATTCGCTCCCGGAGCCACTGGATATACGCTTTGATTTTTTCTCCCTTCAGTCCCACTTTGGTCTCTACATGGTTGAAAAGCGCATGAGGCAAGACGTCGGCAGCTTTCATAATCATTTTATCGGCATTGAGGTAACGGTCGTCTCCCGACTGTGAAAAAACAGGAATAAGGGTTTTCGATATTTCCGTTCCGTATTCATCGGCAATCACCTGCGCCATTAGTTTCCCTTTGCTTTTTGCTACGGCATCCAAACAGGCCTGTGTAACCCCATAGCGGATAGCTGTATGGTAATTGACTTTATCCACGCGATCTGCCATTTCACGGAAAGTAGTGATCTCTTTGCCTACATAAAGCGGCGCAATTTCTTTTTCGATAATAGGAATGAAGTTTTCGGCAAGGAAAAGCGGATCACGGCCACCGGTGCCCGAATACTGGACAGCAGCACAGTCGCCGTGTGCGAAAGCTCCGTTTTCGAGGATAAAAATAACCGAGACGGACTCTCCGGCCTGACGCACCGCGGTGAACCCTTGCGTTACGGGCGCACCTTCATAAAATGCTCCGTCGTTTTTTGCTCCCTGTTTGATGGCTTTCTGGTCATCGAAGAAGAAACCTGTTTTCCCGGGAGCGCAGATAAGTTTTGTAATTTTCATATTCTGTTAGATTGATAGACATTCATTTTATTTCGGCCTTCCAACGAGAAACCCCTTGCCGATGGCATATACGTCGTCGATAACCATCTGGAAGCTGACGGCCCGTTTTTCGTACCGTGCGCGTTCTTCGAGTTTCTGACGGTGAAAATCGATCAGATCCTGCGTAAACGGCATATTACCGGTTTCGAGAAAACGAACCGCTCCCACGTTATCGCGGGCGGGCATCACTTTTCCGGCATTGTACCGGCTTGGAGCAAACGGGACATCCAGCACTCCGGCTTCGAATGCGGCCACCGTACCCACAGCAAAGTCGCCTTTCCCCAGTTCCTCCACTTTTTCCAGGATGCAACGCATCTCCTTCATGATGATATCGCTTTCGGCCACAACTGCCGGAATAGAGCGGAAATCCTGGTCTTTCAGCATCGATACCAACTGTTTGGAGGCACGTAATCCGGCGGCATTAGCTTCCTTGGTGGGCACACCCATGGCTTCGTGCGGTGTCTTCACGATCACTTTGGTCGCTTTTGCCAACACTGCAGCGGCAGCACCCCACGAAATTACCCCGAAAGCCTTGGCCTCATCCTGTGGAAATCCGCCCATCCATTGATGGAAAACGGTGGTGACGCGCACATCGTTGAACCCGAATTTATCGAGGTACTCGCGTGTGAGGATATTCAGCGAACGGATAGCGGCGACGTCCTGAATAAGGTTCCCGCACTGTCCGTATCCTACCGTAATGTCTTTCACCCCCTGGGTGGCGGCAAGTAACGACTCGATGATGGCCACCGAGTTGGAGATACAAGGAGATATCAATGTTCCCGTAAGGGGCCCGAACGGCTCGCGGTTGATAGACACACCGGCTTCCTCGTAAAGCCCGACCAGCCTGTCGGTATATTGCCAGTGTGCAATGGTTTTTTCAAGCGAATGATTCTTTGAATAGGGTATGTTGTAGGAAATTCCGCCGCCTTCGTATGAGGTGAACCCGCCGGCAATACTGATTTCCGTGAGCAACCGGGCATCGGGAGTGCCGTGGCGGACCTGAACCGGATTTTGGAGTGATGAGGTTACCTTGCGACATATATCAACTCCGTAGTTCACGATAGGGAAGCCGTTCAACATGGAACGCCCGGTTTCTTTGCTTTTTTCAATTCCCGTTCCAGCTTCGTTGTAACGGTTTAAGCGCGTGTAGCTATCCACGGTGGTGGGCAGCAGGTCGGCTTCGCCTTCAGACTCAAGAAACCGGAGCAGTTCAATATGTTCCTCATAAAGCGCCACTCCTGCACGCGGCTGGATAAGGGTTACGTTTTGTTCGGCAGCTTGGGCCATCTTTAAGCCAAAACGTTTCTCCCGGGGGATAGACCGTTGATAGGCTACGGCTTCGTCGAAATCGACACCTTTTCCGGTGTGCCAGTGTCCGAGAACTTCTTTACGTTCGGCAAAAAAAGCATCAGTTGAAAGTTTTTTATTGGAAATTTCCATAATGAGTCAGATTTATTGTTTCTTTTTTCATCAATTCTAACGCCAGATCGGGATAAGCTGAGCCAAGCAATCCCATAGACGCAAAAATATATTTTTTATCGATTAAATAACCGGGCTGTTCGGGTTTGGCAAACACGTGATCGTCCGGTTGCCGCTTAGCGCCTTCCAGAATGGCGTGAGGCCGACGGGCATTGATAACAACCCCTCCGATACCGATAACAAACGGTACTGCGGCAAGGTCTTTTCCTGTAAGGGTATACACCTGTCCGAAAGGAGTGTACACTGGCTGATAGGTACCAGCGTGCCTTTCCACGGCTATTTTCACGGCATTACGCGCTATCAGCTCCTCGATCTTTTGTTCCCGGGACTCAGCTTCCGCCAACAAACCGGGATGCTGCGTGCAGGTGCTTACCCAGCCAATCACCTCCGACCTGTCGATGCTTAACTCCTTCGAAAAAGCATCCAAGTCCAGTTCGTCCACCAACGACGGAAGGCTGTAGCGCATCCCCAGATCGCCCTCAACGGTACGTTTGCTAATGGGTTCCGGAAGTCCTTTCACGGTAACGTTTTCGAGGGTGGGCCTGCCATCGGAGATGGAGTAAACGTCCGTGGTCGCCCCTCCTATATCCACAGCTAGCAAATCCCCTAATCCTGGCATGTTTTTAGTGCCTTTGCTCAGCAGTTCACAAGCATTTAACACCGCTAACGGCGTGGGGATTATATCGGTTTTGCACATTTCCTGAATGCGGCTAAGCCCTTTGGCTTCAATGATGCGGCTGATAAACAATTCTTTTATTTTTCTCCGCGCAGGTTCAATGTTTAACCGGTTGAACTCAGGCATAACATTTTCGGTTATCACAAACGGTTTACCCGATGCCCTGAAAATCTCTTCCAGCTCAAACGATGCGCATTTGTTACCGGCTACAACCACGGTGAACGGACACCCGACCTGACACAACCGGCGCGCATTGGCAAGAATAACTTCCTTATTTCCGCCATCGGTTCCGCCGCAGAGCAACACCAGGTCGGGACGGATATCAAAAATTTCTGCCTGTTCCGCCTGCGATATTTCAAAAGCATATGTTTTGACCACTTTGGCTCCCGCACTGGCTGCGGCAAGTTTTGCCGCCTTAGCGGTAAGTTCGGGAACCAGCCCCAGCGAAACCATTTTCAACCCTCCGGCAGCACTGCTGCAACAAAGCAGTTCGTCGTAGCGGAACGCTCCGGCCTGTCGCTTCAATTTATTATAAGCAGCCGTAAAACCCTCCTCCACATTGGTATCGATGGTGGTAAAGGCTGAGGAGGTTGCAACAATCTCCTTCTTGGCGGTATCAATCGCTGTCAGTTTGGTATAGGTGCTGCCGATATCTGCAGTGAGAATGTTCATGGTGATACTGCGCGTTATTCAATAGTAATGGGTAGCTGCGAGGAAATAGTTACGAAACGTCGAATCAGATATTGAGAATTTCTTTTAAATCGGCAATACTCGTTTCCACGGCCGTACCCGGTGGATAAACCCGGGTAAATCCCATAGCCAGGAAACGCTTTTCTACCTCTTCGAAGTTTTGTTTTCCTACCACCAGGTTTCCACCTGCCAAAAGCGGAATCTCTTTGAGCCCGGCTTCGTCGCATTTTTCGCGCAAGCCCTGGCAATCAATTTCGCCATGTCCGTAAAGCGAAGATACCAGAATAGCATCGGCGTTAGTTTCCAGTGCGGCTTCGATGTATTCTTCCTGTGCAACCATAACACCCAGGTTAACCACTTTGAATCCAGCCTGTTCCAGAGCAAAAGCGAGAATCTTATTGCCTACGGCATGTACATCAGCGCCAATCACTCCGGTTACAATAGTTTTTTCATTCATACAGTATTTTTCATTAATAGTACAATGCAAAATTAATGCTTTAAAACATATCCACAAAGTTTAAATGAAAATAACTTTTTTACTTTTAGAAGGTCCGCATACGAAAAAAGAGAAACCGTGAAGCTTCTCTCTTTCCTGTATTGTTCGAATCGAATCGATTATTCTGTGGGTGGGGTAGCCTGTTGCTGGTCAGGCTGTATGGGCATCACCGGAGTAACGTCGGGCGCTGTGGTCGGATTGAGCGGCGCCGGCTGTTGAACTTCAACCTGAGATTGGGGAACCGTTGATCTTGAAGTGGTAAACTTTGCCGTTAGTATACTTAAAACAAGGATAGTAGCAGCCAAAGTCCAAGTTGCTTTTTCCAGAAAGTCGGTAGTTTTGCGTACACCCATTATTTGGTTCGATGATGAAAAGCCTGCTGCCAGTCCACCGCCTTTGGAGTTTTGCACCAACACGATGAGGATCATCAGGATGGCGGCAATTAAAATAAGGATGGTAATAAAAATATACATGTTTATTCTTTTTTATTTTTCTCGTTGAGTATCAAAAGTTCCAAAAATCGAATTTGGTCGGCAAAGTAAACACTTTTTTTTGGAAAATTCAAACTTAATTGCCGAATAATTGTCAATGCTTGTTCATATTTTTTTTGTTTAATGTAAATTTTCGCAAGCGTTTCCGTTAAAAATCCATCGTTACCCGGCTCTGCATCTACCTCTTGAGTTTCGGTCGGTTCTCTTTCCAACGAAGTGATTGTAATCTCGTTAGCTGCAGCTTTTTCCAAAAAACTATCAATGATGTCTTGATGCTTAAATTCGTTTTGACGGGCTTCTGCAATTTCTCCGTCCGGCTCTTCCTCCAGGCTCTGCAGATAAGTGAAATAATCCGTGGAAACGATGCTTGTTTCAATTTCCGGAATTTCCCGGGGTTCTTCGGAAAAAGTATCCAGGTAAGCGTTCAACAAGGCTTGAGTTCTGTCGACAGGGCTTGATACCGTTTCTTTCGGAAAAAACCGGGCATATTTATCGTTGTTGATAAAATAAAAGAATCGGCTTCTGTCGGCACAGAAAACAGCAGTTTTTGCCAGGTTCTTTTCAAATTCTTCCCGGCGGGTTAAATACCGGTTCTTAGCCAACAGCAAATGGGCAGTTTGAAAATAAGGATACTCTTCAACCAGGTTCTCCAACCCGCTCAGGCTTCTTTCATCCAACTTCCTGTTATCCGTGATATAACTAAAAAAATCCGATTTATCCATCTCACCAGTTTGCCATAGTCGTGTTGAAAATCTGATCTACAATTTCATCGGTAAGCTCTTTAATCAATTGATCCTGTACGTCTGTCAGGTTAACGTTACTGGAGAAGGTGCGGTTGGCAGAGATTGTCTCCTCTTTATCTTGTCCCGGGATTTTATTGTTACGAAAACGCATACGAACATTCATCGTTAAGCGGGTCTCTGCAGCAAACGCATCTTCTTGCACGGCAAGCGGTGTTAGTTCGTAACCCACAATTTCACCTTCTATCTCCATATCGCCGTTCTGATTCACAAACTGCAACCGGGTATTCCGGGTAAACATATCTTTCAATGCTTCGTTGAAGCGCGACTCCAATGGCGGATAAACCAACGGCGCCTGATTCACGAAAGTACCCAGCTGCAAGGTTTTGGTCAGGTTATAATCGATGGAGGCCCCACTGAACTTATAAGAAATGGAACAGGAAGTCAACAGGATAAACAGCACCGCTGTATTTCTTATTTTTCTCATAACTTCTCTAAATTGTACTCCTTAATCTTTCTGTACAACGTACGCTCCGAAATGCCCAGTTCACTGGCGGCCAATTTACGCTTCCCGTCATGCTTCTCCAAGGCCAACGCGATCATCTCCTTTTCAGCATCTTCGAGTGACAAATTGGTAATTTCAACTTCGGTCGCCTCCTGAAAATCGGATCGGTCATGAACCTCCGCCAGATGATTTTTTTTAGGCATCAGCTCTTCATATTTCAACGGCAGCGTCACCGGGGTCTTGTCCTGAGGGGCAGCTGGTGAATGGAAAATGGGATTCTCATCCTGGGGAACCGAAGTTGCCGCATCTTCCAGAATAGTTTTCACCACATTTTTCAAATCGTTGATGTCTTTTTTCATATCGAAAAGGACCTGGTATAAAATCTCCCGTTCCGACGAAAAGATTTTCTGATCCGAATCTCTTGATTGCGAAGCCAACACAGGCAATGCAGCGTCTGCTTTGGGCAGGTATTTCTGCAAAATCTCGCTGGTAATCACGCGTTCGTGTTCAATCACCGATATTTGCTCCGTTACATTCTTCAGTTGCCTGACGTTACCGGGCCAACGAAAATTTGTAAGCATTTCCCGGGCATCCTCGGTCAATGTGATGGATGGCATCATGTATTTCTCGGCGCAATCACTAGCAAATTTCCGGAACAACAACGCGATATCTTCTTTTCTGTCACGCAGCGGAGAGATGCGGATAGGAACCGAATTTAACCGGTAAAACAGATCTTCCCTGAACTTTCCCCTTTCAATGGCCTGGGCAATATTCAGGTTGGTAGCTGCAACTACCCGGACATCACTCTTTTCCACCTGAGAAGAACCTACTTTTATAAACTCTCCGGTTTCCAGCACGCGTAATAAACGGGCCTGCGTGGACAACGGCAACTCCCCTACTTCATCAAGGAAAAGGGTCCCTCCGTTAGCCACTTCAAAATATCCCTTGCGGGTTGCCGTAGCACCCGTAAACGATCCTTTCTCGTGTCCGAAAAGCTCGGAGTCGATCGTTCCTTCGGGGATAGACCCGCAATTAATGGCAAAATAGGGTCCGTGCTTACGGCGACTGTACTGATGAATGATCTGCGGGAAGTTTTCCTTCCCAACACCACTCTCACCCGTAATAAGCACCGACAGGTCGGTAGGTGCAACCTGTAAAGCTATATCGATGGCCCTATCCAATTCGGAAGAAACACCAATAATGCCGAAACGTTGTTTAACTTGTTGTATATTTTGTTTGGCCATGTTCTTACTCACAAATTTACCTCTTTTTTGCTAATGCATAGGTTTTATCGCGTAAAAAATCACCTAACTCATCGGCATCGCTGATCGATCTGATCACGTCGGGCATAACCGGTTCACCAAATGTTAATGTCATTTCTTTCCCTTTCTTGTTATACAGTTCGTGACACAGAACCAGGCTCTGTAACTGCCAGTTGAGAAACCGGGTAGCGTAGAACAGATACCTGTTCCTACAATCGATGTATAGCGGAATCACAGGAACTCTGGCCTTTTGTATGAGCTTTATGACCGACGGCTGCCAGTGACGGTCGTGAATCATAAATCTACCGTTGCGGAACTTTAGCCTAGAAACCGATCCTGCAGGGAAAAACCCCATAGAGTTCCCTTTCCGGATATGGTCGATACACTCTTTTATCCCCGAAAGCGAAATGTGCTTCATTTTGTCTGTATGTTTGTATGGATTCACTTTTATGAAGTTTTCTTCCATCGTATCCACCAGCCCCAAAATAAAGTTAACCATTACCTTAAAGTTTTTCACTCTCGATGCAACGGTTTCAATAAGCGCAATTCCGTCGACATGGCCGTTGGGATGATTGGCCACCACAATGAACGGCTTATCCTTGAAGGGTTCCAAAACCTGATCGTTAACAACGGTACGCTTAAGTCCCAACTTGTCTAGCAAATCGGTGCAGAAAGCCACGCCCGTCAGGTGTTTGGATTTATCGTAGACCTCGCAGGCGTTGTTGAGCCCCGATAATTTCATTCCCCATTTAATGTTCCTATCTCCATTTTTCCCCCGGAAGACCGGGTGAAACTTTCTTATGTCATCATCACTGATCAAGCGTTCTTTCATGCTATACAATCGTCTGTTTTTCAACAAAAAATTACCGCAACTAAAACAGAAGGTGTCTTAATATACGGTAATTGTTGAAATTAACCTTTCTTTTATTTGAGTTCTTTGATAATATCAATAATCTGTTTTCCAACCTCTTCCGCTTCTTCCTGAGTTTTTGCTTCCGAATAAATCCGAATAATAGGTTCTGTGTTCGATTTACGTAAATGCACCCATTTATCGGGAAAATCAATTTTAACACCATCGATATCCGTCACCTGTTCTCCGTTGAAACGCTCTTTCACTTTTTGCAGGATGGCATCGGTGTCGATATCGGGAGTAAGTTCAATTTTTTGTTTCGACATAAAATAACCGGGGTACTCCGCCCTGAGCTCGCTCACCTTTTTTCCTGATTTCGCCAGTTGCGTCAAAAACAAAGCGATGCCTACTAATGCATCACGCCCGTAATGCGAGGCCGGATAAATAACTCCGCCGTTACCTTCGCCGCCAATTACAGCCCCTACTTCTTTCATCTTTGCCACCACATTCACTTCGCCTACTGCAGCAGCAAAATAATCACCGCCCCGTCGTTGGGTAATGTCCCGCAAAGCCCGGGTAGAACTCAGGTTAGAAACTGTATTTCCGGGGGTATGTTGCAATATATAATCTGAAACAGCTACTAACGTATACTCTTCGCCGAACGGCTCTCCGTTTTCGGCGTAAATGACCAACCGGTCTACATCCGGATCAACGGCAAAACCCACATCAGCCCGGGAGCTTTTCATCAGCGACGAAAGCTCCGTCAGGTTTTGCGGCAACGGTTCCGGGTTATGCGAAAAGTTACCGTGAATGGCACAATGCAATTTAAAAACCTCCTTCACTCCCAAGGCATACAACAACTCCGGGACGGCGTTTCCGCCAACAGAGTTGACCGCATCCACAGCCACCCTGAAGCGGGCAGACTTTATGGCATCTAAATCCACCAGGTCCAATTGAAGAATACTCTGAATATGAGCGTGCAGGTATTGTTTGTGACTAACTTTTCCCAATTCATCCACAGAAGCATATTCGAAGCTTTCTGCCTCAGCCATCTCCAGTATTTCTTTGCCTTGGTCGGCATTCAGAAATTCGCCCCGGCTGTTCAGCAATTTAAGAGCATTCCATTGTTTAGGATTGTGACTAGCAGTAATTATAATTCCTCCTGATGCCGATTCTTTCACAACGGCTATTTCTGTGGTGGGCGTTGTTGCCATACCCACATCCACCACATCACAACCCATACCCATCAAGGTTCCGGTAATAAGGCTATGTACCATATTACCCGACATCCGCGCATCTCTGCCAACCACTATTTTCGGCTTCGCATCTCCGGTAATTTTTTTGATAAACAGGGCATAGGCCGATGCAAATTTCACGATATCAACCGGAGTAAGGTTATCACCCACCCGTCCTCCAATTGTGCCTCTGATACCGGATATGGATTTAATAAGTGTCATAATACGTTATAATTGCGATTCGAATCGGTATTGAACGTTATCGTAATAGGTTGTTGAATAGGACTGCTGGTCACTTTGTGAACCCATATTGAAAGGGATAATCATTTTTACTCTTCCGGCGTGCCCCACATAAGTAAGCGGGACAGCCCATCCAGGTGTTGTTCCGGAATACAGGGATCGGTTCATTACCGTTACAGGCCCCCTGTATGTGAGCGATTCAGGAAACGGGCTACGTATCGGATCGAGATTAGAGTATTCGGTGGTGTCGTTCGAAGAGGTGAAGTATCGCAATCCGATAAACCTGACATAAACCTCCTCACCTTCTTTTACTTTGCTGGCAGTATCTCCCGGCTCGATGATATTGAAATAAACTCCTGTAGCCGGATCACGGTAAAACTCGTTGGTTTTGAAGACCAAACTTGTGGGAAATTCATCCAGTACAACCAGTTTATTTTCCAGGATAAACTTTTCGATGGCACGGGTTTCATCCTTCAGGATCTCCGCATACGTTTTTCTTTTGTTGCAAGAAGTACTGACTAGTGCAAGCCCCAGTAAACAGAATATTATGTAATGTGTTTTTTTCATTTTTTGAATTACGAAAAATTAGAAATTGGCTACAAATGTAAGCAATCCCCTTTAAAAAAAATGTTATTTCACACAAAATAAACTATAACAATCCGAAAAAACGAGAGATACATCTTATTTCGGCGTATTTCTCAACTTTTCAGCATACAATCCTATACCGTCTTCAAACCGGGAAATAGCCTCTTTCAACGTGCCATAAAACTCTCCACCAGAGGCATTTAAATGTCCTCCGCCGTGAAAAAATTGAGCCGCAAATTCGTTGGTGGGAAACGTGCTTTGAGAGCGGAACGAGAGCTTCACCATCTCCTCGTCTTCGCGAATAAATGCGGAAAAAATAATATCCTTAATGCTGAGCGGATAGTTCACGAATCCTTCGGTATCTCCTTTGTTGTAGCTGAATTGTTTCTGGTCTTCAAGCGATAGCCATATGAGTGCCGTGTGAAGTTCGGGATAAACCTTCATTCGCTGCGACAAGGTGAAGCCCAGCAACCGGAACCGGTCTTCCGTAAGGTTGTTATAAACCAGTGAATAAATCCGGTCCTTATCAATTCCCTTCCTAAGCAACAAACTGATTATCAGGTAAACTTCCGGATTATTGGAGTTAAACGTAAAGCCACCGGTATCGGTCATCATCCCACAATAAATACACTCTGCAACCGTTTTGTCGATTTCTTCGTACCGGTCTGCCTGGTACAGCAAACGGAAAATCAGCTCACTAGTCGATGAAATTCCAGGATAAGAGATAACCACATCGTAATTATCCCCGGGAAAAAGATGATGATCAACAAGCACTTTACGGGCACTGGATTTTTCCAAAAGAGATGCCATATTCCCTACTCGTTTGGGTATGTTGTAATCGAGACTGAAAATCAGATCAGCGTGATCGAAAATAACCTGTGCTGCTTTCGGATTATATTCGTAAACAAGAATTTCACCGGATCCGGTCATCCATTTCAAAAAATAAGGAAACGAATTGGGAACCATCAGCTTGACATCTTTCTTTTTCAACTTCAGAAAATGATACAGCCCTAGGGAGGCCCCCAATGCATCGCCATCGGGAGAGAGGTGTGTGGTAATCAATATCTGGCTGCTGTTTTCGATCAGCTCTTGCACCTGTTGTACGGATGACTTGTCAATAATCTCCGATAAGGGTTCGAAATAGTTCATTTTTTATAGAAAAGATCAAAATTACTACAAATTTATGAGATATGCCCCATCTTCTCCCACATCGTGACAGGAAATCCCCAGCTTTTCACACTCCCTCATTAACCGTATTCTGCCGTACAGAGGAATTGAACTGTCTAGCACGATTTGTCCGGTACGGAAAATATTCGTCAGTTGCATCATTGAGAAGGCCGGGTCATGCGACAGGATCAACACATCGATTTCCAACGGCCGGGATGTTTCCACATGCGAATAACTACTCCCTGACAAACGCAGTATCGACGTCGATGGATGTTGGATAAAACCGTTTTCTTTTACGTCGAAGTAAACCCGTTTTTCATCCACGTAAAGACCGATATCGCTAAAGCCGGGTTTATTAAATACGGCTAATTGAACAGGCTTCCGGGATAGTTCAGCGTACGTGAATGTCAAGATAAAGAACAGGGAGCATGTTAAACCAGCAATCAGGCTAGCAACTCTCTTATGTGTGAAAAATTTAAAAACAGTAACAACGATAAAGAGCAACATCATCATCTGTAGTGTAGAAATAGGCTTATCTGACAATTGTGCGTATGGAAGGGTTTCGATAAAGCAGACGACCTTCAATACAACGAAGATTAACCCTTTCAAAATCCATCCAAAAACCGGATAAAGCCAGTCGACAATTACAAACTGGAAGGGTTTCAATCCTGTAAGGAGAATCACCGGAATACAAGCATAGATAATCACACCTATTAACGGCACTATCAACATATTGGCGATAAAGAAAAAGGTTGGGAAAGTACCGAAATAATGCAAAGCAATGGGGAAAATACCTGCTTGAGCGGATATGGAAACAGAAAATAAACCCCAGCTTTTTTTTATTATCTTGTTCTTAGGCTGATACAGGCTATCCAGTACCGGACTAAAGGATAAGATAGCCAGAACAGCTATGAAGCTCATTTGAAACCCAACGTTGAAAAGACTCATCGGATTTAAAAAAAGGATAAAAAAGGCAGCTGCAGCCAACGTATTTAGCGTAAAGCCACTTCTACCCCTCATCCATCCCACAGAAGCAATCGTGAGCATCAGGGTTGCCCGGAGAACCGATGGAGAAAGCCCCGTAACAAAAGCGTAAAGCCACAAAGCGGCAATAATAATGATTTGTTTTATCACGGACCTCCTGCCTGTTTTCCCTAAAAAAGAAAACAGAAATGCAAAAACACCATAAACAATTCCCACATGCAACCCACTTACAGCCAACACGTGAGCTGTTCCTGACGCACGAAAAGCCTCCAGCAGTTCGTTTGTCAAATAGTGCTTGTAACCCAGCGTAAGAGCGGAAATAAACGAATAAGCGTCGTTATCCAACTCAAACATACGGTAAAACTCCAATGCCTTTTTTCGAACTTTCTGCGCCGAAACATACAACGAGGCATGCTCTTTTCCGGTGGGATGCCAATTAGATGAAGACAAATAGGTGGTGCCTGAAAAACCGTTGTTTCGCATAAATCGGACGTAGTCGAAGTCATCGGGATTTCCGAAGTTCTTAAAAGTCCGGATCTGGGCAACGAAAACTATTTCATCCCCGGGGGTAATGTTCCTCACCCTATCCTCCTTTTGCAGGTAAGCCACGATTTTATGGCTTACCGGATAGCTGATTTTCACATTACAGGCAAATGACCGCGGTTTTTCCCGCGGAACATCAACAACTGTACCTATACAGACCGTCGGTTCGTCTGCAAAACGCCATTGGGATTCCTCTATTTTTTGCTGGAACAAAAGAGAAAACAAGCCAAAAACAAAAATAAACAAACCTGCTCCAAAAAGCCAGCGACAGGTGAACTGTTTTCTCTCCGAAATAAAAAAAGAGACTGCCATTATTCCCACTCCTGCCATGCAGATTACCCAGGAATAAGTCAGTTCAATCAGAAAAGCCGATATCGATATAGAGGCTACTGCCGGAAGCAACAACCTGATAAAGGGTATTTTAGCCACAAGATCGCTCATAACTGTCACGCTTATGAGGGAGTGTTTTTCAGAGAATTACAACGATTTCAGTTGATGAATAGTATGTATGGGATCTTGAGAAGAGAAAACAAAATTTCCGGCAACCAACACATCAGCTCCAGCCTCTACCAGCCTTTTTCCGGTTTCAAGATTCACTCCTCCGTCAACCTCAATAAGTGCCCGGGCATTTTTCCGAAGAATCAATTCTTTCAACACCTTAACTTTCTCCAGCGAATGTTCGATGAATTTTTGACCGCCAAAACCAGGATTAACCGACATGAGTAAAACCATATCTAAATCTCGGATAATGTCTTCGAGCAACAAAACCGGAGTGTGCGGATTAAGAGTAACCCCGGCTTTCATTCCGCGCTTCTTGATCTCGCTAACCACACGATGCAAATGTGTACATGCCTCGTAATGGACATTCATGTATTCCGTACCCGCAGCGGCAATTTCGTCTACGAATTTCTCGGGTTGAACAATCATCAAGTGCACATCCAGAGACTTGCTCGTCCTTTCTTTCAACAGGTCCAGAACCGGGAACCCAAAAGAAATATTGGGAACAAAAACACCATCCATGATATCAAGGTGTATCCAATCGGCTTCACTCCGATTCAGCATTTCGATATCTTTTTCAAGATTTAGGAAATTCGCCGAGAGCAATGACGGCGCAACCAGATGATTCATATCGTTATCCATTTTGAGTGTCAAAGATAATAAAAAAATCAATTGATGATGAACAAACCTAAATGGGTAGGCAGTTTTTTCTCTATACGCAGCGATCTTGCATATTGAAGAACAATACATATGCTTAAACGGTCCGGAACTTTTGCATCGGATTCGTGGGACAAGGAGAATCGTCGGATAAAATCAGGATTAGCCATTTCTGTCTCTTTTATTTTAAAACGGCTTTATCATTCATTTATTATCAAGGCAACAAAAAAACAGCAAAGAATGGGCTAACTCTCTTTTTTTATGTATATTTGCACCGTTTAAAGAATAAAAGAAAAATCGTATGAAAAAATTTTCACTCCTATTAATCACAGCTTTCGTTTTGATCTCTTGTCAAAACAACAAAACTTACAAAATTGACGGAACCGTTACTGATCCTGCCTATGAAGGCAAAAACGTATATATTCAGGAAATGACAACCAACGAGATGGTGTCGGTTGACACTGCCGTTGTAACAAACGGCTCGTTCAAATTCGAAGGATCTGCCGACTCAACCGCATTACGCTTTATCGCTCTGGACGAAACGGTTAACCCTCAGAAACCATCAAGGGTGCTTGCCATTTTAGAGCCGGGAACCATCCGCGTGCAGTTCGATTCCACCGTTACGGTTTCAGGTTCACAGCTAAACGACGCCTACAATACGTTCAGGACAGAACAGGAAAATATAACGAAAGAAATTCGCGCACTCTCTCAACAATACCAGGAAGCTGCATCGACGGGTGCAATGACAGACTCACTGGATGCCGCACTTACCGCGCAATACGAAAAGTTATCCGGCGATATATCTAGCAAAACAGCTGATTTCATCAAAGCCAACATAGCCAATCCGCTGGGTAAATTCCTCTTTATGACTTCCGCAGAGATGTTTGAACCGGAAACCCAGCGCGAAATCCTTGCGTTAACGGATGAAGCTTATAAATCGCAAGAAAGTATTCAACGCATCGTTAAACGTCTTGAAAATGCCGAAAGAGTAGCTATCGGCCAGAAATTCATCGATTTCACGATGAAAGATCCGGAAGGAAACGATATTTCATTATCGGATTACGCAGGAAAAGGAAAGGTTGTCCTGATCGACTTCTGGGCAGCCTGGTGCGGTCCTTGCCGCGACGAAATGCCCAATGTGGTTGCAGCTTACAACAATTACAAAAACAAAGGTTTTGAAGTTGTGGGAGTTTCTCTCGACCGGGAAAGAGAAAGATGGCTGAGCGGCATAAAAGAGTTGAACATGACCTGGCCGCAAATGTCCGAGCTTAAGTTCTGGGATACCCCGGTGGTAGAACTGTACGCTTTCCGCGGTATTCCGCACACAGTCCTTTTGGACAAAGAGGGAACCATTATTGCCAAAGACCTGCGAGGAGCAGAACTTCACAATAAACTGAATGAATTGCTGGGAGAATAAAATTCCGTTATTTTACCTATTTAAAGGGCTGCGCCGTTGGTGCGGCTTTTTTTTGTTAAAAATAGTGTAATCACGGCTTACTGCGCTTTAGTACAAAATAATTATCTATTTTTGTATGAAATAAAACTGACAGAAAGATGCTGTTACGACTGAAAAAATTTATTATTTACGGTTTAGGAGTTTTATTTCTGATTCCGGCAGAAAGTGCTTTCGCTCAAAAAAACGGATTCACGGTTGTTATTGACCCCGGCCACGGAGGCCGCGATCCAGGTGCGATCGGATCAAGCTCAAAAGAAAAGGACATCGTTCTTGTTGTCGGGAAAAAGCTAGGCGAACTCATCAAGAATAACCATCCGGACGTAAAAGTTTTATATACAAGAGATACCGATAGGTTCGTAGAATTAAACAAAAGGGCCGAGATAGCCAACAAAGCTAAGGCCGACCTGTATATTTCGCTACACTGTAATGCACTTGACAGGAGAAAAAGGTCTCCGCAAGGCGTGGAGACATTTGTGTTGGGGCTGCACCGGAGCAAGGACAACCTGGATGTTGCCAAAGCGGAAAACTCGGTAATTCTCTATGAAGATGATTATTCCACCAAGTACCAGGGATTTGACCCTAACGAGCCAGAGTCATACATCATGTTTGAGTTTATGACCGACCAGTACCTTCAGCAAAGCGTTTACTTTGCATCGTTGGTACAAAACAGGCTGGTAAACAACTCGAAGAGGACTAACCGGGATGTCAGGCAGGCCGGTTTTCTGGTGCTCCGGGAAGTGGCTATGCCGAGTATCCTTGTGGAGCTGGGGTACATTTCAAATCCTTCCGACGAAAAGTATATGAAAACCGAAAGCGGACAAAGATCATTGGCAAACTCCGTTTATTTGGCTTTTAAGGAATACAAACACGAATACGACAAAAAAAGTCATGTATTTACCAATCCGGAACAACGAAAGACAATTGCAGCCAACCCTCCCTCTACCGGGATGGATGTAACCGGAACAAGCGAATACAGGATACAGTTCCTTACAGCTCCCCGAAAACTGGCCGATAATTCTTCGCAACTGAAAGGGTTGAATCCGGTAGATTTTTATTTAGACGGCAAAACATATAAATACACGTACGGCCGGTCATCCGATCTTAATGAAGCAAACAAAACACTCAAAACCGTTCAAAGAAAATTCAAAGACGCTTTCATTGTTGAATTCAGGGACGGCAAAAGAGTAAAATAAGAATAATTTATGCAAACTCAAGGCAAGTTCAGCAGAAATTTCATCATCGGAGTTTCCTTTCTTATAGCCCTGGTTCTCCTTTATTTTGGAGTGAACTTTCTGAAGGGAACAAATATTTTGAAAAAGCAAAACACCTACGTTGTCATGTTCGATGATGTTACCGGACTTTACCCCTCATCACCGGTTTATGTAAACGGATACCAGATCGGACTGGTCAACGCCATCAAAATGCACAGTACAGACCCGATCCAGTTCGCTGTGGACATCAACCTCGAAGGCGATTATCGGATTCCGCAGGGGAGTTATTTCGAATTTGGATCGGATCTACTGGGAGCCTCTACGGTAAGCCTGGTTGCAAATAAAGAGGCTTCAAAGCTTCTTTCTCCCGGAGACACGCTGCACGGCCGGCAGAAACAAGGGATGATGAACAGCGTTGCCAACGTTGCCCCCAAGGCTGACTCCATTCTGACACACATAGACTCTGTAGTCCTGACACTGAACAAACTGATGTCTAATCCAATGTGGGAACAATCGATAGCAGGTATCGGATCTACAGTTGCCCAACTGGATGAATCCAGCAAAAGCGTGAACGCTGTAATGGCATCGATCCGAAAAGATTTACCAACAGTAACCCAAAACCTCACAGCCGTTTCCAACGATTTAAAAGAGGTTACGGCAGAACTTAATTCGCTGGAACTCCAAAAGACGTTCAACTCAATCGACAATACGGTAGAAAACCTGAAGATACTGTCATCAAAACTGACCAGTACCGACAATTCATTGGGGAAATTAACTAACGACACCCAGTTACACGATAGTTTGACAAACACCATACAAACTGCAACAAAACTGCTGGAAGATATTCGTGAAAATCCCGAGCGATATTTGAGCATAAGGGTGCGCCTGTTCTAAGTTTCCTAAATATGGAATAAATTTGCCGATCAAACTTTATATAGAATGATTCTAAATATCAGCCCTGTTTTTCGTCGTATGATAAACCCTTTGGGTAATTGAGTTTAAGACATAAAACACATGCTTATTTTGTACAAACGGGTAAAGACTATACACTTATCACAGAGTTCTATATATCAATTGATTACGACAATGAATTCAGGCCCAACCCGCTTATAAACAGCAGCATACGCCTATCCAATTGATAATTAAGCGAGTGTTTTTATTTCAGGAAAAACAAAGGAAACAGGATTTTTTTTTCTCGATTTTTTTTTGAAAATTTGTATTCCCCAAATTAATTAAACACAACCAATAGAAGAGAGGAAAATCGTTAATTTATTCGAATGAACACTGACTACAAAATTTTATGGAAGAACTGTCTTGATGTAATTCGTGATATTATCCCCGAAGCTGCATTCAACACGTGGTTTAGTCCAATTGTCCCGTTGAAATATGAAGACAATGTTCTCACCATTCAAGTACCCAGTCAGTTTTTTTACGAATATCTTGAGGACAAATACATTGATCTTATCCAGCAGACCCTCTACCGCAAAATAGGAGAAGGAACTATTCTCAACTACCGCATCCTGGTGGAGGCGGAAAGCAATACTATGGTGGAGATGCGCGGGGAGCCCAAATTCACTGTTTCAGACAAGAAAAATCAAAATCCGGTTTCTGTAAAGGTACCTAGTCCTTTCGACAGGGTTGAACCGGCTGAGTTCGATTCCCAGATAAATTCCAAATACACGTTTAACAACTTCTTCGAAGGCGAAAGCAACCGCCTGGCGCGCACCGCAGCCGAAGCCGTGGGTTTAAATCCGGCAAAAACCGCTTTTAATCCGCTTTTCGTGTACGGAAAATCGGGAGTTGGAAAAACGCACCTTTGTCACGCTGTTGGATCGAAAGTGCTTGAACTATATCCGGACAAGAAAGTTCTTTATATTACGGCACACCTGTTTAAGGTACAATACACCGATGCCCGGCGTTTCAACACGATAAACGATTTCATCAACTTTTACCAAAGCATTGATGTCCTCATTATTGATGATATTCAGGAATTATCCGGATTGGAAAAAACCCAAAACACTTTTTTTCACATCTTCAACCATTTGCATCAGAACAACAAGCAACTGGTCATGACATCGGATTGTTCGCCCACCGAAATGCAGGGAATGGAAGAACGTTTATTAACTCGTTTCCGTTGGGGGCTTTCCACCAAACTGGAGCGTCCGGACAAAGAACTTCGCAAAAAAATACTGAAGCATAAGATCTTAACCGACGGACTGACTATCTCCGATCAGGTAATCGAATTTATTGCTGAAAACGTGACGGAAAATGTGCGCGACCTGGAAGGCATCATTGTTTCGCTAATGGCTCACTCCATCATCAACAACCGTGAAATTGACATTACTCTGGCACGCCGCGTTATGGAGCAAAATATCCGTTTCGAGAAGAAAAAGATTACCGTGCAAAAGATCCAGGAAACGGTCAGTGATTTCTACAATGTAAAGAGAGATTTGATTCAATCAGCCTCCCGAAAAAGAGAAATTGTACAGGCGCGTCAGGTAACCATGTTTTTCATCAAGAAACACACCGAACTGTCGCTTTCTCAGATCGGAATTCAGGTGGGAAACCGAAATCACGCTACTGTCCTACACGCTTGCAACACCATCAGGGACCTGTCTGAAGTAGACAAAGGTTTTCGCGCCGACATTGAGGAAATAGAGCGTCTGCTGCAATCTTAACATTACGGGTATCTCACCCACAGCATACAATGAGACTTTTTCGTTTTCTTCTGTCTCTGTCTCTGTTTGCCCTCTATCTGGCATGCAAACAAAAGCCGTCGGACTCCGGCACAAACCTGTCTACAAACACTTACCGGGAATATTACAGCGCGGCTACGGGGAAAAAAGGGGCGGAACTAAAAACAGCACTTTTCGGTATAATCGGCAATCCAGATATCGTTTCGTACGCTGAGATCTGGTCGGCTTTTGAAAAAACCGACGTTAAGGCCGACGGTTCTGTCTGGGATATGTATTCCGATAATCCCGGCGGGGAAATAATTTACTCCTTCTCGTTTCATCATAAGAAATGTGGCACTTACCGCAGCGAAGGTGATTGCTATAACCGCGAACACACCATTCCTCAAAGCTGGTTTAAGGGAGCATCACCCATGTATTCCGACCTTTTCCACATTTACCCAACCGACGGATACGTGAACAACCGGCGGGGAAATTTGCCGCTGGGTGAAGTTGGTATTTTTTCTTGGAAGTCGGCAAACGGTTCGAGAATCGGACAAAATACATCCGGTAATTTCACTCAAACCGTTTTTGAGCCAATAGATGAGTACAAGGGCGATTTTGCCCGAACCTATTTCTATATGGTTACGGCTTATGAGAGCAACGTTGCCAGCTGGGAATCGCCACAGGTTGGAGGAAACACCTATCCGGCCATTAAAAACTGGGCACTTGAAATGTTTCTGCGGTGGCATCGCGAAGATCCGGTCAGCACCAAGGAACGGGACCGCAACCAAGCCGTCTTTGGCATCCAGAAAAACCGGAATCCGTTTATCGACCATCCCGAACTGGCAGAGCATGTGTGGGGAAATAAGAAGAATCAACCTTTTAATCTGAAGTAGAATATTGCCATGAAGAAATACACCTTTTTTTTGCTGCTCTTATTCTTTTTCCCATCGACAAATGTCGTTTCGCAACCGGTGAGAATCGCCATCCTCAGCGACATACATTACTTGAGTCCAGAGATAGCTCAACCGGGAGCAGCTCTGGAAAAGTATGAAACAGCCACGGGCAGAAACCTTTCCGATTTACACGCCGTTCTCGACAAAACTCTCGCGGAGATAGAAGTTGCGGGAACAGATATATTACTCATTACAGGAGACATAACTAACCATGGCGAGAAACAAAGCCATATCGACTTTACCAAAAAGCTCTATCCTTTACAACAGCGTGGAATGCGAATCCAGGTCATCCCCGGGAATCACGACATCAACATCCCCGACTCGAGGGCATATATCGGTGAGATCCCTGCTCCAGCTCAAAGCATTTCGTCCAAAGAGTTTCCTGAAATTTATGGGCCCTTCGGCTATAACGGCGCGCTAAAACTCGACACTGCCTCATTAAGTTATCTGGCGGAAATTAACGAAAACACGTGGTTGCTTTGTTTCGATACCAATCGATATGCAGAACATAAAACCACGTCAGTTTCGGGTGGGCGGATTCTCCCCTCAACGATGAATTGGGCACTTGATATCCTTCGCCAGGCAAAAGCAAAAAACGTTACTGTCCTGGGTATGATGCATCACGGCATTGTAGAACACATGCCTTATCAGGCCACGTTTTTTCCGGGCCATATACTGGAAAACTGGGAGTCTGCCGCAGGAATCCTTGCCGCTGCCGGCTTGAAAATCGTATTTACCGGACACTTCCACTCCAACGATATTACACAGTTCACGGGTTCTGCAGAAAACATCTTGTACGATGTAGAAACCGGAAGCCTGTCACAGTATCCGTTCCCTTATCGACTGATAACACTCGACTCCACGTCTCTCTCCATCGATACCCGCTTTATCGAATCTGTTCCCGGGACAGCCGGTTTGCAGGATAAATACCGCAAAACAACGGAATCGATCATTCGTCGAGGCGTCCGGGCACGACTTCAACAAACGGGAATACCTTTCGCGGATGATGCCCGGGAAGCGTTGGTCGAACTGCTCACTGGCTTAAATGTATTGCACCTGAAGGGCGATGAAGTTCTTGATGAGGGCATGCTCCGCTCAATCCAACAATTTGCTGAAGTAATGGATGATGAGAATTTCGACATAAATTCTTTTCAGCTCGATTTCCCCCCGGCAGACAACAAACTGAAAATTAATCTTAAATGAAGCAACACAAACCGTTGGAGAGCTGCCTTCACCCCGGTTGCATCGAAGCCGGTTGCGACGAAGCGGGACGCGGATGCCTTGCCGGCCCTGTCTTCGCAGCTGCAGTTGTCCTCAAGCCCGGATTCCGGTGTGAAGAGCTCAACGATTCCAAGCAATTATCGGAAAGGGAACGGAACCGTCTCCGACCTATCATTGAGCAGAGTGCGATGTGCTACGCCGTTGAAATGTGCACCCCGGATGAAATTGACGAGTTAAATATCCTCTGGGCATCGGTTAAAGCCATGCACAAAGCCCTAAGCAGGCTGACCGTGACGCCTGAACATATCCTGATAGACGGGAACCGGTTTCATCCGTTCCAACAGATTCCACACACATGTGTGATAAAGGGTGACGGAAAGTACTTGTCGATTGCGGCAGCATCGGTGCTGGCAAAAACATACCGGGATGAGTATATGCAAAACCTACACAATCAATTTCCCGTTTACGGATGGATGCACAACAAAGGATACCCTACACGTGCGCATCGCGAAGCGATTAAACAGCACGGGATAACGATCCACCACCGGCAGACTTTTCACTTGATTGAAAAACAACTGAAATTCGAGTGGTAAACAAAAGATTCATTACTCAACCCGGATAAATCTCCGTCGTTTCTTGTCGTAATTGTAAATCTCCCCCTTGTCTATGTGGTAGTACCAGCCCATGACGATTAAACGCCCCTCCCTTACCCGTTTTCGGATATAAGGATATTTCATCAGGTGATTGACCTGCTCCACCACATTCATTTTTTCGGTAAATGAACTGCGCTCTTCAAGGCTGATCTTGTTTTTGGCGATTTTTTCCTCCACGATCTTTTTCACCGGCGATGCCAGTTCGAGCCATTTTTTTGTATGTGGAAGGTTTTTGAGCTCTTTATCCTGATATAAGGCCGCACAGCCCCCGCAGTTGGAGTGTCCACACACCACAATATTACTGACATTCATCTGATTAACCGCATATTCTATAACCGCAGAGGTGGCCAGGAAGGTATCGGAATATTTTTTGTAGTAAGGGACTAGATTGGCAATGTTCCTTACAACAAACAATTCGCCGGGAAAGGTCTGGGTTACCAGATGCGGAACAACCCGCGAATCGGAACATCCGATAAACAGCGTATGTGGATTTTGTTGCTGACCCAGTTCTTCAAAAAATCGCTGGTGCGGAATAAATTCATTCGCTTTAAAACCGCGGATCCCTTCAAACAAACGGTTATAATCGATGGGGGTGGACTTTTCCGACATACGTTTCCATTTTTTGGGTGAATTAAAACAGTAAACGCTTAAAAGGCCGTTTCGGTTCTGGGGAACAGATAAAAGTTACGCTTCATGCATCCTTCATGCTCAACTGGATCCGCTTCCGTTCCAAATCTACCGACAACACTTTTACTTTCACGTGCTGGTGCAACGAAACAACATCGGTGGGGTTTGATACGAAGCGGCCGGCCAGTTCCGAGATATGGACCAAGCCGTTCTCCTTGATGCCGAAATCCACGAAACAACCGAAGTTAGTGATATTGGTAATGATTCCATTTACCACCATTCCTTCTTTCACGTCTGCGATGGTACGGATAGAGGGGTCAAACTCCAACACCTGCACTTTCGTGCGTGGATCGCGGCCGGGCTTTTCCAGCTCCTGGAGGATATCGGTCAGCGTTTCGGTACCGATGGTATCTGTTTTGTAGCGGTTGATATCGATAGTACCGACAAGCGCTTTATTACTGATCACCTCCTTGACGGAACATTTAAGGTCCTTGGCCATCCTTTCAACCACCGGATAACTTTCCGGATGGACGGCAGAGTTATCGAGCGGGTTTTCAGCGTCGGGAATCCGAAGGAAACCGGCACATTGCTCGAAAGCTTTTTCACCCAGACGGGGTACTTTCCTTAATCCTGCGCGTGCGCGGAAAGGACCGTTCTCGGCCCGGTAATTCACGATATTCTGTGCCAGGGACTCACCTAGACCCGAAACATACATCAGCAAATGTTTGCTCGCCGTGTTAAGGTTTACCCCCACAAGGTTCACGCAACTTTCCACGGTTTGATCCAGGGAACGTTTCAGTTTTGCCTGGTCCACATCGTGCTGATACTGCCCCACCCCTATGGATTTCGGATCAATTTTCACCAGTTCCGCGAGCGGATCACTTAACCTCCTGCCGATAGAGATTGCCCCGCGCACTGTAACATCATACTCCGGGAACTCTTCACGTGCCGTCTTTGAGGCCGAATATACGGAGGCACCGTTCTCACTCACTACAAAAACCTTCACCTCCCGGTCGTACCTCAGGTTCGCAATGAAGCGCTCGGTCTCCCGGCTTGCCGTACCGTTGCCGATGGCAATCGCATCGATACGGTAAGTGGAAACCAGCTTGGAAACCTTACCCGCCGACTTCGAAAATTCATTTTGCGGCGGATGCGGATAAATGGTTTCGTTGTGCAGTAAATTGCCTTGCTCGTCCAGACAAACAAGCTTGCATCCCGTCCGGTATCCCGGGTCGACTGCCAGTATCCGCTTCTGCCCCAGTGGAGGTGAAAGCAGAAGCTGACGCAGATTCTCGGCAAAAACAGCTATAGCGGCCTCGTCGGCTTTTTCCTTGGAGAGGTTGGCAAACTCAGTCTCAATGGAAGGTTTGAGCAAGCGTTTATAGGCATCCTCCACCGCTTTTTCAACGTAATCCGCAGCCTCACTATCGTTCTTGGCGTATCGGGGCACCAGCTTATCCAAGCATTTTTCATCGTCGGGAGAGATGGATACCCGAAGAAACCCTTCCGATTCTCCCCGGCGGATGGCAAGAAGACGATGCGAGGGACACCGGGAAAGAAGAGTAGAAAAGTCAAAATAATCCCTGTACTTTTCGCCTTCCTGTTCTTTGCCTTTCACCACTTTGGCGGTTATGACCGCTTCACGGGCAAAAATGTTTCGTATGAGCTGACGGGCTTTTTCATCTTCGTTTACCCATTCGGCAATAATGTCGCACGCCCCTTTTAACGCCGAAACGGCATCATCAAGTTCTTCTCCGGCAAACTGCCCGGCTTTCGCTTCAACCGGCCCATACTGTTGCAGCATCAGCCATTTCGCCAAAGGCTCCAATCCCCTTTTCCTGGCCATCTCCGCGCGCGTCTGCCGTTTGGGTTTGTAAGGCAGGTAAATATCCTCCAACGCAACGGCATCCCAGCAATTTTCGATCCTCTCTTGCAGTTCCGGTGTCAGTCTTTCCTGTTCTTCGATGGACGACAGAACGGTTTTCTTCCGTTTTTCGAGCTCAATGAATTTATCATTCAGTGATTTAATTTCTGAAACCTGTACTTCATCCAACGATCCGGTTGCTTCTTTCCGGTATCGGCTGATAAAAGGGATGGTAGCACCGCCTTCCAACAGTTTAATGGTATTTTCCACATTATTGAGGCGGATGTTTAAAGCGTTGGAAATAAGTGAAGGGATGACGGGACTGTTCATTTCGAATTTGTTTTTTAGGATACAAAAATACAAAAATGTTCAGAAGGGTAAAAATATCGCTATCTTTGTAAACAAACTCAACGCATGGCCAAACTAAAATCAACCTACTTTTGTACCAACTGCGGCAACGAATCGCCCAAATGGATGGGGAAATGCCCTGCCTGTGGCGAATGGGGATCGCTGGTGGAGGAGCTGGTGCGAAAAGATGCTCCTTCAAGAGTTACCGATACACGTTCGTTCGAAAGCGTGAAGAGCCAACCTTTACCGCTTCGCGAGATAAGGGCGGAACAAGAGCCTAGAATCGACATGAACGACGAGGAATTAAACCGTGTACTGGGTGGCGGACTGGTACCTGCATCCCTGGTACTGATTGGGGGAGAGCCGGGAATCGGTAAATCCACCCTCGTACTGCAAACCATGCTGAAGCTGGGAGAGATCAGAACCCTCTACGTTTCCGGTGAAGAGAGCGCGAGGCAATTGAAACTGAGGGCCGACCGCATCGGTATTGAAAACGACAATTGCCTGATTGTTTGCGAGACCAATCTCGACGAAATATTCAAACATATTAAAAACATCTCCCCGCAACTCGTAATTGTCGACTCCATCCAAACCGTTTACAGCGACGCCATGGAGTCATCGCCCGGAAGTATTTCTCAGGTGCGCGAATGTGCCGCATCCATCCTCAAGTATGCCAAACAATCGGGAACACCCGTCGTTCTTATCGGGCACATCACCAAAGAGGGTAACATTGCCGGCCCCAAGGTACTGGAACATATTGTGGATACTGTGTTGCAGTTTGAAGGCGACCAACACTACATGTACCGCATATTACGAAGTATCAAGAACCGGTTCGGCAGCACATCAGAACTGGGTATCTACGAGATGAACCAATCGGGGCTTCGCGAAGTGAATAACCCGTCCGAACTTTTACTTACCCAGAACCACGAAGGACTAAGCGGCGTGGCCATCTCAGCGGTAATCGAGGGCATCCGACCTTTTCTTATCGAGACACAGGCCCTGGTGAGCACGGCAGCTTACGGCGGGAATCCGCAGCGCTCGGCAACGGGATTCGACATCCGGCGGATGAACATGCTGCTGGCGGTTCTGGAGAAACGGGCCGGGTTTAAACTGGCACAAAAGGATGTTTTCCTGAATATTGCCGGAGGGTTACGTGTGAACGACCCGGGGATGGATCTGGCGGTAATCAGCTCGGTCCTTTCGTCGAGTCTGGATATGGCTGTCGACAGAGATACCTGCCTCACCGGAGAAGTTGGACTATCGGGGGAAATCCGCCCGGTAAACCGCATCGAACAGCGGATTACCGAAGCCGAAAAACTGGGCTTCTCACGCATTATCGTTCCGGCCAACAACCTGAAAGGTTTTAAGTCGAAAGTAAAAATTGAAATTGTGCAGGTGAAGAAAGTGAGCGACGCATTTCGGTCATTATTTTCATAAATTGTAGGGAAGAGTTTTGTTCACAAAAATAAATACATTATCTTTGCATTCGCTTTATGCAAAATCGGTACCTTGACCGAGTGGCTAGGTAGCGGTCTGCAAAACCGTCTACGGCGGTTCGACTCCGCCAGGTACCTCTAAAAAGAGGCCGTCTCAAAAAGGAAATTATTTCTGCGGGACGGCCTCTTTTCGTTTTTTATAATCCCTTGATCACCAATAACGGTGTATCGGAATGGAAAAGCATCCTTCGCGCGATTCCCGGGTTAAAGATACGGGCAAACAGTCCTCTTCTCGAGCTCGACATGGCGATCATATCTATCTCATGTTCCTTCACAAATTCTTCGAGTACGACCTCGAGTTGCTTGTCACGGTCAATCACCTCATAATCAATATCGAGATCGGGATATTGTTCCTCCAGGTACTTTTGGGTTCCCGACAACTTGATTTCGTCCCACATATCCTCTTTCCTGGCCATATGTGCTAAATACACTTTCACAGGATAAGGCTTTATGAAACCCATCATGATATCGAAAGCCTTAAATTCACGTTCCCTGAAGTTGGTCAGGAAAAGAATGTTCTTCATTTGAGAAATATCCTGGTCCTTGGAGTTCTCGGGAATGGCGAAGATTGGCGTCTTACAGCCGTCAATCACTTCTGCGGTAACACTGCCGATCAGGTCAAGATCTTTTGCGTTGCTTCCCCGGGTACCCATCACAATAGCCCGTGGACGTTGTTTTTTGGAATAGGAGATGATCTCTTCTTCGGGAAGGCCCTCCATCAGCAAGTATGAAAACTTGACATCGGGAAATTCGTTGTTGGCAATCCTCTCACTTATATTTTTGACCAACGTGTTCATTTCCGATTCCATCTTGTTTCTAATGTCTTTATAAAGATCCTTATCGGATGTCTGGACTGAGAAAGAATCTCCAAAAGGTATGGCCATCGGATAATAAGGGGTGAAGAAAGAATGGACCAATTTTACTTCACAGCCGATGTCAAAAGCGAGATTAAATCCGAATTCACAGGTTTTCAACGTATAGTTCGAAAAATCTACCGGTATCAACACTTCGTTTTTAACTTTCACTTTTTCGAGATCATCCTCAGACTCAACGTTAGAGGTAAAATCAACCTGCTCTATGATGGTAAGCGCCCTGGGCAGATCACTTTCGTTTATCCTCACACGCACGTTTCCGGGAACAGTAGGTTGAATGATACTCACACCGTGAATGACTGCGGGAATTCCTTCCGACTCGAGGATCGACTTGAGGATGACCGCTTTCTCGTAGGAGTGAATCGCTACGGTCACCAGCTTCTGTTCGGGATTGCCTGGTTTTCTATCGTCTTTTTCCATGTTCTTATCGTTAAAATGGTTTATAGCTATCAAAAGAAAAAACCCAATATTTGCCTGTAATCCATCAAATATTGGGCTTCATCTCTCAGGATGGATCAGATATTATCCTCTTCCTCAACAGGTTCTTCCTGATAAACAGGATAATCTTCAAGTCCCAATATGGACAACGCTTTATCGAATATAGTAGAGTCATCTAAAACAACTATACCTCCGTCGGGGCCGGGCTCGATATGAACACCGATACTTTTGCCTTCTTTGTAATTGTATCCACCAAAATAGTTTCTTACCGTTTCGGGTTTTAGGCCCAATTCTTCAGCTATCCGGTGGATACTACCGTCAGGGAGCTTGTCTTTCAATGCTCTTAATTCGTTAAAAGTGAGAGTTCTTGCCATGGTTGCTTAATTTTTATGATTGATAAATCTCGTTAGTGAATTATGCCCTAAACTTACACAATATTTCAGATAACGCCAATTATTTTCGTCAAAAAAATGACGAAAATGTTACTTTGTATCCTCTAAACAAACTTCAATGTGGTAAAGTTGCTAAAAAAGGGCTAAAAAATAGTATTAAAAGTATATAGACTGTAAATACCACGCCTGTTATCTTGCCGCTTTTAGCCGGGTAAACCGATAATCGGCCTTCCCGAGCCGGAACATGAAAGTAGCGGATCCTTATCCAGGCATAAAGTTCATAAAGCATCCAGGCGAGCAACGATCCGATGATGGCTCCGGCAACAATATCCGAAACAAAATGTACGCCCAGGTAGATTCGCGAATAGCTGTTGAGGATCGCCCAGGTGAAGACAGGTAGGGTAACCCACCGATTTCTAAAAACAAGCGAAAAGAAGACAGCCAAGCCGAAACTGTTGGTGGCATGCCCGGATATAAATCCAAATCGTCCGCCCCGGTAGTTGTTAACGGTATCTACCAACTCTTTGAAGTCAGGATGGTGCGTGGGACGAAATCGTTCAAAAAAGGGTTTGAACAACCCCGAAGAAACCTGGTCGCACAAGGCAAACAGCAAAATAAGAAAAACAGTCGCCAGGATACCTTCCCGGCGCGGCGATTTGTAGAAAAACACGACCACGAGAAACAACAGCAACGGCACCCAAACGTATCTGCCGGTGAAAGTCCAGAAGAGATTATCCAGAAAGATCGAATCGCTACCGTTCAAAGCAAAAAAAAGGTCCCGTTCAACCGGCAAAAAGTTTTCAACCGCTTCTTTCATATTACCTCCACATTCTCTTTCGATGTCCAGCCCACACTACCGTTGGCAATTTCTATTTCAATCCAGTTCCCATCGGTCTTATTAAGCTTCACCTTAGTCCCTTCGTGCAGACGGAAAAGTTCCTGGCTGTTGGCATCGGGCGAAGCCATGATAGATGCAGACGCAGCCATCACGATACCGGTGTTGCGGTGAATGCGGTTGTTTTTCTGACTGAACGCAAACACGTTGGACAAAAGAAGCAGGGCAAAAATAACGATACCGGTGTAAAAAGCCGTTTTTTTAATCCACACTTTTCTTACAAAAAGAAACGTCGCGATGCAAGAGAGAAAAGCGATAAAGAGTGCTATGGCTATGGTTGCCCACGTGTTGGAGTTGAACAGGTTTTTAAAGCTGTTTACCCAGGTTGTCAGGAAAAAGCTTTCAGAAGTATCGATCTTGTCTTCGATACGCGTACGGGCAAACCGGAGGTTGTGGCGTATGTCGCTATCTCCCGGGTTAAGGAGCAGAGCACGTTCATAGTTCAGGATTGCTTTTGCGGTTTCTCCGTTCCTGAAATAGGCATTTCCGAGGTTGTAGTAAATTTCTGCGGACTCTTTCCCCTCCGATAATTGTTGGGCCACCACCTGTTCGTACAGCTGGATACTTCTTTTGTAATCTTCACTCCGATACGCTTCGGAAGCTGTTTCCACAGTGCTTTGTGCAGAAGATACGGTGGCAAAAAAAAGCAGAACCAGGGTCAATGTATTTTTGATTGTTTGCATATCACTTTCTTTTTAGTTTGCTTTCCATTTTACCGATGGCATCAACCGTTTCGTTGTACAACTTATCCATAGCCGCATCACTCTCTGCCGGTGCGTAACGCGCAAACTCGCAAGTATTAAGTATCTGCATAAACTTACCGGTTAACTCATTGTCCATTCCGTAGTCGGACAGCTCTTTTTCTATATTATCCTTGGTTAAGTTTGCCACGGGCATAGACAACTTATCGCTGAAATATCCCCAGAGGGCACGCAGTACTTCGTCGTAAAATTTTTCTTTGTTATGCTCCTTCAGGAATTTTTCCGCAACCTTCAACCTTCGGATAGCCATCTTGTTCGCTTTTCTGGTCCTCATTCTCGCCACATCGGCATTTTCCCTAGCCATTTTCCGGTTAAACAGGTAAAAAACAATCAGTGCAATAAGCGGGATCAAGTACCACAACCAGTATCCGGTGGATCCGGCAAAGAAGTTGTTCTGGTATTGATATTGCGGTCCTTCGGTTTTCAGAAAACGGATATCCTGTTCCACGCGGACGTTCTGCTGATTCACGTAGCTGCTTGCCGAGGCTTTTCCGGGGTCACCTTTGGCTATTTGTAAATTATAATCGGGCGATTTTAGGGTTTTATAGGAATGGGTATTCAAATCGAAATAGGAAAACTCAATGGACGGAATATCGTAATCTCCTTCGTACCGGGGGATAGCAAGGTATTCTATTTTCCGGGAGCCGGTTAATCCGTTGGTGGTGACCTGAAAATTATTGGTCACGGTCGGATCGTAGATCTCGAAATTAGAAGGAAATTTAATCTCAGGGTTCTGAATAAGTTTCATATTTCCTGTTCCCGATATTTCGACCGAAACGGTAACCGGTTCGTTTGCCCGGGTTTGTTGCGTGCTGATAGAGGGAGCAAAGGCAAAGGTTCCCACAGCGTTGGAAAAGTTCAACGGTTTTCCTTCGGGCAACGGCTTCACATTTATTGTCAACGGATTAGTAACCAAGACTTTTTTCACATCAGCCATCACCTCCTGGGTTCCAAAGAAGGTGGAAACTTTTTTTCCGGAAGGAACGGAGAACACCATCTCCAACCGTCCCGACGGAATAGTAATTTTACCGGACCGTTGCGGGAACAAAAGTGTTTTCTTTAAATCAGCCGTATAATAGTTTCGTCCGTTGTACCGCTCCATCTGGAGTTGCTGGTTCGATGCTATCGCCACCTCTTCAACCATGAACCCTTCAAACTCGGGAAACTCTATTTTGCCCAAATCGGTAATATTCAGTGTAGTATAGAGCCGGAAAGTGACGGTAAACCCCTCTTGCTCGTACATGCTGTTTTTCGAGACAATAGCACGGATAAAGGCATCGTTGGCACTTACGGTTGTGGCAGGCGCTGCAGATGAAGAACCTGAACCGGCACTACCTGAATTTCCGCCTTGACGATTCTCGGCTGTCTTATCGGGAGGAAGAACTTTCACAGTCAGCGCGTTAGAGCGGTAACTGCTCCCGTTCACGGTAATGGCGGCCGGCTCTATGGTGAAGGTACCTTCCTCAGGAGCCACCAGGATATACGTGTACGTTACCGAACTTTCAGAGGTGGTTTTTCCGTTGACCGTACTCTGGCTAAAACTCCGCGATGTAGATGGCCCGAAAAGGACATCAAACCCTTTCAAATCAGGCAAACGAAGGTCTTTCCCTTCCTGGTTGAGCGTGTAACTCAAACGAAACTGCTCCCCCTTCACCACTCCGTTGGGGGCCGATGCGCGAAAAGTCACCTGCGCCTGAAGGGTTGTTGTCCCGGTCAAGAGTAAGACCAGAAAAAGGAATGTAACTCTATATTTTTCTAAAAAATATTTCATTAAAATTGTAAATCTAAAATCGTCATTTGTAATTTTATCCGTTTTACCAGTCCCTGTTTCTTCGCCTGTTTTCGTCCGCCTTTTGTTTTCGCTCCTCCGCCTTTATTTTATTTACTTTTTCCTGCGTTTCTTTTTCGTCCTGCTCAATAGCCTGCAATAGCTGACGGGCATTGTCGCGCGACATTTGTTCGGGCTCTTGCTGCTCTTCCGGCTTTTTCGGTTGATCCTGGTTGTTTTGCGGCTCCTGTTGCTGTTGGTCCTGATTTTGCTGTTGCTGCTGCTCCTGTTGTTGGTCTTGCTGTTGATCCTGTATCATCTTTTGAACTACCGCCAGGTTATACCGTGTTTCCTCGTCTTCGGGATTCATCCGAAGAGCCATCTTGTAAGCCTCCATCGATTTTTCCAGTTCTTTCTTTTGCAGCAATGAATTTCCGATATTGTGCCAGGCAGCCGACATTTTTTTCGGATTTTCCTTTTCCAACGCCAGGTATTGTTGATAGCTCTCCATGGATTTGTCCCATTCTTTTTGGCGGTACAGCGTATTGCCTGCATTGTAATTGGCTTCGGGCGACGACGGGTTCTCTGCCAGGGCATCGTTGTAAAACGTAAACGCCTCCGAGAATTTTTGCTGCTGGTACGCTTTATTACCCTTGCGTACATTCTTTCGCACCTCTTTCTGAGCCGATAGCGGCAGAGTCAAAGCCATCATCATCAACAACAAACTGTATTTCAATATGTTTAACCTCATCTGAATAAGCGAATATTTTTAAACAGCGGATTTTTCTTGTCGTATATCAGGAATTCGACAATTAAGATAATCAATAATATCCAGGCAAAGAACGGAAATTTCTCGTCATATTCCGAATAAGAAAGGCTGGTTGTTTTTTTGGTCTCCAGTTCATTCAATTCCGTCTCCAGAGCCCGTACGGCGGTATTGGAATTATCGGCCTGCACATACAGCCCTTTTCCGTTTTGAGCAATCTCCTGAGCCATTTGTTCATTCAGCCGCGAGACAACCACCTGTCCTCCGCTGTCTGTCCTGTAATTGTTGCTGTATTCCGACTCAGGCACAGGCGTTCCTTCCACCGACCCTATCCCGATAACATTTATCATAATTCCGGCATCGGAGGCTTGCCTGGCAGCTTCGTTGGCATTCCCTTCGTGATCTTCACCATCGGTGATAAGAATCATTGCTTTGTCTACGTCCTGGTCTCCTGAAAAGGAACTTACTCCCAATGTTATGGCTTCAGCAATAGCCGTCCCTTGAACGGGCACCAAACTCGGATCAATGGTATTGAGAAACAGTTTTGCCGACTGCGTATCGGAAGTCAGCGGCATCTGGACATATGCCTCTCCTGCAAAGACGATGAGGGCTACCTTATCGTTTTTGCGAACATCGATGATCCTCGACAAGATCTGTTTTGCCCGTGACAACCTGTCGGGAGAAACATCGCGCGCCAGCATGGAATTGGAAACGTCTATGGCAATTACCAGCTCAATCCCCTCCTTTTCAACGTTTTCCACCTTAGTCCCAAATTGTGGACGGGCAATCATGATAATTCCCGTGCAAAGCGCTGCAAAAATCAGCCAGAACTTCAAGTAGGAGCGCTTGAGTGACAGTTCAGGCATCATTTTTTTTACAGTAGAAAGAACGCCGAGTTTCTTCACATCGTTTCGCTTTCTAATGTTCAGGTAAATGTAAAGCGCCACCAAAAAAGGCATGGCGATAAACAAGTACAGGTATTCCGGATTTTCGAATCTAAACATTTCTTTTTTTTATTCTCTTAACACACCCCATCTACGGTATATTCCTCAACCACGTCCTTCTCAACACCAACTCCATCAGAATCAATCCCAGGGCAAGCAGTGCAAACGGGAGGAACAATTCCTGTTTTCGCGTAACATTCTGCACGCTGATGAGGTATTTTTCCAATTCATCAATCTCGCTGTATATATTGCTTAGACTTTCGTTGTCCTCGGCCCGGAAATATTTTCCTCCGGTCAGGGATGCAATTTCGGTCAGCGTTTTTTCGTCGATATCCACCGGCATGTTCTGTAACCGCATTCCGAAAGGTGTTTGCACCGGTGTTGGCGCCATTCCTTTCGTTCCGGCGCCGACGGTATATACGCGGATGCCGTAAGACTGAGCCAGGTCGGCCGCGGTGAGCGGTGCAATCTGCCCGCGGTTGTTTGAGCCGTCCGTCAGCAAAATCACCACTTTCGATTTGGACTCACTGTCTTTCAACCGATTCACGGCATTTGCCAGCCCCAACCCGATAGCCGTTCCGTCTTCGATAAGCCCGAAATCGATACCGTTCAGCAGGTTCAACAGAACCTTGTGGTCGGTGGTCATGGGGCATTGTGTAAAGCTTTCCCCGGCAAAAATCACCAATCCGATGTTATCATTCTTCCGGTCGGTGATAAATTCGGCAGCCACTTTTTTAGCGGCTTCCAGCCGGTTGGGTTGCAAATCCTGCGCCAGCATCGACCCCGACACGTCAAGAGCCAGCACTATATCAATTCCCTGCGTTTCAGATTCTTCCCAGCTATCCACCGCCTGCGGGCGTGCCACGACCACTATTATCAGCGCAACTGCCATCATCCTTAGCGCGAACGGCAGGTGGCGCAGGTACGTTTTAACTCCCCTGTTCTTACTGTTGAAGGCATGGGTGGAAGCCAGTTTGAAGGACGCCTGTGTTTTAGACATGCGCACGATGTACCACGCGATCAGCGGAGCCAGTATCAGCAGCAAATAAAGATATGTAGGGTTGGCAAATTGCATATTCTTGTAAGACCTTTATGTTTCAGACTTTTCGTCTTTTTTGTCTATTTTTCTTTATCAATCTCGTCTTTTAGCTTTTCCTGTTCTTTTTTATCGGGAAGCGGATCGGGTTCGCGCGTTTGGTTGACAAAGAAATAGGCGTTCATCAAACTTAAGTCGTTCTCATCCATGTAGGGTTTATGCTTCGCGAACTTCACCATATCTGCTACCGAAAGAATCTGAACCAGGTTGTTGTAAATGGAATCTTCTTCCGACCTTTTTCTTATTTCCACGAGAATTTCGCCTGAAGTCATCTCCATGGCATTTATCCTGTAGCGTTCAAACATATACACCCGCAGGATATCGGTAATCTTCGTGTAAAACTCTTTTTCACGGCCCTGTTGCCAGATTTTCCCGGCCCTGAGCTTATCCAGCTCCTGAAGGGCACGGACGTGCGGCGGCAGCACTTGCGGCGGGGTGAAGAAATAGCCCTTGTTCTTTTTCCGGAGTACAAGGACAATAATCAGGCCGATCAACAGCAGAAGCAAAATGAGACCCAGCACTATCCACAGTATCCAGAGATAATCCGTCCATACAAATGCCGGCTTTTGAACCGGCTTTATGTCATTAAGCTGAAGTTGGTGGAAATCAATGGAATCGGTTTGTCCCGTATTCATTTTTTCCAGGTATGCTACTGTGGAATCCTTCAGCACAGGCGATGTCACCTTCAGCCCGAAAGAGTTGGAATAGATGGTGTCGGTCCCGTCGAAAACGGGCATATGGGGAACGTAATACAGCGTGGAGTCGAACGACGTGACCACGTATTTGAAATTCATGGTGGCCACGTTGTTCTCAATAACGGTATCGGGCGGGAGCATGGTTAACACTTCCAGTCCGGGTATGATTTCTTTCTGATAAACGGGAAACTGGATGGTCTTGTCCTTGGGGGCGATAACCTTCAGGTTGATAAGCGCCTGCTCACCGATCTGAATTTCGGCGGGCTGAACACTTGCCTGCACCGAAGCACGTTGCGCAAAAGAACGGTGCGTAATGCTTATCAGCAAAAATAACGGCAGTAATATATGCAGAACCTTTTTTCCCACTTCTTGATTTCTTCTAAATTCCAACTTCTTCCCCTATCTCCTTCTTTGAAACAACAGCAATAACGCTTTCGCATAATCGTCTTCCGTTGAAACGGAGACGTTATCCACGCTGCTCTGCTTGAATGTGAGCATCATCTCAGCCTGACGGTCCAGCCACCATTTCGCATAATGGTTCCTTACGTTTCCGGATGAGGTATCTATCCACATTTCGCCCCCGGATTCGGGATCTTTCACCTTCATTAACCCCACTGACGGCAACCGTGTGCTGAGTTTATCGTATACCTGGATAGCGACTATGTCGTGTTTGCGGTTGGCAATACGCAGCGCAGGCTTGTAGTCGCCCGTGTCAATAAAATCGGAGATTAAAAATGTGGTACAACGTTTCTTTATGGCATTGGTCATGTAACGCAACGCCAGGTTGATATCGGTTCCGGCACTTTCGGGTTCAAAGCCCAGAATCTCACGGATAATAAAAAGAATGTGTTTTCTTCCCTTCTTGGGCGGGATAAATTTTTCCACCTTGTCGGAAAAAAAGATGACACCAATCTTATCGTTGTTTTGGATGGCTGAAAACGCCAAGGTTGCCGCGATTTCGGCCACCGTATCACGCTTGATCTTCTCCGACGATCCAAAACCCAGGCTTTCCGACACATCAATAAGCAGCATCACGGTAAGCTCACGCTCTTCTTCGAAAATTTTCACGTACGGACGGTTGTACCGGGCAGTAACGTTCCAGTCAATATCACGCATATCGTCGCCGTACTGGTACTCGCGAACTTCGGAAAACGCCATACCGCGTCCTTTAAAGGCTGAGTGGTATTGCCCCGCGAAAATATTCCGCGACAACCCCCGTGCTTTTATTTCAATATGCCGTACTTTCTTTAGTAATTCGCTGGTTTCCATTTACTCCCATTTTTTGAGACGCAAGCGCCACCTGTCAACATCGTCCTCTCTCCCATTCTTCAGGCCTCCCGGCCGTTATTATTAGGGTACCTCTACCTTGTTCAAGATTTCGCTGACAATTTCTTCCGATGTCAGGTTGTTAGCCTCTGCCTCGTAAGTGAGTCCGATGCGGTGTCGGAGAACATCGTGGCAAACGGCACGGATATCTTCGGGGATCACATAACCGCGGCGCTTGATGAAGGCAAATGTGCGGGCAGCCAGCGCCAGGTTGATGGACGCACGCGGCGATGCACCGAATCCGATCATCTCTTTCATGCCCTTTAAGCCGAACTGGTCGGGAAAACGGGTAGCGAACACAATATCGATTATGTAACGTTCGATCTTTTCATCGATATAAACATCGCGCACTACTTTACGTGCTTCCAGAATCTCTTCGGTAGAGACTACCGGCTTGTCAATGGCTACCGGCTCAAAAATATTCTGACGAATGATGCGTTTCTCTTCCTCCTTGGTTGGATAACCGATAACCACCTTCAGCATGAAACGGTCGACTTGAGCTTCGGGCAACGGATAGGTCCCTTCTTGCTCAATCGGGTTTTGCGTGGCCATCACCAGAAAAGGATTGGGCAGCTTATAGGTTTTTTCGCCGATAGTGACCTGACGTTCCTGCATGGCCTCAAGCAACGCACTCTGCACTTTGGCAGGCGCACGGTTTATTTCGTCCGCCAACACAAAATTCGCAAAAACCGGACCGTGTTTGACCTGAAACTCTTCGTTGCGGGGACTGTATATCATGGTTCCAACGACGTCGGCCGGCAACAGGTCGGGCGTAAACTGGACACGGTTGTACTTTGCCTCGATCAGTTGGGCCAGGGATTTTATGGCCAATGTCTTTGCCAGCCCGGGCACCCCTTCAAGCAGGATATGTCCGTCGGACAACAATCCGATTAAAAGCGACTCCACCAAATGTTTCTGTCCCACAATCACTTTATCCATTCCGGTAAACAGGGTTTGGGTAAAGGCGCTTTTCCGCTCAATTCTCTCGTTTAATTCCTTGATATCAACTACTTGATTCATATTGTAATCTATTTAAATTTACGGTGCTGAAGGAAATGTCTGAAAATATCGTGTAGCTGTCAGCCAAAAGCAGAACAAGTCAGGTCCTATTTTCACAACATCCGTTAACCCCAAACGAGCCTTTCGGCTTTCGAAACACAAAAATAGGAAATGTTAAATCGTTACGGTTGATTTCGCAGTTAAAAATGTTTAAGGTTATGCTTTGAAATTGAGGGTTCTTTCTTTTTCGTCCCTTGTTTATCTTTTTCAAACGGGTTATCTGTTTGCCAAATAGGAGCGTACTCTCGGCTTTATAGTTTCAAATCCCTTTTCCACAATCACATTTCAACGTTAATCATGGTTAAATACAGCATTTCCATGCAGCGTTTTTCAGTTTTCCGCATCTATGTTTAAAACGACCGAAATAAATTCGAATTTTGGCAGCCTAAAATTTTGGCCGTTTTTGAACAATCATTAAATTAATTTCAAATTTTAAATGTTTTAAGTATGAAAAGACTAAGTTCTATAATGAGCATACTTCTTGTATCGCTCTTTTTTGTGGCTTGTGACAAAAAAGATCAGCCCGATCCCAAACTGACATTAACTCCTTCAACGGTTGAAGTGAAAGTTACTGAGGATGCAACCGTCAAGGTAAGCGGCGGCACCGCTCCATTTACAGTTGTAGAAGCTGACAAAACCATCGCCACTGCCACGGTAACGAACAGTGATGTGAAAGTTACGGGAGTGAAGGAAGGTCAAACCACGATTGCGGTTACGGACAAGAACAAAGTAAAAGGTACCATTACCGTAAAAGTAGTGAAAAAGAGCTGATGGTATAATTAAACAGATCTACATATGTTTTCGGCATGATGTTTTCGAACATCATGCCGTTTTTTTACCCGATACTCGCCACCAGGCGGGCATATCCCGCAGAGTGACTAGCCATCAAAAAGACGGCGTAGGACTACATAGTTCCTCAACCACCTTCATTCCAAACACATCCGAGAATGCTGCTTTCATCCTGTACGTAACTTCCTCAAAATCCACTTCCCTACCCAGTTCCTTCTGCATGGACGTTACTCCTCTGTCGGTAAACCCGCAGGGATTGATGTAGTTGAAGTACGCCAGATCGGTGTTTACATTGAGCGCCAGGCCGTGCATGGTTACAAACCGGCTGGTACGCACACCGATGGCACAGATCTTACGGGCTTTGGCAGGACGTTGCGCATCGATCCAGACCCCCATGGCTTTCTCGTCCTTCTCCGCAGCAATTCCGTACGGCCGAAGAGTTTGAATGACCACCTCCTCCAGTTTATGAACATATGCCTTTACCCCGACATGAAACTCTTCCATATCTATGATGGGGTACGCTACCAGTTGTCCCGGACCGTGGTAAGTAATGTCTCCACCCCGGTCGATGGGGTAATAATCGATATTTTTGCTTCTACACACCTGTTCGGCAATAAGAAGATTCTGCCTGTTGCCACTCTTTCCCAGGGTATACACCGGCTCGTGTTCGCAAAAAAGCAGGTATTGCGGTTTGGGCAGGGTGTGATGAACCTTTGCATCCACCACCGATTGAAACAGTTCTTCCTGCAAATCCCAGGCCTTTTTGTAACGAATGCGGCCAAGATTTTGAAAGCTTACTTTTTTGTTGTCCATAGGTAGAAAAGTTCAACGTTTATACGTGCCTTTCTGCCCGGTAGGAAGAACGCACCAACGGGCCACTTTCCACAAACTCGAATCCTTTTTCCAGTCCTATCCTCTTGTATTCCTTGAACTGGTCGGGGGATATAAACTCACTCACAGGAAGATGCTTGCGTGTAGGCTGAAGGTATTGCCCGATCGTCAGCACCTTGCATCCAACAGCCCTCAGGTCATCCATAGTTTGCACCACCTCCTCAGGTGTCTCTCCCAAACCAACCATCATTCCCGATTTTGGTTTGCTTTTGTTACTTTTTGCCACGGTTTCAATGGTTTTCAGGCTTATGTCATATTTAGCGCGACTACGCACCAGCGGTGTGAGCCTACGTACAGTTTCCATATTGTGCGAGATTATCTCCGGGCCGGCATCGATTACTTTATGAATAAGCTCTGCTTTTCCCAGAAAATCAGGAATCAGTGTTTCCAGGGTAATTCCCGGATTCTTTTTCTTTACGTACCTGATGGTTTCCGCCCAGAACTCCGCGCCATAATCCCTCAGGTCATCTCTGTCAACACTGGTTATTACACAATGTTTCAGGTTCATTTTGGAAATTGTGTCGGCCAGCCTGTCCAGTTCATCCCAGTCTACCGGTAAGGGTTTGCCGGTTTTCGTAGCACAGAAGCCACAGGAACGGGTACATATTTCTCCCAGAATCATAAATGTTGCCGTTCCGTTTCCCCAGCATTCCGCCAGATTAGGACACTTGCCGCTCACACAAATGGTGTGGAGTTTATTTCTTGCGATAACTTCCTTTATATCGAGGTATTGCTTCCCTTGAGGGAGCTCAATTTTAAGCCAGTCGGGTTTTCTTTGCATCATGATGTAACATTTTTCTTTGCTGTGATTAATAATAAAGTGTGCCACAAAAATAGCATATTATTTTCAGATGCACCATACCGTTTCATCTAAAACGGAAATTTGACAATTATCCTCCCTTTTTCTTAACAAGGTTGGAGAATTTTTATGCGTTGATATTTGAATATGTCTTTTTATTGATGTAAGTTTGTTTCAGGGTCCTATTCCGAAGAATAACCCCTGCCAATTCTTTTAAATACTACATCGTATGAAAATTATTATCAACCGCTTACCCAATAAGTTTTATTCCAATTACAAACAAGTAATCATCCGTTTTCTGGATTTGGGTGAGGAGCGGACAAGCGCTTTGATAACAAAGGTATTGGAAATGGATGAAAGCGATGCGGACAAAACATTGATGTACACGTTGAGAGAGTTCTCAAAACGGCACCGTAACCTGACACACAAATTCATAAAGCACTATAGCAAAGCGATGGAAATTGTCACTAACACACTCACTGAACCCGAGCAGATCAGCATGGTGAAGAAATTGCTGATCGGCTCCTATTTTTCCATGGAATATTCTATCAGCTCTGCGGCTTTTTTCAATCCCTCAATTGTTGAATCTCCAGATCAAACCGGCCTGAGTGAAGGATCAAAACGAATTATAGTCAGTTTTCGCGCAACCGGCGAAGGACACATATCAAGTATTGTGTTCCAAACAGGGGTGATAAATCACCGGGGAGAACTGGAGTTTGAAAAAGCGGGATACCATGTTGACAGTGCCGAAGTAACAAAAAGACACATCTACGATAAAAAAAGCTTTCACGCTAAGCTTCATGAGATGGGAGTTGATGAACTCGTCATAAAACCGGTAATGGATTCCTTGACAGACAAGTTTATCTATGGAGAGTTATTGAAATCGGTATATGAATATCTGGCAAACAACAGCAACCTGGAAGAGGAGGTACAGCGTTCCGTCAAGCAAATAATTTGGTTGGCGGATTCGCACTACACCATACATTTCTCGCGCGATACGCACATATCGGAACGCGTAATTTTTCCCACGTCCTATACCGAGCGGAAAGGTATTGAGGATGCCCGCTTTGTGAAGTTTACCGATGATGACGGTGAAACAACCTATTATGCCACGTACAGTGCCTACGATGGCTATGCGGCTTTACAGAAACTAATCGTGACCAAAGATTTTTATACGTTTGAAATAAAACCACTTCACGGCGACGGGACACAGAATAAAAACCTGGCGCTGTTCCCCCGAAAAATCAAGGGCAAATACGCTATGTTGTCCAGAATCGACGGAATAAGCAGCTATATCGCCTTCTCAGACAACATAAACGTGTGGCCGGCACCTGTCAAAATACAGGAACCGAAATACTCCTGGGAGTTTATTCAGATCGGGAACTGCGGCGCCCCGATTGAAACCTCCGAAGGCTGGCTGGTAATTACGCATGGCGTAGGGCCGATGCGTCAGTATTCCCTAGGAGCGACTCTGCTCGATTTGGATGACCCCACAAAAGAAATCGGAAGGCTCAGGGACCCCCTTCTTGTCCCTAACGACGAAGAAAGAGAGGGATATGTACCCAACGTAGTTTATTCCTGCGGGTCCATCATCCATAATGATGAGCTTATTGTTCCCTACGGATTGTCAGATACCGGCTCGGGGTTCATGACGGTTAATGTCCGTAAATTATTAAATAAGATTTTGAATAATTAAGAGGTGCAACCCCGCTGCAACGATAGCACCTTCTTGTACACTTCCACATAATCGTCGACGGATCTTTCTATCGAGAATCTTGACTGGGCATGTTGCCGACAGTCGCTGCGGTCTAATTCCGCAATCCGGGGTAAGACCGCCAGGGCTTCATCCACATTGCGGACCAGAAAACCACTTTTCCCGTGCTCGATCAGTTCCTCCATCGATCCTTTATTAAAAGCGATAACCGGTGTACCGCAGAACATACTTTCGGCAACGCTTAACCCAAAAGGTTCTTCAAAGTTAATCGGATGAAGCAACGCATAGGCTTGGCCCAATAATTTATCCCGTTGAACGGGATCGGCATTTCCCACATAGGCTATCTGCCGGCCGTCAACAAAAGGATGCACCTCCCTTTTGTAGTAATCGTTATCCTGGATGTACCCTGCAATGATCAGTTTCATTTTTGCTTTTAGAGCAATGTCTATCGCTTCTCGCGTACCCTTGTCGGGATGAATGCGGCCGAAATACAGCAGATAATCTCCCACAGCAGGACAGAACGTAAAATCTCGGGGATTGATTCCATTATACACATTGGCAATATAGCTCAGGTGTTCATTTCTATTGGAGTAGCTGATGGATACATAGTGATTTATGTCGTTGTACCGTTGGTATACGGGAACAATCTTGGGTGATGAAAAACCGTGTACGGTGGTTATCATTGGAGTTTCAATCAACCTTGAATAGGTCAGGGGGAGAAAATCAAAGTGATTGTGAATGATATCAAACTCACCGGCCCGCTCCATCAGGGAGCTGATGTGCAGGCATTCAGCTACTTTCGGATCGACATTTTTGTCTTCCTCGTAGCCTTGAGAGCAGGCATACGACAATTTCCCTCCGGTAATGGAATCACCGGTTGCGAAAAGCGTCACATCGAATCCTCTTCTCACCAGTTCTTCGGTAATGGTTGAAGCGACCAGCTCCCAGGGTCCATATTTGCGAGGAGGTGTCCTCCAGGCAATAGGGGCAAGAACGGCTATTTTCATGATTCGCACTCCCATGCCTTAAGAACGGTCAGGTGAGAAATAAGATAGGCTAATGTGCTCTCTGCACCTTGATTCCTATTCACGCCATCTTTTTTGAGCCCGTCGCAACATCCTCCCGTTTCGTAATCATAAAGCGGCACACGTAAGTCGTTTTCACCCAAAAACCACAGGAAAGATTGAAACATTTTTTGAATATAATCCGGGTTCCTGGTAACGTTAAATGCCTGAAAATACAACTGTACATTTGCCATAACATCGATGGCCTGCTGATCGAACCTCGCCCGTTCCCCACCTTTCGTGTACCAGCCGTAACTCCCTATGGGCGAAAGATATCCTTTACTCAACGTGGCTTCCTCTAAAAACGCAGCTGTTTTCACGGCAATCTCCTTAAAAACATCATCATCAGAAATCTCTGCCGCATGGAAAAGGCTTAACGGTAACACGGCATTGTCATAGGTAAGAGCCGGCTCAAACCATTGCCATTGCCCGTCCCGGTTCTCGAAATAAGAATCGGCAAGCTTGGTGGCCAATTCTTTCATCAATTGCAGCAGGGATTCATCGCCCGGGAAGCTCCTCAGATAATAGCTAATTCCTATGACGGTATCTGCAATACCACGCAAATGTTCGAGTCTAGAAAAGTGCTTTCGCGAATTGTCAAACAATTCTTTGCCAAACTCCCTGTAAGCGATGTTTGGAGAAGCGTACAGAAGATATCCGAGCGCCCAGATCGTTCTTCCGAAAGAATCTTCGCTACCCTCTTTATCCAGAAAATCCCGCCTAAAACTGAGGAAGTTACGGAATGTACCCTGCTCTGTCTGCATGTATTGTATATAGCTGAGATAAATACGCATACAATCCAACGCGAACGGATCTTTGTTTTGTCCGTAAGCCATCAGCGACATCAATAGTGCACGGGCGTTGTCGTCCAGGCAATAGCCCTCTTTTAGATTAGGAATACCATAACGGGCATGTTGTACGATGCCTGTATCGTCGGTCAGCCTTTTCACGTGGTCTAAGGTAAATTCTGGTAAAAGCTCAACTTCGATGAAGGATTTTCGGGGTTTCTTTGCCACCAAGGGAGTATCTTTCACTGCGTTAAGCAGTTTGAGATAACGTTTCCCGATCGTTGGCCAGCGTAATTGTATTCCGTAATTATACGCTTTCTCCCTCAACGCGTTCATCTTTTCGGGATGATCAAGCAACTCGTTCAAAATATCCGACAACTGTTCCGGCTTTTTGAAATCAAACAAGCGTCCGCGCCCATCCGCCAACAATTCCTCGGCATGCCAGTATGGAGTAGACAATACAGCAGCCCCAGCTCCTACGGCGTAAGCCAGTGTCCCGCTGGTAATCTGTTCTTTGTTGTTGTACGGAGTTATGTATATATCACATGCCCTCAGGTATTCAAAAAGAACATCTTCCGTAACGAAGGATTTAAGAAAAATCACGTTATCCTGCAATTTACGATCCCTCACCAATTTGTTTAAGTAATTCCGGTACTCTTCGCCCGAATACTTCAAGATGTTGGGATGGGTGGCTCCCAGAACAATGTAAAGCAATGACGGATGTTTTTGCACTACTGCGGGCAACGCGTCAATCACGGTCTCTATCCCTTTGTTCCGTCCTAAAAAACCAAACGTAAGCAACACGTTCCTGTCGCTCAAATTGTACTCTTTTTTAATCGCATCGTGCGAAACATCCTGATAGTCAGGGACACCATGTTCAATAACTTCAATTTTGTGTGGAGGTATATCGTAAATACCGATCAGCAACTCTACCGCCTTATTGCTCATCACCACTATTTTGGCAGCTGTTTCATTGATTTTCCGGATGATGTTTTTTTGCAGAAAAGAGGGTTCTTTCAGGACAGTATGAAAAACTACGGTAAGTGGAATTTTCAACCGGTCAGTAAGGGAAAGGATATACAACCCCGACTCCCCTCCAAAGATTCCAAATTCGTGATTAAGGATACAAGCCCGGGAATTGCTTAAGTTGATCTGTTCCGCTGCATTGATATAGTCTTCACGGTAGTTCTGACGGACAACAAACTTAACTTCAGGCGGATAATCATATTCCTGCAACGAGCTAGAATCGTTAATAGCTATTACGCTGGCGTGAGTTTTTGTATTCTGCCGCACATTCAAAGCTATGGATTTACACAGGTTCTCTGTGAATGTACCTATTCCGCATTGTCTGGGCGGGTATGTTCCAATGTATGCAATTTTCATCTTTTTGTTGTTTTATTAATTGTTACGATTGATTGAATTTGCTCATTTACGGAGAATCGAAGAAGCAATTACCAGGATGTCTATCTTTTGACAACCCGGTACTAATTTCTAAATGGAGAATAGATTTCCATCAGGTTTTGTTGTTGTAAATAAAAACGCGCTGCAGAAGAAAGATTCGGTCCAGGTGGTTACAAAGATAACATTTTTGCCCGAATTTGCAAGAATAAGGCAGAAAAATTTAGATCTTGCCATCGGATGAAGACTCATCCAAAATGCTCTCTAACTATTTTTAATCCACAACTGCTAAGATTGTGAGAGCAGAATTCTTATCTTTGCGTTCAATTAATAAAAAGAGACCAGTAATAAAAAGAGACCAGGGGTATTCTGTGATTAAGGACTTATTCGCTGTCAGCGTCCGGCAGTAGTAAGCACGGTTTTCACACAAAACCCGGTTGGACCAAAAGAATTGTATCGTTTTGAAATTTGAACTGCAACATACCGATTCCTCCTCGCAAGCGCGGGCAGGATTGATTACAACTGACCACGGACAGATTAAAACACCCGTATTTATGCCCGTAGGTACCGTGGGAAGCGTGAAGGCCGTGCAAATAACTGAGTTGAAAGACGACATCAAAGCGCAAATTATTCTGGGAAACACGTACCACCTTTACCTGCGGCCGGGATTGGATATTATGCAACTTGCCGGAGGATTGCATAAGTTCAACAGCTGGGAGAGGCCCATTCTGACAGATAGCGGTGGCTTTCAGGTATTTTCACTGGCTGAAAACCGGAAGTTGACAGAAGAGGGGGCTGAATTTCGCTCGCATATCGACGGTTCAAAACACTTTTTCTCTCCGGAGAAGGTGGTAGACATCCAGCGTATAATCGGAGCGGACATCATGATGGCTTTTGACGAATGCACACCCGGCGATGCCGATTACGACTATGCGAAAAAGTCGCTCGAGCTCACGGAGCGCTGGCTGAAAAGATGCATGGACAGGTTCAACGAAACCGAAGGCCTGTACGGATACAAGCAAACGCTGTTTCCCATTGTGCAAGGATGTGTGTATCCCGACCTTCGTCGCCGCGCAGCAGAAAATGTGGCTTCGTTTGAAGCGGATGGAAATGCCATTGGCGGACTGGCCGTGGGCGAGCCCACGGAAAAAATGTACGAAATGGTGGAACTGGTCAACGAGATCCTGCCCAAGGACAAACCACGCTATCTGATGGGAGTAGGTACTCCGGCCAATCTTCTGGAGGGTATAGAGCGAGGTGTAGACATGTTTGATTGTATCATGCCTACGCGAAACGGCCGAAACGGACAGATTTTCACCAAAAACGGCATTCTGAACATGCGGAACGAACGGTGGAAAAAGGATTTTTCTCCCATCGAAGAGGCAGGTGCCTCATACGTAGACACCCTCTACAGCAAAGCGTACCTGCGGCACCTTATTAACACGAATGAAATTTTAGGGTTACAGATTGCATCGGTGCATAACCTTGCGTTTTACACCTGGCTCATGCAGGAAGCCCGTAAACATATTATTGAAGGCGATTTCCCTTCCTGGAAACGAACTATGGTGGAAAGGACCATGCAACGTCTGTAGGATTGTGGTTGAATACCTATTGAGTATGAAAAACAAACTCAACCTGTTACGTATAGACAAGTATATCATCAGGAAATTCCTGGGGACATACATCTTCATGATTACGCTTATCTTGTCGATCTCGGTAGTGTTCGATATCAATGAGAAGATTGATAAGTTTATGAGCAACAGCGCTCCACTGAAAGAAATAATTTTTAATTATTACATCAATTTCATTCCGTACTACGCCAATCTTTTCAGTCCGCTTTTTATCTTTCTGGCAGTAATCTTTTTCACCTCCAAAATGGCTTCCAGTTCGGAGATAATTGCTCTTTTATCCAACGGAGTCAGTTTTAAACGGTTGCTCAAACCCTACATGGTTTCAGCAGCCATTATTGCTGTTTTTTCCTTCGTGATGGGCAGCTTTATTATCCCCCCCGCCAACAAAACGCGTATTGATTTTGAACAAAAATACATCGACCCGCGCAAACGGAAAACGGGTGACAGGGATATACAGTTTAAGGTAGCCGAAGGGACGATTGTCTATTTCGGTAATTTCGATATGGAGTCTAAAACGGGCTATAATTTTTCCATTGATCATTTCGACAGCCTGAAGCTGGTCTCCCGGCTGACCGCCCAATCCATTAAGTACGATTCGTTATATCACTGGACAATTAGCAATTACCAGATAAGGGATTTCGACGGGCTGGAAGAGAAAATCACCCATGGAACCACCACTGATACCATCATACAAATCGTCCCCAACGATTTTATCGTGGCCAAAACAGACCAGCAGATGATGACTACCCCGCAATTGCTCCGCCACGTCAGAAGCCAGAAGAGAAGGGGATTAGGTAATATTCAAGCGTTTCAGATTGAATACCATTCGCGCTACGCTTCTATATTTTCTGCTTTTATCTTGACCATTATCGGAGCTTCCCTCTCAGCACGGAAGGTGAAGGGGGGCATGGGGCTGAACATTGGAATCGGACTGGCTTTGAGTATGGCTTATATTCTGTTCATGACCATCAGTTCATCTTTCGCCGTAAAAGGGAGCATGAGTCCTTTTGTGGCGGCATGGATACCCAATATTGTTTTTATCGGCATCGCGTTCTTCCTTTACAAGAAGGCGCCAAATTAGGATTTACAATCCGTTGCAGCAGGCATGCCTGCGATCTGTAATTCAAAAAATCAGTTGAGACATGAAAAAATATATCCTTTCCACCGTTCTGTTCGCATTTTCATTGCTCGCCAATGCTCAAACGGAATACCCGGTTATCATTATCGAAACCAATTACGGTACAATGAAAGCCGTTTTGTACGACGACACCCCCAACCACAGCAACCATTTCCTGAAATTAGTAAAACAGGGATACTTTAACGGAACGCTGTTTCACCGGGTAGTTAGGGAATTTATGATTCAGGGAGGAGCACAGGATTCGAAGAATGCTCCTGCCGGAGCACAGATCGGCGGCGGACGTACCGATATGGATATTATGCCCGAGTTCAGGGACAATCATTTTCATAAAAAAGGAGCTCTGGCTGCTCCGAGAAGGGGAGATAACGAAAACCCGCAGAAAAAATCAGACGCCTCCCAGTTCTATATCGTGCACGGGAAGGTATATTCACCGGGACGGCTGGATTCCATGGAAATGGCGGTAAACGTGCCCATCAAAAACAAGATTATCCGCGACCATTACTTACCGCATAAAGACGACCTGGCTAAATTAAAAGCCACTGATGCCAGTGCCTTTAACGCTATGCTGGATTCGGTCCTCCACGTGGTGGATTCGTTGTATGAAGCCGCTCCCGGCAAGTTTTTTCTTCCTGAAGAACTCAAAGAAACCTATTCCACGATTGGCGGAGCACGTCATCTGGACGGTGAATACACCGTTTTTGGCGAAGTCACCGAAGGGCTGGAGGTTATTGACAAGATTGCCGCCCTGCCTGTCGACAGCAACAGCCGCCCTAGATCAGATGCGAAGATTAAGAGGATTTATGTGGAGTCTAAATAGCCACCCTACTCAATATTCTTTCTTACCTGCGTCAAAAATACCTTCATGGCTTCGCTGTCCCTAACTTCGATAATAGCCAATAGTTCTTTCAGCTTCTCCCTGATTTTCACCAATTGATCGGGAGTATAAGGGTTGAACAAGATCTCCGTAAGGAGAAAATCATCTTCCGAAAGCAGCCCCTGTGCTATGTTCATATGCTTTTTGAACGTGGTTCCCGGCGCATCCTGATGCTTCATTACCGATGCAAACACCAATGTGGATGCAAACGGGATGGAAAGCGAGTAAGCGATGGTTTCGTCGTGCTCCCGGAAAGTGTATTCAAACACGTTTAGCTTGAGCCGGCGGTACAGATCGCGAAAAAAAACCTTTCCCAGGTGCGACGACTCCGATATGATAATGGCACTTTGCGTGCTGAGGTCGCTCAGGCTGGCAAACGTAGGCCCGAACATCGGGTGAGTGGAAACATACGGGCGGGTACGTTCCCGGTAAAATTCTTCCAATCCGGTTTTTACCGATGCAATATCACTCAGGATACACGTTTGCGGCAAATAAGGCAGCACACTGTGAAACGCCTCGACGGTGTATTTCAGCGTAGCGGCATTGATCACCAGTTCGGGGGCAAAATCCCGCACCTCCTCCGGCTTTGTCATCCGGAGTGTGTTGTATATGAACCGTAGTTTTTGGGGATCGGTATCCAATACGGCTACTTCGTGATCGAAACTGAGCACATCGGCAAAGAACGATCCCATTTTGCCAGCTCCTAAGATGAGTATTTTCATTTTTTTGCTCTTTCCATTACTTCAAACTGCTGACGAACGGATTCCGTGTGAATGGCTTCCAGGATTTTCAAGGCAAATTCACCCGCCATCTCCATTTTCTCGGCTTGCTCCACGCGGTCCTTGCGGATATGATCGTAGCGTCCGGTCTGGAGTACGGGCATATCGTGCTCCAGCTTGTAGAGCCCTATTTCGCGGGATACGCGCATACGTTTCGATAAGAGTTGCAGGATTTCATTGTCCAGGTCATCTATTTGCCGGCGCAGGTCGGATAAGTCCTCCGTCGATTGCACCTTGTCGCGAATAACCAGTTCATTCAGAATTTCAGCCAGCGTTTCGGGAGAGATTTGCTGGGAACTGTCGCTCCAGGCATCATCGGGGTTACGGTGAGACTCGATGATCAACCCGTAGTAATTCAGGTCCATGGCCTGTTGGGAAATCGTTTTAATCATGGAGCGTTTTCCACCAATATGGCTTGGATCACAAATGACGGGAAGGTCAGGGTAACGGCGTTTCAATTCGATGGGGATGTGCCATTGAGGAATGTTGCGATAAACGGTCTTGTCGTTGGTACTGAACCCGCGGTGAATGACCCCGATCTTCTTAATGCCTGCGTTGTATAAACGTTCAATGGCACCGATCCATAGCTCCAGGTCGGGATTCACCGGATTTTTTATCAGAACCGGGATGTCCACACCCCTTAATGTATCTGCTATTTCCTGTACGGCAAAAGGATTTGCTGTGGTGCGGGCTCCGATCCACAACATATCCATGTTGTATTTCAGAGATTCATACACATGTTTTTCCGTGGCCACCTCGGTCGCCACATACATACCGGTCTCTTTGCGTACCTGCTGGAGCCATTTTAATGCCGGGGTGCCGACCCCTTCAAATCCACCGGGCTTTGTGCGTGGCTTCCACACACCCGCCCTGAAGATCTTCACCCCTTTTTCAGCAAGTTTTTTTGCCGTCTCCATGACCTGCTCTTCCGTTTCCGCGCTACATGGGCCGGAAATAATGATCGGGCGCTTGTCCTCGACCCCGGGTAATAAAATTGATTCAAATTCCATATTTTTCTTTGTCATGTGTTGTAAGTTAAAATTCGATTGTAGGCTTCCTCCATTTTTTCAACGGATGCGCCGAGAGAAATCCGGATATACCCTTCGCCATTGCTTCCGAAGATTACACCGGGGGTAATAAAAACGCGGGCGTTGTACAGGATATCATCGATAAAGTCTTTGCTCGACACCACAGATTCCGGCAATTTTCCCCAAACAAAAAGGCCAACCTGGCTTTTATCGTACTTGCAGTTCAGCAGATCCATAATTTTCTCCGCCCACAAACGGCGTTCGGCATAAATACGGTTCATCTCGTCGTGCCACTCCCGGGTGTTCTGCAAAGCGGCGACGGTTGCCAGCTGCATGGGTTTAAACTGGCCGCTGTCGATATTGCTCTTGGCTTTTAATACCCATCTTACGAACTCTGGATTGGATGCCAGCAGCCCCATACGCCAACCCGACATATTGTGTGATTTGCTCAACGAGTTAAGCTCAATGCAAATGTCTTTTGCACCCTGCACCGACAAGATACTCATCGGACGATCATTCAGGATAAAACTGTATGGATTATCATGACAAATGACAATACCGTGTTTTTTACCAAAAGCCACCAATTTTTCAAACAACGCCAAGGATGCATTTTTACCGGTAGGCATATTGGGATAATTTACCCACATCAGCTTTACCCGGGTCAAGTCCAGCTTTTCCAGGGCATCAAAATCGGGCAGCCACTCATTTTTCTCCAGCAAATCGTACTCGACGACGTTCGCACGAAGAAGTTCCGAAACCGATCTGTAGGTTGGGTACCCCGGATTGGGAACCAATACCGAGTCACCAAAGTTAAGAAATGTCATCGAAACGTGTAAAATTCCTTCTTTTGAGCCGATAAGCGGCAATACTTCGTCCGTCGACAAGTCGACGTTGTAAAACTTCTTATACCATCCGGCATAAGCCTTTCTCAATTCCGGTATCCCGGAGTAGGGTTGATAAGCATGTACATCGGGGCGACATGCCGTATCACACAAAGTTTCAATCGTTTCCTGCGACGGCATTTTATCGGGTGCTCCCACCCCCAGGCTGATGATGTTTTTGCCTTCCGCATTCATTTTGGCAACTTCGGCAAGCTTCACCGAAAAGTAATATTCCGAAATGCGTTTTATGTGCCCGGCAGGTTCTATGTTAAGTACTTTATCCATTTTGTTCGATAGTTGTTAAATAGTTATTCGGTTGTTATTCAGTCGGCAACAATGTGTTTGTCTTCGACATACTCACCCAGCACCTTGAGGTTTCCCACCAAAGGCAGTATGGCCTTGATAGACTGACGGTACCGTTCGAAATTGGAAAAAGTCAGGTCGATGTAAAACTGATATTCCCACTCCCGACCGATAATCGGCAGCGACTGAATCCGCGTAAGGTTGATGTCGTAGAACGAGAGCACCGACAACACCCGGGAAAGGCTCCCTTCACTGTGTGGCAGAACGAAAACAAGCGAAGCCTTGTCTATATCGGATGACTTCCGTATTTCACCGACCATTTCTTCGTGAGCCAATACCAGAAACCGGGTAAAGTTACGTTTGTTGGTTTCTATTCCTTCCCTTATAACTTCCAGGTGATATACCTCGGCGGCAAGCTTGCTGCAAATGGCCGCTATCCCCGGGGTGTTTCCTTCCATTATTTCCCGGGCAGCCAAAGCAGTATCCTCGTGCTCAACGACCTTCACCTGGGGCAGGCTTTCGATAAAATCGGAACATTGCATCAGTGCCATCGGGTGCGAAACAATTTCCCTTATGTTTTGCAAACGTTGTCCGGGCAGCGCCGATAACGTATGGGAGATACGCAATTTATGCTCCCCCGCAATCTTCATGTCGTTGAGTTTAAGCAGGTCGTGATTGAGCAACAGCCCCCCGGCAATCGTGTTCTCGATCGCCATAATTCCAATTAGATGTTCATCTTTTTGAGCTTTTAAAAAAATCTCTTTAAACGTAAGGCAAGGTACAATCTCGATCTCCTCCCCGAAGTAATTGCGGGCAGCAATGTCGTGGTAGGCGCCTAATCCGCCCTGTATGGCAACTTTTTTCATCTGTTTTGAGAGCTAAGTCTATTAAAATAAAAAAATCCCGTCGTGCTATCGACAGGATTTTCTATTCAAAAAAGTTATTTATTTATTTCTTCATTTTGCACATAAAATCCTGTTCTACTTACTAAAGTAAAAGTAAAAATAGAAAGAATAGGCAAAATGGTTCTGTTTCATTTTATTCGTTATTTGCGAATATCGGTTGCAAAATTACAACAAAAATTAAATAATACAACAAAAGGAAGAAATATTTTGTTCATTTTTTTCAAAACAGGAATAACTACCCCGTTTGTCGATATTTTTATATTCCATTCAAGTACCGCATGTTATTCCCGTTAGTGGCTGAATCTACAACTTGCCCAAGTTAAATATTTCATTTATTTATGTATATTTGCAAATTAAAAAAATTCCAAACCATCTAAAAAAACAATTTATGTTCAAAAATCATCCTAAAGGACTTATTGGCGCCGCCCTTTCCAACATGGGCGAGCGTTTTGGTTTCTACATCATGATGGCGATACTATCGTTATTCCTTTTATCTAAATTCGGACTGGACAAGACACAGGCCACTGTCATTTATTCGATTTTTTATGCTCTGATCTATTTGCTTGCACTTGCCGGCGGCTTCATTGCCGACAAAACAAAAAAGTACAAGGGAACCATCTTGTGGGGCTTGATACTTATGACAATAGGTTACTTCCTGATTGCCATTCCAACACCTACTCCCGTTCCGAATTTTGCGTTGTTCCTGGCCATGACCTGCTTCGGACTGTTTGTCATTGCTTTTGGCAACGGACTGTTTAAGGGCAATCTACAAGCGGTGGTAGGACAAATGTACGACGACCCCAAGTATTCCGATAAGAGAGATACCGGATTTCAGATTTTCTACATGTTTATCAATATCGGTGCCCTTTTTGCTCCGCTTATTGCCGTGGGCATCCGTAACTGGTGGGTTCAACACAATGGCTTTGAATACAACTCCGATCTTCCGGCCCTTAGCCACCAGTTTCTAAGAGGAACCATAACGCCGGAGGCCACACAACGTTTCACAGAACTTTCTGCATCTGTGAGCAAAACACCACCGGCCGACCTCACCGCTTTTGCCAACGAATACCTGAATGTATTCAACACCGGTTTTCATTATGCTTTTGGCGTAGCCATTTTCGCCATGCTGATCTCTCTGACAGTATTCATTATAAACAAAAGAAAATTCCCCGACCCGGCCCTGAAAGCTGCGAGATCCAAAGAAAGCACCGATGCTCAACCGAATGAAAATCAAATGGATTCAAAAGAAGTTCGTCAGCGCCTGTATGCCCTGTTCTCGGTGTTTGCTGTAGTAATCTTCTTCTGGTTCTCGTTTCACCAAAACGGCGTGACCCTCACCTTCTTCGCCAATGAATACACGGATTTGAGCACAATCAATATCGACCTGGGATTTACAAGTATAAAAGGTGCTGAAATATTCCAGTTCTTCAACCCTTTCTTTGTGGTATTTCTTACTCCTGTAATTATCGGACTCTTTGGCTGGCTTAGAGCAAGGGGAAAAGAGCCTTCCACTCCAAAGAAGATAGCTATCGGGATGGGGATTGCAGCCACTGCCTTCCTGGTTATGTCCATTGGTTCACAAGGGCTGCCAGACACGGATACGGCAAGGGCTATGGGCGGACTGACCGATGCGCAACGCGTGACTCCATTTTTGCTTATTGGTACCTACTTTATTTTAACTGTTGCTGAGCTGTTTATCAGCCCTCTCGGATTATCTTTTGTGTCAAAAGTGGCTCCACCCCAATATCAGGGAATTATGCAAGGAGCATGGCTTGGAGCTACGGCTCTCGGGAACCAGCTGCTGATCTTCGGCACCATTTTCTACGAAAGCTTACCGTTGTGGACAACCTGGCTGGTATTTGTGGGCGCGTGCCTTATCTCTATGTTCACCATGTTGTATATGCTGAAATGGCTCGAACGGGTGGCGAAATAGAATAGGATCAACTTTTTCGAAAACGTTGAACTGAACCGGTGGGCAATGCTCACCGGTTTTTGTTTGTTCCCAATGTTGATAACTTCTATCTATTTCTTCTCGGGCCGGCTGTTTTTTTGGCTAAATTTGTTGCTGTTAAAACGGAAAATCCATTTATTTTTCTCTTATGCAGCCATTTGTACATTTACACGTCCACTCCCAATATTCCTTGCTCGACGGACAAGCCAGTATCAACCGGATTGTTGATAAAGCCATGAACGACGGGATGGCCGGAATCGCACTGACTGACCACGGAGCGATGTACGGGATCAAGGAGTTCGTGAATTATATCAACAGTGTCAAATCGAAAACAAAAAACGAAATAAAACAATTGAGCAAGGAACTGGAAAGCAATCCTGCCAGCCAAAAACTAAAAGAGGAGATTGCTGCCAAAACCGCCAAACTCAATTTCAAGCCCATTATTGGCTGCGAATGTTACTGTGCGCGCCGCAACCGTTTTTCACAAACGGAAAAAATTGACGGCAGTGGCTGGCATCTTGTTGTGCTTGCCAAAAACCTGACCGGATACAAAAACCTCATCAAGATGGTATCGAAAAGCTGGACCGAAGGGTTTTATTACCGTCCGCGCATCGACAAGGAACTGCTTGAGCAATATCACGAAGGACTCATCGTCTCCACGGCTTGCCTGGGGGGTGAGATACCGCGGAAAATAGACGATGGCAACGTGGACGGAGCAGAAGAAGCGGTTGAATGGTTTAAAAACATTTTCGGCGACGATTTTTACCTCGAAATTCAACGCCACAAAACCGACCGCCCCGATGCCGACCAAACGACTTTTCCGAAACAGCAACGTGTCAACGAAGAGATTATCAAAATCGGCAAGAAATACGGTGTGAAGGTGATTGCTACCAACGACGCTCACTTCGTAAACGAAGAGGATGCCGAAGCGCACGACCGGCTTATCTGCCTGAGCATGGGGAAGGATTTCGATGACCCCGACCGGATGCGCTATACCAAACAGGAGTGGATAAAAACCACGGCTGAGATGAATCGAATTTTTAGTGATGTGCCTGAAGCGCTCGCCAACACGATGGAGATTGCCGACAAGGTAGAAATTTATTCCATTGATAATCCGGCATTGATGCCTTTTTACCCCATCGACAGTTCATTTGGAACAGAAGAAGAGTATAAAACCAGGTACCCGGAAGCAGCATTGATCGAAAAGTTTGGTGAAACCAATTTTAAGCGGTTGGGAGGATACGACAAAGCAATCCGTATCCAGCTCGAGTCGGACTATCTTAGGCACCTTACCAAAATCGGGGCACGCAAAAAATACGGGGAAGAACTCAGCGAAGAGGTTACCTCACGGTTGAAGTTTGAAATCGATACCATTACCAACATGGGATTTCCCGGGTATTTCCTGATCGTCCAGGACTTTATTAACGCGGCACGCCAAATGGACGTTGCGGTTGGTCCGGGCCGTGGATCGGCAGCCGGATCGGCTGTGGCATACTGCCTGGGAATCACGGATATCGATCCGCTGAAATACGATCTGCTGTTCGAGCGGTTCCTCAACCCGGACCGTATCTCCATGCCTGATATAGACATTGATTTCGACGACGAAGGCCGCGACAAAGTACTCCAATGGGTTACTGAAAAATACGGATTCGAAAAGGTCGCCCGCATCATCACCTACGGGACTATGGCTACAAAATCGTCTATCCGTGATGTGGCCCGCGTGCATAAACTGCCTCTGGCAGAAGCAGACCGGCTGGCAAAACTGGTTCCCGACAGGATTCCCAACGTAAAAAAAATAAATCTTCGGGAAGCCATTGAACACGTTCCGGAACTTAAAGAAGCCGCCAACAACCCCGACCCGCTGGTCCGGGATACGCTCAAATATGCTGAGATGCTCGAGGGGAACGTTCGCAGTACCGGAGTACACGCCTGTGGCGTTATTATCGGACAAACCGATATATCCGACATTGTCCCTATAAGCACTGCTGACGACAAGGAAACAAAGGAAAAGCTGCTTGTGACGCAATACGAAGGCTCCGTCATCGAAGAGACGGGGTTGATAAAGATGGACTTTCTGGGACTTAAAACCTTGACCATCATAAAGGATGCGCTCATAAACATCGAAACAACACACGGCATCAAGATAGACATCAACACCATTCCGCTGGATGATCCAAAAACATACGAACTGTACAGTAACGGCCAAACCACCGGTACATTCCAGTTTGAGTCAACCGGGATGCAGAAGTACCTGAAAGAGCTTCACCCCAGCAAGTTTGAAGACCTGATTGCAATGAATGCCCTGTACCGTCCCGGCCCGATGGATTATATCCCTTCTTTTATCGCCCGCAAGCAAGGAAAAGAGAAGATCGTATACGATATTCCGGTAATGGAGAAATTTCTGGACGAGACCTATGGAATCACGGTTTACCAGGAGCAGGTGATGCTTTTGTCGCGACTGCTGGCCAATTTCACCCGGGGACAATCGGATGAGTTGCGCAAGGCCATGGGCAAGAAATTGGCGGACAAAATGGCGGCCTTGAAAGAAAAATTTATTTCCGGAGGGAAATCCAACGGCTACAAAGAAAAAGACCTGCAAAAGATTTGGACGGACTGGGAAAAATTTGCTCAATACGCCTTCAATAAATCGCATTCCACCTGTTATTCGTGGGTTGCCTACCAGACCGCCTGGCTGAAAGCAAACTACCCATCGGAATATATGGCGTCGGTGTTGTCTAACAACCTGAATAACATCACTGAAATCACCAAGTTTATGGACGAGTGCAAAGCCATGGGCATCAATGTTCTTTCGCCGGACATCAACGAATCGGTACTCAAGTTCTCGGTGAACAAATCCGGCCATATCCGCTTCGGGCTGGCTGCCATAAAAAGTGTCGGCCACGGAGCCGTGGAAGGCATACTGGAAGAAAGGACGAACAATGGCCCGTTTAAAGATGTGTTTGATTTTGTGGAGCGGGTGAATCTATCTTCGTGTAACAAGAAAAACATTGAATCACTGGCATTGGCTGGAGCTTTCGATTCGCTTCCCGGAGTAAAACGGGAACATTTTCTATCGGTAAACAGCAAAGGGGAGGACTTTTTGGAAACGCTTATCCGGTACGGGAACAAGTTTCAGCAGGACAAGTATCTATCCATGAATTCACTTTTTGGGGACGATACATCGTTTATGATCAGCCGCCCCGAACTGCCGAAAGTGGAGAAATTATCCGACCTGGTACGATTGAATAAAGAACGGGAACTTATCGGAATTTATCTGTCGGCACATCCGCTGGATGATTATGAATTCATATTGAACTATGTTTGCACTTCCAGTTGCGCATTGCTACAGGACCTGAATCCCCTTAACGGCAAGGATGTCAGCTTTGGCGGCCTGGTTACCACCGTAAGGGAGGGACAGACAAAACGCGGCAGCCCCTACACGATCATGGCTATAGAAGATTATACTGGCAGCTGTGAGCTGGCGTTTTTCGGAGATGACAGTGTAAATTTCGGGAGGTTTGCGCGCCTCGGACTTTCTATTTATGTCACGGCCAAAATCCAACCCAAGCGATTCCGCCAGGAAGAGCTGGAAATAAAGGTAAGCTCCATCAACCTGCTTTCGGAGGTGAAAGACAAACTGGTTACCAAAATAACACTTCAGCTCCCGATTACCGAACTGGACGACACGTTGGTTTCGGAATTATCGGCTCTGATGAAAAACAATTCGGGCCATTCGTTGTTATATTTCAACATTATCGGCGAAGCGTACAACATGAATGTACAACTTTTTTCGCGTCCGTCTAAAATTCAGGTAAACAAACACCTGATAGACAACTTAAAGAACAATTTGAACATCGACTTCAAAATTAATTAATTCATGGTTTGAGATGTGTGAACCATAACTCAAACCTCATAACTCAAAATAACTATGGCATTACAAATTACAGATGCAACACTTAACGAAGTGTTAGCAACAGACAAGTTAGTGGTTATCGATTTTTGGGCTGAATGGTGCGGACCCTGCAAGATGGTTGGTCCCATCATCGATCAGCTGAGTGAAGAATATAAAGACCGTGTAGTGGTGGGAAAAATAGATGTTGACAACAACGATGAAGCCACTTCAAAATACGGTATCCGCAATATTCCCACCGTTCTTTTCATCAAAAACGGCGAGGTAGTGGATAAGGTAGTGGGTGCCGGCGCCAAAACTCTTTTCTCCGAAAAAATAGAGAAGAATCTTTGATGCTACTCTCCCCATTTTAAAACATCCACTCACGGAGCTCCCTTATGGTGCTTCGTGATTTTTTTTTATAGGGTGTAGATATCAAAAAAAGCGCCATATCCTTTTCGGATATGGCACTCATACTATATTCTGTATACCAACAGCTTATCAATAGCGGTTGCTCACTACATCCCAATCGATAATCTTCCAGAGCTCTTTCAAGTGATCGGCTCTTCGATTCTGATAATCGAGGTAGTAAGAATGTTCCCAGACGTCGAAACCCAAAATCGGTGTTAGACCTTTTGTCAACGGATTTCCGGCATTAGCTTCCTTTTCGATTGACAGCTTGCCACCGGCATCTTTCGCTAACCAAACCCATCCTGATCCGAAAACCGTAGCTCCGGCAGCGTTGAACTCCTCTTTAAATTTATCGAACGATCCAAACTGTGAGTTGATGGCTTCAGCTAACTTCCCTTTGGGTTCGCCGCCACCATTCGGTTTGAACGATGTAAAGTAAATGTTGTGGTTAAGGGTTTGCCCCGCATTGTTAAAAATTGCTCCGTCGCTCTTCTTTACGATGGTTTCCAAATCTGCATCTTCAAATTTTGTTCCCACAATCAACTTGTTAAGGTTGTCCACATAAGCCTGATGGTGTTTGCCATAATGGAGTTCAACGGTTGTTTTACTGATTACCGGCTCTAAGGCATCGGTTGCATAGGGTAATGCTACTTTTTCAAATTTCATAGTTTCTTTATTTTTAAAATTATTATTTTCGTTGTTGGTTGCTTTTGAATTGTTGCACGTGGCCACTGACGCTGCAAAAATTATTGCTAACACGGAATACTTCATTGCTTTCATAATTGAAAATTTGATTGTTCGTATCCTATTAACGAAACAGCCGTAAAAATGTTCACGCTATTTAGAATGAAACTTAATAATCAGGATGAAAAAACAATAAAAAAACAGTCCGGGCACCGAAACCCGGACTGAGAAATAAGATCAGTGCTCCAATAAAACTTACGCTGTAGGAATGGGCGGCAGTGAAAGATCGTCGTTAACGTTCTTAGACTTGTCTTCGCTCTGCAATATTTCCTGCGAACGGGAAATCCAGGGACGTTTTCCGAAAATCTGCTCCAGGTTCTCCGCGTAAATGATTTCCTTTTCAAGCAAGATCTGAGCCAGTTGATGGTGTCCATCGGCATGTTTGAGCAGCATTTCCTTGGCTCTTTCATATTGTTCAGCGATCATGACTTTGACTTCGGCATCGATCAGTTCCGCTGTATTTTCGCTAAAGGGCTTCTGAAAAGTATAGTCCTGTCCTGACGAATCGTAATAGCTCAGGTTCGGCATCTTGTCGCTCATACCCAAATATGTTATCATGCCGTATGCCTGTTTGGTCACACGTTCCAGGTCATTCATAGCGCCCGATGATATCTTGCCGATAAAAATCTCTTCTGCAGCCCTTCCGCCAAGCAGAGCGCAGATCTCATCTAGCATTTGATCCTTGGTGGTAATCTGCCGCTCTTCCGGGAGATACCACGCTGCACCCAACGCTTTTCCGCGCGGCACAATAGTGACTTTAACCAACGGATTGGCATGCTCCAGGAACCAGCTTAATGTAGCGTGTCCGGCTTCGTGGATAGCAATTGATTTTTTTTCATCCTGCGTGATGATTTTGTTTTTCTTCTCCAGACCGCCAATAATCCGGTCAACAGCACTGATAAAGTCTTCCCTTTCAACAAATTTCTTTTTGTTTCGGGCAGCTATAAGAGCGGCTTCGTTACAAACATTGGCAATATCCGCACCGGAGAATCCGGGTGTTTGGCGCGCCAGAAACTCCACATCCACCGATTCGTCAATTTTAATGGGGCGCAGGTGAACCTTGAAAATCTCTTTTCTATCGTTCAAATCCGGCAACTCCACGTAAATCTGCCGGTCGAAACGGCCGGCCCGAAGTAAGGCTTTATCCAAAATATCCACCCGGTTGGTAGCTGCGAGAATGATCACTCCGCTGTTTGAACCAAAGCCGTCCATCTCCGTAAGAAGTTGGTTCAGCGTATTTTCACGCTCATCGTTCGATCCAAAGTTGACGTTCTTTCCACGGGCACGCCCAACAGCATCTATCTCATCAATAAACACAATACACGGCGATTTTTCCTTAGCCTGACGAAACAGGTCGCGAACACGGGATGCCCCTACCCCAACAAACATTTCCACAAAATCGGAACCGGATATGGAAAAGAACGGCACGTTGGCTTCGCCGGCAACCGCTTTTGCCAGAAGTGTCTTCCCTGTTCCCGGAGGGCCTACCAGCAAGGCACCTTTAGGAATTTTCCCCCCCAGGTTGGTGTAATTACCCGGATGCTTGAGGAACTCAACAATTTCCTGAACCTCCTCCTTGGCTTCAGAAAGCCCTGCCACATCTTTAAAAGTAACCTTGGGCCCAGCATCCTTATCGAAAAGCTGTGCTTTGGATTTTCCCACACTGAAGATACCACCGCCACCGCCTCCGGGACCGCCTTGCATGCGTCTCATCATCCATATCCAAAAAACAATGATCAGCAGAAAAGGCGCAAAGGTTAGCAACATGCCCCAAATCTCTGACGTAGTATCGAAACGGACTTTTATGTCGTATGCCTTTTCTTTTTTAACGGTATCAAGAAACTCCGAAGTTCCCTGGGTAGAGGGGATATTTACCTGTATAAACGGGTTGGCGCCAAACCGGCCAGCCTCTTCTCCAAAAACATAATTAACGGACTCGGAACGCACTTTGGCTTCAGCAATGTCTTTATTGCTGTAGACAACGATGCTTTCAATACGGTTATCGTTTACGTATTCCTGAAAATCCGACCAATCTACCTTTTTTATGGTTTTGTTTTGTCCGAAAAATAACATTCCGATAAGCCCCATCGACAAAATGGCGTATATCCAGTAAACATTAAAGGGTTGATTGGGATTTGTGTTTCCCAATCCTCCGGGACGGACCGGCTTTTTTGGGTTATTGTTATCTTGTTGATTTTGGTTGTTATTTTCCATTAACGTCTCCTATGAAATTTTTGATGAATATATGTAACACTTCAGATGAAAATAAGTTTTAATCCAATGCCGGAACTTGCTCCAATGAAGCGTCTTCCCACAGATGATCGAGGTTGTAATAGTGCCGTAATTCGGGCACAAAAATATGTACGATTATTGTACCGTAATCCATACCTATCCATTCGGCACGTTGTTTTCCCTGGACTCTGATAGGGCTTTCCCAGGTATTTCTTTTCACCACCTCTTCTACCGATTCTGCCAATGCAGAAACCTGAGTAGGGGTATTTCCCTCACAAATGACAAAATAGTCGCAAATTGCTCCCGGAATTCCTTTCAATTGAATTTGAGTGATGTTCTTCCCTTTTTTCTCTTGTATCCCTTCAATGATGCTTTGTAATAACTTGTTATTTTCTTTCATTCGCTGTTTTAATGAGTTACGTATACAAAGATAGTCGCTTTTTCACAATCACCTTATCTTTCATACACAAAAATAACAGCAAGAAGAGTGCCAAAAAATAAATCAAAAAAACAAACTCGCCAACAACGTAAATCCCAATCCGCAAAAAGCGATAATGGTCTCCATTACTGTCCAGCTTTGGAGTGTTTGCTTCTCGTTCATTCCCAGGTATTTTCCTACTAACCAGAATCCACTGTCGTTGACATGCGACAGCAACGTAGCTCCCGATGCTATGGAGATCACAACCAACGCCCGTTGCGGATCATTCAAGCCAAACTCAGCGATAATTGGGGCAATAATGCTGGCAGCAGTGATCATGGCTACAGTGGCAGACCCTTGCGTCACCCGCACCAACGCCGAAAGAATCCATGCCAGTAGAATAGGCGGCAGTGCAGAATTTGCCATGGACTCCGCCATCATCTGGCCAATACCACTATCGATCAATACCTGTTTCAGAACACCGCCGGCACCGGTTATCAGAATGATGATTCCGGCAGGGCCAAGTGCCTTGGTGCTTAATTGAAGTACCTTTTGCTTGTCCATGCCCCTTCGGATACATAAAAAGTACGTGGCAATCAATGTGGCAATAATCAATGCTGAAAAAGGGTGCCCAATAAACTCAACAATGTCTGTAAAAACGGATTTAGTGACAACGCCTTTAGAAACCGCCACCGCTGTGATCGTGTTCAGTAGAATCAACAGCAACGGAATAGAGATAATCACCGCGATCGACCGGAACGACGGGTAGTTTTCCGGATCGAATTCCGGTGAAACATCGCCGGATGAATACGGCGATTCCAGGTAAATCTTTTTAGAAATATACTTCCCGAAGATTGGCCCCGCAATTATCGCAGTAGGGATACCCAGAATAAATCCCATAAAAATTACCCAGCCCAACGGCACACTGATGATATCTGCCACCGCAATCGGCCCGGGCGTCGGGGGAATAAAGCTATGCGTTACCGCTAATCCTGCCAGAAGCGGGATGGCGTAATACAATAACGAGAGTTTGGTATCCCGGGACAGTGCATACACGATGGGAACCAGAATAATAAAGGCCACATCCAGAAAAATAGGGATAGCCACCAAGAAGCCCGTTGTTACCATTGCCCAGGGAGCCCGTTCCTTGCCAAACTTTTTCACCAGGTGGTGTGCTAATGATTCCGCTCCTCCGGAACTTTCCAGCATTTGCCCGAAAATGGCCCCCAATCCTACAACGGTAGCCACAAAACCGAGCGTTCCCGCCATTCCTTCCTGAATGGACTTGGTGATACTGCTGAGAGGCATTCCGGTAAGGACGCCTACGTATATGGATGTGAGCAACAAAGCGATAAACGCACTGACCTTGAGTTTTAAAACCAGGAATAACAGTATTGCTACTGCGGAGACGACGATAAAAGTTAAAAAGAGTGTTGACATATTTACCGGTATGGAAGATTTCTGGTTTCAGGCCGTTTAAAGAGTATGCCTATGGCAAATCCGAATGGAATCCAACGCCGATTCTGGAGTACACTTGACAGGTTGAGCACCTTGTAAAACGCATTCGGCGAAATAATAAAGTTCGTTCGAAAAACCATCGTTTGCATCACCTCCTGAAAACAGCATAGTTTCAGTGTCCGTAACTACTTGTATGTTGTGCGGGTCTTGCGAGGAAAAGAAAACACTGGCATTCTCGAACCGGGCACTAAACCCCGCATGAAACGGATAACTGGCATGAAACGTATTGCCTCCGTCAATTTTGACAACGACATCCGAATCATTATACTTCCACAATGCGCTCACGTAGTCATGGGTGCTTAATTTTCCCGGCAAGCACCGGGCCTCTATCTGATCGGGAACACCGCAAACCCATTGAGCAAAATCGATATCGTGAATAACCAAATCGAACAAAGCACCACCCGACGATCCAAACTCTTTTTGTCTCTCCTTCCATTGCCCCCAGATAGGCACACCCGAGAAACGCGACAACGCTAAGAACTCCAGGCGACCGTATTCACCCGAATCTATCCATTTTTTCAATGTTTCGTAAGCCGGCATAAAACGTACTACATGACCAACCATCAACACCTTGTTTTTGGAACGGGCAAGGTTAATCAGCCTTTCCCCCTCCCCTGCATCAATGCAAAAAGGTTTTTCAAGAAAGACATTTGCTCCTGACTGAAGCGCCATTTCAGCCATCTCATAATGCAATGCTGTATGAACTGCAATAACACAGGCATCGGGCTTCTCCACTTTCAGACATTTTGCAAAATCAGAATAAATGTTCACGCCCGAAAGATCTTTTGCATCGACATTACCGGTGGCGAAATTACCCGACTGTTCTGTAAGCTTTGTGAAGATGTTCCCGGGAACTTTATCAACAATGGCTTTCAAATGAATACGCGGATTTTTCAAAATATTCAACGTGTGGGTCATTCCCATGAACCCGAAACCAACTAAAACTGTATTCATAAATTATCTTATTTATAATTTTATTTTTATGGTAAAGAGTTAAGATCAACCCCTTTCACACTCATTTTCAAGGTATATACCGAAGTCCGGGCGGTGATAAACAGGATGTTTCTTTTTTTTCCGCCAAAACAAACATTTGAAGGGCTTTCGGGAACTTCTATTTCCTGGATAAGTTCACCTTTGGGGGAGTATACCCAAACTTTTCCCATGGTCAGGTATACATTTCCTTTGTTGTCCATGGTCATTCCGTCGGATCCATGGGGTGCAAAAAAAGTCTTGTTGGCCAGGGTTCCATCCGGCTGGATGTCGTACTTCCATATCTTCCGGTCATTGATATCGGCAACATACAACGTTTTTTCGTCGGGCGTACCGACTAATCCGTTGGGTTGTTTATAATCGGCGATAACCCGGATGACCTCTCCATCGGGGCTTAGGTAATAGACTCCCCGCACATCCTGAACTTCAGCATGCCCTTCTCTCCAATAGTTCCGATGATAATAAGGATCGGTGAAATAGATGCCCCCTTTGGGGGTAATCCATAAGTCGTTGGGACCGTTCAACTGTTTTCCGTCGTACTTTTCATATACAACCTGCATTTTTTTATCTTTCCCGAAACGCACAATCTGGTTGTGTAAATCAGCACAGGAGACCAATTGACCGTCAGCATCAACATACAATCCGTTGGATCTACCGGTCTCTTCAGCCCACAGAGAAATGCCTTTTCCTTCATCCCAGACATAAATGCGATCGTTCGGCTGATCAGTAAAATAGACTCTACCCTCTCCCGAAACGGCCGGACCCTCGGTAAAAGAATAACCGGTCCCCACTTTTTCAATTTTCGCATTTTTCGAAATGATACTGTTTTTCTGTCCGTAAACAGAACTGCAACAGATCAATAAAACCAATCCTGTTACAACCTTCATCCGTTTATGTTTTATTATTCATATTGTTGTCCGGTGGAGCTGAAGAGAAGTGCAAATCATATATAAAACTGATTGAGTTTGACTGAAAACAGACTCTTTGGCAAATATAGTTATATTGCACAGAAATACAACTATCCACCCCGATTTTAATTGTAGCTAGCCGCTCATTTTCCCTCTCAGGTAACGGTAAAAAGCAAATTAAACCGTAATATTGTAAGGGCAAAACTATTCGAGCGAAAAAATGTTATATATTCATATGCGGACAGGAGCCGGACATTAAAGGTTAAGAGGTGACCGGAGTCCCTTGACCAGTAGTGGATGCCTGGCCTAAAATCACAACATAAAATTTAAAGAATCTATGAAAAATCTTGAAACTACCTTTATGGGAATAAAACTGGACAATCCGGTTATATTGGGCGCCAGCAATATGTCGTCACACCTCGACCAGCTAAAAAAGGCTGAACAGCAAGGCATTGGAGCTGTGGTTTATAAAACCTTGTTTGAAGAGCAGGTACAGTTGGAAAACCTGCAATTGGATGAAAGGTTAAGCCAGTACGCACACATTCACGCAGAAATGACCAGTATTCATCCCGATGTAAATTTTTCCGATATCGATTATCACTTGTCAAGACTTCGTAAAGCGAAGGAAAGTTTATCCGTACCTGTGTTTGCCAGCCTTAATGCTGTGAATAGAGAATCGTGGATAAGCTATGCCAGGATGTTAGAACAAACCGGGATTGACGGGATTGAAGTAAACCTTTACCAGACCCCCGTCGATTTTAGTAGCAGCAGTGAAAGTGTTGAAAACAATCAAATAGCTATCGTTGAAGAGGTAAAGAAAGCCGTGTCCGTTCCCGTAAGCGTGAAGTTGAGTTCGGATTATACGAACATCCTTCATTTCGCGAAAAGGTTGGACGAAGCAAAGGTAGGTTCCTTAGTCCTTTTTAATGCATTTTTCCAACCCGATATTGATATTCAGAAGGAAAAGCATAAAAAGGTTTTTAACCTTACCCAAAAAGGCGATTACAAAAAAACGCTGAGGTATACTGGAATGTTGTACGGCAATATTAAAGCTGATATTTGCAGTAGCCGGGGAGTTTTCACCGGAGAAGATGTGGTGAAGCTGATCCTGTCGGGTGCAACAACAGTGCAGGTTGTCAGCTCGGTATATAAACACGGCGTAGAAAGGATCGCAGCCATAAATAAAAGCATAGCGGAGTGGATGCAACAGAAAGGCTACAACAGCCTCGATGGGTTCAGGGGCAAACTGGCCAATGTCAATTTAGACAAAAACGAACATTCACTGGTTTATAAAAGGGCGCAATATGTTGATTTGATGCTGACTTCGGAAACTATTTTCGGAAATTTTCAATAATCCCCTGTATTCATATTACAAAACCCACTAAGCGAAAAGGGCTCAGTGGGTTTTGTTTATTTCCAGCGTAACAAGACGTAAGGCCGGATTACAGGTCGGATTACAGCGTCTGCAACTTCAAATTTCTCCAAAGCACTTTGATACCACCGCCATCGTGGATTTGCAAGGCAATACGACCCTGAGCCTTTCCGATTTTCTCGTCGGTCAGATCCACCATTTCCTCACCGTTGAGATAAGTTTTCACGTTATCACCATTAATAACAATACGCAAGGTGTTCCAATCGCCCACTTTCAGGATCTCCTCTTTTTCGTCAGGGATCTGTACGAGCCAACCCCTTCCGTAAGACTCATAAATGCCTCCTGTATCATTTCCTTTGGGAGCAACTTCAACTTGCCAGCCATTCACAATAGCCCCCGGTTCGATAAATGAACGAATGAAAACTCCCGAGTTTCCATCGGCTTCCTGTTTAAATTCTACCGAAAGGTCGAAATTGTCGTAATACTCACGAGTAGCCAGATAGCCATATTGTTTATCAGGCCCGCTTTCACAAACCAACAATCCGTCCTGAACATACCATTTTTCGGTTCCGTAAGCCTCCCATCCAGTCAGGTCAACACCGTTGAAAAGATTTACTTCCTGGGTTTTACGGGGAAGTTCTTTGATTTTCACGTTGCGGAACCAGGCTGCCGATCCGTGGTCTTGCAAACAGATAACACCTTTACGAGCCAGGCCGTATTCGGGTGCATTTTCCCATTTTCCGCTGTTTTTGCGTGCAAACCAATCTTCTGTCCATGCTTCGAATTCGATCACCTTTTCACCGTTCAGCCAATGCTCAACATGTCCGTTATCGAAGACGATTTTCGATGTGTTCCATTCTCCTGCGGGTTTAATAATAAGTTTCGCCGTATCGGGAACATACATGGCATAATCAGCAGCCGTTTTCTGCCATTCTTCCAGCGGGTCGGGAAATCCAAGATTATCAATCAACTGATATTCCGGTCCCGTAACGTACGGTACTGTAAATTTGGGATTTTCAACCACGTGGTACAGCACCCCACTGTTTCCACCGTCGGCGACTTTCCAGTCCCACACCAATTCAAAGTTTTCATACAATTTATCCGTTACAATATAACCGTGTTCATCAGCGCCCTCGCCTTTTGCCTGAATCATACCGTCTTCGGCAAACCACGGAGCGGTTAATGAATCACCGTTGTAATCGCGCCAACCGTTCAGGGTTTCTCCATCGAAAAGGAGCTGCCAGCCTTCGGCTTTTTCAGCTTCCGTCAATACATTGTGTTTCGCGGAAGGTTCACAAGAGGCAAATACCATTGTCATAAGCAGTGTTGTGCACAATAAAAAAAATCTTGATTTCATTTTTTCTGATTTTATAATTAAACGTTAGGAAAACAAAAGTATCTATTTTATGAAAATTATACAACTGTTCCCGTCGCCGGTTACTTTCGGGCTACAGAGAACGATCCGTTTAAGAGTTCGTCATAAACCCCGGGATTGCTGATGATACGCAAGCCTTCCCTGAAAAGATCATTTTCGTCATTGATGATAACAAAATAGGCGGATGAATCAAACAGATCCCTAGCCATCAGTGCCTTGAGCTGTATTTTCAAAAATTGTTCCGACTTCCGGAATTGCTCATCGTCCCATTCCATTTTTTCTCCTTTTGCCATTTCCTTCATCCGGGTTATCATGGATTCGGGAATCCGGTAATCCGACTTGAATTTTTCGACGTGGGAATATGATTTTAACAATTTTGCCCGGTTTTTGTCCACTTCGGCAATAGCGAGTTTGTTGACTATTCCCCGGCCAATAAGGTTACGGTGTAAATCCGTTACCGAGTTCGTGTCCACAGGTACAAAATAGTCGGGCATGATCCCGCCTCCACCGTAAACAGTGCGCTTGTTGACAAGCGTCTTGAACCTTAACGAATCGGGGAAACGGATACTGTCGGCGTGCCACATTTCACCGTGTTGTACCCGGTTGAAGAAATCACGGTTGTATGCGTCGATATTGCCTTCTTCGTAAGGCTTCTGGATGCTTCTGCCCGTAGGTGTGTAATACCGGGCAACGGTCAACCGGATCATCGTTCCGTCGGGAAGCGGAAGTTGACGTTGCACCAACCCCTTTCCGAAAGTCCGGCGGCCAACCACCACACCCCGATCCCAATCCTGAACGGCCCCGGCCACTATTTCACTTGCCGACGCCGAACCTTCATCCACGAGAACAACCAGGCTCCCCTGTTCAAAGCTTCCTGCCGACGTTGTGCGTAAATCATACCGAGGCTGGTTCTTCCCTTCGGTATATACCACCAATTTCCCGGCACCCAGGAATTCATCCACAATATCCGATGCCGTTTGCAAAATACCTCCTCCGTTTCCGGTCAGGTCGAGAATAAGGTTTTTCATTCCTTTTGCTTTCAGTTCTTTCTCTGCTGCCAGAAATTCTTCGGATGAACTGACCCCAAAGCGGCTTAAACGGATGTATCCGGTATGATGATCCACCATGTATTTGGCATCGATACTGTAAATGGGGATCTTGTCGCGAACGATTCTGAAGTCCAGCAACTGCGGAGTTCCACGACGCAAAACCCTCACGTTCACGGTTGTGCCTTTGGGACCTCGGAGCATCTTTATAACATCCTGGTTATCCTTTTTTATACCGGCAATAAGCGAATCATTTACGTAAATAATTTTATCGCCGGGCAGGAGACCCACCTTTTGTGAAGGTCCGCCTGAAATGACTTCCATTACGTAAAGTGTATCGGTAAGCATATTGAACGAGATTCCAATACCGTCAAAATTGCCTTGTAACGGTTCGTTCATCGCTTTCACCTCATCCTTGTTGAGGTAAGTGGAGTGTGGGTCGAGTTCAAGCAACATGGCACGGATGGCCGCTTCTGTCAGATGAGAGGTTTCAACGTCATCGACGTATAAACCGTTTATCATCTGGAGCGTCCTCTCCAGCTTTACTCCATCAGGGGATAAACGAGATTGGCCAAACGACAAGGAGGATACCAGTAAAAGTGTTGCAAGAAAAAAAGTTGTTTTAGACATTGTTATTCAATTGTTATCCAAGTATCATCCCTTTCGGAACAAAAGCGCTCACATCGTGTCCGTAACGCAATAATTCACGTACGTGGGAGGAACTGATGTGCGTAAGTTCAGGCTCGGTAAATAATACAAATGTTTCTATTCCCGAAATCATCCGGTTCATATCGGCTATGGTTTTCTCGTACTCGAAATCATTAACCGAGCGTATTCCCCGTAATATGAACTTTGCATCCATTTTCCGGGCAAACTCGATGGTGAGAGAATCGTAGCTCCCAACTTTCACCCGGGGTTCATCCTTGTATAAGCTTCTAATCATCTCCATCCGCTTTTCTAACTCGAAGTAAGCCTTTTTTGCTTCGTTCACACCAATGGAAATTACAATTTCGTCTACCAACTCCAATCCGCGCCGTACCAGCGACTCGTGCCCGATAGTGAACGGATCAAAAGTGCCCGGGAATAATGCAATCCGGCTACTTCTCGACGGGGTGACAGATAGACGGGGAGAGGGTATTGATTCTAAATTGTCCATTTTCCGGGGTTATTTATCATATTTACAATTATTCCACAAGCTACGACTCCTCTTCAACAACCAGGTTTTCTATGATAAAAGTCTGCCGGTCGGGAGTATTTTTACCCATATAGAACTCAAGAAGCTCTTTGATAAGATCTTCTTTTCGCATGGATACCCTGTCAAGCCGCATATCTTTTCCGATAAAATTCTTGAACTCGTCGGGAGAAATTTCACCAAGACCCTTGAACCGGGTAATCTCCGGATTAGGACCGAGCTCTTCGATGGCGGCAAGCCGTTCCTCCTCCGTATAGCAATACAAGGTTTTCTTTTTGTTACGAACGCGAAAAAGGGGAGTTTGAAGGATATAAACGTGTCCTTTTTTTACCAGATCGGGGAAAAATTGCAGGAAAAACGTGAGCAACAACAGGCGAATGTGCATACCGTCAGTATCGGCATCGGTAGCAATGATAACCTTGTTGTAGCGCAATCCATCCATCCCGTCCTCGATATTAAGGGCAGCTTGCAATAAGTTAAACTCCTCATTTTCATAAACAATTTTTTTTGTCAACCCAAAAGAGTTTAACGGCTTGCCCCGAAGGCTGAAAACAGCTTGCAAATTAGGGTCTCTACTTTTGGTGATGGAACCGCTAGCTGAGTCACCTTCCGTGATGAAGATACAGGAATCATCGAGATTATTCCCTTTTGAATCGTTATAATGGATGCGGCAGTCCCGCAGTTTCCGGTTGTGCAAGTTTGCTTTTTTCGCCCGTTCCCGGGCTAATTTTGTTACCCCGGCAATGGCTTTTCGTTCTTTTTCAGAATCGAGAATCTTCTTCTGAAGGATATCGGCCGTCTCCAGGTGTTTGTGCAGGTAGTTATCCAGTTCCTTCTTCAGGAAGTCGCTTACGTATTTATTGATCGAAACTCCATCGGGGGTCATGTCCTTTGATCCGAGTTTTGTTTTTGTCTGCGACTCAAAAACCGGCTCTTCGATCTTCACGCTGATGGCAGCCACCATCCCGTTCCGGATATCGGAATATTCGAAATTTTTGGTGAAATATTCTTTGATAACCCGGGCAGTTGCCTCACGAAAAGCGGAAAGATGCGTCCCGCCTTGTGTGGTATGCTGGCCGTTGACGAAAGAGTAGTATTCTTCGCCATACTGGTTGGAATGAGTAATCGCTACTTCAATGTCATCACCGTGAAGATGGATGATGGGATAAAGAATCTCAGTTGTCAGGTTGTCGTTGAGCAGGTCTTCGAGCCCGTTTTTTGAATAAAACTTCTTTCCGTTAAACGTAATGGTCAGCCCCGTATTCAGGAAAACATAATTTTTAAGCAGAGGCTCGATATGTTCGTCACGATAAGCATAATCCCCAAAAATTTCGGTGTCGGGAGTAAACTCGATAACGGTTCCGTTGCTTTGCGAAGAAGATTGCTGCGGGCTATCGTTTACTACATGTCCGCGCTCATATTCAACACTCTTTGATTCACCTTCCCTATAACTTTCGATCAGGAACCTCGAAGACAAGGCGTTTACCGCTTTGATCCCAACACCGTTTAATCCCACGGATTTTTTAAACGCCTTGGAGTCGTACTTGGCTCCGGTGTTCATCCGCGAGGAGACATCCAACACCTTTCCCAACGGCACACCCCGTCCATAATCACGCACACTTACATTCCCGGAATCAATACAGATGTCTATGTTTTTCCCAAAACCCATCCGGTATTCGTCGATGGAATTATCCATTACTTCTTTCAGCAGGACATATATACCGTCGTCTGACGAAGAACCGTCTCCCAATTTTCCAATATACATTCCGGGACGTCGGCGGATATGTTCACGCCACTCCAGGGTTACAATGTTCTCTTCACTATAATTCAGTATCGCCTGTTCTCTTTCAAACTCAGTCACTTGTTCTCTTTCTCCTATAATTTTTCAGGTGCAGGGCCTGTTTTAAAACCTTTCTGCACTTCTTAAAGTCAAAATTTGTTTCTTCTTCCGATAATTATAAATCTTTTATAAAAGCACGGCGCGTTTTATGATGTCTCGCCTCCAGATCATCCCACATGGATTGCACTTTATTGTTTACTGCCAACTCGGGGTTGCTTTCCGCATATTCAAATCCCAGCCGAATAGCTTCGGGGATAAACTGACTAAAGATAAGGGCATTCACACCTTTGCCCTGATACTCAGGATCAACGCCGATCAGCAGCAGGTCAAGAACTTTATTGTCGTTCCCTTTCAAAGCCCTGTATAGATGATACCACCCGGTAGGGAGGAACTTTCCGCCCGATTTCTGCAGTGCTTTTGCCAGACTGGGTAATCCGATTCCCACTCCCACAAGCCGATTGTCTTCTTCACGCAGCACGAGCGACAGGAAGTTCAAACGCAACATAGGAATATACATGTTCACGTAATAGTCTATCTGCGCTTTGGACAACGGAACGAAACCGTATAAATCTTTATAGGAACGGTTCAACAACTCAAATATCTCATGCGCATAAGGCCAGACATCCTTTTTACTTTCAAGCTTGACAACATTTAGTCGAAAACGTTTTTTTACGATTTCAGCAACACGCACAAACCGTTCGGGAATTTCCTTGGGTATCTTGATCAGAAACTCATACCAGTCCTGATCCTTTTTGTAGCCCAATCTTTCTATATGATCTACATAGTAGGGGTAGTTATAAATGGTTTGCATGGTACCAATCTGATCAAAGCCATCTACCAGCAGGCCCTCGTAATCGAAATCGGTAAATCCCATAGGTCCGTGCATCTTTTCCATACCGCGAAAACGAGCCCAGTTTTCAGCTTCATAGAAAAGCGCATCTGCCACTTCCGGGTCATCAATGAAATCGACAAAACCAAAACGAGCGTTCTTTTCGTTCCAGACATTATTCGCTTTATGATTGATCATTACCGCAATCCTGCCAACTATTTTTTCTTCCCGATAAGCCAAGAAATAAGCAGCATCGCAATGCTCGAAGGCCGGATTTTTATCCCGGCTCAACGTGGCAATTTCATCATAAACGAGCGGCGGAACAAAAAAATCGTTTCCTTCGTACATATCGATACTGAACTGCACAAACTGTCTCAGCGTATCTTTGTCTTTTACTTGTCTGATTTCTAATGACATACTCTTTATAATTTTCGCGTATATGTATAATTGACCGTTTAATTTTCTCAAAATACTATAAACGGCAAAGATAATGAATTTTAGAGAATGTTTGAAACATGATTTCAGAAAAAACAATATCTCTACCCGGGTGTTTATATCTATTTGTATATAAGTTGTTTTGTCTTTAATCAAATAGTTTTCAAAACCATTTTACTTGTATATCCAAAAAAATGGCTAATTTTGCATTCTTAAAATGCTCATTTAAAAAATGATTAATCGAATTTTAATTCGTACCCGGATAGTACAGATTGTTTACGCCTGGTATCAGAATACGAATAAAGATTTACGTACAGCCGAAAAAGAACTTCTGTTCGGATTACAAAAATCCTACGATCTTTATTACTACCTCCTTTTGTTAATGGTTGAGCTGACAAAAGCTTACGACGCCCGCGTAGAAGCCAAGCGGAACAAGTATCTTCCTACGGATGAGGATTTAAATCCCAACACCCGGTTGATCGAAAACAAGTTTATAGGGCAACTTTCGCAAAACCATCAGTTCAACAAGTACCTAAATGAGCGCCCCATGTCTTGGAGAGAACATGATGCGTTTGTAAAGAACCTGCTCGACGAAATCATCGCATCCGATATTTATGCTGAATATGCCAACGAAACAAAAACGGATTACAACGACGACAGGGAGTTTTGGCGAAAAATCTTTAAGCAGTTTATCCTCGACAACGAAAAACTGGAAGAAATTCTGGAAGATGAAAGTATTTTCTGGAACGATGATATTGAAATTGTACAAACCTTCGTTATGAAATCCATCCGACAATTTTCGGAGGAAAATGGGGAGAATCAACGCCTTCTGCCAATGTTTAAAGACGACGAAGACCGTCAGTTTGCACTGAAGTTGCTTCACGATACCATCCTTAATGAACAGAAGTACCGTCAACTGATTGAAACCCACAGTGAGAAGTGGGATTTCGACCGTATTGCATTTATGGATATGATTATCATGCAAATTGCATTGGCAGAGATCCATACCTTTGAAACGATCCCCACCAGTGTATCACTCAACGAATATATCGAAATTGCAAAATCTTACAGCACTCCCAAGAGTGGCACCTTTGTCAACGGAATTTTAGACGCAATTGTTGCTGATCTTAGAAAAAATAATATTATTTTTAAACATTAATTTTAAACACTCTAAAACGTTATTCGTATGGATATTTTATTACAAGCAGCTTCAGGTGCAAGTGGAGGAATGGGAACATCGTTATTGATGATGGTGGCTATCATTGCCGTATTTTATTTCTTCATGATCCGCCCACAACAGAAAAAACAAAAAGACGTGCAGAAGGCTCGCGAAGCCATGAAGGTGGGCGACAAAGTGGTTACTGCCGGCGGTATTCACGGACGCATAAAAGAAATTGGCGAAACCTGGTTTCTGGTAGAGGTAGCCGATGGTGTAAAATTAAAATTTGAAAAAACATCGGTTTTTGCCTCTTCATCCGATGTGACTACACCTTAAGAAACCGTTTGTTTAATTATGGATTTGGCATCAACCAAGGATAGATGGATTGCGAAGATACGATCGTTCTTCTCCAGATTAAACTGGAAGAACATTCTTCTTTTTTTCGGATTCTTCATTCTGGCTTTTATTTTTTGGTTGATGTTATTTTTCCAACGCGACATTGAGGCTACCTATAAAATACCGCTGAAGTACACAAATATCCCTGACGATGTGGTTTTTGATGCTGTATTGCCTGACGATATTGAAATACGAGTTGCCGACAAAGGTTCGGAAATATTCCGATACACCTTTACCTTGAAGGATTCTATTGAAATTAATATCGCCAAGTACAAAGAGGAACGGATCAATAACCTGCAGGGGACTGAACTAATGCAACTCATCCGGAAAAAATTATCCCAGAGCACAAACCTCAAAGCCTACTACCCCATAAACATATCGCTGGTTACCTCTAAGCTTCAAAAGAAAGAACTGAAGGTAGTTTTCGACGGGGTTATCGCTACCAGCCGCAGTAATCTGGTGGCAGACAGCGCTACATTTCTGCCCGGAACCGTAATAGCTTACGGTTCTCAAAGCCAGTTAGCTGAAATTTCGTCAGCTGTAACCGAGTATACCCTGTTCAACAACCTGAAAGCTACCTCGCAACTGAAAGTAAAAATTATGCCTGTGAGCGGAGTCAAGTTCATACCCGACGAGGTAGAACTTTATATCCCCGTTTTGGAGTATACGGAAAGAAAATTTGAAGTTCCCGTCACGGCAAGAAATGTTCCTGATAATATCGACGTGAAGTTTTTCCCATCGCAAACAGAAGTATCGTTCTCGGTAACTCTGGAAGAATACAAGAAAATTGCCCCAGAGGATTTTGAGGTTGAACTGGATTACAAAAAATTCTTCAAAAACGAGGATGGACGTGTAGACCTGGAATTATCGGCAAGCCCTTCGCCCATACGTAACGTCAAGCTATCGCCCTCGTCGGTAGAGTTCCTTTTAGAAAGCAGATAAGATGATAAAGCTAGGAGTTACTGGTGGGATCGGAAGTGGAAAATCGGTTGTCTGCGATGTGCTCCGACTTCACGATATCCCTGTTTTTGATGCCGACCGGGAAGCCAAAAAGCTGAACGACACCTCTCCCGTAATCCGTGAAAAACTGATCAACAACTTCGGCCCGGACCTTTACCAGGGTAACAAGCTCGACCGCAAAAAACTGGCAAACCTTATTTTCAATAATGCAGAAAATCTTCGTATAACAAACGCTATTATACATCCCGAGCTGGCAAAATATTTCGAAAAATGGGTGGATCAACGAAAACACCATGCTGTTATTGCCATTGATGCAGCCGTTTTGTACGAAGCAGGATTCCAATCGTTGCTGGATAAGACCATAGTCGTAATGGCTCCTTTGGAAACACGCATTGAAAGAGCGGCAAAAAGGGACCGTCTCTCCAAAGAACAAATAACGGCACGCGCCAACAGTCAAATGAATGACGAAGAAAAAGCAGGACTGGCCGACTTTATCATCCATAACGATGGACGGCATTCCCTTTTGGAACAGGTTGCCCAAATCCTACAAGATATTTCAACCCTTTATTAATACAGGCTTCAGGGAGGGCTTCCTGTAGAAAAACGTACTAATCAACCACTTAATTAAGTATTTTTATACTATCAATAAAAGACATTAAACATAAATTCACTACTTTTGTATCGGATTTAGGTTATCTAGTGGACTTTCGCACTGAACGTATTCGTTATAAATACATGCGAAATGTAATTTACTTATTTAAAATTAAAAAAATGATAGAAAAAATTGGGACCAATGCCGGTAAAGTCTGGACATTGCTGGACGAGGCCGGAACACAAAACGTAAAAGATCTGAAGAAGTCTTCAAAATTGACGGACAAAGATCTTTATGCTGCTCTTGGCTGGTTAGCCAGAGAAGGAAAAGTAGCGTTGGTGGAAGACGGAAAAGAATTATTCGTTTCGCTGATATAACAAGCACACAACCAACGATTTAAAAAAAAATAAAGTAAAAGCCGTCTTTAAAGACGGCTTTTTTGTATCCATTTTTTTCGACGATCTGTTTTTATCCGCTATCTTTACTAAAAAATAAGCGAATGAGAAAGTTGGCCATCCTTCTTTTATGGATATTTCTCACCCTCTCCGAAAAATCCATTCCCTGCACAACGGCTGTTATTTCCGGGAAAGCCACGCCTGATGGGCGAAGCATGATATGGAAACTGCGTGATACGGATGACCTGGAAAACTGTTTCCGCTATTTCAATGACGGAGAATACAGTTATATCGGGCTGGTAAACTCCGGGGATATGAAAGGTGAAAACGTGTGGGGCGGATCCAATAGTGCTGGATTTGCCATTATGAACAGTGCATCGTATAACGTGAACGAAAACGATACCACCTCCTTGAAAGACAGGGAAGGTATTTTCATGAAACTCGCTTTGCAAACATGTGCATCGCTGCAGGATTTCGAAAAACTGCTCAATGAATACCCAAAGCCGCGAGGATTGGCGGCACACTTCGGCGTTATAGATGCCAGGGGCGGAGCGGTCTTTTACGAGGTGAACAATTACACCTGGACAAAATTTGATGCCAATGCCGCTTCCGAAGGTTACGTGATCCGCACCAATTATTCCGAAACCGGCACTCCTGATTCAGGATACGGTTTTATACGCAGACAAACGGCAGAGAAAATTTTCGCAGAAGCGAAACGGATGAATCGGTTGAATTATCAAACCATTGTTCAAGAATTTACGCGGTGTTTCTATCATCCGGTTTTCGGGTTGGATTATCGGGAAAAATACGAAACCTCCACACCAGAAACCGTCTTTATCGCATCCGACGATCTCCTTACCCGCCATAGTTCCTCATCATCTATAATTGTACAAAGCATAAAGAAAGGCGAATCGCCCGATATGTCAACCATCTGGGCGCAAGTGGGATTTCCCGGAACATGTATAGCAATTCCACTCTGGGTACGCGGCGGAAAAAATCTTCCACAACTGGTACAATACGAAGAATCCATTAAAAACAGCCCACTCAATTACTTCGCCTCCCTGTGGAAGAAAGAGGCTTACCCCATCGGTCGTTCCGACGGGTATCACTATTTAAAAGTGCCCGTGCTCGTCAACTCCCAAAACAACGGCTATATTCAACGTATCGAACAATTGGAAAAATATATTTTTGCATGGACGGACGAGAAATTGACCTCGTGGAGAAGCATGCTGCCGCAAGCATCTGAACTTGAAACGTTTTATGAACAATTGGATGAAACAGTGAGTGGATTTTATGGAAAATAAACAACTACATTCTCGCTTAACAAAACTTTTTCCCAAAGAACAGGTTTTCACCGACGAACTCTCGCGCCTCGTCAAAGGCACCGATGCCGGACTGTATCGGCTTGTTCCCAAGGCAGTGGTAAAAGTCAACACGGAAGACGAAGTTATCCGATTACTGCAGTTTTGCAGCAAAGAAAGCATACCCGTAACTTTCAAGGCGGCAGGCACTAGCCTGAGCGGACAAACCGTATCCGATTCTATCCTGATGGAAACCGGGCGGGGGTTCGAGTTTTCGACCATAACGGAAAACGGGAAAATGGCTACTTTCGGCGCTGGCATTACCGGAACAGCAGCCAACCGTATGTTGCAGCGCTACCGTCGCAAATTAGGCCCCAAACCAGCATCCATCAACTCGGCGAAAATTGGAGGCATTATTGCCAACAACGCCAGCGGTTCGAGTTACGGCATTAAGCACAACAGTTACCATACCGTAAAATCGATGCGGATTATTTTTGCCGACGGCTCATTGCTCGATACCGCCGATACAACCAGTTGTCAGTCGTTTATCGCATCTCATCCCGAATTTATTGCTCAGATTGAACGCTTGCACAACGAGGCTTCTGGGAACGAAGGGGTTAAAAACCGGATACAACAGAAGTTCCAACTCAAAAACACATGCGGATACGGCGTAAATTCGTTAATAGATTTCTCCGACCCTGTAGATATTCTGCAACACCTGATGATCGGCTCAGAAGGTACACTGGGGTTTGTATCGCAAGCCACGTTCGAAACCGTACATGATGCGCCTCTCAAAGCTACAGCCATGCTCTATTTCCATAACTTGCGCGATGTGTGCGAAACCATTCTACCGTTGCGTTCGTGTTCGGTAAGCGCCGCCGAACTGATGGACAGGAACGCTTTACGTGCTGTGGAAAATCAGGAAGGGATGCCTGCCGAACTGAAGTCACTTCCGGAAGGGGCAGCGGCATTGCTTATAGACACCTCTGCCGACGACGAAGAAACGCTGCTTGTCCAGATGCGTGACATTGAAGCAAAACTGGCGCACATTCAAACACTTTATCCCATACGGTTTACAACCGACATTCATCTGTATAACCTTTACTGGAACGTACGTAATGGGTTGTTTACTTCGGCAGCGGCATCACGCCCACCACACACGGCAAGCATTATTGAAGACATTGCCTTTAGCGGTGAAATTTTAGGCGACGCGCTGACCGACGTGCGTGAACTGTTGGTGCGGACCGGTTATGCCGATGCCGTAATGTGGGGACACTTGCTGGATGGGAACGTTCATTTTACAGTTTTTCCAGACATAAATTCACCGGACGGTGTTGACAAGTACGCCCGTTTTATGCATGAACTGGCCAATCTGGTAGCTGTGAAACATAACGGCAGCCTGAAAGCCGAGCACGGAACGGGGCGAAACATGGCTCCCTTCGTGGAAAAGGAATGGGGCACGGAGATTTATGGGTTAATGAAACGCATAAAATCGGCTTTCGACCCAAATCACATATTGAATCCGGGAGTAATTATCAACGACGATAAAGACGTTTTCATCAAGAACCTAAAAAATATCCCCGATGCCAATCCATTGATTGACAAATGCATCGAATGCGGGTTTTGCGAAGTAACTTGTCCGTCAAAAGAGTTAACCTTTACACCACGTCAGCGTATTGTAGCGTATCGTCGGTTAACGGAATTAGCCGATAGTCGTTTTGATAAAAAGTTGCGCGAAAGATGGGCAGGAGAGATGGCATATGAGTTTAACGAAACTTGCGCTACCGACGGACTTTGCGCCATTGCCTGCCCTGTAAACATCGATACGGGGTCGCTGGTGAAAGAACTTCGCTGGAAAGAAAACGGAAAATTCGCGAACAGAGTTGCAAGCAGTATGGCTAATAATATGGCATCGGCCACATCACTGATACGTGGTTTGTTAAAAATCCCCCATTTCATCGCAAAAATTATAGGTTACAACCCAATGGAAGATATAACGAAAGGGGTATACAAAATGGGCGACGGCCTCTTTCCCTTATGGACAAGATATACGCCGTCGGGGAGCCGGAAAATTGTTCGTAACATTTTTCCGGGCCACAGTGCCGATGCGCCCGTAGTGGTTTATTTCCCATCGTGCATCACGCGCTCCATGAGCGGCCCTTCTTTCGGCTACGCAGAAAAAGAGGATATCCCTTCAAAAATGCTTTCGCTGTTGCGAAAAGCAGGTTATACCGTTATAATCCCTGAAGGAAAGGACAACCTGTGCTGCGGAATGGCATTCAGCAGTAAAGGGTTTCGGAAGCAAGCGCGGCAGAAAGAGTCGGAGTTGAACGGTGCATTGCTCAAAGCGAGCCGGAACGGCGAATTGCCTATCGTGTGCGACATGAGTCCCTGCCTGCTGCACATGCGTGAAACGCTCGACTCCCGCCTGAGACTGTACGACCAGGTAGAGTTTATTCATGATTTTCTGTTAGACAAACTGACCTTCGAAAAGCAACCTGTGTCCATCGCCATTCATACCACATGCAGTTCAACGAAAATGCACCTCGAAGAAAAACTATATACTGTCGCTGCCCTTTGTGCCGACAAAGTCATCGTCCCCGAAAACGTTTCGTGTTGCGGATGGGCAGGCGATCGCGGCTTTTTCTATCCCGAGTTGAACCGTTCGGCGCTCGCATCCCTTAAGCACGATATCGGCGATGCTACCGAAGGGTATTCCAACAGTCGCACCTGCGAAATCGGCTTGTCGATAAACAGCGGTGTAACGTATAAATCGCTGGTATATCTGGTGGATAGGGCTTCGGAGAGGAAGTTTCTTTCGTAGATTGTTTGTATCTTTGCACACTCAATCAGCAAATTCACATTATGAACATCGAGAATATACTTCAGACTGCAATTATAAGCGCAATAAAAGAATTGTACAGCGTAGATGTAAATGCATCGCAAATCACACTTCAGAAAACAAAGAAAGAATTTAAAGGACATTTCACCCTCGTAACCTTTCCTTTGTTAAAGATTTCGAAGAAGAATCCCGAACAAACGGCACAGGAAATCGGTATGTACCTGGCCGATAAATCACCCGTTGTTTCGGAGTTTAACGTGATAAAAGGTTTTCTAAACCTGACGATTGCCTCGAAAGTATGGCTTGATCTGCTCGAGAACATCGATAAAAATCCCGAATTCGGCTTCACACCTGTTGCTAATGACGCACCCTTGTTTATGGTGGAATATTCGTCGCCCAACACCAACAAACCGCTTCATCTGGGACACATCCGTAACAATCTCCTGGGACATTCGCTCTGTGAAATACTGAAAGCCAACGGTAAACGGGTGGTAAAAACCAATATCGTGAACGACCGGGGTATCCATATCTGCAAATCGATGCTGGCCTGGCAGAAATGGGGAGATGGGGAAACACCCGCATCATCGGGCAAGAAAGGCGACCACCTCATCGGCAAGTATTATGTGCTTTTCGATAAAAAATACAAAGCCGAATTAGCCGACCTGCAGGCTGCCGGACTATCAAAGGAGCAAGCCGAAGCCCAATCGGTTTTGATGGAGGAAGCGCGCGAGATGCTTCGTCAATGGGAAGCAAACGATGCCCAAACTGTGAATTTATGGAAAATGATGAACGGATGGGTGTATGCCGGTTTCGATGAGACGTACGAAAAGCTGGGGGTCTCGTTCGACAAGATCTATTATGAGTCGCAAACCTACCTGGCTGGAAAAGACGAGGTGCTGCGAGGATTGAAAGAGGGTATTTTCTACCAGCGTGAAGACGGGTCGGTATGGGCCGATTTAACCCATGAAGGGCTTGATGAAAAAATCCTTCTTCGCTCCGACGGAACTTCAGTGTACATGACGCAAGATATCGGCACAGCGAAGCTCCGGTTCGATGACTATCCCATAGACACCATGATTTACGTGGTTGGAAATGAACAAAACTACCATTTCCAGGTGCTCTCCATACTGCTCGATAAGCTGGGTTTTGAATTCGGAAAAGGATTGGTCCATTTCTCTTACGGGATGGTGGAACTGCCCGAAGGCAAGATGAAATCGCGTGAAGGGACCGTAGTGGATGCCGATGATTTGATGGCCGAGATGATTCAGACCGCCCGCGAAACTTCGGAAGAACTGGGAAAGCTGGACGGTGTAACACCAGAGGAAGCCGATCGTGTTGTAACCATGATTGGAATGGGGGCCCTGAAATATTTCATTCTGAAAGTAGATCCGAAAAAAAACATGACCTTCAATCCGAAAGAATCCATTGATTTTAACGGGAATACCGGTCCGTTTATCCAATACACCCACGCCCGCATCAAATCAGTTTTGCGCAAAGCCGAGGAACAAGGGATTCCTGTTCCTGAATCAATGCAGGCAGACATTGTTCTTTCTGAAAAAGAAGAAGGGTTGGTGCAGTTGCTGGTTGAATTTCCGGATATCGTCAAACAGGCCGGAGACGAATACAACGTCTCGCTAATCGGAAATTACGTGTACGATCTGGCCAAAGAATTCAACCAGTTCTATCACGATTTCCCCATGCTGCGTGAAAAGGACGAAGCCCTGCGTGCGTTCCGCCTGCTGCTTTCGAAGAACGTAGCCATAACCATCAAAAAGGGAATGGTATTGTTTGGGATTGAAGTGCCGGAAAGGATGTAAACGGATTGCGGAGTTGGGAATCGGGGATTAGATTTTTATGAACAAACAAATCACATACAAATTATTAATTTTTGCTACTGTTTTCCTGTTTTTCGCCACGAAACCCTCGTCCGCTCAAACACGTTCAGATTCTGTGCTCCAACCGGATAGGTTCCGGAACAGATTGGAATTCGAAGCCCGGCCGGGATACATTATTCCTACCCATAATTTTCTGAAAGGCGAGAATGCCCGCTCCAAACCCATTCGGAATTCGTTTTCCACCCACCTGAAGTACTCCTTTCAATTTAAGCCCGGCTCCCCTGCAGGGAGCATTTACGGTATACCGCACCAAGGGATTGGAGTTGCATATTTTACGTTTGGCGAGCCTCAGCAATTGGGAGCCCCCCTTGCCGTGTATTTGTTTCAAGGTGCTCGTTTAGCACAAATGACCTCCAAGTTGTCGCTTCATTACGAGTGGAACTTCGGGTTATCGGGCGGATGGAAACCTTACCATCCCAAAACAAATCCGGATAGCCGCGTCATCGGCTCGAAAATAAACGCATATATGAACACCGGATTTTATCTCAACCAAACACTTTCACAATACTTCAACCTGATTGGGGGTATCAGCATCGCACACTTTTCCAACGGGAACACACAGTTTCCCAATGCAGGATTAAATACGGCAGGAGTCAAGCTGGGGCTGATGTACACGCTTAATCCTAGTATAATGTCCCGGCAGTCCCCATACCGGGGAGCAGTGGCAGATTTTCCCCGCCATGTGAGTTACGATATTGTTTTGTTCGGTTCGTGGCGGCGAAAAGGTGTTTATCTTGAAGGCAAAGGAATAGCCTCACCGCACGAATATCCGGTAGGCGGCTTCAATATCAACCCCATGTATAACTTTGGTTACAAGCTGCGTGCCGGTTTATCGCTGGACGGTATTTACGACAGCAGTGCAAACGTGTATACCGAAGACTATATTGTTGAGCCTGGTGGTAAAAATCCCGGATACACGTTTCATAATCCACCGGTTAACAAACAATTGGCTTTAGGTATTTCTGCACGGGCGGAGTATGTGATGCCTTACTTTACGGTGGGTGTGGGTATCGGTTCGAATATCGTCCACGGAGGTGGCGACCTGGCCGGACTATACCAGATGTTGGCGCTTAAAGTGGAAGTTACCAGAAATTCGTTTATCCATATCGGCTATAATCTTCAGAACTTCCAAACGCCGAATTACCTGATGTTGGGTATCGGGTACCGGTTCAATAACAAATATCCCTGTTTTTACAGGTAATGGAAAAAATGTCCTACCTCTCTCCATATGAATGTGCGAAGGAATTTGTCACCTATACCGGCAGGAATATATTTATCACTGGAAAGGCCGGCACGGGAAAAACGACTTTTCTGCACCGGTTTCGTACGGAAACCACGAAACAGGTAGCCGTGGTAGCACCAACGGGTGTAGCGGCCATTAATGCGGGTGGGGCAACCATCCATTCTTTTTTTCAGTTGCCGTTTACCCCTTTTACGCCAACACCTGCCGGATGTGAAGCGTTGATTGCCCGTATGAAAATGAACAGCTCCCGGCGTCGTGTGATTCGTGAACTGGAAGTGCTGGTGATCGATGAAGTCAGCATGGTGCGAGCTGATGTGCTGGATGCCATCGACACGGTGCTTCGCAGTGTGCGCCACAGGCGTTCTGAACCCTTCGGCGGTGTGCAAGTAGTTTTTATCGGGGATGTATACCAACTGTCGCCCGTGGCCAAGGCCGATGAGTGGCGGATCCTGTCGGACTACTACCGGGGAATTTATTTTTTTCACAGTCGCGTCATCCAGGAACACCCACCGGTCTATGTGGAGTTCGACAAGATCTTCCGGCAGTCCGACAACCTTTTTATCGATGTGTTGAACCAGGTGAGGAACGACTCACTTTCAACTGAAGGGCTCGAGCTCTTGCAAAGCCGTTACGACCCGCACTTTAACCCGACGCCTGAAGAAAATTACATCACGCTCACCACGCATAATTTCAGCGCCGATGCGATCAATGGTGACGAACTGGAAAAAATTAACACAACCGCTCATTCGTTCCATGCGGTGGTGAAAGGGGAATTCCCCGACAATGCTTTTCCCGTGGACCGGGTTCTCATCCTGAAGGAAGGCGCCAAGGTAATGTTCGTGAAAAACGATACGGAAGTACCGCGACGTTATTTCAACGGTAAAATTGGCACGGTCACACACATCCTGGAAGAGGGTGTCACCGTACAGTGTCCGGACGACACGGAAGAAATCACCGTTTCTCCTGTACTCTGGGAGAATATCCGATACACCACCCATTCGGAGACCAATACGGTGGAAGAGGAAATAATCGGCACATACAAACAAATTCCCCTGCGGCTCGCCTGGGCCATCACCATCCACAAAAGCCAGGGACTTACTTTCGATAAGGCCATCATCGACGCGGGGAAAGCCTTTTCACCGGGACAGGTGTATGTGGCACTGAGTCGTTGCCGGTCGCTCGACAGCCTGGTATTGAAAAGTCCGATTAACCGTTACAGCATAGAGGTAGACGAACAGGTTGTCCGGTTCTCCTCCTCTAAACCAGAAGAAAACCAGGTTGCCGGAGAGTTGCAGTTGGCAAAGAAGCAGTTCAGTATCAACCTGCTACTGCAACTGTATGACTTCGACCCGCTTCTCCAGGCAGCACGTTCCTGGTACTCCAATACTCAGGAAAACGAATCTTCTTTCAGCGAGGGAACCGTTTCTTTCGTAAGTGAGGTCTGTAATCAGTTGATGGAATTGGAGCAGGTAGCCGGCAAATTCAGGATACAGTTACAACATATTACCGGGCAAACACCCGTCAACAAGGTTTTTTTTGCAGAACGCCTCCGAGCATCCTCATCCTATTTCACCGAAAAAATAGAAACATTGCTGCGGACATTGCAGGAATCGACCGCAACCACGGATAGCAAGGCAAATGCGCAGGAATACGACGAGGACATCGTTTCCCTATTTGTAGCGGCAGCCCTGAAGGCGCACCTGATCTCTGCGACTTCAGATAACTTCTGCATAGAGTCGTATTACAATGCGCGACGCCAGTTCAGGCAACCTCCTTTCTCCCTCACTTCCTACAGCCGTGACAGCACGGGGATACAGTTGAAATCGATCCACCCCGAACTACTAAGCAAGCTGGTACAGCTCCGTAACCGCATCAGCAAAGAGGAAAATCTGCCGGTCTATATTGTGGCTTCAGTAAAAACATTGGTACAAATGGCGGATTACCTACCGGAGACGGAAAAGGAGTTACTGAGGATCCACGGTTTCGGAAAAGTTAAAACAGAACGCTTCGGCGCGAAGTTTCTGGAGCTAATCCAGAACTATATCGCGGCTTACGGAATTGAATCGCGTATGATTCATTTTAAGGAAGACAAAAAGCCGAGAAAAAGAAAAAATAAAGGATAGGCCCTGCCGTAGAACCTATCCGGGAGCAATAACAAGTAAACGGGAGCACCTCTATCAAAAGTGCTCCCGTTACATCAATTCTGTCGCCAGTTATTCACCAAGAAACTGTTTTGAATTTTATATTTCTATTTATTAGGCATTTTCTCGCTATGGCAAAGTCCGAACAAATTTAGTTTTTCTCATTTAGCTTAACGAAATAGTTCATCTTATTTGTTGGGCGTTTCCCAGATTTTTGTCGCCGTACAACGAATACCGGCGGTCTGGTTTCCAGCCTGCAGCATAAACTCACCTTCTTCCAGTACCCAATGCCCCTGTTCGTTGACAAATGCCAGCTCATTGCCTTTCATTTCGAAAGTGACTGTCCGGGTCTCTCCCGGCTTCAGCGAGATTTTCTCAAACGCTCTCAAGCGGCGTACATCGGGAGAGAGGGATGCTACCAGATCACTGCTAAAGAGCAACACGGCCTCTTTTCCTTCCCGGGCTCCGCTGTTGGTAACATCTACTGATACGGAGAACACATCTTCCGCCGTAAAAAGTGTGTTACTCACACGGAGATTGCTATAATCGAAAGAAGTATAGCTCAGTCCATAGCCAAACGGATACTGTACCGATGTCTGCGCCCCGTAATCGTAGGCACCTTCCATCTTTCCGTCAATATTCTGACTGGGTTTATGGTCGTAGGTAATCAGGCCCTGTTCGTATTTCGGATAGGTGTAAGGCAGTTTTCCACTCGGGTTCACATCGCCGCTCAGGATATCCGCCAGCGCATCTCCTCCAAAATTTCCAGGCAGATAGGTTTGCACAACCGCCATGGCACCCGGTTCAATTTTGCGGATCAGTCGTGGACGTCCTTCATTCAGCACCAGAATCAGGGGCTTACCTGTTTTTTGTAACGCCAATGCCAATTCTGTTTGATTTTCAGAGAGAGTAAGCTCATCCAGGTTCCCGGGCGTTTCGCAGTAAGAGTTTTCGCCCAGGCAAAGCACGATATAGTCCGCCCCTCCCGCTGCTGTGACAGCCTTTGCTATTTCGGGTGCATTCTCCTCGAAGTACTGTCCGTCCATTTTATAGGTAACACCGGGTTCATATCTCACGTTGGATGCTCCAAATTTCTGCTGCAACGCTTCGTAGATGGTGTTGTAGTCCTGAGCAAACTCCTCTACTTTTTCTCCTTGCCAGGAATAGCTCCATCCGCCGTTGAGCGTACGCATGGAGTGAGCATTGGGGCCTGCAACAAGGATTCGTGCAGCAGGAGGCAAGGGTAGGATATTGTTATCATTTTTCAGCAAGGTAATCGACTCATCCGCTGCTGCTTTTGCCGCCTCCTCGTTCCCGCTGTTCCCAAAATCGGGATATTCTTCCCGCGGCCAGTAGGGACGGTCAAAAAGTCCCAGCCGGTATTTCAAGCGCAAGACCCGGCGTACTGCGTCATCAATCCGTTTCATGGGAACCTGATCTTCCTGAACCAGTTGTATCAGGGTGGGACAGAAAGCGAGGTTGTAGGGTTCCATCACCATATCGATACCGGCATTAATCGCCTTTTTGACGGCTTCTTTGTAATCAGCGGCCACACGGTCACGGCTCAGCAGGTTCTGCACGTCCGCCCAGTCAGTCACAATAACTCCATCGAAATCGAGATCCTCTTTCAGCCATTGCGTAAGCAGCCGGTAGTCGGCATGAGTAGAGACTCCGTTGATCATTCCCGAGTTGACCATCACCGAAAGAGCACCTGCCTCAATGGACGCACGAAAAGGCTCGAAATACTTTTCCCGCAAATCATTCTCCGGGATTACCGCCGGAGTACGGTCCTTGCCAGACACCGGTACGCCGTAACCCATGTAGTGCTTCAAACAGGCCGCAACATGCTGGCTACCTACGTTGTTGCGATCCTCTCCCTGAAAGCCAAGGGTAGAGGCCACCGCCATCTGTGCGTTGAGGTAGGCATCTTCGCCATAGCTCTCCCACTGCCGGGACCAGCGTGCATCCCTTCCCAAGTCCATCGTTGGCGCGAAGGTCCAGGGTATGTTGCTTGCCCGTGTTTCATAAGCAGTGATGCGCGATCCTTCTTTCATCAGTCCTGTATTAAATGTAGCCGCCATACCGATGGCCTGCGGGAAGAGAACTCCTCCTGCCGTGTATGTAGTACCGTGGATGGCATCTATGCCATAGATTACCGGAATACCCGTCTCCTGCAATGCCCTTTGTTGTATGGTTCTGATGGTATTTTCCCATACTTCGGTAGTACGCGCCCGGTTGTTACTGGTGTTGAGGATGGAGCCCACCTTGTATTTCCCAATCACGGTATCGAGCATGGCCGGATCCACCTCAAAAGGTTCGTTACTGAAATAGGCATTTCCTCCTTTTCCGATCAAATCGATGGTAAACTGAGCCATCTGTCCCACTTTTTCTTCCAGCGTCATTTGTGACAGGATACTGTCGATCTTTTTTTCCACGCCGGTATCCAGGGTCATCCCGGTTTTTCCGGTACCGCCGTTACAGGCAGTTAGTAACAGAATAAAAAAGGAAAAAAAGAAAATTTTGTTCGTGTTCATTTTATGTTTTTTTAAGCATTCAGCAATCCGCTAAGCTCTTGTTTTTATGTTTTGTCTCTTGGTTCTACTTCTTTTGATACACCCGTACGTAATCGATCTCGTAGGTAGCAGGCAGCTTCGACTCATCTACACTCTGTGCGCCACCCCAATTGCCGCCCCATGCCAGGTTCAGCTTCAGGTAGAAGGGCACATTGAAAGGCCAGGTCTCCTTGTTTCCGGCACCATCGTTGTTGAACCGGAAATACTCCACGCCATCCACGAATCCTTTGATATAGTCTGCGGTCCATTCCACTGCGTAAATATGGAACGCTGTTTCAGCGGTTTTAACCTCTTTCCTGGCGGTTTTTTGGGTTCCGATTGTATGGTTGTAGGCTTTTGTATGCACAGAAGCGTGTATCCACCCGGGATCATAACCCACATACTCCATGATATCAATCTCTCCGTCGAGGGGCCAATTGAGCTGCTCCTTCTCCGGCAACATCCAGAAGGCAGGCCAGGTACCCTTACCGCCCGGGACCCGCAATCGAGCCTCGAAGTAACCGTAGGTCCAGCTCTCAATAGTATTGATGCGCGCCGAGATGATATCGGTTCCGCTTTTCCGAGCGATGATCTTCAGCGTACCATCGTGGATTGCCGCCACCGTGTCGGTGCCCCTGAATCCCCCCACATAAGTCTGCAGTTCATTGTTGACCGTACCCTTGGGAAGGTTTTCGTACCACCATTTTTGCGTGTCGGGTAGAGCAGGCTTACCGCTACTTAGCCGGGCAGCGTCAAACTCTTCCGCCCAGACGAGGTTATAACCTGTCGGCACATAATTTCCGATGGTGCCGGCGTCCTGCGAAACTGTATACTTCTGGCTGTACTTTCCGGAAGTAAAAGTGATTTCTGCGTTTCGCACCTCCTCTTTCGGATTGGCCGTTGCACTGATCTTTACCAGGGTCTGTCCGTTTCCCCCTTTGTCGGGTGTGAGGCTGCACCAGGACTGGCCAGAGGTTGCTGTCCAGTCGCCATTGGCCGTCACGACAATGTTTTTGATCTCTCCCTTTGCGGAGAACTGTGTGGTTGCCGGTGTTATCTCCCATTTCACCTCAACATCGGGTTTAGGGGTGATGGGCGACGGGTCATCTCCGCCGCAGGCTGTCAGCATCAAGGCGAGCGCGATCCATATTGTATTCATTCGTTTCATAAGGGTTGAAAAGGCTGCCGGTATGTGACCCGGCAGCCTCTCGTATCGTTTAATCCGTATTATTCACTAAATTCAAAATCATCCAGGTAGAAGAAACCCGGCCCGGCATGTCCTTCGGCTCCAAACTGGATAACGATCCGGTCATAATCCTCCCGATTGGCTACAGTAGAAAAATCAAATTCCAACTCCTGCCATTTATCCAATTCCAGGTTTGCTTTCACTATTTCTGTCTGTCCTTCCCACGGGGCCGGATGATCGCCATCCTGCAGCTTCACCGCCAGCTGAGGCAACAACTTTTTGTTGGCAATCCAGTCCCCAGCCACCGCATTTTCTGTGGTATAATCGTTGAAGGAGGGAATAAAGACCTTCACCCTGACTTTGTTCTGCGTCGTAAGATCGAACTTGTAATCCGGTGCAGTGAAGGAAAGGTTACTGTAGAAACCGGTCGATTTCCAGTAACGGTACACTTTCGATGATTCATTGATAGGAAGCGGCACAGGATTACCAATCACGGCACTTTTGATCGCCCCTCCCATATCTTCCTGTTTGAAAGCCAGAATCTCATCCCCTTCAAAATCTTCACTCAGCGGAATCGCTTTCAGCTCCTTGGCTATCGGCGGCGCTGGCACATTGAGGTCTTCACGGCAGAAAACAAAACACCAGTCTTGTTGTTCCACCTGGTTATGCACTACCAATGCCATTACCTCTTCGGTCTGATACACGATTTCGTATTCTTGATGGCCGCAATAATAACCCATAAAAGCATTCCCGGAGAGGGTCAGCTTGGGATGCGTACCGCTCTCGTCGATAGAGAACGTATAGTCACCGCCCGGATAGGGGAAAAAAGCATCATCGCCGCTCGTTCCCGTAACATTAAATCCTGCGGCGGACGAAACAGCTTTTCTTCCGTATCCGTCACCGGAATTTTCAATCTTTAGCTGCACACCGTTCTGAATGAACGTAAACTTATATGAATAGAGTGTCCAAGAGGCCTTATCGTTTGCAGCGGCTCCCCACCAAGACTGTCCGAATGAGTTGATAGGTCCCAGACCCATATGTCCGCTGATTGCAAAACCGGTAGCTGCAGCCACTTCAGCCGCAAAATTATTGTGCTGGTCGAATACCCAGGTCTTTCCATCGGCATCATCAGCACCACCGGTCAGGTTCCTGTAAGCCGGTGTATCCACAAGACTGTAATCGTTGTCTTCAAAACTGACCACCACGCTCTTTTTAGCTACGCTCCCATCGGGAAAATGAATGGAGAGGGTAACCGTATAATCTCCGGCGAAGGGATAAATTCCAGTGGCAGAAGCTTTGTTTCCGGTGGACCCATTTCCCAGATCCCAGCGAAGGGTATAGACAGAGTTGGTGGGAAGTTGGGTAGTGCTGGTAAAAGTGACCATGTTGTCACTGGTTGCCGATACAGTCTGGGTAAAAGACACCTGATCATCCGTCAGGGTGGCCATACTGTCGAGGCCATAATCATTCAGTTCCTGCGGACTGCATGCTGCCATGATAAAAAGAAACAGCAGCATTCCCGATAGTTGTTTTATTTTATTCTTCATAATGCGTCGATATTCTATGTGGTTAATTATATCCCGGATTCTGTTGCAGCGCAAACTCAGTACCGGCCGTCTTGTCTATTTCCGATTGGGGAATGGGCAGGTACTTCCAATTATCGTTCCAACTCCGCACGCTGTTGTACTCGGTCAGGTTCTCAGTCAGCAACGCAGTGTCGCCCCAGCGGACAATATCCCAGAAGCGCATCCCTTCGCCCACAAACTCACGACGCCGTTCTAGCTTAATGTTCTCGGTGGTGGCGGGAATGGAACTCGCTTTTCCGAATGCACGCAGGCGAACTTCATCCAGGCATGCCTGGGCTGTAATGCCGCCAACCGGGCTTTGTCCGTGCATCACTACCATCTCGGCGTAAGTAAGCAATGCCTCTGCATAGCGGAAAACCCGCAAGTTGTTGCAATAGTTCAGATCGACATCTCCCTGGGGGTTGTAACCTACCCTTGCGGCGTACTTGGCCATGAACAGGCCTGTATCCTGAAAGCGGGCGGTATACTGTTCCGGTTCCCATTTGTTGATGGAACCTTCCCGGCGAGTGTCTCCCCCTTCATAGATGTCCCAAGTGGACTGACGAACCGGCCCGAATCCCCAGCCTCCTTTGAAATCACCAGTTTTATTGCCGGTATTCAATCCGTTGGGAGAAATAAATGCGGGGAGGTTGGTTCCGTAACCCTGCCAGCCATTGGCCCAAATTTTCCCTTCGGGCAAGTGGTTTACTTCGAAGATTGATTCTTTACAGAACTCATTCTCATCCAGCCACATCGCAGCAAAATCGCCAAATAGGTCATATTCATTGCTATTGATGATTTCCGCCATATCAGCTGTTACCTCAGCGTAGCGCGACTGATCTTTTTGATACATGACCACACGCGCTTTCAACATCAATGCCGTAGCCTTGTTTATTCTACCGGTATTCGACCCTGTTGTACTCATTGGCAACCAGCCGTCCGTTGTAGCCACATCAATATCCTGCATGATCTCGGCATAGATCTCATCAGCTGTGTATTGCCTGGTCATATAGGGCGGCGTTGTCAGCGGCTCTTCAAAATAGGGCACATTGCCCCAGAACTTCCAAAGCCAGTGGGTATAATAGGCACGCAGAAAGTGTGCTTCTGCTTTGTACTGATTTACCTTCTCTTCCGGAACCTCTACCGCATTTTCACAGGCGGAGATCGCATTGTTGGCACGGGCAATTCCTGAATAGAGGATAGCCCACAACCCTTCGGGAAGTTCCTGCGGGGTGGAGGTAAAAAGCGACAACAGGTATAATTGACGCTGGTCGCCCGCATCACCGCCCCCTTTGAAGATATCGTCCGAACGAAGGTCGGACATCAAAGGGATACTGTTGTAGTTCTGATTGGCATAGCTATCAAACAACAAGATCTGGTAAGCCGATGCGAGGTTCGCTAAAATTGCTCCCTCGTAAGCAGGAGCACCCGCCTCTTGCTTCTCTGTGGATGAAGCACTGAGAAAATCATCGCTGCATCCGGCCACTCCTACTGTCAGGAGTATCACCATAAGTATATATATTAATTTCTTCATTTCTGTACAATGTTAAGATTAGAATGTGATGTTGGCACCCACTGAAATGGTTCTTGACTGTGGATAGATACCCCGGTCGATCCCAATGGTGGTATACCCTCCGGAGGCGATCTCAGGATCAAACCCGTCGTAGGAGGTAAATGTAAGCAGGTTATCGGCCGAGACATAGATCCTCAGGCGCTGCACCGCTATTTTTCCGGTCAGATCCACCGGTAAGGTGTATCCCAGCTGGGCCGATTTCAGGCGCATATAGGATCCGTCCTTGATGTAGAGGTCGGAGGATCTCCAGTTCCCGTTAGGGTTGGCCGAGGTCATGCGTGGGATGTGGCTCGATGTGCCTTCCCCATGCCAGCGATCGAGGATCCAGGCGGGACGGTTCATGGCAGGTATATCGCCACGTTGTGAAAAATCGAACACATCATTCCCGATGGTACCCTGAAAGAAGAGGTTCAGGTCGACTCCTTTCCAGTCGGCAGAGAGTGTAAGCCCGTAAGTCCAGTCTGGCATCCCCTTTCCTATCTTAGTTTTGTCGGCATCGCTAATCACACCGTCACCGTTCAGGTCCACAAAGCGTACGTCACCCGGCAGGGCTGCACTCTGGTATTTTTCTCCATCGGCATTCACGTAAGCATCCACTTCCGTCTGGTTCTGGAAGAGTCCATCGGTTTTATAACCGTAAAAATAGGGAAATACATCCCCGTTCATACCTTTTACATAGCTTCCTACGCCAGAGGCACCTGCATTCTCGTAGATCTGTTCTCCGGTTTCGTTCCCCAGGTTGATAAGTTTGTTCTTCAGGTAAGAGGCGTTGGCCGATACGGCATAGTTAAATTCCCCTACCGACTGCTTCCAGCCCAGTTCAAATTCCAACCCCCAGTTTTCCATATCGCCCACGTTGGCAATAGGGGCGCCAATACCCACATAGGAAGGTATAGGCTGCTTCATCAGCATATCGATGGTTTTTTTCTTAAAGTAGTCGAAAGAGAAGGTCATCCGGCTTTGCAGAAAACGGGTATCAATCCCGAGGTTGGTCTGTGACGACTCTTCCCATTTCACATTAGGATTAGGAATGTAACCCGGAGCACTTCCGTATTGCATCTGCCCGGTAATCTCACCCACCTTGGCCGGATCTCCCTGGTTCACATCGTACCCGCCTCCAAAGTAATAGTTTTGTCCTCCGTCCATCAACGAAGTATAAAGGAACTGGTCGATACGGTCGTTACCGTTCTTTCCCCAGCTGGCACGCAGTTTCATGTAGTCAAACCATTGCGGCCGTCCCTCCATAAATGCTTCGTTTGTCACGTTCCATCCAGCAGAGAAGGAGGGGAAGACACCCCATTTGTGGCCGGGGCCGAAATTGGAAGATCCATCGCGGCGAACCGTGGCTTGCAGCATGTACTTCTCGTCATAGTTGTAATCGATCCTGCCGAAGTAAGAAGCGCGGGCCGTGAAGTTATATCCTCCGGTACCGCCCCAGGCACGTTCTTCCTTTCTATCGGCGATAGCATAATTTATGTTTGCCTTCAGCGGGTCGTTCTCCAGCAGGTCGCGGTCGTTGCCGCCCAGGTTTCGGTAGGTATATTTTGATGCGGATTGTCCGAGCACAAAAGAGAGGTTGTGTATTTCCTCAAACGATTTGTTGTAGGAGAAGTAATTTTCAAGCTGCCAGGTGTAGCCGCGGTTCATCTCGCTTTGGACCGTACTGAACTGCACGTCCTTACCCTGTGTCGCCAGGAAGTAAGGGAATGTATATGAATCATATCCCCAGAATGCCAGGTCTACACCGTAACTGCTTCTGAACTTCAATTCCGGCAGTATGGTCAACTCGCCCCAAAATGAGCCGACAAATTTATCGGCGTTGTTCAGTCCAGCCGAGGGTTGATTGAGCATCCCCACAGGATTGGCGATCTCCTGGAATCCGGCAGGTGGAATGGAGAACACGCGGTCGCCATTTTTCACCGCGTGCGGATACTGAGCCAGAATGGCCTTGCCCGTCTCTTCATCAGCATATACCGGCACCAGCGGTGAGAAAGTCAGGGCACTTCCCAGAATGGAACCGTACTCGGAGTTGGTCTCGATGCCGGTGGATTTATTGCGGGAATAACCCACATTTACACCCAGTTGTACGTTGTTTAGAAAACTGCGCTCCTTCGTTTCGAAAATATTGTAGATCGAGTTGGAACGCAAACTGTAACGCTCAAAATTTGATTTGTCGTAATTTCCGCCCACGATACCTGCCTGATCGAAATAGCCGAACGAGAGGAAGTAATTTCCTTTGTCCGTTCCCCCGGAGACACTCACCTGATGGTTCTGTACGGGAGCATTGTAGTAAAAGGTTTCATCCTGCCAGTCGGTTCCTTTTCCGGCACCCATCACTTGCTCGTTGTTGTAACGAGGCAGGTTGCCATCGTTGATTTGGGCCTCGTTCATGATAACCATGTATTCCCGGGCGTCCAGAATTTCCTTTTTCTTCCAGGGATTCTGCCATCCGTAACTCACATCGTAGTTGACCGTTGCCTTACCCTTATCCCCTTTTTTGGTAGTTACCAGGATCACACCGTTGGCGGCCCTTGACCCGTAGATGGCTGCCGAAGCTGCATCCTTAAGGATTTCCACCGAGGCGATATCGACGGGGTTCAGGTAGTTGATGCCTCCACCCACTTCCATACCGTCCACGATATAAAGCGGTTCGCTGTTGTTAATGGTTCCGATACCGCGGATCCGTACCTTGGAGTCCGACCCCGGCTGGCCGGAGCTCTGGGTGATCTGTACACCCGACACCTTGCCCTTCAGTGCGTCTTCCACGCGGGCAGGCCTTGTCACGTTCAGTTCCTCTGCCGATACCTTGCTGATTGCCGCAGTAACCACACTCTTGCGCTGTACCCCGTAACCAACGACCACCAATTCATCCAGCACCTCTGTATCTTCCTGCAGTTGCACATTGAGCACGGTCTGATTGGCGATGGTGAATTCCTGTCCGGTGTAACCGATATAGGAAAAGCGCAGCACGGATCCCCGCGGAAGTGTCATGCTGTAAGTCCCATCCACATTTGTGACTGTCCCTATGGTAGTCCCCGGTACCACAATGTTGGCCCCGATAATTGGTTCCCCATTCACATCAGTCACCGTTCCGGTTAACCTCACCTCCTGCGGGGGTGTTTGCCTTGTTACGGCATTCACAGGAACCGGTTGGTCAAAAATATAAATCTTGTTGTCCCTGATCTCATACCCAATCTGACGGGGAGTCAGTAATTGGTTAAGTACTTGCGCGGCTTCTCCATCCGTAATCCGAATGGTCACTTCATCGCTTAAATCCACGGCCTCCTTGCTGAATGCCAGGGTATGGCCGATCTGTTCGGTAATGCTTTCCAGCACTGTTCTCAGGGTTGCCTTGTTGTAGTTGAGGTTCACTTTCTGTGCGAACAGCATCGCTGTACCCAGCACGAAGAAGGAAAGCAGCATCATCAGGCGCCTTTTCATTGGAATTTTTCCCATGGTTGTTCGTATTACATATTAAAAATTAAAAAATTAAAATTCTCCCATCTGTTTTTGTACAGATATCAAATTAACAAAAAGAGAATCTGTTATGGATTCTTCATAAGGTTGACACGGCATGGCGAAAAAAGTATGAGGAAAGATTAAAAATTAACAAAATAAATGGGGTAAAATGAAAAACAACCTACACCTTGCCTTCTAAAACACTCATTTACTTAACGTAAGCGAGTATCTTTTCTCTGCAATTTGCAAATTATTTAACAGCATACAAAACAAAAAGGGAGAGTAAGGGGGATATTGTGATCAAATCGATACAAACACATTGTCACCTTTATATTGGAACTTCACCGGGGCAATTTTCTGCAACTCGTTCAACAGATCTTCCAAATGGAGTTGTTTGGTGGTAAGTGTATAACTGAAATTAAGCGCTTCGGGCGATTGTACATGAAAATGCACGTTGTATTTTCTCTCTACGGTTTTTATAACCTCAGCAAGTGGGGTGTCGTAGAAGTAAAGCACATTTTTCCTCCATAGCGAAACATTGGAAGGCTTGGAAAGATTATAAAGCGATGTTTTTCCCGTGGTTTTATTGTATTCAATCTGTTGCCCCGGAGACATGGGATATTTACTTTGCTGTACCTGAAAGGATGTTTTTCCCTCATCCAGTACGACCTGAATAGTTTCACTTTCGCTATATGCATTCACATTAAAAGCGGTTCCCAATACCTCAACCGACGTATTCTGGGCGTGCACTACAAAAGGGCGTTTTCTATCGGGCGCAACATTAAAATATGCCTCACCGTCCAGATATACCTCCCTGTGCCTGAATCCAAAGTGTTCCGGGTACCGAATCTTCGTATCAGCATTAAGAAAAACCTCTGTTCCGTCCTGAAAAAATATTCGGGCATCTTCTCCTTTCGGGATATAGAGTTCGGCATAGGTTGTGCCCTGAAAAAAGGAGGTTTGTGAATGGATAAAATAGCCCAAGCCCAGTAAAAACAGAATCGGAACAAGAACCGCAGCGACATTACGAGTAACTGTTCTTAGACGTTTAATACGGATATCTTTATCGATTCTTCTGAAAAGCAGATCCGACTGAAGTGGAGTAAAAGACTTTCCGCTATCGGCATCAGCATCCATCAAATATGCATCTCTATCAAGCATATCAGACAGACATTGTTGACCTTCAATAGTAGATGAAAACCACCCAGCCACTTCCTTTGCCTCCTCTTTAGACGCAGTTTCACTAATGACTCTGTTTATTATTTTACTGTTTGTTGACATCACCGACATTAACGCTTACCTTATTTGACACATTTCCGGGCAAAAGATATGAGTTGAATCTTGTTTTTATCATGTCATCATCTTGATCTGCTGAAAATATGACCTTAATATTTTTACTGACTCCTGATAGTGTGATTTAACTGTATGAACTGAAATCCCCATCTTGTCCGCAATTTGCTGATTACTATCCGTTGTTTCGAGCTTTCTCAGGCAAACCTCTTTTTTTTGGGGAGGAAGCGATTCAACTCCCTGGTAGAGAATACTCCTCATCTGTTTATCTTCCAATGCCTTAATTATATCGTCCTGTCCCGGAATATCTATCTGCGCATTGGCATAACTGAGGGATATCTCTTCTTTATGATCGCGTATCGTATTTAATATGTAATTTTTTGTCATCGTATAGAGGTAATTCTTAAGGTTTATCTCTATCTCGATATTTTTGGTTGTTTCCCATAATTTCACGAAAACGTGCTGAACGGCATCTTCTGCCAATTGTGCATCTTTCAAGTACTTGACAGCCAATGAATACAGATACCGGTGGTATTTCTGATACACCGCCGCAAAAGCGTCTTTGTCTCTCTTTTTAATCAAGAGAAACAACGCATGGTCTTCGTTTCTAACGTAATCGGGAAAGTTTTTTTCCATATCGCAACATTCTCCCAAACGGTCAAAACATCTTAACTATCCGTCGGATTCCGTTCACCAGGACATCCACCTCTTCCCTGGTGTTGTACACCGCAAACGATGCCCGGACAGTTCCCTCTACACCCAACCGGCGCATCAGCGGCTCAGCGCAATGGTGGCCAGTACGGACAGCAATCCCCATCGTGTCAAGCAATACACCCATATCGTAATGATGAACTCCGTCCACAAGGAAAGAGATTACACTGCATTTGTTTTTTGAGGTTCCGTATATTTTGAGTTTATCGATAGACAACAACTGCTCTGTGGCATACGCAAGCACTCCCTGTTCATGCTTCGCAATATTTTCTATGCCGATACGTGATATATATTTCAGTGCTGTGGCCAGCGCTGTGGACCCCACATAGTCGGGGGTGCCTGCTTCGAACTTGAACGGCAACCCGGCGAAAGTGGTTTTTTCGAACGATACTGTCGCAATCATCTCACCGCCGCCCTGGTAGGGAGGAAGTTTATCGAGCCACTTTTCTTTCCCGTACAGCACTCCCATACCGGTTGGTCCATAGATTTTGTGTGACGAAAACACGAGAAAATCGCAATCCATCCGTTGAACATCAACCGGTATGTGTTGAACCGATTGCGCGGCATCAACCAAAACAGGGATATCGTACCGGTGTGCCGTTTCAATAATTTTCTCTATCGGAGTGATCGTACCGAGAACGTTGGAGACATGAGTGACGGCAATCAGCTTTGTGCGGGAAGAGATTAATTTTTCCAGCTCTTCCAAAAGAATTTCTCCCTCATCCGAGATAGGCAATATCCGCAGTTTAATTCCGGAGATTGCCTCCTGCAGCTGCCAAGGAACAATGTTGGAATGATGTTCCATAGCGGAAATTATGACCTCGTCACCGGGTTTGCAGAACTCACGGCAGAACGAAGAAGAGATCAGGTTAATGGCTTCCGTGGTACCACGTGTAAAGACAATCTCGTTTGAAGAAGCGGCACCGATAAACTCCTGTACCGTTTTTCTCGATGCTTCGTGCTCGTCGGTGGCGGCCTGGCTCAAAAAATGCACACCGCGGTGCACGTTGGCATTCACGGAACAATACATCTCCCGGATTTTATCTATCACACAAAGCGGTTTTTGTGTTGTCGCACCATTGTCCAGGTAAACAAGCGGTTTACCGTGTACCTGAAGCGATAGAATGGGAAAGTCAGCGCGTATGTCGTTTACATTAATCATTTACACACGTGGCAATTTCCGCAACGCATCAGTTCGCCCCTGAAGCGCTTGTTGATCAGTTGTACAAGCCTGTCCTGAAGCGAATCGATACGGACCAGGTCTACTACATCTTGCGTAAATGCCACCATCAGGAGCATGCGGGCTTCTTCTTCAGGAATTCCGCGCGCCTGCAGATAAAACAGGGCATCCTGATCGAGCTGTCCGGTAGTTAACCCGTGCGAGCATTTTACATCATCGGCATAAATCTCAAGCTGCGGCTTCGAGAACATCTTGGCTTCATCCGAGGTGACAAGGTTCTTGTTGTTCTGATAGGCCAGTGTTTTTTGCGCACCCTTATCCACCAGTATCCTTCCACAGAAAACCCCCGTTGATCTTTCCTGAAGTGCATATTTAAACAACTCGTTACTGTGGCAGTTGGGAGTAGCGTGCTCTAAAAATGCATAATTATCAACATGCTGCTCCTTGTCGCAAATGGCCAGCCCCCCGATATGGGCCTCAGCGTATTCACCCAGCAGGCGGAAGCGATAGTTATTCCGGGTGAACCCATTATGCAGTGTGATCGTAGAGACCGTTACGTTTGAATTTTCGGCCTGCTCGGCGAAAACATTGTTCAATAATTTGACCTTTACCGAATTCTCTTCCAGTTCGTAAAAATCCACTTGAGCATCTCTGTCGGCGACAATCTCCGCTACCTGTGTCACGATAAACTGAACATCATCGACCGTATGGTCGCAAACAAGCAGTTTAACCTGTGCATTTTTTTCAGCTACAATAAGAATGCGGCGGTTCACGTTCAGGTCAACCCCTCCCCGGAGGATATTGATCAATTGAAGCGGTTTTTCGATGACCACATTTTCGGGGACATAAATCACAAAACCGTCCTGGGCAAACATAGTGTTGTAAGCCACTACGCCATTGCCGGAATAATCGCCTATTTTCGCGTAATACCTTTCAATAATATCGGGATGAGTTTCTGAAAACAGCTGTAAACTACCCACAAAAACTCCTTTCGGCAGGGGTCCCTGATGATGTCCGTTGGTGTAAAACCGGTCGTTTATCAGGAAATATACATTGGTGTTGAGGTTAGGCACGTCACATTTGAATGCTTCGTACGGATCAACAGGAACAGGAACGTTTCGCAGGTTCAACCCTAAATCACAGTCGAACACGCGGGACACATCCGTATGTTTATAATCTTCTAATTTTGAAGTGGGGAATCCCGATCTATTGAACGCTTCAAAAGCAGCGTCGCGATGACGATTGAGTCCGGCAACGGAATTCGCATCGATCTCGTCTCTGTAGTCGTTGAATAAATCGATATATTGTTGTTCAATCATTTTTGTTACAGGTTAGGGGTTCACAAGCCAGTCATATCCTTTTTCTTCAAGTTCGAGAGCCAGATCTGGCCCTCCGGTTTTAATGATTTTTCCGTCGTAAAGAACGTGAACCACATCAGGTTGAATATAATCGAGAAGTCGCTGATAATGGGTAATTACGATAGCTGCCTTATGGGGACTGTGCAACGCATTTACTCCGGCAGCAACAATCCGTAGCGCGTCGATATCCAATCCCGAATCGGTTTCGTCAAGTATCGCCAACGTAGGATCAAGCATGGCCATCTGAAAAATCTCGTTTCTCTTCTTCTCCCCTCCCGAGAAACCCTCGTTCACCGAACGGCTTACCAGTTGACTGTCGATACCCAGTAATTCGCGCTTGTCTCGCATCAGTTTCAAGAAGTTTGATGCCGATATTTGCTCTTCGCCCCTGTATTTACGTTGTTCATTTAACGCAGCACGCATAAAATTAACCATGCTTACACCCGGAATTTCAATGGGGTACTGAAAGCTGAGGAAAATTCCCTCCTTGGCCCTGTCGGCAGGCTCCATATCGAGCAGTTCCTTTTCTTTGAAAATTACGCTACCGCGTGTCACTTCATATTTTGGATTTCCGGCAAGTACAGAAGCCAACGTACTTTTTCCCGACCCGTTAGGGCCCATAATAGCATGAATCTCGCCTTCGTTTACTTCCAGATGAATACCTTTCAGGATTTCTTTATTCTCTACTACTGCATGTAGATTTTTTATTCTCAATAAATTAGTCATATTACTCGCTACTTATTCTTACTTGTGGTTTCTATTTCTATGCACATGTTCTATGTGAATAACAATTTTTTTCATCAATTGTTTTGTTCTAGCCAGCCTCTTGTCCCGAAGCATTGTTTTCTGTGATAATGGTGTCAGCCGCTTTTATCTTTTTAAAAAGTTCAGATGCAAAAACAAATTCGTTCAGCTTTTCATTGTTGGCGTCCATTATTTTGTCTTTCGATCCCTGCCACTCCAGGATTCCCTCGTTCAGGAAGATAATATTATCGCCGATGTTCATTACCGAGTTCATATCGTGTGAGACCACGATAGAAGTAATCCCAAAATCTTCCGTTATATCCGAAATAAGTTCGTCAATAAGCTGTGCTGTTTTCGGGTCGAGTCCGGAGTTTGGTTCGTCGCAAAACAGGTACCTGGGATTCAACGCAATGGCACGGGCAATAGCAGCCCGCTTCATCATACCGCCCGATATCTCCGACGGATAAAGATCTGCCGCATGTGAGAGGTTTACCCTTTCCAGACAGAATTCGGCACGTTTTTTTCTTTCACGAAGGTTCATCCGGGAAAACATGTCCAACGGGAACATCACATTTTCAAGCACAGTCTTGGAGTCGAACAGGGCCGATCCCTGAAACAGCATCCCCATGTCACGGCGCAAACGTTTCATTTCTCTTGCTCGCATCTCGGTAATGTCACGACCGTTATACCTGATCTCACCAGAACTGGGCTGTATCAAGCCGATAAGACATTTCAAAAAAACCGTTTTGCCCGAACCGCTCTTTCCGATGATCATATTCACGGCTCCTTTTTTAAAGGAAGTCGTAATATCGTCGAGAACGAGACGTCCTTCGAATTCTTTGATTAAATTTCTTACCTGAATCATATATCAAGACTTATCTTTTTCATCCCATGACCAATTGCGTGAAAACCAAATCGGCAGCCAGTATCAGGATATTGTTGATCACGACCGAGTCGGTACTTGCTTTTCCCACCTCAAGTGATCCGCCTTTAACGTGATAACCAAAGTATGCGGAAACCGAAGCGATTATAAACCCGTAAATCATCGATTTCAAGATGGAAGTCCAGACAAAACTCTCCCGGAAAAAAAACTGAATCCCGTATATATACGTGGACACCGGGGGAGTACCTGTGAAAAGACAGATGACGTACCCGCCAAACATACCCAGAAACATACTCAATCCCACCAACACAGGCATAAAAAACACAAACGCCGAAACTTTGGGCATAATCAGGTAATTCGCCGAATTCACACCCATAATATCCAATGCATCAATCTGTTCTGTAACACGCATCGTACCAATTTCCGAAGCAATGTTAGAGCCCACCTTTCCCGAAAGGATCAAACACATGATGGTGGAAGAAAATTCCAACAAAATAATTTCGCGCGAAACCACTCCAACCGTGAAGCGGGGCAGTAAAGGAGAAGCTACGTTTATAGCAATCTGCATAACAATAACCGCCCCTATAAAGAAGGAGATAATTATAACCAGCCAAATGGAGTTGACCCCCAGTTTATATACTTCCTTCGAGAATTCTTTAAAAAATTCTCGAGCTCGGTCGGGCGGAGCTATCACTCTTCTCATCAGCTCGACATACTCGCCGACACTCTCTAAAGAACTTATAATGCTCATTTCATCGGAAATTAAGGAATTGTAAACAAATAAGTATGCAACAGTTCACAAGCCAGAACGAATAGTTTATTTGTTTACAATTCCTAACGTGCACAAAGATAGGCAATGTTTTTTATTTTGATGATTGGCGGGGTAAAACAATTGGGAGAAATAATTGCATTATCTTTGTTAAATGTACGAATACAACGATAAAGAACTGGGAAAGATAATCGTGAAACCCGACACTCGGGCAAAGAGGATTATCGCCCGAAGAAAAGGGGAATATATCCAGTTGACCGTTCCGTTCGGATTTACCCCAAAAAGGTTACCCTCCCTGCTTGACGATATGCGTCATCGGTTAACAAAGCTGTTTACTGCTAGAGATCAACTTATTACGGAAGACTCCGTATTAGAGACGTTCTCGTTTACCGCGAGGCTGTCGAGGACACACCTGGTAGAAAATGTGAAAATGAGGTTGAAAGATGGCAATTTAACCATTTTTGTCCCCGGGAATTTTGATTTGGAGAACTCCACTTCTCAACATATTGTTAAAGAAATGATCAGGCAGGCTTTGCGGCACGAAGCCAAGAGAATTTTACCGGAAAAAACACGAAAATTTGCACAAGTACTCCACCTGCAGGTAAACGATATAAAAATCAACAAAAGTGTGTCGCGCTGGGGGAGTTGTTCCCGCCGGAAAACCATCAATTTCTCTTATTACACGATGTTGCTATCCGAAAAACAGATTGATTATGTGATTCTTCATGAGCTGGCTCATACGGTCGAACTGAATCACAGTGAAAAATTCTGGAACTTGCTCAATCGTTTTTGCGGTGAGGACGCCAAAACCATCAGCCGGTCGCTCAGAAAGTACCCATCAAAAGCCTATCAACTGTTGAGGCCTTGATTTATAAATCTTTCAGCATTATGTCACTGGGAGATTCATAAACAGACATTCGTGTATGCATCAAGGCATTCCAGTGCCGAGCGAAATCCCCTTCTACATCAATCAGAAAATCTTCTGAGCCCTCCTTGTCTATCTGCTCTATCAGGTCATTAACAGTCAGCAAATTAATATCCAAAGCGGGTTGGTAGGCCATAACGCGGTCATCATCCGGTGTGGGGGTCGGTAAAATCACCTGAAGCTTGTGCAGTTCATCAATAATATCGTTGGTTAACTTAATGGGTATTTTGCACTTCATCGATATCTGGTCGGCGGTAAGCGGGGTTTCACCTTCTGCGAACCGCCTTACAATTACCGATGCAATCATGATGGTAAAGAAATCCCGAAAACGGCGGCTTATGTTTTTAGTTTCCCTATCGAAAGAAAATTTTCGGACATTTTGTGCCGAATACGACAACTCTGCACCTATTAGTACAATAAACCAAGACATCTGTACCCACAAAAGCAACAGCGGTATGGCGGCAAAAGCCCCGTAAATGGCATTGTATTTTGCTATCCACAGCTGCCCGTTTAAATAGATCATCTGAAAAAGCTGAATAGCAACACCGCCGACAATCCCTCCGATCAATGCACTTGCCCATTTCACTTTTGTATTGGGCATAAACCTGTACAGAAGTGTCAAGGTGATGATCATTACTAAAAAAGGAAGAAAATTCAACACCTGGGTTACCACAGGGTCAAGGATATAACTGAACTTATCAAACGGGCCCGTAGATGCTTGTATAAGAGCTGTCAGACTGTAATTAAGGACAGCAAAAATAGGCAAAAGCAGAATGAGCGCGAAGTAGTCGACCGCCCTCCGTTGGATAGATCGTCCTTTTTTCACTCCCCAAATACGGTTAAAGCTGTTCTCTATATCGGAAAACAGTAAGATGACGGTATATAACAGCAAGATAACCCCGATTCCGGCAAAAACCCCTCCCTTAGCATGCTCCAGGGAGTTGTTAACCAGCTTGATGATTGTCTCAATGGTGAAGGAGGTCGTCTCCGTAATCGAACTGTCGACGTCTAAAGAGTCCGGCTTTTGGACCGTACTCACAATATTTATTTCCTGATTGACACCTATGGATTCCGACACATCGATAAGGGTATCGGTCGCCATTTTTGACTCAGGCAAAGCAGCCGTTATTTCCGTATCGCTGTTGCTGAAGAAGTCGAAAATCTGGCTTTCCAGGATTTTCTCGAACCCGAAACCGCGGGCAATGGCAAACAACACGGCCAACATGGGGACAAGAGAAAGGATTGTTCGGTATGTCAACGACCGGGAACTGGCTCCGAGGTTTTGCTCCTGCACACCTCTAACGGTGAGCATGGTGACTTTAAGAACATTGTGCAAAACATTCTTTTTATTGGAGAAATTTTCGGGATTTAGCCGCCAGATTTCGTAAGTAAGAAAGTGAACCCATTCCTTTATTTGGAGCCTGATCCTTTCAAACAACCCAGGCTTGTCTTCCTCCTCCTGTTTCGAAACTCTTTTTTTCCTTTTCAGCATACCTCAAAATAAAAAAGCAGCGGGCCTGTAAGCCGGGTTCTGTATCCCGACAAGTCGGGATGTTTGTCATTTATCTGCGAGACGATGTCACCATCGCTCTTTAGCGACCTACCCCTCGGCATCGGGCGAGCAACCCTACCTATCCGATATACATGGTCTTGCAACCCATAAGACGTACGGCATGCCGTGTTGCCACGGCACCCGGTAAGCTCTTACCTTACCTTTTCACCCTTGCATCGTAATCTCCCGAGAAAACGAAGCGGTTGTTTTCTGTTACGCTACTCTGCCCTCACGAACAGCTTCCCGTTAGGAAGTATGGTGCTCTACGTTGCCCGGACTTTCCTCCCCGAATCCCGACAAATATCGGGACCGAAGCGACAAACCGGCCTGCTGCGACTGCAAAAGTAATACTAAATTAACGATTTAGCGTAATTATACCTGATTTTTTACAACTCACGAAGCATATTACGAATTGTGTCCATCTACCGGCTACAATTAGCCGTCCAGGTCGCACCGTCCTTTACAACAGGCATCGTAAGGTGGCTTTTTGTACAGGAAAAGGTGATTATCACCGGAAAGGTGATTGTGAATGACACACCAACGAAAGGTTTAGTTAACCGAATACCGTGAAAACTTGTGCATAAACGACTCGTAATACGTTTTTGATACAGGGAGCTCGGGAGTGTTTTCGGCATCCAGTTCAAGCACAATCCCTCCTTTTACTTTTTTCAGTATCTTCACCTTGTCCATGTTCACAATATAAGAACGGTGACAACGTACTAACGGAGTATCTTTTGTCAGATTCTCCTCCATCCATTTTAGCGAATTGCGAAGCAGGAAGCGGGATTGCCTGGATTTGTTCAAATAAAAAATGGTGGCGTAATTATCAGCGGATTCAATATAGAGCAAGTTTTCCAGGGTGATCGAAATCTTCAGGTCACCCTTTTCGTCCGGAAACGCTACCAGGGTTCTTGTATGCGAGTCCGCCGTTTTTTCCTGTTCCATGTTTGCTAAAAGCAAACTTTTTTCCTTCCACGAGAAGTAAAGCCACGAAATAGCATAGGGCAACAACAGCACCAAGGCTGTGTTTACAGCACTTTGACGAAAGATATCCATAAAATCCCTGTCGGCACCCTCCTTGGGCACAAATTTCGAAAAAAGCGAATAAAACACCGCCATGGCCAGTACCTCACACAAGATCCAGAAACCATATTGCCAATAAAGGATATCGTTTTTTTTCGAATAGACCGCAAGAATAACACGGCTGACAACCACCACCAACATTCCGGTAAGAATGATCAGGCTGGAAAAAGTAAAATACTTAAAATCGGAAATAGCGGGATACCATGCCCTTGAGCCGAAAGGTTGGAAGATATTGATGAACAGCAATGCAAAAACCGCTGTGAACACAATCATTTTTACCGTGTTGCCTTTCTCGTATAAGTATGCGGGTATTTTCCCATTCATGTTAATAGCGTCAGTTACCGACCCGATGCAAAAATAGTTTTTTATTAAGGATTAACCAAATGAATTGCACGCTGCCCTAAAAAAATTTCACCCCGCTATAGCGATTTCCACCCCACATAGGTGCTCCTGCCACATGCAGGCATCCTTTTTCCCTTTGATTTGCGGATACCTGAAAAAGGATATTTCTTTACAAGAAAAAATGAATTATTGCCAACGATTTACCGAGCTGGGAAATCTTTTTAAACAAGGGGCCGACTGCCGCTTACCCGAAACAAAAACGAGCATCCGTTTTTTTTCGTTCGGAAGCACCTTATGCTCTGGCGAAACATTACCCGCCGACTGCCACATTGAGGAAAATTATTCCTTTGAATATCCCGTATTTACCCCCTGCGGAAAACAAAAACAGGATAAAGCTATCTTGCTTTTGCACGGGTTGAACGAAAGGAACTGGACCAAATACCTCACCTGGGCCGAATACCTGTGCAGCAACACGGGAAAACCCGTCATCCTGTTTCCTATCGCGTTCCACATAAACCGCTCGCCCCTGTCGTGGTCAACTCCGCGTGCCTTGTCTTCCCTGTTGAACTGCAGACGAAATAAATACACAGACGACCGCTCCATAAGTTTTGCCAACGTAGCGTTGAGCGAACGCATCAGCCAGAACCCGGAACGCTTTTATTTATCGGGCAGGCAAACCTGTGCCGACTTGACTTCTTTATACGAAGAAATAAAAAAAGGAAAACATCCCCTTTTCACGGAAGGCACGCATATCGACATTTTTGCCTATTCCATAGGAGCATTCCTTTCGCAGGTGGCACTCATGGCAAACCCAAAAGGGCTCTTCGCCGATACGCGCCTGTTTATGTTTTGTGGAGGGAGTATATTCCGTTCCATGCATGGCGTTTCCCGAAGCATTATGGATAGGGCCGCCTTTGAAAAGCTGTATAACTACTACGTTTATACTTTCGGCATGGAACCAATTGCTAAATGGTTTCGGGACAAAGCTTTCGACGCATTTTTCCAGATGATTTTACCCGAGAGGTTTCAAACACAGCGCGAAAGCTTTTTTGAACGGATCGGGGAAAAAATCAGAGGCATTGTTCTTGCGCAAGATGTGGTAATTCCATACCATGGAGTACAAGAAGCGCTGGGGATAAAGAATACGGAAGTAAGAATTGAATTACTGGATTTTCCATATCCTTATTCCCACGAAAATCCTTTTCCCGTGAACCTCAAAGATGTTTCATCCGTTGACCGTTCTTTTATGAATGTCTTTTCCCAGGCAGCCGGTTTTTTAGAATAGGCTTTTTAACTTTTTTTTTCTTTACAACCTGATTTTAATGTTTTATTTGTATATTTGGGCTCGAAAGTTTGAGGAATGAGTAATTCCCGGAATTGCTCCAGTCTTCGGAATCTCCATCAAAATCGGTTGGGAGATTATTATATTTAGTAAAATTTCAAATAGAACTAATTATGTCGGTAAAATTGAAGAAAAAAGGGATCAGCCTGCTATTCGTATTACTTTCCTTTGCATCACTGTCTGCTCAATACCAACCCCACTGGGATTCGTTGGATAAAAGGGAAGTACCCCAATGGTGGCAGGATGCCAAGTTCGGTATTTTTATTCACTGGGGACTGTATTCCGTTCCCGCCTACGCTCCTGTCAATGAAGTAGATGGTATTTACGAAAAGTATGCCGAACATTATTACAACCGGCTCTTAACCGGCAACAAGTTTTTTCAGGATTTTCACGCAAAACAATACGGTGAACACTTCAAATACGCTGATTTTGCACCCCTCTTTAAAGCCGAATATTTTAATTCCGACGAGTGGGCAGAACTTTTCAGGGAAGCGGGTGCGAAATACGTCGTGCTGACATCCAAGCACCACGATGGTTTTTGTTTATGGCCCAGTACACAATCCCCTCATTGGAACAGCGTGGTGATGGGGCCGCATACCGATTTAATCGGTAAGTTATCCACCTCAGTCCGCAATACCGGTCTCCGTTTCGGGTTGTATTATTCCCTGTTGGAATGGGCTCATCCGTTGTACTCCCAGCCCACCATTGAAAAATGGGTGGACAGGCACATGATTCCGCAGATGAAGGAGCTGGTCAACAATTACAAGCCCGAAATCATTTTCTCCGATGGAGAATGGGATTACGACAGCAAAACCTTGAAAAGCGAAGAGTTCCTAGCCTGGTTGTACAACGAGTCTCCCGTAAAAAACTCGGTAGTAGTAAACGACAGGTGGGGAAAGGAGACCAGAAGCAAGCACGGGGGCTACTATACCACGGAATACGATCTGGTGCACAGTCAGCAGGGTATTGGAGACAACGCGGATCACCCGTGGGAAGAAAGCCGCGGTATAGGAACATCCTACGGATACAACCGTTTCGAAACAACGGAACATTACCTTTCTTCAAAACAACTGATCGATATCCTTATCGATAAAGTGGCGAATGGCGGTAATTTCCTGCTGAACATAGGCCCCGATGCAACCGGTATGATCCCTGTCGTTATGCAGGAAAGGTTATTGGATATAGGGAAATGGCTGAAAGTGAACGGAGATGCCATCTATTTTTCGCAGCCGTGGAAAAGTCCCAACAGGCCAAAAAACGAAAACCTGCTCTTCACCCGGAAAGGAGGGAATTTGTATATCCTTTTAAAGAAGTGGCCAAAGACACCTGTCATCCTTACCGGCCTGAAAGGTGCGGGAAAAGTTGAATTATTGGGATACAAGGGAACTTTGAATACAAAACAACAACAGGGAAAACTGACGATCACCTTCCCCCCCTCCTTAACTGTTGATGAACTACCTTCCCAACATGCGTGGGTAATTAAAGTTTCAGATTTCAGGGAGTAGTGTTTCTATTTTGGGAAGGTTTTCACTTCCTTTATGTTGTTTTTTTGGTTTTTTGAGTTTGTAATTTCATTTTGAGCTTTAGCAGACAAGAATGAGCAATACCATTAAAAACAGGATTGAATTCGAGAATATCTATGTTGCCCACTACTCGAGGATGAAACGTTTTGCACAGGAATACGTTATTCGCGAAGAGGATGCAGAGAATATTGTGCAGGATGTCTTTCTCGATTTGTGGGAGCAGAACTTTCTTTTGCTGACGCACACCAATCTTTTCGCTTATCTGTTTACGACGCTAAAGAACAGGTGTATCGATTTTTTAAGGCACAAGACAATTGTGCAGAATACAGCACAAAAATTACAGGACGACTATACAAAAGCTCTGCAGATTAAGTTTCAATCCCTGGAAGCATTCGATGAGCAGCTGTTTTCTGAACCCGATATTGAAACGGTCATTCAAAACGCTATCGAAAGCCTGCCTGAGAAATGCCGTGAAATTTTTGTTTTAAATAAAATTGAGGGGAAAAAGCAAAAAACCATCGCACAGGAACTGAATATCTCTATTAATACCGTGGAAAACCAAATGGCAATAGCCTACAAAAAACTAAAAGAGATACTAAAAGATCACATCCCTTTACTTATTTTTTTGCTTGCTTAATTTTTTTTGTTTTTTCTTGGTGGTTTTTTCACGTTCGATCGTTAATTAATAAAGCAGAAAAAGAATGGAGGAAAAACTCCCTAAATATTTCTCGGGTGAACTGGGACAATCCGACACCGCCGAATTGTTCAATGAGTTAGAAAAGAATGAACTCTTGCGGGAGGAGTTTGTACGTATGCAAAACACATATGCGCTTACGCACTTATCCAAATTTTCAAAAAATGAATCGGAAGGTAGGAGAAGTTATCAACAATTCCTACAGCAATTAAAGACAAAAAAGCGACAAAAAGTTGTTCGACTGGCCGTGCAATATGCAGCAGCAGCACTGATACTCATTGCCTCCACTTTTTTCGCCACCCGATATCTTCTAACAGATAACAGCAGTAACAGGGAGATAAACACGCTGGTTGTCCCTGCTGGACAACGGGCACACCTGACGCTTCAAGACGGCACTTCAGTGTGGCTGAACGCACAATCCACACTCACTTATCCGGCCCATTTTTCCGGGAGATCGAGGCGGGTGACTGTCTCCGGAGAAGCATATTTCGATGTTGCAGAGAATTCAAGGAAGCCCTTCATTGTCTCTACACAGAACATGGAAATGAAAGTGCTCGGGACCCAATTCAATGTGTACAGCTATCCCGGAGCCGGCTGTATCAAAACCGACCTCATAGAAGGTTCGCTGATGGTTTACAGCAAAGAGTCACCAAATACAAGCGTTACACTAAAACCCGACGAACAGATTGTTGTAAAAAACGGAAAAATGTCTCTCCGGAAAATTCAGAACTCCGATTATTTCCTCTGGAAAGACGGGATTTATACCTTTGAAAATGAACGGCTGTTGGACATTATCGAAAAACTTCAACTTTACTACGATGTAAAGATCGTAGTAAAAGACCCCGAAATATTCAACGTACATTATACCGGAAAATTTCGCCAACGCGATGGTATCGACGAGATCTTAAGGATAATTCAGAAAATACAGAGGTTCAATGTTCAAAAAGATACAGAAAACAACGTTATCACAATTACAAAATAAATTTATTAATTCCTTAAAAACAAATGTGCCTATGAGAAAAAACGTAAGATAGAAAAAGCGATAAGTGCGCCAACACCTATCGCTTATAATAAAGCAAACACTCAACAACAAGTCTAAGTTATTCACTTTAAACACACAAATATATGAAAATAAACACTTCATCCGATCACTTTTTAATAAAAAAAAGTGACTTTAAAGATTTATTTAACATCATGAAAATCTGCTTATTTCTATTGTTTGCCTTCGCATTTCAACTGATGGCAACAAATACAAATGCCCAGGATGCAATAATTGAACTGAGATCCAACTCTGTAACCGTAAGTCAGCTGATCAGTGAAATTGAAAAACAGACGGACTATCTGGTCGTTTACAGCAACCGCGAAGTAAACACCTCGCGCACAGTAAGCCTAAAAAACAAATCGGACAAAGTATCCGAATACCTGAACCAAACGTTCAGCAGCACAGATATCGGTTACGATTTTGAGAAAAACTATATTGTCCTTTCGAAAAAGGCCCAACAAACCGCAAGCACAATTACAAATTTGGTGCAAACTCTTCAACAGCAAGGGAAAACCGTAAGGGGTACCGTTACCGATTCTAACGGGGAACCTATTATTGGAGCAACAATTATTGTAAAAGCTAATCCTTCGCACGGTACAGTAACCGATATAGATGGTAATTTCATTTTATCTAATTTACCTGAAAACGCTGTATTGCAAATCACTTATGTGGGAATGAAACCTCAGGAAGCAAATACAGCAGGAAGAAGTACAATAAATGTTGTATTGGATACTGATGTGGAGTTGTTAGATGAAGTTGTGGTAATTGGTTACGGCACACAAAGAAAATCGGATGTTTCTGGATCCGTTACTACAGTTTCTGGTGATAAGTTAGCTAAAATCCCAACGGCAAATGCTGAAACAGCCCTACAAGGCATGGCTCCTGGACTAAGTGTGAATTTTGGAAGCGGAGCAGCAGGTTCAGCCGCAACTTTGCAGGTCAGGGGAGTCACAACGTGGGGAACAGATAACTCTCCTCTGGTAATTATTGACGGCGTTCCCGGTGATATGTCGTATTTGAATCCGGAAGATATCAAAACAATGTCTGTCTTAAAAGATGCTGCCACTGCAGCTATTTACGGTGCTCGGGCTGCAGCAGGCGTAATTTTAATTGAAACTCACCGTGGAGTCATGCAATCTCCAAAAATTCATTTTTCCTCATATTGGGGCATTGATGATTTACCCAAGAGAATGGAGGTTAGTAATTCTGCAGAATTTGTGAAGATACGAAAAATGGCGCTTAGCAACGCTGGCATAGCACAGAATAGATGGCCTAAATACATATCCGAATATGAGAAAGATCCATCTCAATTTGCAGACACAGACTGGCAAAAAGAATATTATCGACGAGGACTCACTCAGAAATATAATGTGGGTTATACCAGTGGAAACAGTACAACAAATGTTGCTTTTTCTGCTTTTTATTCTAATACAGACGCAATTGTTATTGGAACAGGTGAGAAAAAGTACGGATTTCGATTAAACTCTGACATGGAAAGGGGAAAATTTAAAGTCGGAGAGTCTGTCAGCTATAGTAGATGGGAAGCTGATCTGGAAGCAAATTCTGGTTTTCCTAGTATGTATCAAGTTACTAATATTGAGCCTCTGGCTTTTGTTTATGATGAAAATAATGATGGCGGTTACGGTGGTGCAATTGCAGGAATGGGAATGTCAGATGCAGCCAATATAGTAGGATTTAATAATCTTGTGGATTATACTTCTGCCAATGATTATATTGCAGCTTCCGGTTACTTTCAATATGAACCAATAAAAAATTTAATTTTTAAATTTACAGCTAGTCGCAGTATCTATTTTGGAAATACACGTCAGTTTACTCCAACATATCAATTAGGCGTAATGAAAGTAAATAGTAGAGCTTCATTATCGGAAGAACGCGAAAAAACCATGAACGACTTACTGGAATTCACTGCAAATTGGAATAAGACATTCAATGACGTTCATAATATACAAACTTTGTTTGGACTTTCTCAAGAAGAAAATACGTATAATAACATTGCTGCATCCGGAAAGAAATTTGAAAATAATGAAATGGATTTATTAGGTCATGCTCAAGAAGATTTTACTGTTGGAGGGACCAAAACTCGTAGTGGACTACGCTCTGTTTTTGGAAGATTAAATTATAACTATCAATTAAAGTATATGATTATGGCGTCACTCCGCTACGACGGATCTTCACGATTTGCTTCAGGAAATAAATGGGGTATTTTTCCCTCTATGTCAGCAGGATGGAATATTGCGAATGAAGAGTTTTGGGAAAACATGAAAAACACGGTATCTACGTTCAAATTAAGATTGAGTTACGGAGGGTTAGGTAATCAATCAATAGGCTTGTATAAATATATCCCCGCATTAACATCAAATACAAACACATTGAATTATCCATTTGGAGGCAAAGATGTGTCTTTAGGGTATGCAATAACCCAGCTGCCCTCATCAAACATAAAATGGGAAACAACTATATATAAAAACATAGGAGTTGATTTCGGGTTCTTGAATAATAAGTTGGAACTTTCGGCCGAAGCCTATATCAAGGACACCTACGATATGCTTTCGACTAAAAACATTAGCTTAGCGACAGGATTTGGGCCATTAACGGTAAATGACGGGAAACTACGTACAACAGGATATGAAATTCAGGCTATTTATCACGGAAATGCAAATAAATTCAAATATGATCTAGATGTAAATTTAACGCATTATAGAAGCATATTGAAAGCTATGGCCGACCCAAACTATTTGTATGAGTACGGAGCATTACGCACTTATGTGGGTGGAGAAATAGGCGAATTCTGGGTGACAAAAACAGATGGTATATTTCAAAATGAGCAAGAAGTCATTAATTGGAATAAAGAACATGGTTATTATTCAAAAGATGGAATATGGCAAGGCATGCAACCATCTGCCAAGCCTGGAGATATTCGTTTTATAGACCAAAATGGAGACGGGCAACTTGATTCAAGCGATAAGGTTAATATCGGAAGTGGAACTCCCAAAATAGCAGCAGCTTTTAATGTGAATTTAACATACAATAACTTTGACTTAACAGCTAATTTTTATGGTCATTTTGGAGTAAAACGCTACAATTATACTAAATTTCAGCTACAGCGGATGGATCATGTATTTAATTACGGAAAAGATGCTTTAAACGCCTGGACACCCGAGAATACAAATACAGACATTCCTCGTGCAGTCCAAGGAGATCCTAATAAAAACACCCGTGTATCTGATCGCTTTGTAGAAAATGGAGATTATCTGCGTTTGAACAATGTCCAAATTGGATATAATCTTCCGGCTAAAACATGTAAAAATTTAAACATTTCGAATTTACGTTTCTATATTGGAGCAAGCCGCTTATTTACTCTTACTAATTACAAAGGATACGATCCTTCAACAGGCTCAAACGTGGGGCAAATTGGATACGACTATGCTGCTACACCGTTAAGTAGAACTTATATGGTCGGTGTTAAATTCGGTTTTTAATCAATAAAATAAAAGCAATGAAAGCAAAAAATATATTATATCTCTCATTCATTGGATGTATTCTTCTGGCTTCTTGTACCGGAACGTTTTTGGATGAAGACAGAAATCCTAATTCTCTTTCTCCAAATATTTTTTGGAAAAATGAGGCAGATATCATAAAAGGATTAACAAGTGCTTACGCTGCCATGCAACCCAATGTTTCATGGGCAAAGCCTTACGAAAGATATATCGTAATTGATAACTACAGAAGTGACGAAATTGATTTTCGAGCTGATGTGACTTCTTGGATGAATATCGCTATGTTTACGAATGATCCAACTAATAGTGTAACTAAATCGGAATGGACGAATTTATACATCGGAATAAATTATGCGAACCAATGTATCGATAATATACCAAAAGTACCAGGTGAAAGTAACGAGTTGACAGCTTTGAAGAAACAAGCAACTGCAGAAGCGCGTTTTTTAAGGGCTTACTATTACTATCGTTTATATCTGAATTTCGGCGAAAAGATTCCTATTTTTCTTCACGAACTAAAAGGTACAGAGGAAGAATTTTATCCCAAACAAGCCCAAGAAGGAGAATTGGTGAAATTAATAGAAACAGAACTCATTGACGTTCAAAAAGATTTACCCAAAACCTATAGCCCTGAAGTTTGGGGAGGACGAGCAACTAGTTATGCTGCCGCAGCTGTTTTAGGCAAGTTTTATATGTTTAGACATGAAATATCAAAAGCCGAGAAAGAATTTGAAAAGTTAATAGGAAACTTTAAACTAATGGATAACTATGGGGATAATTTTAATGGATTGCATAAAAATAACTCAGAGTCTGTATTAGAAGTTCAGTTTACTGGAAATATGACCGGAGGACGACGTGAGTATAATTTATTTGCAATTCATTTAGCTCCTTTTTCTGCTTATGACGGGGGCTATGAAGAAGCATACCCCTCTAATTGGTTGTTTGATGTAATGAAAACCGATAAAACTACAGATGGAAAATATAGTATCCGAACATTATCCACCATTGTTTTTGACGATCCCGACTGTCGTCCCACATATTATGAAAAAGGAAAATCTTTCTCCGATTATCATGAACCGGGACAATTTTTTTGGCATAAATATGTGACATGGAATACGTCCTTAAGCGCAGATTGGTACTATAGCGGGTATAATATTCCGTTAATACGCTATGCGGATATACTTTTATTATACGCAGAATGCTTAAATGAAAAAGGAGAGACTATAAAAGCTATTCAGTACATAAACGAGGTTCGCAATCGGGCAAATGTCCCTGAACTTCCGGCTTCGCTATCGAAAGGAGAAGTATTAAAACATTTGCAAAATATAGAGCGCCCTTGTGAGCTTGCTCTCGAAGGTGCTCGTTGGTACGACCTGATTCGCTGGGGAATAGTGAAACAGGCTCTTACCGATCATAAAAAGCCATACGTGGAAAATTTTGTGGAAACCAAACATATATTGTTCCCCATTCCACACGATGAGTTTTTATTGAATCCGGATTGGGAACAGAATCCGAACTTCAGTAAATAAATCATATAATATCCGGAAAATCGAAGATCGATTTATTATAAAAAATGTACTTACAAATCGGCACTCATTTTCCGGATATTCTTTTTTCTAAATTCTAATTCAACGTCATCATTTTATGATAAAAAAAACACATTGTATTTTCTTTTACCTTGTTCTAACAATTGGCTCGGCCTGTAAAGAAGGAACCGCCCCACAGGAACTTTTTACGCAACAGGATAATTTTGTAAATCTGATAAACATTAAGAATATACCTGCATCTGAAAACGAAAAAGGTTTGTTTGTTTTTTCGGATTTGGGAGCTTGGTTTGGTTTTGCTTTACCCGAAAATGAATCTAATAACTTCGCAGGATCATTTATCGGCCCCCTTAAAATGAACGGAAAAGGGTGGATTGCTGCCGGATTTGCGATTCCACAAATGAGGATAGACAGTTTAGATTTTGATTTTGCACGTAATATACAAACGTCTGAATATTTACCCGGAAAGCTATCACAATTATTTACAAATGAGACAATTGAATTTAAATCTGAACTCTGTTTTTCCAGTAAAAATACTGCAGTTATCCGCACAACAATTACAAATGGAGGTTCCACACCAGTAAAACTTTCGTTGCTATGGAAAAGTCAGTTTTTTGAAAATCAATCAAATTTAAATCTGACCAACAACCGATGTGCTACCCTTTACGACTTTACTGACGACTCATATCTAACCGTATCACACCTCACGTGCAATCCGTCTTTCGCATCACCCCTAACCTTAGAGGGTAATGAAATGACTGCAATAGAGCAACAAAACCTCGAAATAAAAAGTGGCGAAAAGTATATGAGTTTCATTGTAGCTTCGTTTAATTTTCAACAGCCTATAATGGAATTAATCGATTCATCGACAACTGAATTGAACAGCATTTTCAATGACAATCAAAAAAGATGGAACAATTACATTGCTTCAATTCTGAAAAACAATAAAAACACCCAATATTTGAATGATAATGCTTACCGTCGGGTAATCGTTAAATCCATGATGACATTGGTTGGAAACTGGCGCTCAGCTTCAGGAGACATGCTTCACGACGGATGCTATCCTTCCTACAACGGATTTTACGGATTTTGGTCGTGGGATTCATGGAAACATGCATCGGCAACGGTATTGTTCAATCCTGAATTGGCAAAAAATGAGGTGCGTTCGCTATTTGATTATCAGGCTGAAAACGGCATGATTCCCGATTTCATCGGAAGGAATAAACAACGAAACAACTGGCGCGATACAAAACCACCGCTCTCTGCCTGGGCAGTATTAAACATTTACAATGCAACTAAAGACAAAGATTTTGTTGCAGAAATGTTCGATAAAATATACAATTACCATCAATGGTGGTACCGGGAACGAGATCATGACGGAAACGGCGTTTGCGAATATGGCTCAACCGATGGAACACTGATTGCGGCAGCATGGGAAAGCGGCATGGACAATGGTGTAAGATTTGATAACACTAAAATGCTCAAAAACAATGCTCCCGATGCCTGGTCGATGGATCAGGAAAGTATCTGCCTGAATTCATTCCTGTATGCCGAGAAAAAATACCTGTCGGAGTTAGCAACTAACCTTAATAAAACGGAATTGAGCAAAAATTTAGACACCGAGGCAGAAATATTAAAGCATCATATCCAAACAAAGATGTTTGACAATGAAACGGGGTTTTTCTACGACACACGCCTCGGCTCGGGTGAATTTATCCGGGTTATGGGTGCAGAAGGCTGGGTTCCGCTTTGGGCTGGCGTAGCTACCCCCGAGCAGGCCAAACAACTGTTATCTGTAATGTTGGATTCCGAAAAATTCAATACCACTCTTCCGTTGGGCACCTTAGATGTCAGCAACAAGAAGTTGCGTCCTGTTAGAGGATATTGGCGAGGCCCCGTTTGGATCGACCAAGTTTATTTTGGCGTTACCGGACTTAAAAAATACGGCTTTGAAAAAGAAGCCGATATGTTTATCCGCAAATACATCGGCAATGCCCAGGGATTATTGACCGACGGGCCTATCCACGAGAATTACAATCCCCTGACGGGCGAAGCGCTCAACAGTCCGAACTTCGGATGGTCTTCCGCATTAACAATAAAGATGTTGCTAAACAATTAATTTTTTTTACAATGAGAAAAGCAATTTTACAATTGATTTGTGCAACGTTGTTTGCTTTCAACGTTTTTTCCCAAAATGAAGGAATTCCTTTCCAACGGGAAAACAATACTAAACAAAAACAAGTAGAAACCCGGCAAAACAAGTATCCGCATTCCGACAACGATTGGGAAAACTTCAACATCCTGAGTCGGAACAGACTACCTTCCGCCGCCACTTTTTACGCTTTTCACACAAAGGAGTTGGCAAAAAAGAACCGGAAACAGGATTCGCCTTATTTCCTCTTGCTAAACGGCACGTGGAAATTCAACTTTGTTCCGAGAGTTAAAGATCGCCCGACAACATTTTTCCAACAAAATTTCGACACATCAAGCTGGGATGATATTAACGTGCCGGCAAATTGGGAGTTGGAAGGTTTTGGATATCCGTTTTACGTTTCGGGTGGATACGGAATTGAAAAAAATCCCCCGCTTATACCCGAAAGAAACAGTCCGGTCGGTTCTTATAAAAGAGAATTCACGATTCCCGACAATTGGAAAAGTCGGCAAATTATTCTTCATCTCGGAGGAGTGGCATCAGCATATTATGTTTGGATAAATGGTAAAATGATCGGCTATTCCCAAGACTCCAAAACACCATCGGAGTTTGATATAACGAATGCGGTTCACACAGGAAAAAACGAAATCGCCGTGCAGGTATTCAAATTCAGCGACGGGTACTATCTTGAAGATCAGGATTTCTGGCGTTTGGCAGGCATCCAGCGTGATGTGTATGTTTACGCACGAACGTTTACTCATATTCGTGATTTTGAGGTGATTACCGATTTAGGCAGAGATTACAAAGACGCTGTGCTCGAACTTTTTGTTGATGTTGAGAATGCCCGATCGGGAAATCTAAAAAACACTGAGGTTCAAATTGAACTGTACGATAAATCTGGAAAAGTGGTTTACCAGGAGCGCAAAAAAGCATCCGAAAAAGCACAACTGATTTTCAAAAGGAAAATTCCCGCCCCTCTGCTATGGAGCGCTGAAAAGCCCAATTTGTACCAATTGCAATTATCACTCTTTGAGAACGATAAGTTAGCGGAAATTATTTCCCGCAACATTGGTTTTCGCAAAGTGGAAATTAAACATGCACAATTGCTTGTAAACGGGCAGCCTGTCTATATAAAAGGTGTCAACCGGCACGAACACGATCCTTACACCGGTCATGTGGTGTCTGAAGAATCCATGCTACAAGACATCAGGCTGATGAAAGAAAACAACATCAACAGTGTGCGCACATCGCACTATCCAAACGATCCAAGATGGTATGAACTGTGCGATATTTATGGCTTATATGTGGTTGATGAAGCAAACATCGAATCGCATGGAATGGGTTACCAACCCGATAAATGCCTAGCCAACCAACCCGAATGGGAAAAAGCGTTTATCGACAGAACAGAACGAATGTTCGAGCGGGATAAAAACCATCCGTCCGTCATTATCTGGTCGTTAGGAAATGAATCGGGCGAAGGCGTAAATTTTGCAGCTACCTACACATGGATAAAGCAACGCGACAAATCCAATCGCCCCATCCATTCCGAAGACGGAATCAAAGGCCCCTATACCGATATTTACTGTCCAATGTACAAAAAAATAGATGTTCTCATCAACCATGCCCTATACATGCCTACCAAACCACTCATTTTGTGCGAATACGCACATGCTATGGGAAACAGTGTGGGAAATTTGCAGGATTATTGGGATGTGATAGAAACATACCCCGTTTTACAGGGAGGCTACATTTGGGATTGGGTTGATCAAGGTTTCGCACAGAAAACCAAAGATGGTCGTTTTTATTGGGCGTATGGTGGCGATATGGCACCCGACCAAAAGGATGTGCCCAGTAGCGCCAATTTCTGCATGAACGGACTGGTTGCCGCCGACCGAACTCCAAAACCACACTTGTACGAAGTAAAAAAAGTATATCAAAACATCGGATTCAAACTGCTAAATTTTGATAACGGACTGCTGGAAATTAAAAACAAATTCTTTTTTACCAACCTAAGCGATTTTAATTTTTCGTGGATATTGGAAGAAAACGGAAAGAAAATAGGCAAAGGCATTATCGAAAACGTATCGCTAATGCCGCAGGAAACAGCAACGATAAAAACAACTCTCCCTAATATCTCATTTAAGCCAGGAAGTGAATATTTCCTGAGCCTTTACGCCACTCAAAGACACGATGACGGATTACTAAAAGCCGGCACCTTGATAGCTCGCGAACAATGCCTTGTGTACAGCTTTGCGCCAGCGCCTGCAAAAAATGAAAACAAACCCTTACAACTGACCGAAAAAGAAAACAGTATTTATTTCAATAGCGAGGATGTAAGCATTGGATTCAACCGTCAGACCGGAGCGTTATCGTCCATGAAGATCAACGATAACGAGTTGTTACTTGCAGAAATGATTCCGAATTTTTGGCGCCCGTCAACCGATAACGATTTAGGTGCAAAATTGCCAACCATGTGCGAACCGTGGCGTAATGCGGGGGAATCGGCAAAACTGATAAAAACTGAAGTTTCAAGAACAAACACCTATACCTGTCGAGTTCAGTCCGAATACCAATTATCGCCTGTTGATGCAAAATACGTAGTGGACTACACGGTTTCCGGCAATGGAAACGTGAACGTAAATTGCTCGTTAATTCCGCAAAACGACACATTGCCTTTACTGCCCCGATTTGGCGTAACATTCACATTAAAAAAAGATTACGAACAAATGAATTGGTTTGGCCGTGGGCCGCACGAAAACTACATCGACCGTAAAACAAGCGCATTTGTGGGGCTTTATAGCGGAAGTGTGGGCGAACAATATTTCCCCTACGACAGGCCACAAGAAAACGGTAACAAAACCGATATCCGCTGGATGACGCTAACCGACAAAACCGGAGCCGGAGTGAAAATTACCGGCAACCCGCTTTTCAGCGCAAGCGCTTATCTGTTTCCAACCGACGATTTAAGTGAACCCGACAATAAAAAACATCAGCGGCATATCAGCGATATTCAACCCAAAGATATGGTTACGCTCAATATTGATTTTAAACAAATGGGCGTGGGTGGCGATACGAGCTGGGGAGCTTTTCCGCATCAGCAATATCTGATTCCTGCTCAAAACATGACGTTCAGTTTTAATATATGCCCTTTGGCAAAAGAATAAAAGACATCTTGTAAAGCTCAAATCCTTATTCCCGTAAAACAATGTTTATTGTCATTTCTTTTATGATTATCGGCGTGCTCGTCGGATTTTTTCTGAACAACAAATTATTTAATAAAACCCCCGTTGTCATAACCTTTTTAATATGGCTTCTGCTGCTTCTTCTGGGAATTGAAGTAGGCTCAAACAAAGAGCTCATAAAGAGCCTGGGCGAGATTGGTATTGATGCACTTTTGATAACAATTGGAGCTGTTGCGGGAAGCGTATTGTTTTCGTGGCTCTTGTGGAAAGTCATTCATCGAGAAAAACCTTGCAAACAGAAAGCGGCAAATGAGAGGTAGCATTATCATCGTATCGTTTTTTGTGGCGGGCTGTTTGTTGGCATACGGTAACCTGATCCCGTCGTGGGTTTTGGAAAATAAGGATTTGAGTTTTTACGCACTTTGTCTGTTAATGTTTTGTGTGGGTATCAGTTTAGGTAAAGACCCCAAAATACTGAAAAGTTTCAAGAGCCTAAACTTAAGGTTGTACCTGCTTCCTGTGGCAACCATTTTAGGAACATTGGCGGGTTGCGCTGTTGTGAGCGTTTTTCTGAACTGGACAACAGCTGAATGTATGGCCGTAGGTAGTGGATTCGGATACTACTCGTTATCGAGTATTTTTATTACCGAATACAAGGGCGCTCAACTCGGAACTATTGCATTGTTATCGAATATTACGCGAGAGATTATTGCCTTGTTATTCGCACCGTTTTTTGCAAGATACTTCGGCAAATTATCGCCTATTTCCGTCGGCGGTGCCACAACCATGGACACAACGTTGTCCATTATCCTCAAATTCAGCGGGAAGGAGTACATGATTGTTTCGGTTTTTCACGGCTTCGTTACCGATTTCAGTGTACCTTTCTTAGTAACTCTGTTCTGCTCACTATAACCGTGTAAAGCAGTATAAGATCATTAAATTTTCAAGACAACCCGAATATTTTTTATCACAATGAGTAAAGTCTCTCTTACATTCTTCGCTTGTATATTAATTGTATCGTTATGCGCGGCATCAGCAATAAAAGTCCAGGACGCTGGCAAAGAACCGTGGCAAGACCCTACAGTAAACGGCATCAATCGCGAACCCATGCATGCTCATTTCGTTCCGTTTATTTCGGAAGAGGCTGCCATAGAGCAAAATAGAAAACCAGCTCCGGAATGTTTCACGTTGAACGAAAAAACAGAACGTCGCATCCGGTTAGATGGAAAGTGGCATTTTCGTTGGCATAAAAATCCCGGTAGTTGTAACGATGAATTTCTAAAACCGAATTATTCGTTTAGTTCATGGGAAAAAATAAACGTACCCGGCAGTTGGGAATTGCAAGGATTCGACTCCCCCATTTACACCGATGTACGCTATCCTTTTCCGGTAAACCCGCCTTACGTTCCCGAAGATTATAACCCCGTAGGAGTATACCGACATACGTTTACCGTTCCCGATAGTTGGTCAGAGATGGATGTTTTTATTGATTTTGAAGGAGTTGAGTCAGCATTTTATTGCTGGATTAACGGAAAACTTGTCGGATACAGCGAAGACAGCCGTTTACCGGCACACTTCAATATATTGCCTCATCTGAAAAAAGGCGAAAACAACATGATTGTAAAAGTTTTCAGATACAGCGACGGCTCTTACCTCGAAGACCAAGACTACTGGAAATACAGTGGCATAGAAAGGAGTGTGTATATCTATGCCCGCCCCAAAAGCCGCATCAACGATTTTCGCGTGGAAACACACCTAATCAACGGATACAAAGACGGGCAGTTGAGTCTATTCCTACAAACACATCAGCCCCAAAAAGGGCAAATTATCGAAGCATCACTTCTTGATGGAAAAACAAGTTTGCAGAAATGGATGCACAAGATAGTGTCATCAACAGATACGCTTATCTCTTTTACAAAGAACTTCCCCGATGTGAAAACATGGAGTGCCGAGCTTCCGAATTTATATGAATTGGTTGTTACCATGCGCGACAACAACGGAAAAGTGCAGGAATCTTTTTGCCACTTGGTGGGTTTCAGGCAGGTAGAAATACGAAACGGATTGTTTTTATTAAACAACAAACCCATTATTTTCAAAGGTGTGAACCGCCACGAGCACGACCCCGACCACGGACGAACCATTACCGTCAAAAGTATGGTACAAGATATTCTACTGATGAAGCAATTTAACATCAATGCGGTGCGATGCAGCCATTATCCGAACAATCCGCAGTGGTATGCCCTGTGCGACCGGTTGGGTATTTATGTGATTGATGAAGCTAACGTCGAAAGCCATGGAATGGATTTCCACAAAGATAAAACCTTGGCAAATTATCCCGAGTGGGAGATTTCGTTCATGGAACGCATGACGCGAATGGTAAAACGCGACCGTAATTTCACATCCATTTTGATCTGGTCGCTGGGAAATGAGTCGGGCTACGGTAAAAACTTTGAAACCATTTATCACTGGACGAAGAAATTCGATCCGTCGCGCCCCGTCCAATACGAAGGCTCTCGCACTGAAGGCGTTTCCGATATTTATTGTCCGATGTACGCCCGCATCTGGCGGCTTCGGGAACATGTAAACCAGCGGCAGAAACGCCCGCTCATTCTGTGCGAATACGCGCACGCCATGGGAAACAGCGTTGGCAACTTGCAGGATTATTGGGATTTAATTTATAAATACGACCAATTACAGGGCGGATTTATTTGGGATTGGGTAGATCAGACATTTCGTAAAAAAAATACCGACGGAAATTCTATTTGGGCTTATGGCGGTGATTTAGGGTTTATTGGCGTACCAAACGATTCTAATTTTTGTGCTAACGGCTTGGTAACTGCCGACAGAAAACTGCATCCGCACATTCACGAAGTGAAAAAAGTATATCAGAACATCCTTTTCGAGCCGCTTGCTTTTACCAACAACCAACTCAGTGTAACCAACCGGTTTTTCTTTACTTCGTTGGACGATTATTCCTTTAGGTGGATTATTGAAGCCGATGGAAAAGAAATAAGAAAAGGCACAGGTAATTTTCCCGAAATCTTAGCCGGCGAAACAAAAGCAATCCAATTTCCTGTAGAAAATATCTCGTTCGACGACAGGGAATTTTTTCTGAAAATAGAGGCTTACACCAAAAACGAAAGCCCCACGCTACCCAAAAATCACGTGATTGCTGCAGAGCAATGGTTGCTACATTCCGGCAAAAAAACACCCGATACCCACTTGGCAAACCTGACTCAATTTCCATCACTAAACGTTACGGAGGACAAAAATACTGTATCCATTACCGGTAGCAATTTTTCAATTACTTTCAGTAAGGCAACCGGCAAAATGGGAAGTTTACAATACGCCGGACAGGAGATAATTAGAACAGCTTTAACGCCCAACTTTTGGCGTCCGCTTACCGATAACGACGTAGCCAATGAAACCTTATCCCGATGCGGAATATGGAAGAATGTAGAAAACGATTTGAAATTGAAGAAAATAAACATCAATAAAATTTTCGATAAAATCATTTTGGTAACCGCCAATTACGAGTTGATACGACAGAATTCAACTTTTGAGGTAGCTTATCGAATAGACGCATTGGGAAGAATAAAAGTTTCCGTGAATTTCTATCCCGGCGAAAACCCTCTTCCCGAAATGCCTCGATTTGGAATGTATATGGTCCTTCCGGCAGAATACGAGCATATGAGTTGGTTAGGCAGAGGGCCGCACGAGAACTATTCTGATCGCAAAACGTCAGCCTTCATAGGACTTTATCAATCAACCATTTGGAAAGAATTTCATCCCTATGTCCGTCCGCAAGAAACAGCCAATAAATGTGATGTGCGGTGGATTACCCTTCAAAATAATCTCGGGAAAGGTATCAAGATAACGGGAGAAAAACCGCTCAGCGTAAGTGCTTGGAACTTTACGCAAGAAGACATCGATTATATTCCTTTTCATCAAGAACGAAAACATGGGGGCAGCATTCATAAAAAGGAGATGGTATGGGTAAATATTGATGACGGGCAGATGGGAGTTGGTGGTGATAATACCTGGGGGGCTCAAGTACACCCGGAATATACCATCACACCAGAAAAAAGAGGTTATTCATTTCTTATTGAGCCTGTATAAATAAGTGATCAAACAATACTCTCTTTCAAAAACAATGCTCCATCCAGCAATCCACAAAGTTTGGAGTTTTCAGAGATGATGCATGGTGTATCTTCACAATTGTCATTTCTTGAATAATAATAGTCCTTTAAAGCCATTTATTTTTCAACAACACCGCAAAAGTAAATTTTATTTTTCTTTGACTATATCTACAAATTTATATATATTTGGATTATAAATCCTGCGAAAAACTATGCTCGCAAAACGACATAACCGATCACATAACGCTCCGTCATTTCACTGAAAATTATATTCGGGAATTGAAAAACAGATAAACCCAGGATTAACACAATCATCTTGGATGAGAATAACTTCAAAAAAACAGACTATGAGATTATTATTGACAAACATTATTCTCGCTTTTTTTATTGTAACCTCTTTTGGCCAAAAAACAAAAAGTTACGATGTTGTTGTTTATGGCGGCACATCCGCAGGCATAGCCTCCGCTATTCAATCTTCAAGAATGGGCAAATCGGTCGTACTTATCGAACCAGGTAAAAGACTCGGGGGACTGACTACAGGAGGACTGGGTCAAACGGATATCGGGAACAAACATGTAGTGGGCGGAATCTCCAGAGAATTTTACCAAAATATCAACAGATACTATCAAGTTCCGGAAAACTGGAAATGGCAAAGCAGAAGTGATTATATGGACGAAGGGCAAACAAGAACCGAAAAAGATGAAGATGCCATGTGGACATTTGAACCTTCTGCAGCCTTGAAAGTGTATCATCAAATGCTCTCCGGCGAGAAAGTCGATATCGTTTACGGAGAAAGATTAAACAGAGGAAACGGAGTGATAAAGAAAGGTGGCAAAATTATCTCTGCTGAGATGGAAAATGGTACAAGGTATGTCGGAAAAATGTTTATTGACGCAACTTATGAGGGTGACTTGATGGCTGCTGCCGAAGTATCATGCAGCGTTGGACGAGAATCAAACAATGAATATGGAGAAACGCTGAACGGAGTCCAGGCAAACAGAATTAACAGGACATTGAATTGGACGCTTTCCAGAAATGCTCATAACCATAATTTTATCGATGCAGTAGATCCTTACGTGGTTAAAGGCGACCCAAGCAGTGGTTTGTTACCCTACATCGTTGAAGGAGGAAAACCGGGGATTGATGGACACGGAGACAAAGGTATCCAGGCATACTGTTTCCGAATGACGCTGACGGATCACCCCGAGAATAGGATTCCTTTCAAAAAACCGGACAACTACAAGGAGATAAATTATGAACTCCTTTTCAGAAATTACGAAGCGGCCATCGGTCCGATTGAAGAAATGTATACTTACGGCGATAAACTGGTTCCCTGGATAAATTCACCCATGCCGAACAGGAAAACGGACACAAACAATCAAAAAGGATTTTCCACCGATTTTATCGGGCAGAACTACGATTATCCCGAAGCAAGTTATGAAGAGAGGGAAAAAATCGTTCAGGCTCATCGCAACTATCAGCAGGGATTAATGTGGACATTGGCTTATCATCCCCGGATTCCTCAAAAAGTAAGGGATGCGGTATCAAAGTGGGGTACCTGTAAGGATGAATATGAAAAGGGAAGCAACGGCTGGCAAGAACAGCTTTATATCCGGGAGGCCCGCCGCATGAAAAGCGAATATGTTATGACGCAGAAAAATTGCGAACGAATAGAGGTCGTTGAAGATCCTGTGGGTATGGGAGCTTACGGTATGGATTCGCACCACGTAAAACGATATGTCGATGCCAACGGTTTTGTGCAGAACGAAGGGAACGTGGAAGCGCATGTCCCAAATCCTTATCCGATAAGCTATCGATCAATCGTTCCTAAAAAAGATGAATGCGAAAACCTGCTGGTGCCCGTGTGCTTAAGCGCAACCCATATTGCGTTTGGGTCTATTCGTATGGAACCCGTATTTATGGTACTGGGGCAATCCGCAGCAACGGCTGCATGCCAGGCAATAGACCAAAGGAAGGCGGTACAGGATATTGATTACACACTGTTAAAAGAAAAATTACTGAACGACAAGCTTATACTTGAAATTGAATAATAACTTTCATAACAGCTTACAAGTAAAAAAAATTATCAACTCGACTGTTGATCTGTTAATTATTATTGTAGGTAAATTCTGTTTCTCCTTTATAGTATGCCTCTGAGGGCAGCGCTCTTTTACTGTTATTCCCTGAATAGTATAGCAGGTAGGATGAATTGTATTCCGGTTTACCCGCTACCCGTATTGACAGGGTGAACAGATCTCTCTCCATCTCAGGAATCACTGCTGTTGCTGTGGGGCCTTCCACATTGCGGAAATCATCGGATGCAGGGCAATCCCATCTCATCAACAGCATTTCCTTATCATCATATTGCAGGACAACCTCCATGCTTGATTTTTCAAGACTTCTATAGGCATCGTTCAACATGAATAGGTCGCATGAAAAGTGCTCTCCGGCACTCCACTCAAATTTCGGAATGCGCGCACTGGCCAATATGGGTCGACATGCTTTGGTCACATGGTGGTATGCAGGCTTCACTTTGTTCGGCCAATTGATCAGGCTGTTGTTCGCCGCTGTTGGCCAAGGCTCCTGGTAACACCAACTCAACGCCATGCTGCAAAAAGGCTTTTGACGGCGTGCCTCTTCATAAATAAACTTCAATCCCTCACACTGTAACAACTGGCTGTAGGCAACCAGCTCTTCGATTGATTTTATTTTGCCGAAGTAGTTCTCCAGTGTTGGCATGTCCAGCCAGCTGTCCGCCTGCCATGCCCCCATGGCGTGATGACTCTCCCAGGCCGTATTCGGTTTTGGAGGAAAAAACTCTTCTTTCGAGATAAAGCTTTTCAACACTTCAATATTGGCAGCCCCGGGAACCGCGAATTCTGTGTACGCGGTATTTCTGGCTCGTGCCATCCATTGAAACACATCCTCATCCCGCTCTCTGTCGTAGAAAATATAATGTCCGTGGCCGATGCCGTAAAGCGGTGATGTGTATATAAAGGGAGTGTGGCGATCCAGCTCATAACAAAGACTGTTGAGCAGGCGCAGGGCCAGCGACTGATCAGTCATCCCGCTCCAGCTGTTGAACAATTCATTCCCCCCGACCAGATGGCAAGACAAGCATGCTTCTTTATTCTGTCGATAATTGAACGAGCTTCCTGCTCCAGAACCTTCAGATATTTCTCATCATCGGTGTAGTTGTTGCAAGCCAATGGAAACTCCTGCCACACCATGATGCCCAGCTCATCACAAATATCGTAAAAAACCTCTTTGTTGGTGATGCCCCCACCCCACACGCGTAATAGGTTAAAATTGGCTTTTTGGGCCAGGATGAGCTGCTTCCGGTACAGCTCGGAGGTGATTAATCCGACGAACAGCTCGGGATGAACCCAATTGGAGCCTTTCGCAAAAATTCTACGGTTATTGATTTCCAGCGACATGGGTGCCACAGAGCGGGTTTTTGGGAAATCGGATTCTTCCTGTAGCTTCTCATTCATGATCAGCCGCACCTTGCGAAACCCTATCCTTTCGGCATGTTGTTCCAACACCCTATTGTTTTGATCCAACAGCAGCAGCTTACTGCTATATAGCGATGGCAGGCCGTATCCGTTGGGCCACAAAAGCTTGATTTCAGGCAGGGAATGATAGCTGATACTCTTGTCGTCGTTTACCAGAAACTGTTTATCAACAACAATTTTTCCTTCCGGATCGGTCAAAATCCATCTGATTTTTTTCCCGGCAATTTCATTCCCTTCAATCCCAAGGGATATATCTGCATCTGTCAGGGCCTCATTCAGGCTGTAGTCCAGTTTAACGTCACAGAAACGCGACTGATTACGGACTATCAGTCCGGTTTCATCCCATATGCCGCGGGTGACCAGGCGCGGGTGCCAGTCCCAGCCATAGCTGACTGCGGGCTTAACACTCTCACGTGCGTTCTGGCGGTACGTCTCCTTACCCTTTTCATAGGGAACGCCAATCGTTGGAATGGGCATGAGCACGATTTTCAGCTCATTTTCCCTTTCCAGGTAGTCCGTTATATCCAGATCAACATAAGTAAACATCCCTTCCTGTTCCCATATCTTCTGGCTGTTCAGGTACATCTTAAACTGATAATCGATCCCTTTCGAAAAAAAGAACAGCCGTTCCCCTCTTTTTAAAACGGGTTTCTTAAAACGGGTTTTGTATGTGAAATACCAGGACTCCATCCAGTCGAACTGACGAAAGTTGTCTCCGTACCACCAGGGCTGTGCATACTCCTCTCCGCTCATTACATCCAACTGTACAGCTCCGGGAACCTGTGCGTTAACCCATTTTTGGGGTGAAGCCGCTTCTTCTTTGTGATACGCTATCTGCCAGTCCAGCTGCTGTAGCTGGGATTCTGCAAAGATTGTATGCATGCTGAATAGGATGAATAGGATCAATCGATTGTAGTTTTTCACTGTATTCTGTTTATTGCAACCAAATATTTTTAATGGTCTCTTCCAGGTTCAGCCCATGGGGGACATCGGCTGTTCGTGTGTTAGCGTGGCATTTCTTAACCGGCTGCCCATCACCTGTCACCATAATGCGGCACACAGGCATCTGTAAAAATCCGTTAGGGTCATGTTTTAGGATCCAGTCGTAGGCATACCTCAGCCATTCTTTTCGGTAGACTTCTTTCTGAAGACAAAACCATGTGATCTCATCGTACCCCCAGACATAGTGCGAATCAATAGTCGCCTCACCCGGCCTGTCGCTCACCCCAAAATTGTCGAACTCAACCAGGTATGGCAAAGACTCGCATTCCCATCCGGAAGGAGTGATGCCTCCTTGGCTGCGACCAAAAAAGCTGTCGAGATAACCCATTTCCAGAACAGAATGTTGTGGTTTGTCAGGGATCTCTTTGATCCGCAACGGGAATGAATTGAAATCCAACAGGCTTTCACCATTGACAACCATCCCGCCAGAGGGTGTATGTGCATCCAGCAACACCCATTTTCTGCGGGCATGCTTTCTTGCATAACCGCGAATCTTGTCCAGCATTTTCCCCCAGTGTTCGTAATTCCGGTCTTCCATGCCTATCAGCGCGATCTGTCCCAAATGAAGCGCTTCGCAACCGATATGCATGTATGTGCCGGCGAGAAACATGAACCACATTTGAGTTTCTGAACGTGTGATATCGGGAACACTCGAGTTTTTGTCCCAAAAATCAACATATTTGCCGTCCCTATTCAACATCTCATCGTAGCGGAATTTACGTTTTTCGTAAGGCATTCCAAATTCGACAAAAACCCATTCTGGTAACTCGATACTGTTTACTTCCGTGGTTATTGCCTCAAAAATTGCCGCCTGAAAAATCACATCCGGATCATTTTTGTGTACCTTCGACACAAGAATCTTCGCGTTTTGCAAAAAGCAGGGGTCGTTAAAGTCTTCCTCATCCCCCCAGCGATAAATGGAGCGACCAATAAATTTGGCTCCAATATTTTGAATCAGTTTCACATCTCTTTCCTTATCCGGGTAGGTGGCGTCGTTGCAGAAAGGGTCTACCGTCAGGAATTCTGCCATCGTTACCGACCGTTGAAGATAGTTTTCCAGATTTTCTCTTGATATCCCTGTTTCATCAAAGAGGTAGTCTAATTTCGGGTTTTTACCGCTACAACTTGAAAGTATTGCAATAATAATTCCTAAATAGATTATTTTAATTCCCTCCATATTTTTATTGACTCTTATTGGTTCTTGCAACTGAACAAATCATCCAAAATCGATATGTAATAAACCACTTATACGACATCAATTAATTTTCTATTTTACACTTATAGCTCGTTGGGGAATAATCACTACGTCGTAAAATGCACCACAAGCATTATACTGTGTTACAAATTGAGGAACTCCTTTCATAACATCGAGCGACTGTTTATGAATGTGACCGGCAAAAACCGCAAGTACATTAGGAGCATTAATTATTTCTTCTCTAAATTTAAATGTAACTGGAGAATGCCCATCTCGCGGCCAGGGTTCGCGTTTTTCAAGCTCAAATGAGTGGTCGTTTGATGATTTCCAATCTGGATGAGCACAGCCAAATCCGACATTTCGCCCTGTTGCATACAAGGGAATATGCATCATCACAATAAGTGGTTTTTTTGTTTCAATCTGTTGTTGCAGAAACATCAATTGTTCGTATGAAATTTCATACGTTGAGTTATCGATAAAAAGAAGTCGCATTCCTTTTAAATCGACAAAATATTTCATGGGATCATTTCCATGAAACATTTTTAAGAGCCGATTATTAATCCATTTTTGCCGCAAGTCTTTTAATGGTCCCGGCATACCTTCATAATGCCAGTCATGATTTCCGCATACGTAATAATAAGGTATGCCCGAATCGTTCAGATTTTTGGCTGCCCATTCAATTGCAGCCTCTGACGGATAACTGAAAATATCACCCAACAGTGCAATGGCATCTACTTTTAAATTGCTCGCTTTTGAAATTGTTTCGAGAAAAGCTTTTTCGGGATTGGTGTCTTCCTTTGTATCGTAATGCCTTGTAACGTGATATGCGTCTGACATTCGTTTACTGAATTTTTGAAAATCGTTTTCACGTTCATCGCTCATCCATAAATGGGTATCGGATGCTACCAGTAGTTTGACGGTATCCTCGACTTCCGGGGTGTATATTCGAATTTTGTTATCTTCTACTGAGAATGTACGCCGCTGAGGAAATGAACAATTCTGTTGGGCCTGCAGAGGGGTTTTCATCCCCAAAAACAGGATGAAAACAATTGTGACAACATTGCATGAAAAACGGCGATAATTTATTGTTCCCATTGCATGTAAAAAATAAAAAGAGAAGATATCTTTTTAGGGGATACTTCGGTAAATATTCAAATAACTGATTAATTTCAATGATTTACACAACATAGTTCAAAATAAATAAGATAGTTATACTTCTGGTTTCGACATAATTACAGCTGATTAAAAACTATTAAAAACGTAAAAAAGTTCAGCGTGCTTGACCAATATAGAGGTATCTGTAGTGATGTTTCTGGTAAACTAGCCACGAAGTTAAACAAAAGTTTCCAATGATTCCTTATGGGGGCGTTTATTTTTATACTTGGTCGTTTCCGGGATAATTAATTTCCGACAATCGGGAAGATATGGAAAATCGTGTGAATGGCGATATAGCGAGAACTTCTCGAAGGATTTTGATTGGATGGAGTTCAACTTGTCTTTGTCTGACAGGGTCCTAACCGGAGATCGAAAAGCCATAGCCATTGATCCCGAAAATATCTCCAAACCGGGTGTTGTTTCAGGGATACCAAAAATTTCTCCGGACACAGATAATCGCAGGCAAGGAACGTTACAAAGCCATTGTTCAACTTTAACGCATCTTTTACCTCTGTTAACCCGGCAAAAGAAGGAGGAAACTCCTTTTGAAGGCATCATGTAAAACAATGATAAACAATGTTTATCTGCTTGAACGATTTATTTGCATGTCAGGGATTAAACCGAACAGAAGATTAAATAATAAACTCATGGGTGAACTTGCCCGGGATTTGAAGCATTCGTCATGCGACTTGAAACTAAAATTTTAACATCGACTCTTCGTTTTACGTGTAAATTTAAAAATATTTTGATAGCTTTTTAAAAACCCGAGAAACTCGTAAATATCTATAACACTCCACGTTTAGTTAATCTTAGTTAATTTATTGTATATGTTTTGTATTATTGATAGAAATTACTTATTTTTGACAAAAATACGATATATAATTGTAGACAAGTATAGTTAACCGGTTTAGCATACTTGATGAGATCTCTCAAAGTATTTTAAAAAATTGACTCATGCCATAACTCACTAGTAGATAAATATAATTTTATCAACAAAAAAATATTAAACAACGATTTAGTTTAAGTAAAGATTTACATTAATAAATTAGGAAAAATTTCGAAAAACATAGTTAACCGGTTTAGCAAGCCGCTAATTATATTTTCCATAATCAAATATATAAATTTTTAAAATAAAAAAACCTGTAATGTGACACCTATTTTTTACCAAATAATTAAATGTAACTTAAATTGAGAATGAAATGCAAAAAGAATCATTAAAGCTAATTAAAGGGATATTATTCACCATGTTGTGGATATTTCCACTATGTGTATTTGCTCAGAACACTACCGTCAGAGGTACTGTTACTGATATAAACGGAGAATTGTTGATAGGAGTAACTGTTATAGAGAAAAACAGTAATAATGGGACAGTTACGGATAGTGATGGTAATTTCGTATTAAGCAATGTGCACTCGGATGCTATATTAGAAGTGTCATACATAGGCATGATTACAAGTACAATTAAAGTGGATGGCAGAAATGTTTTGAACATTGTACTCCAGGAAGATACGAAAACATTGGACGAATTAGTGGTCGTTGGTTATGGTACACAAAAAAAAGGAAATCTGACAGCTGCAATTAGCACAATAAAAAATGAAGACATTCTAACAACCACGCATACAAGCTTGGCTCAAAGGTTACAGGGTAAAATACCAGGATTACAGATTCGTCAAAACACAGGTGCTCCTGGTGAATACGATGCAATGATCAACATTCGTGGGTTCGGATCTCCTTTATTTATAATAGATGGCACGACCAGGGTCAGCAGTACAGAATTTCAACGTCTCAATCCAGAAGATATTGAAAACATATCTATTCTTAAAGATGGAGCAGCCGCAATTTATGGTATGAATGCGGCAAACGGGGTTATTTTAGTTACCACAAAACGGGGTTCTGAAGGTAAACCAAAATTTCAATATAACGGATCTATCAGCATTAGCAATCCAACTGAAATGCCCGAAATGGCAAATGCTTATCAGTGGATTGAGATGCGTAATGATGCCGCTGTAAATATGGGATTAGCTCCTATTTACACCAAAGAAGAAGTCGAATTGTGGCGACAAGGAGGGGAAGGCTATGAAAGTGTTGATTGGTATAATGAAACAATGAAAAAAACAGCCATCCAGCAACAACATACTTTTTCCGTTCGAGGCGGAAGTGATAAAGTTAATTATTACGCCAGCCTGGGATTCCTAAAAGATCCCGGATTGTTAAAATCAAATGCCATCCAGTACGAAAAGTATTCTTTTCGATCAAATGTTACTGCACGCTTGAATAATAATCTTACTACTGAAATTGATTTATCAGGGTGGTATGATGAAAAGGATGGCTCAAGATGGCCAATAATGGATATCATAAGAGGAACTGTTTCGGAGCTGCCAATTCATACTCCCTATGCAAACAACAATGTAGATTACCCGGCCTATGTTTATGACGGTCAAGCATATAATCCATTAGTCACATCAAATTCAGACTTAGTTGGCTATACCAAAGGTGTTGCTAAATCCTTTAAATCTTCCGTATCATTAAAATATGATGTGCCATTTGTTGAAGGCCTTGAGTTAAAAGGGATAGCATACTATGAACATGGTAACGGTTACTCAAAATCGTTATACAAAAGTTTTAACATGTTCACTTACGATCAAACAAGTGATGAATATGTTCCAATACGCTTTGGTCATCCAACCACTTTAAATAATGGATGGTCCGATGGAAATGGTATTACTTTACAAGCTCATGTAAATTATAAGAAAACGTTTGATGAAAAACACAATCTAGGATTTACAGGAGTGTATGAAGAGCGTAATGGTTGGTCTCGTTCTGCTGCATTACAAAGAGAGTTCCAGTTTTTTACTATTGACCAAATTAATATGGGTGATGAGAATAATCAAAGGACAAGTGGAATGGAAGACAGATCAGGTTTTCGTTCGTTATTGGGGAGATTAAATTACGATTATCTGGGAAAATATTTATTTGAATTTGCAGCAAGGTATGATGGTTCTTTTAGATACCATCCGGATAGACGGTGGGGATTTTTTCCCGTTGTTTCTGCGGGATGGAGAATATCGGAAGAAAACTTTATTAAAAATAATGTACCCTTCATATCAAATCTAAAATTAAGAAGTTCATATGGTGTTATAGGTGAAGATGCAGGAAGTCCTTTTCAATACATAGGTGGTTTTTCTTTGAACGCTGGCGGGCATGAATTTGCTAATGGAACATGGACAAGTGGGGCATCTGCGCCTGGGGTTGTTAACGAAAAATTGACATGGTATACTTCGATCGTTAAAGATCTTGGATTTGATTTAGGATTATTAAACAATCAAATAAATCTTGAATTTGATGTTTATCAAAGAGATCGTTCGGGATTATTGGCTTACCGAAATGCCACACTGCCAAATACTTTTGGAGCAAGTTTACCTCAAGAGAATTTAAATAAAGATAGAGTGAGGGGTATTGAACTCTCTATCGGCTACGCTAAAAAAGTGACAACTGATTTTTCATTTAATGTTAGCGGGAATGTCAATTTTGCACGCAGAATGGTTGTATATGCAGAAAGGGGTCCTTTTGTAAATAGTATGGATCGTTGGCGCAACGGACAAAATGAAAGATGGAGTGATGTAATTTGGATGTATGACTATATTGGTCAATTTCAATCAAAAGAAGAAATTGTTAATGCTCCAATTCAAAATGGCACTTTGGGTAACAGTCTCGAGATTCCAGGTGATTTTCGATACAGAGACGTCAATGATGATGGTGTAATTGATGGAAATGATATTATCCCTTTAGCATGGGGAGGTAATCCAAAATTGCATTACGGTTTAATATTCAATTCAAAATGGAAAGATTTTGATTTTAACATGTTATGGCAGGGATCAGGTAAATATAGCGTAAGATTTACACACAATTATGCAACAATGCTCTGGAATGATGGCAATATGCCAGCATATTTCTACAACAGATGGCATTTGTCCGATCCATATACCTCAGACAGCGAATGGATAAAAGGTGACTGGCCTGCGATAAGACGACAACCTGATGTGGGAGCCATGTACCATGAAAGTTCAGTGTGGAGACGCGATGCATCTTATTTAAGATTAAAATCACTAGAAGTTGGATACAGTCTACCCTCAAAGTTTGTAAATTCACTCAACATGCAAAATCTTAGAGTATACATAAACGGCTATAATCTACTTACTTTAACTGATCCGTTTGTAAAACCTTTTGACCCGGAGCGTATCGAGGGAGCATATAATGCCGGTTGGGTATACCCGCTAAATAAGAGTTTTAATCTCGGTGTCAATCTAACATTCTAGAATGTCGTAAACATTATATTACTTCTGTTATCAATGAATAAAATGAAAACATCAGATTACATTAATGCACTAATTAAATAAATTACTTTTATGAAAAGAATATATATATTATTAATAATTCCATTTTCTTTGATATTTTTCTCATCTTGTCGCGATATAATGGATTTACAACCACTTGACAAAGTAAGCTCAGGAGTATTGTTGGCAAGCGAAGATGGTATTCGTGTATATTTTGCAAATTTATATTATCAAGCTCCTTTCGAGGACTTTACTTACAATCGTGTAGGTTTTCATACCGGCTTGGTTAATACTGTTGGCATTCATCCTGATGCTCAAGCGGGCAACGCTGTTAACTCGGAATACAATCACTTAGTTGATGGGGAGAACTTCCCCTGGTGGAATGCAGGTTACAAATTAAATAGAGATATTAACTTATTGTTCAAAGAAATACCTAATATATCAACTCTTAGTGAAGATAAGAAAAACGAACTTCTTAGTGAAGCACATTTTCTAAGAGCATTTACTTATTTTGCTTTAGCAAAACGGTATGGAGGACTACCTATTATTGATGTTTTTCAGGAGTATACCTCTGAAATTGACCTATTAAAAGTTCCAAGAAGTACTGAAAAAGAGACTTGGGATTTTATTATGAACGAGTGTGATGAAGCTATTAAATTTCTACCTGAAAAAAGAAGCGGAAATGATTCAAGAAGAGCCACAAAATGGGCGGCATATGCACTGAAATCCAGGGCTGCACTTCATGCCGGATCCATCGCAAAGTATTGGAACAAAGCTCCGTTATCAGGAGAAGCCGTTTCATTAGGATTAGTGGGAATGGACGAATCAAATGCTAACCACTATTATAAATTATGTATAGAAGCATCAAAAGCCATTATGGATGGCGGTTTTCACGGGCTATATAAAGCAAATCCATCAACCGTAGATGAAGCTATAGACAACATTTTAAAACTTTTTCAAGATCCAAATATAGCTCCAGAAGAAGCAATACTCGTATATGGTTACGGGAAACCGGGAAGTGGCCACAGCATGGATTTCTGGTTTAACCCTAATCAAACTGCTGATGGCGCCCCACATCCTGGACGGATGAATCCTACTTTAGAGCTAGTGGATACTTATGAATCTTATCAAAACCCTGGTCAGGATTCACCAATTGTCACCACTGCAAACGGCAATATAAATGATTATAACGGCTACAGTGGGGATAAAAATTATTTACACTTTGATACACCGTTTGATATTTTTAAAAACAAAGATGCGAGGTTGTGGTCTACAGTAATATTACCCGGTACAGAATGGAAAGGAAACACAATCAACATACAAGCCGGGTACATTCAACCGGATGGCACACCAGTTATTGAAGCTGATAAAGCATCAATAACTGTTAATGGAGTGACCTACCATACATTTGGCGCAGATTCATGGAAAGAGTATTCAGGGTTTGACCAACAACATCTGGCTGAAATGACTCGTACAGGATTTAGCTTTAAAAAGTTTCTTTCCCCAACTCCGGTTGATGGAAATAGTTCATTAGGTTTTTCCACGAACGACTGGATGGAATTTCGTTACGCAGAAGTTTTGTTGAATTATGCTGAAGCAGTAGTAGAAAGTGGATATTCAGAAGGAGGAGCTCAAACTATTGCCAAAGATGCTTTAAACGAAACCAGAAAAAGGGCTGGTCACACCACTAATATAAACCTGACAATAGAAAATGTATTAAGAGAAAGGCGGGTAGAATTTGCTTTTGAGAATAAACGCTGGTGGGATTTAATTCGCAGAAGGGAGTTTCATGAAGAATTTAATAATACAATTCCCAAAGCCTTATTACCTGTATTAGATTTACGAGTAAGCCCACCAAAGTATATCTTTGTCAGAAAACATATAATCAGAGGTGTTCCGCTTTCATTTGACAAAAGGATGTACTACGGTCCGATTCCGGGAATAGGATCAAATGATCTGATACAAAATCCTGAATATTAACTAATAAACAATAATATAATATGAAGACAATAATCAAATATCTCTTTTTCTCTTGCGTTTTCTCAACATTATTATATTCATGTAAACTTGATAATTATGATTACCCTGATGCTTCAATTTCAGGACGTATAATTGATTCTGAAACTAATGAACTGGTTCAATCAGATCTAATTAACGGTACAACAATTAAATTGATAGAACATGGCTATGATCCCGTTTCACCACAATATTTGAGAGTTAAGAGTGATGGGACGTATGCTAATACACTTTTATTTTCAAATACATACACGGTTCAGCCTGATTCAAGGAATTTCCTGCAACTTGATGAACAAGAAATTAAAATAGATAATAATACGAAATTGGATTTTGTTGTTACACCGTATTTAAGAATAAAAGATGTATCTTTTGTAAAAGATGGAAATACGATAATTGTAACCTTTTCAATTCAACAGAACACCCCTGATGCAGTGAGAAAAATTGGTTTATATGCTCATAGTGAATCAATTGTAGGTGAACCTGTTCGTCTAGTTGCAAGTGAAAGAATAATTAATAGGCCGGTTAACTCAGAAGAAGTTTTCAAATTAGCAATAAATCTTGCTAAAAACTCAACTTTCTTTAAACCTAATAAATCTTACTACTTTAGAGTTGGTGCCGTAACTTCTGTTCCTGGAATTAAGTTTAATTATGCACCTTCTAAGCTGTTTGAAATTGGCGAAATTGTGCCTGAGCCAGAACCTGTAGGGACGATATTCGACAATTGTGAATCAATACAGGGTTGGGCTGGAGGTGACGGGCCAGTTTTGAGCTCAGAGAATCCCCAGCAAGGATCATATGCCATTAAGTTTACTTCCGGCGGTGGATTCATCATACAAAAAAACTTCGATCAGCCTGTTGATTCTAAAGTGGGACTTGAATACGGTGTATTACAATTTGATTTATATATCTCAGACGTTTCACTTTTCAATTGGGACTGGCCGGGTCAGATTGAAATAACAAGCTCCGGAAATCCTGATTCACAAGAGCTACATTGGAATTTCATGAGTCAACTTCGACTCAAGAACGGCTGGAACAGAGTTGTTCTGAAATTGTCTGAAGCTGAGATATCAGGAGGTAATATTGATCTTTCTGCTATCAACTTCTTTAGAATGTATCATCTTGATGTTCAGGGACCTGTTGAAGTTAAAATAGACAATATGAAGTTTTACGAAGAGTACTGACACCACTTCGATCAAGCTAGGACTATTGCTTGTGGCAATAGTCCTAGCTTGATTGTTTATTGTTCAAAAAAAACTCTTCATAACATTATAGTCATTAATGATAAATTAGTACCTATTAACTATGAATTTATTTAAACATTTTCTCATTACTTTATTTCTTGGCATTTTCATCATGGCTGTGAGTTGTAGTTGCAATAAGCATGAGGATACACCAAAGTTAAAAGTTATTGAAAAGCCGGAGAATGCTATCTATTTGTACAAATTGAAAGGTTCGTCTACAATCTCATCGTATGACGAAGCAATGGCAGTTGCTTGCATTCAAGGTGTACTAAATAGAAACGGGACACACTTGTATGTATTGTCTAATACCTTAAATAAACCCTCCTATTGGCTCAACATTTTTTCCACAAAAGGCTGGATGGCTGGTAAAGAACAAGTTCATATAGATACTTTTGAACAACTGCTGGAAATTGCCAAAACAAAAATGAAGGGTGTTATTATCTGGGATACCCAAGTCCCTGCTACAATTAACGTAGCAACTACCTTAGCGGGTTTAGAGGATGGACTGGTTTTAAGCCCTGAAATGGCTAATAAATATTTAAATATAATCGATTTACCTATTATTAAAGATTTTAGGGGAATGTTTACGGGCTCTGTTACTGGGAGTAAAAAAAACGATGCATATCGTTGGGCAATAAAAGAATATCTGGAAACAAAACGATGTAACCCCCATTGGTTATTTTTGTACGAAGACTCATATATGACCCGCCATAAAGGTGACGTAAGCTATATAGTAACAAGGGATTGGGCTGTCTATAACCGCGCTTTTGTTTATGACCTATCTCCTTGGGGTGATGAAGTCCCTTTGGATGATCCAAATCAAGCACTTGGCACAGATTTGGATACTTACAAATTGATGTTGGAAGCCGTTTTTAAATTGACAAATGGTCAACAAATGACGGAAGTTGCAGGTTTCTTCTCCTTCCCTAAGTACAGTAACATTGAAGGCTACCCAAGTAAACACGATCCAGTACCAACTGAATGGGAGACCGTACACCTTATATCACCTTACAACTGTTATCAGAATACTGTAGCGCATAATTGTTTTAATCAAACAGTACATTCTCAAGCTCCACAGAAAAATATGAAACAAGGCCGGCCAACATTGAGAAATCCTGAAAAAAACAAAACGTACATTGCTATTTTGATGGCTGATTATGACTCTGCTACACCATTGTACGAATTTATGCCCACCCGTTGGGATGATGAAAAAAGAGGCTCAATGCCTTTCTTATGGGGAATAAATCCCAATCTGTCCGAAACTTATCCTGATATTATGCAGTATCTATATGAAACCAAAACCGACAATGATTTTTTTGCAGCGGACGCAAGTGCTGCAGGATATATGAATCCTAATCGTATTGATCCGGCCTACCTGCCATTGTTTATTAATCATAATAAAAAATTCTATGAACAATGGGACATGTCATTATCACCCATGGTCCTTGATTGGGACGAACCCTCTGCTGCCGTTAAAGATGCATTCACACAATTTTCTCCGGATGGATTTGCTACGATTGTTATCGATTTTCATGGCAATGGAGGGAAATTGCCTACACCTCACGTTTGGAATGGGATGCCGGTAATTGAGCTAATTAATAACGCAGCAAATTTCCACAATGCTGAACAAACGGCTAAGGAAATGTCATCATCTATCCCAAAATCAACTGATGAAACACCAAAATATTACTTTTTTAGAATAGTATGGACAAGCCCTAACCAAGTGATTTCGGCTATAAGTAGATTAAAAGAGATGAGACCTGAGCTTGATATAGAAGTTATTGACGCTTATAATTTTTTCCATTTTTACAAAACAACACTAAATAAGAAATAGATAACAAACTATGAAAAAACTTTTACTACTTACTCTATTATATTTGAGCCTTTTCCCAATCCTAACCATAAAAATAAATGCAAACAGTTTTAATATGGAACCGGGATACACACTCGATGCTTCTTCACTGGAATGGCGTTTATGGGGATATAGGCCGAATGTTTGGAGGATGAATTTTAATTTTGAAAAACTTGAAGGTAGTTGGGCTGAGTATGCCAATATCCCAATTAATATACCTGGATCAGTACAGTTAGCATTAAAAAATGCTAACATTATTGAAGATTGGAACATGGGCGTCAACAGTACAAAAATTGAATGGATTGAAAATAGGCATTGGTTAATTGGGGCCAAAATACCAAGCGAAAAATTGTCTGCACAGGAAAATGAAAAGGTGATTATTGAGTTTCTGGGACTAGATTATAAGGGTATTGTAATGGTAAATGGGCAAGAAGCAGGGAAGTTTGATAACATGTTTATTCCGCATCGTTTCGATATTACTCCTTTTATTAAAGAAAATAACAACAATATTGTCCTTATTTTTGAATGTCCACCTGAGAACTTGGGACAGATCGGATGGACTTCAAAGATAACTGAATGGAAATCAAGATTTAATTATGGTTGGGACTGGATGCCCAGAATAGTTCAAACTGGAATCTGGGATAAAGTTTTTTTTCATAAAATAAAGGATAATCAACCCCTGTTTAATAATTTAAAAGTTTTTACCGAAGCTAACAAAAGTAAGAATATCGGCAAATTATCAATTTCACTAGAATTGAATAATACGGCTTTAAGAAAACATCTTCAAATCTCTCTTACAAGTACCGATGGGAAAGTTGTATTCGAAGATTCTTTCTCAACAGATCAATTGGAGTTTAATAAGGTCTGGGACGATCTGAAAATTGAACGCTGGTGGCCTAATGAACTGGGCCCGCAAAATTTATATAATTTACACGTAAACTTAATAGATGAAAATCGTAACTTATTACAGCAAACCACAAAACGTATTGGTTTCAGACACGTTGAGTGGACAAAAAGTCAAAATGCCCCCATCGATGCAGAGCCTTGGATATGTAACATTAACAGTCAACCTATCTTTCTACAAGGCATAAATTGGACACCTATTAGGCCAAACTTTGCTGATTTACAGTTTGACGATTATGCTAAGTTACTTCATCTATACAAAGATTTGGGAATAAATACTATTCGTATTTGGGGAGGAGGTTTTCCAGAAAAAGAGTGGCTGTATGATTTATGTGATGAGTTAGGAATACTTATCTGGCAGGACTTCCCGTTAAGCTCTTCAGGACTTGAGAATTATCCTCCAGAAGATTTAAAAGCAGTGCACGAAATGACCCAAATCGTTAATCACTATGTTAAGCGTCTTCATCATCACGCCAGTTTGTTATTGTGGTGTGGAGGAAATGAACTTTATGAATTGGGAGATACAGCGCCTGTCACTCACAAACATATAATGATAAAATCTATAAAAGAGGTTTTGATGTTACAAGATCCTACAAGAAGATTTCTAACAGGAAGCCCGTCTGGCCCGAACATTTATGGAAACCTCAATAACTTTGGGACAGGGAAAAACTGGGATGTACACGGCCCGTGGGACCTCCCATATACAGAAACAGACAGAACAATGTCTGCTGTTAAAGAATATTGGGATAGAGATGATGCTATGTTCCGCTCGGAGGTGGGAGTCCCGGGTGCTATGTCAGCAGAAACTATGAATAAATATAAAGGTCAGTTTCAATTACTACCGGCAAGTATGGAAAATCCACTGTGGCGTAGCGTTAGTTGGTGGATTCAGTGGGAAGAATATTTAAAATCCGGGAGAAGCGTGGATAATCTCAATGAATATATAGAATGGAGTCAAAATCGACAAATGGAGGGCCTTGTCCTTGCATTAAAAAAAAGCAAGGAAAGATTTCCGACTTGCGGTGGATTTATTATCTGGATGGGGCACGACAGCTATCCTTGCACGATCAATACGTCTCTTATTGATTTTGAAGGTAATCCAAAACCTGTTGTGGATGAGTTAAGCAAAATATGGAAAGACAATTCATACCTAAAAAAATATTTAAGAGAGTAACTTAACCAAAACTTTCAACAATTTCATTGAGTATACGAATATAAATAATTATTATTAAAAGATTTAAACTATGTATCTGAAAAAATTAGCTTTTGCGTTAATTACCTTGTGCTGTATTTCGCTTTGTCTTTATTCATGTAATGACAAACAAACTCAACCGGAGAATGTACCATTAACAAAAGCCGACTACCCTAACCCCCCTATTAATGCAAATCCAACAGTAAATTATAATTTATGGAATATAAAAAACGGAAAATTCTATTTGGATGATGAATGGGTATTTCTTAAAATTGGTAAGCCATTAATTAATTTTGCTGACCCAGTAGTGGTTGACATGTTTATTTCAAACTTGGATAAATTGAGGAATTATCATTTTAATACACTTGAGCTTAATTGCTATTGGCATCATTTCGATACAGATGGAGATGGTATACCCGATAAATCTCTTGAGCCTCTAAATAAGCTTATCAATGCAATTTATGCAAAAGGAATGTATCCGTGTCTATCGGTCGAAACCTACGCAGTGGGAGGAGGAACTATCCCCGAAGGTTTTTGGGCTCTACATCCTGATGCGTTTGCAATCGATTACAAAGGTGAAATGGTTACTGATACCGAATATGGATTTGGATCTAAAGTGGTTTCAATTTTTCATCCCGGTTATAGATCTACTGTCCATAAATTTATAAAAAATTTGGCAAAAGGCATAGATACAAAGAAAATTCTATATTTTGAGACAACTGTTGAGCCGCAATACATGGGTGCCATTGCACTTTGTTACAGTGAAGCAGCACGCAATGAATATAATAAATGGAGAGAAGAGAATAAAATCACTGATTCAGAATCAGAAATGCCTTCTTCATTTCCACAACCTGCGTCTTTTATTACAAATCCTACATGGAACAAATTCAGAGCACAATTTCTAGCCAAATGGGTTAACGAAGATGCACTTGCTTACCGCGAAATAGCTGGCAATAATGCTTATATTGCTGTCGATTATCTAGATGCAAATGAAAAGGAGCAACAATTTCGGATGGGCGATCCAATTGAATTCTTGACTCATCTCACGCAAGCAAATATAATTCAGGTTAATTGGTCATGGTACTTCCCCTCAAATAAACCTAATCAAAAGGCGTATGATAGAGTGTATCAAGTGAAGAATGCTCTGAAAAGAGACTGGGCTATTACTGAACACATGACTTTTAATGGAAGCGATTTTGTGTCTTTTAAAAACAGTGAACTGGAAGCGATTCTTGAAAATACACTCATTCAAGGTACTCGTTTTGGATGGGAATTCGTAAGTGTGACAAATAACTCAAACAGTAATTTTAGTTTATATAATAATGACTGGTCACCGAAACCTGTGATCAAATTTGTCGATGAATACTGGGGATATTGGTTACATCGAGTTAATGAAATTGAAAATGAAAAGAAATAAACATCCATTTTGCTCCTAAGGTGCTTTGCCTAAAGTTATTTCGTAGAGATTTTTTAATTTGAGAGTTAAATAATGTTTTATTTTTGTTTTCTTAATGATTTAAACATATTTTTGTAATAAATGTAATAAATGTTTGAAACGATAAGTTAACCGGTTTGGTTTATTATTCCAACTCGAATCAGATATGAAAAAAGTATCCATGCAGGATATCGCAGATAAGTTAGGTGTTTCGAAAGGAACAGTCTCACTGGTGTTGAGCGGAAAAGCCAAATCAGGTCGCATCAGTGATGAAACAAGTCAGAAGGTAAGACAGTTAGCTGTAGAAATGAACTACTATCCAAATGAAATCGCTCGGAGCCTTACTACCGGCAAAAGCATGTCAATTGGTGTGATAATTACTGATATTTCAAATGAATTTTTTGGAAATCTGACATTCCATATCCAAGAAAGAGCAAAAAAATATGGTTATACTGTAATCACTACAAACACAAACGAAAGATTAGATGAATTTAATGATGCCGTTACTATACTTTTAAATAGACAGACGGATGGAATTATCTTAGTTCCTGTTGATGGAGGAGAAGAAATTACGCAAAAAATAATTGCAAGACACATTCCATTAGTCCAAGTTGACCGCTTTTATCCCGCAATCAATGCCAGCTACATCATCGTAGATAACTATAAAATATCTGCAAAAATGACTGAAATGTTGATAGAAAAAGGAAATAGGAGAATTGCTGTTGTTTGTTACGACATTAAGTTAAATGCATTGATGGACAGGAAACAGGGATGTATTGATGTTTTAAATCAGCACAATTTGTTTGATCCGGCATTAATTAAGGATATTAACTATGAGCAACAAGAAGAAGAGATACATAAGGCCATAGTTGAATTTAAAAATAATACGGATAAAGTTGATGCTATATTCTTTTGTTCTAGAAGGGTTTTCATTACGGGTATGAAATATATGCATAAAGAAGGTATTAGGATTTCTGAAGAAATGGATGTTGTTTGCTTTGACAAAATTGATTCATTTTCAATTGCAAATATTCCTTTTAATTTCATTGAACAACCGATTAAGGATATGGGTGAAAAAGCAGTCGATATTCTAATGAATCAAATTAATGGCAAAAATACGATTAATCAGTATTTACTTGAAGCACAAATCAGACGACATGCTTAATACGAATGACTAATATAAGTGAATAATTTTTTGCCCGGTGAGTTAACCGGTTTAGCAATAAAGGTAAATGTTTAATAATAAAGAAATATTGTTTTTACTGATTATGTTACTCTACGAAACGGGTATAAAGGCTCAAACAGATCGGTTAATTCTTGAACAGGAGGCTTTTCCCAAACATTCCGACAATACAGGTCAGCCAATATTTGGGAACTCAAATCGTCTGATCCTGCTAATAAAACAGAAATGTTGCTTCAGGTCATGGATGAAACAATAGTAATATACGATACATAGTTGCATCTTGAATTCCTTTAAATTTTCACAGGACACAGAAAATGGGTGAAAGAAAGCTCTCAGGTTATGTTTACCAACAGGAAAAGAAATTATGCCAAAGTCCTAGGAACACAAATTTCCAAAAGTGAAACTGTAGAATAAAAAAAATGAAAATGTTTTTTAAATATGAATTATGAAAAATAGAATCTCCTTATTGAAGGTGTTACCCGTTATAAGCAGTTTTTTTGTAATGGGAATAGTGGATTTGGTTGGAATCTCGACCAATTATGTGAAACAGGATTTTGGACTGAGAGACTCCATAGCCAATCTGCTCCCTTTTAGCCTGTTCTTGTGGTTTGCCATTCTATCTGTCCCAACGAGCATGATATTGAATAGCCTGGGGAGAAAGCGTACAGTCATCATCAGCATGATGCTTACCTTATTGGCAATGATTATTCCATTAATTGTCTATAACTTTCCGATAATGCTGTTTGCATTCGCATTGTTGGGGATTGGGAACACCATTATCCAGGTCTCCATAAATCCCCTCCTGACTGATGTTGTTAGCAGTGATCGACTTACAAGCAGCCTGACAATGGGTCAGTTTATTAAAGCTATAGCTGCCTTTCTGGGGCCCATTATCGCCAGTTGGACGGCCGTACGGTTTGGGGACTGGAAGCTGGTCTTTCTTATTTACGGATTGGTGACAATCGCCATCGGGTTGTGGTTGATGCTCACTCCGATAAAAGAAGAGACCCCTAAACAGAAATCATCTTCGCTGGGTAAAACTTTCGCTCTGTTGAGCGACAAGATGATCCTTCTCTTTTTTATAGGAATCCTGTTTGTCGTAGGTATTGATGTTGGGCTTAACACGACTGTCCCCAAACTCCTGATTGAAAAATGCAATATCCCACTAGAAAAAGCCGGCCTGGGAACAAGCCTCTATTTTATTGCCAGGACCATAGGTACCTTTATCGGGGCACTCCTGCTGGTCTCCTTCTCTGCTAAAAAATTTTTCAAGATAAGTATGCTCGTTGCCATCCCTGCACTTTTTGTCATGCTGTTCTTGAATGAGGTTTGGGCTATTCTGACGTTGATTTTTATAGTGGGTTTCGCTGTGGCCAATGTCTTTTCTATCATCGTCTCATTTGCCTTGAAGCGCAAACCGGAGAATGCCAACGAAATATCCGGTTTGCTGATTATGGGAGTTGCCGGTGGTGCCATTATACTCCCACTAATGGGATTGCTCGCCGATGCTTTTAATCAGTCAGTAGCAATGGCCCTGCTTCTGTTATTGATGGGATACCTTTTGTACTGCTCCGTGATGGTAAAAGAAGAAAACAACGTCCAAAAATAAATTAAAATTGTAATATATTAAATTCTAAGGAAATGAAACGTAGCGAAGTTAATCAGATTATTGAAGGAGCGAAAGCATTTTTAGCTGATCATCGGTTCCACTTGCCCCCCTGGGCCTATTGGTCTCTTTCAGACTGGAAAAAGAACAAGGACTCTGTAGCAGAAGTTATGGACAATATGCTGGGGTGGGACATAACCGATTTTGGTTCCGGTGATTTTTACAAGAGAGGACTCTTCCTGTTCACATTGCGGAATGGGAAATATAATGTGGATAAGAAACCCTATGCTGAGAAGATAATGATTGTGGAGGAAAATCAGGAAACGCCTATGCATTTCCACTGGGCAAAAATGGAGGATATCATCAATCGTGGTGGAGGCAATCTGGTAATAGAACTTTACAATACGACATCCGATGATTTACTGGATGAAACGACACCGATACGGTTAAAAACCGATGGAGTAGAGAGAGTTGCTGAACCCGGTGGGAAGGTGATTTTACAACCCGGAGAAAGTATTTGTCTCGAGCAGGGTGTCTATCACCGATTTTATGGAGAGCCCGGAAAAGGAAAAGTCCTTGTAGGTGAAGTTAGTACAGTAAACGATGATACTGCCGACAATCGTTTCCACGAAACAATAGGACGATTCCCGCAAATTATTGAGGACGAAGAACCAATCCATCTGTTAGTATCAGATTATGTAAAGTTTATCGGGTAATGAGCAGCAAAACATTCAGAATATCTGGTACAGGGTGCGCTTTGGTGGATTATCTCTACAAACCGGTGAACTTTACGGGTGATATATTTAAACGGTTTCTCTCGGTAAATCCGGGAGATGGTGGATTATCACCCGGCAAACTGGTTTTCAGGGATGAATTTGAAAAATTCACAGGTGAAGATTATTTGAAGGTAAGAGAAGAAATCACCAATGGCAATTCACCGGTAACACTCAATATCGGAGGGCCTTCCATCGTTTCATTGATTCATACGGCACAAATGCTTGCCGAAATGAATGCCGACGTCTATTTCTATGGGAGTAAAGGCATGGATAAGGGGGCAGCTTATATTGATGAGAACTTACAAAGAACGCCGTTGAAAATTGGCAAGTTCAAATTATCGGAAAAATATACACCATTCACAGATGTACTTTCCGATCCCGATTATGATCAGGGGCATGGGGAACGGATTTTTATCAACAACATCGGAGCTGCATGGGATCTCTTTCCCGAAGACCTGGATGATACCTTCTTTGAGAGCGACATTGTCGTTTTCGGAGGTACCGCTTTGGTACCCAATATCCATCAATCACTGACAGAGTTGCTCAAAAAGTCAAAAGAAAAAAACGCATTGACGATTGTCAATACCGTTTATGACTCCCTGAATGAGAAAAAGAACCCAAATGCAGCATGGCCGTTAGGCTCTTCATCAGAGACATACCGACATACCGATCTATTGATTGCCGATAGGGAAGAGGCGCTCCGATTAAGCGGCAAGGATTCGGTTGACGATGCCTTGTGCTTCTTTCAGAAAAGTGGTGTCGGCGGAATTGTGATTACGCATGGAGCCAATCCTCTCTATTTTGCATATAATAATCCATTGTTTGGCACCTCAAAAGGCAGTATGCCAGTATCCGAAAAGGTGAAGGAGATGATAATCCAGCACCCTGAAAAGGTGGGAGATACTACTGGATGTGGAGACAACTTTGCGGGAGGAGTGATTGCAAGTATTGCACAACAGTTGTTGGAACATCCCTCGCAGCAAATTGATATGCCTAAGGCTATTGCTATGGGAGTAGTCTCTGGAGGATATGCCTGCTTCTATCATGGGGGTACGTTTTATGAAAAAGAGTCAGGAGAAAAAAGGAAAAAAATTGAATCCTTTTACAACGAGTACCTGATTCAAATACAAAAGAATTATCCACAATGAAAATCCAGTCTGATGAATAATAAAAAAATTGTAGTTATTGGTGCCGGGAAAATAGGAAGATCTTTTATCGGCCAGGTATTCAACCGTTCAGGTTATGAAGTGCTTTTTGTGGATATTAACAGGTCCTTGATAGACCAGATGAACCGGGTAAAAGCATACCGGGTAATTATCAAAGATGGCGATAAGGAAGAAACTGTTCGAATAAGCAATATTAAAGGTCTATGTCTGGAAGACGAGGAGCGTATAATGGAAGAATTGAAGCATGTAAGTATTGTCTCTTTATCTGTCGGACAACAGGGCTTACGGACAGCTATCCCAATCATTGCCAAATCTTTACTTGCCAGAAGGAAGGATTATGGTAATATGCCGTTAGATATAATCATTGCTGAGAATATGCGTAATGCTGATTTTTTTATCAGAGAGGAGTTAAGAAAATATCTACCGGAAGATTATCCGTTAGATCAATTGGTAGGGTTGGTTGAGACGAGTATCGGAAAGATGGTTCCAATAATGACTCAAGAAGACATCAAGGAAGATCCGTTACAGGTTTTTGCAGAACCCTACAACTCCTTGATTGTCGCAAAAAAAAGTTTCTTAAACCCCATCCCCGAGGTCCCTTTTCTGGCACCCAAAGAAAACATAAAGGCCTGGGTAGACAGAAAATTGTTTATCCATAATTTAGGGCATGCAACAGCAGCTTATCTGGGATACCAGACTCATCCTGACGCTATATATATTAGTGAGGTCTTGGATGACGAGAAGCTCCTTCGTGATGTACGGCAAACAATGTTACAGGCAGCCGACATCCTACAAGCTCTCTACCCGGATGAGTTCACCCATCAGCAATTGGAGGAACATATTGACGACCTGCTGCATCGGTTCAGAAATAGAAGCCTGGGGGACACCTTGTTTCGGGTTGGATGCGATTTGTACCGGAAACTGAGTCCCGAAGACAGATTGGTGGCGCCGCTACGTGCAGCACTCAATCTAAACAAACCATATCTTCTGATATTAAATGCAATAGAGGCCGGCATCTCTTTCAGGGGAAAAGATCAGAATGGTAACTATTACCCTTCTGATAAGATTTTTTTCGAGGAAGCAAAAAAAGGTAACCGCCATATTCTTGAAAAGGTATGTCAGTTACCTATAGATTTATTATACACAAAAAATGATTAATTATGAAAAAAATAGTATTGCTTATAACGATTTTGGCATTTGCCTCTGTATCATGCCAACAAATAGATAGAAAGGATAAGAAAAAAGATCCGGTTGATTATGTCAACAATCGCATTGGAAATATCAGTATCCTACTGGTGCCTACATTTCCGGTCACACATCTGCCTAATAGCATGTTACGCATGATCCCTGCTCATACCGAGTTTGTTACCGACCGTATGCAAGGACTGCCACTGAATGTACCTTCACATCGCCAGGGAGATCTGCTCTATTTGATGCCCTACTGTGGAGAACTGACCGAGTTGACACCGAACATGAATTATCGTTACGATCATGAACAATCTACCCCCTATCACTATTCAGTCTATCTCGATGACCATGGCATACTGACCCGTTTCGCACCGGCTGCCCGATCAGCAATATTTTCACTGACATATGAAAATGAAGGTCCAAGATACGTTATGTTACGTACGGTAGGTAATGGAGAACTATTTGCAGAGGGAAATACCATGCATGGATATGAGATATACCATGGAACCAAACATTACTTCTATCTTGAATTTGATCAGGAACCTATAGAGACAGGAAATAAAAACAAGGAGAACCTTAAAGCCAGTTATGTACGGTTTGCAGATAATATCAATGAAGTGCGTATTCGCTATGGCATATCCTATATCAGCCACGAACAGGCTCGAAATAACTTGGAAAACGAAATCGCGGAATTCGATATCGATGCTCTTGCAAGTGCAGCGCGTACAAAATGGAACGAGACATTGGGTAAAATAGAAGTAGAAGGAGCAACAGAAGATCAGAAGACTGTTTTTTATACCTCCCTGTACCGGGCTCACGAAAGGATGATCAATATTTCGGAGGATGGCAAATATTACAATGGTTTTGATGGGAAAGTGCACGATGATGGAGGTGTTCCCTTCTGGACAGATGATTGGATCTGGGATAATTACCTGGCCCTACATCCATTACAAATCATTCTTAATCCCAAGGCGGAAGAAGAGAAACTGGCATCCTACATCAGAATGTATGAAAATTCTGAAGAAAAATGGATGCCTACATTCCCTTGTGTGTTCGGTGATGCCCACTGCATGAATGGCAACCATGCTGCAGTAATGTTTGCCGATGCTTTGAGTAAAGGGATTCAGTTTGACGTGGAAAAAGCATTTGAGGGGATGAAAAATACCGTCCTCAACGAAACAATGATTCCTTGGCGGCGTGCTCCCAAGACAGAACTGGATGATTTTTATCATGAACATGGATGGTTCCCGGGACTGCATCCCGGTGAAAAAGAGCCGGTGGCAATCGTCAGTGATTTTGAACAGAGAAACTCTGTTGCCGTTACGCAGGCCGCCTCCTATGACGACTGGAGCATCGCCCAACTGGCAAAATCTTTGGGAAAAGAGGATGATTATACCTTTTTCCTGAACCGTGCATACAATTATCGCAACTTGTTCAACAAAGAGACCGGCTTCTTTCACCCAAAAGATAAAAACGGCGCATTTATAGAACCCTTCGACTATATTTTCTCAGGAGGGATAGGTGCCAGGGCATACTACGATGAGAACAATGCCTGGACCTATATTTGGGATGTGCGCCACAATATCTCCGACCTGATCAATCTGTTTGGTGGCAATCAACCCTTTATTCAGAAACTGGATCAGCTTTTTGTAGAGGATCTGAAGCTGCCCAAATGGCAATACTACGCCGTTCATCCCGATGCCACTGGTAATGTAGGCCAGTTTGTGATGGGTAACGAACCAAGCTTTCACATACCTTATCTCTACAATTATGCTGGACAGCCCTGGAAGACACAGAAACGTATCCGGATGCTGCTGGAGAGTTGGTTCCGTAACGACCTTATGGGGATCCCAGGTGATGAAGATGGAGGTGGGATGACGGCTTTTGTGGTCTTCTCACAACTGGGTTTTTATCCTGTAACGCCGGGCATCCCTGTTTATACCATTGGAAGTCCCGTATTTACCAAGTCGACCATCAACCTGGACAACGGGAACAAATTTACTGTAGAAGCAAAAAACACTTCGTGGAGCAACAAATACATACAATCTGCCACGTTCAACGGAGAACCACGGAACCACAGCTGGTTTACACACGATGAACTGATCAAAGGCGGCACTCTGGTGCTGGAGATGGGTGACCGCCCGAACAAGGAATGGGGCGTTGACTCTCCTCCACCGTCAGCGAAAGATATGCAGCAGTAATGGATTTCTCCCTTTCTTCTGGAAGGAAATGCTGTAGAAATAATTGTATCATACTGTATAAAATCAGATTAAAGAAATCATGAAGAAAATTGTTATTCTCTGTTTGCTGCTTTCTACTTTTCAAAGCTATGCACAGATAGTGGGAAAAATCGCTGATCCCGTAGAATGGGTGAATCCCTTGATGGGAACCCAGTCGAAACATGCGTTGTCTAACGGGAATGTATATCCTGCCATTGCATTACCCTGGGGAATGAATTTCTGGACTCCCCAGACTGGGAAAATGGGCGATGGGTGGGTCTATTCCTATGAAAGTGATAAAATAAATGGATTCAGACAGATACATCAACCCAGCCCCTGGATCGGCGATTATGGACAGTTCTCCATTATGCCGGTTACCGGTAAACCTCTTTTTCATGAGGAGGAACGTGCCAGTTGGTTTTCTCATAAAGCAGAAACGTTAAAGCCCTATTACTACAGCGTCTATCTCGCCGAGCATGACGTACTTGCCGAAATTACCCCGACGGAAAGGGCTGCAATGTTCCGTTTCACATTCCCTGAAAATGAGAATTCCTTTGTGGTCATTGACGCACTCGATATGGGCTCATATGTTCAAATCATTCCTTCCGAAAAAAAAATCATTGGATACTCAACCAAAAACAGCGGCGGTGTCCCCGATAATTTTAAGAACTACTTTGTCATCCTGTTTGATAAACCTTTCACTTATCATGCCACCTTTGATAACCAGAAACTCAGGATAAATCAACTGGAAAATAGGGAGGCCCATACCGGTGCTGTCATTGGCTTTAGCACTACCAAAGGTGAAAAGGTCATCGCCCGTGTTGCCTCTTCATTTATCAGTCATGAACAGGCAGAATTGAACCTGAAAGAGTTGGGAACAGATGACTTTAATCAGGTGAAACAGAACGGAAAAGAAGCCTGGAATAAAGTGTTGAAAGCAATCGAGGTTGAAGGAGGTACGGTTGACCAAACGCGAACATTCTATTCCTGTCTCTACCGCTCCCTGCTATTTCCGAGAAAACTGTATGAGATTGACGTCAGAGGCAACATCGTTCATTACAGCCCCTACAACGGAAAAGTACTGCCCGGACGCATGTACACCGATACCGGGTTCTGGGATACTTTCCGCAGCCTATTTCCATTCCTGAACCTTGTTTTTCCTTCTGTAAATGCAGAAATACAAGAGGGTCTTGTTAATTCCTACCTTGAAAGCGGCTTTCTACCCGAGTGGGCAAGTCCCGGACACCGGAACTCGATGATCGGGAATAACTCAGCTTCCGTTGTTGCGGATGCCTATCTGAAAGGAATCAGAGGGTATGACATTGATCGCTTGTGGGAGGCTGTAGTGCATGGAACAAAAAACGTAAACCCCAAAAGCGCTGCTACCGGACGCATCGGACATGAATATTACAATAAAATGGGGTATATACCCTATAATGTCGGGATCAACGAGAATGCCGCACGCACACTTGAGTATGCCTATAATGACTGGTGTATATATGAGTTGGGAAAGAAACTGAAGCGGCCTGCCGCTGAAATTGAAGTTTACGCCAAACGAAGCCAAAATTACCGCAACCTGTTTGACCCGGAGACGAAATTGATGCGTGGACGAAACGAAGATGGCTCCTTTCAGGCTCCTTTCAATCCCTTTAAATGGGGAGATGCTTTCACCGAAGGAAACAGCTGGCATTATACCTGGTCCGTTTTTCACGATGTGCAGGGATTAATCGGCCTGATGGGAGGGAAGAGAACATTCAACCAGATGCTCGACTCGGTGTTCAATCTTCCCCCTCTGTTCGATGAAAGCTATTATGGTTTTGTGATCCACGAGATACGGGAAATGCAAATCATGAACATGGGAAACTACGCACATGGCAACCAACCGATTCAACACATGACCTATCTCTATAATTACTCCGGTGAACCCTGGAAAGCCCAATATTGGGTGCGTGAAGTGATGAACCGTCTGTATTGGCCGACACCGGACGGATACTGTGGTGACGAAGACAACGGACAAACGTCGGCATGGTATGTGTTTAGTGCCCTCGGCTTCTACCCTGTTTGTCCCGGAACCGATCAGTATGTACTGGGAAGCCCTCTCTTTAAAAAAGCAACGATACACCTGGAAAACGGAAAGAATGTGGTGATCAATGCACCCCATAACAACGCCGAAAACCGCTTTATAAAAAGGGTGGAACTTAAAGGAGAGACCTACACAAAAAATTACCTGAAACATACTGAACTGATGGAAGGTATAACAATAGAGATTGAAATGGATGATGCCCCAAACAAACAAAGGGGTACAAAAGATTCAGACTTCCCTTACTCATATTCAAACAAAATCAAATGAAAAATTTTATTTATAGCTCACTTTGCCTGCTGTTATCTTTCTCATGCAATGTTCCCAATTCCGAATCAATTGGACTGTTTGACCTGAAATACAGCCTGCATTATGATTTAAACGACCCTCAACTGGTTGAGAGCATGTGGGATGATATTCACGCAACAGCCACCCTACAGGGAATTGTCAACCGGGATGCGCCCCGTCTGTTTATCAACTATGTGGTCCAATCCGATATAGAGGTTGACACTTACTGGTGGCATAAATACCGTCAGCCTGGCAAATGGCTGCACGATAAAGATACGGTAGTCTATCACGATATCGTGGAACTGATCGAAGGTTACAAACATTTTATCAATGGCGTTGTTCTCTACGATTCTTCGATAGCATCAACCAGTAACGTTGCCTCAGCCATTGCAGGAATCGAGGACCTGATAGCGGTTCGCTATGATCCTGCACCGGGAAGTCTCTATTCGCGCGTTGTGCTCGCAGGACCAAAATTGAAAGTGAAGGAGAGGTTGATCAATCAGGATGGCACACCGCTCTTCACAGGGAAAGGGACGATACCCGGTACCAACAGGGTCTCGACCGGCTCCCTGAAAAACGATCCATACATCTGGTTTATTGAGAGATACATGAAAACCAATCAATGTTCCGGTGAGTTTGGAGCCTATTACATTGACCAGAGATGGCGTATGAACCCCACTGCAACGGTTGTGAATCACCATACCTTGAGTAATCATGACTTTTTTGTAAGCAAGAAAGCCTTCTTCTTCGACCTCTCTCCCTGGGGGGATGAGCCGGCTACTGACGACACCGATCAGGCTGTGGGAACTGACCTGGCAACACTGAAAGAATTTCTTTCCGAAGCTTACAGAATAAATAAAGGAGAGAAGATGTGCTACATAGGTGGATTTCCTTCGTGGGCTTTTAAATATACACAACATGCGGGAGGCATGCACGGTGATGTGGCTACAGAATGGGAGTTTTCCAAGCTTATCGGGGCATACAATGCCTTTAAAGATGCCGACGCCATTGGATATGGTGCTTTGGCCAATGCCTCTTTCTGGACCCATTTCCCTTTGAAAGAGAAATATCCGCAAAAAAAGGTGTCGATTGACGAGTTGAAACAGAGGGGGTATCTCGATGATGAAGGAAAGGTGGATTTCAAAGGAAGAGATTTTATCATATTCTACGTAGGGGATTATGATGCATCCTCCTGGGTGGCCCAGCGCACACCTACCATCTGGGACAATAAAAGCAGGGGAAAAGTACCAATGATGTGGGCAATTAGCCCAGTGTTGGAAAAGAGGGTGCCGATGGCTCTGGATTATTATCGTGAGACGGCAACGTCCAATGATTATTTCGTGGCAGCCGACAATGGTGCGGGTTACCTGATGCCCGGGATGTTGCAGGAACCCCGGGAAATATCGGGCTTGAAATCGGGTTTGGATGCATGGGCGAAACATTGCACTCCCTACTACAACCGATGGGATCTTACCATTACCGGCTTTGTCATTGATGGCACTGCTCCTGGTCTCACAAAAGAAGGATTGGATTGTTATGCCTCATTTAGCCCAGATGGTATCGTGCCCCAAAAGGTGCCGTTGACCGTGCTGCACGGAAATATGCCTGTATTACGATCTGATGAAGATATCCAACAAAATCCGAAAGAAGCTGCTCAACGTGTTGCCCAGAGGGTTTCTGAGCGACCTATACCCTTTCATTGGTTCCGGAATATTTTAAAAACACCCGATTGGTACGTGACAGTTACGGAAGAATTGGGGAAATTAAACCCCGATATTGAATTATTAGATGCTCCTACCTTTTTTGAATTGTACCGGATTTGGTTACACCAAAACCCAGATGCAGCCACCGGAAAAATTAAATAACACACGGATTTATAGATAAATATAACTACGGATTGTTTCTTCGGAAAATAGATTACCCTTATTGTGACTTTATAAAAAGGGACGTTCTGTTGTGAAAGAGGGGGGGACACTAATGAAACAAAATAAATCCTAGAAAGCAAAATTTTAAGTTAAAAACAGATAGTTGAATTAGTAATCAATGGCAAATTTAGTAATTATGCCCAAGCAGGGGCAGTCGGTCGAGAGTTGTATTATCGGCTCAATAAACAAGAAAAAAGGGGATAATGTAAAGAAAGGCGAAGTCCTTTTTTCCTATGAAACGGATAAAGCCTCCTTCGAGGAGGAATCCCCTTCGGACGGAGTGGTTCTCGAGTGTTTTTACCGGGAGGGTGATGAGGTGCCCGTCCTGGGAAACATGATGATTATCGGTGAGCCCGGCGAGGATTATTCCGCTTTGCTGCAAGGCAGTCCGGAGCCCGGGTCCGATAGCGGTAGCGAGGAGTCGATAACTGCAAGACAGGAAACTGTAAGCGCCGGGCCTGAAAATAACGCCCCGCAGAAGCTCGAATCCCGGAACGCAGGACCCGGAACCCGTTTCATTTCTCCCCGGGCCAAAAACCTCGCCTCAAAGGAAGCGGTCGATACCGCAGCGATAAGCGGGTCAGGGCCCCAGGGACGCATCCTGGAAAAAGACGTCCTGTCAACCCTGGAAAATCGTCCGAAAATGACTCCCCTGGCAAAAAAGATTGCCTCGCAGGAAAACCTGCAGCCACAATCGGGCACCGGCTTGGCGGGGACAGCCCGGTCCGCCGATTTGATTCCCTCGCCGAATACTGTCTACGCCAACGACTTTGAGGACAGGAAGCTCTCCAACATGCGCAAGCTCATTGCAAGAGCCATGCACGCTTCACTGCAAAACTCGGCGCAGCTTACCCACCACCTGGGTGCCGACGCGCGCCGGATCCTTGAGCTCCGGAAACAGGTCAAAGCGGATGTGGAAGCCCGGAAGCTATCGGCAAACATCACGCTGAACGACATGGTTTGCCATGCCGTGATCAAGGCCCTGAAGAAGTTCCCCAACGTCAATTCGCAATTTCTGGGCGACAGCATGCGCCTTTTCAACAAGGTGCATCTCGGGCTGGCGGTGGACACTGAACGTGGCCTGATGGTGCCGGTGGTGAAGAATGCCGATGACCTGTCGATCGTGGGGCTCTCAAACCAGCTGAAAGAGGTGGCGAACGCCTGCAAGGCGGGCAGCGTGAATCCGGATATCCTTTCCGCCGAGGCCGGTTCGTTCACCGTGTCCAACCTGGGGAATTACGGAGTGGAGATCTTCACTCCCGTTATTAACCTGCCGCAATCCGCCATATTGGGGGTAAACACGATAGTTCCGCGTCCGAAAGACCTGGGTGACGGGGTTTATGCCTTTGTTCCCTACATCGGCCTGAGCCTCACGTACGACCACCGGGCGCTTGACGGCGGGGAAGCCACACGCTTCCTGAAGCAGATTGCCCTGGAAATAGAAAATCTTGAAATCGATTATTAATCTAAAAAAACAAAATAATGTACGACTTACTGATCATCGGCGGTGGACCGGCCGGTTATGTGGCCGCGGAACGCGCAGGGCACAAGGGGCTGAAGGTGGTGCTGTTCGAGAAGAAAAGCCTGGGAGGCGTTTGCCTTAACGAAGGCTGTATTCCCACCAAGACCATGCTTTACAGTGCGAAGACCTATGAGAATGCCCTTCACGGGGACAAATACGGTGTTTTTGCGGAGAATGTCCGTTTTGAATACGACAAGATTGTATCCCGCAAAAATAAAGTGGTGCGCAAATTGGTCGCCGGCGTGAAAACCAAGATGAAGGCCAGCGATGTTGCGGTTGTTGAAGGCGAAGCCTGGATCTCGGGCAGAAGCGCCAAGGGAATCGAGGTGGTTTGCAACGGAGAGCATTACCTGGGAAACAACCTGTTGATATGTACCGGGTCCGAAGCGTCGGTTCCGCCCATTCCCGGATTAGGGGAAGCCGGCGATGTTGTCCTGACCAACCGTGAGGTTCTTGAACTCAAGGAGCAACCCAAAAGTCTAGTCGTCATCGGGGGAGGAGTTATCGGGATGGAGTTCGCCAGTTTTTACAACAGTTTAGGGTCCAGGGTGACCGTGATCGAGATGCTTCCCGAGATTCTGGGAAACAACGATTACGAGATATCAGCCCTTTCGCGCGATATTTTCACCAGGAAAGGCATCGAATTTCACCTTAACGCCAAGGTGGTCCGGGTGGACGGAAATAAAGTGGTTTTTGAGAAGGCGGGAGAAACACGCACCGTTGAAGGCGATAAAATCCTGTTGAGCGTCGGGCGCCGCGCGGTGACCAGGGGTTTTGGACTCGAAAATCTGAATGTGGAACTGGACAGGGGAGGCATCAAGGTCGATGAAAAGATGCGTACCAATGTGCCCAACGTCTTTGCCGCCGGCGACGTTACCGGTTTTTCGCTTTTGGCGCATACCGCCAGCCGTGAAGGCGAAGTGGTGGTTAACAACCTTACGGGAAAAGACGACATTATGCGTTATAATGCCATTCCGGGAGTCGTGTACATCAACCCTGAAATTGCAGGTGTGGGTGAAACCGAAGAAAGTGCCAGGGCAAAAGGGATTGCCTACAAGGTAGCCAGACTCTCCATGGCCTATGCCGGGCGTTTTGTCGCAGAAAACGAGGGCGGTGTCGGATTATGCAAGGTGCTTGCAGGTGAAAAATACGGCGAAGTCATCGGTGTTCACATGCTGGGAAACCCGAGCAGTGAAATGATTTACGGCGCCTGTCTGGCAATAGAGCAGGAGATGACGCTCGAAGAAATGAAAGAGGTCGTTTTTCCGCATCCTACAGTAAGTGAAATATTCAAGGAAGTGATTTTTGAATTTTGATTGCCCCGACTTGCTTGTTCAAAACCCAATAACAATTTATAAGAAAAATGACGATTGTAAAATCGATCGAAAAAATAAAACAGTATGCCAAAAATTCAATTTATTGATCCGGCTGAAGCCCGGAAACCGGGCTTTGTGGAATTTCAGCCCATTCCTGTCAATCAGTATCAAAAAACGGTAAAAGAAGAACGCGAAAATTTTACCGACGAGGAACTAAAAGCCATTTATCACGACATGGCGCTCATCCGCGAGTTTGAAACCATGCTTAACCTTATCAAAACCAAAGGTGAATACAACGGTGTGGCGTACAACCACCCCGGTCCGGCCCACTTGTCCATCGGACAGGAGTCGGCAGCCGTGGGGATGGCCTGGACACTTACCGTGGATGATTTTATTTTCGGGAGCCACCGTTCGCACGGTGAAATCCTGGCCAAGGGGATGTCTGCCATCCATAAGCTTGCCGATAAGGAACTGTTGAAGATAATGCAGGGATTCTTTGACGGTTCGGTACTGGAAATCGTTCAAAAGGATTTCAACGGAACAACCAGGGAGCTTGCCCGCCGTTTTCTGGTTTACGGAACATTGGCTGAAATCTTTGCCCGGGAAACCGGATTCAACAGAGGACTGGGCGGTTCCATGCACGCCTTCTTCACGCCTTTCGGCGTGTATCCCAACAATGCCATCGTGGGTGGATCGGGAGACATAGCCGTTGGTGCCGCGTTATACAAAAAAGTCAACCGCAAACCCGGCATGGTGGTTGCCAACATAGGTGACGCATCGATGGCTTGCGGACCTGTTTGGGAAGGGATCACTTTTGCCGCCATGGACCAGTTCAGGGAGCTTTGGGACGGAGATATGAAGGGCGGGCTTCCGGTGATCATCAACATCATGAACAACCAGTACGGGATGGGCGGCCAGACCTGTGGCGAGACCATGGGTTACGGCATCGCAGCCCGTATCGGTGCAGGTGTGAACGAGGAACAGATGCACGCCGAACGCGTGGACGGTTACAATCCGCTGGCGGTAATTGACGCTTACAAACGCAAGCGAAAAATAATTGATGAGAAAAACGGGCCGGTCTTGCTGGATGTCCTGACCTACAGATACAGCGGGCACTCTCCCTCCGACGCGTCTTCCTACCGCACCAGGGAGGAAGTGGAAGCCTGGGAAAGACAGGACTGTATTGCGTCGTTCGGCAAACAGTTGCTGGAGGCGGGCGTGGCCGTCCAGGACGAGCTTGACGCCATCTGGAATGACATAAGGACGCTCATCCACGAGATGTTCCTCAAATCGATCAACGATGAGATTTCGCCCCGCATGAAAAATCCCGACGCGATCGGGGATATGATGTTCTCGAACGGTTCCGTGGACAGTTTCTCCGATGCAAGGCCCGACGTGCTGATGCCGATGGAGGAGAACTCCCGCGTGAAGAAGATAGCCGGCAAGGAACGTTTTGCGTTCGATGCCGAAGGCAAGCCGTTCAGCAAGATGAAGCAGTTCCAGTTGCGCGACGCCATTTTCGAAGCCATCATGGACAGGTTTTACAAGGATGCCTCGCTCGTTGCCTACGGTGAGGAGAACCGCGACTGGGGAGGCGCCTTTGCCGTTTACGGAGGGATGACGGAAGCCTTGCCATATCACCGCCTGTTCAACTCACCCATATCGGAAGCCTCTATCGTAGGTACGGCCATCGGTTACGCCATGTGCGGAGGAAGGGTTGTCCCCGAAATCATGTACTGCGATTTTCTGGGACGTTGTGGCGATGAAGTGTTCAACCAGCTTCCCAAATGGCAGGCAATGAGCGGCAACGTGCTGAAGATGCCGGTCGTGCTTCGTGTTTCGGTGGGCTCCAAATACGGCGCGCAGCACTCGCAGGACTGGACATCGCTTGTGGCACATATCCCGGGCATCAAGGTTTGTTTCCCGGTGACGCCTTACGATGCCAAGGGGCTGATGAACGCGGCGCTTCAGGGAACCGATCCGGTGATCTTCTTTGAAAGCCAGCGCATCTACGATATCGGCGAGCAATTCCATGAAGGGGGCGTTCCTGCCGGATATTACGAAATACCCATCGGTGAACCCGACGTGAAGAAAGAGGGAAAGGACATCACCTTCCTGACCATCGGACACACGCTTTATCCCGCGCTCCAGGCGGCAAAAGAATTGGAGTCGGTCCATGGGATGAGCGCCGAAGTGATCGATGCCCGTTCACTGGTGCCGTTCAATTACGAAAAAGTGGTCGCCTCGGTGAAGAAAACCGGCAAGATCATTGTTGCCGGCGATGCGACTGCCCGCGGCTCGTTCCTGAACGACCTGGCGGCAACCATCGGTTCGCTCTGCTTCGATTACCTGGACGCGCCCGTTGCGGTGCTTGGGTCACGCAACTGGATCACGCCGGCTCACGAACTTGAAGGCGCGTTCTTCCCGCAGCCAGGCTGGTTCATCGATATGATCCACGAACGCATACAGCCCCTCAAAGGGTATATGCCCGGTGAGAATTTCACCGATGCCGAAATGATCAGGAGAGCAAAAAAAGGAATTTAACATACAAAAATAGAATCAATGATATATTTAGCCGACACAGCCAATATAGACGAGATAAAGGAATTATTTAATTATTTTCCTATAGATGGAGTAACAACAAACCCTACAATATTATCACATGAAAACAAAACTTTGTCAAGTGTTGTTGCCAAAATACAGAAATGTATAGAAGGGAAGATGTTACACATACAAACTATTAGTGAAGAGGCAGAGGACATATTACATGAGGCAAAACGATACCGTGATTATTTCGAGTTGAACGACAACTATTACGTCAAGATTCCAGTAACCAAAAATGGGTATAAAGCAATAAAAATGGTTAAGGATGCAGGGATGAATGTAACCGCAACAGCAATATTTACACAACAGCAAGCATTAATAGCAGCAAAAGCTGGAGCTGACTTTGTGGCACCATATGTCAATAGATTAGATAATATTTCATCCCACGGTATAGAAGTAGTGTCAGATATTGTTAAAACATTCAAGTTATATGATATAAAGTGTAAAGTACTAGCTGCTAGCTTCAAGAATGTTGATCAAATTTATAGAGTAAGCATGGTTGGTTGCCATGCTGTTACTGCATCATATGAGATATTGGAAGCCATTATGAAACATCCGATGACTGATAAAGGAGTGTTAGATTTTAAAAAGGACAGTTCAAATATTTACGATGTATAATCTATTTTTCATATCAAGATATCCAATAAAAATAGCTTTACCTTTAAACAATCGTAGATTAAAGATATTCATCTATTTAGAAGATAAATACTTCTTCTATATTACTATTAGAAAATTAATTATTAAAAGTATAAGTTGTACGGTGTAATTATCGACATTAAAAATATTATGAAAACAAGAGCAGTAAGACTTTACGGTAAAAGAGATCTCCGTCTGGAGGAGTTTGAATTACCACCAATTAAGGAAGATGAAATCTTGGCCAAAGTGGTATCTGATTCATTGTGTATGTCTTCTTATAAGGCATCGACACAGGGTATAGATCATAAACGAATACCTAACGATGTGGCAGAAAACCCAATCATCATCGGACATGAGTTCACTGGAGAACTATTGGAGATCGGAGCCAAGTGGACCAACAAATTTAAGCCAGGAGATAAATTCTCTATTCAGCCGGCACTCTATTATGAAAAGGGTCCGGTAGGCATATTAAGCGCTCCAGGTTATAGTTATAAATATATTGGAGGGGATGCTACATATGTAATCATTCCTAACGAAGTAATGGAACAGGGTTGTTTGCTTTCCTATCAAGGAGAGGGTTATTATCCCGCATCGCTGGCCGAGCCACTCTCATGCGTAATCGGTGCCATGCACGCAAACTACCATACTATCCCAGGTAGTTATAAACACAAAATGGAGATAGTAGACGGTGGAAAAATGGCGATACTCGCAGGAGTAGGTCCAATGGGACTTGCTGCAATCAATTATGTGCTACATCGAGAGGAACGTAAACCTTCCCTGCTAGTGGTAACCGATATGGATCAATCACGCCTAGACAGGGCAGCAGCAATCTATACCACTGAATTCGCCGCATCAAAAAACATTGACTTACATTATGTTAACACCGGAAAAATATCCGACCCAATCAAAGAACTGAAGGCTCTTAGCGGTGATACCGGGTATGATGATGTGTTCGTCTTTGCGGCTGTAAAGCCTGTGGTGGAACAGGGTGATGCTATCCTTGCTTTTGATGGTTGTCTCAACTTCTTCGCCGGTCCAAATGATCCCAACTTTGGAGCAATGCTTAATTTCTACAACGTTCATTACGCTTATACTCATATTGTGGGCACGAGCGGAGGGAACAATGACGACATGATAGAAGCGCTAGATATTATGAACAAAGGACTTGACCCTGCAGGTCTGGTCACTCACATAGGAGGGCTTGATGCAGTAGTGGAAGCAACCAATAATCTTCCCAATATTCCTGGAGGTAAAAAACTTATATATACGCATTTAACAATGCCATTAACCCCTATCACTGACTTTGAGAAATTAGGGAAAACCAGTGAGCTGTTCAAAGAACTAGCCAATATATGTAACAACCATAAGGGAATGTGGAGCGTAGAAGCAGAAAATTATTTGCTAGCGAATATTGTAAAATGAATAAAACGAAGCGTAAGGTTCTAGTCAATAAAATTGATGGGAGACGTATAAAATAAATTCATTCTTTATTTTTCAACACCCCAACCAGCTTTGAATTGCTGGTTGGGGTGTTTGTTTTATTTTTATTGTTTAACCTCCATTTTTTCAGCATTTTTATCATTTTCTTAAATTATTCCTTTATCTTTGCAATATATTTAGACGTTGCGATGATTTTTTCACATTCAACATACACGACTCCCTTCACTATGACTATGACCCCCTGGGGGGTTATATAATATTTTACATCCACACGGCAACGCTGTTTGCCACATGCAAATCAACCGGTTTGCCACATGCCATCCTACTTTTTTTTGTTTCATTAAAAAAACCGTTCACAACGGTAAAAATATATTCATACACATGAAAGTTATGAAATTCGGAGGGACATCCGCAGGGACTCCCGAAAGTATGCTTTTGGTCAAAAACATCATAGAAGCTGAAAAAGAGCCGGTGATTGTAGTGGTCTCCGCTCTTGGAGGTGTGACCGACCGTCTTTTACTGGCGGCAGATTTTGCGTTAAATGCAAACCCGGGTTACCAATCGATATTGGAAGAAATCATCTTCCGACACGAGGAGATGATCAGGGAAATGGTAGTTTCCGCTGTCGATCAAAAGGAACTGAGGCAGAAAATCGACCCGATGTTCGAAGACCTGCGCAACATATTGCGGGGTGTTTACCTGATCGGAGACCTGTCGCAGAAGACATCGGACAAGATCGTCAGCTACGGCGAACGTTTCTCCTCGCTAATCGTAAGCAAAATAATCGACGGGGCTAGAGTTTATGATTCCACTCAGTTTATCAAGACCACAAAACAATTCAGCCATCACATCCCCGACATCGCGTATTCCAACGAACTGATCAAGCAGGCATTTTTAAGTGACCCGCTTCCCAAAGTGGCTATAGTTCCTGGATTTATCTCGTCGAGCAAGGAGGCGGACGATATCACTAACCTGGGCCGGGGTGGATCGGACTATACCGCCGCCATTATCGCTGCTGCACTTAACGCTTCTGTGCTGGAAATATGGACGGATGTGGATGGCTTCATGACGGCCGACCCCAAAATCATCAACTCGGCTTACGTCATTGAAGAACTCTCGTTTACGGAGGCCATTGAGCTTTCCAACTTCGGGGCAAAAGTGATTTATCCCCCAACCATCTTCCCCGTCTACCACAAAAGCATACCTATCCGCGTAAAGAATACTTTCAAACCTGCTTCGGAGGGCACACTTATCCGCAATATAAAGCCGACCCCTAACGGAAAAATAATCAAAGGCATCTCGTCGATCAACGATACCGCCCTGATTACCATACAAGGACTCGGCATGGTAGGAGTTATCGGCGTAAACAAACGGATCTTCACGGCATTGGCGGATAACGGCATCAGCGTTTTTCTGGTCTCCCAAGCATCCTCCGAAAACAGCACATCCATCGGAGTCCGCACCCAAGATGCCCCGCTTTCCCAAAAAGTACTCAGCAAAGAATTTGCGAAAGAGATAGAGAGGGGAAGCATCAACGAGATTATTGTCGAATACGACCTGGCAACCATTGCCGTAGTGGGACAAAACATGAAACACGTGCCGGGGGTTGCCGGCAAATTTTTCGGAACGTTGGGAAGGGGTGGTATCAGCGTTGTCGCGCTAGCTCAGGGTGCATCGGAAACCAATATTTCCTGCGTGATCGCCAAAACCAACCTGAAAAAAGCACTCAACATCATCCACGATTCGTTCTTCTTGTCGCCTTACCAGGAATTAAACCTTTTCGTTATCGGAACCGGAACGGTCGGGAGCAAACTGCTGGCACAGATTAAGCAGCAAAAGCACATTTTAGAGGAACAGAACAAGCTGAAAATAAACATTGTAGGAATTGCCAACGGACGAAAAGCCTTGTTCTCGCGCGACGGGATTTCCCTCGAGAATTACTTCGAAAACCTGATGTCCAGGGGCGTCAAAAGTTCACCTCAACTGATCCGGGATGAAATACTCAAAATGAATATCTTCAATTCCGTCTTTGTGGATTGTACTGCCAGCCAGGCCATTTCAGAATTGTATGAAAGTCTGATATCCAGAAATATATCAGTGGTGACGGCAAACAAAATTGCAGCCTCGTCCGACTACAAGAACTACCATCACCTGAAGGAGACCGCCCGAAAAACCGGAACAAAATTTCTTTTCGAAACCAATGTAGGGGCGGGATTGCCCATTATCAACACGATGAACTCCCTCACCAACTCGGGAGATAAAATCGTCAAGCTCCAAGCAGTACTATCGGGGACACTGAACTTTATTTTCAATACCCTGAGCGAGGATGTTCCTTTTAGCAAAGCCATAAAAATGGCGGTGGACGCTCAGTTTGCCGAGCCCGACCCCCGTATCGACCTGAGCGGATTGGATGTTACCCGCAAATTGGTAATCCTTTCCCGGGAAGCCGGCGCTCAAGTGGAACAGGAAAATGTGCAAAAGCACCTGTTCATCCCGCAAAAGTATTTCGAAAGCACCCTTGATGAGTTCTGGTCAACCATCCCCGAAATGGATGAAGCTTTTGAAAACCGGAGAAAAAAACTCGATAAAGAAGGGAAAAAGCTCCGCTTTATTGCTACGTACGACAACGGCCTGTGCGAAGTCGGCTTACACGAGGTGGAAAAGGGACATCCTTTCTACGACCTGGAAGGTAGCAACAACATCATTATGATCACCACCGAACGCTACAATGAGTATCCGATGGTCATCAAAGGCTATGGCGCAGGGGCAAGCGTTACCGCTGCTGGCGTTTTTTCCGACATTATTTCTATTGCGAACATACGATAAAGAAAGAAAAATGAAATACATCATCATCCTCGGAGACGGCATGGCAGACGAACCCGTTGCAAAACTCGGCAACAGGACGCCCCTACAGGCAGCCAAAACACCGTATATGGATAGGCTGGCACAAAAAGGACGCAGCGGCATGCTCGACACCATTCCCGAAGGCATGTCTCCGGGAAGCGAAATTGCTAATCTTTCCGTGTTGGGATACGATGTTCCCCGGGTGTACGAAGGCCGGGGTGTGTTGGAAGCCGCCAGCATGGGTGTAGATATTCTGCCGGACGAAATGGCAATGCGGTGTAATTTAGTGACTATCGACAACGATGTGCTGAAGAATCACTCTGCCGGACACATTCCCACAGCAGAAGCTGCCGAACTGATTCATTTTCTGGACGACAGGCTCGGGAATGACCGGTTTCGCTTTTATCCCGGTGTTTCGTACCGCCATTTATTAAAAATGAAAGGTGGAAACAAAAACATCGTTTGTACCCCGCCCCACGATGTTCCCGACAAGCCTTTTTACCCCTTGCTGATCAAACCGGCCGAAGAGCCCGCCCAAAGCACTGCTGACGAACTGAACAGACTGATCCTTGCCTCGCAAGAAATACTGCCGGCTCATCCCGTAAATCAAAAGAGGATTGCCCTGGGAAAAGATCCGGCCAACAGCATCTGGCTGTGGTCGCCCGGGTATCGCCCCGGCATGCAGCCGCTGAACAAGAAATATCCTATTCAAAAAGGAGCGGTAATCTCGGCCGTTGACCTCATCAGGGGGATCGGTGTATATGCAGGATTGGAGGTTATCCAGGTGGAAGGTGCCACCGGGTTGTACGACACCAACTACGAAGGGAAGGCCCGTGCCGCCCTGGATGCACTGAAAGAGAACGATTTTGTTTTCCTGCATATTGAAGCCAGCGACGAAGCCGGACACGAAGGGGATGTGGATTTGAAAGTGAGAACCATCGAATACCTCGATTCGCGCATCGTAAAACCCATTTTCGAAGAAACCTCAACGTGGGACGAACCCGTCACTATTGCCGTCTTGCCCGACCATCCCACTCCCTGTGCTATCCGCACACACACCCGTGATGCCGTTCCTTTTGTTGTCTATCACAAAGGAATTGAACCCGACAGCGTAAAAACATACGATGAGTTTGCTGCGAAAAAAGGTGTTTTTGGCCTTCTTCGCGGGGATGAATTTATGAAGAATCTGATTTTGTAGAACATGAACTATTACAGCACCAACCAGTCCGCACCCGTTGTATCGCTCCGGGAAGCCGTGGTAAAAGGACTTGCTCCCGACAAGGGGCTTTATATGCCCGAAAGTATCCCCCATCTTCCGGAGGTTTTTTTCGATGAAATCGGCCGTTTTGGACTGATAACCATCGCTAGAACGGTAGCCCGGGCTTTCTTTGGGGAAGATATCCCACAAACAAAACTGGATGAGATCGTTGCCGACACGCTCAATTTTGACATTCCTCTTGTAAAGGTGGAAGACGGAATTTATGCGCTGGAGCTTTTTCACGGGCCAACCTTTGCCTTCAAGGATGTGGGGGCCCGGTTCATGGCACGGATGTTATCCTATTTCGTGCAGGAACAGAGGCAGGAAGAGGTAAAAGTACTGGTCGCCACTTCGGGCGACACGGGAAGCGCGGTTGCCAACGGATTTTTGGGAGTAAAGGGCATCCGCGTTTTCGTTTTGTACCCATCGGGAAAGGTAAGCGATATTCAGGAAGCTCAGTTCACTACCTTGGGAAAAAATATTGTTGCACTCGAAATTGACGGGACGTTCGACGATTGCCAGGCCCTGGTGAAATCGGCGTTTATGGATGAAGAACTAAACCTGCAGATGAATCTCACCTCAGCCAACTCCATCAATGTGGCGCGCTTCCTGCCTCAGTCGTTTTATTATTTTTACGCTTATGCACAACTGGCCAGGCAAGGGATTTCTACGGATGTGATCCTGTCTGTGCCCAGCGGGAACCTAGGCAACCTTACCGCGGGGCTTTTCGCCAAACGGATGGGATTACCGGTAAAACGGTTTATTGCCGCTAACAACCGCAACGATGTATTTCGGGAATACCTACAGTCGGGGAAATATACTCCCCGGCCCTCTGTACAAACCATAGCCAACGCCATGGACGTAGGTTCACCCAGCAACTTCGAGCGCATCCTCGACCTTTACGGACACTCTCACGAAGCCATTTCAAAAGATATTTCCGGATACCGGTTTTCCGACGAAGAGATACAATCGGCTATCAAAGGGGTATACAAAGGATCAAGCTATCTCCTTGACCCACACGGCGCCTGTGCTTACCTGGCACTGAAGGAAGGCCGGAAAGCCGGTGAGGCAGGTATTTTCCTCGCCACTGCACACCCTGCCAAATTTAAGGAAACCGTGGAGAGTTGTATCGCAAAGGAAATTGAAATTCCCGAAGGATTAGGGGCATTCATGAAACAAAAAAAACAATCGTATCCGCTCCCCCGGAATTTTGCTGCGTTTAAAAAAGCGTTAATAAACTTGTCTTAAGTTTTATTTTGGATATTTTTTAACGCTATTAAACCTAAATTGATTAGTTTTGCGCTTAGAATCAGATTGGGGCTTTTCGTTGATGAAACAACTCATAACCGTTTTATATTTTCTAACCGTAACCACGTTTCTTCCTCAACTTTCTTTTTCCCAAACAAGAACGCTGAGCAGTGATTCATTGCGTCAACAGCCCACAGACTCAGTTACTGCAGACTCACTATCGACAAAAGAGAAGCTCACGGCCCCGGTATTCTATACAGCCCAGGATTCCATGGTTTTCACCAAAGGCAATTTGGGTTACCTTTACGGTGACGCCGATGTAAAATACGGCGACCTGGGCATCAAGGGGGAACAGATCACCATGAACTTGGATAGCAATCTCATCTCATCCACCTTCGGGCTCGATTCAGTCGGAAAGGAGTTCGGGTTTCCCGTATTTACGCAGGGAGGTACCGAATACGAAATGAAAAAGGTCCGCTACAATTTCGACACTGGCAAGGCATTTATATCCAACGTTATAACGCAACAGGGAGAAGGGAACATCGTCGCCAACACGGCGAAAAAGAATGCCGACAATTCCTTCTATATGGTGAATGCCAAATACACCACCTGCGACCTGCACGATCATCCGCATTTTTACCTGAACTTGTCGAAAGCCAAGGTACGTCCCGAAAAAGATGTTGTCACAGGCCCGGCCTGGCTGGTGGTTGCCGATGTCCCGCTTTTCCCTATTGTCCTGCCCTTTGCTTTTTTCCCTTTCACCGAAACCTATTCTTCGGGAATAATTATGCCATCGTATGGTGATGAGATGGAACGCGGATTTTATCTTCAGAACGGCGGATATTACTTTGCCATTAACGATTATGTTGATTTAGCGCTGACCGGCGAGATATATACCAAAGGGACCTGGGGGCTTAGTGCACGGTCTAATTACCGCAAGAGGTACAAGTTTTCCGGTAGTGTAAACGGAAGCTACCTGAATACCGTCATCGGAGATAAGGGATTAAAAGACCTGAATATTCCCGGTGCCTATTCGGTCTCCAAAGATTTCAGGATTAACTGGACCCACTCGCAAGACCCGAAATCCAACATGTACCGGACGTTTTCCGCCAGTGTGAACTTCTCAACAAGCCGTGCCAACCTGAACGACTTATCCCGGCTCTACTCCCGCGAGGCATCCAACAACACCAAAAGCTCGAGTGTAAACATCACGCAGCGCTTCCCCGATTCGCCCTGGAGTTTATCGGCATCGATGAATATCAATCAGGTCTCAAGCGATTCCACTGTCTCTGCAACGTTGCCCAATATCTCCATCACCATGAACCGTATCTACCCCTTTAAACGTAAAAAAATGGTAGGCGCCGAAAGGTGGTACGAAAAAATATCCATGAGTTATTCGGGTGAATTCCGCAACTCGATAAACAAAATCAAGGAGAACAGGTTCTTCAAATCAAACCTTATCAAAGACTGGCAAAACGGCATGCGCCACAGCATCCCGGTGAGTGCCACCTTTTCGCTGTTCGACGTGATCCAGATATCTCCGTCGGTGAACTACACCGAACGGTGGTACACCGGTGGAATAAAAGAGGCCTGGGATCCGGTGGAAAAAAGAAACGTGGTTGTGGATACCGTAAACGGATTCAAAAGGGTGTACGACTATGGCGCCTCCATCAGTGCCAATACAAAACTGTACGGAATGTACGTTCCCTGGAAGATTTTCGGAGATAAAGTTCAAGCCATCCGTCACGTCTTTTCACCCAGCATCAGCCTGAGTTACAAACCCGATTTTGGAGATCCAAAGTACGGTTTCTACGAAAAATACACTTACCGCAATGAATTCGGGGAGGATGTGGAATATTCTTATTCGCCTTATTCCCGAATGATGTTCGGAACCGCTCCTGCAGGACAAAGCGGGAGTATCGGATTCGATTTTAAGAACAATCTCGAGATGAAAGTGAAAAGCGAAAGCGACAGTACCGGATTCAAGAAGATGAGCCTGATCGATGACCTGGGAGTAAACTTCAGCTACAACATGATGGCAGACTCCATGAAATGGAGCATGATCAACACCAATGTCCGTTTGAAATTGTCAAAATCCTACACCCTGAGCCTTAACGCTACTTGGGACCCGTACGTCTATGAGCTGGACAAGAACGGAAGGCCGGTTGCAGTGGACAAACTACGTGTTTTTAACGGCAAAGGAATCGGAAAACTGCAAAGTACCGGCACCTCGTTCTCCTACTCCGTCAACCAGGATACCTTTAAGAAACTGTTCGGCAAAGAAGACGCTAGCAACGAGGACAAGGAGGGCGGAGAAGACTCCAACGCCAACCTTCCTGATGACGGCACGATGGGACGGAATCCAAACGAAACCGCCGCAAAGAAAAGTGTTTTTGATACCGGAAGCCAGTCCATAGGAGAATTTGACGATGACGGCTACCTGAAAAATCAGATTCAGTGGAATCTCTCGTTTAACTATTCGGTAAGGTATGGGTACGATATGCAGAATTTCGATTTTGACCGGATGGAATATCCGGGAAAGTTGACGCACAGCCTAGGTTTCAGCGGTTCCATCCAACCGACCAAAAACTGGAACTTGACGTTCAATACCGACTATAATTTTGATTATAAAAAATTCACAAGCATCAACTGCTCACTGACCCGGAACCTGCACTGCTGGAGCATGTCGGCCAGTTTTATCCCCATCGGGCCGTATAAATCGTACAATTTTACCATCCGAGCCAACGCTTCCATGCTGCAAGACTTGAAATACGATCAGCGTTCATCACCGTACGACAACGTAAGCAATTGGTATTAAGCATTTATTTTCCCCACAATTTTTTCATCAATTCCTTCATTTTCGCCTCCGAAGGATTGGGCTGAGCCTGCCAGAACTTACTGCTTTTCAACTCCCGGGGCAGGTATTCCTGTTTGACAAAGTTATTCTCGTAATCGTGGGAATATTTGTAAGCCTTCCCATAATCAAGCTCCTTCATCAACGAAGTGGGAGCGTTGCGCAAATGCAGCGGTACAGGGAGGTTTCCCGTTTGCTCCACTTTCGAAATGGCGCTGTCGATAGCCAGGTAAGCGGAATTACTCTTCGGGGAGGTAGCCAGGTATATGGCTGTTTGCGCCAATACGATGCGCCCTTCTGGCCATCCGATTTTCTGAAGGGTATCAAAACAGGCATTGGCCAGCAGCAGGGCGTTGGGGTTGGCCAACCCGATATCTTCAGCAGCCGAGATAACCAGTCTGCGCGCGATAAATTTAGGATCTTCCCCTCCCGCAACCATCCGCGCCAGCCAGTAAACCGCAGCATCGGGGTCACTCCCGCGAATGGATTTTATAAACGCCGAAATGATGTCGTAGTGCATCTCGCCACCCTTATCGTACGCCGCCGGATTTTCCTGTAAGCGCTCCGTAACACCCTTATCCGTGATAACGATTTTTTCTCCGGTCTCTTCTGCAGCTATAACCAGCTCCATAATATTCAGCAGCTTACGCGCATCACCTCCCGAAAAACGGAAAAGAGCATCGGTTTCCTCAACTTCGATCTCTTTTCCTTTCAGGATATCATCTTCGGTCAGCGCACGATCCATCAACACCTGCAGGTCTTTTACCTCCATGGATTTCAAAACGTAAACCTGACAACGCGAAAGCAACGGGCGGATAACTTCAAACGATGGATTCTCCGTTGTTGCACCGATGAGCGTAATGATTCCGGTTTCTACGGCATGTAACAGGGAATCCTGTTGCGACTTGCTGAACCGGTGAATCTCATCAATAAATAGAATGGGGGCAGCAGCTTCAAAAAAACGGTTGTTCTTGGCCTTCTCAATCACGTCCCGCACATCCTTTACTCCCGAATTAATGGCGCTTAACTTAAAAAACGGAGCGTGCAACGTGTTGGCAATGATGTTTGCCAGCGTAGTTTTGCCGACACCCGGCGGTCCCCAGAAAATGATGGAAGGGATCCGGCCCGAATCGATCATCTTGCGCAAAACAGCCCCTTTACCGACCAAATGTGTTTGCCCGATAAATTCGTCCAGGCTCCGCGGACGCAACCGTTCTGCCAAAGGTGCACTCATCACTTTCTCACGGATCAAATCAATATCTGCCGGCAATACTCCATACAGGTTCTTACCTCCTTTACCGAAGTTGACCAGGGTACAACCGGATACTCCAATTCGATATCGCAATAAATTGGCCACTTCTCTTTCTGGATTAAGCGCAACACTTCGGCAATGGGGGTTTCTCCCTGCCCGAATACCTGGTTAGTATTCTTTTGCGTGGCATTCGTTGCGCTCGTCTTATCCTTTACGTGAATACTTGCAATCCGGTTGTAATATTTCCGAATAAAATCGGCAGGGTTCAACCCGGTTGACCCCAGGTAATGCCCTATATCGAAGTTCAGCATGTTGGCCGGTGAGTATGCCAACAACCCGTCTACATCAAAACCGGGCTCTCCAAACTGATAATGGTTGTGTAAAATGGCGTACATCCCGTTTCTGGCGGCAACGGGCCCCATCAGCCGGGCATTTTCATCGTTCAGTTCAGCACTGATTCCTATTGCCCCAAGTGTTTTGGCCACTTTGAATGAATAATCGAGTTCCTCTTCCGTATTTCCGGCCACCCATTTATAGATATGGATTTTCACACCCGCATCGTTGAATTTTTTTCGGAGTTGGGCATATTTATCCAGCGTTCCGTTTACTTTTCGCCATTCTTTCAAGTCGCGGTTGTACTGATCCAGCGTCTTCCTTTCTGCATCGGAAAGCTGACGCGGAGCACCGGGAGGACGTTGCAACGGATTTTTGGGAGCTCCAAGGTAATCCTCCACGCCTGTACCCATCAGCTCAACGGAGCTTAAGCCTGCATCAACGCAAGCCTTTAAAACTGCTTCAAGGCCACCGGTCAAGTCACGGAAACTGTAGGTAATGGCACCGACCTGAACTCCACTGAATTTCGAATTCGGAATACCCTTTCCCGGAGCCGATGACTGAGTACTCCCGTACGATGTAGAAAACGGAATTACTGAAGCAGCCGTCGCAGCAGCAGCACCCAGAAAACCTCTTCTGGAAAGCCTTTCTGTAAAAATCTCTTTGTCTTTCATTTTATTGTTTTTATTTGATAAACTGATATCTGTATTTCTCAGGAATTATTCTGTATTGTTCGTTCCGTTTTCTTTCTGCGCACGCGCTTTTGCTGCTTGCTTTTCCTGTACCCGCCGGGCAATTTCTTCCGGACTCATTTTCGGACTTTTTACCGGCTCAGCGGATGACGCTTGTTTTTTCACACCGCGGAGCACCAGAGTGCCCGGAAGAATTACGTTGATTAGGTGTTTTCCCAACATACCCAGTTGCACGGCGGTAGCAAGCGATCCGAGAGAAAGAAGTAGAAAGTACCAGGGGTAAATATCACGCCTAAAAACTATCGCCTGAATAACGGCAAGTGCAATCACGATGACACTGAGAATAATCTTCTTTAACAACAAAGGGGTGTTTATCGTTTTAAAACGTACAAGTCCGTCTGCATACCCGGATAATGCAGACAATATAAGGGTGAGCGGAAACAAGTATACCGAAAAGGCAATCACCGAATGGATGATCGTCGGCTCAAAGTCCGGGAAGAGATAATGGAAGATGATGAGAAACGGCACAAGGGCAACAAATGTCTGCGAAAGGTGAATAGCTATGGGATGGATATCCAGGGCTAAAAACCGCAAACGTCCGGAAGAGACCTTTTCCCGGTAGGGCTCAAATACATCTCTCGGTAAACCACAAGCAGGACAAACATCACCCAGTTCGCTCTCTTTCATTACATAACCGCAAGGACGGCAACGGACTAACTTTTCTTCTTTCATGTTTTCGCGGAAGTAATTTTTTTAACCTCTTTATATGTATGTTGGTAATTAATATACGTAAAACATAGGAAACGATTATCCTTTGCAAAAATAGCAATTAATTTTGATTGGATATTTTATTAAATGAATTTAAAACAGATTTATCGAAATCTAGCTTTGCGTTTCTTTTCAAAAAAGTTACCTTTGCGGCTGGAAATCATAAAGTACTCCCTATGCAACATTTGCCGCTTTTGTCACTATTCGGAAACCTGGAACAGCTGAACACGGTACAACTCAACTTCAACCAAAACTCGTTAAACATGATGAATATAGCCATCGCGTTTATTATGTTTGGTGTGGCGTTGGGCATAAGACCCAAACATTTTAGGGACATCGCATTGAATCCCAAGCCGGCTATAGTGGGGGTTATCTCGCAATATATCCTGCTGCCGGCTTTAACTTACCTGCTGGTCCTCGTTATCAAACCGAGCGTCCCGGTAGCAATGGGAATGATCCTGGTAGCTTCCTGTCCCGGCGGGAATGTCTCAAACATGATTTCGGCATTGTCGAAGTCGAATGTGGCTTTGTCTGTAAGCCTGACGGCAACCACCACCGTATTGAGTTTGTTTATGACGCCTCTCAATTTTGCTTACTGGGGCGGGCTTTACGCTAGCAAATCCCCACTTCTGGTTCCAATCACCATCGATCCCGTGGAAATGTTCCGCACTGTTTTCATCATTCTGGGAATACCTGTGATAATGGGAATGATCGTCGGGATGAAATTTCCGGTATTCGTAAAAAAAGTGGAAAAACACGTACAGATTGCATCGGTTTTATTTTTTATCGCTTTCCTTGCAGGAGCGTTGGCGGGAAATTTCTCCCTTTTTCTGAAATACATCCACCTGGTTTTTTTGATTGTTTTACTGCATAATGGGATCGCCTTCTTAGGCGGATACCTGTTCCCCAGAGCCCTCAAGATAAATAAACTTAACTCCCGGACTATCTCTATCGAAACGGGAATACAGAACTCGGGGCTGGGACTGGCCTTAATTTTTAATCCCCGGGTTTTTCCTCCGGAACTGGAGCTTGGGGGAATGGCATTTATTGCTGCCTGGTGGGGAATCTGGCACATTGTTGCCGGTCTGATGCTGGCTTTTTACTGGCGGAGAGAATCCATTAAACACATTGCTGTAACATCATGAAGTACGAATACAGTAAAGGATACGAAATTGTCCGTTTTTTCGAACGGATCACCCTCAACCTGCATTACAGGAAAATTGTATACAAGGGGACTGAAAACATCAACGAAGATCATCCGGTAATTTTTGCATCGAACCACCGTAACGCCGTTATCGATCCTTTTTTGTTGTTGAACGCTTGTAAAAAGGAACCGGTTTTCCTGGCCCGTGCGGATGTATTCAGGAAACCTACCGTTGCCGCTATCATGAAGTGGCTTCATATTATGCCGGTATATCGCATCCGGGATGGGGTGGAAAACCTGGGGAACAACAACGAATCGTTTCGGTTGAGCGGAGAGCTGCTGAAAAAGAGAATTCCGATAGCGCTATATCCAGAAGGGAGGCATAATCCCAAAATGTCATTACTGCCTGTTCAGAAGGCCATTTCCCGAATTGTATTGCCCATAGAAGCAAGCGAGGATTTCACCTTGAACAGCGAAGTTATTCCCGTAGGGGTATATTACCCGGATATTTTCGGATTCCTTTCCGATGCGTACGTAGTTTTCGGGAAACCCATCCAAGTGGCGGATTACCGCAAACAATACGAAGAAAACCCCAACATGGCAGCCAACTCTTTGAGGCACGATCTGGAAAACAGCATGAAGAGACTGATCGTGAACATATGGAACGATGCGTTTTACGATGAATACGTTTGGGCCATCGATTGGAACGCACCCCAACTGGTAAGGGGAAAAAATGCCGGGAAGCAAGAAGATTATCTGCTGGCTTCGCAGGAGGTTGTCCACACGCTGGATGAGATGTTCCACCGGGACAGGCCCTCCTTCGATACGCACATTGAAAATTTCCGCAGGGCAGAGAGCATACTCAAAAAACACCGGTTAACATCCAGGGACAATGTCTTAAAACCGGCCTCAACGGTTTTAATCGTCTTGCACCTGTTGCTCCTGATCGTTTCGCTGCCCCTGGCCGTTTTCGGGTTTGTCAACGGAATCTTTCCCATAATTGGCTACAGAAAACTACTCGGGCTTTTTAAAGACGATCAGTTTATACCGACGGTCCGTGTCGTTTCCGGTATGTTTATCGTCCCCGCTTTCGTTGTTATTCAATCCCTAATCGTTGGCCTGGTTTTCAACGGATGGTGGGCGTTCGCCTATTCTTTTCTAATGCCTGCAACGTTCTATTTTGCATGCTGGTGGCGTAAATGGGCAAAATCTCTTGCCAGAAAATGGTGCGTTAACCGATTTGTGAAGAAGTTCCCCGACAGTTGGAGAGAGTTAACGGAGCTGATTAAAATCAACCACAGCTGACTCAACGTTAATGATTCCTTTCTTTCAGGTAAAAAACTATTTTTTGGGCTTTCGACAGCTGTTCGTGTGAAATACGGTAGCCGTTGAATTTTTTTCCGTCGATCACAATTTTATCGATAAACCGGGCATTTTTTCCGGGGCGAACAATTTCCATCTCCAAAACCTTGTTATCGTAGTAGTCCGGATTTAACCGCAACGTTATTCTATCGAAAATCGGAGTTGTAAAAGTGTAAAAAGGCTCTGTGGCATTGTCGGGATAAAAACCCATCATCGAAAAAACGGCCCAGGCAGACATGGTGCCCGTATCATCATTTCCCGGAAGTCCGTTAGGAGAATTCTTAAAATACCGGGTCAAAAGCTCCTGCGTAAGTTGTTGCGTACGCCACTCCTCCCCCTTCACGTAACTGAAAAGATAGGGATAACCGATATTCGGCTCGTTGGTGGGGTCGTAATGCTCATCGTCAAACACCTCCTGAAGCTTGTTTGTAAATTTTCTGTTACCGCCGTGCAGTTTAATCAATCCCGGCACATCATGCGGCACCATAAACGAATAATTCCATGAACTGCCTTCGTGAAATCCGGGTACGTCTTCAAAGTTTTCGCCCTGCTTGGGGTTGAAAGGCGACAGGAAAGTTCCGTCGGGCAATAGCGGGCGGAACACCCCGCATTCGGGCGAGTAATAACGGGAATAATTCAGCGACTGGGCGCGAAAGCGGGCAGCATCTTCTTTTTTTCCTAGGGCAGCAGCAAATTTTGACAAGGCGTTATCGGCGATGTAATATTCGAGCGCGTGAGAAACGGAATTGTCGTATTTTTCACGAAGCGGCACATAACCCAGTCTAAGGTAATCATCGTTATCCGGGCGAAGAAGGTTGTCTTTACCTTTCGTAGTGGCCGATTTATACATGGCTTCGTAAGCCGTTTCCACGTCGAAGTCGCGCAACCCTTTCATCCAACTGTCTACGATAACCGGAATAGCAGGGTCACCCTCCATCGTAAGTGTCTCGCGGCCATACAACTCCCATTTAGGCAGCCATCCGCTTTCTTTATACATATCCACCATCGAACGGACCATGTCCAATTGTTTTTCGGGATAAAGCAGTGAAAGCATCTGATGCACATTCCTGTACGTGTCCCAAAGCGAAAAAACCGTGTATCGCCCTGCTCCGGAGGTAAGGATCTTATCACTTTCCATTGCCGGATACTGGCCGTTCACGTCATTAAACAGGTTGGGATGGATGAGCGCATGATAAAGTGCGGTATAGAAAACCACTTTCTGGTCGGCGGTACCTCCTTCAATCCCTACACGGGCAAGCTCTTTCTCCCAGCTTTCGCGGGCAGCAGTCCTGACCTTATCAAACTGAAAGCCGTTTTGCTCGGCCTCCAGGTTTTCGCGGGCATTGGCAGTGCTTACGAAGGAAACCCCGATCTGTACTTCGATGGTTTCACCCGCTTTAACATCGTAAGAAAAGTAGGCTCCGATATCGTCTCCGGCAATATCCCGCCCATAACGGGTGTAAATTTTCCGTGTGCCTGCCGTGCTGTCCCAAGCAGCCTCTGCAGTCATTTCGCGTTGTTTCTTCCAATATCCGGCAGTCACCGGTGGTTTGCTGACACGCATCACAAAATAAATGGGAAAAACCGCCTGGGGGTTGTAACAAAAAGTCCCCAGCACTTTCATCCCTTCAATTTCGGTATCACTGATGCGACGCATCCAGGCACCACTTTCGTTGGTAAGACCTTCCCCCAGGTTCAGCAATATATTTGCCTGCCCTTTCGGAAAGGTAAAACGGGCGATACTCGTGCGTGTAGTGGCCGAAACTTCGGTTAATATGCCGTATTTGGTCAACCGGTTGGTATAATAGCCGGGCGACGCCTGCTCACCGGCATACCCACTGCCATACTCCTTGTAATTGACATTCAATTCTCCCGATGTGGGCATCAGCAAAAGAGAGCCGGCCTCGGGGCACCCCACTCCGCTCAGGTTTACGTGCGAGAATCCGGTAAAGAACTTATTTTCGTACGAGTAGGGTGTAGACCACCATTGCTTGTCCTTATCGAACTTGTTTTCATCCGACCCCATCACGTTAAACGGGGCCACCGACATCATTCCGTTGGGCAGTACCGCCCCGGGATTGGTGGTGCCGTAGTTGGTCGTACCGATAAAGGGGTTGACAAAACCGGTAAGGTCTTGACCGAAAAAATTCGAAGAAATCACAAGAAAAAGAATAAAAAACAGTCCGGATCGCATACGATAAATGATTGATTCAACTTCTACCTATATTTCGTGCAAAAATAACCATAATCGTCCAACACAACCTAAATTCTTTTGCAAATAATTTTTGAAACCGAAAGCTTCGTGTATTTTTGCAAAAATAATCAGCAACAACAAAGAGTATGGACGAAAATCTAAAAAGATACATTGAGTTAATTCCTAAGGCAGAACTGCACGTACATATCGAAGGTACGTTCGAACCTGAGCTGATTTTCGAAATCGCTCAAAGGAATAATGTCCCCCTACAGTACAACTCCGTGGAAGAGTTGCGTAAAGCATACAATTTCAATAATCTGCAAGATTTTCTGGATATCTACTACGGAGCAGCCAGCGTACTTTTGTACGAACAGGATTTTTACGACCTCACCGCAAGCTACTTGCGGAAGGCACATGCCGACAATGTCGTCCATACCGAAATCTTTTTCGATCCGCAAACGCATACCACCCGCGGCGTAAGCTTTGCAACGGTTATCAACGGAATTACCCGGGCAATGGGTGACGCCAAAACCGAATGGGGGATTTCAACGAAACTGATCATGTGTTTCCTGCGCCATTTAAGCGAAAAATCCGCCGAAGAGACCCTGGAATCCGCCTTGTTGCATAAAGAAAAAATCATTGCCGTAGGGCTCGATTCTTCGGAGAACGGACATCCGCCGGGAAAGTTTTTCCATGTTTTCAACCGGGTACGCGAGGAAGGCTTTTTTGTGGTTGCCCATGCCGGAGAAGAAGGTCCTGCAGAATATGTCTGGGAGGCCATCGACCTGCTGGAGGCAGAACGGATCGATCACGGGGTCAGCTCTGTGGATGATCCTGATTTAATGGAAGAACTGCGTGAACGGGAAATCCCCCTGACCGTATGCCCATTATCAAACCTCAAACTAAGGGTAGTGGAAGACCTGAAAAATGTTCCGGTCAGGTCCTTCCTCGAGAAAGGAATCCTCGTCACCCTCAATTCCGATGACCCTTCCTATTTCGGAGGATACATTAACGACAACTACCTGCAAACGGCAGAAGCACTCCAATTGTCGAGAAACGACATTTATACGTTAGCCAAAAACTCCTTCCTGGCATCGTTTATCACCGAGAAGGAAAGAAATTTTTTCCTGGGAAAACTCCTGAATTTCGAAAATTCGTTTGTCTAATTTATCAGGAAGAAGCCTATACCGATAAAAATTGACACAACTTCTTTGCGTGTCGCAATAAAGTGTAAGAAAATCCGCGCTCTACTTACCACAAAGACAGCACATACAGCTATTTGTCAGCTATTTACAAGGACGACCTCACCTCTTTTTTCTTTAAAAAAAAGTTGTGTGTCAGAAATATTTTGTTACTTTTGTATTGCCTTATTTGCCAATATCTAGTCATATTACGACAAAATGTAAGCAAGACACAACATGTTGCCGTTTATAAGCAAACAGAGTAACAATATATAACCCATGAAGAAATTAATATCATACCGCGCTGCTGCAACCAAAATAAAAGACGGAATGACTGTTATGGTGGGGGGATTCTTAGGACACGGGGCTCCCGATACCCTTATTGACGAACTGGTACGCACCGGCGTGAAAGACCTTACCCTTATCGTAAACGATTCAGGGTATCCCGATAAAGGGTGTGGTAAACTCGTATCCAATCACCGGGTAAAAAAACTGATTGTTTCTCATATCGGCACCAACCCCGACTCGGGGAAAAAAATGAACAGCGGAGAAATGGATATCGAGTTCAGTCCGCAGGGAACCCTTGCGGAGCGAATCCGTTGCGGCGGGGCGGGATTGGGCGGAGTCCTTACACCCGTTGGATTGGGAACCGTTATTGAAGAAGGGAAAGAAGTCATCCGGGTGGAAGGCAAGGATTATCTGCTCGAAAAACCCATTAAGGCCGATGTGGCCATTATAAGGGCAAGCATAAGCGATGAGTGGGGAAACCTCATCTATAAAGGCACAATGAAAAACTTTAATCCGCTTATGGCGATGGCTGCAGAAACGGTAATCGCGGAAGCGGATGAAATTGTCCCCACCGGCTCCTTAAGCCCGGAAGCGGTTCATACGCCCCATATATTCGTGGATTTTATTATTCAACATTAAAAAAATATCGATGAAAAAATCTCTTATCAGAGTGCGGATGAGCGCTCACGATGCACACTACGGAGGTAACCTGGTTGACGGGGCAAAAATGCTGCAGCTTTTCGGCGACGTGGCCACGGAGTTACTTATTGCCAACGACGGCGACGAAGGCCTTTTCGTCGCATACGACAATGTGGAGTTTCTAGCTCCGGTCTACGCAGGAGATTATATTGAAGCTACGGGCGAAATAACGCATCGGGGAAATTCCTCACGCAAGATGGCGTTTGAGGCTAAAAAAGTCATTAAACCCCGTCCCGACATCTCTCCATCGGCTGCCGACGTTCTCGAAGAGCCCCTCCTTGTATGCCGTGCTAGCGGAACCTGCGTGGTGCCCAAAAACTGTCAGCGGAAAAATAATTCATGATACATAATTACTTATGGAAAAGCTTATCATCACAGCTGCCATTTGCGGGGCGGAAGTAACCAAGGAACACAACCCTGCTGTACCCTATACCGTAGAAGAACTTGTGTGCGAAGCGGTATCGGCTTACGATGCCGGCGCAGCCATCGTTCACGTACATGTGCGCGAAGATGACGGCACGCCCACGCAAAGCAAAGAGCGTTTTCGTGTTTGCATGGAAGCTATAAAGGCTTCACGTCCCGATGTCATCTTGCTTCCTTCCACCGGCGGGGCGGTAGGAATGACGGCAGAAGAGCGCCTTCAACCCACCGAACTGTTCCCGGAAATGGCCACACTCGATTGCGGCACCTGCAATTTCGGGGACGAAGTATTCGAAAATACTCTTCCCATGATGCGCGACTTCGGAAAAAGGATGATTGAAAACAACATTAAACCCGAGTATGAATGTTTTGAAATGGGACACCTGGAGACCGCACTTCACCTAGCAGCCAAAGGATATGTCCCCGGCCCGCCCATGCAGTTCAACTTTGTTCTCGGTGTTCCCGGATGTGCCGCGGCAACCGTCGAGAACCTGGTATGGATGGTGAACCGGATTCCGGCCGGATCAACGTGGACTGCCACCGGAATAGGGCGGAGCGAATTTATCCTTGCCGCACACGCCATCGCCATGGGAGGACACGTACGCGTGGGATTCGAAGACAACCTATACCTGTCTCGCAGCGTATTGGCAAAATCCAACGGTGAACTCGTAAATAAAGTGGTTCAAATGGCAAAACTCCTGAACCGGGAGATCGCCACGCCTGCGGAAGCACGAGCTATTCTGGGATTAAACCCATTATGAGTAAACAGGAATAAATTACCACGAATAGAATCAACAGGATTGCTTCCTGGTCCAAACCTAAAAACAAATATAACCACATGAAAAAAGGAAACAAGTACGGCACACACCGCGTCATTGAGCCGAAAGGCGTGTTGCCGCAACCGGCAAACAAAATCGACAACAACATGGATGAGATTTACGACAACGAAATCCTCATCGACGTACAGACCCTCAACATCGACTCGGCATCGTTTACCGATATCTCGGCGCGTGCCGGAGGCGACCACGAGAAAATAAAGGAAATCATGTTCGAAATCGTTGCCACACAGGGTAAACACCGCAATCCGTGGACGGGTTCGGGAGGGATGTTGCTGGGAACGGTCGAAAGAATCGGGGATGCGCTCGTCGGAAAGACCGACCTAAAAATTGGAGACAAGATTGCCACCCTGGTTTCCCTCTCGCTTACCCCGCTGCGTATTGACAACATCAAGGAGATCCGCGACGAAGTGGACCAGGTAGATATCGACGGGAAAGCCATCCTCTTCGAGAGTGGAATCTACGCCCGGATACCTGCAGACTTGCCCGAGAAGCTGGCCCTCTCGGCGTTAGACGTTGCAGGGGCGCCTGCACAAACCGCCAAATTGGTGAAACCGGGAGACACGGTGGTGATTATCGGCGCCGGCGGAAAATCGGGAATGCTCTGCTGCTACGAGGCCAAAAAAAGGGCCGGCATTACTGGAAAAGTTATCGGGATAACCCATTCGCAAAAGAGTACCGACCGGCTTACCACACTCGGCTTTTGCGATCACGTCTTTCCGGCCGATGCCACGCAACCGGTGGCCGTTCTGGAAAAAATAGAAGTGCTCACCAGCGGGCAACTTGCCGATGTTACCATCAACAACGTAAATATCCCCGATACCGAAATGACCAGTATCCTTATCACCAAAGATACGGGTGTGGTTTATTTCTTCTCTATGGCAACCAGTTTCACGAAAGCGGCTCTCGGAGCCGAAGGTGTGGGCAGTGACGTGACGATGATCGTGGGCAACGGTTACACCCGCGGACACGCCGAAATCACGCTTCAACTTCTCCGGGAGTCAAAAAAACTGCGGAATATCTTTACGGAATTATACGCCTAATTAGCAGAACTAGGAGCAAAGGGTGAAGGATACTCCACTCTTTACTCTTTGCCCAACGCTCAAAGCATAACGCAAATCATAAATAACATGAGCACTTCAATCCGCCAATTTTTTTCTCACGTTCCCGACGAACAATGGAACGATTGGAAATGGCAAGTGAAGAACCGCATTGAATCACTTGAAGCCCTGAAACAACATATCCGCCTGACACGGGAAGAAGAGGAAGGGGTACGCGAATCGCTAAAAACACTGCGGATGGCCATCACGCCTTATTACCTGAGTTTGATAAACAGGGAAGATCCGCATTGCCCCATCCGCAAGCAGGCGATTCCTACTATTAATGAGCTGCACATCTCCCGTGGCGACCTCGACGACCCCCTGCATGAAGACGGCGACTCTCCCGTGCCCGGACTCACGCATCGGTATCCCGACCGTGTACTTTTTCTCATCACCGATATGTGTGCCATGTACTGCCGCCATTGCACCCGCCGCCGATTTGCCGGGCAAAAGGATGCCGGCGCGCCCATCGAACGTATCGATAATTGCATCAACTACATTGCCAGGACCCCGGAAATCCGCGACGTGCTCCTTTCTGGCGGTGACGCGCTATTGATGAGCGACGACAGGATAGAATATATCCTCAGGCGCTTGCGCGACATTCCGCATGTCGAAATCATTCGTTTCGGAACCCGCGTGCCTGTGGTCATGCCGCAACGTATCACGGATGAGCTCTGCGAGATGATAAAAAAATACCATCCCATATGGCTCAACACACATTTCAACCACCCCAACGAAATCACGCCTGAAGCCACCGAAGCCTGCAACAAGCTTTCTGCTGCCGGGGTACCCCTCGGCAACCAAACCGTACTGCTGCGCGGCATCAACGACTGTACTTACGTCATGCGTGAACTCGTACACGGCCTGGGGCGCATTCGTGTACGGCCATATTACATCTATATTTGCGACCAGTCAAAAGGAATCGGCCACTTCCGCACGCCGATTTCAAAAGGCATTGAAATCATTGAAAACCTGCGGGGGCATACTTCCGGTTACCTCGTACCCACCTTTGTGGTGGATGCACCCGGCGGAGGAGGGAAGGTCCCCGTGATGCCCACATACATGATTTCGCAATCGCCCAACCGTGTCATTGTGCGCAACTACGAAGGTGTTATCAGTGCGTACACCGAGCCGGAAGACTACAAGGAAGATTGCCATTGCCCCGAATGCGCCAAACAGAAAAAAGAAGGTGTGGCAGCGTTACTTTCGGGACGGCAATTATCGCTGGAACCCAAAGACTTGAACAGGTTTAAACGGAACGGACACTAAAGTGCCCTTTATCGACGACATATTATCCCACCGCAGCGTTTCGATCGTAGGACTCGAAAAAAACACGGGAAAAACCGAAACGTTGAACTACGTCCTAAATCGCCTGAAGAGGAAGAACGTGCAAGTGGCAGTGACCTCGATCGGTGTAGACGGAGAACGCACCGACAGCGTTACGCTAACACCCAAGCCGGAAATAACACTGTTCGAGGGAATGATTTTTGTGACCTCCGAGAAACACTATTCCGAACGGAGAATTGTATCGGAGATTTTGGAGGTTGGCGACGTACGAACGGCATTAGGCAGATTGATAACGGCACGTGTCAAATTACTGGGAAAAGTTGTCCTTTCCGGACCACCAGACACCGCCGGAATGAAGAAGCTTATCGATGGAATGGGCCGTTTTGGTGTTCAAACCACAATCGTGGACGGTGCACTGTCGCGCCTGAGTCTTGCCTCACCTGTTGTTACCGAGGCAATGATTCTTTCCACGGGAGCGTCACTTTCGGCAAACATCCCGCAGTTGGTGCGTGAAACGCGCTTTGTGCAGCAGCTGATCGAATTGCCGTGCGTTGAGGGGAAACTTGTTCGGGAACTGCAACCGTTAAAAGGCGGTATGTGGGCGATAGACGCCGATGGCCGTGTGCGCGATTTGGAAATACCCTCGGTATTCCTTCTCGATAAAAGGGAAAAGGATATTTTCCGGTTTGGTACGCGAATATACGTACCGGGAGCCGTAAGCGATAAGCTGCTTTCAATACTGCGGTTACAGAACAGGAATGTTGAACTGATGGTGAGCGATTTCACAAAATTATTTGTCTCGCAAAAAGAATTCAACGCATTCCTGAAAAGCGGAAATTCGATGAAGAGTGTCGTACGAAGCAAGCTCATTGCCGTGACGGTAAATCCATTATCGCCCAGCGGCTTTTGGCTCGATCCCGACTCGCTTCAACGGGAAATGAACAAAGCACTGAATGTGCCGGTATATGATGTGAAAAGAATAATTCATCCAACGGACAGCAACCAAGAATTTTGACCATAAGACAAGCCATACAGCAAATCAGCGGATTCGGTTATATCCTAAACTCGCTGAACATTCTTTCTCCCGCCGGAAGAAAGGAGCTGTTTTCTTTGCCGTTCCTGACAAACCGAAACGATATTGAAACAGCTATGGATGAAACTGAAACGGCTTTCAACATCGTCAACACAACGGAGAACGAGAGACTACTGTCGGTGCTCTTTTCGAGGCTGACGCAGTTACGCGACATTTCAGGGACCGTAAGACTCCTCTCAACCAAAAACACATTGACCGATATTGAACTGTTCGAAATAAAACATTTCGCCCTGCTTGCAGAATCCGTGCGCGAACTTGCCGGACAATTGAAAATTTCTTTTGCAGCTATCCCTGTTCTCGAAAAAATTATCGATATCCTCGACCCGGAAAAAAAACGAATTCCTCACTTTTACGTGTACGACCGTTATTCACCGGCCCTGGCAGCGCTGCGTACTCAATTAAGCAGGATGTCGGGGCAAGAGTGTGACGAACAGGAAACAGAGCCGGTTCGTTTACAGGCGCAACTGCTCGAGGATAAGATCCGAAAAGACCTTGTACAACAGCTTCTTCCGCACGCTCCAGCCTTGTCGAAAGCCTTGCACGAAATTGCCCGGCTTGATGTTGTGTTTGCCAAAGCCCTTCAGGTAAAAGAATCAGGACTATGCAGGCCAACCGTCGACGACCAGAGAACCGCATACACTGCACTGTTCCATCCTGAAATCCGGAACTTGTTGCGGGGGCAACACAAGGATTTTCAGCCGGTGGATATCACTGTCCCGATGCAACCCACCGTGATTACCGGAGCCAACATGTCGGGCAAGAGCGTTCTGCTGAAAAGCGTGGCCCTGGCACAAACAATGATGCAGTTTGGGTTTTACGTTGCTGCCCAATCGGCAACCGTTGTGCCCGTTGAACAAATTGTTATCAGCGTGGGCGACAGTGAGGACGAAGGGAGAGGGCTCTCTTCTTTTGCTGCCGAAATGCTTCGCCTGAACACCGCTATCGACAACACAAATCAACAAGTTAAACAACTTGTACTTATTGATGAACCGGCCCGTACCACCAATCCGGCAGAAGGCGCTGCCATAGTGTGCGGAATACTCGACTTCTTCATTCAGCATAACGTGCAATCGCTTATCACCACACACTACAGTATCGGCATGTCCTGCCGGAAGCTGCGCGTGAAAGGATTTACGGAAAACAGGAACAACGAAAAAATAACCGTCGCCAACATCAACTCTTTCATCGACTATTCGCTGGAAGAAACCGCGGAAAAGGAAGTGCCGCACGAAGCATTGAAAATTGCGGAGATAATTGGTGTGAATGAAACTATTTTAGAACGGATAAAAAAATATATTGAATAGGTATGGTCAGAAGTAAACTGGGGATAGATTTCAAGAAGGTAAAATACGCACGCGAAATTGCCGGCAGTATTGCTGCCGACGTGCATTCTTTTGCCGACAATTACACCACGGTGGCCGTTGAGCGGACACTCTGCCGTTTAGTGGGAATAGACGATATCGACGATGCCGGGGTACCGTATCCGAACGTGCTGGTAGACGATCTGAAAAGAAAGAATGTATTGGAGCAGGGTGTTCTTTTCTTTTTGGCCAACGCGGTTATCGAAACGGAGCTGCCACCGCAGCAAATTGCTGAACGGGTGGCTTCGGAGAGCTTGGATATCACGGCTTTTCCGTTTCGCTCAAAAGAAGAGATCGCCCGTGCATTGCAACCGTTTGTCGATAAAAGCATCCGTCAAATAGCGGAGAGACGGAAAAAAAGGGAACGTTACCTCGAGACCATCGGCGAAGGAAGCCGTCCGTACCTTTATGTGATAGTGGCAACCGGCAATATCCATGAAGACGTGGTGCAAGCCGAAGCCGCCGCAAGGCAGGGGGCAGACATTATCGCCGTTATTCGCACCACGGGGCAAAGCCTGCTCGATTATGTGCCTTATGGTGCTACCACCGAAGGGTTCGGCGGAACGTACGCCACGCAGGAAAATTTCCGCATCATGCGCCGTGCGCTTGACAACGTGGGTGAAGAGATCGGAAGATACATCCGTTTGTGCAACTATTGTTCCGGATTGTGTATGCCCGAAATTGCCGCGATGGGAGCCCTGGAAGGACTGGACGTAATGCTTAACGACGCGCTTTACGGCATCCTTTTCCGCGACATCAACATGCAGCGTACGATGGTCGACCAGTTTATGTCGCGTGTCATCAACGGGTTTGCAGGTGTCATCATCAACACCGGAGAAGACAACTACCTCACCACTGCCGATGCCGTGGAAGAGGCGCATACCGTGCTGGCATCAGACCTGATTAATGAACAGCTGGCCCTGCTTGCCGGCCTTCCCGAAGAGCAAATGGGGCTGGGGCACGCTTTTGAAATGGATCCCGATCTCGAGAATGGGTTCCTTTTCGAACTCGCACAAGCACAGTTGACCCGCGAAATATTCCCCAAGGCGCCACTGAAATACATGCCGCCCACAAAATTCATGACGGGAAACATTTTCAAGGGGCACCTGCAGGACGCGCTTTTCAATATGATCGGCGTCTGGACATCGCAAGGAATTCAACTGCTGGGGATGCCCACCGAAGCCGTTCACACACCCTTCATGAGCGACCGCTACCTATCCATAGAAAATGCCCGATACATCTTCAACAATATGCGTAACCTTGGCGATGAAGTGGAGTTTAAAGCGGGCGGAATCATCCAAAAAAGAGCCAGGGAGGTGTTGGACAATACCATCGCATTGCTCGAGGAACTTCAGGAGGGAGGGCTCTTCAATGCACTGGAAAAAGGTATTTTTGGCAATATAAAACGTGCCAAGAACGGTGGAAAAGGATTGGACGGCGTATCGGTGAAAGGAACGCAATATTACAATCCGTTTATTGACTTAATGAACCCCAAACCCGATAAATTATGAGCGAAGGACTGTACAAGACCCGCCCCTGCGATTTCGACCAGACGTTGGACCTGACCCGGATAAAACCTTACGGCGACACGATGAACGACGGCAAGACACAGCTGAGCTTCACCCTGCCCGTTCCTGCCGGAGACGAAGCTGTTGAAGCCGCCCGGCAATTGTTGCGAAAAATGGGATTCGACAACCCTCAAGTTGTTTATTATCAAGAATTGAAAGAAGGATTTACGTTTTTCAACTGTTACGGGAGCTATACCGGGAGCATCGATTACACGCAGGTCCACGTACCCAAAGTATCCTCCGTGAAATGGGATATTTCTCAAACCGATACGTTTATCCGGGAGCATATAGGCAGGAAAATAGTGGTGGTCGGAGCAAGTACCGGAAGCGATGCACATACCGTCGGTATCGATGCCATCATGAACATGAAAGGGTTTGCCGGAAGATTCGGCCTGGAAAGATACGGCATGTTCGAAGCCGTGAATATGGGAAGCCAGGTGCTTAACGAAGAACTTATTGCCAAAGGTATCGAAAAGAATGCAGATGCGCTGTTGGTATCCCAGACCGTTACTCAGAAAGACGTACACATAAAGAATATGGTCGAGCTGGTGGAAATGCTCGAAGCCGAAGGATTACGCGAAAAGATCATCCTTTGTGCCGGAGGGCCCCGCATTTCACACGAGCTGGCCAAAGAGCTCGGTTACGATGCCGGATTCGGGATGAACACGTATGCCGATGACGTGGCGTCGTTTATTGCACAGGAAATGGATAGGAGAATGAATAAAAACCAATTGTAGCTATGGACAAAAACCAAATCAGGGAAGTTATCGCCCGTCGCGTTGCGCTCGAATTGAAAGACAATGACGTGGTTAACCTGGGAATTGGAATACCCACGTGGGTCCCCAATTATTTGAAGCCCGGAGTGCACGTGGTGCTACAATCGGAAAACGGGATGATCGGCATGGGGAGGACTCCTTCCCCGGGGGAGGAAGACCCGCATTTCACCAATGCAGGAGGAGCTCCCGTTTTGCCCGAACCGGGAGCGGCATGCTTTGACAGCGCCACATCGTTTGCCATCATTCGTGGAGGGCATGTCGACGTGAGTGTGCTGGGCGCGTTACAGGTAGATGAAGAAGGCAACCTGGCCAACTGGAACATCCCCGGCAAGATGGTTCCCGGTATGGGTGGAGCTATGGATCTGTTGACCGGGACCCGCAAGGTGATTTTGGCGATGGAACACACGGCAAAAGGAAATCCCAAAATCATGAAGCTATGTACGCTTCCCCTCACTGCAAAAGGGCAGGTAGATATGATTGTCACGGAGATGTGCGTGATCGAGGTTACCGGAAACGGCCTGCTCGTTACCGAGATCCATCCCGAATATACCGCAGAAGACGTGCAAGCAGCAACTGAAGCCACGTTGCTCTTCAGTGAAAACCTGAAATTAATGCGTGACCTATAAAATAAAAAATATGGAAAAAATCTTTATCGTATCCGCCAAACGCACCCCTATAGGGAAGTTTATGGGTAGCCTGTCCGCCATTAAACCGGGACAGTTGGGTGCTATTGTCATCAAAGCCATGCTGGAAGAAACCGGTATGGAAAGTTCAAAAATCGATTCCGTCATTGTCGGAAACGTCTTATCTGCCGGACAAGGACAGGGTGTGGCCCGTCAGTGTGCCATGTACGCAGGCATTCCCGCCGAAGTCCCAGCCTATAGTGTCAACATGGTGTGCGGTAGCGGAATGAAAGCGGTGATGAATGCCGTCTCGGAAATCCGAAGTGGCACAGCATCGGTAATCATTGCGGGAGGAGTTGAAAATATGTCGGATGCCGGATTTATCCTGCCTTCATCGGTGCGCAACGGCATTAAAATGGGCAGTATCCAGGCTGTCGATCACATGGTGAACGATGGGCTTACCGATGTTTTCAACAATTATCACATGGGAATTACTGCAGAAAATGTTGCTGAAAAATTCGGTATTTCCCGTGAGGCACAGGATGCCTTTGCCTACCATTCACAGCAGAAAGCCATTGCCGCCGTGGATAATGATAAGTTTAAAGAGGAGATTGTCCCTGTGGAGATTGTTACGCGAAAAGAAACTACCGTGTTCGACAAAGATGAATTCCCGAACCGGACAAGCACACCCGAAAAGCTGGCGGCACTGCGGCCGGCTTTTAAAAAAGAGGGAACGGTAACGGCCGGAAACGCATCGGGAATTAATGACGGGGCATCTTTCGTAATGCTGGCCGGTGAAGAAGCCGTAGCCCAGTACGGATTGAAACCTCTGGCCGAGATCATAGCCGCCGGCGAAAGCGGCGTCGCCCCAGAAGTAATGGGCCTGGGGCCTGTTCCTGCTATCAACAAGGCATTACACCGTGCAGGCATGAAACTTTCCGAGATGGAAATTATTGAGCTGAATGAAGCTTTCGCAGCCCAATCCATCGGTGTAATAGAGAGGTTGTGCGATAAGCACGGCGTCTCACGCGAGTGGATAAACGAACGATGCAATATCCACGGTGGTGCGATTGCCTTGGGACACCCTATCGGCGCGTCGGGCAACCGCATCCTGGTTTCGCTGGTTCACGCACTGAAAATGTATGACAAAACATACGGTCTGGCATCGCTCTGCATAGGCGGAGGAATGGGAACGGCGATCATAATTAAGAAGTATTGAGAAACTGTTTTTTCATGTCCTGTTTTATGCCTATTTTTGGATGGTTTTGGACGCGAAAAAGAGCAAAAACAGCATGAAGAAAGTATAAATAAATAGAACATTTTCGTTAAGCTAATGAGAAAAGCCAAACTTGTTTGGACTTTGCCATAGCGAGAAAATACCTAATAAAAATGAAATATAAAATTCAAAACAGTTTCTAAGTATGGAAGAAAAGAAAATAATTGTTCAACGGGATAACCACCTGGCTACGGTAATCATTAACGAACCGAAAACGTTAAACGCCATCAACGGACAGATGCTGCAGGAACTGGACACCGTTTTTGACAAGCTGGCGAACGACAAGGAAATCCGCGTGATTATTCTCACTGGAGCCGGCCGTGCGTTTGTTGCAGGAGCCAACATTCAGGAAATGTCCGGCATGAATTACGAAGAAGCAAAGGCCTTTGGGAAAAAGGGCTCATCGGTTTTCAGGAAGATAGAGGCTTGTCCTCAACCCGTCATTGCCGCTGTAAACGGCTTTGCCCTAGGTGGAGGTTGTGAACTGGCACTGGCGTGTGATATCCGCATTGCATCGGAAAAAGCTACGTTCGGGCAGCCTGAGGTTGGGCTGGGCATCACACCCGGATTTTCGGGAACGCTGCGTCTAGCAAGGCTTGTGGGGTTGGCAAAAGCCAAGGAACTTATCTTTACCGGAAAGGCAGTAACCGCAGAAGAGGCATCGGCGATCGGGTTGGTAAACCGGGTTGTGGCACCGGAAGCACTGATGGAAGAAGTCCGTTCCCTAGCCTCTACCATAGCCGGACAAGCACCATTGGCCGTCCAAAAATCGAAAGTGGCTATCAACAACGGCTGGGATCTTCCCGTTTCCGAAGGGATCGAGCTTGAAACGGAGCTCTTTGCCCAATGCTTTGAAACCGAAGACCAGAAAAACGGGATGAGCGCGTTCTTAAAGAAACAGAAAACGGAATTTAGAGGGAAATAAGCTTAAACAAGAATGTAAATTAGCTACATACGAACACATGAAAATAGGAGTTATAGGTACCGGAACGATGGGCAACGGAATTGCACAGGCGTTTGCACAGGGAGGATATCCCGTGGTCATGAAAGACCTGTCGGACGAACTGCTGCAGAAAGCAGTGGAAAACATCGACAACAGTTTGTCGCGGCTGGTAGCGAAAGAGAAACTGAACGAAGCTGACAAACAGCAGATTCTCGCCCGCATCGCCACCACATTGTCGTACGAAGACTTTAACGATTGCGGCCTGATCGTAGAGGCCATTGCCGAAAATATAGAACTGAAAAAGAAGGTATTCCGGGAATTGGATGAAACCTGTCCGCCCGGCACCATCCTGGCGACCAACTCATCATCGCTTTCCATCACCGAGATTGCTGCATGTACCAGACGCCCAGAAAAAGTGATCGGCATGCACTTCTTCAATCCCGTTCCGGTGCTCAAGCTCGTGGAAGTGATCCGGGGACAGCTCACGGCAGACAGCGTTTTCGACAGTGTATCGGGCATCGCAAAAAACATCGGTAAAGTGCCCGTAACTGTAAATGAAGCGCCCGGATTTTTGGTAAACCGGCTGCTTATACCCATGATAAACGAGGGCATCGGTGCACTGGCCGAAGGTGTTGCCTCGAAAGAAGAGATCGATGAGGCCATGAAGCTGGGTGCCGGCCACCCCATCGGCCCGCTGGCACTGGCCGATTTAATCGGGTTGGATGTTTGTCTGGCTATCCTGGAGGTGTTACACCACGAGTTTGGCGACGACAAATACCGCCCGCATCCGTTGTTGCGCAAAATGGTCCGCGCCAACCTACTGGGAAGAAAAACCGGAACCGGTTTTTACGATTACCAAAAATAAAAGGAGTCTTTATGAAGCGGGAAGAGGACAAAGTTCCTGCCCTTCCCGTTTCTTTGGCCCTGTGATCACAAATACCATCATCAACAAGGCAGACAAAACAGCGGTGGCCGATCCAAAATAAAACGGTATGCTTGAGTTTATTTTGTCGTATAGCGTTCCTGCAATCAGGCTTGCCGGCAACAACGTTATTCCGATCAAAGCATGGTATATTCCCAGTCCTGTGCCTTTTTTATTTTTAGCTGTCAGGTCCGAAATAAGTGCTTTCTGCACTCCGTCGGTTGAAGCCGAATAAACTCCATAAAGAGCAAACAGGATAACAATGGTGTCTATGTTTCGGGTAAATCCAAATCCAAAATAGACCCCGGCATAAATCAGAAAACCCGCGACAAGCAGTTTTTCTCGGCCGATTCTATCCGATAGTGCACCGAACGGAATGGCCAGTACCACTGACACAACACTTGAAATCAGGTAGACCAACGGGATGAAAGTAACTTTAACACCCACCTCATTGGCTTTTACCATGAGAAGCGCGTCGGTGGAATTTCCCAACGTGAAAATAAAAATTATAGCAAGGAACAGATAAAAACGTTTAGGAAAGTCCCTGAACTTAAATCTTTGTATCAAGCTCTCTTTCTTTTTTCCCGCTTCTTTGATTCCTAAAATCAGTACCACCATGCCCAAGAATCCCGGTAAGGCTGCAAGTAAAAAAATAAACCGGTAGCTGTCGGGCTTAAGGGAAAGAAGTAAAAAAGCCAGCAAAGGCCCAAGAATCGCTCCACTGTTGTCCATGGCTTTGTGTAAACCGAAACTTTTCCCCGTTTCGTTTTTTTCTGTCGACCCCGCTACAAGGCTATCCCGCGGAGCAGATCGAATTCCTTTTCCTACACGCTCGGCAAACCGAAAAAGCAACATCTGCAATGGGGTGACAACGGTAGCGTAAAGCGGCAAGATGAGTGAAGACAATCCATAGCCGATTACCATGAAAGGCTTGTTTCTACCTATCTTATCGCTCCAGTATCCTGAAAACGCTTTCAACAGGGAAGCCGTGCTCTCCGCCACTCCTTCGATCAGCGAAAGGCTTGTTTTGGACACGCCGATGGACATTAAAAACATCGGTACGACGGAATAGACCATTTTCGTGGATGTATCCGTTAAAAAACTGACTATCCCCGCGTAAAATACATTGGAAGAAAATCCAAAAATCTTTCTTTGTGTTGTTACTTCTTCAGGCATAATACAACTCCGGCATATAAGAAAAACATTCTTTGCAGAGGATGCTCACTCTTCCCTCATACCCCGGCGATTAAAATTGTTTACAGCAACAATAAAAACATACATCCTACGGGTTTGTTCATTATGCGTAAACAAACTACCTTTGAAAAAAGAAAGGGAATCCGTTATGAAAACACTTCGTTCCGGCTTGAAAAACGTATTTTTTAGTTTTCTGCTGATGGGGCTGATGGGCTGTAACAGTCTGGCAGAAAAGAATCCAAAAATTGATTTGGAAGAAATAACCATTGCCGATCTTCAGCAAGGATACAAGACCGGAAAATTTACCATCGTGGGAATTACGCAAGCGTACCTCGACCGGATTGAAGCCATTGACAAGAACGGACCGGCGTTGAATGCGGTAATCAGGGTCAATCCCGATGCACTGGAAATCGCTGCAAGCCTCGATGAAGAGTTAAGGCAAGGAAAAAGCCGCGGGGCAATGCACGGCATTCCGGTATTGCTGAAAGATAATATCGATACGCACGATAAGATGCCCAACACTGCCGGCTCGGTCATTATGAAAAACTCTTTCCCATTGCAGGATGCCTGGGTCACGAGGAAACTGCGCGAGGCGGGAGCAGTTATTATCGGGAAAACCAACCTGAGCGAGTGGGCAAACTTCCACAGCAGCTATTCTTCCAGCGGGTGGAGTGCGCTGGGTGGGCAAACAAAAAACCCGTACGACCTTACCCGGAATCCCTGCGGCTCAAGCTCCGGATCGGGAGTAGCCGTTTCTGCCAACCTCACCGTTATTGCTATTGGTACGGAAACGGACGGCTCCATTGTCTGCCCTGCGAATAACAACGGTATTGTAGGTATCAAGCCCACAGTGGGTCTAGTCAGCCGGTCGGGTATTATTCCCATTTCCTTCACGCAGGATACTCCCGGGCCGATGGCGCGAACCGTGCGTGACGCGGCCATTTGCCTGGGCATAATGACGGGAGTTGACCCAAAAGACTCTAAAACAAGCGGCTCAGAAGGAAAAAGCCTTGCCGACTATTCTCCTTTTCTGAATACTGACGGATTGAAAGGGAAGCGGGTTGGATACGATAAAACACTGGCCGGCAGGAATCATCATGTCGACAACGTGATGATGGAAGCCGTTGAATTCATTAAAAACAGCGGAGCAGAAGTCATCGAAATACAAAACATTATCGCTCCCGAAATCGAAAACATGGAATTTGAGGTCATGCTCTACGAGTTTAAGGACGGACTAAACAAGTATTTTGCCACTTTGGGAGAGAACGCCGCGGTAAGGAGTGTGGAGGAACTGATTAAATTACAATCCGCCGACAGCACCGAAATGGAATGGTTCGATCACAAATTAATTGAACTGGCGCAGGAAAAAGGGCCGGTCGATTCTGACGAATACAGAAAAATAGTACGAGACATGCTGAAAGGTGCACGGGATAACGGGATCGACAAAATAATGGACACTCACAGGCTAGACGCGATAATCGCACCCACCGGTTCTCCAGCATGGAAAACCGATTGGGTGAATGGCGATAATTTCGGTATCTCTTCAAGCTCGGCTGCTGCCATTGCCGGATATCCGGCAATCAGCCTGCCCATGGGTTTCGTCTCCGGACTACCCGTCAATATCACTTTTTATGGCAAAGCGTGGAGTGAGCCAACCCTTATTGAAATGGCATTTGCCTTCGAACAAGGAACAAAACACCGGCGCAAACCGGTGTTAAATACAGAAAATTCAAGGCCATAACAACGTTCAGAGTGTCCACCCGCTCCTGTATTCATAATGCAGGAACTGATCTGCCTCCGGCATGTTGGGGAACGAAAGTGTTTCTGGATCGAAATTCAGGCTCTGATAGCTCATCTTCTCTCTCAATTCAGGCCTTAATGCGATATTTCCCAGCAACACGGTTTCGGTCAGCGGCCCTGCCCAGTCAAAATTCGATCCGGCAGGATCACCCCCTTTACACGCAAGGATCCACTCCTGACGATGACCGGGCGAAGATTTAAGATACGGCTCCGGTCTTTTGTAGGTATCATCCAATGACTGAGGCAAGAGTCGGTCACCCAGTATCACTCCTTTAGTGCCTACATAGAGCACCCCTCCCGCTCCCATTTCGACACCGGGCACTATTTCGGCCAGGCGGGGAGGGCGTAATCCTCCGTCGTACCAGCTCAGGCGTAGCGGAGGCATATCTCCCCGAGCGGGAAAATCATAAGTAACCATGGATCCTAGCGGGAAAGAGTCTCCGTTAACCAGTGTGGAAGTGCCTTGAATGCTTATGGGGTATTTCAGCTTCAGTATCCTGAATATCGAATCGAAGGAGTGACAGCCGATATCCCCAAGCGCTCCAGTGCCGTAATCTAGCCATCCGCGCCACCTGAAAGGATGATAAGAAGGATGATACGGACGTAACGGCGCCGGTCCTGTAAACAAATCCCAGTCAAGGGTTTCAGGTACCGGAGGCATATCTTCCGGGCGTTTTACTCCTTGCGGCCAGTATGTATCGGATAATCCCCGGTTGGGTCGATCGGTCCACACATGGACCTCCTCAATAGCCCCGATGGCTCCATCGTGAATCATCTCCTGCAATCTTCGCGGGCCGTCACCGGCTTGTCCCTGATTTCCCATCTGAGTAGCCACGTTATGCTTGCGAGCTGCCTCCGTCAGCATTCTTGCCTCATACACCGTATGTGTCAAGGGCTTCTCCGTGTAAACGTGCTTACCCCTCCTGATGGCTTCCATGCTGATAACAGCGTGTGTGTGGTCGGGTGTGGCAACGATAACTGCGTCGATATCCTTTTCCCGGTCCAGCATTACACGATAGTCCTTGTATCTTTGGGCTTTCGGGTAGAGCTTAAATACATTTTCCACCTGACTGCTCCAATCAACGTCGCAGAGTGCCACAATATTTTCTGTTTTGGCTACATCCTCCAGGTCGCCGCTTCCCATTCCACCAATTCCAATTCCTGCAACGTTCAGCTTATCGCTCGGGGCCACATGCCCCAGTCCGGTGACAGCATGAGCCGGAACAAGGGTCAGTCCGCCAATGGCCAAGGCAGAGGTTCCAATAAACTCTCTCCGACTGATTCTTTTTGAGTTTTCTGATTTCATGACAAAAGATATTTATTAACGATCAATTGATTATGGGAGTCAACACTATGTTCCTGTAAGAAATAGCTGTATGATCTCCCTGAAGATAGATCGGGCCCGGAGCGGTAATATCCGATTGGATAGCCCCGCCGGTTGCCCCATACACGGGTTGATTTTCGATAATGGTTACTCCGTTTAATTTAACGGTAATGTGACGCTTGTATAGCGTAATGTCTAGATCCTGCCATTCTCCGGCCGGTTTTTCAGCCTTAACCGTAGGAGTGATTCTGGTAAATATAGCACCCATACTGCCGCCCCAGTCGAGAGGCCTATCGTAGGAGTCTGCCACCTGCACCTCGTACATCCCGCGGAGGTATACCCCGCTGTTGCTTCCCCGAGGGGCATTAACCTCAAGCTTAAGGTTAAAATCCTCATACACATCCTCCGTACGGAGATTTCCGTAACGGATATGTTCCTCTCCTTCTGTTTGAACCGGATTATTCGTAAGCACACCGTCATTCATTGTCCAGCCGTTCTTCAGGTCTTCTTCTATCAGCCTCCATCCGGTTAGGTCGCCGTTGTTCCTGATTAACCGTACAGGTTCTCCGAAACTCAACTTGCTCAGGTCCGGTGCAAGCTGCATCTCGGGTAATTTAGCTCCTCTTATGTAAATCGAATCAAGTCCGGTTCCATCAACCTTCGGGCTTAAATAGTAGCCCGAAATACTGTCCCCTTCCCTTGTCAGCTCAATCCAGGCAGGATAGCTTCTCGATAACAGCGGTTGGCCTTCAGCATCTCTGGTCAGAACTGTGCTTCGGGAATTTCGTCCCAGGTAGAGGTCTCCTCCTGCAACATAAACATAAGGCAACCCATAAAAAACACCTCCGCCACCCCACATCAGGTCAGCATCCAAATAACCTTCTTCCTGCCTCACCTGCAGCCACCCCACGGATCGCTGACCGAAATCGAAAGTCCATTGTCCCAGATAGGAAGAAACATCGTTTTGAGGAACAGCAACACCCGAGTCCAGTTTCTTTTCACTGCACGAGGTCCAAAAACATCCCGGCGCAATGACTAACAATAAAGTTAAAGTTAAAGTTGTTAATGATTTCATAGGATAAGTTTTAAAAAGTTCACATTCATTTCTCACCCGGTATATCTATACAAGTTCCTTCGGGCACCTCTTCCCAGGCCGGCTGTCAGGCTGAGCACCGGCAAAGAGCCCGTTTAGCGAAATTCACGGTATGTTCAGGAATCCCGGTTAACGGAAGGATTCACTGCTCCGTCCCTGAAGGGCGGGAGTTAACAGAAAGCGCAAAACGCGGCAGGTCAAGACAGGATCAACCCAATATTTTCGAACCGCTCGTTATAGTCTTGAACAGCATAGCGGATAACCTCCAGGGCCTCATCGCGTCCGTAAACATGGGTGATCTCGGTGTTGCGGTCTTCGCCCGGCATATCCTTGTAAGTAAGGAAATAGTGTTCCAGGCGTTGAATAACAATTTTGGGAACATCATCGATATTGTCGTAATGTCCGTAAACGGTATCGTTCTTCAGGATGGCGATTATCTTATCGTCTGCCTGATTACCGTCGATCATCCGAAAACCTCCGATCGGAATAGCATTTACCAGCAAGTCGCCGTGTGAGAGGTCTTTTTCCGTTAACACGCAAATATCCATAGGGTCTCCGTCACCCAGGATGTCTGTCCTTCCGGTCTTTTTGTTGCAGAAGTCGCCTACTCGTTTTCCACAATAGGTTTGTGGAATAAATCCGTACAGAGCGGGAACTACATTTGAAAATTTTTGTGGCCGATCCACCCGCAGGTATCCGCTTATTTTATCTATTTCGTATTTTACCGTATCGGTAGGAACTACCTCAATAAATGCCGTCACCTCTTCGGGAGCATGATCACCGATAGAAATGCCGTGCCACGGATGAGATTTGTACCGCAATCCCATCAATCGGCCAATCGGGTCTGAAAGTTTATCAACCATAAATTATCTTTTATTTACAAAAGTATAAAAACTATTTCGAATTTGAGATCTCGGGGCAGGGTTTTCGGATCTAAAGCCAATTTCTACCTAAATCCTCAAAAACCTATCATTCTTCGTATAACAGATAAGGGCGCCGTTGCTGCTTAAACCTCAATACGTCACAAAACCATTTCTCTTTTATTTCCCGAGCGGATTTTCCGGCAATAATATCCTGACGGATATAATCCACTCCCACTAATTTTTCAAAAAAGTTGGTGAAAAATTTATCGCCCATTTTCAGGTTTTCATAGGCATCGATAACGTAGGAGAGATCGAAACCGTATTCCCAGATCTGTTCGTACGAAACATTCCGGAGGTCCACACCGTAACATTTTCTGTTGAGCAACGGCGGGTTCTTAGCTCCCGGAACGCTGCGGGGAGTAAAGGAAAAACCTGAGCCTTTGAAGTTCGGATGCCCGTAGGCCTGGAATGGAAAAGAGGTTCCACGGCCCAAGCTCATGACTGTGCCTTCGAAAAGGCAGGTGGAAGGATAAAGATAAATGGACTGGGTATTTGGCAGGTTGGGAGAAGGGGCTACGGGTAATTCGTATTTTGTCTGATGCGTATAATTTTCACAAGGGATAACAGTCACATCGCAAATCCGGCCTTGGGGCAACCATTTTTCGCCGTTAATCATCAGGGCGAGCTCACCCAGCGTCATTCCGTGAACCACGGGGATGGGCAACCACCCTACACCTGACTTGTGTTTCATATCCAAAATCGGCCCATCCACATAAAATCCATTTGGGTTGGGACGGTCGAGTACGATCATTTTCTTACTGAGTTCAGCACAGGCATCCATTAAACGAGCCATACTGGCATAGTAGGTGTAAAACCGTAATCCGACATCCTGAAGGTCGAAAAGAAGCACATCGAATGTTCTCATCTTATCGGCAGATGGCTTACCGCCTCCACCACCGTATAGCGACCACACAGGAACTCCCGTTTTCTCATCAACCGAGCTTGCCACGTGCTCCCCCGCATCGGCCGTTCCACGAAACCCGTGTTCGGGGGAGAAAATTCCAACCAGGTCAACTTTATTCCGGATAAGTAAATCCACCAGATGTTCGTCCCCTACCCTTCCGGTTTGATTGGTCATAACCGCCACCCGTTTCTCCTGGATGAGCGGGAGATATGCTCCGGTCAATTCGGCCCCTGCTTTAACGGTTTGTGCCGGTAGATTAAAAGAGAAAAAGAGTAATGCCGCAATAAAAAGTACTTTCTTTACCCTCATTCTATTTCCGTTTTGCTGTATTTTTGCTGCTCGTGAAGCCGGTCAAACTCTTCTTCCAGCGAGAGCAGATCCTTCTTTATTTCCTTAAGTTTTTCCAACGCTTCCACACGCTTAACCTCATCGTCTTTTTTCGACTTCAGCGACTGGCGCGCACCTTCCAGCGTCAATCCCTTCTCTTTTACCAGGTGATGCACAATCTCCACCTGTTGAATGTCCTCCCGGGTGTATTGGCGTGTTCCTCCGGCCGTCTTTTTCGGGTTAATATTTTCGAACTCTTTCTCCCAGAACCTTAACAGCGAGACATTTACAGCAAAATGATCCGCCACCTCCTGAATGGAATAGTAAAGCCGTTTATCGTTGAACTGGATTGGTTTCCTTCGCTTGCCCATTTCTTTACCAAAGTTTTGAACCTTGACAAAGATACAAATTAGAATCAAAAGACAATGATTTTTGCTCATGTTTTGACGCAAGAAAATTGTATCTTTGCACCTCAAAAACAAAACTTCGAATTTCCCGCTCGAAATTCAAAAAACTCGAAACCCGTATATGACTTCAAAAGAAATTCGCCAATCGTTTAAAGATTTTTTTGCATCCAAGGACCACCAGGTTGTGCCTTCGGCTCCGATGGTGATTAAGGACGACCCTACGCTGATGTTTACCAATGCCGGCATGAATCAGTTTAAAGATATTATTCTGGGTAACGCCCCTGTTAAATATCCGCGGGTGGCAGATTCTCAAAAATGTTTGCGCGTGAGCGGCAAGCACAACGATCTGGAAGAGGTAGGACACGACACTTATCACCACACGATGTTTGAAATGCTGGGAAACTGGTCGTTCGGCGATTATTTCAAAAAAGAAGCCATCGCCTGGGCATGGGAATATCTTGTGGGGGTACTGAAACTCGATCCGGACCGGCTCTACGCAACCGTTTTTGAAGGAAGCCCCGGAGAGAATCTGGAGCGCGACAATGAGGCCGCCGGTTACTGGCTGCAATATCTGCCTAAAGAACGTATCATTGACGGAAACAAAAAAGATAACTTCTGGGAAATGGGCGATACAGGGCCTTGCGGGCCTTGTTCCGAAATTCATATCGATATCCGATCCGAGGAGGAGCGAGCCAAGGTAGACGGGCTTCTGCTCGTGAACCAAAGCCACCCTCAAGTTATTGAGATCTGGAACCTCGTGTTCATGCAATACAACCGCAAGGCCGATGGTTCGCTGGAACCGCTTCCTGCCAAAGTGATCGACACCGGCATGGGGTTTGAGCGTCTTACAATGGCAGTACAAGGAAAAATATCGAACTACGACACCGATGTTTTTCAGCCAATCATCGCTGAAATCGGAGAAATCACAAGTGTGACGTATGGAAAAGATGCCCGGAAAGACATCGCCATGCGTGTTATTGCCGACCACATTCGCACCATTTCTTTCTCGATAACCGACGGCCAATTGCCATCGAATGCCAAAGCCGGATACGTTATCCGCCGTATTTTGCGCCGCGCCGTCCGTTACGGATACACGTTTCTCAACATGCATGAAGCGTTTATGTATAAGCTTGTGCCTACGCTCATTGAAGTTATGGGAGATGCCTATCCCGAATTGGAGACGCAAAAGACACTGCTAGGAAAGGTGATTAAAGAAGAAGAGAATGCGTTCTTAAGAACGCTCGAAACCGGAATCCGTTTGCTTGACAAGGAAATTGCTGAGCACAAGAGATCGGGCAGGAATGAACTGGAGGGAGAGATCGCTTTTCAGCTATACGACACTTTTGGCTTCCCACTCGACCTGACTGAACTTATTCTTCGTGAACACGATATGTCGGTCGACCACAAAGGCTTTGATGCCGAAATGCAAAAACAGAAAGAACGTGCACGGAATGCAGCTGCCGTGGAAACGGGAGATTGGATTAAAATACGGGACGGCGAAGCCGAATTTGTAGGTTACGACGAGACCGAATGCGAAACGCAGGTGATCCGTTACCGGAAAGTGAAACAGAAAAACAAGGAATATTACCAGATTGTGCTTACCAAGTCGCCGTTTTATGCCGAAATGGGGGGCCAGGTAGGCGACAGCGGCTGGCTTATCGACGAAAATGGAGAGGGGACCGACATCTTCGACACCAAGCGTGAGAACAATCTTCCCGTTCATTTGGCGAACAAGCTGCCGCATCATATCGAAGGCTCTTTTCGAGCAAAAATAAACACCGCCAGGCGTACGGCAACCGAATGCAATCACACCGGGACACACCTGATGCACGAGGCGCTGCGTGAGGTACTGGGAACGCATGTAGAGCAAAAAGGATCGTATGTCTCTCCTGAAATCCTGCGGTTCGACTTCTCGCACTTTCAGAAAATGACCCCGGAAGAAATTCGTGCCGTGGAACAGAACGTCACCGAAAAAATCCGCAGCAATTTCACCATTGAGGAACACCGCCACGTACCCATCGATGAGGCGAGAGCACAAGGTGCCATGGCCCTTTTCGGCGAGAAATACGGCGACGATGTTCGCACGGTCCGTTTTGGGTCGTCCATTGAACTTTGCGGAGGAACACATATCTCTTCCACCGGGCGTATCGGCACATTCCGTATCGTAAGTGAAAGCGCCATCGCTGCCGGTGTCCGCCGCATAGAAGCCGTTACTGCCAAAGGCTGCGAAGATTATTTGTACACGATGGAAGACATGCTCCGAAACATAAAAGAAGCATTGTCGGGTAACGCGCCCGAAATCATGGTGGGCTTACGCAAACTGATGAGCGAAAACGAGGAGATGCGGCAAAAAATTGAAGCGTTTACAAAAGAGCGCACCGTACAGTTAAAGAACCTCATTATCCAGAAAAAAGAGATCGTTAACGGTGTCACGGTGTTTAAGCTTGAAGGTATGGTGGTTACCCCCGAAATTGTTAAGGATATTGCCTTTCAGTTGAGAGGAGAGTTTCCGGAATACATGGCCTTTATGGCGGCAACCGGTGGCAACAACAAACCAAGCCTGACAGTAATGCTGAGCGACGACTTAGTGTCAGGAGGGCTTAATGCAGGAACCATTGTACGTGAAGCAGCCAAACATATTCAGGGAGGAGGAGGAGGCCAACCACACTTTGCGACTGCCGGAGGTAAAAATGCCGATGGGTTAAAGATGGCGATGGAAACAATGTTGCAATATTTACCATAAGCCGGAAAAAACTCCCGGGTTTTGTTGTTTAGGTCCCTTTTTTTCATATATTTGAGACATTTAAAAACCTCAACAATATGGACAAGCGACAAATTACCCTGAAAGACATTGCCAAGGAGTTAAAATTATCACCCTCAACCGTATCCCGGGCACTAAGGAATCATCCGGCCATCAGCAAGGAAACCAAAGAGCTTGTACGGGACTATGCCGTGAAACACAAATACAAGCCTAACACGCTTGCGCTTCAACTTCGTACGAATCGGAACAATACCATTGGCGTTATTGTTCCTGAAATTGTGCACTATTTTTTTTCTACGGTAATAGCCGGTATTCAGGATGAAGCGGAAAAAGAGAATTATAACCTGATCATATGCCAGTCCAACGAAAATTACGGCCGGGAAGTAAAGAGCGTGGAAACCCTTCTTGATGCGAGGGTACGGGGCATTCTGGCATCTCAATCCAAATCGACCGAAGAGTTTTCTCACTTCCAGGACATTATAGACAACGGGACACATTTGGTATTTTTCGACCGTATCTGTACCGGGATCAATACCGACAAGGTGGTTATAGACGACTACGCCGGCGCTTATAATGCCGTTGATTATCTAATCGGAAGCGGATGCACACGCATTGCTTTTCTTGGCTCCAACCCACACCTGCCCATTGCCAACAACAGAAGGATGGGTTACGAAGATGCGTTGCGGAATCATAATATCCCCGTGGATAAATCCCTTATGCAGGTATGCGACACCATTGAGCTTGCCCGTGAAACAGTGCCTGTCATGCTGAAGATTACTCCTGTTCCCGATGCTTTTTTCTGTATCAACGACGAGGTGGCGTCTTATTGTCTTCAGATCTGCAAGTCAGCAGGATACAAGATTCCACAGGACATATCGGTTTGTGGATTTACCAATTCATACATTACTGAAGTGACCGATCCTACACTTACCAGCGTAGACCAGCACGGCTTCGAGATGGGAAAAACTGCAGCACGCCTGCTTATAAACCGCATAAAAGGTATCGAGAAGAAGACAGGCATCGTGAGCAAAGTCATTAAAACTAAGCTGGTGGTCAGGAACTCCACAAGAAATTGATACCGAATCGCCCCTCAGTCATTGCGTCACTGGCTCCAATGCATTCGATTGCATACGTTTTTTCACTTTTTTACTTTAAATACAGCTTTCTGATGTCCAAAGCATTATAAATTTGTTTCTTAACAGAAGAAAAACATCACAACATGAAGAAAAGACACCTCTCTTTTTGGGAAATCTGGAACATGAGTTTCGGATTTCTGGGAATTCAATTCGGTTTTGCACTTCAGAACGCAAATGTCAGCCGCATTTTCGAGACACTGGGCGCACGGGTGGAAGATATCCCCATACTCTGGATTGCCGCCCCGCTTACCGGGCTCATCGTTCAGCCCATCATCGGGCACCTGAGCGATAAAACCTGGAACCGGTTCGGCCGGCGCCGCCCTTATTTTACCATCGGTGCCATTTTTACTACGCTGGCGTTGTTCGTCATGCCTAATTCTCCGGCACTGTGGATTGCAGCCGGCATGTTATGGATTATGGATGCCTCCATCAATATCTCCATGGAGCCGTTCCGTGCTTTTGTAGGAGACAATCTTCCTTCTGAACAGCGGACAATGGGGTTTGCCATGCAGAGCTTTTTTATCGGTTTGGGTGCCGTTGTTGCTTCGGCATTGCCATACATCTTAACCAACTGGTTTGGTATCCCCAATACTGCCGGTGAGGGCATAATACCCCAGTCGGTTAAACTCTCGTTCTATATCGGAGGGGTTGTTCTACTGGCATCGGTCCTGTACACCGTTTTTACTTCCAAAGAATATTCTCCTGAAGAATTGGCCGCTTTTGAACAGGAAAAGGAAAAAATATCCGGCATTAAAACCGAGATAAAGCCATCGGTCACTCCGGTTCAATTTCTTAAAAACGGTTCCGTCTGGACAACTGCAGGAATCATTGCAACTGCAATAATTGTTTTATTGAAGCTCGAAGCTCAACTCTATATTGTTTCGGGGTTGGTATTGACCTTTGGAATTATTTTACTGGTATCGGGCATGCTGACTAAAAAGGGAAGGACCCAAAACGGCATGGTGGGCATCATGAACGACTTGCTTCATATGCCAAGAACCATGGGGCAACTGGCCGTGGTCCAGTTTTTCTCGTGGTTGTCGTTTTACGCCATGTGGATTTATACTACGCCGGCCGTAACCCAACATGTCTTTGGGACGAATGACACAGCTTCCGAGCTCTACAATCAGGGTGCCGACTGGGTAGGGGTCCTTTTTGCCGTTTACAATGCCGTGTCGGCCCTGTCGGCGTTTCTGCTTCCGGTTCTTGCCCGTCAGATCGGACGGAAGGCAACCCATTCCATTGCACTGGCATTGGGCGGGATCTCATTTATCTCGTTCTTCTTTATTCAGAATCCCCAAATTCTTCTATTGCCTATGATTGGTATCGGTTTCACCTGGGGAAGCATCCTATCCATGCCGTATGCCATTCTCACGGGCTCCCTTCCGGCAGATAAAATGGGAACATATATGGGGATTTTCAATTTTTTTATCGTTATTCCGCAAATCCTGGCTGCCAGCATCCTGGGATTCGTCACGAAAGATATTTTTGGAGGACAAGTAATTTTCACGATGGTTCTTGCCGGATGTTCACTTGTTCTCGGAGCTTTATCGGTTTTCTTCGTTCAAGATCGGGACGATGCGTATAAATTTAAAAAAAATGCACAAGAACAAAAATAACAATTTAAGTTTCGCATGTGTTGCTAAGGAGCTTGAATAAATAACACAGCAATGAAAAAAACAATTTTCCTTTTATGGATTGTGTCGCTTCTGTTTTCGTGCGGAAGCAAAAAGCAGGAAGCGGCAACAAGTGTACACCCCGAATGGGTTTACGATGCCACCATCTACGAGGTAAACACGCGACAATTCACGCCAGAGGGTACGTTCAATACCTTTGCCGCTCATTTACCCCGGCTGAAAGAACTGGGCGTGGACCTGTTGTGGTTCATGCCTGTTCAACCTATCGGAGAAAAAGACAGGAAAGGAACATTGGGGAGTTATTACTCCATCAGGAACTATACGGAGGTGAACCCTGAATTCGGCACCATGGACGATTTTATAACCGTGGTAAAAGAAGCACACGACATGGGTATGAAAGTAATTCTGGACTGGGTACCCAACCATACCTCACGCGATCACACGTGGATAACGGAGCACTCCGACTGGTACAAGAGGGACAGTTTGGGAAGTCCGATTATCATGTACGACTGGACAGATATCGCGCCACTGGATTACGGCAAGAACGAAATGCGCAAGGCGATGATTGACGCCATGGCGTTTTGGGTGCGTGAGGCCGATATCGACGGTTTCCGCTGTGATGTAGCCTATGAAGTCCCGATTGATTTTTGGGAAACGGCAAAGGATTCACTCATAACGCTGAAACCGGATATTTTCATGCTTGCCGAAGCTGAAAAACCGGAACTCAACGAATCAATTTTTGATGCCTATTATGCGTGGGATCTCCACCACAAAATGAATATGGTGGCTCAGGGAAAAGAAAACGTGGATTCTCTACGGCTATCGCTCAAGCGAATGAACGAACGTTTTTCCTCCCATGCCATACCGATGTATTTCACCTCGAACCACGATGAAAACTCGTGGAACGGAACGGAGTTTGAACGAATGGGCGAGGCCGCCGGAACCTTTGCCGTACTCACCTATATGCTTCCCGGCATGCCTCTGATTTACAGCGGACAAGAGGCCGGATTAAACCGCAGGCTGCAGTTTTTTGAAAAAGACAGTATCAATTGGACCGACAGGGGCGGATTTACCGGTTTATACACATCGCTTAACGCATTAAAAAAAACCAATAAAGCGTTGCTTTCACCGGAGAGAGGGGGAAAGATGACTGAAATCGTGAACGACAGTCCGGCAAGCGTTTTCTCTTTCAAACGCGCCCATGAAGGAAACGAGATCGTTTGTGTTTTTAATCTCAGCAAATACAGTGTGAAAACTGTTTTCAACGAAGAAGTGCCGGGTATAGGCTTTACCGCTTTTCCTTCTGCCAAAACAGTAACGCCTGTAAAAAAAATAGAACTGGCCCCCTGGGAATACCGGATATATGTCAAATAGCCGGTAATAACTTTACAACCACTTCCTTTTCTTGAAATACAACAGGATGGCCAGCGATGAAAGCACCATCAACCCTATCGATACGGGATATCCCCATTTCATGTTCAGCTCTGGCATGGCTGTAAAATTCATCCCGTAAATACTGGCGATAAGCGTGGGCGGCATAAAAATCACCGACACAATGGTAAAGATCTTGATGATTTTGTTCTGTTCGATATTAACATAACCTAAAAACGTGTCCTGCAAGTAGTCCAACCGGTCAAAACTGAACTTGATGTGCTCCACCAGCGAGTTGATATCCCGGATCACCATCAATAGTTTCGGCTGTAGTTCCTTGGGAATAAAATCACTGCGTAACATGCTCGAAACCGTGCGTTGCTTATCGATAATGTTCTCGCGGAGCATCATGGTCTTTTCCTGTAAGTTCTTGATCTCGCCCAGCAACTCCTTGTCGGCTTCCTGCAGACTCAAGCTGTTACTGAGCTGGGTGATCTTGTGTGTCATGTTTTCAATCATATCGGCATCAAACTCCACCCGGGTTTCGAGCAATGCCACCAGAACATCCGCACCGGTATTGTATCCTTTGGGGTTTGCCGATATTTTCTTCACCGTTTCATGAAACGAAATAAGTTCCTCGCTGCGAACCGTAACCAATATATTGTTTTTGAGTATAAACGACACCGGGTCGCTTTCGAAGTTCGACAAAAGGAAGTTCGAGTTAACCACCAGTGTATCCTGCGTCTCGATGTAACGCGACGACATCTCGATCTCGATCATTTCCTCTTCTTCCTGAATGTAAATCTTCAGAAAGTCTTCGAGTTCGTTTTCCACTTCTTCGTCAACGTCATTAAGGTCTATCCATAGAAAGCTCTGGATAGGGTTTGATTTGAGAAAATCAAGGCTGCGGCTGAGTCTAACCACGCCGTCTTTGTGGTAAAAGAGTTTGATTTCCGCCATGATGTTTCGGTTTTTAATCGATGAATAATCAGTTCTTGTTTTCTTCCAAGAAATTTTTGCCGGCTAAGGGTTCGAGCAGGTTCGTCAGCTGTTCGAATTGTTCGATCGACAGCTGCTCGGGACGTTTTGTGAGCATCGGGTCGTCGGGCAAAGGACTTTCTTCGGGCAGCAGCGATCTGATGGAGTTTCTCAGCATTTTCCTTCGCTGGTTGAAACTTGTTTTCACTACCGACTTGAACAGTTTTTCATTGCAGTTGAGCTGCTTTCGTTTATTACGTGTAAGCCGCACAACTGCCGATTTGACCTTGGGCGGAGGAATAAACGCCTGTTCGCTCACCGTGAAGAGGTACTCGATATCGTACCAGGCCTGCAGCAAAACACTGAGTATGCCGTAAGCTTTACTACCGGGTGAAGCAATCATGCGTTCAGCCACCTCCTTCTGTATCATACCCGCACAACAGGGAATCAGGTCCTTGTTTTCGAGCACTTTAAAGAAAATTTGCGTGGATATATTGTAAGGATAGTTACCAATAACACAGAATGGTCCGTCGTAATATTCCGCAACATCCAGGGTCAGGAAATTTTGCTGCAAAATATTTCCGTTCAACGAAGGAAAATACTCCTTCAGGTAAGCAATGGACTCCCGGTCGATTTCCACAACCGTAAGGTTTCTGCCTTTTGACAGCAGAAATTGCGTGAGCATACCGGTACCCGGCCCTACCTCGAGAATGGGAAGCGGAGCAAAAGCGTCGAGCGTGTCGGCAATCCGACTGGCAATTGCTGAATCTTTCAGGAAATGTTGCCCGAGGTTTTTTTTAGGTTTTACCGATATCATTGTCAATTAGCGATTATTAGCTATCTTTACGGTCGCAAAGGTAAGGAATAATTTAAAAATTTTGGCAATCAACGGTCAAAAAAGGATAGAACAATAAGTTAAAATAGTGCTTTTTAGCTTTCTTTTTATGCCTTTCGCTCCTACTCTAGAAAGACCCTATTCAGTTAAGATGAACTCAAAGCGCATACAGGATATTCTAAAAACAACATTATCACTTGCACTTGGCGTAGCTATAATCTGGCTGCTCTATCGCAAAACCAATTTAAGAGAAGTGTGGGAGATTGCAAGCTCCGCTCATTTCGGGATTATCGCTTCATCGCTCGTGTTCGGGCTTTTGGGCAACTATTTTCGCGCATTACGCTGGGAACTTTTCCTGAATTCCCTGGGATACCGACCCAAGCGGGAGAGCATTGTGTTCGCCACCTTTGGAAATTATGCCGTCAATTTTCTTTTGCCCCGCGCTGGAGACCTGTGGCGATGTGGGATAGTAACCAAATACGATCAGATCCCTTTCTCCAAAACTTTCGAAACTTTTTTTGTAGATAAAATCCTCGATATCTTGGCGGGTGTTGTTCTCGTTATCATCAGCCTGGCGCTTTATGTCGACTTCTTTGTATCTTATTTTCATCAAAACCCCGGCTTTGCAGAAAACTTCACGAAATTATTTACGTCCGTTTGGCTGTACCTGCTTCTCATACTGATTAGCGGCGGAATCTTTGTCATGTTTTTCTACTTTAAAGAAAACCCTCTGGTAAAAAAAGTCAACAAGTTCCTACAGGTCGTCCAGTACGACATGGTACTGATTGCCAAGATGAAATCGAAAGGGAAAATAATTATTTACACCGTTCTCGCCTGGTTGAGTTTTTATGTGTATTTTTACATTTGCTTTTATGCCTTTGATTTCACCAAAAACCTGGGTCCGATAATCGGGTGGATTGTATACGCCATGAGTAACGTCGGCGTGGCAGTACCTGTTCAGGGAGGCGTCGGGACGTGGCATTTCATGGTAATCTCCTCCCTGGTTATCTTCGGGATAGGTTATGAAGAGGCCAGCGCATTTGCAGGGGCAATCTTCACCGTTCAATCGGTTTGGATCATCCTTTTGGGAGTGATGGGAATTCTAGCTCTTCCGTATGTAAAAAGAGAAAAAGAAAATTTAGGATTACCTGTTATCGAAAATCAGAAACAATAAATATATAATTATGGCAACATCAGAAATTTTAAACCTAAATCCCCAAGGGGTCTGGAAATATTTTCACGAACTCAATCAAATTCCACGACCTACCGGACAAATGGAAGAGGTCACGAAATTTGTAATGAATTTTGGCAAATCACTCAACCTGGAAACCAGGCAGGATAAAGCAGGGAATGTGCTCATAAAAAAGCCGGCATCAAAAGGGTACGAAAGCGGAAAAACCATTATCATTCAATCGCACCTGGATATGGTTCCCCAAAAAAACGCTGATGTTACCCACGATTTCTCCAGAGACCCCATTCAAACGTATATCGACGGTGAGTGGGTGAAAGCCCGCTCCACAACGTTGGGAGCAGACAACGGTATCGGCTGCGCCATGATGATGGCCGTACTGGAAGATAACCTGCTGAATCACCCGCCTATAGAAGCTCTTTTCACTGTGGATGAAGAAGTGGGAATGGACGGTGCCTTTGGTCTGCAGAAAGGCTTTCTGAGCGGCACGGTCATGTTGAATTTAGATACCGAAGAAGACGGCGATCTCTGTGTTGGTTGTGCCGGAGGGACAGACGTGAATGTCTCTTTCCAGTTTAAGCCCGATGAAGAAATTGAGAAAGGCGACGTGGCTTTTAAGATAAGCCTTACCGGGCTCAAAGGCGGACACTCGGGAACACAGATCCATCTGGGACATGCGAATGCCAACAAACTGATGAACCGGTTTCTCAAAGACGTTGTGAGAAACTACGAAGCCCGTCTCGCAAACATTCACGGAGGATCACTGAGAAACGCCATTCCACGCGAATCATTTGCCGTTGTCACCATCCCCGAACAACTTTCGGAGGACCTGGTTGATTTGGTGAATGAATACGAATCGCTTTTCCGGGAAGAATTTTCAGGAATTGAAAGCTCCATCTCTTTTAAAGCCGAAAAAACCGACGTGCCGGAATCGTTGTTACCGATTGAGGTTCAGGATGATCTGATCAATGCCGTAGAAGGTTGTCCAAACGGAGTAATCAGTATGCTTGCCGAATTTCCGGGTGTAGTAGAAAGCTCGCTCAACCTGGCCCTGGTTCAGTCGACGGAAGGACAGATTGAGGTGAAACTGCTGGTCCGAAGCTCCTCGGAAAGCCGGAAAGAATGGGTTTGTTCATCGGTGGAAAGCGTGTTTATGCTTGCCGGAGCAAAAGTGGAATTCGACGGTGCTTATCCCGGCTGGCAACCCGATGCCAACTCAGAACTACTGACCACGATGACGAAAATATACATGGAGAAGTACGGTCAACGTCCCAACGTAAATGTTATTCACGCCGGACTGGAATGCGGAATCATTCAGGCAAATGCCGGACACAAACTTGATATCGTTTCATTCGGCCCCACCATCACCGGTGCACATTCGCCCGATGAAGCCGTTCATATCGCAGCCGTCGGAAAATCCTACGACTACCTGTTAGCTATTTTGGAACAAATGAAATAAATTTCTATTCTGCACGCACTTCTTCCCAAAACAACCATCAGATGGCAGCAAACAACACACTCATTGTTTATGCTTCCCGGCGCGGAGACGAGGAGAAGTGCGCGCGGGAGATTTTCAATTTGATCGACGGTAAAGTAGATATCTGCGACCTGAGTAACAGAGAATCTTTTCCCGATGCGTCAACGTATGATACTGTCATTATAGGCAGTTCCGTTTATCACGGAAAAGTTTTGGAGTTGGTCTCTAATTTTTGCCGGATAAACCTCGACATACTTACCCGGAAGCGTCTCGGGCTTTTCATCATATGTCCGGATTCCGGCGAAAGGGCAGAAAAAGAATTGCAGGAAGCTTATCCACCCGAGCTTTTTAACAGTGCCATTGCCAGGGACTACTTCGGTGGAGAGATCGATCCTTCCAGGCTGTCCATCCTGGAAAAAATAATAACGTACCGGCTGTCCGGATCAAGAAAACCGTCGATCCCTGCCTCCCGGGAAAAAATTAAAAAATTTGCCAAAAAAATGAACCCGTCCCATGCCTCTCAAGAGTAAAAGGTACATATTTCTACCGCTGGCTTTAGCTGCTTATGCTATCGTTATGGCTGTTATCGGATATCCCAACTACAAACAGTCGGGTAACCTCAACGAGTTCTGGATGATTATTGGTGTATGTCTCATTTTAGCAGTTTTACTCCATTTCGTTTTAAAACGAAGAGAAAAAAACCGGGAGAAATTCAACAAGTAATTCTTTTTTCTGTCACAAATCTAATCCCTTTTCGTCTTCTTTTTAAAAGGAAGACAAATCTTATTTTGCAATCACCAAAAATTCTATTTTATGTACAAACGTCTATCACTCATATTGCTGTGCGGATTATTGGCATTCTCCGCCTATAGCCAGTCGAAAGTATCGTTCGAACACCTGTACAACAGGTTTGCGCAGGAGAAGAACGCAGAAAAAGTTAAAGTGGGCGGATTGCTGATGTTTCTGACCAAGCCCCTTGTAGCGAAATACGCTGACGGTTTAAATATTTCGAGCGTTCATGTTCTCGCTCTGGATGAATGTTCGCAGGATGTAAAACTCAGGTTCAATACGTTGGCTGAAAAACTGAATGATGACAAATATGAGGTTCTGCTGAAAGCAAACGATAAAGAAGAAAAAACAAGAATACTCGCACGATTTCAAAACGACGCAATCCGGGAGCTGGTCATCGTTTCCATGGGTAATGAACCGACTCTCGTACGCATCAAAGGAAAAATTAAACCCGAAGATGTACAAAAATTAGTCAACCCGGACGACAATGAGCAATGAGGAATTTAAAAAGCGTTTTTTATCCTTTCATTCGTTGATTTATCGAATTTCGTGCCGTATTCTCGAAAACGGAGATGACGCTGATGATATTACGCAGGAAGTGTATATAAAACTTTGGGAACAGAGGAATAATCTTGGAAACGTCCGTAACGATGAAGCCTTTGTGGTAACCCTGACAAAAAACCTGTCCATTGACTGGCTCAGGAAAAATCACCGCAAAACGACATCCGTTATTGACAACAAAGACATAAGGTGTGAAAACAGGGAAGAGGAAAGAATGGATGCCCGGGACGAATTATCCAATTTGATGAAATGTATGAGCGCTTTACCCAAAACACAACAGGAAGTAATCAGGCTCAGGCACTTCGCTGATCTGTCGATCAGAGAGATAGCCGAAGCCACTCGTCAAACGGAAACCAATATCCGGCAACTATTATCGAGAGCCAGACGTACAATGAAAGAAAAATTAAACAGAAACGGAAATGAACAGCAATGATATCAGAAAATTAGTAGAAAAATTCTACGAAGGAAAAACTTCGTTGGAAGAGGAGAGAACACTGGCTGATTTTCTTCTACGGGATAACGTGCCGGACGAGTTTTTCCCAGACAGCAAACTGTTTTATGCATTGAACACGCATTCAATGGAGGTCCCCAATGAATCAATCCAAGCAATAGAATCTCTCATCGACTCGTTTAAAGAGGAACAACCGTCGGATAAAAAAATAAAGATGTCCCACGCAAAGTATTGGGCCATTGGCGTTGCAGCATCGTTCGCGCTTATCTTAGGAGTAAGACAGTTTCAAAAAAGTCAGCAGGCTGAGTCTACACTTTTTACCGACACTTACAAAAATCCTGACGATGCTTATCGGGCTACCGTAGAGGCCTTACAACTCTTTTCGGATAATTTCTCCAAGGGAACCGAATCGGTTGAAAAAGCCAACATGCATCTGGAAAAAGCACAAGAGATAATCAATCAATCACTTAAACAAGGCATAGAAAAATGAAAAAAACAATCTTATCCATACTGTTACTGGCAGGTTTCACATTTACTTTTGCACAAAAAAACCCGTTTGAACAGTTCTCCGAAATGGACGGTGTAACATCGGTTTACATATCAAAGACGATGTTGTCCATGATTCCCAAAAATTCTAAAATGAATTACGGAGGAGTAAACGTGGGAAGCTTTTTAAACAAATTGTCATCAATCCTCATCCTTACATCCGAGGATCAGAAAATTGCCCCGCAAATGCTTTCCATGGCTAACAACCGCGTGAAAGGACGTGATTACGAACTGTTGATGCGCGTGAAGTCGGACGATAACGATAACGTCAATTTCTTTATGAAAGGTAAGCCCGAGGATATCCGTGAGCTGATTATGATTGTTGCCGGAAATGACGGTGAAAACGTGGTGATGCAGTTTTTGGGAAATTTCACACTCGACGATATTCAGAAAATGACAGAAGGGTTCAATAAATAACCGTCCCTTCCGACAAGATCAAATCCGTTAAGCAAGGTAATTGCTTGACGGATTTTTTGCGTATATTTGTCCCTCCATCATGTATCGAGATAAAATGAAATTCTACGGCATCTCACTTTTCTTGTTTTTCAGCATTGCCTTGTCCGCTCAAAACACGCAGTTGCAGTATCGATTCAGGGTTTACCTGAAAGATAAGGGAAATCCGGTATTCCCGGTTTCCGAGCCTGAAAAGTTCCTCACCCCGAAAGCTATTGAGCGTAAAAAGCAACAACAGGTAAAAATAGATCAATCGGACCTCCCTATTTCTCCCGACTATTTCAATCAATTGAAAAATGCGGGCGGGAAGCCGGTTTCGTACAGCAAATGGTTTAAAACCATCGTGATTCAATTAAGAGACAGCTCTCAGATCAACGCTATTCTACAACTCCCGTTTGTGGATTCTGCCAGATATGTTTGGCGGGGTATCGAACGGAATTACCGCAACCCTGTTCGCCCCCGACTCGGGTGGCCCGATTGCCCGGAAGAAAGCGGAGAGGAAAATGGATTCGGACTTACAGAAAAACAATTTGCGCTCCACAATGCCCAACAGATAGTGTTGAGTGGATTCACCGGAAAAGGCATAAACGTAGCCGTTATCGATGCCGGATTTACCAACGCCGATGTTATCCCGCAATTCGGGGATGTTAACTTGGCAGGGTTCAGGAGTTTTGTTCCCGAAGGCGATATTTTTGCATCTAGCGACCACGGCACCAAAGTCTTTTCGACCATGGCGGCAAACCTGCCCGGGGTAATGGTGGGATCGGCTCCTTCTGCGAGGTATTATTTGCTTCGTTCCGAAGACGTTGTGAGTGAGTTTCCCGTGGAAGAGGATTACTGGGTACGGGCCGTTGAATATGCCGACAGCATCGGGATCGACCTGATAAATTCATCGCTGGGATACACCGCCTTCGACGATACTACCCTGAATTATAAACCCGAAAGTTTAGACGGAAAGACATCTTTTATGACCCTCGCTGCCAATAGAGCTTACGAAAAGGGAATGATCCTGGTCACAAGTGCGGGGAATGAAGGCAATAAACCGTGGCAGAAAATATCGGCTCCAGGCGATGCGCAACATGTCCTGACCGTGGGGGCAGTCGGAACGGACAGCCTAATTGCTTCGTTCAGTTCAAAAGGTTTTACGGCCGACAACCGCTTGAAACCTGATATTGTTTCCGCAGGAAAAAATACGGTAACTATAAGTTACAACGGCTTATTAGATTTCACGAACGGAACATCGCTTTCATCGCCTTTTGTAGCCGGACTTGTGGCTTCGTTGTGGTCGGTAAATCCTAGCATGAACCGGGCGGAAGTGCTGGATATTGTGAAACGATCGTCCGACCGGTATAACCGTCCCGATTCTGTTTACGGGTACGGTATCCCCGATTTCAGGAAAGCGGTAAGGGTCGTTTTAAGCAAACTGGAAACCCACGAAAAACTGGTTGCCGAAGACTGTTTTTCCATATCGCGTACTGCGAAAAACAGTTTCGAGATAACCATTACCGAGCCCGATTTTTCATTCGATGCCTACACGGTAAATGTGTTGGATGAATCGGGTAACCTGATAGCAAAACACGAGTTTGAAAACGAAAAGCTCATTGTTCCTGTTCAACAGGAGGTCAAAAAAGCTAATCAATTCATACATTTCGTCTTCAAATCACCTTTTACACAGAAAACGGTCCGGTTCAAATTGTGATCCGGGACTGATAAAACAAACCAAAAATAACGGTATGCCCGAAAATTCACTTTCGTTATCGGAACTCAACGGTCAGGTGAGTGACGCCATCCGCGACCACCTGCCCGACACCTATTGGGTACGTGCCGAAACCAGTGATGTGCGCCTCAACCGGAACGGGCATTGTTATTTAGAGTTTATTGAAAAAGATGCCAGGGGACAAAACATTGTTGCGCGCGCGCGTGGAGTTATTTGGAACAATGTGTATGAAATGCTTTCGTCCTATTTCGAGACGGAGACAGGACAGCCATTTGTATCGGGATTAAGTATTTTGGTACGGGTCTCGGTGGATTTTCACGAACTGTACGGCTTCTCTCTCTCGGTGGTGGATATAGATCCTTCGTTCACTATCGGCGAAATTGCCCGAAACCGGCAACTCGTTCTCAGGAAGTTGGAGGAAGAAGGCGTCTTAACGCTTAACAAAGAGCTTACGCTTCCCGAACTGACGAACCGGATTGCGGTAATTTCATCGCCAACAGCCGCCGGGTACGAAGATTTCTGCGATCAATTGGCAAAAAACCCGTACGGGTTTGTGTTTTATACCCGGTTGTTTCCGGCAATCATGCAAGGGGAGCGGAGTGAACCGTCGGTAATCGCTGCCCTGGAAAAAATTTACGCCCACAAAGAACACTTCGATGCCGTTACCATTATTCGCGGCGGCGGTTCTTCGTCCGATTTAAGTTGTTTTGATTCTTACTATCTGGCAACCAACTGTGCGCAGTTCCCGCTTCCTGTAATCAGCGGAATCGGCCACGAACGAGACATCACCGTGATTGATATCGTTGCTCACACGCGGGCAAAAACTCCGACAGCAGTAGCCGAACTCCTGATTTCTCACGCCTCCAAAACGGCCGTCGAGTTGATGGATTTACAGCAGCGTCTGGTAGAAAAGAGCGGCCTTATCTTGCAAAGTTTGCAGGATAAGCTGGGCGAATTATCGCGTCGAATGATCCATTCCTCCCGTTTTTTTGTCCGGGAAGAACTTTCTGTAGTGCAGCAGTTATCGATTATTCTCAATCACCAGGCCAAACGTTTGCTACAAGCAGAAAATCACTCTGTGGCCGAAAAAAGTCAATACATCCACATGGCGTCACCCGAAAATATCCTGAAACGGGGGTATACATTGACATTGAAAAATGGAAAAATCATTAAATCGGCAACGGAGCTTTCGGGGGATGATATTATCGAGACCCTTTTTACAGATGGAAAAGCAGAATCAATAATCACTAAAAAGTAATACTGTCATGACAAAAAAAGATTTCTTCAGAATCGTGCTAAGAATTCTCGGACTCTATTTCTTGGCCATGGTGGTTTTTAACTACCTTCCCAGCATAGTGGTCTTTTTTCACAGTCTGCCCCTTCTTAGCCTAATTCTGGCCATAGTTGTGGTTTCGCTGTTCGCATACATTTTTTTACTGCTTATTTTGAAGCCTGATCCAGTTATTAGAATTTTCAAGTTAGACAAAGGATTCGACGATGATGCGCTGTCTGCAAAGCGCATAGAATTCGTCAACTTATTAAAAATAGCTATTATAGCCACGGGGTTATTTCTAATCATCAGCCACTTGCCAACCTTTTTAACTCACCTCCTTTTTCTTTTAAAGCTAGTAGTAAAGAACCGGAACGAAATAACGGACCATGTGGAAAGCGCGCTCCTGACCGATTATATCTCTTGGGGAATAAAAATTTTAAGTTTGATAGTCGGTTATCTGATGATAACGAATTACTCGGCTATTGCTCGGTTTATCATAAAAAAAGATTCAGAAAAACAGTCAGATAAATGAAAGAATCAGCCCTTACCTACTCACAGGCCAAACAGGAACTCGAAGAGATTGTTTCGGCGATTGAATCGGGGGAATTGGATGTGGACGCGTTGACCGAAAAAGTGAAACGCGCATCGGAACTCATCGCATTCTGTAAAGAAAGACTCACAAAAACCGATGAGGAGTTACAGAAAATATTGGATGAAATCAATTAAGAGTTTATGATCCCGGAACAACACTTCAGCGTAGTTATCGTTGCCGGCGGCAAAGGATTGAGGGCAGGCGGAGAAATCCCGAAGCAGTTCCAGCCCATTGGCGGGAAACCCATATTGATGCGTACGGTAGAAGCCTTTTACAATTTCGATTACCGGATGCGAATTGTTATTGTTCTGCCAGAGGAGTTTCGCTTCTTCTGGGAAGAACTTTGTGAAAAGCACAGTTTCCGGATACCACACAGCATTGTCAGCGGGGGAGAAACACGCTTCCACTCCGTGAAAAACGGACTGGAAGAAATCCAGAAAGACGAGATTGTAGGGATTCACGATGCCGCCCGACCGTTCATCCCTAAAGAAGTGATCGGGAGATGTTACCGGGAAGCTTTTGATTTTCGTTGCGGAGTCATTCCGGTTATCGAGGAAAAGAATAGTGTCCGTATTCTTACTGCATACGAGAGTAAAGCTCTTGACCGTAAAAAAATCCGTGTGGTGCAAACTCCGCAGGTCTTTCCGGCCGATTTGCTAAAAAATGCCTACGAAACACCTTACCGCGAAGAATTTACCGATGACGCTTCAGTGGCTGAATACAGTGGAATTCAGATAAAATTGGTGAAAGGCGATGAAAGAAATATAAAGATTACCACCCCACTCGATCTGAAATTTGCAGATTATTTATGTCGGAACAACCTTGTTTGAGTAACTTTTTGTAAACAATTAAGCGGTTATTAACCCCTATTTCGTACTAAAAGCACTATTTTATTGAAATAAACTTCTCAAAATGCTATTTTATTGTGACTTTTTCTCTATCTTTGCCCTAATATTTTAAAACGAGTTCCCATGGAAAAAATCGACAAACTAGACAGGCAAATACTTGAAATTATTTCACAAAATGCCCGCATCCCATTCAGAGATGTTGCGGATCAATGCGGAGTTTCACGCGCTGCCATTCATCAACGTGTTCAGCGTATGGTGGAAAACAATGTCATAACAGGATCAGGTTATCATGTCAATCCCAAAATACTCGGATATGCTGCAAGCGCTTATATCGGTGTGAAACTCGAAAAAGGATCGATGTACAAGAACGTGATTCCCGAGTTTGAAAAGATTCCCGAAGTAACCGAGTGTCATTTTACTACTGGGCCATACACTCTTCTTATAAAGCTTTATGCTAAAGACAACGAGCACCTAATGGACTTGCTAAACAACAAAATTCAGGAGATTCCCGGTGTTGTAGCCACCGAAACCATGATTTCGCTGAGCCAGAGCGTAAAAAGAGAAATTCCTATCTTAAAAGAATCTCCACGCGAATAACCAAAAACATTAAATAAAGTTAAACAGACGGCTTTTTTCGTGCATAAACAAGGTTTATATTATAAATCGATTTATATTTGCGTCGTATTTTGATTATAAACTTGAAATAACTATTCATTAAAATATTAAACAAAATGGAAGACAAACAATTAAATGAAAAAGAAAGTCTGGAACTTATCGCTCAGATGATCCGCAACACGCAAAAGAAAATGGAAAAAGGGAGCGGTATTCCGTTCCTGATTTGGGGCTATGTCACCATAGCCGTTTCATTAACAGTGTGGTATTTACTCGGTAAAACCGGAAATCAGAACTGGAATTTCCTCTGGTTTGCCATTCCAGTTATCGGATTTCCCGTAATGCTGCTCGCCCTGAAGAGGAAAACAACTCTTCCCAAAACGTATATCGACAAAGTAATCAGCTATGTATGGATTGTCATGGGGGTTTCGGCGTTGATCCCTTCGATGGCTGCAGCCGTAATACACAATTTCCCTGTACTGTTTTTGGTAGTCTTGCTTATTAGTGCCGGGACGGCTATGACGGGACTTGTTATCAAGTTTAAGCCATTGGTTATTTCCGGTTTTGGAGGGATGCTTTTGTCGATTCTATGCTTGATCCTTCGCGAATCGCTAGATTCAATCCTTGTCTTTGCTGCTCTTTTCTTGTTAGTCCAAGTCATTCCCGGACATATTTTGAATTATAAAAACCGAAAAAACCATGTTTAAGGAACTAGATCCGCTCCTTCATTCCGAACTTCGACTGGCAGTTATGTCAATACTGTTGTCGGTAGATGAAGCCGATTTTGTTTACCTGAAAGAACAAACAAAAGCGACCTCCGGCAACCTGAGTGTGCAGATCGACAAGCTGAACGAAGCTGGATACATTGAAGTGGAGAGGGGATTTGCGGGAAAACGCACGCGTACCGTTTGTAAAATAACGCCGGTTGGCGTGAAAGCTTTTGAAGATTATGTGGAATCTCTAAAAAGCTATTTGAAGCTATAAGGGAAAGACAACGGAAAGAGAATATAACTTCTAAAAAAGACGAAAGCCTGAAACTTTCGTCTTTTTATCTTTGTCGGGATGAGGTGACTCGAACACCCGACCTCCACGTCCCGAACGTGGCGCGCTAGCCAACTGTGCTACATCCCGATTTTTACGTATGCAAAGGTACAATATTTTTTTGTTCGTTCGGAACAAAAGTGAAAAAAACTCTTGCCCAATGAATAAATCGATCGAAAAAAATGTTACATTTGCATAACTATTTGCGGCAATAGCTCAGTCGGTAGAGCATTAGCTTCCCAAGCTGAGGGTCGCGAGTTCGAATCTCGTTTGCCGCTCTCTGGAAATCATGCACCTATCGGATTCTCCGGTAGGTGCTTTTCCTTTGGGGAAAACAGTGTAAGAGCAAATCGTTACAGTTCAGCCAATACTCTTAAAATCAACAACTTATAAAAAAATGCTGCCATGATAAAAAATAAGGTATATTTAAAAGAAATCGATTGGCCCAGTTTTGGTGAAGCTGACCCGATTATTTATCCATCAGCAACGGAGTTAACAGAAAGAATTGAAAAATGCCGGCAAGTGATGGAGGAAAGAGCGCTTACACACCTGGTTGTGTATGGTGATAGAGAACATTTTGGCAATATAATGTACCTGACTCATTTTGATCCTCGTTTTGAAGAAGCATTGTTGTTAATAACCAAAGAAAATGATCCATTGATTCTAGTTGGTAATGAGTGCGTGAGTCATTTAAGCGTATCTCCATTATACAACAACGGTTCTTTAAGGTACGAAAGGTACCAGCCATTCTCTCTACTGGATCAACCCAGAGATGAAAGTCGCTCACTCGCTGAAATCCTTTCAGAAGAAGGAATAGACAAAGAATCGAGAATCGGGTGCATCGGTTGGAAATATTACTCAAGACTGGAGTTTGAACATCATCAGCACGTTATTGAAATACCTTCGTTTATAGTAGATATGCTCCGTTCTTTGAGCAGTTACGAAAACGTAATCAATGTAACTGATATGTTAATGGCCCCCTCCTACGGATTAAAGTCTTTCCTTTCATCTTTCGAAATTGCACATTTTGAATTTGTTAATGTAATGGCATCAGAAGGAATGAAATCCTTAATAACCAATTTTAAGTCAGATATAACCGATTTTGATTTGGCAAAGGAATACCGGTACACAGGCTACCCGTTAGGATGTCATATCGGCATGAAAAGTAGTGGAAATCAAAGTATTGGGTTATCCAGTCCAGTTGGAGCATTGATTGAAAAAGGATTGCCCTTTTCTACAGGAATTTCCTATTGGGGAAGTAATATTTGCAGGGCTGGATGGGTTGCTGAAAGCGAGCATGATCTTCCGGAAGATGCACAAGACTATGTTTCGAATTTTGCAGGGCCCTATTTCTATGCCTGCACTAAATGGTTGGAAAATTTGAAAATTGGGACAAAAGGGGGTGTTCTGCGCCAATTGATTGATGAACATTTACCTTTTGAAGACTTTGGAGTTTTTCTGAACCCGGGTCATTTGATTCATTATGAAGAATGGTTAAGTTCTCCCATTTATCCTAACTCTGAAGAAGAGATTCATTCAGGCATGTACATGCAGGTTGATATTATACCCCGGTCAAAGAAATATTCAACCTCAAGAATGGAGGACGGGGTTGTAATTGCAGACAATCATCTCCGAAACAAGGTAAAAGAAGAATATCCCGAAGTGTATGAGAGGTGTATGAAACGACGTTCCTTTATGATTGATGTACTGGGTATAAATTTGCCCGAAGAAGTTCTGCCTCTTTCCAATATACCCTCTTTAGTCCCCCCGTTTTTTCTTAATCACAAAAAAGTATTAAGTTTAAAACCTTGATTGATAAAAGATAGGAATATATAAAACTGTTCCTTATAACAACAGTTATTACAATATCTTTTAAACAAGAAGATCGCTCATGAATCATTTAGTTGAATTAATAGGCATTTTATCAAAGAGAAAAACTGAAGCATGAAACAAGGAGTAACCCGTATTTTAATTTTTATATGTGGAATGTTCTTTTTGGTTAGCTGTGTTAACCGTTCAAGACCCACAACTAAAAAAGTTTTAACACTCGGTATTCGTCACGAGTCGAACACATTCTCCACTTTACCCACCAAAGAGTCAGACTTTAAGGTGTTGCGGGATAAGGATGCTTTAAAAGATGAACCATGGGCTGAAGCGGGAAAGGATTTAGGTATGGAGTTTATCCCAACTCTACATGCCTATGCCTGGCCAGGCGGAGTTGTTGAAAAAAGAATATTTGATTCGTTCAAGTCAGAAATATTGGAACGAATACGTAAAGCCGGTTCATTAGACGGAATTTATATGGATATGCACGGAGCCCTTCACGTTGAAGGCTATGAAGATGCACAAGCAGAGTTGATCAGAGAAATAAGGGAAATAGTTGGAAATGATGTATTGATTTCCGGCAGTTTTGATTTACACGGAAATTTATCAAAGGACTTCCTAAAGCATATTAATCTCCTGACAGCTTATAGGACCGCCCCTCACAGAGACGGTACCGAGACAAAGGTACGTGCCATACGGATGCTTTCTGAGGCTATGAATAAACGGCTCAAGCCTTACATAGCCAGTGTTGAGATACCTATTTTAGTTCCTGGAGAAATGAGTATTACAGAGGTTGAGCCGTTGAAGTCGATCTATTCACAGATACCCGAAGTTAGTGGGAAAGAAGGATTAATGGATGTTTCAATTTTTGCAGGATACTGCTGGGCCGATCTCAATCGCTCAGCCATGCGGGTCTTTGTAGTTGCATCCGATAAAAAATTTGCCGACAAAGCGAATCGTGAAGCAGCTCTATTGGCTCAACAAATATGGGAAAAACGCGAAAGTCTAATACTCGATGTCCCTTCAGGTTCTATTGATGAGATGATTGTAAAAGCTTCAGAGTATGACAATACAGTTTTCATCTCCGACTCAGGAGACAATACTACCGCCGGAGCTCCAGGGGATAATCCACAAGTACTAGAAGCTTTAATCAGGCACAATGTCAAGAACACTTTATTTGCCGGAATAGTTGATGAGGAAGCCTTGAAGCAATGTAAAAATACAGGCATTAACAACGAAATAGATTTAGTTGTCGGAGGAAAAGTGGATAATGTCTTTGGTAAACCTTTTGCCATAAAAGGGAAAGTCATTTATTTACCATCGGATTCATTAATAGGTACCAATCATGAATCCGCCATACTTGATGTCAACGGTATTAAAGTTGTTATCATGAATTCCCGACGCTCATTCGTAACGCTGAGAGATTTCGAAGAGTTAGATATTAACCCATTAGACTTCAATATTGTAGTTGTCAAGTTGGGATATCTTTATCCTGAATTAAGGGATATCGCTCCTGTACATCTAATAGCATTAACATCGGGGTTCTGCAATCTGGATATGCGAACATTACCCTTTAAACGTGTAACCAGACCCGTATATCCTTTAGATTTGGATATGACCTGGCAATCTCAATAAGTAATTCAAGCTCACTCTTTCCACAGGCTTTCCATCTCTTCCAGTGATTTTCCTTTGGTTTCGGGGACCATTTTCCAAACGAAAAGAGCCGAAAGTACAGCCATCAGCCCGTAAAAACCGTAGGTCAAAGCTCCGCTATATTCCATCATTGCCGGATAGGTAGACGAAATCAGGTAATTGGCAGCCCATTGTGCGCCAACCGCCACGGCGACCGCCTGACCCCGGATTTTGTTTGGAAAAATTTCAGAGATGAGCACCCAACAGATCGGTCCCCACGACATCATAAACGACGCCGTGTAGATAATGATAAATACCAGCGTGCTTATTCCGATAATCTCATTATATGACAACCAGGATATGGCAAACATACCGATAGCCATGCCAATGGAGCCGGTAATCAACAACGGTTTTCTTCCCCACTTATCCACTGTCAGGATGGCCACAACCGTAAACACGACATTGACAAACCCCATGATGATGGTTTGTAGCATGGAGGCATCTTTCGCGGCCCCCATACTCTCGAAAATACGCGGAGCATAATACAACGCAACATTGATTCCCACAAACTGCTGAAACACCGACAACAAAATACCCATAAGAATGACAATTTTCCCGTAAGAAAAAATACGGGAACGTTCTGTTGTGCGTCCGATGGACTGCTTAATTTCGGAGAAAATGGCTTCAGCCCTTAATTTATCGGCGTTAATCCGGCTTAAAACAGACCGTGCTTTTTCATCGCGATTCGACAATACCAGGTATCTCGGCGTTTCGGGAACCAGAAACAGCAGCATCCCAAACAAGGCTGCAGGAATGGCTTCTGATGCGAACATATACCGCCATCCCACATCGTTGATCCAGTCGATACTCTGTCCAAAGGCGATGCCCCAATTAACAAAATACACCACCAGCATTCCAAAAATAATGGCGAACTGGTTAAAGGAAACCAGCCTTCCCCGAATATCTGCAGGAGCTATCTCACTGATATACATGGGCGAAACGGCAGATGCCAGTCCCACTCCGACACCTCCGATTATACGGTAAAAATTGAATGTCAACAGCAACCCGATGGAAGGGTGCCCTTTGGAGAAAAAAATAAATTCGGGAAATCCAGATCCCAATGCCGACACAAAAAATAAAACAGCAGCTATAAGCAGCGTTTTTCTTCTGCCAAACCGGTTTGAAAACACTCCCGAAATAACTCCCCCGATAATACAGCCGATCAAGGCACTCGATACGGTGGCTCCATGGATTAACGAATTTAAGCCCAACGGCCTGATCAGATAAGCCTCTATCGATTTCTCCGCACCGGAAATCACAGCCGTGTCGTAGCCGAAGAGTAAGCCACCCAGGGTCGCTACCAGGGTGATGCCGAATATGTATGTTTTGTTATATTTCATTTTTCCTTAGATTATAAGACATAAGAACCAGGACAGACAAAATATTGCCAGACCCGATAGGCTTTTTTGTTAAATTGTTCAACGTCGTATCCGATAAGTTCACAGACCGTTGTATTGAGAGTTGAAACAAAGATTCTGATTTCTGGCTCTATCGTCTTGGTTCCGTCAAATATACATGTTAACAATCGCCTCATAAAGTTCCTGCTTGCCACTGATCTGACCCGGCTCTTTACCCAGCGAGAGGGCGTATTCACGCATATCTTCCAACGAAAGGCTGCCTTCTTCAAACTCTTTTCCTTTACCGCTATCGAAAGAGGCATATCTCTCCGTCAGCATCTGCATGTAGGGCGATTCCTCCAGAATCCCGGCGGCAGCTTCCAGAGCACGTGCAAAAGCATCCATGCCGGCAATATGTGCAATAAAGATATCTTCCAAGTCCGTGGAATTTCTCCGGGTTTTGGCGTCGAAGTTTGTACCACCGCCCTGCAGTCCGCCGCCTTTCAGGATAACCAGCATGGCCTGTGTCAGCTCATAGAGATCGATGGGGAACTGGTCTGTATCCCAGCCATTCTGGTAATCACCCCGGTTGGCATCAATGGATCCCAACAAACCAGCGTCGACAGCACATTGCAGGTCGTGTTCAAAGGTGTGTCCGGCCAATGTGGCATGGTTCACCTCAATGTTCAGTTTGAAATCCTTGTCGAGGTTGTGTGCGCGAAGAAATCCAATCACGGTTTCTGCATCCGTATCGTACTGGTGTTTGGTCGGCTCCATCGGCTTGGGTTCAATGAGAAATGTACCTTTGAATCCTTTTGAGCGAGCATAATCGCGTGCCTTGGCCAGCATCATGGCCAGGTGTTCCTTTTCTCGCTTCATATCGGTGTTCAGGAGGCTCATATACCCTTCGCGCCCGCCCCAGAAAACATAATTTTCCCCTCCAAGCTCGATGGTGGCATCAAGTGCGTTTTTGATCTGTGTGGCAGCGTAGGCAACACTGTCGAAGTTGGGGTTGGTGGCTGCCCCGTTCATGTAACGCTTGTGACTAAAAACATTGGCTGTGCCCCAGAGCAGTTTGATGCCTGTCTCTTCCATTCTTTTTTTAGCGTATGCAACGATGGACCTGAGGTTAGCTTCATACTCCCTTATGGTTTTTCCTTCGTCGATCAGATCGATATCGTGAAAACAGAAATATTCGATTCCAATCTTCTGCATAAACTCAAAGCCGGCATCTAGCTTCTTCCGAGCTCTTTCCAAAGCACCATTGCCATTGTTCCATTCAAAATCTTTGGTTTCTTCTCCAAAAGGGTCGCTCGATTCCGCACAAAGGGTATGCCAGTAAGCCATGGAGAATTTGAACCAATCTTTCATCTTTCGTCCGTAAACCACTTTTTCAGCATCGTAGTAACGAAATGCAAGCGGGTTTCTGCTTTCTTTTCCTTCAAACCGGATCTTGCCGATTCCGGGAAAAAATTCTTTTTTTGTTTCCATAATTATTTATTGTGTGTTGTTTGCTATTGAGTTATGTATGTCTTCCAACGTTGGTAAGCCTCCTCATACCTCTCTTTGTCCCTTTCATCGGACCCGATGGTCATGATCTTCTTCAGCGAAGCAAATGCCTCTTCGTTGGAAGAATAAATTCCTACACCCATGCCGGCAGCTTTTGCTGCGCCCGCCGCTCCGTCGGTATCGAACAGTTCAATGGTTGCCCCGGTAACACCAGCCAGTGTTTCCCGGAATACAGGACTTAAGAACATATTGGCATTTCCGGCCCTGATAACATTGATTTCCATCCCCATCTCTTCCATGATTTCCATTCCGTACCTGAAGGAGAAGACAATGCCCTCCTGCGAAGCACGAACAATATCAGAAAGGGTATGGATATTGAAGTTGATGCCGTGAAAAGAACATCCCGGATTCTTGTTTTCCAGCACCCGCTCTGCTCCGTTGCCGAAGGGGATCACCGAGACTCCCTTTGAGCCGACAGGAGATTTTTGGGCGAGTTCGTTCATATTGTTGTAATCCAATCCCGGCTGTATCATGTTCCTTTTTATCCACGAATTCAGAATACCGGTTCCGTTGATACACAATAAGACACCCAGCCTCGGCTTCCCGGATGTGTGGTTCACGTGTGCAAAGGTGTTAACACGCGAAAGCGGGTCGTAATTCACTTCGCCCAGCACCCCGTAAACCACTCCCGACGTTCCTGCGGTAGAGGCTATTTCTCCTGGGTTGAAAACGTTGAGCGAAACAGCATTGTTGGGTTGGTCGCCTGCCCGGTATCCCAGCGGTGTACCTTCTTTCAAGCCAAGTTCTATGGCGGCTTTCGCACAAACCGTTCCCTGAAAACCAAACGTCGGGACGATCGGAGGGATGATATCGTTACTAAAGCCAAAATAACTCATTACCTCTGTCGAGACAGTATTTCTCTGAAAATCCCAGAAAACACCTTCCGATAATCCTTCAATCGTAGTGCAAACACCACCCGTCAGCTTCATGGCAATATAATCACCGGGGAGCATGATCTTATCGATTTGTCCATAAAGGTAGGGTTCATTTTCTTTTACCCAAGCCAGTTTTGATGCGGTGAAGTTACCCGGCGAGTTCAACAGTGCAGCCAGGGCATTCTCTGCCCCTATCGCCTCGAATGCTTTTTCACCGTAGGGTACAGCGCGACTGTCGCACCAAATGATGGACGGGCGAAGCACTTTTCCGTTCTTATCGATGGCGACCAATCCGTGCATCTGCCACGAGATCCCGATGCCTTTGATTTCGGCAACATCTATACCCGACTTTTTAATTACCGATTGGTTTGCCAGCTTCAGGTTTTCCCACCACATGTCGGGGTCTTGTTCCGCCCAACCCGGTTGTGCAGCATAGATCGGCATCTCGGTCTTCGGGAAAAAATCGGATGCTACCACCTGCCCCGTTTCTGCATTCACCAGGCAAGCTTTTACCGATGAACTGCCTATATCGTATCCCAACAAATACATGATGTTCTCTTTTTATTCGTTAATAAAATAATTATCCCCCTCTGTCTCAATAAAAACCTCTACTACGTTTCCGGTAGCCAGCGAACCGGCATCGGGTTGCTTACCTCCGATCGACACCTGCACTTTTCCGGTCTCAACAACCGGTATGTTCGCTTTGTTCCTTGCAGCAATCTGATGCGGTTTCAACGTAAACTTCACGGTTTGTGTTTCGCCTTTTTTCAAATGTACCCGTTTAAATCCCTGCAAAGCACGAATCGGTTTTTGCAATTTACTGTCGGGTAGAGACACGTAAAGTTGAACAACTTCATCTCCATCCATATTGCCGGTATTGGTCACATCGACAGAAACCGAAATATCCTCTCCGTTCTTCACGCTTTCGGGAACAGTGCGCAGTTTATACTGAAAGGTGGTATAACTTAACCCATAACCAAACTCGTACAGAGGTTTTCCTTCAAAATACCGGTAAGTTTTACCCTGCATGTCATAATTATCAAAAGCAGGAATCTGGTTCACATCTTTATAAAAGGTAACCGGAAGGCGGCCTGCCGGATTGTAATCGCCAAAAATAACGTCGGCAATGGCTGTTCCGCCCGACTGCCCGGGATACCATGCCTCCAGAATGGCAGAAATATTTTCAGCTTCCCAGTTAAAGGCTAAGGCGCTTCCATTGAGAAGGACCAGAACAGTGGGTTTCCCGAGTTTCTGAATTTCTTTCATGAGCTCGGTTTGAACAGCGGGTAGTTTGATGTCGAGACGGTCTCCACCCGCAAAACCTTCTACATTGACTTTCATCTCTTCGCCTTCCAATAAGGGGCTCAGTCCCATACACAGAATCACCAGATCGGAGTTCCTGGCCAAATCAATGGCTTCTTGTTTCAAATTAGGATTAGGCACATCCCAAAGTATCTTCACATGAGCATATTCTGTTTTATCCTGAACGTATTCCACCTCTATTTCATACGGTTTTCCGGCTTCAAACTGCACATACTCATACCTTTTTCTCGCGTGATGCTGGTCCCTGCCTTGTGTTACCACCTTACCGTCCACCGACAGTTTGTATCCGGTGAAAGCTTCGCCTCCAATGGCATATTCACCTGTAACAGGTGGCACAAGAACTCCTCTCCAGCAGATCGAGAATTCTTCAGGGTTTAAATCATCGAAGGGTGCTTTATTCCACCACACGAAATCGATATTGTCATCAACGCGCGTGTGCTTTGCGATACCTTCCAGCTTGTTGTTATCGAAATATTCAACATTAAGTCCTTTCGTTTGAAGCGTTTTATCGGTATAAAAATAATCAGCCGGAATAACGGTAAAGTAGGGAAGCTTTTCCGCCAGTGTGCATCCCTGAGCAAAAGCAACTTCAGCATGGGGTAATTTTTCGATAATCCCTTTTAACGGCGTGATTCCTTTCGAAGGGTATCCGTTGTAGTTGCCCAACAGAACCTCGTTATCGTCCGCATTTGGACCAATAACGGCTACTTTTTTAACTTCCTTGCTAAAAGGCAAGAGGTTGTTGTCGTTCTTCAATAAAACCATCGATTTTCGTGCAGCTTGTAATGCCAGCACCCGATGATTCTCACTGTCCACGACCTCAATAGGGATTTGCGCATATTTCACTTCGCTATCCGGGTCAAACATTCCGAGCTTGAATCTGGCAAGCAAAAGCCGTTTTACCGAAACATCCAGCTCCGCTTCCGTGATTAGATTTTGCTTCACGGCTTCAATCAAACCTTTGGCATATGTATCGCCACAATTAAGGTCGGTTCCGGCTTTTACCGCTTTAGCCGATGCTTCTTCGGGTGTGTTGACTATGTGGTGGGCATTTTCCCTGTAAAAATCACTGATGGCCCCACAATCGGAAACAATATATCCGTTGAACCCCCATTTGTTCCGCAACAGATCTTCCAGGTATTTATCGCCACAGCACGGCTCACCCCGTAACCGGTTATAGGCACACATGACGGAATAGGCACCCGCCTCCTGGACAGCACGCCTAAAATGAGGCAGATAAGTTTCTGCCAGATCATAATCTGAAGGATATACGTCGAACGAATGCCGGGTGGATTCCGGACCGCTGTGAACAGCAAAATGTTTGACGGTTGCCACTAACTTCAGGTACTTTGAATCATCGCCCTGTAATCCTTTTATGAAAGGGATGGCAAGTTCTGCCGTCAGGAACGGATCCTCTCCATAGGTTTCCATCCCCCTGCCCCACCGCGGATCACGGAAAATATTGATGTTGGGTGTCCAGAAAGTCAATCCCTGGTAAATACCTCTTTTCCCTTTTGAGACATAATCGTGATGCTTGGCGCGCGCTTCGTCAGAAATGGCTGTTGCAATTTCTGACATTTGCTGACTGTCCCACATAGCCGCCATTCCGATAGCTTGTGGAAAAACCGTAGCCAAACCGGAGCGCCCGACACCGTGCAAGCATTCGTTCCACCAATTATATGCAGGTATGCCCAGCCGATCAATGGCCGGTGAATCGTATCTCATCAGCTCAGCCTTCTCTTCGATTGTCAACCGTGAGAGCAGGTCGTCCGCTCTTTCTTCGAAAGAGAGTTTTGTGTTTAAATAAGGCTGCACCTCTTTGCAGGAAAAAAAGAGAAATCCTGCGATCCACAAAAGAAACAGGTAGGAAACAGAAGTCTTTTTCATCGCAAACTGTATTTTGAGTTTAACATGAACGGCTAACTATATAGTTTTCGTGTATTTTTTTTGTGTACTTTTTTATCGAACCTGTAAAGCCTGGGAGCTCTGTAAGGTACATCTTTCTGCACTTCGTCCAATTGTTCCAGGCCTTCAATCTGCATTATTTTTTTCTTGAAGTTACGGACATCAGACGTTGTGCCCATTATGATATCATACAGGTTTCTAAGTTGTGTCATGGTGAACTTCTGAGGCAGCAGTTCGAATAACATGGAGGGCTCCGACTTCACTTTGTGGCGGATATGCTCTAACGCAGTATCCGCAATTTCATTGTGATCGAAAGCTAGCCGTAAAGATTTTAATGAACTTACGTCGTACCAGTTTGCTGCAGTATTCTCCGACTCAAAAATAATTTTTCTACTTATTTTAATCAGTGCCACATACCCTACTGTAACGATTCTGCCGATTTTCATGTTTGTCAGTTTCTCCAGCCAATTTTTGTCCCTCATATTCTTTGTCCTTTGGGGATTGCCAAAGCTATGAAACTGGCTCAGGTAAATGTTTTTTAATCCCGTCAGTTCGTTAAGGATACGTATAGCTGCCTCATCCAGGTCTTCATCTTCGAAAATAATGCTTCCCGGTAATTTTTTATCGCTAAAGTTTTGTTCTTCTATCGTCCGTTCGATAAGCAATACTTTCAGTTTTTCACCGTCAAACCCAAAAACAACGCAGTCCACCGAAACGTGAGGGTTGTAAACATGAGTGCTATTTTTCATGACATATTCTTAATAAGAATACAAAATTATACAGATTAATCACAATACATGTAAAATTTTTATATGTTTTAAAACATTATTATCAGCAATTTATATAAAGTAAAAAATACATATATAAAAATAACCTTATTGTAATTATTACTTATATTACATCTTGAAAACTACTTCGAATTACTTTTATAGCTTTACCTTTTTATGAAAAATAATATTCATGAATAGTTTTATATATATGATTAGCTTAGGAGAAAAGTTTCCTGCCAAAAGAAACAGATTTCTGACATAATTCCAATAAAAAACTTGTTTCAGGAGATTATCTTCTTTTTTTTTTGTTATTTTGCGTGTAAATCTCCTTAATAATACTTTTTATGATTCACAAATTAGCTGAGCTTACAGAAAAAGCCAAGCAGAAACCCCAACGAAGAATTGCTGTCGCAGCGGCAGAGGACGAATCGGTACTGAAGTCTCTCAAAGCCGCTATGCAGGACGGACTTGTTAGCCCCATACTGATTGGGCACAAAAGTGAAATTGAAAAACTCGCAGAGCTCGTCGATTTTGATCTGAGCCAGGTAGAAATTATCCACAACGATAACGGAGCCCATGAATCGGCGAAAATAGCCGTCTCCGTGATAAAGAAAGGCGGTGCCGATATCCTCATGAAGGGACTTGTCAGCACAGGCGACCTGTTAAAAGCTGTTCTTGATAAAGAAAACGGCCTGCGAAAAGCAGCTATCCTCAGCCATATGGCTTTTTTCGAGTCTCCCTACTACCACAAACTCTTATGTGTAACGGATGCAGCCATGAACATCGCTCCCGATTTCGACACCAAAGTACACATTCTCAACAATGCCGTAGAGGCGTGTCACAAACTCGGGATAACTGAACCGAAAGTAGCTGTTGTCGCAGCCGTGGAAATTGTTAACCCTAAAATGGAAGCCACCGTTCATGCTGCTCTGCTAAAAGAGATGAACATCAAAAAACAATTGCAGGGATGCATCGTGGACGGGCCCTTCGCCATCGATATCGCTGTCGACAAGGAGGCTGCCGCACACAAAGGCATCGTCAGTGAGGTTGCCGGAGATAGCGACATCATTCTCGTGCCCGACATCGAAGCCGGAAATATTTTCTACAAGGCATTGAACTTCTTGGGAGGGGCCGTCTGTGCAGCCGTCATTACGGGCGCAGCGGTTCCTATTGTACTCACTTCGCGTTCTGATTCAGAAACCAGTAAGATGCTTTCCATCGCTTTGGCAGCAGCTATACACTAAACACTACCCTTATGGACAATCATCCCCGGATCCTGGTGATTAACCCGGGTTCAACATCAACAAAAATTGCCGTCTATAAAAACGGAGATGTGGTTTTTTTAAAAACAATCCGTCATTCGGCTGAAGAATTAAGCCAATTTAAAAGAATAAGCGATCAGTATGAATTTCGTAAAAATATTATTTACAAAGAATTAAAAAACGCCGAGATCAGGTTGGACCTTATCCGGATCGTCGTCGGACGTGGAGGCATAGTGAAACCTATTGCGTCGGGAGTTTACAGGGTAAACGAAACAATGAAGAGAGACCTTATCGAGGCAAAAAGAGGAGAACACGCCAGCAACCTAGGAGCACTTATTGCCGATGACATTGCCAAACAACTCCCTTCAGCAGAAGCCTTTATTGCTGATCCGGTGGTAGTGGACGAACTTGAACCCATTGCCCGGTATTCCGGACATCCCCTTTTCGAAAGAGTCTCTCTTTTCCATGCGCTCAACCAAAAAGCCATTGCCCGCGCTCACGCCAAGTCTCTCATGAGAAAATATGAAGACATGGACCTTATTGTAGTGCACTTAGGGGGAGGAATATCGGTAGGCGTACATCACAAAGGACGGGTCGTTGACGTTAACCAGGCGCTTGACGGTGACGGGCCCATCTCACCGGAACGGTCCGGAACACTCCCCGTAGGCGAACTTCTGAAGATGGCTTTCAGCGGCAAGTACACTTACGAAGAAATGAAATCGATGGTGGTCGGCAAAGGAGGACTGTATGCCTATACGGGCCTCAACAATGCCTACGAAGTGGAAAAAGCCGCTCAGGCCGGAGATAAAAAATGCTACGATGTGATGGAAGCCATGGCTTATCAGACGGCAAAAGAAATCGGCGCATTCTCAACCGTACTGAAAGGCGATGTGGATGCCATCCTGATCACCGGAGGAATGGCTAACAGCAAATGGTTCTGCAACCTGATCATCGAACGTATCCATAAAATCGCACCGGTATACGTTTATCCGGGTGAGGATGAAATGAAAGCCCTGGCTGAAAACGGTGCACTGATCCTAAGCGGAGAGATTGAACCGAAAGAGTACGTGTAACCCAAGCGTATGCATCTCTTCAATCCCGAGAACGATCTGGCCCTGGCGAACTTCGGTATTAACTACACGCCTCCGGCATCTGCAGTGAAAATTGCGGACGATCTGGCCATTTTGCCGATGTGGTATGCTCCGGAAGGTGCTAAGGTGATTGCCGCCACTGCTCAAAACGAACAGTTCCTTTCCCGATTGAAAGAGTTTTTCGCCCTCGAGGTTTCCCTCATCCCTTTTTCGGGCATTTCCCTTTTTCCGAAAGAGAAAATTATCCCGTGGGGATGGAACCCCGCATTGAGAAAAAGGTTGCTGGACGCCGGTGCAATGGAAGAGAGCCTGCCTTCGATGGAGGAGTTAAAACAGCTTCGAAGCGACTCGGGCAGGAAGAACGCCATACATATTCTGAACGAACTCAGGGCGGAGAATAACGCGTTTTGTGGAGAATCCTATTTTTTCTCCGCTGTTGATGATGTATTGCACTTTTTACATTCGCGAAACGGGGATCACGTATTGAAAATGCCCAATTCCGGCAGCGGCAAGGGATTAAGCTGGATCAAAGGGAAAATAACCGACAAACAAACCGATTGGTGCCGGCGGGTAATTCACGAACAGGGAGGCCTTATTGCGGAGCCTGTTCTGAACAAGATTCGAGATTTTGCCATGGAATTCTGCCTTTCCGATAACAAAGCTGAATTTATCGGGTACTCCCTGTTCCAATCCACATCTTCAGGTGCCTACATGGGCAACTTCCTGATGCCACAAACCGATATTGAAGAAAGGTTGGGTGAATACACCGGTCCGGAGTTGCTGCCGCAACTCCGGAAATCTCTTGCCGAAAAACTCTGCCGCCAGTACCCATCCTATTCCGGTTGTCTGGGAGTGGACATGATGGTTTGCAAAACCAACAGAGGGTATCAAATCCAACCTTGCGTTGAGATTAACCTTCGAATGAATATGGGGATTGTCGCCTACATTCTCTACGACCGTTTTGTAAAACCCGGGTCTACCGGAAAATTTACGGTCGATTTTTTCAAAAAAACGGGCGGAGCGTTAACCTTCCAACAGAAAATGTCAACAGATTTTCCCCTCATCGTTGAAAACGGGAAAATTATTTCGGGATTTTTAGCTTTAACACCGGTTTCCGAACAAACACAATATCTGGCTTATGTGTTTGTTACCTCCCCATCTCTTCTGCAAAATACCGGTAAAACAGCGGAATAGTACGGATTCCGTTGTAAAACTGTTCCAAAGGGTAATTTTCATTGGGTGAGTGAATGGCATCAGATCCTAACCCAAAACCCATTAGCACCGACTTAATACCGAGGACCTCTTCAAAAGTGGCGATAATCGGAATACTTCCTCCCGAACGGACAGGAATCGGAGTTTTTCCGTATACCTCCGTGTAAGCCTTTGCGGCGGCTTTGTATGCCGGCAAATCAATAGGGCAGACATACGACGGCCCTCCGTGCAGGTATTCCACTTTTACCTTTACCGATTTCGGAGCAATGCTTTCAAAAAACTTCACAAACAATTTGGCTATTTTGTTGTGGTCCTGGTTGGGCACCAGCCGGGTACTGATTTTAGCATATGCCCTGGAGGGAAGCACTGTTTTGGCGCCTTCACCCGTGTAGCCGCCCCAGATACCGCATACGTCGAAAGTAGGCCGGATGCCGGTGCGTTCATTGGTGGTGTACCCTTTCTCGCCGAAAACTTCCTTCACGTCAAGCGATTTTTTGTATTCCTCAAGCGAAAACGGAGCTTTCGCCATCATGTTCCGTTCCTTTCGGGAAACCTCTACAACATCGTCGTAAAATCCGGGAATCAAAATACGTCCGTTATCGTCCGTAACCTGTGCAATCATTTTGGCCAGCACATTGATGGGATTGGCTACTGCACCGCCAAAGAGGCCCGAATGAAGATCTTTGTCCGGGCCGGTAACTTCCACCTGCCAGTATGCCAATCCGCGCAACCCGGTGGTAATGGAAGGAACATCCGGGGCTATCATTGAGGTATCTGAGACCAGAATAACATCGGCCTGCAGCATTTTTTTGTGTTTTTTGCAAAACTTGGGCAAACTGGGCGACCCAACCTCTTCCTCTCCTTCAATCAGGAATTTCACGTTACACTTCAATTTTTCCGACTTCACGAGGTATTCAAACGCTTTGGCGTGCATAAATCCCTGGCCTTTATCGTCATCGGCGCCACGCGCCCAGATCTTCCCCTCTTTCACCACCGGTTCAAAGGGGTCGGTTTTCCATAAGCCGACCGGATCAACCGGCATAACGTCCATATGAGCGTAAACCATTACGGTGGGTGCCTTGGGGTCGATTATCTTCTCGCCATATGTCACCGGATTTCCATCGGTTTCATATACCTCCGCCTTATCGGCACCGGCAGCAAGCAGGATTTCTTTCCATTTTTCGGCGGCGCGGTACATGTCCGGTTTGTGCTCGGGAAGTGATGAGATGGATGGGATTCGGATCAGTTCGAAGAGCTCGTCTAAAAATCGTTGCTTGTGGGTTTCCACGTAGTTGTTAATCTCCTGCATAATTAATTTAGTTTTAGGGTTTGGGCGTAAAACTACAAAAAAAATTGCATCCAGAAGCGGATGAAACGCTTTTTAATTACCTTTGCAACATAATGTTAAAGTTTAAACATGAAAAAGATGAGGCCACTACTATCCGTTTCACTACTGTTGGCATTACTTGTTTCTTGTAATACCCACCCATCAAAAAAAGAGAATGATATGTCAGAAAGCCGTTTTATTGCAGAAGCGCAGCGCAACGAAGTAATTTCAATGCTGAAGGATTCGTTGGGAGAAACGGCCTATTTCCGTATTGAACGTGGTGTCCGGCAGGTTGCTGACCTTTGGCGGGAACCGGACGGAACGGCAGGAGAATTTGCCGAGTTCTGCAAGCGGAGTTTTGTTGCTGATGAAGCTCGACTCGATCAGCTTTTTCATACACTGGAGCGAAACTTTGAAGTGCTCGACGGATACTTCCATAAAATGGATGTCCTGCTAAAAGAGCCGTTGCAACTGGAAGGTGAAGAAATCACCCCCGTGGACATGATGTTTGGAAGCTACGATGTCACAGCACATCTGAACGATGACCTGTATGCCAATAAAGTTGCCTTTATTACAGCATTGAACTTCCCGTTCTATTCGTTACAGGAGAAGACAGAGCTGGGGGAGAAATGGTCAAGAAAAGAATGGGCTTACGCCCGCATGGGCGACCGTTTCACCGCGCGTGTGCCGGCAGCTGTTCAGCAAAACATATCGAAAACAATTACCGAGGCCGACGCATACATTTCCGACTACAATCTTTTTATGGGAAAACTTCGCAACGATAACGGGGAACAGCTTTTCCCGGATGATATGAAACTGATCTCCCATTGGGGGTTACGCGATGAACTGAAATCGAATTATGCCGACACGGCCAGGGGGCTGGAAAAACAACGCATGATATACACGGTGATGAAACGTATCATCGACCAGACTATTCCTCAGCAAACCATCAACAGCGACAAATTCACGTGGAACCCGGGTACGAACCAACTGTTTGAAAACAATGCCGAGGCATCAGCTTCTCCCGAACCCGATACCCGGTACAAGATTTTCCTCGCCAATTTCCACGCTATGCGCCAGCTCGACACCTATTTTCCGCATTATCCCACTCAACTCTCGCGAGCCTTTGATGCGACCATGGAGATTCCGAAAAAAGACGTGGAAACCCTTTTTAAAGGGTTGCTCTCTTCACCCGAAGTAAAAGAAGTAGCCGCATTTATCGAGTCGCGCTTAGGACGGAAATTGGAGCCGTTCGATATTTGGTACAACGGATTTAAAGCCCGCGGGGGAATACCCGAGGAACAGCTTACAGCCATCACCTCTAAAAAATACCCGAACCCAAAAGCATTGGAGGCCGATCTCCCCAACATCCTGGTTAAACTGGGATGGAAGCCAGACAGGGCCCGGGAAATTTCATCACTCATTGTGGTTGACCCGTCACGTGGCGCCGGGCATGCCTGGGGGGCAACGATGCGTAACGACATAGCTCATCTGCGTACAAGAATCGGTGCTGGCGGAATGGATTATAAAGGCTATAATATTGCCGTACACGAGTTCGGTCATACGGTGGAGCAAACTATTACGATGAATGATGTAGACTACTATGTTCTCAACGGTGTACCCAACACAGCATTTACCGAAGCAGTGGCTTTCCTTTTCCAGAAAAGAGACTTGGAACTGCTGGGCCTCAAAAATCCAAATCCTGAAGACGAGCACTACCTGGCTTTGGACAACTTCTGGTCGAGTTACGAGATCATGGGAGTTTCCCTGGTGGATATCCGCGTTTGGGAATGGCTTTACAACCATCCGGATGCCACTCCCGATCAATTGAAAGAAGCGGTTATAACGGCTGCAAGAGATGTGTGGGACACCTATTATGCCGATATTTTGGGAGGGAAGGGAGAGACGCTTCTCGGGATTTACTCGCACATGATCGACTACCCGCTTTATCTACCGAACTATCCGATGGGACACCTCATTGATTTTCAGATCGGCCAACAGGTGCGCGGAAAAAATCTTGCCGACGAAATGGACCGGATGTACACCCAGGGTAGAATCATCCCACAGCTGTGGATGAAGAACGCTGTTGGCTCCGGCATATCTATTGAGCCGCTTCTGGCATCCACAAAAGCAGCGTTATATGCTTTAAAGAAATAACTTTCAGGGGCCACAACATGCAAATATCCAAAAATATTGTACCTTTGTATCGTTTTTTAAAACCATATTTTAATGATGAAAAAGTTAAGTATTTTATTATTTGCTTTTGTTGCAATTGTCTTCATCAGCTGCAATAACGCAAAACAAAAAAATGCCGAGACTCCCGATATGCATACATCTGAAATGGCTTTAGACTATCTTGGCGTTTACGAAGGCATACTTCCTTGTGCTGATTGTGAGGGCATTAAAACCCAACTGACAATCCACGACGACAACACATTCACTCTCGTCAGCGATTACCTGGGTGAAAAGGAAGCTAAGTTTGAAGATAAAGGTTCCTATTTTATCGAAAGTGGAGAAATTTTAGTTATTCAGGACGAAGACGGAGATCAAAAATATTTTAAACTGCAAGAAGGAAGTCTGGCTCAGTTGAATGCCGATAAAAAAATGATTGAAGGAGAATTGGCTCCTTTTTACGTTCTTACAAAAGTAAGGTAAGACTTGACATAAAGCCAATAGCGAATAGGCTTTAAAAGGAAAGATGCCGGAGTGGTCGATCGGGGCGGTCTCGAAAACCGTTGTACTCTTACGGGTACCAAGGGTTCGAATCCCTTTCTTTCCGCAGAGGTAACACAACAATGATATCCCACGTATTTCCGGAATATGTGGGATTTTTTATTGTCGATTTTCTATTTTCACTTACATTTGCAGTATGAGAAAAGTGTATGCATCGACACAAATAGAAATTTACAAACCGGAGTTTTCGGAAGTGGAAATTTCATTGGGGGGCAGCGTAGCGGCGGGTCCATTCTCGAATGTGGACGATTTTGCAAGCGAACGGATCGATATAAACAAATTGCTTATCCGGCATCCGGAAGCCACATTTTATGCCCGTGTCCGGGGGAATTCCATGCTGGGAGATTTTAACGATGGAGACCTGCTGGTTGTGGACAAGGGAGAGGAATGGTCGCACGGCAGGATTGCCCTGTGTTATCTGGAGGGTGAATTTACCGTGAAACGTATACACCTGGAAAACGGTGTTTGTATGCTTATGCCCTCCAATACAAGTTATAAGCCTATTGTCGTCACATCGGAAAATACACTCATTGTGTGGGGTATTGTCACCTACTCAATCCGTAAACATCCATGATTGCTCTTATCGATTGCAATAATTTTTACGCTTCGTGCGAACGGGTGTTCAATCCTTCCCTTAACGACAAGCCGGTAGTTGTGCTTTCCAACAACGATGGGTGTGTTATCGCACGCAGCAACGAAGCTAAAAAGATAGGCATCGAAATGGGAATTCCGGCCTTTAAAGTACAGGAATTGTTCAGGAGAAATAACGTGGTTGTCTATTCAGCCAACTTTGCCCTATACGGTGATATGAGCCGTAGGGTAATGAGTATTCTATCGGGTTACTCCCCTCTGCAGGAAGTATATTCCGTGGATGAATGCTTTCTCGACCTGGCGGAAACGGCAACCCCGAAAGAGTACGGCCTACGAATGAAGGAGCACGTGGGGAGATGGACAGGAATCCCCATTAGTGTGGGTATTGCCCCCACCAAGGCGTTGGCAAAAGTAGCTAACCGTATTGCCAAAAAGTATCCTTCACAAACGGGAGGATGCTACGTAATGGATACGGAAGAAAAGCGGGTGAAAGCCTTAAGGTGGCTGTCGGTAGAAGATGTGTGGGGCATCGGCAGGCGCAATGCCGTGAAGCTTCAGGCGGAAGGAGTGTTCAAGGCCGTCGACTTTGCGGAGATGTCCGAGTCGTGGGTGCGCAGAAACATGACCGTTACAGGAATTAACCTGCAAAGGGAATTAAACGGGATTCGCTGTATTGAGTTTGTGGAAGAAGAGAAAAGCAAGAGTTTTTCCGTCACCCGCACGTTCGAAAAAGAATACGGAACGTGGGACGAGATAAAAGAGCGTGTGGTTACGTTCACAGCAATGGCTGCCGCAAAAATACGCAAACAACAATCGCTGTGCAGCCGGATACAGGTATTTTTACAGACCAATTATTTTAAGGATACGGAGGAAGTGCTTTCAAGGAGCGTTGAAGTGCGATTACCCTTTTCCACATCGTCCACGCTGGAGATAGTGGACTTTGTCGTATCCGGACTAAAAAAAATCTATGAAAAAGATCTCCACTACAAAAGAGCGGGGGTTACACTTTATAATTTCACCGATGAAAAGCACCATCAGCCCGCTCTTTTCCCTGAAATGAATGCCAATCCCCGCCACAAAGGACTGATGAATGCCATAGATGCGATCAATCACTTTTCATCGTCGGGAGGCATAAGGCTGGCTTCACAAGATGCCCGTATGTTTAAAATGCACCAGGAACATCTCTCCGGAAGATACACCACCGATATACGGGATATTTTACAAGTAAGGGGCGAATAGACAGACGATTTTTGCACACACAAAAGTTGTGTATATTTTCCACGTTTCATCCCTCATTTACAATTAATTGAAACAATTAAAGTAATTTTGTCGTTATTAATTTCTTAATTAAGATTGTAAGATTGTAAGATTGTAAGATTGTAAGATTGTAAGATTGTAAGATTATCAACAACAAAAAAGATGAAGGCTATAAAAATCATTGCACTGGCCGCGCTTATCGCATTACTAGCAAGCTGCGGCAACGGAAAACCGGCTAACGAAAACCAAAACGACCTGACTTCACAAACGGAAAATAAACAGATAGCCAGTCCCTTAACAGATATCTACGGAACCTACCAAGGTGTTATCCCGGCAGCAAACACCGCTGGTATTGCAATGCATCTTACCATTAATTCCGATGAAACTTTTATCCTCACCCGTGAATATCAGGACAAAAAACAAGGTTCTTTCAAGGACCAGGGGAGGTTTATTTTCGTGAATGACCGTGTGATTGAACTGACCGATAAAAAAGGTATAAAAACGTATTACAGAATTAACAACGGAAGCATTATACTTTCTGACCCGGAAGGTAACGTTGCTGATGCCGATTTTGCCTCACGCTATCAACTCAAAAAGATTTAACCCATGAAAAAGGTTGCTTATTTGCTTCTGGCATTGACTTTTTTGGTCTCATGCGCCAAATCGAAAGAAGACCAGGTATTGAATTACGTTCAGAAAACTATCGGGGAAAAACCGAGTAACGTTGAAGCCAATCTGGGAGATATTCTTTATGAATTTGAATACGTGAATGAAAAAATGATGCTTGACCTGCTCAACGACTTTAGAATCTCGACCAACGGATTGGATAAAATCATGAACAAGAAGCACGAAAACCGAAAAGGAGTGATTGTGAGCGACGCCAGCGGGCGGCAGCTCGGCACATCGGAAGTAAATATCTGGGAAACAAGGGATATGACAACTTTACTCGAACTTTTTTCACCCACTGAAGAGCAATTCAATCACAAGATAAACGTTCGGGTCATATCTAAATGAGCACGCGGCCTATTTTTTGACTGCCCGCAACATTTCCCTTTTTCCGGGCGGCCCCGGTAGCCTCTCAACAAAGAAACCCGCAGCCTGTAACATTCTCCTCACGGACCCTTTGGCGCAATAAGTAGTCAATATCGCATTTTCGGAAGAAACAGAATATATTTTATCGAAAATTGCCGGTGTCCACATTTCGGGTTGTTTTTCAGGAGCAAAAGCATCGAAGAAGACGACATCAAACTTGTTCTCCGAATGGAAATTAGATGGGTTGCTGAAATCGAGCCGCATTTTCAGCAGCGAAAAATAGAGCGCTACCTGATTCCATTTTCCCCAGCCTGTTTTGTGCAACTCATTAAAAACTTCCTTTCGGGTGGGATCAATCAACTCGGCATAATTTAACTTTTCAGCATCGGTTATTGAAACAGGATAGAGTTCAAGTGAAGTGAAATCTATTTTCCTGCTGTTTTTTTCGGCTTCCAACAAGGTCAGAAATGCATTTAACCCGGTTCCGAAACCGATTTCCAGCACCTTTACTTCGCTTTTCACGCAATGTCGTAATCCGGCATCAATATACACGTGCATCGATTCCTGTATGGCTCCATGCGTGGAATGGTAATGTTCGTTCCGTTCAGGAACAAAAAGGGTGTGCGAACCGTCTTCGGTAATTTCAAATTTGATGTTCATGTCCGTCTTTAACAACAAACAAAAATAGAAAATCTTTGTTTATAACTTTCCTGTTGCGCTATTTATCTTAATTTTGCAACAGATTCTAACAAAACAATCAACCCAACAGGATGAGAAAATATATTTTCACGCTCTTATTTCCATTCTTACTTCTTGTCTGCCATTCCAACCGTGAAAAGGAAGCAAACGTACTCACGGTAACTATTGAGCCGCAGCGGTATTTTCTGGAACAAATCGTGGGCGATAAATTTCAGGTAAACACGCTTGTCCCTCCGGGTTCAAGCCCGGAAACCTATGAACCGTCGCCCTCGGCCATGATAAAGCTGGGAAACAGTCGCGCCTATTTTAAAGTAGGTTTTCTGGGTTACGAAAACGTGTGGACGGGAAAACTTGCCGAAAACAATCCTGACCTGAAAATCGTGGATTGTTCAGTAGGAATTGAACCTGTTTATGGTGGACACGGGCATCACGATCATTCGCACGAGGCCGCAGACCACAGTCATAACCAGACAGATGCTGCTGATCCGCATGTATGGAGCTCTGCCAAGAATGCGGTTCTTTTTTCGCAAAATATGTTGAACGCAGTTGTGGAACTGGACGTTGAAAACGCCGGTCTCTACCGGGCCAACTTCGAAAAACTGACGCAAAAGATCGCCGAAACCGATTCCGCGTTAACCCGCTTGCTGAAAGATATTCCTACCCGGAGTTTTATCGTTTACCATCCGGCGTTGGCCTATCTTGCCCGCGACTACAACCTGAAGCAGCACAGTATTGAGTTTGAAGGGAAGAACCCGTCACCCGCTCAAATGAAAGAACTTGTGGATCTGGCAAAGGCTGAAAACACCAAGATCGTTTTCGTTCAGCAGGAATTCGATATAAAAAACAGCGAGGTTATTGCCCGGGAAATCGGGGCCACATCACATACCATCAACCCATTGGCTTATGAATGGGACGAAGAATTGATTCGCATTGCCCAACTGTTAGCCAGCCAGGAAAAATGAACCCGATCATTGAAATACATAACCTGAACGCCGGCTACGAAAACAAGCCCGATGTACTGAAAAACGTTTCGCTCACCGTTTTCGAAAATGATTTTCTGGGTATTATCGGGCCTAATGGAGGAGGAAAAACCACCCTGCTGAAAGCTATTTTAGGGTTAATACAACCGTCTTCCGGCAGTATCACGTTTCTCGATGCCGGAAAAAAAGTTAGCCACCTTAACATCGGTTACCTGCCACAGATCAACCAGATCGATAAAAAATTCCCCATCAGCGTACACGAAGTTATTCTCTCCGGCTTAACGCTACGGGGGAAGTTTATCAAAAGATACACGGCAGAAGACAAACAAAAGGTAGAACCAATTGCCGTAAAAATGGGCATTGAAAACCTACTGCACAGGGCTATCGGCGAACTTTCGGGCGGACAACTGCAACGCGTGTTGCTGGGGCGAGCCATTATCGACAACCCCAAGCTTATCATTCTCGACGAGCCAAGCTCATATGTCGACAAACTCTTCGAAACTAATTTTTACAAATTGCTCGACGAAATAAATAAAGAGATAGCTATCGTGCTGGTCTCCCACGACGTGGGAACCATTATTTCGCAGGTAAAAAATATTGCGTGCGTCAATCAAAGCCTTCACTACCATTGTGGAAGCAATATTTCGCAGGAGTGGCTCATGGGGGCTTACGATTCGTGTCCCATCGAAATACTTGGCCACGGTTCCCTGCCGCACCGGGTGCTTTTGCAGCACGACCACGATCACGATGAAAAAGAATAACTCATGTTGCCCGAGCCGTTACTAATCTCCCTGGCCGTAATCTGCGTTATTGTAGGAGCCGTCGGTACGGTTGTACCGGTATTACCGGGTGTTCCGCTTTGTTGGGCAGGATTGCTGGCGCTGAAATTCGTACCTTCGGTAAAAGATAACGTTTCGTGGACCATAATCGTGCTTCTGGGAATTATCACCATCGGCGTCACTATCCTCGACAATATTTTGCCGCTGTGGGGAACCCGGAAGATGGGCGGAAACAAAAAAGTGGTCTGGGGAGCAACCATCGGATTACTGATCGGTTTTTTCCTGGGTCCGTGGGGGATTATTTTCGGCCCTTTTGCCGGAGCGCTCGTGAGTGGATTAATCGTCGGGAATAAAATAAAACCCGCCGTAAAACACGCGTCAGGCGCATTTTTCGGCTACATTGCCGGACTCATTATTAAGCTGATCACCGTGGGGTTGATCGTTTTCTTTTTTGTGATGACGTTGGTATAAAACCTTTACTGTTTTACTGTTTCATCAAATACTCTGCAATTTGCACCGCATTTAAGGCGGCACCCTTACAGATTTGATCGGCTGCTGTCCAGAACGTCAATCCGTTGGGGTTAGTAAGGTCTTTTCGAATCCTTCCCACATAGACCGGATCTTGTCCGGCAGCATCCAACGGCATCGGGTATACTTTTTTCTCCGGGCTATCGAGTAATACAACGCCTTCGGCTTTGGCAAACGCTTCACGAGCTTCCTCCACCGACACCGGCCTTTCCGTCTCGATCCAGATAGCTTCCGAATGTGCACGTAATACAGGAACACGTATGCAGGTAGCACTCACTTCGATATTGCTGTGCATTATCTTGCGAGTTTCGTTGAACATCTTCATCTCTTCCTTAGTGTATCCGTTTTCAGTAAACACGTCTACCTGTGGTATCAGGTTGTATGCCAATTGATACGCAAATTTAGAGATCGTCGGATTTTCGTTGTTCACCAGTTGCCTGTGCTGTTCCTGCAACTCGGCCATCGCTGAGGCGCCCGCTCCCGAAGCTGCCTGGTAGGTAGACACGTGTACGCGCTTAATGTGTGAAATATCTTCGATGGCTTTCAACGCCACAACCATCTGAATAGTAGTACAATTAGGATTGGCAATGATGTTTCTGGGACGCTTCAGCGCATCTTCCGCATTCACCTCGGGCACCACTAACGGAACATCGTCGTCCATCCGGAAGGCACTTGAATTGTCTATCATGATGGTTCCGTGCCGGGTAATCGTTTCTGCAAATTCCAACGATGTTCCGCCTCCTGCCGAGACAAAAGCAATATCAATCCCTTTAAAATCGTCGTTATGCTTGAGTTCTTTCACGGCAATTTCTTTACCGCGAAAAGTATATGTTGATCCTGCACTTCTGGAAGAACCGAAAAGAAACAATTCATCCACAGGGAAATTTCTTGCATCAAGTACACGAAGCAATTCCTGACCTACCGCTCCGCTTGTTCCAACAATCGCAATTTTCATTTTAGTAACTGTTTTAATGATGATAAATAAATGAAACAACAAAGGTATAAAAAAACTACCATTACACGCAACATCGCCTTCAAAAAGCAAGTGTTTTTATAACTTTATGCGCTAAAATATACTTTTTTCACTTTAATAATATCTTTTTGACTAAATCTCCGATCCGGATGATGTAATACCCCTTAGGAAGGTCGAGTTGGTATTCGTTCGTTCCGGCTTTTATTTTCCGGGTATACACTTTTACACCCATGATGCTGAAAATTTCCAACACTCCATCTTTCGGAAGATTTTCGATGACCAGCCGGTTTTCCGTTACCTTGATTTTTGTTTCAGGGACGACCTCTTCCATAACCTCTTTCCTGTTTTGATCTTGTGCGTAAATTCCGTCAATCCCAAAACCGCATAAAAAAAGCAATATACATAGCGTTGTCCAGTAAAATCTCTTCATACTTAACCCTTTTGAGTGTCGAACCTCCGGGGTTGAAAACCTCACAAACTGTTTTGTGTTCAATACCCTGCAAAAGTAGGAAAAAATTACGTTGTTGTAACTGTTTCTCTTAAAGATTAATCGTCATCCCTTCATCAGCCAGTTCTGTTTCAGGAAAAACGGCCTGGGCTTCGTCAAGCAATTCGCCCAATTCATGGTACCGTGACGAAAAATGACCGATAATAAGTTTTCTCACGTTTGCCGACCTGGCGATTTCGGCCGCCTGTCGTGCAGTGGAATGGTACGTCTCCTGCGCTCTCAGGTTCTCGGCTTCAGCAAAGGTAGCTTCGTGATACAGCACATCGGAATGTTGAATGTATGGAATAATTTCGGGAGAATAGGCAGTATCCGAACAATAAGCATAGGTCCTGGGTGGAATGGCCGGAGTAGTGAGAATTTCATTTTTAATCCATCTTCCATCATCAGTCAGGTAGTCACCCCCTTTTTTGATCTCATTTATCTTGCAGACTGGAATGTTGTAAAAGTCAATCATCTCCCGCTTGATGTGACGGGGCCGGTCTTTCTCTTCGAATAAAAATCCGCTGGTGGGTATCCGGTGCTTCAAAGGAAACGAAAAAACGCGTATGGAGTTGTTTTCGAAGATCAGTTGATGTTGATAAGGATCCAAAGGAGTGAGGTTTATTTTGTACGGAAACTGGTTGCCGAAGTGTTTGATGAAAGGGTCGAGAAACAACTCCATATCCTTGTGCGCGTAGATATTCAAATCGCCGGTCCTTCCCAATAAACTCAGTGTAGCCAGCAATCCGGGAAGCCCGAAAACATGGTCGCCGTGCAAATGGGATATGAAAATGCTGTGCAGCTTGTTTATCCGGGTTTTATACTTCCGCAACTGAAGCTGGGTACCTTCACCGCAATCGATCATAAAGAGTTTTTCGTTTACATTGACCAGTTGCGAAGAAGGGTTATGCAGCGTGGTTGGCATTGCCGAACCACAACCTAAAATCGTTATTTCAAAGCGAGTCATAAAATTTCAAACGGATAGCTTACAGTTACCTGATTCCAATAAGCTTATGAACTTGTAAACTCAGCCCCCAGTGCGGATTTTGCTTGATAAGCTCCACGCAGTAATCCACATTTTCCTGTATAACGTTCATGCCGTCAAAGATAGGGCTTAGCAAATAGCGTCTTGTTTTGGGGAGGACAGAGACATCGGGCAAGGGATCGCCCTTGGCCATGGGAAAGCGCAATTCATCCACCTCAGGAATAAGTATGCGAATCTTCCCGAACTGCTGTTTGGGACTGCACGTGATGTAGTCGATCCCCGAAGGAACCCGGCGCGTCCCATTGGTTTCAATGGCTTGCCTGTATCCCTTGTCTTTGAAAAAAGCAACGATCTCCTCGTTAAGTTGAAGCGTAGGTTCACCTCCCGTCCAGATAATCCACCGGCAAGGATAGGATGAAATTTCAGCGTAGATCTCGTCGAGCGCCATGCTCTTCCCAGACTTGAAATCGGTATCACAAAAACTACACGCTAAATTGCATTTGGACAACCTGATAAATACGGAAGCTTCGCCAGTACGGCCTCCTTCTCCCTGTAATGAATAAAATATTTCATTAATTATCAAGCTCATATATAGCAGAAGTTTTTGGTGTTTCACTCACTTCAACGGCATACAACTCGGGAAGCATCGGTTTAAAAATATCGAAAAACATCCGAGCCAGGTTTTCGGCTGAGGAGTTCAACGGATACATGATGTCATTCAGGTTTCGGTGATCGATATGTTCATCAATATATTGCTTTACGACCTTCAACTCGTTGTAGTCTTTCACAAATCCCGTATCGTTCAGCTCTTTGGACCGAAGGTGCACCGTAACCACATAATTATGCCCGTGTAAACGGGTACACGGATGATCGCCGGGCAATCCGTCAAGCGAATGCGCAGCGGAAAATGCAAACTGTTTACTTATCTTATACATAGATTTTTATCATTTTTTAGTGTTCTATTTCACCAGACTCTCAGCATCGCTTTCTGCGAAACAGATAAAGCCAAGGGAATAATTAGTCGCCCACGTTCAAAAAGGTAGTTAACGGATAATGATCGGAATAGGGCACTTTGTCTACCTTCGCCTTGTAGGATTTCAGGTTGGGGCTGTGCATAATATTGTCGATCCGGAACCAGAAGAAATCCTTATGATAGGTGATCCCCGGACCGAAACCGGTGGATGCAAACGCGTCATCCATTCCTTCCTTCATCTGTGCGTAAACGTAAGAAATGGGTGTATCATTAAAATCGCCGCAAATCAGGGTTCCATCAACATTTAATTCCGAGAGATGATCTTTTACTTTCCGTACCTGTTCCGCACGCATGCGATAAGCTCTCCCTAAACGGGAACGAATATTGGATGTTACATCTTCCAGGTTTACCTCATCACTGTTCTGAATGAAATCGCCATAAAGTTTCTTATCTTCTGCAGAAATACTGTTCGACTCAAGATGTACATTGGCAACAGCAAGTTTTTTCCCGTTTACATCAATGGTATAAACCGCAGCACCGTTAAACGACGAATTAAAAACGACTTCATGGGTTTTTTCAATGGGGTATTTGGAGAAACAAGCCAACCCGTAAATATGGTATTTCCCCGACGCTTCCAGTGCCGTAGAAGAGTGATACGGATATTTATTGAGGATACGGTTCACATCGCGCTGCGATTTTATCGATTGCCCTGTTTTACTTACGAGGTACTCCTGCAGGCAAACAATATCAGCATCCGTTTCTACAATATAATCGAGGATAGGATGCTCTTTGTCCTCTTTTTTGTTCTCGTTGACAAAACCCTCTACGTTATAAGTAAGGATTCTCAAGCTGTTCCCCGGGACTTTCTCCGGAAAGATGTTCATCGGGAAAAAAGTGATTATCGGATGGTAACACAACAGCAGAGAGACAAGAGAGACGAATGCCAATTTCCATTTTTTAAAAGCTATCCATAAAAAAAGATAGCTGATATTCAGGAAGAAAACAAACCCGAACGCGATTCCGATGTAGGAGAACAGGTTGGTTTTGAGCGGCGAGACACGCCAGGATAAAAATGAACTGAAAAGCAACAGTATGGCTATAATATTCGTAGCGAATATTATGTTTCTTACTATTCCCCGGAACAAGGCTATTTTATTTTTTACTGGCATCGAACAACTTCTTTTTCTCTTCCGACGATAAATTGCTATACCCCGACTTCTTCAACTTATCCAGGATAGCATCGATCTCTGCCTGTTCATTATGCTTGCGCTCATTATATTCCCTATCTGTTTCTCTTCGACGGTACTCAACTTTCATTTTTGTTTTTTTTCTTCTCGGCTTCGACAGGTTGGCCAAACCGTCAAGCAGTTTACTCACCCAACCGGTAATATCACGTCCGTTCCGGTACTGTCGCGCAAAGATGTAACCCGCAATAGCTCCGCCGATATGGGCAACATGTCCGCCTTCGTTTATCCCATTACCCAAGGAGAGGAAGTCTATCAAGAAAACGCCAACAGCAATATAAACAATCCTCACCTGACCTATCAGCAACAGGTTTAACTGAACATTGGGGCGGTAAAAAGCGGCGCCCATCACGACAGCCATGACGGCGGCAGATGCTCCAATCATCCAACTGTGACCCATTCCAACAAAATAGGGAACTGTATTAAACGCTACGATATAGAGAAATGCGCCGGCAAAACCTCCCAAAACGTACAAACTGCCTAACGTCCTTCCGCTGAAGTATTGCAGAAAAATGCGTCCAAACCAATAAAGCCAAAGCATATTGAAAAGCAAGTGCCAGAATTGTTCGTGGACAAACATATAACTAAGGAGGGTCCAGAAGCGGTTCAGCAGCTGAGATAATTCGGAAGGAACACCCAAAAAAGAAACCAGGTCTACCAGACTGATATTGAACAGGACAAAAAAGATGCCGACCACCTTGAGTATGAGAAAAACAGCTGCGTTGATGAAAACAAACTTCACCAGTACATCCCCGTTTTTATACCTGTATTTTAACCGATCAATAATAGTTGCCATGTACCCTGTCTTTTTTCCTCCAATATAATATCATAAATATGCCGAATAACATACCTCCCAGGTGTGCAAAATGGGCAACATTATCCCAAGAAAAGTTACTGATACCGAAGATAAGTTCAAAAACACCGTATCCGAGAACAAACCATTTTGCTTTGATGGGAAACGGAAACGGAATGATAAAAAGCTCTGCATTGGGAAACAACATCCCAAAAGCCAGCAGTATCCCAAAAACAGCTCCGGAAGCCCCTACCGTAACCGAATTCAGAGCAATGTTCAAGCTACCCTGTGCACTATTGATGTAATTCATATTCTGCTGCAAAAGCTGATATCCCTGGGAGTAAACCTCCTCTATGGCTTCAACAGACATACCGCTCTTAACAGACTGAATACGTAAAAAGGCAACAACCAGTTGCACCAGCCCGGCTCCAACACCCGTTACCAGGTAAAAACTAAGAAACCGTTTCGATCCCCACACGTGCTCCAATGTACGCCCAAACATAAAAACGGCAAACATATTGGAGAAAACGTGCATAAACGAACCACTATCGTGAAGAAACATATATGTCACTAGCTGATAAACCCGGAAGCCTTCGGACGCTATATAATGCAGCCCGAACAGTTCGGCCAAGTTGATTCCCTGCCTCAAAAAAACCACCTGAGCCAGCCATAAAATAACATTTATTATAATTATATTCAGTGTCACCGGCGGCAATGCAGCACCAAATCCCGATCTTAAATTGTTCATAATTGCTTTATGGAAATGAAAAGCAAAAATACGTATATTTTCGTATTATGTCGAGATTTTGGGGCATAATTCCTTTTTTTTAAATAAAATCAAATACTTTTTATCTTTTTTCTTGATTGTTTTTAAATAATCAATTATATTTGGCGCTAAAATAGGTGAAAACCTTAACATTAATGTTTGTTTAATTTTTTTATTAACGTTTTCTTATGAATAAATCAGAACTAGTTAGTGCTATTGCTGAAAAATCAGGCCTCAGCAAAGTTGATGCGAAAAAAGCATTGGACGCAACCCTCGATGCAATCTCGGGTGAAGTGAAAAAAGGTGGCAAAGTTGTATTGGTAGGCTTTGGAACTTTCTCTTTAACACAAAGAAGCGCACGAAAAGGTATTAATCCCCGCACGAAAAAAGCAATCAACATCCCGGCTAAGAAAGCAGCTAAATTTAAAGCAGGCGCAGCCTTGTCCAACCTCTAATAATTTAGTCAAACGATCTAAATAAGGAGCAAAGTCCAATAACTTTGCTCCTTATTTTTGTTTTTATAAGAAAAATAATCCGTAACTTTGTGCGGTTTTTCAGACTCCGTAGCTCAGCTGGTAGAGCAATTGACTCTTAATCAATGGGTCGAGGGTTCGAGCCCCTCCGGGGTCACATTTCAACCAAATTAAATAAAGCTATCTCGCATATTTACTGCTTGATAGCTTTATTTAATTTCTCACTCGCTCGCACAACATTTGCACAACACATGTTCTCCCCATTCCTATTGAAATCCTTTGTAGAAAAAGAATTCACAAATTGACGGTCCAACCAATCTCATTCCTCTCAACTGAATCAAATTTACAACTATTCGATGAATTAGCTCGTGTTCTGTTCGACTCCTTCGTACCGAATGTTTAAATTATAGGCAGTTCATTTCATGTATTTGCTGCCGTTTTAATACATAATATTTCAAAATCCTTGTGATAATGAAATGGTTATCGTAGTCTGCGGAAAAGAAAATTAATAGCAAATAAAACGATTAATGCTCCAAACGCTCCGGTCAAAATAGCTCCAACCCATCCTGTGCCCAGATTGACACCTATTGACCCGAGAAGCCAATATCCGACAAAACTGCCGATAATTCCGACCACAATGTTTCCCAATAATCCCAAACCACTGCCTTTGAAGATCACACTTCCGAGCCAGCCCGCTGCTGCACCGATAATAAGAATTGCAAAAATTTCCATTTTATAAGTTTTTAAATCGTTTTTGAATCAGTCTTCGTACCCGCTTTTTATCACAGTAGCTATCATTTTGAATTGTTCGTTGGCATTGAAGCGATGCCGCGAATGAGCAGGGATAATGATGCCATCGCCCAATTTAAGTTTTATTCTTTTAAGGTCAATAGTCAGTTCGGCAGCTCCATCGATAATCTGGATATATGTATCGAAAGGCGAAATTTTTTCTGCCAATTCTTCACCAGCATCAAATGATGTGACCGTTATATTACCCGACAATTTTTTAATAATAGTCTTACTGAGTACAGCATTGGGCATATATTCAATGATTTCTACAACAATATGTGATTTTGATTTTTCTAATTCTGTTTTTTCCATCGTGTGCATAATATTTTTTTATTACTAGAACATAAAGAATCTGATATAACAAAGATAAATGAACAGGATGAAAAGAAGTTACATCACGAACTGAATTTGTTACATAGTTTACTGATTTCTCTCGCATCCGGCCCCTATACCATGTGACTTGTTGCTTCGTAGAATTTCGTACTATCAATCGAACCTTACTGAAATTTCTATAAATTTATTACAACTTGGCTTTATCAATATCGATACCGGTATCCGCAACCCTCTCCTTTGACATCTCTGAAAAAGATCCATTTAAAAGCATTTCTGTCAGGTTATCCGTTGCCGAGCGGATAATCAGCCACTGACCTTTTCCTAAGCAATTCCAGATGCACCTCAAGCGCATTCAACGGTTCAGAAAATATTCGAGAAAATCGCCGTATATAATCTCATCATAAGTCAGACCAGTAATATTGGCAGTAGCCTTGGTTACATCCATAATCTTCCCTTCGCTACAAATGGTTAGTAAAAGATCCGGACTGGCTTCTATCAGGCTACGGGGATATAGTAATGCGAATTGTTTCATTGTAAGGTGAATGTTTTGCTCAGATATCTTCAATCGGAGCACGATGTCTGTTTTTCAGCAATTTGAATTGTGAAGGGGTTAGGCCGGTTATTTTTTTAAACTGATTGGACAGATGCGCTACGCTGCTATATTGAAGCAGGTAGGAAATTTCGGTGAGGTTTAATTCTTCGTATAACAATAGTTCTTTCACCCGTTCTATCTTCTGAAGAATAATATATTGCTGAATAGTAATGCCTTTTACTTCAGAGAATAAATTAGAGAGATAAGTGTAATCATAATGCAATTTCTCGCTGATATAGTCTGAGTAATTAATTTTGGGAAATTCATCGGCATAATGCACCATTTCCACAATTACATTCTTAATTTTCTCAATCAGTATAGACCGTTTATCGTCCATTAATTCTAAACCTGAATTATTCAACGCAATTTTCAGGGCGTCACGCTGACTATCATTCAGATCTTGAAGGATCTCAACTTCTCCTAAATCAACTACAATGAAATGAAGACCGAGCTTTTTAAGCTCCTCTTTCACCACCATTTTGCAGCGAAGGCTAACCATGTATTTGATAAAGATTTTCATATCCTATAAAACCAGAAAACAGCAAACGAAATGAGTAACAGAACCGCAAATGTTCTTTCACCTTTTGTCTTTGAACTGATTTCTATTAATTTAAACACTTCGCGGAGGTTAAAGTTTTTTTTTTAACTTTTTAATCCGATATTTATTTCATCTCAATCTCTTTATACCTAAAATGTTACAGAGGAAACTATTTGAATACCATCTGTGAAATATATAACTTTTTCTCAGCAATATGTAAGATTTTTAAATGGGGTTACCCCTACATTTACAAACATGAGATTTGACATAAATTTATTCAATGTTGGTGCTTGTTACTTCTTGTTTAGTATAAAAGATAACGTGGTGTTCAACGAGCTATCGCAATAAACAAGGCAATTAAAATTACAAAAGATGGAAGGATACAGTAAGTTTAAAAAAGAGATGCAATCGTTAAGTATTTCAAGTGAGAAACACTGTTTGATTCCCGGGATGTACTCTGCGGTGGAAACAGATATGGCATCAAATGGGCCGGAGCATTTAAGAGCACTTGGTGAACGAAAGATCAAGACTAAACAACTACTGACTATTAAGAAGATAAGCGAAGGGGTAATTAATAAGCTATACAGCGACGCGATGGACAGTTTAATGATCTTAACCACTAATCAGCTACGGAGCACATTAGTCGTTCTGAAACAGTTCGATTTCTGGCATTTTACCAGAGAGTTGATGAAATTTTACACGATGTTTACAAAAGGGGATGTACGCCACATGCATATAACGGATTTTAAAAGATCAATAAGCTATAACTTTATTTGCACTGTGCCTGACGATGGTGATGTCAATCTCATTTTTCTGCATGACCTGACCGAGGAAGTGATGAACAAAGGTGGAGTTTACAGCAGGTTTGTTGAAGAGATAGAACATATGATAGACGATGCCCCACAGCAAACGCCAAAGAAACTATTTAAGCGACTAAACGAAGATCAAATAAAATACCTCCACAAGAGTCTATCTGAAATGAAACTCATAGGGGATTCCTACAAAGATTTTAGCATACTCTTCGGGCAGGAAATGGGAAATATACAGCCCATTACGTGGATAGGTGAAGAGTACGAACTAAGGATATTATTAGTGGCACTGAAACAAAAGAATGTGACAGATAAAATAATAGTCGAAAATTCAGGGCTATACTTTGTTAATAAAGAAGGAAATGCACTAAAAGGAATCGATAAGCTTAAAAAAGAGTACGAAGATAGACTCAATGTGAAAATACTTATATTGATTCTCGAAAAGCTAGCGATTATAAGCTAAGTAATTGAATCATAAATTAAATCTTCTCTGGCGACCTGGCAGCGGCTTTTTTCACGTACAGCGATGAATATTTGAATCCTATCTGTGAAATATATAACTTTTTCTTTACAATATGTAAGATTATTAAGTTGAGTCACCACTACCTTTACCAACATGAAATTTAATATAGATTCGTTTGATGTTAGCGATCGTTGTTGTTTTGTATAGCATAAAAGATAATGTAATGTTTAACTAATAATGATATTTTTTTAAAAAAACAAGATGAAAAAAACAATTTTTTTTGTACTTCTGGCGATATTCTCGCTGGGTGCAGCACCTACTTTTGCAGCACATGGTGCCTCGAACAACAATGTGGCAACTGAAGCCACATTAACAACCGAAGAAGTGAATGTTCTTAAAGAGCGGGTTATAGAGATTCGCGAAATGGACAAATCTGAACTGACCGCTACGGAGAAAAGTGAACTGAAAAATGAACTGAAAGAGATTAAGGAAACAGTACAGAACGGACCGGCCATTTATATTGGTGGACTTTCATTGTTACTGCTAATTATTCTTTTGGTGGTTTTACTTTAATACAATCTGTTAAATACTTCGATGCATGCGAATGGAAAACAGGGTTCTGTAATGGATACATTACCCTGTTTCCTTTTTGTGTAGCCAGATTATCAATCTGTTTATGCGGGTAATAAAAAAAAATACCTTACTCGGGCAATTGCTGATAGCTTTACTTCTAATTATCGGGCATTGTCCGATTGCATCCTCGAAAGAATATTTTCAGCAGAAGGTGAATTACAGGATCAGTGTGACGCTCAATGATTCGATTCACGAGCTCAGTGCTTACGAGGAGGTGCAATACACCAACAATTCGCCGGATACACTCCGGGTGTTGTATTTTCATTTGTGGCCCAATGCCTATTCAGATAATGATACTCCATTAGCCAAACAGATATTCTCATTCAGTGGCAAGCAAAAACTGTTTAAAGATCCGGAACTAAGAGGCTTCATCGATTCACTGGAGTTCAGGGTAGATGACCTTCCCGTCAGCTGGGAATTGCTTCCCGACCAACCCGATATCTGTGAAATAAGGCTGAGCAACCCTCTTCTCCCCGGCGGGGAGATCCTGATCACCACACCCTTTCACGTTAAAATACCCAGGGGAGTCACATCACGGCTGGGTCACATCGACCAGACATATCAAATCACACAATGGTTCCCCAAACCGGCGGTATATGACCGGAACGGATGGCATCCCTTATCATATCTGGACCAGGGAGAGTACTATTCCGAGTTCGGAGACTTTGATGTAAGGATTACGCTGCCGAAGCACTATACCGTGGCTGCATCGGGAGATCTGCAAGACAGCACAGAACTGGCAAGACTTGACTCACTCGCTGCTGACACCGACTGGAAGAGCATAAGGATGCTGGGGAAAACAAAACATATCCCTTTATCCACAACTACAAAAACACTCCATTACAGGGGAGAGAACATGCATGACTTTGCCTGGTTTGCCGACAAGCAATTCAACGTGATGAAAGAAAAAATCAAGCTTCCCGAATCGGACAAGGAAATAACTACGTGGGTGATGCTTACTGCCCGCCAATCGCGTTTGTGGCAGAAGGCATTGATTTATACCAATCAGGCAATCATGGATTTCTCACGCCTGATAGGTGATTATCCCTACAACAGTTTCACACTGGTTCAGAGTCCATTGAGCGCCGGGCTGGGAATGGAATACCCCGGATTAGCCGTAATCGGCCCAACGAAAAATGCCTGGACACTTGAGAACGTGATTACCCATGAGATGGCCCATTCATGGTTCTATGGGGCGCTGGGCTTCAACGAACGCCGTTTTCCCTTTCTGGACGAAGGGCTCTCCAGCAGTTATGAAGACCGACAGATGAAATTGAATCATCCTGATAAGAAGCTCTGGGAGATAATGCTGAAGTCGGAAAAACAGGCGAAATTCCTGCATGCAGACGAGTTGCCCGCAGAAGCGTTGCAGGAGCTGCAGTGGCTTATCCCGGCTCGCAACAACAGCGAACAACCGCTCAATCTGCCCTCCACAGACTACAACCGTTCCAATTACGGTCAAATGATTTATACCAAAGCCTCCATGGGGTTTACCTATCTCAGGGCTTACTTGGGCGATAGCCTGTTTGATACAGGCATGCGTGATTTTTACCGGCAATGGAGGTTCCGGCATCCCGGACCCGATGATCTGCGTGCCGCCTTTGAAAAGCACACGTCGAAAGAGTTAAGCTGGTTTTTTGATGATTTTATCTGCACAACCAAAAGGATTGATTATCAAATAGTAAAAATCAGCAATCAACAACTGCTTGTTAAAAACAGGGGAGAAATGGTTTCGCCCTTGATGATCGCCGGGCTCTCAGATGATAGCATCTGTTTTGAAAAATGGATCGATGGTTTCCCGGGAGAGAGATGGATTGAAATACCGAAGGGTGATTACAGTGAAATAAAGATTGACCCACATCATATAATGCCTGAACGGTTCCGTCTCAACAACAATATCCGCACTTCAGGTCTTTTCCCTAAATCCAACCCGGTGCAACCGCAGCTGTTGGCAGGTGTGGAAGATCCTGAGAAAATTCCCCTGATGTATATTCCACTTGTCAACTGGACCCGCGAGAACGGGTTAATGGCAGGTATGGCGCTTTACAACGGTTTGATCACACCCAAACCTGTTGAATACCTGGCAATTCCATTTTACTCTTTTAATCAATCAAAGCTAGCGGGGTTCGGGAAAATCTCCTATCATTTCACACCCTACAACAACCTGATCAGAATGGCAACGTTCACGCTGCAGGGGACACAGTTCGGTGCTCCAGGCAACCAGGACTACCGGAAGGTGATGGCAGGGCTGGATATTCACTTCCGGAAAAACAGATCGACCAACTCCTTTCAGCATAGCATCCATGGACGTTTCACGCTGGCATCTGGTCTGAATCAGGTTTTAATCCCGCAACAGGCAAAGATGAACCGGTACATTCAGTTTGGATACAATTTTGAAAAAGACAGCCCGGTCAATCCCTTTCAACTGTTGGCTTCTTTTGAAGCGGGGGCGTCATTCAGCAAAATTGCCCTGGATTTCAATTACAGACAGAGTTACTCCGGAAGAGATAAAGGACTGGACATAAGGCTTTTTGCCGGCACAATACTGAAAAAGAGTGGTTCAAACAGCTTCCACTCGCTTGCTCCCGCGGGTAGAAGCGGACGGGAGCTATACCTGTATGAGGGTATCTATCCCGATCGTTTTGCTGTCTTCCCCAGTTCATTTTTATCCAGGCAGATCACTCTTTCTGAAGGCGGACTGGTGTCACCGGTTAACCATGTCCTAGGTTACAGCAAGTGGCTTCTTTCTGTTTCCCTCACGAGCAGTCTGCCTGGAATCCTATCCAAAACAGGGATTAAACCGTTCGCCAACGTTCTGTTCAACGATCATAGATTATCAACCCGTTACAATTCGCCACTATTCTTTGAAGCAGGCTTTAAAGCAGGCATATCGAGTGTATTTGAAATCTATCTCCCTTTGCTGGTTAGCAATAACATTCAGTCGGTCACCGGACCGGTGAAAGAGCGGGTACGTTTCGTCATCAATCTGGATATTTCAAAACAAAGCAAAGCGATTATCGAAAATTAAATTTTTAGGGACTTAATTTACGCCGCAGAACTGTTTTGGATAATACACATTTATCATAAGTTATGAACAGACAGAATCTGTTCGAGTTAACAAGCGGTCTACTTTTGGAGTGAAAAAACCACACAAGTAAAATCAGTGGGTTGTCAACTTTTTTTCATTGGAAATCAGTCATTTGAAGTCGCCTTAATTAATATAACCTGCTGAACTTTAGCTCGTTGAACAAATATTCTTTACCTTTTATGAGAAATAAATATTTTATTCAACTAAATATCAGTGAGTTATTGAAATATTTGTTAGATTTATCAAAAAAAAACAGTATAATTGTATAAGTATTCTTTAAACAAAATCAATTATCCAACATATATGGCAAAAATCAATGTTTCTGTGGCAAAATTGCGCATCAGGGGAAAACCTAAGATGAAGGAAGAAACCCTAACCTTTTATAACGGTGTATTTATCGACCTGGGAGAACTGGTATTGTTTACCGGAAAAGTGATTAAACAAATGTTCCAACCTCCTTTCGAATTTAGGGAATTCATCAAACACGGGTTCTTACTGGGTAACAAGTCGCTGGCACTGGTAGTGGTCACTGGCTTTATCATGGGACTGGTACTCACCATGCAGATGAATCCTGTTCTTGCTGACTTTGGTGCACAGACGTTGTTACCTGGAGTGATTGCTGTATCCATGGTGCGGGAACTTGGGCCGGTCATAACGGGACTGATTTGTGCGGGAAAGATAAGCTCGGGAATAGCTGCAGAGATTGCTGCAATGACAGTTACCGAACAGATTGATGCGATGGAAGTTTCGGGAACACGTCCCCTGAGTTTTGTGGTTGCCTCGCGCGTGATGGCTACGACATTGGTTGTTCCCATACTGGTAATATTCGCTGATGCGTTTAGTCTTTTCGGCGCGTTCCTGGCTGTGAACGTATTCGAAGAAACCTCGGTCACGCTCTTCATCAATCGTTCGTTTTCCCTGATGGGTTTTGTCGATTTGCTCCCCTCCACACTGAAAACGGTCTTGTTCGGTTTTTTCATTGGGTTAATAGGTAGTTACAAGGGTTACACTGCCGGAAAAGGCACAGAATCAGTGGGCAAGGCAGCCAACTCAGCTGTAGTGGCAGCATCGCTTACTATTTTCGTGATCGATTTGGTTTTCGTATTAATAACGAGCATCCTGTAAAGCAATATGGATAAAGAAGAGGTCATTGTTGCGAAAAAACTGTATAAATCCTTTGATAAGAATCATATTTTAAGGGGTATTGATCTGGTACTTCACAAAGGGGAGAACCTGGGGGTTGTGGGGAAATCGGGGATTGGAAAATCGGTGCTTATCAAGTGCATTGTAAGGCTGATAGAACCCGATGCAGGCGAGATCGATGTGCTTGGGACTAATGTGCTCGAATGCAACAGCAACGAACTGAATGAATTGAGAAAGAAGGTGGGTTATCTTTTTCAGGGAGGAGCATTATATGATTCAATGAGTGTACGGGAAAATCTCTTTTTCCCCATTCGGAGAACACAATTTAGGGACAAGAAACTCGATACGGAGGAGTTGATTGAACGATCGCTCAGAAGTGTGGGGCTGCTGGATGCCATTGATAAAATGCCGTCGGAATTATCCGGTGGAATGAAAAAGAGGATAGCTCTGGCCAGAACGTTGATTCTGAAGCCAGAAATAATCCTCTATGATGAGCCAACCACAGGGCTGGATGCGGTAACATCGGGTGAAATTAGCGAACTGATCCTGAAAATACGCGAAGAATACAACACGGCTGCTATTATCATCACACACGATATGAAATGTGCAAAAATTGCCACAGACAGCATAAAGATCATGGACGAAGGAATCTTCAAGGTAGTGGGGACGTACGATGAACTGAGTCGCAACGAAGAGAAAGAGGTAAGGGATTATTTTATTTAACAAACAGCAAGAGAAATGGGAAAAACAAAAAAAACATTAAAGTTGGGTATTTTCATTGCATCAGCCCTCATATTGTTTATTGTGGCGATATATCTGATCGGGAGTAAACAAAATCTGTTTACCTCCACCACCGAGGTGCACGCTTCATTCAAAGATATTCGCGGACTGATATCGGGAAATATTGTTCGTTTCGCTGGAATAAGTATCGGCACAGTGAATGATATCCGGATCATCGCCGATTCATCTGTCATTGTAAGCATGACGATTAGGGATACTTATACCGACTATATCTACAAGAACTCAGCAGTACAGATTGGACAGGAAGGGCTGATGGGTGGAAAAATTGTTCTTATCTCCACCGGTGATCCTGCTACGGGAAAGGTAGAAGAAGACGATTACCTGCCTGTGGCTGAGGGTCTCGATATTCAAGCGATGATTGCTCAGGCAACCGTGATGCTCGAAGAAGCAAATGGTGTTATAGCCAATCTGCGTTCAGTCACGGATAAAATAGACAACGGCGACGGTGATATTGCGCGTCTTATTAATGACAATAGCCTTACCACCAATCTTAAGGATGCGACAAGCCGGTTGAATGCATCGCTGTCGGATGTGAATCAGATAACCTCCAAAATCAACAACGGACATGGCGACTTAGGGAAGCTGGTGAATGATGATTCCATCACCACCCAATTGAACACTATCATGGCCAACCTTAGTTCAACCACAAAGAATGCCGACTCACTGGTGAATCAGCTTCACCAGACATCCTACTCTATTAATCACGGCGAGGGAGTGCTTCCACGACTTCTAAATGACAAGCAGATGGGTTTAAGCGTAGACACAGCCATTGCTAATGTAGATCAGGGTGTAATAGAGATAACCAAAGCAGCTGAAACAATTGCCAACAGCTGGATATTCCGGTTGTTCTCCAAAAATAAGAACAAACAAAATGAACAGCAAAAAGAGCCATTAAAGGTGAATACAGGAGATACTCTCATCATACGTCCCGTTAACAGAAGCTCTCCGGAAGTTCTTAATGATTAATCCGATGTCCGGCTTTGCTATTACTTTTAAACTCTATCGTTACAATTTCTCTTCAGAAGAGATGAAGACTGAAATCAAAGATAATTAGTTTACGGACAGCCATATCTATACACAAGGTACTGGCTTAGCTACATGGATCAAGGATAACGCCGTTTACAAATACGAAAATCATGATTTAACTTACAAGAAACAATCGATGCAGACCAAAACCAGAAAAAAGTTAAAAAAATTACGACCAATGAATAGAAAGTACTCCAATACTGTTTTCTTTTTGATAATAATGTTGTTCCAAATAGGGTGTGACCTCAGCATTAGGAATGACGACAGCAGTGTCGTGTCAGGTATGGCAGATGAGGACTCTACAGACCACATAGCAGAAGAGAGGAAAACCCTGACCGAAGATGATATTTTTTACAAAAAAGCATTTCAGTACGATCAATATTTACTGGATGATGAATACCCCTACAAGGACACCGTCCGGTATTTCCAATGGGAAAAAATAAAGGTAGAGATTGCCCAACTTGAAAATGCGGTAGCCAAAGGTGGCAACTGGGGTGTTTTAAGCAATTATAAAAACCAAAACAAGGAAGCGCCAACCATTGAAGGATTCGTAAGAAACGATTATGGCCGGGTGTCCGACCAATATGACGTAGAACGGTATCAGTCGGCCCCTCTTTACAGTATCGGGGATGAGACAAAGCTGATACGATATGGACGGGATGGCTGGCTGGTAAAAATTTTAGGCAGCGACACCACTGAGATGGTACGAATTGCCGGTGTCTCATTGGAAGGTGAATATTTGTTGCCTAAGCGTTATCTTATTTCGTGGGGAGATAGTGTCCGGTTTGACAAAGTGGTGGTGGTAGATGTCACCAATCAGAATATCACGACCCTCGAGAAAAATAGCGACGAATGGCACATTTTGAGCATGAATCCCGCGACTACGGGCGTCCATAAGCCTCCGCATGCCCAGGAGACCCCTACCGGAATCTTTGCGGTACAGGATAAGAAAGAGAAGATGTGCTACGTGAGAGACGGTACCAGCGTTATCGCGGGTTACGCCCCCTATGCTTCACGTTTTACGAATGGAGCTTATGTTCACGGTGTGCCCGTACAGTATCCGCACAAAAAAATCATTGAATACAGTTCTTCGCTGGGAACAACGCCACGCTCTCACATGTGCGTCAGAAACGCATCGTCACACGCAAAATTCGTGTATGACTGGGCGGCTGTTAAACAATCGGTTATCATTGTGATTGATTAACAATCTTATTCAATTTCAATAAAATTAGTTTATTTGGAGAAAAATTTTCTGAATATAACTATGCGGAAAGTCCAATTTACTATTTTATTAATTGTATTCTCTGCGCCCACTTTCCCTATAGGAACAAAGGAGAGCAGGAAAAACATCCCTAAAATCGATTTTTCTTGTTCCGGTTGTGAGCTACTTTACGAACAGATGAAATTGGAAGGATTAATTCAGTTTAATACTTTCAAGGCGGCGTATACAGGTTATATAAAGTTAAATATACAGAATAATCCTCTGCTTACGGTGATTGATTTCAATCTTCCTTCGTCCAAGAAGAGAATGTATGTGCTGAATCTGGTAAAGAAAGAAGTACTTTTTGTGTCGTATGTATCGCATGGACGGAACAGCGGTGGAAATTACGCCACCTCTTTTTCAAACCGGAATGGCTCTCACCAAAGTTCACTTGGTTTTTACCGGACTGCCGGTACTTATGAGGGGGGCAACGGCTATTCGCTGCTGCTTGATGGATTAGAAGAAGGTATTAACGACCAGGCAAGACCCCGCGCCATTGTGATCCATGGAGCCGATTATTGCAGCGAAGAAGTCATCCGGTCAAGCGGACGGTTAGGCCGCAGTTTCGGCTGTCCGGCACTGCCCCGGGAATTAGCAAAACCCATCATCAATACCATCAAGGGACGATCGCTACTTTTTATTTATGCCAACCAATCCGACTACCTGGCTATGAGCGAAGTGCTGTAATAAAGGACCTAAAAGGAAATCTTAAAGTAGATTCCTCTTGATGCAAACCAGACATTCTCACTGATCAGGTCCAGAAGTGGCAACTTCCCTGTCGGGTCACAACAATCGCAAAACAACACGAAAAGGATTTCATTACGAAATCCTTTTTTTGTATTTTTGCACTTTAATTCAGAAGCGTAATGGAAATCTCAAGTAAGTACAACCCTGCGGAGGTAGAAGACAAATGGTATTCATACTGGATGGAACACAAACTGTTTCGTTCCAAGCCCGATGAACGTGAACCTTATACAATTGTCATTCCGCCCCCGAACGTCACCGGTATCCTGCACATGGGGCATATGCTCAACAACACCATTCAGGATATCCTGATACGACGTGCACGGATGGAGGGAAAAAATGCCTGTTGGGTTCCCGGAACCGATCATGCCTCCATTGCTACCGAAGCGAAAGTGGTTGCCAAGCTTGCTGCGGAAGGAATAAAAAAATCCGACCTTACGCGCGAAGAATTCCTGTCCCATGCCTGGGAGTGGACACACAAGCATGGCGGAATGATTCTGGAACAGTTGAAAAAGCTGGGTGCATCGTGCGACTGGGACAGAACCTGCTTTACCATGGACGAAAAACGTTCCGAAAGTGTAATCAACGTTTTCGTGGATCTGTACAACAAAGGGCTCGTTTATCGCGGTGTCCGTATGGTAAACTGGGATCCGCAGGCACTTACCGCACTCTCGGATGAAGAGGTGGTGCACAAGGAGGTGAACGGGAAACTTTATTACTTGCGTTATAAAATCGAAGGAGAAGAGGCCTATGCGGTTGTAGCCACGACCCGTCCGGAGACCATTATGGGCGACACGGCGATGTGTATCCATCCGGATAATCCTAAAACGGCACATTTGAAAGGGAAAAAAGTTATTGTCCCGCTCATCGGCCGCGTTATCCCCGTTATCGAAGATGAATACGTGGATATGGAGTTTGGAACGGGATGTCTGAAAGTTACGCCGGCCCACGATGTCAACGATTATGTGCTGGGAGAAAAATACAACCTGCCGTCCATCGACATTTTTAACGATAACGGTACGCTCAACGAAAACGGAGCGATGTATGCTGGAAAAGACCGGTTCGAAGTTCGGAAACTCATCGAAAAAGACCTGGAAAATGCGGGCCTGATTGAGAAAACCGAACCCTATACCAATAAAGTCGGTTTTTCTGAACGAACCAACGTCGCCATTGAACCCAAACTCTCCATGCAGTGGTTCCTAAAAATGGAAGACATTGCTAAACCTGCCCTTGATGCGGTTGAAAACGATACCATTAAATTTCATCCGGTGAAATACAAAAATACCTATCGCCACTGGATGGAAAATATCAAGGATTGGTGCATCAGCAGACAATTGTGGTGGGGACATCAGATTCCAGCATATTATCTTCCCAAAGGCGGAGTGGTGGTAGCCGTGACAAAAGAGGAGGCTTACCAAAAGGCGCTTCAAACGGTGGATTACCCACTCACCATAGACGACTTGCGTCAGGACGAAGATTGCCTCGACACCTGGTTTTCATCGTGGCTATGGCCCATCTCGGTTTTCGACGGAATTAACCAGCCCGACAATCCGGATATCAGTTACTATTATCCTACAAACGATTTGGTTACCGGGCCCGACATCATTTTCTTCTGGGTGGCCCGAATGATTATGGCGGGATATGAATACCGCCAGTCTCCCTGTTTCAGCAACGTATACTTCACGGGAATCGTTCGCGACATTCAAGGCCGAAAGATGTCGAAACAGCTTGGAAATTCACCCGATCCCATTGAATTGATGGCAAGACACGGCGCCGACGGCGTCCGAATGGGTATGTTGCTGGCCTCATCAGCGGGAAACGATTTGCTGTTCGATGAATCACTCTGTGAACAGGGCAGAAACTTCAACAACAAAATCTGGAACGCTTTCCGGCTGGTAAAAGGCTGGGAAGTAAACGACACAAATGAACAGCCAGAAACGGCAAAAATTGCCATCAACTGGTTCGGGAACGTATTGTCGAAAACCATTGTCGAGCTGGATGATTTATTCAGTAAGTACAGGCTTTCGGAGGCATTGATGATGGTCTATAAACTATTCTGGGACGAGTTTTCATCGTGGTACCTCGAATTGGTAAAACCGGCTTACCGACAACCCATAGACCGGGCAACCTATCAGGCGACACTAGCGTTCTTCGACAGCCTACTGCGCCTGTTACACCCGTTTATGCCCTTCATCACCGAAGAATTGTGGCAGGCCCTGAACGAAAGGAAACCGGGTGAAAGCATCACGATCGCTCAACAGCCAAAGGCTAATCGGGTGGATGAAAAACTGATCGCCGATTTCGAAATTACCAAACAAATTATTGCCGGCATCCGTACTATCCGTTTGCAGAAGAATATTCCCAATAAAGATGAATTGACACTGCAGGTGATCGGGAATCACGATAGCCGGTTCGATACGGCTGTTGCCAAAATGGCAAACCTCTCATCGATCGAGAACCTATCGGAGAAGCCTGCCGTCACCATCGGTTTTTTGGTGGGTACCACCGAGTTCATCGTCCCGATGAGCGATAAGATGGACGTGGAAGCCGAATTAAAAAAGATGAAAGCCGAACGGGAGTACTACGCAGGCTTCTTGCAATCGGTGATGAAAAAGCTGGGTAACGAACGGTTTGTACAAAATGCCAAACCCGAAATCGTGGAAAACGAACGCAAAAAACAGGCCGATGCGGAAAGTAAAATTGCGTTGCTCGAAGAAAGTATTAAGGCGTTGGAGCAATAATCAATAATGCAAACAATCCTATCTCATATTTCCCAGGAAATCGGAGAAGGCATTGCCTCATACCGCTCCATTCCCGGAGGCGATATTTCTTCAGCATATCAACTGCAAACCGAAACCAAAAAGTATTTTCTCAAAGTAAACACCAACCCGTTTGCGTTGGCAATGTTCCATGCGGAACAAAAAGGGTTGCAGACGATTGAAAAAACAAAGACTATTGCCATACCGCACGTGTATGTAGTGGGGTCGCTTGAAGGAAAATCATTTCTGCTGATGGATTTCGTGGAAGCCAAACGTCCTGACGCAAACGATTTCAGGCAGTTTGGCACGCAACTCGCCCAATTGCATCGGTGTACTCAAAAAGACTTTGGTTTTTTGTCGGATAACTTTATCGGAAGCTTGCCGCAAAGCAACCGCCTTCATCCCGACTGGGCAGAATTTTACTGGCACGAGCGTATTTCCCCGCAATTAAAGCTGGCTTACGACCACCAGTTACTCCATAAAAAGGAGATTCCCTCGCTCGAAAACGCACTTCCGGTTTTTCGTGAAATTTTTGGAGTTGTAAAGCCGTCACTCTTGCACGGAGACTTGTGGGCTGGAAATTACCTCATCTCCACCGACGGAACCCCTTACCTTATCGATCCTGCCGTCTATTACGGACACTCACTGGTAGATATAGCCATGAGCAAGCTTTTCGGCGGTTTCACCTCATCATTCTACGACGCCTATCACGAGATCATTCCCAAATCAAGGAGTGACGGCCAACAGATCGAACTCTATCAGTTATACTACCTGCTGGTGCATTTAAACCTCTTCGGAAGCGGATATTATTCTTCTGTTAACTCTATTTTGCAAAGGTATTTTTAACGGACTCATTCCACCTTAAACCTGATTGTCAACGAATTTCCCATTTCATCCACCACCGTCAACCCATGTGCACCCGATTCGGGTGAAAGCTCCATCTGATGAACATCCGCTGTTTCACCGAGGTATTCATTGTCCAAGTGCCAGAACACCCGTGCCGAAGGGTTTCGGTGAGCAAGTTCGAAAACCGCTTTTCCACGCGAACCATCCAGTTGCCTGGTTATTTTGATGACTGAGTTGGGATAAGGGTAGATAAACTGCATCACCTCTCCCGATGCGCCATCGCTACATTCAGGCGAAAAAGGCGGAAGCGACCGGTATGTAGGGTGTTGTTGTTTGTAATACCACTCCCACGACGGAGGCAACACAAACCACGAAACCGGGCGAATTCCCCTGCCTACAGCACAATGTTCATAAACCCGGTAACGCTCATCTTCCGAAACATGCACCCGTTGGTGATAATTGCAGACGCTTCCCTGCACCGCTTTTGCCGGAGCAAAAACAGTATCTGCCGATGAAGGCGGACAATGCAATCCCACGAGGCATCCGCTCTCCCGGCAGACAACAACCTCGGTCAGATGATTATAAGGTGTCTCGAACCAGGAAGTGGGCGGCAACAAGTTGAACAAATCAAACATCACCCGCGCCGATGTACGCGCACCAGTCAGTCCGGGACGGCCTTCGCCACTCGCATTCCCTGTCCATACCGCCACAAGATATTTCGGTGTAACACCCACTGCCCAGGCATCGCGGAAGCCGAAACTCGTTCCTGTTTTCCACGCTACCCTCCGCATCGAAGGGATAAACTGCCAGTCGATCTCTTCGGGGCGGTTGACGTTGGTCAGCGCTTCCAATGTCAACCACGCCGCTCCAGCATCCGTAAAGGCGTTTACCCGTCCTCCCCTATAATCCTGACCTTCATGCACCAGTGAAAATTCCTCCTTACGGGGAGCAACCGTCCTTACGGCGTTCGCCATATCCGCATACGCGTTTGCCACTTCCCAAAGTGTCCCTTCAGCACCGCCCAGAATAAGCGAAAGTCCGTAATAGTCGGCCGGGCGGTTAAGCGTTGTCAATCCGGCTTTTTTCAGAAAATCGTAAAATTTCGGCACTCCATACCGGCGCAGCGAGACTACAGACGGAACGTTCAACGAGCGTGCCAGCGCCTCATTTGCATGAACTGCTCCGTCGTATTGCAAACTGAAGTTTTTGGGCGAAAAACCGCCAACATTTATCGGTATATCGGGCAACAACTCACCGGGTAACAGTGCGCCCTCCTGTAACATGGCACAGTAAAGAAAAGGTTTGAGGATACTGCCCGTACTTCGCGACGATTGAATAATATCCACTTGATTTCCTGATTGTTGTTTGCCGAAGTTTACGTTACCGATATACGAAATGACTTCGTTTTTTTCCAAATCGACAATCAGCGCCGCGAGGTTCAGGATATGGTTCTGCGAAAACTCGGTGTTCCATCGCTCCAGCACATTATCGGCTTGGAGTTGCAAGCTTTTGTCGATAGTGGATTGCACATGCGTTCCGGGTTGAGACAAATAAAGCCGTGTGACCAAATGAGGGGCGATTTGTGGCAACGAATGTGGGTTTTCGGGTAGCGGCTCGGCGGTGGCTAATCGATAATCGGTTTCGGAAATCGTGCCGTTGTCAAGCAATTTTTGCAGCAAACGATTTCGTTTCGTGAGTAACGCATCCCTGTTCCTGCCGAAATGCATTAACGACGGTGAATTAGGCAGAACAGCTAGAGTGGCAGATTCGGCCCACGACAACGACCGCGCGCCGTGACCGAAATACCGCCACGCGGCGGCATCAATTCCCACCACATTTCCCCCCATCGGTGCGTGGGAAGCGTATAGCGCGATAATTCGTTTTTTGGAGTACGACAGTTCCAATCGCGTGGCGAGAATAATTTCAATAAATTTCTCGAAGTAGGTGCGTTTGTTTTTCCGCATTAATCGTACGGTTTGCATCGTGAGGGTACTTCCGCCGCTCACTACCCTGCCCGCTTTGATATTTTGCACCATCGCACGCCCCAACGACAACGGATTCACTCCCGGATGATACCGAAAATAGCGGTCTTCAAACGCCATCAGACAGGTTTTGTATTTTTCGGGAATACTATCGGTTGGCGGAAACCGCCACTGCCCGTCCGACGCAATGCGTGCACCCAACAATTCACCGTTCCGGTCAATGACCAACGTACTGTATGATGCATCGAACAAGGGATCGGGAAGGGAAAAAGCATACCCCATCATCAGTATAAAACTGATAATCAAGGTCGCTTTTTTCCACCGTTTCAAAGATAGAAATTTGTCAATCATCTTACCTCTACCCATATCCCGCTCGTTCGGGCCTGTTCACGCGGTTCATACATCGCCTGGCACGATACGGCAGGCAGGTAATAGTTACCCCGGTACGCCGCCTGGAGCCTTGCACGGAACGTGGCCGATTGACCGGCTCCCAGGTTGAAATAGGTCAATACCCGGTCGTCCCGGATATCGCGGTAGTTATAGGCTTCGGCAGCCGATTGGGTTCCCGTCAGGCGTTCGTTAAAAATCTCCCAACCCGACGGAAATACCTGCAGCAACGCGAGATCTGTAAACGACTGCTCCACCGAATTCCGGACAGTAACCACGGCCGTAAATTCCGTTCCCTGTTTCAGCGATTTCACGTCCAGCGGTTTACCTGCGGCATCAAGGTAATTAACCGATAACCGCAACGAACCCTCCGCGGCACGAAGTGTGTCCACCAACGGTTGCGTGAAGGCGGTAAGTCGGGCATACACTTTGCCCTTGCCTTTGTTGGAAATCTGTACCGATTGATTGGGCGCCGTTTTCAAATCCACCTGATGAAAAGCATGCGGCGTATTCACGGCAGCCATTTTCTTTCCGTTCAATGTCCAATCCACATCAATATTTCCCGAACCCATTTTTTCTGCTAACTGCGCCATTGCCATCAATCCGAACGCGACGGTTTGCGTGGAGATATAATCGGATGAAAGCGCCCGTGACACATCCGGAGCCAATTGCAACGCTTTCTCGATATTCCCCAGCAGCAGATACGTCTGCATGATCATCGCCTTATCACGTGCCGGAGAACCGTACGTATCGTTATTGAAACGATAATCTTCCACTGCATCCGAAGCATTGAAAACAAGAGAGTTAGCAACATCAGGCTTTCCAGCCAACGCATAAGCCGCCGCAAGCCGCCATTTCGCCTGCAAGTTCAAGTCAGCGATTTCGCGCATCCGGTTCATAGCGCCCAACTCCGTATTTCCACTCAATGCCAAGGCGTACAACCGATAAGCCTGCTGCAACTCAGTCATCGAAATCCCGTAATAACCCCGATGAGAATCGATACGTGTCCAGTTTCGGGCTAGCTTCTGCTGAAAGCCTACCCACCGGCCGATCACGCTCTGCGATACATCGAAACCCTTGTTTTTGGCTTCCACCAGGAAATGTCCGGCGTACGTAGAAGCCCATTCCGAGGCAAAGCCTTGTCCGGGCCAATAGACGAATCCTCCGTCCGGCAACTGCCTGGAGGACAAAACCTGAATTACCGACGCTATTTTTTTGTTCGTCAGCTCTTTTTCCCCATCCGATAACGAAACAAAATTACCCAGATACAACAAGGGAAACCCTTGTGATGTAACCTGTTCGGTGCATCCGTGCGGATATTCTGCCAAATAAGACAGATTTTTGTTTAGATTGACACTCGGAATGCGCGACAGCTCCAGTTTTGCCCAATCGGTAGGGTTCACGTTTCCGGGATTGAGCGCAAGTTGCGCATTCCCGTTCGGGTCGATAAGCACCGATTGGCTGATGACAACAGGAGGATTTGGATTCCGGATGCCGATATCGATGGTCTCCGATACCGATTCTCCCCCACCCGACGCCTTGATCCTTACCTGCTCCGCTCCTGTGCTGTTCCCGGCTTTCAGCGTAAAGTAAACGATCGTATCGCCTGTGGTGTTAAACGAAACCGACTTGGACGCTCCATCCAGTAGTTTCAGTAATCCGTCTGTCTGGACGGAAACTTGCACGTTTTTCACTTTTCTGTCCATCACAAACACATTTACCGGAAGCCAAACCTCTTCACCCGGGCCCAGTACGCGCGGGAGCGTACTGAGTGTCATCAGCGCATTTTTCACCGCAACTGTTTTCTCGGCGCTTCCGTATGCCCCGTTTCCTCCGGCAACTACCATCACGCGGACAGAGCCCACGTATGGCGGAAGTTTTATCTTGTGTGTTTTGGTCTCTCCATTTTTAATCGTAAATGGTCCCAAAAATTTAACTACGGGCTTGAAACGGTTTACCTTATCGCTCGATGCTTTCAGCGCCTCGTCGCCTCCGATGCTCAGCAACGGGCCAATCATTCCCGTATTCGCTCCCAATACACGGTCGAACAAGTCCCAAGTACGCACGCCAAGCGCCTCGCGGGCATAAAACTCATTCCACGCGTTGGGAGTCTTAAAAGACGTAAGATCCAGTAAACCTTCGTCCACAATGGCAAGCGTGTAAGTCATCGACTTTTTGGTTTTCTCCGAAATCGAAACCGAAAATTCCTTTTCCGGACTTAACTCATTGGGCATTTGTATGATGGGTTGTAACTTGCTATTTTTATCTTCAACGTTTATATTTCTCACACCATACAAGCGGATAGGTAAATCGTTTTCGGTTTGCGCGTGCGGTTGAAGTAACGTGATGAAAAGATAGAAATTGGGGTTCATCTCTTCGGTAATTTTGAATCGATATTCGGTGTCTTCGGTTTCCGACGTTTTTATCCATTCTTTCCAAATGATGCTCGAACCGTTTTCGATACTTATCAAAGCACGTCCCGATGAGCTTTTCGGAATGATAACCGTAGCCGTTTCGCCCACAGCGTAGGTTTCTTTATCGGTAGAGAATGACAACATGGTCAAGCCGTTCGGATCGGTCTTATTGGAACGTCCATATGTCGATGCCCAGTCCACATAAAAGATTGTTCCCGCCGTGTGTCCGCTCCCGGCATCTTTCACCAAGATCAGGTAACGACCCCAATCGGGATAATCAACCTGAAATTTAACTTTTCCGCTTCCGCTCGATGTCGAAATAACTCCGTTGGCAACGGGCGAGACCGCCGTGTTGTTCACGTACGAGCCCAAATCTTCTTCGGAGCTGTTCCACCACCACGACCAGTTAAGCTTGTAGATTTTATATTCTACATTGTCGCGCGAAACCTTTTTCCCATAAGGATCCAAGGTAACAACATCAAAAACGATGGGTTTGTCTGTCTCCAGAAAGCCCGATGCTTCTGTCTCCGGTGTTTTCACTCCGGCGTACACGCCATAAGGCGAGTAATAAGCGGTTTGCGCGTAAAAACTCATGTCGCCGCCGGTTTCGAAAACGCGTGACACAATATTGCCCCGCAACATGCCCGGTGCACTTTCAGCAACCGGAATCCTCGAATTCACACCCGCCACACCCGATGCATTAAGCGTTCCTTCAAACAACTTGTAGCTGTTGGTTTCAAACTTGAAAAGCGGATTGTTGAAAACATATTTATTGTATCCCGAAAACGGATTTTCCGTACGCGAAAGTGTGATTTCCACTTCCGATTTCAAGTTAGATGCCGGCGCACCGTGCAGCCACTGCGACGTGAGCGTTCCCGAAAAAACACCTTTACTTGCATCGATAATGGAATCGGTTTCCAAACGTACTTTCAACCGGTTCGGCTTAACGGTTTCTATCCGCAATGGTTTGTAGAACGAAGTGCCGCCCACTTTCACATAAGACTGCCAAACACCGGTGGGTGCTGACGGGTCGGTAACGATTTGAAACGTGTAAAATCCGTTTTCACCGTTGGTTTTCACTTGGCGGTGATAAAACTGACGCGTGGGTGTGTACACTTCGAGCGCAACGGGATGTCCTTCGGGCAGTTTCTTTGCCCTGTCCTCTAGGATAAACGACAAGTAGATAGTGTCGCCGGGACGCCAAACACCTCGTTCGCCATATACAGAACCTTTTAAACCTTTCTGGATCTCTATTCCGCTTACATCAAAATTACTCAGCGAAAGCGAAAGTTCTTCCTTCACTTCCAGATAGCCTATATCTTTTCCGTTGGTGGCAGTAACCACAAACGGTTTCCCGTTTTTATAATCAATTTCGGCAAAACCCTGTCCATCGGTTTTCCCTTTTCCTATTGCCTGCATCTGATAGTTATAAACCGTTACATCAGCACCGGAAATAGGTGATGTGGAAAGAATATCGGTAACAGCGATCAGGATTTTATTCTCGTCTCCGCCTTTGGCAATAATCCCCATGTTGGATGCCATAACCGTGGTTTCGATAATGCGGTCGCGGTTCATATAATAGGTGGATTTGCACGGGTCGTCACGCTCTTCCCAATTGTATTCTGCCCAGTCGATGGGTTCGTAATAATACGGGTTCGTTTCGTCCCAAACCGCTTCATCTTCTTCGCTGATGTTTTCGTCTTCAAAATTACGCATCGATGAGCTTTGGGGAATCTGTGGCGTTATACCTCCACAATTGAAAAGCGAATAATCGGATTTCATAGAGAGTTGCACTATATAGATAGCTCCCGGGTCTTCATTAATCATCGGTGCCAAGTCGATAGAAAAATTGTTCCAGCGGGTTAAATCCAGTGTTTTATCAGTATCTAAACGAATTTGTTTCTTTTTGATTAACCGTCCGAAACGACGTACTTCGCCATTCGAATTGCTGTTCATTGAATTCGATTGCAAGAAGTAAAGAATATTATTCTGATAAATTTTTATCACTTTCACATCCACGGCCCACAAATTCACAGCACTAAACGGAAGGACTAATTGTGAGGAATTGGGCAGGATATTTCCGCTTTTTCCCATTTTCACCTGTGGTTTTTCGCTTTCGGCACGAAGTTGATAGGTATAATCTCTTGCGAGTGCCCGATTTTCGAAACTCCGTAACCCTTGATGAATTTGCAATGTAATTTCTTCCCGCGGGTAAGCTTCGGGAAATATTTTCAGTACGTTTTTATCGATTTGATACGTGAAATTAGTGATTCCTGAAGGAACGACCAATCCCTGAATATCCTGGTCATGTGACAAAGGGCTACTGAAAGCGATACGAATGTGAGAAGCGGTTTCACTTATCATCCGCACATCAATCACCTGAAATTCGGTTTCGGGCAATGAAGGGAGCTGAATGCTAAAGTTCTCCCTTTTTTTGGCTCCGACAGCGTTTCCGTTCACCGTAAGTTCATAGCTTTCCGCATTATTTGTCCGAAGCAAACTATCTATCGAAATCTGATACATTCCGTCTGAAACCGTTTTCACATTAACTTTTGCTTCACGATTAGCCCCTTTCAGTTCAAAGATACCAACGATTTTCTCGGGTGATTCGTTATTGGCCAATCGTAATGCTCCCGTTACGGAGTTCCATTTCAAATCATTGATACTCATAGGAGAATAGGGTAACAGATCGAACGAGAAGTTTTGCTCGTTTACCCTGAAATAGAAATTGAAAGTCTTAAACTTCGGCTCCACTTTCAACGCTTTATCCAAATAAAATTTCGCCGTATATTCTTTTCCGGGTTTTAATTGTCCGTATTCGGGAACGAATCGTATGGTTCTCGAATTGATCCAATATGTTTTCCCTTTGATGAAAGGCGAGAACGAGAAAAACTTCTCTTGCACCTCGGTATTTAATTCCACGGAAGGTAGTTCCTGTGCAAGCTCGATTTCGATGTACGAATCGGGCGAAATATTGCCGTAAGTGAATGCCGCTATATATCGGGCAAATTCGGGGTCGATCTGCGTTGTTTTCTGTTTGCAGGAAACAAACGAGAAGAAAATTATCGTGCAAATAAATGCAACGTAAATATAAAGAAGAGGTTGTTTTTTCATATCGATTGTTTTTTCTGAAGATTTTTTTAACCGAGTTATTTTATGAGCAGGCTGTCGTGAAAGTATGAGGGAAGTCAAAATGCCAGATAGGGTTCAATCCGAAAAATATCTTCCGAGGTAAATTCATCCAATATAACCAATTCATGGATGGAAGCAATATTTCCTTTCTTTTTCCGCAGGTTCATAATGGCTCGTACCTGTTTGTAATTGAGGTAAGGATGCCTTAATAGTTCCTTAAATTCCAACTCGTTAATCCGAAGCTTTCTGAAGTTTTCGTCAGCTTGGATATACGGCGAGATCCTTGAAAATAGTTCGTTGTCAATCCCATAAACCTCCCTGAGTTGCTCTACCGAGACAAATCCCCCCAGTAGATTCCGATACTTCACAATCCGCGAAGCGAAGGTACTGCCTATTCCCGGGATCTTTTTCCATTCAGCCGTATCAGCAGCATTCAAAAGGATCGTTTCTCCTGCGTCTAATTTTTCTGCTGTAGGAAAGGGAGCATCGCGATCCGGACTGTTCTCTTCGGAAAGTTTTTTGGATCGCAACCCGTCGTTACTCCTTCCTTCATTTTGCGGCACAACATGCGCTGAGTCCAGAACGTCTATACCTTCACGCAAACTAAGGTTCCGCTGAAATTCTTCAAATGCTTTCACCAGCGAATCGTTTTGCGTGAAAATGACGCCCCGGCTGTTGCGTTGCGAGAGTATCAGGTTTAAAATCAGCGTCAGCACAATCAGGATAAGCAGCAGAATTACCGCTAATTTCTCGCTTTTCCGATAATATAGAAAATCCTTCCAATGCATAGACGGCAGCACTTCTAAGGGGTAAAGATAAAAATTATTTCCCCGAAAGTATTACCTTTGACAGAATAATTGTGAAATGCTTTTGCTATGGTCCTGAATTACATATGGATTGCCTTTTTTCTCATCGCTTTTGTAGTTGCTCTGGCCAGACTTGTTTTCTTCGGCGATGTAAATGTATTTACAGAAATAATGAATTCCACGTACGACTCTGCCAAAACTGGATTCGAGATTTCACTGGGTCTGACAGGCATTCTTTCGCTTTGGTTGGGCGTGATGAAGATCGGCGAACGTGGTGGAATGATCGATCATTTTTCGCGTGGTGTGGCACCGTTATTCTCCAAACTCTTCCCGGATATTCCTAAAGGACATCCGGCGTCGGGCTCTATGCTTATGAACATCTCTGCCAATATGCTCGGGCTCGATAATGCGGCCACCCCATTCGGGCTGAAAGCAATGCAGGAGCTTCAGGAGATAAATCCTGACAAAGGCAAGGCATCCAATCCAATGATCATGTTTCTGGTGATGAACGCCTCGGGACTGACCCTGATTCCTGTCACTGTGATGGTTTATCGTGCACAAATGGGTGCAGTTAATCCGGCAGACGTGTTTATCCCGATAATGATAGCAACATTTGCTGCCACCCTCGTGGGGGTTATTGCCGTTTGTCTCAAACAACGGATAAACATCTTTAATAAGGCCATAATGGGATTTTTCCTCGGTATGCTGGTAATAATTGGAGGAACCATTTTTGCTTTTAACTCTATGCCGCAGGAGAAAGCAAACATCGTTTCGGGACTTGCGGCTAACATTATTCTGCTCTCTGTTATAGTCCTTTTTATCGTGGTGGCGTTGCGGAAGAGGGTCAACATCTTTGAATCATTTATCGATGGTGCCAAGGACGGGTTTAAAACAGCCGTTACCATCATCCCTTACCTCATTGCTATCCTGGTTGGAATTGGTGTTTTTCGAGCATCTGGCGCCATGGACTTCCTGATGGATGGCCTGCGGAATTTAGTAGCGCTTACCGGAATGGATACCCGTTGGGTAGACGGAATGCCCACGGCGATTATGAAGCCGCTCAGCGGAAGTGGTGCCCGCGGGATGATGATTGATGCGATGAAGACTTTCGGAGCCGATTCATTTACCGGAAGGCTCTCATCCGTCCTGCAGGGAGCGACAGACACTACGTTTTACATTGTTGCTGTTTATTACGGAGCCGTGAACATCAAAAACAGCCGCTATACCGTTTCCTATGCGCTTTTGGCAGATTTGGCAGGTGTTTTGACTGCGGTTTTTGTTGCCTACCTTTTCTTCGGATAAAAACAAGCTCTTCTCTGCGTAAATAAAAGTTAAAAAATATGGCAATTACATTTCAGGCTGACAAAATCAATTTTCCGAAGATCAGGAAAGGCGATATTAAAAATTGGATTAAACGTGTTGCCGCCAGCTACGGCAAAACAATCGGCGAGGTCAATTATCTGTTTTGTACGGATGATAAAATTCTCGAGGTAAACACCCAATATCTTTCCCACGATTTTTACACCGACATTATCACGTTCGACTATTCGGAAGGAGATAAAATATCGGGCGATATCATTATCAGCTTAGAGACGGTCCGCACTAATTCACAAAAGTATAGCACCGATTTTACGGAAGAACTACATCGTGTTATTATTCACGGAATCCTCCACATGTGCGGGATTGATGATAAAAGCGAAACGGCTTCCCTCAATATGAGGAAGGCGGAAAACCAGGCTTTGGAACAAATAAACCCGCAATAATTACAGTTCTCTTTATCAGTAATTTACTTTTGGAAACATACAAATGTTAATCACCTAAAATAAACCGTAATGACAACCCCGTTTTCTTTTATGTTTTATAATACCGAGAATTTTTACGATACTTCAGATGACCCTGGAGTAATGGACAGCGAATTCACTCCAGGGGGAAGATTAAGATGGGATGAGAAAAGATTTAACGACAAGGTAACCAAGTTAACATTTGTAATTCAAGACATTGTAAAACCGGAAATTCCCGATATTATCGGACTGGCCGAAATCGAGAACAAAAACGTGATGATGAGTATTCTGGACGATTTACACAGAAAAGGAATGAAGCACTACAGCTTTGTTCATTACGACAGTCCTGACGAACGCGGCAGCGACGTAGCCATGATCTACAATACACAATCATTCATCGTACTCGAATCAAGTCCGGTTCTTGTTCACCTACCGGGTATTGAGGATCGTACCCGCGATATTCTCCACGTGAAAGGCAAAACTACATTTGACGAGATCTTCCACATCTTTATTGTGCATTTCCCTTCGCGAAGGGAGGGGACAGACAGATCGGAGCGCAGGCGCTATTTCGTAGCAAGCGAGCTGCACAGTGCCGTTTACAAGGTATTAAGTGAAAACCCCGATGAGAACATACTTATTATGGGCGATTTCAACGACACTCCGGACGACAACAGCGTTGACGAGGTGCTCGGGGCGCAAAAATCATTCGACAACATAAGCAACACCAAACTCTATAACCTTATATACCCTAGGCACAAAAAAGGTATCGGATCAACCTATCACAAAGGCTGGCTGCTGTTTGACCAGTTTATCGCTTCGGGACATGTGCTTCTGTCCGGTAAGTTTGACTGCAAGCCAGAGAACGCCGACGTTTTCAACCCCAAATACCTGCTCCATTTTGATAAAAAAGGCCGCCCCAACACCAACCGGACCTACCGGAATCATTATACCGGTGGCTTTAGCGATCACCTGCCTATCTACCTGAAGATCTATGTGAAGTAAGTTTAATTTCACTCAATTAACATCTTATAAGCGCATTAGCAGCTTCTTTTTTCGTATATTTGCAGCCGCAAAACAAAAAAAATGGATTTCAAGTACGACATAATTGTGGTGGGCGCCGGACACGCCGGATGCGAAGCCGCTGCCGCCGCCGCAAATTTGGGCTCAAAAACGTTGTTGATAACAATGGATATGAATAAAATCGCCCAAATGAGCTGCAACCCTGCGGTTGGAGGTATTGCAAAAGGACAGATTGTGCGTGAAATTGATGCGTTGGGCGGACAGATGGGTATTGTAAGCGACAGAACAGCTATCCAGTTCCGTATGCTTAATCGTTCCAAAGGGCCTGCCATGTGGAGTCCTCGTGTACAAAGCGACCGGGCAAAATTCATCCAGGAATGGCGTTCGATCATCGAAAATACGCCTCATCTGCATGTATGGCAGGACACCGTTACGCAGCTTTTTTTCCAAGACGGTGAGGTAGCTGGCGTAAAAACCCGTATGGGGGTTGAGTTTACCGCCAAATCGGTTGTTCTGACCAACGGAACATTCCTTAACGGGCTGATTCACATCGGCAGCGTACAAATAGGCGGCGGACGCATGTCGGAACCGGCCTCTTTCGGGATGACGGAACAATTGCAAGCAATCGGATTTAAAACCGACAGGATGAAAACGGGTACGCCTGTACGCATAGACGGTAGAAGCGTTGATTTTTCACTGCTGGAAGAACAAAAGGGGGACGATGATTTTCACAAATTCTCCTATTTGGATAACATTCAGCGTGAACTCACCCAACGCAGTTGCTGGATAACGTATACCTCGGAAGCCGTGCACAACCTGCTTCGGGAAGGCTTGAATGATTCACCGCTCTATAACGGCCAGATCCAAAGTATCGGACCGCGCTATTGTCCAAGCATCGAGACCAAGATCGTCACGTTTTCAGACAAAACGAGCCATCAGCTCTTTCTTGAACCGGAAGGCGAAACCACCCACGAATACTACCTCAATGGATTCTCCTCTTCCCTACCCCTGCAAATTCAGCTAAACGCACTTCAAGCTGTTCCCGCTTTCAAGAACGTACATATTTTCCGGCCGGGATATGCTATCGAGTACGATTTCTTCGATCCTCGCCAGCTCAATCCGACACTTGAAACAAAACGGGTGAAGAACCTGTTTTTTGCCGGACAGATCAACGGCACTACCGGCTATGAAGAAGCGGGGGGACAAGGCATTGTAGCCGGAATAAACGCCCATATCAATTGCCATGGCGGAAACCCGTTCACACTGCGCAGGGATGAGGCCTATATCGGTGTACTCATTGACGACCTCATCACAAAAGGAGTGGATGAACCGTACAGAATGTTTACGTCGCGCGCCGAATACCGCATCCTGCTTCGCCAGGACAATGCCGACGAGCGACTCACACAGCGAGCTTATGACCTTGGGCTTGCTTCTTCAGAAAGAATGATTTTACTGGCAGAAAAACGAGAAGAAGTGGACAGGATTATCGATTTCGCACGCAATTTCTCCATCAAGGCAGACCGTATAAACCCATACCTGGAGACCTTGAATACGGCACCGTTAAAGCATGGCGTGAAGCTTATCGATCTGCTTACCCGCCCGCATATCGACCTGGAAACAATGTCCAGGGAGATTACCCCTTTAAAGGAGCTGTTGTCGAACATCAAAAACCGAAAGGAAGAAATTATTGAATCTGCCGATATAAAAATAAAGTACGAGGGCTATATCAAACGTGAAAAGTTGATGGCCGATAAGATAAACAGGCTGGAAGATATCCGGATCAAAGACAAGTTCAACTACAATGGGATTCAATCCTTATCAACCGAAGCACGGCAAAAATTAACGTCTATCAACCCCGAAACCATTGCCCAGGCCAGCCGAATCCCCGGAGTATCCCCGAACGACATATCGGTTTTACTTGTGCTTCTGGGAAGATAGAATACAAATGTTCCACGTGGAACAATCCCAAATTATACACACATTTATAATTATACAAAAATGAGTATTGAAACATTAACCGCTGCCGTCAGGAATATCCCTGACTTTCCTATTAAAGGAATACAATTCAAGGACATCACTACGCTGTTCCAGTCGCCATCGCATTTAAAAGAACTGTCCGACATTCTTTACGAAAGGTATAAAGAAAAAGGCATTACCAAGGTGGTAGGTATTGAATCCAGGGGTTTTTTCATGGGGCCTCAATTGGCAGTACGGTTAAACGCAGGATTTGTTCCAATTCGTAAACCGGGTAAACTTCCTTACAAGGTTATTGAAGAAAAGTATACCAAGGAGTACGGAGAAGACACCATCCAAATTCACGAAGATGCATTAACAAAAGAAGACGTTGTTTTGATTCACGACGATTTGTTGGCTACCGGAGGGACAATGGTAGCTGCCCATAAACTGGTGAAAAAAATGGACGTTAAGAAAATTTACATCAATTTTCTGATAGAACTAGAAGCACTCCACGGGCGCTCCCTGTTCCCCGATGAGGTGGAGTTGGATACGATTCTTAGATTTGAAATATGACACAAGAGATACGGGATACACTAAAAATACTTCCTCAGGGACCAGGCTGCTACCAATTTTTAGACGAAAAAGGCAGAATAATCTATGTGGGCAAAGCCAAGAACCTGAAGAAAAGAGTATCCTCGTATTTCAATAAACACCAGGAAAACCCTAAAACCCGCGTTCTCGTCCGGAATATCCGACAGATAAAATATATTGTGGTTAATACGGAAGAAGACACATTTCTTCTCGAGAACAATCTTATCAAAGAGCTGAAGCCACGTTACAACGTGATGCTGAAGGACGATAAATCCTACCCTTCCATCGTTATAAAAAACGAATTTTTCCCACGGGTTTTTAAAACAAGAAATATCGTAAAGGATGGCTCAAAATACTTTGGCCCGTACACTTCCGTTGCTGCGGTCGACGCCCTGATTGAGGTTTTTCGAAAAATTTACAAAGTAAGAACCTGCAGGCTCAATTTAACTCCCGAAAACATCTCTGCCGGGAAATTCAAGGTTTGCCTCGAATATCACATTAAACGATGCGATGCTCCCTGCGTTGGATATCAATCACTGGAAAATTACAACAAAAACATTGCAGAGATTACCGAAATTCTGAAAGGAAACATCTCCCTTATTGAGAAACAAATAACGATTGAAATGCAGCACTACTCCGATGAGCTCCGTTTTGAAGAAGCACAGCGGCTCAAGGAGAAACTTCTGCTGATCCGGAATTTCAGGGAGAAATCGCAAGTGGTAAGCAATGTTCATTATAACTTGGATGTCTATGGATTTGCGGAAGACGAAAATGCGGCTTACATCAACTATCTCCACGTGGTGAATGGCGGTATAATCCAAGCGTACACTTTTGAATACAAGAAAAAACTGGATGAAACACCCGAAGAACTGCTGGGGTTAGGAATTGTGGAAATGCGTCAACGCTTCGGTAGTGAATCGAAAGAGATCATGGTCCCCTTCATTCCTGATCTTATTCTTTCCGGAGTTGAATTTATCGTTCCTATACGGGGAGACAAGCGAAAACTCCTGGACCTTTCCGAGAAGAACGTCAAGCAGTTTAAAGTAGACAAACTGAAAAAGTCAGAGATGCTGAATCCGGAGCAGCGAACCACACGCATTTTAAAGACGGTTCAGAAAGATCTGCATCTGAAAGAGATTCCATGGCACATCGAATGTTTTGACAATTCAAACATTCAAGGTACAGATCCCGTGGCAGCTTGTGTGGTTTTCAAAAAAGCAAAGCCATCAAAAAAAGATTACCGCCATTTCAACATTAAAACCGTCGTAGGTCCCGATGATTACGCCTCGATGGCCGAAATTATTCACAGACGCTATTCTCGTGCAGTTAACGAAGGTCACTCTTTGCCTCAACTCATTGTAATTGACGGCGGTAAAGGGCAACTCCACGCTGCAACAGAATCGCTTCAGAAAATTGGACTTTACGGCAAGATCGCCATTATTGGAATTGCAAAGCGATTGGAAGAAATATATTTCCCTGAAGACTCCGTCCCGCTCTACATTGACAAAAATTCTGAGACACTAAAACTCATTCAACGACTTCGCGACGAAGCTCATCGTTTCGGTATTACTCATCACCGAAACAGAAGAAGTAAATCGCAGGTGACTTCCGAACTGGATCAAATAAAAGGAATCGGAAAAGAAACCAAAAAGAAACTTCTTTCACACTTTAAAAGCGTGAAGCGCATAAAAGAAACCCGTGAAGAAGAAATTGCTTCAGTTGTCGGAAAAAGCAAAGGAAAACTGATTACCGATTTTTTTAAAAAATAATAAGATAAAATATTGCTGACCTTTATGCGATTGCTAATTCAAAGAGTATCAGAAGCATCAGTAACCATTAACTCCCTTAAAAAGAGCTCTATCACGAAAGGGTTGTTACTCCTGGTAGGTATTGAAGAATCCGATACAAAAGAAGATATCGATTTTATGTGTAAAAAGACCATTTATTTACGTATATTTGACGACCAAAACGGGGTGATGAATAAATCAGTTTTAGAGACCGGAGGAGAAATTTTAGTGGTCTCTCAATTTACTCTTCTCGCCAGCACTAAAAAAGGGAATCGTCCTTCTTATATTCGCGCCGCCAAACCCGATATTTCCATACCCTTGTATAAGCAGTTTTGCGAAACATTATCGGAAATGCTCAGGAAACCGGTACAAACCGGTGAATTTGGTGCGGATATGCAGGTTCAGCTGATTAATGACGGTCCCGTGACTATTTGGCTAGATTCGAAAAACAAAGAATAAGATGACCATTCAGGAAGCTCAACAATTAGTAGACAGGTGGATCAAGACCTACGGAGTTCGTTATTTCAGCGAACTTACCAACTTGGCCATTCTCACCGAAGAAGTGGGAGAACTGGCTCGAATTATGGCACGCACGTACGGTGAACAATCGTTTAAAGATTCTGATCTGGAGAAAAACCTTGCCGATGAAATGGCGGATGTACTGTGGGTGTTGCTTTGCCTGGCCAACCAAACCGGAGTAGATTTAACGGATGCTTTGCAAAAAAACTTCGTAAAAAAAACGAAAAGAGACAACAACAGGCACAAAGAAAATTCTAAATTATAACAAAAAAAAACTAATTGATAATATGAATACTACAAACAAATACACCGATGCATTAAAGAAATATCCGTTTGCTCTTTCTGCTGACCAAATAACAGAAAGCATCAACAAAATCATTGCAGATGGATTCAACGGGAACAATACGCAGGAAGTATACCGGAAAATTTATTCTTGTATCGATCTTACAACACTCAATTCAACGGATTCCAGGGAAGAAGTCTGGAAATTTACGGAGAAAGTGAACGCTTTTGAAGATATAAATCCTGAACTAGAGAACGTTGCTTCCATTTGCGTATACCCAAACTTTGCCAAAACCGTAAAAGAAGCGTTGACCGTTGATGTAAAAATTGCCTGTGTATCGGGTGGATTTCCAAGTTCCCAGACCTTCTCCGAAGTAAAAATTGCAGAAACAGCACTTTCCGTAGCAGACGGAGCCGATGAAATAGACACTGTTATCAACCTGGGACTGTTTTTGGATGAGGAATACGAGGAAATGTGTGAAGAGCTTACGGAGATAAAAGATGCGTGCCACGGGGCAACCCTGAAAGTTATTCTCGAAACCGGAGCCTTGAAATCTGCAGAGAATATTCATAAGGCCTCCGTCCTATCGCTCTATTCGGGTGCAGATTTCTTAAAAACATCCACGGGAAAGGGATATCCCGGTGCTTCTCCGGAAGCCGCCTATGTAATGTGTAAGGCCATTAAATCCTATTACGAAAAAACCGGGAACAAAGCCGGGTTTAAGGTTTCCGGCGGTGTGTCTTCTGTAGAAGATGCAGTAAAATATTATACCCTTGTAAAAGAAATTCTGGGTGAAGAATGGTGCTCCCCTACCCTCTTCCGCATTGGAACAAGCCGCCTGGCCGAAAACTTGCTAAATGCAATAAAAGAGGATTAATAATCCTGAGAGAATCAATAACAAATTAAATAATGAAATTCAAATTTTTATCATTAGTGCTGACGGTTGGGCTTTCAACAATCGTCAACCTACACGCTCAGGAGAGCAGAATGCTCTCCTCTCAGCGAAAAACGCCGTACTGGCAAGATGTAAATGTAGTGCAGGTAAACAAAGAATATCCGCGCACGCAGTTTATGACCTTTGATAACAAGCTGGAAGCGATGAACTCCCGTTTCGAAGAGAGCAAATACTACATTTCGCTCAATGGGACATGGAAGTTTTACTTTGTAGAAGGATACAAACAACTGCCCGAAAATGTGACTGACTCCGTCGTTTCACTTTCTGACTGGAAAGAGATAAAGGTGCCAGGTAATTGGGAATTACAGGGCTTTGGTACACCTATCTATGTCAATCATCCCTACGAATTTGTAGAGCGTGATCCCAAAACACGTTTTCCTAAATTTGCACCCCCTTATCTCCCCGAGAAAAATCCTGTAGGGGTTTACCGCCGTGAAATTGACATCCCCCAAGACTGGAAAGATAGGGAGATTTTCCTGAGCATCGACGGAGCCAAATCAGGTGTCTACGTATATATCAATGGAAAAGAAGTTGGTTATAGCGAAGATTCAAAAACCAGTGCCGAATTCAGGATAAACAAATACGTAAAACCGGGGAAAAACTCCCTTGTATTGAAAATATTCCGCTGGTCAACAGGATCTTACCTTGAATGCCAGGACTTTTGGCGCATCAGCGGTATTGAACGCGATGTGTTTTTGTGGTCTCAACCCAAGACTTCACTCCGCGATTTCCGCGTGAAATCCACGCTTGATGACAGTTACAAAAACGGTATCTTCGAACTGGAAACCACCGTTAGCAACTACAGCGCAGGCGTGTCGTATGCCGAGGTCTCTTACGAATTGCTGGATGCAGCTGGAAAGACGGCAGCCTCCGGATCACAAGCGGTCAGTGTGCAAGGACAAGGGGAGAACGCCGTAAAATTTGAAGCTCAGCTACCCAACGTAGCCACTTGGACATCGGAGCATCCTAACCTCTACAAGCTTCTTATTAGCGTAAGAAAAGAAGGCGAGAAATCGGGTGAAGTAGTCCCCTACTCCGTCGGATTCCGCCGTTTTGAAATCAAAGCCGTAAAAACCGGTGAGAGAACCGACCGGTTATTCCTGGTGAACGGGCAACCCATCAAACTAAAAGGGGTCAACATCCACGAAACCAACCCAAAAACAGGGCACTACGTGCCCGAAGAGCTGATGCGCAAGGATTTCGAACTGATGAAACAAAACAACATCAACACCGTCCGTTTGTCGCACTACCCACAAGCACGCCGCTTCTACGAACTGTGCAGTGAATTCGGATTATACGTTTACGACGAAGCCAACATCGAGTCTCACGGCATGTATTACGGCCAGGAATCGCTGGCCAAACACCCCGAGTGGGAACAGGCGCATATGGACAGAACGGTGAACATGTTTGAGCGTAACAAAAATCATCCCTCTGTAGCCATATGGTCACTTGGAAATGAAGCCGGTAACGGAATCAACTTCTTCCATACCTATAGATACCTGAAAGATCAGGAACGCAATTTTATGAACCGTCCTGTAAACTACGAGCGTGGACTTTGGGAATACAATACCGACATGTACGTTCCGCAATATCCAAGCGCAGCGTGGCTCGAAGAAGTCGGGAAAAAAGGGAGCGATCGCCCTGTTGTGCCTTCAGAATACTCGCACGCAATGGGAAATTCAAGTGGAAATCTCGATCTGCAGTGGCAAGCCATCTATAAGTATCCTAACCTCCAAGGCGCATACATCTGGGATTGGGTTGACCAGGGTATGGAGGCTGTTGACGAAAATGGCCGGGTTTACTATAAATATGGCGGCGATTACGGAACAGATATGCCCAGTGACGGAAATTTTCTCTGCAACGGTATTGTAAATCCTGACCGTACCCCCCACCCCGCTATGGCCGAAGTGAAATATACCCATCAAAACTTTGCTGTTGAAGCCGTTGACCTACCGAAAGGGATTGTCAACATCATTAACCGGCAATACTTCTCCAATACAGACAATTACACATTTAAATACAACATTACAGAAAACGGGAAGCAAATTTCCGAAGGTATCCTCCCGGTAACACTGGCACCGCAACAAGCCGCTCATGCAACCGTTCCTGTTGGCCAAATAAAAGCAAGGCCGGGGATGGAATATTTCCTGAATTTCGAAGTGGTTCAGAAAACCGCAACCCAACTTATTCCAGCCAATCACATCGTGGCTGTAGAGCAATTTAAATTACCGATAACGGTACCCAAACAAGCGTTTACCGACAAGTCCCAAAAACCCGAATTGAAGATTACTTCGTCGGGAAAAAGTATTGTTGTCAAATCACCTACAGTAAACTTTGTTTTTGATAAAAAAAGCGGAACGGTGACATCCTACAAGGTAACCGGTCAGGAATATTTCGATAAGGGCTTCGGCATTCAACCCAACTTCTGGCGCGCACCCAACGACAATGACTTTGGAAATGGAAATCCGCACCGCCTCCAGGTATGGAAACAATCGAGCCGCCACTTCAACGTCACCGACGTCAAGGGATACGCTCAGGGCAATAATGCCGTGGTTGAAACAACCTATCTGCTGGCCGCCGGTAACCTTTACACAATTAAATATACCGTTCATCCATCGGGAGTAGTGAAAGTAGACGTAGAGTTCCATTCTACTGACATGCAGGCCGCCCAACTTGAAGCATCGGAAGCAACACTTATGGCAACCGCATCGCCCGAGGCCACTGCAGCGCGCAAGGCCTCATCGGAACTGGTTGTTCCACGTATTGGCGTACGCTTTCGCCTGCCCGCATCCATGAATGCGGTAGAATACTTCGGCCGTGGGCCCGGTGAAAATTACATCGACCGCGCCTCAGGCTCAAAAGTAGGTCTCTATAAAACCACCGCTGATGAAATGTATTTCCCATACGTCCGTCCTCAGGAGAACGGACATCGTACCGATACACGCTGGGTTGCCCTTAAGGGTGCTGGAAACGGACTGATGGTTGTTGCCGACGAAACCATCGGCTTTAACTCACTGAAAAATTCAGTGGAAGATTTCGATTCGGAAGAAGCTACTCGACGCCCCTACCAATGGAACAATTTCAGCAGCGAAGAAATTGCCGGACGCGACGATGCCGATGCTAAAAATAAGCGCCCCAGACACACCCACATCAATGACATCACTCCACGTAATTTTGTGGAAGTCTGCGTGGATATGAAGCAACAGGGCGTAGCCGGATACAACAGCTGGGGTGCACGCCCGCTGCCCGAATATTCCATACCGGCGAATCAAAACTACAAGTGGGGATTCACGCTGGTGCCGTTCAGTAACGCGGGCGATATTCAAATCAAATCGGTATTGAAGTATTGATCCGTCAGATATATTCGAAAACGGGAATGTTGAATAACAACAGTTCCCGTTTTTTTTGGAGGAAAACGTCACATTTTCTTCACTTAATTCCGAAACATTACCTCAAGTTTATTGTTGAATCTGTATAAGTAATTCTGCATTAACATGCATTTATCATTGACGTATACAGCTTAACACGTGACATTTAGCTGATATAATCACACATATGAAAATTCAATGCAAAAAAATATCAACAATGAGAAAGAACATTTTACTTCTTTTTGCCTTGCTGGCAAGTTTTACCGTTTATGCCCAGCAAATGGCTTCAGGCTATGTGTTTGAAGACAACAATAAAAACGGCAGGAAAGACCGTCGCGAAGCTGGAATCCCGGGTGTTGCCGTCTCCAACGGAATCGAAGTAACCGTTACAAACGACAAAGGGCATTACTCCCTTCCGGCGGGAACCGACAATACGATTTTCGTGATAAAGCCTAGCGGATACGGAATTCCTGTGGATGAGCATTTTATACCCCGGTATTATTACCACCATAAGCCGGAAGGCTCACCCGGTTCATTCCGGTACAAAGGTGTTCCGCCAACTGGAGAACTTCCCGGCTCAATAAATTTTGCACTGTACAAATACGATGAACCCAACGATTTTACAACCGTCGTTTTTGGGGATCCCCAGCCCTACTCCATTCAGGACCTGGATTATTTCTCTCAGAAGATCGTGGCCGATGTGCAAAAGACCGGGAAAACGTTGTTTGGCATAAGTCTGGGCGATATCGTCGGCGACAACCTCGATCTGCAACCGGTTTACAAGGAAAGGATGAAACGGCTTCAGCTGCCTTGGTACAACGTGATGGGCAATCACGATATGAATTACGACGCCACGTCCGATATCCTTTCGGATGAAACCTTTCAGCAAAATTTCGGACTGGCAAACCTTGCCTTCAATTACGGCGATGCCCATTTTGTTATTCTTGACAATATCCTTTATCCCGATCCCCGCGGCGGAAAAGGGTACTGGGCCGGTTACCGGGAGGATCAGCTCCGTTTTTTGGAAAATAACCTGAAGCGGGTACCCAAGAACAAACTGATAGTGTTGTCGCAGCACATTCAAATGAAAGACAACACGGGCAGGTCGTACCGGTTAGAGGACAGGCAACGTATTTTTGACCTGCTTAAAGATTTTGAGAACGTACTGATTATGTCGGCTCACACACATCTTCAGGATCAGATTGAATATACCGAAATCGACGGATGGCAGGGAAAAAAACCGTTGCATGAATATAACGTGGGCACCACTTCGGGCGACTGGTATTCGGGTAAACTGGACGAAAGGGGATTGCCCGACGCCAGCATGCGCGACGGTACTCCACAGGGATACGCTTTCCTTCATATAAAAGGCAACCAATACACCGTAGATTACAAAGTAGCCGGAAGGAATCCTGATTATCAGATGAATATATATGCTCCCAAAGTAGTTCCCCACAACGGAAGAACGACCTCCCAGGTGGTAGTAAACTTTTTTATGGGAAGCGAAAACGACGCGGTTGAATATAAAATCGATGACGGCCAGTGGCGTCCAATGAGGTACCTCGAAGCTGTTGACCCGAATTACACGATAAAGATTATTGAGTGGGATTTTGCGGAAAAACTCCTCCCCGGCCGGCGTCCCTCGAATGCGGTAAACAGCACACATTTATGGGCCGGGGGGATTCAACTGGACCTGGAACCCGGAGAACATACCATTTATGTACGTGCAACCGACCGGTTCGGGAAAGCGCATTATGGGCAAAAAACGTACAAGATATTGGCACCCTGATATGGGTGAAAGTTCGGCAACACAATGCCATTTTGTCAGCATATCGTTCGACATTTAGCAAATATCATCTTTTTTTAAGCCATTTTGTCGTAAATCATCTCAAAAAGACGCAAATATTCCATCGGCACATAATTTGGAGTTTTTTTGATGTATCGTTGGCGATGCACATAAAAAAGTGAATAAACAACTAAAAAGAAAGGATAGAATTATGACAATTATTAGACGAACAAACACATGGTTGCCCAGTGTTTTCAACGATTTTTTTGGAAACGAATGGGTTACAAACAACAACAAGTCGGTGCCGGCAATCAATATTCAGCAAAATGAAAACGGCTTTACCGTTGAGGTGGCCGCTCCCGGCATGACCAAAGAAGATTGCAACGTAAGTGTAGATGAAGATAACAACCTGGTTATCTGCTTTGAAAAGAAAAATGAATCTGAAGAAAAGGACAAAAAAGGGACTTACCTGAGGCGCGAGTTTTCTTACACGCAATTCACCCGAAAAATGATTTTGCCCGATAATGTAGTGAACGAGAAAATCGCTGCTAAAGTGGAAAACGGCGTATTAACAGTAGATATACCGACAATTAAAGAAGAAGAGAAGGTATCAAAGGTAAAACAGATTGATATTCAATAAGGCAATTTACCTTAAGTAGGTTAAGAAATATCACTCCAGGCAGGAGTGATATTTTTTTTGGGATATCCGGCCTAATTGTTAAAATCGAATTGTTTTTACATTTTGATGCAACGTTTTTCCATTTTTTTCATCTATACCATATACATAACGACAAGCGGCTCGATTATCTGGATTTTATAAATTAATAGTATGAACAAACGCATTACCTTATTTTGTCTGTTTATCTGCCTGTTGCAATATACTGGAGCACAACCCGTCAATGAAGCACTTTATCCGAGAGTTGAGAGAGGATACATCGAATTGAAAGATGGCCGCATTCTCAAAGGAAAATACATCTATTCTCCTGATTTTGGAAAGATAAGGATCGTCACCTTTCACGAATCTGTTGTCCTGGATGCATCGGAAGTGGTGAGGATCACCAAGAAAAAACCGGGAACAGGGGAAACGAATGACTCCGGGGAGGAATTTTCACAAACTAAAAGCTACTTTATTTTTAGTGAATTAGGGATTTTACCCGGAAATCCGGACAACATGAACAAAATGCCGTTTATTTTCCATACGACAGTAAATTACAGGCTGCTTGAAAAACTATCTGTCGGATTGGGAGCCGGTGTGGAGTTTTACAAAGAGACATACCTGCCGGTAACGATAAACGGGATTTACAGGTTCAACAACAACCGTGCTGCCCCGTTTGCAATGCTTCAGGCCGGATATCAGGTGCCAATAGAAGGTTCCCGGACAAAAGTTGTAAACGTAATGCCGGCACATACAGACTACATTTGGCCGGGCCCGCAGGTAAGTTACGATATGGAATTAAAGGCCAGAGGCGGAATTTTGCTTAATCCGTCGCTCGGAATTATGTGGCAAACCCGGTCGGATGTAAATTTCACTTTTTCTGTCGGTTATCGTTTTCACAGGCTGGTTTACCGCAACAAAGAAAAGGAGTATAACTTAAATGTAGATTACAACCGGCTCTCTTTAAAACTTGGTCTTATCTTTAACTAACTTGTTATGAAATATATAAAAATATTTTTTTGTTTTATTTCGGTGTTGGCTCTCAGCTCCTGCATGGATACATACACCGAAGATTACATGGCCAACGTGCCGGTTTATATGAGTTATGCCGATTTAAGAAGCTCCGTCAAGGCTTTGCCCGCCAGGGAACTGGAAAAACCCGGAAAAATTTATTTCAAAGACAATTACTTGTTAATTGTCGAGAAATTTAAAGGAATACACGTGATCGATGTTTCCAATCCGGCAAATCCGAAGAATACATCTTTTGTTGAGGTTCCCGGCTGTGTAGACATTGCCGTAAAAGGCCATATTTTATATGCCGACAGCTATGTAGATATGGTAGCCATCGATGTTTCGGATATAAGCAAAATCAAGGAAGTAAACCGGTTGAAGGAAGTTTATCCTTACGCGGTTCCGCCCACCGACAATCAACTGCGGATAGGCAATGTGGAAAAGGATAAAGGCGTTGTTATTGCCTGGGAACAAAAGAAAGAGCACAATAAACTGGAAGAGCACATAACATACCCTATTTATTACGGATGGGATAGCTATGGAAAAAACTCAAATCTAAGCATGGATGCGGCCTTTGGTGGCACTGTCGGAGGAATATCAAGCGCATCGTTTGGCAAAGGCGGGTCAATGGCCCGGTTCGGCTTATACGATAACTTTCTTTATACGGTAGATCAGTACCAGCTATTCGTCTTCAATGTTTCGGAAGCGTCCAATCCGGTAAAAGTAGTTACCCAACCTATCGGATGGAACGTGGAAACTATGTTCCTGTATGACCATCACATGTTTTTGGGAACAACCAACGGGATGCTTATTCTGGAGCTGGTGAATCCATCGGCTCCACGGCAAATAAGCTCGCTCTGGCATGTAACAACCTGCGATCCCGTAGTGGTGCAGGACGGATATGCATACATTACCCTCCGCTCCGGTGTTACCTGCAACAGAAACGCAAACCTAAGCGTAAACGTTCTCGATGTGGTAAAACTATCCGACGATTACAAAATGAATAACCTGATAGCTACGTATAATATGAAAGCGCCTTACGGGTTGGGGATCGATAATAATACGCTTTTTCTGTGCGATGATGGATTAAAGGTATTTAATGTAGCAGATAAGTTGAATATCAACAACAACCTGATAGCTCACTTTAAAGAGATAGAAACGTACGACGTAATTCCGCTGAACAAATTCCTGTTTACGATCGGCGACGACGGATTTTATCTTTATGATTACTCCAATTTACAAGATATCAAACTATTGGGAAGTATCCCGGTGAAGGAACAACGTTAAACCATCCGGTTCTTCAAATACATCACCAACAGGTTTAAGATTATTTTAAACTCGTTGTCGATCGAAACATTTTCGATAATCTGTTCAGCCTCTTCCAGTAAATTGTCTATGGTTTTCTGGGCATATTCAATACCTCCGTTACTTTTGGCAAATTCAAGCAAGAGTTCGATGTTTACGGGCGAAAAATCACAGGAACGGATAATCTTCATCATTTCATCCGATAGTGCTTGGGGCGCATGGTTGAGTGCATAGATTAATGGAAGCGTGATCTTGCCTTCCCGAATATCGTTTCCGGTAGGCTTACCTACATCGGCTTTGTAATAATCGAAAATATCGTCACGGATCTGGAAAGCAATACCCAATATACGGCCCGCTTTTCCGAATTCATCTATCGTTACCCGGTCTGCACCTGCAGTAATGGCACCGATCTTTGCACAAGCGTACAGTAGGGAAGCTGTTTTTTTGTCAATTACTTTAAAATACTCTTCTTCATCAATAATTATCTCATTGACCAACGAGTATTGGTTAAGCTCTCCTTCCGCCAGGTTTTGCCCAAGTTCGGAAATGATCCCGATTATTTCCAGGTTATTGGTTTTAACACTCTCACGCAGGGCCGATGACAACACATAATCTCCTGCCAGAACGGAACGTTTATTATCGAAAACTGCATTTGACGATGGTTGTCCGCGACGTGTCGATGCCTCATCCACCACATCGTCATGCATAAGCGTCGCCATATGGAGCAACTCCACCGTAACAGCACCGTGGTACGTGGCAGGCGTTATCTCCCCGCAACATTTTGCCACCAGAAAAACCAACATCGGCCTTATCCGTTTACCGTCAACCTTAAAAGCATGCCGGAGAATCTCCGATATCCGGGAATTATTGTTTTCCAGCGATTTCCAGAGATAAATGTCGAATTGATTCAACTCGTCACGCAACGACTCCTTTATAACCTGACTTTCGTCCATTCCTGTTTTTATTGAAACGCAAATTTAAAAATAATTCACCTTAAAGCAATCAAATATTCGTAACTTTACGTCTTTAAAAGAAATATTTAGTTTATATGTCCAAACAGAAACTGTTTCTACTCGATGCTTATGCGTTGATTTACAGAGCATATTATGCATTTATTAAAAACCCTCGCGTTAATTCGAAAGGACAGAATACATCGGCAATTTTCGGGTTTGTGAATACGTTGGAAGAAGTGCTGAAAAAAGAGAACCCGTCGTACATTGCCGTTGCTTTCGATCCCCCGGGACCCACATTCCGTCATACGGAGTTTGAGGCCTACAAAGCACAGCGCGAAGCCACTCCCGAAGACATAAAAGCTTCAGTCCCCCTCATCAAAAAAATCCTGGAAGCCTACAACATACCGGTGCTTGAAAAGGAAGGCTTCGAAGCTGACGATGTAATCGGAACCCTGGCCAAAAAGGCGGATAAAGATAAGTTTGACGTTTATATGATGACTCCGGACAAGGATTACGGACAATTGACGGAGCAGCATGTATTTATCTATAAACCCAAATACGGCAGTAATGAGTTCGAGATACTGGACGATAAGAAAGTGATGGAGAAATACCGCGTTTCCCACCCATCACAGGTAATCGATTTGCTGGGCCTGATGGGCGACACGTCCGACAATATTCCCGGCTGCCCGGGTGTGGGACCTAAAACAGCGGAAAAGCTGTTGGAAGAGTTCGGATCCGTTGAAAATCTGCTTGAAAACAGTGATAAACTGAAAGGAACGCTACGTACAAAAATTGAAGAGAACAAGGAACAGATTTTATTTTCAAAATTTTTGGCCACGATAAGGACAGATGTTCCTATAGAGACCAGTATCGAAAGCTTGAAAAGAAAAGAACTGAACGAAACAGCCATAAAAGAGATATTCGAAGAACTGGAATTCAGGACATTGATAAACAGGGTACTGAAAATTGAACCCCAAAAACCGATTGGTAAACAACCCGTCCAGGGCGACTTGTTCAGTGGCTTCAGCGATGTTTTGGAAGAAGTAAAAACGGCTCCGGTTGAACTCCCGGGCAGCTTCTCCGACATCCACTCCACCAGGCATACGTATAAATTACTGGAAACGGAACAGGAACTTACAGAGTTGAATCAACAACTTTGCGCACAGCAAACGGTTTGCTTCGATACCGAGACAACCGGAATCGACCCGCTGTTGAGCGATCTGGTGGGCCTATCGTTTGCATACACTGAGGGCGAAGCGTTTTACGTGCCCATTTCCGAAAACAGGGAAGAAGCGCAAAAGCAAGTAGATATTTTCAGGCCTTTTTTCGAAAATGACCGGATCGAAAAAATTGGACAAAACCTCAAATACGATATCCTCTCCCTTCGCCATTACGGCATTAGCGTAAAAGGAAAACTCTTCGATACGATGATTGCGCATTATCTCCTCAATCCCGAACTCCGGCACGGGATGGATTACATGGCAGAAACCTACCTGAAATACAAAACCATCCATATTGAAGAGCTAATCGGTCCAAAAGGAAAAAATCAAAAATCAATGCGTGACGTGGATAAACAAGTCGTTTGCGATTACGCGGCAGAAGACGCCGATATCACGCTGAAGTTGAAGAACATGCTGGAGGAGGAGATCAGACAAAACAACTTCGATTACCTCTTTTACGAAGTGGAGTCGCCCCTCGTTTATGTACTTGCCGATATGGAATGGACGGGTGTTCGTCTCGATCTAGACGCGTTGGCTCAACTTTCGGAAGAATTTACCGCCGAGCTGCAACAAGTTGAAGCGGAAATCATCGCTATGGCCGGGGAGGAGTTCAACGTAAATTCACCCAAACAAATAGGGGAAGTGCTTTTCGAAAAGATGAAAATTATCGAAAAACCAAAAAAAACCCGGACCGGGCAATACAGTACCAGCGAAGATGAATTACAGAAGTTGCGCAACAAACATCCCGTTATCGAAAAAATACTGGAGCAACGGGGATTGAAGAAACTGCTGGGAACCTATATCGATGCTTTTCCCTTACTGGTAAATCCCCGGACGGGAAAAGTACACACCTCCTTCAACCAAACCGTCGCTGCAACGGGACGACTGAGCAGCACCAACCCCAATCTGCAGAACATACCCATTCGCGATGAGCGCGGTAAAGAAATGAGACGCGTTTTCATCCCGGACGAAGGGTGCACGTTTCTTTCCGCCGACTATTCGCAAATTGAACTCCGCATCATGGCGCACCTGAGCGAAGATAAAAATATGCTGGAAGCCTTTAACCAGGGACTGGATATTCATACCGCCACAGCCGCCAAAATCAATCATATCCCCGTTGAAGAAGCCACTTCCGACATGCGGCGCAAGGCAAAAACCGCCAATTTTGGAATTATTTACGGCATTTCGGTCTTCGGACTTTCCGAACGGCTGAATATCCCTCGTGGGGAAGCCAAAGCACTTATCGACGGTTATTTCGCCACCTATCCCGGCGTGAAACGCTATATGGACGAAAGCATTGCCGACGCACGCGAAAAAGGTTATGTGGAAACCGTGTTGGGACGCAAACGTTTTTTGGCCGACATCAATTCCAAAAACGCCGTCGTTCGTGGGTATGCGGAAAGGAATGCGATAAACGCACCCATTCAGGGGAGTGCGGCAGACATTATAAAAGTGGCAATGATCCGCATCTTTAACCGGCTGGAAAAGGAAGGACTGCAATCGAAAATGATTCTTCAGGTACACGACGAACTTAACTTCAACGTTCCGGCAAACGAACTGGAAAGGATGAAAAAAATTGTTGTCGAGGAAATGGAAAACGCCTATAAACTCCGTGTCCCTCTGAAAACGGATTGTGGAGTGGGGGATAACTGGCTGGAAGCGCATTGATTATGCTTGACGGATTAGCAGAATACGGGTATTGGGGACTATTGCTTGCATCGTTCCTAGCAGCAACGGTACTGCCGTTCAGCTCTGAAGTAGTTTTTGCGGCGCTTATCGCCGCAGGAATGGATGTTTGGACTTCTGTCTTTTATGCCACCATCGGGAATGCTGCCGGAGGAGCCACTTGTTATTATGTGGGAAAACTGGGAAAAACCGAATGGCTGGAGAGGTGGTTCAAAATAAAACCGGAAAAGATCGATAAAACGATCAGATGGTTGCACGGCAAGGGTGCAATAATGGGTTTTTTCGGATTTCTTCCCGCCGTAGGCGACGCCATTCTGGTAGCGTTAGGGTTTATGCGGGCAAACGTTCCCGTGGTAATGGTTTCGATGACTATCGGAAAATTGTTGCGGTACGTGTTGATCGGTTTTGGGACGGATCAAATTGTATCGTGGCTATGATCTTTCAACATTATTTTTTTAGCTAAATAACATGTCTACCATCCTTTTTCACGAAATAGTTTACGGCCCGGTTCACAGCCGCCGGATGGGCACTTCACTGGGCGTAAACCTGTTACCTTACGACGGCAAGCTTTGTTCGTTCGACTGTATTTATTGCGAATGCGGATTCAACAAGGATTTCAGAACAAAAACAAAGCTTCCCGATAGAGAAAACGTTTACGCCGCTATGGAAGATAAATTGCAATCGCTGCGCGGGCAAAACGTAAAACTCGACGTCATCACTTTTGCCGGAAACGGCGAGCCGACGATGCATCCTCAATTTTCAGGCATCATTGAAGATACCGTTTCGCTGCGCGATAGGTATTATCCCGAAGCAAAGATCAGCGTTCTGTCGAATGGAATTAACGTGGGCAAGGTATCCGTTTTCGATACTCTCCGGAAAGTGGACAACCCCATTCTCAAACTCGACTCTGCTTTTGACGAAACCGCTAAACTCATTGACCGTCCGAATTCTCCCAATTATTCGGTTGCCCGCCAAGTGGAACTTTACAAGAAGTTTCGCGGTAATTTTATCTTGCAAACGATGTTTCTCAGAGGCGAGTTTGAAGGGAAGCGGCTGGATAATTCCACCGAAAAGGAAGTTTCTGCCTGGTTAGAGCTCGTCAGAGCACTTTCTCCCCGCGAGGTGATGATTTACACCATCGACCGCGAAACACCCGCCAAACAGCTCGAAAAAGTCTCCCTGGAAGAGTTGCGGAAAATAGCTGACAGGGTAGGGGAGCTTGGAATCCGAACAAACGTGGCAGGATAAAACAAACCCGACAGATGCCAGCATCGCTGAGGTCAATATGACTTATGTTGTTAAGAACAATCCCAATTTCCGGTATTTTTCGTATTTCCCGGCGTAATGAGGTTTACGACCTTCATTCGGCAAATATTCAGCCCGTACTCCTTGTCCCATAGCACACTGCGCATTTTCCAACGAGGAATAGACTCCCGAAGCCACCGCCGCGCACATAGCCGCACCCAGCGCACCTGCTTGTTCCGTAGCAGCCACTTTTATCGGCACTCCCATTACATCAGAAAGTACCTGCATCACATAAGGCGATTTTAATGAAATCCCTCCCACGCCAATCACTTCGGTCACTTTCACCCCTTCTTTTTCAATATGATCCATAATGGCTTTCGAACCAAAGGCGGTAGCTTCCACCAGACTCCTGAAAATCTGAGCTGGTGTTGTTCCGAGTGTCAATCCGGTAATTCCCCCCTTTAAGGTCTGGTCGGCAAAGGGTGTGCGGCGGCCGTTGAACCAATCGCTGGAGGTGATCCCGTCATCGGTTAACGGAAGATCCTGCGCCTCTTCGGTCAGTTTCTGAAGAATTTTCCCGGTGGCATTCTCCACATCCCCTGCCGGCAAAACTGCAAAACTCCACGAAAGCAAATCCCGTAACCAGGCATATACATCGCCGAATGCCGATTGCCCTGCTTCCAGTCCGACAAGGCCCGGAATGACAGAGCCGTCTACCTGCCCACTGATGCCGGGGATCAACCTGTCCTCTATGTCGGACTTGGGAGTAACCACAATATCGCACGTGGAGGTTCCCAGAATCTTAACCATCGTGTTTGCCTTTATTTCTGCTCCGATTGCTCCGGCGTGAGCATCGATGATGCCTACAGCCACATCAATCCCTCCGGGCAATCCGAGTCGCCCTGCCCACTCTTCGGACAGTTTGCCGGCACTTGCGTCACTCGTGTACGTATAAGCGCTCAAATGGGCTGCAAACCCGTTTAGCAGCGGATCCAGTTCCGAGAGGAATTCCTGGGAAGGATAACCGTCCCATTCTTCGGCCCACATGCATTTGTGTCCGGCCGCACAGCGGCTACGTTTCAGTTCTTCGGGTTTCAAATTCCCGGTAAGGAGTGCCGGCATCCAATCACAATGTTCAACGATGGAATAGGCATCTTTACGAATCGATTCATCTTCGCGCAAGGCGTGCAATGCCTTAGCCCAGAACCATTCCGATGAATAAATTCCTCCTGAACGGGAAGTATAATCAATCTCCCACCGGTAAGCGAGTTGGTTGATTTCCCCAGCCTCCTGGATGGAAGTATGATCTTTCCACAAAATAAACATGGCGTTGGGATTATCGGCATAATCAGGCAACAGGGCCAGGGGAGTTCCCTGTCTGTCGGTCAGACAGGGTGTGCTACCAGTGGTATCGATGCCGATACCGATAACTTGCCGGGCCGCATCCGCAGGAAGTTGTCCCAATGCTCCTTTTACAGCCTGTTCCAGCGTATCGATATAATCTTGCGGATGCTGGCGGTATTGATTCTTGGAAGCATCGCAGTACAATGCTTTTTTCCACCGGGGATAAAATGCAACATGTGCAGCCATTTCTTTTCCCGAAACAGCATCAACGACTAACGCCCGGCAGGAGTCCGTTCCGTAATCGATTCCTATAACTAATTTTTCCATTATCCGTTAATTTTGATTTTTTTACTTCGTGCTACCGTAAAGCTGTAAAACGCAATGATGATGAAAGCGATGGTGGGCACCCAATACGCAAATTCGATACTTCCTGCCTGGTCGGAAAGAATGCCCTGCATTTGAGTCAATAGTGCAGCACCCGCAATAGCCATCACCATCCCCGATCCTGCAATCTTGGTATCTTCCCCCAGTCCTTTCATCCCAATTCCATAAATGGTGGGAAACATCAGCGACATACAGCCCGATATTCCCATTAAGGCATAAACACCAATAAATCCCTGACCGTAAATAGCAACCAATGAACAAACCACCGCAAGTACTGAAAGGGCTGAAAGTAAATTTACCGGCCTGGTCCATTTCATCAGGAACGTGCACACAAAACGTCCTACTACAAACAAAACAAGAGAAAGTACGTAATAGGTGGCCCCAGCCTGTTCGGCAGTTCTCGGCAGCAAAGCGTCAATCCCCAGCGATTCCGCCAAGTTATAAAATCCGCCGGCAATGGGTTCAACGCTTCGAAGAGCTGCAATAATTGATTCCTGAGATGCGTTATTTCCCAAGCCCGAGATTACAGCATCAAACTGCAATTGCTGCATGGCGTACCGGATGATATACGACCAAACTGCAATTTGCGCACCGACGTAAAAAAACTGTGCTACAACACCCCAAACGTAGTTTTTATTTCTTTTCAAGCGATTGAAGGTCGCTTTCAGGTTCAGGGTTTTGTCCTCATCCTGTGCCTGAGGCATTTTAGTAAAAAAGATTAACAGGAAAAGGGCAAGCATTACCAAACCCAGTATGAGATAGGCTATGGTGACCGCATTCAACTCTGCATTCTGAACGTTTACCAACTCGGCTTCGTTCAACACTGCTCTTTCCGCTGCACTCATCGTATTTAATTGCGAGAGTACAAAGATCTGGCTTGCCAGTACTCCGGTTAATGCACCGAAAGGGTTGAATGACTGCGAGAAATTCAGTCGTCGCGTGGCCGTATGCGGATCGCCTAATGCATACACGTAGGAATTTGCCGATGTTTCCAATACCGACAGTCCCGCAAAAAGGACAAAAATAGCCAGCAAATAGGTAGCGAAGCTAAGCGGTGAGCTGATGTTGTTAGCCAACATTGCCGGATAAAACAATACTCCTCCGAAGATACATAATCCCAATCCCAACAATACACCATACTTGTACGTGTGTTTTTTAATGAAAATGGCACCCGGAAGGGCGAAGCACCCATAACCGAGCAAATAACAAACCACCTGGATCCAAGCTGTTTGCGTATCCGACAAGCTCATGATCCGCTTGAAAGCGGCCAGCATGGTATCGGTCATGTTGTTGGGAACCGCCCAAATGAAAAATAGGGAAGTAAGCAGGATAAACGGAAACACAATTCCCGCAGGCACTAAACGATGTTTTTCTACGTTGCTATTCATACGAATAAAATTATTGATTTTAAATGTGTTGAATGGAACTTGCTTTTAATCATTTGCTCGGGTGCAACTGATTTACATGCTCGTTCCATACTGTTTTTTTCAGAAAATGGTTGTAACTTGATGGATACTTACTCCGAGCAATTTTTCGCAAACAGGCGACAAGACTGCTTCGTCACCTACAAAATGGTAAACATTGTGTACATGCGACAATGATTCTCCCGGTTTTAAAAATGCTGCCGGAGAACAGCTTTCCAGTTCCAGGAAAGGCCCCATGATGCTGCCATCTTCCAGCGGGCCATCGTTATACGCATTCAGGGCATCTCCTGTAAGTGGATTTCTTGCCGGATTCCATTCCTGGTTCAGGTACACTGCAGAAGGATCAACATCGAACGTAATTACCGTAAGTCTCTTGGAAATCGGGTCGTAATTGCCCGCAATAGCTTTTGTTCGTTTAGCATTCATCCCCAGTTTGCTTCTGAATTTTCCGTCAGTTTTCAGGTAGAGCGTTCCGTTTTCGGCTTTCAGCCTGTCAGCTGGAATTTCACCGAAATAGTCCGTCGTTGCCAGTGTCCCCAGCTGGCTCTCATCTCCCTCGTTATATGGAACAACGGTTACTGCGGAATCCGAAGGATTGAACATATCCAACATCCATATACAAACGGTTCCTGTTTTGCTGGTCCATTCAAAATCATTCTTGTTGGTGATTTTATTCTCGGTAGCATAGCCAACAGCGCTTACTCCATCGGGCAGGGTTACACCCAGTTTGCTTGCCATTTCTGCTTCGGTAACAAGCGAAATTTTCCTCTCTACGGTTATATTTAAGATGCTTCCCTGATAATTTTCAAGTTCCATATCTTTGGTTAACACAGTTTCTTCCTGAGTAGCACGGTCCACTTTCCACTCCTCTATGTCTATGGCTTTAGGGGTATGCCAATTATCGAAAACCTGTTCTTTTCCCGGTTTGAAATAGATAGAATACTGTCCTCCCTCGGGGCCCAGCCACAACCGATTCTCCCCACCAAATCCGTTCATATGCTCATCCACTGTTCCGGCATCAAAGAACTTGTAATTCACAAAACCCAGACTATTTCCTTCTTCACCGTTTGCCGTTGAGGTAAAGACTTTTGCCTGATATTTGGCAGACACGATCACCTGTGCTTTTCCGTCGTCGGACTTCAGCACAATGAGGCTGTCTTTTTTCGATAGATAATTCAGATCGTATCCAAATGTCCCTTTTTCATACTCCTTTTTCATATTATCCGATGATTTTTTAGCGTTACCCGTGCAGGAAACAAGGATGGACCCTGCTGTGAGCAAAAACAGATTTAATTTCTTCAGCTTCATACGTTTCATTTTAGACTGTTATATTATAAACTTCTTATTTTTCTATTGTTCGATTTCCCCGAATTTGTCCAATATCCGATTATAGGCTTCGGCAGCAGCTCCGTTTCCCCAATCGTATATAGTGAATTCGCCCATTCCTTCTCCTTCGGAGCTTGTTCGTCCCCCGTGGCCGTAATTCTCCATCGTGAATCCGTAATCTTTTTCCCCGAAAAACGGATAAACTTTCTCCCACTGTACTTGTGTCAACGGATTTTCGGGGCAGTACATCATCACAAACGATGCTTTTAGTGCAGCAAAGCCTCTTTCGATATACTCACGGTTATTCAGCAGTTTTCCGTATTGTAAAATAAGCTCAGCAAATAAACTTTCGCGTGAATCGTTCCACTCGCCGTCCGCATTAAGGACTCCAAATCCACCCAGTACATTTACAAACATATATGGCGGTTGCCACGATGCTTGTGTCATCAGCAATTCATCCAGTGTTCGCTGCCCAGATCTCAAATATTTTCTGTTACTTGTCGTGCGATAACACTCGTACAGGGCTTCTGCCGTCCAAAACATGGAAAAATTATTTTGCTTGTGCATGTTATTGCGTAGAACTTTTTTCCCGACCAGATCTTGTGAACCATACCGGGAACAAGACCAGTAGGTCTCAAAATCTTCCCAGCGTCCCGTAGGGATAACCTCACGGATCACCGCCTCCATAGCTTTAAGCGCAGCTTCCTTATATTCCTGCTTCCCGGTTAGCTCATGCAGTTTCAGAAGAAAGGTTACCGACAGGGATGTTTCGGGCGAATCGTTCAGGTGCTCCATCGGCTCAAGTTTATCGAGCGACAACCATGCCGGAAAAAAACCGTTGGGATATTGGGTTTTCAGCAGCGATTTGGCATAATTCTCGGCAAAATCAAGCAACCGGATATCTTTTTCCAACTCATCATACCAACGAAGCATCAGTAAACCCGTCCAGCTCATATCCAGAATATGAAACGGCGATTCGCGGGGGTTCCACGTATATGGATTCCGATTAGAGTTGCCCCAATAATGGGTATCCCAACCTTTGCTGCGGTTGTATTTTCTACCGTCAATTTCCACTTCGTGCATTTCGGTGCCGATAAGTCCGTAAAAAAAACCGTTGACCTGTGGAAAAGAGAGGGCCAGCTCTTTGGTAAGCCGGGCTTTTTTCATCAATTCCTCATTGCCTGTCCTCCTGGCATACCGGTACAATCCGCTTGCCGAGCGAAGAGAGCTAAACCACGCCTGGTTCCAGACAGACCTGAATTCTCGCTCGTTTACCTCACCCGGATAATTGGGGCTTTGTGTTACATTAACGATAAAGGCAGGCGCACCCACTTTTCGCCCTTCAACTTCAAACTCCTGCCACACGCTTTCCTTCCAGTTTTTAAATGCCCAGTCATACGTGTGTTCTATGTAAGGCTCCAAATCGCCTCTTATGGGATTACCAGCTCTGTAGGCTTCTCTCCCCCAGTTTGACCAGATAAAATCCAACGGTTTTCTAAAGGGATTTACGATAGAACCTTCATCCGTATAGTGCAGCAGATAAAATCCGATTTCCACTTTTCCGGCCGGATATTCCGCTCCTTCAGTACGTTCGAAAAGAACATGGTCGGCGACGCGGCTATCACTCATTCCCAGCGTCAGCGTGTTGGTTTCGGCACTCAGGTCCAGGTACCACCGTACAGGCGTACCTCTCTGCATAACGCTTAAATCGGGAATGAGCGCAAGAACTTGATCTTTATCGGCGATAATAAGCGCCGGTGAACGGAAAACATGCTGATCGATCACGTGATTATCGGTAGGAGTCAAATGGGGCGACCAATGGAAAGAGGGAGTAAAGGCCGGTTTAAGGGTCAGTTGCCAGTCATCTTGCCGCAGCAGTTGGTCCAGGGAAAAGGTGAGTTTCACATGCAACGTGTTCCGGTCTATTATTCTCACCGACCTTTTTCCCTTTTCATCTCCCATCCGGTCGTATTGCATATGCTCAAGGGCTTTGCTGAAATTATGCGGGACAGAAATTTGTTCCTGAGCAAATACACTCCAATAAAACAGGGCGATCCACGCAAATCCGATCACAAAAAAACGTTTCTGCATACCAACTAATCTATTCTTTCTAGTGTAATTAAATTCAGTTCAAATAAGTCGGCATTCCCGTTTTTCCGGATATGAAACGTTATCGAATTCGTTTGCTGAGTGAGTTGAATATCACCCACATGAACTTTTTCCTTGTACTTTTCCTGACCGGCTTTGGTCGATATCCATTCCGAGAGTTGGTTTTGCCTTTGCCAAACCTGAAAATCGGCACCGTTTACCCGTTCGTGATAAGTAACCAGAACCTTGTAATTTCCTTCGGGAACGTCCGTGAGCATAATCCTTGCGGCACCCTGACCGTAGGCTGTCAGCATAAGGCCTCTGTCTAAAATCACCCCGATTCCTCTTTCGGGAGTAACTTGCATTAACTGCGGAAAATAGACATGAGCAGAAGGCAGGTAAACCTCGCGTAATTCAGCAGTAGGTTCCATTTTTTCCTTAAGGGGTTGTGACGCATAAAAAAATGCTACCGATGTGTAATCTACCGGAAAATTATTGCCTGATTCGCCGTGTTCCATTCCGTGATAAATCTCTTTCTCGAAAGACAATTTGTCGGAAAGGAAGAAGCGGTAAGCACCGGTTCTGTTCATAGGCAGAGAATAATCCAGCGAACCGTGAACAGGCATGCTTATTCCTCTGTCCCAACGGTCGAGTAGAGCATACCAGCCACCGTTATAATAGTCTTCCGACCCCGTGCCATGCATGCGTGCCTTTCCGTCTATACGCGTGCTGTCATCTCCCTCGAAGAACAGTGTCATCCCCGGACGAAGTCCTTGTGCCAGGTGAACGGTTCCTACATAATGACCCTTACCCGCTGTTTTCAAAAACGTATAAAATTTACCCATATCGGGTTTTTCCCTCTTCCAAACGCTGTAAAATTTTCCTTCGTCTTTTAGGCTACGCTTCGTGTTGTTGTAATAAACCTTCACATTCACCTGGACGGGATTTTGCTGCACGCTCTTTCTTTCTCTGTAAATTAGTCTCATGGAAGCTGCACGGTCATAAGGCATGGGTAGATAACAGTAGTTGGTTGTTCCGTACCTGCCCATCAAGATACTTCGCATGGCCGGTTTTCCATAAGCATAACCAAAGAAATCTGCAACCGGGGCATGGATGGACTCCACCTTTTCATCGTCCCATTTCGCCGAAAGGATAATATCTTTATAAATACCCTCGAACGATGTTCCTCCATCTATTTCGAATCCAACAATGCGTCCTGCTGTTTTTTTATCGAAAAATGTGAACTCCTCTCCCGGTTGCAGCGTAAAGCTTTTTTGTTCCGTTTTAATTCCGGCCGACAACCCCGACGTATAATTTTGTACCGTTGGAAAAATACCGGACCACAACGTGCTTATTTCCGACAAAAGCTCCCGGTCGGATTCCGAGAAGTTCCCTGTCCAACTTTCCACATCCATGCCCGGCAGCTTTCGAGCTTGTATCTGATGAAACATGATCTTTTCTCCTTCAAACACAACCTTCAGTGATTTTTTGAACGGGATGGGAATGTAGCAGTAATATCCACCAATTTCATTTCCGCAAACCGGTTTTACGAACGGATACACTTTTCCCGAAAAGAGATCCGTAAACCGAATCTTCAAACGCGGTGTTTTTTCGCCATCGAAATAAAACGAAAGCAAGTCGTTGGTAGGGGTAGGAGTCCAGATCCTGTTTACCACACCGGGACCTTCAAATTCTGCAAGGACAAGGTGTCCGTTTTCCTTCCGGATATAGGAGTATTTTCCCGAAAAACCGTCGTCGTTTCCCCACGTTCGATCGTAACTCGATTCTTGGTCTATAAGTTGATTGTGACGGTAAGCGGGAAGCAAATCCACTCGTTTTAGTAACGCCAGTTCTTTCCGGAATGTGTGTGTTTGCGAATATGTGTTTAAACTGCAAATAGATACTAATATGACACTCAGAAGAATTTTCAGCGATATCTTTCTCATTATTCCTCGGTTTTTAATTAACTTCCAATTGCTGCCAATCGGGTAATTGCGGGAATTTGGCATGTGGTTCAGATTGGTACCAGAAACACACAGACGAAATATCCGATTGCTGCGGTAAATAACGACCGCCGTGCCGCCATCCCAAATCCTGAATGGTTATGCGCAAGTCTTTTTTGAAACGGATGGGATCCATTATGTGCCACCTGTACAGTCCGAAACGTTGTCCCGATCTGTACGTAATATCGGGAGACAATACCTGAACCAAGCCCGCATAAGGTGTGGTAAATGTAACGTACTTTCCTTGCCTGTCAAAATTGTAGGATCCGCAGAAATAATCTTCAGTACCCGTTCCGATGATGGTCGGGAATTTTTTGTCTCCATCCATAAAGAACTTAATTTCTCCTTCGCCCCACCAACCGTTATTGTTTACTTGCCAGGCCATGTACACACCTACGTAATGGCCTTCTCCCTTAATGCCGTCGACGATTGTATAATCGGATGTTTCGTTCACTTTCGTACGTCGGTACTGCGCATGAAAATAGGCGGCATCTGCCGGAACATCAGTCAATGTGTAGTCAATCTGATAATACAGGTTCATGGCTTCGGCATCGTTGATGTTGGTCATGGTTATTCTGCATTTCCTGCGGAAAGGCATCACCCAGTAAGAGTTAAACGCGCTACCTGGATTTACCGTTATGGGCATCGAATTCAGGGGTGCATATTCATTCCATCCCATACCGAAAAAATGGCCGATCGGGCACTCCACCGAGGGTTCAGTCTCGTCATCCCAGTATATGCGGATGATTGAAAAGCGCCAGTTGCCTGTAGGGGTCATCCAAATATGTTGGATGGCGCCGGGCCCTTCAATTTCAGCCATAGTGAACGTTTCTCCCGGATTGATACGTACATAAGGATTTACTTTCCATCCTTGTCCCAAATCACGTGCGGCATGAGTAGCATTAGCCGTATTCCGGGGTGCATTGGGGTCGGGTATAGCCATACCTCCTTTTCCTTTCTCCCCGGTAAAGTTTTCGGGGCTGATGGAGCGGGTCTCCGCACTGGATAGCCTGTACAGGTTACCCATATTCATATCCAGGCCATTGAATTCACGGTTTTGAGCAAAAATACCTGCCGTGAAAACAAATAATAAAAAAGTAATGTAAATTGATTTTAAGTTCATAGTTGCTTATTTTATTTGGTTCTACAATATTTTAATGGAATAAACTCCTGTTTTTGCAATGAATAGCAGATTTGGATTATCATTATCGGGCAAATATAAAATTTCTTCGTCATTTAACGTGTAATTATCCTGAATTAAATAATTAACGAATTCTATTATAAATCAAGCATGTTACCGCTAATATTGTACTTTTCTACTTCGATCGTTCCATACACCACATTCAAGATCGGCCTGCCAGCTTTAAATTCAACTGTTCCAAATCCCGATCGGGCACTGATAAAACACTTGAAATCACCAATCCGGGAATCGATATATAAGGTTTTATCCACGGCGTCGTAATAAATGCCGGTTAATCCCTGCAGCAATCCGTAACTGGCCATTGCCCGGGCATACCAATGCCCACACTCGTACTCGTCAAAAGGATTTCTTACGGAACCGTCGTACCTGTCGCGACATACCCTCACAATTTCCAAACCCTTTTCTACCTCTCCTTTCAACATCAGATGGCTTGCCACCTGGTATTCAATTCCGGTCCAAACCTCATTACTATAAACAAAAGGTAACGACAATGCTCCTCCTTTCGGCCATGAACAGAGCAATAGTCCTCCGTCTTCACCACACGCATAAGTCGGCCGTTGCGGATTATAATGATCCAGCAGTGTTTTTCTCAAATTATATTTATAAACGGCTTCCAGGTGGCTTTTAACCATATTATTGTCAATAATTTCGGGTAGTCTGCAGACCAAAGCCATCCACATTCCCAAAATCCCATCAGAAAGACAGCCGGTACCGTACTGATATTTCGGACCTTCCTTTTTGAGTAAAGCCATTGCTTCACTTGAATAACTACCACCAAAAGATTGCACATTTACTGGGTTGGGAGCCTCTAACCCTTCCCATTGGATTTTCTGGATAAAATATTCACCGTCAAATAAATCATTCTCAATGTATTTTTTACCTTTATCCAGTAACGACTGGTATTCTTTGTAAGGTTCCTTGAGGGTTTTGCACATTTCAATAAAAGCCGTGAGTGCTCCCAAATAAAAACTGGTGCACATCCCATCGGGCCCCCAAAATTCAATATCATACGTATTGTGATGCGGTTCTTCGAGGTATCCTTTCTTTTTCGGATCCCAGGTACGGATACAATAATCTAAGCTCTTCTTCACGTACGGGAACAACGACTTCATCCATTCCGTATCGCCGCTAATTCTCCATTCTCTATACACTTTCATGATTCCTCCCAACTGACCATCGGCAGCAGCATGGAAATTATGGTCGGTGGGAGTAATGGGAATATTCGTCCTGAAATTCTGGTGCCCCGCTTCATTCTGACTTATTTTGAATTCCGTCTCACGTAATGTCCTTTCTAAAGTGGGGAAAAGATGAGGAATAGCCTGTGCATAATTCCAGACATGAGTGCAACTTCCGTGACAACATCCCGAATCGTCGTTACACCCTTCCCACGCCCAAAGCCTCCCATCAGATACACGTAAAACGGTAGGTGATTTCAATATAGTCAGATTCGCAGCAACTGCTTCCAATACTTCCGCAGGAAGGGTAGAATCATAAAACGATTTACAGAATAGTTCGGAATTCCTCCTTAAAGTTGTAGAATTTTTGTCCCAATACTTGATTAGACTGTCTAAATTCTCAAAACGGGTTGCATACCATGGACGATAATTGGAATCCTGTGAACCTACAATACCCAATTCCCCGGGCCCTTTAATTTCCCATCCGTCCGAGTAATCACTTTCAAAATCAGCCAGCACAATAGCTCCAGGAGAGGGAGAGGAGAGTATCTCATCGCGACGATCGGTCAGCATGAACTGATCGGCCAAGATATGCCCCCACGCAGATGTATCAATATCCATGATTTTCAACCGAGCATTTTTTCCTCTATGTTTGCTCAAATCCCAGATTATTTCTGTTAATTGTTCTGTATTTTTACCTGTTGCGGTTTCTACAATTTGGCCATCAATTAACAGATTAACAGCAGTTTTCTCTTTCTGACTACCACCTCCCACCAAAAATTTGAGGTATTTTCTGTTGATGATAAACTCCGGCGAAAGCAGCGTTCCTACCTGCCCATCACCATTCGGATCGAAGGAATTCAACAAGGCTTCTCCTGCAAAACCCGATACTTTTTGTTGGTTCTTTACCGCTCTCTTTGTAGTTTTACCTGAAAATGCCGCACCTGTGACGACCTGCTGCCCGATAGAAAGATCCGACTGAGGAAGATACCAGCAGAAATTGACTTTCACTGTTTTTTCTTCACCCGGTTTCATTTTTATCGGCAAATACACAGAAGCGCCCGGAGAAACTCCTTCAACAGGAGGATTATCAACAATTTTCGCATTTCTGATATTTTCCCAAAGGATGGTTTGCGCATCAAACCACCCACCCCTGAACCAACAATGGTCCGTTACTGCGTTAACGTTATCGAGATATATGGCAAAACCTCCGGTAACGCTGTTACCATCAACACCGGCCCTGATCATTCTGAACCCGTTTGTCTGCTCCAATATATGCCCGTTATCGTCGATGAAATTACGCGCATTATAGGAGAAGACAGCCTCAATCGCATCACGGGACCTATTCTTAAACGAATATTCCAGCACGCCTACCGGCAGGCTCGAATTATCTTCATCAGTGGGAACAAAAGGGCTCCAGCCGGTAATTTTCACATCCAGTGGAATATCCTTATCTTCCAATTCAATAATCCCAAAAGGGAAACGAGCGAGGAAAGAACCCTTTTCAAACCTAGGCAATCCATAATTCCGGTTACCCAAACCATTTCCACTACCATGCGGGCCAAACAGTTTCCAGGTAGGAACGATTGATTCCAGCACTTTCGCTCCGTTTTTTACCCCTTTAATGCTGATGGCAGCAAAAGTATAGGGAGTATTGTATATTTCCGGACGATGGTTAACCGATAAGTGAGAAATCGCTCCGGTTCCTTCCAGACAAAACATACCGGCACCTATACCTCCAATCGGGAAAGCTACTTTGCTTAAATATTCATTCCTGTATACGCCGTTATAGTTTCTCTCAGTTCTTTCGAACTGAAAATGCAGTTTGTCGGGATTATTTGATCCCAATAAACTTTCTGCCGAGGTAAAAGCGGGGATATTTGTCGCGGCGATCGTGCCTAACCCAATTTTCTTTAGGAATGCCCTGCGATTGTTATTCATTTTTATTATTATGGTTTAAATTAAATTCATTAACCATGACATCACCAGGAGGTCGAGTTTTTATCTGTTGAATAAACTGTTGAGGAGGGAGCATGGTGATCCCAAAAACAAACTGTTCACCGTTTTTAAAAGGTGATTTCAATTCAAAGTTTTCGAATGAAACACCTCCGGGAATGGGATTTTCACTGGCCCAATACGTAAAACGCCCGTTCACCAATCCAGCCAATTTCTCTTGGGGGTTCTCTTGTATCCAATATTGAGTTGCCGTTTTTCCGGTAAACTTCCAATGTTCACTAGTTCCCGCTGCAAACTCTGCTTTACTGTAGTCTTTTTCATTAGGAGCCGCAATAAAATAAGCGTCTCCCTTCCAACTCCGTATCATCTCTTGTTGAGAAAAACATTCATGTGGCGTAAAATGTATATCCTTGTAGCCGGACCACAAATTGAGTGAAGATTTTTCTCCGTCTTTAAAGAAAAGCGTTCTCAAACGGGCTTTGTTTCCCATTGTAGCGGTCGTTATGAAATAATCCAGATTAACGGAGCCACTATATGTATTCGTCGTTATCTCAAATTCGTAAGGGCGGGATTCGAAAAAACGAAGACGAACGTACACCTTGGCTCCATTATCAAAAGGTTCGGAAAAAACATACAAGGTAAGTGTCTCTTCTCCGTTAATTTTTTCAACGACTCCCCGTGCCGGGTATACCGGGCCAGACGGTAAACCCGCCGTGGAATCATTTGAACTCCAGAACCGTTTCCCTCTTTCTTCCGGATCAAGACTGCTCACTTCAAGCTCCGAGAATCCACGGTGGTTGCTTCCTTTGGGAATCGGTTCAAAAGCAATAAAATTCATTACTTCGGGAAATTCATACTCCAGATAGGGTGTATAAATCCGGATCAGCCCCCTGGGGCCGGGCAAGGGAGCCAATCCCACAACTATACCGTTGGCATGCCCCCATACCGGCATTGCCGGTTTCCCTTCCGCTGGCAGTATCCAGGATCCTACCGTGTCGGGGAGCGCTAGTTGTTTCCAGTCGGATAAATTTTGCTGAGCGTACAAAGAAGTCAGTATCTGCAAAAACAGAAAGAATAAGAACTGTTTCATATTTTTATAAGCGATGATATTTACATTATCTTTGTTAGTTCTGGAATTTACCCATATCCGCCATTTCAACCTTCATCAGAAAAACATTGTAGGGCATCCACATCGACATCAGGAAATAGAGACTTTCCCCGCTTACCGACAAGGGGTGAAAGTACGATCCGTACAATTGTGCATAATCTTTTCCCGCAGCCAATTCGTACGGTTCACTCCAGGGACCGGTAACCTGTTCTGCAGTGCGCATGGTGATATTGTACCGGTCACCATTGAAATAAGCTATAAACCATTTGCTGAACGTCTCATTATAAATGAATGACAGTTCTCCTACTTTATCATCAATAACAACGGTTGCCTGATTTTCATCTCCCGTGATCCATTGACCGGAAGATCCGTTCCAATACTCATAGCGCTCTCTGTTTTCGATGTCTTGTTCACGAAAGCGGGCAAGAACGGCTTTGCTGTCTCTGCCGGTCTGTGTGCCGATCATATAGACGTACCCGTCTTTCTTAAAATACCCACCTTGTCCGAAAGGGCTATTGGAAGAGAATGTGATGGTTTCACATTTCTGCCATGTTTGTCCGTTATCCGTTGATTTGTACATCCCGGAATAATTGGTGATCCAGCCGGTCCAGTTTCTCATATTGAAGTAATGGACATAATCGATACCGTTGGCACGGACGGCAGCTGTAGGAATGGAGGTCCAGTCACCATTACCCGATCCGTCTTTCCCACCATATACGATTTCACGGGCATCCCCCCTGGCATCGGTAGCCATACTGCTGAAAGCAAGTCCGTCTTCCAGGTCTTTATCCTCCGAGAAAGCCAACACATTACTTCTCCAACTCCCTCCGTTAGGGCCTGGATTGGCAGGATTTGGCTTAAAATCGCGCCCGAATGTATCGCCAAAAAATATTCCGTATCTACCCGGTTGCATCTCCCAGACAACCCCCAGATCAGTTCCTCCCACATTCCATTTCAATGTATTATTGGGGCTAGGAAAGGTTTCTCCAGCCATAGGGGCTCCGGTAACACGTGCTATCCGGCTTACTGTACGAATAAAAAAACCCCACCGGTTGTCTACATTAAGCGAAACTTCCTTGGAAACGTTTCCATCCAGATAAACGGCCTTCAGTAGGAGTTTGAAAAAATCAGGATCGGAAGGCTGCACTGTATATGTAAAAAGGTAAGACGATGAAAGCTCACTCCGGTTAATCTTTTGCGAATAACTTTCTCCTCCACTTTTGCTAACCATTAAATAATCAATGTCATCAATATTTTTAAACGTAAGAATTGCAGAAACAACTTTTGTCTCCTTATGGGGTGTAAGATCGGTTTCAGCTGATGAGATCTCATCAGCAGGCACATAAGGCTCAGCGCCTTCTTCTTTGCTACAGGACAATACAATCATCGTAACAATAACAAAGGATATACATATAAAATAATTTTTTCTTTCCATCTAAATTCTACGCACAATTTTCAGCAAACAAGGATTAAAAGGGTGTACCGCCAGGAAGCATCATTAACGGTATGCACCTGTCCGTGGTACACCCTTATCGAATAAATTACAACTTACCGATCATCATTTAATTTCAATTACAGCTCCTTCTGAAAAAACCCTGTCCGTAAACCCTTCCTCTCTTGCTTCGGCAGTCAGAAAGCCCAGCAATTTAACTATAAACCTGTACTCTTTATCCGGATTTATTGTAATATTTGCTGACTTAACTTCATTGAATACGGAAACTTTTTGCCTGTAGATGCCATTTTCAACCACCTGAATACTTGTCTCCAAAGGCCTTCTGAAATCTTCAGGAATATTGTCCGGTATCTGCCACGACAGCGTAATCACATTCCCCTGTTGAGTGTATGATAAATTTTCCACTTTGGACAAAGAATGATTGAAATCTTTCCTGTCGATAATGTCTCTATCGTAGCACCCGGTAAACAGGATCAAGGTAAGTGCTGCAATAATTAATTTTTCTATTTTTTTCATACGATATTGTTTTACTATTTTACACTAAGGTTGTACAGAACTCACCTATTATCGCGCTTGTTCTACAACCATAACATAGGTTCTTACCCGGAGGATTAGTATCCGGGGTTTTGTGTATAGTTACCTTTAGCCCACTTCATCTGATTTTGCGGGATAGGGAAAAATTCATCACGTCCGGCAGTAAACCGGGCGTTTGCCATCCATGAGAACCGGGTTTTCTCCACGGTAAAATAGTTGTTCATAATCTCTTCCAGATTTCCCCAACGCTGCAAATCGAAGAAACGACGTCCTTCACCGGCCATTTCCAAGCGGTTTTCCCACTGCATTGCTTTCCAGGCAAAATCTTTATCCCAGACACAATTCTCACCCGGCTTGTAAATCTCAACATGATAGTTCATTACCGATGTTCCGTCTGCTTTGATTAACCAATCGGCACTATTAGCAGCTCGTTCACGAACTTTGTTGATGGGTGCTAACGCTTCGTTCCACCTGTCCAACTGAATAAGTACTTCGGCTTTCCAGAGCAAGACCTCATCGTAACGAATCATCCGCTTGTTCATAGAATTGAACTGCCATCCATCATACAAAAGACAATCACAACCGGGGTGAGGCAATTCTTTTACTGATTTCAGCCAACCGTATTCGGCTCCATTCCTTATCCCCCTGCTCTCAAAAATCAAGCCCGGATCGTATTTCCACGGATGTCCGGGGACACCTGCAGTATGGCTAAAACGAGGATCCCAACTATATTTTCCGAAATATTCCGGATTTCCAGCTTCCACAAGGGCAATGTTATCACTTCCATCCGTATTCTTGATATAATCTCCGTAACTGTCTTTATTGTAATCATCAAACAAAGGTAATCCGTCAGGTCCTGTTTTAAAGGCATTGCCCATATTGTAGCTTATGTGGTGGAATCCGCAACATTGAAATCCGCCCCAGTTCCAGGGGTGATTCAACCCTTCCCCCCGGTTTATTTTTCCTCCGGTAGAACTGCCATCATCAATGGAATATTGAATCTCCCAGATTGATTCCTTCGTATTGTTGTCGGAAGTATGGATAAAGTTTTCTCCGAAATTTCCACAAAGACCCACTTTTTCACCTTCCTGATCGGTAATCTTATTCAGGTAAACCAACGCTTCCGTAAGCCTGTCTTTGTTTATATTGATTACCTGATGCCTGTCGTCTTGTTCGTATGCCATAAACATTAATGTTCTGGCAATCATAGCCGTTGCAGCATTTTTATCTACCCTGCCTTTTTCAGGTTGTGTAGCCGGCAAAGCATTTTCCGCATCTTTAAAATCACTAAGAATCCGCTCCCAAAGATACTGATCATTCGGAAACTTGGCGTCTTTGTTAGGAATTGCTTCAAATTCACCCGAACTACCTACCACATTTTCGTCGATATACGGCATATACTTGAAAAACTGTTTTAACCTGAAATGTACGAAAGCCCTGATAAACTTCATTTCTCCTATTCTTACGCTTTTCAACGGATAATCTTCCTCGGCGATATTGTTCAGTTTCTGTATTGCGGTGTTGCTGCGCTGAATAATCTGATAAGAAACATACCACGGATAATCTATCGGCCAGCCATTTGCTGTCAGGTTCACAAAGGTTTCCATGAAACCCCATCCATCACCTCCGTCCCAAACGCCGCCTCCTCCTTTATAGGAGTCGTCGGAACGCATGGATCCGGACCACCAGAGTGAAAAAGGCGAATCCCAGGAAGGTATGTCGGTAATCCTTGCGTAAGTTGCCGTTACAAAACCTTCCATGTCTTCGGGAGAATTTAGTAAGCCTTCATCCAACACTTGTTTAGGATTCACTTCCAAAAGATCGGAGCAATTGTTTGCCGTAATGAGGAAAGCGATGAGTAAAAAGATATATTTTAATTGTTTCATAATCTATAAATTTAGAATGTTACATTAACTCCAAAAGCCATCGTAAGCGGTGTCAAATATCCGTACCCGGGCATTTCCGGATCAAAACTGGTATACTTGTCGCTTCCCCATCCTTTCTTAAGCGTAAGCACATTGCGCGCCGAAGCGTAAATCCTAAGGTGCTGCATCATCATTGCTTCTGTAAGTTTTTTGGGGAAAGTGTATCCCAATTCTATATTCCTCAGCTTCAGGTAGGATCCGTCTTCCACAAAATAGGAAGAAAACCGTTGTTCACTGTTAGGATTTGAATTGGATACAGCCGGGATATCGGAATCGGCATTATCAAAATACCAGGCATTCAGGATTCTTTTTTCGTGATTCTTTCCTGCAGGAACAGAAATATTCCACAGATCACTTTCCTGTTTCCAGATATTATTTACCTTATTACCATACACTCCCTGGAAAAAGATATTCATATCGAAATTTTTGTACCCGAGGTCAAAGGTAATCCCTCCGAAAAAATCCGGATCGGTAATCCCGATAAAAGTCCTGTCATACAACTCATCAATAACTCCGTTGCCGTCCAGGTCTTTATAACGAATTCTCCCGATAGCTTTTCCGGTCTGCTCGGCATGGTTATCCACTTCTTCCTGCGTTTTGAATATTCCGTCCGCCACCATCCCATAAAGGATATTAGGCGTTCTGCCAATTACAAAATCACGCATACCATCTCCCGGATAGCGGTTAATCACATTTTCTGGAAGTTCGACCAGCTTTGTCCTGTAAGAGCCGATATTAGCCGTTATAGCATATTGAAAATCAGCAGTAGGGTTATTTCTGTAAGTGACTTCAAACTCAACACCCTGATTATTCATATTAGCCCCATTGATCCATGGTTCTCCTCCTTCACCCATTGCGGCAATGTAGGGGACCTGTACCAGTACATCGTTTGTTTTTTTAAAATAATAGCTTAATGAGCCAAATAAACGTTGATTCATAAAACCAAAATCCACAGCAACGTCGGTTTGTTTTGTCGTTTCCCATTTAAGATTAGGGTTTCCCAACCAGGTTCTTCTGTAACCTGACCAGAGGGGGCCACTTTCGTTACCTTCTATCGGGTAAGATGTACCAAAATAATCGGTTGTGAAAGGAGTGGAGGTATATCCGCGGGGTAAACCTTGTACACTTCCGTTAGCACCCCAGCTTGCACGAAGTTTTAAGTCAGACACAACTTCGATATCAGCCATAAAGGGTTCGTTATTAATCCTCCACCCGGCCGATACCGCAGGAAAAGTAGCATATCGGTTGTTCGAACCGAAAAGTGATGAGCCGTCACGTCGTAAAGTGAACGAGAGTAGATATTTCGAGTCATAGGCATAATTCATTTTACCAAAGAGCGAGAAATAGGTAAATTCATCTGCAGAACTACCCAGGGAATATTTTGTACCGGTAGTCACCCCAATGTGTGCAAAATCCCTGTCTTCCAAGTATATTCCCTCTCTTCTGGCCGAAAATCCTTCCTGTACAAAACGGGTAAACTCAGTACCGGCTACTGCATCAAGCGAATGCCTTCCTGTAGTCAGATTATAGGAAAGCGTATTGGTCCAGACATAACTCAACGGATGGGACTGGTAACTCCCTACGTAATTCTCCCCGTCGCTGTTCCTTCCTCCTGTTTCAGACCAAATACCATCTACCACTCTGCTATAAGCGTTTCCGTAATCTACTCCAAACTGAGTACGTGCCGAGATCCCTTTCCATATATCGAGGTCCAGGAAAACATTCCCGATTATCTTCACGTAATTGTTAATATTATCCTTATTCATTGTCAATACACGTACCGGATTGGTAAAGTCATCAAAACCGGGAGCTCCCGCCCAGTTACCATTAATGTCGTAAACGGGACCTGCAGGAGGATTGATCATCGCCCAACGGGTCTCATTCGCATCCCTGTACTGCAGGTAGCTCAATGCGATATTTTCACCAATTTTCAGCCGGTTGTTCAACAGTGCATATTCATTATTGGCACGCACCGAATATTGTCTGAAAAAGGTATGAATTTGCGTACCCTCGTTATTGTAATAACCCAGTGAAAACAAACTTTTGGACCGGTCTGTCCCCTGGGATACAGTTACCTGGTGGTTTGTCATCATGGCGGTACGGTAAATTTCATCCATCCAGTTGGTATCCGAACCCCTGGCTGTTTTTTCCGGATTAAGCCATTCTGCAGGTTTCACCCCATCAAGAACTGCCAATCCGTTGTCGTTTCTGTGCCAGGTAAAATCATAGGTATTAGGCAACGACATAGATACACCATACACTTTCTCATCATATGCCTGTGCCCTGAAAGCCGCTATTCCATACTCTTCCGCATTCATTAACGTGGGTTTGTTAACAACAGAACTGAATGAAACACTTCCGTTATACTCAACGGATATAGCGCCTTCTTTTCCTTTTTTAGTCTGGATAAGGATGACGCCACCCGATGCACGCGCACCGTATATACTCGCTGAAGCAGCGTCTTTCAATACCTGAATTGATTCTATGTCCCCGGAATTGATATCCCTGAGGTTAAGATTTTCCGTGGGCATCCCGTCCAGCACAATCAACGGCTTTACACCACCAGAAAGAGAAGAAAGCCCCCTCACTTGAATGGTTACTCCTTCGGCTGGATTCCCCCCGTTTGTGGTGATATGGACTCCGGAAAGTTTTCCCTGTAACGCCTTCATAGCGTTGGCCGAAGGATTTTTAATGATATCACTGCTGGTTGCTATGGAGACGGATCCGGTAAGATCGGCTTTTCGTTGTGTCATATAACCTGTGTAAACCACTTCTTCAAGCATGGTTGCATCATCTTCCATAACTATATCAATTACGGTCATTCCTCTCACAGGGTGTTCCACTGTTTTCTTTCCTATAAAAGAGAAAACCAGTATCGACTCTTCCGAAGGGACATTTAACTGATATTTACCGTCTACATCGGAAGTAGTACCGATAGTAGTACCTTTTACATACACACTTGTTCCCGGTAAAGGTTCATTTGTACCTTGCTCTGTAACGATTCCCCGGATGGTTTTTGCCTGTTTTATTTCGTCAGGCATTTGGATTGCGAAGGTATATACATTGATTCCCAGAAACAAACAAGCCAAAACGAGTTTGTTGATAAAATTTTTCATATGATATTATTTTATTTTTAATTTTATTCTCTCTATGATGATCACTCATTCCCCCACAACTGAGGATCATTCCCTTTTGCTTTCCGCCATGCATCTCTCCAACGGTGCATATCCATATGATTGATAAACGGTTTCGGCTTTCTCATTTCCTGGGTGGGTGCAGGTGGAAGCATCACCGCACTTTCCTGATACCAGTAAGCCACAGTAGCCAGATCAAGAGTCAGGTTATTGTTATGTCCGGTCTCAATGGTTCCCTTTACCGCAGTTTCAAAAAAGATGGGATCGTTGATAAAGAACCGGTATACATGGGTTCTTCCCAACCAGCCTATATCGTTGTTTACCCTTGGATAACCGAAATAAGGATGGGAGAATGGTTCTTTTGGGCACCAGGAAGTGTTGAAAAAATCTTCGGTTCCGGTACCGATCAGTGAAGGTGTTTTTTCTCCGTCGATAAACCACATATCATCACCTTCACCGTACCACATAGGGGTAGGGGAGTGAACATAATAGTTAATCCCTACAAAATGCCCTTTCCCTTTTGTATCGATAAAGCAATAATTTCTATCTCCCTTCTTGTTGGGTTGCTGCGGTCCCGTTAGCGACCATTCTGTCTCTCCTTCGGGTAATGCTTCAGTAAGGCTGTGATTGTACCAGGCGTGAAAACGTCCCGTTCCTTCGGGTAATTTAGTCATTTCCAGATAGTCGACATAGAAATAAAAGGCATTTATCGTTTTGCCGGTCTGATTTTCTATCTCAATTCTTGCACCTTTCCCGAAGGGCATTGCGAAATAACTGCTCATGCCGGTCCCGTTTTCAGGTCCAGCTGATAAAGGAAGAGAAGCATAATTATAGCGTTCATCCCACCCCTGGCCAAAGAACGGCCCGATAGGAGATTCCACGGAGGGATAGTCGTTCCCGTCCCAATACATCCTGATAATAATATCATTTCTGCTTAATTCACCCGGTGGTGGAGCAATGGTGACCCAGATGTGATTGATCACACCAACACCTTTAATTTCCGCAATCGTCCTTTTTTCACCGGGACGGAAAGGTTCCAGGTGGTCGCGATTTCCTCCTGTAGGATCGGTACTGGATATCCTCCTGTTTTTTACCCCCGATTTCAATTTTGCCAGCTCAAACATTTCCCCCACGGACTCTGTCTGGGAAAAGAGGGGGAGCGAAAGTACAATTCCCAGAATAAGAGTGCTTAATTTCAGCATTTTAAAATCATTTTTTTTCATTTCATCCATCTATTTAGTTTATAAGAATCAGACTACTTTTCGCCATACAGAAGAACCTCCAACCTATCTGTACAATGGCCCGTAAACGGCGCATGCACGGTAATCCGCACCTTCGTTGTCAGATCCGAATGCCGACCAGGCATCGGGCCGGAAAATCTTTTCATCATCTACATTGTGCATATTCACGGGAATGGAAATTGCCGAAGCCAACGTAATCAAATCGGCCCCAATATGTCCGTAGCTGATAGCCCCGTGATTGGCTCCCCAATAATTCATTACCGAATAAACATCTGTGAATCGCCCTTTTCCGGTAATTCTAGGAACAAAAAAAGTAGAGGGCCAGGTTTTGTCCGTTCTTTTATTGATAATGTCGAACACATGAGCGGGAAAAGTAGCTGTCCAACCTTCGGCAATCTGCAATACCGGACCCAGCCCTTTTATCAAATTCAACCGGCACATGGTGACCGGCATCCCCGGTTTGGTCAGAAATTGAGAGGAAAATCCGCCTCCACGCATATATTCCAACGATGCAGGATGCCAGGTGGTGGCTTCAAGCATTTTAGAGACTTCTTCATCGGTAATCTCCCAAAAAGGCTTCATTACGGGATTTCCATCCTTATCCGATTGTTGCCCGGTTCCATCCAACGTACAGGAGCCCGAGTTGATCAGGTGGATAGCCCCGTCTTTCAACAATCCATCGGGCTTCCAGCCGCTAACTCGCTCAATGGCCTCGGGACTCCAATAGGTGCGTACGTCGGCAAACATTTGCGAAGTGTTGGTTAGCAAATGATTGAAAAGCATACTGATTCCGTTTAAATGATCGTCCTCGGTAGCAAATGTGAACGCTTCGCGTTTTCCGTTCCAGTCGAAAGAAGAGTTTAGGATAGCTTCCGAAAAATCGCCGTCCGGCAAGAAATCAGTCCATTGCCGTTGTCCCTGGAAGCCTCCTGCAATGGCATTATGCCCGAGCGCTTCTTCTCCGAATCCCATTTCATCGAGTTTGGAATTTCCAATCATTAAATCACGCATGACCAATGTCATCTTTACAACAAATTCCCAGTCTTTGTCTTTCTGTTCCCTGCTGTGTTTAAGGTGTTCCGGATTGAAATCTTCGCCTTCACGCGACATACAGTTTTCTTTTGTCCAGGCCAACGCTTTCTCAAATTCTTCTTTATCGTAAATTTCAAGTTGGATACGACGAAGGACTTCACTGGCATCCACCTGTTCAGTACGCATGCCTAAATAATCCTGCAAAAAATCGGGATTTACCATGGATCCACCAATTCCCATTGATACCGAACCAATAGCCAGGTATGATTTTCCACGCATAATGGCAACCGCCAACCCGGCACGGGCAAACCGGAGAAGTTTCTCTTTTACATCATCGGGGATTGCCCCGTCGCCAACATCCTGAACGTTTTTGCCGTAAATTCCAAAAGCAGGCAGCCCTTTCTGGTTATGAACAGCAAGCGCTGCTGATAAATAAACCGCGCCAGGGCGTTCCGTGCCGTTGAATCCCCAAACTGCTTTTGGCATAAGAGGATCCATGTCAATGGTTTCAGATCCGTAGCACCAGCAAGGCGTCACGGATAAAGTCAAACCGACCCCTTCTTTTTTAAATTTTTCGGCACACAAAGCCGCTTCCTTTACTCCGCCGATCGTTGTATCCGCAATGACGCACTTCACAGGCGATCCATCAGGGTATTTCAATGTTCCGGAATATAATTCGGCAGCACTTTTTGCCAGATTCATGGTCGTTTCTTCCAACGATTCACGTATTCCCCCGCGTCTTCCGTCAATTATCGGGCGAATGCCAATTTTAGGATAATTTTGTTTCATATATAAAAAACTTTTAGAATTTTAATTAAACGTTTAACTTAATGGAAAAAAGGGTAAGTATTTTACTCATCAAATAAAAACCAATAGGATTAAACGTTTAACTTAATAAAAAAATAAGAGTATAATTGCTTACAGGTACATCATGTTTTCGTTTAATACTAACTCTGCCCCTACAACGACATTTTTAGTTCCTTCACTTTTCATTTCAATTTGATCGATTAATAATTCTACCGCATTTTTTGCCATCTCTTTGATGGGTTGTTTAATAAAAGGTACAGCGTAGGGTAAAATATAAAAAGCGTCATTTTCGTCAAAGCACATGATTTGAATGTCTTTTTGGATATTGATATTGTTTCTGATCAACTCTTTTACTCCATTTATGGAAATTGAATTGGTTGTAAAAAACAAACCATCTGTTTTTTCTTTCTTTGATATTAAATTACATATAGCCCTTTTGATGTCATTTTTTAAAAAATCGTACCGGACTTCTTCTACCATTTCAGGATCGTAAATACCCGCATGTTTCATAGCATCCACACTACCGCGCTTTCGTTCATTTATATGGTAATGATCTTGTTTATAAGTAATCAGACCAATTCGTTTACACCCTTTCTTTATAAGCTGCCCGGTAGATCGATAAGATATCTCGTAATTATTGATCAACACCGAATTAACCGGCAATTCTGGAAAGCTCCTGTCAACCAACACAAACGGAATCTTATTGCTTATTAATCTTTTCAAAAGATACTGACTATTTTCAGTGGGCGTAATAATTAGTCCTTCCACTTGCCGGGCATACAGAAATTTCATTAAATTCTCCATTTCATTCAACTGCTCATTGGTATTTCCTATAATCACACTATACCCTCTTTGCTCGGCATAAATTTGTATATGTAAGGCCAACGCACCAAAAAAAAGGTTGGAAATATCAGCAATGATCAAACCGATGGTTCGTGACTTGCCTACTTTTAATCCCTTGGCTAACGTGTTGGGAATATAATTCAATTCCGAAGCCTTATCCAATATTTTTTGCGACATCTCACTGCTTACACGGCCTGACATGTTTTTACCATTCAAAACAAGAGAAACGGTTGCGGTAGAAACCCCTAACTCTCTGGCAATATCTTTTAAAGAGACTCTTTTCAAACCTGATGAAAAAATAATAACATTAATTAAGGCAAAAGTATAAGGTTAAACGATTAATTAAAAATATATTTGTATGTTTTACAACATATTATTAACATTTAAACGTAATTTAGAATAATTTTAAACAGAAAATTACACATTAAACCTGAAGTGCATGATATCTCCGTCCTGAACGATGTACTCTTTACCTTCCACGTTCATTTTTCCGGCTTCCTTAACGGTGGCTTCTGAACCGTATTGTATGTAGTCTGCGTATTTTATTACTTCTGCCCGGATAAATCCTTTCTCAAAATCAGTGTGAATAACACCGGCACATTGGGGTGCTTTCCATCCTTTCTGAAATGTCCACGCACGAACCTCCTGCGGGCCGGCAGTCAGGAATGTCTGAAGGTTTAACAATTTGTAGGCAGCTTTAATCAACCGGTTTACACCCGACTCTTCCAAACCGAGTTCAACGAGAAACATTTCCCGCTCTTCGTAGGTATCAAATTCAGCTATTTCGGACTCAATTTTTGCTGCCACGATCAAAATTTCAGCATTTTCTATCTTTACCGCCTCGCGAACCTGTTCTACGAATTTATTTCCACTTACGGCGCTCTGTTCGTCAACATTACAAACATAAAGTACCGGTTTGGACGTTAAAAGAAATAAATCCCGAGCCACTTTATTTTCATCTTTGGTATCAAAAACAACAGTTCGGGCCGATTCTCCTCGCAGCAATGCTTCACGGATTTTTGAATAAACTTCAAAAGCCAGCTTCGCATCTTTGTCGCCGCCGGTTTTGGCTTGTTTTTCTACTTTTTGAATTCTTGATTCAATAGTTTCCAAATCCTTTAGCTGCAGTTCAGCATCGATTATTTCTTTGTCGCGAACTGGATTAATATTTCCATCAACGTGAGTCACATTTTCGTCCTCAAAACACCGCAACACATGTAAAATAGCATCCGTCTCCCGAATGTTGGCCAGAAATTTATTTCCCAATCCTTCCCCTTTACTTGCTCCTTTTACCAAACCTGCTATATCGACGATCTCAACAGTTGTGGGAACAATTTTTTGGGGATGGACCAACTCTGCCAACCGGTTCAGTCTTTCATCCGGAACAGTTATAACACCCACATTGGGCTCAATGGTGCAAAAAGGAAAGTTTGCAGCCTGTGCTTTAGCGTTTGATAAACAATTAAAAAGAGTTGATTTCCCTACATTAGGAAGCCCAACGATACCACATTGAAGAGCCATGTTTTCGAGATTGTTAGACCGTTACGCTTTTAGAGCCAAGTATCAGGGCTTCTTGACGAAAACGGTATGTGAATATTTTTGCGGGTGCAAAGGTACAAAAATTTACTTGGTTTTTCTAAATGTCCTTGGTTGAGGTTTGTTTTTGCCTTTTCCACGTAATTCCTTTGCTTTTGGATTGACAAAACCTTCGTTTCTTTTGGATTGAGCCTTTTTGGAACTATTAAACGACTCTTCATAGGAGGAGCGAAACTTTTTTCTCTCCTGTTCCTGTCCCGAAACAAGGGGTTGTTTTGATTTGGCCGGTTGGTTTTCGTTAGACGAATAAGCAATCGTCGTTTTTAATTCTTTCATTTCCTGTTCTTCCAACAACCGCCAATCGCCTAAACCAATACCTTTCAGTGAAATGTTCATAATCCGGACACGTTCCAGTTTCTCTACTTCATACCCAAAATATTCGCACATCCTGCGGATCTGGCGATTAAGTCCCTGAACAAGAATTATTCGAAAAATAAATTCCGATATTTTTTCAACTTTACACTTTCGAGTTACCTCTCCTAACACTGGCACCCCACTCGACATCCGCTGCACGAATTCATCGGTTACCGGCCTGTTTACAGTCACAACATACTCTTTCTCGTGACTGTTTCCTGCACGAAGGATTTTATTCACTATATCCCCGTCATTGGTAAGGAGAATCAACCCCTGAGAATCTTTATCCAACCGTCCGATAGGGAAAATTCGCTCGTGGTAACCTATATAATCAACAATATTGTCCCGCACCCCTTTCTCGGTGGTACTTACTATTCCCCGTGGCTTATTGAAAGCCAGCAAGACAAAATCTTCCTCCGCTTTGGATTCAATAAGCAAACCGTTTACCAACACTTTATCACTTTTGCTTACGAGTGTTCCTATTTCTGCACGCTTCCCATTTACTAATACCTGCCCCTTTTCAATGTATTTGTCCGCTTCTCGCCGGGAACAAATTCCGCTCTCGGAAATAAATTTATTAATTCGTACTGCCATTATAATCCGTATTTAGCTGATATTTCCAACATCCTTTCAATCGGTTTCACTGCTTTCAAACGAACCTCTTCTTCGACAAAAATTTCTGGACGTTCGTTCTTCAAACATAAATACAACTTCTCCAACGTATTCATTTTCATATAAAAACAATCGTTGCAAGCGCATGTAGAATCTTCCGGTGGAGCCGGAATAAATTCTTTATCCGGATTATCTTTCTGCATCTGGTGTAAAATCCCCGATTCTGTGGCTACAATAAATTGTTTATATCCTGAATTCCGGGCAAACGCAATTATTGACGATGTCGACCCAACGTGATCGGCAATTTCCAGGATATATTTCCTACATTCCGGATGTGCCAGTAACAATGCCTGTGGATACTCTTTTTTTAACTCAAGAATTTTTTCCAACGAAAATTGTTCATGGACGTGGCAAGCACCTTCCCATAAAAGCATATTCCTTCCCGTAAGTTTATTGATGTAATCTCCTAAATTTTTATCGGGTCCGAAAATAATCTTTTCATCTTCAGGAAGTGAATCCACAATTTGTTTTGCATTGGTAGAGGTTACCACTATATCGGTTAACGCCTTTACAGCCGCAGTGGTATTTACATACGAAATAACCGTATAACCAGGATATGCCTGCGTAAATTTCTCAAATTCATCGGCCGGGCAACTTTCTGCCAACGAACAGCTAGCCATACTATCGGGAATAAAAACCCTTTTTTGCGGAGAAAGAATTTTTGCCGTTTCGCCCATAAAATGAACGCCGCAAAGCACAATGATATCTGCCGTTGTCTTAGCTGCCCATTGTGCCAATGCAAGACTATCGCCTACAAAATCAGCAATATCCTGAATATCTGATTCTTGATAGTAATGTGCCAATATAATCGCATTTTTTTCCTTTCGAAGTGTATTTATTTTTTCAATCAATTCTTTTTTTTCCATTGAACATTATTTATTAATATTATAGTTTAAAAATAAAGAAATATAATGATGATGATGAATGCCTGTTGATAGTGTTGATAAATAATTCTAAAAAAAATTGCAAAATAAGTTATTAAAATATAGACGATCCTAAAACTGTCTTATCAACAATTAAAATTAAATCAAGTTGTTTATTAATAATTTATTAGAGACTTTATCAACAATCTTTTTATAATTCTGTTGTTGATAAAATATTTCGAATTTGTTTCTTTTTTCTGTTGATGAGACGTGCAAAAATTCCCGAGAATTTTTAGCAGCCTTTTTTGCATCCTTAACTTAATTTTTTCATATAAACAAAAAATCAACGAAACAAAATAAAGTTATGCAATAATTCTCTACATAGAATTAACAGTTTATCAACAACCTTTTCAAAACATCGAATGCAAAAGTATTATTTAAAAATTAGTTATACAATTACTTATGTTTTAAAGTTATAAAAAATGGCAAAAATCTGATTATTTATTGTTAAGTTAGAAACGCAAGAGTTTTGTTTACAAAATGTTTTAGCTATATTTGCTTGCCAAAATCAAACGCGGGTGAGAATATATAGTTATCAAATTATTTCGGCTTTTTTTTTGTTGATTGCAGCAGGTTGCGCATCAACAGTTAAAATAACATCTGTGGCAGAAAAGAACAAAGACGGTGATTTACTTCTCAAATGGGAAGTCAGCCCCGATCAGGAAGGAAATATCAACATTTATTCTTCTCAGTCAGACAGTGATATTTCCGCTTTTACACCCATAAAAACTTCCAATATTACTGATCAGGTAACGGTAATCAATCCTTCGAGTCCCGATATCCGGGAATTCTACATATTAAAAACTACCTCTGCATATTCGGGAATTATTGCCAACCGGATTATTGAGATGAGTAATATAAAAAATTTCAGGGATATGGGCGGATATTTCACACGAACTGATCAACAAATGAAATGGGGAAAAATTTTCCGCTCAGGTGATTTGAGTAGCGCAACATTATATGATCAGGAGAGGATAAGACGGTTAAATATAAGAACCATTATTGATTTCAGATCAGATAGAACAGCTAAAAGATACCCTATTCTCGTTCATCCGAACATTAGGAAGATATCGTTACCCATTACTCCGTTGGACGACGAAAAAATCAATGAAATGATGGATAACGAACATTTAACGCGCAGCGATGCCATTCGTGATGTTCAGGATTCCTACATAGGAATCATTGAGAACTACAAAAGCGTGTTTGCAGAGATGTTTAATATTCTAACCGATGAAAACAATTATCCTGTGTTGCTTAGCGGATCGTTGGGTAAGGACAGGGTAGGGCTGGCCTCATTTTTCATACTTTACGCAGTGGGAATTCCGCAAAATGTAATTATTGACGATTATCTTCTGTCTCGCCAAACTGTAGATATATCTAAAATTGCAGAAAATGTGAAAACAAAACCCGAATATTTCCAGGAAGCCGTTACAGCGTTGATGTCTGTAAATCCTGCATACATCAATTATACCATCGATTACATAAACCAAAAATACGGTTCGATTGATAATTATCTGGAAAAAGAACTTAAGTTGACTTCCGGGAAAAAGATTTTATTACGCAAATACCTGCTCTATAATCAATAAGATTGATTTTTTTTTCGTACCTTTGCGCCCGATTTAAAATTCGGGCTTTTTTGTTCCGGAATAATCAGATTTTGTATATCAAATTTTCTCACATCTTTATATATATGTCGTGTTGTGGGGGTTTCGAGAAAATGCGAATACTTTCACCATTAAAATAGAATTAAAGAAAAAAATGAGAACTTTTGAAGAACTTGGGATTGCACCCGCGATTTGGCGTGCCATTCAGGAAATGGGTTTTGAACAACCCATGCCGGTACAGGAGGAAGTGATTCCGCAACTGCTGGCAAATACCCGTGACATAATTGCTCTGGCGCAAACCGGAACTGGAAAAACTGCTGCTTTCGGTTTGCCAATCATCCAAAAAACAGCCATCGAACTGCATGCACCGCAGACACTGATCCTTTGTCCTACACGGGAGCTTTGTTTACAGATAGCCGGTGATTTAACCGATTTTTCCAAATATATTGATGATATAAAAATCCTTCCTGTCTACGGCGGATCAAGCATAGAAAGCCAGATTAAAACGTTAAAACGAGGCGTTCATGTTATCGTTGCCACACCGGGTAGGTTGATTGATTTGATAAACCGCAAAACCGTTTCGTTGGCAAATGTCCATACCGTTGTGCTGGATGAAGCTGATGAAATGTTACACATGGGATTTACGGAAAGTATAGATGAAATTTTGTCTCACGTTCCCGACAACCGCAGCATGCTGCTTTTTTCAGCCACCATGCCCCAGGAGATAGCCAAAATTACCCGGAAATATATGTCCAACCCCATGGAGATAACCATTGGACGGAAAAACGAAGGTGCGCTGAACGTGAAACACACCTATTTCATGGTTCACGCAAAAGACAAATACCTTGCGTTAAAACGGATCGTGGATTACTACCCCAACATATACGGCATTGTCTTTTGCAGGACAAGAAAAGAAACGCAGGAAATAGCAGATAAGCTTATTCAGGATGGCTACGATGCCGATTCGTTGCACGGTGACCTGTCGCAGGCACAACGTGACTATGTCATGAACAAGTTCCGCTTACGGAACCTGCAGTTGCTTATTGCTACCGACGTTGCTGCCCGAGGACTGGACGTGGACGATATCACTCATGTGATTAACTTTGGGCTTCCCGATGATTACGAAGTATACACGCACCGTAGCGGACGTACAGGCAGGGTGGGAAAAACCGGAACATCCATATCCATTATCCATACCAAAGAAAAAGGAAAAGTTGCTCAGATAGAAAAACTCATCAATAAAAAATTTGAATATCGTCAGGTACCCAAAGGAGATATTATTTGCGAAAAGCAACTGTTCAACTTTGTAGATAAAATTGAAAAGGTTAAGGTAAATGAAGAAGAAATTGCCCGTTTACTGCCTTCCATCTTCAAGAAACTTGATTGGCTGGAAAAGGAGGATGTCATTAAACGTATGGTCTCCTTGGAATTTAACCGGCTGATTGACTACTACCAAGCCGCCAATGAAATTGAAGAACCCAAAGAACACAACTCGAAAAGAGAGGAACGTGGAAAAGGAAAAAAATTTGACAGAAACGAAGGGGGACCGAAAAAGGCTGAAAATGGATATGCCCGCTTTTTTATCAATATCGGAAAAATGGACGGCGCCAACCCGGCTAACCTGATGGGTTTTATCAACGATTATGTGCCCGGGAAGATCAGGGTAGGGCGTATCGATCTGATGAAGAACTTTTCGTTTTTTGAAGTCCCCGAAGAAAATGTCAAGCAAATTCTCAAATCCTTTAAAGGAGTCTTCGTGGAAGACAGAAAACTGGTGGTTGAATTAGCAGACAACAATATGCCGGAGAACAAGAAATACAAAGGTGACAAACCAAAACAGGATTTCAACGTCTCCAAGAAAGGGAAAAAACGTTTCTAAGGTGTAATTTCCTTTCGTTTACACACCCGGAAGCAGCATTTTAAACACGAAATGCTGCTTTTGTTGTTTTTAGCATGAATTAAAGAAAAAAATCTTTAATTAATTGCTTATAATTCGAAATTAATTTGTTACTTTGTATGGCGAAAGATAAAACTAAATTTCTGTATTTGAGATATTTATAATGTTTAAAAACTGTAAGTATAAATAGTGAAAAACAACGAAACTAATGTCAAAAACCACCATAAAAAGTAGAAATTAAATTTTTAAACAGATGAAACGTAAACTTTTAATCAGAGATCTCACTTTGAGGGACGGTCAGCAATCGGCTTTTGCTACCCGAATGAACCAATCACAAGTTGACAGAGTGTTGCCTTATTACAGAGATGCCAATTTCTATGCAATGGAAGTTTGGGGAGGTGCTGTTCCAGACTCCGTTATGCGCTATTTAGGCGAAAACCCATGGGACAGGTTAAAAAAAGTCAGCGACGGTGTGCAGGGAGCCTCAAAGCTCACAGCGCTTTCTCGTGGACGAAACCTCTATGGATACGCTCCCTATCCGGATGAAATTATTGATGGATTTTTCAAAAATGCCGTCTCTAGCGGACTCAACATTATGCGTATTTTCGATGCGCTAAACGATGTTGACAATATAAAATCGAGTATAAAATACATTAAGAAATACGGTGGTTTGGCAGATTGCGCGGTTTGCTACACGATAGATCCCAAATACGACGATGAGGTTAAAATTGTTGAAAAGAAAGGCTTTCTGGGGCTGTTCAACAAGAAAGAAGAAATACGGATAAAAAAAGAAAATGTGTTTACAGACCGCTATTATCTTCAGAAAGCCAAGGAAATGCTAGCGTTGGGTGCTGACATGATCACCATTAAAGATATGAGTGGACTGATTCCGCCCACGCGTGTGGCAAACCTTATCTCATTATTCAAAAGAGAACTTAATGTTCCCATCGATTTTCACACACATTGCACCCCGGGGTATGGATTGGGTTCCGTACTCTCAGCAATCGTAAATGGGGCAGATATCGTAGACACCAATATCTGGTATTTTTCCGGCGGGCCGGCTGCTCCAGCCATTGAACTCGTTTATATTTTCTGCCAAAAACTGGGCATTGAACTGGATGTAAACATGGAGGCTGTGGCAAAAATAAATGCCGAATTGTTCGGAATCCGCCGGGAATTGGAAGCTTTCGATACGGTAAAACAGTTCCCAAATCCGTTTAACCCGCTTACGGATACCCTGCCTGCTGCTATTGATAAGTTGTTTGACGAAGCTATTGCCGCAGTTCAAATCAACAACGAGACGGCTTTACTGGAGGCCTGCCACCAAATTGAAGCTTATTTCAATTTCCCCAAACCCGACGAGAGGGTGAAAAACGCCGAGATTCCCGGAGGGATGTACACCAATATGGTGGCACAATTGAAACAATTTAACTCGCTGGATATCTTGGAAGATGCAATGAAACTTATTCCAAGTGTCCGGCTCGATGCTGGATTGCCACCTTTGGTTACTCCTACAAGTCAGATCGTAGGAGTGCAGGCGGTCAGTTCGGCCCTGAATCTGAAGAATGGGCGGGATAAATATGCCAATGCTTCTAATCAATTTGTTGCACTAGTAAAGGGGGAATACGGAAAAACTCCCGTTCCGGTAGATCCGGAATTCAGGTTGAAAATTGCCGGAACGCGTGATGAAACTCCGTACGATACCAGCACGTATAAACGTCAGGAGAATCCTGTTTTGCCGGAGTTCGAAAATGTCCGGCTGGCTAAAGACGAAAAAGAGGAGTTGTTACTTGAACTTTTCCCTGCCGTGGCCACCCAATACCTGAGGAAAATCCGTGAAACGGAATTTGCATCGCATCAATCGCAAAAAACAACTGTAACCGGTGCTGGAACGGTACCTACCGATGCGGAAGTAAAGGAACCCGAGGGATACATTACAGAAAGCCCTATGCCCGGCAGCGTTATGAAGTTTCTGGTAAAAGAAGGCGATGAGGTGCAAAGGGGAAAAAACCTGTTTGTTCTGGAAGCTATGAAAATGGAGAACGACGTAATTTCTGAATATTCGGGAAAAGTGTATAAGATATATGTAAAACCGGGTGATATCGTTCAGGCCGGAGAGCCTATAATGAAAATAGTACAATAGAAGTAACAGCACATGAGTAAGTTGGAAAAACCGGTACACCAGTATCGGTTTTTTTATTGGTGAAAACTTAACAATAATGTAATCAGAATGTAACTGCTTTGTAACATTTATACTTGACCTTTGTGACGATAAATTATGATACTCGTTAATGAAAAAAGACTCAAAATTAATGATAAGTAAAGCAAAGGTATTGTTTAGGTTATCTGTTTTACTTTTATTTTTCGTTTCAGCATCCGCTATTTATGCTCAGACGGGAACAATCAAAGGAACAATTGTTGATGCCAAGACCAAAGAACCACTAATAGGAGCTTCGGTTTTGGTCGAAGGAACCACAAACGGGGCTGCCGCCGATCTGGACGGCAATTTCGTTATCAATAACGTATCGGCGGGAACGCACACGCTCGTTGCATCTTACGTGGCATATCAACCGGTAACTAAAACGGGGATTGCAGTAGAAACAAACCGCGAAACGGTGGTGGATTTCGAAATGAACTCCGACGATATCAGCCTCGAAGCGGTTGAAGTGGTCGCACGCGCTAACCGCGAAAGCGAGAATATTCTGCTTCTCGAGCAAAAAAAAGCATTACTTGCCACGCAAGCTGTAGGGGCAAGAGAGCTATCACGCAAGGGGATTGGAAATGCGGAAGCAGCCGTGTCCAAAGTTTCGGGAATATCCAAACAGGAAGGCGTGAAAAATGTTTTTGTGCGGGGCTTGGGCGACCGATACAACGCGACAACCCTCAACGGTTTTCTTGTCCCTTCGGAAGATCCCGAATACAAAAACATCGCACTCGACTTTTTCGGAACCGATATCATTCAAAATGTAGGGGTAAACAAAGTTTTTTCGGGTAGCTCTACCGGAGATGCAGGGGGTGCTATCATAGACATTTCGTCAAAAGAATTGATTAATGACCGGGCTTTTGGTGCCGAAATATCGGGAGGATTGAACCGGGGGACTATCGGAGTTGATTTCCTGCGTCAGGACGGCTCAAACTACCTGGGATTTGCCAACAATAAAAAACCGAACGAAAACAAGGTTGATTTCGCCAACAGCCTCGATCCAACGGTCATAAAAACACCCGTAAACCACACTTTTGGTATCTCCGGAGGAAAACAATTTAAAGTGGGAGCGGATAATAATCCACTTTCATTTTTTATTGTAGGCTCACACGGAACAAATTATTCTTATACCGGGGAATTGATCAGAAACACCACTTCCGACGGAACCATTTATCAAGACCAGCAAGGCGACAAGTATTCCCAAAACATTAACCAGCTTGTTCTCGGAAATATCAATTTCGGGATTAACAAAGCGCACAACCTGGCGTATAATTTCATGATGGTCCATGCCAATAATCAATACGTTGGGCAATACAGCGGAAAACATACCGAAAGCCATCAAGACAGTAACGATTACACGGGAAGGGCAATCAGACAACAAACGAACGACAATTTACTATTCACGCATCAACTTATTTCCAGCTGGAAATTATCGAACAAAATGAAACTAAACGCCGGGGCATCGTATAACAGGATAAAAGGGCTGGAACCTGACCGTCGCGAAAATTATCTTTCAAAACAGGATGATGGTACCTATATTTTAACGGGAAGTAACCGGCAAAAACGTTTCTTTTCTGAACTGAAAGAAAATGATATAAATACAAAAGTGAATCTTCAGTATAAACTGAATGATGAATTTGACAATACGAACTCTGCCCTGGAAATAGGTTACAATGGACGCTTTGTTGATGACAAGTTTGAGGCTGTAGAGTACAATTTTGACGCTCTTTCGGGAACATTCCCCATAGATAACCTGCAATTGGATGATTTATATAACCAGGCCAACTACGAAAGTGGAAAATATACCATGAGCGTTGGTGAATTAAATACCTACAACGTTAAAAAAAATGTCCATTCAGCATATGCGGAGGCTACATATCAATTGACTTCTCCTCTTACCGCGAATGTGGGTTTACGTGTAGACAATGTGGATATGACCGTTAACCATCGTGTTCAGCACGTGGAGCCTGGAAGGGAATCTATCAAAAAAACCTATTTTTTGCCCAGTTTGAATCTGAAATATGATTTGAACGATAAAAACGCAATACGGATGGGCTTGAGTAAGACATACACATTGCCGCAATCGAAAGAGATTTCACCCTATCAATATGTGAATATCGGCTTTGCCAGTCAAGGTAATCCTAACCTGAAACCGTCTGATAATTACAATGCTGATCTTAAATGGGATTATTATTTGAGCCCTTCGGAATTGTTTACCGTTACCGGATTTTTTAAACACATTATCAACCCTATCGGACGAGTGGATCAGGGTAATTCAGCCGGATTACTCTCCTATTCAAACATCAGCGCGTTTGCAACTGTCGCCGGTATAGAGGTGGAGTTGAGAAAAAACTTGATCAACAGAGTGAATACTGCAACTTCAAAAGTAAACCGGGTATCCCTGGGATTGAATGCTTCGTATATTTATACGGATCTCGAAGTTGATATCGTTAACACACCGAGAAGAAAAGCACAGCTGGAAGGAGCTGCACCGTTTATAGGAAATTTCGATGTTTCTTATAGTTATTCAAATCGCGATAAAAATTTACTTGCTTCGGTCGTTTTTAATTATTTCAGTAACAGGGTACATACAATCGGTACACGCAACTACGGCAATATCATAGAAGAAGGAGTTCCCACGATAGATTTCGTGTCTTCCTACAAATTTAACAAGAACTTTACCGCGAAATTTAAAGCATCAAACTTGCTGGATCCTTCGCTTAAATTATCCAGAAGAATGAATTCAAGCGGTGAAAACATTATCCTGAATAAATACAAAAAGGGTATTAACCTCAGCTTAGGAGTAAGCTATGATTTATAACTGACGAATACGAACAACTAATCAACTAAATTTTTAAACTGTATTAAAATGAAAAAGTTTCTTTTGAGTATTATGATGATGGCCACAATTTCAGCTCCTGCAGTTCTGACTTCTTGTGGCTCCGATGATCCGAAACCCGAACCTCCGGTAACCGAGTCGGAACTGAAAGGTTCTATAACCACTACCCAAACCCTGGATGCAGCAATTACTTATACCATTACCGGTCCTGTTATTGTTGAAGACGGGGGTGTATTAAACATTCCGGCAGGAACAATGATCAAGGCTAAAAATGGATTCAGCAATTATATTCTCGTATTGCAAGGTGGAAAAATCAATGCGAGGGGTACTGCCGAAAAACCCATTACCCTGACTGCCGATATTGAAAATGCTAAACAAGGACATTGGGGAGGGCTTATTATTAACGGTAAAGCACCACTTTCGGGTGGGACAAAAGGGTCTACCGAAATTAACAGCGCCTATAGTTACGGAGGCGATAACGTTTCGGATAGCTCAGGTGAATTGACATACGTTAAGATAGAATATACCGGCGCCCGTTCGAGTGCAAACGTTGAACACAACGGACTTACGCTGAACGGCGTTGGAAATGGCACCAAGATCGAAAACATTTACATCCCTTATGGGGCAGACGATGGGATAGAATTTTTTGGTGGTAGCGTAAACGTGAAAAACCTGTTGGTGGTTGACTCGGACGATGACATGTTCGACTTTACTCAAGGGTACACAGGAACACTGGAAAACGCATACGGAATCTGGCAAAAAGGTTACTCCAGCTCAGAATCAGACCCTCGCGGAATTGAAGCTGATGGAAACCTGGACGGTTTAAATCCCGATGAGAAAGGGCAGTCCGACTTCACCGTCAAAAACATGACTATCGAACTTAAGCTGGATGCGAGCAGCGATGTGAAAATGCAAATGCAGGATGTCATCAAGATCCGTCGTGGAGCCAAGACTACCGTTACCAATGCTCTGGTGAAAGGCGTTGGCACAGCTATGGATTTAGTTGACTGTACAGACGGTAAAGGTGATGCCGCTGCGGGAACAGTGATAAATCTTACAAATAGCTTAACCTCTCCCATTACCGGCAAAGACATAAAACCGGGTGCAAATGCCGCAACGATAGATATTAAAACCGGAAATACCGGCTGCCCAACCGATGTATTTGCTTGGACCGGATACAAATTTTAATCAGAACAATCGGTTTATAAAAACAGGAGGTATTTCGTGTAAAAACCGGAGTACCTTTTTGTTTTTATGCACCAGGAAATTGTATCTTTGCTATGGAGGTACAACTTAAAAACAAGAATCGTATGAAAAATAAAACAATACTATTGCTGGGTGTTTTTCTTTTAACGTTAAGTGTTCAGGCTCAAGATCAGCAGGGTAATCCTCAAATCTATCAGAATGAAGGAGTCTATTACAGAGACAAGAAACAAAACGAACTTTATACCGGAGATTATCGTGAATATTACGATAACGGCACACTCAAGCTTGAGATGCAGATTAAAAACGGCTTACCCGAAGGAGCTTACCTGATTTATTTCGATAACCGTAAACCCAAAGAAGTGCGTTCTTACAAGGAAGGTAAATTACATGGCCTGTGGCGTACGTACGATATTTCGGGACAGCTCATTTCGGAAGCTGAATACAAGAATGGCGCAAAACACGGCACCTGGCGTATTTGGGACGAATTGGGAAATCAGCGTTACGAAATGAATTACTACGAAGGCAATAAAACCGGCTTGTGGCGTATGTGGGACGACAAGGGTAATCTATTGGATGAGAAAAAATATTAACAAAAACTTAACCGAAACTTAACCGTTCTGTAACATTTATGCCTCATCTTTGTATCGGTTTAAAACGGAAAATTTTCAATAATTAGATACATAGGATGAAAACAATTTTGGTATTAATCGCAACGGTTTTATTGTCTGTTTCAGTGTATGCTGAAGACAACAAAAACGACAAGAATGTAAAAAGTACTGCTGTTACCGAAGCTGTACGGAAAGTGAATACGGTGGATATATCGGGTTCCGTTGTCGACAACAAAAGTAACGAATCGTTGGCTGGTGCAGCTATCTTCATTGACGGTAACAAATATTATTCGGACTTGGACGGAAACTTTTCGGTTTCGGATCTTAAACCGGGTAAACATACCGTACGTGTGGAATTGATTTCGTATCAACCTTCTGAAATGCAAGTAGATTTGCAGAAAGATAAAGAAATCAACATTGGGCTGATACAGGAATAGGAGATCAGTTGAGAAAACATTGAAAAGTTTGCTTCATAGCAAACTTTTTGTTTTTTATGTCAGGAAAAGTTAACCAAAACTTAACTGAAATGTAGCGGGTTCGTAACAAAAGATACCGATATTTGCAACGTTGAAACAATATTCATTTGGTTCAAAAATAGCAAAAAATCAATTTTTCATTAACTCTCTATGGGTCTTTGTAAATGGTGAAGATGTGAATCTGCACCATTTTTTATTATCTTTGTAAACCACATTGTTCCCATTATGGCAAAACGAACATTTTCACAAACGCAATTCGGCTTCATCGCCATACTTTGGGTGATTTTAGCCGGGTATATCCTTATGAACGCAGAGATAAACGCTATCACGATTATTTCCCTGATCATGTCGGGGATTATTGTATTTGTTCCTGTTTACAGAAATCTACGAAAATAAACTTTTTTCTGTCAAAACATAAAAAAATGATGAAATATTCTTTCATTTAAATTTTTGATACTATTTTTGTATTTCAAAGTGATTGTTTACAAAGTTATCACAATTAAATCCTTTTTTTATGAAGTACGAAGAAATTATCAGTCTGGTAAAAAGACGTTTTCCAAATGAGCCTGAATATCTTCAGGCTGTTGAAGAAGTGATTGAGTCGATCGAAGAGGTGTACAACCAACATCCTGAATTCGAAAAGGCGAACCTGGTCGAACGGTTGATTATTCCCGACAAGATTCATACGTTTCGTGTCACCTGGGTAGATGACAAGGGTAACGTACAAACGAACATGGGATACCGTATACAGCACAACAACGCTATTGGCCCCTACAAAGGAGGAATTCGTTTTCACGCATCCGTGTCTCCTTCCATCTTGAAATTCCTGGCTTTTGAACAAACCTTCAAAAACGCGCTTACCACACTTCCCATGGGTGGTGCCAAGGGCGGGTCAGACTTTTCTCCACGCGGTAAATCGGAAGGTGAAGTCATGCGCTTCTGCCAAGCTTTTACCGAAGGATTATGGCGGGTTATCGGGCCCGATACCGATGTCCCGGCCGGCGATATTGGTGTGGGCGGCCGCGAAGTGGGCTATATGTTTGGGAAATACAAAAAGCTGGCCGGTGAGTTCACGGGAACGTTTACCGGAAAAGGGCGTGAGTTCGGCGGGTCACTTATTCGTCCGGAAGCTACTGGTTACGGAAACGTTTATTTCCTGCTGGAAATGCTGAAAACCAAAAATATCGATATAAAAGGAAAAAGATGCCTGGTATCTGGCTCGGGGAACGTGGCTCAATATACGTGCGAGAAGCTGATCGAGCTGGGTGCAATTCCGGTTACCCTTTCCGACTCCGACGGATACATTTACGATCCTGACGGAATTACATCGGAAAAACTGAAATTTGTGATGGATTTGAAAAACCTCTATCGCGGCCGTATCCGTGAGTATGCAGAGGAATACGGTTGCAAGTACGTTGCTGGTGCCCGCCCGTGGGGTGAGAAAGCCGATATTGCACTGCCTTCTGCCACACAGAACGAAATCGACGGAGACGATGCCCAGTCACTCGTGAATAACGGAATCTTTGCCGTATCGGAAGGTGCCAATATGCCGAGCACCCCGGAGGCGATCGAGATTTTCCAGAAACACAAGATCCTCTATGCTCCTGGGAAGGCAGCCAATGCCGGTGGAGTATCGGTGTCGGGCCTGGAAATGACGCAAAATTCCGAACGTTACAGCTGGAGCGCTGAGCAAGTGGACGAAAAGCTAAAATGGATTATGGGCAATATTCACGAAAACTGTGTAAAATACGGTACCGAACCGGATGGTTATGTAAACTACGTGAAAGGGGCTAATATTGCCGGATTTATGAAAGTAGCCAAGGCGATGATGGGGCAGGGAATTTTGTAATTTTATCGATTTGCCTTAAATTCAGTTTCATAAATTTTTTTTATTCTCAGAATTGCCGTATTTTTGCAGCCTGAATTTGCACAAGGAGGGTCGGGTAGCTCAGCTGGATAGAGCAACAGCCTTCTAAGCTGTGGGTCCTGGGTTCGAATCCCAGCCTGATCACGTTAGAAACGAAAAGTGAAGCAAAGCCCTGATAATTAGAATTATCAGGGCTTTCTATTTTGATAGGAAGCAAAGAAGCTGTTTAAGGCATACTTTATGGGTTGGATGACGGTTCTTTGTTTTTAGATTCAAAGTGATTAGATAAAATAACAACACTTATTGAAGTTGAAACGTGATTACTCTTCCCACCTCCAGGCGTAGACAACAATGAAAATCGAAGTTGAGATTTCGATAATGGAGAAAAAGACATAATGCATTGTATTCGAATCGGTAAAAAGGGAGCCGGCTTGCACGAGGGTAAGCAAATCCGGAATAAAGCGTTCTGTCGAGAAAATCTTTAAACAGTGCGGGCAACGATCCCCACCAAATGAGATAAACAATGTTTTCCTGAGCCTGTTGCAGGTCGATTTCCTGTGGTTGTGTTTCTTTGAATCTTTTTCGCGATAGTGGATCGAATTGCCTTTCATCAGGTTTTTAATATTGGACTTCATGTCCCTTTTCACTGGCTTTTTCATAGTAGGCCTGGGCGATGTGTCCATTAAATGAGTCGATGGTCGGGTGAAGTATTTGGTGCTCTTGTAAAAAAGTATTTGTTCGGATTCGTTGGCTACACTGGCAGATGCCACATAGCCACGAAATGCGTTCATTGAAAAAATCATTTTTTCAATCCATTTTAGCATTTCAACCTGCTAAAATTTCACAATGTCTTTCTGCACTTTGTTTACGTAGTATCCACCCAAAACAGAAATAGAAAGCGTTTTCTCGGGATAATTTAGTGTAGAATCCTGGACAAGTAATGAACCCAGTGAAATTCTGACAATATGTATTTTTTCAATACTTTTCAAGACGGTTATTTTTGTGAGGATATGCGGTATGGAAGACCGTTTTTCCTTCAGATGTTCAGTTGCTGTCAATACATGGCCGGGCATATCTGCAGTAATTAATTGAAAATAAGTCGAAAAAGAGTCAATTTATTTGTCGAAACAGCTGTGATCTCCAAAAGCAGGATGAAGGAAAACGATGGTTTCACCTTGTTTATTCCCACTCACAAAATAGTGTATAAAACTGCTATCCACAGCTGACTTTTTATATTCCACAGATGTTTTTACATACAAATTCATATTTAGTTGGTCGAATATTTTTTTAGTGATTCAGCATTAACACCATGGCTGAAAAAATCACCACATCTTGCAAAAAATGAATCAGCCAAGCCCAGTAAATTCCTTTTGTCTCGATAATGGATTTAGCAAGAAACCAGCCTAAGAATCCGGCAAACAGCACTCCGAAAAATCCACCGGGTGTCCCCCAAAAATGAATGGTCCCGAATAATATTGCCGAAACAATGGGGATAATCTTATGGGGAGTGCTGTTTTTCAGGCTGACCACCACGCTCAATCGCGTAATTATCTCCTCTACAAACGAATTTACAACAGCAAAAAAAAGTACAAAAGGCAGATATCTTACCCAATTCATCCAATGGATTTCACCTTGCTTGATTACTTGAAAAAAGATAATGATTGCGGTTACCATGGTAATTATCACTGCGAGGTTTCGTCCGAAATTTTTCCAATTTTCATTTGATTTTGGCCTAATTCCTATCCACAGTTCGGGGAGAATGGGAGCGGAAATATTTCCTTTCTTGAAATGTTCTGTGAATGTTGTTTTGTGGGTAACCCGAAGTGCGATGAGAAGAATCAGCGCTAAAGCCAGAGTGGTTGATTGATAAACAATGTTTTTATTTATAAGTGAAGGAAGCGAGTCGAACAAATGCATGGTTTCTGCCCATTTTCCAATAAACAGAAGTGAAACGGAAAAAATGACGACAACCGTCAGCAAAAACATGCTTTTTATTTTCATTTTCTTATTTCGAGTAAAGTTCCCACAACGATTTCAGCAAAGTCACGTCACTATCACTATCAAAATTTCATAAAAGAAATAGGGCGAATGCAATAGATGGAATCCCTTCAAAAATAAACCTGCGTATAAATCCAGATGATCAATGCGAGTGCGCTAAACAGCCCACGGACATGGCCGGTGTATATAGGGAAAGATATTTACGGCTGTGCTGGATTTCATTTGCCTCTATATTTGATATTGAGGCAAAATTAATTGATTTTCAGGTAATTTATATATTTTCTCCGTTACGTTTTTGTTAAGAATAAGGATTAAAAAAACTGATTATAAATAAGAACTATACTCTAAACAGTAGCCCAAAATTCGTCAATTTGTCAATATCAGACATGCCGTTGGGACGACTTTTATGGAATGCTTCTTTCCACAATATAAAATGGCTGCGTATAAATTGTTCCTGCTTTTCCTTCTATTTCAGCACGAAGAAATTTTGCATAAGCTGGGACATTTTCCAAATTAATAACTTTACCCGTGTGAAATACAACAGATTCCTTATTACCGGGATTGTAAGTTACCCATCGCACTTCTTTTATCAAATCCGGGTGATCAAACATTAGTTCAATTCTGTTATTTGTGGAGTGAATATTTGTAATGTTGAATGTTCTTTTGTTGTATTTTTCCGATGGTTTCCACAAATAGAATTTTCCGGTTTTGAGTGCCTTTTTTACATCTGGCGCTGATCCATCAGGTATATCGGAATGTAATGAGCCTGGCTTAAAATTTTCAATCAAAATAACATTTCTATTCCAGCCCAGCGTTCCTTCGGTATGCATATCATCTTCCCCAAACAACCAAATTGGCCTCTCATAACCTAGCAGATAAACTATATTATCGAAAAAAACTCTATCACCCGGATGAGTATCTTCCCTATTATAGATTGATTGACCAAGCAGCATATCAAATCTTCTATAAAAATCAGCATACCAATATTCCGTAATGCCCCACTTATCTATGTACCTTCCGGGATGAGCAAAATAGGCAACGCCGCCCAGTTCTGATATGGCCTTAAACGTTTCTGCTTCGGTCTTCTCACCTTCGGAAAAAGAGTTGAAAAGACTTACTATATGATGTGGCCCGGAAACTTCACAACCCTCAACAGAGACCATACTTAATTCAACCGGATTACGATTCTGATACGGTTCGTTGGCGATTTCACTGTAAATTTTATTGTCTTCGGCCGGATTTGGAACGTCTTTGATTTTATCGTATATCGATTCTAACTGTGTCCAAGGATAGATACTGCCGATTTGCTCTGTAGGAATGTGATAATCATGTCCCGAAAGCGTAAGAATTTTGTATCCCTCTGCGTGGTACCTGTCAATCGTTTGATGCGGATCATATTGCTCGTCTCCCAATCCCGGATGTGTATGAAATTCGGCGTCACAATGACTTACCTGTGTCCAATTTAAACCATCGTAGGGTGACCAAAAAAAACGAGGTAGTTTGTCACTACAGAACATCTGTAATGACAAACTCACAACGATAAGTGTAAAGAATATTTTTTTCATCTTCTAAATAATCTATTTAATTCCAACCCGGATTCTGTGGCATAACTTTCGTCAAATTGGCATCAATAACAGCTTGGGGAATAGGGAACAAGGTATCGCGTTTAGCTACTTTATCTCCGCCGTACAAATTATATTTTTTCGTACGTTCATACCATTTGTGCGTTCTTGTCAATGTAACTCTGCGATCTTCTTCACCAACCAATTCGCGTGAGCGTTCGTCAAGAATGAAATCGATAGAAATATCGTTCGCAGAAATTGGACTTGCATTTGCCCTATCCCTCAGAACATTAATAGTATTTGCTGCTGCGTGCGAATTACCCAATTTGTATTCTGATTCGGCTTTCAATAAATACGTATCTGCTAACCTCAAATATACTAAATCTGACCAGCTAAAGTCAGCACTCATATTTTCAGGGTCTGTACCTTCCCCTTTACGTGGATAGGGCCAATCGGCTAAACTTGAATTCTTTTCTGTGATCGGATTTTCCCAATGGCACCATATCGTATCTCCGTATTTGTAGTCTTTCGGCAATCTGTCTGCGGGATAGGGTGCGTTATATTGTCCATCCCTTAAAATAAAGAATCTACGTAAAATGTCGTTCGTACCTCTTTGGTCTTGGGGCTCATAAGCATCGATTGCCCATTTTGTTAATCCAAAATATGCTTTTCCTCTTCCACCTCTTTCCCAGGTATATTGAAGCGCCCTTACTCCGTTGATGTTGATTTGATTATAGTTTCCAACAATAGCACGGCTCATTTCATTTCCTCTTTCATCAACACTGTTTAGCGTAAACTGCCAAACCCACAACGCTTCGCTATTGCCTTCTTCCCTGTTTTGGTTACCTTCTTTAAACATGCTGCCGAAAGCATTTACATCGGGGTTATTCGCAACTACTCCGTATTTTTTAGTAACAAGTTTATAAGCCGGATTGTTTATTGCTTCATTTGCCCAATACAGTGCACTGTCGGGCTTGTTAATCGTCAGGTATGCTTCGGCTAGGAATGTTTGTACGGCTCCCTTTGTAATACGTCCTTGTAATGATGCTTCAGTAGGAACATATTGTTGAGCAAATTTCAAATCTTCAATAACTTGTCTGCGAACCTGTGCACGCGGAGCGCGCTCCCAATCGGTTTTAATGGTCGAACCGGAGTATTCCTCCAATGCAAGGGGTACATCGCCCCAGTCTGAAGATAAAAATCTGTAAGCCCATCCTCGCAATGCGCGCGCTTCTGCAATAACTCTCAATTTATTATTTTCAGGTGTCATGCCGCCTCCATTCCAGTCAACATCCTGGTTTTCTGCTCTTTCAATAATGGTATTGGAAGCATTGATGACTTCGTACCAAAAGGAGAATATTTCTAAAAGAATATCGTTGGCAGGACTATTTGTATCTTCCCAACGATAGTAAATATTTCCACGGCGGTAGTTGCTACACACATTATCGGTTCCGTTGAGAGAATGCTCAATTTTTTCTGATTGCCAGCGATGATGCCGCGCTATGCTGTATAATCCATTTAAACCTGCCTCAAATCCTGCAAGGTTTGTATATAACGTTTCACCGGAAAGAATATGAGGTGGATTTTCATCGAGTACATCGTTGGAACAGCTCAGTGATATTCCAATTATTAACGAGAGTACAATTATATAGTTGAATATTGTTTTCATTGTTCGAAATTTTTATGTTCTGTTTTTAAAATGATAAATTTAAACCTATCACAAATTCTTTTTGCATAGGATTATAACGTTGTGCTCTTTCAGTTGTCAACTCAGGGTCTAAACCGCTCCATTCTGTGAATGTGAACAGGTTCCGACCAGTTGTATAGAGAGATAGATTGGCTATCTTACTGTTGATAAATGATCTTGGGAAGTTATAGGAAAGCGAAATATCTTTGATTCTTACAAAACCACCTTTTTCGTAAATCATAGCTGAAAATCCGTTCATTTGCGCTGCATTTTCTTCATTAATAATCCAGTCATTTGTTGGATTTTCGGGTGTCCACCAGTTCTTTTTTAAGGTGTTGTAACGCACTTCGGCGCCCTGCACGTTATCGTTCATCAGGTAATTGGGGATTATATGTCCATGCGCTCCGTGCATGAAAACGCTTAATGAAACGTTTTTATACGTAAACACGTTGCTCAATCCCCACATGAATTTAGGATCCTGCTGCCCGATAATCTGACGATCTTCAGCATTCAACACACCATCTTTGTTAACGTCTCTCAGTTTAACGCGTCCCGGTTTTGAACCATGTATAGCTGCTTCGGCTTCTTCACTGAGTTGCCAAGTACCGTCCCAAATAAAATCATAATCCACTCTAATAGGATGTCCAATGAACCATTTGTTGCTTATATCGTCTATTTCGTTTCCCGATTCATCGAGTAATTTGTACAATGAGGTGATTTTATTTTTATTGAAAGAAAAGTTTCCATCGGTCTTCCATTGGAAATCTCTTTTAATAATATTTCTTGAACTAAATCCTACCTCGATACCCATATTTTGAGTGGCACCGATGTTGGACGTAACTGACGGATGTATCCACGCTCCCGGCAAGTGAGTTACGGGCGTAATACCGTGAATAGCCGAAATAGAACGGTCTAATAACAGGTCTTCGGTATTGGTAAGATACCAGTTGATGTTTGTGTTGAACCGATTGTTGAACAAACCTACGTCTAATCCAAGGTTTAGCGTGCGCGATGATTCCCATCCCAAATTATCAAGTCCTAAGCGGCTTGGCTTGTAACCAATTTGCGGAGTTGAGCCTGCTGAATAATTTGCAACCACGTATTGTGAAAGCGATTCATAAGGGCCAATTGCCTGATTACCGTTCAGACCATAAGAAGCGCGAAGTTTTAATTCGTTAACCGTTTCTTTGTATGGGAAGAAGCTTTCGTTATGGATATTGTAACCCAATGCGATGGACGGAAAAATACCCCATTTATGGTTTTGTCCGAAACCGGAAAATCCGTCGCGTCGCGTTGTTAATGTCAATAAATATCGGCTGTCAAAAGAATAATTTGCACGAATCATTTGAGAAATAAGGTTAGTTTCGTAAAAGGAGTGACTCGTACTTAAATTGGTAGCTTCTCCCGTGGCAAACCACGATAAGAAATCGTTGGGAAATTTGTTGCCATCGATATTATTGGTTCGAGATTTGCTTTTCTCGTAACTGTATAACCCTGTGAGAAATAAATTATGTTTATCGAAAGTTTTTCTGTACGATAGAATGTTTTCAATAATTAAGTTGTTGCCCAACGTATTATCGATGCTCGACTCACCATTATTCATATAACCGTCGTATGTATCCCGCCCCCTGTATTGTGCAAAATCTCTGAAACGCGCTCTTAATCCGGTATTCAATTGATAATTCAATCCGTCAATAAACGGCACGTCAATATCTAAATAATTATTTGAAATAATCTGATATGCTTTGTCTTCATCGTCATACAACAGGGGGCTTAGGTTGTTGGCATGTATAATATTATCGGGCCAAGGGAAAATTGTGAGATTGCCATTTTCATCGTAAGCGCTCGTAAGCGGATTAGCTCTGATGTCTATTCCTACAGCAGCGCCGCTCTGGTCTTCGAAAGAAAGATTTGTGCGTGTGCCGATTCTTAACCAATCCAATAAAGTGGTTTCGAGATTAATTCTGCTGGATAACCGTAAATAATCGTCATTTTTTAATACTCCTTTCACATCGGTAACGCCAAAGCCTAAGTAATAATTTACATTGTCGTTGCTACCCGATAGCGATAAATTGTGTTCGTTTGTATGTCCGGTGCGCAGAGCCAATTTTGTCCAATCTGTCCACGTTCCGGCTTTATAAATATCCTCTTCACTTTTAGTCATTGCTTTGGGATTGCGAGTCATTTTAAAATCGTAAAACTCAGGGCCTGTCAGTAGGTTGTGGACTTTTGTTACTTTACTCACCATGTATTTTCCGTCGTACGACAAGCGAGTCTTTCCCGAACGTCCTTCTTTTGTGGTGATAATTATTACACCATTTGAACCGCGCGAACCATATATTGCCGCTGCAGATGCATCTTTCAAAACTTCAATGGACTCTACGTCATTGGGATTGATATCATTTAAACTGCCACTGTAAGGTATACCGTCTACGATAATAAGCGGTTCGTTATCGGCTTTAATCGAATTGCGACCCCTTATAAGAATGGTTTGGTCGCCACGTGCGCCGGCACTTGAATTTTGTATCATTACTCCAGGAATACCACCCTGAATGGCTTGTGCAATATTGAGATTAGGCACGTTTTCCAATCTGTCTCTCGAAATTGAAGCAACAGTTCCTGTTAAATCGCTCCGTTTTTGCACGCCATAACCAACAACCACAATTTCATCGAGTAAACCAGAATTTTCATTCAGGTTAACCTGTATGTTTTGAGTTCCGCTCCAAGTAATCTCCTGGGTTTCGAAACCGATGTACGAAAAAACCAGTGAACTGCCTTGCGGGACGCTGAGTGAAAAATTTCCGTCCATATCGGTAACGGTACCGTTGGTTGTGCCTTTCTGTACAACGTTTACGCCAATAAGCGGCGTATTAGTATTGTCAGTAACCGTACCCCTCACTTGCCTAACTTGTCCACCGGGTTGTTGTGTTGCAGATGATTGTACCACTTCGTTTTTACGGTCTACAATAATATACGATCTCTCGCTTGTTTTTTCGTATGTGAACTTAGAGTTTATCAGCGAGCGCTCAAGCCATTCTTCCATTTTGTTGGAACGTGATGTAAATGCCGGTGCGAATTCATTTTTAAGTTTGCCGTAATCGAAAGAAAGGGTTTGATTTGTTTCTCTTCCCAAATCCTGAATACGTTCCATCCGCTCACTCATTGTTTCATAAGGAAACGATGACGCCGACTGCAAATTGGCATATGCACCTTGTATGCCCGTAAAGTAAGCCAAAAGTAAAAAGGCTGTGCAGAATTTTTTAAATAAATTTTTGTTCAGATTCATTTTCTAATGCATTTTTAATCGTAATTTTATGTTCTTTTTATTTACCTGATTAATTCAGATAGAGAGTGTTGTCTTTTAATTTATATTCCAATTTGTAAATTTTGGAAAGAGTTTCTGCAATTGTTTCAATAGATGCTTCCGATGGAAAAATAGCAGAAAACTCCACATCTTTAAACTCTGATTTATTGTATGATAACTCTATTCCGTAATGTTGTTTCAAACGAAAAGCAATTTCCTTTGGGTTAGATCGCTGAAACACAACCATTCCTTCACGCCATCCGCCTATGACGTTTCCGTCAATTTTTCGAAACTCCATTATATCATTTTCGTAATCAAAAAGTGCGCTGTTGTTCGATTTTAAGATCATTTGGTCCTCATCACTTCTGCTAACTTGAACCCGACCGGTTTTTACAGAAATTTCCTGATTTTTTAATTCAGCGTATGCCTGAATATTAAATGATGTTCCTAAAACACGTGTAGTTATACCGCTTGCTGTATGTACTATAAAAGGACGATTTTCGTCTTTAGCTATTTCAAAAAATGCTTCTCCTTCTTCGAGTAACACTTCGCGTGTGTTAGTACTTTGTTCCTTGTCTTTTATAGAAAGTGTAGTATTTGTGTTCAAATAGATAATTGAACCATCTGCCAGTGTTACTTTCTTTATTTTATCGGTAGATGTAAGTTTCTGGTAATTAACAAGATTGGTTTCAACTGACTCCAAGTCGTTTTTTAAAACAGGAATTTTCAATATGAAAACTATTAAAACTGCAGCTGCCACCAAACCAATTGCCGAGCCTATGATATAGTGAGAGCGATTTTTTGGGTTCGATTTTGTGCTTATGTTTCTCAATATTTTGCGAGCTTCCTTACGCAGAATATCTTCATGTTTTTGATTTTCTAAAGGATTAGATGTATTTTCAATTGCTTGCCAAAGAGTTTTTGTTACAAGACTTATTTCTTTATTGTTTTCATTTTTTTCAAGTAATTTAAATAGCTCGTCTCTTTCATCAGTCGAGTATTTATTATTGATGAATTTCTTTAATAAATAAATCGTACGCAGAGAATATGTTCCTTTTGTTGCCATCTTTAATAATTTCTACTTTATAATTACACAAGTTGGAAAAAGGAATCTGCATGGTTTTTATGTTAATAGGCGTTAACGGTTTAAAATCTTATTTTTTTCGTAACAATTTGTCTATCTTAACATTATTGTAGCTTTATCGAAACATTAACTTAACTGATTTAATTCTTTTAACAGAAGTAAAACTTATAATTTTGCCGTAATTTTAATTGAAATGGAGCAATGAATAAATTGACTGAAAAGAGTGACAAACTTCTTTTATTGATGATGGCAAAAGACTCCGAAAAGGCTTTTGAAGAACTATATATCCGATATAAAAATAAAATCTATTCTTTTTGTAATTTTTTATTGAAAACGCCTGAACTTTCGCGTGACATTACTCAAGACATTTTTGCGATGATTTGGGAGAATCGGAAAACCATTAATTCTCATCAATCATTTTCTTCATTTCTGTACACAACCGCACGAAACAGGGCTTTGAATGAACTGCGCAGTGCCAGTTTTAGAGAAAAGATTGATCTGGAAACAGCCGACCAACAGGAATTGCTCGTAGAAGAAAATATGGAGACATCCCGTATATCGCAGGAGCTTCATATTCTATTGGACAAGGCCATTGATTCACTATCGGAACAACGTCGTCAGATTTTTCTTATGAGCCGTAAAAAAGGATTAACCTATAAAGAAATTGGAAAGTGTATGGGCATTTCACCCCATACTGTGCAAGCTCACATCACAATTTCTATGAACAGTATTCGCAACTTTGTTCTCGAAAAAGCAAATTTTATATTGTTAATCGGTTCGGTTGTACTTTCTTTTTTTAATTGATTTTCTTCACAAACACCGGATTACTGTAAAACCAAAGGTCTTCGAAAGCTTTGGCTGCAGTATTTTCTCCAAAAATATCAATTAGCGGATTGCCATACTCGTCAATTTCTGTATTTTTCTCACCGAATGCATGATGTGTTCCCCGTAAACGAAAATACGAGTCGGAGTTAACAGTTGTTGTGTAAGTTATCTCTTTTAGTCCATTACCTAAATCTTTCCACACTTGTGTTTTAATTCCGTCCGCATCGATATGTGCTTTTTTCCCGAAACGTGCGATCACTTTTGTTGTAGAAACTTCATCCTTCGTATAATCGGGATGCGACAGATCGATTAGTTCGGTGACTATTCCGGCAATCAAATCGATATGGTCGAGTTCAGGTTCGTTGAAATCGCTGAATGTGTTGTGATTTTTTCCTGCCGGATCACGCACGATAATTTTTATTGTGACCTTGCTGTCTTTGGTTGAAAAAGTTTCACCCATCGTGGCATCTCCGACAGTAAATTTCAGCGAATCAATTAAATCGCCTGTAACAATATAAGAGTTTCCCGAACGAAGTCCATCAACAACTCCTTGGGCAGTACGTTCCCTAGCAAAAATTTTAGTTTTCTGATATTCGCCGGGATAAAAATCGGAACCTTCTCCATGAAAATCAGAATTCGCAAACAACCACCAGCGACGACCTTCGGAAAGCATGGCGTCCCAAACGCCACCAATCTTCGCCGCAAAAATTCCGGTTCCACCCCACGTGGCACCGTTGTTCGTTGCTCCGTAGGATGTTTCTCTGTAACCACCCCTGTTTTTGCTTTTCTGATGCCCCGGTTGACTGTCAAATCCAAAACAAACATCGGGTCCGGCGTTATTCATGTTGCGAAAATCTTCTATTTTAAACCTATTGGCTCTTTCTGGGTGCGTTGGAGCAATCCAACCCTGGGTCGGATAATTTTTCTGCATCCACACAATGGCTTCGAGTGTTTTTTCTTTACCTTCTTTGGTGGATTTTATCCAACTATTAGGTTCCGAAACATCGCGGTCGCCATTATCGAATTTATATTCGAACTCGGCCACAGGATTACAATTTGGGTTTTCTGTGTCAAACTGATTGGTGATAATGCAGACGTTCACATGTTCGTGTCCGGGAGCGTTCCATTCTACTCCCTGCAGGATAATTTTATTTGGCAACACTTTTCTATAAAGCTGTACATCTTTAAATGACCAGTCGCGAAGCACTTGCCAGCGCCACATATCGTTAGGATTTTCAGGGTCTCGCGTACCTTCGAGAGTAATTCCTTTTACATCACCCCAATTAACCGTCGTTCCCAAATCATTTCCCGAAACTGTTGCCCAACGAGACGAGCGTCCGCCGTGTTCACTGTTGGTCCACCAGTCTAAATATTGAGCATTTTTCTGCATCATATATCCAAAGCTATAACCGCCGTCGGTGTATGTGGTGTGTTGATGGAAATCGCCGGAAATGTAGCTGCCTTGAGCGTTTATTGTGAATGGTGCTGATAAAGTGATGAGCACTAAATAAAAGTAGTACATTTTTTTCATTTAATTATTGTTTAAAATTTTAGTTTATATTAAAATTGTTATTAACTTTTTTGCAAAAAACGCACATTTAAATTACAGAACAGTTACGTTTCGGTTAAGAAAAAGTTTCGAAAAAAGGTTTAAGTTTATTATTTTAGTTTGTAATAAAATCTTAGTTTTTAGTTTGACATATAATGGATACTTTTGTAGCTTTAAATAGTTAAAATGAAAAAACTTCTTTTTTATATCTCAGTAATTGCCTTCATAATGGGTTGTCAGCCAAATAGAAAATCAGAGGTTGGTACCCCTGATATAATTACCAATAAAACTAAACATGATACAGATGACCCTGCAATTTGGGTAAATTCTTTGGACATAGCCCAGTCATTGATTATTGGGACTGATAAAGATAGCGATGGAGCCCTGTATATTTATGACCTCCGCGGAAATATTGTAAACATTGTTTCAGGCTTAAGGCGACCCAATAACGTTGATGTGGCATACGGAATGATGGTTGGAGATTCCCTTGTCGATATTGCGGTAGCAACCGAGAGAGAAACCAATGCCATTCGTGTATTTTCATTACCGGGCTTGAAAGCTTTGGATAATGGTGGAATTCCGGTGTTTGTGGATGAAATGAATCGCGCTCCGATGGGAATTGCCTTATACACAGAAAAAGATTCAGTAGGGAACAATCGGATTTACGCTATTGTAAGTCGTAAGACAGGACCCGCTGACGGATATTTGTTTCAGTATCTGTTAAAAACAGATTCGTTGGGAGTTGTTACGGGAGAGTTAGTACGGCAATTCGGTAAATACAGCGGCAAAAAGGAAATTGAATCGGTAGCCGTAGATAACGAACTTGGTTACGTTTATTATTCTGACGAACAAACCGGTGTGAGAAAGTATTATGCCGATCCCGCTTTGGGAAATGAGGAACTTGCACTGTTTGCCGATTCTGGTTTCAAAGAAGACAATGAAGGGATTTCCGTTTATAAAAAAAGTAATAATACGGGCTACATTTTGGTATCTAATCAATCTAAAAGCTCGTTTATGGTATATCCTCGTGAAGGAAAAGACGATAACCCGCATGAGCATCCCTTGATTGCCGAAATTCCTGTAAAAGCTACTCAAAGCGATGGTTCTGATGTTTCTAACTTAAATTTCGGTGAACCTTTTATTGAAGGTATATTCATTGCCATGAGCAACAATAAGACTTTTCATTTTTACGATTGGCGAAAATTTCAAAAACTTATTGACGAGTCAGATAATTAAGAAAGTATATAACCCGTCTGCTTGTAATATAATCTTAATTGACACAAGATAAGACGATTAAAAGTTAAATGATGTTGTAAATCAGCAAGTTGCTTAATCGATTAATACTAATTACTTTTGTATCCCCATGTGGTCCACACTGTCAGTCCCTTTATTCTTGACTTTTTCAGATTGATTTACGCTAAAAGGAATAGTAAGCCGGTATTATATCCATTTATCTCACTTACACACCCTTTCCTAATTAAATCGGTTGAATCGTTTATAAGGAAAATCACTACTGTCCCGTTAAGATTTGAGGTCTCGAAATAGTTCGAGTTGACCGTCATCAGACGAGACGTTTAAGTTTGGTTTATTAAACAATTCACGTACGGGTATTTTCTCAAATAACATAGTTCCTATGGTTTGAGAAATCATATAAAGAGAAGCTCCTTCGATGTGCATCTTTTTCTTGGCCAATGCTAAAAGTAAGAATGCACACACAGCTATCCATATTTGGGTATAGACGGCATTCTCAGAGGTGCCATAAAACGATTTGATATGCAGGTGTTGCTTTATCCATTTGAAGAAAAGTTCTACATTCCACCTTTCCCTGTAAAGTTCTACAATGGTGAATGCCTCATAACCAGTATGGTTCGTGATGAAACGGTACACGTTTCCCGTAGCAAAGTCTTCATAGACAACCAGGCGAAATTCATCTGGATATTTTTTCACGGATACCTCTTCCGTCAGTCGGATAATTTGATCACAGACCACACCTGTCTGGCAGTCAACCTCCCTGGAAGAAACAACTTTGTATTGCATGTTATCTTTTGCTCTGGTCACAAAGAATGCGCCATTCTTATGGATGTTGTTGAAGAGTCTAAAGAAGTCAACGTACCCCTTATCCATCAAATAGATGGCACCCATCTCGATATAGATCTCATCCATTGCATTGACGTCATGTACAGATGCTTGTGTAAGATGGATGAAGACAGGGAGATTGCCTCTCAAGTCAATTTGTGTATGTATTTTTATGTCACCCTTATTTTTACGGAACTTGGCCCATGGACAGAGTTTGAGGCACAGACTGATGGTGGTGCTGTCGAAAGCATAAACCATATTGTCAATATCAAGTCTCATTGCTGCCCCTGCTACGACTAAAGCTCCAATCGCATCTCCAATTGCATAAGGGCCATCATATGACGAAATCTGTAAAGCAATTACAATATCTGCTGCAAGCGGTCCATCTTCATTGTTATTCTGATTTATTGGTGCTACCTCATTTTCCTTTTCCGGCGGATCCTGATGCATCAAATCATTAAACAGCATGGAGAAAGCGCCGGTTATTGCTCCGTTGGCAAATTTGCCGCCACCCAATTCTTCAACCGTTCCGCCAGGACTCCCTCACCGGACAAATTGGCAAACCCCGCACTTACAGCACCCCAAAAGGCTCCGGTGAGCGTGGCTTTAACGGTTTGCACGAAGAGCACCCCACCGGTGAATCAGGTAACGCCCCAATTGTTTAATTAAAATATACTCTTCCGTAATGTGTTATCATTAAAATCTTTTTATTATCACTATTCATAACTGTCCGGAGAAATTTCACCATAATGAAAGTTGATCAACGAGCTCTGCCTCCGGAGCATTAACACAGAGCGTAGGTTGATTGAATATATCACGGATATTTCCTCTTTTGAAGAGGATCTGTCCGATAGAGTTTGAGATTGTATAGATTGTATGAAGACTTGGCTCCAACATAAATCGCTTCCTAGCTATAATAAGCAAAAGATAGTCACATATGGCAATCCATATCTGTGTGAAAACTGCATTCATAGAGGTACCATAGAAGGTTTTAACATGGAGGTGCTGTTTTATCCATTTGAAAAACAGTTCAATCTGCCATCTTTCCCTATACAGATCGGCGATTGTCAGTGCCTCCAGCTGGAAGTTGTTAGACAAGAATCTATATACGATACCGGTGCTGAAATCTTCATATATGACGAGCCTGAGAGTGTCGGGGTACTTGCTGGAGGTTTTTACGGCCGTCAGTCGTATCGTTTGATCAGAGATCAGGCCTGCATCCGGGTCAACTTTCCTACGTTCCAGGATCTCATATACCATGTTGTCTTTTGCCCTGGTGACAAAGTAGGCATTCTTGAGATGAAAGTGCTTGTAAAGTGCATCAAACTTCACATATCCTTTGTCCATCAGGTAGTACGCGTTAGGCTCTACGGGGATTTTGTCCATGATCTTCGAATCGTGAACCCGACCGTCAGTAAGACGGACGAATGTCGGAATAGAGCCTCTGAGATCCATCAGCGTATGCATTTTGAACGCACCTCTACCATGATGGAAAGTGGCCCACGGGCAAAGTTTGAGACACAATTCGATGGTACTGCTGTCAAAGGCATAAACCATCTCGTCAAGATCGACACGAAGCTTCTGGTCGGCATAAAGTTTCTTTGCCTCACGTATCAAAACTTGAGCAAAGTCCTGATAAATATGCCAATTCTTCTTCTCATTAGCTTCTGCAAGCGTGGACCTGGGCATTGCCTTGAGCCCAGATCTGTAGAGATCCTGAGTGCAGAGGCTGAGGATTGTTTCAATGTCTCTCAGGCCGGAACGGTCGGTGAACTGGGCAAAACTCATCACCATGAACTGATCACGGCATTTGAACTTTATAGAGTGTCTGTCGCCCTTGTAGCGGTCGACACATTTCTTAAACTCATATTCATTAACAAGAGACATAATTTGTGCAAAGATTGTTTTTCCTTTATTCATAGCCTGCAGAATGTGGCTCAAATGCCGATTCACAAAACTATGATTTCTAATCGAAAAATAATTTTATCCTTGTAATATATTGAAATTTAAATTAATAAACCATGTCTGAGAATTTTTCTCCGGACAGCAATGATCACTATTATATAATATTATTGCCTCATCACTATCCGCATACCAAATATATTCCCAATCTCTTATTAAAGCATTGGTCTTTATTACGTCAAAATTGTTTATATCCCATATAATTATTGAAATACCACTCAGAGGATAATCAGAATTTTCAAATACGTTTTTAATATTGTATGTATTTTCTACTTCTATGTAATTCAAATTATTAATAATCTCTGAATAAATATCATGAGTTTTACTTCCTATTAAAAGTGTAATTTCTTTTAAAATTGTTTCCTGATTTATTTTTGAAACAGGTTTAATTGCATTGAAATTTTCTCCTTTCTCCTTTTCGTAAATTTTTAATTTAAAGTCTTCCATTTTTTTGATTAATTACGGATATATGGGAATTGCTCCTGAAATTCCTCCTTTTCCTTTTTTCCCATTTGTATAATCCCAGTAGTTTATATGAGGAACACTTTCAGGATGTCCAATCGGCTTACCCGGGTGGGCAGGGTCTAACCTATATCCTTTGATAGATGTTCCACGTTGTGGGCTTCCAAACTTTCTGGGTGTTCCTTTGGGCAAAGATCCACCCATAATATTGTGAACCTGCTTTAAAGCTGCTTTAGTATCAGAAAGCTTCGCAACCTTATTCACCACTTTTCCACCCGTAGCGGCCCATCCCGCAACGGGAATCATCGCGGCGGCGCTAAGGCCGGCGTTCACATAGTCCCCGTTTATAACATAAATAAGAGCATTAATGCCATCGGCTATTTCTCCAATCCCCGGTATAAGGCCGGCCACATCCAATCCTCCTTGCACCCAATCCACCGCACTCATCTCATTCCCGGAGTTCTCCGTTCCCTCTTCCGGCGGCTCCTGATGCATCAAATCATTAAACAGCATGGAGAACGCGCCGGTTACGGCTCCGTTGGCAAATTTTCCGCCACCCAGTTCTTCTGCTGTACCACCGATAACCGCATTAGCGGCTACTTTAACCGCACGGCTCATACCTGATCCGTATTTCTCTATCAGGCTGCCGCCCGCCGCCGAAGCCAGACCGGAGAGCAATCCGTGCTTCATATTTTCGCCCCGAATGCGCTTAAGTCAATATTATAAGTTTAAATAATTGAATAATATTTCCCCGTCCTTTATTATGTCTCTGTTTTATGTTTCAATATTTCATTGAAATTCAGCAGCTTAATCTTTGAGTATTCTTTATTTTTCTTGTTATTTAAAATTAAAGAGTTATCTTCAAATGTTAAATCAGATAATAGGTAAGAATAACTTGAATTTACTTTAAAGAGACAATCGTGATCATTTAATTTTACAATAATAGGATTAATATACCTATGGCACAATCTTCCGAAATAAGGAATTTTACAAAATAAAACAAAACAATCATTTAATAAAATGTAATTACAAGTTGTTTCTTTTGGTGATATATCCAGTAGAACTGATCCACTTCTCAGCATTGTTGTTGTTTTTAAATAGGATTGAAATATCTTTACAAAACATTCATTTTTTTCAAATTTAACTCGATGTTTTCTAACTTTATCTAAATATGTGTAGAATTTCAAGAAAAGGAGAAAATTATTTGTCAAATAAAATATTATTGCACATAATACCATAAGTGTAAAAAAAGATGCTAAAAAATCATTTAATACCATCTTTTTTATCCACAGTATTAGCACTAGGAGCCAAAAAAGAATTTTTATTATAAATAATACAGTCGTTCTGTTTTTTAAAGAAGAAACAAGAAAAGAAGAATTATTATACATATAATTGTTATTTAATATTTTTTATTTTTTTATAATGCCAAATTTCGAATACCATTTTATTCTTCTACTTTGCAAATTAATGGAATAATTCTTCGTAAGCATTCGGTAAACCCCGTCCTATTTTAACTTCTGGTCCTTGCTATATTTGCCGGCAAAAAATAATATGTGGACATTACAGCAGTTTGAGGATATCTTTGAGCGTTACCAGGCTAGTGGACTTCGGATAAAAGAGTTCTGCCGGAACGAGTCGATTGTGGAATCCAAATTTTATTACTGGCAGAAGAGATTGCGGGAACATAACTACAGGACAGGGCGGGAGTCCGGTTTCATTCCAATCGTCTTTACCGGTTCTAATCCATCGTCTCTAACCAGAGAGATTATCCCCCGGCAAACGATTCCGGAGCATGTTGACCCCACCCCGGGGAATGTTTTCGAGATAGTCTATCCCAATGGTGTAAAAGTGCGTGTTCCCATGGGAACTGACCCAACCCGGTTACGGTCATTAATCCTTTTAACCCGATAAGTCATGTTCAATCTGAACGCCTCGATGCGTTACTGGCTTTACCCGTTTCCAACGGACATGCGAAAAGGATTCTACACTTTAAGCGGGTTGGTCACTGACCGGATGGGACAGGATGTACGCAGCGGTGATGTATTCATTTTTCTGAACCGTCACTGCACAAGCATGAAAGCATTACACATGGAGCATGGTGGACTGGTGATCTATTACATGAAACTTGAGAAAGGCAATTTTGCACTGCCCCCGCTTGATGAAAATGGCAAGACTCACCCCTTTTCCTGGCAAAAACTAATGCTGATGGTACAAGGTATTGACGCTGAAAAATGTCACTACAAAAAACGTTGGGAAAGCCCATAAACAGACGATTTTAGCCACTTTTTTTCTTGCATATGTCGCCCTTTTTTTGTATCTTTGCTCTCGTTATCCGACAGAAAAAGATGCAAGAAAACGAAGAAAATCCGAACGAGCTTCTCGAACTCCTTTTGGAGAAATGCGACCGTTTATATCAGGAGAATATGCTCCTGAAGGGTAAACTGGAAGATCGCACGGATGTTGATGCATTAAAGTCCTCTTATGAGAAAACCCTGTCCGAGAAAGATACCAGGATCGTCGACCTGGAAAAGCAGGTAGCTTATCTCAGGCGCCGCATATGGGGTAAATCCAGCGAGCGTTATATCCAGGCAGATCCACAGCAACGACGAATAGACTTTGACGGCCTTGACCTGTTGCCCGGGGAAAAGGAACTGGCAGAGGCGGCCAAGGTTGAAATAGAGGCCTTCAGGCAAAGACGCGTGAAGGAACAGGTGAAACGCAAACCGGTTCGCAAGCCTTTACCCGAAGGTCTGCCACGTGTAGAGGAGCACCTTTACCCTGCAGAAATAAGTGACAACAAGGATGCATGGACCGAGCTGGAGCCCGAGGTCACCGAAGTGCTGGAGTATGAACCGGGGAGATGCCATGTCAGGAAGATTGTCCGTCATAAATATGTTTTAAAAAACAAGCCATCACAGGAGTCTGGAGAGGAGTCTTCTCCCATTGTTACGGCATCGCTCCCGACAAGATACCAGCCTATCGCACGCAGCTATGCCGGAGCCTCACTTTTGGCGGAGCTGATGATAAACAAGTATGTAAATCATCTCCCTTTTTACCGCCAGATACAGATGATGAAACAGATGGGTGCCAATCTGCCACCACCCACGGTCAATGACTGGTTCAAGGATACGGCCGATTTACTAAGACCGCTTTATTATCGTCTCAAGGAACTGGTTCTTGCCACCGATTACATCCAGGTGGATGAGACAACCGTGCCCGTGATCAATAACGAGAAGCATAAAACCGTCAATGGATACATGTGGATGGTGCGTTCCGTCATGGACTCACAGCTCTTCTTCCATTATGACCATGGTTCAAGGGCCCGGAATGTTGCCTTGTCTTTGTTGAAAGACTTCCGTGGTGCCATGCAGACGGATGGATATGGTGTGTACAAAATCTACGAGCAGAAACAAGGCGTACTGCCCCTGGGATGTTGGGCCCACGCGAGAAAGTTTGAAGAAGCACTGAAAAATGATAAAACCAGGGCAGAGTATGCGCTTGAGCAGATCGGCCTTCTCTATGAGGTAGAAAGGGAAGCCGATGATAAGAAACTCTCTTACCGGGAGAGGGCGAATCTCAGGGAGAGTCATGCTTACCCCATCATGGTTGCCCTTGAAAAGTGGCTGGTGCGTGAATATAACAAGGTTCTACCCAAAAGTCCGATAGGGAAGGCAATAAAATATACTCATGAGATCTATCACCGGTTAAGCCGGTACCACCTGGATGGCAGATACCGCATAGACAATAATCTTGCAGAGAACAGCCTGAGAGGCCTGGCCCTGGGTAGAAAGAATTACCTGTTTTGCGGTAACCATGATGCTGCCGAGGATGCTGCAGTCATGTATTCATTGCTGGGGTGCTGCAAGGCTTCCGATGTGAACTTCCGTGACTGGATGGTTTATGTGCTGAGTCATATCCACGACTATGACGAAGACTACACCAGGGATCTTGCCGGACTGCTTCCCGGGAGGCTGCTCTTGGAGAAAAACTCCTAAAAACTCCACATCGACTCCGAATGTTTTGGAGGTTTTTGAAAGTCCGCTTTCATAAACCAAGAAATCATAGAAGTAAATACGGGCATCACCGAATGCTTACAATTCTTCATAGCAGTATTAATATCCCTTACACTTCTATCTGGACGTAACAGAGAAAGCCATGGAGCATCTTTGACCGTTGTACCCGAAATAGGATTGCATGCAAATACTGTTAGAGTAGAAATTAACGCGATAACAGGAGTTTGATCATAGACTGGATTATTGTAATATTTTTGAGCATTAGAATTAAGTGACTCATAATAAACTTTATCAAACTCTTTATATAGTTGTTCATCCATTATGTTTACATACTTTCCAGTCTTTTTAAAAACTACTATATATGATTCACCTGTAAAATGCACTGTGGGCATACCTTCGATCCAATCCATACCTTCTATTGGATTTTTAATAGCTGCTCCAGAGATTCCATCAACACCCAATTTTTTTAACATACTCTCCGGCGGATCCTGATGCATCAAATCATTATACAACATGGTGAACGCGCTTGTTATAGCTCCATTCGCAAATTTACCTCCACCCAACTCGGCAACCGTACCGCCCACAATGGCGTTGGCCGCCACTTTTGCCGCCCGACACCAATTACCACCATATTTCTCTATCGCGTGGCCTACCAGTACTGCTGCTGCGCCTGCCAATAAACCGTGCTTCATGTTGTCTCTGATGCCCGCAAGCCAAGCATTGGAAACTATTTATCATTGATATGACCGTATAGAGGCCAATTTTATTTTCTTAGTCTTCTTTTGACGAAAAATATGAATAATAATACTAAAAGAATAAAAAATGTCACAATAATATTTCTAAAAAATTCCAATTTACTTGTGTTTTGCGATAAATCAATCCAAATAAAACTGGTATATTGATTTGTAAATGAATCTTTTTCGAGGATATCTACAATGATGTCTTGTTTTATTGATGGCAGATGATTGGGAGTACATAAAACATAATATTGAGTTTTGTGTTGATCCTCAACCAATGCAATTAATGAATCTTGATTGAAACCATATTTCACGATATTCGTAATATCTAATACAAGATTTGAATTTGTATATTTAGATTTGCCTTGAGAGATAAGTCCAAAGTTATATTTGTCTTCTAATGCAAACCCACCTTCGAAATCGTATCGATACCTTGGCTTTATACCCATAGGTAAGGATTTATAAATTGATAAATCATTTTTTCCATAATAAAATAGTTTCTTATCAACGGAAAAAATAAAAAACCAATAAGAATCATCAGTAACAACAAAAGTAATATATAATATTTTTTCATTGATTGCGATTAAAATATTAGTATCCAGGATTATTAAAATCAGTGGATATTTTCATAGGAATATATTGATAAGGTGTGCCACCAAACCTCTCTAAATTGGGGCCAAGACCATCCGGCTTAAATTGTGACCATCCCCATCTGCCATAAGCGGTCTGACGGATGGAACTGCTAATTTTATTGTTAAAATTGCCAGTATTCAGGCAAAAATTATAAACTTCATTTTCCCAATTTTAAATCCACATGTTCACAATCCAAAATGGAAAATTACATTGACCAAATTTCGAACATCAGACAAAATCAAAAATATTCAAAATATCCTTATCAAATGGTTTATTACACGTAATTGTAATAAAATAAAATGATGAATTTTTATTGACAACTAAAATTAGGGCTTGCATGTTGGGCTCGAAGTCAATAAATATGTCTTGATCTTGTTTTTCGTTGATTAGAGCTATTCTATTTAATCTTCCCATAAAACCTTTGTAATTCTCACCTTTAATTAATTGATCTGTTATCACGCTTTTACTATCCGCTTGTATACCAAACGTTTTAAATGAATAACCATATTTTATGGAAATAGGATTGTAATAATGAGGTTCCAAAACCTCACCCCTGATGATCTTTAAATTTGTTAAGTCGATGTTAAAATAAAATTTAACACTATCTTTCGGGTAATTGCTTAACTCTTTAAATTGCCAAATATCAATTCTGTAATCAATGCGAGTTGAATCATCATGATTGTATTTATCCTTTGTCTTCAAATGGGATGAGTTTGGTATATAATGCAATTTTACGAGAACGTCTTTATTTCGTTTTTCAAAACTTCCGAATATGACTGTATCAATATCTTGTTTTACGGAATCTTTAAATAGAAATAATACATTTCTCCACTCTTTTTTACCGGTGGTAATTGAGTGTTTAAATATTGCTGCATCAATTATAAAATACGTTGCGTATCCAGTAATTAATAATGCTAAAAATATGAATGTATTTCTTTTTATACGTGACATAATTAAAATGATAGTTTAGGTGTAGGATATGAACTAGGTATTTTTTTTAAAAGAAAAAATGTTGAAACTGGTACAATTACTTGATTGAAAAAATCCTGATCAACCTTTATCGTTATACCATAAGTAGTTTTAGGAATAGGCAACGAAAGATTGAGAATATATTTATTGAGATTTTTTCCAATTTGGAGATTACTGCTAGTTCCAAAAGTCATTCCGCCTTCGATATCTGCTGTAGCGAAAGGAGATTGGATTTCTATAAGCCCCCCTTTTAAGTCATATACATGCGTAATATTCATATCTCCTTCTGTAATAACTGTTGTCTGGTGAGTCTCAACATCGATAATTTTCGAATTGATTAATTTTTGAGTATTCCTTATAGCAGTATTAGGTGTATTATTTTTTTCTTTCTTTTTCGGATCATCAGTATGCATCAAATCATTGAACAGCATGGAGAAGGCGCCGGTTACGGCTCCGTTGGCGAATTTGCCTCCGCCTAATTCTGCTACCGTTCCGCCCACAATGGCGTTGGCCGCCACCCTGGCCGCACGGCTCATACCCGATCCGTATTTCTCCATCAGGCTACCGCCCGCAGCCGAGGCCAGACCCGAAAGCAACCCGTGCTTCATATTGCCCCCGCGAATACCCTCCAGCCACATGTTGGAGAAGGCATGCTTGAAGAGTTTGGCGGCAAGTTGCGTATCGGCCGACATGAAATTGAGTCCGGCGCTCATGGCACCCCAAAAGGCTCCCGTAAGGGTTGCCTTTACGGTCTGCACGAAGTTGGCCCCGTTGAGCACCGCACCGGTAAATCCGGCGGCAGCGCCGCCCAAAGCGCCCGCCAATATGGCCGCGCCGATTCCCTGGCCTCCGGGCAACGCCGCCACCACGATGCCCACGATGGCGCTCGTGAGCGACTTCCAGTTGTCGCTCAACCAGCTGTAGCCGGAAGGGTCGGTAAACGAGAGCGGGTTGTTCAGGCAGTATATATACCGGTTAAGCCCCTGGGTGAAGTCGGGCGCCTGCACAAACGGGTCGGGACTGAGGAAGCGCCCCAGCACGGGGTCGTACATGCGCCCGTCCATATTGATCATCTCGAAGATGTCGAGGTGCTCGTGCGCCGTAAATCCGCGCGCGTGCCAGGCGTTGAAATCGGCTATATGCAGTGCGTATGCCCAGGTGTCGCAATGGCGGCGGCGTCCCCACGCGTCGTAACTGAGTTCCTGTACTAATTTTCCGGTCTTATCGCTATAAGCCGTGACGGAGCCCAGGTGGTCCTTGTGCAGGTACCGCAGCGTTTCGCCCGATAAGGATGAATGTTCGTTGATGGCAACGGCTCCGTCGCTTGCAAAGATATAATTTCTTTTTTTAATTTCGCCCGTGGGCAGGTGTTCTTCTTCGTACAAGTTTCCCACGTAGTAAGTGGTGCTCGTCACGTTGTCGCGTTTGGTGACGGCTTTCACGCGGCCGTGGCCACTGCCGTAAGTCAGGAACAGTTCGTCGGTTCCCTGCAGCACGTGGCTTATCTTGTCGAACGAGGTATATTCTATCAAATCCCAGTTGGGAGGCGTGTAACTTCCGCCGCTTATCTTTTTCAGTTTATTGGTGCCGGCAAAATATTCGAAGGAGTTTCCCACGCCCGTCTTGAAGGTGAGGTTACCGGCGGCGTCATACCGCACCTCTTCTTTGAGGACATTGTTGTGATAGGTTTCCTTCAACCGGTTCAGGTTGTCGTACTCGAACCGTTCGGTCAGGTTCCGCCTGTTGTCTTTGCGGCTGGTAAGCGTTCCGATGACGTTGAAGGTATATGTCCAGTCCTGTATGCCGGGCGTAACAATGGTTTTCAGGTAGCCCTTTTGCGCGTCGTACGTGCGGTTGGTGGTTAACCCGTTGCCCAGCACAAAGGTCTCCAGTTGTCCCCGCGCGTTGGTTTTTGTCGCCTTCCAATAGGATTGGGAGGATTGTGTATTGATTACCTGCGCGAGGTATCCTTGAGCGTTGTAAATGTTTTTGACGGAAAAGCCTGCCGGATAGCTTACCGTGCTTACGCGGCTGAACGCGTCGTACTGGGTGGTTGTGACAAAACTTTGTCCGTCAATCTTTTGTGTGACACTCGATACCCTTCCGTACGCATCGTAGAAGAATTCCTGTTCTACGGCCGAATTGAACTTCACGGTGGACAAGGCGCCTTTCCATCGGGTATCGTATATGTATTCCGTAATTCCTTCTTTTTCGGTGCGTTTTTTTACCCGGCCGGCGGCATCGTATTCGAACACGACCGAATCGGGCTTGGCGGTATTCCGTTGTGAAGTGAGCTCCCCGAAGGCATTATAACGGTATGTAACCGTACCGATGTCGGGATCCGTCATTTTCACCTTGTTGCCCATTTTGTCGGAATAGGTAACGATTGTCGTCCGGGGGCCCGTTACGGTAACTTGGGTGGGTTTATAGCTGTATATAACTTTTCCGCCGTTGTTATCGGTACTTTCTATCAGTTCTCCCTGCGAATTCAACAGTTTTGTGTTCTGCTGTCCCAACCCGTTTGTGGTGGTGGTTTTAAGCCCGTTGTAAACAATGGTATTCACCGAGTTGTCGGGCAATGTCTGCCGGACGGTGCGGCCCACGTCGTCGTATTCGTTCGTGCTCCAATAAGCTGTTTCACCCGCGAAATAAGGTTCGGAAGTGCGGTACACCTGTCCTTTCGCGTTGTATTCAATGTCGGTGTAAATAGCCCTGCCGTCGAAACCGGTTATTTTTTTGCGCAGGGTGCGCCCTAAACTATCAAAAAATTCCAGCACCGGCGGATTACCCGAAGTTTCGGTATAGGTAAAATACGTCGATCCGGCAGGTGCGTCGGCTTGTCCCGCACTCCAGCGAACCGCTGTTACGGTATTCCCCAAGGGCGTTTTGGTAGATATCCGGTTTCCGAAAGTATCATAGGTATAGGAAACGGTTACGTTGTTGGCATCCGTTTCGGATATAATCTGTCCGGTTACCTGATCGATATTGTATCTTGTTACGTTTCCTAGCTGATCTGTAGATTCTCTCTCAAAACGTCCTTTTTCATCATATAAGGAACTTTGTTTACGTTTTACGGAGCCGCTTATGTTTTGCTGTGTGCTGTTTAAAATATTTCCGTAATTATCATGTTCATAAATTTTAGAAAATCCTAGTGTCTGATCATTAGGCTCTATAATTTCTTTGGTCAATAAACCGTTATTCGGATCATAGGTAAATTCGGACGATTTAGTGACGGATCCTCCGTTTTTTTGTATGGTAACCTGCGCGGTCGTTAGTCTTCCCAAAAACCATTTGTCTTCCTGGTTATCAAAGGTATTTACGTTTACAACCGAATCTGTGCCGTTGTATTTTGTTACGTTTCTCAGTACATTTCCATAATTATCAAAAACGTTGCGCGTTATTATGGTAGAATACTCGGCTGAATTAATATAATCGTACTTTCTCTCCGTAGTTTGTGTGGTTCCGTAAGTAAATACCTGAGACTGATAGTTCTTTAAACTGTTGGAATACTCCGAACGTGCAATAAGTTTATTGTTGCATTTTATTTCTACATTTTTAAGAGCAGTTACATATTTTGAGGTCTCCACCTCATTGGTATAGGTAGTGACGGTGTTGTTGTCCACATCCGAAACTACAAATTGCTCAAAACCCAATACGCCGCGTCCGCGTTTGTGTAAAAGTGCATTTTTGTATTGGTATGTTTTTGTCCATACTCCGCCTTTGCCGTTGGATTGTGTGATTTTATCCACCAGTTTCCACGAAGCGGAAAAAGGAACTAGTGGATAAGCATTGGTGTTTCCTTGTACGTGAACAGCATTGTCGGTCATGGATTTGTACGAAACGGTAATTATGTTTCCCAAACCATCCGTAATGGTATTTAACATATTGTTTAAATTAGTTGGGGCATTATACAGTTGGTATCCGTTCCAGTCAGAACCCATCCAGTTGGACGTAACCAGGTAATCCCCTCGTCCGTCGCCATTGAAATCACCTACCTGATAGTTCCATTTGTCCAAACCGTAGCCTTGATCACCTTGAGAAGAAGAAAAAGTTGTTCCGCCGTTTTGGTTTAGGTAATACATAACTCTGACAAGACTTCCGTTTGAAGGGCTTGTTTTATCTACGGTAAAGAAATCGTCGCGTCCGTCGCCGTTCATGTCGCAAACAAATGCCTGTTTGAGGTTTGAATCGAAGTACCTGGGAAATTCAAACCGTTCAAAACCTATTCCTGTAGATAGATGAATTTGGTGTGTTGACCAATTGTAATTTTGCCATCCGGTTATTAACATATCTGATTTACCATCACCGTTAAAATCGCCGAAATAGATATGATGGTCTTTGCTGGGCCATGTGCCGTTTTTTATGGTAGTAATGGTTCCTGCTCCATCACTATACAAAAGGTCGTATCCGTTTGCGTGAAGATTCATCACGTCGCTTAATCCGTCTCCGTTATGATCTAAAATTTCGCCTCTTTCCCAATTGTTAGTCGCATAGCGTATTGCTGTGTAATTCAATGGTGTTATTGTCGTTCCGTTAAATTCGGAACGAATAATATTGCAGTCTCTCGTTCCGGGGTAGTAAATAAATAGGTCTGCAGCGCCGTCTGCGTTGAATTCACCAACCAATACCTGATGGTTTCTTGTTGTTGTAAACGGTGCAGGGCCGATTGATACAAAATCAGTTCCGGTTGAAGTGTAAAGAAAATAATTGTGATTTTGTCCGGTTGTACTTCTATATTGGATAATGTCGGCTTTACCGTCCCCATTAAAATCACCTACAAAAATCTTTTTCAACCCATCTAATAATGTCCCGCTTTTCACATAGGTGAAAGAATTACCATTACTGATAAATAAACGCCAGCCCGTCCAGCCGGCACCTTGCTTTGGTGTCGCAATAAAATCCATTTTACCGTCACCATTAAAATCGCCCGGATAGAAATCAGCTTTCGCTAACAGAGCATTGGTATCGTAGATAACTTGTGTAGGGGAAAAATTAGTGGTTTTATACCACGAAAAAACAGTCGGATTGTATCTGGTTGATCCATCAGAACCATATTCCGTTACAGAGTTTAATAGAGGCACGCTGTTATACTCATAATTCAACGAATATCTTTTTACTCTGGTTTCCCCATAATACATTTCCACGGCATCCAATCTCCGGTTTACGGAAATTTTAACACCGTTTATGTAATTGATCCTCGCGGCGTTCCGTACGTTGGTAGTAAAGCGTATTGAACAATAGGGCGACAGGCCTGCTTGGGTGTTACCCGTATAATCGATTCTTTTTGGCCAGTATTCTCCGTTTACGGTATCAGTGTCATACGTAACCGTATAATAATTTCCTTTTGTATCGGATACTTTAGTTACCAGCCAAAATAAGCTGGATGGAACAGAAGTATTAAATCCTGTATATTCATATATCAAACCACCTTTAGAATAAACGGTAAATGTTGCAGGATTTGCAGTTGTTCCTCCTGAAGAAATTATTTTCGAAAACGAATTGTTTTCGGTTCTGTACTCTCTGCTGGTTGCACTTATATATTTAATTTCTATCAAACGGTTTCCGTCAAGCATAAATTTATCATTCGTGGTAAAGTCAACAACACCGGCTCTCCCGTCAACAAACATGTTAGACGGAGCTCTGTTTATCATCGATAACCCCGATAAATAAAATCCTTGTCCTAAAAGGCCATCGCCGGCTGAGCTGCTGTAGCAGATAGATAACTGAGGAGTCATGCCTCCTGTTCCCGGCGGTGCAAGCAACGGTATCTGATATGCAGCAGAGCCCGTTGGTGTTACATCAAAGTTCCCATTAACGCTGCCCACTACACCGTTTAGCGGGCCTCCGACCGTGTTGGATGGATAAGGATTTGGATCTATGTTGAGAACGTCAATTAGAGCTGTTAGTTTATTACTTGCTGCAGCACCGTAACTAAAACCGGGTAAAAGCCGAATGGATGTTGTGGCTTTATATAAATACGTAGCGTTAGACAACGGGTTGCTCAATTCCAGTGTCGATGGAATATTTTCCTGAGAATTAATCTGCAGGGATATTCCTAATAAAAGTGATACGGTAAGGACCGATATACTATTTTTCATGTCTGACTCGTTTAATTCCGTAAATGACAGGTTAAACAA